>OZ244957.1:0-1072500 GCA_965222535.1 Gammaproteobacteria bacterium
CGCGTTGAAGTGATGGCACTGGGGGTGCCGCCGGGGCTTGGAGAGCCGGTGTACGATCGGCTGGACGCCGCCATTGCCCATGCGTTGATGAGCATCAATGCGGTCAAAGGGGTCGAGATCGGTGCCGGTTTTGCAGTCGTTGGGATGCGCGGCAGCGAGCACCGCGACGAGATCAGCGAAGCCGGCTTTTTAAGCAACCGCGCCGGGGGTATTTTAGGCGGGATCTCAAGCGGACAGCACATTCATGCCAGTATTGCGCTGAAGCCAACGTCCAGCATCCGCTTACCCGGGCGCAGCGTGGATGTGCATGGCAAGGCGGTTGAGGTGGTAACCACTGGACGCCATGATCCTTGCGTTGGGATCCGCGCCACCCCTATCGCTGAAGCCATGTTAGCGCTAGTACTACTCGATCACTACTTGCGCCATCGTGCGCAAAATGCCGATGTCAACACCGTAACCCCGCTGATTCCGGCACAGCCTCCCGATGCCGCATCGCACTGATGCAGGCTCTACCTGAAACACAGCCGTCAACCCTCAAGGAGCATCTTCACTTATGTGCCCCATTAAAGATTCTGACCATGCCTTTTTGAACTCTCAGCCGTATGGCTTGCGTCATGAAGCGGCCTTTGCTGGTGCCACCAGTTTTTTGCGCCGCGTGTATTCGCGGCAGCTTGATCAGGTGGATGTTGCAGTCACTGGCATCCCGTTTGACGCTGCCACCACCAATCGCCCCGGTGCCCGATTTGGGCCGCGCGCTATTCGTGAAGCCTCGTCGCAGCTTTGCTGGGGCGGGCCGTATGGTTTTGCCTCCGATCCGCGGAGCACGCTGTCGATCGTCGACTATGGTGATTGCCCTTTGGATTTTGCGCACCCGCAGAACATGCCGGCGCAGATCCGCGCACACGCCGCCCAGATCATTGCCACAGATACGCGGCTGTTGAGCTTTGGCGGCGATCATTTCGTCAGCTACCCGTTGTTGCAGGCACACGCCGAACGCTACGGCAAATTGTCGTTATTGCATTTTGATGCGCATACCGATACTTGGGGTGATGACAATAGCGATATCGACCACGGCACAATGTTCACCCACGCCTTACGCGAGGGCTTGTTTGATCCAGCCTATTCGGTGCAGGTCGGCATCCGCACCACCAATCCCGATACCCGCGGGATCCGCATCCTAGATGCCACATTTGTCCACCAACAGGGGATAAGTGCCACCGTAAAGGCGATTCGAGAAACGATTGGGATGCGCCAGGTGTATCTGACGTTTGATATCGATTGCTTGGATCCGAGCTGTGCGCCGGGTACCGGCACGCCGGTGATCGGCGGCCTAGGCACTTGGCAGGTCAAGGAGATTATACGCGCCTTGGTTGGCTTGCGAATCATCGGTGCCGACGTGGTTGAAGTAGCGCCGGCTTACGATGTGGCGGATATCACGGCATTGGCCGGAGCGACGATGGGACTGTATTTTCTGGCGTTGATGGCAGCCGCTAAGGACTGATGGCTAAGGACTGATGGCTAAGGGCTGATGGATCGCTTCAGCGAGAAAGTAAGCTTTATCTGGTCGATCGCGGAACTGCTGCGCGGCGACTACAAGCCGTACGAGTACGGGCGGGTGATCCTGCCGCTGGTCGTGCTGCGCCGCTTGGATCAGGTCCTCGCCCCCACCCGCCCTGACGTGCACCGCGCTGACCTAAAGTACCGAGACTCCCCACAGAGGCTGCGCGATCAACAGCTTCGCAATGCTGCGGACCAGGGCTTTTACAACACCAGCAAGCTCGACTTTGCCTCCTTGCTGGCCGATCCAGAGCACATCGCCCAAAACCTCATCGCCTACATCAACGCGTTCTCGGAAAACGCCCGCGACATCATCGAGCACTTCCGCTTTGAGCCCCAGATCCAGCGCCTCGACCAGGCCAATCTGTTGTTTCAGGTGCTGCAGCGCTTCAATGCCATCAACCTGCACCCAGATGCGGTCTCGAACATGGAGATGGGTACTATCTTCGAGGAGCTGATCCGGCGCTTCTCCGAGCAATCCAACGAGACCGCCGGGGAGCACTTCACCCCACGCGAGGTGATCTGCCTGATGGTCAATCTGCTGTTCGTGGAGGACGACGAGGCGCTGCGCCGCCCGGGCGCGGTGCGTACCCTGCTCGACCCGGCCTGCGGCACCGGCGGTATGCTGTCGGTGGCCGAGACCCACCTGCACGAGCTGAATCCCGACGCCCACCTTGAGGTTTTCGGTCAGGAGTTGAACGACGAGTCCTACGCCATCTGCAAGGCCGACATGCTGATCAAGGGACAAAACGCCGACAACATCAAGCGCGGCAACAGCTTCTCTGATGACCAATTAGGCAGCGTGCGAAGCGACTACCTGATCTCCAACCCGCCTTTTGGGGTTGACTGGACGAAGGCCGAGAAAGCGATCCGCGGCGAGTACGATAGCCTTGGCTGGGAGGGGCGCTTCGGCCCCGGCCTGCCGCGCAAGAGCGACGGCGCGCTGCTGTTCCTGCTGCACATGCGGTCCAAGATGAAGCCCAAAGCCGCCGGCGGCTCGCGGCTGGCCATTGTCTTCAACGGCTCGCCGCTGTTCAGCGGTGCTGCCGCCTCGGGCGAAAGCGAGATCCGCCGCTACCTGCTGGAAAATGACCTGCTCGAAGCCATCATCGCCCTTCCAGATCAAATGTTCTACAACACCGGCATCAGCACCTATATCTGGCTGCTGAGCAACCGCAAAGCGCCTGCGCGCCGCGGCAAGGTACAGCTGATCAACGGCGTCGAGTGCTTTCAGAAGATGCGCAAATCGTTAGGCAACAAACGCAAGGAACTGTCGCCCGCGCACATCTCTCAGCTGACGCGGCTGTATGCCGACTTCGAGGAAAGCCCGCAGGTCAGGATTTTCGACAACCACGATTTTGGCTTCCAGCGCATCACCGTCGAGCGCCCGCTGCGCCGCAACTTTCAAGCCAGCACCGCACGGATCGCGCGCCTAGAGGACGAGCGCAGTTGGCAGCGCTTGGTCAAGAGCAACAACCAAAACCGCGAGGCCGCCGCCGAAGTAGCCGCAGGGCGCAACACCCAAGCGGCGCTGCGGCGCGTGCTTGCGCAGCTAGATGCGGCGCGCGTGTACCGCGATCGCGCGGCCTTCGTGAAGGCCCTCAAAGCCGCTGCGAAAACCGAGGGCGTGGTGCTGCCGCCAGCGCTGCAAAAGGCACTGCTGACAGCACTCTCCGAGCGCGACGAGACGGCGACGGTCTGCACCAGCAACGGCCAAGCGGAGCCGGACGCTGGCTTGCGCGACTACGAGAACGTGCCGCTCAAAGAGGCGATTGAGAGTTACATGGCGCGCGAGGTGCTGCCGCATGTACCCGATGCCTGGGTGGACCAGAGCAAGACCCAAGTAGGCTACGAGATCCCGTTCACGCGGCATTTTTACCAGTACACCCCGCCGCGCCCGCTGGATACGATCGAGGCCGAGATCCGCACGCTGGAGGCTGAGATCCATGGGTTGCTGGAAGAGGTACTCGCGTGAGTGTTCCAATTTTCAAACCCACGCGACTCCGCTTCCTTGGCAAGTTGAAAGGCGGCGCTGGTTTTCCGCATGCTGCACAAGGCGACATGTCGGCAGCGATTCCGTTCTACAAGGTCAAGGACATCTCAGTCACTGATCAGAAGGGATTCTTAAACAGCACAGACAACTACGTCGATACCGGCACAGCCAGAAGCCTAGGTGCCTTTGTGTTCCCTAGGCACACGGTCTTCATGGCGAAGGTCGGAGCTGCGCTGCTCCTCCATCGTTTCGTGCGAGCATCATGTCCATCCTGCATCGACAACAACATGCTCGGACTCGTCCCAGACACGTCCGTTGTACACCCCAACTTCCTGCTTTATGCAATGAACACAGTTCGTTTCGATGACGTTGTGAATCCTGGTGCAGTCCCCTCTATCGGTGCGGAAATGGTCGGCGACCGAGCAGTACTGCTCCCTCCCCTCCCTACCCAACAGGCCATCGCCGACTTCCTTGACCGCAAGACCGCCGCCATTGATGCGCTGATCGACACCAAACAGCGGCTGATCGCGCTGCTTACCGAGAAGCGCGCCGCGCTGATCCAGCGGGCGGTAACCCAAGGGCTGGACGCCGACGCGGTCGCTGGCGGCGATCGAAGCCGCGGTTCGCGGGATGCTGGGGTAGGTGCACCGAACACACCTCTTTGGGTTGAGCACGTTCCTTCTGGGTGGGGTGTGCGGCCGCTCCGGCATGTTGCCACCGTGCAAAACAGCAACGTCGACAAGAAGAGCTACGAAGGCGGTCTTCCCGTTCGTCTTTGCAACTACACGGACGTGTACTACAACGAGTACATCACGGATGGTATGAACTTCATGGCAGCAACCGCTACGCCAAAAGAGATCGCCAAGTTCGAGTTGTGCGCTGGTGACATCATCATCACCAAAGATTCGGAAATCTGGGACGACATCGCCGTGCCTACATGCATTAAGGCAAATATGCCGGGTGTGGTTTGTGGCTACCACCTAACAATGCTGCGGCCACACGAGGACGTACATGGTCCTTTTCTGCTTAGAGTGATGCAGGCCGATGGTGTTCGAGACCAGTTCTGGCTCGCAGCAAATGGGGTGACTCGGTTCGGACTTAGTCAACAGGGGATGAAGGATGCCTTGATTCCACTCCCTCCCCTTCCTACCCAACGGGCTATCGCCGACTTCCTTGACCGCCAGACCGCCACCAGCGATGCGCTGGTACAGAAGATAGGGACTCAGATTGAGCGCCTGCGCGAATACCGCCAGTCCTTGATCACCGCTGCCGTCACTGGTCAGATCGACATCAAAGGAGCGGCATGAAAGCCCACACCGAGGAAGCCTTTGAAGCGCTGATCGAACAGCACCTGCTTGAGCACGGCGGCTATGTCGCGCGCGCCGCCGATGCTTTTGACGTTGAGCGCGCGCTGATCGTCGATGATCTGCTGGGCTATATCCGCGACACCCAGCCCACGCTCTGGGCTAAGCAACAGGGGATCCACGGCGCAAGGCTTTCGACCACGCTGTTGGACGCCTTCGAGCAAGCCAGCATCCAGCGCGGGGTGCTCCACCTCCTGCGCCACGGCTTCAAGTTCTACGGGGCGCTGCTGCGCGTGGCGAGCTTCCAGCCAGCCCACGGTCTGAACCCCGAGATAGCGACGCGGTACGCCGCCAACCGCCTCGGCGTTGTGCGGCAACTGCACTTTGACCCGCAGCGGCGCGGTCAGTCCCTTGATCTGGTGCTGTTTTTAAATGGCATCCCGCTGGTTACTGCCGAGCTGAAGAACGCGCTGACGGACCAATCCGCGGCGCACGCCAAGTACCAGTACCGCCACCACCGCAACCCCGATGCGCCGATCTTCCGCTTCAAGCGCCGCGCCCTAGTGCACTTCGCGGTGGGCAGTGATGCCGTCTGGATGAGCACCCAACTGGCGCACAGCAAGACCGTATTTTTGCCCTTCAACAAAGGCCACGGCAGCGCCGCCGGCAACCCGCCCGTTGCAGGGCGGCACCGCACCCACTACCTATGGGAGCAGATCTGGCAGCGCGACAGCCTGCTCGACATCCTGGCCCGCTTCATGCACCTCCAGGTCGAGGAGAAGAGCACCACCGAGGGCCACCGCGAGCGCCGCGAGACGCTGATCTTCCCGCGCTACCACCAGCTTGACTGCGTGCAGCAACTGGTGGCGGCAGCGCGCACGGCGGGTGCCGGCACCAACTACCTAGTGCAGCACAGCGCCGGCTCGGGCAAGTCGAACTCGATCGCTTGGCTGGCCCATCGCCTTGCCTCCCTGCACGATGCGCATGAGCGTAAGCTCTACGACAGCGTGGTGGTCATCACCGACCGCAAGGTGATCGATCAGCAGCTTCAGGACACCATCTACCAGTTAGACCACAAACAAGGCGTGGTGCAGAAGATCGACCAGCACTCCGATCAGCTTGCCACGGCGCTGGTCGGCGGGGTACCGATCATCATCAGCACCATCCACAAGTTCGGTTTCATCGCCGACCAGATCGAGCATTTCCCCGAGCGCCGCTACGCTGTCATCGTGGACGAGGCACATAGCTCGCAGTCTGGCGAAATGGCGAAAAACATGAAGGAGATCCTGGGTGCCTCAAACATCGCCAAACGCTTCGAGGCCGAAGCCGGCGACCTAGACACGCCCGACCAAGCGGCACTGCGCGCGGCGCTTTCGCGCGGTGCGCAAGCCAACCTGTCATTTTTCGCCTTCACCGCAACGCCCAAGTTCAAGACCCTAGAGTTGTTCGGCCACAAAGGGGCGGACGGCAAGCCAGCGCCCTTCCACCTGTACTCAATGCGTCAAGCCATTGAGGAGGGCTTCATCCTCGACGTGCTGCGCGGCTACACCACCTACAAGCGCTACTTCAAGCTCGTGAAGTCGGTGGTTGACGACCCCAGACTCGACAAGAAAAAAGCCAGCCAGGCGTTGGCCCGCTTCGTGAGCCTGCACCCGACAAACATCGCGCAGAAGACCGAGGTCATCATCGAGCACTTCCGCGCCTGCGTACTGCCGCAGTTGGGGGGTGCGGCCAAAGCCATGGTGGTGACTCCATCGCGCCTGCACGCGGTGCGCTACAAGCGCGCCTTCGACAACTACTTGACCGAGAAGCGCTACACTGACGTCAGCGCCCTAGTGGCCTTCTCCGGCGAGGTGTGCGATCCCGCCGATGCGACCACCTTCGAGCGACCCTACACTGAGCCGGAAATGAACCAGCACCCCAAGAGCGGCAAGCGCCTCAAGGAAGCGGCATTGCCCAGCGCCTTCGCGAGCGACCGCTACAACGTGCTCATCGTGGCCAACAAGTACCAGACCGGCTTCGACCAGCCGCTGCTGGTGGCCATGTACGTCGACAAACGCCTCGAAGGCATCCAAGCGGTGCAGACCCTGTCGCGCCTCAACCGCACAGCGCACGGCAAAACCGAAACCCTAGTGCTCGACTTCGTCAACGACCGCGAGGAGATCCTCGAGAGCTTTCAAGCCTACTACACGGGTGCCACCATCGCCGACAGCATCGATCCCCAACGGCTCTACGCGCTTCAGGGCGATCTGGATGCGGCCCAAGTCTATACCGAGGCCGAGGTTGCACGCTTCGGGGATACCTTCTTTAAACCCAAGGCGGCACTGTCGGCGTCGGACAACGGCCACCTCAACGCCGCCCTTGATCCTGCCGTTGCGCGCTTCAAAGCGCTGGAGGAAGAGCCGGCCGAGGACTTCCGCGGGCAACTCACCGCGTATTGCAGCCTGTATGGTTTTCTGGCACAGATCGTGCCCTTCTGCGACGTCGACCTAGAAAAGCGTTACGTCTTCGGCAAGATGCTGCTGAGGAAACTCCCGTGGCAGGGCGAGGGTACGCAGCAGGTGGCTCTGGACGACGACGTGGCGCTGCAATACTACCGGCTGCAGAAGCAGGCTGAGGAGGCCCTCACCTTAACCATCAAGGGCGCCCAAGCACTCTACGGGCCGAGCGAAACCGGCAGCGGCAAGACCAAGGATGAAAGCGAGAAGCTTTCTAGGCTGATCAAGGTCGTCAACGACCGCTTCGGCACCGACTTTGACGCCCAAGATCTGGTGGATGGGGTGATCAAGCAGATGGTGAGCGATGAGGCTATGCAGCCGATCGCCAAGGCTAACACGCGGGAGAACTTCGGATACATCGCCGAGCGGGCTTTCAGGCAGGCGCTCAGCGATCGCCACGCCGAGCACGGGCGCTTCATTGAGCGCGTCTATTCTGACAAGGCGCTGTTCAAGTTTCTGCAAGAGCAGGTGCTAGATGAGGTCTATAAGCGGCTCAAGCAAGCCTCGTAGGGCGCACGCTGCAATGTGGTGTGTGCGGTGTGCGGTTTCAAACGGTGTTCAAATGCCGTTTAAACGCCGCTATGAGGCCCTGTCAGTGCATGATGGCGCCAATCGTTGAGAAAGTCCAAGGTACGGTCTTCTGGTGATAAAAGGCAAAGACGCCAGCCGGTCGTACGCTCTGATTGCTCGGTGATGTTCAAGGCATACGGCCACTGGCGGTTGAAAGCGAGTTGCTTAATGGGCTTCCCCATCGGTGAGGCAAAAACAGTGCTGAAGTAATATCAGCACCGCCCGAAGCCCTTCCAGAGCCTTGCCCTCCACTATCCCAGAAACCCCGCCCTCCACAATTCCCAGCGCCTTCGCCAAAAACACCAGCGTATTTTTCAAGGTGCCCCTCCTGATAAACCAGACGCTGTCGCACGTATATTGACGGTGCAGTTGAGGTTATCGGCTGGCAGCAGCGCGTGGGCAGTATGGTTCCGAGCAGGAATACCGATTATACTGTCGAGCCTCTCAGTTCGTCAAAGCATTGGGGAAGATGCGAGTATGTTTTGGCCTGTACCCGCTGAGAATAAGCGGACCTGGAGATGAACGCGCATGGCAGCAGTGCTGGACGAACTGGAAGCGTGGCTGGCGGCGATTGCCGCGGCACCGGATTTAACCGCGCTGTCGCAGCTGCGGGTGCGTTATCTGGGGCGACGTGGTCTGTTGACGCACGAACTGCGTGCGCTTGGCGAACTCGACGCTGCTGCGCGGCCCGCCGCGGGGAAGCGCATCAACAACACCAAAGCCAAGCTCTCCATGGCCCTCACCGAGCGCCAAAAGGCGCTGGAACAGGCGCTGCTTGAGGCGACCCTAGCGATCGAGGCGATCGATGTCAGCTTGCCCGCACGCGGCACGGCGTGTGGCGGTTTGCATCCGCTGACCCTGACCTGCCGGCGTATCATTGGGCTGTTTGAGCAGATCGGTTTTACCACCGTCGTTGGCGATGATCTTGAGGATGAGTTCCACAATTTCGATGCGCTCAATTTCCCACGCCACCACCCGGCGCGGGAAATGCAGGACACGTTCTACTGCAGCAACGGTAAGCTACTGCGCACGCATACTTCGGCAATGCAGATCCGCACAATGATGCAGCAAAAGCCACCGCTCAGCATTCTCTCCCCAGGGCGGGTTTATCGCTGCGATTCAGACAAAACCCACTCACCGATGTTCCACCAAATAGAGGGGCTGTTGGTCTCAGAGAGCACCAGCTTCGCCCATTTGAAGAGCGTGCTGCACCATTTCATACACTGCTTTTTTGAGCGCGATGATGCGCAACTGCGTTTTCGTCCGTCGTTCTTCCCATTCACTGAACCATCCGCTGAAGTCGATATTCGCTTTCAGCACGACCAGAGCTGGCTGGAGGTGTTAGGTTGCGGCATGGTGCACCCACAAGTACTTTCGAATTGCAACATCGACAGCGAGCGTTATCTGGGATTTGCGTTTGGTATGGGGGTTGAGCGGTTTGCGATGCTGCGCTATGGTATCGATGACATGAGTCACTTTTTCGACAATGATCTGCGTTTTCTGCAACAGTTCCGTTGATCCAATCTGACGCCAGTACAGCGCCGCAATAATGCAAATCAGTCACCAGTGGCTACGCGAATGGGTTGAGGTCTCGCCCGATCCGCGAGTGCTTGAACAGCAATTGACGACCATCGGACTTGAAGTCGAGGCCTTGGCTGCGGCCCCAACGCTGTCGGAGCGTATCGTTGTCGCTGCGATTACTGAGGTGCAGTCGCACCCGAATGCCGATACCCTGCAGCTATGCACAGTTGACGTTGGCGCTGACAGCGAAGGGCAAGCGAAGTGCTGCCGTATCGTTTGCGGTGCGCCCAATGTGGTTCCAGGGATGAAAGCGCCACTGGCCAAAATCGGTGCCCGTTTGCCGGATGGGCGCAAGATCAAAAAAAGCAAAATTCGCGGTCAACCCAGCGAAGGGATGCTTTGTTCCGCGGATGAACTTGCGCTCGGCGAGGATGCAGATGGCATCCTCGCGCTGCCCGCTGACGCGCCGATCGGGGATTCTCTCAACCAATACCTTGGTCGCGACGATGTTTGCATCACGTTAAGCGGTGCTGCTAATCGCAGCGATTGGTTGGGGATGATCGGCATCGCGCGCGATCTGGCAGCGCTTAACCGACTGCCCATGCGCCTGCCCGAGCACGCTAGGGTAACAGCGCTTGTCGACGATGCCTTGATGGTCGAGCTATTGGCACCAGATGCCTGCCCGCGCTATGTTGGGCGTATCATCCGTGGCATTGATGCAACGGCACCGACTCCAATGTGGCTACAGGAACGTCTGCGCCGCGCTGGCCTGCGTCCGATCTCGGCAGTGGTTGACATTACCAACTATGTGATGCTGGAGTTCGGGCAGCCGCTGCACGCTTTTGATCTCGCGCGCATTGACGGTGGTATTCGTGTGCGTTATGCCGCCGCCGATGAATCCTTGCAATTGCTCGATGGCGGCATGCGCTCGCTCTCAACCCGCTCGTTGGTGATCGCCGATCACCGCCAAGCCATCGGCCTCGCCGGGATCATGGGCGGTCTTGGCACGGCGGTCAGCCCCTGCACCGTTGATGTGTTCCTTGAAGCAGCCTGGTTCAAGCCGCGAACGATCTTTGAAGAGGCGCGCCGCAGCAAGCCTCAGCTAAGTACCGATGCAGCGTATCGCTTTGAGCGTCGGCTGGCGGCGATCGAGAGTCAGGAGCGTGCGATCGAGCGCGCCACGCGGCTGCTGATGCGTATCACCGGCGGTGCGCCGGGGCCGCTGCGCGTCAGCGAAGCCGCTGATCAGCTGCCGCCAAAACCGCCGCCGATCGCTTTGCGGCGGCAACGCATCCGTCGCCTGTTAGGGGTTGCCATACCCGACGAGACGGTGGTCACAAGCCTCGCCGCGCTTGGCTTTGAGGTAACCCAAGAAGCGGACGGCTGGCGCGTACAAACGCCGCCATTCCGCGCTGACGTCTCGATTGAAGCCGATTTGATCGAAGAGATCGTGCGCATTGATGGCTATCACAAGCTGCCTCCCATGGCGCTGCCGGTAGCGCTTGCGATGCGCCCGCCACCGCAGAAGCAATTATCCGACAACTTGGTGCAGCGCGGCTACCAAGAGGTCATCACCTACAGCTTTATCGACCCCGCCGCGCAGCAGTTGGATGCTGCTGCAATGATCCGCGTAAATAACCCGATCGCCAGCGATTTGGCGCTGATGCGCGCCTCGATGTGGCCGGGGCTACTGCGCGTGTTACAGTATAACCTCAACCGTCAACAACAGCGGCTGCGTGTGTTTGAGTACGGCCCGGTGTTTGTCGCGGCAGCGGCGACTGATGCCGCCGACGGCGCTGCCGCTGACACAAGCGCGCAGCGTACCCTAATCGCCGGGCTGGCTTACGGTGCAGCGTTGCCGCAGCAATGGGGCGTAGCGCCACGGGAGACTGATTTTTTTGACTGTAAAGCGGATCTGCTGGCCTTGTTCCCGGCGGCGATGCAGCCGGAGTTAATCTTTGAACGCGGTTCACATGTGATGCTGCATCCGCAGCAAACGGCGCGCGTTATGTACCGTGGTCAGCCGCTTGGGTTGATCGGTGGATTGCACCCACGCCATGTTAAGCTATGCAAAATTGAGGGTGCGGTATGGTTGTTTGAAGTCGATCCAGCGCCGCTCATGAATTTACCGGCGGTAAAGTTTGCCTCGTTGTCGCGCTATCCCGCGGTGCGCCGTGACCTGTCGATCGCGCTGCCTACGGCGACCCCGATGCAAACCATCAAAAGCTGCATCAGCACCATCGGGATCGATATTTTACAAACTGTCGAGTGTTTCGATGTGTACCGCGATGATGCCATCGGCAAAAAGCACAAAAGCATCGCTTTAAGCTTTTGTTTTCGCCATCAGGAACGCACCCTCAGCGAAACAGAAATCGATACCTATATGGATACTATTATGAGCGTTTTAGCGGACTCCACAGGAGCGCAACAGAGGGCCGAGCTATGACCACGACCACGTTGACCCGATCGGCAATCGTCAACGCGCTTTGCAGCGAGCAGCATTTCACGCGCAAGGAAGCGAAAGCCTATACGGATCTGTTTTTTGAAGAAATTTGTCACGCCTTGGAAAGCGGTGAGCAAGTGAAGCTTTCTGGTTTCGGTAACTTTAACGTGCGCGATAAAGCACAACGCCCGGGATGCAACCCGCGGACTGGAGAAGCGATGAGCATTTCACCGCGCCGGATAGCCGTCTTTCATGCCAGTAAACAACTCTGCGCCAGAATAAATTCGGAGCCTATGGCGAGCGCTGCAGAAGCTTCAGATGATGTAGCCGATGACGCTGAATAAGCGTTATTTGACGATCAGTGAAGCGAGCAAAGAATGCGCCATCAAACCCCATGTGCTGCGCTACTGGGAGAAGGAATTCCCTACTCTGAGGCCCGAGCGACGCGCTGGACGGCGCTATTACCAGGATCAGCACCTGCAGTTGATCCTGAAAATAAAGCGCTTGCTCTACGAACAGGGGTTCACCATCGCCGGCGCACGGCGCTATTTAGCGAGTAATGAAGCGCGCCAACAGCAACGCTACGAGCATCAGACGCTGCGTTCTTTGCGTCTTGAGCTAGAAGATATCCTGAAGCAGCTTGCGCTGCGCTACTGAGGCGCAGCAGTGCTGCAACAGCGGGTTGCGTGTGGCGACGCGGCTTTACGTGCCGTCCTTGGGGGTGATTTTGCCGTTTTTTGTGTGTGTATTATTATTGCATTGGCGATCGACTTTCCATCGTCTCGGGGCGTAGCGCAGCCTGGTAGCGCACCTGAATGGGGTTCAGGTGGTCGGAGGTTCAAATCCTCTCGCCCCGATCAAATAGGAGCATCTAGCGGCGCTTGTTACGCTGACCGGCATAGACCGCTCAGCGGCACCACGAAATAACTGCTGGAAGAGTCGTTGCCCCAAATTCCAAAACCTCGCCCTCCACTATGCCAGAGCCTTACTACCGCCCTCGGCCCTGCACGGCGCTAAGCCGAAAGCGCAGGAGTTTCTGGGGTTAGGGGCTTGGGGGAAGGGAGTACCGCGGTTAGGTGAGTTAAACACGCCTTAACCCTTCCCCCAATACAAACGTCTTTACCCTCCTTAGACTCCTTTGATGCTAGGCAACGCCTAGCATCAAAGGATTAAAAATATTAAACATCCCAGAAACCCATACCAAAACCTCGCCCTCCACTATGCCAGAGCATCAACCGCAGGTTGCTCTTTCGAGCAGCGGCCAGATATCAGCGAAGCCCGCAGTCGGCAGGGTATGCTGCTGCGACAGACTGGATTGCAACATACTGCCTTGGATAAACGCGCACAGCAACCGCGCGCGCGGCCCCACTGAGGCACGCAGTGCGAGGGTGTCGAGGTCACTTGCAGCCGGGCGCAGGATGGCTCTGAGCTCAGCCTCCAGACGGACGAAGAAATGTGCTGCCCGTTGGCGTAACGAAGCCGCTTCTCTGAATAGTGCCTCACCGATAAGCACGCGCGTAATACCGGGATTGCGCTCGATGAAGCGTAACAGCATCTCGACCGCCTGCTCGGTGCGGCGCGCCAGCGGCAACGGGTTGGCGCTGATGTGGCGCAGTCGTGGGAACACGACGGCTTCGGCAAAATCAAACAAGGCATCGAACATTTTTGCTTTGCTCGGAAAGTAGCGATACAGCGCTGCTTCCGATACGCCAACCGCCTGCGCCAGACGGGCGGTCGTAATATGCGCGTTGGGTTGCTCCAGCTCGCGTACCAGCACCTCCAGGATCTGCTGTCGGCGACAAACTGAAGCGTTTGAGGGTTTGCTTGCGTTCATCAATGCGGTGCTGGGTTTTCGATCGCAGTGCCCGTGCCACGCGCGGTCAATAGTTGCAACACCACTGCATGGGCCACCCGACCATCGGCGATCACGGCGTTGTTGACGCCATGCGCGACGGCTTCCATAGCGTAGCGCACTTTTGGCAACATGCCCCCGCAGATCGTGCCGCTCTCGATCAGCGCTTTGATTTTTGCGGTGCTGATCGAGGTGATCAATTGACCAGTGTGATCGAGCAAACCGGCGGTGTTGGTCAGCAGCAACAGCGTATCGGCCTTTAGTGCAGCGGCGATCTTAGCGGCCATAACATCGGAATTGATATTATAAGATTGATTGTCCGCGCCCGTCGCCAGCGGTGCGATAACTGGAATGAAACCGTTGTCAGTCAGCACGCTGATGATCCGCGGGTTAATCGACTCGACCTCGCCAACATAGCCAAGATCGATCACCTCACCGCCGCCCGTGCGGTCGTCCGTTTCAAGGCGCGCGCCAGTCGCATTATCGCCACCAGCACGGCTGGCGGCGGTGCTGGTGCGCTTCAGCCACAGTTTACGCGCGCCTACCAAGCCGCCGTCTTTGCCAGTCAACCCGACCGCCTGACCGCCATGGTGGTTGATGCGATCGACGATCGCTTTGTTGATCACCCCCCCCAGCACCATCTGCACCACTTCCATCGTCGCCGCATCGGTTACCCGCAAACCCTCAACAAACGTGCTGGTTTTGCCAAGACGTTGCAGCATTTGGCTGATCTGCGGTCCGCCGCCATGGACTACCAGCGGATGCACCCCCAGCGTTTTGAGCAGCACGATGTCGCGTGCAAAACTGTCCTCCTGCGGTGCATCGGCCATCGCGTTGCCGCCGTACTTAATCACCACCACGCGCCCCTTGAGGCGGCGGATATAAGGCAACGCTTCGAGCATCAGCGATAGCTCAAACGCGGTTTGTTGCGGGACATCACTCATTATTTTGAACCTCGAAAAACCTTGAATGGGATGGAAGGGGATGGAGGCTTCGGGCGGCGCTCTGGGAATGCGGCTTCGGGCGAGGGCTCTGGGATATTAATATTTTTAATCCTTTGATGCTAGGCGTTGCCTAGCATCAAAGGAGAATAAGGAGGGTGAAGACGTTTGTATTGGGGGAAGGGTTAGGTCCCTCCTAACCCACCTTAACGCGGTACTCCCTTCCCCCAAACCCCTAACCCCAGCATCCCCTGCGCCCTCGCCTCAACGCCGTGCAGGGCCGAGGGCTTCGGGTAAGGCTCTGGCATAGTGGCGGGCGGCTCAATTGCTGCTTGTGAACTCTCCCCGATCAATCGCCGCCATGCGCTTCGCCGCCTCGCGCTTGGCGGCTTTAATTTCTGCCGCCGTCAAATGCAGATGCCATTGTTTTGTGCGTAAACTTTCCGCCGCAGTTTCGTTACCATTCGCTTTGGCGATGGAATACCAGATATACGCCTCGCGCTCATCCGCAATAACACCTTCGCCGGAAACGTAGGCAAACCCTAAATTATTTTGCGCTGCCGCAAGTCCTTGTTCGGCGGCTTTGCGCCACCAACGCACTGCGGCACGCACATCTTTGGCAACGCCTTCGCCGCTATCGTAGGCAAACCCTAAATTATTTTGCGCTGCCGCAAGTCCTTGTTCGGCGGCTTTGCGCCACCAACGCACTGCGGCACGCACATCTTTGGCAACGCCTTCGCCGCTATCGTAGGCAAGCCCCAAATTAAATTGCGCTTTTGCATGTCCTTGCGCGGCGGCTTTGCGAACCCAGCGCACTGCTTCCTCGGCATCTTGGGCAACGCCTTCGCCGCTATCGTAGGCTGCTCCTAAAATAGCTTGCGCCGCCGCATGGCCTTCTTCGGCGGCTTTGCGATACCAACGCGCCGCTTCCTTGGCATCTTGGGCAACGCCTTTGCCGTTAGCGTAGGCATCCCCTAAATCATATTGCGCCCAAGCAAGTCCTTGTTCGGCGGCTTTGCGAGTCCAGCGCAGCGCCTCCTCGGCATCTTTGGCAACGCCAGTGACGTTCCCATAGCCACCCCCTAAATCAAATAGCGCGCGCGCATCGCCTTGTTCGGCGGCTTTTCGATACCAGTGCAGCGCTTCCTCGCCATCTTTGGCAACGCCTTCGCCGTTAGCGTAGGCAAACCCTAAACAAAATTGTGCGCCAGCATGGCCTTGTTCGGCGGCTTTGCGCCACCAGCGCAGCGCTTCCTCAGCATCTTTGGCAACGCCTTTGCCAGTAGCGTAGGCATTCCCTAAACCAAATTGCGCCTCCGCATCGCCTTGTGCGGCGGCTTTGCGATACCAATGCACTGCGGCACGCACATCTTTGGCAACGCCTGTGCCGTGTTTGTAGGCATCCCCTAAATTATATTGCGCGCCAGCATGGCTTTGTTCGGCGGCTTTGCGCCACCAGCGCAGCGCTTCTTCGGCATCTTTGGCAGTGCCTTCGCCGCTGGCGTAGGCAACTCCTAAAAAATATTGTGCGACCGCATGGCCTTGTGCGGCGGCTTTGCGCCACCAGCGCAGCGCTTCTTCGGCATCTTTGGCAGTGCCTTCGCCGTATGAGTAGGCAACCCCTAAATTATATTGCGCGCCAGCATGGCCTTGTGCGGCGGCTTTGCGCCACCAGCGCAGCGCTTCCTCGGCATCTTTGGCAACGCCTTCGCCGCTATCGTAGGCAACTCCCAGCTTAGCTTGCGCTTCCGCAAGGCCTTGTGCGGCGGCTTTGCGAACCCAGTGCAGCGCTTCCTCGCCATCTTGGGCAATGCCTTCGCCGCTGGCGTAGGCAACTCCTAAAAAATATTGTGCGACCGCATGGCCTTGTTCGGCGGCTTTGCGATACCAGCGCAGCGCTTCTTCGGCATCTTTGGCAGTGCCTTCGCCGTATGAGTAGGCAACCCCTAAACCAAATTGCGCCGCCGCAAGTCCTTGTTCGGCGGCTTTGCGATACCAGCGCAGCGCTTCCTCGGCATCTTGGGCAACGCCTTCGCCGCTATCGTAGGCAAACCCTAAATCAAGTTGTGCGTCTGCATGGCCTTGTGCGGCGGCTTTGCGATACCAGCGCACTGCTTCCTCGACATCTTTGGCAATGCCTTCGCCGTATTCGTAGGCAACCCCTAAAAAATATTGTGCGACCGCATCGCCTTGTTCGGCGGCTTTGCGCCACCAGCGCAGCGCTTCCTCGGCATCTTGGGCAACACCTACGCCGTGTTTGTAGGCATCCCCTAAATCAAATTGCGCCCTCGCATCGCCGCTTACAGCCAAGCTGCGAGTGCATTCCAGACTATCCTCCACTTTGCAGGGCTGATATCCTTTGATGCTAGGCGTTGCCTAGCATCAAAGGAGAATAAGGAGGGTGAAGACGTTGGTATTGGGGGAAGGGTTAAGGCCCTCCTAACCCACCTTAACGCGGTACTCCCTTCCCCCAAACCCCTAACCCCAGGATCTCTTGCGCTTTCGGCTTAGCGCCGTGCAGGGCCGAGGACTTCGGGTAAGGCTCTGGCATGACTTCAGGCGGGGGCTCTGGGATATTAATATTTTTAATCCTTTGATGCTAGGCGTTGCCTAGCATCAAAGGAGTCTAAGGAGGGTGAAGACGTTTGTATTGGGGGAAGGGTTAGGTCCCTCCTAACACACCTTAACGCGGTACTCCCTTCCCCCAAACCCCTAACCCCAGCATCCCCTGCGCCCTCGCCTTAACGCCGTGCAGGGCCGAGGACTTCGGGTAAGGCTCTGGCATCGTGGAGGGCGAAGCTCTGGGATCTTTTTATATTTTTAATCTTCAAAATGGCAGCACAAGCTGCGCATCAATGCGCAGCAGCAACTCCCTGAAGCGCTGCTGGAGCACTGCCAAGGCCATCGCGTCATCGGCTTCAAAGCGTAGCACTAAGCTCGGCTCGGTGTTTGACGCTCTTACCAAACCCCAGGCGGTGGCACCGTCCACCCGCAGCCCATCGATGGTGGTGTTGCGCATGTCAGGGAAGTGATCGGCTTTGATGACCTGCTGCATCAGTTGCGGCGCTTGACCTTCAGCCAATGCAATGCGCAGCTCTGGGGTGCTGACAGTGGCTGGCAAACTGGCGAACACCTGTGCTGGCGGCAGGTTTAACGCCGCGAGTATTTGCAGCAACCGCGCCCCAGAGTACAGCGCATCATCAAAGCCGTACCAACGATCAGCAAAAAATATATGACCGCTCATCTCGCCCGCAAGCGGCGCGCCGAGTTCCTGCATTTTAGCCTTGATCAGCGAATGGCCAGTTTTCCACATCAGCGGAGTACCACCGCAAGCGGCTATCTCGGTCGCCAGATGGTGGCTGCATTTGACATCGTAAATGATGGTCGAAGCTGGCGTTGCCGCTAATACATCGCGGGCGAATAACATCATCTGGCGATCGGGGTAAATGAGCTGACCGGTGTTGTCAACCACGCCCAGTCGATCCCCATCGCCATCAAACGCCAGCCCCACGTCGGCGTTGTGCTGCGCAACCGTGGCGATCAGGTCGCAAAGGTTGGCCAATACGGTGGGGTCGGGGTGGTGGTTGGGGAAATTGCCGTCAACCTCGCAGTAAAGCGGGATCACGTGATGCCCAAGAGCACGGAACACCTGCGGCGCAAGCGCTCCAGCGACACCGTTGCCGCAATCCAGCACGACCTTGAAGCGCCGCAGTCGGGCGGCAGGCTGTAGCACTGCTGGGGCATCGCCAATGCGCGCCACCAAACGCTCGATATAGGCGTTTGTTACGTCAACTGAGCGCACCTGCCCGCCTGCCGCCGTCGGTAGCGGCTGTTGGCGCTCGGTCAAGGGGATCAGATCGCGGATCCCCTGGCTATGCAAGGTGTTGCCGCCGAGCATGATCTTTAAGCCGTTATACGCCGCTGGGTTGTGACTGCCGGTGACCACCACGCCGTTTGCAATGCCGAGGTGATGGGTCGCAAAGTACAGCACCGGCGTCGCTGCCTGGCCAATGTTGACGACATCACAACCGACTGCCAATAAACCCGCGATCAGCGCCTGTTGCAGGCTGTCGCTGGAATTGCGTCCATCGCGTGCGACCACGACGCTGGTGCCATGCGCTGCATCGCTGCCTGCGCTGCCAAGTTGGCGCGCGCGCTCCCCGATCGCCGCGCCGATGCGGTAGATGGTGCCGGGGTTCAGCGAACGTCCGACGATTCCACGGATATCGTAGGTGCGAAAAATACTGTGATCGATATCAAAGGTGCTTTGCATAAATCGGATGCCGTCAGATAATCACTCAGTGCTTGGGCGTCCTAGAAGTGTGGTCGCAGAAGTGCTTGCGAAAGACGGTGTGGTATGGCTTGAGAGGGCCTCGACGGGCACTCTGGATTAGTATCAAAAAGCCAGCTACTGCAACCCCTTAAGCGCACCGAAGGCGGGGTTTTTGGGGCGCCGATTAATGACTATCGCTTGCTTATACAATTCCCTTGCGCGCGCCGTATCGCCAGTGCGTTGTGCAAGAACACCCTCGGTATAGAGCAGATCGGCTTCTTGGGAGCGGGCGCGATCAGCACTCGACAGTAGCTTCGCTTTGTCCATATATTGAATCGCCCGCTCAAGCTTGTTGTGTTTCATCATTACCTTCAACATCCCCAGCAAGGACCAATAATTGGTTTCTGCAAGCACCAGTGACTCAGCAATATAATTCTGCCACCACTGCCGATTCGAACCCCCAATCATACTCGCTAGGCCAAGATAACGACCATAGGTTTTCAGCATTTCGTTCCTGCCAATATTAACCCAGCGATCGCGGCTGCGCGGCAGCATCACCAGCTCCTTGAAGTAATCTCTGGCTTTATCATTCGGCACAATCACCACCTGCCCTGTGGCAGCATGCGGATCGATTTTTTCCAAAAAGCCTAAATACGCAAGCCCACGAAACCCTCTGGGGCCAGCGCCCGCGAGAAAATACAAAGGCCGCTCTTCTTGCTGAAAATAATCGATCCAGTAGCGTTCTTTGCTGCGTATGTCGTAGCCTGGATTAATGTGCCGATTGCCAAACAACAGTCCGAGATTCTCATACACCGTGACATCTTTGCGCCAACCCATGACGAAATGCACATACGCCAAGGGGGACACGTAGGTATCGCCGCTGACGATCAGCACTCCGTTCGGCTCTATCATATCAAGCAGCGCCTGTACGCGCTCGGCCGCGAAGGTATCGAAAGCACGGTAATTGCTTTTGGTGTTCCACGCCAGCACCGCGACCAGCATCAGCGCCGCCGCCACGCTCGGTATTGGCGACAGCCACCGCGCCCAACCCTGATACCCTTGGCAGCGCTGCTGCAAGTCAGCCAGCCCGTAGCCAAACCACAATGCCAGCAGGCAATAAGCCACCAGTGGATAGGGGCGAAAAATGGCAATAAAATAATACTGGTATTCAAATCCCAGCAGGCCGATCAGCAGCACGCTGCTACTTAGGAAAGCCAATCCTTCGCTGGCACAACCAAAGCCCCAGCGATTACGGTAACGCAGCAACAGCCCCCAGATGGCTATCAACGCCCCTAAGACGCTGAGCTGATGCAGTGCATCCATTGCAAAATGTTGCAGATACGACAGCTTATCCTGATACCCTGCATTGATGCTTTCATCTACGTGAGCATAGTTGCTGCGATCAATGATCGCCCACAACTCCGATAATGACTTGATCGGGCCGGAAAAATTGATCATCGTGTCCTGATACGAACGCCACACCATCCAGCCATACAGCGCCGCCGCCACGCCGAGCGCGATGAGCGGCAAGTAGAGCAAGCGTTTCCAGAAATCGCCGCCTGCGGCGATGCTGTATTCGAGGAATATAAAACTGCCGAGGATCAGCAGCGGCCAATGGTTCGCCAGCCCTGATCCGTATAACAGCGCAGCGCCTACCCAGCACAGCGTACGTTGCTTCGCCGCGGCTTCCTGCACCAGCACTAAGGTGGCGAACAGCAACGCCGTGTTGGTGGTATAGACATCGGCAATAATGGCCTGCGACCAAAAATGCTCCGATACCGCCAGCCCGGCACCCGCCAGCAAGGCTGCCGGGCGATTACCGCTACGGCGCAGAATAAGCCAAGCAATGCAGCCGCAGGTCAGTGCCCCCATCAGGCCGCTGAGCAGGTGTACCCGCCAAGCGATGCTGCCGAACGGTAAATGGCTGATCAACCAGCCTAGCAACACATACAGCGGATACCCCGGCGGGTGAGCGGTGCCAGCAAAATAGGCGGCTGACACAAATATCCCGTCGTCCTCAAACATCACCGTCCGCGGGGTAGAGAGCGCGTACAGTACGAAGGCACCCAGCACCAACACCAACAGGCTCAGCCTGCTGTGCTTGTCGTCAACCGGGTGCAGCAGTGGCAAGCACGGCTTGAGCCGCGCCAGGCGGGCAATCAGCCCACCGATAACGGTAGGCCGCGGGGGGGCCTCAATTGGCGCAGTCTTAGCTGGGGCCGCCTTAACTGGCGTGGCTTTGTTGGGTTTTCTTCTCGCCACGTTAAAAGGGATTGCAGCGCTACGTAACGGAGGTTGCCTGGAGCTATCAACAGCGTTGCGTTGATAGCAGGTGCGGCCTCAAGCGCAGGGAGGCGAGGGGCAAGTGCTCGCTGGCCTGCTTTGCTCGTAAAGCGTCGCGATGTGCTCCAGCAGGGCCTGTGCGATCACCGATTTTGGTGCCAGCGGCAGAGAAAGTTGACCGCCGCGCCACAGCAGCGTCAGCGCATTGGTATCGGCAGTGAAGCCACGGTCAGGCAACCCGACCTGGTTGGCGGCGATCACATCCAACTGCTTGTCGTGCAGCTTTTGCAGCGCATGTTTCCTAAGATCATCGGTCTCGGCGGCAAAGCCGACGCAAAACGGGCGTCTCTGGCGTGCCGCTACGGTGGCGAGGATATCCGCATTCGGCACCATGCGCAGTGTCCATGCCTCAGCACCGCGTTTGATTTTAGTGGCGGCGAGCGTGGCCGGGCGATAATCGGCCACCGCGGCGGCGGCGATAAAAATATCACAGCCATCAACCCGCGAAAGCACCGCCTCCAGCATCTCGGCAGCGCTGGTCACCATCACGCGCTCTGCCGCGGGTGGCGGTGCTAAGGTCACCGGGCCGCTTACTAAGACGACCTCGGCCCCACCCATCGCGGCGGCAGCGGCGATCGCATAGCCCATCTTGCCGCTGCTGTGGTTGCTCAGATAACGCACCGGGTCAAGGTGCTCAAAGGTTGGTCCGGCGGTGATTATCAGGTGCCGTCCAGCAAGGCGAGGCGGCACCAGCAGCGCTGCCACCTGATCGGCGATAGCCAAAGGCTCCAGCATCCGCCCGAAACCAAACTCGCCGCAGGCCTGGGCACCGCAGGCGGGCCCGAGAATGCGCACGCCACGCTGCTGCAACAGCGCCACATTGGCTTGTGTCGCCGCGGCTTGCCACATGGCTTTGTTCATCGCAGGGGCGATCGCAAGCGTGGCGCGGGTGGCGAGGCATAGGGTGCCCAGCAGATCATCGGCCATCCCGTGAGCTAAGCGGGCAATGGTGTTTGCGGTCGCCGGCGCAATCAGCACCGCATCGGCCCAACGCGCAAGCTCAATATGACCCATCGCCGCTTCGGCTTGGTGATCGAGTAGTTGCGTATGCACCGCATGACCCGATACCGTCTGCAACGTCAGCGGAGTAACAAACGCTTCCGCTTGCGCTGTCAACACCACCTTCACGTCAAACTCGCGCTCGACCAAGCGACGCACCAAATCCACGCTTTTATACGCCGCTATACCGGCGCTGACGCCGAGCAACAAGCGTTTTTTACTTTTCTCAATCATTGGTGGTTCCAAGATGCTTCGCAAAGCCTCACGCAAGATAGCGCTTTTTCGGCAGAGAGGATACGCTCAGGCATCGCCTGAATGCGTCAGAGAAGATTCTGGCATTCTTTTATAAGCTATTGATTTATAATAGGACACCTCGGGAAACCAGCTTCACTAACTTTTCGAGGTACCGTCTATTGGGGAAATGCCTCTTCCAACAATCATTTCGTGGTGCCCTTGACCAGCAACGCCGGTCAGCGAGCGGCGCGCCGCAGGCGCTCCCAATTAATAAATAAAACAATCCCTTCCTCCAAACCCCCATCCCGTTACCGGTTTTTGAGATTCCAATATATTATATATGCACTAACTAGGCGCTGCTTGAAACACGATCGAGAGCTAACATGATGCGCGATGCAGCATCCCTTGGGGGAGCATTACGTCCCAGAGCAATGAATAAGCGCCCCATTCGCGGCGCTTCTCTGCTATGCTGACCTTCAGCCGTTTGCATCCGTCCTTTTTATGCGCTATCCGTTTGCTGACCGACGGCTGGCGCATGGCAGTCGCTAGGGCGGGCAGCGTACAATGCGGCATTATATCCCTCTGGGAACCTCGAAAAACCGAAATGGGATGAGGGTTTGGGGGAAGTGATACACTCACATGTAACGTAAGTCGTTGATTTATAACCCATTCTCCCAATAGACAAGCCCTTCTCTTATATCGTGTGAATGGCATGGCATCATGGCTTGACGACATCCGTTGGGGTGCCGACGGTTTATTACCAGTGATTGCAATCGATGCAGGCACTGACGCGCCGTTGATGCTGGCATGGATGAATCAACAGGCGCTGCTGACCACCGTTGCCGAAGGACGCGCTGTCTATTGGTCGCGTTCACGCGGGCGGTTATGGCGCAAAGGGGAGGAATCGGGTTATGTGCAATGGTTGCAATCGCTGTGGCTGGATTGTGATGGCGATACGTTGTTGCTGCGCGTAACCCAGCACGGGGGGATCGCGTGTCACACCGGTCGCGCCAGTTGCTTTTATCGGCGGCTGGACGGTGATGTTTGGCGTGCGCAAACCGATGCCATCCGCGATCCAGCACTGATTTACACCGCCAAGGGTCAGCAATGAACGATACACCGATATTATCCGCGCTCGCCGCCGTGTTAGAGCAGCGCAAGCAAGCCGATCCCAGCCAATCCTATGTCGCCAGTTTGTATGCGGCGGGTGAGGACCTGATGCTGAAGAAAATCGGCGAAGAAGCGATCGAGGTAGTGATCGCCGCCAAGAGCATGGATCGCCAAGCGTTGGTCAAAGAAACCGCTGATCTGTGGTTCCATACGCTGGTATTGTTGACGGCACACGATCTTGGACCACAAGCAGTGTTGGATGAACTCGGACGCCGCTTTGGCATCAGCGGGCACTGGGAAAAAACATCCCGCGGTGCATGAAACACGGCAGCGCCACCTAAGCCAGACTCTTGAGCAGCATCCCAAGAGCAGTCAGCGTGCTGTTTAGTTTGGCGTAAGGAAATATTAAGGGCACATTGAAAAAGATCCAGTTGAGCCTGCTTTGGCCCTTATTGACGCCGATAATGAATTCGTAAAGCGTTGATATTCATGGATATTATTTTACGTGCTGAAACACCAAAATAGCCGCGGATAACTTATTGCGAAACCATCAGTTTGTCGATGTGCCCTGCGGCTTGTCTAGTGGGGGAAGGGTTATAAATCAACCAATTACGTTACAGGCAATCATGTCCCTTCCCCCACTCCTCTATCCCGTTGAGGTTTTTCGAGGTTCCCTTAAGAAAGAAGCGCCCTTCAGCACCCCAGCTTAGTCAATCAGGAATCTACCATGGAGTTTTTATTTTATTATGGCCTGTTCCTTGCGGAGACCGTGACGCTTGTCGTTGCTGTCGCCGTGCTCCTCATGATGGTGATCGGTGCCGTGCGCGGCGGCGGCGATCATGATGAACACCTGATCATCAAGGATCTGGCACAACAGTATGAGCACATTGCGACTCGCATGCGGCACGCAACGATGGACAAAAAAGCCCGCAAAGCTGACGCAAAAGCACGCAAGAAACAAGCCAAAACACCCCCAGAAGTCAAGAAAACGGTTTACGTCATCGATTTTAAAGGGGACCTGCGGGCGAGCGCCGCGGCGACGCTGCGCGAGGAGATAAGCGCGTTGCTGGCGCAGGCGAGCGAGAAGGATGGGGTCATCCTGCGGCTGGAAAATGCAGGCGGCACGGTGCACGAGCATGGCCTTGCAGCTTCGCAGTTGGCACGCCTCCGTGAGCGCAATATACACCTCACGGTGTGTGTTGATAAGATCGCCGCGAGTGGCGGCTATCTGATGGCTTGCACCGCCAATCACCTCATCGCCGCGCCGTTCGCCATCCTTGGCTCTATCGGGGTCATCGTCTCAATGCCTAATTTTCATCGCCTACTTGAGCATCACGGGGTTGATTTTGAACAGTACAAGGGCGGTAAGTACAAGCGTACGGTCACAATGTTTGGTGAAAACACCGAAGCCGATCGCGAGAAACTGCGCGATGAAATCAATGTTGTCCACCAGCAGTTCAAGGATTTTGTCGTGCGTTATCGCCAAAAGCTTGATATCGACAAAGTCGCAACCGGGGAATACTGGCTGGGTCAACAAGCCCTAGAGCTTGCATTGTGCGACGCCATCGGTACCAGCGATGATGCGTTGCTGACCGCGGTCAAAGAAAAGGGAACGCGCCTGCTGCATTTGTCCTATCAGCGAAAAATCAGCTTTATGGCGCGCTTGGGACTTAAGGCGCAGCCCGTTGGAGATGCTGTGATCAACGGCCTTACGCGCTTCATGCAACGCCTCAGCGCACTATGGCAGCCCTCCACGCGCTGATGGCTCCGGCACTGCTTGGTGCCCCTCAATAAATGGAAAATGTCAGCAGCGTTTTAATAGTATGGAGAACGTTTTCCATATTTACCCATCTAATATAAGTATAAGTGGATATATTTTCAATCTATAGCTATTCCGTGCCGGCACATTGTGTACCCATCCGTAGCCATCCTCTATTCTTAGCGAGAGAGGTATTAGGGCAGTTGGTAAGGGAAGCGGAAGAAAGGAGCCCGTAGGGCGACTGGCGTCCGCTTCCCTTACCTCAAACATTTTCCGAGGCACCGAAACGATGAACCTTCAACTCCACAAAAACGCACGCACCTCACCGGCTATCCGCCGAGAATTACAAGCCCAGCCGGCCTCTATTACCAACAAAGAGCTGGCAGACCTTTAT
Organism: Gammaproteobacteria bacterium; assembly: GCA_965222535.1. Taxonomy (GTDB): domain Bacteria; phylum Pseudomonadota; class Gammaproteobacteria; order HK1; family HK1. The sequence continues at coordinate 25,792 of OZ244957.1, forward strand.
CATCTCAACCGCCACACGGTAGCCAAGTGGCGCAAGCGTCAAGGTACTGCCGAGGCATCCTCCCGCCCGCATACCATTCACGCCAATCTCTCCCCTGCACAAGAGCAAATAACGGTTGCCTTGCGAACCAACCTGCTACTCCCCTTGGACGACCTATTGGCCGTCACACATGAATTCCTCAACACCACGGTCTCGCGTTCGGGCTTGAGCCGTTGTTTGCGCCGACATAACGTTTCTAATCTCAACGTGTTACGTGAGCAGCTTGAACCTTCCGTTGCGACTGCCAAGCCGAAACCCTTCAAGAACTATGAACCCGGGTTTGTCCACGTAGACATCAAATACCTTCCTAAAATGCCTGACGAACCTCGACACAAGTACTTGTTCGCTGCCATTGACCGCTCAACCCGCTGGGTTTATGTCGAAATCCATGACAACAAGTCGGCGCAAACCGCGAATGAGTTTCTTAGCCGTTTGATTGACAAGGCACCTTTTACCATCAATAAAATCCTTACCGACAACGGCAAGGAATTCACCGACCGTTTCTGTGCCACGGGTGAACGGCAGCCCACCGGGCGTCATCCCTTTGATAAAACGTGCCAAGTTCACAATATCGTGCACCGCCTCATCAAACCCCGGCACCCGCAAACCAATGGGATGATTGAACGCTTCAACGGCCGTATCGCTGAAATCCTCAATACCTACCACTTCGACTCCTCTCAAACCCTGTCTCAAACTATCCTTCGCTATGTTAGACTCTACAATCATGCCATTCCCCAGAAATCTTTAGGTCACCTATCCCCTATGAGTGCTATGCAACAGTGGCAACAAAAAACGCCTCATCGGTTCAAAGAACTCGCCTACAACCTCACGGAACCCGACAGCAAGTAATATCATGGAAATTCTCCACTTATTGTACTGTTAGCCGTCAAAATAATAAGAGAAAATAAATGAACCACTGGACAGAATTAAGCATTGAATTTGCAAACCAAAGAAATTATTTGGATGAATTATTTAATGTTTATCCTACAATTCCAGAAGGTATTAGAGATATTGATGAAAACTTATGGAAACAAGTAGAGCAGTCATTTCAAACCAAAAATAATATTGAATTGCTGAATGCTTTATTAAAAATGGATTTATTTCCAATTAAGGACTCTTATATTGCTTACCTTAAAAGAGATAGCAGCTCAATATCAAGAAACCCAAATACTGTGGATAGACTATGTGGAAGATTGTATGAGATGGGTTTGGATAAAATCTTTGAAAGATGCTCAGAGCCAAAAGAAACGAATAGGCAAATTGGACCATTATTTAAACGCTGGTTAAATAATGGAGCGTTAGGAATAACTCCAGTCACACTTGAAGAATTTTCTAGTTTAAAAAGCAATGCGATATTAGATGCAAGCGATGCACAAATGATGGAATTTTCCAAGCACTATTTAAGGTATGAGCGCAATAAAGGCTTAGATTTTGTTGCAAGATTTAATAACAAGTATGTGATTGGCGAAGCGAAATTTTTAACAGATTTTGGCGGTCATCAAAATGCACAGTTTAACGATGCAATAACCACTATTCAAACCAATGTTGATGCAGTAACAGTTGCAATTTTAGATGGTGTTCTTTATATTGAAAATAATAATAATAAGATGTGTAAATCAATCAGGAACAAAGATAAGTATAATATTATGAGTGCTTTAGTGCTGAGAGAATTTTTATACTCATTATGAAAAATTTACTCATTCATGGTGATAATTTAATGGGAATTGAATTTTTGCTTAAAAATAAAAATCTAGGTGAAAAAATTGATTTGATTTACATTGACCCACCTTTTTCCACTAATGTAAGCTTTACAATTACAAACGGCAGGGCTTCAACCATCAGTAATTCAAAAAATGGTGATATTGCTTATTCCGATAAATTAAAGGGCAAAGATTTTATTAGTTTTTTAAGAGATAGATTAGTTCTATTAAAAGATTTATTGTCAGAACAAGGTTCTATTTATTTACATATTGATTACAAAATTGGACATTATGTAAAAATAATGATGGATGAAGTCTTTGGGATTGAAAATTTTATAAATGATATAACAAGAATAAAATGCAACCCTAAAAATTTCAAAAGAACAGGTTACGGCAATATAAAAGATATGATTTTATTTTACTCTAAAGCCGCCAAACCTATTTGGAATGAGCCAAAACAACCCTATACACAAAAAGACATTGAAAAATTATTTCCCAAAATAAAACAAGGTAGAAGATATACAACTGTACCAATTCATGCACCAGGGGAAACAGAAAACGGCAATTCTAATCGACCATTCAAAGGGATTGTGCCTCCAGTAGGTAGGCATTGGCGAACGGATGTAGAAACATTAGATAAATGGGATAAAGAAGGGTTGATTGAATGGTCAAATACTGGTAATCCAAGAGAAATTATTTTTGCTGATGAAAGAGAAGGAAAAAGAGTGCAAGATATTTGGGAATATAAAGACCCTCAATATCCCAATTATCCAACAGAAAAAAATGCCAATATTTTGGATTTGATTATTAGAACCTCGTCTAACGATAGAAGTATAGTTTTAGATTGTTTTTGTGGCTCTGGAACAACTTTAAAATCCGCTCATTTACTGAATAGGCAATGGATAGGAATAGATGAATCAAAACTGGCAATAAAGGCAACAACAGAGAAAATAAAGAATATTGAAGATGATTTTTTTATTTTAAAACCAGAATACGAACTAATAAATTTATATGATAAAAAAAAATGACTAACAAAGCGTTCCAGTGGACGTCTATGAGCTATAACCGAAAGTGGTGTATGAGGGAGGATGGGGCGAAAAAGAGCGGCAGCTCTGATTGATTGGAAGTTGTAAACAAACCCATCAATATAAAGAGAGTCGCCACCTGAGATCTTAAAATATTTTAATCCTCAACAGCACAAGCATAGCTTGGCTGTTTGAGGAGAATTTTATAGAAAAGACGTTTGTATTGGGGAAAGCCTGCTATTGGCAATGCGCCGATGTATCGGAGAAGAAGAACCCTCCAGCGGTAATTTCATGGTGCCGCTGAGCGGATCGAGAAGTCAGCGAACTCTGCGCCGTTAGGTGCTCCTTATTAAAAATTAAAAAACACAGGCGTGTTTACCCCACCTAAAGGCTGTACTCCCTTCCCCCAAACCCCTAACCCCAGGCTCTCCTGCGCCCTCGCCTCGACGCCGTGCAGGACCGAGGGCTTCGGGCAATACTCTGGGATAGTGGAGGGCAAGGCTCTGGAAATAGGGCAATGCCCCCTCCAGCAGTTATTTCATGGTGCCGCTGAGCGGATCGAGAGGTCAGCGAACGGCGCGCCGCAGGCGTTCCTAATTAAAATTAAAACGATGTCCCCATGAGTGTATAACGCCATCATAAGGCAAACCCCATGAACTCGCTCAACAACAGCGCGGCAGCACAGGATGCGGCTTATCGACAACGTTACAGCCGTCACATTCAGTTGCCGCAGTATGGCGCGAGGGGGCAGCAGCGCGTCGATAACTCACGCGTACTGATCGTCGGCATTGGTGGTCTTGGTTCAGCGCTATCGATGTATCTGGCAGCATCCGGCGTGGGAGAGTTGGTGCTGTGTGATTACGACATCGTCGAACTCTCCAACCTGCAACGTCAGATTGTCCACGGCACCGATCAGATCGGCAACCTTAAGGTTGATTCGGCGGTCCACCGGTTACGCATCCTGAACCCGTTGGTGCGCACGATTCCCTTGGGTTGGTCGTTGGACGTTGACGAATTGGCTGAGCAGGTCGCCGCCGCCGCCGTCGTGGTAGACGCCAGCGACAACTTCAGTACGCGCTTCCTGCTCAATCGACTGTGCTGGCAATACGTGACGCCGCTGGTGTTCGGTGCGGCGATACGCATGGAAGGGCAACTCAGCGTATTTGACCCCCGTCAGCCCGATAGCCCCTGCTATCGTTGCCTATATCACTGCGATGACGAAACCGAAGGCGAGGCGTGTGCGCAGGTCGGCGTGTTGGCACCGTTGCTCGGCATTATCGGCAGCATCCAAGCGACCGAAACATTGAAGCTGCTGCTTGGCATAGGAGGATCGCTGGTCGGGCGCCTGTTGTTGGTTGACGCACTGCATCTTGAACTGCGCACCCTGACATTGCCCAAGGACCCTGCTTGTCCGGTCTGTGCGGCGGCGGCAGTGCCCAACCAGACGACCGCAACGCCCTTTGTGGGCGACTGAGTTCGGGTGATACAAAGCCCCTCGAAAACCCCACTGATCGGCGCTTTGCGGTGGTCACGGCAGCGCTTATGCCACAGCGTGTCTGCGCCGCTTTGCCGGCGACAATGGGTGCCATTGACGGCGCTCATCCTGAGCACCGCCCTGCTCCTTAGCGCGCCCCTTTGCGTCAGCGCTAAAACTTGGTACGTAACCGATCATATACACATCCAATTGCTGCGCGACAGCGATTCGCAAAGCGAGGTCGTGATGCTGCTCGGCAGCGGCACCCGCATCACCGAAATTCAACGCCGCCAGGATTTTATCCAAGTCAGGACAGAAAATAACGTCATCGGTTGGATCAAGCGTGAACACTTACGCCAATTTCCCCCTGCGGCGCTGCAACTGGAACGCCTTGTGCCTCAAATGACGCAACTGGAGCTGCGGTTGGCAGCGCGGTCAGCGGAACTCGCAGCGGCGCAAAAGGCGCTTGCCGCCGCTCAGGAAGACGCTGTCAGTCGCCGCAAGGCGCTTGCCGGTAGGCAGTCGCTAAACGCCATATCGCAAGAAACAGGCGCAGTGCTCCAGCAGGACTTGCAGCCGTTGATCGAGCACCACCAGACGATCATGCAAACGCTTGCCGAACTTCCACGGCACCAGGGCACCTCCGAGAACACCACCCGCAATAGCCAGACAATGAGCACCCCAAAGATACACTGGGAGCGCTTGCTGGAGGACTTTTTGCAGCGCCCGATCAGGGCGTGGCGCGCTTGGCAATGGCTGTTTGGTGCCACACTGCTGCTGCTGCTGGTGTGGCTCGGCGCGGGGCTCAGCCGCTGGCTCAGGCCAGTACCAGAGCCAGATCCAGTACCAGAGCCAAAGCCAGAGGTTAATCACGATCTCCCGCGCACGAGCGCGGTGGGTGCTGCCGATAACGCCGCCCAGACCCTAGAACAAGAAGCGCCTCCCGAGCGCTTCCAGCGTTTTTGAAGGTACGCCAAAAGCCGCCTCAATGACGCCTCTTCTCCGAGTACAACGCCTGATCCCTACAGGCTAAGCGCTGGCGATGCCCGCAAGGCACCTCAAAAACCAGCTTCGCTAGCTTCCCGAGGTACCCTGCGGGGCTGGGGAAAGGGGGGACTATTGGATCGACTGTAATCAGTCCACGAAACGCCCCCTTCTCCCCAACCCCCTTTCCCCTTTCCTTGTATGACCGGCTCTTCTGAATTTTCGCCTACAAATGGGGCTTCGATAAACGCTCTGGAAAAGGGCTTCGGGCGAGGCTCTGGGATGAGAGCATGACAATAGCCCTTTCCTGCATCTTCAAGTAACACCGGTATAAATTAACGGCTTACGTTACAGGTAAGCATATCCCTTCCCCCAACCCCCCGGTTTTTCGATGCCCCCCTCAGCCAATCCAAAATTCAACGATCTGCGTGACTTCATCAGCACCCTTGAGCAGCGCCGCTTACTCCACCGCATCGGTGTTGAAGTCGATCCTTACCTTGAGATCACGGAGGTTTGCGATCGCACCTTGCGTGCCGCTGGACCGGCGTTGCTGTTTGAGCACCCCACCGGTCATTCGATCGCGCTGCTGGCAAACCTATTTGGCACGGTAGAGCGGATTGCGTTAGCGATGGGTGCCGAGTCAGTCGCCGCGCTGCGCGACATCGGCAACCTGTTAGCGCTGCTGCGCCAACCCGAGCCACCAGCAGGGATGAAGGCCGCGCTGCGCATGTTGCCGACACTCGGCAAAGTATTGGACATGGCACCCAAACAACGGCGCGAGGGCGTCTGTCAGGAGGTGGTGTTAGAGGGCGACGCTGTCGATCTGCGTGCGCTGCCGATCCAAACCTGCTGGCCGGAAGATGCGGCAGCATTGATCACCTGGGGCCTGGTGGTCACCTACGGCCCTAAGCGACAGCGCACCAACCTCGGGATTTACCGCCAGCAGGTGATCGATCATAAGCGCCTCATCATGCGTTGGTTAGCGCAGCGCGGCGGTGCTTTGGATTATCGCGCCTGGTGTGCGCAAACCCCCCGCCAAAAATTTCCCGTGGCAGTGGTGCTGGGTGCCGATCCGGCGATCACGCTGGCGGCTGTTACCCCGATCCCGGATACCTTATCCGAGTACGCATTCGCCGGTCTTTTGCGCGGCGGGCGCACTGAACTGACGCCTTGCATCGGTATCGATCACCTAGTGCCGGCGCACGCCGAGATCATCCTTGAGGGGCACATCTATCCCGGCGACCAAGCCAACGAAGGGCCGTTCGGTGACCACACCGGCTACTACAACGAGGTGCAGCCATTCCCGGTGCTGACCATTGAACGTATCACCCACCGCCGGCAGCCGATTTATCACAGCACCTACACGGGACGCCCGCCCGATGAACCGGCTATCTTAGGGGCGGCACTGAACGAAGTGTTTATCCCCATCCTGCGCCGCCAATTCCCCGAGATTGTCGATTTCTATCTGCCGCCGGAAGGGTGCTCTTACCGCCTAGCGGTGATCAGCATACGCAAGCAATACCCCGGTCATGCGCGCCGGATAATGTTGGCGCTATGGTCATTCCTGCGCCAATTCATGTACACCAAGTTCGTCATTGTCACCGATGACGATATCGATATTCGCAACTGGAAAGACGTCATCTGGGCCTTGAGCACCCGCGTCGATCCATTCCGCGATACCCAATTCATCCACAACTCACCTATCGATTACCTTGACTTTGCCTCACCAGTTAGCGGTCTTGGATCAAAAATGGGGATCGACGCCACCGCCAAATGGAGCGGCGAGAGCGAGCGCAGTTGGGGGCGCCCGATCGTCATGAGCGCCGCGGTAAAAGCGCGCATCGACACCCTCTGGGAAGAACTTCAGATCCCACTTACAGAGCCACTGCCTTAAAATGCCAAGCGCAGCTTGGTACTCTGGGGAACCTCGAAAATGGCAACGGGATGGCAGTTTGAGGAGGTTTTGTAAAAAAGACTGTTCATATTGGGAAAAGGGGCTTCGGGCAATGCGCTGGTGTTCTGGAGGAGAAGCCCCTTCCAACAGTTAATTCATGGTGCCGCGGGCCGGATCGAGAGGTCAGCCTGCGGCGCGCCGCAGGCGCTCCTAATTAGCCGCAGGCGCTTCGGACAGCAGGCAAGGCTTCAAGGTTGCGAGAGTGGCGAGCAGCGTGCGACAATGCTACCGGTGCTCTGGGGTAACTTCAGAGAATTTTCGTGTTGCGTGTATATTTTTGCACAGGAGGTTTGAGATGATGTTGAGAGACGGGTTGCGAAAACGGTTTGGTCAAATCATTGCCATAGTGTGCGGCGTGGTGATGGGGGTAAGTGCGCCGACAGCAACAGCGGCCAATTGTGAGCGGGTGCGCTTTAGCGACGTTGGCTGGACCGACATCACCGCCACCACCGCACTCACCAGTGTGGTGCTGGAAGCGCTGGGCTACGAGACCGACATCAAGCTGCTGTCAGTGCCGGTAACCTATACGTCCTTGGCCAATGGCCAAATCGACGTGTTTCTGGGTAATTGGATGCCGACCATGGAGGCGGATATCGCGCCTTATGCGAAAGACGGTCGGGTGGAAACCGTAAGAGCTAATCTGCTAGGGGCGAAATACACGCTTGCGGTACTCAAGCGCACTCATGATGCCGGGCTGCGCAGTTTTGCCGACATCGCACGCTTCCACAAGCAGCTTGACGGGAAGATTTACGGTATTGAGCCGGGCAACGATGGCAACCGCCTGATCCTCGATATGATCGACAACAACACCTTCGGACTCAAAGACTTCAAGTTGGTGGAATCGTCCGAGCAAGGGATGCTGGCTCAGGCAGCGCGCGTTGCGCGGGTGCAAGGCCACATCGTCTTTCTGGGCTGGGAACCACACCCGATGAACGCCAAGTTTTCCATGGCCTATCTGTCCGGCGGCGATGATATATTCGGCCCCGATTTCGGCGGAGCAACAGTCTATACCAATACCCGTCGCGGCTATCTGCAGGACTGCCCCAACGTCGGGCGCTTGTTGAGCAATCTGCAATTCAGCCTAGAAATGGAAAACAAAGTCATGGCGAAGATCCTCAATGAAACACAGGAACCGCGAGACGCAGCGATCGGGTGGCTCAAGGCGCATCCAGAGATTGGCGAGCAGTGGCTTGTGGGCATCACCAGCCGCACTGGCGGCAACGGCATGCGCGCCTTGCGTCAAGCATTGGCCAAACTTTAGCGAAAACCGCAAGGGGTAAGGGGGCATGGAGGCCTGGCTGCAGCAACACAAACTGCCGATCGGTGCTTGGGTTAAGGGCGTGATCGACGCGCTGACAGAGGACTTTTTGTGGTTTTTTGATGGCGTCTCCCTAGTTCTGATGGCGATCATCAATGCCATCCTGTGGCTGTTGCAGACGCCGTCGCCACTAGTGCTAATCGGCGTCTTGGCGCTGTTGGCCGGCTGGCTGCGGCGTTCGGTGTGGCTGGCAGCGCTGATTGTGGGGGCGCTTTTGCTGATCATCAATCAGGGCTATTGGGAAGAGACCAGCGAAACCGTCGCCTTGGTGATCGCCTCATCTTTGATGTGCATGGGGTTCGGTGTTCCGATCGGCATCGCAGCGGCGCGCTCTCCAGTGTTTTATGCGGTACTGCGCCCAGTGCTTGATCTGATGCAGACCATCCCGACCTTTGTGTATTTAATCCCGGCCTTGATCCTGTTTGGCTTAGGGATGGTGCCGGGCCTTATTGCGACGGTTATCTTCGCCATTCCAGCACCGATCCGGCTCACTCAGTTGGGTATTTCAAGCACTCCGCGACCACTGATCGAGGCCGGTCTTGCGTTTGGAGCGACCTCGCGTCAGTTGCTTTTTAAGGTTGAGATCCCGTACGCACTGCCTCAGATCATGGCTGGCCTCACGCAAACCATCATGCTGTCATTGTCGATGGTGGTTATCGCCGCGCTGGTCGGTGCCGACGGTCTGGGCGTCCCCACCCTGCGCGCACTCAATCAGGTGAACATTGCCAAAGGTTTCGAGGTCGGTCTAGCGATTGTGCTGATCGCCATCATCCTTGACCGCAGCTTCCGCCAAGATGGTTCACGCTAACCCACCACCGCGGCCGGCCGCCGCCAACGCCTCTTCAACAGCACCAGCGGTACCCGCATCAGTAACTGTTGATCGTGTCAGTGTGGTCTTCGGTCGCCACCCGCAACGCGCGCTAGCCAACATGGATGCCGGCCTCGATCGCGCCGCGGTCAAAGCCGCCAGCGGTCATATCTTCGGTGTCCACGATTGCTCGTTCACCCTAGCGACTGGCGAAATTGTCGTCCTGATGGGGCTCTCTGGCTCGGGCAAGTCAACCTTGCTACGCACCGTCAATGGCCTAACCCCCATCACGCGCGGCGCATTGTGGGTCAACGACGGCCAGCGGATGTGCAATGTCGCTCAAAGCAGCGGTGCCGAATTGCGGCACCTGCGCACCACGCGCATCGCCATGGTTTTTCAGCAGTTTGCGCTGCTTCCGTGGCGCAGCGTAGCCGACAATGTCGGTTTCGGCCTTGAACTTGCCGGCCTGTCTGGCGACCAGCGCAATCAAAAAATTGCCAAAAGCTTAGAGCTGGTTGCATTGCAAGATTGGGCATCGTGCCGCATTGACGAATTGTCTGGCGGCATGCAGCAACGCGTCGGATTGGCGCGTGCCCTCGCCACCGAGGCACCGATCCTGCTGATGGACGAGCCGTTTTCAGCTCTCGACCCGTTGATCCGCGCTGGCTTGCAAGACGAACTGCTGCAATTGCGCAAAAAATTACGCAGGACAATCCTTTTTGTCAGTCACGACTTGCAGGAAGCGGTGAAAATCGGCGATCGCATCATCATCCTGCAAGGCGGTCGCATCGTCCAGTGCGCCGATCCCAGAACCATCATCTTGCAGCCCGCGACACGCGAAGTCGCGGACTTTGTCGCGCATATCAACCCCTTGCAAGTGTTGTGCGCACACGATGTCATGCGACCGACAAGCGGCACTGCAGAAGACAATCCCACTATTGCCGCCGTCACCACACCCATCAGAACCTTGATCGACCTGCGCCTTGAGAGTGGAAACGACATCACCATTGTGCGCGATGGACAGGTGGTCGGTCGCGTCGGTGATGCGGAGATCCTGCAGGCGATGACAATTACCCAATCGCGCTCTGATGCCGAACGCCCCACCCTCGGCGACCACCTCGCACGCGCTCGCAGTGAATTGGCGATCTAAGGATGGTTTTAATGAGAGATTTGCAGAAAAGACGTTTGTATTGGGGAAAGAGTGAAGGAACTCCAACACAATAAAAAAACGCGGTACTCCCTTCCCCCAAACCCCTAACCCCAGCATCTCCTGCGCCCTCGCCTCGACGCCGTGCAGGGCCGAGGGCGGTAGTAAGGCTCTGGAATAGTGGAGGGCAACGCTCTGGAATGGCTTCGGGCAGGGACTCCGGAATCTTTTAATATTTTAAGCCGCAAACTGCACAAGCTACGCTTGGCAGTTGCGGAGAGATTTGCAGAAAAGACGTTTGTATTTGGGGAAAGGGTGGGGCCCGAGGGCGGTAGTAAGGCTCTGGAATGGTGGAGGGCAACGCTCTGGAATAGGGGCAATGAATCCTTCCAGCAGTTATTTCGTGGTGCCTTGGTCTCGCACCAAAGGTGCCATGAGTTACTCGTAAGCCTCGTACAATATGATGTTAGGTTGCTTTTTTGTTGGCTTCTTCGGGCTTCGCTCACCAGCGAAGCATACCGCTGACCCCAAGGTCGTGCACACGATTGCCGAATACCGAAAACTGCATCTTATCTGAATTCAGCTTCAGCCCAAGGTTCATATCCGACAGCGTACCGCGCTGCATCTCCAAGGAAGCGTACGGTCGCAGCGCGACACCGCCGTAGCCCAATCCATAGCTCAACGACAACTGTGTCTGATCCGGTAGTAGAGCACGTCCGCTTGAGGCGGGCTGAACTGCGCTGACGCCACCCGTCCACAGCTTATCAATCTCCGTCGTCGCCTGCCCCCAACGCGGAGCAAGCCTCAGCGATACACCGCGTCCCAGCATCCCAGGACGGATCTCCACAGTCGCATCCAGCCCCCACTCGCGGTAATCCTCGCTGTGCGCCACCAGCACCCGCGCCCGCGAATTCAGTGAAATCCCCAGCGCCGCATTGTTGTAGCCAACGTGCCCTCCTAGGTCGAATCCCCGGCCTTTGAGCGAGTCGCCGCCATCCCTCCGTGCGCCAAACTCGATCCCTGCACGGCTACTAGTCGTGTTACTGATCTGCCAGCGATTGTTCGCCGACAATGCCATCCGCAATCGATAAGCGTCAGGATTCGTCTTGCCCAAGTAGCCATCAATCGCATCCGACTCTATCTCTACGACAAATCCATCCGCTTTCACGCTGATCCACATATTGCCTGCTAATAACAACCGACGCTTGGCGCCAAACAGCGCGGCAGACATCTCAATATCCGTCTTCCTCAGCACTCCCTGGTCATCGATCTCGGCTGTCCCCGTCCCGCGTCCCAATGAACCCCAGAGACTCGAACCAGCACCAAAGTCCCAGTTCACATACGGCCATACCGTTGTCATCGTCGTATCCACATCAATACGCCCCGCATCACCGGTCGTTCGCTCCGCATACCCATCGCTCTTGCTGCGCGACAGCGCCACCCCCAACAGCACCCCCTTCGCCGCCTGATAGTCAGCCCCCAGATACCCCGACAACGACCGCCCCTTCGAGCGCAATCCATCACTCACCCGCTCATACCCACTGGCGTGACCTTTGCCCCATACCGTCCAACCCGTAAGGCCAGCGGACGTGCCCTCGCCAGAGGCTCCCAGCGGTGCCAAAAATGAACTGCCACTCACCATCCCTTTGCGGAACTTATTCCATTGCGCTCGATAATCATCAAACCGCCGCTGCCACTTTGCCTCAAGTTGATCCCAGTGCTTGCCTAAGACAACATCACCCGAAAGCGCACGCTGCTTCCCATCCCACTTCCCGCTATGCCGCCAATAATCCCAATCCACCCCACGGCTCAGCTCCGCCCACTGACGCTTCCATTGCTCGCTCAACCCATTCGCCCACGCGCCATCCGCCCAGCGCCTCGGCACCAGCGCGGCCCCCGATACAATGATATGCGGTTCAGTATCAAGCCGACCGCTGATTGCATTTAGCGCCCCAAGCGCCGTATTACGCCCAACATTGGCTATCACAGCGGCCACCAATTGGGTACGCTTGTCAATTAGCGTTGTTAATGCTGTTGCGCGCACTACCACCTCGACCATCGCCGTTGCCGCCAACGCGCCATCGCTCGCACTCACCATCAGCGTATAGCTCACCGTCGCCGCCACCGCCTCGCCGCTGTAGTAAACCGCACCGCTCGCCGCATCCACGCTGAAGCTGCCGCTACCACCACTCACTAGGCTGTAGGTCAGCGTGTCTCCATTGGCATCCGTCGCCACCACCGTCCCTGCCGTGCCAGAATCGCTCACCGTGAACGCATAACTCGCCGGCACAAACACCGGCGCTACCGCCGTCGCCGCAACCAACACCGTTACCGTCGCCGAGGCACTCAATCCACCGGCATCTTGCACACTCACCATCAGCGTGTAGCTCACCTCATTGTCCACCGCCCCACCGTTATACAGAACCGCGCCGCTCGTCGCACCCACACTGAAGCTGCCGCTACCACCACTCACCAAGCTGTAGGTCAGCGCTCCGCCGTTCGCATCCGTCGCCTCCACCGTCCCCGCCGTGCCCGCATTACTCACCGTGAACGCATAACTCGCCGCATCAAACACCGGCGCTACCGCCGTCGCCGTAATCAACACCGTTACCGTCGCCGAGGCACTCAATCCACCGGCATCTTGCGCACTCACCACCAGCGTGTAGCTCACCTCATTGTCCACCGCCCCACCGCTGTAGCTCACCACCCCATTCGCGCCCGCAGTACTCACACTGAATACCCCGCTGCCGCCACTCACCAAGCTATAGGTCAGCGCTCCGCCGTTCGCATCCGTCGCCTCCACCGTCCCCGCCGTGCCCGCATTACTCACCGTGAACGCATAACTCGCCGCATCAAACACCGGCGCTACCGCCGTCGCCGCAACCACCACCTCAACCGTCGCCGAGGCACTCAATCCACCGGCATCTTGCGCACTCACCATCAGCGTATAGCTCACCGCTGCTGTCTCCGTCCCACCGCTGTAGCTCACCATCCCATTCGCGCCCGCAGTACTCACACTGAATACCCCGCTGCCGCCACTCACACTCACCAAGCTGTAGCTCAGCGTGTCTCCATTGGCATCTGTCGCCACCACCGTCCCTGCCGGGCCCGCATTACTCACCGTGAACGTATAACTCGCCGGCATAAACACCGGCGCTACCGCTGTCGCCGTAACCACCACCTCGACCGTCGCCGTTGCCGTCAACGCGCCATCGCTCGCACTCACCATCAGCGTATAGCTCACCGCTGCTGTCTCCGTCCCACCGCTGTAGCTCACCACCCCATTCGCGCCCGCAGTACTCACACTGAATACCCCGCTGCCGCCACTCACCAAGCTGTAGGTCAGCGTGTCTCCATTGGCATCCGTTGCACCCACCGTCCCCGCCGTGCCCAAATCACTCACCGTGAACGTATAACTCGCCGGCATAAACACCGGCGCTACCGCCGTCGCCGTAACCACCACCTCGACCGTCGCCGAGGCTGGTGGTACACTACTAAATGGACTACTTACATTCACAGAAAAAGTGTGTGTCATTGCCGTCGCCACCGTTCCACCGTTGTACGAAATCTCACCAGTGTTAGAGATAGAGAAATCATTAGTGTCGCCGTCCCCTAGGCTATAATCGTTAGCAGAATTTGCTGCATTTACCGTCCCTACCACGCCATTGTCCATCACGCTAAACGTATAAGAAGATTGATCAAAAATAAACGTCTCCTGTGCACTTGCCGACTGCGTGTAACTCACAGCGATACAACCAAGGACTATGCTCGGCAACAAAATGGAAAAGATGGGTTTATTCCAAGGCATGATGTTTCCTTCAAAGTCAACAGGGGGAACGTTACCCTGATGCTCGCGTTGCAGCGCAAGCGTACCGGGTACAGGCCGCCGACAAGGCGTTGTGTGTCACTTGAGTATTCAGGGAATTCGTACTCAGTTACTGTAACCGCCAAGAGGTGTCAGCGGCGATTTAATTACCCTGCACTGAAAAGCGCGGGAGGATGCATCTGAGCGCGTGGCGGCATCAGCAAGCGGCGTGCCAAAGAAGAAACAAGTGCGCCGTGAGAGGTCTCTGTCGGGGATGGGAGGTGTTGTTTCATGGAAAGAATCCAGAGGCGGTCAACTGCGCCATAGTATCCCAAGGGTATCCCAAGAGCGGCAGGCAAGACCGCTAACTCAGGCCACAGACAGTGTATGTTATGGATATATTTCATACAATAACGATGATGCGTTGTACGGCCCGGGAATGGAGGATGCGCTGCTTTGCTGAGATAACGCTTTAAGAAGGCACCATCCCAAGCAAGACAACGCTATTGAACTTCGATCCCCTGCTCTTTGCCTCAGGCAGCAGTTGAAGAAGCACGAACTCACCGCTGAAAGCATGAATGTGATCGCTGGTTTTTCGAAGCGCTCATCTGGTAGTATAGCCGCTTTTCCGAAGGATGGTTTGCATCTCCTCAGCAACGACTGGGAAATTCAGCGCGCCACCCTAGCGCAAAACATCAGGTCCATTGGGTTGGGGTGGAAGCGCTACCACACTCAATAGGGAACTTCGAAAAATGGCAACGGGATGGGGGTTTGAGGGAAATGAACATCATCACCTGTAACGTAAGTTGTTGATAAATAATCCTTTCCACAATAGACAAGCGCCGCAGGGCATCTCGAAAAGCTAGCGAAGCACAGTTTTTCGAGATGCCCAATACCTTATCCTCGGTGGCTGAAACAGCTCTTTATCGCCCCCTCGATCCTGATCGCCATCAGAGGCACCCGTTAGTGCATAAACGGTTACTACATCATCGTTGGCAAAAGCTTTGCCGCGGATATTCATCGATGCAGCAGGTACTGCGCTCGTATGTGGCTTCGCTGCAATCGCCGGGATTGACCCGTTCCCGTTGGCCGCTAACGCCGCGAGCGACTGTTGCTGGATTGGCAACAGCAATGGTATCGCTGGTGGTGTTGGTGAGCAGTATTGTATTGCTCCCTGACATCGAAAATAAAGCGCCTCAAGCGGTGCCAAAAGCAAGCACCGCGAAGGAAGTATCTCGCGCAAAGCTAGGTGCCCGTACTGCGCAACTTGCGCAGTGGTCAGCGCCAGTGCAAAACGCACTGCGGGTATTGATGCCCACGCCATCGACCACCACACCGCAACCGAGCGATGCAACGTTGCCGAATGTGCCTGTGAGCGTCGCCGCTCGGCGCACCACGGTTGCAGCGAAAACACCATCAGCCAAGCGGGGGCTGCCGGTGTTATCTGTGACCGCGCCGCCAGCAACCCGCGAAACCCCAGCATCAGTTCCACAATCAATCCTTACCGCCACGCTCAAACGCTCCGAGTCAGCGCCCGTACAGCAGCGCACCCGCTCTGCCGCAGACCTTGGGGCGCAGGATCCCGCGTTGCAAGAGACTGATGCACTGGAAACGCAGACTTTAAAAGCTGTCGTCGCTGCAGGTGATTCTTTGTCGTCGCTGTTCAGTAAATTCGATCTTTCCCAGACAGATCTGGCGCTGATGCTGCAAACGAGTACGCAAAACAAGCGCCGGTTATCTAGGCTGTCTCCAGGACAGCAGCTTGAAATGCAGATCAATAACGCGAATCGGTTAGAAAAATTTGTGCTGCACTTGGATCCGCTGGAAGCATTGCATCTGACGCGCCGCGGTGACCGTTTCACTGCCGAGATTGTCAGACAACCGATTGAATGGCGCGAAGCGACTGCCAAGGGGGTTATCACCAGTTCTTTGTACGATACCGCGCAGCAAGCCAAAGTGTCCCCAGCGATCATCGATCAACTCACCGATATCCTCGGTTGGGACATTGATTTTGCACGCGACGTAAGAAGTGGCGATCAGTTTAAGTTGATCTACCTCGAGCCCTATGTGAAACAGCGGCGCGTTGGCGGCGGGCGTATTCTGGCGCTCGAATTTATTAACCGAGGGAAGATCATACGCGCCGTGAGCTACACCTTCGCGGATGGTCGCATCCAATACTTCACCCCCGATGGGCTTAGCATGCGCAAGACGTTTCTGCGCTCTCCAGTGCACTTCTCGCGCATCAGCTCACGCTTCAACCTCAAGCGATTCCACCCGGTGCTACACAAAGTGCGCGCCCATCGCGGCGTCGATTACGCCGCGGCGCGAGGAACGCCGGTGAAAGCCACCGCTGATGGTCGGATCACCTATATCGGCTGGAATGGCGGCTATGGGCGCACGCTGAAAATTCAACACGGTGCCAACTACACCACCTTATATGCGCATTTGTTACGTTATAAAAAGAGGATGGCAAACGGCAAGCGCGTCCGCCAAGGGAATATCATCGGCTATGTTGGTAAATCCGGCTTAGCGACCGGGCACCATCTGCATTATGAGTTTCGCGTCAAGGGAGTACACAAGGACCCGTTGCGCTTTGATTTCCCTGCAGGCGAGCCAATTAGCGATACCCTCAAGGCGCGTTTTCTGGCCGAGGCGCGCGGCTTGATCGAACAATTGGACGCCGTGTCAAGTGATGCCCGGTTTGCTGCTTTGAGCCAGTGACCTTTTATATTGGTCTGATGTCCGGCACCAGCGCCGATGCGGCGGATGCGGTACTGGTCGATATCAGCGATAGGGGCGGCATTGAGCTTATCGCAGTGCATTCCGAACCGTTTGCGGCACCTGTGCAGCAGCAAGTTCGCCAAGTCGCCGCGGCGCAGGAAGCCGATCTGCTTCATTCTGGGTTTCACCTTGATACATGCCTAGGTGAGTTTTTCGCCAACGCCGCGCTGGCCCTGCTTGCCGCCAGCGGGCATGCTGCGACACAGGTCCGCGCCATCGGCAGCCACGGTCAAACCGTCTATCACGCGCCCAGCGCCCGCTGCACCGTGCAACTGGGTGATGGGAACGTCATCGCTGAACGCACGGGGATCACAGCGGTTGCTGATTTCCGGCGGCGCGATGTGGCGGCAGGCGGTCAGGGAGCGCCGCTGACGCCCGCTTTTCATCATTTTGCATTTTGTCATCCGAGTCAGCACCGGGTTATCGTCAACATCGGCGGCATCGCCAATATCACGATCCTACCGGCGGCAGCCAGTGCAGCCGAAGTAACCGGGTTTGATACGGGGCCTGGGAACGTTTTACTGGATGCCTGGATCGCACGTCACCGTCATTGCGCTTACGACGATAACGGTCGCTGGGCCGCGAGTGGGGTAGTGATTCCGCGATTGTTAGCGCAGTGGATGCGTGATCCATACTTCACGCAACGACCACCGAAAAGTACTGGCTTTGAATACTTTAACCTTGATTGGCTGGATACTGATCCGCAGCCGGCGCTGGGGTATTCCGCCGCCGATGTGGAGCACACCTTGTGCGCGTTGACGGCACACACGATCGCGCAGTCGATCGGCGACTATGCCACTGCTGCAACCCACGTCTTCGTATGTGGCGGCGGGGCGCATAACCAAACGCTGATGAACACCTTGCGCAATACCTTAGCGCCGCTCCCAGTGGTGACCACTTTGGCCCTTGGCATCGCGCCCGACTGGGTCGAGGCGGCGGCGTTCGCTTGGCTCGCCCACTGTGCTCTGGAGGGGCTGCCGGCTAACCTGCCGCGTGTTACAGGCGCACGCTCTGCGGTAATTCTCGGCGCTATCTATCAGCGCTAGGGTACCTCGAAAACTGCGCAAAACTAGCTTTTCGAGGTACCGTCTATTGGAGGTAATGCCCCTTCCAGCAATCATTTCATGGTGCCGTTGAGCGGATCGAGAGGTCAGCAAACGGCGCGCCGCAGGCGCGTCTAATTAAAAAATTAAAACGATCCTCCCTTTCCCCAACCCCTCATCCCATTCAAGGTTTTTCGAAGTTTCCGCTAAGTAAACCGCGTTTGTGTTTGAAGGGGTGTATTTCAGTTGCTGCCGCGATGGTGCCGATCCATCCAGAATCCTCTGCCTAGCGCGGCCTGCTTAGCCGCCAGACAGACGATCCAGCAGGTGAATGAATGAACCAGCGACATTCCCGCGGCAGTGACCGGTAACGCCTAACGCACCCCCGGCGGCGTTCCTGACCTCAAACAATGCGCCTTCGCTACTGCTTTGAGTGATCGTTGAGAAGTGAAATTCGTGTCCGGAAAATACCGATCCTTCAGCGCCTAGTGGACTGACTGACCGCGTACGCACGGTACGATAGCCCAAGGTCATAGAGCGCGCAAAAAAACTGGTGGTCACCGGTAATAAGCCCGCCATCGGGTGGCACACACCGCTTGCATCGATCAAAGCCTCGCCAAGCACCATATAACCGCCGCATTCGCCCCATACCATGGCGTTGCGCTTTACGCCCGCATGGAGGCCGTCAAGGAAATCTCGATTCGCTGCTATTTTGCCGGCATGAAGCTCTGGATAACCGCCCGGCAGATAAATGCATTCGGCGCGTTCGCTGGGTGCTTGGTTCGCCAGTGGCGAAAATGGAATCACCTCAGCACCGGTGCCGCGCCAGCTGTCGATCAACCACGGATAGTAAAATGCGAACGCTGCATCAGCCGCCAGCGCGATCACTTGCGCGGGCGGCGGCAGGGGTACTTCAGGCGTCGCGACAAAATCAGCGCCAACCCTTGCCAGTGCGATCAGTTCATCGACTGCAACATGCTCAGCAATATGTTGCGCTGCATTGTTTAGAAAGGTTTCCAGTTGTGGGTGCTCGCTGGCGGGCACCAAACCGAGATGGCGATCGGGTAGTGTCAACGCCGCGCTACGGGGAATACAGCCTAACACTGGGATGGTGCTCGCCGCCATTGCGCGGCGCAGCATCCTTGCGTGCTTTTCACTGCCGACGCGATTCAAAATGACACCGGCCAGACGCACGTCTGGGTGGAAATTATCAAACCCGTGAACGACAGCGGCAGTTGAACCGCCCATCCCGCTGACATCCACAACCAGCACGATCGGCCACTGACAACGCAGCGCCACCTCAGCGGTGCCACCAATGCTGGCTTCAACACCGTCAAACAAACCCATCACGCCTTCGACAACGCGCAGCGCCAGACCATCGCCGGTGGTTATTATCGAGGCAAACGTCTGTTCACGCATCGCCCAACCATCGAGGTTATAGCATGGGGCACCTGCCGCCACCGCGTGAAACATTGGGTCAATGTAATCAGGCCCGATTTTCAGCGCTCCAACGCGCACGCCCCGCTGACGCAGATGACGCAGCAATGCCAACGTAATGGTCGTCTTGCCACTGCCGGATGAGGGTGCGGCGATGATTAGTGTCGGTGGCGCTGAACGCATGGAATCGGTTGCTGGAAGGGGGTGTATTTTAATTAGGAGCGCTTACACGGCGCGGCGCTCGCTGACCGGTAAAGCCGGTCAGCGGCACCATGAAATAACTGCTGGAAGGATCATCTCCTCCAAAACATCAGCGCAGTATTTCTAGGCCATTGCCCGAAGCCGCAGCCCCAGAGACACCGCCCGAAACATTTCCAGAGCGTTTCCCGAAGTCATCCGAGAGCATCCAACGAAGCAAGATACACGGGGCCAAGGCCAAGGCAAAGCCAATGCTATATGCTGGGGTTAGGGGGTTGGGGAAAGGGGGTTAGGCAGTTTTTATTACAATCAGGGAACTTCGAAAAGCCTCAACGGGATGGAGTGGAGGAAGGGAGGGAGGGGGTACAGCTTTTTTATTGCCACCGGAGTGCCCTCCATACCCTTCCTCAATAGACAAGTCCCTTAACGTGATACACAGACGGCATGGCCGGTTTGGCGGCATATCGAATAAAGCGCGCCTTCCAGCACTATGACGTTAAAAACGTCAGCGCCTGCTCTGCAGCTGCTTGCTCGGCCTGACGGCGCCGGCGACCGTGACCGACAAAAGTCCCCTCAATGCCTTCTATCTTACAACTGACGGTGAATCGGCGAGCGTGTGATTTACCGCTGGTGGCAGTAATGGTGTAGCGTGGCGGGCTTTTTTGTTGCCCTTGGAGAATCTCTTGCAGACGGCTTTTGGCGTCGCGCTGGCGCAGTCGATCTTCGGTTGCGTACGGGGCGATGAGGCGCAGGAGGCGTTGTTGGCAGATATCAAAGCCGGCATCAAGGTACAATGCACCGATGAGTGCTTCCAGTGCATCGGCGAGAACTGAATCGCTGCTCGTGAGGGTTTCGCGCAGTATATCCTTGCTGACCGAGAGCGCCGCTGCAATTCCCACATCCTGCGCCACCTTGGCCAGCATTTCACGGCATACTAGGCTTGCGCGAAATTGCGTCAGTTCCCCCTCCGGCAGGTGCGGATAGGCACCATACAAGTACTCCCCCACCACCAGCCCGATCACCGCATCGCCGAGAAACTCCAAGCGTTGGTTGTTATACTGACCGACGCTGCTGTGCGTCAGCGCCGTATGCAGCAGGGCCGGATCGTTGAAGCGATAATCCAAGCGTTGGCACAGTTGTTCGATAGCCATATTCTTATGGGTGATGGACGATAGAGGTTACGAGCCCCTCGAAAAGCTAGCGAAGCTGGTTTTTCGAGAGGCCTTTTAGCGGAAAAAGCAGGTGAAGCAACCCCACGCAACGGCAGAGACGGACGACCGAGCTGCCCTCTAATCAATTCAAAAGCAGCGCAACAATGAAAACTTTTTGCATACTGGAGCAAGGGCATCTTATCAATGAACCGCTGACGTTAGCAAAGAAAACGGCGTTCACCACTGATTTCAGCGACTTTTATCGCCTTAATTGGAAGCAAGATGGTGACCTCAATGCTTTTATTACAAAGAAGCATATTGTCTATAGTGAAGGCAGAAGCCTGCTGTACGATAAAATACCCAAGCAATATGAGTATTATATTTTCACCGACGATGATGTTATTTTTTCAGTACCGCAAGGTGGCTCTATTGCTGAGAAAATCAGAGATTTATTGAACGAATGTAAACCTATGGCAGGTACTTTCTATGATCCCAATTCTTGGTATCTCAATCAAAAGCAGGTTAATCAAGACGAGTGCTTGGCAAAGAAATATTTTCCTATTCGTGGGCATGACATGCAGGTACAGATTCTCTCTCACCCTTTTGCCGCAGTGATGATGCCGATTAGCTATCATGGCAGCGATATCTCCATGTGGCCGGTGCAGTGGGCCTGCCATCAGTTGTTTCCATTGAAACAAATATGTTTCACTGAAGTTCAAGTCAATAACTCACGTAATAAATCTAAGAAAAAACAGAAGCAAATGATTCAATTTATTGCTCCGCAGTATACCATGCTGTTGTTTAATGCGGATATTAAAAAGTCATGCCAGAAAATGGAATGGCAGCAGCAGATCATCGCCAAGAATATGAAATGCTATGAGCAAAAAATAGATAAAGCCTATTATGCATTCTGCTTAGGCGATCTTGCCAAGATTTATGACGTTGATAATTTTTTCTACAGAAACAGAAAACCGACCGCCAACTGGCTGCTCACATGGTTGATTAGAATACGCATCGCGCTGCATCCGCTGTGGATCCTGAAAGCGAACAAGCATCATTGGGCACGCCTTCGGGTGATATTAAAAAAGGCATTCCCTGAGCGCTAAATGCCCCCTCCCCTCTCCCTCCGTTGCGCCCCCCGCCGCACTACCCTACTCCTCGTTCCCATGCACAGCATGAGGAACTCCCCCTCTCACTCTGGGAGAGGAGCGAGGGGGCATTGGCTCTGTCTTGGCTCTGCATTTTGCTCTGTTTGGTGCTCTGAGATAGCTTCATTTATTGCTTCTCGCTGCAATAAGGCTTGGTTATACCTCCTTCGGGAACTTAGAAAAACCTCAACAAGATGGGGGTTTGGCGGAAGTGACATCATCATCTGTATCTTAAGCCATTGATTTATAACCCTTCCCCCAATAGACGGTACCTCGAAAAGCTAGTTTCACACAGTGTTTCGGAGCTATAACCGAAAGTGGTGTATGAGGGGTTGAAAAAGAGCGGCGACTCTGATTGATTGGAAGTTGTGAACAAACCCATCAATCTTAAGGAGAGAAGCCACTATGAGTAAGCATAACGCAATTGCCCCAAGCGGTGTAGAGGAACCCTTTGACCCATTGAGTGAACTGCTGCTGCAGGGAGCGAAGCAGTTGGTTCACCAAGCCGTGGACGCCGAGCTGCACGAGTTGCTGCGGCAGTTTGAGCATTGCCGTACACAGGATGGCAAGGCCGCGGTGGTGCGTAACGGTTACCTCCCGGAGCGCACCCTACAAACCGGGGTTGGCGCGGTTTCTGTGAGAGTGCCGAAGGTACGCTCACGGACTGGAGAGCCAGTGGTTTTCCACTCACTGCTGGTACCACCGTATGTTCGCAAAACCCGCTCTCTGGAAGCGGCGCTGCCGTGGCTGTATCTAAAAGGCATCTCAACGGGTGACATGAGTGAAGCACTGAAAGTACTGGTGGGCCCGGATGCAGCGGGCTTGTCAGCCACCACGGTGTCGCGCTTGAAGCAGCGTTGGGCTGATGAGTACCGGTGCTGGATGCAACAGAGATTGGATGATGCGCGCTGGGTTTATATTTGGGCTGATGGCATTGTCAGTGGCCTTCGAGCCGAGAATGCGAAACTGTGTGCACTGGTAGTTATCGGTGTGAATGAGCGCGGTCAGAAGCACTTTCTGGCCATTTTGGATGGGGTAAGAGAATCAACGCAAAGCTGGCGGGAGGTGTTATTGAAGCGGAAAGCCGCGGATTGGATGCCCCGGAATTAGGGATTGGTGATGGTGCTATGGGGTTCTGGGCAGCCCTTGAGGAGGTATTCCCAACGACACGCCAGCAGCGCTACTCTACTGGGTACAAGACGGTCAACGTGTTGAACCGCTTCCCCAAATCAGGTCAGCCAAAAGCCAAACAAGCGCTACACGAAATCTGGCAGGCAGCCACCAAAAAGGAAGCAGAGAAGGGGTTTGACCTGTTTCTCAAAACCTACGAAGCAAAGGTCCCAAAGGCAACCGCCTGCTTGAGAAATGACCGCCACGCGTTGCTAACCGATGATTTTTTGGGATTTCCCCGCACCACACTGGCAAAGCATCCGCACCACCAACCCTATTGAATCGAGTTTCGGCACACTTCGACATCGGACGCGGCGCTCAAAAGGCTGCCTCTCTCGTGAGGGAATGCTTCACATGATATTCAAATTAGGCCAGTGTGCCGAGAAAAAATGGAACCGTTTGAGAGGCTTTGAGGCACTGCCTGCGGTCATCACTGGAGTGACATTCAAGGATGGTATTGAAGTGACAAAATTTAATCAGACCGCCGCTTGATGCAATCTTCCCATACACCAAATTTGACTATAGCTCTCCAGAGCTTCGCCCTCAGCCCTTTTCCAGAGCGTTTATCGAAGCAAAATGTACGTCGTCGAGTCAGAACACTGATCATAAAGGGGATAGGGGAGCGTGCGCAATCAAGCTTCTTCAAGTAACACCGGTATAATCCAGCCCTACCATGGAGTACAATTCTTTCGTCGGCGCGCCCCTTGGTGGGTCATCATCTTGCGCTAGCCTTTCCACTGGAAGGAGGGGGAGAATCTGATGACGAAACTCGTAAGCCCACGACGTTAAGGCAACCTCTTAGGTCTTGGGCTAAGATCGTCCAGCGTGTCAAACAACAGGCCACTTTAGTGGTCTTTGGTGTGGATCATGGCAGGTTCCGGACAAGCGGTGAAATGAACTTCACTATGATAACCGATTGGCACCTGTAAATACCATCTCTATTCCTACTATTTATCCAGTATTCTCAATATATTAGTAACTTCAGACTGTTTGCGAGAGCATCATGTATGGGTCCCGATTCCAATGATCCCTGAGATTGGTCAATTCACCTTGGCGTTGGCGCTGGTTCTGGCGACGCTTCAATGCGTTGGCGGCGTCGCTGGGGCGTGGTCTTCGCGCCCGTCCTTATGCATTGCGACGACGCGGATGGCGCTGGCGCAACTGTTTTGCGTCGCGCTGGCATTTGGCTGTTTGATCATCGCATTCGTCGACTACGATTACTCAGTCGCGTATGTCGCGCAGAATTCAAATACTGCGCTGCCGCTTGGCTATCGCATCGCCGCCGCGTGGGGCGGGCATGAGGGCTCGGTATTGCTATGGGCTCTGGTGCTGGCCGGCTGGACGGTGCTCGTCAACATCGCCGGCAGCCGCATTGACAGCCGTTTTCAAACGGCGGTAAGCGGCATTCTAGGCGGTCTCAGCGTCGGCTTTCTGCTGTTTATCATACTCACCTCGAATCCATTTGCGCGCATTCTGCCGCCGCTCCCTGAAGGGCGTGATTTAAACCCGTTATTGCAGGATCCCGGCATGGTCTTGCATCCGCCGCTCCTTTACTTCGGTTATGTCGGCCTAGCTGTCCCCTTCGCCTTTGCCATCGCGGTATTGATCAAAGGCGAGATGGAGGCTGCCTGGCTGGGTTGGGTGCGTACCTGGGTGCTGGCGACCTGGATGTGCCTGACTCTGGGCATTACGCTGGGTAGCTGGTGGGCCTATAACGAACTCGGCTGGGGGGGGTGGTGGTTCTGGGATCCGGTCGAGAATGCCTCGTTTATGCCGTGGCTGATCACCACCGCGTTGATCCATTCGCTGCTCGTCAACCAGCAGCGCGGCGTTTTTCGTGCTTGGACGCTGTTGCTGTGCATCGTCGGTTTTTCGCTGAGCTTGATGGGAACTTTCTTGGTGCGCTCTGGCGTGTTGACCTCGGTGCATGCGTTCGCCAATGACCCTGATCGTGGAGTATTCGTGCTGCTGTTTCTGCTGCTGGTCAGTGGCAGTGCGTTGCTCTTGTTCGCCTGGCGTGCGCCGCGCCTCAGCCAGCCCGCGGATTTTAACCTGCTGTCACGCGAGACCGCGTTGTTGATCAACAACGTGCTGTTGGTTGCCGCGGCGGCGGCGATTTTTCTTGGCACCTTGTATCCGTTGGCGCTGGAGAGCCTTGGCTTGGGGAAAATTTCAGTCGGCGCGCCGTACTTTGATCAGGTGTTTAGCCTGTTGATGCTGCCGCTGCTGGCGTTGCTTGCCTGTGGACCGCTGCTGCGTTGGCGATACGACAGCTGGCAGCGCTGGTGGCACTGGTGGCGCTGGTCGCTATTGCTGGCGCTGCTGCTTGCTGTGGCGATCACCTTGGGCAGCACCGCCAGCCCGCGCTGGTGGCTGGCGCTCGGCGGCCTGTCAATGGCGTGTTGGATTGGCTTCAATCTAGTGTTTGAGGCGTATCAGCGCCTGCGCTACCAGCGCACCGCGGCGCAGACCTTATCTTCCGCATCCCCGCCAAAGTTATTATTTTCGCGGCGGTTTCTCGCCATGGCGTTTGCCCATCTCGGAGTCGCAGTGTTCACCATTGGGGTGGTGTATGCCAGCACTTGGAGCGAACACGCCGATGTGCATTTGGCGATCGGCGAGCGCCATCACTTAGCGGGCTATGAATTCCAGCTTACCGACATACGCCAGCAGTCAGCCGCCAACTATGTCGCTGACATCGCCAGTATCGTGGTGTACCGTAAGCAACGCCAGGTGGCGCTGCTCCACCCCGAAAAACGCCGCTACCACTCACAGGACAGCGCGATGACTGAAGCGGCGATCGACAGTAACCCGTTGCGCGACCTGTATATCGCGCTGGGTGAGCCCACCGACAGCGGTTGGACGCTGCGCATCTACCACAAGCCATTGCTGCTGTGGTTGTGGGTGGGGGCTGCGCTGATGCTCATTGGCGGGGCCATCGCGCTTAGCAATCGGCGCTTTCGCACGCCAGAGACAAGCACCGATGCCAATCCAGCGATCGACGATCACGATGCGCTCGCTACGATGAAGCCGAACCCCGAGTGAAGCCGCTACGTTACCTTGCTCCGTTGGCGCTGCTGGTGCTGTTGGGGCTGATCTTATGGCATGGCCTAGGACGTGATCCACACCACATCCCCTCACCGTTGATCGGCAAACCAGTACCTGCGTTTGACCTACCGCGGCTCCGGCAAAGCGCCCAGCGCCTTACCGCTGATACATTAAAAGGGGAGGTATCGTTGCTGAATATCTGGGCAACCTGGTGCACTGGTTGTTATGATGAACATGCCCTGTTAGTGCAGATCAGCAAAGAGCGCCAAATCCCGATCTATGGGATCAACTATAAAGACGATCGCCAACTGGCTATAAAGTGGCTGCAACAGTTTGGCGATCCGTACCGCCAGATCGGTTTCGATGGAGACGGAGCGCTGGGCTTGGACCTGGGCGTTTACGGTCTGCCAGAGACGTATTTACTGGATAGCGAGGCAACCGTCATTCACAAGCATATCGGCCCGTTAAACGCGCAAGCTTGGCACCACGACCTGCTGCCACTGATCAAGTCGCGGCGGCACAACTGATCGATGGCAACGCCACCGCAGACAAAGCGGCGTACGGCAGCGTTTCTTATGCCGCTGCTGCTCTGCGCTATAGTTGTCAGCGCAAAAGCCGCGGTGTTCGAGTCATATACGTTTGCCTCCGACGCCGACCAGCGGCGTTATCGCCAATGGATTGAGCAACTGCGCTGTCTCGTGTGCCAGAATCAGAACATCGCTGAATCGAATGCCGACCTAGCCTTCGATTTGCGCCGTCAGACGCGGCGCATGATCGAAAACGGTTTGAGTGATAGGCAAATCCAAGCCTATATGGTTGAACGCTATGGCGATTTTGTGCTCTACTCTCCGCCGCTGCGCTGGGCTACAATGGTGCTGTGGTGGGGGCCGCTGGCGTTCGTCATTGCAGGCCTTGGGCTATTGGCGCTGCACCTGCGCCGTAAGCGCCCTTTGTCGCTGGAATAATCGGAGCGCTATGAGCCAACCTGCTTGGGATCACTATGATCGAATCGAACTGGGCAATTTAGTGTTCAGCGGCTTTTGATTAATAAAACCCGATCCTAGCCATTATATGGTTATATCGCTGTATCCGTGCTACCGCCATGGATACGGTATTTCTCAAACGCGGAGCACCTTCAGGAGCAACTGTCATGACGGAAACCCATCGTTTTTATTCTAAATTGCGTCTTTTGCCTTGCGCCGTAGCGCTGATGTTCGGCATCAATGCCACGGTATTGGCTGATGAAGACTCCGATGTCGCGCCAGCGCCGCCGTCCATCGGCGCGGATATTCCAGTCACCTATTTCGGTCCCGCACCTTCGGACGTGCAAAAAGAACTGATTGGCCCCTACCAACTGCTAAAATCCGGGAAGCTGGATCTGGACAACAGCACCATCACCTTGCCATTGTATAAGGGCAAGATGACCTCCGGCGAAAACGTGTGGTACATCGTTACCGATACCACCGACAAATCGAATGCCGAAGGCTTAGGTCTCAATCATGCGCCGAAGCTCGCTTACGCCAACGTTGGACGCGGGGTACGCAAAGCAGAGTTAGAGCGCAATGACGATGGCCGGCCGATGCTGCGCTTTTACCGCGGCAAAGTGGACTTCTCCCCAGAGCATGCGATCAAACCTGGACCGAATGTGTTCCCGCCGGATGTAGCGCAGCCAGGCTCGGTCGGGGATGCTGATTACACCCCGCTGGTCAAAGTGATCAACGCTGGCGGTCATGTGTATAACGCGCCGGTGGTGGCCTTCGGCACCAGCGCCGACAAGCTGGAACAATTCTGCGAGCGCAAACCCGACTATTCGGTGGTGCATGACAAAGTGGTCAGCATCTGCCCCAGCAAGCAAACGGTAACGATAAAGCTGACCGCAGGGTTCAGCTTCTCGCGCCCGGTGCTGTACATCTCCACCGAAGCCAACGATGCGTTGCCGGCGACCCTAGAGCACGCCACCTTGGCCCCGGGAATGCAAGATATCCCGACCGGCGGCGATGACAGCCTGTTCAGCGCTGTAGAGCGTATTTTTCTCGCAGTCAACGGCCCAACCGGCAAGGGCAACCCGCAACGCCAGGGGATCATCAGCGCGATGACGGATGGGCGCACCCCGCTCAACACCTTGGGCGGCATCCCGACGATTGCCACCGACTACAGCCCGCTATGGGATCTGAATCCTTATGTCTGGACACAAGAAGCCATCGATAAAGGCTACCGCTCACGCCTGACCGAAGAGTTCGATATCCTCGGCAAAGTACGCTCCGGCTGGTTGACCGGCTTAGGTGGCGGCAAGTTCGGCTCGATCGGCGCGATCGTCAACTGCCCGATCGTCTTCCGCTTCCTGTAACCGCATCCGTGGCAAACCAGCAACTCCCGCTGCGAGGCCGTGGTCGTGCAGCCCCCCCTGCCGCTTATGGGGGTGCTGCATTGCACCTGCTGCACTTCCAATGCCCTCTCCTGACAACAACCCGCGCCGCCGCCAGCACGGCAGTGCAGTGGCAACTGCATTGAGGCACTGCTTCCACTCTCCACCGGCACTGCTGATAGGGGAGGGCTTGTCCATTGAGAGGAAGGACTATCAATCAACGGCGTACGTTACAGGTGGGCATATCCCATCCCCCATCCCGTTCAAGGTTTTTCGAGATGCCCATAGGATTTCTCTGGTGCCCTGTTTATCGACTCACCTTGGTTTGAGGCATTGACGATGAGCGCTTGGGACAAGGTGTTGGCACCGGCTTCAATTGGCGATCTGCGCCGATCGTTGCCGCTTGCACCGCAACGCGGCGGCAGCGTCGCATTAGACGAAACAGTAGTGGCACCGTTGAGCGACAGCACAAGCTACCGCGTCAGTGGGCGCGATGCGACAAAATTCCTGCAAGGGCAACTGACCTGCGATGTAGCCGCCGTTGACTGCTCGCATAGCCGCGCTGCCAGTTGGTGCTCGGCCAAGGGACGGGTGCGTACCACGCTGCGCCTGCTGGCAGCCGACGGCGACGCTGGCGGTTACCTCTTGCTGCTGCCTGCTGACCATGGCGCAGCGCTGATGGAGGAATTGCAGCGTTTTATCTTTCGCGCCAAGGTCAGCATCGAAGCACTGCCCGATCAACTCGCTTTTGGTATCTGCGGCGACGCCGCGCTGGCGTGGCTGAAATCGCGCTTTGGCGACGCGCCGGCGGCGGTCAACGACGTGATCACCGCGGACGGCGTGCAACTGGTGCGCCTGCCTCAAGTAACCACTGCCGCCATCACCAACACGCCGCGCTTTCTGATCACAGCAGCGCGCCATGCGATAGTGCCGCTATGGCAGGCGGCGAGCGCATCGTTCACCACCGTCGCCAGTGCTGCTTGGCACTTGCTGGCGCTGCTCTTTGGTGCGATCAGCGTCAATGCCGAGCTGTCCGACCAATACCTACCGCAAATGCTAAATCTCGACCGCGATGAGGGCGTCAGCTATACCAAGGGCTGCTATATCGGTCAGGAAATCGTCGCCCGCACGCACCACCTAGGACGCCTCAAACGCGGTGCCTTCACGTCCCTTATCGCAAGTATCCGCGTACCGCACCACGCGACCACGATCTGCGCTACGAGTGGCGCGAGCGTCGGCAGCGTCATAACCGCTGCACAGTTGACTCCCGACACCGTGCTGGCGCAACTGCTGCTGCGCATTGACCCGCTACGCGGCAATGATCTGCGCCTGCTAAGGCCCACCGGCGCGGCGGTCACCGTCATCGATCCCCCGCCCGTCGGCGGCGATGCCCGGCCTGTTCACGCTGAAGATTAGATCTGCCGTGACAGCTCCCGCCGTAACACTCTCTTTGTGCGCCGCGACACCGGCTGACGCCGATTCGATCGCCGCGCTATATGCGCATTACGTGCTGTGCAGCAGCAGCAGCTTTGAGCTGCACGCCCCCTCGCCGGCGATTATCACCGAGCGCTTGCAGGGCATTGTCAGCGCCGGCCTACCTTACTTGGTGGCCAAGACAAGCGCCCATGGCATCGTCGGCTATGCTTACGCAAGCCCGTGGAAAATACGCGCCGCTTATCACTACAGTGTTGAGGATTCGGTCTATATCGCCCCAGACCAACAACGAAAGGGGGCCGGCAAAGCGCTGCTGGCAGCGCTGATTCAACGCTGCCAAACAATCGGAAAAAAGCAGATGGTGGCGGTCATCACCGACGCCGATTCAGCCGCTTCGGTGGCGTTGCACCACCGCCTTGGCTTTCGCGCAGTCGGCGTCCTGCGCAACATCGGCTACAAATTCGACCGCTGGCACGATACCCTATTGATGCAGCGAGCGCTGTGAGCGCCACCAGCCCCAGCCGTCGCCAGCCGTAACATTGGCAAGCCATCTACCGAACAAGCGATATGCGATTTTTGTCCCGATGCGTTAGTCAGCCCAAAGCCGTCAGCTCAAAGCTGGATGGCAGCCGGTTTCTTTGCTACTATCTGCACCAAGCAATGACGTGGCTCTTTGCAACGCCTAGCGGTCACTTGGTAGGCACCGTCCGTGTCGGCAAGACAGCGAACACTTGGCTGACCGCTCACTCCTTATTCGCATCCGCTTCTCAATCTATGGCTTGGGTGAACATGAATGGTTGACAGTGTATTTGACGCCGCATCCAACAGCGCCAGCGCCGAGGAGCGCATTGCCGCAGCGGTCATGGAGGATGTGCAGGGTAGTACTGATTCACGCCATATCTCGATCGACAAAGTGGGCATCCGGCGCATTCGGCATCCTGTGCGCGTACGCGATCGTTCCCAAGGAGAGCAGCACACGATCGCCAGCTTCGATATGTATGTTGACCTACCGCATAATTTCAAAGGCACCCACATGTCGCGCTTCGTTGAGGTGCTGAATAACCAGGAGTACGAAATAACAGTCGCGTCTTTCCGCAACATACTGACCGAAATGGCGCAGCGGCTGGAAGCCCGCTCGGGGCATATTGCGATGAATTTCCCGTATTTCATCAAGCGCTACGCCCCAGTAACAAAAGTGCCAAGTCTGATGGATTACGATGTGACCCTGCTGGGTTATATCGCCAACCAAGAGACCTCAATGGGGGTGTCGATTGTCGTTCCAGTAACCAGTTTATGCCCGTGTTCCAAGAAAATTTCGGATCGCGGCGCGCATAATCAGCGCTCGCATGTCACGGTTACGGCAATGATGTCGCGCTGGTTGTGGCTTGAAGACCTGATCGATATGGTTGAGTCCGAGGCTTCATCCAAGCTCTACGGGCTGCTCAAACGCCCGGATGAAAAATACGTCACCGAGTACGCTTACGACAACCCGAAATTTGTCGAGGACATGGTGCGCGATGTGGCGGCGCATCTCAATCAGGAACCGCGCATCATCTGCTATATCGTGGAATCGGAGAACTTTGAATCGATCCATAACCATTCCGCCTATGCGGCGATCGAGCACAGCAAAGTTGGGAATGATGAAAAGGATCAATTGTTGCAAGTCATGCGCCCTGCGACAAAGTCTCGCTACAGCGATCGAATGCACCTGCCTCTGTGATTTCCCTCCAGCTTGCTGCAAACCGCTAGAATCTATCTGGGGCCCCGACCTGCGGTATATGCCTCTGCGCCGGCGGTTGTGCTGACTCGTCACACACAACACGGAGTAGCCTTGCGATGTCGATAGCAAAAATCTACCCCCCCTCCCCCGCCATTGCCGCGAATGCGCTGCTCAGCGATAGCGACTACCTGGCGCTCTACCGTCACTCAGTCGCCGCCCCCGAGGAGTTTTGGGGGACGATGGCGAAGCAGCATATCCACTGGTTCAAAACCTGGGATCGGGTCGCTAACTGGCGTTATGACGACGGCGTCGATATACGCTGGTTTGAGGGTGCCAAGCTCAATGTCTGTTACCAGTGTGTCGATCGCCATCTCGCTGCTCGCGGTGAACAGACGGCGATCATCTGGGAAGGCAACCAACCTGGCAACAGCAAAAAACTAAGTTTTCGCGAGCTGCACCTAGAAGTTTGCCGCTTCGCCAATGTGCTCAAAGCACACGGCGTGCAAAAAGGCGACCGCGTGTGCATCTATATGCCGATGGTACCTGAAGCGACGATCGCAATGCTCGCTTGCGCACGCATTGGCGCAGTGCATTCGGTGGTATT
This sequence comes from Gammaproteobacteria bacterium, assembly GCA_965222535.1. GTDB lineage: Bacteria > Pseudomonadota > Gammaproteobacteria > HK1 > HK1. The sequence continues at coordinate 58,145 of OZ244957.1, forward strand.
CGGTGGTTTCTCGCCCGACTCGATGCGCGATCGCATCCTTGATTCCGATTGCCGCGTGGTGATCACCGCCGATGGGGGGCCGCGTGGCACCAAAACGGTACCGCTGAAGGCCAATACCGACCAAGCGGTTGCACAGTGCCCCAACGTGCGGCATGTGATCGTCGTACGCCGCACCGGCGCTGCGATCGCTTGGTCGGCAGGGCGCGATGTGTGGTACCACGAGGCGATGGCCGATGCATCGGCTGAATGCGAAGCCGAATGGATGGACGCCGAGGACCCGTTGTTTATCCTCTATACCTCAGGGTCAACTGGCAAACCCAAAGGGGTGCTGCACACCCAAGGCGGGTATATTCTGTACACCACGGTCACCTTCAGGTACGTGTTTGACTACCATGATGGCGAGGTGTTCTGGTGCAGCGCCGATGTCGGCTGGATCACCGGTCATTCGTATCTGGTGTACTCCCCGCTGTCAAACGGTGCCACCACGGTGATGTTTGAGGGGGTACCCAATTACCCTGATTTCAGCCGCTTCTGGCAGGTCATCGATACCCACCAAGTGAATATCTTCTACACCGCACCGACTGCCATTCGTGCGCTCATGGCGCAGGGCAAGAGTTACGTCAGCCGCACCTCGCGGCGCAGCCTGCGGGTACTCGGCACTGTCGGCGAACCGATCAATCCTGAAGCTTGGGAGTGGTACTATCGCGTCGTCGGCGAGCAACGTTGCCCGGTCGTTGATACGTGGTGGCAAACCGAGACCGGCGGCATAATGATCGCCCCATTGGCCGGTTCAACCGCTGCCAAACCCGGCTCGGCGACGCGCCCACTGTTCGGCATCCAACCGCTGATCGTTGATGGCGATGGAAACGAGCTGCACGGCGAATGCGAAGGGGCATTGTGTATCCGTCAATCATGGCCCGGCCAGATGCGCACCGTGTTCGGCGATCACCAACGCTTTGTGCAGACCTACTTCGCGACTTTCAAAGGGCTGTACATGACTGGCGATGGGGCGCGCCGCGATGCTGACGGTTATTATTGGATTACCGGTCGCATTGACGATGTGATCAACGTTTCCGGCCATCGGCTGAGCACCGCCGAAGTGGAGCGCGCGCTGGTGTTGCACCCGCAGGCGGCCGAAGCCGCGGTTGTCGGTTTTCCTCATCCGATCAAAGGACAAGGGCTTTACGCTTTCGTAACGCTGAACACTGGGGTGAGCGGTGATGCCGCGCTGAGAGCGGAGCTGCGCCAACTGGTACGCAAGGAAATCGGAGCTTTCGCCACCCCTGATACATTGCAATTCACCGTCGATCTGCCCAAGACGCGCTCCGGCAAAATCATGCGCCGTATCCTGCGTAAAGTGGCTTCTGATCAAGTCGATGATATTGGCGATACCAGCACCTTGGCTGATCCAGCGGTGGTTGATGCGTTGATCCGCGAGCGCCAGCACAGCTGACATGCGCGACCTCTCGCACAACAGCTAGCGAGGGGAAATAAATAGCGCACAACGGGGAGCGCCCCGCCGTCCCCTCAAGCACCGGGGAGAGTACGGAAAGCAAGGAAAAATAGGGGGAACAACGGTAAGCGCAACGTAAGGCAGCATTAAAAAGAGGCTGCCCGAATCAGCCACATTGCGGCACTCGTATCAACCGCTGCCGCTGCTCCCTTCCGGGCCTGACGGGGTTCACGGTATTGCGATGCGCAAGGACCGAAACGGGCGGCCATTGATTTTGGCGCTGAAAGGCTTTTACAACCCCTCCAATTTCGCGCTGCTGGGGGATTATAGCGCAGGCCGCTGCGCGTCTTCAAGGATGCGCCGCAAAGGTTTTGAAGCTGGCTTCGCCAAGTGGCGCTAAGGCCGCCGCCGTAGCGCCACGACGCATGCGGCGTTTGTCGCGCCGCACACCTTCTGCTAGTATGCTGCTGTCAGCCGTTACTGGGGGTTACCGCTCATGCCAGAGGATCGAACGATCGACTATATCGAGCTTCCCGGTGGCGATTTTGATACGCTGGAAGCGTTTTACAGCACCGCGTTCGGTTGGCGGTTTACTGATTATGGGGCAAATTACCGCGCCTTTACCGATGGTAAACTGGATGGCGGCTTCTATCGCTCATCCGCCGTATCGAGCACCGCCACCGGGGCCGCGCTAGTGGTGCTGTACGCTGCTGATCTGGCATCCACACAGGCCCGCATCATTGCCTGCCAAGGGCGGATCTGTCGTGCGATTTTCAGTTTTCCGGGCGGCAGACGCTTGCACTTCAACGATCCACACGGTAACGAACTGGCGATCTGGTCGGCAAACCCATGAGACCTATCGCCGTGACACTGGCGCAAGGCGCTAAATCGACACCCCAGCAACACTTTATCGCAGCTTCGGGGCTGACGCTAAGCGGCATGCAATGCACGACCGCTTAGCTATTCAGTCGCTTCGGTAGTCACTTACACTTAAAAAATGCTTCCCTTTATCGCTATTTTGTGTGCCGGCGTGTTTGCTGGAGCGGCGCTCTACATCTCCATCGCTCAGCATCCGGCGGCATTGCAGACCGGCGCTGATTTTGCCGCTCGATTCTTTGCGCCGATGTACCGGCGGGCGGCACCGATGCAGATCGCATTGGCGATCTGCGGGGCACTTGCTGGCTGCGGTTGCTGGCTGCAAGACGGGGATTGGCGGTGGTTGATCGGCGCACTGTTGCTATTCTCGGTGATCCCCTTCACGTTACTGGCGATCAAACCGATAAACGACGTGCTGTTGAGCGCCGATCGCGATGCGGATGCAAACGACACGCTGGCGCTGCTGCGCAAGTGGGGCACAAGGCACTGTTGGCGGAGTGCCCTTGGCAGCCTCGCATTCGTCCTGTTTGTACTTGCCGATTAGCGATCGCTCAAACCCCCTCTTTTTTCAGCTACCCACTGCTTAGCGCCACAACGAATTAATGGGAACCGCGAAGGGGTTTCCGAAGTTTTCTGATGTTTCATCAAATATCCGATAGCAACAGGCAATAAACCCCTAGCAAGGAAAATTCATCCTGCCCCAGCAAGCGCCGTTTCGTTTCGCTCATCGCCATCAACGCAATCTGATAAAATCGCCTTATGAACAAAAACCAGAAATTCTCAGATAATGATATTACTGGTTCTGGATACACATTTTATCAGGGTGATTGCATTCAAATATTAAATAAGTTACCCGAAAAATCGGCAAAATTAATCTTTTCTGACCCCCCTTATAATTTACAACTTAAGCAAGATCTATACCGCCCTAACCAAACTAAAGTAGATCCTGTTGATGATCACTGGGATAAATTCTTATCCAATGCTGATTATGATGAATTTACTACTGCTTGGCTTAACGCTTGCCGAAGGGTGATGGCAGACGATGCCACAATTTGGGTCATTGGCTCTTATCATAATATTTTCAGAGTGGGAAGGATTATGATGGATCTGGGGTTTTGGATCTTAAACGATGTGCAGTGGTATAAAACAAACCCTATGCCTAATTTTCGCGGAGTTCGATTTACCAATGCTACTGAAACTCTGGTATGGGCAAAAAAAACAAAAGATCAGAAAAAATACACTTTTAATCATCAAGTGATGAAGCAATTAAATGATGGCAAACAAATGACTTCTGTCTGGCAGATTCCTCTTTGCACTGGCAAGGAAAGGATTAAAAATGGACAAGGAAAGAAAGTTCATTCTACCCAAAAACCAGAGGAATTATTAAAAAGGGTTATTTTATCTAGCTGTAACGAGGGTGAGTTAGTGCTAGACCCTTTCTCTGGAAGTGGCACAACTTGTGCTGTTGCAAAAAAGCTAGGCCGACACAGTATCGGTATAGAAAAAGAAGAAAAATATATAAGCATTAGTAAAAAACGCCTAGAAAATATAAATCAAGATGACTTTAAACATTTGAGAATTATAGAGCCCGAAAAAAAAGCCGCTACTAGAGTTAGTATGAAGCAATTAGTTGAATTAAAATATTTACAAGAATTCCAAACGATTTATACAAAAAATAAAAAACATTCTGCCATTGTTTTATGTGATGGTCGTATAAAGAGCGGTGTTAGTACTGGTTCTATACATAAAATTGGTGCCTTGATAAAAGAAAGCGAAAGTTGTAATGGATGGATGTTTTGGTACTATGAAACCCAAGGAAAATTAACTTTGATTGATGAATATCGTGAAATTTATAGGAAACAACATGGATTATAAAAAATTTGAAAATATTTTCAACAAAAGCACAAAAATGGCGAAGGCAACATATATAAAACATTAAGTGATTTTTGTGTAAGAAAAATAAACCGATAACAATTCTCTTCATCTGATCGCTGACAACAATGACAACTTCAATGCAGCAAAACACACCCTCGCGGGAGCAACGCGGGAAATACAAAACCGCACGCATTCCGGTCAAGGTAACGACCATCAACGATCCACCGCTGCGCAAACCGCGGTGGCTGCGGGTACGCGCCACAAACAATCCAGAAGTACAGCGGGTGAAGGATTTACTGCGCACGCATCGGCTACATTCGGTCTGCGAGGAAGCCTCGTGCCCTAACCTTTCAGAGTGTTTTTCCAACGGCACAGCGACGTTCATGATCATGGGCGATGTGTGTACGCGCCGCTGTCCGTTTTGCGCTGTCGCCCACGGGCGACCGCAACCTCTCGACGAGAGCGAGCCGCGTGCGCTGGCAGCGGCGGTGGCAGCGATGGGCTTGCGCTATGTTGTCATCACCTCGGTTGATCGGGATGATCTGCGCGATGGCGGAGGAGCGCATTTCGCTGCCTGCATCAGCGCTTTGCGTGATCAGGCACCGAATGTGCAGGTGGAGATCTTGGTACCCGATTTTCGCGGTCGCATGGCGCTGGCGCTGGAATCACTGCTCCCCAACGCGCCGGACGTGTTCAACCACAACATCGAGACGGTGCCGCGCTTATACCGCAAAGCACGGCCGGGCGCGAACTACCAAGGATCACTTTCATTATTGCAATGTTTTGCCGATCGCTGCCCGACGATCCCGACCAAATCGGGACTGATGGTGGGACTCGGTGAAACCTTCGATGAAGTGGTCGCGGTATTGCGCGATCTGCGCGCCCATGGCTGCAAGATGGCAACCATCGGCCAATACCTGCAACCCAGCCGTTACCATCTCGCTGTCAGTCGCTTTTGGCACCCCGAGGAATTCGATCAATTAGCTGCTATTGCATACGGCATTGGTTTTGACAACGTCGCCGCGGGCCCCCTAGTGCGCTCTTCTTACCACGCCGATCAGCAAGCCAAGGGCCAAGCCGAACAGCTTGTCGCAACACCAGCGCCACCGCCACTGCCGATGGCTAAGCCCTGATACACCCAACGGCTACGCGCATGATCCCCCTTTGCTTTGGATCAGTAGCCCAATTTACGCCACAGACTGTAGCCGCTCTGCGACTCGATAGCATCCAGCATGGCATTGTGCGCTTCGCGTTCCGCGGCGTTGGCGGCGATTACCAGCGGTCGCGGCGCGGAGGCGTCGTCGCTGTCGCCGCGGTTTTTGCTGGCGAAGGCCGGCAAGCGGTTAGCGAGTTGCATCGCCGCCTGACCACCGGCGGTCATCGCGAGGTAAACGCTGGTCAACAGCTCGGCATCGAGCAATGCGCCGTGCCGCTGCCGCTGCTGGGTGTCGATACCATAGCGTTTGCACAGCGCATCTAGGCTATTGGGGCGCCCGGGATGGAGTTCGCGCGCACGTTCCAAGCTATCGACGACGGTGCAGTAGTCGGTGATGCGACCTGGGCCGGGTGCCCCGTTCAGCAGCGAAAGTTCATGATCTAAAAACTCGACATCGAACGGCGCGTTATGGATGATCAGCTCGGCATCACGGATAAAATCAAGCCATTCGCGGTAAATCTCGGCAAAGCGCGGCATGTCGCGCAATTGCTCTTCATCGATCCCGTGGACGTTAAAAGCCCCCTCGTCAATCTCCCGCTCGGCATTCAGGTAACGATGGAAGCGACGCCCGCTGCGGCAACGGTCGATCAGCTCGACGCAGCCGATCTCAATGATGCGGTGCCCCTCTTTGGGGTTCAATCCAGTGGTTTCAGTATCCAGTACAACTTGGCGCATAGTTACGGTACTTGGTGATATTGATGCAGCATAGCCGGGGGCATAATGCGCGATGGAAAAGGGTCTGGAAACCGCCCTGTGTTGGATTAGCATAAGCGGCACGACAAAAACCACCCCGGCAATGTCCCCGACAAGCACCGCTGATTATAGCGCGAGCCGCAATACAGCGACAGCGAAACCCCATCGCGAAGCGAGACGTATAGCCGCGCTGAACGCACAGATGACACCCAGGCCCGTTTGATTTATAATCCTTGCTCCATAACATACGTGAGGAACCTCGAAAAACCTTGAAGGGAGCAGGGGTTTGGGGGAAGGGATTGTTTTATTTTTAATGAGGAGCGCCGGCGGCGCGCCGTTCGCTGGCCTCTCGATCTGCTCAACGGCCCCACGAAATGATTGTTGGAAGAGGCATTTCCCCAATAGCCGGCACCTCGAAATAGTGAAGCTGGTTTTTCCACGGATCCCTGAATTTAGAAAACGCGTGGTCGGCAGATTAATCCTTGAGCGCCACAAAAATCTGGTCAGCGTCTCCAGTCACACGAACTTCGCCTGACGCCAAACGCACCGCCATCATCAGCGTTACAACGCCATCAAAAAATGCCACGCCCGATCATCGCACTCCCCGCCTGCCGTATCGAAACGGATGACGGGATGATAGCCCATTCAGTGCAGGAAGTGTATCTGAAGGCCCTCAGCTCTGTCGCCGAAGCAACTCCGATCGTTATCCCGGCCGGTGCCCCGACCAGCGAGATCGATGCCATGCTGGATATTGTGGATGGGCTGTGCTTCACCGGCAGCCGCTCGAATGTTGCCCCGCATCACTATAACGGGATGCCGAGCCGTGTTGGGACGCTGCATGATCAGGCGCGCGATGCGATCACTTTGCCCCTGATCCGGCGTGCGGTGGCGCGCCAAGTGCCGTTGCTTGCGATTTGTCGCGGCCTGCAGGAAGTCAACGTCGCCTGTGGCGGCACGCTGCACCAACACGTGCACGAAATTGATGGCAACCTAGCGCACCACCAAGACCTCAGTACGACCGTTGCGCAACGCTTCGCCATGGCGCATCCAGTAACCTTGACCGAAGGTGGCTGCATTGCGGCGATCGTTGGCGCAAAGCAGCTAACGGTCAACTCAGTGCATTCTCAGGCCGTTAACCGTCTGGCCGATGGTCTGATTGCTGAAGCAACGGCGTCCGATGGCGTCATTGAAGGGTTTCGCATCGCCAACGGCGCGGAGTTTGCGATCGCACTGCAATGGCATCCCGAGTGGTTGATCGAACTGCTCGACGACAGCCCTTCGCGCAAGTTGTTCACTGCGTTTGGGCAGGCCTGCCGGCGCTATCAAAGCCAAAAGCGCACAGCCGCCCGATCAAGCCGCCAAAACACGCCGCCGCCTTCCACATGAGCAAGCCGATCAGGCAATGGTGCGAACAGCACCGCATCACTGAAGTCGAGGCCTTGATGCCGGACATTGCAGGGATCGCGCGCGGCAAGATCATGCCCGCCAAGAAGTACTGCGAAGATGGCGGCATGCATTTACCAGAAGCGCTGATCCTGCAAACCGTTACCGGCGATTATCCGCAGGATTACAGCACCGTGCACCCGCGCGATGGCGATATGCTGTTACGCGGCGACGCCAATACGATCCGTTTTGTCCCGTGGGCTAACGAACCTACCGCGCAGATCATCCATGATTGCTTCTACCGCAACGGGGAAGCGGTGACAACCAGTCCACGCTATGTGTTGCGGCGCGTGTTGGAGCGCTATGCCTCACACGGCTGGAAGCCGATCATCGCTCCAGAGCTTGAATTCTATCTGGTGAAGCCAAATCCCGACGCCGATTATCCGCTGGAGACCCCGATCGGGCTGTCAGGCCGACCCGAAAGTGGGCGTCAATCGTATGGCATTGATGCCTTGAACGAGTTCGAACCCTTTATTGAGGATCTGTACAACTACTGCGAGGCGCAGGAGCTTGAGCTAGATACCGTGATCCACGAATCTGGCGCCGCGCAGATGGAGATCAACATCCTCCACGGCGATCCATTGGAAATCGCTGATCAGGCTTTCCTGTTTAAGCGCACGGCGCGTCAGGCGGCGCTTAAACACAAAATGTACGCCACCTTCATGGCCAAGCCGATAGAGCAGGAACCCGGCAGTGCAATGCACCTCCATCAAAACATCACCGACGCCGAAAGCGGTCGCAATGTGTTCACCGACGAGGCGGGAGATGCGACCCCGTTGTTCTTCTCCCATATCGCCGGCTTGCAACGATACCTCCCGCTGGCAATGGCCTTGCTGGCACCCAACGTCAATTCTTACCGCCGCATCACACGCTACAATGCGGCACCGATCAATATCCACTGGGGCTACGATAACCGCACCACAGGCCTTCGCATCCCGATCTCGGAGCCGCGTAACAGGCGCGTCGAAAACCGCGTCTCGGGCGCTGACGCCAACCCCTATCTTGCCATCGCAACTTCCTTGATCTGCGGTTATCTGGGGATGGTGGAGAAGCTTGAGCCTGCCGCGCCGCTTGAAAACAGCGCCTATAAGCTGCCCTACCAGCTACCGCTTGATCTAGGGCAAGCGCTGCAACTGCTGACCGGCTGCGAACCCCTTGTCAACGCTCTGGGGAAGCGCTTTATCACTTCCTATAACGCCGTCAAGGAATGCGAACTGGGGGCTTTTTTTAATGTTATCAGTTCTTGGGAACGTGAGTACCTGCTGCTCAGCGTATAAGTCATTGCCTGCTGTATTGTGAACCGCACACACCGCATACGACTCATTATGGCATCGGCGCAGCCGTCTTTGCAGCGGCACAGTCTGAGCAGCAGCGCTTTGGGTTGCGCTTTGCCTTTGGCGGCGCAAACCGCCGCCGATCCGCCTTAGCGCAGGATCGCTACTTGGGCCACGCAATCACACTCCCCGCCAATACTGTTGTGCTATCCGCACCCCTTATTGATCGCCTTATAGGCCGCGCTTACCCCTTGCAGAGAATACACGTCCCGCGTTTTCGTTCCCCGACTGGAAACGCCCTCAACGGTCATCTCAGCACCATCGAGCATCCAGCGGATCAAACGGCTGGTATTGTGTTTATCCTCGCTCCAGGCGACCTTTCCATCCGTTTCAAGCCAAATGCTATAGGTTTTGATCGTCACCATGACGCGGCTCTCATCCTGATAGCGATAGCCAGGGGTGAAACGAACTTGGTGGCGCGGCGTTGATTGACGCCGGCTGATGAACACGAAAGGATCGCCTCGGTGCGCGTAGTCGCCGCTTTGTCGCTGCGGCGCACTCCATGCCACGCACACTTTGTCGCTGTCGTCCTGATAGCTTATCGCGCTCCAGTCCTTGAAGAATCCGAGCGAATCCTCCGCCGCCGCAACCACCGCCGCCGCGCACAGCACAACAGCGAACACCAGAAAAGCGATCCCTAAGGTGCGCAAAGTACGCATTACGCTAATCCCTGACTGCGTTTCAGAACAACTATCAAGAGAAATACACTTGCCAAAAATATCACGAGTGCAACGCCTCTTTGCGTTGCAAAGCGCCGGCTTAATCCAACGCTGCTTTCCAGATATATTCCTGAAGCCCTTCGGGCAGCAGAAAACAACGCTCCAGATGGAACCCGGGCAACATCCGTTCGATCGCGCGAATGCTGTGGCGCGGCCCCGCGATTAACTCATCACTAACCGGCTGGTAGCGGATCTGATTATCACTTAGCAATGAAAAGCGCGCCGCGACCGATGGGATCAAACGATTCGTCGAGGACACCATATACAAATAAGCACCACGCTGACAGTACCCAGCCAGCGAACCCATCAGCACTGTCAAGGCTTGCCGGTGGAGGTAATCGATCAGATCCCAGAGCAGGATCAAATTGTAATGCACGCCCCGGCAATCGCTGAGCATCTCATCAAAGATATGAGCAATATCGCCGTTGGCGATTTCACTGTCGCCGGCGCTCAGCGCAGACCGATAGCGCGGATGATCGATCAATTCTTGGTATAGATTCTGGATCCGTATCCGACAATTAAATTCTCTGAAATACGATATGTTGCTATTAACTGGCGGACCTAAATCCAACACATTGGACCGCTCATGCCGTGCCAGATTATCGCGAATCCGGCCTAAGCCCGACAGGCGCAGCACTTTATCTGGAATAAAATCCTGATCGCTGCTGCGCAACTGACAATGCGCCAATGCCATTGTTATTTGGTACCCGTAGCGGATTTTCTGGATTCTGTCTTTCGTGTCTCTGTATGAAGGCTCAGATCGGAAACATTGCCCACCGGCTGCTGGCTCTCTTCTTTACCCTCCATGTCAATGGCACCTTTGAAGTAACAACCGTCCTCAAGAGTCACCCGCGGGGTAACGATATTGCCGGTAACCCGCCCAGAGCGATGCAACACCAGTTGCTCATCGCAGTTCAATTCACCGCTGACAGAGCCATAGATGGCAACCGAACGGGCGTTCACAGTCGCATTGACTTTGCCGTGCTCGCCAATGGTCAACGTGTTGTCAGGTAAATTAATCGTCCCTTCAACACTTCCTTGGATCAGGACATCCTCCTCTCCATAGAGATCGCCCTTCAAGCGCATCGTCTCCCCGATAGTGGCGGTGGCGGTGGTGCTGGCGAAGCCGGAGCCAGTGCTGCGATGGGGCTCTGTTTGAGCCGGGAAAGTCGCATCCTCACGCACTATCAATGAGCCTTCTGTTGGTTGCCGCACCGGCGCTGGGTCGTTTTTCTTGAACATATAGCCTCCCTTACCACAATAGATGATTCCTTTATCCGTGAGATGAGTAACGCAAAAGCAATTCTAAGTCATTGATTACGTTAAATATTCTGGGTTTATTAAAAATTCGCCTGTGAGGTGATTAAATAAAAAGGTTAATTTAAACGATATTCTACTTATAAATCAATAGCTTAGGTTAATTTCTACGATGTCGAACTCACGGATTCAGGTGATTGTCAACACTACTCACTGCGATACCCTTGCCTTATTCCACCACAGGGCTATTTCGAGGTTCCCAATAAGTGATCATATCCAGCTTTTTTGCAGCCCATTCTTTTATTTACTGAAAAACTAAGCCTATTGAATGCCTGCATGGATAACCCAGTATACACGGTTCTTTTATACTTGCAATCCTTCAAGATGCTTGATTGAACTCGCTGCCAAGCGGTGCGTGGGAACTCCCCTCTCCCTCTGGGAGAGGGCCGAGGGGCATTGGTTCTGACTTGGTACCGTGCATTTTGCTCTGCTTATGATGCTCTGGGATAGCTTCATTTATTGCTTCTGGCTGTAGTAATGATTGGTTATACCTCCTTCGGGAACCTAGAAAAACCTCAACAGGATGGGGGGTTGGGGAAGGGGTTTGGGGGGGCTGCCTGCATCCAGTTATTTGCTAAAAATAACCAATAGAATAATTATCCCAGTAACTAACCAAATCCAGCTATTAACACTTTTTTGTTGCAGCTTTTTTGGAGCTGTCTCAGAAATACCATTTACACGCTTATTTATTTCTACACGAACTTCATGTTTACCGACCTTTAATATCTGTGCAGTATAGTTTGTTAAGTCTCCTTTTCCAGATCGCAGATGATTTAGAAGCACTGGAAGCTGTGTGCTTAGTGCACTTGATAGTAGTTCTTTTTGTTGTTGTTGAAAATAATTTAAAAGTTTTTGCTTAATTTCAATATCACCTTGAGATAGCCAATTGAAACGTGATCTCATAGCACTAGGTATTTCATGGTAAGTAACAACTTTTGCCAAATGATTCTTTACTTTTTGTGATATTTCTTCTAGATCGACATCAAGGCCAACATAGTACGTTTTTCTAGATGAAGGAGCTACGTGATTCCATAGGCTCTCTGTTAATTTAAATTTAGATTCTATAGGCATACTAGGAGGCAATAAGTTAAATAACCTCTCTGCAATCATCCCGCTCATATGTACTTTCCTGCTTTTCCATTTAGAAAATGTTTTTTCAGCATAATCTCTAGCTTGTTTCCCATATTCATTTTCATACTTATCAAGAACTACTTTAAGGTGATTGCTAGAAAGTGAAAAAAAATACTCCTTAACATCCTTATCTGTACCTCCCAATTCTTTTGATAAAGTCTCTGCTTCTCTTATATGCTCTAGTGCTCTTTCGAGATGAATTGAGCGATTCCTATATGAATTACGCCGATTCATGTTTTTATTACGATATTTTTTAGTTAGTTATTTATAAAAAAATTTTTCAGTTTATTCATAAAACTAATCTTTTTAGGATAATCAAGTGTGATTAAAATTTTTATATCTGACAATGTAAATTGTTTTTCTATATGGATAGTTGTACCTGTTCTTGTTAATTTCTCAGCTTTTTCAACAAAATTATTTATACAATATTCAACTTGATTAAAAAATATTTGAAACTCTGATGTTTGTTTTGTTGAACTTTTAATTTTTAAATATAATTCATTAATAGCATCAGATGCTATCGATTCATCTGAAATATGCACACTAATCGTTTTCATTTCATCAGCGCTGCAATAATTACCAGCGCTAATATTCCTCCAAAAATATAATAGGGAGTCCAATTCTTTTCACCTGTTTGGCTTTTTGATAGTTTACCGCTTTCAGCTTCCGGTGTATTGCCCATTATTACTTCAGTACGTCCGATTCCTGTGTCTTGTACGTGTGTGACAGTGATAGCATTACCGTCTCCAGAAACTCCTCGTGTAACTTCTGAAAGATCATCAAGGATTTTCTTCAAAACAGCAGCCTCAACATGGAGTTCTTGTGCTTTTTTACTAATATCCATCATACCATTTGTATACTCTAGCCACAGAGCATTCTTTTCGTTTTCAGAAAGACAAGTTAGATCAAGAGTAGAAATCGGATCTAAGTTTATTTGAGTTGGAATGTTGTTGTTTGTTCTAGCAATGCTTTTATTTTGATCATTTGAGCTCATAACTTGTTACCTTTGTTGAATTTGCGCCACTCGGATGGAATAGAAAAATCTTTTGCCCACATTCCTAGTTTATTTGATTTGGCAAACTCCTCATCAGATACATATACTGATGAATACTTCCTATAAGCAAGAGCCCATCCATGCTTTACCATTAATTCACTTATATCCTCTCCATCTGCGGTACACACACTAATATATCGCCCCCATTTATCTTTGTTTTTTTTATCACATTCAACGTTTGCACCTGAAATGATAAATTCCAAATGTTTTTTAGATGCGCCACCACAATCATAAAGTACATTATTCTTTTTACAGGGTTGGTTTCTTTCTGGTGCATCAATACCAAATAACCTAAATTTATTTGCACCAATTTCTATCGTATCTCCATCTACTACTTTTACTATTTTAGTAGAGTGGTCAATTGATGCAGTCGTTCTACTTTCCTCTTTATTGAGGATAACAATAATAACCGCTAATGCAATGCCAGAAAATACACTAAGTCCAAGTATAGAATTTTTTGGTATCTGTAATTTCAGATTTATTTTTCTCTTAGCATGTATCATGTCTCTATTTTTTAGTTCTATACTCATGCTACTTGAAGATGCAGGAAGGAGCTATTCCTATTGATGCTCTCGTTCCCAGAGCCTCGCCCGCGATCATTCCAGAGCCGTTTACTATCGCCCTCGGCCATGCACGGCGCTAAGTCGAAAGCGAAGGCTGTACTGGGGTTAGGGGTTTGGGGGAAGGGAGTACCGCGTTTAGGTGCGTTAAACACGCCTTCACCCTTCCCCCAATATAAACGTCTTTTCTGCAAAATTCTCCGCAACTGCCAAGCGCAAGCTTGTGCAGTTGCGGATTAAAATATTAAATATCCCAGAGACACCGCCCGAAGCCCTTTTTCAGAACGTTTATCGAACCCAATTTGTAGGCATTAATTCAGGGAGCCGGTCATAAAGGGGATAGGGGTTCGTCCTCCCCTGTATCTTCAAGTAGCAGGAGGATAATACGATCAGACGCGCTCAATGATCTTCTCGCCGAACAACCCTTGCGGCTTGAACATCAGGAACAATACCCCCAGCATATATGGACTCCAGCTTTCAGTACCACCGCCGAGGTACGGTATCCCAATATAGAACTCAAACAACTTTTCGGTAGTGCCAACAATCAGGCCCCCGATAATCGCCCCGAGAATCGAGGTGAAACCACCGATGATGATCACCGGCAACGCCTTAAAAGCTAACAATGCGATCGAGAACTGCACCCCCAGCTTAGAGCCCCATGCTAATCCAGCGAACACCGCGATGATACCAGACACCGACCACACCACAACCCAGATGCTCTGCAGCGGAATGCCAACCGACAGCGCCGCTTGGTGATCGTCGGCAGCGGCACGCAGTCCACGACCGATACGCGTTTTGTTGAAGAACACCGCCAAGATAGCCACCATAGCAGCGGCCACGGCGGTGACGAAAATATCCAACTCGCTGATAAACAACCCCAACTCCTGCAGGGCTGGGATTGGGAAATCCTCGACTCCAAGATCCAGCGCATGCACCTCCGCGTCCCAGACCCCTTGGGCGATCCCCTCAATAATGAAATTCAGCCCAATCGCCGCCATGAACATGATGATCGGCTCTTGGTTGACCATTGGCCGCAATACCGCACGTTCGATCGCGATAGCAAGGCAGATCATGATCACTAAGGTAATCGTCAAAGCGCGCCAGAAAACCGCGCCATCAAGGAATAAGCTGGCGATTGCGAGGCCCGCCAAGATGGCCGCCGCCCACAGCGGTGCCCGCACGCCAACGGTCAGCATCAGGAAGATCATCTGCGTTACGAATACCGCCCGCCACATGTTCTGCCCCCCGTCAAAAAACAACGCCAGCACCAATACCAACAGCGCAAACGCAGCCCAGATAAAGCGACTGAAGCGACGCTCAGTGTTCAGTAGCGGGGTCATCTTGCTCAGCACTAGGACAAGCACCGCTAGCAGTGCAAACAGGATCGCAAGCGAAGCCGTCCAATCCCAGAAATCGCCGCCAAGCTCAGTCAGCAGCACGAAGGTCAGCGCGCCGAACAGCACCATCGCGCCCTGGGCGAAATTAAAAATCTCCGAAGCTTTGAAGATCAGCACCAGTCCCAGAGCGACCAGCGAGTACATGATGCCGCTCAACAAGCCAGCGATCAAAACTTCAATAAAAAACAGGAATTCTTCCATCTGGCAACCTCAAAAAGGCCATCGATGACTGAAGTTCAGTAGCAGGCGCTGAACCCAACGCAACGAATAAGCACTGAATTTATAACCTCTTTCCCGAACAAAATACGCATCAAGCGCATCTCGGGAAGCTGCGCAAGGCGAGTTTTTCGGGGGCGTTGGCGCTCAGCTTTCCCCCAGATAGGCTCGGATCACAATTGGATCGGTACGGATTTCATCCGGCGTGCCTTCAGATATTTTGATACCGTGATCGAGCACCATTATATGGTCGGATATATCCATCACTACCCCCATATCGTGCTCTATCAGCAGCACAGTAGTGCCAAATTCATCGTTAACATCAAGGATAAAGCGCGCCATGTCTTCTTTTTCCTCAACGTTCATCCCGGCCATCGGTTCATCAAACAACAGGATTTTGGGTTCCATCGCCAGCGCACGCCCCAAGTCAACGCGCTTTTGCAGACCGTAAGGCAGCCGCCCTACCGGGGTGCGGCGAATATTCTGGATATGGAGAAAATCAATAATATGCTCAACAAATTCCCGATGGCGCATCTCCTGCTTATGCGCTGGCCCTAAGTAAAGCGCATCCATGAACACATTGTGTTTCATTTTAATGAGACGCCCGGTCATGATATTGTCCAGCGTACTCATGCCTTGGAATAACGCAATATTCTGAAACGTGCGGGCGAATCCTAAGCGTGCGACTTCGTGGGTTTTAAGATCGCTGCGATCGCTGTCTTCGAAAATGATTCTGCCCGAGTTCGGTCGGTAGAAACCGCTCAGCACATTCAACATTGATGTTTTTCCGGCGCCGTTGGGACCGATGATCGAGAAAATTTCGCTCTTGAGTACCGAGAAGCTAACGTTGTTCAGTGCCACCAGCCCACCAAAGCGCAGCACTATATTATTCAGCTGCAAGAACGACTGATGAACAACCGAGCGGCAGTCAGTACCATAGCGCTTGCGCATCTCGGCGATCGCAAACAAGGCTGACTCACGGTTGTTGTATAAGCGCGAGCGAAACTGATCCGCCTGCGCGCGCTTACGGATCATCTCTACCACCTCGGACTGCGGGGCTATCCTGACGGTACCAAGGCTGTAAGCAATGTTGGAGCGCTTGCCGCGCTCGGCATAGCAGTCCCAGATATCAGGCGCGATCCGACAATCGCCATAGTCAACCAGAAAATACCAACGCCGATCGTGCTGCTCAAGGTAGTGGTCCATGCGATCATAAAATCGATTGACCGCAAGTTCGGTATCGAATACCAAACCATTTAGATCGATCTCAAGCGTATCGAGTTCAGGGCGAAAATTGAATTGATCGGTGCGCACTATCAAACAAACCTGTTAGCATGAACTGAAGGGAACTTCGAAAAGCCTTGAACGGGATAGGGGTTGGGGGGAAGGGACATCATTACCTGTAACGTAAGCCATTGATTTATACTCATGCTACTTGAAGGTGCAGGAAAGGGCTATTCTTCATGCTCTCATTCCAAAGCACTGCCCGAAGTCATTCCAGAGCATCCAACGGGGCAGTAACAGTAGGCGTCAATAAGATCTGCGGTCCTGCTGGGGATAGGGGGTTGGGGAGAAGGGGGGGTACCGTGGACTTACTGGAGTCGATCGAATAGTTCCCCCTTTCCCCAATATAAAACATCTTTTGGCCACCCCCTGAAAGCTAAGCGCCGCTTGTTTTTTCAGGATTAAATAACGCTTCAGATTCCAGAGCACCGCCCGAAGCCCATTCCAGAGCGTCAAACGAAGCCAGTCTCCCAGAAGGAGAGGAGAGAGGCCCACGCGAAGCATGGGAGCGTGCGCAATCAAGCATCTTGATTGATTAATGGTATATAACCCTTCCCCCAATAGCCATCCGTTGCGTGTGCCCGTGCAAAAAACTAGGCCTAGCAGCGTGCACAGGGATCCCGACTGGGTAACTCAGGGTGTCTGTAAAGCAACATCTTCGATCTTCAGGTTCCCGCTGATAGTTCCGCGCCGGCCATTATCAAACATCACCTCGGTTTCAATCTGACAATCGCTGCGACCAGAAAATAGCGCCTTAACCAAAGGGGCATAGCGCTCGTTGATGATACGGCGGCGTACCTTATGGGTACGCGTCAGCTCGCCATCATCGGCGTCCAGTTCCTTATGCAGGATAATAAAACGGCGAATCTGAGAGGCCGCCAATTTTGCATCGGCGGCTAGGTCAGCGTTGACGCGGATAACGCAATCATGCACTAGGCGGCGCACCTGCGGATCGGCGGCCAACTCTTGGTAGCTTGAGAACATCAGATCGTTGCGCTCAGCCCAGTTGGCGACTGCGTCGAGGTCGATATTGATCAGCGCCGTCACATAATCGCGTTGATCACCAAACGCTACCGCTTCTTTCAGGTAAGAGAAAAAACGCAGCTTATTCTCCAAGTACTTGGGAGCAAACAACGTACCATCGTTAAGTTTGCCGACATCAGCGGCGCGATCGATGATGCGCAAATGACCGCGATCAAAAAAACCGGCATCCCCAGTGCGCACCCAGCCATCTTCGGTTTTCGTTTTACGCGTTGCCTCTGCGTTGTTGTAGTAGCACTTAAAGTCGCCAGGACCGCGATACAGTACCTCACCGCTGTCACTAACCTGCACCTCCACTCCAGGTGCGGGGACGCCGGTGGTATTCGAACGCACATCATCATCGGCCTGCATCGTGACAAACACCGATGCCTCAGTCTGCCCATAGAGCTGCTTGATGTTGATCCCTAAGGAACGATAAAACTCAAAAATCTCAGACCCTATCGCTTCACCGGCGGTATAGGCGACACGGATACGGCTCAAGCCGAGCGTGTCTTTCAGCGGGCGGTAGATCAGGAAGTCGCCCAAGGCATACAGCAGGCGCATTCTGCTGCCCACCCGCCGGCCCTCCATGATATCGATCCCAACCTCTCTGGCGATAGCGATGCAGTAATGAAACAACCGCTGTTTCCAAACCTGCGCATTCTCCATGCGGATCATCACCGAGGTGCGCAGATCCTCAAAAATGCGCGGCGGGGCAAAGAAATACGTTGGGCCGATTTCCTTTAAGTCGGACAGCAAGGTATCTTTACTTTCCGGGCAGCAAACGCAAAAGCCACACACAAAGGCCTGCCCATAAGAAAAGATATGATCACCAACCCAGGCCATCGGCAGATAGGCCATCACTTGCTCTTTGGCGGTGAAATTATCAAATTTAGCCGAGTTGCGCGCAGTGACGATAATATTGCGGTGCGTCAACACCACGCCTTTAGGGCTGCCGGTGGTGCCGGAGGTGTACAGGACCACCGCATCGTCACCGCCCTTAGTCTGCTCCACTTGGGCCGCATAAAAATCCGGCTCGTGCGTAGCGCGCTCTCGTCCATGCCGCCTTACTTCTGCGTAATCGTGCAGCGATGACTGCTGGTAGTGCCTCAGCCCGCGCGGATCACAATAGATAATGACTTCCGGCAGCGACAACTGTTCAGCTATTTCCAGCAGTTTATCGACTTGCTCCTGATCTTCGACGATTGCAAAACGTGTCTGTGCATGTTTGATGATGAACTGCAATTCCTGAGCTACCGAATCCTGATACAGTGGGACAGGTGTCCCGCCCAGTGACTGGGCAGCGCACATGGCAGCGTATAATGGAGGGCGGTTATCGCCGATGATGGCCAGCTTGTCGTGGCACCTGAAACCCAACTCAGCAAGCCCGTAAGCAATCAACCGCGTTTCTTGGGCGTATTCTGCCCAGGTCCAGCTTACCCATATACCAAGGTGCTTCTCACGTATCGCGTGTTGCTTAGCGAAGCGCCTAGCATTCACAAGCAGCAGCTTCGGCATGGTATCAGTATCCGCGAGATAGGTCTTCTTGTCAGCGGGTGTTGCCATATTCTCTCGGGCACCTCAAAAAACCTTGAATGGGATGGGGGTTGGGGGAAAGGAGCATCAACACCTGTAACGTAAGTCGTTGATTTATAATCATTCCTCCAATAGACAAGCCCCGCAGGGCACCTCGAAACATGTACGTAGCGGCAGACCCACGGTATAGTAAAATAAACCCCTTCCCCTCGCAAGTTGAGCCCGGTCTAATACAAAACAAAATGATACCCCCATAACGTGATTTCTGTTCATGATCAGCGGATGAATACCCTCGGGAACTTCGAAACCCCTCAACGGGATGAGGGGTTGGGGGAAGGGACATGCTCACCTGTAACGTAAGCTATTGATTTATAACCCTTCCCCCAATAGACGGTACCTCGAAAAGCGAGCGAAGCTGGTTTTTCGAAGTGCCCCCATGAATAACCCTACTATAAACACATTGGCTCAGCTGCATGGCCTTGTAACTGAAGGAACCCGACAATGCCTTATCTATTGATCATTGGCGCGAAGAGCGATATCGCCAAAGCAGTCGCCATAAAATACGCAAAACACGGCTATGACCTGTACCTAGCCGCCAGAAACTCAGCTGAGCTGCAACAATTCGCTAATGACATCACAATCAGAATGCAACGGCGTATCACAATAACCGAGTTTGATATCCTCGACTATGAGAACCACCAGTCCTTTTACGATCAATTTGAGGAGAAACCGCTGGGCGTTATATCGGTGGTCGGCTATCTTGGCGATCAACGCCGCGCACAAACAGATTTCTGTGAAACGCAGCGCATCATCGACACAAACTATACCGCTATTGTTTGTCTGCTGAACATCATCGCCAATGACTTAGAACAAAGAAGAAGCGGTTTTATCGTTGCGATCAGCTCCGTCGCCGGTGATAGAGGGCGCAAGCGTAACTGCACTTATGGCTCCGCCAAGGCAGCGCTCAGCACTTACCTTTCGGGGCTAAGAAACAGGCTCCATGAGGCCAAGGTACAGGTACTAACAGTCAAACCGGGGTTTGTCGCCACAAAGATGACGCAAGGCATGGATCTGCCGAAGCAACTGACCGCGCAACCCGAGCAGGTGGCGGAAGATATTTATAAGGCCCAGCAGAAGGGGAAAAGCGTGATCTACACGCAGTGGATTTGGCGATACATCATGCTGATCATCAAGATCATTCCAGAGCGGCTGTTTAAGCGAATGAGTATATGACGCTCACGCAATACATTTAGGTAGCTCGGAAAACCTCAATGGGGTGGGGGGGGGAAAGGGGCACCCTTACCTGTAGCGTCAGCCGTTGATTTATACCGGTGTTACTTGAAGATGCAGGAAAGGGCTATTGTCATGCTCTCATCCCAGAGCCTCGCCCGAAGCCCTTTTCCAGAGCGTCAAATGCAGCGCGACTCAACGAGGTGCACAAAACGGTCTCCCTCACCCATTGAGCATCTTCAAGTAACATGAGGGCACCTTGAATGCCACTAACCCCGCTCTCGAAGCGCGCTTTCAGCGCTCCTCGGGAATCAACCCGCGAGGGGCGAAACGCAGTGCCAGAAGCAGCGCCAGACCCATTGTCATATGGCGCATGTGGGCTGCGTTTTCCAGCAAGTGCAGACGCAGCGGGTTGTCATTCGCCATACTGGCGGTAACCATAGCAATAAGCGCCAAACCCAACGGCTCGGCTTCGATCCAGCAGAACCACACCACGAAGCCGCCAAAAATTGCCCCTAGGTTGTTGCCCGAGCCACCGACGATGACCATCACCCAAATCAGAAAGGTAAAGCGCAGCGGTTGGTAGGAGGCGGGAGTGAATTGTCCATCTAGGGTAGTCAGCATCGCGCCGGCGACGCCGACCACCGCCGATCCGAGGACGAAAACCTGCAAATGACGCCACGTCACATCCTTGCCCATCGCACCAGCGGCGGTCTCGTTGTCGCGGATGGCGCGCATCATGCGCCCCCAGGGCGAACGCAAAGCGGTTTCCGAAAGCCAGTAGATCACCACAAGCACGATAGTGAACAAGCCCGCATAGCCCAACTTGACAACAATTGATGAGGCCTCGATCAGCGGCACTCCAAGCTCACTGGCAAGGGCTTGCAGCCAAGTCGCGCTTTGCAAATCAACCTCATAGGGCAGCGGGCGCGGCAGGCCGGTGATGTTTTTCACTCCGCGCGTCAGCCAGTCTTCGTTTTTGAGTCCATAGATAATGATTTCTGAAATACCGAGGGTTGCAATCGCGAGATAGTCGGAGCGCAGGCCAAGGGCGATTTTGCCGATTACCCAAGCGGCACCGGCAGCAAACACGCCGCCAACTAACCAGGCCAGCAGGATCGGTAGTCCAAAACCGCCAAGGAAGCCGGTTTTCGCCGGCTCCACAGCTTCGATGGCACTGACCGCAGGGTCGATGATGGTGCGCATCGCACCGTAACCGACAAGCGCTACGGCACCGATCAACCAGTAGCGTAAGCGCGGCGGCGAACTACCGCGACGCCAGATCAAGACACCCGCGGCGATAGTCAGCAGAGCGCACAGTACGCCGAGCAGTACGCGCGGCCCACCGGCTGACCAAGCCGCACCCACCGGTGGGTGCGATACGACGATCGCCGCTAAGCCGCCGAGCGCGGTAAAACCCATGATGCCGGCATTGAACAAACCGGCATAGCCCCATTGGATGTTGACGCCAAGAGTCATGACCGCCGAGATCAGGCAGAGGTTCAGGATCGCCAGCGCCACATTCCAACTCTGCAGTGTGCCGACCAGTCCCAGCAAGGCGAACATCGCAAGGAACAAGCCAGCCGATCGCGTGCGTTGGGTCATCGGATGCGTCAACGCTCTATGGCAGCTTGCCGCTTAGGATCCCGGTCGGTTTGACGACCAGCACAATCACCAAGATCACAAATGACACCGCGATTTTGTAGTCGGTAGAAAGTAGCTGCGCCAAACCGTCTGGGGCAAGCGCAGGCGGCAGCAGATAGTCAAACACCTTGCGGTAAGCAAACGTGATGGTCAATTCTGAAAACGCGATAATGAAACCGCCCGCGATAGCCCCTACCGGCTTGCCAATGCCGCCGACAATCGTAGCGGCGAAAATCGGCAACAGCAAAGACAGGTAAGTGAACGGCTTGTAGCTCTTGTCAAGCCCATACAGGGCACCCGCCACGGTGGCCAGAGTAGCGGTGATAATCCACGTGAACATCACCACGCGCGCCGGGGAAATACCAGACAGCAACGCTAAGTCTTCGTTGTCGGCGAAGGCACGCATTGATTTACCGGTGCGCGTACGGTTGAGAAAATAAAACAGCGCGATGACAAGCACCACCACGGTCAGCACCGTGATCCCCTGCGAGGTTTTGATGGCGATCCCCTGCGCAAGCCCGGTCGCCGCCTTAAAATCCTTAGCGCTTATAATGAAGCGCACGCCGTCATTGAATACGCGATCGGCAGGCCCGATGATGAAACGGATCAGGCCGCTCAGCAAAAACATCATGCCGACCGAGACAATCAGGTAGATCACCGGCTTTGCTTTTTGCACGCGGTAGTAACGATAAACCAACCGATCGGTGATCAAACACAAGCATACGCTGACGAGAACAGCAAATGGCAGTGCCAGCAGGGCAGTCGGCAGCGGCTGGATGCTGATCCCTTGCGCTTGCAGTAGCCAAGTCAGCAGGATCGTCGCCATCGCGCCAAACGACATCATCTCGCCATGGGCGAAGTTGGAGAAGCGCAGCACCGCATACACCATCGTCACCCCCAGCGCCCCGAGCGCCAGTTGGCTGCCGTAGGCAAGGCCGGGGACAAGGATAAAGTTGCTGATCAGCGCCAACGCATTCAGCGCGTCGTTCATCTCAGGCACCGAGGAATGCTTTACCAACGTCAGGGTCAGCGAGCAATGCCGCGCCACTGTCGCTGTAGCGGTTACGCCCCTGCACCAGCACGTAACCACGGTCAGCGATGCCGAGCGCCTGCTTGGCGTTTTGCTCAACCATCAGCACCGCGATGCCGCTGCGGGCAATGTCAGTGATGCGTACGAACAATTGATCGGTGACAATTGGCGACACGCCGGCGGTTGGCTCATCGAGCATCAGCGCTGTCGGCTGCGTCATCAAAGCGCGTCCAATGGCCACCTGCTGGCGCTGACCGCCAGACAACTCACCCGCTAGCTGTTGGCGTTTTTGTTTCAGCACTGGGAACAGATCAAACACCTGCGCCAGCGTGTCGCTGAAATCATCCTCGCGGATGAACGCGCCCATTTCGAGGTTTTCCTGCACCGACAACGAGGTGAATACGTTATGGTTCTGCGGCACGAAGCTCATGCCGGCGCGCACCCGATCCTGTGGCGTCATGTCAGTGATCGACACCGCCGCGATCGACACCTGCCCGCGGCGCAGCGGCAGCAACCCGAACATGGCCTTCATCGCCGTCGATTTGCCGGCACCGTTCGGCCCGATCACGACCGCTACCTCGCCGCGCTCAACGCCAATCGAGCACCCGCGCAGAATATCGACGTCGCTATAGCCACCGTACATCTCACTGCCAAGGAGAAAACTCACGGTGCTTGATCGTGCGGGTCGCGAGCGTGATGACCAGGGCCAAGATACACGTCAATGACGGCTTCGTTACGCATCACCTCGGCTGCCGAGCCAGTGGTCAGGATAGCGCCTTCGGACATCACGGTCACCGGCTCGCACAACCGCCCGATGAACTCCATGTCATGCTCGATCATCCAGAAGGTATAGCCTTGCTCACGGTTCAACTCGATGATCGCGTCTCCGATGCGCTTGAGCAACGTGCGATTGACCCCGGCGGCGACTTCATCGAGAAAAACGATCTTTGGTGAGCACATCATCGTCCGCCCCAGCTCAAGCAGTTTTTTCTGCCCGCCAGAGATATTACCGGCGAGTTCATCGGCGACGCTGCTTAGGTTCAGAAACTCGATGACCTCAGCGGCGCGCTGGCGTATGTGCGCTTCTTCGCGGCACACCTGGCGTGGTCGCAACCAAGCGTTGAGCAAGCGTTCACCGCTCTGCTCTTTTGGCACCATCATCAGGTTATTGCGCACACTCAGCGTCGCGAACTCCTGCGCTATCTGGAATGTGCGGCGGATGCCGCGGGCGAACAACTGATGCGGCTTGAGAGCGGTAATGTCCTTCCCCTCCAGTAATACCGTGCCGCTGTCTGGAGGATAAAGACCCGTAACGACATTAAATAATGTCGATTTGCCAGCCCCATTGGGGCCGATAAGTCCGCTGATCGCGCCACGCTCGATGGTCAGGGAGACACCGTTGATGGCGTGTATACCAGCGAAACTTTTGTGCAACTGCTGAACCGTAATCACCCCATCCCCTGTCAGACTACCCGCAAAGCACACTCAAAAAAACGGCGCGGAAAGCTGCTCCGCGCCGTTTCAACCGCCAAGGCTTACGCCAATCGGAAGGAGGTGTCAAACGATTTGTCGCCGGTGCATCAACGGAATCTAACGGTCGTGTTTTTGCCTCCCTTGACCAGAATTTCACGGTAGTTTCCGGCCGACTCACCGTTACCGATCAACTCAACCGCCGAGGCACCGACGTAGTCAACGTGACCGCCTGCGGCGATGATGCGCAGCGCCACGCCGAGCTCGCCTGGATAGATCTTAATCCCTGGCGCATTCGCAACGCTCATAATGCTGCCTTTGAAAGCTTCGCTGTCGCTTGAACCGGCGGCTTGCATGGCCAACATGATCAATGCTGCCGCATCATACGACTCTGGGGCAAACGGACCTGACTTGAAACCATCCGCTGTGGCCATGCTCTCAAACTTAGCGGCACCTGGGCTGTCGGTGCCGGGTACAGAGCCGAGCGAGCCATTCAGTGCGGAACCAATGGCCTGTGGCAGGCTGTCGCCGATCATTCCATCCGGCAGGTAGAAGGTATCAAACGCGTCGGTATCAAGGGCCGCCTGAATGACCCCTTTCCCGCCTTGGTCAAGGTAACCAGCGACCACTAAGATGTCACCGCCAGCCTGCGCCAGCACCGCCACCTCAGCGCCGTAATCCGCTTTGCCATCTTCGTGCGAGGTGCTGATCGTCACTTTGCCGCCAACCGCTTTGAAGTTGGATTCGATGCTGTCCGCAAGACCTTTACCATAGTCGTTGTTGGTGTAGGTGATGGCCGCCGAGCGGTAACCGTTATCCTTCAGAATCTGCGCGACCACTTGCCCTTGCCGTGCATCCGAAGGCGCCGTGCGGAAAAACAGACCGTTGTCGTTAATCGACGACAACGCCGGTGAAGTCGCCGACGGCGAAACCATCACGACGCCGTTGGCCATCGCAACGTTTTGCAAAATCGCGGTCGTAACTCCCGAACAATCAGCTCCCATGATGGCACTCACTCCATCAGCGGTGATCAGACGCTCGGCGGCGGCGGTTGCAGCGGCAGCGTCAATGCAAGTCGAATCACCGCGCACCGCCTGTACCGATTGACCGTTCATAAAACCACCGTCGCTATTGACTTCTTTGATCGCCAGTTCAGCACCGGCCGCCATGTTCGGCGTCAGTGATTCGATCGGTCCGGTGAAACCGAGAATAATGCCGATTTTGACTTCGTCCGCAACAACCGTAGCAGCAACAAGGCTTGCCGCTGCTACGGCAACTAACAATGGTCTTTTCATAAAAACACTCCTTTATTATGTGGTTTTGTTACTGGGATCAACAAAGCGCCTTTACGCCTCTGTTGTAAAGGGCATTTTCCTCTGAGGGAGAATTTGTGTGCTGGGGGCAGTGTGTCTTGCACTACTTCAGTGCCAGACCTCTATACTACAATGGTTTATCGTACAACAAACAATGGTGATCTCGCAAAAAGTCCATTTTATTCTGTTTCAGGTGCCGGGGTTCAGGTGATTATGGTCTGGTTTATACCGGTGTTACTTGAAGATGCAGGAAGGAGCTATTGTCATGCTCTCATCCCAGAGCCCCGCCCGTGGTCCTCGGTCATGCACGGCGTCGAGGCGAGGGCGCAGGAGATCCTGGGGTTAGGGGCTTGGGGGAAGGGGGTACAGCGTTCAGGCAGGTTAAAACACGCCCTCACCCTTCCCCCAATATAAACGGCTTTACCCTCCTTATTCTCCTGAAAAAGCAAGCGCAGCTTGTTTTTCAGGATTAAATAACGCTTTAGATTCCATAGCGCCGCCCGAAGTCCTCGGTCATGCACGGCGTCGAGGCGAGGGCGCAGGAGATCCTGGGGTTAGGGGCTTGGGGGAAGGGGGTACAGCGTTCAGGCAGGTTAAAACACGCCCTCACCCTTCCCCCAATATAAACGGCTTTACCCTCCTTATTCTCCTGAAAAAGCAAGCGCAGCTTGTTTTTCAGGATCAAATAACGCTTTAGATTCCATAGCGCCGCCCGAAGTCCTCGGTCATGCACGGCGTCGAGGCGAGGGCGCAGGAGATCCTGGGGTTAGGGGCTTGGGGGAAGGGGGTACAGCGTTCAGGCAGGTTAAAACACGCCCTCACCCTTCCCCCAATATAAACGGCTTTACCCTCCTTATTCTCCTGAAAAAGCAAGCGCAGCTTGTTTTTCAGGATTAAATAACGCTTTAGATTCCAGAGACACTGCCCGAAGCCCAATTTGTAGGCGTTAATTTAGGGAGCTGGACATAAAGAGGATAGAGGAGCATGCGCAATCAAGCATCTTCAAGTAGCATGAGTATATTTCGCGGTGCCTGCCCTGCTCAGCGAACGGTCACACCGCAGGTGCTCCTAATCAAAAATAAAACAATCCTTCTCTCTAACCCATTCAGGGTTTTTCGAGGCACCCAACGACATGAGCGGTTTCATCAACGGGCAGTGGGCCTGAATGAGAGATGAAAACCTCTCCTTCTGGGAGTAGGGAGCAGGGGCTCAGAAGCGGAGTTGGAAGCCCGCTACCACCGCGTGGTGGAACTTGCTGCCGTCGGCGATCATGCCAGCATAGCCAGCGCGAAACTTCCACAACCCTGACTGCATTGCCAGCACACTGGTACTGATGCCGTATATCGATCGCGGCAGACCATTGGCCTGCGCTGCGCTGGTAAAGCTCAGGATCCCGGTCAGGTCGGATTGACGCACCTCGCTAACAGACGCCTCCTGACTGTGGGTACCGATGGCACTCAGGTGCAGGTTAGGCTGCCATTTTACCGTTTCGAAAGCGTTAAACCACCCAACTGGCGACAGGCTCATGCCCACCTTCCAGCCACGATAGCGCTGTTCAAACGCGGGGATCTCGGCGCGCAAGGCACTACCGCTGGCATCGTACGCGGCTTGCGTCAGCGCACCATCAAACACCGCCAGCCTAGGCACCGCACGCATCCCGGCAAGGTCTAATCGGGTACCGATCCCGAGGCGCGCGTGCTTGTGGGTCATGCCAAAGCTGCCGCTCAAGCCGCCGCCGCCGATGGTATTGTCAAACGACGACTGGGCCTTATAGTCGCCATAAGAGAAGCTGGCGTTAGCGAACAGGTGCTCCCCATGCCAACTACTGTTCACCGCATAGCGTCTGCCACTGAGACTCGCCGACTGCACGCCGACACCTTCTGACAACGCCGCAGAGAGTTCAGGCATGGCAGACACCCCCATGCTGAAGCCATTGCCCAGCGGGGCATTGATGCCCAAAGCATAGCCCTGCACCGTCGCTTTACTGCCGCCGGCAAAGGTCGGCGAGTGGTTGCTGTGGGTACGTGACCAGAATTGCAGCCCGCTCTGCATGACGCGCCGCGTCTGGCTGTGATCAGCTGCCGCTGTCAGTACCCCTGCGGAGGCACCGCCATCAGCCCTCAAACCATGCGATAACGACGACGTCACGGTGTCACCAGCCCCGTCAAACCAATCGAAGTAGTAGCCCAGCAATGCAACCAATGCCGCACCGCCACCGATCGCAAACACCCCACCGCTGCCACCACCGGTAGGGGGTGGAGTGGGGTCAGGCGGAGTGGGGCTGGCAGGGGCCGAGTACAAAGCGATTTGACCACTCACAGTTGCACTTCCCCCTCCGCTGGTACTAATACTGCCCACAACCGTATTAACGTTACCACTTGAGGCGGTCATCAGCGTAACCGCATCCGTAGCTGTACCTGCTGACATGATCGTGGGGGCATTCATCAGTAAGCCACTCGCGGCTGTTTGAGCAAACCCGACCAATTCAGAGCTCATGGCCTGCATATAGATATCCGCATTGCCGGTAAAGTTGATCGCGCCGGCGGTGATCTGGGGGAGGTTGTTTTGATCAACGATCAGTGCCGCCAACTGTGCCGTATTCGCAGCAGCATTATTAACTTGCACCGTACCCGACGGGCCAACATCCAGATGCCCGCTGAACACTAAGCGACCTTCCTCTATCGCGACATGACTACCCGAAAATGCCACGTTGTTGACCAACGCATCGCCCGAGCCACGCTTGACTAGGGTCTCCAAGCCAGCAATATCACCGTCAATCCTGCCGTTGGTAGAGGCCATGTCAAGTATCAGGCTGTCGGTACCGCCACCGAAATCCACATCCCCAGTGACCGTGCTGCCGCTTAGGGTGAACTCATCAGCAAGGTTGCCAAACAATACACTGCCGTTCAAGGTGCTGTCACTCAGTGAAACACGGGCCGCAGCGGCATCGAAGCGGGCAGCGGTGGCGGCAGTAATGATCGCGCCATCACTGATCGTTACTGCAATCTTGCCGCCCACACCCGCTTCCGCCCATATGCCAATCCCGCTGGCGTGTCCCGCGGTCACGCTGCCGCCGGTTACCGTGATGGCTGCATTGCCATCACCGTATGTTTTAGCGAACAAGCCAGTCGCATTGGCACCGTTAGCCGTAACAGTGCCCGTATTGATCACGGTCACATCACCAGCATCAGCAACACTGGTGGTGGTATCCCCCTCTTCTATGTAATAAGCCGCAACAACCCCATTGGCAGCGAAGGTGCCGGCACCTGTACTACCACTACCGCCGCTAGTGGTGATGGTGCCGCTATTTTGTGCCAGCACGTCGCCATAGGCCGTTATCGCCGCGGTTGATCCCCTGCCATTGACTTGGATCGCTGCTGCCAAGCCGACGCCCTTATCACCCGTGGTTTCGATCGTTGCACCGAGATCGTTATAGGCACGCACGCGATTGGGGTTAGCAGCGGAACCACCATTCCTTGCGAGGGCGAGTACGCCTTCCGCATTCTTCCCGACCGTGACCACCTGCCCTTTGTTGCGCACCTCCGCCGCCCCCGAAGCCGCACTACCGTCAGCAGCAGTTATTGCGAGAAGCGCTACAGCCCAATCACCGCCCGTCTCAACCCGCCCGGTTGCGCGGTTCTCAACGACCGCAACGGCAGTGCTGGAATAGGCATAAACGCCATGCGCGCCGAACGTGGCACCCTCATATTCGAATGCCTCGGTCTGGAGGGTTGTGATTTGACCCTCGTTCAGCGCTTCTGCATCGCCACCGTCCGAACTGGCAACCATGCCAGTGGCCGCGGTGCCGTGAGTCACGATCACTCCACTGGCTGCGTTGAATGCGGATGCGTCTGCTGCATCCGCATACACATTGATGCCGCTCGCACTATGCCACGTATCGTTGCTGGTGCCGGCGCGGTCGATCCTGTAAACGTTACCACGGGTGATGATCCTGCCACTGTTCATCGCCCGTGCTTCACCGCCTCCGTAGGCAGCCGCCGCGATACCGAATGCGCCGGTGGCTGCGGTGGTGGTTTCGATGACGCCGCCATCATAGTTGATGACCCCTGCCAATCCCCCTTCCCCAGCGTAGGCAAGCGCCCCTGCCCCAATATAAAATACGCTCTCATTGTGGAACCCACCGCCGCTTACCGTAACCGCCCCGTTGTTGACCGCGATTGCTGATTCGCCAGCTCCCCCGTCTGCTCTCGCATACACCCCGCGTGCGCCACGCCCGCTGGTGGCTACCGTCGCTCCCGCATAATTCTCAGCAGCAGCGGAGTTGGTCTCTGACCTAGCTTCAATGCCATTTGCCAGCCCAACGAAAGAAGCATTGGAACTATCGCCGGTGGTCGTGATCTGGCCCCCGTTCACCGCTTCTGCATCGCCACCGGTGAGGTAACCAAAAGCACTTAACCCCCTAGCACCGATCCCCTCGGTACGGATGACGCCACCGGGCTCGTTGGTTGCCAATGCCAAGCCACCGTTGGACACGGCCTGAACGCCATCAGCCCTCTGTGCTGTGGAATCTTTATCAAGCAAGCCGCCACGGGTGGTGGTGATGCCGCGATTGGTGGCCCTCACCCTTGAGCCATTAGTACCCCAAGCCCGTATACCTCTGGATCCCGCGCCCGTGGTGGTTACCGTAGCACCCGCTTCGTTCCTGACCTCAGAAGGACCACCAACCTGATTGTCGGCATAAACTCCAATAGAATCAGTACCTGTGGTACTAATAGTGCCATGATTAATCGCTTGGGCTGTTGAAGCTATTGTTCCAGTGCCAATTCCGGCTCCAAGCCCGCGTGCTCCATCTGCATTGGTCACAATGGAACCGCTGGTTGCGTTGATGGCTATCGCATCCGCGTCTGTGGCGCTGACACTAAAAGTCGTTGTTATACTATCGCTATTGGTGTTTGTCACCGCATGGACAGAAAGCAAGGGTGAAAGTAATAGCAAAACCAACCCCTGCATCGCCGCGCTTCTGATCCTCTGTTGCCGCAACAAAGAACGGCTTTCGGGGGTGACCGCATGGTTCATCTGGTGGGATTTTGATTGCATTTCTATTATCTTTTGGGCACCTTGAAAAACCCTCAGCGGGATGGGGGTTTGGAGGAATGGATATGATTAGATGTATCGTAAGCTATTGATTTATAACCCTTCCCCCAATAGACAAGCCGCGCCGGGCACCTCGGAAAGCTAGTTCGCGCAGTTTTTCGAGGTGCCCAAACGATCAATCGAACTGAGCCGCCTCGGTTGAGCCTTTGATAGCGGTGATCGATGAAGCGCCGGCGGTGATCGTTTCAGTGACTGCGTCAAAATATCCGGCACCCACCTCACGCTGATGCTTGTGCGCCGTATAGCCGCGGATCTCGGCTTGGAATTCGGCTTGCTGGAGTTCCACGTAGGCGCTCATGCCGCTATTGCGATAGCGCGTTGCGAGATCGAACATGGCGTAGTTCAGGGTGTGGAACCCCGCCAGCGTGATGAACTGGAATTTATAGCCCATGCCGGCCAAATCCTGCTGGAAGCGGGCGATCAGGTTATCGCTCAGATGGGATTTCCAGTTGAACGATGGGGAGCAGTTGAAAGCCAGCATTTTGCCTGGAAACTTGTCATGGATCGCACGCGCAAACTCACGCGCTTCCTCAGGATCTGGCTTGCTGCTTTCAAACCAGATCAGATCGGCGTAGGGCGCATAGGCGAGTCCGCGTGCGATCGCTTGTTCAAGCCCGCAGCGCACGCGATAAAAGCCCTCAACGGTGCGCTCCCCGGTAACAAATTTCTCGTCGCTGGGATCAATGTCGCTGGTCAGCAGCGTGGCACCCAGCGCATCCGTGCGTGCGATCAGAAGTGTTGGCACATCGCATACATCGGCAGCGAGGCGAGCAGCGATCAGCTTCTGTATCGACTCGCGCGTCGGCAGCAACACCTTGCCGCCCATGTGACCGCATTTCTTGGCCGACGACAGTTGGTCTTCAAAGTGCACGCCGGCAGCGCCGGCGGCGATCATGTTCTTCATTAACTCAAAAGCATTCAACACGCCGCCAAAACCGGCCTCCGCATCGGCGACAATCGGCACAAACCAATCAATGCCGTGATCGCCTTCGAGGTGCTGGATCTGGTCCGCCCGCTGAAACGTGTTGTTGATGCTACGCACCACCTCCGGTACGCTGTTCGCTGGATACAGGCTTTGGTCAGGGTACATCTCGCGCGCCGTGTTGGCATCACCAGCGACCTGCCAGCCGCTGAGATAGATCGCTTGCAAACCGGCCTTGACCATCTGCATCGCTTGGTTGCCGGTCAACGCTCCCAGCGCATTGATATAAGACGGCTGCCCAAGTGTTGCCCACAAGCGCTCAGCACCTCGGCGCGCTAAGGTGTATTCGATCCTGACGGATCCCCTCAAGCGCACCACATCCGCCGCCGAGTAATCACGTGCAATGCCCAGCCAGCGCGGATTTTCATCCCATTCCTGCTGCAATTGCTGTATATCGCTGCTATCCATGCTTTCGCTTGCCACTATAATCTCCGGGGAACCTCGAAAAACCATTAACCATATGGGGAAAATGGGGGGGTGGGGGGAGGGACATGCTCTCCTGTAACGTAAGCCGTTGATTTATAACCCTTCCCCCATAGACAAGCCCCACAGGGTACCCTGTGTATCGTTTGAGTTGGGTTGAAAACCGACGTTGAGCGTAGTCAGAAATAAAAATTGGCGATTACAAGAGCATTCACAGGTTTTATTCGCTAAACCTATCTCCCGCTAAACGCTGGACATTTAACTCCCTTCTCGCCAATTATTGAACAAGCATCCATTATCAATTATCCCTTACCCATTATCAATTATCCCTCGTATTCACCGCCCGCCTTGATGTAGCGTTGAATAATTCTTTGTGCCAGTTTCGCCGCTGGGACGTTGCCGACGGCAATCACCGTATCGGCGGTTTCACGGTACAAAGGGGCGCGCTGTGCTAACAATGCACGCAACTGCTGCTCAACATCATCAGCTTGCAACATCGGGCGGTGGTCCAGATTCGCGCCCTGCACTCTGGCGAGTAACTTAGACAACGGGGCCGACAGATAAACGACATAACCGTTAGCACGCAGTGCGGCGCGATTTGCCGCGCTCAACACCACCCCGCCACCGGTGCTAAGAATCGTGTTATCGCATTGCACCAGCCGCCCCAGCGTCTGCTCTTCGAGTCCGCGAAACGCCGCTTCTCCAGCTAGGCCAAAGATGCGCTCGATCGAGCTGCCGGTAGCGCTCTCGATCGCCTCGTCGCAGTCAACAAAACGCCGCGACATGGTGCTCGCCATGAGCTTACCCAGCGTGGTCTTACCGACCCCCATCATGCCGATCAGGAAAATATTCCCCCGGCGGTAGTGGGTGCTGTTATTGTTGCGCGACATTCTCAGAGCGTTTGGGAGGAAAGGCAGTTGTGGCGTGCTGCAAGCACCCCGCACGGTTCAGGTTGTGCCGGGCTTGTCTATTGGGGGAAGAGTTATAAATCAGCGGCTTACGATACAGGTGCTGATATCTCTTCCCCCAAACCCCATCCTGCTGGGGTTTCTAGGTACCCTGTAGTATATACTGGTGTTCAATCAAGATGCTTGATTGAACACCATACTTATTCTAATTCTCTGGAAGGGCCTCGGGCAAAGCTCTGGGATAGGGAGGGCGAGGCTCTGGCAATCTTTTTATATTTTTAATCCTCAAAATGCCGCGCTTTGCTCGGTATTTTGAGGAGTCTAATGAGGGTAAAGACGTTTGTATTGGGGGAAGC
The DNA here is from genome assembly GCA_965222535.1 of Gammaproteobacteria bacterium. Taxonomy (GTDB): domain Bacteria; phylum Pseudomonadota; class Gammaproteobacteria; order HK1; family HK1. The sequence continues at coordinate 91,740 of OZ244957.1, forward strand.
CTGCTATTGGCAATGCGCCGATGTATCGGAGAAGAAGAACCCTCCAGCGGTAATTTCATGGTGCCGCTGACCGGTCTATGCCGCTCAGCGAACGATGCGCCGTTAGGCGCACCAAATAAAAATTAAAAAACACAGGCGTGTTAAACACACCTGAACGCTGTACTCCCTTCCCCCAAACCCCTATCCCTAGGTTCTCCTGCGCCCTCGCCTTAACGCCGTGCAGGGCCGAGGACGGGTGAAGGCTCTGGCATGGTCACGGGTGGCAGGGCTCAATCCCTATCACAGATACCGGCTGACTGAGACCCAGGCCCCGATAAGGCCCAGCAGAGGGCCGGCGATCAGCAGGCTGATTGCGACCGCAAGATCGAAACCGCCGAAGCTGAAGTCGCCGCCGTAAGCGGCGACAAGGGCAACGATTGCGCTGCTGATGATATTCAATAACAACCACAGCAGCAGCAGCGCAAGAACGCTGCCGCATAAGCCGTACCAAAACCCAATGTACAAAAAAGGCCGGCGGATGAACGCATTGGTAGCACCTATCAGACGCAAGATTTCGATATCGCGGTGATGCTGGTCAATGCACATTTTGATCGTATTGCCAACGATCACGACTACCCCAAGCAGCATCAGGATACTGATCGCAAGCGCACCCCGCCGCAGCAGATCGATCCAAGCATTGAGGCGCTGCACCCATTGGCGATCAAAGCGCAATGCCGCGGCCTGCGGCAAAGCGTGCAGGCGGTCGATCAATTGCTGCAGTTGAGCGCCGCTGCCAGCGCTGCTGATCGGTTCGATCACCAATACGTTCGGCAATGGATTCTCGGACAGCAACGCTAAACTGTCGCTGATCTCGGTACGGCTTTCAAACTCACGCAGTGCTTCGGCTCTATTGATCAGGGTGACCGCTGCGACGTTGTCCCAAGTGCGCAACTGCGCGGCCAGCTTTGCGGCGGCGGCCTCTTCCACAGTTTGCTGCAGGAACAGCGATACCGCGCCGCTATCCGACAAACCCGCGAGCAAACGAGCACCGTTGTGCAGCCAGATGAAGCCCATTGACGGCAGTGCCAAAGCGATCGCGATAACCAATGCGATCAGCAGCGAGGCAAACGGCGCACGATACAGCAGCCCCAACGCATAGAAGCTGGGCTGAGCGTTATCCAACAGGAATTGCCGCCAACTGCGGCGGCGTTGGCGCAGATCAAAGCGCGATTCCGCGTCGCTCATCGGCCACTATACCCGTCGGTAATCAGGTCTCCAGACTTGAGTACCAAAGTGCGCCACCGTAGGTTGTGGATCAATTCTAGGTTGTGAGTGGCGATCAGCAATGTCGTCCCTTGCTGATGCAACCTCTCAAACACATCCATGATCTCCCAGCTCAACTCCAGATCGAGGTTGCCGGTTGGTTCGTCAGCGATCAGCAACGGCGGGCGATTGACAACCGCACGGGCGATACCGACCCGCTGTTGCTCCCCAGCGGAGAGCATTTGTGGGAACAGTCCTGCTTTCTTTTCCAGACCCACCAACTTCAGCGCCGCCCTGACACGCGGCTGGATCTCGTGATAGTGATAGCCGCTCACCACCATCGGCAGCGCAACGTTATCGAATGCGCTGCGATCGGCAAGTAAGCGATGGTCCTGATACACCGTGCCAATATGGCGGCGGAAGTAGGCAAAGCGAGGGTTACTGAGGGTTGCGGTATGATGCCCGCCAACCATCACTTGACCACGAGTACAAAGAGTTTCCGCTGTAATGAGATGCAACAGAGTGCTTTTGCCAGCCCCAGAGTGCCCCGCCAGAAATACCTTTTCCTTCTTGGCGATTGTAAAGCTCAGGTTACGTAGCGCCTCAAACCCACTTGGGTAGCGTTTCGTGACTTGATGAAAACGGATCACAGTGACTGGCTTCGATCAGACCCTAATAGCGCATCAACAAACGCTTCAACGGCAAACGGTTGCACATCGGAAATCCCTTCACCGCAACCGACATAGCGCAGCGGAATGTTGAATTCCTGCGCTAGGGCAAAGACCACCCCGGCCTTGGCGGTACCGTCCATTTTCGTCAGCGCGATGCCGCTTACCCCCAGTGCCTGAGCGAACTGCCGCGTCTGAGAGAGGGCATTTTGCCCGGTTCCGGCATCCAAGACGAGTAATACCTCGTGCGGCGCGGATGGATCAAGTTTACCCACTACGCGTTTTATCTTCTTCAATTCTTCCATCAAACCAACATGGGTATGCAAACGACCGGCGGTATCGGCGATGACCACCTCGGCCCCACGGGATGTCGCCGCCTGGAGGGCGTCGAACACCACTGACGCTGCATCAGCCCCAGTGTGTTGGGCAATGACTTGAACGCCATTGCGCTCCCCCCATACCTTCAGCTGCTCAATAGCTGCGGCGCGGAAGGTGTCTCCAGCGGCGAGCAACACTTTGCGCCCCTGTGCTTGGAAGAGGTGACAAAGTTTGCCAATGGTAGTGGTTTTACCGCTGCCGTTGACACCCACCACGAGGATCAGGAAAGGGCGTTCCACGCTCTCTGGCAACACCAACGTCTGCGCCACCGGCGACAAAATCGACAGCATATCGCTGCGCAACGACGCCAGCGCCGTATCCGCGTCCATCTCTGATCGGCGACTGCGTTGCTGTAACCCGGTGATCATCCGTTGGGTTGCAGCAACGCCGACATCAGCCGACAGCAGCAGCGTCTCAAGATCCTCGATCAATTCCTGATCAAGCGTGCGGCGCTCCCGCAGCACCCCCCTAACGCCATCGGCAACCGCACCACGGCTGCGCGACAGCGCAGACTTCAGGCGTGCGAACCAGCCTCCCCCAGCCGGTCCATCCGCGTCAGCAGGTGCTACGTCAGTGGTGGCGGCGGCGGTTGGCGTCGCTACCGCTGCCACGTCCGAGGTTAGCTCAGCGGGATTACCAGACGGGGCTTTTGGATTGGCTTTGTTGGGCTTGAAAAACAGCATAAGGCCTCGTGAACAACAGCAGCCCGTGCTCTCGGTGATACTGAAGGAGATAGACGAGGTCAGCATACCACGCTGCTGACGGCGCGGGTCGGGGTTCGTGGCACGCAGATGCTGATCCACTGACCGCCGTCACCTGCTGCCGCCAACCACCCGCGCAGCGCACGCCGCGACGCGGGCCGCGCCTACTGATTCACGCAATACAGCAGCGCGCCAGCTTCAAACGAGCGGATCACGCGCAACACGCCGTCGGCGACCGCCGTCTGTGCCTGCTCGGTTGAGGCACCGATGTGATGGCTGCCGCAGACCATCGGGTGTTGCGCAATTTTTGATACGAACTGATTGTCACCAGCAGCAGGCTCACTACAGTACACATCAAGACCGGCACGGATCCCTTTACTGTCCAGCGCCGCCAGCAGCGCGGCCTCATCAACCAATTCGCCTCTTGAGGTATTGATGAGCATGGCACCGTCCTTCATGTTCGCCAGAAAGCTCTGATCGACGAGATTGCGCGTGTCACCACTGGCCGGCAAGTGCAGCGAAACAATATCGCTTTGCTGCACTAACGCGGCGAGCGAATCCAGCTCGCGAACCTGCAGCGCAGCGATCCGCGCCTTTGTCTCTGGGTTACGGTTTGGTTTCGCCAACACCAATACCTTCATGCCGAAAGCGACCGCACGCTCAGCAACCGCGATACCGATCGAGCCGACCCCTAAGATGCCGATGCTTTGACCGAATAAGCCGCGCGCTTTGCTGTATTTCTTCTTATTCCAAACTTGCTGTTTCAGATCAGCCACGTTCGCCGGCAACTGGCGATCAATGGCCAGGATCAGCCCCAGCGTCAATTCCGCCACAGCCACCGAGTTCGCCCCTGGAACATTAGAAACGCGAACGCCTTTACTGGCGGCGTGGGCTTTGTCGATGGTATTCGTGCCCGCCCCAGCGCGGATCACCAACTGCAGGCGACCACCACTGTCTATCGTCGCGGCGACAACTCGCGTACTGCGAACGATCAACAACTCATGATCGGCGATCGCCGCGGGCAGCGTATCTTCGCCGAGTGCAGGGTCATAGCGACAATCGTGCCCCTGCTCAGTGAGCTGTTGTAAGTGGTGCTGTGGAAAGCTGTCAGCGATTAAGATCTTCATGTCATCGTTTCCATAATTTGCTTGATAAAGACTCGTTGGGAACCCAGAAAAAACCTAACGTCAATTTTTCGACCACCCGCACTACCCACCTAGCACGCCGGGCGCGGTGAATTATGCGCTATTTGAGGTTGATTTCAAGTCCAACCGGCAGCTCGCTATGGCCTGCACGCGGAGCGCGACAAGCCGGCAGCGGATCACGCTCAGTCAGCCTGTTTGCGCAAGAAAGCCGGGATATCCATGCTGCCATCAGCACCAGCGGTGTTCAAGCGTTTATCAGAGACGCCACGGAAACCTTCTTTCGCTTGCCCAAAAAGCTGCTGTTGTACCCGAGGGACTATCGGGCGCACGATGGTATCGCTAACGCTTTCCAGCGATTCAGAGGGCAGCCCGGTTATCACCACAGTAACCCGCAACTCATCACCCATCGCGTTATCTACAGCCGAACCAACGATCACCGTCGCATTCTTTGAGACCTGCGACGCGATATCGTTAATGGTAACAAACTCATCGGCGCGCAGTTCATCCGTGGCGGTAATGTTGATCAGGATGCCACGCGCACCTTTGATGTCAACATTTTCCAATAAATCGCTGTGAATGGCTTTCTCGAGCGCTTCTTGGGCGCGGTTCTCGCCTTTGGCAGTGCCAATCCCCATGACAGCGGGGCCCTTCTCCGACATTACTGCTTCAACATCCGCAAAGTCAACATTGATCAGCCCGGGACGGGTGATGATCTCGGAAATCCCCTGCACCGCATTCAGCAGCACATCGTTAACCTTGGAAAACAACTCTTGCAGCGGGCGCGATAAATCCTGCTTGTCAACCAAGCGTTGGTTAGGAATAGTGATCATGCAATTCACTTGCTGGGCCAGCTCAGCGATCCCGTGTTCAGCGTTTTTCATCCGCCGCCCCCCCTCAAACAAGAACGGCTTAGTCACAATGGCAACCGCCAGCACGCCTTTTTCTTTTGCGATCTCAGCAATAAACGGTGCCGCGCCAGTACCTGTACCACCGCCCATACCAGCGGTAATGAAGACCATATTGCAGCCTTCGAGCAACTGTTCAATGGCCTGCTGCTGCTCTATCGCTGCTTGACGGCCTTTTTCTGGGTTAGCGCCGGCACCTAAGCCACGGGTGGTTTCAAGGCCGATTTGCACCGGCTCTGCTGAAGATAGCGCCAGCACCTGGGAGTCGGTGTTGACGCAAACGAACCTTATCCCTTCAATTCCTTTGCGCACCATGTGTTCAACAGCGTTACCGCCACCGCCGCCAACGCCGATGGTCAGCAGGCTGGCTTGATTGGTTAAAGCACTGTTTTTTTCGTCCATGACGAAGTCAATTTTCTTATCGTACGTCATTGCACTCACTCCCTGCATTGGTCTTAGCCTATTTAATTAGGCGGGTGGTTAGATAGGGTTAGAATAATTCAGAATCCCGAAAAAGCACCCAATTGACAGTCGATTGGGAACACGCCTTGGGATACTTGATTGCGCTATGCTGAACGGCGCACGCCTTTCGCCCTAGCTAATTATTAGGAAATAGCTCATTGAGTATTTTAATGTATCGTTTTGAAACTTGAGCAACTTCTTGATATGCCATATTCAAAATCATTTCAACTTGATCGTTATCTCCTAAAGGGTCGTAGTTTCTACTTTCCATATACCCCTCGATCTTTTCTATCCGCTGTTGTTGGCTCTCCAAAAAATCACGATAATCGTTACCTGCTTTTTTGGCGTTACATGAACTGCAACTGGGTACTAAATTACCTAGCCGATGCTCACCCAATGATTCCCTGTTAATCGGAATTACATGATCCATGACCAAATCACCGGATAAATCACAATAAGCGCATTGGTTCGAAAAATATTCTTTTGTCTCTTTCCAATTATTGTCATTGAAAGACTCTTGACCTAAATTACTGAGTATATTTCGCACCAAAAGATTTTGACAATTGCCAATTGCGTTGCCTCTGTATCTGCTATTTTCTCTGGTTGATTTTTGCCTTTCATTTACGGGCACGGCGGCAACTTCATCTGGCGATGCAACTTCATCCAGCATTGATAATTCATCTCCAGTAGTTATCTTTTTATTAATCAGGTATCTAATGAAGTGCGGTTTGCTTGTACCAATCCATTGACTGGAAGCCCTGACCGTCTTTCCTCTCACAAGGTATCTATCGCTCCAGTAACGTTTTGATTCTTCATCAGGAATCAACGAGACCTCAGTACAGAATGGGTAATTTATATCGAAAATCTTTTTTGAATACTTTTTATCCATCAGACGGTCCAGCTCATCGTGATCACTGGTATCGCAATAGTGGAATATCCTCTTTATATGACGCTTAACTAATCTGCCAATTTTCATATCACACCTCGATTATTTTTCTCCTAACACCCAGTTAAGGTGCGCTGCTGGTTGGCGGTAACACCCTAAAAGCGCCCTTGAAACCAACCTTTGATGCGTTTCATAAGGCTTGGGGGCAGTGGGTGTTGGCGGTGCCCACGGCGGTGCTGCGCCTGACCAAAATGCAATAATCCGACCGCGGTTGAGTAAATTGGATCGCGCGTTACGTTCTGCAGGCCTAAGTTGTTGGGCGGCATCCCGGTACGGATCGGGAGTTGCAAAACTTCCTCGGCGAGCTCGGACACCCCTTCCATTTTTGCGCTGCCGCCGGTCAGTACCACGCCGGCCGGGATCATCTGCTCGAAACCACTCCTGCGCAATTCGCCCTGTACCAGCCTGAACAACTCTTCGTAGCGCGGCTCTACCACCTCAGCCAAAAGCTGCCGCGTAAGCTTGCGTGGCGGGCGGTCGCCGATACTCGGTACTTCAATGACCTCTTCCATACTGGCTAACTTCGTCATCGCGCAAGCGTATTGCAGCTTTATCTGCTCAGCTTCGTGGCTTGGCGTACGCAGCGCGACTGAAATATCGTTGGTCACTTGATCACCGGCGATCGGAATATTTGCCGTATGACGGATAGCGCTACTGTGGAAAATTGCCAGATCCGTTGTACCACCGCCGATATCGATCAGCATCACGCCTAAATCTTTTTCATCGGCGGTCAACACCGTTTCGCTGGAGGCTAACTGCTCCAGCACCACATCAGCGACTGTAATCCCGCAGCGCCGGGTGCAGTTGATAATGTTGTTCACCGCGCTGATCGCGCAGGTGATCATATGAACTTGGGTTTCCAGCCGCACCCCCGACATACCGACAGGCGACTTGATGCCGTCATAACCATCGATCGAATACTCCTGCACCAACGTATGGAGGATTTGCTGACCACTCGGAATCGCTACCGCACGCGCCGTATCGAGTACCCGATCAACGTCAGCCTGAGTGATTTCCTGGTTATTGATCGCAGTCGCACCATCAGAATTGAGACCGTTGATATGACCGCCGGCAATCCCAACATAAACCGATTGTATGGCGCAGCCTGACATCAATTGGGCTTCATCCAGTGAGCGTTGGATCGATTGCACCGTTGACTCAATATCAATAATCATCCCTTTACGGAGCCCATAAGAGGGATGGATGCCAATACCACTAACTTCAATGGAGCCATCACTTTTGTCTTCGCCCACTATCGTGCAGATCTTGGAGGTGCCGATGTCAAGGCCAACGATATGACGCTGGCTGCTCTCTTTTTTCATTGATTATCACCTCCAAACAAATTTGAAATCGAAGCCTCTGGCGTCAGCACGAAAAAATCTGAACTGCTGACACGCTAGGCGTACGCGAAAATCACAAACACGCTCGAACTTTGAATGCCTGACTCAATCCGTCAATGGGCGCTACGCTACCCCTTGTCTTTGCCTGCTTTGTAGGTCACCGCAAAACCGTTGGTATAGCGAAAATCAATGCGTGCAACCGCGGCAAGTTCAGCGCCAAAGGCGTTTATCAGGGCATTGCCGTACGTAATCACAACGCTCGCCGGATCGTTCGAATCGGTTATCAACAGCCCCCCTCCGTCGGTCAACATCTGCCACTCCCCGCTTTCCAATAAGCGCAGCCGCCGCAGCGCCACCTGGAACACCTCAAACGCGACTTGCAAACGCTGCCAAGCCGACAATAAGCGCCGTTGGCTATTGGCCGGGCCATCAAACCGCGGCCACGCGCTGAATTGGTCGATGTTGGCAGGAGTGAACAGCTCACCATCGGAATCCAGCAGCGCCCCTTCACCCCAGCGGGCGACGGCTTGGCGCTCGCTGATCTCGACCTCTAAGGTATTGGGCCAGACGATGCGCACCGAGCCCTGCTTAACCCACGGCAACGCCAGCACCGATTGACGTATGTCAGCGGCTGCAAGCGTCAACCATGAACCCTCAAGATGCTGATTAATAACGGCTCTTAGCGCGCCGCGATCGAGGTTCGTGAACTTCCCGATAACATTGACCTGATGAATCGGCTGCTGCTGCTGCAACGGGTGCAGCAGCACCCCCGCGCTAACCATCAGGCCAAGCCCCAATACCGCCAGCAACCACCCGGTAGCGCTCCTGCGCCGCCTTTTGCCTAGCACTGAGCGCGCTGTGCTGGCAGCGACCCCACCAACCGCGGAGGCGATGATCGCCGCCGCTGACGATTCGGCAGCCACTTTGTTCATCGGACGCTAGTCTCTAGGATACGCCATGCCAGCTCTGCAAAATTGCTTCCCAACGCCGCCGCCGCCAGCGGCACCAAACTGTGGGGAGTCATTCCCGGCACCGTGTTGACATCCAACACCATCGGCGTACCGTCGAAAGCGCGGATAAAATCGGTGCGTCCCCAACCCGATCCGCCCAGGGACTGAAACGCCGCCAGCGATAGTTGCTGATAGCGCCGCTCGATCGCCGCATCAAGACCGCAAGGACAATGGAATTGGGTCTTTGCGCCTTCGCTGTATTTGGCGCTGTAATCATAAAACGTCTGGGTTGGCGTCTCGATGCGAATCAATGGCAGCGCCAAAGCGCCTAAAAAACTGGCGGTGTATTCCACGCCCTCAACCCACGACTCAGCGATGACCTGATCGTCAAATGCCCTAGCCTTATCAAAGGCCTGCTTGAGCGATGCTTGATTATCAACCCGGGTGATCCCCAAGCTGGAGCCTTCACGCGCTGGTTTAATCGCTAACGGGTACCCCACTTCAGCAGCGGCACCCGATAACGCTGAGCCGTCGCTGATGAAACAGAACGCCGGTGTTGCAATCCCGCACTGCCGCCAGATCTGCTTTGCGCGTCGTTTGTCCATCGCTAACGCTGAACCCAGTACGCCACTGCCGGTATACGGCATGCCCAACGTGTCGAGGGCACCTTGCAGGCTGCCATCCTCCCCCCCGCGACCATGTAGAACGATGAACACGCGGTCAAAACGTCCCGCCACCAAACGGGCGATGATGGCATGATCTTTATCTAGGCCAATCGCATTTACGCCACTTTCCTGCAGCGCCCGCAGCACCCCAGCACCACTCGCCAGCGACACTTCGCGCTCGCCCGACTGGCCACCGTAAACCACTGCTACCTTGCCGAACTGAGCGGCATCCGGCACCCGCAGGGGAGGCAATTTGTCATGCCGCGTGGCAGACATGTTTCAGCTCACCTCCAAATGCCCATGGGGGACGCCGCCATCGGCCACAGTACGCCTCTCAACGCCCTTGGCTGCAACGCGACGCGGCAGCAACGGCTGTTTGACGACAGGTTGTGATGGGGCTGCTGTCAGTGCGCCCGCGATCTGCACCTCTGGTTGCAGCCAGACACCGTAGGCGGCATGCACCTCGGCTTTCATAAGGTGCATCAAGGCGTTGATTTCGCTCGCCGTCGCAGCGCCGCTGTTGATAATGAAATTGGCATGTCTCGTGGACACCACGGCACCGCCACAGGCGGTGCCTTTGAGTCCGCTGGCCTCGATCAGACGCCCTGCATAATCCCCCGGCGGATTGCGAAAAACTGAACCACAACTGCGCACACGACTCGGTTGGCGGCGATCGCGCAGCAACAGCAAATCACGGATCTGCCGCTGACTGGCAGCCGCATCACCGCGCTCAAGCTGCAACTCACAGCCGATAAAAGCGCCCTCCCCCAACCCATCCACCTGGCGATAAGCGACGTCAAACTCACTCGCCGCTTGCGTGCGCACTCGCCCTTTACGGTCAATGCAGCGCACCCGCGTTACGTATTCCCACAGCGCGTGCCCGGCAGCGCCGGCATTCATCTTCAGCGCACCGCCCATGGTGCCAGGGATCCCAGCGAGAAATTCAACCCCGACACAGCCCGCTTTGGCACAGGTACGCGCAACGCGCGCGCAAGGAGCGCCGGCGTCGCAGTCAATGCAGCAATCATCCAAGATGCGGATGTTGGCGATGCTGCCGCCGAAACGGATTACGCTACCGTCAAAGCCGGCATCCGCAATCAGCAGGTTGCTGCCAAGGCCGATCCACAACAGATCTTCAGCAACCGCGCGTTGCGCAAGGAAAAGCGCCAGGTCCTGCACCGCAGCCGGCTCAAAAAAGCATTTCGCCGGACCACCGACGGCCCAACTGGTATAGCTTGCCAGTGGTTCGTTATAGCGCAGGATAGCGTTCATGGAAGCGTTCTAAGCGTCAGCAGAGGAAAATCAGAAACTGAGGCATAATCGGATGGTTCATGGATCCAAGATTCTGTATCGCTAGACAGTTTGATGGTCGACAGGCTTCGAGCGTACGGCAAATTGCTGTTGGATGCGCGGTGCCAAATGAGCGATATTGCCCGCTCCCAAGGTAACCACTACATCGCCGTCGGCGATCACCTGCGGGAGATGCTGTAACACCTGATCTGCGGTGTCGAGTACCAGTGGCTTACCACAACTGACCCGATTCGCTTCGATCAGTGCCGCTAAAGCCGCTGAGTCAGCCCCTTCAATAGGTGGCTCACTGGCAGCGTATACCGACATCAATATCAGCACCTCGGCACGCGCCAAGGCAAGCGCAAACTCCGCCAACAGATCACGCAGTCGCGTGAACCGATGCGGCTGAAACACGACCACCATGCGGCGCTCTGGATAGCTCCCGCTAATCGCCGCAAGGGTTACCTGCAACTCACGCGGGTGGTGCGCGTAATCATCCACCAAGGTAAAGCGCTCACCGCGGCAAGTGTACAGATCGCCGTAGCGCTGGATGCGGCGTTTAATGCCTTTAAAAGTAGCCAAGGTGTTGACGATGATGTCATGCTCAATGCCAAGCTCGGTGGCGACCGCAATCGCCGCCAAGGTATTCAGCACGTTGTGTTGCCCAGACATGTTTAAGGTGCAATCGAAGCGCTCATCGCGATAGCGAATGTGGGCGCGAAAATGCGTTTTGCAACCATCGATTATGATATCGCTGGCATTGACGTCGGCGACCTCGTTGATGCCATAACGCAGTTGTGGTCGCGCAATCATAGCTTGCAGTTTGTTCAGCATCGGGTCATCGGCGCATAGCACCGCAAGACCATAGAACGGCAGGTTATAGAGGAAACTGACAAACGCCTGCTGCAACCCCTCCAGCGTCCCGCCGTAAGCCTGCAAGTGGTCATTATCGATGTTGGTTACCACCGCCAGCATGGGTTGCAGGTGCAAAAAAGTGGCATCGCTTTCATCGGCTTCGGCGACCAGATAACTCCCCCTACCCAAACGCGCATTGGAGCCATCATCGATACCGTCAGTCCCCCCCTCAGCATGGTGCCCGGCAGCCGTCAGACGACCGCCGATGGCAAAGGTCGGATCAAATCCGGCAGCTTCCAATAAGCTCACCAGCAAACTGGTAGTGGTGGTTTTCCCATGACTACCGGTGATCGCGATGCCGTACTTGAAACGCATTATCTCGGCCAGCATCTGCGCACGTGGAATAACCACCGCGCCACACTGGCGAGCACCGACAACCTCCGGGTTATCGTCAGCGATCGCCGATGACACCACCAGCACATCGCAGTGTGCGGCGTGCTCCCTGCGGTGACCGTGATACACCGTGATACCGCGCGACTGTAAGCGCTGCAATACCGGGCTGTTGACCTGATCCGAGCCGCTGACGACAAAACCCAGGTCGTGCATCAATTCAGCAATCCCGCTCATCCCGATCCCACCGATGCCGACAAAATGCAGCCGCCGCATACGCCGCATCCAAATGTTCCCCGGCGGTGCTCCGGGTAACGCTTGAGGCAACGGCTGGCGCAGCGTCTCAAGCATCACCGCTACCTGCAATCAGGCAGTGCTGCATCACCTGCATACTTGCATCAAGGCGCGCCAAACGCCGCGCCGCACTCGCCAGTTGCAGCAATTTGTGGCGATCCAAAGCAAGCTCATGCAGCACATTCACAAGGCTGGTGGCGTTCAGGTGTTGCTGTGGCAGCACCACCGCCGCGCCATGCCGAGACAAATAAGCGGCGTTATGGGTCTGGTGATCATCGACGGCATGAGGTAGCGGGACTAAGATAGCAGCGGCACCAGCGGCACAGATTTCCGCCAGCGTCATCGCCCCACTGCGACACACGACGATATCCGACCACGCATAAGCCGCCGCCATGTCGTCAATGAATGGTGCCACCTTAGCGTCGCTGTACTGCCGATAGCGATTGCAGGTCTCCGCAAGCGATGCGCGTCCACTCTGGTGATACACCAGCCCTCGAACCCCGGAGCTCAACTGCAACACTGCTTGCGGTACGATTTGGTTGAGCGCCACAGCGCCTTGGCTGCCACCGATCACTAGGATGCGTAATTCCTCTTGTTTGCGCTGCGCCAAACGTACTGCCGGCGCAGTGATCGCGGCAAACTGCGCACGCACTGGATTGCCAACATGTTGTGCGCGCACACCAAACACTTCAGCGAAGCCGACCAGCACCTGGCAGGCCAATGGCTTCAGCACCCGATTAGCAAGCCCGGGGATCGCGTTTTGCTCATGAATCAGCAAAGGCACACGCAGCAATCGCGCCGCCAACCCTCCCGCGACACTGCCATAGCCCCCCATGCCGAGCACCACCTGCGGCTTTACCCGTCGGATGATTTGCAGTGCTTTGCACAGTGCATACAGCAATTTCCATGGCAGTTGCAACCAGCCCACGAGCCCTTTGCCGCGCACCCCCGCAAGCGGCACGGTGTACAGTGGAATACCGTATTGGGGTGCCAACTGAGACTCTATGCCGAGCGCTGTGCCCAACCACCTGACGCGGTGCCCGGCTTGCGTTAATTCAGCCGCGACAGCGAGTCCAGGATAGACGTGCCCGCCCGTACCCGCCGCTGCGATCAATACCGTTATGCGCTTCATTGCGCAGCTTCCGCAAGACGCGTTTCGTAGTTGATGCGCAGCAACATACCGATCATCAGGCAGTAGCTGATGAGACTCGAACCGCCGTAGCTCATTAACGGCAGCGTCAGCCCCTTGGTCGGCAGCACCCCTAGGTTGACGCCGATGTTGATAAACGCCTGCAGCCCGATCAGCAACACCAATCCGTAAGCAACGAAAGCGTTGAACGCATTGCCTGCGCGTTGCGCTCTGCTGGCGATAGCGAAACCGCGCACCACTAGGACAAAGAACAACCCAATCACCAGCACCACGGCACACAAGCCCAATTCTTCGGCAATCACTGCGAGCAGAAAATCGGTATAGGCCTCAGGCAGGTAAAACAGTTTCTGGATGCTCTCGCCGAGGCCGTTGCCAAACCAGCCGCCACGCCCGATGGCGATCAACGCCTGCACCAGTTGGAAGCCCTTATCGTAAGGATCGGCAAACGGATCGACAAAAAACAGCAGGCGATCGATACGGTAGGGCTCAAGGATGGCGATCGTGATCAGCAGCAACAGCAACGCCAAGATACCGATGCTGAAGCACAGCAGCGGAGCACCGCCTAAAAACAACATGCCACAGGCAGTCATAAGCAGTATCACAGCGGCACCAAAATCGGGTTCCGCGATCAGCAGTAAGGCAAGTGCCAGCAGCACCAACATCGGATAGACGAAAGCCGCTGCCGATTGCGTGATGCGTTGTTGATGGCGCACCAGATAGCCGGCCAGATACACAATGACAAACAGCTTGACGATTTCCGAGGGCTGGCCATTCAACCCACTGATACGCAGCCACCGCGTACTGCCATTCACTTCAACCCCAACCCACAGCACCAGCACCAACAGCAACATACCAAGCATCAGCAGATAAGCACTGAAACACTGCCAAAAGCGCATCGGCAAGCGCGTCACCAGCAATGCCGCCAAGACGCCGAGCAGCGCAAACAACGCTTGGCGTTTGAAAATCTCCAATGGATCAGCAAAATTTCTGGCGGCGATGGGCAGCGAAGCCGAGGCCACCATAATCAGCCCAAAGATCAGCAGACTAAGGGCAACCAAACTGATCACCGCGTCATAGCGTTGGATGGCGGGCTTTGCGGTTTTCGCGCATGTTGCGGCGAGGTGCATTGGCGTCGGGTATTCCTGATCGGGTTAATTCAGGGAAACTTCTAAAAATGGCAACGGGATGGAGGTTTGGAGAAAAGGGCATGATCACCTGTAACGTAAGTCATTGATTTACAACCCTGCCCCAATAGGTAAGCTCCGCAGGGCACCTAAAAAAGCCAGTGAAGCTGGTTTTTCTAGGTGCCCAATAGATTATGGATTCGTTATGGGTGTTCATAACGCCAAAAACAGGCTGAATTGGATTTTTTGCGAAACTATCATTCTTTCATTTCTTCTTTTTTATTTTTATTTTTTTCACTATTCACCTAAGCGCTTTATTTTTTCTTCAACCTGTTGTTCAATGGATTGTCCGCCTGCGTCTTTCGTTACCATAATAAAAAAGAATTTACCGGAAGATTTCTTTTCCATTAATTCACCGATTGTTTTCTTCAAAGCGCTGTCCGCAACAAGATGAGCGCCTTTGTATTCCACCACCAGTAATTTATCGTTTTGCAGTTGCACAACAAAATCGGGATAAAAATTACTTCCGCCGCCAAGCGGCAATTTATATGAGTGCGGCTTACGCGGCAAATTGCGTATCCAGAATTTTACATCTGCCGCCTGATCCAAAGCAATGGCGCATTTGGTTTCTTCTTCGCTATCAAGAGCACCGATTCTCCCGTAATAATGCTTCTTGAACTGATAGGCTCCGTTATACGGATTTTCTCCCGCGTCATAACTATGCGACGAAAAAGCAAAAGAAAAATCACATTCTAGCTCTTTATTTTCAAATAAAAATTGCTTTGTGGTTACGATTTCTATTCTTTTTTCGTGTTGTTCCAGCCATTTTTTCAACGCCTCGGCAAGTTGATATTTAGCCCGAATTAATTGCTCAATTTGATAGTTTTCCAGCAATTTTTTTAAGTTGGCGCTAACGATTTTTTTCAATGTTTCGGTAAAATAGCGCCTCAGCGGACAGTGAATCTGATGCTCCAACCAGTTACTAAGATGACTTTCGCTTGCCGGATCGCCTTTGTCATCTAGCAGCGGGAGATAATAATCGCCGGTTTTTTCATATTTCACCGTGCCGCCTTGTAAAAATATGGAAAACACCCTCGCGTCTTCTGTAATCGAAAAATCCTCTATCAAAGGCGCATCGCCAATCCTATTCCACTCCGCCGCCATATACAGCGAATCGGCATCGGCGATAACTTTTTCCCCTTCTTCAGGAGAGAAAAATATCAACTGCGGCAAGGGCGCAAATTCTTCACCTTTTGCAGCGGGCGAATATATAACCGCTAACTGTTGGCTGGCCTGTTGCAAGCGTGACGCTTCGGATGCCTGCTTATTTTCCGGCATGGCTTGCACAATCGCCCGTTGCACCGATTGCGGTAACGGTTTTCGGATAATCACCCGATACCCACCGCCTTCCTCCGCTTTTTGCGGTCGCACCTCCACCGCTTCACGGGCAATTTGTTTATCGGCATCGGATAATGATTCAAAATCGGGCTTGGCAACCGTCTCAAAACTAGCCGCCGGTTCATTCGCCTTAAACAAACCGCCCGCCTCACCTGCACCCATAAAAAGATTGGCTTGCACCATCCAGGTCGTGCTTTGCTCCTCAAAACCAAGCCCGACCGCCAGTTTATCGCGCATTGCGGCAACGGCGTCAGTAACCGCATCTTTGGGCACATGGGCATAGGCGCGGTTTAGCGCATCATGTCGGCGGCGCGTTGCTTGTGGCATCCGCATCACCCGCCCCATCAGTTGCTCAATCGCCGTGGAACTTCGCACATTGGAAATCGCGCATAACACATACGCATAAGGACAATCCCAACCCTCACGCAACGCATCCACCGTGATGATATGTTCAATCGGACAATCATGCGCTAACAAATTTTCCGGCAATTCTTTAATGTCGCCGGTCGCAATGGCAATTGTCTTTTCATCAACGCCTGCCTCTAGCAAATGTGTTTTTAACACTTGCGGCGGCACTTCTTGGTTTTTATTTTGTGCCTGATATAACACGATTGGACGCACGCTATCATCGCTTTCTTGAGCTGCTTGCATCAGTCGCCGTTGTTCGGCGATAGCGCCTTGCACGGCTTGCTCCCAATCGGCGTGTACCGTTACGACAATCGGCAGTTTTACCATTTCTTCCGCTTGCAATGTTTCCGCCGGAATGCTGATTAACACATTATGCAACGGCTCACCGCTCTTTTTTTCGCGCGGCGTTGCCGTCCATTCAATAACGCAAGCCGGATTAATGCGCCGCAATACTTCATGCGATAAGTTGGAAATAAAATTATGCGCCTCATCCAACACCACCAGCGGACGTAATAAGTGCACCAAATTAACAAAAGAAAGTTTAACCCTGCCCTGTTCGTCACGCTCCAAAGAATCCGATGACGAGCCCGGCAAAAAGCGCTTAAAGTGTGGTTCAAAATGTTCGTGCGTGGCGTAAATACGGCGCTTAGAAGTCTCAGTAATACGAAACATTTGGGCGGTAGAAACAATAATACAAGCCCGTGAATAAAAATCTTGCGGGCGCATGATGTCAAAATCATCAATGTCATACACCATCGCATTACTCCCAAGCGCTTTTTCTATTTTCAATCGGCAAGGATGCGAGCGGTTTTTTAGCATGGCGACGGTTTGGGCACGAATCGCTTCCGATGGCACAAACCATAAAACCGTGGGGAAGGTCTTTTCCATGTAATGGGCTGCCAGCGGCAAAGCGCAAGCCGCCAGATACGTTTTGCCGCCGGCGGTTGGCACCCGGATACAGACATGCGGGCGCTCTTCCAACCCCTCAACTATCGGCTGATAATCAGGGGCGGCATAAGGATTTTTTGCTTTGCCATTTTTATCTTTGCATTTGGCAACGGCATCATAAGCGGCGGGAATGCCTTGCAGACGGGCAAGGCGAAAAAATTCCTGCAAGCCGGCCAATACGTGTTCTTGGTAGTGTTTTAGGGTGAAGGTCATTCGGGTAACGCTTTATTATGAGACATGATGATATTATGAATCAATCGAACCACAATCTGTTTATCTTTGGGAGAGCTTTCAGCAACAAATACAGCAAGTGCGTAAACGATATTGTAAGAAAGCGTCCTATCATCGCGCCCCATAAGCAGCATATCGTTCATGTCCATAAACCACAACAACATCAAAGCGGCAATTCTTTTATTACCGTCTATAAAAAGATGATCTTTGATTAAAAAATAAAAAAGATGCGCCGCCTTGCCTTCCAAGTCAGGATAAAGCTCTTTGCCGTCCCAGGTTTGATAGATATTCATCAAAACTTTTCCCACGTCATCACTTCGCGCGACGCCAAAATTTTGGACGCTTTCACCGTTTTCGGCAAGATACCGTTTTAACTCTTTGATAATGAGATTTGCTTTATTAATTTCTAAAGGATAATCTGCTTTACGGTCATCGGCGTTCGAAGACGTGTCACCTTCATCATATTGTCTCAGTAAGATAAAAGTGCGGTGATATTCATCTAAGCAAGCACTTAAACTAAACGCTTCTCTCGGCGTGAATGATTCTTTTTGTAATCGGCGGTAGAGCACCTCTTGTTCTGTTGACTGTTTCTTGTCCATTTTAATCAATGGACAGCATAGAGCGGATAATGCCAAGTTTCCCCGCCGCGTAATTTTTATCGGCCACCCAAAAACTTTCTGGCGTATTATCTTTTGTTGGCGTTCTTTGCAACGGCAATTTTTCCGTGAAGGAAATCATCTCTGTCGGTGTTAGTTGCACCCAATTTTTTGAGTACGTCAACAATGATGAAAAATATGCCTTCGTCTCATAATTGGGGATTTTTATACCGCCGCTATTAGCCGAACATTTTTCTGCAAACTGATACTTGATGGCGATAATCCAGTGCCCATTTTCTTTAAAGTCATACGTTGCCATTACCAAATAATTGTTATTTAGCAAGAAAGCCATTTCTTCCTGGAAGTCGTCAATTTGCGCATTGGTTGGGATGCGGTTGCCGTAGAAGCGTTGCAGCCTTTTTAAATCCGCCGCCACTTTGGAAGCGATATAACGCACATCACCGGAATGGTTAATAAGTAGGGTTTGCATGATTTACAATGATACGGCTTCGGTGGCGTACAGCGACGGAAACACCCTGCAAACGGGCAAGGTGAAAAAATTTGTTTCATGTTTTATCTTTTTTTACAATCATAGGGGATCTGGCGGAATTCCAGATTTTCGGATTTTAGGCGGGCGTTACCAAAGCGACAGCCGTTGGCGAATACGATTATTTTCCCGTCATGTTTTTTAGCGGCTTTGCGAATATGGGCAAGAGTGATGGCGGTTAGCACATTGCCGTCGTTTATTTTTTTATCGCTCAAAACACCGTTATATAGCAAAGCGTAGCCACTCTCGTGATGCGCGCCCAAAAACGGGCTTTGGCATTTTTGCGGGGGAAGCGGCGTATGCGTTTCGGAAAACCACAGGTGCGCGGCAAGGATAGAAAAATTGATTTTAGGATTGACCGCACCGTCTTTTGTGAAAACCGCATCGCCCAAACGCAAAAAGTGAAAACCGCCGCCGCCGTGCCATTTTTCCGCTTCCGATATGCCGCCCTGTTCGCCGTCTATCACGGCACGCAGGCGGGGAATACAATGCGTTTTAGCGTGTTCGCCCATTTCTATGCCAAGCCATCTCCGCCCCATTTTGTGAGCGACTGCGGCGGTCGTGCCGGAACCCAAAAAAGAATCCAACACCCTATCGCCGGGGGTTGTCGCCAGTTGTAACACACGCTGAATCAACCTTTCGGGCTTGGGGGTGGCAAAAACATTGTCGGAATTAAAAAATTTTACTTCTTTTTTTGCGTCTTGGTTATGCCCTACATCTTGGTATGTCCAAACTGTCATGGAGGTTATGCCTTGTTTAACATCAGATAAAAATGTTTTGAGTGATGGAATGTTATTTCCATTTTTTCCAAACCAAATTCTATTATCTTTAATAAGGTCTTTATAATTCTTTTCTGACGTGCACCAACAACGACTTGATGGAGGATTTACTACCCGTCCAGAAGGTAATTTAATAGAATAATCGTATTCAGTTGTGTATGTTTTTACCGAAAAATCCACTGTTTTCCAATTGCCACGATGGTCGTTATCAGGATTTTTATATCTTTTATCCATTTCTTCTGTTCTTGGCAGCAAGGATGGTCGCCATGTTTCCTTATTCTTAGCATAAATAATAATATGGTCATGGCTATCGGATAACCATTTAGCATCGTTCTGCGGCGAATATTTTTTCTGCCACACCACATTAGCGACAAAGTTTTTACGACCAAAAATCTCATCCATCAGCACTTTCAGATAGTGCCCTTCGTCGTCATCAATAATCACCCAGATAGAGCCATCATCCGTCAGCAGTTCGTGTAATAATTCCAACCGCGGATACATCATTTCCAACCACTGCGCGTGTTCTAAGTTATCCTGATAGTGTTCAAAATCTTTGCGGGTGTTATACGGTGGATCGATGAAAATACATTTTATTTTCCCCGCATAATAAGGGCAAAGGGCTTTTAGGCCGTCCAGATTATCGCCTTGTATCAGCAGATTGTCCGCTTCGCTTTCGCCGTAGTCGTATTCCGGCATTCCAATCAGTGCCCGATAAGGCACTTTTGCCGTTTGCCGAATATCATCGGAGCGCGTTAACCAAGTGAGTGTGGGCATTTGCTATTAACTATACCGGTGTTACTTGAAGATGCAGGAATAGGGCTATTGTCATGCTCTCATCCCAAAGCCTCGCCCGTGGTCATTCCAGAGCCTTGCTACCGCCCTCGGTGCACGGTGCTAAGTCGAAAACGAAGGCGGTACTGGGGTTAGGGGAGGTTGGGGGAAGGGAGTACCGCGTTTAGGTGCGTTAAACACGCCTTCACCCTTCCCCCAATATAAACAGCTTTACCCTCCTTATTCTCCTGAAAAACCAAGCGCAGCTTGTTTTTTCAGGATTAAATAACGCTTCAGATTCCAGAGCACTGCCGGAAACCCTTTCCAGAGCGTCCTGCTGCGCAACTCAGGAAGTGCACAAAACGCTCTCCCTCACCCATTGAACATCTTCAAGTAACATGGGGGGCGTTCTCTATTGGGGGAAGGATTATAAATCAGCGGCTTACGTTCTATGCGAGCGTGTCCCTTCCTCCAAACCTCCATCCCATTCAAGGTTTTTCGAGGCTCCCATGAGTATGTATGCGTTTTCAACATAAAATTGTCTGATCATGCAAAGCGCTTCGTTTTATCTCAATTTAGCAAACACTTAAAGCCATTCGCTATAAAAGACAGTGGTTAGTTTTAAGTTTTAAGTTGAAAGTTTTAAGTTTCCGTTTTTTTCACCATCCAAAGCTTTTCGCAAATGCTGTTTAAACCGCTCGCCGCGTTCAGCATAATCGCTGAACATATCGAAGCTCGCACAGGCGGGCGAAAACAACACCGTATCCCCCGGCTGACTGGCCGCGATCGCGCTCGCCACCGCAGCATCCAGATCAGCAACTTGCGTGATCGCCGTTGCCCCGGCAAGCGCCGCCTCAATTTGCAGCGCATCACGGCCAAACAGGATCACGCGCTGGACGCAGCTCCCGAGGGCGGCGCGCAAGGGGGCGAAATCAGCCCCTTTGGCATCACCACCGGCGATCAGCACGATCGGCGACAGCGCTCCGATGCTCTTGATCGCTGCAACCGTAGCGCCGACGTTGGTGCCCTTGGAATCATTGACCCAGCGCACGCCGTTGCTTTCCAACACCCACTCGCAGCGATGCGCGGATGCGCGAAACGCCGCAACAGCGCGAGTGATAGCAGAATAATCGCAACCCGCTTGGTGACCCAGCGCGCAAGCAGCCAGCACATTGCTTTGATTGTGCTGGCCTTGCAGCGGAATCGCTGACAACGGCAGTAGCGCTTGCCGCCGATGGACAACCCAAGCGCTGCCAGCGGCATCCGGCGCTACCCCAAAGTCACACTGGACACCTTCGCGCAGCGAGTACGTACAGCAATTTTTTGCGCCCGTTGCATGGCGCGCCTGATCCTGATCCTGATCCTGATACAGCGTGCCAGCGGCATACAGCGCACTGGCAGCCGCGTCATCGAGATTGACGACCGGTGCCCGGCAGTTGCGATAGACCTTCGCCTTAGCCGCAGCATACGCCAGCCGATCGTCGGCGTAGCGATCGCCGTGATCTTCACTCAGATTAAGCACCACTGCGCTATCCGCACGCAGGCTGTGCGTCGCTTCCAGTTGGAAACTTGATAGCTCGAGTACAAAATGATCCACCGCAGCCACTGGCAACGCGGGTTGCACGCCCTGCGGTTGCGGCAATAATTCGAGCGCCGGCGTACCGAGATTAGCCCCCGCGCTGACGCGCCGCCCTTGCTGCCGTAACATTTCCGCCACCAAGGTCGCAACAGTGCTCTTGCCGTTAGTCCCCGTCACAGCAATAATCGGCGCTTTTGCGTGTTGCAAAAATAGCTCTATATCGCTGACCACTGGAATGTTGTGCACCCGCGCTGCCCTGATCGCCGGTTCACGCATTGACACCCCGGGACTGATTACGATCATCTGCGCATTAGCGAACAACTGCGTGTTGAAATCGCCGTAATAGGTGTCTATATGAGGGAATTCCTGCTGCCAGATGGCGTTCTCCCGAGCCAGCCAGCGGCGCGAGTCAGCTACCACCACGGGTGTTTCATACTGCTGCAACCAGCGCACACAGGATCGACCGGTCGCGCCGCAACCGACCACTAGGATGTAGCTTTTCCGGCACCTCTCCAGCGGCTGGCGGCGCTGCCTTTGGGGCTTCTGATCGATGGCTGCTGAAGTCATTATTGTGGCTAATGCAGGGTGGCTGACAGTGGCGAATTGATTGACAGCAAGGTGCCCAGAAAACTCAGTGAAGTGGATTCTTCGAGGTGCCCTATGGGATTTCAGTATTGTGAAAAGGATTATAAATCATTAGTTTACGTTACAGGTGAGCGCCCCCTTCTCCCAAACTCCCATCCCGTTAAGGCTTTTCGAGGCACCCTTTATCTGATCTTCAGGGTGGCCATGCCAACCAATACCAATACCAGGGTTATAATCCAGAAGCGCACGATGACCCGCGGCTCGGGCCACCCTTTGAGTTCAAAGTGGTGGTGCAACGGTGCCATACGGAACAAGCGGCGACCGGTCAGCTTGTATAAACCAACCTGCAAGATCACCGACAGGGTCTCGACGACGAACACCCCGCCCATGATCAGCAGCACTAATTCTTGGCGCGTCACCACTGCCAGAACACCCAGCGAAGCACCCAGCGCCAGCGCCCCCATATCACCCATAAACACTTGCGCCGGATAGGTGTTGAACCATAGAAAACCAAGCCCTGCACCAACGATGGCGGCGCAAAATACGATCAACTCTCCGACCCCGTTAATGAACGGGAAACCCAGATATTGCGCAAACTGGCTATGCCCGATGACATAAGCAAACACCCCCAGCGCGCCAGCGATCATCACCGTCGGCATGATCGCCAATCCGTCTAGGCCGTCAGTGAGGTTGACGGCGTTACTTGAGCCCACGATCACTAGGTAGCTGAAGATCACGTACAGCCACCCCATGTCGAGCGCTATCTCCTTAAATACGGGCACGATCAACCGGGTTTCATGGGGACTCGCGGCAGTCATATAGAGCACCATCGCGCAACCAAAACCGACGATGGATTGCAGTAGGAATTTATGCTTCACTGTCATACCCTTCGCATCGCGCAACACCAGCTTACGGTAATCATCGATGCCGCCAATGACGCCGAACAAAAGGGTGGTAATCAATGTTATCCAGACAAAACGATTGGAGAATTCAGTCCAGCACAGCGTTGAGAGCGTGATGGCGAACAGGATTAGGCCGCCTCCCATGGTGGGTGTACCCGCCTTCGAGTGATGCGATTGCGGCCCATCGCTGCGTATCACCTGATCAATGCGCAACCGCTCTAGGTAGCGGATCAATGGCCCTCCGACGAGCAACGCGATCGCCAGCGCGGTCAAGATGCTTAAGATCGCCCTCAGCGTCAGATAGCCAAACAGCGAAAACCCGCTGTGGTACTGCACTAGGTATTTACTGAGTTCCAGTAACATCGCTTATAAGGTATGGGAACATCGAAAAATGGCAACGGGATGGGGGTTTGGGGGAAGGGATATAATCATCTGTATCGTAAGCCGTTGATTTATAACCATTCCTCCAATAGACAAGCCCCCGCAGGGTACCTAGAAAAGCTGGCAAAGCTAGTTTTTCTAGGTACCCATATGTTGCAAGGCCGCCACGACACGCTCCATCGCCATTGAGCGCGATCCCTTGACGAGCACCACCGCATCATCGTTGAGGGCTTGCTGCAAGGCTCTGATGAGTGCATCAAAGCAATTGAAATGACGCCCCGAGGTACCAAAGCCGGCACTCGCCGCGGCGCTCAACGATCCCAGCGAAAACAATCCGCTGAGCTGATGCTGCGCTGCAAACACGCCGCATTCAGCATGCAAAGCCTCGGCATCGGTGCCCAGTTCCGCCATATCCCCCAACACCAACCAGCGGCACCCAGAAAACCCAGACAACACCTCAATCGCCGCTTTCAGGGAGGCCGGATTGGCGTTATAGGTGTCATCAAGAATGCGCATACCGTTGACGCCAAGCTTAAGTCGCAGTCGTCCAGGGAGCGAACGCAGGCTTGACAGACCGTTGACGATCGCCTCTGGCTTAGCGCCAATCACATGCGCCGCGGCGACAGCCGAAAGCGCATTGCATACGTTATGGCGTCCATATAACGGCAACTGCACTTGGATGCACTCCCGCTGCTCTGGCAACTGCAGTTTGATCACAACGCCGGTTGCATCGCTTGCGTTGTACCACTTTGCGCTTATATCAGCGAGCTTATCAAGCCCAAAACGAACCACGCGGCGCCCCGCTGCCAACGCCCGCCAGTAGTCAAAGTAACGGTCATCGGCGTTCAGAATCGCGCTCCCAGCAGTCGGCAGAGCACCGATCAACTCGCCTTTGGCTTCAGCGATCGCGTCGATCGAGCCAAATCCCTCGAGATGAGAAGGAACGCACTGGGTTATCACTGCAGTGGTCGGCTTCACCCATTGCGCCAGCTGCGCGATTTCCCCGAGGTGATTAGCGCCCATCTCGATCACCGCCAACTGGTGCGAATGGTCGAGAGCGCACAAGGTCAGCGGCACACCGATCGCATTGTTCTGGTTACCTGCCGTGGCATGTACGCGGTATTGCTGCGCTAAGATCGCTTTCAGCATCTCTTTCGTGGTGGTTTTACCGTTGCTGCCGGTGATGCCGATGCACTCAACTGACAACTGTCTGCGCCAGTCGGCGGCCAACTGACCCAACGCCGTCAGAGTGTCATCAACGCGCAGGTAAGGCAACGCCAGCGACCGCGGCAGATCACGCTCGACCAGTGCTGCCTGCGCACCGCGCCGCGCCGCCTCGGCGACAAAAGCATGACCGTCAAGCTTTGCGCCACGCAGCGCGACAAACAGTTCACCCGCCGCCACACGGCGCGAATCGGTGCTGCACCCGCGAAACACGCAATCGTCACCGCGCTGTTGACCACCCAAGGTGCGTGCCATGCGGCTGAGGCGGCTCTCGATCATTGGCGTAGCGCGCTGTGGCGCAGCGCAAGTGCTTCATCCACTGCTTCGGCATCACAAAAATAACGCTTGTGGCGGCTGTATTCCTGATACCGCTCATGCCCTTTCCCGGCAATCAGCACCACATCATCATGCGCCGCCCGGATCACCGCCAGACGGATCGCCGCCCGCCGGTCGCGCTCAATGATTGCGGCATGGCGCTTAGGTAACCCGCCGAGGATGGCGCTCACGATAGCATCGCCATCCTCGTTGCGTGGGTTGTCATCGGTAATCACAATATGATCGGCATGATTCCCCGCCGCCTGTCCCATCAGCGCCCGTTTGCCGCGATCACGCTCACCGCCGCAGCCAAACACGCACCACAGTTGACCACTGCACCACTCACGCAACGAACACAACACTAGCATCAGCGCCTGCGGCGTATGAGCGAAGTCAACGATCACCTGCGGCGCGCCGCCGCCGAATGACTGCATGCGTCCAGCCACCGGCGATACCTCAGAAAGCGCCTCAAGCGCCGTTTGCGAAGCGACCCTCAAGGCGCGCAACACCGCCAATGAAGCCATCAGGTTGCAAGCGTTGAAGCGCCCCAGCAAACGGCTATGCAGCATCCGTTTTTCCGCGCCAATGCGCACCGCAAGGCGCAACCCCTCGGCACCGCTGTAGCGCACCCGCCCATGCAGGTGTTCGCCACGGCCCGGCAGCGGACGGAGGGCATCACCAGCGGCGACTTGAGGGTTATCGATACCCGTCATGTGTTCATCCGCGGAGGTGCTGAAACTGTACACCGGCAGTGCAGCAGCCAACTCACGCGCTAACTGCCGACCATAGCGATCATCAATGTTGATCACCGCCGCCTGCACCCGGTGCGCGTCAAACAAGCGCCGTTTCGCTTCAAAGTAGCGCGCCATTGTGTGATGATAGTCGAGGTGGTCGCGGGACAGATTGGTGAATACCGCCACACCAAAATTGAGCCCCTCAGTGCGTCGCTGCACCAAGGCGTGAGATGATACTTCCAGCACCAGCGGCTGCGCCTCCGCCTTATCCAACTGCGCTAAACGGCGCCGTAAAGACAGCAGATCCGGGGTCGTCAGCGCCTGCGGTTGCAGCGTCTCCCCCGACGCGCTCCAGATACCAGACCCTAGGGTGCCCAACACCCCGCAACGGTTGGTGATCCCGCTTCGGGTCAGCGCCTGCGCGACAAAATGCGCCACTGACGACTTCCCGTTGGTGCCGGTAACACCAATCAACTGCAGTGGCCTTGAATCGATCCCGAACCAGCGATCGGCGACGCGCGCCAGCGTCTTAATGGGGTCGTCAACCTGTATATCGACCACCCCCGCGCTTGCAGCGGGGTGCCGGACACCTGCCGTGTTTGGTCTAATTTGCAACGCTGTCGTGGCACCATGGCGCACGACAGCCGCCGCACCGGCCTCAATCGCCTGTGGGATAAAGAGCTCCCCTCCCCCATATTTTGCGTGGTTAGGGTTCTGCGCAAAGAAAACCGCTCCTGGACGTACGCTGCGGCTATCGCTTGCAACATCGCTGATCGGACGATCCAGCGCCGCTGGCACCTCGACGATACCCGCCATCAGTTGGACTAGGGAATGGGGCACAGCGCTCACTGGAGGAACCTCATTGGAGAAGCTGGCGTGATGAGGCGTGACGGCGCAAGCCATCATCAACCCGCTCCATCACGACTGACGGTAGATACATGCCGCAGGCTTGGCGTGCGCTCAATGGCATCTGGCGCTACCCCTAGGATACGCAAGCCGCCGGACATCACTTCAGCAAAGATCGGCGCGGCAACCTGTCCGCCGTAATAGGTGCCATTGCGCGGGGTGTCGATCAGTACCACAACCACCAAGCGTGGCAGGCTCATCGGTGCCATGCCGACAAAAATCGATTGGTAGTGATTGGTATAGCGCCCGTTAACCAGCTTGCGCACGGTGCCGGTTTTGCCTCCGACACGGAACCCGTCGATCGCCGACCGAGTACCGCTTCCACCGCTCTCGACTACCGTTTCAAGCATCGCCATAACCTGCATCGCGACTTGCCGTTCAAGAATCCGCTCGCCGTGCAGCGGAACATCACGAGCCGAACGGCGCAGCAGCGTCACCTCGCGCAACACGCCATGCGCCGCTAACGCCGCATACGCTCGCGCAAGTTGCAGCGCGGTCAGCGACAACCCATAGCCATAAGTCAACGTGATGCGCCGCGCCGAACGCCATCCCTTATAGTCTGTTACCACACCAGCGACTTCACCCGGGAAACCGCTGCCGCTGGTCTGACCGATGCCGAAGCTGTGAAGCATTCGCCAAAATTGCTTGGCCGAGACCGTCAGCCCGATCTTAGCGGCACCCACGTTACTCGATTTACGGATCACATTGGTGACATCAATGAGGCCGAAATTGCGTATATCGCTAACCTCGTGCTTGCCAAATCTCAGCTTGCCCGGGTTGGTATCGATCAAGCTACTAGGGCGCACCGTTTTGAGCGACAAAGCGACCGCTACGGTGAATGGCTTAATCGTCGATCCGGGCTCAAACTGATCTGTGACCGCTCGGTTGCGGTGAGCAGCAGCGTAGCCATTGCGCCGTTTATGGGGATTGAATGATGGCTGATTGACCATCGCCAGCACCTCCCCGCTATGCACCTCGAGGACGACAATCGAGCCGCTGGAAGCACGGTGTTGCTGTACTCCCTGGAGCAACGCATGGTAGGCAATGTGCTGGATGCGCCGATCGATGCTCAGCCGGATGCTCTTACCGGATGTCGCCGCACGGATCACCCCTAAGCCTTCGACTGCTCGCCCGAGGCGATCGCGGATCACACGGCGCGCGCCGTCACTGCCGCGCAATTGCTGATCATAAGCCAGTTCAAGGCCTTCTTGACCGCGATCGTCGATGTCGGTGAAGCCGATCAGGTGCGCTGCCGCCTGCCCCATCGGATAGTAGCGTTTAAACTCGCTGCGCCGATACACGCCGGGAATCGCGAGCGCCATCACCGCATCACCGACCTGCGATGCAACATGGCGCCGCAGAAAGACAAAATGCCGCTGTGCATGGCGTTGCATTAACCCTTCAATGACACTCAGCGGAATGCCTGAAACGGCCGCCAGTTGCGGCCAGTTTGCGCGCTGTGGGATAAACTGCCTAGGATCGCACCATATTGAATCGACCGGGGTGCTGACGGCGAGCGATGCACCGTTGCGATCGAGGATTGCGCCGCGATAAGCCGGGATCGCTTGTTGACGTAAATGGCGGTACTCGCCTTGTTGTTGCAAAAACGCATGGTGATAGATCTGCAGTTGCACAGCACGACCGATCAGCAGCACTACGACCAGCAGCAACACCCCCAATACCAACCAGTGGCGCAGTGGCATTGGGGGTTTGTCTGCCATGGTTTTCATGGTTCAATGAGGATGAAGTCACGCGCCGCCGGGGTATGCATGTCGAGCCGCTGGATAGCGGTACTGCGAATGCGATCGCGCGCGCCTAGGGTACTGAGTTCAAGTTGTAGGCGACTCCACTCATCCAGCAATTGGTCGCGTCTGTGTTCCTGACGCGACAGCTCGGCAAACAGCACCCGCTGCTGGTGTTGTACAGTCACTGACTTCACCGCCAACAGCAGCACCACAAACAGCATTGTCAGCACCAACGCGGGTGCAGTAAAGCGCAATCGCCCGATCATGTGCAGCGCTCCGCTACGCGCAACGTTGCACTACGGGCGCGTGGATTGCGTTCGATCTCAACGGCGCTGGGGCGGATCGCTTTACCGCTTGCGCGCAGTTGCGGACGGATCAGCGCCTGCAGCAGCGGCAGTTTGCGCGGTGCCTGATCAGCGCGTGCGGTGCTCCTGAAAAAGCGCTTGACGATCCGATCTTCCAGCGAATGGAAACTGATCACCGCAATGCGCCCACCGTCGCGCAATAACTTCAGGCTGGTCGGCAGCACCGCCTTCAATTCCTCCAATTCGCCGTTGATAAAGATGCGAAAAGCCTGAAAGCTACGCGTCGCCGGGTGGATGGCGGCACCGCGGTGCCAGCCTTGCCGCGCTTGGCTTATCAACTGCGCCAAACGTGCGGTGCTGGTGATCGGTTGGCGTGCGCGGGCATTGACAATCGTACGTGCGATAAGCGCCGCTTGGCGCTCTTCGCCATAATCACGGATCACGTCGCGGATCTGCTTGCTGCTGGCGGTCGCCAGCCATTGCGCCAGTGGTATGCCAGTGGAGTCATCCATGCGCATGTCGAGTGGGCCGTCGCAACTAAAACTGAAGCCGCGCACGGGGTCACTCAATTGCGGCGATGAGATGCCAAGATCCAGTAAAATCCCGTCAACTTGGGCAAACTCAGGATACCGCGCAACCAGCCGCAGCAACTCGGAGAAACGCGCATGGACGACCTGTAGCCGTGTATCCGTGGCGGCGACCCGCCGCGCCATCGCTACCGCTTCGCGATCGCGATCCAGAGCCAGTACGCGACCGCCCGCGCCAAGCGCGATCAACAATTGGCGACAATGCCCACCACGCCCAAAAGTACAGTCAATGAACACCTTATCGCCCTGCGGTGCCAACGCCGCGATGGTTTCGTTCAACAATACCGGCGTGTGCCGTTGGCGATCATCACTGTCATTCATCACACCAGCCTCGACTCTCCGCGGGACTGATCCGCAGCAGCACTGAACGCCAAGCCATCCTTGAGGCCTTCGCGTTCACTGTCGCTCATTTCGCGAGTCCCCTGTAGCAGTTGTTTATTGTGCTCATGCCAGCAATCCTCGCGCCACAGCGCAAAGTAATCTATCATGCCAACCATCATCAGGTGCTTCCCATAATGCACCTGATTGCGCAGCGTTGGCTGCAACAACACCCGTCCTTGCGCATCCATTTCGGATTCTTGGGCATGCTCCAACATATACCGATACGGTGCGGCGTTTTTACGTAACGCTGTGTTGCCAATGGACTGCCACACTTTCAACGGATACATCTTCAGACAATGAATGACAGGGCCACCGTTCACGATCGAGTGCTCAAACGCATCTGGGGTGATGATCAGCGCCGGGCCATAGCTTTTGGTCAGCGGTTCACGGTGCCGTGTCGGTACCGCGATGCGTCCTTTAGCGTCAATTGTCAGTTGGTTGTTACCGAAAAACACCGCAAGCGCCTCAAAATCCCAAGGGGAGCGGAATTGGCAGCAGAGCTGCCACCGCCATTGATTGATTTATAACCCTTTATCCAATAAAACAGGGCAGACTGTAGTGCGGGCAAATATGTCTTTCTAACATCGTTTTACCACTTTACAACATATCTTTATCTACCCTACAACACCTTATCCTCATAAAAAAACCACATGGGGTGAATTGTGCTTATTCAACAAAGCATTGTCAAGCCCTGCGTGTATCTCTTTTAAACCATAGAAATCAATATCCTATATTGCAAACAGGGCAGCTTACTGTTGTCTTAGGCGCTAAATGGAGGGGCATGGTGCTAGGTGCATCGCATACTAATTAAATCCTTGCTTCCGTTGTCACAAGGAAAAAACATAGCGTGCTGGAAATTGATCAAGTACACCATGGCGACGCCTTCGATCTCTTCCGACAGGTCGATGACGCAAGCATTGACCTAGCCGTATGCGATGGTCCCTATGGGGTAACCACCAACTCATGGGACCGCGTGCACGGCATACAGGAGTTCAACCTCACGCTGATCAGCATCTTCGCGGCAAAGCTTAAGGAAGGGGGAGCGCTCTACCTGTTTGGCAAACCAGACTGTATCGACTTCATCGATTACCGACCGTTTTTGACGCTAAAATCCAAGATCGCGTGGTACCAGCCGAGCAGGCTGGCGCAAGGGCGACTGAACTACACCAACAACTACGACATCATCTGCTTCTTCATCAAAGGCAAGTGGCCGAAGGTTTATGACCTCGACGCAATTCGGGTTTCCCAACTGGTTGAACTTGAACACCGCCGGCGCTGTGAGCGCGTTCCTTCTGTCGTCAATGGAAAGTACGGAAAGACGAAATTCAACGGCAAGGGGAAGAACCCAGGCGATGTCTGGGGTGATATCAAGCAACTCACCTACAAGTCGAAAGAACTCGTCGGCAGGGAGGCGCTCAACACGATACAAAAACCCGAAAAACTGATTGAGAGACTGGTAAGGGCAAGCTCCAGAGAAGGTGATCTGGTTTTTGATCCATTCGCAGGTGTTGGAACATGCCCGGTCGTGTGTAAGCGCCTTGGAAGGCATTTCCTAGCGTTCGAGAAAAACGAGGATTTTGTCAAGGCGTCCAACGAGAGATTGAGAGCAGCAGAGGATTTAGCTGGGTGGTTGCTCTGACATGAAACTGCTTTGGACTGACACCTAAACTTTATTTGCTATGCTATCCGATATATGGCAGCATAAGCCGCCGCGATTTGGCGGAGGGGTTCCCGAGCGGTCAAAGGGACCAGACTGTAAATCTGGCGGCTCAGCCTTCGAAGGTTCGAATCCTTCCCCCTCCACGCCTTGCCCAGATACTAGGGGGGCTTTTCTATTGGGGGAAGGATTATCAATCAACGGCTTACGATACAGATGAGCATACCCCTCCCCCAAACCTCCATCCCGTTGAGATTTTTTGAGCTTCCCTAGGAAAGATACACCAATCAACAAGGTAGCGAGGACGCCACATTGGGATACCCACCGCTTCGCTTACCGTTGCGGGTGTAGTTCAATGGTAGAACTTCAGCCTTCCAAGCTGATAACGTGGGTTCGATTCCCATCACCCGCTCCACACTGAAGCGACATCACCTCAGCCATAGTTCTTAGGATCAGGGAGCTGATCGCATAGCGAAAGCGTGGTACCGTGAGCATCATAATCTGCGAAAAACACGACACAAGTTTTACTGGACACGATACCCCCCATAAGGGCACCTCGAAAAACCAGTTCGCTAGCTTTTCTAGGTACCCTGAGAGGCTTGTTCACTGGGGGAAAGCTGATAAACCAACGGCTTACGTTGTAGGTGATGGTGCCCTTTCCCTAAACCCCATTCCGTTGAGGTTTTTTGAGCTTCCCATTAAGGTGATCTGATCGCGCCCATGCACAATACCGAACCACTGCTTGCTGCCCATTCCCGCTCTGAAGCAACCCGCACTCATACCATCGGAAAGGGGAAGCGGTCGCGCTATCTCGACAGTTTTTGCATGACCATTGCTGCGGCAAGCCCATATAGCTCAGCTGGTAGAGCACTCCCTTGGTAAGGGAGAGGTCACTGGTTCAAGTCCAGTTATGGGCATCCGATACAAAAGTTGCGATATAATGATTAAGGATGCTCATTATTTTGAAGTACTCCTTGCGTGTGCACTAAAAAGCATTGCATGATTGCACGACACACCGGCACCCCTGATTTTTCGGTGCCCTCATTGAGGGTGATATTGAGCTGGCAAAAACTTGTTAAAACGCCTTCGCCAACACACTCAACCTTACACAGAACTTAATTTTCAGCTTTACGGATAAATGAACAGCGACACAGAAGCCCAGGGAACGCCTATCCCTGATGCCATAAAATTTCTCGCGATTGCCGTGTTGTCGGTTGTTGCGCTCAGCGGCTTTTACTATTTTTCTGAATACCCGTTGTTTATACGGATCGCCGGCCTGTTATTGACCACGGTCATCGTCGGCTATATTGCATTACAGACTGAGAAAGGAAGGGTCGCTTGGGGCTTCGTTGGTGATTCACGCACCGAAATGCGGAAAGTCGTATGGCCTACCCGTAAAGAAACGCTGCAAACCACTTTATTAGTGATTGCGTTGGTGTCAGTTGTCTCGGTATTGATTTGGTTATTTGATTCGATTCTTGGGTGGGCAGTGCGTTTACTGCTAAGGCAAGGAGGTTAATATGGCGGCAGCTTTGCGTTGGTATGTGGTGCACGCCTATTCAGGGTTTGAAGCACAGGTTAAAAAATTATTGCAGGAGCGAATTACGCTGAGCCAGTTGACTGAATGTTTTGGTGAGATATTGATTCCAGTGGAAGAAGTCGTCGAGATGCGCGATGGTCAACCGCGCAAAAGCGACCGCAAATTCTTCCCGGGGTATGTACTGGTGAATATGGAAATGAACCATGACACATGGCATCTGGTAAAGAATGTGCCAAAGGTCATGGGGTTTATCGGTGGCAGCAGCGACAACCCCACCCCGCTGTCACAACACGAAGCAGATGCGATTTTGCAGCGCATTCAGGACCGCATCGATAAGCCGCGGCCCAAGGTATTGTTTGAAGCCGGTGAAGTGGTGCGCATCACCAGTGGCCCGTTTAACGATTTCAACGGCGTCGTGGAAAAGGTTAACTATGAAAAAAACCGGCTGTGGATTGCAGTGACCATTTTTGGTCGTTCTACGCCGGTTGAACTGGAGTTTAACCAAGTCATCAAGGATTAAACCCAGCGCGCCATCCAAGCATCCGCTGTATGCCCGATCGCCCGCTGCGCGGCATTGATCAGGCGTATCGCATCAACCAAACCGACAGGAGATAACATTGGCAAAAAAGATTTCAGCCTACGTTAAGCTGCAAGTGGCCGCCGGGCAGGCCAATCCAAGCCCTCCAGTAGGGCCTGCACTGGGGCAGCACGGGGTTAATATCATGGAGTTCTGCAAGACTTTTAACGCCAGCACCAAGGATCTGGAGCCGGGTTTGCCGATTCCGGTTGTGATCACCATCTATTCGGATCGCAGCATTACATTTATTACCAAAACACCGCCGGCAGCGGTACTGTTACGCAAAGCAGCAGGGCTCGAAAAGGGTTCAAGCACCCCTAATACCAACAAGGTCGCCAAGCTGTCATACGATGAACTCAAGACGATAGCAGAGATCAAAATGCCCGATCTGAACGCTGCGGATATAACTGCGGCAGTGCGTATTATTGCCGGCACCGCACGCAGTATGGGTATCGATACCGAAGGAGAAACATGATGAGCCGTGTTTCCAAACGCATGCAGGCAATCAGTGGAGAAACTGATCGCAGCCGCGAGTACGATGTGGTTGAAGCCATCAGCTTACTCAAAAAACTGACCTCCGTACGCTTCCGCGAATCCATGGATATGAGCGTCAACTTAGGGATTGACCCGAAGAAATCAGAACAGGTGGTGCGCGGTTCGACCGTGCTGCCGCATGGTGTCGGTAAAACCACTCGAGTGGTGGTATTTGCTCAGGGTGAATTGGCGCAAGACGCTATCGATGCAGGTGCAGACAGGGTCGGGACGGATGATCTGGTCAATCACATAAAGCAAGGGAATCTGGACTTCGATTTGGTCATCGCGGAACCTAGCGTCATGCGTATCGTGGGGCAATTGGGGCGTCTGCTGGGGCCTAGGGGACTCATGCCAAACCCAAAAGTCGGCACTGTAACTACCGACATTGCGACAGCGGTGAAGAACGCCAAAGCAGGACAAGTGCAGTACCGTAACGATCGCGCCGGCGTGATTCATTCCACGATTGGCAAGGCGGATTTTTCGGTCGAGGCACTCAAAGAAAATCTGGACGCTATTCTGACCGATCTGATCAAAGCCAAACCCAGCACCGCCAAAGGCATTTACATGAAACACATCAGCTTATCGACAACGATGGGGCCTGGTCTGCGATTGGACAAAGCATCGCTATCGATTTAGCTTGACGCACCGCGAACAACGCTGTCAGTTAGCGATTGCAGCGCGTTTGATAGCGGCGGTAGAAGATGCCGCCTAGCAAACGCCCTCCTGTTCTCCCTCAGATGAGACCTTAGGGAACCTCGAAAAATGGCAACGGGATGGGGGTTTGGCGGAAGGGACATGATCGCTTGTAACGTAAGTCATTGATTTATAATCCTTCCCCCAATAGACAAGCCCCGCAGGGCACCTCGGGAAACTAGTTCGCTAGTTTCCCGAGGTGCCCCACAGCAACCGTTCGGGGGCTTCACTGGAGACGCTGGCAGCGGGACCAAGGGCAACATGACAGCACCGTCAGGGTGTTTGTTGTTGCGTGGTTGCGACAGCGCCTGAAAAACCACATCAGACTTTAACTCAGAGGGCTGTGACGTGCCTATTGATTTGCATCAAAAACAAGCCATTGTCGCCGAAGTCAGGAACATTGTGAAAAGCGCACTGGCCATCGTCGTCTCCGAAAATTCAGGAATGACGAGCAACGATATGAACGAACTGCGCGCCGAAGGGAGAAAACACAAGGCCCACGTTCGGGTAGTGCGCAACACCTTGATGCGCCACGCCGTCAGCGATACTGAAATGGAAGGCATTAACCAATCCCTGAGCGGCTCCTTGGTGCTAGTTTTTTCGCTCGAAGAATACGGCGATGCAGCGCAGTTGGTACGCAGCTTTGCAAAACGCAATAACCGTTTAGTGCCCAAAGCGATCGCGATTGGTGGCCAGGTATTGCCGCCAGAGCACATTGAAAAGGTCGCTGATCTACCAACCCTAGATGCTGTCAGGGTCAATCTATTAGCGGTGCTCAATGTACCAGCGACGCGCTTGTTGCGCACCCTAGTTGAGCCGGCCACTGGCCTTGTCCGCGTTCTTCAGACCCACGCCGATCGTACGGCTGCAACCGCAGCGGATGCACGGCGCGCTGAATAAAATTGGAATGAACGTAACCAACAGTGCAGCGCTATCGCTCTGCTCAATCGGCGCTGGACACCGTTTGCCGCCCGCGCCGCCAACCAAACTTCTGGCAGCTATAGACTTACCCCTTACAAGGGCTACCGAAAAACCCATCAGTCCCCTCAGGAACGAGGGTTGGGGACAGCCCCCTTATTGCCTTTTCATCCAATAACCCCGGAGACCTAAAATGGCGTTGTCAATTCAGGAATTGCAAGCGGAACTCAGTCAACTCAATGTTCTGCAAATCACAGATCTGGTACATAATCTTGAAGAAAGTTGGGGGGTGTCAGCCGCTGCTGCGGTTGCGGCAACCGCAATGCCCAGTGCAGAAGCCACTGCTGGAGCAGAAGCCGTCGAAGAGCAAACTGAGTTTGATGTCATGCTGACTTCATTCGGCTCAACCAAGGTCGCTGTCATCAAGGCACTGCGTTCGCTTACCTCATTGGGCTTGGCAGAGGCCAAAAAGCTGGTGGAGAGCGCACCCACGGCAATTAAAACTGGAATTACTAAAGAAGAAGCAGAGACAATCAAAAAACAGCTGGAAGAAGCCGGAGGAACAGTCGAAGTTAAATAAATACGCTCAGCTTACCTAACTGAATCTCCCGCTTCAGGCAACCGGCTGTGGCGCTATCGTTCTTTAACGAGGAAGATCCAGTAGCTATCCGGTCATAGCGCAACCGCAGGCCCGCTTTGAGCTTTCCTCAGATTGTTGCGGGCGCGGTGTTTTTGTATCCCCCACATTTCTATTGATGGAACCCCAGCATGAGCCATTCCAGCACGGGAAGAAAGCGTATTCGTAAGAACTTCAGTAAACGCCAGAGTATTCTGCAACCACCGGATTTGCTGGCTATTCAGTTTGAATCCTACCACCAATTGCTACAGCAGGACTGCGATCCTGATAAGCGCCAGAATTTGGGTTTGGAAGCGGCGTTAAAATCGGTATTCCCAATCCGCAGCTATAATGATGAGGTCTCTCTTGAGTATGTATCGTACCGCTTGCTGCCATCTGCATTCGACGTTGAAGAATGCAGACTCCGCAGCTTAACATACAGCTTATCGCTACGCATCCAACTGCGCCTTATACATTATGAAAAGGACACCAGCAATACTGCGAAGCAGCAAAAAGGCAACAAACGACTCATCATCAAAGACGCCATCAAAGAGCAAGAGGTGTACCTCGGCGATATTCCGCTAATGACCGATACCGGGACCTTTATTATCAACGGCACTGAACGCGTCATCGTTTCACAATTACACCGCTCACCTGGGGTTTTCTTTGAACATGATCGCGGCAAGACCCACTCATCAGGGAAACTTTTATTTTCCGCTCGCATCATCCCCCACCACGGCGCATGGCTGGATTTCGAATTTGATCTCAAGGATATTCTCTATTTTCGCATCGATCGCCGCCGTAAGCTGCCTGCCACGGTATTGTTGCGTGCGCTGGGTTTGGAGACGGTCGAGATCCTCGATCTGTTCTTTGAAATGAACGAATTCAAGATAAACAAAGAAGGCGTATCCTTTAAATACATTCCCGATCAATTGCAGAGAGAATCCTTAGGGTTTGCTATTAAGAATAAAAAAGGAAAAATCCTGGTTGAGGCGGATCGCCGTATTACCCCGCGCATCACAAAAATACTTACCACGGCGCGTATTAAGTCGATCAATGCCCCTGATGAATACATTATCGGGAAAGTTATCGGGGAAACAGTGATCTCTCAGGAAACCGGCGAAATACTGGTTGAACCGAATACCGAGATCACCGAAGATTTGCTGATCACCTTGCGCAATGAGAACATTGAATCAGTTTCCCTGTTGGTGACCAGCGACGTTGACCGCGGCATGTACATTTCAAAAACCCTAGCGATAGATCCGTTCTCTACGCAACATTTAGCGCAAGTTGGAATATACAACGTAATGCGCCCCGGAGAACCACCTACGAAGGATTCTGCAAAACAGGTGTTCGATAATTTGTTCTCTAATACGGAACGCTATGATCTGTCCATAGTTGGGCGGATGAAATTTAATCGACGCGTGGGCCGAAGTGAGGAAACCGGGCCAGGATTCCTTTCCAACGACGATATTATCGATGTGTTGCGCACGCTGATCGGCATTAAAGATGGTAACGGTACGGTTGATGATATTGACCACTTGGGGAACCGCCGTATTCGCAGCGTGGGTGAAATGGTGGAACGTCAGTTTCGCCTTGGTCTGATACGCGTAGAGCGGAGTATAAGAGACCGTCTCAGCCTTATCTCTGACAAAGAAGAATACCAGAACATGATGCCACAACAACTGATCCATGCTAAACCGGTATCGGCTGTGTTACGCGAATTCTTCGGCATGAGCCAGCTATCGCAGTTTATGGATCAGGTTAATCCGCTATCCGGCATCACCCATAAGCGCCGAATATCAGCGCTTGGCCCTGGCGGGCTGAACCGTGACCGCGCCAGTTTTGAAGTGCGTGATGTACACCCCACCCACTATGGACGGGTATGCCCGATCGAAACCCCAGAAGGACCGAATATTGGTTTAATCAACTCTCTTGCTGTGTATGCGCGCACCAATTGCTACGGTTTTCTTGAAACGCCCTATCGCCGGGTTGAAGGCGGGCAGGTAAAAGATCAAATTGAATACTTATCGGCGATCGAAGAAGCGGAATACTCGATCGCCCAAGCAAATGTCACGTTGGATGAAAACAACAACCTGACCGATGAGTTGGTAACCTGCCGGCAGCGTAACGAGACCACTTTGGTGTCACCCGATCGCATCCAGTACATTGACGTCTCTCCGATGCAAATCGTATCAGTGGCTGCATCGCTGATACCGTTTCTTGAACACGATGACGCTAACCGCGCCCTGATGGGTTCAAACATGCAGCGCCAAGCAGTGCCCCCTCTAATCGCCGAAAAACCTCTGGTGGGCACTGGCATGGAGAGTAAGGTGGCGGGTGATTCCGGGGTACTGGTAGTTGCCAAACGCGGCGGTGAAATAAAATCTGCCGACGCGATGCGGGTTGCGGTGCGGGTAAATGATGATGAAACCCTCCCTAGCGAACCAGGTGTCGATATTTATGCCCTGACCAAGTATCAACGTTCAAATCAGAACACCTGTATCAATCAATGTCCCTTGGTGCAGGTCGGCGATCGGATCGCCAAGGGCGATGTGATTGCCGACGGATCTGCGACCGATATGGGTGAGTTGGCTCTCGGTCAGAATATGCTGATAGCGTTTATGCCTTGGAACGGTTATAACTTTGAGGATTCTATTCTGCTATCCGAACAAGTGGTCAAAGACGAACGCTTCACCTCAATTCATATTGAAGAACTGATCTGCACCGCGCGCGAGACACAAATGGGGGACGAGGAGATCAGCAGCGACATCCCCAATGTCAGCGAAAGCGCGCTGGCCAAGTTGGATCAGTCCGGGATCATCTATATTGGTGCGGAAGTCAAACCAGGCGATATTCTCGTCGGTAAAGTCACTCCCAAGGGAGAAACCGAACTCACCCCGGAAGAGAAATTGCTCAGGGCTGTTTTTGGCGACAAAGCATCGGACGTCAAAGATACTTCGATGCGCGTCCCGTCTGGCATCCACGGCACCGTAATTGATGCACAGATTTTCACCCGTGAGGGGATTGAAAAAGATGAGCGCACGCAACACATTGAGAAAGCCAATTTAGCCAAATTAAAGAAAAATATAGATGCTCAGCTGCGCATCCTGAAAGAAGACGCGTATCAACGGTTGCAGCGACAGTTAATTGGCAAGATTGCTGAGGGCGGTCCTAATGAATTAGCACGCGGAACGAAGATCACCAAAAGCTATCTGAACCGATTAAAACCACCGCAGTGGTTTGAGATCCGTATGCGCGGCGAAGCGGTTACCGAGCAATTGGAAAAAGCAGGAAAACAGCTCAAAGAACTGGAACAGGTGTTCGAAGATCAATACGAAGTTCGCAAAAAAAAGCTTTCATCGGGACACGACCTTCCCCCTGCAGTCATCAAAATAGTCAAAGTTCACCTGGCCATAAAACGACGCTTGCAACCGGGCGATAAAATGGCCGGTCGTCACGGCAATAAAGGCGTTGTATCGATGATCGTACCGGTTGAGGACATGCCTTATACCCAGAATGGAACACCGGTCGATGTGGTGCTCAACCCATTAGGCGTCCCGTCGCGGATGAACATTGGACAAGTGCTAGAGGCGCACCTCGGCTGGGCCGCAAAAGAATTGGGTGACAAAATTGACAAAATGCTGTCCGAGGCTCGATCAAAAGAGGAACTGCGTGCATTTCTCAATAAGGTGTACGAATTCAAAAGTACGCCGAATGCACTACAGGAACTATCCGATGAGGATATGATTGAGCTGGCCGATAACTTGCGCGTCGGCGTGCCAATGGCAACCCCAGTTTTTGACGGTGCCAACGAAAACGAGATCAAAACGATGCTGAAATACGCCGATCTACCGACCAGCGGTCAAACAACCCTCTATGATGGGCGTACGGGAGAAGCTTTCGATAGACCGATCACGATAGGCTTTATGTATATGATGAAACTCAACCATCTGGCTGATGATAAGATGCACGCTCGCTCCACCGGTCCCTATAGTCTGATTACGCAACAACCATTGGGTGGCAAAGCTCACTTCGGAGGGCAGCGCTTCGGGGAAATGGAAGTATGGGCACTGGAAGCCTACGGCGCTGCTTATACACTACAGGAGATGTTGACGGTGAAATCCGATAACATTGATGGGCGTTCACGGATGTATAAAAACATCATTGACGGTGACCATCGCATGGAAGCAGGCACGCCGGAATCGTTTAACGTGCTGATGAAAGAAATCCAATCGCTGGGAATAAATATTGAGTTTGAGTAAATCGGATACACTGTGGGACTGTTTGTATATTGCAGCCGATACTGAAGCGTAACGAATGCAATAATGGGTACCCTGTGGGGCTTGTCTATTGGGGAAAGGGTTATAAGTCAATGGTTTACATTGCAGATGGTTATGTCCCTTCCCCCCCCCCATCCCGTTGGGATTTTTCGAGGTTCCCTAAGGACTGGCTCAATTTGTGATTTATCGCGAAGCAGGACAATTCAAAACCAGCTACACCTCTGATCAAGCCATCTTTCCGAACCGCCAGGATCGCTGGTTTGTGATTGGCTTCTTGGCGCTTATCGCTGTAGTGCCGCTGCTGCTTGGCAGCCACTACCTGATGGGGCCGATCCTGACGCAGTTGCTGGTATTCGGATTAGCGGCTTTAGGGTTGAATCTGCTTACTGGCTACGCCGGTCAGGTATCGCTTGGCACCGGTGGGTTTATGGCGGTGGGTGCCTATTCCTGCTACAACTTGGTACTGCGCCTACCCGAAATTCCGCTGGTGTTAAGCATCTTACTGTCTGGGCTGTTTGCCGCCTTGGTCGGCATGCTGTTCGGTCTGCCGGGACTACGGATCAAGGGGTTTTATCTCGCCGTGGCAACCTTGTCCGCGCAGTTTTTCCTGCTCTGGATTTTTGATCACGTCGGCTGGTTCACCAATTATGATGCGGCTGGCGTTGCTTCAGCACCTGAAGCAACGCTGCTAGGTACCTTGGCCACTGAAGGCGGCGCGCTGGATTTTCTGGCACCGCTGAACCCTCTGGTATCTGGAGCCAAGGCGACCGTTGAAGCCAAATACCTACTCACGCTGGTGCTGGTAGTACTGCTATCGCTGCTGGCCAAAAACTTAGTGCGCAGCGCTACCGGTCGCAGTTGGATGGCGATTCGCGACATGGACATCGCCGCTGAGATCATCGGCATCCGACCCTTGCGCGCCAAGTTAGTCGCGTTCGCCGTCAGCTCATTCTATTGCGGCGTCGCCGGTGCCCTATACGTGTTCACCTATGTCGGTAACGCCGATACTGAAGCCTTCGATCTGATCCTCTCGTTTAATATCCTGTTCATGGTTATAATTGGTGGTCTGGGTTCGATCATGGGCTCTTACTTGGGAGCAGCGTTTATTGTACTGCTGCCGGTAATGTTAAATATCAGTGCTTCCAACCTCGGTAGCACTACGCTGAATGCCGATACCTTAGCTCATCTGGAGCTGATCGTATTCGGTGTCGCGATTGTGTTTTTTTTGATTGTTGAACCCCACGGTTTGGCTCGCTTATGGCGTACGATAAAAGAGAAACTACGGCAATGGCCGTTCCCCTACTGACACGCTAGCCATTTCCAAGCAAACGCCCACCGTTGGCGATCGCCGCCAATCTTTTTCATTCATCTATGCCAAAAGCCGCTTTGAGAGCTGTGTATAAGAATCTTATGACACCTCCCCCCACAAAGCGCTTTTCGAGGTGCCCCCTTATCCCAGCCTTGCCGCAGCTTGCTTCAGTACCTAATTTGAGTGAGCCACTTAAGTATGATGGTCTCGCAATACGTCGCCCGCAGCTCTCTTTGTGTTCTGGTAAGGAATAATAATATCCATGAATATCAATACTTTACGAATTAATTATCAACTTTAATAAGAACCAAAACAGGATCAATTAGACATTATTTCGAGATCATCAAATATAGATATTCCCCGTCAACAACCCGCAATTTCTGACTAGGAGGATTTTACTAATGAAAACCATAACTGGCATAACGGCATTGGCATGTACGCTGATGATATCGTCGTTAGCCAACGTCACCCAAGCCGAGGAACAGTTCTTCCCCGCTCTCGTCTACCGTACCGGGCCTTATGCTGCCGGTGGAAGTGGATTCTTTGGCGGACTGGAAGATTATATGGATATGCTCAACATTCGTGATGGCGGGGTAGGTGGCGTCAAACTAACTTGGGAGGAATGTGAAACAGCCTATAACTCCGATCGTGGAGTAGAGTGCTATGAGCGTCTGAAGAAGAAAGGGCCAACCGGGGCCACCGCAATCCAGCCATTATCAACCGGTATCACCTATCGCCTGATCGAGCGCGCTACCGTTGACAAAATCCCGCTGATGACGATGGGCTATGGTCGCACCGATGCCACCGATGGTCGTATATTCCCTTACGTGTTCCCGATCGTGACCAATTACTGGTCACAGAATACTGCAAAGATTAAATATATTGGTATGAAAGAAGGCGGCATGGATCAGCTCAAAGGCAAGAAAATTGCTAATCTTTACCATGAATCATCGTACGGTAAGGAAACCATTCCAGTATTAAACGAACAGGCCACGATCTATGGTTTTGAGGTGCGCCACTTCCCCGTGCCGCATCCTGGCTTGGATCAAAAAGCAACTTGGCTGCAGATTGCGCGCCGCTATCGGCCCGATTGGGTAATCTTGCGTGGTTGGGGAGTGATGAATCCAACCGCACTAAAGGAAGCAGCACGGGTTGGGTTTCCGGTCAGTCGCATCATTGGTGTATGGTGGAGTGGGGCTGAAGAAGACGTGATCCCGGCGGGGAAAGCCGCTATTGGTTACACCGCTGCTGGCTTCCATCCCCCAGGACGTG
This sequence comes from Gammaproteobacteria bacterium, assembly GCA_965222535.1. GTDB lineage: Bacteria > Pseudomonadota > Gammaproteobacteria > HK1 > HK1. The sequence continues at coordinate 134,966 of OZ244957.1, forward strand.
ATTTCCCGGTTATCGAAGCTATCCTAGATAAGGTTCACAGCAGCGGTAAGGGGCATATCTCAGCCAACCGCGTTGGCACCATCTATTATAATCGTGGTGTTGTCGCCGGGATTCTTATGACCGAGGCACTGCGTACCGCACAGGGAAAGTTCGGCCAACGGTCATTAACCGGCGAAGAAATGCGTTGGGGGCTGGAAAATCTGAATCTCACTGCTAGCAGGATTGGAGTGCTCGGCGCCACCGGTCTGATCTCCCCAATTCAGATCACCTGCTCCGACCATGAAGGCGGCGGTAAAGTCAAGTTTCTGACTTGGACTGGCAGCCAGTGGAAAGACGCCAGTGATTGGATTACCCCCGATCAATCCATCGTGCGACCAATGATTGAAGCCTCGGCGGCAAAATATGCGGCTGAGAAGAACCTTACCATGCGCACTGGTTTCTCAATGGGATCGGATTGCAGCTAGATTGAGTTGCGCTGTTTGATACCGGGAAGCGATCACAATTTCCCGATCCTTGTGGTTTGATATGCCTATAGATAGGCACCTCGAAAAAAACCTGAAATAGGATGATGACTTGGAGGGGAAAGGGTTTGATGGAAAATTTCGTAACCCTTTCCCCAATATAACACCATGAGGGTGTCCCCCGTATACTCCGCTGCCTCTGATGAACCCCAACGCCTCTCCATTACTCAAAGTCCTTAATATTGAGGTTGTTTATAATTACGTGATCCTAGTGCTTAAGGGTGTATCACTGGAAGTACCGGTAGGCGGTATTACTGCTTTGCTGGGTGCCAATGGTGCCGGCAAGTCAACCACTCTGAAAGCAATCTCAAACCTAGTAAACGCTGAAAACGGCACCGTGACCAAGGGGCATATCGAGTTTCGTGGACAACGTATCGACAACCTAACGCCGCATGACTTGGTGTGTATGGGGGTTATACAGGTCATGGAGGGGCGGCGCTGTTTCTCCCACCTGACGGTTGAGGAAAACCTACTGACCGGCGCTTATACCCGTACCGATGGTCGTGCTGCGATAGCCGCCGATTTGGAAAAAGTTTACGGGTATTTCCCACACATCAAGTACCACCGCCATTCACAAGCCGGCTATACCTCTGGTGGCGAGCAACAGATGATCGCTGTTGGGCGTGCGCTGATGGCCAAACCAGCGATGATTTTGCTTGACGAGCCGTCAATGGGGCTGGCACCGCAGTTGGTAGAAGAGATCTTTTCAATCGTCTACAATCTCAATCAGCAGGAAAAGGTCGCCTTCTTGCTGGCTGAGCAAAACACCAACATGGCGCTGCGCTACTCCAATTATGGCTACATCCTTGAAAATGGGCGGATCGTTATGGATGGCGACGCAAAAACCCTTGCCGAAAATGAAGATGTCAAAGAGTTCTATCTCGGTATGAGCGACGGCAAACGCAAGAGTTTCCGTAATGTTAAAAACTACCGTCGCCGCAAACGATGGTTGGCTTGAGTTGAACCTACCGTCCGCAAATCGGACAATCTGAGAACAGCAATTTTCTGTTTTTCCGCGGCACTTTTTGTTGTCCCCGCTAAACCCTGATGCTCTACTACGACGCATTGGAAATCCGTCCTGAGAAGGAGCGTGCGCAAGCCCAATTTGCGCTGCTGCGATCCGTATTGCACCATGCCAACCAGCATGTGCCAGCGATGGCGGACGCTTTGGCGGCAGTCGATATCGCTTCCATCACCGACCGCAAAGCGCTTGCATCGCTGCCCTTAATTCGTAAATCCGCACTAAGCGACTTGCAATCGAAAGCGCCGCCGTTTGGCGGCTATAGCGCCACCAGCAGCACCATAGCGCAGATTTTTCAATCACCGGGGCCGCTCTATGAACCGATGTCACGCGATCCCGATCCATGCCGCACGGCGCGCGCGCTGCATGCCGCTGGGTTTCGTAGCGGCGATCTGGTGCATAACTGTTTCTCCTACCACATGACACCGGCGGGCATGATGATGGAGCGCGGCGCGCTTGCTCTTGGGTGCACCGTATTTCCGGCCGGCACGGCGCCGGTAGAGCAACAACTGCAAGCGATCGCGCATCTGCGTCCTCAAGCGTATGTCGGCACCCCGGATTTTCTGCTCACATTACTTGAACGAGCCGATGCACAAGGCCTAGACGCGATTAATTCGATCAACAAAGCCTTGGTATCCGGTATGGCGCTGATGCCCGAGGTGCGGCAAAAGCTGACGCATTGTGGGATTGAGGTCAAGCAGTGCTACGCAACCGCCGAAATCGGTTTGATCGCCTACGAGACTGAACCTGATCAGGGAATGATCAGTGACGAGGGGGTGATCATCGAGATTGTGCAGCTTGGCAGTGGCGATACACTGCCTATCGGCGACATCGGCGAACTCGTGGTCAGCGTACTCAACCACGACTACCCTCTGATCCGTTTTGCTACCGGAGACCTATCGGCGGTGCAAAGCGGCGGCAGCCGCTGCGGGCGCACTGGGATGAGGATCAAGGGCTGGATGGGGCGTACCGATGAGACGACCAAAGTACGTGGAATGTTCATCCACCCCCGGCAACTGGAGCAGGTCTGCGATCGCCATCCGCAACTGAAGCGCATCCGAGCCATCGTCGACCGCGTACAGCACAAGGATCGGCTGCGCTTGCAATGTGAAACGCTTGAAGCAACACCAGCGCTCGTTGCTGACATTGAAGACAGCGTGCGGATGCTATGTAATGTGCGCGCAAAAGTCGAGCTCGTGCCGCCCGATACACTGCCCGGCGACAGCAAACTTATTGACGATATACGCCGCTACGATTAAAGGGCAGCTCGAAAAACCAGCTCACTAGCTTTTGCTGCCCTGCGGGCTCGTCTATTGAGGGAAGGATTATAAATCAACGGCTTACGTTACAGGTGAGCATACCACTCCCCCCAAACTCCTTTCCCTGTTGGGGTTTTTCGATGTCACCTAAAAAAGCAGCATGATGGGGACTGATCGTTGCTCATACGCCGACATTGACGTGGCGTTAACGGTATGCGGTCTGCAACTACGGGGTGGTTTCCACCCTGCCGCAGCCGATGATAGCCTCCTCTCGTCAGCGGAACCAACCGCAGGCTCAATACAAACCGTGTTGCTGGTTGGCAATGTCGGCAACGCGATGTGGCGGCAGTTTATCACGACCGCAGAGTACCGCGACGCAAAGCCCGATCCGCTCGATCGCTGGACACGGCGGGTGCTGAACGAAATTGCCGCCGCATTGCCTGCTGCAGTCGTATTCCCATTTGGAGGGCCACCTCATTATCCGTTCCACCGCTGGGCACTGCGTGCTGATACGGTCTTCCCGTCGCCTATCGGTATTCTAATCCACCCTCAATTCGGACTCTGGCATGCTTATCGCGGGGCGCTGCTGCTGCCCCGCCGCCTATTGTTGCCGCCACGCCAAAACACCTTCTCGCCCTGCCTTACCTGTGAACACAAACCCTGCATGCAGCGCTGCCCGGTGGATGCCTTCAGCGACGCTGGTTACAACGCAACCGCCTGCCGCAGTTACCTGCGTCAACCGTTTGGCGAGGATTGCATCAAACACGCCTGCGCCGCCAGACGTGCCTGCCCGATCGGGCGTCAATACCATCAACTGAGTCCCCAAGCGACCCTGCATATGCGTACATTCCTTGATGCCGGGTGAATAAAGCGGCGCAGTGCCACACCGCGCCCCATCCTGACTTTGACGTTCGAGCCTTTGGATAGCCTAGTAATATATGAAATACAAGGATATTTATATAAAACATGCGATGTTGTACCTAGTGATGTGTTGGTTGTTGCGATGCCAAATACCCCTGCTGTGATGCGTCCATGTCCGTTCGCATCACAGCCACCCCTGACAACCCTTGCCGGTCGCTTCAGATCGTGAGGGGGTAGCGCCAAGGTACCTAAATTATGGTGGGCAAGAACTTGCGCCTGCTAACGCCAGAAATGACCCAAATGATCTGAAAAAACCATTGGTCGAGCCAAAAACAAAAATACCCCGCTCAAGCAACCGACTCCTCATGCCTCCAAAGAATCATCCGCGATCATCGGCCTCTATTGCTGCCTGACCTTTGATTCCACACCAGTTGACCATTTTTGAGGTACCCTAGTTAAAACCAGAGATGAATTTGAAATACACTTTAGTAGACGAAAATAGCTCTTTTCCATTGTTGGTAATGGAAAAATCTAAATATGCCAGCAATCAATGCGTGCTTCGTGATGATAAAGCTGGGGTTTGGCTGTATCAGGCAAATTGTCTGGAATTCATGGATACGCTAATTAGCGTATTTCCAGAGGGCAAATTTGATATGATTTTTGCTGATCCGCCCTACTTCTTATCGAATGGCGGTATAAGTTGTCAAGCAGGGAAAATGGTTAAGGTCGATAAAGGTGAGTGGGATAAGTCTCAAGAAACAGAGTTGAATCATCAATTTAATTTATCGTGGCTATCGAGATGCCAACAGTTACTTAAACGAAATGGCACTATTTAGGTATCTGGAACACATCATGTTATTCACTCAGTGGGCTATGCGATGCAACAACTCGAAATGAAGCTACTTAATGGTATAACCTGGAAAAAACCCAATCCTCCTCCAAATCTTTCTTGCCGATATTTTACACATTCAACAGAAACCATCATTTGGGCAGCGAAGCATGAAAAATCCAAACATTTGTTTAACTATGAAGCAGTGTGTAAAGAAAATGAAGGGAAACAAATGAAAACCGTATGGAATATAAAACCTCCTTCTAAATAGGAAAAAACATTTGGCAAACATCCAACACAAAAACCTATAGAGTTGTTGCTAAGAATTATTGAAACAAGTACTCATTTGGGAAACCTTATTTTTGATCCGTTTTCAGGAAGTTCAACAACAGGAGTAGCAGCAATTTTAAGTAATAGGAAATTTATTGGATGTGAGTTAGACACTGACTTTGTAAACGTGTCTAAAAGTCGGCTAATCGAAGCTGCCAATAAATCTAACCCATCACTGGTGTTAGAGAAACGCAAGAAGGTGAAAAAGGTGGTTCCGTGATAAACATTCTTTATTCTCAAAAAAACCATACAATCACGCGGGGTGACATTTCGAGGTGAGCATCTCAGGAGAATAAGGAGGGTAAAGACGTTTGTATTGGGGGAAGGGTTAGGGCCCTCCTAGCACCCCTAAACGCGGTACTCCCTTCCCCCTAACCCCAGTACCGCCTGCGCTTTCGGCTTAGCGCCGTGCAGGGCCGAGGGCTTCGGGCAGGGCTCTGGGATGGCTTCGGGCAGGGCTCTGGGATGGCTTCTTTAAATGCTTCTGGCTGTAGTAAGGATTGGTTATACTCCCTTCCCCCAATTCCCATCCCGTTTAGGTTTTTTGAGGGGTACCCCTAAGCAGTTGCTCCGCATCAGACCACACAATATCGCTGATGCGGGTGTAGGCTTCGACCACTCTGCGACCTTCAGTCAGGCGTTGGGCCTGCCTTGGAGGTTAGCCTCGGCGGCCTCTTGTTATGTTGAAGCTCTCGGCTAAGCGTCGATTTATGGCGGCGGTGTGTGGCGACTATCCCTGCTTGGGCAGGTCCTGCTTTCAACAACGCATAAACTTGGTATCGTTCGTTTTGGGTAAGCTGCGTGTAGCTCATCGTGCTCCGCTTGCTTGCTGGTCAGAGAAAGCCTTGGATTAACCACAGCTTACCTTCTGGTAAACTCTTCAGGAGTTGCACTGACAACTTGAATCCGCCATCCTTAGCTGCGTTAGCGCAAGCCGCCGCCCTTTGCCCTTGCGGCAAATTCCTGCGACAGTCAAGGGTGGCGCAGCATAGCTCAAACAGTATACAGACAGAGGTTGCCCAGACACAGGACGCTGAATTGACGTGATACGTTCCAAAATTGCAGGCACTGGCAGCTATTTGCCAAAGCGCATCCTGACCAATCAGGAACTGGCGCAGAGCGTTTCCACCTCGGATGAATGGATAAGGGAGCGTACCGGGATCCGGCAGCGGCATATTGTCGCTGAAGACCAAACAACCTGTGATATGGCCGAGCAGGCGGCATTGGCGGCATTGGAGATGTCGCAGTGGTCGGCCAAGGACCTGGACTTGATCGTTGTTGGCACCACCACCCCGGATCGTGTGTATCCATCCACCGCTTGTCGCTTACAGGCACGTCTTGGTAGTGCACAGATCCCGGCTTTTGACGTCCAGGCGGTATGCTCAGGCTTTTTGTACGCGATAGGGATTGCGGATAAGTTTGTGCGCAGCGGGGATGTGCGGCGCGCCTTGGTGGTTGGTGCTGATACCCATTCGCGTTTGCTTGACTGGAGTGATCGTAGCACCTGCATTCTGTTTGGCGATGGCGCTGGCGCGGTGACCTTGGAAAGCACGGATAAAGCTGACGATGGCGTGCTGGCGATCAAATTGCATGCCGATGGACGCTATGAATCGCTGCTGTATGTTGAAGGCGGCAGGCCACAGGGCGGCGGAACCTTCACCGCTGGCAGTGCCTATACTAAAATGAACGGAAATGAGGTGTTCAAGGTAGCAGTGCGTATGTTGTCCCAGATCGCGGGTGATATATTGACTGCCAACGGTTTCAGTTGCGCCGATCTTGATTGGCTGGTGCCGCATCAGGCGAATATCCGGATAATTGAAGCCACCGCCCGCAGGCTCAAGCTACCCATGGATCGAGTCGTGGTTACGGTAGATAAGCACGGCAACACATCAGCCGCTTCGGTACCCATCGCGCTTGATACGGCCGTGCGCGATAACCGCATCCAGCGCGGACAACTGCTGCTGATGGAAGCCTTCGGCGGCGGTTTTGCTTGGGGGGCCGCGTTGCTCCGCTACTGATTCTGTGAACCAGCCAGAATATGCCCCACCCTCCCTCAAGCGCATCAGAACCTCATAGCACCGACAACACGCTTCCTAATGACTGACTATCGGGAACCTCGAAAAATGGCAACGGGATGGGGGTGGGGAGGAAGGGACATGACCGCTTGTAACGTAAGTCATTGATTTATAATTCTTCCTCCAATAGACAAGCCCCGCAGGGTACCTCGGGAAACCAGCTTCGCTAGTTTCCCGAGGTACCCTATCAAGCTAGGTTGCAAAGGAAACCGTTATAATCGGCTGCAACGATTTGCATTCAAGTCATACAATATCTTTGGTGCCCCTCGAAAAATGGCAACAAGAGGGGGGGAGGGACATGATCACCTGTAACGTAAGCCCCCATTCGGTTATGGATTTGTAACCTTTCCCCAATAGACAAGTCACTCAGGAAAAGATGACCTCTTATTGCTCATCAATGATCACCCTAAAACACCTGACACGTTGCGCTAACCGCTAATTATGGCATTTGCACTGCTATTTCCAGGCCAAGGGTCACAGTCGATTGGCATGTTGGCTGAACTTGCGGCGCAGTATCGCGTTGTGGTTGACACTTTTGCTGCAGCTTCTGAAGTGCTGGGGTATGATCTTTGGCGCTTGGCGCAACGAGGGCCGGAAGCGCAACTCAACGCCACCGAATATACACAGCCGGTGATGCTGACCGCAGGGGTTGCGGTATGGCGCTTATGGCGCGATCAAGGCGGCGCGTTACCCGATACAGCGGCCGGTCACAGCCTTGGGGAGTACAGCGCGCTGGTTGCCGCGGATGCCATTGACTTCGCCGATGCGTTGGTTTTAGTGCGCCTGCGGGGGCGATTGATGCAGCAGGCGGTACCGCATGGCGAAGGCGCTATCGCTGCCATATTGGGGCTTGATGACACAACAGTTGAGGAAATATGCACTACCGTATGCCAGTTGCTGCCAGGACAGCTTGCTGTGCCAGTCAACTATAATGCCCCGGGCCAAGTGGTCGTTGCCGGGCATCTTAAAGCCGTTGAGCGAGCCCTTGCATTGGCAAAGGAACACAATGCCAAGCGTACGGTGCAATTGCCGATGAGCGTTCCAGTGCATTGCGCGTTGATGCGCCCCGCTGCCGAGCCGCTGCGCACGCATCTAGCAAGCATTGAATGGTGCCTGCCGCGCTTCCCAGTATTGCAAAATGCAACCCTTGCTACGCCAACCGACGTAGCATCGATCAGCCGTGCGCTGGTATCCCAGTTGTGGTTGCCCGTACAATGGGTAACCACCGTGCGCCGCATTGCCGATAGCGGTATTGGTTGTGTCATTGAGTGCGGACCGGGTAAGGTATTGAGTCAATTGGCGCGGCGCATTGAGCGTTCTTTAATAACCCTTTCGACACACGATACGAAAACCTTTGACGCGAGTTTACGGCAGCTCTGCACGGGCACTGGAGGATGATGGACTTTTCTGGTAAAACAGCACTGGTGAGCGGTGCCAGCCGGGGCATTGGCGCGGCAATTGCCGATCGGCTGAGTGCTGGCGGTGCCTATACTATCGGTACCGCGACCACGCCTGAAGGCGCAACAAACATCACCAAGCGTCTTGCCAACGCTGCTGGCGGCGGCGCAGGGATAGTGCTAGATATCAGCAGCACCGACTCGATTGCAGCGCTTGCGCGGTCACTACTGGATGCCGCTCACACGGTCGATATCCTGATCAATAATGCCGCTATCACCAAAGACAATCTGATGGTGCGCATGACGGATGACGACTGGGAGCGCGTCATTGAAACCAACCTCAACTCCATTTTTCGTATGACACGCTGCTTTCTGCGCGGCATGATTAAGGCCAAGGCAGGGCGGATCATCAACATTGGCTCGGTCGTCGGCGCGGCGGGCAATAGCGGACAAACCAACTATGCCGCAACCAAGGCCGGACTCGTCGGTTTTACACGTGCGTTGGCGCAGGAAGTCGGTGTGCGCAATATCACCGTCAACGCGATCGCTCCGGGATTCATCGACACGGACATGACCCGCGCTTTGACAGATAAGCAAAAGGCAGCGCTGTTGCAACAGATCCCGTTGCGCCGTTTCGGTGAAGTTGACGATGTCGCTCAGGCGGCGGTGTTTCTGGCTTCGGCGGCGGCGGCCTACATTACAGGCCATACGCTGCATGTGAACGGGGGAATGTATTGTGGTTAACCATTCAGTTGTTCTGGTTCTGGCAAACATGCCACTAATATACGAGGAGAATGTATTCTAAATGAGCACTGTTAAAGATCGAGTCAAGCAGATCATTATTGAGCAGCTTGGCGTTGAAGAAGATAGTGTCACCGACGAATCATCGTTTATTGATGATCTTGGCGCCGATTCGCTCGATACAGTTGAGATCGTGATGGCTCTTGAAGAAGAGTTTGGTTGTGAGATCTCAGATGATGAAGCAGAAAAGCTCACCACTGTTGAGCAAGCGATTAAATACATTGAGGAGCACAGCTCTGCTGCGAACTGAAGCGACTGTCGAGCTGTGGACGTGGGTCAGGAAACAACTTTCGCCACTGCTGCTATCGGTGCGTTTTTTCACCACCGTGTTTTTTTAATCGATGGACTCGAGGATGAACATCAGGCATCGCGTGGTTGTTACTGGTATCGGACTGGTGTGTCCGCTGGGTAACGACGTTGACAGCGCTTGGTCGAATATCTTGCAAGGGAAAAGCGGCGTCCGCGCCATTGATGCGTTTGACGCCAGTGAATTCCCTTGTCGCATCTGCGCTAGGCTGCGCGATTTCGATCCACTATTGTATATGTCGGCCAAGCTTATACGTAATGTCGATCCGTTTATCCACTATGGCATCGCAGCGTCAAAACAAGCGATAAACGATTCCGCGATCGAGATAACCGAAGCCAACGCCACGCGCATCGGGATTGCCATCGGCTCTGGGATCGGTGGTTTGACGCGCATCGAGAAATCGCACGACATTTTACTGAAGCAGGGGCCGAAGCGCCTTTCGCCGTTCTTTATCCCGGCCAGTATCATCAACATGATCGCTGGCAACTTATCGATCGAGTACGGTATTCGCGGCCCTAGCTACAGCATCGTTACGGCATGCGCTTCCAGCACCCACTCGATCGGTAGCGCGGCGCGCATGATCGAGCGTGGTGATGCGGATGTGATGATCGCCGGTGGTGCGGAAATGGCATCCTCGCCTCTGGGAATGGCAGGTTTCGCGGCGACTCGCGCATTGTCCCTGCGCAATGACGATCCAGAAGCGGCCAGCCGTCCTTGGGATCGCGGCCGCGATGGCTTCGTACTGGGGGATGGGGCGGGCTGCATGGTGCTGGAATCATTAGACCATGCGCGCAGTCGCGGTGGGCGCATTTATGCCGAACTCGCTGGTTTTGGGATGAGCAGCGATGCACATCACATTACGTTGCCACCGGAAGACGGCAGCGGAGGTGCCGAGAGTATGCGCCTCGCCCTGCGTGATGCCGCGATGGATGCGGTGGATATCCAATACATAAACGCCCATGGCACCTCAACGCCAACCGGTGATGTGATCGAAACCCGTGCGATTAAACAGGTATTTGGCGCACATGCGAGAAAAACAGCGATCAGTTCAACGAAGTCGATGACGGGGCATCTGCTGGGCGCGGCGGGTGGGATTGAAGCCGTGTTCACCGTATTGGCGATGCGCGATAGCGTCGCCCCGCCGACGATCAACCTTGAAGACGCCGACGATGAATGCGATCTCGACTATGTCCCGCAGCAAGCCAGAGAGATTCCGATCAAGGCTGCTTTGTCGAACTCTTTCGGTTTTGGCGGCACCAATGGCACGTTGGTCTTCAAACGCCTGAGCGATTGAATCCAGGATCCGCAGCGACGGCAGCTTCAGGCTCAGCGCCCTAGCGAAAGCACCTGCACGTGGATGATCCCATTGGCTAGGCGTAGCTGGAGAATGTCGTTGGGTGCGACGGTGTTGATGTCGTTTACGATGCGCTGACCGCCGCGCCGCTCATCAGCAGCAATGGCGATTGCATAGCCACGTTCCAGTGTGCGTTGGGGGGCAAGCGCTTCGAGTGTGTTGTACGCATTCTGGCGGCGCATCTGCATAAGCCCCAGGCCCTGTTGCTGGGCGCGTTGCAAGCGCTGGTGCAGATACGCGCAGTGCTCGGATGCTTGTTCCAGATGTTGCTGCGGGTGGCGGCGCGCAAGTTTGAGGTTGAGCTGCTGCAAACGCGCCTGCTGGCGTGTGCGGTGGTTGTCCATCTCTCGCAGCAGGCGACTGCTGAGTTCATCCAGTCGCTGGCTTTGATTCTGCAACTGGCGCCGTGGGTGCACCAAACGCTGCTGCAGATAGCGCAGTTGCTGCGTCGCCCTTGATAGGTACAGTTGCATGCACTGCGACAGTTTCTTCCTGAATTCGAACATCTGCTGTTGCCATACCCGCTGATCCGGCGCAGCAAGTTCGGCGGCAGCGGATGGCGTCGCACCGCGGCGATCGGCAACCAAATCAGCGATTGTCACATCGATCTCATGGCCGATACCAGTTACCAACGGGGTACGACAGCGGAAGATCGCCCGCGCTACGCTCTCCAGATTAAAACTCCACAGGTCCTCCAGCGATCCGCCCCCTCGCACCAGTAATAACACATCGCAATCGCCCGTCCGGTCAGCTATGTCAATGGTCGCCACAATCCTCTCGCCAGCGGTTGCGCCCTGCACCGGGGTGGCATAGACGTTGACTTCGGCGAGCGGGTAACGGCGCTTGAGGATGCTCAACACATCGCGCAGTGCCGCCCCGGTGGCAGACGTGATGACGCCGATGGCGCAGGGGAATGGCGGCAGCGGGCGCTTGTGTTCGGCGGCGAATAAGCCTTCGTCCTCCAGCCGTTGCCGCAGGACTTCCAGCATGCGCCGCAGCTCGCCTTCGCCGGCTTCTAGCATGTGTTGTACGACCAGTTGAAACTCGCCACGTTCCGGGTACAGTGTTACCTTCGCCTGCACTAATACCTGCATCCCGTTTTGCGCCGGGAACCCAAGATGGCGGTTGACCGAGCGGAACATTGCACAGCGCACCTGACAACGCTGGTCTTTGATCGTGAAATACAGGTGCCCCGAAGCGGGTTGCGCTAGGTTTGACAACTCCCCTTCGATCCATGCCTCGGTGAATCCATCTTCAAGCAGTTCCCGAACTTGCTGATTCAGCCGCGAGACGCTCAGGATGTTGCGCGTATAGTCGTTCATGTATCAGGGGACATCGAAAAACCTTGAACGGGATGGCGGGATGGGGAGTGGGAAAAGGGTTGCTATGCCCAATTTCGCAAGCCCCCTTATGGATTAATATACCTTTCGGAATCTCGAAAAACAAGCGGCACTAGCTTTTCAAGATTCCCCCTTGGGCAGCGCGGGTTGAAGCATTACCTGCCTGACAGGGCGTACAATAACGCCAACCGCATTATCACCGATCACTTCACGCTTAAAAAGCACTAACCGACCTGAACCCAAAGGAGCACCTGCATGGATAGCAGCGAATTTGAACGGCGACGGCAGGAATTCATGCACATGATGCCGCCGCGTAGCATTGCGGTGATCCCCACTGCGCCGCTCTGCACGCGCAATCGTGATATTGAGTACCCGTTTCGCCCCAACAGCAATTTCTATTATCTGACCGGCTTTGCTGAGCCGCAGTCAGTCGCGCTGCTGGTGCCGCAACGCGAACAAGGCGAATATGTGCTGTTCTGCCGTGAACGCAATGCCAACAGCGAGCGCTGGAGCGGTCGCCGCAGCGGGCTTGAAGGGGCCGTTGAGCATTATCATGCCGACCAAGCATTCGCCATCGAGCAGTTGGCAAGCATGCTGCCAGAGCTCATGCAGGACGCCGATTGCGTGTATTACACCTTCGGCGTTGATGCCAAATTTGACCGTCAGATATTGTCCTGCAACGCCATGGTGCGAAAGCGATCATCACGCGGCATGCTGACCGCGTGGCAATTCATCTGTGCCGATCAGCTCTTCTACCCGATGCGCCTGATTAAGTCCGCGGCTGAGCTCGCGACAATGCAGCGCGCGGCTGACATCAGCGCCAAAGCGCACACCCGTGCGATGCGCAACTGCCGCAAAGCGCAGCATGAGTACCAAATCGAAGCCGAGTTACTGTACGAATTCCATTACGCCGGTGCGCGCAGCCCGGCGTATCCATCGATCGTCGCTGGCGGCGTCAATGCGTGCATCCTGCATTACATCGAAAACAATGCGCCCTTGGTGGATGGCGAGCTGCTGCTGATCGACGCTGGCTGCGAAGTGGATGGGTATGCCGCCGATATTACCCGTACATTCCCCATCAATGGTCGCTTTTCAGCACCCCAAGCGGAACTTTACAACCTCGTGTTGGCGGCGCAGCAAAGCGCGATCGACACCGTGCGCGTGGGACACAGCTTGGAGGATGTTCATCAAGCTGCACTGCAGGTGCTGGTGCGTGGTCTGCTAGACAAAGGGCTGCAAAGCGGCAGCGTTAAGCAGGTGCTTGCAAGCGGTGCCTACAAGCGCTTCTATATGCACCACACCAGTCATTGGCTAGGTATGGATGTCCACGATGTCGGCGATTACCGTAACCGTCAAGGGGACTCGCAGGCGTTGCAGCCGGGGATGGTGCTCACCGTCGAGCCGGGGCTATACATTGACAACGGCGTCGATGTGCCACCGGGTTACCGTAACATCGGCATCCGCATTGAAGACGATGTGGTGGTTACCGATACAGCGCCGCGGGTGCTCACCGACGGGGTTGTCAAAACCATTGATGCGATCGAAGCGCTGGTCGGCGGTGCCTGATGCGCTCGCCGCGACGCTCAACCAACAGGCACGGCAGGCTTTGACCACGGTTGCGGTGAACGGCGCTGGGCTGGTCGGCTGCTGCGCCGCCTGTGCGCTGGCTGACGTTGGGCTTCAGGTGCTCTTGGTGGGACGCAAGCCGCCCCCTGCAAGCGTTGACAGGCAAACCGCAGCGGCGCTTGATGAGCGCCCGGTGGTTGTGTCGGCGGCGAGTGCGCGGGTGCTTGATCGACTTGCGGGATGGTCGCGTTTACGCCCCTTGGTTGCGCCGATTCAACGCATCCACGTATCCGAACAGCAGCGCGGCGGGATCGTCCATTTAGACGCCGCGCGCTTTGGTTTGACGGCGTTCGGCTACGTGGTTGACGCCAACACTTTGGGCGCTGTATTGACAAAGATGACGCTTGAGCGCCGCACCGCGATCACGGTGGTTGATGCCGATCTGCGCGATTTCAGTTGCGCCGATAAGGAAGCCATCACGCTGCAACTGGCGTGCGCTGACGGTGATCGCCAAACGCTGTCGGCAGCGCTATTGGTGGCCGCAGATGGCGGCGACTCGCAACTCCGCCAAAAGGCTGGGATCGGTGTTACGCGCCGCGTTGCGGCAGCGCAAGCGGCGGTTGTCTGTACTCTCACGTTGGCGCAGGACTACCCGCAACAGGCGTTTGAGCGCTTCACCGCCAGCGGCCTGATCGCCTTGCTGCCGATGCGCAAGCAGCGTTACGGCCTCGTTTGGTCGCTGCCTGCTGATCAGGCGGCGGTGCTCGCAACGCAGGATGAGGCGAGCTTTTGCCATGCACTGCAAGCGCTTTTTGGAGGGCGCTTAGGTGCCATAAGCGCCGTCAGCGAACGCCGCATCCACACCCTTGACTTACTCGCCGCGCACGCCATCACGGCACCAAGGACAGTGCTCATCGGCAATGCGGCGCAGGTGTTGCACCCGGTCGCCGGCCAAGGGTTTAACCTCGGCGTGCGTGATGCGGCATGGCTGGCGCAGAGCTGCGCCGACGCGCAGCGCCGCCGAATTGCGCTGGGCGGTCGCCTGCACTTGCAGCGTTATGCCGCATCACGCGCCGCTGATCATCGTTGGGTGCGCCAGTTCACCCAAGGATTGGTTACGCTGTTTTCCAATCACCTCGTGCCGCTGACCTGGCTGCGCGGACTCGGCTTGCATGCTGTCGCCTGCGTGCCGCTGCTGCAATCATTGTTGGTAGCACAGGCGAGCGGATTGGCCGCTATCCCAGCGCACTATCGACTGCCAAAGCCGCCACCGTGAACCACGATGCAGTGATCGCTGGCGGCGGGGTGGTCGGCGCGGCGATGGCGCTGGCACTGGCGCATTACGGCTTTTCCGTAGCGCTGATCGATCGCCGCCGCGACCCACTGCGCTTGCCTGATGCCGCCACCAGCGGGCGCGTTAGCGCTCTCAGTTGCGCCTCCCGTGCGCTGCTTGAGCGGCTTGGCGTATGGCACCGCTTGCCACTGGCGCGCATCGGTGTTTTTCGCCGCATGGAGGTATGGGATACGCGCAGTGCTGCCCACGTTCACTTCGATGCGGACGATATCGGGTTATCAGCGCTTGGGTATGTGATCGAAACGGACGTGCTGTCAGCAGCGCTTGATGCGCAGCTTGAGCAGCGCCCCGTGAGTCTTTATCGCGGCGCTGCGCTACACCGCTTAGGTGCCTGCGATGATGACGATGGCATCGTGATCGAAACCGACGACCAGCGGAGCCTGAAGGCAGCGCTGTTGATCGGTGCCGATGGTGCCCGCTCCCGCGTGCGTGGATTGGCTGCCATCGCCACGCGCCGCGTCGATTATGCACAAACCGCAGTGGTCGCCGACCTGCATTTCAGCGGCGACCACCTTGACACCGCATGGCAACACTTCCTTGCCAACGGGCCGCTCGCGCTGCTGCCGCTTTGCGCTAACCGTTGCTCTTTGGTCTGGTCAACCACGCCCAAACACGCTGAACAACTGTCAGCACTGCCAGAAGCAGACTTTTGCGCCGCCGTAACGCAGGCCTCAGAGCGCTGCTTGGGCGCGATAACCGCCGCCGCCAATCGCGCTACGTTCCCGCTCTATCGCCTGCTCGCTGAACGTTACCTCGGTGAGCGCGTGGCGCTGATCGGCGACGCCGCGCATGTGATTCATCCGCTGGCTGGTCAAGGGTTGAACCAAGGCTTGTTGGATGCAGCGGCCTTGGCACAGGTGCTCCAACACGCCGCCGCACGCCAGCGCTGCATCGCCGCCAACGATACCTTGCGCCGCTATGAGCGCTGGCGGCAAGGACAAAACGCCGCCGTTGCGCAGCTCATG
Source organism: Gammaproteobacteria bacterium (assembly GCA_965222535.1). Classification (GTDB taxonomy): domain Bacteria; phylum Pseudomonadota; class Gammaproteobacteria; order HK1; family HK1. The sequence goes on from OZ244957.1 coordinate 150,946, forward strand.
AGCGCCTTCAACACCACTTTCCGCTCGTCATCGCCGATCCTGCGTAATGCGCGCCGCTTAGGTTTTGGCCTAGTGCGCCATAACCCTTTGCTGCGCCGCTTGTTTGCCAGCCTTGCCAGCGGACAGTTCGGCGATATACCGCTGCTTTCACGTTCAGCGGGAGTGATCGACGCCTGGCATGATGGTATATACTTGTAACCCTTCCCCTAATAGGCCAGCCTTAGAACAAATCAAAAGCGGCGCTTCATGGCATCTAAAAAAGACTTATCAGAAAGGGACATCTGTACCAAATACATCCAACCTGCTTTAGAAAAAGCAGGCTGGAACCCGCTGACCCAAATTCGGGAAGAAGTGTCTTTTACTGCGGGCCGCATCTATGTCAAAGGCAACCTCACAAGCCGTGGAAAACAAAAAAGAGCCGATTACATACTCTATTACAAGCCTAACATTCCTATCGCCATCATTGAAGCCAAGGATAACCAGCATTCGCTAAATGCCGGCATTCAACAAGCCTTGAGCTACGCAAAGATTTTAGATATTCCCTCCGTCTATAGCAGCAATGGCGACGGCTTTTATGAACACGATCGGTGCCGTAGCAATGGAAGGATAGAAAAAGAGTTGGCGCTTGATGCGTTCCCTTCACCGCAAACGCTCTGGCAACGCTATAAAAAATACAGAGGCATCCAGACTGAAGAGCAAGAAAAAATCGCATCACAAGATTATTTCTTTGATGGCACTGGTCGAGCACCGCGCTATTACCAGCAGATAGCCATCAACCGCAGCGTTGAAGCGATTGCTAAGGGACAGCACCGGGTGCTGCTTACAATGGCGACCGGCACCGGTAAAACCTACGCAGCATTTCAGATTATTCACCGTCTATGGAAGAGCAACACCAAGAAACGCATACTTTTTCTGGCAGACAGGAATGCACTGATAGACCAAACCAAGCGCGGGGACTTTCGTCATTTTAAGGATAAAATGACGGTCATCCAACACAAGAGGATTGATAAATCCTACGAAATCTATCTTTCACTCTATCAGGGATTGACCAACTATGACGACGGCGACAAAGACGCCTATCGTGAGTTCAGCCCAGGTTTTTTTGATTTAATTGTGATCGACGAATGCCACCGCGGCAGCGCCGCTGAAGACAGCGCATGGCGTGAAATTTTAAACTATTTCAGCAGTGCCACCCACATTGGTTTAACCGCCACGCCCAAAGAAACCGAAGCCATCTCCAGCAGCGAATACTTCGGTGACCCAATCTATATGTATTCGCTTAGACAAGGCATCCAAGACGGTTTTCTTGCGCCCTATAAAGTCTTGCGCGTCGGGTTAAATGTCGATCTGGAAGGCTGGCGACCTTCGCACGGTAAAACGGATAAACAGGGGTTACTGGTAGCAGACCGCATCTACAACCGCAAAGATTATGATACCCATCTGGTCATCGATGAACGCACAAAAGCGGTCGCTCGGAGAGTCACAGAGTTCCTCAAGAAGACCAACCGCTTTGATAAAACCATCATCTTCTGTGTCGATATTGACCATGCCCAGCGCATGAGAAGCGCCATTGCTAACCAGAACAGCGACTTGATGGCGCGCAACAATAAGTTCGTGATGCAAATAACCGGTGATAATGATGAAGGAAAGATGGAGCTGGATAACTTCATCAACCCGGAAGAAAAATACCCGGTGGTCGCCACCACCTCCAAGCTCATGACCACGGGCGTCGACACGCAAACCTGCAAGATCATTGTTTTGGACAGCAACATCGGCTCCATGACCGAATTTAAACAGATCATCGGTCGCGGCACCCGCATCAATGAAGATTTCGGCAAAACTTTCTTTACCATTATGGATTTTCGCAATGTGACTAATTTATTTGCCGACCCAGATTTCGACGGCGATCCGGTGGTCGTCAAAGAGATCGGGGCAGAAGATGAAATAGCGCCCGATGACTTTGTAACCGACAGAGGCGGCAAGGAGGTCATTTTTGAGCTGCCTGAGCCGCCAAGCCTTATAGATGGCGGTGCTATCGTGGTTGAAGCGAGCGAGAAATACTACGTCAATGGCGTCAATGTCGCCATACTCAATGAGCGCATTCAATACCTCGATAGCAATGGTGATCTGATTATCGGCAGCCTGAAAGACTACACCAAACAAAAAGTGCTGGAGAAATACCAATCACTCGATGGTTTTCTTAAGCGATGGAACAAGTGCGATAAAAAGCAGGCGATTATTGAAGAGTTTATGGCGCAAGGCATCGTCGTCGAGGATCTAAAAGAAGCGGTGAGTAAAGAGATGGATATTTTCGACCTCATCTGCCACACTGCTTTTGACCAACCACCGCTTACCCGCGCTGAACGGGTGAACCAAGTTAGAAAACGCGATTACTTCACTAAATACGGCACCCAAGCCCGCAACGTGTTAGACGCCTTGCTCGATAAATACGCCGATGAAGGCATCGAAAACATCGAAGACATGAAAATACTGCAAGTCAATCCGCTGAACCAATTCGGTTCACCGATGGAGATTGTCGGACTGTTTGGCGGGAAGGCACAATACCAGAAGGCATTGACTGAGTTGGAACACGAGATTTATAAGGAGGTGGCGTGATGGGAGAAAATATAGATAAAAAAATATCCTTTTATCAGGGGGCAAATGATTTATATAAAAATGAAAATGAAAATGAAATTATAGAAAAAATAAAGAAAAAAATTGCTTCACTTTCCAATGTGAAAAATATCAATTTTTTATTAGGTTCTGGGACAAGCGCAAAATCTATACCAACGATGAAAAAAATGCAAGAAGATATACAAAAAAGTATTAATAAAAATAAACTATGTGAAGAACAAAAAACCTTGTTTAATAGTATAAACAATGATAATTTAGAAAAAAAATTAGAGATATTATATGCAAAAAAATATTATTTAGAAGGTATAAAAAAACAAACTTCTAACGGAGAAAATACTTCAAATGAACTTGATGTTGTAGAGAATCTTATTAAATGTATAGAAGAAAAAATGTTTGAAAAAATAAATGTGCATTTTCCAACTGAAGAAACCGAAAAAACCGAAGAAACAGAAGAAGTTAAAAAAGTTAAAGAAACATTAGAGTTGTATAAAATATTCTATCAAAAAGTAACACTAAGAAATAAAGATCTTTCGCGAACAAATATTTTTACAACTAACGCTGACCTGTTTAATGAAAAAGCATTAGATGCTATTAATATAAACTTTAATACTGGATTCAGTAGTGGGCTTGAAAGAATATTTAATCCTGCTAGATTTCATTATACTTTTTCAAAAAAAATAGATGCTAATTTAGAAAAGTTTGAACCATTAGAAAATATGGTTTATCTGTATAAACTACATGGTTCCATTAATTGGATTAAAAAAGAAGGTTCTTCGCTATTTGATATTCAAGAAATAACTGTTCCTTCAAAAAAAGACACAAACCACATATTGATTTACCCAACACCTTTAAAACAATACCAAAGTTTAAGCACACCATACTCTGATTTAATTAGAGAATTTCAAACAAAATTAAATTTACCTAACTCTGTGTTATTTATTATTGGTTTCAGTTTTAGTGATGATCATATAAACAATATTATATATCGTTCAATGGCTTCTAATTCATCTATCTCTATTGTGATTTTTGGAGAACATTCAAAATGTCCACTCGTAAGCATCAAAGATAATAGAATTTGTAGAATTTTTGGTGAAGAAGAAAAAAAAGAAATTCATTATTTTGAATATATTGTTAAGAATATTTTACCAAATTTAGAAGAAAATAAAGAAGAAATAATATTAAAAGAATTCTCAAATTCACTCTCAAATGCACTAGAAAATGTAAAGAAAAATATATGAAAATAGGCAAACTTACTTCTATTAATTATAATCAACTTAAGGTTAAAATTTCTTCAGAAATTCGCGGAGGTTCAGTTAATCTCAGCGGTGAGATTTATCATTTTGGAAATATAGGTAGTTATTTAAAAATAACTAATGCAATAGAAGAAGTTATAATTTGTGAAGTAATATCAATATTTGATTTAGATATTCATCAAGAAAGAATTTCGTTTGATATTGAAAGTAATAGAGAGCTTTTACTCAAGCCCATTGGAACTATTGATAAGGAGAAAAAATTTAAATTAGGTGTAGGTGTATTTCCTAGTTTGTATAGTGATGTAAGTATTGTTACTTATGATGACATGGAGATAATTTTACATATAAATAAAAATGATAAAAATGATAAAATTCATAAATCCTTTTTTTTAGGAACAAGTAAAAATTTAATCAACTATCGTATTGATATTAGTATAGATAATTTTTTCAATATTCACTCAGCTGTTTTGGGAAATACGGGAAGTGGAAAATCAAATACTATTGCTCATATTATTCAGGAAATTCATAAAAAAACATGCTATGATGCTATAGGATCAAGAATTCTTATTTTTGATGTTAATGGTGAATATCAACAAGCATTTAAGAATAATACTAATGAAAATATCACCATAAAATTTTACAAACCTAATATTACAGATGCTACAGATGCTACAGATGCTACAGATGCTACAGATGCTACAGATGCTACAGATGCTACAGATGCTACAGATAATTATACACCATTTTATTTACCCCATTTTTTGATGTCGTTGAATGAGTGGAGTGCTTTTTTACTAGCAACCGAAGCAACACAAAGACCTTTTTGGGATAAAGTGCTACAAGAAAGCTATCGATTTTATAGTATTGCTAATTCAGATGATAACAAATATCGCAAAAAAATAATGAATTATTTGAAATATAGAATATGTAACATGGTGTATAGTGCATTACGACTAGCTGATACTGACACAGCAAGAATAACCACCGCTGCTGGCATTCTAGGTAGCATAGTAAATATTATTAAAAACGATTCGAAACTTAAAAATGCTTTAGAAGAACTAGTAAAAGAAATTACTCCATTACAAAATGCTTGCCAAATTAGCTTTGGTCAAAATAAAAATAATTTAGAAAAAAAAACTAAAACACTAAATGATACTGTTGACTATAAAGAAGTTCAAGAAATTTTGGATTCTAAAATCAAGAGTGGACAATTTTTTGATTACGGATTTTTAAAGATAGCTACTGATCTTGTTTTATTAGAAGAAGACGCACGTGGAAATAAACAAATTAGAAACTATACTGCAACTATGCTTACAAGATTAGATTATTTTTTAGAAAATCCAGATTGTGAATTTATGCGAAAAAATGAAAAAGATATTAAATCTAATACATGCTACTTGAAAAATTTTTGGAGCAATCCAGATAAGACAACAAACCATCAGTTAGTTATCATTGATACTAGTGAGTTAAGTCCAGATGTTTTAGAAATACTAACTAGCGTTATTTCGAGATTGTTTTTTGATGAAAGAAAAAAATTACTAGGTGACAAACGCAGAGAACAACCAATACATTTGATTTTAGATGAAGCTCATAGATATATTAAAAAATATTATAACTATTTATTACCAGAAAATATTTTTGAAAAAATTGCTCGTGAAGGTCGGAAATATTCACTTTATTTGCTTGTATCTTCTCAAAGACCTTCAGAATTATCTGATACAGTGCTTTCACAATGTGCTAATTTTATTATTCATAGAATTCAAAATGAAAAAGATATGCGATATACACAAGCTATACTTCCGTATTTCTCAGAAGATTTTACTAATAAAATCAAGCAATCAATCCCTGGCGAAGCATTAGTTTTTGGACACTGTGTTTCAATACCACTTCATATTAAAATACCTCAAGCAAATCCAGAGCCAAATAGCAAAAATTGTAATATTCCAGAAGAATGGTTTAAAGAAAAAAATACCCCCCCATGACCAACGTCGCCTCCATCGTTAAATCTGCGCGGAATATCATGCGCCAGGATATAGGCACCGGCAGTGATGAACTGCGGATCCTGCAACTGGGCTGGATGCTGTTTCTCAAGATCTTCAGCGACAAAGACAAAGAGCTAGAGCTGATTGAGGATGGGTATCTCTCTCCCATTCCTGAAGGATTGCGCTGGGAAGCATGGGCCGGCGATGATGAAGGCATGACCGGTGATGCACTGCTGCAATTTGTTGATCAAACCCTATTCCCAAAGCTCGCCAATACGGGCCTGTTCACAACAAACAAGCGCGCCTTGCTGGTACATGAAGTGTTTGACAACAACCACAACTACATGAAATCAGGCATTCACCTGCGCCAAGTGATTAACAAACTCAACCAGATTGACTTCAATAACAGCAAAGACAAGCAGCTATTTGGTCAGATCTACGAAACCTTTCTGGGTGAACTGCAAAGCGCCGGCACCTTGGGAGAGTTCTATACACCGCGTGCCATTACCGATCTGCTGGTCGCATTGACGGATCCCCAGCATGGCGAGACAGTGCTTGACCCAGCCTGTGGTACCGGCGGCTATCTCACCGCAGCCATAGAGCATCTCAAAGCCAGTGCCGGAACCGTTGCCGAGCGTGATGCCATTGGCGAGAACGTGATCGGCTGGGAATACAAGCCCCTGCCGTATCTTTTAGGCAACACTAACCTGATCCTGCACGACATCAACCTGCCCAGCATCCGCTACGATGATTCGCTGGCGAAGCCACTGACGGAATACCGCCACAAAGATCGCGTCGATCTGATACTCGCTAATCCTCCGTTTGGCGGGGTAGTCTCCAACAATAATGAAAACAATTTTCCGCAAACGTACCGTACCAAGGAATCAGCCGATTTATTTTTAATCCTGATGATCCACCTGCTTAAAAGCGGTGGTAGAGCCGCAATCGTGCTACCCGATGGATCACTGACAGGCGATGGCGTAAAACAGCGCATTCGTAAAAAGCTGTTAGAGGACTGCAATCTGCACACCATCATCCGTTTGCCTAATTCGGTCTTCCAGCCCTATGCCTCGGTTGCCACCAATCTGTTATTTTTTACCAAGGGTGAAGCCACACAACATATTTGGTATTACGAGCACAAACTACCCGAAGGCTACAAAGCCTATTCTAAGACCAAGCCGATCCAACTGGCTGAATTTGACCCGCTCAGGCAGTGGTGGAATAACCGCGAGAGCAACCAGCAGGCATGGCAGGTGGATCTAGAAAGCATCAAAGCCAGTGGCTACAATCTCGATATTAAAAACCCACATCAGCCCGCAGAGGAAAAACAGCACAGCAGTAGCGAGTTGCTGGGCTTATTGCACCAATCCTTTGCCAAGGGCGATGAACTGCTGGAACAGTTGCGAAAGGAGTTGGTGTAGTGGGAAGTTGGAAATTGATTAGACTTGGCGACATTATGACTGAAAGCAAGATAGGATCGCCTTCGCCAAGTATAGAGATGAGAATCAGGGTACTACTTAATACAAAAGGGGTTATCAAAAGACCAAATAAAAATGAAAAGAAAAGTGTAACAAAATATTTTACCCGGAAGAAAGGTCAATTTATCTATGGAAAACAAAATATACATAAAGGAGCATTTGGAGTAATACCAGATGAATTAGATGGTTTTGAGAGCACTTCTGATTTGCCGGCCTTTGATGTTGATGAAAATTGCTTGCCTATTTGGATTGATTATTATTTTAAGCAAGATTTATTCTATTTTAATTTAGTTAAAATTGCTAGAGGGGTAGCTACAAAGCGAGTGCAGCCAAAGGAATTATTAAATATAAAAATTCCTTTACCATCAATTGAAGAACAGCAGAATACAATTAAACATTTTAAAAGTATTGAAACAGAAGATGCAGAGTTAAAACGGGAACTCACTCACCAGCAAACCCTACTGAAAAAACTTCATCAGCAGCTATTACAAGAAGCCATTCAAGGCAAACTCACGGCTGACTGGCGCAAACAAAACCCGAACACAGAACCTGCCAGTGAATTGCTCAAGCGCATCCAGACAGAAAAAGCACAACTGATTAAAGACAAAAAAATAAAAAACCAAAAGCCGCTGCCGCCGATTAACGAAGAAGAAAAACCATTTGAACTGCCTGATGGATGGGTGTGGTGCCGGTTGGGAGAAATTATCAATTTAATAACAGATGGCACTCATCACACACCTACATACACAAAGAACGGTATCCCTTTTTTATCTGTAAAAGATATTGCTCACAGAAAAATTGATTTTTCCAACACTCGTTATATATCTTCTCAAGAACATTCTAAATTGATAAAAAGATGCAACCCTGAATATGGAGATTTATTACTAACCAAAGTTGGAACAACTGGCATAGCAAAAGTTGTTGATACAAAAGAGGTATTTAGTATATTTGTTAGTGTTGCTTTACTAAAATTCACCAAAGATTATATCTATAACTATTTCTTAGAAAATCTATTAAATGCCCCTCATGTAAAGAAGCAATCTGCTCAAGGAACAAAGGGAATGGGAAATAAAAATTTAGTTATAAAAACAATCAGTAACTTTGCTATTCCCCTCCCCCCACTTGCCGAACAGCAAGCCATCGTCACCAAAGTCGAAAAACTGCTCACCCTCTGCGATCAACTGGAAGCCCGCGTCAGCCAAAACCAACGCCATGCCGCAGCACTGATGCAGGCGGTATTAAGAGAAGCCTTCACCCAGCGCAACTCACCCTCACTACAGGCGGCAGCAAATGCCTAACCCCGCCGGCAGTACCCATACATCGGCACCTCGAAATACTAGCGAAGCTGGGTTTTCGAGGGGCCCTCATGGGACTTGGAGATACAACGCCACTACCTAGGCGAGGCATAACACATCTTCGGGAGCGTTCAACGGGAAACGCTGCGAACCCATTCCAAATCACGCTCCCGGCGAGTTAGCACTGGCCTGCATAAAGCTCAGGATCAGCGCTGCCGGTGCACCGTTTACAGCGCCTGCTGCAAACGGTGGCAAAGCGCGTCGATCTCGTGGTTGCCGGCGCTCAACAGCGCGCGACGCCAGTAGCGCGCATCGGGTTGATGGTGAAAAAGCCCCAGCAGATGGCGCGTGATGTGATGCACCGGCACCCCGCCAGCGACTTGGCGGTAAAGATAGGGGAGCATTTCAGCGATCACTTGGGCGCGACAAGGCGGTTGCGTAGTTGCACTGAACACGCGGCGATCGGCATCAACCAACAACCACGGTTGGCGGTATGCAGCGCGCCCGATCATTGCGCCATCAACCGCTGTAAGGTGCGCAAGCGCCTCGTCGAGGCTTTGCAACCCCCCGTTAATGACGATCTCAAGCGTCGGAAAATCACCTTTCAACGCATGCACATCGGCATAACGCAATGGCGGCAAGGTGCGGTTTTCTTTGGGGCTAAGGCCGCTCAACCAGGCTTTGCGCGCATGGACTGCAAAGCTCCGGCATCCGGCGCTGGCTACGGTAGCAATAAAACTGACCAACTGCGGGTAGCTATCAGCGTTATCAATACCAATGCGGCATTTGACCGTGATTGGCAACGCAACCACCGCCTGCATTGCGGCGACGCAGTCACCTACGAGCGCCGGCGTTGCCATTAGGCAAGCCCCGAAATGCCCTGATTTGACCTTCAAGCTGGGACAGCCAATATTCAGGTTGATCTCATCGTAACCATAATCAGCACCAATCCGCGCCGCTTCAGCGAGCACCAGCGGATCACTGCCACCGAGCTGCAGGGCAAGCGGGCGTTCCTCGGCGGCGCAAGCCAAAAAGCGCTCGCGGTTGCCGTGGACGATGGCCTGCGCCACCACCATTTCGCTATAGAGCAACGTGCGCTTTGTCAGGCAGCGCATGAAATAGCGATAATGGCGATCGGTACACCCCATCATCGGAGCGATACTCAAACGCCGATCGAGCCCTGTAGGGGTTTGCCGCCAAGCCGCTGTCGCTGTCGCCGTTGCCGTTGCCGTTACCGCTTTGCGCCGCGGCTGTGCTAGGCTGCTCATTATCGCCGCTGATCCGATAGCCTTATTGCCCTGATGCGATTGCCTAGTGCGCCGCTCAGCTTACGTGGCAGCCAGCAGCAAGCGCGCTTAGTTGAGCACTTGGTCAAGGCAACGGTAAGCCGAAGAACGCCCGTGCAGTGGCTGTTGTGCTGGCACCGAGCGCCTCCGCTGATTGCGCACCGCAGCGCGCCACCAGCGCCAGCACCTGCGGCAGATACATCGGTTCGTTGCGCCGGTTGCGCGGTTTTGGCGACAACGTCTTTGGCAGTAAATAAGGCGAATCGGTTTCAATCATCAGCCGCGATGGCGGAATGCGCGACACCAGCGGATGCAAATGCAGCCCGCGGCGCGAGTCACAGATCCAGCCACTAAGGCTGATATGCAAATCCAGCTCCAAGTATGCCGCTAAGGCTTCCGCATCACCAGTAAAACAGTGCGCCACCGCACGCAGCAACTGCGGTCGGTATTTGCTCACCAGCGCGAAGAAACGATCGTGTGCATCGCGTTGGTGTAGAAACAACGGCAACTGAAGCTGCGCAGCAAGTTCCAATTGGGCTTCAAAAGCGTACTCCTGGCTCTCCACCGGAGAATAGTTGCGATTGAAATCAAGACCGCACTCGCCGATCGCGACGACGACATCCGCTGCCGCCACGCCAGCGATCGCCGCACTGCTGGCAGCGTTAAACTCACGGGCGTTATGGGGGTGTACACCGGCAGTAGCAAACAGTTGGTTGCGGTATTGTTGCGCCAGCGCAACGGCTTTGCGGCTGTCTGCAACACTGGCGGCGGTCACCACCATCTGACGCACCCTCGCCGCTTGCGCACGCTGTATCACCTGCTGACGATCGCGATCAAAAGCCTGATGTGTCAGATTAGCCGCGATATCGATGAGTTCAATGGGCATTGGGCTTGCCGAGAGAAAGGGACATGCTTACCTGTAACGTAAGTTATTGATTTATAGAACTTAACAAAATAGCTCTGCTCACATTCCGTTGCTAGACGGACTCATCCATGCCAAGTGTCAAACATGTTTTTCATATCCCTTGTTTTTTTAATTTTAATAAGAAGCCTAACGGCGCTTCGTTCGCTGGAAGGGTGATTGCCACTATGCCAGAGCCCCGCCCTCCACTATGCCAGAGCCTTGCTCGAAACCCTAGGCCCTGCACAGCGTCGAGGCGAGGGCGCAGGATATCCTGGGGTTAGGGGCTTGGGGGAAGAGAGTACCGCGTTCAGGGGTGCTAAACACGCCTGTGTTTTTTTTATTTTTTATTTGGTGCGCCTAACGGCGCTTCGTTCGCTGGAAGGGTGATTGCCCCTATTCCAGAGCCTTGCTCGAAGCCCCCTCACCGGCTAATCTGCGGGCTTTGCCCTTGATTTGCCGACTCCCCCTCAAGGGGGGAGCGATTTTCAGGGCGGCCATGCCAGAAACCCCGCCCGAAGCCCTACCTGACATTATACGGTGCCGAAGGGGCTTGGGTATTTTTACCTTCAACGTTGCGCCACAGACGCGAGTTCTTTGCTTTCACTATACTTGCCTCCATAATGCTGACTTCTCCGCTTTTGGTGATCCATCCTTGCTCGCTAAGGGGAAAGGGACATGCTCACCTGTAACGTAAGCTATTGATTTATAAAAATTACCACCATAGAAAAGCCCCCCTTCTTCCTCTAACTGATTGCGAAATCGACAGATGGGCACCACGAAAATAAATCAGACCCTGAACACCCAAAATCCGACAGCTGGCGAAACCGACGCCTACGGTTGCCCGGCACCGCCGCTGCCCAAAGCCGGGCAACGCCTCCGCTGGAGCGGATTGCATGGCTGTCTTAGTGGGTTGATGCTGGCGCGCGCCGCCGAGCAGTACCCAGGGCCGGTGGTGGTGATCACCAGCGATACCCCGGAATCGTATCGCCTGCAAACCGAGATCGCGTTTTTTCTCGGGCCACAAGCGGATCTTCCACTGCTTCAGTACCCGGATTGGGAAACCCTGCCATTCGACAACTTCTCGCCCCATCAGGATATTGTCAGTGAGCGTTTGCAGACGCTGTACCAACTGCAAACTGCGCCGCGCTGGCTGCTGGTCTCGCCGATCACTACCGTCTTGGCACGCACCCCACCGCGCGAGCATGTGATCGCCGCTGGTTTGCAGTTCGCCGTCGGTCAGCGCATCGCCCTCAACACCATTTGCTGCCACCTCGTTGAAGCCGGCTATGCGCGCGTCGGACAGGTAATGGAGCACGGCGAGTTCGCGCTGCGCGGGGCATTGCTGGATCTGTTTGCCACCGGCGGAAAAACCCCGGTGCGCATCGATTTTCTGGACGATGAGATCGAATCGATACGCTGCTTCGATCCCGAAACCCAGCGCACCACAGCAAGCATCGCTCAGGTGCGCTTGCTGCCGGCGCGTGAATGCCCGCTGAGCACCACGGCGATCGCGGGGTTTCGCACCGCCTGGCGCAGCCGTTTCACCGGCGATCCGAATCGCTGTCCGATCTACCAAGACGTGAGTCGCGGTGTTGCACCTCCCGGCATTGAGTATTACCTACCCTTGTTCTTCGCGCACTGCTCGTCGCTGCTGGAGCAACTGCCGTCAACTGCACTGATCGTCTTTACGGCGGGTGCCGAAGCCGCGGCGGCGGCGTTTTTGCGCGATGTCAATGAGCGCTATGCCATCCGCAACCAGGATCCAGAACGCCCAATCCTGACGCCAAGTGAGCTTTTTTTAACTGCGGATACGGTGTTTCGCCTAGTGAAATCGCACCCGCGCATCCAGCTCAGCGCCATGGATCCTGAAGACACCGACAGCATCACCGCTGCCACTGCCACCGCAGACGCGCCGCAACAAGACGCGAGTGCAGCGGATACGACTTCGCTGCCGGCGTTAACCCAACCGACGGATACGCAACCGCTCAACGCGCCGCTACAGGTGATGCCGATGAACGACAAGCCTTACGCGCTGTTGCAACAGTTTCTCGCGGGCTATGCCGGGCGCGTATTGTTCCTCGCCGAATCTCCAGGACGCCACGAGATCCTACGCGAAACGCTCAACAACCACGGCATCCCTGTCCAGCCAGTCGCCAACTGGAGCAGTTTCGCCGCCAGCCCGCAGCGCTTAGGGATCACCATCGCCACGCTGGAGCGCGGTGGACGCTTGCGCCAGCCGCCAATCGCGATCATTGCCGAAGCACAACTGTTTGGTAAGCGCGCCCAGCAGCAGCGACAGCAGCGCAGCAACAAGCGCGATCTTGAAGCGGTGGTACGCGATTTGAGCGAGCTGCATATCGACGCGCCCGTGGTGCACGAACACCACGGGATCGGTCGCTATCAGGGCTTACAAACACTGTGCACCAGCGCCGGGATCAGCGCTGAGTTCCTGTGCCTCCACTACGCGGGCGATGACAAGCTGTATGTGCCGGTGTTGTCGATGGAACTGGTGTCGCGTTACACCGGTGCCGACCCTGAGCACGCTCCGCTGCATACCTTGGGCGGTGCGCAATGGGAGCGAGCGCGCCGCCGGGCGGCACAGAAAGCCCACGATGTGGCCGCTGAATTGCTTGACGTGCAGGCGCAGCGCAGCGCACGCAGCGGACACCGCTACACCATGGACAACGATGCGTTGGCCACCTTCGAAAGCGCTTTTCCGTTCACCGAGACACCTGACCAAGCGGCATGCATCCAGACTGTGTATGCCGATCTGGCCTCGGCGCAGGCGATGGATCGGCTAATCTGCGGCGATGTGGGTTTTGGCAAGACCGAGATCGCGATGCGCGCCGCGTTTGTCGTCGCCTACAGTGGCAAGCAGATCGCCGTGCTCGCGCCTACCACGCTACTCGTGCAGCAGCATTTCCAGACCTTCAGCGATCGCTTTGCCAACTGGCCGCTGCGCGTTGCCGAATTGTCGCGCTTTCGTACGCTCAAAGAACGCAACCACGTGCTCAAGGAGTTGGCTAACGGCAAGCTGGACATCATTATCGGCACCCATCAGTTGCTGCAAAGCAGCGTCCGCTTCCTCAATCTGGGGCTGATTATCATTGACGAAGAGCACCGCTTTGGCGTACGCCAAAAAGAGCGCCTGAAACGCCTGCGCACCCAATCGGACATTCTGACGCTGACCGCTACACCGATCCCACGTACGCTGAATATGGCCATCTCGGGGCTGCGCGATCTGTCGCTGGTGACCACGCCTCCAGCCGATCGCTTGTCCATCCAGACGTTCGTACGCGAATGGGATGATGGCTTGATTCGTGAGGGACTGCAACGCGAGATGCGCCGTGGCGGCCAGGTTTTCTTTGTCCACAATCGAGTGCAAGACATTGACGCATTCGCTGATCGGGTGCGCCTGCTGGCACCCGAAGTGGAGGTGCGCATCGCCCACGGTCAGATGTACACGCGTAACCTAGAGCACACGATGATGGATTTTTACCACCGCCGCTTCCAAGTGCTGGTGTGCACCACGATCATCGAAACCGGCATCGATATCCCGAACGCCAACACCATCTTCATTGATCGCGCCGATCGCTATGGATTGGCGCAGTTACACCAACTGCGCGGTCGTGTCGGGCGCTCCCATCATCGCGCCTATGCGTACTTGCTGGTACCGCCGCGGCGTGCGATGACGGCCAGCGCGCAACGCCGCCTGCAGGCCATCGAAGCGCTGGAAGATTTAGGGGTGGGCTTCACGCTGGCGACCCACGACCTTGAGATCCGCGGTGCCGGTGAGTTGCTGGGGGAGGATCAGAGCGGGCAAATTAACGAAGTCGGTTACTCGATGTACACACGCTTGCTGGAGCGCGCCATCGCGGCGTTGAAAAGCGGTCGCCATGCGCCGCTTGAGCAGTCACTGGACGTAGGTGCTGAGATCGATCTGTACGCAAGCGCGCTGATCCCAGAGGATTACCTTGCGGACGTCAACGCCCGTCTGATCCTTTACAAACGCCTCGCGAGCGTTAGCGACGCCATCGCTCTTGAAGATTTGCAGGTAGAGATGATCGACCGCTTCGGCCCTTTGCCCGAGGCGCTCAACAACCTGATCGCGATCACACGCCTGAAGCTGAAGATCCGCCGCTTAGGGATCCATAAGATCAACGCGCACCCCAACGGCGTGCGCCTTACATTCACCGCCGATACGCCGATCGCCCCCGAGGCGGTTGTGCGCATCGTGCAAAACGCCCCCCAACGTTATCGCTTCGAAGGCCACGATCGGCTGCGCATCAGCGCCGAACTACCGGACGTCAAAGCGCGCATAGCGGCGATCGAAAGCGTTATTACGCAGTTGGCCCGGTCGGCGGCTTTGACAGCGGGCTAGGCGGCGATGAGCGGGCTGCGCATCATCGGTGGGCGTTATCGCCGCCGGCGCGTTCACGTGGCGGCGACGAACGCGCTGCGACCGACACCCGATCGCGTGCGTGAAACGCTGTTCAACTGGCTACAGCCGCACATCCAGCGCACCCATTGTCTGGATCTGTTCGCAGGTAGTGGTATCCTCGGACTGGAAGCGCTGTCACGCGGTGCCGCTAAAGTGGTGTGCATTGACCACAATCCACAGGCAATAAAAGCGATCCTTGAGACCGCCGCTGCCTTCGGCGACAAAACACTTACGGCGACCCAAACCGATGCACTCCATTGGCTGCAACAGCCGCCTGCGCCACCACAGTTATTCGACATCGTGTTCCTCGATCCGCCATTTTACCGCTGTGACTATGGTGCCCTGTTGCAGCAACTGCAATGCGCCTGGCTGGCAAGCGATGCGCTGACGTATCTCGAATCCGCCACCCCGCTCACCCCCGCAACCCTCCCCGGCGGCTGGGAGCTACTGCGCCAGCAACGCACCGCCAAGGTGTTTTATCATCTCCTGAGGTTCAAGAAGCGCTGACCGGCGATCGATTAGCGGTACCACGAGAAATGATTGCTGGAAGGGTCATTGCCCCACTTCCAGAACCCTCGCCCTCCCCACTTCCAGAGCGCCGCCCAACTCTCTTGAATCTGAAGCGTTTTTTAATCCTAAAAAACAAGCTGCGCTTGATTTTTAGGAAAATATATCAGTTTGCGGATTAAATTCTCCACTATCGGAAGGGGGCCTTGTAGTCGTCTCCGACGCGGTGGCAGGCGACTTGGTGGTTGCGTTGGGTGCCAACACTGCGCAGTTGTGGTGCCTCTACCCGGCAGCGCTCAAGCGCCACTGGGCAGCGCGAGAAAAAGCGGCAGCCGTACTGCGGTTGTATCAGCTCCGACGGATCGCCCTGAAGATCGGCACGCCGCATCCGCCCACGGCGGGTGCTCACCGAAGTCACCGCTGACAACAGCGTTACCGTGTAAGGGTGCAGCGGATGCGCGAATAGCGGCAAGCGATCGCCCGCTTCAACGATCCGCCCCATGTACATGACCGCAATTTTATCGGCCATGTATTGCACAACGCGCAGGTCATGGCTGATGAACAGGTAGGTCAGCGCGAAACGGCGCTGCAGATCCCGCAGGAGGTTGAGGATCTGCGCCTGCATGGCGACATCCAGAGCCGACACCGGCTCATCGCAGATCACCAATTCAGGGCGTGTCGCCAACGCCCGTGCAATCCCGATACGTTGGCGCTGACCGCCGGAAAACTGATGCGGAAATAAGCGCTTCTGCTCAGGGCGGAGGTCCACTGCGGCAAACAGTTCATCGATAATTGCCTGCGCGGCAGCAGTTGTTATGTCAGCGGTGTTGGACAGCGGCTCGCGCACAATCGCCTCAGCCCGCAGGCGCGGATTGAGCGACGAATACGGATCTTGGAAGATAAACTGCATTTTTCTGCGTGCGATGCGCAGCGCTTTGCTATCCAGCGCAAAAAAATCCTCGCCGTGCAGCAACACGCTGCCGGAGGTTGCAGCGATAAGCCGTGCGATGGCTAGCGCCGTGGTGGTTTTGCCGGAGCCGGATTCACCGACCAAGCACAGCGTCCGCCCACGCTCAAGGGTGAAACTGACCCCATCCACCGCAAGCAGTGAGCGGTGCTGTCGGTTCGCTTGGAGTCCCTTGAGCGGGAACCTCACCGTCAGATTTCTGACCTCAAGGAGGGGCAAAGCTGTTTCACCGTTCATGCGGGTTATCGGGAACCTCGAAAAACCATGGGATGGGGGTTTGGAGGAAAGGCGCGTTTTTGTTTTTGATTAGGAGCGCCGGCGGTGCTTTGTTCGCTGACCTCTCGATCCGCTCAACGCCACCACGAAATGATTGCTGGAAGGGGCATTGCCTCGATAGACAAGTCCCGCAGGGCACCTCGAAAAGTTAGCGAAACTGGTTTTTCAAAGTGCCCTATCGGTTGTTCATCCGCTCCGACTCGGCGAACCAACAAGCCACCGTATGTCGGATGGCAGTGCCAGTGCTTGCCTGCAGCACGGTTTCCGTCGGGCGTTTGCGATGGCATTTATCTTGCGCAAAGCGACAACGCTCAGCGAACAGGCAGGCGTCCTCGCCAAATGCCTCGAGAGGCGGCACGATCCCGGGGATTTCGGCAAGCGGCACGCGCGCCAAAGCGAGGTTGCTTTGCAGCGGCGGCACACAGTCGATTAACCCCCGCGTATAAGGATGGCGCGGCTGACCGACAACAGCACTCACCGCTCCTTCTTCAACCTTGCGCCCGGCGTACATAACGATCACATGATCCGACATTTGCACCACCGCCCCTAGGTCATGGGTGATCAGAATGGTTGCGGTCGCTGAATCTTTTCGCATTTCCAGTAGCAGGTCAAAGATCTCCGCCTGCACCGTCACATCAAGAGCAGTAGTCGGCTCGTCGGCGATCAGGATGCGCGGCTCGCAGGCGATGGCGATGGCGATCATGACGCGCTGGCGCTGCCCCCCAGAGAGCTGGTGCGGATAGCTGTAAGCGCGCGCACGGGGATTGGGGATGCGCACCGCGTCGAGCAATTCCACTGCACGCTCAAAAGCTGCTTTGTGCCGCATCGCACGATGTTGGCGCAACACCTCAGCAATTTGTTCGCCGACCGGGTAAACCGGATTGAGCGAAGTCATCGGCTCTTGGAAGATCATCGCCAGTTCGCTGCCGCGCAGGCACCGTCGGCGCTTCTCGCTGCATTGCGCCAAATCTTCGCCGGCGAACACGATGCGACCGCCGGCGATACGCCCGGCGGGTTGCGGCAACAAACCCATGATGGCCAATGCGGTGATCGATTTGCCGCAGCCGGATTCGCCGACAAAGCTGATGTTAGCACCCTCTTCTAGGCTGAACGACAGCCCATCCACAACACTCACCATCCCGTTGCGAGTACTCAGCTCAACGCGCAGATCTTCCACTTGGAGCAACGGAGATGCCATGTCTAACGCTGACGCAGTTTAGGATTTAGCGCATCGGTGAGACCGTCGCCGATCAGAGAGATCGCCAGCACGGTGATGAAGATCGCAGCGCCGGGGATGGTCACGGTGTAGCTGGCTTCAAGGATATAAGCACGGTTCGAGCCAATGATCTGCCCCCAACTGGGAATATTCGGATCACTTAGACCAAGGAACGACAGGCCGGCTTCAAACAGGATCGCCGAACCCACCATAAGCGTCGCCTGGACGATGATCGGGGGAAGGGCATTGGGTAGAATCACGCCAAATGCGAGCTTTAAATCGGTCGCGCCGCTGGCGCGCGATGCAGTAACGTATTCGAGCTCGCGGATGCGTAGAAATTCAGCCCGCGTGATGCGCGCAACAGCCGTCCAACTAACAACCCCAATCGCAATCGTTATGACGATCAGAGAGGCCCCAAACAGCGCAACGATCACCATCGCAAACAGGAGCGTCGGCAACACTTGGAAAAATTCGGTGAAGCGCATCAGCACTTCTTCCACCCAACTGCCATAAAAGCCGGCGAGCGCGCCAACCGTAGTGCCAATCAGAACGCTCATCAGCGCCGCCGCAAGACCGATGGTGATTGATACCCGACCGCCGTGCAACAACAGCACCAGCAGGTCACGACCAAGATAATCGGTGCCAAACACAAACCCATCAACCCCTGGAGGGGATAGCGGTTCCCATACCATCTCAAATGGATCGCTGGGATAGGCCGCGGGTCCGATAAGCGTTGCTAAGACAACTGCCAACAGGGTAAGCGACGCCACCACCGCAGCGTAATTGCCACAAAACATGCGCACGATGTCACGCAGTGGGTGGGAAGTGATGGGTTTTTTGCCGCTGGCTTGGTCGCGTTTCATTTCGTTGGGCGGTGGTTCATTTCAATGCCAAAGAAGTGTCATTTGCAGCGTTTCGGTTATGTCGTAATGCGTGGATCGAGCAGGCGTAATATCAGGTCAGTAATCAAATTGCCGACCACCACGACCATCGCTGAAAAGAACAAAATACCGAGGATCGTCGGCGTGTCGCGTGCCAGGATCGACTGCAACGCCAACGCTCCAAGCCCCGGCCAACTGAACACTGTTTCAACCAACACGGCACCGGATATCACTGCGGAAAACTGCAAACCGGCTAAGGTGACCACCGGGCTGAGGGCGTTTTTCAACGCATGCTTCATGACCACCTGGCGCTCTGGCAACCCTTTGGCACGCGCCGTGCGGATGTAATCGGAGGCCAGCGCCTCCATCATGCTGGCACGGCACAGCCGGCTGTAAAGCGCCAGAAAAACCGATGCCAAAGCAACCACCGGCAACACCAGGTGATGACCAACGTCCAAACCGTATTGCAGCCATGAGCCACCTTCAACGCTGGCATCCACCATGCCCGCCACCGGAAATATCGGGATGTGCAACGAAAACAGGATCAACAGCATGATGCCAGTCCAGAACACCGGCGCCGAATAACCCAACAGCGCCAACAGGGTTACGCCATGGCTAAGCGCGCTGTTGGGGCGATACGCCGCGATCACACCCAACAAAACACCCACAATTAAAGCCAGCAACTGCGCTGTGATAACCAATAGCAAAGTTGCCGGCAAGTGTTCTGCTATCAGTTCGGTGACGGGCGCGTTGTAGAAAAAACTATGACCTAGATCGCCGTGGGCGACTTTCCAGATGTAACTGCCAAGCTGCACTAGCAGCGGTCGGTCAAGGCCGTAATCGGCTCTGATACGGGCGATGATCTGCTCATCAGCCCCTCCCATATCACCGGCAATGGTATCGGCGATATCGCCCGGCGCGATATTGATCAGAAAAAAATTGAGCACCAGAACCGCCAGCAGTAAGCCGAGCGCGTAACCAAGGCGGATCAGCAACCCCCTGAGCCATTTGATAATTATCTGAAATGGGTTTTCTGAATATGGCATCGGCGTATGATGGCACAGTCTTTTGAGGTAGCCTTGCAGGGTTTGTCTATTACAGTCTTTTCTACAAAGCTCCCTCAAACAGCCAAGCTACGCTTGGCTGTTTGAGGATTAAAAATATTAAAGCTCCAAGAGCGCTGCCCGCAACATTCCCAGCGCAGCATCCTCAGCGCAGCAAACTATGCAAAATGCACGCCAAAAAAAAACCAGCACCGGCTTACAGCGTCTGTACCCCGCGCTCCCCGGCGATCAGCAGGATGTCGGCGCGCCGCAGGGCGAATATACCGCACTCGACGACCCCAGTGATTTGAGTGATAGCGGTTTCCAGCGCGATCGGATCGGCTACATCAAGACCGCTCACATCCAGAATATGGTTACCGCTGTCGGTGATAAAATCCTGACGCCACTTGGCATCCCCATCAAAGTCAAGCAAGCAGCGTCTCACCCATTCCCTAGCGATCGGAATGACCTCCACTGCGACCGGGAAACGGCCCAGCCGGTGCACCAGTTTCGACTCATCTGCAATACACACAAACGATGTTGCACAGGCGGCGATGATCTTCTCATACGTCAAAGCACCACCGCCGCCTTTGCTCAGGTAGTGCTCCCGCGTCGCCTCATCGGCTCCGTCAATATAGACCGCAACGGTTTGCGCCTGGTTCAGATCGTAAAGACGGATGCCCTGTGCACGCAGCCGTGCCGCCGTCTCTCCAGAGCTCGCCACAGCCCCATCAAAACGCTCTTTGACAGATGCCAGTAGTGGAATGAAATGATGGACGGTAGTACCGCTGCCAACACCGATAATACCTCCCTCCGGCAGGTATTCAAGCGCCGCCGCCGCTACCGCTTGCTTGGCCCGCTGCTGCTCCATTGCCGATCTCAATTTGTTGTGCCTGTGAAAACTCCCTTAAGGGTGCCTCGAAAAACCTTGAATGGGATGGGGGTTTGGGGGAAGGGAGTATAACCAATCCTTACTACAGCCAGAAGCATTTAAAGAAGCCATCCCAGAGCCCTGCCCTCCACCATCCCAGAGCCCTGCCCGAAACCCTCGGCCCTGCACGGCGTCGCGGCAAAAGCGCAGGCGGTACTGGGGTTAGGGGCTTGGGGGAAGGGAGTACCGCGTTTAGGGGTGCTAAACACGCCCTAACCCTTCCCCCAATACAAACGGCTTTACCCTCCTTATTCTCCTGAGATGCTAGGCAACGCCTAGCATCTCAGGATTAAAAATATTAAAAGATCCCAGAGCCTTGCCCTCCACCATCCCAGAGTCCCTGCCCGAAGCCCTCGGCCCTGCACGGCGCTAAGCCGAAAGCGCAGGCGGTACTGGGGTTAGGGGCTTGGGGGAAGGGAGTACCGCGTTTAGGGGTGCTAGGAGGGCCCTAACCCTTCCCCCAATACAAACGTCTTTACCCTCCTTATTCTCCTGAGATGCTAGGCAACGCCTAGTATCTCAGGATTAAAAATATTAAAAGATCCCAGAGCCTTGCCCTCCACTATGCCAGAGCCTTCACCCTTCCTCGGCCCTGCACGGCGCTAAGCCGAAAGCGCAGGCGGTACTGGGGTTAGGGGCTTGGGGGAAGGGAGTACCGCGTTTAGGGGTGCTAGGAGGGCCCTAACCCTTCCCCCAATACAAACGTCTTTACCCTCCTTATTCTCCTGAGATGCTAGGCAACGCCTAGCATCTCAGGATTAAAAATATTAAAAGATCCCAAAGACACCGCCCGAAACCCTCGGCCGTTTCATGGCATAGCGGGTAGATGGATTTTCCATGTAGTACTGGAAAGGGCCACTGACATTTCCAGAGATGTACACGGCCTGCACTTCGAGAGCGCCAAAGTTGGCAACGCGTCCGTATTCGTCAAGAGTTACCAGAACTATATCGATATTGCCGGCTGACTTCCCGTAGGCATCATTGAGTCGAACTTCTGTCAAAGAAGCATAGTTCGTGCCGTCAGAGAAGAAAACAGCCGCTGCACGGCGACCAACAGTGCCCCCTGCCGGAACGCGCCGCCTAACCTTAAAGCAGCGTGCGTTAGCGTGTCCACTACCAACACCCCTCTATCGTATTGACGCAGAGACCACAAAAAACTTACCATATCTCACATTCTATCCTACTTCGCCCTAAACCAAACCACAGGAGCTTGCCATGCGCTATATCACCTTTTGCCTCCTTGTCAGCGCCACGCTGATGCAGGCTGTCGTCGCTGCCCCCACCCGCCCCTATGTGTCCCATGCAGCCGCCCTTAACGGGATCGGTGCCTGTGTTGCCATGGCGCAACAAAACGGTTGGGCGATGTCCATCGTGGTGATTGACCGCGGCGAAGATGTGGTCGCCTCGGCGCGCATGGACGGGGCGTTGCCGGCTTCTTACAAAGGCGCTACGCTGAAAGCGCAGACGGCGCTGTCTTGGGGCATGCCCACCGGTGAAGTCAATAATGTACTTGACAAGTTCCCGGTGTATAAACAGTTCCCCGGTATCATGGGTATCGGCGGTGGCGCACCGGTTGTCTCTGGCGACACCCTTATCGGCAGTGTCGGTGTTGCCGGTCATGCCATGCCAAACGATGTCAAATGCGCCCAAGCCGCTGTGGATGCAATGCAAATGCATTAAAAACTTATTTTTAATCCGCAACTGCGCAAGCTACGCTTGGCAGTTGCGGAGAGATTTGCAGAAAAGACGTTTGTATTGGGGGAAGGGTTAGGGCGTGTTTAGCACCCCTAAACGCGGTACTCCCTTCCCCCAAGCCCCCTAACCCCAGTACCGCCTGCGCTTTCGCCTCGACGCCGTGCAGGGCCGAGGGCTTCGGGCAGGGACTCTGGGATGGTGGAGGGCAAGGCTCTGGGATAGCTTCGGGCGAGGTACGGCGCGTCGCAGGTGGCTCCTAATTAAAAACGATACCGCTCTATGCAGACTAAGCCAGCGATGCCTTCTAAGGTGAATCCTTATGGTGCTATGGGGAAACTATTCCACTGGGTCAACGCGATTTTGATAATCGCGTTGCTTGTGCTGGGCTGGTATATGGTGCGTCTGAGTTACTATGATCCCGGATACAATGTAAGCCTCGCCTGGCACAAAGCCTTGGGCATGCTGGTGTTAGGCGTGGTTACAGGCAAAACCGTCTGGCTGCTGGTGTCGCGACCAACGGTTGATCGATCTTCGCTGCGACGCTTTGAGCAGGTCGCGGCGAAATGGACTCATCGCTTGTTGTATTCGATGATGGTGCTGATTCCATTGAGCGGTTACTTGGTCTCAACCTCAGCCGGCAGAGGGATCGATGTTTGGGGCATGTTCACCGTTCCAGCGTTGCTGGCGATCACAGAGCCTTGGTTGGCTTACGCCATTGCGATTCACTATTACTGCTCTTATGCGGCCGCGATCATGATCGCGCTCCACGCCGCCGCCGCGCTGAAACACCATTTTGTCGATCGCGACGACACTTTAAAGCGTATGCTGTGGTGATCTTATTGACGCGTTCCTTCAATGTTGAGTTCAAATTCCATCGTTTCAGAAGCAGGCCCTAAGAAGTAATCTATCCCAAAATCAGCGCGTTTCAACTCCGTCGTCGCAATAAACCCGGCGCGATAACCGCCCCAAGGATCCTTGCCTTCTCCGATCTTCTGAACCTTCAAGGTTATCGTTTTGGTTACCCCGTGGAGTGTCAGCTCACCCGAAAGCTCACCGCTGGCGGCAGCATAGTGGGTGCTTTCAAATCGGGCGACGGGGTATTTTTTGACATCGAGAAAATCCTTGCTGCGTAGGTGCTTGTCTCTTTCGGCGTAGTTAGTGTCAACGCTCGCGGGATCGATCTCAACGCGAATATAATGTTCCCCAGAACCGTAGCGAAACGCCCCATCAAAACTATTGAAACGTCCATAAAGCCAACTGTAACCAAGGTGTTTTATGCGAAATTGGATAAACGAGTGGACTGTATCAATCGCGTAATCAGCCGCGGATAGCGGCGCTGTCGTGCTTAACAAAGCCAACCCGGCAACGAGCGCCAACACCAACCGACAGAAGTATGTTTTCATGAAATTTCTCCTAGAAAGTGTCACAAAATGCCTCAACCGAGGCGTAGTTTGAAAAAACGCCGTCAACTCAATGCAAAACCTCTGGATCGAACAAACCTTGAGCAAATCTACAACCAATAGGCTTCAGTGAACCTCGAAAATGGCAACGGGATGGGGGTTTGGGGGAAGGGACATGCTCACCTGTAACGTAAGCCCTCATTCGGTTATGGACTATAACCCTTTTCCCAATAGACAAGCCCCCTAGGGAGAATCCGTTCACCTCAATCAGCGCCCGCTCCCAGTCGCCAAGTGACGCAGGCGGACGCCCCAGCCTGCCAGAGGAGGGGCACTGCTGAACCATCAACTCAACCACGGCGCTTGCTCATGGACGACGATCACGGTTGGGCGATCCTTGCTCCACCCAGCGACGATAGCATCCACCGTATGCGCCAGACTTTGCGCTTCGATCGCATCGCAACCCAGCGCGTGAGCGAGTTGCAAGAAATCTGGGTTGCGTCCCTCAACACCGACTAGAGGAATCGAACGCAGGCGCATATCCTCTTGGATTTGTTTCAATCCACCGTTTTCCCAAATCACGACCGGTAGCGCCAAGCGCAACTCAGCAGCAACGATCAGTTCCTGCACGGTGAACATAAACCCGCCATCCCCAGCGAGGCACAGCAGTGGACGATCGGGATCCGCGAGCTTGGCGCCAATCGCATTCGGCAATCCGCAGCCGAGGGTGCAAAACCCCGCCGGGTAACTCCAGCAGCGCGGCTGTTGCAGGCGAATGCCAAAGCAGCCGGTATATACCAACTGGCAAATATCGCCAGCATAAAAGGTATCCGCTGGCAGCCCCGCCTCAAATGCCTGCAACAGCTTCAGGTGGCGCTTCTCCGAGGCTGTCAGGTTGGCATGGATGCGTTGGCGCAACGCCGCTAACTCGCTCGCAAGAGCTTGCCGATCCTGCGCTGCCGCATAACCGCCAACGGCCAATAGCTGTTCCACCGCCGCTTTGGCATCGGCACCGATCGCCACCGTGGCCGGGTACTGCTGGTTCAGCTTGCAACTGTCGATATCGATACGAATGATGCGACCGCGCAAGGGCAGGCGCTCAACGGAACTGTCGGTTTCGGCGATCTCGGTACCCACCGCCAGAATTACGTCAGCCGTTTCAAGGTAAGCTTGGACTTCGGGCCTTACTGTGGCGGCGGAAAGGCAAAGCGGATGATCGTCGGGGATGATCCCTTTGCCGGCGGCGCTGCTAACGATCGCTGCCCCCAACTGTTCAACCAACTGGCGCAGCGGTACCGCGGCACCGATCGCACCACCACCCAGCAGCAATACGGGACGCTTTGCCGCCTGCAACAATGCCGCTGCCGCCTGTACCGCTTGCAGATCCGGTAACGGACGCGCCGGCATGACCGCTGGCTGCCAATCCTCGGTCACCGGCAACGCCAGTACATCGGTTGGGATCGACAAATGCACTGGGCGCGGACGCCGGCTATGGAAAATAGTGAACGCCTGCGCCAGCAACTCTGGTACGTCTTCCGGGCGATGGGCGCGCGCTGACAACGCCGTTAGCGGCGCGGTCACCGCCAATTGGTCGGGGATTTCATGCAACGCGCCCCAACCCTTGGCATGGGTGTGCGAGGCGGTCTCGGAAGAGAGCAGCAGCACCGGGATCGAATCGGCGAATGATTGACCGATGGCGGTCAACGCATTGGTGACGCCGGGGCCGGAAATTACCAGTGCCACGCCGGGACGCCCGCTGATGCGCGCATAGCCATCAGCCATAAACCCAGCGCCCTGCTCGTTGCGCGACTGAATATGACGGATCGGGCCACTGCGCAACTCGTGGCAAAAATCAAGCGTATGCACCCCGGGGATGCCGAACACGGTATCGACGCCATACTTCGCCAGCAAGCGCATCGTCGCCGCGCCGCAACTGATAGGGCGATCAGCCACCAGCGGATAGATCGGTTGCTTGTCCATTTCCTGTCACAGAATGTCGAGAAATCATAAGGGCTTGTCCCTAATACGAAATAAACCTAGACCAGAGGCCAGAGGCCGGAATCGCTCACCATCAGAGAATGAAAACGGGCATCTTCAGGTTTATATACTGGATTCAAAAATACGCCATCGCTCTGCCGCCGATCAACCGCCGACTCCATCTGGCAAGCGCCCGGTAGCCATTACTACAAGCGCACAACGCCAAGTAACAGCATACTACAAGGTCTCTCGGAAAACCAGCTTCGCTAGCTTTCCGAGAGACCCTGCGGGTACTTGTATATTAGAGGAAAGGGTTGCTGTGAGTAATGCCGTAAGCCATTGGCTGCGAAGCATTGGTCTTTGAACGTGCGTTTTTGCCTTGGTCATGCGAGCTGCCTGCTATAATATGAAGCGCTCAGGGCGCTTGCGGCGGGCGGGGATTTGCAACTGCTGACACCAAAAATTTGATCAACCCCATAAACCAAAGCACTTACCTCAAGCAGCCACTTCATTAGGCCTTCAAAAACCATCGGCGGACCATTAGCTTAGACTGCTTTCCTGACCTTCGCCTCCTGACCCTAGAGCCCAACCCCCACCAAGACCCATCTGCTTGGGGGGAACTCGTAACTGCTATTGTTTGAGGTTTTCTCATGCGTCAAGTTACGCAAAGTCGTGAAACCAAGGAAACCCAGATCCGTCTGGAATTGAACTTAGACGGCAACGGTGAAGCCGATTTGCAAACCGGTGTGCCGTTTCTTGAGCATATGCTGGAGCAGGTTGCACGCCACGGGATGCTCGATTTGAAAATTATAGCGAGTGGCGATTTGGCAGTCGATTCCCACCATACGGTAGAGGATATTGGCATCGTGTTGGGTAGTGCACTTGCGCAAGCGTTGGGCGACAAGCGCGGCTTGGTGCGCTACGGTGATGCGCATGTGCCGTTGGATGAAGCGTTATCGCGGGTGGTGCTCGATTGCTCCGGTCGCCCTGGGTTATTTTATCGTGTGACCTACCCGCGCTCGCATATCGGCACTTTCGATGTTGACCTGATCCGCGAGTTCTTTCAGGGTTTTGTCAATCATGCGCATGTGACGCTGCATATTGACAACTTGCAGGGGACGAACGCGCATCATATCGCCGAGACCGTGTTCAAAGCCTTTGGTCGCGGGTTGCGCATGGCGGTTGCGTGCGATGCGCGCTGTCAAGCCGCGATCCCGTCAACCAAAGGGGTGCTTTGAACTTCGCACACGATACGCGATGTACGATGCGGGTGTTCCAAAAAGAATCTCGAAAAATGGCAACCGGTTGGGGGTTGGGGGGAAGGGATATGCTTACCTGTAACGTAAGAAATTGATTATAACCCTTCTCCCAATAGACAAACCCCAGAATTACAGCGTGTTCCAAAACAACCGGCAAGCACAAGGACTGAATCATGAGCCATGCTATCAAAGTATATGAGACCGGCGGCCCTGAGGTAATGCGTTGGCGGTCGGTCAAGGTCGGTGAGCCAGCGTTTGGCGAGGCACGTATTCGCCATCATGCAGTGGGGCTGAACTACATTGACGTTTATTTTCGCACCGGGTTGTATGCCGCCCCAGCGTTACCTTTTACGCCCGGGCTAGAAGCCGCTGGGGTTGTCGAAGCCGTCGGCCCTGGGGTTTCGACTGTCACGGTCGGCGATCGCGTCGCCTATGCCAGCGCTCCGCTTGGTGCCTATAGCGAGGTACGCTTGATGCCGGCCGCTAGGCTGGTCACCTTGCCGCAGGCGATCGAGATGACCAGCGCCGCCGCGATGATGCTGCAGGGGATGACGGTTGAATACCTGCTGCAACGCGCTTACCCAGTGCAGGCGGGACAGACCATCTTGTTCCATGCCGCCGCCGGTGGTGTCGGCATGCTGGCCTGCCAGTGGGCGAAGCACTTAGGGGCGACCGTGATCGGTACCGTTGGCAACGACGCCAAAGCCGCATTGGCGTGCGCTCATGGCTGCGATCACGCGATCATCTACAGCCGTGAGGACGTGGTGGCGCGAGTACGCGAAATTACCGACGGCAAGGGCGTAGCGGTGGTTTATGATTCAGTCGGTCAAGACACCTTCGCCGCGTCGCTGGGCTGCCTTGCACCGCGCGGGATGCTGGTTTCGTTCGGTCAATCATCGGGCAAGGTGGCGGATTTTGATATTAGCGTACTGTCAACCAAAGGTTCGCTCTACCTGACGCGCCCAAACCTGATGAGCTATACCGCCACGCGCGCCGAATTGCTGGCATCAGCGCAACACCTGTTCGATCGCGTGCTGAGCGGCGTGCTCAAAATAAACCTCAATCAGACCTTCCCGCTTGCCGAGGCGCAAGCCGCCCATCGTGCCTTAGAGGGTAGAGAAACCACTGGCGCTACGGTGCTGACCATCTGACGCCCAGCGCGCAGCGTTCTTTCTGGCACCTTGGGATGATACGTTACCGCTCAGCATCGCTAAGCGATATGGATCACCGCTTCGCGCACCGTACCCCCATCGGATGAAACCATGGTCGAGACGATGGCCAGTGTGGCGCACTCATGCGCACGGCACGCACCAAAGGTGTTGCTGTATGTTCAGCACCTAGTGGGCATTGGGCATTTGCGCCGCATGGCAACGGTGGCAGGTGCTTTAGCGACGAGCGGCGCAAGCCCCCTGTTGATCAGCGGCGGCTATGCCGATCGACAACCTTTACCCGCTGGCGTTCGCTTGCTGCAATTGCCCGCGGCGCGCGCACAGGATACGCGCTATCGGGCGTTGCTTGACGAAAACGGCGGCGTAGTGGATGCCTCCTGGCAACGCCAACGGTGCCAACAATTGCTCTCGCAGGTGCGCCGTTTCGCGCCGGATGCGGTGGTGATTGAAACCTACCCCTTTGGTCGGGGCTTGCTGCGTTTCGAATTAGAACCACTGTGCGAATCGCTGCGCCGCATGTCACCACGTCCAAAGGTATGGTGTTCGGTGCGTGATGTACTGGAAGAAAAGCGCGACCGCAAACGCAACGCACGCATCTTGGATACCCTTCATCGCTACTTTGACGCCATCTTGGTGCATGCCGACCCAGCCGTCGTGCAACTGCAGCACAGCTTCCCGCTGGCGCATCGCATCGCCATCGATATTCACTACACTGGTTATGTACGCGAGAGCCGCCCAACCGCCGCCAGCCGCGCTGGCACTTGGGCCGATACCGCTGGCGAGATCGTGGTATCCGCGGGCGGCGGTGCAGTGGGCCACGACTTGCTGCGCGTAGCACTTGAAGCACGCGCTTTGTCGGCGGCACGGCATCTCCGCTGGCGCATCCTCTGCGGCGGCGCGCTGTCACAGGCGGCAACAGCATGGGCGGCGCAAACACCGCGCAGCGTCATCGTTGAACCGAACCGTGACGATTTCCCGCAGTTGCTTGAACGCGCCGCGCTGTCGATATCGCAGGCCGGTTACAATACCGTGGTCAATATCCTAGCGGCCGGGGTGCGCTCGATAGTAGCGCCGTTTGCTGCGCATGGACAGCGCGAGCAATCGCGGCGCGCGGCGCTGCTCGCCGCATACGGTCGGGTGCAGAGCTTAGCCGCGAACACTCTCACCGCAGCCACACTGGCAGCGGCAGTTGACCGTGCGCTGTTGCAAGAACCTGAGCGACAACCTCCGTCGATTGACCTGCAAGGTGCCCAGAAGAGCGCCGCGCTGGTTGCGTCAAGCACCTGATAACAGGGCGATCCTACTGGCTTTCGAGGTGATCGCAAACCAAAAAGGGACGATAAACCAATGACCGATTTTCTCGCACAAGTGAACGCCAGCAGTTACCTGTTACTTGATGGGGCCATGGGGACCGCACTGATGAATGCCGGGCTTGCCCCTGGGCAGGGGCCGGAAGAGTTGAATGTGGCGCACCCAGAGCGAGTGCAGGCAGTGCATCAAGCGTATATTGCGGTCGGATCTCGAATTATCCTGACCAACTCCTTTGGCGGTTCGCGGTTTCGCCTGAAGCTGCACGGCTTACAGGATCACGTCTATGAATTGAACCATGCCGCTGCAACGATCGCCGCTGCCGCGGCGGCAGCGGCTGGCAGCGCTATCGTTGTCGCCGGTTCGATCGGGCCTTGCGGTGAAATAATGCAACCCATCGGAGAATTATCGATTCATGAAGCAACGGCTGGTTTTGTTGAACAGGCGCAGGCGCTGGTGGATGGGGGAGTGGATGTGCTGTGGATCGAGACGATGAGCGACTTAAATGAGGTGCGGGCGATCGTCAGCGCGATTCGTCAGGTCAGCGATTTGCCGATCGCCGCGACGATGAGCTTTGATACCAACGGGCGGACGATGATGGGAGTTTGTCCAGCGGAAGCGCTGGTCGCGATGAAAGCGCTCGGGGTGGCGGCCACCGGTGCCAACTGTGGTAATGGTTTAGCTGGCATCATTGGAGTCATCGAAGCCATGCGCGCAGTCGATTCGGAAGCCGTCCTGATCGCCAAATCGAACGCCGGAATCCCAAGATGGGATGATGATCAACTGTGCTATGACGGCGCTCCAGCGCTGATGGGCAGCTATGCCAATCTGGTTCACCACCTAGGGGCAAAACTGATCGGCGGCTGCTGTGGCAGCTCGCCCGCGCACGTCGCCGCAATGGCTGAATCGCTTGCATATTTCAGCAACAAACCCAGCCCACCCTCCAACCGCGTGCGATCAAAAAAAAACCCGGCTCGCAGGCGAGGTAAAAGCCACGGAATAGAGTGACCTGCTGCTTGGGAAACAAGGGATCGTTTTAATTTTAACAAGGTGCGCCTGCGGCACCATGAAATGATTGCTGGAGGGGGCATTGCCCCTATCCCAGAGCCCCGCCCTCCCCTATCCCAGAGCGCTAAGCTGTGCAAATCATGCCACCGCTGCCTCTTTATCGATGAAGACATACTTCTTATCTAAGAAATACTTGATGCTATAGCCGATGGTGAGGCCGATGACGGCACCGATATAGTGGGCATTGGGGTATGGCAAAAGGTAATAAAAGGCCATCTCTGTCACCAAGAAAATCATCGTGGTAATCCCCCCCATAAATGAATAAAGAATGAATTTTATGGCATTGTCTTTGTTGTTTTTAGGGGTGTGGTGAAAGATCCACTTCTTATCTAGGATATACTTGGTTACCAACCCCGCGATGATGCCTGAAAACATCGCCACATAAAAAAAGCCAATGCCCTCATAGAGAGCAAAGCTCAAATACTGAAAAAGCAGATTGCCCAAGCTGGAAATTACAGCGAAGGCAGTGTATTTGATAGCTGTCATCCGTAAAGAATCCACGTGAAGGTGATAACCCAGCCGATCAGCGTCAACTGTATGAAACGATCTTCAAGTGCGATGCGGGTGGGTGAGCCGCTGTCTTTGAGTACGAAAGTAATCTGCAGATAGCGCATGATGCCAATGATGACAAACAGTGCCGTAATATAAAGGTAATCGCTGTGGGTACTGCCTCCCTCCTCAGAGGATGTTGTGTAGATCGTATAGGAGACGATGACCACCGCTGCCATGATCGCCATAGCGATATCGAGAAACTGCAGGCTATAGCTATCGATCACCTTTCGCATCTTCTTTCCTGAATGCATAAAGATGAGCACATCATCGCGGCGCTTGGCCAATGCTAAAAAGAGTGCTAAAAGAAAGGTCATGATAACGATCCACTTGGAAAGTGGAATATCACTCGCCACCGAACCGATAAAAAGACGCAGGACGAAACCGATAGCAATGATCGTCACATCGAGGATGGCAATGTACTTAAGGGAGAAACTATAAAAGAGGTTCACCATTACATAGACTGCCAACACTGCTGTGGTCATGGGCGGGAGAGCCGCAATCAGTGAAAAACCCAAGATGAAGAGAACTGCCATGATGACGATCGCTTGAGTTTTGCTGATAACTCCCGCGGCTAAAGGGCGGTGTTTCTTCTTTGCGTGATTTCTATCATCTTCGATGTCCTGAAGATCGTTCAGGATATAGACAGCACTTGCGGTCAATGAAAACGCAACCAAAGCGATTCCGCTTTTGCCCAGTAATTCGAAATCGGTGATCTTCGCGGCAAAGAAGAGCGGGAGGAAAACAAAGAGATTTTTGATGTATTGGTGGCAACGCATTAACACCAAAATGTCTTTAAAGTTAAATCGCATATAAACAGCTCTCCTGACTTTGATAATATTTTTTGCTGATTTTAATTAATTTTCAAAGGCATTAAACATCCCCAAGTAACCTCGGAAACCTAAGCGAGATGGAGGGCTAGGGGAAAGGGGGCGATTACCGGCAACGTAAGCCCTCATTAAGTTATGGATTTATACCCCTTCCCCAATATAACACCATCATTGGGCAGCAGTGATCGGACGTATTGCTTTATCAGGAAATAGTGTCCGTATTGTAGGCCGAAAAGCGAATGCTGATCACGGCACCGCCATGATCAGCATTGTGTACTTCGACAATGCTGCTATGCTCTTCGGCGATTTTTTTCACGATCGCAAGCCCCAAGCCGGTGCCCTTTGTTTTTGACGTGAAATAGGGTTCAAACAAAGAGCCGAGCGCCTCTGTTGGGAAGCCGTGACCATTATCTGATACAGTCAATACGACCTCAGTATGAGCGATGCCGCTGGTCTTGGATAACGCTACCCAGACACGCGCATCGGCAATGCTTTCAGTCGCTTCAATAGCGTTTTTTATCAGGTTGTGCAGTAGTTGCCGTAATCGATCAGGGTCGCCACTTAGTGCTGGCAACTGCTCTTCGGTGGTCAGCTTTATCACCGGTTTCGGGTGGCTGGTAACGTACAATTCAACGACATCCCGCACCAGCGCCGCGATATCCAGCACCTGTGCCTGCATTGTCGGCATATACGCATAGTCAGCAAAGGCATTGACCATATACTTCATGGATTCCACCTGCTGTACGATGGTTCGAGTCAAGCGATCGAAGGTGTTGAGCTCGTCCCCTTGCAAGCGTTTCATGAATTTCAGGCGCATCCTCTCAGCGGATAACTGGATTGGGGTCAGTGGATTCTTGATCTCGTGAGCTAAGCGGCGTGCGACCTCGCTCCATGCGGCGTTGCGCTGTGCTTGGATTAATGCGCTGATGTCATCAAACACGACCACCTGCCCAGAGCGTCCCGGCAGTGAGCTGACACTGAGCATCAGCACCTGCGAAGCAGTGCGTCCATGCACCGTGATTTGCTCGCGCCAAGTCGGCGATGCAGGTTTGCCAGCAACCGCGAAACCGAGATATATCCCCTCAATAAATGGCTTTAAATGCGGTTCGCAAGCAACTAGATTGGATAACTGCCGGTCTTGCAGATCAGAGGGCGGGATCCCCAGGATGTGGCCTGCTGCATTGCTGACAGTAACGATGCGATGATCGGCGTCAAAGGTTATCACGCCGGTAGATAAGCGCATCAGCACCGTTTCTAGGTATTCACGCTGTTGTTCAGCCTGATACTGGCTGATATGCGCTTGATCGCGGGCGGCTTGCAAGCGCTCGGTCATCTCATTGAAGGAAGCCACCAGAAAGCTGATTTCATTGTTCCCTTGTGGCGGGTCGAAGCGGGACTCGTAATCGCCCTTGGCGACGGCATGGGTCGCGCTGACCAGACCTTTGAGCGGCGCAACCATCCTAGCGGCTGAATAAAATGCCGCCCATACGGTGGTGAACACACTGAACAACAACACTAGGGACAAGGTCAGGATGAAGCTCAGCTTCAACTCATCGCGTAAATAAACCAATTTACGGTAGCGCGTGAACGCCGCCTGGACGTTGGTCGCGAGTTCGCTGATGCGCTCTGATATCGGAAACAGTGCTTGCAGGATGCGTGGTTCAGCGGTGGTGATATTGTCCGGCACATTGACGACCACGCGGATGTTGAGACCGTAGCGGTAGAGTGGATCGAGGGCAATATAGCTTTCTCCCTGACGCAGTTGCGCAAGGATCGTCTCATCTGGTTGATCGGGGACGATAGTGACCGGATCTTCGCTGCTTGATCCTAAAATCACCCCGCCTGATTCGAGTAACGCCAGCTCGCGTGCGTGGATGCGACTGCGCAGCGTATCCAGCTTGCGTACGGCCTGCTCGTTATCTAAATCCACCAGTTCCGCGGCTATGCCTTCGGTGGCTTTCATCGATTCCCGCATGCGCTCTTCAAACGAGGTGCGACTGAGCACTAGGGAATCGCTCATCGCCTGATCGACCCGCACGTCAAACCAACTATCAATGCCTTGTTGCAGAAATTCCACCGAAAACCAATACACCACCACCATCGGCGTTACGGCCAACAGCACGAAACGCACCACCATCTGGCCGGTCAACAAGGCACCCGGGGAGCGCTGTTGAATTTGCTTCAGTAAGTACCACAGGCTGAACCCCAGACGCACGAGCAGTATCAGCAAGCCGAGGATGTTAATCCCAATCAGCACTAAGTAGAGGTTATCGAATTGCTCTGATCCTTGTGTTGCCTGGCTCATCAACACCAGCGAGATCAGCAAGATAGACGCGATCGCTACGATCGGCGCAACACCTTGAACAAGGTGTTGCGTCAGGGTTTGTAGGGGCTTAGCAGAGGCCATTGAAACGACTGACTTTCCATATCCCATGAGGGCGTCAAATAGGCGCGCAAGCGCATCGGCACCGGCAAATTACTCAACTCCAGATAGGTGTTGGCGCGCAGGTAGTAATGCGTTTCGGCCTTGAGTAATAAGGCATCGATCAACGGCAAACGTTGAATATCGCCGAAGTTAGCCAGCATGGTTTTATAGTTTTTGTAGCTGGTTGATGCTCCCGAGTTGAGGTTCTGCACGATGTAGTGGTCGGTCAAAGCGTGTTTTTCAATACGGTAGCGGATGATGAGTACCGCGATCGACTCATCAAACCACACGTCGCGTTGACGCAAGACCCTTATCTTAAGGGCGATGTTAAGCGCCAATCCGTTTTCCATGGCATCCAGCGCATCGGCGTTGAAAGCATAGGAAATTTTCATGTCGGCGTGATAAACACCGTCTGACAGATACGAGTCAGCGTCGATGATGGTAAATTCAGCCGCCGCTGGTCGCACCAACAGCACCAAGCTGACGCTCAGCATCAGCACCCTCAGCCCATGTTTTACACGCACAGGAACAGAAGTTTTATAAGGCCACATAGAGAAACTTCAACGGGATGGGGGGGAAGGGATATGATCACATAGAACGTACAGGAGTTGATTTATACATGTTACTTGAAGGTGCAGGAAAGGGCTATTTTTCATGCTCTCATTCCAGAGCTCCACCCGAAGTCCTTTCCAGAGCGTTTCTCGAAGCCCAACAGTAGGCGTCGAGTAAGAACTGCGGTCATGCAGGGGATAGGGGGTTGGGGAAAGGGGGCGTGACGATGGCTTACTACAGAGAGAAGTAACCAATCCCCCCTTTCCCCAATATGAACGTCTTTTGGCCACTCCCTGAAAAAGCAAGTGCAGCTTGGTTTTTCAGGATTAAAAAACGTATTAGATTCCAGAGCCTCACCCGAAGCCCTTTTCCAGAGCGTTTAACGAAGCCGGCCTCCCAGAGGGATCCACGTGTAGCATAGGAGTGTGCTCAATCAAACATCTTCAAGTAACATGGGTTTATAGTGCTTGCTTCACGCATGGCGAGGCTGGCGCAGGCGCTCTCTTTTGGGGCTTCGCCACCATCCGACGCTGAATATGCCAACAGTCCCGAGCCCTACGCAGAAAACGGAACTCAGGCCGAGAACGACATCCCGCAGCCGCAGGTGGTAGTCGCATTGGGGTTGATGATGACAAACCTTGAACCTTGCAGGTCCTCTTTGTAATCAACCTTGGAGCCAATCAGGTATTGGTAACTCATCGGATCGATCACCAGTTGTACGCCTTCATGGCTAACCACCCAGTCATCTTCCGCCACCCGATCTTCAAGCTCGAATCCATACTGAAACCCCGAGCAACCACCACCTTCTATATAAACTCTCAGTAACGCTGTTTGGTGTTGATGTTTGCAGCTCAGTTGCTCAATTTTGCGAGCTGCCTGAAAGGTTAGCTGGATCTGGGTTGTGGTGCTTGCCGCAAGCACATGGTCAGGCTCTGCCATTGGTAGTTCTCCGTATATTTTTAATGTTTTCGTAACGTTAATGGATTTGTTTATGGGGTTTATAAGCGTTCTGTAACATTCCGTATGTAGCTACTGTGAAACATGTTCATGGAGGGTTTACTTATCAGGATTATTCGGTGCACTTGATTAATTTTTGTCCAATTTTTTGAATTCCTTTTGAGATGATCTGAGCGCCGAGCGTGCTTTTTTTTATGTCTTCTCCAGGAACCAATTCTTCTGGTCGCTGACCGCTAATTCGCTCCATAGCACCCCTCACCTCACGCCCAACTAAATTAGCTGCCTGTTCAGATGGGTGTTGCCCACGGATATTTTCATTTTTAAGTTTTGCTTCTGTTTGTGTTAACCTGAATAGGTTTGCTGCCAACTCTTCCTTCCGCATAAAATCCAATGGTGTGCATTTTTCAGGTATTTTCTTTAATTTCTTCAATTCTTTCAAGCTCATATTGTAAAGGCCCACGTATCCAGCATTCTGGAAAAGAGCATGATTAAATACGCCTGCGTTTTTTGCTGATGCGCTTAGTGATTTTTCATGCTCACTAACTTCATCACGTATATAGAGGTGCTCGAATTCTTCTGATCCTTCCACGTAACGGCGGAATGATTCAGCCATGACCGAAAAATATGCTTGGGCACGTGCGACTTCTATTTTTTTGGTGTCAGCATTCATGGCCACGAGATAACAAGCAAACCTTGATAAGCGATGATCCGTAACCTTTTTCCCATCAATCTCTCGGAACTCTTGGGTGAAATTATTAACTACGTCAATACCGAGAGAAGTGCAAATGCTGATAGCTTTGTTGATCGCGTTGCGGAATGAAAGGAATGACTGATAACCAAGATATTTCATCA
Source organism: Gammaproteobacteria bacterium (assembly GCA_965222535.1). GTDB lineage: Bacteria > Pseudomonadota > Gammaproteobacteria > HK1 > HK1. The sequence goes on from OZ244957.1 coordinate 188,078, forward strand.
GATCGTTTGCGTACCAATAGGTGTTGCCGTTTTCTATTGATAGTTTATTAAAGCTTATTTCTTTTTCGGAGAAATGAAATACGTCTTCTTGGTTCAATGGCTCAAACAAATCCATATTTTTTTGAATCATTGGGGAACCTCGAAAAAACCTCATCGGGATGGAGGGGGTGAGGGGAAAAACATCATCACATGCAACGTAAGTCATTGATTTATAATCCTTCCCTCAATAGACAAGTCGCGCAGGGCCTCTCGAAAAGTTAACTTCGTGCAGCTTTTCGAGAGGCAAGAGGATCATGTTAGTTCATCGCACCGGCAAAGGCGAAAATCACCGTCACGGTACACTAAGACACTATCCTGTTCGTACCAATCGCCGGTTACGATACGCTGAAATTGACGCGGCGGTAGTCCCCACGCATGGATCTTCGGGCGATGGGTGTGTCCATGGATCAGGAGAGCGCTATCATGGTGCTCAAACAGCGCATCCACTGCAGCGTGGCTGACGTCGGTAATATGAGGCGCTTTGAGCACGCTGCGCTTATCCGATACTTGTTCCAGAAGCGCCGTCAGTTTGAGTCGAAACCCCATTGGCAGGGACAGAAAAAGCGTCTGGACGAAGCGATTACGCACCACCCAGCGCAGCCGCTGGTAGCCCTTATCGCGCACGCACAAGGCATCACCGTGGCTCAGGATCACCCGCTGACCGTCAAGCTCAATAACCGTCGGATCGGGCAGCAGCGTACAACCGCTGCGTGATGCAAAATCTTCACCCAACAGAAAATCATGGTTGCCGTGGAGGACGAACAGCGGCACTTCGGATGCCAACTCACGCAAGTTTGATATAACCGCTTGGTGCGGTTCGCGAACGTCATCATCGCCCAACCATACGTCAAACAAATCACCAAGGATATACAGCGCATCCGCACGGCGCGCCGGATGGCGCAGGAACTTGATAAAGGTGCGCACCGCTTCTGCCCGGAAGCGGCTGAGATGAACATCTGATACGAATAACGTCGTCTTCGCGCACGTCATGGGTTGTGTTGCAACCGAGCGCAGCGAAAAATCACCGAGCGATTCTTGTGCTGCACCTTAGCTGTGTGATTGAGTGAAAGGGGTTATATGCCTGCAACCCTTCAAGATGCTTGATTGAACTCGTTTTCATGCTTCGCGTGGGCCTCCCCTATCCTGCTGTGAGAGGGGACAGGGCCGAGGGTGAGGGCGTGTTTAACACCCCTAAACTCCCTACTCCCTACTCCCTACTCCCTACTCCCTTCCCCCAAGCCCCAAACCCCAAACCCCAGGATCTCCTGCGCCCTCGCCTTAGAGCCGTGCAGGGCCGAGGGCAGTAGTAACGCTCTGGCATAGCTGGCAATGCTCTGGGAATGCTACAGCACTGTGATGGATGTGATCACAACGGGCTTGAGCGGTACATTCTGAAAGCCACCTTGGTTGCGAACGGGTATCTTGGCGATCCGATCGACGACCTCCATACCCGCAGCAACCCAGCCAAATACCGCATACCCCCAGCCTTTCGCGGTTTTTGATTTAAAGTTCAGAAAATCATTATCGCCGAGGTTGATAAAAAACTGAGACGTTGCCGAATGCGGTTGCGAAGTGCGCGCCATCGCAATCGTCGTGCGCCGATTCTGCAAACCATTGTGCGCCTCGTTGCGAATCGGTTTGCGCGGTTTCTTACGCACCAGTTGCTCACGAAAACCGCCGCCTTGGATCATAAAACCATCGATCACCCGGTGAAATATGGTGTTGTTGTAGAAACCCTCGCGTGCATAGCGCAGGAAGTTGACAACGGTAATAGGCGCATTCTGACGGTCCAGTTCAAGAACAATATCGCCCAAGCTGGTAGTCATGCGCACACGCACCCAATCCTCAGCGATGGCACTTTCGCCGAACGCCAGCAGCGGCAACAGCAGCAGCATGCTACGGGCACGGTACAACGTTTTGCAGAGCAACTGACGCAATTTGTTCATGAGAACCTCGAAAAACCCTGAAATGGGATAGGGGTTTGGGGGAAGGGTTGGTATGATCAATTGCGTAAGCCCCCATCCATTATGGAATAATATACCCTTCCCCGCTACAACACCACAAGAGACCGCCTCAAACAGCCAGCAAAGCTGGTTATTCAAGGCGGTCTCTTGATTCTTCAGGCCTACATACGATATCAGGGGCTACAAGTCGCGCCCCAGTATACCCAATCCAGAGGGTGCTTGGTAATAACAAAGTGCTGGGAACTTCGAAAAAACCCACCGGGCTGGGGGGTGGGGGAAGGGATAGGCTTACCTGTAACGTAAGCTATTGATTATAACCATTCTCCCAATAGACCTGCCCCGCTAATAGGTACCAACTCATCAGCATCTTTCAAGCGTCAATCGGGATCAGCGGTTTGGGTTGTCTCACGCCGCAGCAGACGCCATCCGCTGATCGGCACCTTCAGATAAATGGTGTTGGCATCGCTCATCGGCATGCACCCCGCACGCATATTGACTTGTATGGAAGGGAGGAGCAAGCGCGGCATGCTGAGCGTACGATCGCGCTGTTGGCGCATCGCGACGAACGCCTCTTCGCTGATCAAACGATGGACATGAATATTACTGACGGATTGTTCGCCGACCGTGGTTTCCCATTGGATATCGCGCCCACTGTGGCCATAATCATGGCAGATGAACAGCCGCATAGTGTCGGGTAAGGATAGGATATTGGTGATTGAGCGGTAGAGCTGGCCTGCATCGCCTTGCGGGAAATCGGCTCTGGCGGTACCGCTGTCGGGCATGAACAGGGTATCGCCGACGAACAGGCTGTCGCCAATGATATGCGTCATACATGCTGGAGTATGCCCTGGGGTATGGATCGCGATGGCTTCCATGCGCCCGATGGCATAGCGCTCACGGTGGCCGAACAGCCGATCGAACTGGCGCCCGTCGCAACAGAATTCGTGCCCTTCATGGAATACCGCGGCAAACTGCCGCTGCACTTCGGTGACGTGCGCGCCGATACCGATTTCCCCACCCAACCGATCCTGGATATACGCTGCCGCCGACAGGTGATCGGCGTGGATATGCGTCTCGATCAACCAATCCAGCACCCACGAGTGGCTGCAGATGGCGTCAATCATCAGGTCCGCTTTGTCGTAATTAAGCGCACCGGCGGCATAGTCAATGTCCAACACACTGTCGATAATCGCGCAGTGGTTGGAATCGGGGTCCTTAACGATGTAGCTGACGGTATTGGTGCCCTGATCGAAAAATGGATACACTTCAGGGCGCTGTTCAAGGTGCAACTCGAGATTGTCGACGCGGGTATCAATGCGGGACCTAGCTATCCCCATTTGGTGCCAGCCCCTCGGCGATACGCAGATTCTGAGGCGATGGGATTCATTCGAAACGGTTCGTAAGAGGTCGCTTGGGCGGCGCTGTTTTTGTGATTATACTGATGCTGCTTGAAGATACAGGAAGGAGCATATTCTTATGATGCTCTGGTTAAGGCATCAAACGCAACCGCTTCGTGTTCTGTTGCGCTTGTCTATTGGGGAAGGGTTATAAATCAACGATTTATGGTGCAGGTGTTCATGCCCCTTCCCCCAACCCCCATCCCGCTTTGGTTTTTCGGTGTCCCCTAATGAAAATTCTGGCGCTTGAAACCTCAAGCGATTGGTGCTCCTGTGCGCTGCTTATGGGTAACGAATTACTGGTGCGTGCGGCGCACACGCCGCAACGCCATAACCAACAGGTGTTGCCGATGATCCAAGGGTTATTGGCTGAAGCCGGGGTGGTGATGGGCGGGTTGACGGCGATCGCCTTCGGTGCCGGTCCGGGGGCTTTCACTGGAGTGCGCATTGCAACCAGCGTGGCGCAGGGATTAGGCCTTGCCAGCGGCATCGGCTTAGCGCCGATCTCAAGCCTCGCCGCGGTAGCGCACGATGGTTGGCGCAGGCACCACCAGCGCAATCTGTTGGTCGCCTTTGATGCACGCAGAGGCGAGGTGTATTGGGGCGGTTATCGGTTCAGCGAAGACGCTATGGCACCAACAGTGGTGATTGCGGAAGCGGTCAGCGAGCCACAGCAAGTGAACGTCCCGCCATCCGACCTGTGGGTCGGCAGCGGTAGCGGCTGGGACCGGTACCGCCCCTTGCTTGCCGCCCGTGTCGCTGATCGGCTGAAGGCGGTTATCGCAGATCAGCAGCCACAGGCGGCGAGTATCGCTGCACTGGCGCTACCTGTGGTAGCAAACAATGCGCTCCTCGCTCCACAGCATGCGCTGCCGAATTACTTGCGCCAGCGCATCACAACATCACCGCCGCAACTACCCAGACGTTGAGCGGCGCCATATGTACACCGACAACTGCACTTACCCGATCGCCATCAACCCACTGCCGTTCAATGCGATCGTCGCCGATAATTTGTTCGGCGACCTGTTAGCTGACCTAGTCGGCACGTTGGTGCTGCCTTCGGCTTCGCTATCTGACCTGCCCAAGGCCGTTGACGGAGTGCGGCGAGCGGTTATGCTCGCTTGACAGAGGTGCCCCTCAAGGAAGCAGCTGCTGGATTGCTCAGGGCGGCGCTTTTTTGTGTACCCATTGTTCTCGGTAGGCGATGAATAACCCGCTGCAGATGATCATGGCGGAACCCACCCAGGCCCAGATCTCGGGGACATGGTCAAACCACATATAGCCGAGAATGGTGGCACCGATCAACTCTACATAGATGAATGGCGAAACCACCGAGACCGGCGCGTATTGGACTGCTTTGACGACCATAAAATGTCCGCCTCCAGCAAAAACCCCGGTGGCGAGAAACATCCACCAGTGGCTGAGCGTCGCTGGCGTGGTCCAGAACCACGGCAATAATACACTCGTCCCTACCGCGCCGACGATTGTCATATAGGCGATCGACGTTTCTGGGGTATCAGAATCCAATACCTTACGGGTATAAATCTGATAGAGCGCGAATACAGCCGCGCCCGCAAGCATTAAAAAGCCGGCGGGATGAAAACCGCCGGAACCGGGACGGATAATCACTAAAGCGCCGCTGAGTCCGACTAGCACCGCGAGGATGCGCCGCCAGCCAACCTTTTCTTTGAGGAGCGGAATGGCAAGGAATGTAATGATCACTGGTGCCGTAAAACTAATCGCAGCCGCGGTTGCAAGGGGGATGAACCACAACGCGCTGAAGTAGCAACTGGTGCACATCAGCAACAGGGTTGAGCGCAGCAGTTGGAGCCCCGGCTTACGGGTGACTAACAACCCCGATCGGTGCTTGGGCCACAACACGAGCAACACCAGCAGCAAATGCATCGTATAACGCGCCCACATTACCTGTACCAACGGATAGTGCTCCAGCAGCAGCTTAGCCGTAGCATTCAGGAAGGGCAGGATCATAACCCCGGCGCACATGAATAAAATCCCCTTCAGTGGCGACATCAGCAGCATCGGCAGGATTTCTTTATGGGGATCATTTTATTTTAATCATGAAATAACTGCTGGAAGGGGCCTTGCCCCTATCCCAGAGCCTTGCCCTCCACCATGCCAGAGCCTTGCCCGAAGCCCTCGGCCCTGCACGGCGACAAGGCGAGGGCGCAGGCGGTACTGGGGTTAGGGGTTTGGGGGAAGGGAGTACCGCGTTCAGGGGTGCTAAACACGCCTGTGTTTTTTTTATTTTTTATTTGGTGCGCCTAACGGCGCATCGTTCGCTGACCGGCATAGACCGGTCAGCGGCACCATGAAATTACCGCTGGAGGGTTCTTCTTCTCCGATACATCGGCGCATTACCAATAGCAGGCTTCCCCCAATACCAACGGCGTTACCCTCCTTATTCTCCTTTGATGCTAGGCAACGCCTAGCATCAAAGGATTAAAAATATTAAAGATGCCAGAGCCTTGCCTTCATCCTTCCCCCAATATAAACCTCTTTTCTGCAAATCTCTCCGCAACTGCCAAGCTGAGCTTGTGCTGTTGCGGAATTAAAACATTGCTTTGAACTGACAGCTATACTACCCGGATCACCGCAGCGTCCTTTCGTACCATGCAAACGCAGCAAAGAAAACGCCCCGCGCTCATCCACGCCCAGTCGTCCCACCTAAAGCAGCACAACCCACTATAAGAATATTGCAATGCAGCTACGCTCTCGCATCATTTGCACGGCAATCACAGCGGTGCTGCTACTTGGCGCAGTAACCTCTGCAGCGACTCCCGAATTGATATTGCAATCCACAACATCAACGCAAAATTCAGGCATCCTAGAATACCTGCTGTCGCGCTTCACCGCACGTGCGGGAATCTCAGTACGAGCGGTGATCGTCGGCACCGGCCAGGCGATCAAAAACGCCCGCCGCGGGGATGGCGACGTGCTGCTGGTCCATGCTCGGGAAGCTGAGGAACAGTTTGTCGCCGCGGGTTATGGAGTTCGGCGTTACAATGTGATGTATAACGATTTTGTCATCGTCGGTCCGCAGGCCGACCCGGCGCTGGTCGCCACAGCCGACAACGTCATTGAGGCACTGCGGCGGATCTTCGCTGGTGAACAAGTATTTATATCACGCGGGGACGATTCCGGCACTCATCAGAAAGAGTTGGCGTTGTGGTCTTTGGCCTTGCTTGATCCGAGTATCGCGAGTAGCGGCTGGTACCGCGAGATTGGCGCTGGCATGGGTGCCGCGCTGAACATCGCCGCCGGCATCGACGCTTACACGCTGACCGACCGCGCCACATGGATCGCTTTCGGCAACAAAGCCGACTTGAGGATCCTCCACGACGGCGATCGGCGCTTGCTTAATCAATACGGGGTTACCCTAGTCAACCCCGCGAAGCACCCTCATGTCAATGCCGCAGCGGGTCAGAAACTGATCGATTGGCTGCTCAGCAAAGAAGGACAGAATGCGATCGCCGCCTACACGCATCGCGATCAGCAGTTGTTCTTTCCCAATGCCGACACCAATCGCACCCCTTAGATATGTTGGTTGCGCAATAAGTCATCCACGGCTATCGTGGTGTTCTGGCACGAAAAATAATATCCTTTAATATCAACACCTTACAAATTAATTATCGGCGCTAATAATGACCAGAACAGGCCCCCATTGGATCTTTTGCGAGATCATCATTAAATATCCCAGAGACACTGCCCGCCGCATTTCCAGAGCGCCAAGCTGCGCGCAAAACGCACGGTGCCAACGGATTGTTGATTAACCTGCTTTGCTGCTCAATGAGCGCATGCCGCTCGGTGTTTCAATGTTGGCGACAAGGAAAGGCAACTCACGATCGCTGATTTCAATCATGGTGACGAGGTTGGCAGCTTTGATTGCCGTTAGCTGATCCGTCAGCCAGCGCACCCGAGGGTGATACAGGATCAACTCCTTAAAACGGCAATCAAGGTACGCCATGCGTTCGGATGGATGGAAATCGGTCTGCCATTGTATCGTCAGAGGCAGAAATCCAGCGGCTGGCAGCGATCCGTCGCCGGGAAATGCAACCCGCCAGTGCAGATTATCGCGTTGCATATCAAGCGCTTTGCCGCAGTGATGCTGGCTTGCACCGATCACCCCCGCGAGATCTGAGGTGTTGATGGCCCATGTCATCAATCGGGGAGACTGCTGCAACGCATTGCGGATTTGCGGGTCGTCAAGGCCGAACCATCGCGGCTGAGACGGCGCTTTCATGCGATGATCGACAGCGATAATTTCGAGATATACGCCGTTACCGAGGCACATCAGACGATTGTGCGTACCCATCAGCACATGCCGCCCTCCCAGCGGTACAGTAACGCCGAGTTGGTCTCTGACATACATCATGCCTTGCGCCAGATCAAGGGCAGCGACAACCAAATGGTCCAGTTTGCAGTTGAAATTTCCTTTGCTCACAATCGGAAAATGGCAACGCAATGGGGGTTTGGGAGGGAAAGGGCATCATCGCCTGTAACGTAAGCCGTTGATTTATAGCCCCTCCCCCAATCGGTAGAGGCCCCTTTGCTCATCAGTTCACGGCTCCACGGACTGTGGGCTGGCGCAAAATCAACTGATTCCCTTGTTGTGCAAAATCAATGTGTTTGAGGAAGCTCATGCCGAGCAGTACCTGGTCGCCGTCCATGTGTGGATTGATATGCGCCGCCACGTTGCCCAAGGCAATGCTGCCGATCCGCACATAGCGCACTTGGGTACCATACACGGTAATCACGCCATTGGCGGTGTTGGTTTGCTGGGGGCTTAGCGGTCGCAATCGCAGACGCTGGGCTATATGCACCGGGATCGACAGATTCGTCGCGCCCGTATCGAGCAAAAAAGTCACTGGATGACCGTTGATATAGCCATTGGCGACATAATGTCCAGAGGGGTTGCGCGAAAGGTGTACCTCCGATCCCCCAACGTTAATCCTGCTTATCGGATCGAGGTTGGGGTTGTTGCGTTCCTCAACCTGCTGGCTATACCATGTAAAAACAAACCACAGCACGATCGCCCAAGCGCTCATGAACATCACTAGGCCGAGTGTTTGTTGCCCCGTCCGATGGCGGTAAGCCGTGTCGCGGCGCTCGTGGATTGACAGCATGGTTTATTTTAGATTAACCGATTGTGGTGTTGTATTGGGGAAAGGGTCTATACCATTAATCAATCAAGATGCTTGATTGCGCACACTCCCATGTTCGCGTGGGCCTCTCTCCTCTCCTTCTGGGAGACTGGCTTCGATAAACGCTCTGGAATGACTTCGGGCAGTGCTTTGGAATGAGAGCATGAAGAATAGCCCTTTCCTGCATCTTCAAGTAGCATGGGTATAGTAATCGATAACTGATGGGAGAGGCTTACGAAATTACCCATAGCAACCCTTCCCCCTCCCCCGTCCCATCCCATTTCAGGGTTTTTCGAGGTTCCCCGTTCATGCTTCCTGATGCTTGACTCCTCCGACGCGCGCCCCTTGCTGCGCCTCGACCGTGTCGGTAACTGGTTGCGCGGAGCGCGCCGGGTATTGACGCCGAATCAGGATCGCCGCCCCGCTTTCGCCGCGATCGAGCTGGTGGTGCTGCATGGCATCAGTGTCCCAGCGCAGCAGTTTGGCGGGTGTGGGATAGAGCAACTGTTCACCAATACGCTAGACACGGCGGCGCATGCGGAATACGCCGCATTGGCCAAAATGCGCGTATCAGCGCATCTGCTGATACGCCGTGAAGGTGATATAACCCAGTTCGCGCCGTTTTATGCCCGCGCTTGGCATGCTGGCGTATCTGCGTTTCGCGGACGCACGCATTGTAATGATTTCTCGCTCGGTATTGAACTTGAAGGTGCTGATGATGTACCCTATGCCGATGCGCAATATGCGGTGTTGAACGGGGTACTGCTGGCACTGGGCGAGAGGTGGTCAACGCTGCGCCAAGCAGAGCGTATCGTTGGTCACTGCGATATTGCCCCCGGCAGAAAGACCGATCCCGGTGCTGCGTTTGATTGGGCACGGCTTAGCTATGGGCTTGCACCAGCCGCGCCAGTGGCTCAGCGCAGCACCGCAGGATGATGGCAACGGCAACGGCAACGCCATCAAAACTTCAGATACGGCCTTTAAGTCGCCTTTAAGTCGCCTTTTAAGTCTTGACATTACTGTTCAGCCACTTTAAGGTATCGGCTTTCCTTAGATAGCTGGCGTTCCTACTTTGTTACCTGTTTTTGTTAAACGAGGATAAGACAATTATGAGTATTTACCCCAATCACTACCATTCCCATGAGGATTGTTTAACAACGCTCACTGTGCCCCGTGGATGCTCCCGTGGTTGGCTGAAAAAAGCAGGCACGGCGCTTGGCATCGTCATGCTGGCCGGCTTCTCATTGTGCTTTGCCACTGCATCACAGGCGCAAACAGACGGAGATGGGCGCGTGGTGGAGACCACTGGTTCAGTAGTTATAGGCACGGTTCCAGACGAAGCGATAGGCAGCGACCAGATTGCTGACGGCTCGATCACCGCCGATGACATTGGCGACAATGCGGTCGGCAGCGACCAGATTGCTGACGGCTCGATCACCGCCGATGACATTGGTGACAATGCGGTCGGCAGCGACCAGATTGCTGACGGCTCGATCACCGCCGATGACATTGGTGACAATGCGGTCGGCAGCGACCAGATTGCTGACGGCTCGATCACCGCCGATGACATTGGCGACAATGCGGTCGGCAGCGCTGAGCTTGCCGGCAATGCAGTAACGGCTGCTCACATTGTCGATGGTGCGGTCGGCAGCGATGAAATTGCTGCCAATGCGGTCGGCAGCGATGAAATTGCTGCCAATGCGGTCGGCAGCAGTGAGCTTGCCAACGATGCGGTCGGCAGCAGTAAAATTCAAGCCAATGCGGTAACGACTGCTAAAATTGACGATGCTGCAGTAACGACTGCTAAAATTGACGATGCTGCAGTAACGACTGCTAAAATTGACGATGCTGCAGTAACGACTGCTAAAATTGACGATGCTGCAGTAACGACTGCTAAAATTGATGATGCTGCAGTAACGACTGCTAAAATTGACGATGCTGCAGTAACGACTGCTAAAATTGACGATGGCGCAGTGACGGAAACTAAAATTGGCACTGGCGCGGTGACGGAAACTAAAATTGACGATGGCGCGGTGACGGAAACTAAAATTGACGATGGCGCGGTGACGGAAACTAAAATTGGCACTGGCGCGGTAACGACTGCCAAAATCTACGATGGCGCGGTAACGACTGCCAAAATCTACGACGGCGCGGTTACTTGGGATAAGCTGGACGCTGGAGTGCAGGGGCGCATCATCGATCTGAACGCGGCGATCGCCTCGACGATCGCGCTGGCTACCTCCCCGGCGATCGTCCCCGAGGGCAAGACGATGTCACTTAGCATGGGTATTGGTTACTACGGGCACGAGGTCGGTATTTCAGGCCGGGCGACGGTCAAATTGTCCCCCAATGCTTACTTTGGCATCAGCGCGACTGGCAACTCGCAGCATAGGGTAGGTGGCGGTTTCGCGCTGACCTTGGGCTTTTAAGTTACGTCAGCACTGCTGTTTTTTTAGTTCTCGTTGATGCTATTGGATGAAAAGCCCGGGGCTGCGGTACGCAGTCGCTGGGCTTTTCGGTTTCAGCTTTGGAGCCGTTCTGGTTTATGAGCTGCCACTTCACTGCTTGATGTCAGGTGCTGGCATGATATGAGTAAGACGCTTCGAACACGCTATGCCCTTGGACAGGTAGTGCGTCATCGCTACTACCCTTTCTTTGGGGTGATTTTCGACGTTGACGCTGAGTTCCGCAACAGCGAAGAGTGGTGGTTATCGATCCCCGAGGAAATTCGTCCGCGTAAAGATCAACCGTATTACCACTTACTCGCCGAAAGCGAAGACAGCGCGTATATTGCCTATGTATCCGAACAAAACCTGCTCGCTGACGATAGCAATACACCCGTCTCCCACCCCTTGGTAGCGGATATGTTCGGCGAGCTGCACGATGGCTTTTATACCATCAAAAACGAAATGATCAAGATTAATTAGCGCCCGTTTTAATATTTTAATCCTCATTAAAAACGATCCCTGAACACAGCATTCCCAGAGCATCAAACGCAGCATCGACCGCAGTCGCATTCCAGCGGCGGGTGCCGCAAGCGGCGTGTTATACGTACCGAGATGCGGTGCCGTCGCCGCGCTTTAAGCGATACTGAACGCCGCATTGCCGCCGCGGCTGTTTCGCGGGTTCTGCGCCACAGCCGCGAGTTTCGTGCGGCGCAGCATATCGCGATGTATCTGGCGTACGACGGCGAGATCGATCTGCAACCGCTGATCCAATGCGCATGGGGGAGCAATAAGTCGGTTTGGCTGCCGCAACTGCAACGATCCGAAATGCGCTTCGTGCGCTATTGCCGCGCTTCACGGATGCAAACCAATCAGTTCCATATAAAAGAGCCGGTGGCGTCTCGCGGGGGGTGGGTTAAAGGGCGCGCCTTAGAGCTCATTCTGATGCCGCTGACGGCTTTCGATCGCCGCGGGAATCGCATGGGCATGGGCGGCGGATATTACGACCGGGCGTTCGCCTTTTTACGGCAGCACACGTTCTACAACAAAAAACCTAGGCTGATCGGCGTTGCGTTCGATTTTCAACAATTGGCGGCGATCGATAGCCAGCCCTGGGATGTGCCAATGGCTGCGATTGCGACCCCTAGCGGGCTGCAACGGTTTTAAGGGTGCGTTTAGGCAGGGCGCTTGATGTTTCGGAGAAGAAGAACCCACCAGCAATAATTTCATGGTGCCGCTGAGCGGTCTAGGCCGGTCAGCGCAACAAGTGCTGTAGGTGCACCTAATTAAAAAAATAAAAACGATCGACGCTTTCTGACTTTACGCCGTGCATTTTGCGTAACCTAACGCTCTGGAATGGCTTCGGGAGATGCTCTGGAATGGCTTAGGGCGATGCTCTGGAATAGCGGCAAGCAACGTGCCCAATTAAAATTTAAAACCAATGCCCCATACTGCACGTACGCTGCTGGTTACCAGCGCGCTTCCCTATGCCAACGGACCGCTTCATATCGGCCATATGCTGGAGTATGTTCAGAGCGATATCTGGGTGCGTTTTCAGCGTCTTTGCGGGCATGATTGTACGTATGTATGCGCCGATGATGCGCACGGTACGCCGATTATGCTGAAAGCGCGCGAGCTTGGGATTACCCCAGAACAGTTGATCGCCCGCGTAGAAACCGAGCATCGGGCTGATTTCTCGGAGTTTGGCATCAGTTTCGATAACTACCATACGACTCATTCGGAACATAACCGCCATTGTTCAGAGCTGTTCTACCAGCGCCTTTCGGATGCCGGTCACATCCGCATACGTGAGGTTGAGCAGGCCTATGATCCGCGCGAGGGCCTATTTTTGCCGGATCGCTTTATCCGCGGCGAGTGCCCACGCTGTAACGCCAGCGATCAGTACGGCGATAGCTGTGAGGTCTGCGGGGCGACCTATGCCCCGACCGATCTGTTGCAACCGCGTTCGGCGTTGTCAGGGGCGACGCCGGTCATGCGTCGCTCTTTGCATTATTTTGTCAAGCTGGGTGATTTTGAGTCGATGCTGCGCGATTGGCTGCAGCTTGACAGTAACGCGCAATCACCGGCTCAGCCGGAAATCATCAATAAGCTGAAGGAGTGGTTTGCGATCGGCTTGAAGGATTGGGATATTTCGCGTGATGCGCCGTATTTTGGTTTCCGCATCCCAAACGCGCCGAATAAATACTTTTACGTGTGGCTAGATGCTCCGATCGGATATATGGCGAGCTTCCGTCACCTTAGCGAGCGGCGCCCTGAGTTGGACTTTGAGCACTATTGGGGGCGCGACAGCAGCGTTGAACTGTACCATTTCATCGGCAAAGATATCGCGTATTTCCATACTCTGTTCTGGCCGGCGATGCTGCATGCTGTCGGATTCAGACGGCCAACTGGGGTGTTCTGCCACGGTTTCCTGACCCTCGACGGAGGGAAAATGTCAAAGTCGCGCGGTACGTTGATCGCCGCACGCACCTACCTCGATCACCTTGATGCCGAGTATCTGCGTTACTATTTCGCCTGTAAGCTGGGTGCTGGGATCGATGATTTGGATCTCAACCTGACAGAATTCAGGCAGCGGGTAAATAGTGAGGTGGTGGGGAAGATCGTCAATATCGCCTCTCGCTGCGCCGGCTTCATTACCCGTTTATTCGATGGTCGGCTTGCCGACAACCTCGCTTTCGCGGCACTTTACCAACAGATCATTGCGGATGCAGACGCCATCGCTGCTTGCTATGAGGCGCGTGAATACGCTAAAGCGATGCGTTTGGTGTTACAAAATGCTGATCGCGCAAACCGCTTCATTGATGACGAGAAACCCTGGCAACACGCCAAGGAACACGCCGCACGACACCATATCCACGCTGTGTGTACCACCGGTATCAACCTGTTCCGCGTGCTGTGTATCTACCTGAAGCCGGTGTTGCCGCAAACCGTGCAGCGCGCCGAGGCCTTCCTTGGCATAAAACCGCTGCGTTGGGCAGATTGTGATGCGCCGCTGCTCGGTACCACGATCAAACCCTTCAAGCCCTTATTGACGCGCATCCGTGAAGAACAGGTAACGGCCATGTGCAGCGCCACGGCGGCGACAGCGGAACGCGGCTATATGGGGTAGTAGAGGGCGGGGCTCTGGGATAGTGGAGAGCAAGGCTCTGGGATAGTAGAGAGCAAGGCTCTGGGATCTTTTAATATTTTTAATCCTGAGATGCTAGGCGTTGCCTAGCACATCTCAGGAGAATAAGGAGGGTAACGACGTTTGTATTGGGGGAAGGGTTAAGGCGTGTTTAACCCAATAAAAAAACCGCTGTTCTCCCTTCCCCCAAGCCCCTAACCCCAGTACCGCCTGCGCCCTCGCCTCAACGCCGTGCAGGGCCTAGGACTTCGGGCAAGGCTCTGGAATAATGGAGGGCAAGGCTCTGGAAGGGCTGCCCTGAAAAATCACTCCCCCCTTGAGGGGGAGTCGGCAAATCAAGGGCAAAGCCCTCAGATTAGCCGGTGGAGGGCGATGCTCTGGAATCTTTTAATATTTTTAATCCGCAAACAGCACAAGCTACGCTTGGCAGTTGCGGAGAATTTTGCACAAAAGACGTTTGTATTGGGGGAAGGGTTAAGGCGTGTTTAACCCAATAAAAAAACCGCTGTTCTCCCTTCCCCCAAGCCCCTAACCCCAGTACCGCCTGCGCCCTCGCCTCAACGCCGTGCAGGGCCTAGGACTTCGGGCAAGGCTCTGGCATAACTGCGGGCAAGGGCTCTGGAAAGGCTGCCCTGAAAAATCACTCCCCCCTTGAGGGGGAGTCGGCAAATCAAGGGCAAAGCCCGCAGATTAGCCGGTGGGGGGACTTCGGGAAAGGACTCTGGGATAGTGAGAGCAAGGCTCTGGGATAGTGGAAGGCGATGCTCTGGAATAGTGGAGGAGAATGCTTTGACCGTGCTGAGGTTTTCGAGATGTATTCAGCAGAGATCGCGATAGCTGCCCTAGCGCGCAGCGACCCCGAGTTGGCCGCACTGATGCGGCGCGTTGGCGACTTTCGCTTACCGTTTCGTACGGCTTACACTCCGTATCAGGAGCTACTGCGTTCGATCATGTATCAGCAACTGGCGACGCGTGCGGCGTCCACCATCTATGCGCGCTTGCTGGAGCTGTTCCCCCGCCGTGACGTCAGTGCTGAAGTGATGGCGACGTTGACCGATGAAGCGCTGCGTGCGGCTGGCATATCGCGACCAAAGATAAGCGCCGTGCGCGCACTTACCGCCGCGGCACTTGACAACACCCTGCCATCGCAGCGCGCCTTGTCGCTGCTCGATGATCAGGCAATCATCGAACAGTTGAGCCGCATCCATGGGATCGGTCGCTGGACGGTTGAAATGCTGCTGATCTTTCAGATGGCGCGCGCGGATGTACTACCGACCACCGATTTAGGTGTCCGCCGCGGGTTTATGATGATGCAAGGCACCGCGCAATTACCATCGCCAGCGGCATTAGAAACCCATGGAGAACGCTGGCGACCGCATCGCAGCGTTGCCGCATGGTATCTGTGGCGCGCCAATGACTGACGAGCCCCACCCGCAGCACTCCCAGAGCCCCACCCGCCACAACACCAGCGCAGTACAGAGCCTGCTTCGCTAGTTTTTCGAGGCACCCTGTTGTTGCTTGCGTTGGCGCAGCTCAATACGGCGCACTTTGCCGGTGGTGGTCATGGGCAGTTTGTCGATGAATTCAATTTGACGCGGGTATTCATACGCCGCCAACCGCTTGCGCACCCAGTGCTGAATATCGCTGACCAATTCAGCGGACGGGGTAACACCGGCACTGCCGACGATAAAGGCTTTGATAATCTCACCACGCAAGTCGTCTTTGACGCCAATAACCGCTGCCTGCGCGACTGCTGGATGGCGCAACAGACAGTCCTCGATTTCACCTGGGCCGATACGGTGACCGGCGCTGCTGATGACATCGTCTTTACGACCGATGAACCAGAAATAACCATCCTCATCCACATAGCCAAAGTCACCGCTGCCAAACCAATCACCGCGGATTTTTTCCGACGTTGCCGAAGGGCACCGCCAATAACCAAGGAACATCACTGGATCAGCGCAACGTGCGGCGAGTTCGCCGCTCTGGTTGGCGGGCAGCGGCTGCCCCTCCTCGTCGATCGCGCTGACGGCGTGCCCAGGGTATGGCTTGCCCATTGATCCCGGTTTTACGGGGAGAATTGCAGCGCAATTACCGACCAGATAATTGAACTCGGTCTGCCCCCACATCTCGTTAATCCTAACCCCTAAAGCCTCAACAGCCCAATGCCATACTTCAGCCCCAAGCTGCTCGCCGGCAGACATGATGGCGCGCAAGGACAACGCAAAGCGCTGCGCCACGGACGGCACCTGCATCATCATCTTCAGCGCGGTGGGGGGGATAAACGCATTGCGGACGCGATGGCGCTCAAGCAATGCCAAACTGCGCTCGGCATCGTAGCGATCAGCACCGCAGCCGACCACCGGTACGCGATAGTACAGCGCTGGAATCAACGCATCCAGCAGACCGCCAGTCCAAGCCCAATCGGCAGGCGTCCACATGCAGTCGCCATCTTGAGGAAAGAAATTCTGCGACAGCTCAAACCCTGGCAGGTTGCCCAGCAGGCAGCGATGGGCGTTAAGCGCGCCCTTAGGTGGCCCGGTAGTGCCCGAGGTATAAATCAGTAACGCCGGATCGTCAGCAGCGGTCAGCAGCGCCTCAAACTGCGCCGATGCGCGCGCCAAGGAGGGCCAGAAGCCATCCTTGCCCGACGCATCGCAGTTGAGCACATGGCTGAGCAAAGGCAAGCCGTGGCGCATGACCGCGATTTCATCATAGCGCACGTGATCGGCGATGACTACGCTGGCGCCGCTGTCAGCGAGGCGGTAAGAAAGCGCATCAGGGCCAAACAGGGTTGACAGCGGTAACGCGATCGCCCCCAGTTTGTAGGTGGCGGCATGAGCGATCACCGTCTCCGCGCGTTGCGGCAACACGATGCCAACGCGATCGCCGCGCCTGACTCCCAGCGCCTGTAACAGATTGGCGCAGCGATTCGAGTCATCGATAAGCTCTCCGAAGGTCCAGTTGCGCTGCTTCTCGCTGTTGCTATCGATGATCAGCGCCACTCGATCGCGCTGCGCAGCGTGCCGATCGAGGATCTCGACGCCGATATTGAAGTTGCTCGGATACTGCCAGCGAAACTGCTGCCGCAAGGCAGCGAAACTGCGCTTACCGGTGCGGAATAGAGGGGAGACAGACACCGTTTTTATTTTTAATGACGTGCGCCGCATTCCCAGAGCCGCCGCCCGCCGCCCTTCCAGAGCATCCAACGCGGCTTACCAACCCCATTCAAAAATTCCGCTCAAGATCTATGCCAGCGTACAGTGGAGCGACTGTATCAGCGTAACCGTTAAACAATAAGGTGTCGCGTCGCCCCCATTCACCGATGCGTCTTTCGCGCGACTGCGTCCACCGCGGATGAGGCACACTGGGGTTCACGTTCGAGTAAAAACCATATTCTCGCGGTGCCGACAAGTTCCATGAGGTGGGGGGTTCCGATTCACTGAAGGTGATGCGGACGATCGATTTGATGCTCTTGAAACCATACTTCCACGGCACAATCAAGCGCATTGGCGCGCCATTTTGATTGGGTAACACTTCGCCGTACACCCCAACCACCATCAGCGTCAACGGGTGCATCGCCTCAGCAATAGTCAAACCCTCAACATACGGCCAATCCAACACCGCCCGTTTTTGTCCAGGCATCTCTTCGGGGCGCAATAGGGTCTGCATCGCAATGTATTTGGCATTTGATGTCGGCTGGAAGCGTTTTAGCAGATTGGCTAACGGCACGCCAACCCACGGGATCACCATTGACCATGCTTCAACGCAACGGAAACGGTAAATGCGCTCCTCCAACTGCGTATCGCGCATCAGGTCTTCATAGTTGTAGGTCCCCGGTTTTTCGCAATGACCGTCAATCGAAACCTCCCATGGCAGCGGCTGAAAGCGATCGGAATAGTGCTTAGGATCGCTTTTACCGGTACCGAACTCGTAGAAATTATTGTAGCTGGTAACCGATTTATACGGTGTCAGATCGTCTTCCACGGAATAGTCGGTTTCGACTACATGCTGCAACCGCTGCCCCTTGGATTCCTCATCCAAAGCCAGCGCGCTAAGCTCCGGCGCGGCACCGAGCACCGCTGCGCCAGCGATCATGGTGGCGGATTGCTGGAGGAATCTGCGTCGGTTGAGAAACACCTCCCGAGGCGTAATCTCGGATGGTTTAATATCATCAGGCTTCTTAATCAGCACAAGCACCTCCTCTAAGTATCTGGTGGTTCAGGGTGAAGAATCAGGAGTGTAAAGCGTGTTATTGCATCGCTGCGGCTTTGCTGGCGTGGGCCGTGCAGGAATCGAACCTGCGACCACCTGATTAAAAGTCAGATGCTCTACCGACTGAGCTAACGGCCCCAGCATGTGATCAGCCCCTTGGGGGCAACGGAAAGTCTTGCACCGGCTGGCATGGCTTCGGGCATGACTCTGGAATCGTGGAGAGCGGTGCTCTGGCATGGCTTCGGGTAAGGCTCTAGCATGACCGCCCTGAAGGATCACTCCCCCCTTGAGGGGGAGTCGGCAAATCAAGGGCAAAGCCCGCAGATTAGCCGGTGGGGGGGCTTCGGGCAAGGGCTCTGGCATGGCTTCGGGTAAGGCTCTAGCATGACCGCCCTGAAGGATCACTCCCCCCTTGAGGGGGATGTCGGCAAATCAAGGGCAAAGCCCGCAGATTAGCCGGTGGGGGGGCTTCGGGCAAGGGCTCTGGCATGGCTTCTGGCATGGCTTCGGGCGAAGGCTCTGGCATCATAGCAATGACCCTTCCAGCAATCATTTCATTCAGTTGCCGGCAAACAGGTTATCAAACCAGTGACCGATTTGCGCCCATATCGAGGCGCCACCATCTTTGACTGCCGCCACGTCCTTCACTAGGAATGGCATGTTCGTGCCTTCAGTATGGCCAACATCCAAGCGCTTGATTACCCCCTCCTTAGACACCACAAAGTTGTCTTTAGTCACTGTCGGGGCGACCATTGCCACCAGAGTCCCATCTCCCAGCAACAACGCTTTTGGTGCCAAGTGCTCTTCCTGCTCCAGCACCCCGGCGGCTTTAATCTGGCTCGAATCAACCACCGTTCCGCCGAGTTCGTTTTTCAACGGCACCGGATTGCCCGTCGTGGCCAGTGTGATCAGTGCCGCAGAGGCAAGTGTTCCAATAAAATCAACCATCGCAATATCTCCTAATTGATTGTGGTAAAAGGGCCAAAGTCCATGCTACATCAAGGGCAAACTATATACTATTTTGCGGATAAAATATCTTTAAGTATTGCCGCTTGCGGATTAAAATATTACCCACAGCACTCATATCTCCTTGACTACGGGTTATCGCTTGCGTATTCTGCAAACCCATTAGTCGTTGTCCGCTACCCAGCTTCAGACACCCCACAGGACGTGCCATGCTAACTTTCGATCTTCGCGGTTTTTGGCTGATGAACCCCCTCGCTATGAATAAGCTGAAGTCAGCCCCGGGGTGCCGCCGTGCGCTGGTGCTGATAGGTCTGGCGTTGCTGCTCTGCGCCCCGCCGGCAAGCGCCCAGTTGAGCTTCAACGCGACTGATTACACCTTCCGCTTGGCTGCTCGGACGGGACTAGCGGACACCTTCCACTTGGGTGCGGTCACGGCAAGCGGTGCTAACACCTTCACTTATTCGCTGATCAGCAATCCCACGGGCAAATTCTCGATCGCCGCCGCTAACGGGGCGCTCCATTATATTGGCGGCGTCAGAGAAGACGTTACTGACACCCCCAGCTATGCGCTGACGGTGCGCGCTACCACCGGCGTACTTAGCATCGATACCGACGTTACGGTCCTCATCGGCATCTGTGACCGCACCTCCGCTGCATATAACTTAATCTCGGACGCCGCAGGCTTCGTGTCCATAGATGATGCAGCCCAAAACAATGACATCCCCTGCCATAGAATAACGTTGGAGCTGCTGAATGAGACGGAGGACAACGGCAATTTCGGCTTAAATTTCATGAGGGATAGCGGTGCCCCTCCCTTCTCACTCGCAGCGGGGGATTTTGACGGTCTGCCCCTCGTGAAAGAAATATATGCCGCCGGCGACGATTTGGAAGGCATAGCGGCGGGGGCGCTGGATGGGCTGTCCAACTTAAGGTTCTTGATCTTAAGTAACACCTCCCTAACCGGCGCTGGCCTATCGCCAGCCGCGTTTAGTGGCTTGAGCACCCTAGAATCCTTGAATTTGAGTGGTAGCACCTTGGACGTGCTGCCGAGCGGGATATTTGCCGGCTTGAGCACCCTGGTCCACCTGGATTTGACTGATACCCCCGGCGCGCCTTTTGCCATTGACCTGAGCTTAGCGCAGTTGGCCGATGCCGCCGATGGTTCGGGATCGCCGCGCTTTGAGGTACGCAGCAGTGTCGCCGGGCCTGCCGCCACGGTAACCTACCGCCTTTCCGGCGGTGGTGCGGGCGTCGCTGATGTGACCGCCAGCGTTCTGCTGCCAGCGGGTGCCACCCGCAGCAGCCCCTTCGCTACCAGCTTTGCCCATCCCACCGTTACCCTCACTGGCGTTACTTTCCCCGCCATTATTTACACAGACGATACTGGCTATACTGGCTTTGAGGGCTTTACTGCCGCCTTTGCCGCGACATCACTGACCATCAACGCGCCGCGGTTCACAGAGCCGCAGGGGTATACGTTTGCGGTCGCGCCAGACAGCGCCAGCGGTGATGTTATCGGCACCGTTACGGCGATCGTTCCAAACGACAGCAGCGCTGTCATCACTTATGCGCTAAGCGCCGCTGCCAACGTCCCCTTCACCATTGATAGCGCCGGGGTGATCAGCAGCAGCAGCGGTACTGGCAACGAAACCCCCGGCACCAGCGTTGTGTTGAGCGTTACCGCGACCAACGAAGGCAACAAGCTCAGCGCAGGCGCGTCGGTAACGGTATTGGTTTCGGGGCTGAAGTTCACCGCCAGCGGGCCCTTCACCCTGCCAGCGACCGCTGGGCCGGCAGCCGTGGTGGTTGGGGCGCTGGTCGCTACCGATGCGTTCAGCATCGATCCGATCCGCTATACGCTGCTCAGCGTCAATGACGCCGCCGGGGCGCTGGCAAACGACACCTTCGCCGTTGACGAAAGCAGCGGGGAAGTCCGCTATGTCGGCAGCGGCGGCGAAGACGTTACCCTCAACGCCAGCTATGCGCTGACGGTGCGCGCCACCACCACTGGCACCGCCGCGACGGAAGCTACGGTCTTGGTCAGCGTTGGCATCTGCGACCGCACCCCGCAAGTGGCAGTTGCCATCGCCACCTTAGCCACCGGTGCCGCCGCCTGCCAGAACGTGAGCGCGCAGGAACTGGCAGGGGTGTCGGGAACGTTTGATTTGAGCGATAGCGCCAACATGCTGAACATCACGGCGTTGCAGCCCGGGGATTTTGCTGGCTTGGGCAGCTTGACCACTCTGAATATGCAGGGAAGCAGTCTGTTGAGCGTTTTGCCAGCCGGGGTGTTTAGCGGTTTGAGCAGCCTGACCGATCTATATTTAGCTGCGCCTTTGGACAACCTGACGGCGGGGGTATTGTCGGATCTGAGCAGCCTGACAGCTTTTTTGTTAAATAGTACCCAGTTGGACGCTTTGCCGGCCGGGATGTTTGCCGGTTTGAGCACGCTGGAGTTTATCAACCTAGGTTCCAATACCCAGTTAAGCAGCGTACCGCCCGGGTTATTTGGCGGCTTGAGCAAGCTGACCTCGCTGTATCTGGTCAACAACCGGTTCAGCAGCGTGCCGGACGGGTTATTTGATGGCTTGAGCTCCCTGACCACGCTGGATTTGCGGGATAGTCCCAACTTGAGCAGCTTGCCGGCCGGGGTATTTGATGGCTTGAGCGCCCTGTCCACGCTGCGTTTGAATGGTAGCGGCGTTGCGCCTTATGCCATCAACTACGGGATAGTGCAGGTAGCCGATGACAATGGAGCGCCGGCCTTTGCGATCCGCAGCGATTTTGCCGGCCCTCCCGCTGCGGTGAGCTACAGCCTTTCCGGTGGTGGTGCGGGCGCTATGACGGGCAGCATAACGCTGTCAGCGGGTACCACCAGCGTCTCCTTTAGCGGTACCAGCGGTTATACCGAGGTTACCCTCACCGGGGTTACCATCCCCGGCCTTACTGTCGTCGCTGGTCTCGATGCTGGCTTTGATGGCTTTACCGCCAACTTTGCCGCGGCACCGCTGACCATCGACGCGCCGCGGTTCACAGAGCCGCAGGGGTATACGTTTGCGGTCGCGTCAAGCAGCGCCAGCGGTGCCCTTATCGGCACCGTTACGGCGATGGATCCCACCGGCAGCAACGTAGTCATCACTTATACGCTAAGCGCCGCTGCCAACGCCCCCTTCACCCTTGATAGCACCGGGGTGATCCGCAGCAGCGCCGCCCTCTCCCCCGCCACGACCTATACGCTGGGCGTTACCGCGTCCAACGCCGCCGGCAACCTCACTACTGGCGTTGCGGTGACGGTAGCGGTTTCGGGGGTGCGCTTCAGTGCCACCGCCAGCGGGCCCTTCGCCCTGCCAACGACCGCTGGGACGGCAGCCGTGGTGGTTGGGACGCTGGGTGCCATCGAGGCACTGGGCGATCCCATACGCTATACGTTGCTCGACGTCATTGACGCCGCCGGGGCGGACGCCTCCAATAAGCTCGCCGTTGATGCCACCAGCGGGGAAGTCCGCTATGTCGGCAGCGGCACCGAGGATACCACCGTCAACGCCAGCTATGCGCTGACGGTACGCGCCGAGGTCGCCGCCAACGCCAGCACCAACACCGGCCCCGCCAGCGCCAGTGCTACGGTCTTGGTCAACGTTGGCATCTGCGACCGCACCCCGCAAGTGGCAAATGGCATCGTCACCTTAGTCGGTGCCGCCGACTGCGGGAACGTGAGCACGCAGGACTTGGCAGATGCGGCGGGAACGTTGAATTTGGCCAATATCAACAACATGCTGAACATCACGGCATTGCAGCCTTTTGATTTTGCCGGTTTGAGCAAGTTGACCGTTCTCGATCTAAACTCCAATCCCTTGAGTGTTTTGCCCGCCGGGATATTTGACGGCTTGAGCAGCCTGCAAAGTCTGATTCTTTCGGTCACTTCGATCGCTGACTTGCAAGAAGATGTATTTGCCGACCTGACTGGCCTGTTCGGAATGTTTTTACGCAGTATGCAGTTGCAGCGCTTACCGCCCAACATATTTGCTGGACTGAACAAGCTGCTCAATCTGCAGCTGAGTGGGAACCCCGGTGCGCCTTTTGCCATCAACTACGGGGTAGTGCAGTTGGCCAATGACAATGGAACACCGGCCTTTGCGATCCGCAGCGATTTTGCCGGGCCTGCCGTTGCGGTGGACTACCAACTTTCCGGCAGTGCTGCGGGCACTATGACGGACAGCGTTACGCTGCTCGGCGGTACCACCAGCGTCTCCTTTAGCGGTGCCAGCGGTCATACCAGCGTTACCCTCACCGCGGTCAGTTTTGCAGGAGAGAATTCCGATGGCATTGACCTCCGCTTTGCCGCGGCACCGCTGACCATCGGCGCGCCGCGGTTCACAGAGCCGCAGGGGTATACGTTTGCGGTCGCATCAAGCAGCGCCAGCGGTGATGTTATCGGCACCGTTACGGCGATCGACCCCGGCGGCAGCGCTGTCATCACTTATGCGCTAAGCGCCGCTGCCACCGCCCCCTTCACCATTGATAGCACCGGGGTGATCAGCAGCAGCGCCGCCCTCGCCCCCGCTGCAACCTATACACTGGGCGTTACCGCGACCAACACCGTCAACAACAGCACCACTGGCGTTGCGGTAACGGTAGTGGTTTCGGGGGTGCGCTTCACCGCCAGTGGGCCCTTCGCCCTGCCAGCGACCGCTGGCAGCGCGGCCGTAGTGCTGGGGACGGTGGTCGCTGTCGATGCATTCGGCAACGATCCGGTAAGCTATGCGCTGCTCACTGCCACTGACACAGCGGGGGATCCGGCGTCCGACACCTTCACCGTTGATGCCACCAGCGGGGAAGTCCGCTATGCCAGCAGCGGCACCGAAGATGCCACCGTCAACGCCAGCTATGCGCTGACGGTACGCGCCGAGGTTTCCGCCAACGCCAGCACCAACACCGGTGCCAGTGCCATTGCTACGATCGTGGTCAACGTTGGCATCTGCGACCGCACCCCGCTAGTGGCAACGGCCATCGTCACCTTAGTCGGTGCCGCCGCCTGCCAGAACGTGAGCGCGCAGGAACTGGCAGGGGCGACGGCGACGGACTCGTTGAATTTCTTTAATGTGACTATCCCGGCGTTGCAGCCTTGGGATTTTGCTGGCTTGAGCAACTTGGGATCGCTGTATCTCTCTAACGTCTCGCTCAGCGCTTTACCGGCCGGGGTGTTTGCGGATTTGCGCAAGGCTACTTTTATCAATCTCCAATTCAATGCGTTGAGCACTTTGCCGGCCGGGGTGTTTGCCGGCTTGACCAACCTGCTAATTCTGTATCTCGATGAGAACCAGTTGAACAGCGTGCCGGCCGACGTATTTGCCGATTTGAGTAGCTTGCAGGAACTGGAGCTGGATAGTAATAGTTTGAACAGCGTGCCGCCCGACGTATTTGCTGGCTTGAGCAGCTTGCAGCAGCTGCGTTTATCAGATAACCCGTTGAGCAGCTTGCCGGCCGGCGTGTTTGCCGGCTTGAGTAGCTTGGAGCAATTGCGTCTCCAACGAACCTTGTTGAGCAGCGTGCCGGACACGGTGTTTGGCGGCTTGAGTAGCTTGGAACTCCTGCATCTCAGTGGCAACAACAAGTTGAGTAGCTTACCCGACGGCGTATTTGCCGATTTGAGCCGCTTGACGTCTCTGAACCTCCAGTCTAACCAGTTGAGTAGCTTACCCGACGGCGTATTTGGCGGCTTGAGCAGCTTGACGGAACTGCAGTTGCTTGTGAACCCCGGTGCGCCTTTTGCCATCAACTACGGGGTAGTGCAGGTAGCCAATTCTGCCGCTGAAACGCCGACCTTTGCGATCCGCAGCGATTTTGCCGGGCCTGCCGCTGCAGTCAGCTACCAACTTTCCGGCAGTGCTGCGGGCGCTATGACGGGCAACGTAACGCTGCCCGCGGGTACCACCAGCGTCTCCTTTAGCGGTACCAGCGGTCATACCAGCGTTACCCTTACCGCGGTCAGCTTTGTAGGAACTAACATCGATGGCTTTACCGCCAACTTTGCCGCGATACCGCTGACCATCGGCGCGCCGCGGTTCACAGAGCCGCAGGGGTATACGTTTGCGGTCGCATCAAGCAGCGCCAGCGGTGCCCTTATCGGCACCGTTACGGCGATGGATCCGAACGACAGCAACGTAGTCATCACTTATACGCTAAGCGCCGCCACCACCGCCCCCTTCACCCTTGATAGCACCGGGGTGATCCGCAGCAGCGCCGCCCTCTCCCCCGCCACGACCTATACGCTGGGCGTTACCGCGACCAACGATACCAACAGCAGCCTCACTACTGGCGTTGCGGTAACGGTAGCGGTTTCGGGGGTGCGCTTCAGTGCCACCGCCAGCGGGCCCTTCGCCCTGCCAACGACCGCTGGGACGGCAGCCGTGGTGGTTGGGACGCTGGGTGCCATCGAGGCACTGGGCGATCCCATACGCTATACGTTGCTCGACGTCATTGACGCCGCCGGGGCGGACGCCTCCAATAAGCTCGCCGTTGACGAAAGCAGCGGGGAAGTCCGCTATGTCGGTAGCGGCACCGAAGACGTTACCGTCAACGCCAGCTATGCGCTAACGGTACGCGCCGAGGTCGCCGCCAACGCCAGCACCGGCCTTGCCAGCGCCAGTGCTACGGTCTTGGTCGTGGTCAACGTCGGCATCTGCGACCGCACCCCGCAAGTGGCAAATGGCATCGCCACCTTAGTCGGTGCCGCCGCCTGCGGGAACGTGAGCGCGCAGGCCTTGGCAGATGCGACGGGGAGCCTGGATTTACGCAATCAGAGCATCACGGCATTGCAGCCTTGGGATTTTGCCGGCTTGAGTGGGCTGCTCGATCTGTTTCTTAGCAATAGCGATGGCAGTAGTGCTGACGAAAAAAACCGATTTAGCAGCTTGCCAGACGGGATATTTGCCGATTTAAGTAGCTTGCAGGAACTGGTGCTGGATAATAATAGTTTGAACAGCGTGCCGCCCGACGTATTTGGCGGCTTGAGCAGCTTGCAGCGGCTGCGTTTATCAGATAACCCGTTGAGCAGCGTGCCGGCCGGCGTGTTTGCCGGCTTGAGCAGCGTGCAGGAACTGCGTCTCGAACGAAACCAGTTGAGCAGCGTGCCGGACGCGGTGTTTGGCGGCTTGAGCAACTTGGAAGTTCTGAATCTCAGTAACAACCAGTTGAGTAGCTTACCCGACGGCGTATTTGCCGATTTGAGCAGCTTGACGTCTCTGAACCTCCAGCTTAACCAGTTGAACCGCTTACCCGACGGCGTATTTGGCGGCTTGAGCAGCTTGACGGCACTGGAGTTGTTTGGGAACCCCGGTGCGCCTTTTGCCATCAACTACGGGGTAGTGCAGGTGGTTAATTCTGCCGCTGGAACGCCGACCTTTGCGATCCGCAGCGATTTTGCCGGCCCTGCCGCCGCGGTGAGCTACCAACTTTCCGGCAGTGCTGCGGGCACTATGGCTGACAGCGTAACGTTGCCCTCGGGTACCACCGGCGTCTCCTTTGGTGCCAGCGGTCATACCAACGTTACCCTCACCGCGGTCAGCTTTGTAGGAACTGACATCAATGGCTTTACCGCCAACTTTGCCGCGGCTTCGCTGGTGGTTGGCGCGCCGCGGTTCACAGAGCCGCTGTATGTGTTTGAGATCGCGCCAAGCAACGCCAGCGGTGATGTTATCGGCACCGTTACGGCGATGGATCCGAACGACGACAACGCGCTCATCACTTATACGCTAAGCGCCACCACCCCCCCCTTCACCATTGATAATACCGGGGTGATCCGCTACAGCGGTGCTGGCAACGAAATCCCCGGCACCAGCACGGCGCTGAGCGTTACCGCGACCAACGCCACCGACCAAACCACTGGCGTTGCGGTTACCATAGGGGTTAATGGGGTACGCTTTACCAGCACCACCGCGTTCGCGTTGCCCGCGACCGCTGGCAGCGCGGCCGTAGTGCTGGGGACGGTGGTCGCTGTCGATGCATTCGGCAACGATCCGGTAAGCTATACGCTGCTCACTGCCACTGACACAGCGGGGGATCCGGCGTCCGACACCTTCACCGTTGATGCCACCAGCGGGGAAGTACGCTATGTCGGTAGCGGCGGCGAAGACGTTACCCTCAACGCCCGCTATACGCTGATGGTGCGCGCCGACATCGCCGCCAACCCCAGCACCGGCCCCGCCAGCGCCATTGAAACGGTCGTGGTCAACGTTGGGATCTGCGACCGCACCCCGCAAGTGGTAACGGCCATCGCCACCTTAGTCGGTGCCGCCGACTGTGCAACGGTGAGTGCGCAGGAACTGGCAGGGGCGGCGGTGCAGTTGAGTTTAGCCAATGGAAACCTCACGGCGCTGCGGCCTTGGGATTTTGCTGGCTTGAGCAGCCTCACTAAACTTAGATTGGCTGATAATAGATCCTTGGGCGCTTTGCCGGCTGGGGTGTTTGACGGCTTGATCAGCCTGACCGGTCTGTATCTGCAGCGTACTGCTATAAGCGAGTTGCCGGAAAATGTGTTTGCCGACCTAGTTAGCGTGACCGAAATCGATATAACAGATGCGGATTTAAACACCTTACCGGCGGAGGTGTTTGCCGGCTTGGGCAACCTAACCAATCTGTATCTGTCTGGTAGTAACCCCGGCGCGCCTTTTGCGATCAACTACATGGCAGTGCAGTTGATGAATGCCAGCGATGGGTTGTCGATGTTTGAGATCAGCAGCGATTTCGCCGGGCCTGCCGCCACGGTGGAAATAGAGTTTTCTGGCGCAGGCGTTGCGAATGTAACCGCCAGCGTAATACTGGCAGCGGGTACCACCAGTAACAGCCCCTACGGCATCAGCGACGACTATACCACTGTCTCCATAAACAGCGTTGCCTTTCACGGGACAGTCGCCGGCCTTGAACCCCGCTTCGCCCCACCGCTGGCCCTCGGCACCCCGTTCTTTTCGCAACCGCTATATACCTTTACTCTTGCCGAGGAGCAAGCCGGACCACGCATGATTGGCACCATCAGCGCCACTGATCCGACCGCTGATACCATCGCCTATGCCATAAGCGGTGCCGCCGCCTCGCGCTTCAGCATCGACGCCACCAGCGGCGTGCTCAGTTATATCGGCAGCGGTGAGGACTTCGAGAGCACCACCAGCTACACCCTGACGGTGCAGGCAAGCGACAGCGGTGGGCTGACCTCGGCTGCGGAGCTTTCGATCATCATCAGCGATGTCGCTGGGACAATGTTTATCGGCGCGCCGTACACCTTCAACCTAGACGAGAATGTGCCCGGACCATTCGTCCTTGGCAACGTCACGGCGACCGACATCGACCGCGGTGCCATAACCTATAGCTTGAGCGTCAGCCCCGACAGCGATCGCTTCCGCGTTGACGCCAGCAGTGGGGAGCTCAACTACATCGGCAGCGGTGAGGACTTCGAGGCGCGCTCGGCGGCGTATACCCTGAACGTGCAGGCAGAAGACGGCAATGCCCTCACTGACGCTGCTGAGGTGATCGTCACCATCGGCGATATCACCGAGAAACCGGTGTTCATCGACGCGCCGTACACCTTCAACCTAGACGAGAATGTGCCCGGACCACGCGTCCTTGGCAGCATCTCCGTGGAAGATGCCATGATCGCGGTGAGCTTCGCCCTGATCGCAGATGCTAATAACCGCTTCAGCATTGATGCCACTAATGGCGCGTTCAGCTACAGCGGCAGCGGCGAGGACTTCGAGAGCAGCACCACCAGCTACACCCTGACGGTGGTTGCGACCGACGCTGAGGCGCGCACTGAATCTGCGATGGTAACCGTTACGGTGAACAATGTTGGCGAGGGGCCGGTGTTTGTTCAAACCACTTACCTCTTCAGCATGAATGAGCTCCAATCCGGCGCGCAAACGGCGATCGCCTTGGGTACGGTTACCGCCAGCGATCCCGACAATGGCGGTGCCGTGATGAGCTACGGCTTAGCCATTGGCGACCCCGCCCGCTTCAGCGTTGGCACCGACAGCGGCGCGCTCAGCTATGTCGGCAACGGCGAGGACTTCGATGCCAACCCCAGCTTTACCTTGTCGCTGCAAGCAACGGATAACACCAACCTCGCCGCCGCAGCGACAGTAACCATCACGATCAACGATATTACCACCGCCCGCAGCGAGATGGCGGGCAAGGTCTTAGCTCAAGTCAGCAGCAATATCGCCAACAACGCTGCAAATGTGTTCAGCGCGCAACTTGGCGGCGGTGGTGGCAGCGGCGGGGTATCGGGCACAGGCCTGCAACTTCAGATCTCCGGCTATGCGCTGGATAAGCGACAGTACAGCCACTTGACGCGCTGGATGAAGGGCGATTATTGGCGCAGCACGGGCGGTTGGAACGGCAAAGAGCGCGCGTTCTCGCTGACCGATCTGGGGCTCGATCTGAATCAGTTGGATGGTAAATGGAAGCAATTCAAAAACAAGCTGTGGAGCAACTCCTCATTCCAGCTCTCACTGGGGGCGACGGAAGGCAAGCCACGCAACGGGCTGGAAGGCTGGAGCGTCTGGGGACGCGGAAGCATCAGCGGAGACTTGCGCATTGAGGACGGCATCAGGTCCGGCGGGAAAAGTCGAACTGGCTTCCTTGGCTTGGATTATCAGGCCAACGACAGCCTGTTGCTCGGCGTGGCGCTGTCCCACAGCCGCAGCGATGGGTATTCGGAGATGGTAGCGGATGGTGCCAATCGCACCGATATTGAGAGTACATTAAATGCCGCCTTCCCATACCTGCGCTGGAGCCCGCTAGAGGGGTATCATATTTGGGGTGCGCTGGGACACGGTAGCGGCGAGGTTGAGATCAAAGATGCGAATGGCGCAGTCGAAACCGATATTGAGATGAACGCGCTGGCATTCGGTACCGAGCGCCACCTGACATTGGTCGGGAAAACGCAACTGGCGTTCAAAGCGGATGGCTTCGTGGTACACCTCAAATCGGATGAGCGCCTTGGCTTAGATGCCACCGATTCTCAATCGCGGCGGCTGCGGGCATCGTTTTCGCTGAACCGCGTGCAACGCTGGTCGCCCCACCGCAATACCCATTTGTTTGGTGGCATAGAGATGGGTGCTCGCATTGATGGCGGCGATGTGCTCCACGGTCAAGGGTTGGATATGAGCGCGAACGTTGGCTTCAACAACCCCGATATGGGCTTAGAGGCGAAGTCGCTGGCACGCATCCTAGTAGCGCACACTAGGGATTACAACGATTGGGGGCTGGATGTAACGCTGCGCTTCAAGCAGCCGGCGCAGCCGCAAGGCCGCGGGTTAACGTTGACCTTGAAACCCGGCTGGGGGCAAACGGCGGACAATATTGACAGCCTATGGAAGAGCGGCATTAGCAGCCTAAGTCGCTCCACCACGGCTAGGCGTAGCATGATCCCCGACCGCACCCAATTCCTGCTGCGTTACGGCCTGTACCACGGCGGTGCTTTGTGGTCGCCGTTCGCCGAAGCGGGGATGAAGCAGGATGCGCTGGGCGTGCTGAAGCTGGGTCTGCAAGTAGATGCCACGCGCCTACGGGTTTCGCTGTCTGGTGATCAGGATCGCGTCATCGGCATAAAAGCCGTGCTTGGCTTCTGATGGTTCGGCATAGTAGAGGGCGGGACTCTGGCATAGTAGAGGGCAAGGCTCTGGAATAGTAGAAGGCGAGGACTCTGGGATAGTAGAAGGCGAGGCTCTGGAATAGTAGAGAGCGGGGCTCTGGAATCTTTGATATTTTTAATCCTGAGATGCTAGGCGTTGCCTAGCATCTCAGGAGTCTAAGGAGGGTAACGACGTTTGTATTGGGGGAAGGGTTAAGGCGTGTTTAACCCACCTAAACTCCCTACTCCCTTCCCCCAAACCCCTAACCCCAGTACCGCCTGCGCCCTCGCCTCAACGCCGTGCAGGGCCGAGGACTTCGGGCAGTGCTCTGGCATAGTAGAGAGCAATGACTCTGGGATAGTAGAAGGCGGGACTCTGGAATAGTAGAAGGCGGGACTCTGGAATAGTAGAAGGCGGGACTCTGGAATCTTTGATATTTTTAATCCTGAGATGCTAGGCGTTGCCTAGCACCTCAGGAGTCTAAGGAGGGTAACGACGTTTGTATTGGGGGAAGCCTGCTATTGGCAATGCGCCGATGTATCGGAGAAGAAGAACCCTCCAGCGGTAATTTCATGGTGCCGCTGACCGGTCTATGCCGGTCAGCGAACGATGCGCCGTTAGGCGCTCCTTATTAAAAATCAAAAAACACAGGCGTGTTTAACCCACCTAAACTCCCTACTCCCTTCCCCCAAACCCCTAACCCCAGTACCGCCTGCGCCCTCGCCTCGACGCCGTGCAGGGCCGAGGACTTCGGGCAGTGCTCTGGAATAGTAGAAGGCGAGGACTCTGGAATCTTTTAATATTTTTAATCCTGAGATGCTAGGCGTTGCCTAGCACCTCAGGAGTCTAAGGAGGGTAACGACGTTTGTATTGGGGGAAGCCTGCTATTGGCAATGCGCCGATGTATCGGAGAAGAAGAACCCTCCAGCGGTAATTTCATGGTGCCGCTGACCGGTCTATGCCGGTCAGCGAACGATGCGCCGTTAGGCGCTCCTTATTAAAAATCAAAAAACACAGGCGTGTTTAACCCACCTAAACTCCCTACTCCCTTCCCCCAAACCCCTAACCCCAGTACAGCCTGCGCCCTCGCCTCAACGCCGTGCAGGGCCGAGGACTTCGGGCGAGGACTCTGGAATTGAGGGCGGGGACTCTGGTATCTTTGATATTTTTAATCCTGAGATGCTAGGCGTTGCCTAGCACCTCAGGAGTCTAAGGAGGGTAACGACGTTTGTATTGGGGGAAGCCTGCTATTGGCAATGCGCCGATGTATCGGAGAAGAAGACCCCTCCAGCGGTAATTTCATGGTGCCGCTGACCGGTCTATGCCGGTCAGCGAACGATGCGCCGTTAGGCGCTCCTTATTAAAAATCAAAAAACACAGGCGTGTTTAACCCACCTAAACTCCCTACTCCCTTCCCCCAAGCCCCTAACCCCAGTACCGCCTGCGCCCTCGCCTCAACGCCGTGCAGGGCCTAGGGATTCGGGCAAGGCTCTGGAATAGTGGAGGGCGGGGGCTCTGGCATAGTAGAAGGCGAGGCACCTAATTATTAATTGCGTAGCGGGCGTCCCGTGGAAAGCATGCACTCAATACGGGCGACGGTGGCCGGGGTGTGAGCCAGCGCAATGAAGGCCTCGCGTTCCAGCGCAAGCATCTGATCCTCCGTCACTATAGCGCCGCTCAACGTGCCTTCACCACCGCACAATACGTCCGCAAGCTGCTTCCCGACGATGCCATCGTGCGGCGTCAACAGACCGCGTTGCCGCCATTCATCGAGTTGAGCTAAGATCGCCTGCTGACCGCTGTTGCCCGCGGCATCAAACCGCAGCGGCGGTGGCGGGCAATACGCGTTGCAAAGCTCAAGCGCGACGGCACGCGCCTCGGAGAGCAAGCGATCGCGGTTCATCGTCCAACGGTCGCGCGGCAACAGAAAGCGCTGCCGATAGGCCTGCTGCGGCGAGTTCGCGGTGCGCGCCGGGGCAATCAACGCGAACGCCGCACGTGCCGCCGTGGCGCTGTCGGGGCTGTCAACGCGAAAGCGATGCAGCATCTGGGTACACCCACCACCGGCTGGCAGCAACCCGACCAGCGTCTCCACCAAACCCATCGTAGCGTTGGCATGGGCCTGCACCGCATCCGTGCCAAGCACAACTTCAAAACCGCCGCCCAAGGCGAGTCCCGCAGGCGCTGCGACCACTGGCAGCGGCGCTTGACGGAGGCTGCGGCAGGTATTCTGAAATTCGCTGAGCGCTTTATCTAACTGCGACCATTGCCGCTGGCGGATACATTCAAGAACGAAATCAAGGTTAAACCCGACGGAGAACTGGGGCGCATCGTTGTATATCAGCAGTGCCTTGAAATGCTCGCTGGCATAGTCGATGGCCGTGGCCAGCAGCGCCATTGATGGCGGCCCAAGAGCGTTCGCTTTGCTATGGAACTCGACGCAACCGACGCCATCGCCACAGTCCCAGAGGCTGGCCGCGGCAGCGCGCAGCAGCGGCTTGCTCAACTTTTTCACATCGGCAAGCCGAACAATGCCCGGCGCGCGGGGTACGTTGACATAGTGCTGTTGGTGGTTCATCACCTGTACCCGATCGCGTGCGCGGTATAGCGGTCGTGCGCCAACCTGCTGTAAGTAAGCGGGGATTGCGATCCCCTCCTGCTGCATGCGTGCGCATAACCACTCGCTCCCCAGTTGATCGATCATCTCGAATGGGCCATAGCGCCAGCTATACCCCAGCTTCATCGCCTCATCTATCGGGCCTGGATCGCTGGCAACGCTGGGAATCAGGGTCGCCGCATAGGCCAGCACCTTTGCCAAGACCCGGCGCGCGAAGCGCTGATAGCGATGCTCACCGCTCATCAGCGCCCGCAGCGCAAGCGATTGATCGGCATTGATATGCAGCATCAGGCGCTGCGGCGGGCGGTACTGCGCGCTGCCAAGATCGATCGCTTCGCGCAACCAGCGCCCCTCGGCGTCCTGCCGCGAGCGATAAAACCCAGCGCCACTTTTGTTGCCGCAGCGCCCCAAAGCGACCAGTTTGGCGGTGATCGGAATGCCGTCCGCGACTTGCTGGAAAGCATCGTCAGCAGGCAGCATTTTTACTAGGCTGCGGCTCACATCCAACATCAGATCGAGACCGATCAAATCGTACAAACCGAAAACGCCGGTTTTCGGAATACCCATCGGACGCCCCATAAGCGCATCCGCTTCTTCCACCGACAACGCGGCATTAATGGCTTCACACATCCCCACTTGCAGTGCGTAAACGCCGACGCGATTGGCGAGGAAACCAGGGGTGTCGTTGCATTGCACCACCCCCTTACCCAGCATTTGGTCACAAAATGTCGTCAGGGTATCGACCACGACCGCGCTGGTGTGCGGCCCACGCACCAACTCCAGCAACTGCATATAGCGTACCGGGTTGAAGAAATGCGTGATGCAGAACTGTTTTTTGAACGACTCGCTCATGTGCTGCGTCAACAACCTGAGCGGAATCGTTGAGGTGTTTGACGAGACGATCGCGGCACGCCGCCGCACGCCGTCAATGCGCTGATACACGTCTTGTTTTACCGCTAAGCGCTCGACCACCGCTTCGGCGATCCAGTCAACATCGCGCAATAGCCCAAGATCATCGTCAATGTTACCAAGCCGGATGCGCTGCGCATCAGCAGGCTGCATGAACAGCGGCGGCTGGCTGTCTTGCATGCGCTGTAAAGCGCGCTTGACAACCGCGTTGCGATCCTCCGTATCAGAGGCCAGGTCCAATAACAGCACTTCAACCCCTGCGTTCGCGAGATGAGCGGCAATACCGCAACCCATCGTCCCTGCGCCAATGACCGCTGCTTGCGTTATAGTGGACATGCTGGCTCCTTGATGATTTGGGATGGCTGCGGGCAGTGCTCTGGAATCTTTAATATTTTAATCCTCAAACAGCCAAGCTGCGCTTGGCTGTTTGAGGAGAATTTTGTAAAAAAGCCTGTTATATTGGGGAAAGGGTGAAGGCGTGTTTTACACACCTGAACGCTTTACCCCCTTTCCCCAAACCCCTATCCCCAGTATCTCCTGCGCCCTCGCCTCAACGCCCTGCATGGCCGAGGGCGGTAGTAAGGCTCTGGAAATGCTTCGGGCAAGGGCTCTGGAGGAGAAGATTGTTTTCGGCAATCATTACATGGTGCCGCTGACCGGTCTATGCCGGTCAGCGAACGATGCGCCGTTAGGCGCTCCTAATTAAAAATTAAAATGCACCGCAAAGCAAACCAAAATCCCCCGCCCCGGCGCTGCTCACGCTGGCAGAGCCCTGAGATGCTGCTACTGTTGATGGCGGCCGCAGCATCGCTCAGCTCCTCCGCCTGGCAGGCG
Source organism: Gammaproteobacteria bacterium (assembly GCA_965222535.1). GTDB lineage: Bacteria > Pseudomonadota > Gammaproteobacteria > HK1 > HK1. The sequence goes on from OZ244957.1 coordinate 223,397, forward strand.
CTGATCGACAATTTCTCGATCCACAACGCCGGCTTCACGGGACGCGAGATCGGCATCCTGCAAAGCCTGCGCGAGGTACCCGGGTTTCTCGCGTTCACCGTGGTGTGGCTGCTGCTGTTGCTGCGCGAGCAGCAATTCGCCTTGGCATCGCTGGCACTGCTGGGGATCGGTGCCGCCATCACCGGTCTGTTTCCATCGGTGATCGGGCTTTACTGCACGACCGTGCTGATGTCGATAGGATTCCACTACTACTACACTCTGGAAACCTCACTCTCCCTGCAGTGGATCGACAAAAAACGCACCCCGATGGTGCTCGGACGCCTCCTCTCGGCCGCCTCCTTCGCCTCGATCATCGCTTTCTTGTTCATCTGGCTGAGCTTTAACCTGCTCGGCCTGCCTTACCTCTGGGTGTATCTGATGCTCGGCAGCATCACACTGGGGGTTGCGTTGTTTAGCTGGTTCGCCTACCCATCCTTCCCGCAGCTCGCTGAGCAGCACAAAAAGATGATCCTGCGCAAACGTTACTGGTTATTCTACGCATTGGAGTTCCTTTCTGGCGCACGGCGACAAATTTTTGTCGTGTTCGCCGGTTTCCTGCTGGCGCAGCGCTTCGCTTATGGCCCAGGCGAGATCGCCATCCTGTTTCTCATCAATGCCACGATAAACATGCTGATCGCCCCCAGCATCGGACGACTAATCGGGCAGATTGGCGAAAAAATGGCATTGATCATCGAGTACCTAGCGCTAATCGCGATCTTTATCGGCTATGCGCTGGTGACCAATAGCACTGTAGCCGCCGTGTTGTATGTCCTCGATCACATGTTTTTTGCGGTCGCCATCGGCATCAGAACCTACCTACAAAAAATCGCCGATCCTGCCGACATTGCCTCTACCGCCGGGATCAGCTTCACCATTAACCACATCGCCGCAATCGTGCTGCCGGCCATCTTAGGGATTTACGTCTGGTCTGAGTCGCCATCTTCAGTATTCTTGCTCGGCGCTGTCATCGCGCTGATATCGCTGGCGCTGGCGTTCCTGATCCCACGCCATCCAGCCCCCGGCAACGAAACCCTGCTCAGCAAAGGGTGGTACCAAACCGCCGCCAAGCGCAGCACCCCCTGAAGCGCACCGCCCTCCACCTTTCCAGAGTATCGCACGAAGCAAGATGCACGGCACCAAGGCAAAAGCGCAGGCGGTACTGGGGTTAGGGGCTTGGGGCTTGGGGCTTGGGGTTAGGGGCTTGGGGTTAGGGGCTTGGGGCTTGGGGCTTGGGGCTTGGGGAAGGGAGTACCGCGTTTTTTTATTGGGGTTGAAGTGACTTCACCCTTCCCCCAATATAAACGTCTTTTCTACAACGCCTCCGCAACTGCCAAGCAGTGCTGGGCAATTTGCGGATAAAAATATTAAAATATCCCAGAGACACTGCCCAAAGTATTCCCAGCCAGCCCGCATAACATACAGTTCGCCCGCACCATGCCAACCGCACCATTGTTGCGCCTCCAGCATTTAGGAGTGCGCTTTCGCACCGCTTACGGCAACGTGGTTGCGGTGGATGATGTGCATCTTGATATTGAGCGCGGTCAGACGGTGGCCTTAGTGGGGGAAAGCGGCTGCGGTAAATCGGTGACTGCGTTGTCGATCATGCAGTTGTTGCCGAGCGCCAGCACTCAATATAGCGCCGGCAGCCAGATCTGCTTTAACGGTCAACAACTGATCGGCGCGCACGAACAGCGGCTGCGCCGGATGCGCGGCAATGACATCGGCATCGTGTTTCAGGAGCCGATGAGTGCGCTGAATCCGCTGCACAGCATCGGTTACCAGATCTGCGAGATGCTGCGCATCCACCGCGGTATGAGCAGCTCCAGCGCACGCGCGCGCGCCTTGGAATTGCTCGAATTGGTCGGCATTGACGCTGCCGACCAAAGATTGACCGCCTACCCACACCAGTTGAGCGGTGGCCAACGCCAGCGTGCGATGCTGGCAATGGCGGTGGCCAATGAGCCACTGCTGCTGATTGCGGATGAACCAACAACGGCGCTGGATGTCACCATTCAGGCGCAGGTATTGGCACTCATCAACGCCCTGCAAGCGCGTTTCAATATGGCGGTATTGCTGATCTCCCATGATCTTGCAGTCGTGCGCCGGATCGCGAGTTGGGTGCATATCATGCACGCCGGGCGTATCGTCGAAAACGGACCTACCGCTGACTGCTTCAACAACCCACAGCATCACTACACGCGCCAACTGTTGGCGGCTGAGCCGAGCGGTGCCGCCAATGTGGCGGCCGCCGACGCCGCCGAAATCCTACGCGCCGATGCGGTGCGCGTATGGTACCCAAAACGCCGCCGCTGGCTGCGCAAACTTAAGGAAGACGACTGGTTCAAGGCGGTGAACGGCGTCTCGTTGTCGCTGCGCAGCGGCGAGACAGTTGGCATTGTCGGTGAAAGCGGTTCGGGGAAAACCACTTTCGCCCTAGCGCTGCTAAGACTGCTTGAATATCAGGGCCGCATTGCTTATCTTGGGCGGGATATCGGCGCTTTGCCGCGCTCCGCGCTGCGTCCGCTGCGGCGGCAGTTGCAAATGGTATTTCAGGATCCTTACGGTAGCCTCAGCCCACGCATGAAGGTTGCTGCAATCGTCGCCGAGGGACTGCTGATCCACCGCCTTGCTGCTGATCGCCAACAGCGCGAACAGCGCGTTTGCCGCACACTGCAAGATGTCGGCCTTGACCTAGCGCTGCGCCACCGCTACCCCCACGAGCTATCCGGCGGGCAACGCCAACGAGTGGCTATCGCACGCGCCATTATCCTGCAACCGCAGGTAATCGTACTCGACGAGCCCACCTCGGCACTGGATCGCACGCTGCAAGCGCAGATCATCGTGTTGCTGCGCGAACTGCAACGCCAATACCAATTGTCGTACGTCTTCATCAGCCATGACCTGAAAGTGATCCAAGCGATGAGCTCGCGCATTTTAGTCATGCAGTCCGGGCAAGTGGTTGAACAAGGAACCAGCGAACAGATTTTTCTACAACCACGCCATGCCTACACCCGCGCCCTGATCGCGGCGGCATTTTGAAGCAATAAGCGAAGCCATCCCAAAGCCCCGCCCGCCACTATGCCAGAGCATCAAACGCAGCACCGTGGCATGACGTTTCCGCTGTGACAGCGATCAATTAATCCGGTATTGTTGCGGCGTTTCAGGTTATACTACGCAGCCGCTGATGGCTCACTGTGGTGGTATTGCGCTGATTGTGCAACAGCACCTCTGATGAACGATAGAGGTGGTAAGCAGGCCGGGCATCAAAAGTACTCAACAGCAGGAAAACGACTATGCCAAAAATGAAAACTCACCGCGGCGCGGCAAAGCGCTTCAAACCGAATGGGAGTGGCGCTTTTAAGCGCAATCAGTCGCATCGCCGCCACTTGCTGACCGAGAAATCGAGCAAACGCAAGCGTCATTTGCGCCACCATGCGCTGATCTCCGCCGCCGATCAAGCCGTGGTCCGGCGCTTATTGCCCAACAGCTGAGGAGGCTGATTTAAAAGATGGCACGGGTAAAACGAGGCGTTACCGCACATGCGCGCCACAAGAAAATCATCGCCCTCGCCAAAGGTTATCGCGGACGGCGTAAAAACGTCTTTCGCGTCGCCAAGCAAGCGGTGATTCGCGCTGGGCAGATGGCGTACCGCGACCGGCGGCAACGCAAACGGCAATTCCGTGCGTTGTGGATCGTTCGCATCAATGCCGCAGCGCGCGCTTTTGGCATGTCCTATAGCCGCTTCATGGACGGGTTGCACAAAGCCGGCATCGAAATTGATCGTAAGATCCTTGCGGATCTGGCGGTCTGCGACAAAGACGGCTTCGCACGCGTGGCGAACGAAGTTAAAAATCGCAACGCTCCTGATGGATTGCACAGCTGACGCCTTCGCGTTTCGCTTACGCACTGCAAAAATCCCCCGCTACCGGGGGATTTTTTTCGCCTCCTCAAGGCGCTTCGCTTCGCCGCCGGGGAGCGCACCGCTTAGCCATGTTTGCTCACCATTGTGTTCGCTTTCCTCGGCAGCCAGCCTTTCCTCTCCCCCTATAATCTTCCCCTATAAGAAAAGGCGCAGCGCCAAAGCAGCCGCAGCGTATTGCGCAGCGGAGCCGTTGCTCAGCTGTGCAAAGCGGCGTCGATAGCGATTGCTCGGCGCAAGATGGCGCGGACTTTAATCATGCCGCTTTGCAGATGATCTCTGATTTTCTGCGCTGTGATCGGGGCATCAATGCGACCGGCGGCAGGGTTGACAACCAGCACGCAGTGGGCATAGGCCATTGACAATTCGCGCGCCAATACAGCTTCTGGCATACCGGTCATACCGACCATCTCGCAGCCATCGCGTGCCATGCGTTCGATCTCGGACGCGGTCTCGAAGCGCGGTCCCTGCATCGCGCCGTAAACGCCATAAGGGACGACATAAATCCCTGTCTCGGCCGCCGCACGCACCAGAATCTTGCGCAGCGACTCGTCGTAAGGGTGGGTGAAATCGACGTGCACCACCTCTTCCAGATCGTGTTCATAGAACGTTTGCCCGCGCGTCGAAGTGTAATCAATGATCTGCTTTGGAATCGCGATGGTGCCGGGTTTATACGGCGTTGCGATACCGCCAACGACTGCCACCGCAATGATCCGATCGGCACCGAGGTGGTGCAGGGCCATCAGGTTTGCGCGGTAGTTGATCATATGCGGCGGGATCCGGTGAGCATTGCCATGGCGCGATAAAAACAGCACTTCATGGCCATCCAGATACCCGACAGCGATGGCCGCCGACGGTTCACCCCAGTCGGTCTCGACGACTTCCTGACTTTGCACCTCAAGATCATCAAATTGTGTCAACCCACTGCCGCCAATAATCGCTAATTTAGCCATTCTGCAAACCTCGATGTGGACAACCCCAAACGCTGAAATCGAAAGCGAGGCGCACGGCGTGCGTTATGCGCCTACAACTTGCCCCCCAGCGCCAGCTGGCGCCATGCGCCGCCGCGCAAACTGCGCCGAGCGGTGCGTATTTTATTGACGCTAGGGTTATAAATCAAACTGCTATAATCTGCGTTCGGTTCAGCCGTCGCGCAACGCCGCACCCGCGCTGGCGTTCACGCCGCGCCTGTTACTCCTTATTCATTCCCACGGAACAATCGATCATGAGCATCGCCAATACAGTCGTTATCACCGCCGCCGCGCGCACTCCAATGGGAGGTTTTCAGGGAGCTTTAGCAAGCCATAAGGCGACGGCGTTGGGCGCAGCGGTGATACGCGCGAGCCTCGAACGCAGCCATATCGCCGCCGCGTCCATCGACGAGACATTGATGGGTTGCGTGCTGGCGGCGGGACAAGGCCAAGCGCCAGCACGCCAAGCCAGTATCCAGGCCGGCATACCGCCAGCCACTGGTTGTACGACGATCAACAAGATGTGCGGCTCGGGCATGAAAGCCGTGATGTTGGCCCATGATTTGCTTGCGCTGAATGCCAATAAGGTGATGGTCGCGGGCGGCATGGAGAGCATGAGCAATGCCCCTTATCTTCTTGACAAGGCGCGGGCAGGCTACCGCATGGGGCATCAGCAGGTGAGCGATCACATGTTTCTGGATGGGCTTGAGGATGCGTATGAGCGCGGTCGCCTGATGGGTAGTTACGCCGAAGATTGTGCGCAGAGCTACCAGTTCACCCGCACGGCACAGGATGAATTTGCGCTGACCTCTTTGCAGCGTGCGCGGGCTGCGATCGCCGATGGCGGCTTTGCCGCGGAGATCACGCCGATCACCGTCGTCGCGCGCCGCGGGCAAAGCCACGTGGTCAGCGATGACGAGCCGCCGGGCACCGCCGATGCAGCAAAAATCCCCACGCTGCGCCCCGCGTTCCGCGAGCATGGGACGGTAACCGCGGCAAATTCAAGCTCGATCTCCGACGGTGCCGCGGCGCTGCTGCTGATGCGCGGCGATGAAGCCGCACGGCGCGGCATCAAGCCCCTTGCCCGCATCGTTGGTCACAGTTCCTACGCCAGCGCGCCAGCGCTGTTCCCAACCGCGCCGATCCATGCGCTGCGGCACCTGCTGGAAAAGATAAATTGGCGCGTAACCGAGGTGGACCTGTTTGAGATAAACGAAGCCTTCGCGGTTGTTGCAATGGCTGTGATGCGCGATCTAGAATTGCCACATGACTGCGTCAACGTTCACGGCGGCGCATGCGCACTTGGGCATCCCATTGGTGCCTCTGGGGCGCGCATCATCGTTACATTGCTCGCGGCGCTGGAAAAGTACGATCTGCGCCGTGGGGTGGCTGCCGTGTGCATTGGCGGCGGCGAGGCCACTGCAATCGCCGTCAGCAGGGATTAGCGCTGTCGTGCTGCTGGTGTCTATCCCAATAGCGTACCTCCTGTTACACTGGGGGGGATGAAACAACGGTGCTTTTCTGATCCGAAACACTTATTTTATTTGAAGGAAGGGGAGTCTCCATGCCGCTGTCGCAACCGATTGAGCGCGAACTGATCCATAGCCGCCAGATTGAGTGCCGCGGGTACCATCGCAGCGATGGTTTGTGGGATATCGAAGGTCATCTGACGGATACTAAGACCTACGCTTTCAGTAATCTTGATCGGGGCGAGGTGGCTGCTGGTGAGCCGGTGCACGAAATGTGGTTGCGTCTTACGATCGATGCAGGTATGTTGATTCGCCAGGCGGAAGCAGCGACCGACTACTCGCCTTTCCGTATATGCCCCGAAATTACACCGAATTTCTCTCGCCTCAAAGGGCTGTGTATTGGGCCTGGGTGGCGTAAGCAGGCACAGACTTATGTCGGTGGCATACAGGGGTGTACCCACTTAGTCGAGTTACTGGGGCAGATGGGTACAACGGCAATACAAACCTTGGTTAGGCAGCGTCACCTGAAACAACAAGACAATGACGCAGAGCAGCGGCATCCTAGTAATCCGGGCATATTGAATACCTGCCATGCGTTGAGGACTGACGGTCAGGTGGTCAAGGTCCACTGGCCGCAACATTATACAGGGGATATCGAAACACCTCAGCGGGATGGGGGCTTGGGAGAAGGGACATCATCACCCGTAACGTAAGCCGTTGGTTTATAACCCTTCCCCCAATAGACAAGCCCCTGGATGGGCAAAGCGGCAGCGAAAACCAGCCCATTGGAGTTGCTTCATAGCGATCTCGATCGGATGCTGATCGCGTGGCGCGCAAAACCAACCGTTGAATCAATTTTTGTATTTGGCTATAGTGTTGCGCGCTAGTATCCTAGTTTATCGGTGCGGGGTGGAGCAGTCTGGCAGCTCGTCGGGCTCATAACCCGAAGGTCGCAGGTTCAAATCCTGCCCCCGCTACCAATAATGCTTGGTGCTGCGCTTGAATAGCTCCGCTGCAAAGGATGCAGCGGAGTAGGTGTTGTGTGCTGCCGCTGCGGGCGCTAAGGCAGCGGCATATTGAATAGGCGGGTTGAACTTGGGTCCACTCGACCCATTTTTTTTGTACATTACTCTGGCGGTGCGACACATTCTGTCGCATGCTCAAGGTACGCTTCGAGGTTAACTGAAGCACTGGGAAAGGCGCGCTCAGCCGGGGCGCTGTTGAGTACCATCGGTGCCGCTGTTAGGCATCTCTAGGCCGCTTAAAAGCATAGATACGAATGGGGTTTGCATTTTCGCACGGCGCTTTTCGGATTGACTGAAATCAAGGCCGCCTCAATAAGGGCGGGCAATAAAGGGGTTTGATGGGTTGCAGCATACAGGCAATGGCGGACTGGATGCAGCGCTGGAACGGCTGCTGCGCGCTTCAGTCGCCGCGCTGGGGTATGATTTAATCGGGATTGAGCGCTGCGCAAAGGGAGCGCAGGCGGTGGTGCTGCGGCTGTATATTGATCATGAGCGCGGGATAACAATAGATGACTGCGCGCAAGTAAGTGATCAGGTAAGCGGGGTGCTGGATGTGGAGGATCCGGCGCGTGCTCGATACCTACTTGAGGTGTCGTCGCCAGGGCTGGATCGCCCGCTGTTCAGAAAACAGGATTTTGATCGATTCTGCGGGTGTAAGATACACGTTGTTATGCACCCAGAGACGGTTGGCAGACGCAAATATACGGGCACGCTGAGGGGCAGGAATGACGACATGATCACCATGCTGGTGGATGAAAAAGAGTATCAATTGCCGCTACGCGATATCTGTAGCGCACGTTTAGTACCAGAATTTTGATTTGGGTCAGATTTGAGTCAACTGTCGTATTGAACAGAAATCCAGGGCAAACCGATGAGCAAAGAGATCCTACCCGTAGTGACGGCCGTATCCGCTGAGAAAGACGTGCCCAGAGAAGTCATCTTTGATGCGCTTGAAGCCGCGTTAGTCAGCGTTACCTGTAAGAGTTATAGCGAGGATATCAGGGTCAAAGTCAGCATTGACCGCGAATCAGGCAACTACAAGACCTATCGTCTCTGGGAAGTAGTGGATGATGCCGAAGTTTCCATAGGTGAGGAAAGTGCAGCGGCACCTGACAGCAGCGCGGCGGATGACGATACAACCGCAGTGCGTGTGTTTAACCCTGACTGTGAAATTCTGCTAAGTAGCCCCGCCGCCGATGGACAAGAGCGGCATGCTGGACAAGTGATAGAGGTACCCTTCGAGTCAGTTGAATTTGGTCGGATCGCCGCTCAGATCGCCAAACAGGTAATCGTACAGTACGTACGTGAAGCCGAACGGGAGCAGGTAGCCAGCACATATAAAAACCGCATCGGGGAATTGATCATGGGGCCCGTGAAGCGGATTGAGCGCGGCAACGTTGTTCTTGATCTCGGAGGTCATAATGCTGAGGTGCAAATCAATCGTGATGAACTGATCCCCAGAGAAATTATCCGCCCAGGCGATCGGATGCGCGCCTATCTGTATGCGATCAGCAGCGAGCCGCGCGGCCCGCAGTTAATCGCCAGCCGCACCGCCAATGAGATGATGGTGCAATTATTTAAATTGGAAGTACCCGAGATCAGCGAAGGTTGGATCGAAATCATGGGTTGCGCACGTGATCCTGGAATTAGAGCAAAAATGGGCGTGAGAGGTAAAATTTCGCGTCTTGACCCAGTGGGTGCTTGTGTCGGCATGCGAGGGTCCAGGGTCCAGGCGGTTTCTAATCAATTATTTGGCGAGAGGGTGGATATTATCCCTTGGAATGAAAACCCCGCGCAATACGTGATCAATGCGATGCTGCCAGTTGATGTGGAGTCGATCATCATTGATGAAGAAAACCACTCCATGGATGTGATCGTGCAGGAAGAGCAGCTTTCACAAGCGATCGGCCGCAACGGTCAGAATGTCCGGCTCGCCAGCCAACTGTGCGGCTGGGCACTGAACGTGCTGACCATTGAGCAGGCCACTGAAAAGAATGAAGTGGAGTCTGCAAAGTATCTCAAATTGTTCACCGATCAGCTTGATGTGGACGAGGAAATGGCGCAGGTCTTGATTCAGGAAGGTTTCGCCAGCATTGATGACGTGGCTTACGCATCCGAAACTGAGCTACAGCAAATTGATGAATTCGACGAAGAAATAGCGATTGAACTGAAGACTCGTGCGCATGATGCGTTGTTACAGCGTGAAATTGCAATGGAGGAGGATGTCCAGACCCAGAATCCGTCTGAAGATTTGCTATTCCTTGAGGGGATCAATGCCGAACTCGCATATGTCTTGGCGCAAAAAGGCATTGCTAATCGAGAGGCGTTGGCAGATCTGGCGACCGATGATTTGCTGGAGTTGGTCGATATGGAGCCCGAGCAGGCAGCTAACCTGATTATGAGCGCGCGGGCAATTTGGTTTGAGGATGAAACCAGTACCCAGAACAAGAACGCTGAGATAAATACTTGATGAGCAAAAAAAGCCAAAGGACGGTAAGTGAACTGGCCAAAGTCGTCGGTATCCCGGTGGATCGTATGCTGGTTCAGCTGAAACAGTCAGGGCTTTCATACACCGATCCCGAACAACAGATCAACGAAGAAGATAAAATACGTTTGCTGTCGTACTTGCGCAATCGGCATGGTTCCGATAATAAAAAACTGCTGAGCTCAGGTGGTCGCCGCAAAGTATCGGTGAGCGAGTTACGCATACCCTCATCCCAAGGGCGAAGTAAAACCGTCACCGTCGAAGTGCGCAATCGGATCCGCCAGCACGGTCGCGCCGGCGACGCAGAAGCGCTTGGCAGTGGCAGTCAACTCTACATAACGGAAGTTGACCGCCTGAAAGCAGCCAAGCTCGCTTTAGCTGAAGAGGCCCGGCGGCAAAGCGAAGAGCATGCCGATGCGCTACGCGTAGAGAGCGAAAAAAGCGAGCGTGAATTACTGCTTTCAAAGGCTGAGGAGGTGCATCGCCTGCGGCTCGCCGAGCAACAACAGGCTGAAAATCGCGCAAAATCCAACACCCAAGCAACGCCAGAGTCTGAGGTGGCACCTGACGCGATCAAGACGACGTCTGACAGCACTGCCGCCGTTGCTGCCCCTGACACTGAAGCGCAATCAGCGCCTCTGGTTGCCCCGTCACCGAGCGCCAATGCTTCCGTAACAAACCGTAAAACTTCTGTAAAAACAACAGCTAAGGAAAAAAGTACGGGGGCCAGCCGGACGGCGGCTGGCACAGCACAGGTGGCAGCAAGTGGGAAGCCGCCAGCAAGTGGGAAGCCGCCAGCAAGTGGGAAGCCGCCAGCAAGTGGGAAGCCGCCAGCCGCTAAACGCGCCAGCGAAGCGCCGTCGCACAAGCAGGTCGATCGTAAACCGCGTGACGGCGGCGGCGGTGAGGGCTGGCGTCAATCCAAAGGACGGCAAACGGCGCGGACGGAGCTACATGTTGCTGATAAAGTCAACAAACGCTCGCGCAAACGTTCCAGAAACAAGACGTTAATTGTCAACCAGCCATCGCGCCATGGCTTTGAAATGCCGACCGCACCGGTGGTGCGCGACATTATCATCCCGGAGACGATTGCGGTTACTGATCTGGCACAGAAGGCCTCGATTAAAGCCACCCAGATCATCAAAACAATGATGGGCATGGGGATCATGGCGAGCATCAACCAAGTGATTGATCAGGAAACGGCGCATCTGATCGTTGAAGAGCTTGGTCACCGAGCGATACTGATAAAACAAGGGTCGATTGAAGAAGAAATCACCAAGGTAGGCGAAGTTGACAACCGGGAGCAGGAGCTACGTGCGCCGGTGGTCACCATTATGGGACATGTCGATCATGGAAAAACCTCACTACTCGACTATATCCGTCAATCCAAGGTGGCGGCCATGGAAGCCGGAGGTATCACACAACGCATCGGCGCTTATCGGCTGAACACCCGTTGCGGGGCGGTGACTTTTCTTGATACGCCGGGCCATGCAGCGTTCACCGCAATGCGCGCACGGGGATCAAAAGCAACCGATATTATTGTCCTAGTGGTTGCCGCTGACGATGGCGTAATGCCGCAGACGGTGGAAGCGATTGCACACGCCAGTGCCGCCGGGGTACCGATGATTGTAGCGGTGAACAAATGTGATCGAGCCAACGCTGAACCGCAGCGCATCCGGCAGGAGCTGATCCAGCACCAAGTGCTCTCTGAAGAGTTTGGCGGCGATACGATGTTTGTCAACATTTCGGCGATGACCGGCGAAGGCGTTGACGCCTTGCTTGAGTTGATAGCGTTACAGGCTGAGATTTTAGAGCTTAAGGCACCGCATAGCGGTGTTGCGAGCGGTATAGTGCTTGAGTCCCGACTGGATCAGGGATGTGGCCCGATAGCGACGGTATTAGTGCAGAAAGGGCGGCTATCCCGTGGTGATATGCTGCTCGCGGGTCAAGCATTCGGGCGGGTACGGCGCTTATATGATGAAAATGGGTCCGATGTGGACCATGCCACCCCATCCACTCCGGTCGAAGTATCAGGATTGTCAGAGCCGCCTCAGGCGGGCGATGCAGCGCTCGTCGTCGAAGATGGGCGCAAGGTGCGTGAAGTCGCCGCATACCGTCAAACCAGCCAGCGCGAGATGCGCTTGGCGCATCAGCAGGCGACGCGATTTTCCAATGTATTTGAGCGTATTGCCGAAAGCAATCAAACGGTATCATTAAATATCATCTTCAAAGCCGATACGCACGGGTCGGTTGATGCGCTGCGCGATAGTTTGATGCAACTGTCCACGGATGAGGTCAAGATCAATATCGTGTCGGCAGCGATTGGCGGCATCAGTGAGACGGATGTTAATTTGGCGCTGTCTTCAAATGCTATTTTAGTCGCCTTTAATGTACGCGCTGATGTGGCGGCGCGTAAGTTGATGAACGCTGAAAACATCAAGCCTTATTACTACAGCATCATTTATCACCTGATCGATGCTGTAAAGCAGGTGGTAGAGGGTAAATCAGCGCCAAAAATCGATGAACAAACGCTGGGAGTGGCACAGGTGTTGGAGGTATTTCGCTCTAAACGCTGGGGCAACATCGCCGGCTGCCGAGTTGTTGATGGGATCATCAAACACCAGTTCCCGATCCGGGTACTGCGCGACAACGTGGTCATCTACGATGGCGAGCTGGAATCGTTGCGGCGCTTCCAAGACAGTGTCAGTGAAGTCCAGGTGGGCACTGAATGCGGTATTGGAGTGCGCAACTACAACGATATTAAAATCGGCGATCAGATCGAAGTATTTGAGCGCGTGAGCGTCAAGCTCGCTTGACGCAAAAGGAATAGGTGAATGAAAAAGGCAGCAGAGCTAATAGGAATAGCAGTGATTACTGGAGCAATCTCTGAAATAAACCACCTGAAACCCGACATCTATGTGAGAGCTTTGCGCTAGGAGAGGTATAAGGATTGTGAGAATAGTAAAGAGGCAATGATGCTCTCATTGGTTGGCAATCAACTTTCAAACCATCCATTTTCTGCTCAATTCCCCTAGACCTCATATTTGACAATAGCTGACGAGCCACTAATAACCGATGCCATTATACGGAAGCCCTTCAGGCGGTATGGAACAGCACCCATATACGGCATATTTCAACGGCATTAGATCAACGGCATTAGATCAACGGCTTTGGCTTAGTTCTGGATGAGTAGTTTAACTAACTGACGCGTTCCAACTATCTTGATTCTGGCTGGCAAAACATAGCAATGGGGAAAAGAGAACACCCGCGAAGAAACTCACAAATGAAGGTGCCAAAGATTACTCGCGAGACAGTTTTAGAAAAGCATGCCCTTGAACCAAGGCGACGTTGCTTTGCTTTGCACTCAGGTATTCAACAAAAAAAAAGGAACGATTCAAAATCTTTCTCCGTTAATTTCTCCGAGAGCATCAAACCGATTTTTGAAGAACAGACAAAATTGAACCTATTTGAAAGCAAGGAATACAAAAACTATTATCGCATCATTGGTTCAAATGAGGAGTTAGAAGTTATTGCCTCTTGGGAGAAACAGCATGGGAGTCGAGTTTTTATTCGAGATTGCCTTTATGCTTCTTTGGCTCTTGATACAAACTTTGTTGATAATGAATCTTGTCAAAGAACCGAAATCGGCGACCTAGAATATCGAGGTAAAAACAATCAAGAGCAGAAGGCGATTAATCAGTTGGTAGATATAATTGCAAAAACAATTAATGATCTGCCGTTCTATGAAGGCGCGGATTTTATCTGTTCCGTTCCTTCTGGATCCGATAAAAAGTTCAACCTTCCAAGCAGCGTGACTTCTTTGGTTAGCGCAAAGATTAGTAAACAAGATATCACTAAGGGCTTTGTTTTTGGTAAGCAAAAATCATCTGTTAAAGCATCGACTTTTGATGAGAAATGGGATGTTTGGGAAGATGCTCAAATATCCTTCCAAAACAACCCTGAATTTAATGTGGACGATAGAACAATAGTTCTGATTGATGACAAATATCAGTCAGGAATAACAATTCAATATATCGCAATGAAGCTGCAAGAAGCGGGAGCAAATGAAGTTTATGGGCTCAGTTTTGTAAAAACATTACGTGATACGGACAATATATAAGAAATGAGTGATTTGAGTTTTGACAATAAAAACATTGATAGGAAGCCGATCAGGGTTGATCTGAATGATGCGCGATATCCAGAACGTGTAAAAGCCATTATGGACCAAAAAGCACCTAAATATCTGAACATGATTGGAAACCTAGAACTACTTGAAATGCCCAGTATTGGATTTTGTGGGTCAAGAAAATCTAGTGCAAAAGGGCTAGAAACAGCGCAGGATTGCGCTGAACAGGCCGCTAAAAACAACATTTCAGTAGTATCTGGAAACGCAGCGGGTGTTGATTTTGAGGCCCATTTCAACAGCCTTAGAGCCGATGGAAAAACGATATTAGTGCTCCCTGAAGGCATAAACCACTTTAGAATTAGAAAAGCATTAGAGCCCGTTTGGGATTGGGATCGGATTCTTGTCATAAGCCAGTTTGAACCTAATGAACCTTGGAAAGCGTTCAGGGCGATGACACGCAACCAATTAATCATTGCGCTAAGCAGAGCCATGATTGTCATTGAAGCTAGCGAAAAAGGCGGGACGCTTAATGCCGCTAAAGAAACACTGAAGTCTGGGCTTCCTCTTTTTGTTGCTCAATATCAGGACATGTCAGTTGATGCACAAGGTAACAAGAAATTACTTGAACTTGGTGGGAAACGACTAGCACGCAGTAGATCAACTGGTCGAGCCAATATGAATAATATTTTTGACGACATCGAAAACGATCCTGCAACCTTATCCAAGCAAGATCAAATAGAACTGCTTTAGCTGTCAGGTATCGGGTGGTTAACATCCAATTTATTAAATAAATCGGGTCTCTTTTATTGCCTTTGTTCCTGATCCGTGAGTTCAACATCGTATAAATTAGCAATGCCTTCAGTGCTGTCTCGGTGTTTCCACTTCTGAATAGTACTTCGAGCTACATTATATTTTTTACCAACCTAGTGGGGCAATGGGCTCTGCTGGATTTCACAGCGCAGCGAGAGGGTTGTACGGGCACAGGTGGGAGGTTCATAGGCGGCCTCCTTGAGCTGGGTTATATACTCCGAATACGGCATATTTCAACGGCATTAGATCAACGGCTTTGGCTTAGTTCTGGATGAGTAGTTTAACTAACTGACGCGTTCCAACTATCTTGATTCTGGCTGGCAAAACATAGCAATGGGAAAAAGAGAACACCCGCGGTCGTTTCGCGTGGCCGATAGCATTCAGCGCGAAGTATCATTGCTGATCAAGGCTGAACTTTCCGATCCACGGGTCAATGCCGTGACCGTTCTCGGCGTCGAAGTGTCGCCAGACTTATGCCATGCTGAGGTGTTTGTTGTGACCACGGCAGGCAATAGTGCCACCGCAATTATCAAAGTACTGAATCACGCGGCGGGCTTTTTTCGCGCACGGCTGTCAAAGCGCTTGAAGATGCGCTACCTGCCACAAATTCGTTTTCGATACGATACGCAATACGAACAAGCGATGCGGATCACGGCACTGATCGAGGCGCACCGCCAAGAGAAAATCACCAACGTTTGTTAGTTTTTGGAAGGTTGCTGCTTCCTTAGCCGATAAAGGGCACCTCAAAAAACCATCCCATTTTGGGTTTTTGTCGAGACTTCCTAGGCAGACAAGGCGCGCCTCTTTTTGCATTCTGCCTCTTCTTGTGCGCTGTCCGACATGCCACACCAGAGAAAGCACCGACTGCTCACGCCAATGGTTATCCTTGGCGCAAACAGCCAATCGCGGCTCTGTACTACCCGAAGCGCTGTACCGTTCCATCGAGTCAGAGCCACCGTGGTCCCGACCCCTTCTCCGCCGTTGCACTCACCGAGCAGGAATGAGATATATACCGGTGTTACTTGAAGATGCAGGAAAGGGCTATTGTCATGCTCTCATCCCAGAGCCTTGCCCTCCCCTATTCCAGAGCTTTGCCCTCCCCTATTCCAGAGCCTTACTACCGCCCTCGGCCATGCACGGCGTCGAGGCGAGGGCGCAGGCGGTACTGGGGTTAGGAGTTTGGGGGAAGGGAGTACCGCGTTTAGGGGTGCTAAACACGCCTGTGTTTTTTGATTTTTAATAAGGAGCGCCTAACGGCGCATCGTTCGCTGACCGGCATAGACCGGTCAGCGGCACCATGAAATTACCGCTGGAGGGTTCTTCTTCTCCGATACATCGGCGCATTGCCAATAGCAGGCTTCCCCCAATACAAACCTCTTTACCCTCCTTATTCTCCTCAAAATACCGAGCAAAGCGCGGCATTTTGAGGATTAAAAATATAAAAAGATCCCAGAGCTTTGCCCTCCCCTATTCCAGAGCCTCGCCCTCCCCTATTCCAGAGCGTCAAATACAGCGCGACTCAACGAGGTGTACAAAGCGGTCTCCCTCACCCATCAAGCATCTTCAAGTAGCATGCGTATAGATCATCGCTCGACTGCACATCCAGTGCGCCATACCGTATGCAATCGCCTCATGCGTTGGCTTTCCATCCAGTGGACAGGTTTGAATAGAAAGCCAACGGTTTCATCTAATACTTCAAGCTAGGGCAAATTGCCTCCCAATATCCAAAAGCACCACAGCGCTTAGTGGTGCCGTCTCGCCCTCTACAACGAGCACTGACCGTTGTTGTAAGCGTAAAGCGATCCCAATCGCTCTGCTGCAATGCGTTTAGCATCCATTCAGAAGTGTCTTTACACAAAATGTTGCCCCTAAAAACCCCATGAGTAGCCCCATGCGTGCGCTTGCTTCTGATAACGGCGCATTTACTGTTCGCGGAACGATCGTTCAGACTCCCGTACGAGGCAACATTGAAGTCATCGAGAGCGCCTTGGTATCTATCGATTCACAAGGAGCCATTATCAGTGTCGTTGATGCGGCCTCCCCATCCTACACCGACATCCTCGCTGCATCGCGCAAAAACCGGACACTGATCGAATTAGACGAGGGGCAATACCTTCTGCCTGGCATGGTGGACTTGCATATTCACGCACCGCAATGGCCGCAAATGGGCAAGGCACTGCATTTGCCCCTGCAAGAATGGTTGAGACAATATACTTTTCCTCTCGAAGCCAAATACCATGATCTTGATTTTGCGAGGCAAAGCTATGAGTCCTTGGTCAACAGCGTGCTGGCTAACGGGACAACCACAGCAACCTATTTTGGCACTGTACACCTAGAGGCGACCCAACTGCTGGCCGACATTGTCCAGCAAAGCGGACAACGAGCCGTGATAGGCAAGGTCGCCATGGACAATGCTGCGCAATGCCCGGATTTTTATCGCGACACGAGCACGTCCAGTGGCATTGATGGAACACAGGCCCTGATTGAATACATCAATGGGCAAAGCAAACATCACAACGGCAGGGTTTTAGCGGCGGTAACGCCGCGTTTCATTCCAAGCTGCACTGACGACATGTTGACCGAGCTTGGTCGTATCGCCAAAGAGTATGATTGCCATGTCCAGACGCACTGTTCGGAAAGTGATTGGGAGCACGCTTACGTTTTGCACCGCTATGGCGTTAACGACACTCAGAGCCTCGACCGTTTCGCTTTACTAACCGACAAAACAATACTCGCCCACGCGCTATTGATCGATGACAACGACATGTCAACGATTCACTTGCGGCGCTGCGGTATTGCGCATTGCCCGCTCTCCAATTTGTATTTCTCGCACGCGGTATTCCCGGCTCGAAAAGCGCTTGATCGTGGTCTCAAGGTTGGATTGGGCACAGATATTTCGGGTGGGCCCAGCCCAAGCGTGTTGCACAACTGCCAAGTCGCAATCAATGTTTCCCGCGCGCTTGAAGATGGCGTCAACCCAGCGATGAGCAAAACCGAGCGTGGAACACCTAGCGCACGGATTGATTACCGCGATGTGTTCTGGATGGCGACCGTCGGTGGCGCGACAGCACTCGGGCTGAAAGTCGGCCTGCTCGCCAAGGGGTTTGATTTCGATGCAATCGTCATAGACGCCAATGTCGCCGATTCAAATTTGCTGATCTGGGATGGATTAGACACGGTCGAAGACGTGCTGCAAAAAATAATCTACAACGCCAGTCGCCGCAATATCAAAAAGGTGTGGGTGCAGGGCAGGCTCGTCAGAAGCGGATAAACCTGAAGCGAGATGCCGCAAGCGCAAGAAAAACGCCTGCCCATCTGGAAAGTCGCCACACTTTCGACCCGCGGCTCGGTGGTGGTTTGGGGGGAGAGTTATATACCATCGGGAACCTCGAAAATCTAGTTCGCCCAGTTTTTCGAGGTACCCAATCCTTTGCACGCAAAATACGCGCAATATTCTGTACGCACGGAATCTATACTCAAGGGCTTTGCATAAGTCGCACCGCAACATAAATAAAATATGACCGATGTTGAAGCCTATGATCTAATAAAAACACCAGAATACTCAAAGAGTTATATCATAGTGTGGAAACCTTTGGAACAAAGGGGTTGAGCGGATAAGCCACCAGCGCATCATCCTTGTTTGAAAGAACTGGATGGAGTGGATGCGCTAATCGAGGCGGCGCGGATTGAGAGGCTGCCTGAGAATGTCTAGGGGGGGTACTTGGGGGCAACCGAGCCGGCTTTGCTCCATGCGCAGTGAGACCAAAATAACGGTTTTTTGTTGGTGGCTTGCAGCGAGATCCGCATCAGGCGTCGTTACCCTTCAACCTCAGGGCGCATTGATAGATGTGATTGCGATTGTGCCCGCTGGCAGCGGCGGCGATGGCGACCGCCTGCTTCAGTGGCAGCGCTTCAAGCAATGCTCGTAGCCACTGCTCCAGCGCGGCATCGCTACGCTCGGGGAGCGGTTTGGTGCCGGCGACCACGATCACGCACTCACCTCTGCGGTGATTGGGATTTTGCTCTACCTGCTGGCACAGACCGCCGAGGGTATCCACCAAACCGACCTCAAACTTCTTCGTCAACTCACGCCCAAGAAACGCCTCACGTGCGCTGCCGAAGTGGGTCGCCATCGCCTGCAATGATGCCAGCAAACGGTGAGGGGCTTCAAAGAATACCAATGTGTGCGTTTCCATCCTGAGCGCTTGCAAGCGCCGCTGACGATCGCTCGGCGCTGACGGTAGAAACCCCTCGAACCCAAACCGGGCGCAGGTGATACCGGATATACTGATAGCGGTGAGTACCGCACTCGCCCCGGGAACAGCAGTCACCGCTAGGTTGCGCTGGCGTAATGAGCGCACCAGCACGAAACCAGGGTCGCTGATCAGCGGCATACCGGCATCGCTGATCAAGGCGATTGATTGTCCTGCGACTATACGTTCGACTATCTGGTTGGTATCATCGCGTTCGTTATGCTCATGGAATCGTTGCAGTGGTGTAGTGATCCCGTAATGGCGCAATAAAATCAGGCTGTGGCGCGGGTTTTCCGCCAAAATCAGATCACATTCGACCAGCGTTCGCACGGCGCGATACGATATATCCTCGAGGTTCCCAATCGGGGTGGCGACAACATAAAGACCTCCTTGTGCCAACACTTCCATGCGACCTCCCTTCTGATCAGCACGTGCACCAACGATGGGTAAGGGCTTGTCTATTGGGAAAGGGGTATAAGTCAATGGCTTATGTTAGATTATGTTAAAGATGAGCGAGCCCCTTCCCCCAACCTCCCATCCCGTTGAGGTATTTCGATGTCCCCTGAAGTAAGTGGCAACAG
Organism: Gammaproteobacteria bacterium; assembly: GCA_965222535.1. GTDB lineage: Bacteria > Pseudomonadota > Gammaproteobacteria > HK1 > HK1. The sequence continues at coordinate 243,075 of OZ244957.1, forward strand.
CCTGCTCGCGATGCTGCTCCTGTGTGCGTTGCTCAACGGCTGCGCCATGCCGGATACGCTGGCGCCTACCAAAACCAAGCCGGTTGTTGGCGAACAAACGGCACCGTTGACGCAGCCAGCCGCACCAGAAACCACCGCAGCAGCGCTCCTGCCGCTATCGCTGCCCAAAATTGCCCAACTGCTGAACGCTGGAAATACCGATAGCCATAGTGTCCGCCAAGGTTGGCGGGAGATTGATAGGCAACTCGCGCAACACCCCCCGTTACCAGCCGTACGCATCCATGTCGCCCTTGACGCAATGATCACCGATGCTGACGTGCGACTACAGAATCATCGTCGCTTGTGGCGCTTGTTGCAACAACTGCCCGACTCAAGCCTGAATTTCGTGCGTGCCCCACCGCCCGATCCATTCAGCGGCTGGATCGAGCTGGTGCTGATCATGCGCGGCAGCACTCAATTGGCCAGCAGTTATCGGTCGCTGGACAACTGGTGGCTCCGTTACCCCGATCACGCCGCCAAGCAAACCTTGGTGCAGCGTGCGCCGCCCAAGTCAACCCGGGCGCAGTCGCACGACGATGGTGCGCTCACCGGTAGCGTATTTACCCCTGACGCGCTGACCGCCAATAGCCTACTAGGGCACCGCTCGCGCCCACAACGAGTGGGGTTGCTATTGCCGCTCAGCGGGCGTTACGAACAACATGCAAGCGCCATCCGCGATGGCTTCTTGGCGGCTTGGTTCGCCGACCCTGAAGAGAGCAAACCCTATCAGATCCACATCTACGACACCACTACGGCAGGAGCCACCGCCGCCTATCAGCAGGTGCTGGTCGCCGGCCATCAGATGGTCATCGGGCCGCTACTGAAAGACGACATCGCGACATTGCTCTGTAGCACGCGCCGCGTCATCCCAGTGCTGGCACTCAACCGCCTCAGTGCGCCGCTATCTGGCACTGCATCGCTGCCCGGATGCGAACCAGAACCAGTATCGGCGGCAGCACTTTACCAATTTGCCTTAGCACCTGAAGACGAGGCTGTATCAGCGGCGCAGCGGATGTTTTACGATGGCAACAACAACGCCTTGGCGTTCGCCCCTGAGGGGCGTTGGGGGCAGCGCGTAATGCAGGCATTTATTGCTGAATTTGAACGTTTAGGCGGCTTGGTGGCGGAGTCCATTTACTACCCTCCCGATGCCGCCGCCGTGGCACCGCTGGTCGCCGCTGGATTGCATCTTGACGCCAGCAAAAAACGGTTGCAAGAGATGGAAACAGCGCTGCGCCAAACACTCTATCATCGCCCCTACCGGCGCCAAGACATCGATGCCATATTCATGCTTGGGTCAGCGCCTGCGGCGCGCCAATTACGCCCGCTGTTTGATTTCTACCGCGCCCATGAGCTACCCATCTACGCCACCTCGCGTGTCTATGCTGAAACCACGAATAGAGGCAGAAACAACGATTTGAACCATGTTCAGTTTGGCGATATGCCGTGGGTGTTGGCGGCGACCGAGCAGGCACGCCACTTGCAGGCAGCCTTAGCACAGGCTTGGCCTCAGGCATCCACGGACGACATGCGCTTACATGCTTTCGGTGCCGATGCCTACGCGTTGATCGCGTTTCTCCATAGCCGCGATCGTGTGAGCGATACCGCACAGCGCTTGGCCGGGCATAGCGGCGAACTGTCGGTAAGCGGCTCTGGGCACATTCATCGTCGCTTACTATGGGCGCGTTTCGTTAACGGCACCCCGCAATTGAGCAATGTGGAAGCTGCTGCAAAATCTGTGGCTGCAACGCCGCTGGCGACGCAATAAGCCAACCCCTTGGGTCGGAGCCACGCACCAACAGCGCGGGTGCTGGGCCGAGGCGTTGGCCTGCAAATTTCTGCAACGCGCTGGACTGACGCTTATCGAGCGCAACTTTCGCTACCCTCGCGGCGAGATCGATCTGGTCATGCGGGATCGCAACGTTTTGGTATTTGTCGAAGTACGCTATCGCCGCCATACACGTTTTGGCGGTGCCGCTGCTTCGGTTGATGCCCACAAACAGCGTCGCCTCGTACGCGCCGCGGCGTTTTATCTGCAATGCAGGATGCGCTACCAGCGGCACCCGCGTTGTCGCTTCGATGTGCTCTCAATTACCGGCGACCATTCAGATGCCGACACCGCGATGCAAATCAACTGGATAAAACAAGCGTTTGATGGCTGACCAATCAGCACGCCATTAGGTGCTGAAGCAAAGGGTGCATTTGTACCCATCAGGGTGACCTCTGATATAATCAACCCAAGGTGCCTAGCCAGCACTAGGCATGTGTCTTTGCGGCTGCCAGCGCCAAGCGCAGCAGCCCTTCGTTCGTGGGGCGCGGAGCAAAAGCCGGGTCTCTGATGTAGCATCAAAGACTACTGTGATGGATAACCACAACCAATCTAAAGGAATACAATGATCCCTATATTTGGATGGATGGATGGTGCCACGCTCGCCATCTTTTTCTTTATCTTTGTCTTAGTGTATGGTTTCTTTGCGGTCAAATCGGTGTCCCAAGGAAAAAACTATACGGTAGAACGCTTCGGTCGCTATACCCGTACACTTAATCCAGGATTGCATTTCATCATCCCGTTATTTGACATCATCGGTGCGCGCCTCAGCATGATGGAAACGGTCATGGACGTACCCACCCAAGAAGTGATCACCAAAGACAATGCGATGGTTTCGGTGGATGGGGTGGTATTTTTCCAAGTGCTCGATGCTGCCAAAGCAGCCTATGAGGTCAATCAGTTGGAAAACGCGATCATTAACCTGACGATGACCAATATCCGCACCGTCATGGGTTCGATGGACTTGGATGAATTGCTGTCGAAACGCGATGAAATCAACCAGCGTCTGTTGGGCATTGTTGATGACGCCACCACGCCATGGGGGATTAAGGTCACGCGCATCGAAATCAAGGACATTGCTCCACCGCGTGATCTGGTCGATGCAATGGCGCGGCAGATGAAGGCCGAGCGCGACAAGCGCGCTTCCGTTTTGGAGGCTGAAGGCCAAAGGCAGTCCGAGATTTTGCGCGCCGAAGGTGAGAAGCAAGCGATCATTTTGCAGGCCGAGGGGCGGCGCGAAGCAGCGTTTCGCGATGCCGAAGCACGCCAGCGCGAGGCCGAGGCCGAAGCCCATGCGACACGCGTGGTATCCGAGGCGATCGCTATCGGCGAGACATCGGCGATCAATTATTTTGTTGCGCAAAAATACATTGAAGCAATGCGTGACATGGCAGCGGCACCAAACCATAAAGTGATCTTCATGCCGCTCGAAGCAGCGCAGGTCATAGGCTCTTTAGGCGGCATCGCAGAGCTGGTGAAAGACACTTTTAACGACGCCTCAGCGAAGCCATCCGCAGCGCCGCAAGCGCCGCAATCGATTTCATCCGATAACAACAATTAATGGGCATAATTCCTCCCACAGAGTGGTGGTATTGGGCAGCATTGGGGCTGCTATGTGCGGTGTTGGAGATTTTTATTCCGACGGGTTTCCTTATAGGTTTGGGTATCGCCGCTTTCCTGATGGCGTTAATCGTATTCCTGATGCCGTTGATGCTGGCGCTGTCTCTGAGCTGGGAAATTGAATTATTTGTCTATGCGTTGCTGTCCCTGTTGAGCGTGTTCATCATGCGCCGCTGGTTTCTCGCAAAGCCGATCGTCAGCGACCACCCGCTGTTGAATCAGCGTGGGTGCCAATATATTGGGCGCCGCTTTACACTGGAAATGCCAATCGTCAACGGGCAGGGCAAGCTGCGGGTGGATGATTCCACTTGGAAGGTGCGTGGCGTGGATTGCGCTGCCGGTGCTACAGTTATCGTCAACGGAGTGGATGGGGTTGTGTTTGATGTAAAAATAGTCGATCCAGCCAACAACGATAGTAGTACGCCAGCAACAACCGCGGTGGACTAACCTAGAGGCTTGGGACTGGTCTATGGATGCGCATGATTATGAAGCAATGCTGGCGTGGTGGTTTGCCGATTCGACCACCGAACTCGAAGCGCTGAAAGCGCGCCAGGCCTTCTGGTTTCAGGGAGGCAACGCAGTGGATACACAGATCCGTTTGCAATTCGGCGAAGTTTTTACGGCGGCAAGCGAAGGGCGGCTTTCGCACTGGGCAGATACCCCACGCGGTCGTTTGGCGCTGATCATCGTACTCGATCAGTTTAGCCGCAACCTGCGCCGCGGTAACGCCGCAGCGTTTGCTAACGACCCGCAGAGCTATCGCTACTGCATTAGCGGACTGGACCGCGGCGATGACCTGAAGCTCGCTTTGGCGGAGCGCATCTTCTTCTACCTGCCGCTCGAACATGCCGAAGACATGGAGGCGCAGAAACGCTGCCTGAAATGCTACCAAACGTTGCTGGCGGCGGCACCAGATGAATGGAAGAGTTACTTCTTCGATACCCTGCAATACGCCACAATGCACTACGACATCATCAAGCGCTTTGGTCGTTTCCCCCACCGCAATCAGGTGTTGGGACGCCCAAGCACCGCGGCTGAGCAAACCTACTTGGCGGAAGGTGCGCCGCGCTTTGGGCAATGATTAATTGGCTTATTTGCACACCCCTAGGGCCACTCGAAAAACCAGCTTGGTTGGCTTTTCGAGGTACCCTGCGGGGCTTTTATATTGAGTGAAGGGTTATAAATCAACGGCTTACATTACAGGTGATCATGCCCCTTTCTTCAACCCTCTATCCCGTTGCGATTTTTCGAGGTATCCGATTGTGAAAACCTCGCAGTTCTTAATGGCGACGATGAAAGAGGAGCCAGCCGATGCGGAGATCGTCAGTCACCGTCTGATGCTGCGAGCAGGCTTGATACGTCCGCTGGCCTCTGGACTGTACAGTTGGATGCCATTAGGACAGCGGGTATATCGGCGGGTTGAAAACATCGTCCGTGAAGAGATGGATCGCGCTGGCGCGCTGGAAATGACGATGCCGTCGATCCAGCCCGCGGCACTGTGGCAGGAATCCGGGCGCTGGGATGCTTTCGGGCCAGAGCTGCTGCGCCTTGATGATCGCCATCAGCGGGCGTTCTGCGTCGGCCCGACGCATGAAGAAGTGATCACCGACATTGCCCGCACTGAAATCCGCAGCTACAAATTACTGCCTTTGAATCTGTATCAGATCCAGACCAAATTCCGCGATGAAGCACGTCCCCGCTTTGGCGTCATGCGAGCGCGTGAGTTTGTTATGAAGGATGCATATTCCTTTGATCTTGACGCGGCTGGGCTGGAGGCCTCGTATGCGCTGATGCGCAATGCGTATACCCGTATCTTTGATCGCATCGGCGTTAATTACCGCATCGTCAGCGCCAGCTCAGGTGCGATCGGGGGCAAGGTATCGGAGGAGTTTCATGTGTTAGCGGATTATGGCGAGGATGCGATCGCATTTTGCACCGCGTCTGACTACGCCGCTAATGTTGAGCTGGTGCCATGCGTATCCAATAGCGAGGCCTCTCCCCCGGTGCCGACAGAAGCGCTGGCGACAGTGGCAACGCCTGGAGTTGGGACAATGGCGCAGCTCACTGGGTTTCTTGACGTAGCGCTTGCGCGCTGCGTGAAAACCTTGATCGTTGAGGGAGACAATGCCTCCCTAGTAGCACTGGTGTTGCGTGGCGATCACGAGCTCAACGCAGTCAAAGCGGAGGCCATTGAGGGGATCAAAAGACCGCTGGAATTGGCTTCCGCTGAGCGCATTGAGGCAGTGCTGCACACCCCCCCCGGGTCTTTGGGCGTGGTTGCGCAGCCGCTGCGCGTAATCGCCGATCACGCGGCGGCGGTGCTGGCGGATTTTGTGTGCGGTGCCAATACCCCCGGGCATCACCATAGCGGTGTCAACTGGGGCCGCGATGCGCCGCACCCACAACGCATGGATCTGCGTAATGCCGTTAGCGGTGAGCAAAGCCCCGACGGTCAGGGGACACTGGTCGTGCGCCGCGGCATTGAGGTAGGTCATATCTTCCAGTTGGGCACCAAGTACAGCGAGAGCATGCACTGCGTGGTATTGAACGCCGCTGGGCGAGCAGTGCCTATTCATATGGGCTGCTATGGCATCGGCGTAACGCGCATTGTAGCTGCCGTAATCGAGCAAAATCACGACCAGCGCGGTATCATCTGGCCATTAGCGATAGCCCCTTGGCAAGTCATGTTGCTACCGATGAACATGCACAAATCAATCCGCCTGCGACAGTTCGCAGAGCAGTTATATGCTGACCTGCAAGCAGCAGGGGTGGCGGTATTGTTTGACGATCGCCACATCCGCCCGGGGGTTATGCACGCCGATTCGGAATTGATCGGCATCCCCTATCGACTGGTCATCGGCGACCGCAACCTCGATAGCGGGGTGGTTGAACTGCGTCGCCGAGGCGATAGCGAGATACGGGAAATCCCGCTCGATCAGGCGGTGACCAGAGTGGCGGCTGTCATCAACGAGGCGCTCCTAGCATAAGCTAGGCGGGCGATTTCGTGGGATCCTGTATGAGAGCCCGCGTGCCAAGCATGGCGGAACCCGTCATGGCGCGCCAAGTGATGCGCCTGTCACAGCCCGGATTGCTCATCAATGACAACGCATAGTATAGATATGGATAGCGCTGCTTTATAATGTCGTGCCGTTGGCGATCACGGTTGGCTGGGCTTGTGCGTTCACTGGTTGCACAAAACAAAGCAACCGGCCAATGTGACGTATGGGGAATATCAACCCATCCGGGCAACCGGATAATTCACACATGTGCCGTCACGCCTATTTGGGTGCCCAATCGGGTTAATACGCGGGGTGCATGGAGGAATAACCCAAACCTTGGAGAATCATCGTTATGGCTGATGCATCAATGCGCGATATGCTGGAGGCTGGAGTCCATTTCGGCCATCAGACGCGCTACTGGAATCCAAAAATGCGGCCTTATGTTTATGGGGCACGCAATAAAATTCATATTATTAATCTTGAAAAAACGTTACCTATGTACCATGAAGCGGTCAATTTCCTTGGTCGCATGGCGCAAAATCGGGGACGTATTATGTTTGTCGGCGCTAAACCGGCGGCTCAGGAAGCGGTCGCGACCGAGGCCAAACGCTGCAATATGCCGTATGTGAATCGGCGCTGGCTGGGAGGAATGTTGACCAACTTCCGCACCATCAAGCAGTCAATTAAGTATATGTTTGAGCTGGAGAGAACGCTGGAAGAGAACGCTATCAAACCACAACTGAATAAGAAGGAATTATTCAAGATCCACCGCAAATACACCAAACTGGAAAACAATCTTGGCGGCATTAAGGATATGGAAGGGCTGCCCGATGTGTTGTTTGTGATCGATGTCGGCCATGAAAAGATCGCCATCGGGGAAGCGATTAAGCTTAGGATTCCGATCGTTGGGGTCGTCGATACCAATTATTCACCCAGCGGGATAAGTTATGTAATCCCGGGTAACGATGACTCCACCCGTGCCATCCAGTTGTATTTAAAAGGCGCTACGGATGCTATTCTTGAGGGTTTGGAAACCGCACGAGCGATGGCGAAGCAAGAGGTCGAGGAGACTGCCGCTGCCGCTGCTACTGATTCAGAGTTTAAAAGAAAGCCCAAAGCAGAGCGTAAAGGCGTTGACAGCAATGCTGATGCGAAAAAAGCCTCTGGCAAGATCGTGATGCGCGATAAAAAGCAAAAAGTCACCACGGGAGCGGATGAGCAAGCGAGCAGCGTACCCGCAATTGCCGATGCCACTAAAGAAGATAAGGCGACATAAGCATCATAAGGGCATCTCGAAAACCAGCTGCGCTAGTTGTTCGAGGTGCCCTGCGGGGCTTGTCTATTGAGGTAAGAATTATAAATCAATAACTTACGTCACAGGTGATGATGTCCCTTCCCCCAAACCCCCACCCCGTTGGGTTTTTTCGAGTCTCCCTTAATTTGAAGTTGCCTGAATGCTCTGGTACAGTATGGCTGCTCATGCCATGCTGAAGATTATTCAGTGCGCCAGTCCTTCACTAGTCGTATCGAGAACCTAACGGTGGGTTCCCCCTCGTTGCGCTCAGCGAAAGCGTTAGCGGCTAAGATGTAGCGGCATGTCAGATGAGGAACCCGAGTAAGCTTGCCTTCAGGAGGACGTTATGCTGATATTTACTCTGAAGCGTATCTTTCAGATGCTGGTTATTATGCTGATCGTATCCGTATTGCTGTTTCTGTTGCTCGAAATTAATGTTGAGAGCGTGGCGATTAAGGTGCTCGGTCAGTATTCAACCCAAGAAGCGCGCGAGCATTGGTTAAACGAGAACGGTTATTACGATCCCATATATCAACGATACGGTCGCTGGTTAGGTAACTTCGCCACAGGCAATTTAGGTGAATCGGTACGCTTCAAGCAGCCTATCAATAATTTTATCTGGGAGCGGTTGGCTAATACGGCGATCCTAGGATTGTTCGTGATGCTGGTGTTGATCCCGGTCTCGCTGGTCCTCGGCATTCTGTCGGGCATGAAGGAGGGATCGGCGCTCGATCGATCGATCTCAGTAACCAGCGTCGCTACCACATCGATACCTGAGTTTGCCAGCGCGCCGCTGCTGACAGCGATTTTCGTCTTCTGGCTGGGCTGGTTGCCAGGCACCAGCAGTATGCTTGATGGCTGGGATTGGTCGCAGTTGATATTGCCTGCGGCGGTGCTGATTATCTATGACTTTGGGTATGTCACTCGCATGACTCGGGCTTCCATGGCTGAGGTCATGACCACTCACTATATACGTACCGCGGTGCTTAAGGGTCTGCCCTATAACCAGGTGATTTTGCGACATGCGCTGCGTAATGCGCTGATTGCCCCATTTACCGTGATAATGCTGCAGATCCCATGGTTGTTATCGGGCGTAATCGTGGTTGAATTTTTCTTCGCGTATAAAGGGTTTGGTGCCTTGCTACTGGAGGCATCGCTGAATCAGGATATCCTGTTAATCGAGGCTTGCTCGATGATTGCCGTGTTCGTGGTCGTCGCTACGCAAACGATTTCTGATATTGGATATACTTACCTCAACCCCAGAATCCGGTTTTAGTCAGGAGGCATGAATGAATACGACTACCGCTGATTTCCCCGCGCCTACTTTGGCCGCAGCCCTGATGCGAGCACTTAGATCTTTTGCTTTGTTGCGCGAGAGTTGGGTCGGGATGATTGGTTTTGCGATTGTGTTGTTTTGGATTCTGGTCGCTTTATTAGCCAACCAGATAGCACCGTGTGAGCCGAACACCTCGATCGTGCCGTTTCAGAAACCGGGCACATTGATTCCCACGATAAAAGCCGCGGAATGCTGGACCGATGCGTTCTGGTTCGGTACCGACAATATCGGTCGTGACATTGCCTCGCGCGTTATCCACGGCGCACGCGCCGTACTCACTTGGGCACCGATCGCGGCCATATCGGCTTATGCGGTAGGCATTGTGATCGGTCTTGCTGCTGGTTACTACCGTGGCTGGGTGGATGACGTGCTGTCGGGGCTGGCGAATATCATCCTCGCCTTTCCTGTGTTGGTGTTGTATATCATTATTATCGCGACCTTTGGTGCCAGTCCGATCAACATTGTTATTGCGATTACTTTTGCCACAGGCCCGGTGGTCATGCGTATCGTCCGCGGGTTGGTGCTTGATCTGCGTAATCGCGAGTACGTTGCCGCCGCTGAAACACGGGGCGAAGGCCCGTGGTGGATCATGTTGCTGGAGATACTGCCCAATGCGCGCGGCCCACTGATCGTTGATGCCTGCCTGCGTTTGGGCTATGTGATCATCGCCATCGGAGTGTTGGGGTTTCTTGGTCTCGGATTGCCGCCACCCAATCCTGATTGGGGTGGTATGATCAATGAAACTAGGCAAATGGCGCTGGCTTTCCCGTACATGATGATTTTTCCATGTATTGCTATTTCATCGCTGATCCTCGGCTTCAATCTGCTCGCCGATGGCTTACGGGAAATTTCACTGCGTGATTGACAACACTGAAGAGGGACTCAACAAATGAGCTTTAAATTCGACGAAAATGCGCCTGTTTTGGATATTCAGGATCTGAATCTATCCTACTGGACGCGTGCTGGCGAGATTCCGGCAGTGATTGATTTCTCTTTGGTCGTCAACAAAGGCGAGAGCATCGGTTTGGTGGGCGAATCCGGCTGCGGAAAATCCACAGTCGCAATGGCGATCATGCAGTACATGGGCAGTAATGGGAGAATTAAGAGCGGTAGCATCAAGTTCAAAGGGGTTGAGTTGAACACCCTGCCACCGGACCAGTTGCGTAAGTTGCGCGGCGCGATGATCTCGATGATCTACCAGGAGCCGTTCGCGGCGCTGAACCCGAGCATGACCTTAGGTGCGCAGTTACGCGAGGTGCCGATGGTGCATGAGGGGATCAGCACCACAGCAGCCCACGATCGTGCGCTGCAATTATTGACCGATGTGCGCTTACCGGATCCACAGCGAGTCATGGATTCCTACCCACATCAAATTTCCGGCGGTCAACAGCAGCGTGTCGTTATTGCGATGGCGCTGCTGTCGCAACCGGCGCTGCTGCTGCTGGATGAGCCGACGACCGCTCTGGACGTTACTGTCGAGGCTGGCATCACCAAACTGATCGCCGAGATCAGCCGCAATTATGGCACTTCCCAGATTTATATCTCCCACAATCTGGGGTTGATATTGGAGGTCTGTGATCGTGTATTCGTGATGTATTCCGGCGAAGTGGTTGAAGAAGGGACTATTAATTCGTTATTCACATGGCCCAAACATCCCTATACCCATGGCTTATTCGGTTGTATTCCGCTGCCGACCGCGGATAAAAACGCGGCACCGCTGAAACCTATCGTTGGCCAACTGCCGCTACCCCATGAGCGCCCTCAAGGCTGTAATTTTGGTCCCCGCTGTGATCATTTCCAGAGTGGACGGTGTGACGCCAAGGATATACCCATGTCCGTGGCATCTGGCGGCGACGATCGCAGCAAGGCCCATCGGGTGCGCTGCCTGCGCTGGGAGGAGATCGATTTCCATGAGGATATCGCCCATAGTGAAGCGCGTGAGCCGGTTAAGTTTGGCGAGAATGTACTGGAAGTGTCAAAGATGCAGAAGTATTACGAGGTTCGCGACCGCTCGATTAAGGCGCTGATATCAGGCAAATCGGTACGCTACGTGAAAGCCAACGAAAAGCTGGATTTTAATGCCAAGCGTGGAGAAACGGTGGCTATCGTTGGAGAATCAGGTTGCGGTAAGTCAACATTTGCCAAAGTGCTGATGGGTTTGGAAACCACCTCAGATGGCAGCATTCGCCATGAAGACAAAGATATTTCCCGTATTCCAGTACGCAAACGTTCCGAGAAACAAATTGGCTCCTTGCAAATGGTGTTCCAGAATCCGTTTGATACTCTGAATCCCAGTCACACCATTGGCGGACAGATCTCGCGGGTGATCAAGAAATTCGGCGTCGAAACTGACAAGGTGAAGATCCGCCAGCGAGTCATGGAATTGCTGGATACAGTCAAGTTGCCGCGTGATTTCTTCTTCCGCAAACCACGCCAGCTTTCGGGAGGGCAAAAACAGCGTATCGGTATTGCTCGCGCTTTTGCGGGTAACCCGTCGATGGTCATCGCTGATGAGCCGGTATCCGCGCTTGATGTATCGGTAGCCGCAGCGGTTACCGAGCTGCTGATGGAGATCCAGCGCGAGAACCAGACAACGTTGTTATTTATCAGCCATGATCTCAGCGTAGTACGTTACTTGGCTGATCGGATTGTGGTGATGTATTTGGGGCAGATTATGGAACGCGGCAGAACCAATGATGTGTTCTCGCCTCCCTATCATCCCTACACTGAGGCATTGCTATCGGCAGTCCCGATTGCTGATCCAGAAGTCACCAAACGCGAGATCGTGCTTGAAGGTAATTTGCCCAGCGTACTGGATCCACCAGAGGGTTGCCCGTTCAGCACCCGCTGTCCACGTAAGATCGGTAAAATCTGTGATGAGCAGCGGCCACCGGTGCAGGTTGATGGTGATGATCATGCTATCGCCTGCCATATCCCGTTAGAGGAGTTGCGTTTGGTTGATCCGGTCATCACCATACCGCCTTCAGAAGAACGGTTGCACGTCAGTAAAAAAGCGGCGGCTGTCGGTTAAAACAAGCAAAGAGGAGAGCCGTTATGCAAATACCACGCGTATGGCAGGAATGGGTCAGCGTCGCCATCTTGGTCTTGATCGTAGGAAGATTGGCGTATTCGCTTATAAAACGCTATAGAAAATAACAACACGTCCTCCCGGCGATGTAAGAGGGCACTTATAGCGTCCCAAAGAGTTAAGTATATTACTTCGTAAGTATATTGCTTTGCGTATCATTGCATCTACTTTAAGATAAATACGGGGTTCGGGTATTATGATACCGAATCCCGTATTTAATTTTCACCTACTGTTTTTGATGATCTCGCAATAAGTCCAATTGATCCTGTTTTTGCCATTATTAACGTCGATAATGAATTCGTAAGATGTTGATATTAAAGGATATTATTTTACGTACTGGAACCAAAGATAGACGCGGACGACTTATTGCGAGATCATCGTTTTTGGTCATGTGAGCTCAGCAAACGATTTGTTTTGGACGGTTTGTTGGGGGTTGTACAGAAGGATTGCGACAGGCCGTACCGGCCGCCATGCAGCAAAGAAATCGTTACCGTGCCGTAGTTCACACGGCAGTCCGTTACATAATCTCTGGGTGGAGTCTCTTCGTCATTGATACGTAGCACCCAGCACTGATAGCAGAGGTTGAGATGAAGAAAATTTTATGCACCGTTCCACTCGCAGGTACGGTGTTAGCAACGCTGATGGGAGCGGTATGCGGTGCTGCTGCATACGATATTGCTGCGGATTCACCGAAACGCGGGGGAACCCTGATATGGGCAATACAAAATACGCCGCGTCATCTGAACCCGGCGGTGCAATCTGGCATCGCCACTGGCGAACCGGGGACGCAGTTGTTCGCTGCTCCGCTGCGCTATGACGCCGACTGGACACCTAAGCCGTATCTCGCACGGTCATGGGAAATTTCCGATGATGGCTTGCAGGTGACATTGCATCTGGTGAAAGGGGCTACTTTCCATGATGGTCAGCCAATCACTTCCGCAGATGTCGCTTTCTCGATCATGACGGTGAAAGCCAATCACCCATTTAAGACCATGTTTGCACCGGTAGAATCGGTTGATACCTCTGATCCGCACACTGCCGTGATCAGCTTGTCTAAACCGCATCCGGCGCTGTTATTGGCGATGTCATCGCAGTTGCTGCCGATAATCCCGCAACATATCTATGGCGATGGTCAGGATGCCAAGTCACATCCGGCTAATTCAACTGGCGTGGTGGGTTCTGGCCCGTTCAAGCTGGTGTCATTCAAACGCGACCAGCACATTATCCTTGAGCGTAACGATGATTTTTTCATTGCCGGGCGCCCCTACCTAGATAAAATCGTTATGCGCATCATCAAAGACGGGGCGGCACGAGTGATTGCACTGGAAAATGGCGAGGTCGATATGACCGGATTTGAGCAGAATCCCCCAGATATCAATCGCCTGAAGAAATCTCGTGCGGTGACTGTAACCGATCAGGGCTATGCGGCTATCGGGCCGATCGCTTGGGTTGCTTTCAACACTGTCAGCGGCCCAACCAAGGATGTCAATGTACGGCGCGCCATTGCGTATACGATCGATCGTGATTTTATTACTCAGAAGATCATGCGCGGCACTTCAATCCCGGCGAGAACCGGGGTCCATCCCGGGAGTCCTTTCTACGAGCCCCATGTAGAGCCCTATGATTTGGATTTGGCGGAAGCGAATCGCCTTCTTGATGCAGCGGGGTACCCTCGCAAGGCCGATGGCTTCCGCTTTAAGATCACTGCTGATTACGGCTGGAGGGGGATTAAAGCGCAAGCTGAGTATTTAAAGCCACAGCTTAAGAAGGTTGGTATTGATGTGATCATTCGCTCATCACCCGATTTTCCAACGTGGGCCAAACGGGTTGGCGGTCATGATTTTGAAATGACTTGGGACGTTGTATTTAACTGGGGGGATCCAGTGATCGGCGTACATCGCACGTACCAAAGCTCAAATATTAAAAAAGGCGTGATCTGGTCGAATACCCAGAGTTATGCCAACGCACGGGTGGACGCTATCCTAGATCAGGCCAGCAGCGAGTTGGATTTCGCCAAACGCAAAGCATTGTATGCCGAATTTCAGCGTATCGTCGCTGATGAAGTACCCGTATATTGGGTTTACGCTCTCCCATACCACACGATCACCAGCAAGCGCGTGGGTAATCCTCCAGCCGGGATATGGGCAACGGTGCAGCCCATGGACCGTGTCTATCTGAAATAACCCTTGGGTGCCTCGACAAACGAAGCAAAGCTCAGTTTTCTTTGCCCCTCCCGGTGGTCGCTTCCCAGCGTGGGCTTACCCCCTCCTCGGTATGAGGTGGAGCGCGGCGTGGCGCATGTGCGAGAGAAGACGCACGTTTAACCATCTGGATGCACCATACACCCTTCAGCGATTGTTGGGTGGGGTGCGCAGCCATTGATCTTACGCGTGTCAGTGCTTGGGGCTGGCGGTACGACCGATCCGTTACAGTTGCACCGCAGCGGCAGGGCGGCGGAAGCGCCAGCCTCAGCTGATCTGATCGTTCAGCAGTTTTATTGCAAATCCCAGCATCAGGCAGCCCATAGCGGCATCAATGCGGTGTAGCAGTTGCCGTAAACGTTGGGTGACGTAGCTGTTGGCTGTCAGCAGCAGCGCCACACTGCAATACCAGCCACCGTCTATCAGCATTCCTGTCAACCCCATCGCTAGTAGCTCCGCCGCACCAATACCGGCGGTGATGAAGGGCGCATAGATGGCCAGCATCCAAGCGAGAATCTTGGGATTCAGGATGGCCAGCGAAAGTCCCTGTACAAAACCAGACGGTTGCAACGTAGAGCGGCGCTGCGCTCGTCGGTTGTCAATGTCATCGTGCGTTGATGGTTCAAGGCGCGCTGACCTAGATCGCCACAGCAGTAGGCTACCCAGATAGATCAGCCATGCGATGCCGATCCAGCACAGGATCGCATAAGCCAGTTGGTGCGCCAGCAATACGGAGGCGATACCAAACGCGACTAACAGTGCATAGACGCCAAAACCGATCCCGTGTCCGAGTGCCGTTAGCACCCCGCAACGCTGCCCACCGCTCAAGGTGTTGCGCAGTACCAACGCCAATGATGGTCCGGGGCTCATTGCCCCTAGCACAAACGCAGTGACTAGAGCGCCCCAAGACAGCGGATCCATTTGCCTATTGGCTCTGGCGCGCTAAAAAAGGGGCGCGCAGGATCGTATCGAGATACAAAGGCACTTTGAAGAACCCACAAAGCGGTTTTTTCGAGGTGCCCCATTTCATATCAAGCACTCAACTCGCGGGCTCAGAATAAAGCTGATAGAGCAGGTCAGCTAACATTGAATGCCAAAAATCGGCTCATCCAATGACCGCGCTGTCAAAATCAGGCAATACTCAGTTCTCTCATGCGGTTTTTAGCCAATTTATTTATCAGATGGTCGACGGCTAGGCCGATAAAAGAAACACACAAGCCAAGCATGATGCCGTTACCTATAGCATTCTCTCTTGATAAAGATTGCATGATTAACTGACCCAAGTCGTCTGTTCCAATGAAAGCGCCAATGATCACCATAAATAAAGCGAATATGAATGTTTGATTAATACCAAGCATGATATGGGGAAAAGCAAGCGGCAACTCAATCATAAGCAAGCGCTGAATACGGCTAATACCACACATCGATCCTGCATCGTTCAGGCTTTGCGGTACATTGCGCAAGCCTTCTACTGTATATCGTGTAGCCGGTATTGTTGCATAAACAATTACGGCAATAATGACTGAAACATCACTGACTCCAAATAACATAATAACTGGAATCAGATAAATAAAAGATGGGAAAGTTTGAAATGTATCACACATCAGCAATATGAATTTTTCAGCCCTACGATTCCCCGCACATAAAATACCTGTTGAAACACCGATAATAATCGACACTATAGTCGCAAAAGTTGCAATGTAAGCGGTAATAAGTGCTTTATCCCACCACGGAGTCAATGCAATAAATAATAAAAAAAATCCAACAGTCAGAACTGATTTTATCCCACCACATATAAAACCAACTCCCACAGCAAGCACAATAGTTGCACTAACTGGCATCGCCAAGTAGGCCAATTTCATTGGTATTAAGATACTTTTAATCATGAAATAATTAAATCCTTGTAAGCCATGATACCAATTAACTACAATCCAATCAACGATAAAATCCCAAAATGTTTCCGTAGTATAGCCTCTGTCTTCTGGGATAAAATAAAAATAATTTACTTTGTCGTTAGAGAAAATTTGCGATAGTGTAGCTAACGCAATAGTAAAAACAAGCCATAACAGCGCCATCAAAGAATACCGATGACGTTTATATAATGATAGATCAGCAAAATAATCGATTTGCTTATTCGCCCAAGCAAGAGAAAGTTTATCCAGCACAATCGCGATCAAAACAATAGAAACACCCAGCTCCAAAGCTTGCCCAATCTTTAATTGATTAAGTGCGACCAACAAATCATAGCCGAGTCCAGTAGCGCCAATAAATGATGCTATCACTGCCATCGCCAAGCATTGCATAATGACTTGATTAACTCCAATTAAAATATCATGGCGTGCGCTCGGAATTAATACTCTGAATAATAACTGTGGATTATTACAACCACTCATTACTCCTGATTCGATAGTTTCCTGTGGTACATTATCCATTCCCAATAGAGTAAGACGAATCATTGGTGGGGTTGCAAAGATAATGGTTGCGATCGCGCCTGCATGATCGCCGATACCGTACAAAGCAACAACCGGCACCAAATATGAAAAATGCGGCATGGTTTGCGCGATATTTAAAATAGGTGCTAAAAATGCTCGAAACCCTCTTACTTTATACGCAATAACACCCATCACCAAACCTAAAATAACCGCGAAAGGTGCTGCTATCAACACAAAAGACAAAGTCTCCATTGCCGGCTTCCATTGGCCAAACAGTGCGATATAAAGCATGCTGAACCCAGCTAACATTGAAAGCATTCGGCCATTAAGCATGTAACCAATGATAAATGCAAACCCTGTTACTGCTGTCCAAGGCAGCGCAGGCCAATAAGCCCATTTATTCTCTCCAACAAAATCCCAGCTGCTGAATGCAACGATTGTCTTATTTCCGCCTAGTAAAATTTCTCGAATAAAATTAATGCAAAAAAGAATAAATCCAGAGAAACTTCGTGATATTTCTCTAATCAAGGTTGATTCTTCAGTAATATCAAGCTCTGCATCATAAGTATCAATAGGCATCCAATCGTAAATTAAGAAAATGAATACGTCATTAACCATAATTGGGATCTTCCAGAATATTGTTTCTGGCAAGCGCCACAGGTAGTTATGTGCTTCCGGTTGGACCACTACGATCAACCCAAAGAATAGAAGCAATGTAATAATAAATTGGGTTAATTTTAAATTATTATTTAACAATTTAATCAACATTAGTGCTTCCTTGTACCATCACTTAGAAGGGAACCTCGGAATACCATTGCGCTAGAGTGAAATCGAAGATACAAACGGGTGTCTGAGCGAGCGGGCCGTCTGAAATTAAGAAGAATTGGAATGGATGAGAAGTAGAATCCTGTTTATTGGTGGTCGAGCGGTCTTTTCCCGGCCATTGCATCTATTTTTGGCGTCAAAAGGCATCCATTCCTACCGCTAAAATAAGGCATCCGACTCATGTTATAGCAGGCGATCCTCATCACTAAAGCAAAAGTTGCATGGGGGTAGCCTATCGTTTCGATAAGCGTAGCGCCCATTTGAGTCAAGGTGCCGACGACATGTTGCACCCGAGCATCGGGGCTTGGCGATGCCGCGGTTCCGTTGCTCTTGGCGCGCTGATAAAGGATGATTGCGAGCCCGAGCCCCTTTGCGTTGAATACGATTGCGTACTCCAGCAGCTTTGAGCTCAGCCTCGCGAGCTTTACTGGGGAACCTCGAAAAACCTGGGGGTTGGGATGAGGCATGATCAACTGTAACGGTACCCCCTCATTCTGTTATGGATTGATAACTCTTCCCCCAATAGATAGCCCCTGCGGCGGATCCTTGATCCCGCATCGACATCCCGGCTGGTATTATTCCTTAGGTCTAACACGGCATCACAGTGTTGGGTATCAGCGATGAAGGCCGCCCCTGTGGCTATTTTACGAATTGTACCACAAACACCGCGTGGAATAGGGAGAGGGCAAAGCGTGCCCCCCAGCAGTTATTGATTAATATACCCTTCCATCAATATAACACCCTTATAATGATTCTCTGCCGACACTGAACGCGCTGCTTCGGCGGCCATTTAGCCGGAGATTGCCGAGATTCTGTTTCTGATAGATCCCCCCGTAGGGTACCTCGAAAAACCTCAACGGGATAAGGAGGAAGGGGCGCTCACCTGCAACGTAAGCCAATGATTTATAATCCTTTAAACAATAGACAAGCCCCGCAGGGTAGCCACTAGACATAACCCGCCAGCTTCGCTGGCAAATGTTCGGGGAATTTTGTCTTGAATTCAGAAGTCAAAAGATCATGAAGGACGATACAAAGCTGGTGCACTTAGGGCGCGGCCGCGGCGGCTTTGAGGGAACGATCAATCTGCCGGTGTACCGTGCATCGACCATTTTGTCAGCGGATACGGACAGTTACCTTCAGCGTTTCGATGCTGACAAGGCTTTCACCGACATCACCTACGGGTCACGCGGCACGCACAATGCGCGGGCGCTGGGCGAAGCTGTAACCGCCTTGGAAGGCGGCCACGGCACAATCGTTACGGCCTCGGGACTCTCAGCGATTAGCGTGGCACTGGGCGCGCTGGTGAACGCTGGGGATCACATTCTGATCGCCGACAGCGTCTATGGCCCAACGCGCCAAATGTGTGACGAGGTGCTGAGCCGATACGGTGTTACGATCGAATATTATGCGCCGCATATTGGCACTGCGATCGCGCCTATGATCCAGCAGCATACGCGCCTCATATTTATGGAAGCTCCCGGGTCGCTCACTTTTGAGATGCAGGATATCCCCGGCATTGCAAAGGTCGCAAAGCAAAACGGGGTGCTGACGGTGATGGACAATACCTGGGCCACGCCGTTATTTTTCCGCCCGCTGAGCCACGGCGTTGATGTTTCGCTTCAGGCAGGCACCAAGTACATCGCCGGTCATTCAGACCTTGTGATCGGCATGATCACTTCAGCAACTTTGGCCATCCACCAGACGATCCAAAGCCATGCGCACCGTATCGGTGATAACGCCAGTCCAGACGACTGCTTTCTCGCCTTGCGCGGGCTGCGCACGCTTTCCGTGCGGCTTTGTCGGCAGCAGCAATCCGCACTAAAAATCGCCCGTTGGCTGGCCGAACAGCCAGCAGTATATCAAGTGCTGTATCCGGCACTGGCGGCTGATCCGGGGCATGCGCTGTGGCAGCGTGACTTCAAGGGTGCGTCCAGCTTGTTTGGCCTCGTGCTGCATTGCGAAGATGAAATCGCGGTGAAAGCGATGGCAGACAATCTTCAGTATTTTCAGATCGGCGCGTCTTGGGGCGGTTATACCAGCCTGATCACGTTTAACCGTATGCCTGTTGTGCGCCACCGGGTGCCATGGAGCGCGAAGCCGTTCCTGCTGCGGCTGCACATTGGCCTTGAGGATGCCGATGACCTAATCGCTGACCTGAGGCAAGGCATAGCGAGGCTCTGAATCGCAGCGTTGCACTTGCAGCACCTTGCGGATCTCCCGAAAGCTGCCTCGAAAAACCAGCTTCGTCAGCTATCCGAGGCGCCTTTAAGTCCTCAGATCTTATTGTCTTTTATCAGTATTATTCTCCGTTTTGTTGTTTTCTCTGGTGCGGCGGCGACTTCTCCAGCAACTGGCGGATGACGTATTGCATGATCCCACCGTTGCGGTAGTAGTTCAGTTCATCCAGCGTATCAATACGACAATCAAGCGGGATCCGCAGCGTTTCTCCATCCGTGCGTTGCAACGTACAGTTGAGTTTGGCATGGGGTTTCAGATTATTCTCAATGCCACGTATGGTACACGTCTCATCGCCCTTGATGCCGATGCTGTGGCGTGTTGTGCCGGCCTCAAATTGCAACGGCAAAACCCCCATGCCGATCAGGTTGGAGCGGTGGATGCGTTCAAAACTTTCAGCGATGACCGCTCTTATCCCCAGCAAAGCAGTGCCTTTGGCGGCCCAATCGCGCGATGAACCGGTACCGTACTCACGCCCGGCGAAGACCACCAGCGGGACCTCCTCGGCGGTATAACGCATCGCTGCATCGAACACCGGCAATAGCTCACCGGATGGGAGATGGCGGGTATAACCGCCTTCGACTCCAGGCAGCAGTTCATTGCGGATGCGGTTATTGGCAAAGGTCCCGCGCACCATAACTTCGTGATTGCCACGCCTTGAGCCGTAGGAGTTAAACTCTGCCGGTCGTACTTGGCGTTCAACCAGATACGCACCGGCCGGGCTGTTGGCCGAAATAGCACCAGCGGGAGAGATGTGATCGGTGGTCACGGAATCGCCGAGAACGATCAGGATCTGCGCTTTACGAATATCCTTCAACGCCGCAGGTTCAGGAGTCACATCCTTGAAAAAGTTGGGATAGCGCACATAAGTGCTGCTGTCCTGCCACGGGTAAATTCCGCCTGCGGCGTTCCCGATCCGTCGCCATTCTTCGCTGCCGTCGAATACGTTGGCGTAGCGCTGGCGAAACATTTGGGGTGTCAGGCAAGTGCGCAGAGTCGCGTTGATGGCCTCGTTGCGCGGCCAGATCTGCCGCAGATAGACTGCTGCGCCGTTTTTATCGTATCCCAGCGGCTCATGGGCGAGATTGACCTGCAGCGAACCGGCCAGCGCGTAAGCCACCACCAGCGGTGGTGAAGCGAGGAAATTGGCTTGCACTTGCGCATGTATACGGCCTTCAAAATTGCGATTGCCAGAGAGCACCGCGCCAACCAGCACATCGCTGTCTTGCAACGCCGCGGCTACCGGTTGCGCCAGCGGCCCCGAGTTCCCGATACACGTGGTGCAGCCAAAGCCGGCGATATTGAAGCCGAGCGCGTCCAGATCGTCTTGCAGCCCCGACTGCTTCAGGTAATCGCGTACCACTTGGCTACCCGGGGCGAGTGAGGTTTTGACCCACGGCTGCGTAGCGAGGCCATGTGCCCGTGCATTGCGCGCCAGCAACCCCGCCGCGATCAGCAGCGCTGGGTTTGAGGTGTTGGTGCAACTGGTGATCGCGGCGATCACCACATCCCCATCGGCAGCCGTATAGTGGCTTGCTGCGGCGCGCTGCGCACGCTCGGCGATGCGTGCCGCGGGCGCTGCCGTCACATCGGGCGTCGCGTCGCGTTGGCGGCGATGCTTGGCGATAAACGCATCCATGACGTCAGTGACATGGGGCAGGGTGACGCGATCCTGGGGGCGCTTGGGCCCCGCAAGAGACGGCTCTACGGTGCCCAAATCGAGGGTCAGGGTATTGCTGAACAGCGGCAAAGGCGTCTCTTCATCGCGCCACATGCCCTGAGCACGTGCGTAACTCTCAACCAACGCCACCGCGGCGGCAGCACGTCCAGTGAAGCGCAGATAATCGCAGGTCTCTTGGTCGATTGGGAAGAAACCACAGGTGGCACCGTATTCCGGTGCCATGTTGGCGATCGTGGCGCGATCGGGCAGCGTCAGCGACGCTAACCCGCTACCGTAGAATTCAACGAATTTGCCGACCACGCCGTGTGCGCGTAACTGCTGGGTAACCGTCAATACCAGATCGGTAGCGGTTACGCCTTCGAGCAACTGTCCGCTGAGATTGAAGCCGATCACATCGGGCAACAACATTGAGATCGGTTGCCCCAGCATTGCCGCCTCGGCCTCAATGCCGCCCACGCCCCAGCCGAGCACTGCGAGGCTGTTGACCATCGTCGTGTGGCTATCAGTGCCAACGACAGTATCGGGATATGCGACCCATCCGCCGTTGGCGTCGGTGGCGCTTTGAACCGTGCACGCGAGGTATTCGAGGTTGACCTGATGGCAGATCCCATTTCCCGGCGGCACCACCTGCAGATTGCGAAACGCCTGCGCTCCCCAGCGCAGGAATGCGTAGCGTTCGTGGTTGCGCTCAAACTCTTTGGCAACATTTTTGCTGAGCGCGTCAGGGCCGCCAAAGTGATCGATCATCACCGAGTGGTCGATGACTAAATCAACCGGAATCTGCGGGTTGATACACTCTGGGTTACCGCCCATGTCGGTGACCGCTTGGCGCATCGCGGCTAAATCAACGATCGCCGGCACGCCGGTAAAATCCTGTAGCAGGATGCGCGCTGGACGATAAGCGATCTCGTGATCGGCGTGTTGTTCTTGCGCCCATTGTGCGGTGGCGATGATAGCGTCGCGGGTCACGGTGCGCCCGTCCTCGTAGCGCAACAGGTTCTCCAATAACACCTTCAGCGACAGCGGCAGACGGCGGATAACGTCATAGCCATTGTCGGCAAGCGCCTCCAAGCTGAAATAAGCGTAGCGCCGATCGCCGACCGACAAGGCGCGGCGCGTACCAAAACTGTCCAACGAGGCAGGTTTCAAGTCTGTTCTCTCCTTAATTTATTGATGATCCTCGAAAAGCCTAAATGGGATGGAGGTTTGGGGGAAGGGACACGCTCACCTGTAACGTAAGTCGTTAATTTATAACCTTTCACCCAATAGACAAGCCCCGCAAGGCACCTCGAAAAGTTAGTTTCGCGCAGTTTTTCGAGGTACCCTATTGATGATCCCACATACGCTCAAGCCCTACGGCCTTCCCACGAAAGCAGAAAGCAACTGTAAATAAGCGCGAATCGTTGTAATGTTGTTTCAGACAATTCGCAATGGTCGTGTAATACCTGCTCAATAACCACTGCGATAAACGAATGATAACCAAGCTGCCGAAAAACTCAACTCAGCCAAGCCCCCCCTGTTTCTACAACCCAACAAGATCCCCTAGATTACTTGGCCCACAGGCATCGAAATCTTTCTGATTGATGCGCAAGTAGCGCCAATCTTCTCCAGTTGCGGCACCGACGCGTGCACACCAGTTTTTCATTGCGGCATCCTTGGCCGCAGTGCCTTCCCACACCCGACCTTTGGTCTCAATGATCCAGTTGATTTCTTCAATCCCGATGTTCTGCACAGCCACCCAGTCGGGGTGATAGAAACCGATGGCCCCACTGGGTTTTAGGTAGTCCACCCGGAACAGGGTTCCTGAATTGCCCTGCAAAGTGGTGCCTAGGGCAGCAAAGCGGAGTACGTCGTTCGCCTTGTCCAGAAACTCGGCGATGTGCCGCTCGAAATCATTGTAGGTGGCGACGAAGTTGAAAACTGTCTTGTTAACCTCAAGGGGCGGCGACAGGTTGCGTCGCCAACTGAATGGCTTTGTTTCAGAAAGCCAGTAATCGGCCTTATCAAACTCGATCGTTTTCCGCTCGGTTATAAGCTCGGCGATCTTGCGGGCGAGGTAGTTGGCAATGCCCTCTTGGAGATCGGGACGGGAAAGCTGGGATCGCAGCACCTCATCGTTGAGCTGAACGCGTCTTCCAAAGCAACGGCCCGCGACATAGTCCCGCACGGCTGGGTAGAGTTCCGCAAATCGGTTCGGCAGCTTGGCCCGCTCGATGACCTTGTTGGTGATGCTGGCAAGTCGTTCTTGAACCGGCAGAAGTTCACTCGCCCCGATTTCAACCTGATGGACCTCGGTCTCTGTGGTCGCGAATTCCAGCTTGAGTTTCACGCGGAATAGCTCGTCGAGTTCCGCCTGGTCGTAGATGGCATCAAGCGCATTGATCTTCAGTTCTGACAGCTTGCGAATGTTGTGCTTAAGGGTCTGTTTGGGGATGGGGATCGCAATGTCGTACTCCAGCCGTTCCCGCACAGGCGCGATGATGATCGGCTTCGGCGGATCGGACTTCGTGGTCGTGACGCCAACGCCCTCCGCCTCAAGCTGGTTGCGCAGCACCTCCAGCAGGTTACGGGTGCCCAGCACCTCAAGCGTCTGGGTCTGTTCTGGGCTAACATTGGTCATCAAGCGCAAGCCGCGTCCGATAACCTGTTCGGGCAGGATCTCGGCCTTGGCGGTGAATGGCCGGAGGCCCAGCACCACGCTCACGTTGCGCACGTCCCAGCCCTCGCGCAGCATCATGACGCTCACGATGACCTTGGTTTTGTTCGCGGGCTTGTCGATGTCGCGCGCTGCCTCGCGGGCCTTGTCCAGATCCTTCTTCGTGATCTCACCAACCGAATCGGTGTGGATCACGAGGTTCTCGGACTCCTCAAACCCAAACTCTGGGGTCTTCCAAAGGTGCTCGCCGATGCGGTCGGCGTAAACATTCTTCTCCATCATGATGAACAGCACTGGTTTTGTGTTGAGCTTCTGGTACACGCTCCAATGGTTTTTCCAGCGCTGGACAGCGGCGTGTAGCCAATAGCCGTACTTCTCGGCGACGTTGTCCTGCGTGACGTGGTCGGGATCCTCCTGTGGCTGCTTGGGATCGTCCTCTTTGGTGACAATCAGTGGTGCTTTGACGATGCGATCCTCTACGGCCTGTGCGAGCGGGTAGTCACAAACGCTCCAAGGGAAATACATCCCACTTTGATCCTTCGGCGTAGCGGAATAGTCAAGCCACAGGGCGAGGCCTTTGGGTAACGCAGCATGAAGCGCCAGCAGCGATCGACTCCAAGCAAGGTCTTGGTCGTGAACGTGGTGCGCCTCATCGTTCATGACCACCACATCCTTGAGCGCCTTAATCCGCTCCAGCATCGAGGGCTGGCTGGCGGCGAGATCCTTCGCGGGTTTCTTGCCAAGGAGCGCATCCACCGCATTCTGCGGGGTCCACCCTTGATCCCGCGACTCATAGAGCTGGTGGATATTGGTGAGAAAGAGGTTACCCGAGGCATCCGGTAGCGTGGTCTCGCCACGGAGGATTACCTTTGGGGAGAATTGCTCGCACCATTCAGGCGGGATCAGTGGCAACTCGTGGAAGATGCGGTTGCTGGCGAAGTCCTTCTCCAGCCGCTGATAGACGATGACGTTCGGGGCTACGATCAGGAAGTTGGTTGAAAGATCCGAGCCCGCCACGTGCTTCTTGTGGAAGTACGACCAGACAATGACCATCGCCATGACCCAGGTCTTGCCTGAGCCGGTGGCCATCTTGAAGGCAAAGCGGCACAGGCCCTCTGGCGGCAGGTCTTGCACGGCGTCGCGCTCCCGCTCTGGCACGGTGCGGCGGAGCTGCCGCGTGCCCTCCATGGTGGTCTGGAACGCAATGCCCTTGGCATCCAGAGCTTTCGGGACGTTCGTCGCGTAAGCCTCGATCAGTTCCTTGGCATCGCGCTTGTCGGCGATCTCGATCAGCCAGACGAGCGTCTCGATCGCCTCGCGCTGGCAGAAGTAATAGCGGAGGGGGACCGGAAATCCTGCCACGGCGTGGTCTTCCTCAAACCAGTACTCAAAGAGCCGCCGAGTAACCAAAGAGGCACCCTCGTAACCGCCCGCACGCCACGCATCCACCGCCGCACGGAGCTTCGGTACCAGCAGGAGCGGACTCGGACGGCGACTGGAACTTTCCTCACGCCAACCGCTCGGTGCTGGGTCGCCTTTCACGCCGTAAGGTGCTGGGGCGTCCTTCACGAGATAAGAAGTGGGTCTTTCCCACGGCCGCCGGTCCGGGATTTCAGGCAGGTCGCTGTCGTAGCTGATGATCGAGTGCGCCATCGCTACTTCACCTCCACATTGAAGATCTGCGAGGTGTCGTTGCCGAAGATGTCGATCACCTTGACGAGTATCCGGTACGTGCCCGGCTGCTCATAGGCGTGCAAGTCGGAAACCAGCGCCAGCTTGCGCTCCTTGCGGGTGCGGTAGGCAACCCAGCCCGGCATGAAGGTGTCGCTCTGGAAGTCCCAGTCGATCGCCCAGTAGTCGATGTAGTCTGACCACTTCTTGACTTTGCTGCGTACCTCCTCGGGGATCAACTCGGTGTTGGGGATGACGAAGTCCTTGAGCGTTACCTGTGCGGTGAGCGGCTTCGGCTGCTTGATCGCCGCCGCCAAGTAGGCCAGTTGAAAGAAGCGCACGTCACCCTTAGCGGCCGCTTGGCTCTCCATCACCTCGCGCGGGATCTGCAACAGCAACAGCTTGACGCCCTTCTTCTTGGCGGCCCCAACCATCAGGTCATAAAAGCCCATCTCCCACTCCCAACCGAGCACGTGCAGTTCTTTTTGCTTGAGCTGTACGCATTCATCCACCGCCGCACCGGCCTCATCAAAGGTCACCGGTGCGTCCACCGCCCCGATATGCACCATCGCCTTGCCCTTCTTGCCGTGCAACTGCGCCAAGCCCGCTAACGGCTGGGCACCGTAGAGCTTGAGGATGAAGGCGAGGTACTCATACAGTGCCTGCTCGGTGCACGGCTTGTTTTTCTTGTCGCCGAAGGTTACCCCCTGCCAATACTGGCGCTCGTACTTGCCGAGGTTCAGTATCTCGAAGGGCTTGCAGCCCTCGATGCCCAGCAGCCGCTTGCGGGTAACGTGGATCCCCCAGCGCCCCAGGTCGCAGCCGATCCAACGGCGCCCGAGCTTTTCGGCAACCGCAAGAGTAGTGCCTGAGCCGCAGAAGAAGTCGGCGATGAGGTTTCCAGGCGCGCTGAGCCACCTGACGATGCGGTCTAACAGTTCCTCGTGCTTCTGCGTTGCGTAGTCTTTCTGGTTTTCGTACGCCTTAACGTCATCCCATACGGTGTCCCCAACCTTGTCATCGCTTGGCGGAAACCAGTTTTCGACGGTGCCGGTCTCCGATTCGCGTATGAACTCTTGTTCTTCGCCGGTCTCCCGCCAGTACTCAACTAGGGTACGTCCCTTGGCCTCTCTCAAGAACCCTTCATAATTCGCGACCGCCCGAAGGGCTCGTCCTCGCTCCCACTTCCATTGACCATGAGATGGCTTCTCCCCTAGCAGTTCGTAACGCATAGTGGGGCGGTCCGCACCGCTCCAAAAGCGATGCCAATAACCTTCGGGCTTAGGCGACTCGTAGGGTACAAGAAGGTTCGCAACTCTGGAGTCCGCTTGGGACGAGTACCACAAGATCACGTCGTGGCCTTGTGGGAGTGCCGTGATCACTTTGAACTGTCGCTGAAGGTTCTTTGTTATCGGGCGGTGCACCACAATTTCATTTCGAAAGTTCTCGGCACCGAGGATATTATCCAGTGCTAGTCGGAGCTGGGGACTGACCGCCGGCGCAAGATGAACCAGCAGGTTTCCAGTCGGTTTCAGTAGGTCCCGCATGAGGGCGAGGCGCTCAGTCATCATCGGGAGATAGCTAGACAGTCCTTTGCCCCAAGTGTCTCTATACGCCTTCTCCTCGATAATTGACTGCTCCTTGTTGACTCGCAGGCTCCTCTCCCCAATCTCTGCCGTGAAAGAAAAATCCGCCCCGGTGGCAAACGGCGGGTCAATATAGATGAGATCGACTTTCCCAGCGAACTTCTGCAGCAGCGCCCCCATCACCAACAGGTTGTCGCCCCAGATGAGCTTGTTGCGCCAGCCCTCCGCAAAGGTATCGCCTTCCTTGCCCTCATACACATCAAAGAGAGTCCCCTGCACCCCGCCGCGCCGCGTCTCGCGCGTGGCGCGGCTCTCGTTGACGGTTTCGATGACCTGAAAGGGCAGGCTGACGCGCGGCACCTCCTTGAGGGTACCGTCCTCGTTGTATTTGCCGGGCCAAACCAGCTCAGTTTTGGTGATATTAATTTTCGCCATGAGGCTCCTTCTTTCAGTTCTTTAGCGTAATGATTCCTTCGCTGCGGCATTTAGCATTCTGATTATGCTCTCGTTCCCGCAGCATTTCTAGAGCGTCAAACGCAGGGTCTCTGGAATCTTTGGTATGGTTAATTTAGGATTTTGTAGAAAAGACGGTTATATTGAGGGGAAAGGGTGAAGTCACTTCAACCTCAAAAAAACGCTCATACCCCCTTCCCCCAAACCCCTAGCCTTCACTGTTGCCGCGGTGCCGTGCATCTTGCTGCGTTAGATGCTCTGGAATAACTGCGGGTCGCGTCTCTGGAATGGCTTCGGGCAGTGCTCTGGGAATGCTGCGTTTGATGCTCTGGGAGTGTTGCTGTTTTCAAGGCGGCGCGGCGTGATAAGACCACGGCGCTACCCCCCCCCCCCACCGGGGCATTTATGACGCTTCGCATTTGACTATGGGAGAATTATTGCGATGAAAAAGATGGTCCTCAGCGGCGCTTCGGGGCGTCTTGCCTCGTATTTGCGCCAACCGCTCGGCATGTTGTGTGATTCGCTGGTGAGCACGGATATACGTGAACTGACCACGCCCTTGCATCCCGGGGAACGTTTCGTACAAGCCGATTTGGCTGACTATGGCGCGCTGGAAGGGTTGTTCGAGGGCGCTGAAATGGTGGTTCATTTTGGTGGTCATGCCGATGAAAAAGCCTTTGCCGAGATTCTCCATGCCAACATTATTGGTTGTTACAATGTGTGGCAGGCGGCGCATGTTGCCGGGGTGCGGCGCATCGTGTACGCGAGCTCAATCCATGCGGTTGGCATGTATCCGAAAAACCAGGCGATTGATAGCGACGTGCAACATCGGCCGGACAGTTATTATGGGCTGGCGAAGTGCTTTGCCGAGGATCTGGCGCGCCTCTATTGGGAAAAGAAAGGGCTGGAAAGCATCTGCCTACGCATCCTGTCGTGCGCCAATGTGACCAATGCCAGAGCGCTCGGTAGCTGGCTGTCATACCCCGATCTGGTGCGCTTGGTGAGCGCTGCAGTGACCACGCCGGTGGCCGGCTTTGCCATCATCTACGGTGTATCCGACAACGAGCGCAGTCCAGTTGACAATCGCAAGGCGGGCTTTCTTGGCTACCGACCGTGCGATAACGCGGAACGCTTCGCCAGCGCAATCCTCGCCGCAAGCCCACCGCCAAATGCCTGCGACTTGGCGCAAATGTGCCACGGCGGGCCGTTTGCGACGACCGATTTTGGGGAAAGCGGGGTGGCTAAGTTAGGGCTGAAAGAAGACTGAAAAGGCGGTAACTGTTCACGCGCCATCGAGGACGCAGAAGGCGCGTGTTTCAATACTCTCGCGGCACGGGGTTGGGGGTTGACCAGGTAGGGCGAAGGCAGTGTGAGGGGTAAAACGCGCACGACCGTCGGTACAACTGTCCCAGCCTTTGATCAACAGCACTTCGTCAGTTGCCATATCGGATACCCAATACCAGTGCTGCGAAGGAGCATGCGCCAGTTGGTAGATCTCACCGACGCGATCAGGGAACACTTGGTCGGTGGCGATTAGCTGTGTCGCCGCAATGCTGTTGGCCGCGGCGAGGGCCAGCGGGGTGCGCTTGATCGGGCCGGTGATCGGACGCCAGACGTTGATCTGAATGATCCGCTGACCGCTTGCCAGCAATTTTTGCACAGTGCCTTGGCCGAACGCGTCGGCGGCGCGTTTCAGCCCCGAGTTGACCGTGTAATCGACATGGGCGCGGGCAGCGGGCGGCCTGTCGGCGCGACTCTCGCCGCCCGCGTACTGCGGTCGGTCGCTGCGGCGAGTAACATCGAAAATGACAACCTGTTGGCTGCCGGTATGGTGCTGCAGCAGCGCCGTCAGTTCAGCAGCGTAGATCGATAAAACCACTGCGTCATCGTATAGATCATCCACCGCAGTCGGGGCATGGTGCAATTCAAAACCCTCGCGATCGAGCGAGAGCCGGTCAGCAACCAACCGCATGTCGTGGATCTCAACGCAGTGCTGCTCAGTGGCAAAATGAAGCTCAGGATCACCACCGGTCAACGCTGAGCTCCTGAACCAAGGTTTATCAATTTGCGGGGTAACAAACGTCAGTGTCGCGTACATGGCAAGTCCATAGGTGCCCTCATGCTACTTGAAGATACAGGAAGGGGCTATTACTTATGTTCCCATCCAACATTCCCAGAGCGCCTAACGGCGCACCGTTCGCTGACCGACAAAGACCGCTCAGCGGCACCTTACAATAACTGCTGGAAGGATCTTCTCCTCCAGAACACCAGCGCATTGCCCGAAGCCCCCTTCCCCCACTATAACCGTCTTTTACTACACCCCCCTCCAGCAACTGCCTGCCAAGCTGTGCTTGGCTGCTTGAGGATTAAAATAGTGGGGGCGTAGCCTGAAATGATCGAGTATGGCATCATTAAACTGGCAGCCTAACTTCTTGCTGCATCATTATGACTTCTGATTTTTTTAACGCCAACACCACGTATTCTTAATGTCCCCAGCTATCGCCGCCATCCTGATCAGCCTGGGCGGCATCTTTGCGCTGGATGTGATGGCGTTGTTGGTCAAGCTGCTGTCCGCCGATTACCTAGTTGTCGAGTTGGCCGTGTACCGTAACCTGTTTGGCATGATCTCATCGGCGCTGGGGTTGATGCTAACGCCACGCTGGCATCGAAGTCAGCGACCGCTCTATATCCGTCAATGGCCGTTGGCATTTTTTCGCGGGGTTTTAGTCGCCGTCGCCCAACTGTGCTTTTACGCCTCGTTGCTGTACTTAGAACTTGCCACTGCGGCCACCATTGTGCTTGCCATGCCGCTGTTCTCGACTGCGTTGTCGGTCGTACTGCTCAACAGCCGCGTCGGTATCGTACGCTGGATAGCCGTGCTGATCGGCTTCTCCGGGGTGATCATCGTGATGGGGCCGACCACCGATACGTTCACTTGGGCGACAGCATTGCCGCTTGTCGCGGCGATGCTGTACGCGCTGATCAGCGTTACCATCCGATGGTTCGATGACGCCGCGCCAACCGCGCTGATTAATATCTACACCGCGACCGCCGCAACACTCAGCTCAATCGTATTCTGCTTCAGTGTCGGTGGGTTCACGCCATTTGCCAGCACCCAAGATCTGATAACGATTATCGTTATGGGTATGTTCGGCGGCCTTGGGGTGCTGCTGATCCATATCGGATTTCGCATGACATCGCCCAGCAACCTAGCACCGTTCCATTATTTCGGGATCCCGTTCAGCTTCATCCTCGGCTGGCTATTCCTCAACGAGGCACCCTTCGAGCGTTTGTTCCCCGGCGTCTTGTTGATCGTCGGCAGCGGATTGCTGGTCATCTGGCGTGAGCGGCGGCTGGGCGTGAGCCAACGCCTAGCACCGCGGAATTAGCTTGGGTCTCTCGAAAAGCCAGCTTCGCTGGCTTTTCGAGAGACCCTGCAATAAAAAAACGCCTAACCCCTCTCCCCTAAACCCTAACCCCAGTACAGTCCTCGCTTTTGACATTAACGCCGTGCCATTAAAAAAGCCCTGCCGCACGTCTCTCAGAGAGACCCGCGGCAGGGCTAACAAAAACAGCACCTCAAACTTCGGCGCTTAACCGTTCCAAGCCAGCTCCTCTGGGAAGATATAGCCGGTTGGGTGAACCTGATAGCCTTCCACGCGCTTGTCAAAAGCAGCAAACTGACCACGCCACAGCGGTTGGATGATAGGACCCCGTTCCTGCATGATGCGTTCCAACTGACCAAGAATCTCGGTCCGCTCTTCAATGTCGACGGTGCCCTCGGCTTTGGTCAGCAGGGAATCGAACTCCGCATCGTTGAAATGCGATTCATTCCAAGGTACGCCAGAGCGATAAGCAAGTGCCAGCACCATGAAGCCTAACGGACGATGCGCCCAAGTGGTGAAACCAAACGGTACTTTATCCCACACATCCCAGAACTGTGCGGATGGCATCAGGTTGATGTTGACGCGGATGCCGGCATCCGCCCATTGTTGCACCATGGTCTGTATCGCTTGCAGTTCCCATGGTGGATCCTTCTTACAGCCGATCTCAATATCGATGCCGTTAGGATAGCCAGCCTCATGCAACAGTTGCTTAGCCTGCGCAACATCGCGCGACATAAACGGCAGCTTCTTGTAATCAGGGTGCACTGGGGCGACATGATGGTGCTCCGCCGCTGAACCAATGCCGCGGTGTGCAAGCTGAAAGACTTTAGGCGTATCGATAGCCAACCGCATCGCCTTCCTGACGCGTGGATCCTTGAACTCCGGTCGATCGACCTGGACTCTAGCAATACCAGTACCTGCAGTGGTCGCTTGGTGGATGTGCAAGTGCGACAGAGTACGCAATACATCCAACTGGCTTACATCGGCATCGCCGCTGTATTGACCGTGCACTTGACGTGATGCCAAGGCACCGATGGCGGCTGACGGGTCATCGCCCAGATCGATGTATTCCAGCTCGTCAATGAAGGTCTTACCACCCCACCAATTCGGGATGCGGCGCAACAAGGCGCGCTCACCGACTTGTTGCTCTACCAGCGGATAGGGGCCGGTGCCATTCGATCCCGCTCCAAAATTACCACCCTCCTCAGGATCGAGCATGGCGAACGGGTAGTGGAACATATGCTCTGGCACCGCGACCTGCGGTTCCTTGAGATTCAGACGGAAGGTGTGGGAGTCCACTTTTTCGATGGCGCTTGCATCCCATAAGCGGGTGCTCATCTTCGCCATGCCTTTGTCGTCTTTCTCCCCGGTGTCGTACTCTTCCAGCATATAGCCCTTCATCAGCCCCAATACCGATGAACCGGTTTTTGGGTCCAGGCAATGCTTGATGTTCCAGATCGCATCGTCAGCGGTAAAATCGCGACCGCTATGCCACTTGACGTTCTCTAGCTTCATCGTCCACGTCTTCAGATCAGCGCTGGGTGACCATTTTTTGATCAGATATGGACGGGTGACGTTATCACTGCCGGTCTTGGTCAGATATTCGTGCGTACCGCGCCCTTGATTGGAATCGGTGATCCACGAGTAGGAATGCGGGGTATCGGTTTGCAGCACGCGCATCGAAATCCGTATTTTTCCACCTTGCGGCATACTCGCCGCATGCGCCGTGGAAGGCGCGGTCAAACCTACCATGCCATAAGCAGCACTTGCCGAAACGCCGAGCAAAGACGCATACCGGATGAACTCACGGCGTTCGATTTTACCGTCGTTGAACTGCTGCTTTAACTGTTTGAGGCCGTCGTGTTCTCGGTCTGCTGTCATAATTTTTTCCTCTGATATGAACAACTTAAAGGCTATCCGCTGTGACTGTATAGCCCATTATGCATCTCCATTCCAACAGCGAAGTGGCTGCCGCTTGAGCACTATAACTCCGCACTCAGGCGTATTATATACTGGTTTTCAACCAAAATGCTTGATTAAATTTGTTCCCACGCTATGCGTGGAAACTTCCCCCTATCTCCCTCTGGGAGATGGGGGAGGCGCATTGCTTCTGGCTGTAATAAGGATTGGTTACCACCCCCCCTCCCCTTCCTGTATCCCCAAGTAGCATCGCGTATAAGCTCAGCTTCCCAAGGAATAAATAGTTACTGATTTCTTGCGTCCGCGTACTTGCACGGTGCCAATTTCATGGTAATTAAAGCGATCAACACCCGCCAATTGGCGGGTGTACTCAGAGACAAGAATGCGCGTTTTGTGTTCTTTGTTCAACTGTTCCAGACGGGCTGCCAAATTGACATCGTCGCCGTGTACGGTATAGCCGAGCTGAGTTCCCGTGCCAACCAACCCTCCTACCACCAGCCCAGAATTGATGCCGATGCGAGAGCGGAGCGGGATGCCGCTGCCGAAAGTGCGGTCTTGTAGCGCTTCCTGAATGGCAAACGCAGCGCGAATCGCGTTAAGCGCGTGTTCCTCGTTGACCGCAGGGAGGTTAAAAGTGGCGAGGACCGCATCCCCTTGGTATTGGGTGATGACGCCGCCGTGGGCCTGCAACGGCGCACTCACAACGGCAAAGTATTCGTTCAGGGTGCGAATCAATTCTTGCGGTTGCAGGGTTTCGCTGATGCTGGAAAAGCCCTCTATGTCCATAAACAAAATCGTCGCTTCGCGCAATTCACCGTCACCGACCTGCACCTGTTGACCGCTGCTTTTTATTCTGGAGGCAACCTCATCGGGTACGAAGCGCGACAACTCGTTGACCGTCGATTGCTCGTAGATGGTACGTTCAAGCAACCTGCGAGCGCGGGTGATAGCGACCATCAGCACCAGCGTGACGACTAGGATAGAGATCACTTTGTCGATCTCGGCACCGATCAAAATCGCGTTGGAAGTCATGTATTGCACGAAATCGCGCGTCACTAACGGATCCGATTGAGCGATTGCATACCACACTAATAGCAGCCAGCCAACCGCCGCGGTCAATCCCGATAGCGCGACATAACGCACCTGAAAACGTAACGCACGCAAGCCAATGAAGATAAAAACATAAAGCAAGGTGGGTGCCTTCAGGTAAAAAGACGCCGGTTGGTCATACTTCAGATGAAAGCTCCAGATGAGGGCCAGCAGCAACACCATATCCATCACCACTGACAGGTACAGAAACCATTGCGGCAGCCGGCGCATGTGGGCAAGCGCCAAGCGTATGATAGTGAACACAATGTAGGCACCCAGCACCCAGGGCTCAAATCTGAATTCCAAGGTACTGCCGGGTGGATCAGGGGATAACCAATACAGCACGGTGAACATCAATACGATCAGCAGTTGTACATAGCTGATCAGACGTTCGCTGGTGAGCTGTTGCGCCTCGATAGTGGCGCGTATGTGTTCGGGAAGCCCTGCTTTCATTGAATCGATCCCCTGATCGTGAATTGGCTCAGCGCATGGTCGTTGCGGGCAGCTAACAGCAACGCGTTACTGGATTTTAAACCGTTGCGCTGACGGAAGGTATGTGAATGATCACAAAATGGATCAAACCAACGCCATTTAAACCCCGCTTCAGACAGCCGCTGCGGAAAATCGTTGCCGAATACCCACGCATCTCCGTTCTCTGCGTACCACGCGTCAGGCAACTCTGGACGCTGTTGTCGCGCAGTGCTCGCCGATTGCGTTTTCTGGTCGTAAAAGGCAGTCGTTATCACAGCGATGCCGGTGTTGCAAAGGCAGCGGTAAAGTTCGGCTATGGCGTTAACAAAAAGAGGTACGTAAGGCAATACATTGCAGCATATTACCACACTAAAAGCATTGTCGATAAAACCCAATTGAGCGACATCCATGTACATGAGGCGCTGCCGCGCCAGCAGCAGGGAATGAAACCGTAGCTTGCGTTGATCGATCGCTAAGTAGCGCCCGCGGCGCAATACGCCCGCGCTGATAATCCGCTGGGCATGTACCCGGGATGGCCCTACCTCGAGAATCGGACTGCCGCTGCTAAGCAGCGGACAGACATAGGAGCGCAGATACCACCACAGGGCGCGGGTGCGTGGCTTAGCAGCGCAATGCGGGCACTGCCCCCAGCGCGGCGGCAAACCATAATCCTCAAACGCGCTGACGGCTTGTTGACAAACCCAACAGTAACCAGCGTAATCGGCGCAAGCACTCACGTAATCAGCCAAGCACTCATAAGCTCACCTCGAAAAACCTCCTATCCTAAGGTGATTTTTGTTGCCACTGTTGCATAGCGTGAAGAGAGGATAGGTGGCCTATAAAGATGTCTGGAAAATGGCATAATTGTAGAGTCTAACATAGTGAAGGATGGTCTTGACAGCAACTGTCACGTATGATATAGTCCGTAGCATTGGTAAATGTGGTGTTAGAGAGTTTATGGAGGAAAGGGCTAAAGTCATGCTCTCATCCCAGAGCCTCGCTGCTCAACCCTTTTCCAGAGCGTTTACCGAAGCCCTCGGCCCTGCACGGCGTCGAGGCGAGGGCGCAGGCTGTACTGGGGTTAGGGGTTTGGGGGAAGGGAGTACAGCGTTTAGGGGTGTTAAACACGCCTTCACCCTTCCCTCAATATAAACGTCTTTACCCTCCTTATTCTCCTGAAAAAGCAAGTGCAGCTTGTTTTTCAGGATTAAATAACGCTTCAGATTCCAGAACACTGCCCGAAACCCTTTCCAGAGCACCAAACGCAGCACGACTCACGAGGTGCACAAAACGCTCTCCCTCACCCATTGAGTATATTCAAGTGGCATGAGTATAGATACAACGATGGAAGTTATTCACGGTCTGATGGTTTTGGTGGTTTTCGATGTAATTGAATCGCTTACAAGGCAAATGAACTCAAACTGCCAATATGCTAAAAACTACAAGATATGAGTTGTACATCAGAAACCAGCCCATATATCTTGTTTATGGCCAGTTGATAAAATAACTATGGAGCAGAAATAATACCAAAAAAAACAAGAGACACCGTAACTTATGACCTTAAGCGTGGTAATAAAGTGGTCTATCGTGGTACCACCAATGATCCTGAACAACGAGAACAACAGCACAAACAGTCAGGTAAACAGTTCGATAGCTTAAAGGTTACATCGAGGCAAATGACTGAAGACGGTGCTATGAAAAAAGAAACCGAGAATTTGGAAACATATCGTAGAGGGCATGGTGGTAAGAATCCGCTTTATAATAAGGATGATGATGGTTAGCGCCTAACAAGGCAAATGCACTCGGATGGCAAAAAGGGACGCTCCTTCGTCGCTCTGCTTTTTTGCCGCCGGTGATTTGCGACGTTAGATGAGGGAGATAGTAAAAAGGTGGCACCTACCATTTCACTTCTAGAAACCAATTCTTTGTTACAGAGCGAAGGCATTGGGTGTCTTCGGAGTGGCAGGATCGACCTGCTAGTGCCAACAGGAGAAATCTTATGGCTGCTAAAACTAAGTGCAAACCTACGCGTGTTACGCCGAAGCCTGGGCCTAAAACTGTGCGGGTATCAACCCATACACGTTCCAAGCCCAAGCCTTTGACTAAATGCAAGTAGGTAAGTAAAGGTAGGTAGGTGCCACCTTTTTACTATCTTTATGGTTAAAATGTCAAATCATCTAACAAAAACTTCAACACGGATGCTTCGCTACGCCCCGGTTAAGTTGTTGGCGTTATACATCAGTTTCTAAACAACCCTATAGGAGGGATAAGATATGGCTGTAAAACATACTCCAACTGGTGAAGTTCACAAAGGAAGTAAAGGTGGTAAAACTGGTTGTGGCTTTAATACAAAAGAAAACCCAAGCCACTGGGAAAACACCAGTGAGCAAGTAACCTGCGCTAAGAATGGTTGCAAAAACTAGCTAATCAGCCTAACAAATCCATCAAAAAGCGCCGCTCGTACCTCACGCGCATTATGAGTGTCGTTAGGCCTCACATGGGCTACTGAATCACGATGGGAAAGATCTTCGCTCTTTGCTGTCCATCCGGGGCCGGCAAGACGATCTTCCTCAATACCATTGTCGAGTCGCACCCTGAGCGCTGAGATAGCTTCGGGCAAGGTTCTGGGATGGCAGAGGGCAAGGCTCTGGGATCTTTTAATATTTTTAATCCTCAACAGCCAAGCATAGCTTGTGCTGTTGAGGATAATAAGGAGGGTAACGACGTTTGTATTGGGGGAAGGGTTAGGGCGTGTTTTAACATCCCCAAACGCTTTACTCCCTTCCCCCAAACCCCTAACCCCAGCATCGCCTGCGCCCTCGCCTCAACGCCGTGCAGGGCCGAGGGCTGCGGGCAATGCTCTGGAATAGCAGAGGGCAAGGTTCTGGGGGGCTTCGGGCGGGGACTCTGGGATCTTTTAATATTTTTAATCCTCAAAATGCCGCGCTTTGCTCGGTATTTTGAGGAGTCTAAGGAGGGTAACGACGTTTGTATTGGGGGAAGGGTGAAGGCGTGTTTTAACATCCCCAAACGCTTTACTCCCTTCCCCCAAGCCCCTAACCCCAGCATCGCCTGCGCCCTCGCCTCAACGCCGTGCAAGGCCGAGGGCTGCGGGCAATGCTCTGGAATAGCAGAGGGCAATACTCTGGGAATGGCAGAGGGCGAAGTTCTGGCATGGCTTCGGGCAAGGCTCTGGGATCTTTTAATATTTTTAATCCTGAGATGCTAGGCTCTGCCTAGCACATCTCAGGAGTCTAAGGAGGGTAACGACGTTTATATTGGGGGAAGGGTGAGGGCGTGTTTTAACATCCCCAAATACTTTACTCCCTTCCCCCAAACCCCTAACCCCAGCATCGCCTGCGCCCTCGCCTCAACGCCGTGCAGGGCCGAGGGCTGCGGGCAATGCTCTGGCATAACGGAGAGCAAGGCTCTGGAATAGCAGAGGGCAAGACTCTGGGATCTTTTAATATTTTTAATCCTCAAAATGCCGCGCTTTGCTCGGTATTTTGAGGAGTCTAAGGAGGGTAACGACGTTTATATTGGGGGAAGGGTGAGGGCGTGTTTTAACATCCCCAAACACTTTACTCCCTTCCCCCAAACCCCTAACCCCAGCATCGCCTGCGCTTTCGCCTCAACGCCGTGCAGGGCCGAGGACTGCGGGCAATACTCTGGAAAGGCAGAGGGCAATGCTCTGGAATAGCAGAGGGCAAGGTTCTGGGATGGCAGAGGGCAAGGCTCTGGGATCTTTTAATATTTTTAATCCTCAAAATGCCGCGCTTTGCTCGGTATTTTGAGGAGTCTAAGGAGGGTAACGACGTTTGTATTGGGGGAAGGGTGAAGGCGTGTTTTAACATCCCCAAACGCTTTACTCCCTTCCCCCAAGCCCCTAACCCCAGCATCGCCTGCGCCCTCGCCTCAACGCCGTGCAAGGCCGAGGGCTGCGGGCAATGCTCTGGAATGGCAGAGGGCAAGGCTCTGGAATGGCAAAGGGCGAGGCTCTGGGATGGGAGCAATGACCCCTCCAGCAATCATTTCATAGTGCCGCTAAAACGACCCACCTAAACGACAAAAAAACAGCCCGCCAACCACGGCCGATCAACGGGCTGTTCGTATGGCTACAGCGCTTGCTTGGGCGTTGGCTCAGCTCGGGAGCTTGCCTTGCACCCCTTCAACGTAGTAGCTCATTTTCAGCAACTCACTGTCAGACAGATGCGCGCCAGCCTTGGCGACCAGCTCTCCCGCTTGGCTATACAGCGGCCCGGCAAACGGGTGACCCTCGCCGTCGCGGATTGCAATTGACATCCGCCGCACTCTGCTGCGAATGTTGATCGGCACCGCGCTGCTAATAGGTGCTAAGGTGACCATGCTATCACCGATCCCACCCCACGTGTCGCCGGCAGACCAACTGCCGCCGAGCACCTGCCGTACTGTGGTTATGTAGTATTTGTTCCAAGTATGAGTGGAAGCGGTTAAATGTCTGTCCGGCCCGTATTTCGACATATCGGAGTGGTAGCCAACGGCCCATGCGCCTTTATCCTGCGCGGTTTTCACCACTGCGGTGGAATCGGTATGCTGGGTGATGACGTCGGCACCCTGAGCAATCAGAGCCTCAGTTGCCTCGTGCTCACGACCGGGATCGTACCAAGAGTTGACCCAAATAACCTTCAGCGTCGCCTTGGGATTGATCGACCGCATACCCAGAACAAAGGCATTAATGCCACGCACTACTTCTGGGATTGGGTATGCCGCAACATGCCCGCCGACATTGGTTCTGGTCATCGCTCCAGCCACCATGCCGGCCAAATAACGGCCTTCATAGAAACGCGCTAAGTAAGTGCTCACATTGGCGGCGCGCTTGTAACCGCTGCAATGAGCAAAAGCGACCTTAGGAAAACTTTTCGCCACTTTAATCGTCGGGTTCATATAACCAAACGAAGTGGTGAACACCAAGCCACAGCCATCCACTGCAAGTTCTCGAATCACGCGCTCTGCTTCTGCGCCCTCGCCCACATTCTCGACATATTTAGTACTTACCTTGGAACCAAACTCGCGTTCCACAGCCAATCGCCCGAGATCGTGCTGGTAAGTCCATCCCGCATCACCTATTGGAGTCACATAAACAAAACCAACCTTGAGCGGTGCGTCTGCACGCACGATGGGAAACCCAAGACTGGTACCTAACGCTGCCCCTGCTGCCAAAACAGTGCGTCTCTTCATAAGAGTTTAACTCCTGATTATTGGTTAGATAAAGAACCGTACTAACAGCACCGCGTATTATATACTCATTGCTACTTGGAGATACAGGAAAGGGATATAACCAATCCTTACTACAGCCAAAAGCAATAGACGAAGCTATCCCAGAGCATCAAACAGCGCAAAATGCACGGCACCCAGTCGAGAATCAAGGCCCCTCACCCCTCTCTCAGAGGGAGAGAGAAGTTCAAACGCCCCGTTTGGCAATGCGTTCAATCAAGCATCTTAAAGGACTACAAATATAACAAAGGGGCTTGTCTATTGGAGGAAGAACTATAAATCAATGACTTACATTAGAAGCGATGAGGTCCCTTCCCCCAACCCCCCATCCCGTTGAGGTTTTCGAGGTACCCAAAGGTGAGAAGTGACCCTATTTTGCAACGCAAAGCAGCAAGGTCCCTTTTGGCCCTATTCAGCAATGCCTCAAAAATTTTGCTCGAGGTTGAAAGCCGGTTAACCGGGCTTGCATGGGGATAAGTCGCAGCGGATAATCGCCATTAATTATCCTCCCCTCGAAATCTGTCCACAATCACGCTCCATCAGCGGCATAAATGTCAAACTTGGGCTGATTGTGAGATTAATCACCGAGCGCCGACTTGCAGGAGATGAGACGATGACAAGCCAACTTGAGGCGTTTGCCGTAGAACGCGGCATTCGCTATTTTCTGATCAATTTCACGGATCTATCGGGGGTGCAGCGCTCCAAGCTGGTGCCGACAACGGCGATCGCCGGGATGGAGGCTGAGGGCGCGGGGTTTGCCGGTTTTGCAGCCTACCTGCGGATGTCGCCGGCGCATCCAGATATGTTTGCAGTGCCCGATCCGAGCAGCGTGATCCAACTGCCGTGGAAGCCGGAGGTCGCCTGGGTCGCGGGCGACTTAGTGATGCAGGGTGAAGCGGTCGCCCAAGCCCCGCGGGTAGTGCTGAAACGCATGTTGGCTGTGGCGCACGCCGCCGGCTATCAATTAATGACTGGGATCGAAGCCGAATATCATCTGATCACGGCGGCAGGTGACGCGCTGGCGGATCCCCATGACCAAGCGCCTAAGCCGTGCTATGAGCAGCAGGCAATGATGCGCCACTTTGATGTTCTTGCCGAGATTTGTGATGCCATGATCGCGCTCGGCTGGCATCCTTACCAAAACGATCATGAGGATGCGAACGGTCAGTTTGAGATGAACTGGGAGTATGCGGAGGCATTGGTCACCGCTGACCGCCATGCCTTCTTCAAGTTCATGGTGAAGTCTATCGCGGAGAAGCACGGGCTACGCGCGACGTTCATGCCCAAGCCGTTCGCCCATCTGACCGGCAATGGCTGTCATATCCATGTCTCGCTGTGGAATGGTGAGAAGCCGGCGCGGAATCTGTTTCTGGACGCCCACGCCGAACTGGGGGTTTCCGACCTAGGCTACCATTTTCTCGGCGGGGTATTGCGCCACGCACGAGCGCTTTGCGCCATCACCAACCCGACGGTCAACAGCTATAAACGCATCAACGCGCCGGTTACGGTATCCGGCGCGACGTGGTCGCCAAATACCATCAGCTACGGTGGCAACAACCGTACCCATATGGTGCGCATTCCCGATCGCGGTCGTTTTGAACTGCGCCTCGCAGATGGAGCGACCAATCCTTACCTGCTACCCGCAGCGCTGCTGGCGGCCGGCTTGGATGGCATCAATACCAAGGCCGACTGCGGCAAGCGCTTGGATATTGATATGTACCGCGATGGGCATACAGCGCACGGGGTTGCTAAGCTGCCGCTGTATCTGCTGGATGCGCTGCGCACTCTGGAAAAAAATGATTGTTTGCGGCACGCCTTGGGGGAACAGCTCATCGACGCTTATGTGCATGTAAAGATGCAGGAATGGGATCATCACGCCCGCTTTTTGAGCGACTTTGAACGCCTGCATACGCTGGATTGCTGATCCTTTGACAGCCGATCGGCTCGCTTCAACGCTTTTGCCTCGCCTCTCCAACGGGCCTGTCTCGTCAGGGTTATCGGACACACGCAAAACAGCCACATTGACGCTCATTGGCTGCAATTGCAGTTCCGCGGTGAACCGTCCTGATGGTCGCCCTGCGGCGTGGCACATCCTAGATATGCCGGTCTTGCAAATACGCTCCATGGAGCAACCGGCCGGCGGCCTTCACCCCCCGTTGTG
Organism: Gammaproteobacteria bacterium; assembly: GCA_965222535.1. Classification (GTDB taxonomy): domain Bacteria; phylum Pseudomonadota; class Gammaproteobacteria; order HK1; family HK1. Next base: position 285,299 of record OZ244957.1, read on the forward strand.
CTGTAAGCCGTCCACTGGCATCAACGCGCCAGACTGCGGCTTACGGCGAGCAGTGTTGATGTAATGCCCAATTTCCTGATGACCCATCACGCATATCGCCTTTCCCATCGCCCCTCCCCTGAACAAGAGTAAAGAGATATCCCGCCTTTGAACTGACGCATGATTTATGATACGCGCCTGATAGGATCCCATCCCACACCATAAAAACCTTCCTTGGTATGGGCGCATCGAAAAACCAACTTCGCCAGCTTCTCGCTGCACCCTCATCGTGTTATATTGAGAGAATGATTATAAATCATTGGCTTACGTTACAGGTTGAGGTGCCCTTTCTCCGCCCTCCACCCCATTCAAGGTTTTTCGAGGTTCCCGTATGAAAGATATACGCCATTGTCGCTTATTGATATTGGGATCGGGGCCAGCCGGTTATACCGCGGCGGTGTATGCGGCGCGCGCCAATTTATCGCCGGTGCTGATCGGCGGCCTTGAGATCGGCGGTCAACTGACGACCACCACCGATGTGGATAATTGGCCGGGCGATGCCGAAGGGCTTCAGGGGCCAGTGCTGATGCAGCGTATGCGCCAGCACGCCGAACGCTTTGGCACCGAGCTGATCGATGATACGATTACCGCAGCGGATCTGCGCCAACACCCATTGCAGCTAACCGGAGATAGGGGGCGCTACAGTTGCGATGCGCTGATTATCGCCACCGGTGCCTCCGCGAAGTACCTAGGACTACCATCGGAGGAAGCCTATAAAGGGCGCGGGGTTTCCGCCTGCGCTACTTGCGACGGGTTCTTTTACCGCAATCAGCCAGTAGCGGTGATTGGCGGCGGCAATACCGCAGTGGAAGAAGCGCTGTACCTATCCAATATCTGCTCGGATGTGACAGTAGTACATCGTCGCGATCGATTTCGGGCTGAGAAGATCCTGACCGCGCAACTGTTGCGCCGGGAGCGTGAAGCCAATATCCGCATTGAGCGGGATCATGTGCTGGCGGAAGTATTGGGCGATGACACCGGAGTTACCGGTGTGCGCCTGCGGTCAGTCAACGACCAGAGCAGCAAAGCATTGAGCGTCCAAGGGGTATTCATCGCCATCGGTCACGAACCAAACACGGCGATATTCAGCAATCAATTGGTCATGGACGGAGGCTATATCCGGGTCGCCGGTGGCATCGACAGCAACGCTACCGCGACCAGCCAAGAAGGAGTGTTCGCTGCCGGCGATGTCGCTGATCGCAGCTACCGACAGGCGGTAACCGCCGCCGCTACCGGCTGCATGGCGGCGCTCGACGCCGAGCGCTATCTGGATCGGGCGCTTTGATCCCCCCGTGCGCCGAGGAACAGATAAATCACTTTTGGGTACCTACCCCTGAATACTTAACGGCCCCCCTAGAAAAACCAGCTTCGCTGGCTTTTCGAGATGCCCCGCAGGGCTTGTCTATTGGAGAAATGCCCCCCCTTCCAACAACCATTTCGTGGTGCCGTTGAGCAGATCGAGAGGTCAGCGAACGACGCGCCGCCGGTGCTCCTCATTGAAAATAAAACAATTCCTTCCCCAAACCTTCAGTTTTTCGATGTGCTCTGACGGCGCTTTCTGATGGCTAAAAACCAGATCAGACGTCCTTGGTTGTGCTTGGGTGTGGTGGGGGTGATGGCTTTCGCTTTCGGGATCGTCGCCTCGCAATACCTGCAACACGATCATCTTGCGTCAACGCCTGCCACGGCAACGGATAGCAGCGCCATCGCGCTAATAGAAAGCTTTACGTTCACCGACCAGCGGGGTGTCAAATACACCAGCCGGGATTGGCGCGATAAAGCGCTGGTGATCAATTTCTGGGCGACTTGGTGCCTTCCTTGTGTACACGAAATCCCGCTGCTGAATCAGTTACAAGAAAAATACCGAAAAGCCGGGCTGCGGATCATCGGGGTTGCTGTCAGCGAACCCGATGAGGTGCAGGCATTCCTCGCCGAGCATCGAATGGTGTATCCGACGATGGTCCCGTCAGAGCTGCTGCAAAGCATTGCCATGATGCGACGCACTGGCAATACCGCCGGTGTCCTACCCTACACGCTGTTCGTCGACGAAAAAGGCGAAATCGCCCAGCGCCACCAAGGAGTGCTGAAGCGCCAGCAATCGATCCATTGGATCGATGCGATTGTTGGGTTGCCGTGAAACCGGGGGCTACTTATCCGCATCCAGTCTGAACCAAAGGATAATCTGAGGGGCTTGTCTATTGGGTTAATGGTTATAAATTATTGGCTTACGTTACAGGTGAACAGGTCCCTTTCTCCCCTCCATCCCGCTGAGGTTTTTCGAGCTTCCCAGAGATAGAAGCACCTCCGTTTTTGCACTCCAACTCCAGCGCCAGCTGCCCGACCTATCGCTTGCTTTGGCAAACCCGCGTTGCACCGCTCGTGAAGCAGCGCTACCGTCCCCTCCCCTCCCATCCCCTCTTAAAACCTGTCTCTTACGGTGCCTCCGATCGCGCCGGGTGACGTCTTTTCAGCCAAGCAAGGGCTGCCGCAACGGTGTCGCATATCTCAGCGTTTGGCAGAGGTGGCGGGCGAATCAGCATGACGTTGACACCCAACTCGCGCGCCGCCTCGATTTTAGCGTATGCCGCAGCACCGCCGCTGTTGCGGCAGATCAACTGGTCGATACGGTATTTTTGCAGCAGCGCTCGCTCGCTGGCGAGGTCGCGGAGACACGCTAACGGCAGCCATACAAAACGATCATTTTGCAGCCCTGGGATGGGCGTTGCGCTGCGTACGACAAAGCGCTGCGCACTGACCTGCGCGAAGTCCTTAATATGGCTTGCGCCAAGCGCAAGAAATACCCGATGGCCGATGCACTCGGGGAAAGTCTGCTCGATCGCGTCAACCACCGTCCACCGATCGCCCGGCTGTGCACGCCACGGTTTCCGTGCCAGCACTAGGTGGGCAACAGCGGTTTTATTGCACGCCTGCACGGCGTGCTCGCTGATGCGCGAAGCAAAAGGGTGGGTGGCGTCGATCAGCGCATCGACCGCCTCAGTACGCAAAAAAGATATCAAGCCAGCAACCCCGCCAAAGCCGCCGATGCGCGTCGCCTGCGGGATCATGGCTGGCTGCGGGGTGCGCCCCGCCAATGAATAGATCAGATCGTATTGCGGGCCTTGGGCTCTGATCTCAAAGGACAGAGCCAGCGCTTCGCCGGTGCCACCGAGCACCAAGATTCTGAGCTTGGGATCAGGCACTGCCGATGATGCCGCCAGCGTGCGCAACGATCAACACATCCACAGCGATCCCAGCGCCGACGCGGTGCTGCGCTTGAGCTCTTGCAAGCGCCGCGATATGCGACGCCAGCGGCAGGTCGGCGACCAGCGACAAGGCTTCGCTGGCGGTATTGGCGTCTCTCATGTGTTTGACCGCCGCGGGGCTTGCCCCCAGTGAAAGCGCCTCGGTTGCGAGCCAGTCGTAATTAACGCTTGAGCGCATGGAGTGCAGATCCATCGCCCCAGCAGCCAATTTGCTCAATTTGGCGAAACCGCCGCCAATGGTAAGCCTGTCGATCGGATGGTGGCGTAAATACTTCAACATACCACCCACGAAATCGCCCATATCGAGCATCGCGATCGACGGCAACCGATGGTGTTTTTGCACCGCCTGCTCGGAGTTTTTGCCGGTGCAGCCAGCGACATGGACCAGCCCGGCGGCGCGCGCCACGTCAATGCCGCTGTGGATGGCGTGGATCCACGCCGAGCACGAGAACGGGATCACGATACCGGTGGTGCCCAACACCGATAGCCCGCCGACGATACCGAGCCTTGGGTTCCACGTCTTTTGCGCTAGGCGCACGCCGTCCTCAATGCCGATCTCAACCATTACATCAGGCGCAACGCCATGGGCACACGCCAGCGCCGTTACCTCTGCGCCAATCATCCGCCGCGGTGCCGGGTTGATCGCCGGCTGACCAACAGCGACGGGCAGCCCGCGGCGCGTTACAGTGCCAACCCCAGGCCCTGCCAGAAATTGAACGCCACTCCCTGCCGGTGCCTGCCAGACGCGCGCCTGCACCAGCGCACCGTGGGTTACATCGGGGTCATCCCCAGCGTCCTTGATGACGCCCACTTTGGCCCAGCGCCGCGGTTGTGTACCGAACAACCCGGCCTCGCAGGCGAAAGCCACTTGCTGACCGCGCGGCAGGGTAATCGATACGCTATCGGGAAATACGTTGCAAAGCAGCGCGCTGTACGCCGCCTTGGTAGCCGCCGTCGCGCAAGCTCCAGTGGTCCAGCCCCGGCGTAATTTTTTTTTCTCTTTAATTTGAACCTCGAAAAACCTTGCATGAGATGAGGTGGGGGTTGGGGAATCGCCCCGCGGGGTGCACCGCTCTTCTCTTATACCGCACGCAACAGTTCATTAATGCCGACCTTGGAGCGTGTTTTGGCATCCACGCGCTTGACAATGACGGCGCAGTAGAGGCTGTATTTACCATTCGAAGCTGGCAAACTGCCCGATACGACCACCGATCCGGCTGGCACCCGCCCAAACAGGATCCGGTCATTTTGGCGATCGTAGATGCGCGTACTTTGGCCGATATAAACGCCCATCGAAATCACCGCGCCCTGCTCGACGATAACCCCCTCGACGATCTCGGAGCGCGCGCCGATGAAGCAACCGTCTTCGATAATCGTCGGGCTGGCTTGGAGCGGCTCCATTACCCCGCCGATTCCAACGCCGCCAGACAAATGAACGTTTTTGCCAATTTGCGCACACGAGCCGACAGTCGCCCAAGTATCAACCATCGTCCCTTCATCGACATAAGCGCCGATGTTAACGTAGCTCGGCATCAGCACCACGCGCGGGCCCACGTAAGCGCCTTTACGCACTACCGCCGGCGGCACCACGCGTACGCCACTGGCGGCAAATGAGGCAGCGTTGGTGGTCGCGTATTTGGTGCTGACTTTGTCATAGTAGCGCGTAAAACCGCCTTCGATAACCGCGCTACCACAGATCCTGAACGACAATAACACGGCTTTTTTCAACCATTGATTGACAATCCATACGCCGTTTTGCTTTTCGGCAACACGCACGCGTCCTTGATCGAGCTGTCGCATAGCACTCATAACCGCATCGTGGGTTTCGTTATCCACGTTGGTAGGGCTTATGTTGTCGCGGTTTTCGTAGGCACGCTCTATCGCGGCGCGCAAAGAAACATCGGTGTCGTTGGAATTCACGACTAGGACTCCTGTGATTGCGATGATGTGATCTGCAGGGTTTGTTTATTTTGGAAGGGTTATAAATCAATAGCTTACGATACAGGCAAGCCTATCCATTCTCCCACCCCCCTATTCCATTCAAGGCTTTTCGGGGTTCCCCTATTATATACTCATGCTACTTGAAGATGCAGGAAAGGGCTACTCTTACGATGCTCTCGTTCTCCCGTTGTGAACACAGCCTTTCCAGAGCACCGCCAGCCACTATGCCAGAGCATCCAACGAAGCAAAATGCCCGGCACCAAGGCAAAGCCAATGCTATGCTGGGGTTGGGAGATTTGGGGGGTTGGGGGTAGCGCTTTTTTATTGCAGATCGTTTTTAATTTTTAATAAGGGGTGCCTGCACGGCGCACCGTTCGCTGAGCGGCATAGACCGCTTTGCGACACCATGAAATCGATTACTGGAAGGTTCTTCTTCTCCGAAACACCAACGCCGCATTTTCAGAGCACGGTTCGCGCAGCCGCCGGCATCACCTGCGCGCATCCACTGTACAATTCTTATTCGAGCTTATTTTTATGTTATTCTTCGCAAGCTAAAGGAAGGGCTGAAACATAATGCCTTTATACTTAATCGAAATGCACCAATGGCGTCAGGTTTGCATGTCGCGACTAGGCCCTTGTATTCCCGCCAATGGCGCAATAATAATGGATCCGCGTGGTTTTATGAGAAATGTCTGAACACCAACAGCACACTTGCCTAAGCTCACTCCGCACGGCGCACAAGGTGGGATGTGATCTCGCCAACTGGTGCCGGTTTGGGCTATTGCTGTTGCTGCCGGCGGCGTTGCTGCTGGCCCCGGTCACAGCGCTGGCGCAGGTGGCAGCCTATACCTTTACGCTGGGTGAGCGCACCTTGGGCGAAACCACGGCACTGGGTACGCTGACCGCCATCAACAGCCCCTATACCATCGACAGCATCACCGCGGTCGCCTCGGGCTTTGCAACGGCAGACAAGTTCGCTATTGATGCCAGCGGGGATTTAAGCTTTATTGGCACTGCGGCAGAAGATGTGGCCGCAAACGCAAGTTACGCGATCGTCGTCAGCGGCAACGTCAGCGTCAGCGGTAGCACCAGCAGCGCCACGGTAACGGTCTTGGTCAAGGTCGGCATCTGCGATCGCGTTGCGCTGGTGCGAAATGCGATCGTCTCTAAGATCAGCGGCGTCTCTTCCTGTGGCGCGGTAACCGCGGCTGGCCTCGGCAGCGTGAATGTTCTGGATGTTACTGATTCCAATCCAATGGTTACGCAACTGCCGAACGGTTCATTCGCCGGTCTGAGCAGTATGGGTACTTTGGCTATTGTAGTTAACGGGCTTTCAAGCCTTGGCGATGAAGTTTTTGCCGACCTCGATGACTTGCGGCATCTCACAATCAACGCCGGGGCATTGACGACGATACCGCCGGCGCTGCTCAACCTGCGTAACCTCAATTTTCTTAATCTAGACAGCAATGCACTGACCGCCTTACCAGAGGCGTTCTCGTTCGCCACGCTCGGTGGTTTGAACGGTGCGTTTAACTCCTTGGTTTTGAGCAACAATGATTTGCGCCAATTACCGCCGGGTGTGTTTGAGGGGGTGACGATTAATGGCGGGAATTTGGATGTGAGCAACAACCCCAACCCCGGCGATGTTTTCGAGGTCGCTTTGGCGTTGGAGCAGCTATCGTTTTCCGGTGTACTGGAGTTTCGCGCACGAAGTGCCCTAGCAGGGCCGGCGATCAACGTCACTTGGTCGGTGACGAGCACCAACGGGAGCATCGAAACCGGCACGGTGAGCATCGCCGGCGGCAGCGTCGCCAGCAATGTGTTTGCCCCAACGCTAAGTGATATCAGCACGGTGCGTCTCACGGGTACCGACATCGACACCGCAATCTATCAAGGCTTTGCGCCGCAGTTGCCGCCCCTATTGACGCTTGGCGCGCCGCAGTTCGATCAGCCGTTCGGCTATGCCTTCACCCTTGAGAGTATACCGACCGAGATAGTCGTCGTTGGCACTATCACCGCCTCTGATCCAAACACCCCGATCCGCTATACCATCGTTGGTGGTGAGCACGGGGCGGCCTACAGGATAGGCCAACTCGGTGGGGACTTGGCGCTCATTAACCCATCTCAAGTCAAATCGCAGCGCGTTCACTTGATCGTCGTTGAAGCGCGTGACGCCAACGAGCTTGCTAATACCATCGGCGTTACGGTGTATCTCCAGAATCCCGCACCGTCTTTCACCGACACCGGTCCGTTTAGCATACCGACGCGCACCTTGGGGTCGACGGTGGTGCTCGGTACCGTAAAGGCGCAGCACAGCATTGACATTATCGAGTACTCCCTAGACAACAATCCCGGCAACCAATTTAGTATTGGTGCCGACAGCGGCGTATTGGCCTTTACCAGTAATGCTTTTGAAGATGTGTCTCTGACCGAGCGCTACACAGTCAGGGTACTCGCGTCAACGGCAAGTTTGTTTTCAGAAGCCAACATTGTGGTTAGCGTCGGCATCTGCGATCGCACCCCGTGGGTGCAAAATGCGTTGCAAAACGCCGCTTCGATCACCGCTTGCGACGCCATCAATCTTGCCTCGTTGGGCACCATCAGCGGTACATTGGCGATGACCGGTGATAGCACCCTCACCGCGCTGCGTGCGTTCGATTTTGGCGGCCTTGTCAATCTCAGCGCCATCGATCTGTCGGATAACGGGCTAGACACCCTGCCGGCGCGCGTGTTTGCCGGGCTGTCCGCCTTGACCCATATCGATGTGAGTGGCAATAGCAGCCCAATTTTCATCCCGTTGTGGGTCGAGCTGCTATCCGCGGACAGTTTCCGCGTCCGCAGCGCGTTCCCTGGCCCGGCGCTTAGGGTGGGTTGGACCGCTATGGATGCGAACGGCAGCGGATTCCAGAGCCCGCCCAATCAATTGTTATCGCTGCCTGCAGGTGCCGAGGTCTCGGAGGAAGTGAACCCGTCGCAGGATGTGAATAGCGTTTTTACTAATCCGATTTCGTCAGCGATGGTGCATAACCCGGCATTCGACCCCGCCGCCAGTAACTACCCGGGCTTTGTTTTCCAACTGCTTGACGCAACAGTAGCCGGCGCACCGCAGTTCGAACAACCACAGGGCTACATATTTACGCTTGCCTTAGATGCAGATATCGTCGGTCAGGTGACCGCTTTGGATGAGAGCACGGTGAGTTACGCCATCACCGATGGCACCTACCGCGACAGTTATTCGATTAACAGCAGCGGGCAACTAAGCTATTCGGGTCAGCACAGCGAGACCGCGCATCATGTGCTGGTGGTTCAGGCAAGCGATGGCGCTCAGGACAGCGAAGTCAGTGTCAGCATCCGACATGATCGGGCACCCTACATCTCCAATAACGTCTTTACTGTGCCCTCTCGGGCGTTGGCGGTGTCAGTGCTGATCGGTACGGTGGTCGCCAGCGACCCCGACAGCGACACGATGACCGGCTATAGCTATAGCCTCGCAACCGACAGCAGCGGCAAATTCTCACTATCCGACATCTCTGGCGATGCAAAGCTGTACTTCAACAGCGACGCTTTAGAGGATGTCACGCTGACGCCAGCCTATACGCTGATCATCCAGACGACCCGCACAGCCCCCAACCAAACCTCCTTCAGCCCGATAACGGTCAACATCGGCATCTGCGATCGCCCAGCACCAGTGCGCGATAGGATCCTCGATAACGCCGGTAGCGATAATGTCGATAACGTTAAGGTCGTCATCCCTGATTCATGCGGCGCGATCAGCGTTGCTCACCTTGCCAGCGTAGACGGTAATTTGAAGAGTGGCGGCAGAGACCAAGTTGGCGCGGGCGGACTAACTGCCATAGGCCCTGGTACGTTGCATCTGCCGCACTTCACCTTTGCCGGTCTCGATAAAATTGTATTCTTGAATATCGAGTTAAAGAATCTTGAAAGCATCGCTGATCAAACGTTTGTCGGTCTTAGCAGCCTTAAACAGCTCCGTATTGGGCGAAGCTTCGGCAGCGCTTTTACGACCCTACCGCAGGCAGTGCTAAATGCGCGCGATCTTGATGATTTTACCTTTCGTCACCAGCTCGCCGAGCTGCCAGAGATGTTCTACAACCAAGATACTGGCATGACCGAGGCGTTCTCGTTCGCCAAGCTCGGTGGTTCGGACGGTGAGTTTAGCTCCTTGTATTTGGCTAACAACAATTTGACGCAATTGCCGCCGCGCGTGTTTGAGGGGGTGAGGATTAGTAGTGGCGGGACTTTGGATGTGAGCGACAACCCCAACTCTGGCGATGCTTTCGAGGTTGCTTTGGAGGTAGAGGAATTGCCGTACGTGAGCTCTTCTTCTTTGCCTCGGTTTCGTGTGCGAAGCGCCTTGCCCGGACCGGCGATCACCGTCTCTTGGTCGGTTTCTAACACCAGCGGGAGCAGAGAAACTGGCGAGGCAACCATTGCCGGCGGCAGCGACGCCAGCGTCGTGTTCACCCCGACGCTACCTGATATCAGCAGTATAAGCCTCACGGGCACCGCCATTGATCCCGTCACCTATACGGGCTTTGATCCACAGTTGGCAGGGGAGCTGCGTGTTGGTCTGCCGCTCTTTAGCCAACCCGGGGGCTATACCTTCAGCCTCCTCAATGCAGTGGCAGGACAGGCAGTAGTAGTTGGCAACGTCATGGCGAACAGCAACGCGGCCCTCAATTATGCCATTGTCGGTGGGGCACAAAGCGATAGCTACACCATCAACAGCGGGAGCGGCGTGTTGCGTTATAACGGCGCTGGCAATGAGACCATCGTAAGCCAGGTGCTGGTCATTAGAGCCGCCAAAACCACCGCTGCAGCGGATGCAGCCACTGTCAATGTCACCATCCATGTCGATGTGCCATTTAGGTTCGCTGAGTTTGGTCCGTTCTATCTTGAAAGCGAGGCCAAAAACACGGCGGTGGTTATCGGTACCGTAAAAGCGACTGACGACAACGGCGATGATCCGCCAACAAGCTATACGATCAGCACCGATCCGAGTGCTAAGTTTTCCATCAATGCAAGCAGCGGGGAGCTGTACTTCAGAACTGCCGTCGCTGAAGACGTCAGTCTCATCGCGGCCTATACAGTGCGTGTTGCGGCGCTGTCAGCGGCGGGACAAACCGCCAGCACCGAAGTGGTACTCAACATCGGCATCTGCGATCGCCCAGCACCAGTGCGCGATAGGATCCTCGCTAACGCCGGTAGCGATAATGTCGTCATCCCTGATTCATGCGGCGCGATCAGCGTTGCTCACCTTGCCAGCGTAAACGGTACTTTGAAGGGTAGTGGCGGACAAGACCAAGCTGGCGCGGGCGGACTAACTGCCCAAGGTAGCAATACGCGTGATCTGCCGCACTTCACCTTTGCCGGTCTCGATAAAATTGTATTCTTGAATATCGAGTTAGAGAATCTTGAAAGCATCGCTGATCAAACGTTTGTCGGTCTTAGCAGCCTTAAACAGCTCCGTATTGGGCGAAGCTTCGGCAGCGCTTTTACGACCCTGCCGCAGGCAGTGCTGAATGCGCGCGGTCTTGAGGAACTTATCATTGGTCGACGTCTCTCCGAGCTGCCAGAGATGTTCTACAACCAAGATACTGGCATGACCGAGGCGTTCTCGTTCGCCAAGCTCAGTTCTAACGGTGTGTTTGTCCACCTAGGTTTGAGCAACAACAATTTGACGCAATTGCCGCCGGGCGTGTTTGAAGGGGTGACGATTAGTGGCGAGACTTTGGATGTGAGCATCAACCCGGGGGCCCCTTTCCCAGTTGGGCTTACCCTTTCGCGCGTCAGCACGACAAACTTCCGTATCGTCAGCGATATCGCCGGACCGGCGATCAACGTCACTTGGTCGGCTCCCGGTGGCAACGTTGCCGCCGACAGCATCACCATTGGCGGTGGCGCAACCGCCAGTTCTCCGTTCACCCCAGGTGGTACCTTCGAAACGGTGAGGATCAGCAGCGCCAGCATTGTTGGTGATGGGTCAACATACAAGGGCTTTGCGCTGGCTTTGTTGTCGCCCCTATTGACGGTTGGCGCGCCACAGTTCGATCAGCCGTTTGGTTATATGTTTGACCTTGCGCAGGCGACCGCCGGCATGTTGGTCGGCACGGTGGTCGCGACTGACTTTGAGAGCGATGCGTTCAGCTATGCCATCCGCGATGGTGTACACAGTCAGCGCTATACGATCGATAGCAGCAGCGGCGTGTTGCGCTACCGTGGCGATGGCAATGAGACAGCCGTAAGCCAGATGCTGACGATCGAAGCCAAAGAAAACAGCAGCCTCTTGGCATCTACCGTTGGCGTTACCATCAACGTCAACACGCCGCCACAGTTCGCGGTTGGCCCGTTTTATCTACCGCAGCGCGATGATGCCAGCGAACGCACCCTCATCCAAGACGGCGCTGGCAATGCGGTGGTGATTGCCAGCGATGCCAATGGTTCGGCGCTATCGTTTAGCATTGGCAGCGTCACAGCGGCCAACGCTGCGGTCAGTGTTGGCGGCAAGTTCAGCATTGACAACGCGGGGGTGCTGGGCTTTGACAGCGCGGCTTTTGAGGATGTTGCGCTGAACGCAAGCTATGCGATTAACATCAGCGTAAGCGACGGTGTCTATCAGCGGAACGCCACGTTGACGGTCAATATCGGGATCTGCGATCGCATCGCGCTGGTGCGAGAGGCGATCATCGCGCAGCTCACCAGCGGCTCTTCGTCGTGCAGCGCGATCACTGCGACGGCCCTTAGCGGCGTGACTTCCTTAACTATCGCAGAGACTCCTGGAAGCGTTACCCTGCTGCCAAACGGTTCATTCGCCGCTCTGAGCAATATGGTGACCCTGGCTATTGCAGTTACCGGGCTTTCAGACCTTGAGGCTGAAGTTTTTGCCAACCTCGATGGCTTGCAGCATCTCACAATCAACACCGGGGCATTGGTTTCGATACCGCGGTCACTGCTCAGCCTGCGTGGCCTCAGTGCACTTGATCTAAGCGGCAATGCGCTGACCGCGCTGCCGCCCGCCCCATTTTCGTTTGCCCAACTGGCGGCGGTGCAAGGATTTGCGACACTGGACTTGAGCGACAACGCTTTGACGCAACTGCCGCCGCGTGCATTTGAGGAAGTGCAGCTCACCAGCAGCGGGCGCTTGGATGTGAGCGACAACCCTTCGGCGGGTGATAGGCTTGCGGTGCGCTTAGCGGTGGCACCAGTGATACCCTCTGATGGCGCGCGCCCCTCCTCATTTTACATCGCAAGCGATATCGCCGGGCCTTCGGCCAGCGTCTCTTGGAGGGTGAACAATGCTACCCCCATCACCGGCAGCGCCGCCATTGACGGAGGCAGCCGTACCAGCACGGTGTTCACGCCGCAAACTAACTCTGTTAGCTCACTGAGCTTGACGGGCGCTACGTTCGGTTCAAATTATGTTGGCTTTGAGCCCCAGTTGGCACCGCCGTTGACGTTTGACGCGCCACTCTTTGGTGCGCCTCTCGGCTATTACTTTAACTTGGATGCATCGGCCGGCCAGACCATCGTTGGCACGGTAAGCGCCTTTGATAGCGTGCGCTACGCCATCTTCGATGGTGCGCATAGCACACGCTACACGATCGACAACAACACCGGCGAACTGCGTTATAGCGGCGATGGGAATGAGACAATCGCAAGCCAAGTACTGATGGTCGAGGCCACCAGCAACAGCAACCAAGGCGCCAGCGTCAGCGTCAACATCAACGTTAATGTACCGCTTGCGTTCACCGCGCTGGGGCCATTTCATGTTACCAGCACGATCAAAAACGCGGCGGTGGTTATCGGTACCGTCATCGCCGCCGATGACAACGGCGATGATCCAGTAACCAGCTATGCCATCAACACTGACCCGAGTGCTAAGTTTTCCATCAATGCCAGCAGTGGGGAGCTGTACTTCAGCACCGCCGTCGATGAAGACCTCGGTCTCACCGCGGCTTATACAGTAGGCGTTACGGCACGAACCGCAGGGGGGCAGAGCGCAAGCGCCCAAGCGGTACTCAACATCGGTATTTGCAATCGTACGCCGGAGGTGCTGGAGGTGCTGAATGAACTGCAAGCCAGCGACCAGACGGGGTTGGGTTGTGCCCGCGCAACGCTCAACACCTTGGGGTTTATCAACGTTCTTGATGTGTCGCAGCGGGGGATTAGCGTGCTGCAGCCGTTTGATTTCGCCGCGCTTGAGAATGTGCAGCAAATCGATCTCTCCGGTAACGCGATCACAAGCCTGCCAGAAGAGCTATTTGGCAACTTAGGCGAGTTACTCCGCCTGATCCTGCGCGATAATCCTCTGTCTACGCTGCCCGAGCAGATATTTAGCGATCTGAATAATCTACGCGAACTAGACCTTGCTAATCTGGCCTTGAGCGCTTTGCCGGCAGGCCTGCTGAACGGGGTTCCGATCATCGATACCCTACGCCTCAATGGTAACCGTTTCACTACCTTGCCGGCACCGCTTGAACAGGCCTTCAGCGATCGCACGGCGCTCAACCTTAAAGCCCTCTACTTAAACGACAATGCCCTGACGGCATTGCCGATGAGCGGCTCGTTCGCCCATCTTGGACGCGATGGGGTTACGCAGAGCGGGGTGCAGGTGGATGGAGCGTTGAATACCCTTGAGCTCAGCGGCAACAAGATCGGGCATTTTCCGCAGGGTGTTTTTGCTGGCCTGAATATCAATAACCTGCTGAATGTGAGCGACAACCCACAGCCTGGAAGCAACGTTGCGCTGACAGCCAGCATCCGCCAACTGGCACCAGTTGGCGGCGATTGGCAGCTTGAGGTTAGCACCTCGATTGCCGGGCCGCCGCTCGACCTAACCTATCAGACGATCACCAGCGGTGCCGTGGCAACGAACACCATTGCGCTTTCCGCCGGCGCTTCGAGCACCGCGTTCACCGTGGCGACAACGGTTGAGTTCGTGGCGCTCAGCGACGTTGAGATCGGCAGCGCTTTCCAAGGGTTTGCGGCGCAAGTGGACAGCATCCCGGTGCCGGTTGGAGCGCCGGCGTTTGAGCAAAACGCTTATCAGTTTAGCTTTGATATCGATGCCCAGTTGCTCGGCACAGTGCGGGCCTTCGATCTCGATGCCGGCAACAGCGTTAGCCACAGCATCATTAGCGGTGCTACTGCGGCGCGCTATTCCATCAATGAAGCCAGCGGCGCGCTGTCCTATACCGCCGGCGGCGGTGAGACGATCGCCACCCAAGTGCTGATCGTGCAAGCCACGAATAATGGGCAGCGCAACGCGACGGTAAGCGTAACCTTAATACCGAATACTGTGCCGCAACTAACCAGCAGTGATACCTTTTACATTGGAGCGCGCGCCTTGGGAAGCGCGGTGCCGGTCGGCACCATTGTCGCCAAAGACGCCGACGGCGACCCGATCCTCAGCTATAGCTTACTCTCCAATCCGGGCGACAAATTCAGCCTCGCTATGGTTGACGGCATGGGCCTGTTGAGCTTCATCAGCAGCGACCTTGAAGACCTAAGCTTAAGCGCCGCGTACGTGCTGCCACTGGAGGTGTTCAGCAACCGCATTCAACTGTATGCGACGATCAGCGTCACCGTTGGGATCTGCGATCGCTCGCCCGCGGTGCAAACGGCAATCCTTGCGAATGTCACCGCTCTGGGCGACTGTACCCGCATCACGCGCGAGCAGCTTGAGGCCTATAGCGGTACGCTTGCCGTGGAGGTGGCAGTTGACGCGCCGCTCGCTGCCTTACAGTCCTTTGATTTCGCCGCCCTTGCTAACCTTCGCGAACTGAGACTGATTGATTCTGGGAGGCAACTGCGCAATCTGCCGCAAGAGCTGTTTTATGATCTGACAAGCCTTGAGGTGCTGGATTTGTCGGGCAATGTACTGGAGACCCTTGACGCGCCATTGTTCAATCGTCTTGCAGGTCTTACAACACTTGACGCAAGTGGCAATGCGTTGAGCACCTGGCCCTCTGCTGTAGAAGCACTGACAACCCTCGATCGCCTTAATTTGGCAACCAATCGCATTATCGAATTGCCGCCAACAGTGCGCATTGCTGATCATGCAAACTATACGCTGGCGTACCTTGACCTCAGCGCTAACGATCTGTTGACGCTGCCAGAGATGGCGCTGAGCGGACTCAGCATCACTGTTGGCGGGACGCTCAATGTCAGCGCTAACCCCAGTCTAGGTGATGTATTAGTGGTCGATCTGCGGCCGCAACAGCTTAGCAACAGCAGCGACTACGAGCGCTATCAGGTACACAGCCGCCTGCCCGGGCCAATCGTCACCATCGCGTGGCAGGCAAACGGCGGCAGCGGCAGTACAGAGGCCCTGACAGGTAGCGTCACGATTGCCGCCGGTGCCACCGCAAGCGACACCGTTGAGCTTGAGATCGCCAAGTACCAGGAGATCCGCTTCAGCAACGCGATCATTGACGATCCGCGCTATATTGGCTTCACCCCATCCGTATCGTTGCTGCCGTTGCAAAGCGGTCAACCACGCTTTGACGAGCCTGATGGCTATACTTTCGCTCGGCTGTATGCAAATAGCACAATCGGTGCCACTATCGGCACCGTCACAGCACTCAACCCAGACGGCACCGCCCCCACGTACATCCTTGGCAATACAGGAGGTCGCTTTGCGTTGAGCAATGACGGTGTCATCAGTTACCAAGGCGCTGGCGGCGAGACGCCAGGGACCCGCTTTGACCTTGTCGTCAACGCTCTCGGTGCCCCTGATGCGACGGTTGCGGTGGTTGTCTTCGTCAATAGCCCGCCCCAGGTTGATGCTAACGCAAGCGTCGTGTTCACTTTGCCGATACCTGCGAGCAGCGGCGCTCAGCGCTCGCTCGGTCGCATTGCGATTAGTGATCCCGATAACGACGTACTTGACTATGTCATCATGGGCGCTACGTCCGCAACCGGCGCACCCGTCAGCAATGTGTTCTCTATCAACAATCAAGGTTTCCTGAGCTTTATCGGCAACGCTCCTGAAGATGTGACGTCCAATGCAAGCTACGCGGTGGCAGTGCGCGCCAGCGACGCCGCTTTGGGGGTTATGATCACCGTGACTGTCAACATCGGCATCTGCGATCGTACGCAAGCGGTGCGCAACCTGCTGGTCACCTCCATCGGCGGCGGCAGTTGTGGCACGGTCACTGCTGCGCAACTGGAATCCCTCAGCAGCAACCTTTCGCTAAGTGGCGATAACACGTTCACCGCGTTGCAGTCCTTCGACTTTGCTGGCCTTACAGAGCTTACGCAGTTGAGTCTGTCGAACAGCGCACTGCAATCCCTTGGGGAAGGCCTGTTTGCTGACTTGAGCAACCTGACCGAACTGCGGATTAACAGCGCCCAACTCGCCCGCTTAGGCGATCGGGCGTTTGCCGGCCTTACCATGCTTACGCGCCTTGAGCTTTCTGGTAACCGCTTAACGGCGCTACCGCAAACGGTGTTTGAAGGCGTTGCTCAAGGGACGTTGAACACTCTGCTGCTACAGGAAAACCAATTGAGCACCCTGCCGCTTGGCGTGTTTGCTGGCCTAAATGTCACCACAGAATTGAACCTCAGTAACAACAGCGGCGCGCCGTTCAGCGCAATGCTGTCCCTGCGGCAGTTGCAAAATATGGGTGATACGCAGCGCTTTGTCGTCGATAACGCGCGCCCCGGGCCTGCGCTTATGGTTGGCTGGGAGGCGAGCGGAGGGGGTACAATCCTCCAAGGAACAGTCAGCGTGGCAGGCGGCAACTCCGTCAGCAGCAGCATCGATATCGCGGATGGCTATAGTGGGATAAGCCTCCGCAGCGCGACCATCGATGAGAGCATCTACCAAGGTTTTGCCGCCACCTTCGCAAGCGGCGTATTGGCGATCAACGTTCCAGACTTCGATCGCGAAAGTTACGACTACACCCTCAGCCGTGGTATTGGATCGAGCACAACGATCCTCGTCACTGCGACCAGTCCCGCCGACCCAACAGCCGCTGCTGCTTATACCCTAAGCGGTGCCGGTGCCGACCGTTTCACGATTACCCAAGGAGGCGTGTTCAGCTATAGTGGCAGCGGCGAAACCAGCAACCTTTCTCTGCGGGTTAGCGTAACCATTGGTGGCAGAAGCAACAGCGCTGCGATCAGCGTAACCGTCGTCAATGATTATACGCCGCAGTTTATCGGCAACGGCGCGAACGTGCGCAGCTACACCTTCAATCTCGAAGCGAACCGCATGATAGCAGCGGGGATCGAGATCGGCACTGTGATTGCCACTGATGGCAACAACGAGGATCCGTCCTATGCGATCACCGCCGTCAGCGATGATCGCTTCTCTCTCTTCGATGTTGGTGAAGCGTCCGGCATTTTGTTTTATCGGGGGCCTGGCGAGCGCAAAGGCGCAACCTATGCGTTGAGCATCAGCGCTAGGGATGCAGGCGATAACGAAGACCAAACGATGCTGCACATAACGGTGGTTGGTCTGGAGTTCGTTGATGCCGCAGCGCTGGTGTTTGATGCCCCCGCGTACACGTTCACCATTGAACGTGGTTTGCCCGCGGACGAGGTGATGGCGTTCGGTACCGTGTATGCGATTGACAGCGACAACCGTGCGCTCGCGTTCACCGCAGAGCAAGATAGCGATCGCTTCAGCATTACCACCAACAACTTAAGCGATGGCACCAGCATCGCCAACGGCGTGTTGCACTATAGCGGCAGTGGTGAACTGGCGGCGAGTAGCTTTGCTATTCGTGTGATGACGGCTGATGCGGCGGGTGAAACGCGAAGCCATGAGGCGATCGTGGAACTGGGGCTGCAAAGTATGTTCGCGCCAGAGTTTGACGCCGCAATTTTCTATTTTGTCCTGAACGCCAATGACAGCAACGTCATCATCGGCTCCGTTACCGCCTCCGATCGCAATCAGGAGACGATCAACTATAGCCTCGACAGCATCGGGAATCATTTCTCGCGCTTTTCCCTCAATGCGCAAAGCGGGGCGCTGCGCTATACCGACAGCGCCGGATCCATCAATGAAACCATTGCCTTAGTGGTAAGGGCGACGGATGTGAGTGCCAGCGCCTTGAGCGTCACTGCGGCGGTTGTGATCAACATCAACAACTTGACGTTTATCGATACAACCAACTTCTCTTCTGTGACCGGCTACACGTTCTCCCTTTCACGCGGCGCCAACGGTGGTGCCAACGGGCTGCTGGTGGGCACTGTACGGGCGCAGGACAGCGAAGGCGGCACCATTGCTTACATCCTGAGCAATAGCGCCGGTGGCTTGTTTGCGTTCGGTGACAGTGACGCTTTCGGGGTGCGGATCAACTACCTCGGCACCGGCGAGATGCTCTCTCAGACACTGGCGGTACAAGCGCTAACGCAAGACCGCACGGATGCGACGAACGTCTTCATAGCAGGGCGCATGGCAGACGCAATGGTGCTGGTTGCGGTGCAAAACGACAGACTGCCACAGTTTATCGATGCACCGTACGAGTTCACCCTAAATGCCCGACAAAGCGGTGTCAATCAGCCGCTCATGCTCGGCTCCGTCAGCGCCTCCGACGCGAATATTGAGACTGTAACGTTCGTCCTTGATACACGCTCAAACACAGCCGATTTCAGTATCAACACAGTCTATGGTCAAGGGTTTGCCAGCTATGGCGTGCTGCACTACATCGGCAGCGGTGAGACACCGAATACCACGCTACCGAGTGTGTATGTGTTGGCTGTTGATGGAGGCGGCAACACTGTCGCGGCGGAGGTGACTGTGATCATCGCTGGGATAGTGTTTGATATGCCGAGCTATGTCTTTTCGCTTGTGCACGGTCATGCCGCCGCGGACGATGCCGGCACCGTGCTTGGTACTATCCGCGCCAACGACAGCGAAGGTGAAACGCTGATTTATTCGTTACAAGTAAGTAACGACAGCAGTAAATTCAGCTTGTTAAACGCTGCCACAAACGCGGTTGAGTTGCGCTACATGGGCAGCGGCGAAACGCAAAACACGGTGCTCACGGTAAACGCCACCAACGCCAACGGCGATCGCAGCGACAGCGTAGTGGTGATGGTTGTTGCGGAAAATAGTATTGCGCCGGCGTTTGTCGGTGTACCGTACCGCTTCAGCATGAACGCCGGGGTAAGCGGTCAGCAACAAACGCTCGTGGTCGGCACCGTCACCGCCATCGATGGTAATTTCGAATCACCAAGCTACCGTATCGACAGCGATTCCACGCCGCTTAATGGCTTCAGTATCGATCCTGTAAGCGGCGTCTTGCGCTATGAAGGCAGTGGCGAGTTGCACGATACCGCGGCAACACTGATTGTACGCGCCTCCGATGCAGCGGATAACGCCGCCAGCACCACGGTTATGGTCGATTTTGTAGGCCTTCGTTTTGTGCCGCCAGAATCACTCAATCTCCCGTATGGGCTGCCTTGGATAGCGCCGATGTACACCTTCAGCCTTTCCCTCGGCGTACCGTTTGGGGAGATGACGGACACTCAGGGGAGTCCCATTGCTTTTGCCGCGGTGACGGCGCGCGACAGCGATGGCAATCCAATCACCTACAGCATCGATAACGACCTGTTCCGCATCGGCCCCTCTGACGGCGCGCTGAGTTACAACAGCGCGCGCGGCGAAACCGAAGATGCGCAACTCATCGTTTCGGTCACCGCTGCTGAATTGAGTGCCACGGCAGCCGTGTTGATCAAAATCGTAAACAATAGTGCGCCGGTGTTTGTTGGGGCACCATATACCTTCAATGTGGCCGCTGACGCCAGTGGTACGCCCAACTCATTTATCATTGGCAACGTACTGGCGACCGATGCCAATCGCGATCCGCTCATCTATTCAGTCAATACAGGCAGTGCTGAGCAGGCGTTTGATACGCGCTTTGAGTTCAGTGATGGTAACCAAGTGCTGCATTATATCGGTAACGGTGAAACGCCGAACGCCGTATTCATCATCACGATTACCGCGCGTGATTTGGCGAATAACACCGCGAGCGCCGTTATCCATATCCTTATCGCGCCGACCACCATGGCCTCTCGCACCCAAGTAACCGATATGACCGTCGCTAAGGTGGCCCTCACCATCGCTAACGACACCATTGAGGTCATTGGCGGTCGCTTCAGCGCCGCGCCGCATCTGATTATTTCGGGTAATACGATGCGTTCCGAGTGGCACCAAATGCGCCGTCTTGGTCACTGGAGTCAGTTGCAGAGCTGGCGGCACGTGGGTGCTTGGGATGGCACCGAACGTAAGCTTGATGCCGATTGGCTTCAGGATCAGTTAGGGTTCGGTTTTGCCGCTGACCTTGACGCAAAATGGAAGAAATTCCGCGCTAATCTAGTGGCGAGTTCTTCGTTCCTGATGCGCCTTGGTGCCGACACTGAAGAGGACGTGACAGCCGGCACCGACGTTGGCTACGGCGGCAAAGGCGGCTGGTCGTTCTGGGGCAAAGGGCATCTCAGCGGTTATCAGCGTACGCAGCACAACAACGAGGTCAAAGGCAACGTGCTGTCCGCCTATTTCGGTCTCGATTACGAACTACGTGACATGTTCTCAACCGGCGATCGTCTGCTGCTTGGCGCTGCTATCGCTCACAGCACCAGCGGCGGTACGTTCAAGAGCAGCACTGCCGCCGACCTAAGAGCCGATGTTGATACCTCGATCAACACTGTCTTCCCGTATCTGCAATGGGGTTCAGGTACCGGTTTTGAGTTATGGGGGATGTTTGGCTCAGGGATCGGCACGGTGGATGTAACCACTGTCGATCCGTTGTATAGAAGCTACGAAACCGACATTTCAATGTTCGTCTTTGGCGGCGGCGCAAAGCAAGTCATACTGGTAAAAGACAGCGTGATCGGCTCCTCGGAAATGTCACTCAAAGCCGATGCGTTTGTGGTCAGCGCCGACACCGACGCCGTCGAGGCGGCGCAGGCGACCACCGCCAGTTCCCATCGCCTACGTTTTGCACTGCAAGACAGCCGCCGCTGGGAGCACACCGAAAATATCACCTACTCCGGCGAGCTGGAGTTGGGTGGGCGCATGGACGGTGGGGAAGCGGCCGATGGGTATGGTATCGATGTCGGTCTTGGCTTTGGCTATAACGACGAAAAGAGTGGCATCGCGCTGAACTCGCAAGGCCGGGTATTGCTGCTGCATACCAAAGATAACAGCGAATGGGGATTGGATGTGACCTTGCGCGTACGCCCCAAAGCTTTCCTCAGCCGCGGTCGTGGCTTCTCGCTGATCCTAGCACCTGGGTGGGGACAAACGGCGACTAAGATCGATACCTTATGGCAGCACGGCGCATCGCCATCTCTTGCCAGCACCGCCAAGACAAGCCGCCGCCTGATGCCCGATCGCACCAAACTCGCCATCAGCTATAGCATGCAATACCGCGCCGCATTCCTGCATCCGTTCGTTGAGATGGGGATGCAGCAAGATGAGGTGGAGGCACTGAAGATGGGGCTGAAAGCAGCGGTGATGGGGATGGATATTGAGTTCACCGCTGATCGCCAGCGCACCCTGAATATCGGGTGGCACTATGGCTGGTAGTTGTGCTCAATAACAGCGCCTTCGGTTATGAAGGGGAGGGAGTTATCAATCAAGCGATTATAATCTGCGTTGAGTGCCGCTGCCATCGCCCTGCGCTTGGTTTACGATGGGGCTTGTCTGTTGGGAGAAGGGTTATAAATCCATGACTTACGTTACAGATGTGTAGACCCCCTTTCCCCGACCTCCATCCCGTTGAGGGTTTTCGAGGTTTCCGATGGATTTTCTCGAGTCCTCTAAGAGGAGCGAACTCAAGCGGGTCTGCCGCGCCACGTGTATGGTGCCGCGCTGCCCTTTATTTTTCTGCTCTCCCAAGACTATTCAAAGGATTGGAGCCATGATCGTAAATACCCTGCTTACCTTTATTCCAAGATCAAGCACCACTGTGCGCGCTCCCCTTTCTAGGTGCACTTTCCTTGTTGGCGTACTCCTGTTGCTCGGCTGTTTTGCGTTGTATCCCAAAGATGCCAAGGCACAGATCACGCAACGCTCTCAAGCGGTGCAGACGCTATTTGGCACCCTCGGTCCGCTATATGCCTTTGATGCCGTTGATATTATCACCAGTGTATCGGTACCAGCGCACGATACCACGTCGACGCTGAATGTACCCCCTGCCGATGAACACCACGGTGAACGTTATGCCAGTAGTAATCGTTTGCTGTTCTGGGGGCAGGGGCGCAGTGCCTATGCCAAGCGCGAAGTGGGCGCGGTGGACTACGACAGCGAGGTGCAATCGCATTATGTCGGTGCCGACTACAAGTCCCGCAACTGGAGGCATGGGTTGGCGTTCGCATCCAACCGAGCGGAGACGGAACGCCTGGAAGGGGCGGCGAAAAGCAATATCGATGTGACGCTCAACAGTATCTTGCATTACTCCACCTTGGGCTTTGGCGGTGTTAAACTCTGTTTCCTAGTAGGTATTGGTCAAGGTGAGACTAAGTACCGCGAAAACTCAGGTAATGCGTTCACTGTCGATACTAGGATGGAGATGGCGACTGTGTGCGCAAAAAGCCAGTTGCTGTCGTTGCCTCAAGTCGATTTGGGCATGGAAATGAGCGCAACGGTGGTCAAGCTTTCAGCGGATTCGCTGAGCGATCAGATCAGCCCCGTCTCGGTGCAAGCGCACCGCCTGCACGTCGCGCTGACCGCCAAGCGCAAGCGGGAGGTATTCGTAAAACAATACCTTTCGACCTATGCCGAACTCGGCGGGCGCATTGACCGCGGTGATGATGGCGTCGATAACGGATCAGCTGTTGATATTAAGTTTGGCATCAACTATTACCATCTGAAATGGCCCTTAGGTGTAAGCGCCGAGGGCCGCTGGCAGATAGTCGATCAGGGTAACGACAGTGACGTAGCCAGTTGGGGTACGGGCGTCAAGTTCCACCTGCGCCCGGATGCTACGGGGCGTGGGTTGTCGTTGGCATGGCGACCCGGCTTGCGCGGTGCCCTTGGAGATAGCGAGGCCGTCGCAGGATCCGCAACACCGGCGCTGCGCCACGCTACGTCACTGCCTGACGGGTTTGGCTTGCAGCCGCAGCACCTGCTGGCGCTGGGCTATCGCTGGTGGATGCCAGCGGCCGGTCTGCTGAAGGCGTATGCCGAGTTTGACTTTGGACACAGTGAAGGCGATTCCCTGCGTTTTGGCCTGCGCCTGCAGCCGCAAGGGTTTTTGGCAACCCCGCTGGAATGGTCGCTGCACAGCGCGCATCGCAAAGATGACGGCGCTCTACGCACCGCCCTCGGGTTGACTGCAAAGTTAGGATTCTGATGCGCCGCGGGCAACTTCAGGTTGCCCGCGTGCAATGGTTGGGGCAGTCGCCTGCTGCGCGGCTGGTTTTTGGCGTCATAGTGCATTTTCTGCACGTCTTGCTGGTACCGATGCTGGCCGTTCAGCAGCACTCGCTGGAATAGGCTGCGGTGCCCTAAAAAGCAGTACAAAGCCTCATCGCTTTCCACTTCTCCAGATGAAAAAGAACCCCAAAAGGGGCGGCAGGGTTGCTAATTTGCGGCGTCATTCGCGCGAGGTAATTACCCAGCTGCCGTGGCGCCAGCCATTCAACAGCGATGCCCCCACCGAGCCGCTGTCGTCCGATCAACTGCATGCCATCCATGAGGGTTCGTTGCGCATTATCGAAGATATTGGCATCGAGTTTATTAATGACGAGGCGAAAGCCATCTTGCGCGAGGCGGGATGCGAGGTTGCGACGGATACCGACTGTGTGCGTATGTCCCCGACGCTTGTCATGCAGCACATCAAAAACGCGCCCAGTGAGTTTGATATCGTCCCGCGCAACACGGCGCGTACGCTTCATATCGGCGGGAACGCAATGGTTTTTTGTGGCGTTGGAAGTCCTCCCAATTGCGCCGATCTGGAGCGCGGTCGCCGCGTCGGGGATCAGCGCAGCTTTCGTGATCTGATCAAGCTCGTACAATACTTCAACTGCATCCATGCGCACGCCGGCTACCCCGTTGAACCAGTGGATATTCACCCCTCAGTACGGCATCTGGAATGTCTTTACGATCAGCTGACCTTGAGCGACAAAGTGGTGCATGCCTACAGTCTGGGCAGCGTCATGATCGAGGATGCGATGGAGATGGTGCGCCTTGCCGCCGGGCTAAGCGAGGAAGACTTCAGCGCTGCGCCTCACATGTTCACCAACATCAACTCATCGTCACCATTGAAGCATGATTATCTGATGCTTGATGGCGCGATGCGCGCCGCACGGCGCGGGCAAATGGTGATCATCACTCCGTTCACGCTGTCCGGCGCGATGGCACCGGTGACCATTGACGGCGCAGTAATGCAGCAAAACGCCGAGGCGCTGGCGGCGATCGTACTGTTGCAGCTAGTGCGCCCAGGGACGCCGGTGGTTTACGGCTCGTTCACCTCAAATGTCGATATGAAGAGCGGGGCACCGGCGTTTGGTACGCCGGAATACATGCGTGCGACGCAGATGTCAGGGCAGATGGCGCGCTTTTATAACCTGCCGCTGCGCGCCTCGAATGCCTGCGCCGCCAATTGCAGCGATGCTCAGGCCACTTGGGAGAGTGTGTTCTCGCTGTGGGCTTGCGTTGCGTCACGCACCAATGTGGTTTACCACGCCGCCGGTTGGCTTGAGGGCGGTTTATGCGCGGGCTACGAAAAGTTTATCCTCGACTGCGAAACCCTGCAACAGATCAGCGTATACATGCAGCGCACTGAAATCGATACCGAGGCGGCCCTGGAGGCCATCCAAGAAGTTGGTTCGCGCGGTCACTTCTTCGCTGCGAGTCACACTCAGGCGCGCTACAAAACGGCATTTTACCAACCCTTCCTCAGTGACTGGAGCAATTTCGAGAGCTGGCAGGAACGCGGTAGCCTACAGACACCCGAACGCGCCCATAAACTCTGGCAAGCCATCCTTGATACCTTTGAACCCCCGCCCATCGATCGCGCCCACCACGAAGCCTTGCAAGCCTTTGTTGCTAAGCGCAAAGAGCAAGGAGGCATGGCAACCGATTTCTGAGGCCAACGTGCTGGCTGTTCAGCACCGCATCATGATGGCATAGTCACAAGGTGCGCTGGGGCTGATGGCAAGAAAAGCTGCTGTCATCGTGAGCGGATGAAAATCGAATCATAAGAGAGCCAGCCGATAAATAAACTAGGGGAGTCCCTCGAAAAACCCTAGAATGGGATAGGGGCTTGGGGGAAGGGTTGCTATGAGAAATTTCGTGCACCATTGATTGATATACCCTTCACGCAATATAACACCCTAATAGTTATTCTGAGATTCACTCCGTAAAAAACAAAACCGAACAAAGTATTGCAGGGAAGCGCCTTTCACGCTTTGCATTCTAGGGGCTTTTTGATTTTGGCTGCCGGATTTCCATTCAGCCGCCCAATGGAAATCTGATTCTTAGCGATGTGACGGCTAAAGCTTTAACAGGGGGACGTTATGAAAAAAGTTGTTTTGCTGACAGCGATGTTAATCTTAGGCGGCGTTGTATCTGCCAATGAGCTGATATCAAAATCGCCGGCCAATGCGCGTGTGTATTTTATATCACCGCAAGCTGGGCAGACCGTGCAGAAAAAGCTCACCGTGCGCTTTGGCCTAGTTGGGATGGGGGTGGCACCTGCGGGCGTGAATCAGAAAAACACCGGTCACCACCACCTATTGATCGATAGCGCAATAGAATCCATTGATTTAACCACAATTCTTCCTGCAACAGAGAAGATCAGGCATTTTGGCGGTGGTCAGACTGAGATCGATCTGGAGCTTTCACCGGGCACGCATACTTTACAACTTCTCTTGGGAAACTATGTGCATATTCCTCATGATGAGCCGGTTGTTTCACAGAAAATAACCATTCAGGTTCAATAACCTGAGCAGCAGCGCGAAAAAACCACCGGAATGGGGGAGGTTGAGGAGCAGGCCGCAATGATCATCAGATCAAAAAATCTTTAACTTTACCCGTGCGCGATAGTCAACCCGTAGAAAGGCTGAAGACCAAAACTTGTGCGCGAGTATTGGGCGTGGTGCATCCGGCAACTGAGATACAACCCCGCATTCCCAGCCACGCTTTTCTGTTTTCGTTCGGTTTTTGTCAGGGGAACCTCTATGCCTTCCACTATCGCTATCGACGAAGCAACGGCCCGTAATGATCTTGCCGCCGCGCACCGCTTGGCGGTGATGCACGGTCTGAATGAAGGCACTTGGAACCACATCAGCTACCAGTTGGAGCATAGGATGCTGATTTCGCCCGGCTATACCCACTGGAGCCAGGTCTGCGCAAGCAATCTGACGTCGGTCAATGACCAAGGGACGGTGGTTGGCGGTGCTTCAGCGCCGATCCGCCCGGGGTGGATCATTCATTACCCGCTACACCAACGCCGCCCGGATGCGCGCTGCATCGCTCATGTGCATTCCCCTTATGCGACTGCGCTGTCACTGCGCACCGACATTATGTTCGATGCGCAAAGCTCGCAACAAGCCGCCCAATTCTACGACGATGTCGCCTATTTCGAGATTTACGATGGGCTGCTGGACGCCCCTGAAGAGGGCTACCGGATGGCCGATGCACTGGGTCGTAAACGCGTACTGCTGCTGCGCAACCACGGCGTAGTGGTTGTTGGTCAAAGCATCGCTGCAGTGTATATCGATCTCTACCAGTTTGAACGCGCCTGTATGTACCAGATGCTGGCCTGCGCAAGCGCAACCGCCGTGTTGCAGCACATTCCCGCGAAACTAGCCGCCGCAATGACGCGCAACGCTCGCCACGATACCACCGATGCCGCTGCGCATTACGCCGGCATGAAGCGCTTGGTGTGCGCTAAGGAACCGGATTATGCAGAGTAGGCCCCACTCCTCCCGTGGCAGGGAATTTAAAAGACTTGATGACCGGTGCAAAGTAGCGACTTTAAAGACCTAACCGGGGTGGCACAGAATAAGCAGGCGGTTAACCTATCACGGGTAAAGGTGGTTTAGTCTTTATTTCATAAATTTTGCCATACTAATGGTGTTATGTTTGATAAAAGTTAGATTAATCAATAGGTTACGAAATCACTCGGTGCAACCATTCCCCCAAACCCTCATCCCTTTTTCAGGGTTTTCGAGGTTCCTGATTGGATCCATTGCGCCGCGGCGCATCACGCCAGCCAAAGCGGCTGCTCAGTTACACCGCAGTACACCAAATCAAACCTCTGCTTCGCACCTAGCGGCTGGAGATCGTTATTGCACCCAAGCCCCAACCGTTGCCGTTTCACACGCAGCAGCCGGGGGATGCACCGGTGTCAGTGCCAGTGCCAGAAGAAAAGTCGCTCCACTTGCAGGTAGCGCCAAGCGCGCCAAAGACAACGGCTAAAGCCGCACTGGAAGCCAGCCGCTAGGTTCTATCCCAGACAGCGCTCAGCCAGCGGCGCTGCGCTGGCATTGACAGACTTTTACTTGTCGCGGCGAGGCAATCCGGCTAAACTATGCGTTCCCGATGCATCGCTCGGGGAATCATCATGTGGTGGAGATAATACAATGTATGCAGTCATAATGACCAATGGCAAACAATACCGTGTCATGCTAGGGGAGCGGCTGAAAGTACAGCGCTTCAATGCAGCAGCGGTCGGTGATGTCATTGAATTCGACAAGATATTAATGCTCAACAATGGCAGTGAAGCGGCTATCGGTCATCCGTACGTGGCAGGTGCCAAGGTATCGGCCACCGTACAATCGCATGGCCGACATCGTAAAATACGGGTGCTCAAGTTTAAGCGACGCAAGGGCTATTTGCGCCACCAAGGCCACCGTCAGGATTATACCGAAGTTACGATCAACGAAATAAGCACGGCTAACTAGGGCATCGCAACCAATGGCACATAAAAAAGCAGGCGGCCGCAGCAAAAACGGACGCGATTCAAAGTCCAAGCGATTGGGGATAAAACTCTACGGCGGGCAATTCGCCCGTGCCGGCAACATCATTGTGCGCCAGCGGGGCACCTGCTACCACGCAGCGGATAACGTCGGCTGTGGGCGCGATTACACACTGTTCGCCACCGCCGACGGACTGGTTGTATATCAGCGCAAAGGCCGACCCAAGCGGCGCACGGTCAGCGTCGTACCACAACCCCAACCAAGCGCCGGCCTTATCTGCTAGGCACAGCGCCAAAACCTTGGCGGCAGCAAACCATGAGCTTGCCTGCCCCAGCACTTGGCGCGATGGCGTGCGATCCAATCCGATCGGCATCCTAAGGCGCTGCTTTTTTGCAGCCGCTTTGCATTGCGCTTCCAGCCCGTTAACGCCCCCTACCTCCTAGGCATTGCGCGCCGCAGCGCTGTTGTGTTGGTCGTTAATCACATACGGTTAACGCTTGCCTAGCCGGTTTGCGATGCGCATCGTAACACTAAACGCCAACGGCATTCGCGCCGCCGCCCGTAAAGGGTTTTTTAAATGGCTTGAGCGCCAACAGGCCGATGTCGTGTGTTTGCAGGAAATCAAAGCCCGCGCCGACGACCTGCACGATAAAATCTATTATCCCGCTGGCTTCCATTGCCATTACTACAGTGCACAGCGCCCGGGATACAGCGGCGTTGCGATACTCTCCAGAGAACGACCATCACAGCAGATCCACGGTCTTGGGTGGGACGACATCGACATTGAAGCGCGTTATCTTGAGCTGCGCTACACGGATCTTGCGATTGTATCGCTGTACGTACCCTCAGGCACTTCAGGCGCGGTGCGCCAAACGTTCAAAATGAACTTTCTGCAACGTTTTAGCGATCATCTCAAGACCTTAAAAGCGACGGTCGCTTCGATCGTTATCTGCGGGGATCTGAACATCGCGCATAAGCCGATTGATCTGAAAAACTGGCGTGCGAATCAAAAGAACTCAGGTTTTTTGCCCGAAGAGCGTGCGTGGCTCGACGTGTTATTTGAAAGCATCGGCTACGTCGATGGGTTTCGCGTGGTTGACAGCGCCGCCGAGCGCTACACCTGGTGGTCGAATCGCGGACAAGCATGGGCGAATAACACTGGGTGGCGGCTGGACTATCAGATCATCAGCCCAGAGCTGCAAAAACAGGTGCTGCGGGCGCATATTTACACCGCGGAGCGCTTTTCTGACCATGCCCCGCTGATCATTGATTACCGGCACCCGCTACCGCCAGAAAGCCTTGCGCTAGCGCCCTCAGGAAAACGCTGACGCACGAGGAGTTGGCGGCAACTGACAGAATTAGGGCGCAGCGTTCGGCTACAGAGGCTTATGCACCGCCCTGTTGGCTGCCTCGAAAAACTGGCATAGCCTGCTTTTCGAGGTACTAAAATAGAGCATAATATTGTATAAATGTTATATTAATCAAATGCTTATTAGATTGCTTACAACACCCCTTCTCCCCAACACATCATCCCACCTTAGGATTTTCGAAGTACCCCTAATTAGGAGCGCCTGCGGCACGCCGTTCGCTGCCCTCTCGATCCGCTCGACGGCACCACGAAATGATTGCTGGAAGGGGCATTCTTCCCCAATATAACCGTCTTTTCTACAAAAACCTCGCCGCCCCTTCACCCCCCTCCCCTCCAGAGGAAGGGCGGCCCAGGCCAAGCATGGGAACGCGTTCGATCAAGCATCTTGAAGGATTACAAGTATGGGATTTGTCTATTGGGTGAATGGTTATAAATCAACGACTTAAGTTATATGTGAGCATATCCCTTCCCCCCTCCCATTGAGGTTTTTAGAGGTGCCCAGTATATATGGCCTGCGCCGATCTGCGCCCCGCGCCACGGCGCTCGCGCTACCGTCGATTGATGAGCAGCCGTTAATCCCATGCCTGAAAAATACCGCATTCCGATTACCACCATCACCGTTTTCGGTGCCAGCGCCTTACTCACCGTCGCGGTGGTGACGGCGCTCTATCTCGGCTTCAATCAGGCCGCCCAAAGCACCCGCCAATTGTGGGCTGATCAATCCCAGACACTGATCGATGCGATGGAGCAAAGCCTTGATTCTCAATTGAAGCCGATCCGCCTACAAGCGCGCCGGATAGCCAAAAGTATTCATGACCTATCTCATCCTGCAGCGCTGGACGAATACATATTCGGTGCCCTTACAGCAACCCCTCAGGTGATTGGCGTCGCGGTTGTAACCAAGGAGGGGCGTAGTCGGCGCTGGCTGCGTGATGAACCCACCGCGATTGACGAGGACTGGTCGCAGCGCCCTGAAATTATGGGCTGGATCAACGCTGCCAAAGCACAAAACGCGGCCACTTGGCGTGCGCCTATCTGGGAAGCGTCGGTAACAATAGCAACCCTGCTTCACGACATCCCACTGCATAACGACGCCGGAGAATTTATCGGTGTTTTCGCTCAGGTTATCCCGATACGCGAGCTATCTGGTTTTCTCTCCAGCGCCTATACCGATACAGGCATTACTCCGTTCGTGCTGTACGACAAACAATTCGTACTTTCCCACCCTCTCATGATCAGCGGCGGCTTTTCCACCACGCCCGAACAACCGCTACCGACAATCGAAGACATCGGGGATACTATTCTGAGTCGTTTATGGACCTCGGATGCAAACTCGCCATTTATCGCTGACCTGATGCTAGACACCAACACCAGCGGCACTTATTGGGGCGATCATTATTACCTTTATCTGTCCCGCAATATAAACCGCTACGGCCCCGCTCCCTGGACCATCGGCGCGTATATCAACACCTCCCTCATCAGCGGCGACGACACCGAGCGCTTGCTCCAAGCGCTGGCAGTCGGCTTCAGCGTACTGTTGATCGCCATCGCCGCTGCGATTGTGGTGGGGCGAAAAGTAAGCGTACCGATAACCGCCATCGCCAGCGCCGCCGATGCCGTCAACAACGAGCGGCTTCAGCAAATACCGCCATTGGTCGGCAGCCGTATTCGAGAGTTGGATGAGGCCAGTCAAGCGTTCAACAACATGCTCCAAGGCTTGCGCGAGCGCAATCTGATCCGTGACACTCTGGGGCGCTTCGTGCCCCGGGAGGTCGCCCGATCATTGCTCGCCGGTGGCGGCGACCTCCAGGCTAGGCAAACCACGGCGACAATATTATTTTGCGATATTGAATCGTTCACCCGCCTCACCGAATCACTCGGCGCGGTCAAAATCGTGACTGTGCTGAACGCCTATTTCTCGTCGATGGTGGAAATTCTTGAAACCCATGGAGGGGTAGTGACGCAATTCCAAGGCGATGCCATTCTAGCGACGTTTAACGTCCCGCTGGTCAATCCCAACCACGCCAACAATGCCCTACTCTGCGCCCGAAAGATGCTTGCCTGCGTCGCCGACACCGCATTCGCTGGCGAGAAGCTGAACATTCGGATCGGGATTAACACCGGCGCGGTGGTCGCCGGCGCGATCGGCGCGAAGGGCCGCCTGAGCTACACCGTTCACGGCGACGCGGTCAATCTCGCCGCCCGCCTTGAAGCAATGAACAAAGAATACGGTAGCCGATTGCTGGTATCTGGAGAAACTGCCGCTCTGTCACAGGGATTTGTATTCACCCGGGTGGGGGAAACCAGCGCACGCGGACAAAGCCGCTTGGTTGAGCTTTATACGATAGCGAACGCTGCGTAAAGCATAGTGGTTTTCCGTGTAAGCCCCAAGCCGTAATGGATTAACCTGAATCCGTGAGATGAGTAACGCAAAAGCAATTCTAAGTCATTGATTACGTTAAATATTCTGGGTTTATTAAAAATTCACCTGTGGGGTGATTAAATAAAAAGGTTAATTTAAACGATATTCTACTTATAAATCAATAGCTTAGGTTAAGCTTTACGATGTCGAACTCGCGAATTCAAGGGTTTGTTTACAGCTCCCAATCAATCAGAGTCACCGCTCTTTTCCAACCCCTCATACACCACTTTCGGTTATAGCTCGAGGAATACGGTCACAATCAGTAGTATGATGATTGCCCAGAAGGTATGGCGTTCGATGAACTGCCTCATGAATCAGACCCCATCGGTAACTGAAAAAGGAGCAGACGCCAGCAAATAATGATCAGCTCATTATTATTTGACATGTGGCGATACCGCTCCTGATGTAAAATTGAGGCTCCTCGACGTTTCGAGTGGATTAGCCATTGTTTAGTACCTCGCCAGCAGGGCTGGCAATCATATAGATCATCGTGATGAAGTTTTTGTTGGTGATCTCGCAATAAGTCCAATTGATCCTGTTTTGGTCATTATTAACGCCGATAATTGATTTGTAAGGTGTTGATATTGAAGGATATTATTTTACGTACCAGAACACAAAGATAGACGCGGGCGACTTATTGCGAGATCATCTTTGTTGGTTCGGTAGCCGCGATCCCTGTCAACCCAAAGCAGTAATCGA
This sequence comes from Gammaproteobacteria bacterium, assembly GCA_965222535.1. Lineage (GTDB taxonomy): Bacteria > Pseudomonadota > Gammaproteobacteria > HK1 > HK1. The sequence continues at coordinate 317,937 of OZ244957.1, forward strand.
TTAATATACCCTTCCCCCAATATAACACCATGAAGGTGCCTCGAAAAGCGGGCGAAGCTGGTTTTTCGAGGCACCCTACTGATCAAGCACCTGAAGGGGGAGCTTGAACCAATGCTGGAGGAGCAAGGCAAGCAACGATGGCGGCACTGAAGGTCGGTTTGTTAGGAGTGGGAACGGTTGGCGCTGGCACCGTCAATGTGCTGGCGCGCAATCGCAAAGAGATCGCTTGTCGCGCAGGGCGTGAGATAACGGTGCAGCGCGCCTGCGTGCGTGATATTGCGCGCCCGCGCGGCTGTACGCTGGATGGCATTGCGCTCGACAGCGATCCATTCGCCATCATCAACGATGATGCGATTGAGGTGGTGGTCGAGCTGATCGGCGGCGTTGATGCGGCGTATCAGTTGATCTGCGCGGCGATCGAAAATGGCAAGCATGTGGTGACGGCGAACAAAGCAGTGCTCGCCTTGCGCGGCAACGAAATCATCGCCAAAGCGCGTCATCACGGCGTGATCGTCGCTTTTGAAGCGGCGGTGGCTGGCGGCATCCCGATTATCAAAGCCCTCCGCGAGGGACTGTCTGGCAATCGGATTGACTCGATCGTCGGCATTATTAACGGCACCAGCAACTTTATTCTGAGCGCCATGTACGAGCAGCGGCGTGAATTCGGCGAGGTGTTAGCAGAAGCGCAGCGGTTAGGTTACGCCGAAGCCGATCCGACAATGGATGTCGGCGGCGTTGATGCAGCGCACAAGTTGACCATTTTGGCGTCTCTCGCGTTTGGCATCCCGTTACAGTATCCACGGGTCAATGTTGAGGGGATCACCAGCGTTATGCCTGATGATACGCTATTCGCCGACAAATTGGGCTATCGCATCAAACACCTAGGGATTGCAAAACGGCGCGAAGACGGTATTGAACTGCGCGTACATCCAACACTAGTGCCGCAAAAACACCCCTTGGCGGCGGTCAACGGGGTGATGAATGCGGTATTGGTGTCAGCCGATGCGGTGGGGCCTACGCTGTATTATGGCAGCGGTGCCGGTGCCGAGCCAACGGCGTCGGCAGTGGTCGCCGACCTGATCGATGTCGTACGCGCATTGACCATCGCACCACGGGATCGAGTGCCTCATCTGGGGTTTCAGCCAAACGCGATGCGCAACTATCCGATATTGCCCGCTGGTGACACCGAAACAGCGTTTTACCTGCGCCTTACCGCAATTGACCGCCCCGGCGTACTGGCGCAGATCACCGCCGCTCTCGCTGATGCTTTGATCAGCATTGAGGCCGCGTTCCAGCCGGAGCTATCACCAGATGCGGCGAATGCCCGTCTGATTCTGATCACTCATCGCGTACGCGAGGCGCAGATCATGCGCGCTATCAAAGACATTGAAAACCTCACAGCGGTGCAGGGGAAAGTGACCCGAATGCGTTTGGAACACTTGAATTAACGGTATAATCCGTGATGGCTGCTGCGCCCCCCCAACGCGCTTACGCCACCGCTGCGCGCAATGCCTTCTGCGCTTCTCGCCGCGGGCACCGCTCAAGGAGCCGATTGGACACTGCCGAGGTGTCGCTAGGAAGAACGGGGAACACGCTTTTTTTCTGACTTATAACACTTTTCTATTACGCTATCATGGATGCACTTACGTTGCTTGTGCCAGGGCTTGGGGGTAGCGTTGGCACGGCACCAATAAATACCCAATTCCCGTTGGTGCTCGATGAATTAGCACGCGAGCGGGTATTCGATGCGTGGGCTGTGATGTGCGCTGCCGGGCACCTGGAGCAGACACTGGTGTGCGGCGCGATTCCGGCGGCGCTGGGTTGCGCTTGGCTCGGTATTGCGCCGGATGACGCCAGCGGCGACTGGCCGTTGGCCGGGTTGAGCTGGTTCGCTGATCAACCACCGCTACCACTTGCGAGCACCCCCGGGGGATTCGGCAACAGCGCCCACATGGCGCACCCTGCGATGCACAGCAAGGGCTGTATTTGCATTGAGCCGGTGCATTTGGAAGCAACCCACAACGGGCTGATGGCGAGCGATCCGCGGGAACTGGCGTTGGCTGAGGACGAAGCCGAGGCGTTGTCTTTGATAATTGCACCGCTGTGTAACGCGGACGGGATCACCCTCCATACGCCGTCAGCACAGCGTTGGTACCTGACCACACCGAGCGCCGTGCGCTTGCAGACGGTCCCGCTGGCGTCAGCGGTGGGGCTGGTTGACGCGGCTTTGCCGCCACAGGGTGAAGACGCCGCGCAATGGATGCGCTGGTTAAACGAGGTGCAGCTTTCGTGGCACGATTGCGTGGTCAACCAACGGCGCAGCGACCGCGGACAGGCGACGGTCAACAGCGTTTGGCTGAGCGCCACCGGCTGCCCTTCGGCAGTACCATCCCGCGCCCCGTTGCCGGATGTGGTCAGCACCGATGAGCCCGCCATTACCGGCCTCGCTGCTTGGTGTAACATCAGCCATCGTGCTTTGGTTGACGGTTATACAGCACTTGAGCGTACAACACCCCCCCAACAGCGCCGTGCGTTGGTGCTTGAGTGCGGTTTGTACCACCCAGCAAGGACTGGTGATTGGAGTGCTTGGCGTGATAAGCTGAACCAATTCGCAACCGACTGGTTGCAGCCCTTATGGCTTGCCCTCAGGGAGCGCAAACTACAATCATTGGAGATTATGGACGAGTGTGGCAGACGACTACAGCTGCGTTCAGGTGCGCGCCGCCGCTGGTGGCGTAGTCGATCGCCGATAGGTTGGTGGAGGATCGGAACATGAAAATCATACGAAGAGAAATTCCAACTCTGGCACCGAACTACTTGCCGCATCATCATCGGGTGTTGCGCCGTATTTTCGCCGCCCGGCATGTGAGCGATGAGAGCGAACTGGATCTGTCGTTAGCGCGACTACCCAATTTCGAGCTGCTGCGCGGCATCCAAAGCGCCGTTGATATCCTAAGCACGGCACTCGCCGAACAGCACACGATGTTAATCCTCGCCGACTATGACGTGGATGGTGCCACCGGCTGCGTGGTGCTAATGCGTGGCTTACGTAGGTGCGGGGCACGCCAGATCGATTACCTAGTGCCCGATCGGCAGCGCCACGGGTATGGGCTAAGTCCAGAGATCGCCGCCCTGATTGTGCAACGCCAACCGGATGTGCTGATCACCACCGATAACGGTATCACCAGCATCACCGGGGTCGACATCGTACGTCGCGCTGGCATCCGCGTGATCATCACCGACCATCACCTGCCCGGCGCAACCCTGCCGTCAGCGCACGCGATCATCAATCCCAATCAGCCGCAGGATGCGTTTCCGTCAAAGTCGATCGCCGGCGTTGGGGTCGCATTTTATCTGCTGATTGCACTGCGTGCGCATTTGCGCGAAGCGGGTTGGTTTGCCGAGCAGCAGCTTGCTGAGCCCAAGCTGTCGGCACTGCTCGACCTAGTGGCGCTCGGTACGGTAGCCGATGTGGTACCGCTCGATCACACCAACCGCATCTTCGTTGATCACGGCTTGCGGCGCATTCGCGCCGGCAAATGCTGTGCCGGAATCAGCGCCATCATTCAGATCGCACGGCGCGCACCACACCGCTTATTGAGCCGCGATCTGGGGTTCTTCATTGCGCCGCGATTGAATGCCGCGGGGCGCATGGCGAATATGCGCCGTGGGATCGAATGCCTGCTATGCGACGACTTCAATCAGGCACTCGTCATCGCCGCTGAGCTGGATGGACTCAACGCTAAACGTCAGGCGACAGAGGGGGAGATGCGTTCCAGCATTGAGCAATGGCTGCAACGGTTGGATCGCTCAGCGCCCGATCGCCGTCAAGCCAGCGTGTGTATCTACCGCGAGGATTGGCATCCTGGCATTATCGGGATATTGGCGTCGCGCATAAAGGACCGTATTGCGCGACCGGTGATAGCCTTTGCGCCCAATGGTGATGGCAGCCTGAAGGGCTCAGGGCGCTCGGTATCGAGTATCAATATCCGCGATGCGATCGATGCAGTCAATCGCCAACACCCCGGGATGGTCGATCACTTTGGCGGTCATGCGATGGCGGCTGGACTGACCATCAAGGCGGATACGCTGGAAGGTTTTGCAGCGGCTTTTGACACTATCGTCGATGCACAACTCAGCGCCGCCGATCGCGAGGGCTATATATTCAGCGATGGACCGTTGCAGGCGTCGGATCGGAACATCGAAATGGCACACCGGGTGCAATCCGCTGCGCCGTGGGGACAGGGATTTGACGAACCGGTTTTTGATGATAACTTTGCCGTGATCGCGCGTCGCGTGGTCGGCGAAAAACATCTCAAGCTGCGCTTAAAGGATACGCCGGGGATACCGCCGGTGCCGGCACTGGCATTTAACGCGGCGCATCGCAGAGACTTGGTCAGCGCCGATCGCTTACACATTGCCTATCGCCTGCGCATCAACCATTATCGCGGCGAAAGCGCCTTCGAGCTGTGCATTGAACACGCGGAAAAAATCGTTTAGGCGATGTTCGCACCAAAGCCGGCTGAAGGAGGAGTACCAGACGCCATGAATGGGATTGCGATGATGGGCGTCTTGGGTGCCCTCTGGGGAGGCGCTGGGATTACCGCATTGCTGCTCAGCGCGGTGATCCGGTTGAGCACTGTTAGCATTGAAATAATGGCATTTGAGATCAACAACTACCACTTAACGCTGCTGGCGTTGAATGTCGCGTTCATGGCCTACAGCGAGGGATACCGCGGGTTTCAGTGCAGTTTCGCGCCACGCGCCGCGGCGCGCATGCGTTACCTACTGCATCATCCGCGCCCCCTGAGGGTACTGCTGGCACCTTTATTCTGTATGAGCTTTTTTGATGCGCCGCGGCAACGGTTGTGGGTCAGCTATGGCCTGACCTGTGCTATTGTGTGTATGATAATTATGGTTCATTACGCGCTGGCACAACCGTGGCGCGGAATCGTTGATGCCGGTGTCGTAGTTGGGCTGATTTGGGGGTTGCTGAGCTTCCTTGTGGCATCGTGGCGGGCACTGACGCGCAGCGATTACTCGATCTCGCCAGAATTGCTGGCGGGGCATTGACAACAAGCCAAGAACGCCGCGACAAATCTGAAGCGTTATTTAATCCTGAAAAAACAAGCTGCGCTTGCTTTTTCAGGAGAATAAGGAGGGTAAGGACGTTTATATTGGGGGAAGGGTAAAAGCGTGTTTTAACCTGCCTGAACGCTTTACCCCCTTCCCCCAAACCCCTATCCCCAGTATCTCCTGCGCCTTCGCCTCAGCGCCCTGCATGGCCGAGGGCTTCGGGCGGCGCTCTGGAAAAGGGCTGAGGGCAGTGCTCTGGAATCTGAAGCGTTATTTAATCCTGAAAAACAAGCTGCGCTTGCTTTTCAGGAGAATAAGGAGGGTAAGGACGTTTATATTGAGGGAAGGGTGAAGGCGTGTTTTAACCTGCCTGAACGCTTTACCCCCTTCCCCCAAACCCCTATCCCCAGTATCTCCTGCGCCTTCGCCTCAGCGCCCTGCATGGCCGAGGGCTTCGGGCGGTGCTCTGGAAAAGGGCTGAGGGCGAGGCTTTGAGATGAGAGCATGACAATAGCCCTTTCCTGCATCTTCAAGTAGCATGAGTATAACAAAACAGCCGATAAGCCATCGATGGATAACCCGACGCCAATCGCCCTCAGGAGGCCTCTCTTTTGCAACTCGCCGCGCTGAGTTTGTTGCGCTTCGCTGTATGGCCATGCCCTTGATAACGCGACACTGGTCGATCCGCCAAAGGGTTGTCGGTGGCCTGATAACGGGATGACAGATGGACCACGGGTTAGCGATGCTATTGGTGGTGGTGGTGGTGCTATTGCTGCTGTGGCTCGGCATTACTATCGGGTATCGCTTCTGGGTGCAGCGCGCCGCGCTTGACGACAATCGCTGGACGGATGACGCCAGCGCCGCGGAAGAGATATTCGGACAGCGTGCACCGCTTGATGCAACCGATCACCTTGACATAGCTCAAGCTTTGACTGACCCGGCACCTCATCGCGCAGCGCCCGTCGCACCAGACGATGCTGGCGTCCCCAGCACTACCGCACCGCGGTGCACGCAGCAGCCGATGCAGCGCACGCCAGACGCACTCGCCGGCCTGCGTGCGACGCCCGACGATGCTGCCAGCGTTGGTCGTGGCGGTTTGCCGATGCGCACGCCGGTTAATGCGCGCATCTTGCAGTTACCACCCCTATTGGCTTTTGCAAAGGCCAAATCCGGCGGCAGTGCGGATGAAAACAGCGCGGCGCACGGTGGCGGCGCTTCCTTGGCGCAGCCGCCGGTGTTGTCGGTATTGTTGTTGCCGCAATCGGGACCGAGTCTTGATGGCAGCCTGACGTTAGCGGCATTGAAATCTCAGCAGATGATCCTTGGTAGAGATCAATTCTACCACCGCTATGCTGGCAGCGCCGAGTTGGATGGTATGTTGCTCTTCAGCGCCGCGCAACTTGAGCCGCCGGGGAGCTTGAACCATGCGGCGCTGGAAAATGCGGCGATTCCCGGCATGGTGTTGTTCATCGGTTTGGCGCAGGCGGTACAAGCGGACGTTGCGTTGGATGCGATGATCCAAACCGCAGGTGCGTTAGCAAAGCAGCTTAACGCGGTGGTTTGCGATGCTAACCGCACCAACCTGACATTACAGTCGGTCAACTACATGCGCCAACAGATCAACGAATTCACGCGCCGTCAGTTGTTGGTGTCGTGAGTGTTACACCTCGTCGCCAGACGCATCTTTGAATCTGGCTCCACACCCCGAGGCACTGCTGTTGGCCTTTCCCCTTGGCTTAGGGCTTGCGGGCGGTCGCCAACTGGCGCGCTTCAAGCCAATGCATCCCAACCACAGCGCAACATGACGACGATGGCGACTGACGATGGCGACTGACGCCGGCATTGATAATCACCCGCCGCCCGCCGCACCGCAACGCATTGAGCAGCTGCGCCAGCAGATAGAGCATCATAGCGATCTCTATTACAATCACCCCGAACGCCATGACCGCGAAGGCATTCCAGATGCTGCATTTGACGTCCTGCTGCGCGAGCTTGAAGCCCTAGAGCAGCAATACCCCGCGTTGTGCACGACAACCTCACCGACGCAACGCGTCGGTGCGCATCCGCTTGACGCTTTCAGCACCGTTACGCATCACTCGCCGATGCTGTCGCTCGGCAATGTTTTCAGCGAATCGGAATTACAGGCTTTTGTTGAGCGCACCGCGCATTTGATAGGCGATGATCAGCGGCGGGTAGTAGTTGTTGGAGAGCCAAAACTGGATGGGCTGGCGATTAATCTGACCTATCGCCGCGGTGCACTGGCGTACGCCGCAACGCGTGGTGATGGTAGCGTTGGGGAGGATGTAACCACCAATGTACGCACCATCCGCGGGTTGCCGCTGCGTCTGAAGGGCGCGCCAGAGGCGCTGCCGGCGTTATTGGAGGTACGTGCTGAAGTGGTGATCCCGCACGCCGATTTTGCGCGCATGAATCAACAGCGCGAGCAGGTTGGGGAAAAAATCTTCGCCAACCCGCGCAATGCGGCGGCGGGTAGCTTGCGCCAGTTGGATCCGAAAATATGTAGCCAACGTCCGCTGCGCTTGTTTTGCCACGGCATCGGTAGCGTTGAGGGTGAGCCTGATGCTCAAGATGGGGATGGGGATGGGGATGAAGGTGGGGCGGGGCGCTGGTCGCGCAACAGCCATAGCGACATCATGCAAATGCTGCAAAAATGGCACCTGCCGGTGATCCGCGAGCAGCAGTTGCTGACGCACCGGGTGGAGGACTTGCTGCGCTATGCACGGGCACTTGAAGCACGGCGGCAGCGGCTTGACTATGCCATCGACGGGGTCGTCTTCAAACTCAATTCAATAGCGTTGCGTAAACGTTTGGGAGCAGCCTCACGTGCGCCGCGCTGGGCGATTGCGTATAAGTTCGCCGCACTCGAAGCGCAGACCACGGTGCAGCGCATCGAGGCGCAAGTCGGACGCAGCGGCATTTTGACGCCGGTCGCACGGCTTGCGCCGGTAGCGGTTGGCGGGGTCACGGTAACCAACGCCAGCTTGCACAATCAGGACGAGCTCGATCGCAAAGACGTGCGCGTTGGCGATACGGTGGTGGTACGCCGCGCCGGGGATGTGATCCCCGAGCTGGCGCGCGTATTACTCCAATACCGACCTGCCGGTGCGCTACCGTATCGCTTGCCGCAACAGTGCCCGGTATGCGGCGGCGTGACACAGCGCGATGGCACCGCAGCGGCGCTGCGCTGCGTCGCTGGACTGTCCTGCAAGGCGCAGTTTAAACAGTCGATTCGCCATTTCGCCAGTCGCACCGCGCTCGATATTGATGGTCTTGGCCGTAAGCTGATTGACCAACTGGTCGATCATGACGCAGTGCAGACGATCGCCGGGCTGTACCGGCTGTCGCACGAGACGCTCGCGATGCTGCCGCGGATGGGCGACAAATCTGCTGCTAACCTGATCAGCGCCATTAACCGCAGTCAGGATACCCGCCTTGAACGCTTGCTGTATGGGCTTGGTATTCGCGATGTAGGTGAAAGCACGGCACTGGCACTGGCCAGTGCTTTTGGTACCTTGGAAGCAATCCAAAGCGCAAACCTTGAGGCGTTGCAGCAGGTGCCCGATGTGGGACCGGTGGCGGCAACGCATATCCATGACTACTTCAACTCGCCCGCCAATAGGGCGAGCATCGCTGATCTGCTGCGCTACATTCGTTACCCGAGCGCCGCTCCCCGCTCTATACGCCACGGTGCATTGTCGGGCAAGACGGTAGTGCTTAGCGGTACCTTAGCGGTGTTCGACCGCGCAACGGCTAAAAAACGCCTGCAACAATTCGGCGCTAAGGTTGCAACATCGGTATCAGCGAATACCGATTTCCTCGTTGTCGGCGATAACCCAGGTGCCAAGTTGATCAAAGCCGAAGCGCTGGGTGTCGCGATCGTCGATCAAGTGAAACTCCTTGAGTGGTTCGTTGATAACCCCAAGTAACGATCGGATGCCGAACACCCAAGACAACAGCATGTCAGCACCACAAGCGCGCCCGAAGCAAGCGCCAGCACCTTTGCTGATTCTGGTTGATGGCTCGGCGTATCTCTTCCGTGCGTTCCATGCGTTGCCACCGCTCACCAATTCGCACGGCGTCCCCACCGGTGCAGTGTATGGCATGGTGGCAATGTTGCAGGGGCTGCTGAAGGACTTTACGCCCACCCATATGGCCGTTGTATTTGACGCCGCCGGGCCGACCTTCCGCAACCAACTGTATCCTGATTACAAAGCCAATCGCCCCTCCATGCCAGAGGAGTTACGAGCGCAGATCGATCCCGTCCATGAGGTGGTGCAGGCCCTAGGCATACCGTTGCTGCAACAATCGGGAGTGGAAGCCGATGACGTACTGGCAACCTTGGCGGTGCGCGCAAAGGCCGCTGGCTTTCAGGTCAGGGTGTTCACCAGCGACAAAGATTTGATGCAAATCGTCAACGCCGACATCAACGTGGTCAACCCGAGTGATCGCAAAGTGCTTGACATAGCCGGCGTTGAAGCAAAATTCGGCGTATCCCCTGGACAAATGGTCGATTACCTGACGCTGATCGGCGATAGCGTGGATAACATCCCTGGAGTCGCCAAGGTCGGGCCGAAGACAGCGGTAAAATGGTTGCGCGAGTATCGATCGCTGGCGCACCTGATCGCTAACGCCGATCTCATCAAAGGCAAAGTGGGCGATAACCTACGCGCTGCGATCCCCGGGTTGGCGTTGACTCAAGAGCTGATTCGCATCCGCTGTGACGTTGAACTGCCGCGCACGCCAGCCGACCTAGTGCTGCAAGCGGCGCATCCCGATCGTCTTCGCGAGCTCTATCAGGTGCTCGAATTTAAATCATGGCTGGCAGCCCTTGCGCCAGCGCAGCCTTCCCAGCCGCAGGAAACGCAAGCGATGCTGTTCAGCACCGCCAAGGCACCTACAACGGCCGCTCAAGCGCCGCAGATCCTGACCTGTGCTCGTACGCTACGCGACTGGATCGACAACGCGCCGCACGATACACCCCTCGCTTTTTGCATCGTAACCCCAGATGACGACGTCGAATCGGATTATATGCAGCCCCAAATGGTGGGGGTAGCGATGGCGACGAACATAACTGAAGCAGTGTACCTACCGCTGTTCGATGACGCTGGCGCTCCTGTGCCGGGGATGGCGAAAAGCGAAAGCACTCGCAACCCCGCGGCTAAGAGAGAGCCAGAGCCTAGGGGGACAGGGCTTGAGGCTTCGGGGATTGCGGCTGGTCGTGATGCGCATCTGGCGCAGGCGCTGCTGGCTCCGCTTGGTGCCTTGTTCGCTGACCCGCATAAGCAAAAGATCGGTCATAACATCAAATACGCCGCCAACGTGCTCGCGAGCTATCGCATCGCACTGCGGGGCGCAGTGTATGACACGATGCTCGAATCCTATGTCCTCGACAGCACCGTAACCCACCATGCTCTCCCCTCCCTCGCACGGCATTACCTCGGTCAGTCGGTCAGCGCGTATGAAACGCTGGTCGGCAAAGGAGTCAAGCGCATCCCGAGCCAGCAGTTGCCACAGGCGCAACTAGCGGCCTATGCTGCTGAGCGTGTACTGACGATCCGGCGCTTGCATCAAAGCTTATGGGAGCGGCTTGCTGCGATACCCAAGTTACAGCAGCTCTACCAGAGCATCGAAGCACCGCTCAGTCTGGTGCTGTCGCGCATCGAGCGCACTGGAGCGTGCGTTGACCCGACGATGCTGGCGGCGCACAGCGCCGAACTCGCAGCGCAGTTGGAAACCTTAGAAAAGCGCGCCTTTGAACTCGCCGGACAGCCCTTTAACCTCAATTCCGCGAAACAAATTCAGGCGATCCTGTTCGAGAAATTAGCCCTGCCGGTAATCGAAAAGACCGCCAAAGGCGTTCCTTCGACTGCTGAATCGACCCTCCAAGAACTTAGCTACGCCCATGATTTGCCGCGCTTAATCCTCAATTATCGGGCGCTCGCAAAGCTCAAATCAACTTACACCGACGCGCTGCCGCAATGCATTCAACGGCAGACTGGGCGGGTGCATACGATCTACCATCAAGCGGTCGCAATCACTGGACGCCTCTCATCCTCAGCGCCTAACCTGCAGAACATTCCGATCCGCAGCGCCGAGGGGCGGCGCATCCGCCAAGCGTTCATCGCCGCACCTGGCCATCACTTGCTGGCCGCCGACTATTCCCAGATCGAGTTGCGCATCATCGCTCACCTGTCCGCGGATGAAGGGCTGCTGCGCGCTTTCGCCGAGCACCTCGATGTGCACCGTGCGACCGCCGCGGAAATTTTTCAGCAACCGCTTGCTGAAGTCAGCACCGAGCAACGCCGCAGCGCCAAGGCGATCAACTTCGGCCTGATTTATGGCATGTCAGCGTTTGGTCTTGGACGCCAACTGGGGATCGATCGCCCACGTGCCAAGGCGTACATCGATCGCTATTTCGCACGCTACCCGGGGGTATCAAAGTTTATGCAGCAAACGCGCGATTGGGCGCGTGAGCATGGCTATGTCGAAACTGTGTTTGGTCGCCGCCTGTATATCCCCGAGATCACCTCGCGCCACGCAGTGCGCCGCCAGTACGCCGAACGTACCGCCATCAATGCGCCGATGCAAGGCACCGCTGCCGACATCATCAAACGCGCGATGCTGGCGATCGATGCCTGGTTTTGTGAAACCGGCGTTGATGCACGCATGATCATGCAGGTGCACGACGAATTGGTGATAGAAGTCGCCGAAAGCGACTGCGCCGCCGTACGCCATGGGGTGATCGAACGCATGAGCGCCGCCGCAACGCTGAAAGTTCCGCTTGAAGTCAGCACCACCATCGGTCGCTCTTGGCAGGGTGCCGACTGAAGTTTATAAGCCCGCGGGGCTTTTCTATTGGGGGAAGGGTTATAAATCAATAACTTACGTTACAAGCGATGATGTCCCTTCCCCCAACCCCCCATCCCGTTGAGGGTTTTCGAGGCTCCCTTATATTTGATGGGTAAATAAGGAAAGGTTTCAGACTCTACTCAGCGACAGGCTTTAAATCCCATTGTATTCCTTTACTGTGAAGTTCTGGATCAACCACTTGACGGTAAAATTGCTCTCATTCGTTCCAGACAGCAACAAAAGGCCCGCGGGCATTGAAAACTAAATTCCTGACCTTCGGTGGCAATGCCCACGGACGCGGTAAGCGTTTCCGCACCGCTGCAGTGCGGATCACCGGACAGGCACGTAACAGCGGCCTGTTTGACGAAATCAAACTCTACACTGATCTTAGCTTGCCGCACGAATTCCCTACTTTTTGGAGTCAACACGGCAAATTTATTGAGGCCAACAACAGAGGCTATGGCTACTGGCTGTGGAAACCGTTTTTAATCCTTGAAGCCATTAAGCCGATGCGTGAGGGTGATGTATTGTTGTATGCAGACGCCGGTTGTGAATTGAATTTGAGCGCTCGTGAACGCCTGCGTTGCTATATCTGCGATCCGGCACCCGATCGATTGCTCCTTGGTACAGCAGGGATTATAAAGAACTGGATTAAAATGGATGCTATCCAGAGGGTTGGCTTAGATGCAATGCAAACCAGCTTGACCTTAGAATTCATGAAGCAGGTGTCATAATCATGACCAAATCCCCCCTGCTTAGCCATTTGATTAAAGACTGGTACAGCTTATGCTACGAAAGTAACTACCACTTTTTAGACGATTCGAACTCACGCGTGTCCAACCACCCTGACTTCCAAGAGCATCGCCACGATCAAGCGCTATTGACCTTGCTTATTTATAAGCATCAAATTTCACCTAGGTTTATTGACACATCCATCAATACATGTAATCCGATTTGGACGGCTCGTAACCTAACTGGGCTACCTCATCCAGAGCTGCTGGGAATTAGCCACAGAAGAAGATCAAAGGGGATATTCAGCCAGCAATATTTGCGCACAGTGCTATGGCGGACACTGCGAGCGGTTTACGCAGTGTTATGGAGGATGCTGCGGGTGATTTACGCAATGCAATGGCGGATACAGCAGAGGATCGATTCGCTTCGAAAACGGATAACCTGGTGATGTCATAGATAGAAAATGGCGGCTTCAAACTCGCCAAATCGCCTCGTGTGCTGCTGCATGAGAAGCCTGCTGGGGGGCATGTTACCCCGCAAGTTACCTTGCTAAATCTAAAGGTGTGCAAACGAGTTAGGGAACCTACGAATAAGGCTGATAGAGCTTCGAATTCAAGGTTCTTCAAGGTACCCACAAACAAGCAGCTTCAATGCTTTTCGCCCTCCATTTTGGGCAGGTATTTTACGTCAATGTGAAGATACCCTAGAGGGTACGCCTTGAGCGGTTTATGTTGAGGTTTACCTAGCTCGGACGTCAAGGAGGTGCCATTTATTTGTTCAATCCGCATCCTTTGGATTCAGGAAAATGGTGGATGCCAGTCTTTATTCCTCCTCTGTCGGCCAATATTGAACCAAGGTGGTGTAATTATGATCATCCACCCTTTTGTAAGAATATTCGTCCATTAGCGTGGTCACAAAATGTACGCCCAAGCCGCCAACAGCACGATCCTCTACATCGCTGTCTAAATCGGCTTCAGGGGCATCTTGGAACGGATCGAAAGCGATGGCATTGTCTTTGATCGTGGTGACCAACGAATCATCCTGTGGTGCCAAGCTCACCTCAATGGTGTGCTCGTCGGAATCCTCATACCCATAGTCGATAATATTATTTATTAGTTCATCCAAACATAGATTTAATCGATAAATCCATTTTTCAGGCCAATTATGCGATTCTCCATGAGCCGTAATCTCATCAGCAACTCTTGAGAGCTCCGTTAAATCGTTTCTCAGCGTCAGATTCAGTACCGTGCCAGTGTCATTCATTATAGGTTACCGCGTTAACTAAAAGGAAAGTTTATCTACTTTTGAAGGGCATGAGTTGCTCACTCAAATAAATCAAAGGTATCTCGAAAAACACGGAGTTCAGAGCAAAAGACAAAGCCAGCAATAGTAGAAGGCACTCGTCTATAATCGCTATCCGTCATCGCGTGGGATCATAATTGCCATAGCTATCAGGATATCCGCTGGTATAACCATCGTTCGCATACTGGCTGCCTTTAGCATAATCATCGGGGTATGCATCTTCTTTATAATCAGTGTCATCGTAGTCCTCTTGCGCATCACCTTCTTGCCCCTCATCTTCTTGCGCGTAGTCATCATCGGCATATTCATCCTGTGCCTCGTCACCATCATCATAGTTCTCGGCATATTCAGCTTCAGCGTCTTCCCCATCAGTGTATTCATCATCATAGCCATCGTACGTTGTCTGATCAGCAAACAATTCCTCATCGGATGCCCCTTCGACATAATCTTTAAAACGCAAAACGACGCATGTTATATCGTCAAACTGGGGTGCCTCACCGGTAAATGCCTGCACCGAATGAACGATACTGGTGACATTATCTGATGATGAACCTTGCCCCGGTAGTGCATGGATTTCATGTAATAAGCGGCTATCGCCAAAGGCTTCATTATGTTTATCGAATGCCTCAGTCACCCCATCAGTGAACAGCACCAAACGTGCTCCCGGTTCCAAATCCACATAGGACTCATCGAATTCAATATCATCGAACATCCCAAGCAGCACGCCATCGGTAGTCGCCAGCGGCCTGATATCTTCACTATCACTCAATATAGGGGAATTATGACCACCATTGGCATAGGTGAAACGCCCATTACGTTCATCGAGGATGCCATAGAAAACAGTTATAAACAACTGTTCGTCGTTATTATGTTCAAGAAAAACGTTCAGATTCTCCAATACTTTTGCGGGCGAGTGTACATGCTTTGCAGAGGATTGTAAGAAAGTACGCGCCATCACCATAAACAGTGCCGCTGGCACCCCCTTGCCAGAAACATCAGCGACCACTACGCCGATATGGTAGTCATCAATGCGAAAGAAATCATAGAAATCACCCCCTACCTCTTTTGCTGGCTTCATTGTTCCTGCGACATCAAATGAATCGGTTGGCGGCATTGGTGAAGGAAGGAAGGAAAGCTGCACCCGCGCAGCTATACCGAGCTCTCCTTGCAATGCATTAAAAGCAGTCTTGGTTTCCAATGATTCGCGCAAGCTTTGATTCTGACTTTGTATCCTAGTTGACATTTTCTTAAACGCGGATGCAAGCAGTCTCAAACCACTGGAGTCATCTCCAGAAGCACTGGTCGAATCAGTCAGCGCCCCCCCTTTATTTTTAGTTGAAGGGCCATCAGTCTCTTGACTCATTTGATCTAAGTCGCTGAGTACATCATTGCGTGCATCACCATCTAATGTATCAGCCAAACTGGTCATTTCTTTACGGATAAAGCGTTCTTGGCGCTGCCGCTGCCGGTGGCGAGAACGCCGATAGCGATCAAACTCAATCAAATTTGAGCGAAATATATTAACGGCACTGGCAATGCGCCCCACCTCATCTTGACTCTCGATTTTAACCATATGAAATTTCAAGTCACCACGAGAAAGTGCGTTTAGAACATTTACCCCTTCGGTCAATGGTAAGAACAAACGAGATAAATAATAGCCCAGCGCAATAGATATTAATGCCAAGAAGACAATAACTACCGCAATCGTTATCTGACTGATCTGTTCTTGCTGTTGATAGGAGTCAGTAGTGTCTTTAATGCTAATCAAACGCCCTACCAAGTTACCATACCCAGCTTCATGGGGGAGGACTACAACAGAATATATTCGTCCAGCTAATTTAATCGTTTGCAGCGTATTAACCTCATCGATTATGACTAAATCTTGGATACGGCTCCATAAATCACTACCGGACCCTGATAAAAACCGCCCCCGCTGATTGACAATAAAAATATCAGATCGCGTCATACGTTCCATTTCGGATATAATATCAGCAATATTTTTTGCATAAACCGCCATGCCCACGATTTTATCATCATCTCCCAGTGAGATGCGCAACGGTATACCCAAAACAACTGCTATATTGCGCTGTTCATCATTACCAATTCCGCGGATCCAATTTCCTTCCGCAATATTCTTTCTGGCTTTTTCTGGGGATATTATCGAATCCTGCAGCACACCACTTATAGAAGAGAAGGCCAATGAACCATCTGGATAAATCACCTCAAACCGATCAACTAATTCTGGTTTCTCAGTAATAATATGTCTAGCTACAATCTGACTATGCCCTAATATCAGAATTGGATCGTTAATCAGCAACGACTCTATCAATGGGGTATCTTTAAGTACTTCTGACGCCACGTTCTCCATTAATAATAGCTGCGCTTCAATGAGTTTTTCCCAAAATGTAACACGTTCATTTATATGGGTACTGGAGTATTGTTCATTGATAAGATATTCGCGTTCCAAGGAAGCAAATAAAAGGCCAGAACAAACAAGAACAAAAACGAACATAACCAGTAAGTTAATGCGTGTGCGTAGTAGCATAGTCAGATTTAAAAATTATGGGTTTTAATCCACGAATGATGATGGCTGGAATTAGAGTGGCAAGTGCGTTCTAAATAAGAAAATCAGTGTGTGCATGGTGTGCGTAGTTGCAATCCATTCACTCACAGAATATAAAACTCATTCTTAGCTGCTCAAGAAACCTGATAGCTTTACAGAACACAGCAATCTATCTGATTTAGGGATTCCTCGTAAAACTAGCTTCGCTAGTTTTACGAGGAATCCTGCGTGGGGTGTCTATTGGGGGAAGGGGTATAAATCAATAGCTTACGTTACAGGCAATCATATCCCTTCCCTCAAACCCCCATCCCGTTGAGGTTTTTCGAGGTTCTCTTATTGGATTACGCTCACGACACCTAACACCTAACATAATTTCTCATTCCAAGTCATTATTTATAAAATCGGCAACAGATATAATTTCTAATGGAGGATATAAATCGATCTTACGAGCAGCATCCATATTAATGAGCAGTTTATACATCGGATATTTTTTTATTTCCATAGGGACTTTTTTTGTTTTCAATATTTTTTCCGCCAGAGTGGCAGTTTTTCTGCCTAAAGCATAATAATCAGTGACTAATCCAAATAAAGCCCGCGAATTCAACAATGGTCCTTGAGTAGCAGAAAATGTAGCCAGTCCAGCTTTTGTTGCAACTTCAGTATAAATATCAGCATGTTTGATCATAAACAAATCTGTTCCTATATATAATAAATCTGCGCCTTTTTCTTTAGCTTGATTAATGATTTCTGAAAAAAGATTTGGATCCGACTCTCCATAATCGTTAGTTGGCATTGGTATTTCAAGAAGTTTAATATCATAGTTTTCAACTGCAGTACGCAATTTATCTGCATTCGTCAGTGCGGCTATTGAATTTGTATCATAAATTATGGCAATTTTATTAAATTTTCGGTACGCCATTATGGCTTCCATTTGTGCTGAAAGCGGCGCTATAAAATCAACCCCAGTCAGTTGACGCCCGGAGTTCTCCAAACTATTAACTATATTATCCTGTTGAGGGAAAGCGACAAAAGCAAATACTCCTGGGATATTATTTACATAAAGATCACCTGTATCATCACCGTATTCACCAAAAACGTTTGTTGTCGCAATAGTCCCTTTGGTGTACACAAGGTCTGGATTGATTCGTTGGATCTCCTCAACAAACTCAGAGCCAATCTCTTTGCTGGCATTGAATTTTCGCACAAGCATGCGGAACGCAACGCCGCGGCGTGTCAGAAAATCACGGAATCCTTTGTCTATTTGATCTTCGTTCTCTAAAAGGGAATAAATAACTTTTTTGTCATCACCTTGGCCGACATCAACTTTAACTCGCCCTTGAGAAAAAACAGAAAAACTCATCACCGCAATCAGAACGGCGATAAATGCAGACACTAGCAGATGGGAAAATGTTTTCATAATATAAAATTAAACATAGGATGTTAGAAAATTGGACCTTATAAAAACAAAAATATTATTTAAATTAATTCGTTTGAGCTTGTTGTGGTTGCTCTATACTCAATACATAATCACTTCTTTTTTTTGATCTATCCAGAGTAAATGTTATGATCTGATAAGCAACTATGCCAACAAAAGATATACTTCCAATAATAAGTATTACTGTTGTATAATGCAGTATTGTAGCAAGAATACCGCCAATAATAGCACTTATTGAAAAGCCAATATATTCTATTAGTTGGTAAGTATTCATAACAGATTGTTTATCTGTTATTACACTAACCTCTCTAACTATTCTTTCGAAGATGTAAGGTTGTGCATTCAATGATAAACTATAACCAAAACCGATGATTAATAAAAGTATAGCAACTAAATTTTCTTGATTTATAAACATTGTTGATAACAATGAAAAGATGATACACCCTATGAAAGGAATTATATTTCCTATTGTATTAAATAACATTTGTATTTTATATTTCTCTATTATTTTCATAGCAAACAGCGATAAGAGAATAGGTGCTAAACTATATAACATTATAGTCTTCCCGATATCCAATACGTTGCTTCCTAGTTGATTAAGGTAGAGAGGCACGATGAAAAACAACAAGCCTGTTAATAAGAATCTCATTGGCATCATACATAACAAAACAAATGTAATAAATCGAAAGCTACTAAGAGCCATAGACCATTCTTTTGATTCTAACACTGTCCATCGATAGCGTTTCTTACCTTTCGTATTACTTTTATTCCCCAGATTAATATAAAAAACAATACCTGAAATAAGAGTCAATAAAGCAGATATTAAGAATGCTTTATCAAGTCCTATTTTGGATACAATTAGACCGCCAATAGGCGGTCCGCATAGTGAAGCAACCAATAATACAATAATAAATACAGTTGCCCCTCGTATACGGTAATTCTCCTTTATTGTGTTTTCTATAAGCCAAATTTGCCCTGCAAGAAAAATAAATCCATAACCAAATCCAGATAAAAACCTACATAAAAACAGATCGTAATATCCATTAGTATAGAAAGAGGCCACATATCCAGTTATCGAAACTATAACACCTGCCATATATAGCGATTGGGAAGATAGGTACTTGGTTAACCTGTAACCCAACATAAGCACAATCAGAATCGCAATCATATAAAACGCAATCGGAATGCTAGTAGCTAAATTCGCTGCTGACTCAGGAATCAGAGGATTCCGTTCATTGATCAGCAGTGGTATAAAAGGTCGCAGAATTTCTTCTGAGAGTATAAACAAAAAAAGCGGCAAGTAAATTTTTGCCTCGCTCTGGAAATTAACCTCAGCACCGTCACTGAAATTATAACGCTTTTTTACTACATTGCATTGAGCTTCAATTTTATCGGAAACAGCATTGTCAATTTGTGCTCTACTAGCTTCTTTAGTTTCGAAATCCAAATCTTCATAGTGGTGCGCTAACCCATTAAGGATACGATTTAATGTATGATATAACTCGCCGATTTCATCCCGTATATCCAATATAAACCGATTAGCTAATAGTCCTCTTGCGTTTTCTTTGAATACCAATCTAATACGCTGCAATGGCTCAGCAATATTTGCTTCTATAAAAAATGCCAACAATCTAATGGCTATCAAAAACGTTATCACAGAAATGATAAACGTATCGTACAAAATCCGATTAAACACTTCACTTAAATAAGTTTCATCAAGCCCTACATGCAGTAGAGCAGAATTAGATTCATCATCTATTATTTTAAAAGAAATATTGTTAAAATTACTGCCCTTTTCAATCAATACTGGTTCATCAATAGTGCTTGGTAAGTTGGGTTTCAGTTGTTCCAGCATATCGTCTGATAGTCCAACATGAGCTAAAATCTCAGCATTTGGTGTTTGCTGCAGGATCATATAACTGACACCGTCAGCAGAGTCCAACAAACCCGCCATAAAATGCTCCAACCCTACTAACTTATCAATCGGAATACCTAATTCGGCTGTTGCGTACCTGACTCTGTCAGTCATTGCGTGACTAACCGCTTCCGCTGCCTGGTGAATCTTGGGGACAAGGGTACCGTTAAAGAAGCTCGTCGAAAACGATACAAGCGCAGCCTGCCCACACAGTACTGTCGCTAAAACAAATAGCAGCAACCGCCAAAAAAGTTTCTTTTGCTTATCTGTATAGGTGCTTTTGATAAACTCAGGTTTGCCATCCCGCTCCGGCGATACTGTGTGATTTTCTGATTGGTCGGCCTCAGATTCTATCGGTGTAGCAGCGTTTTGCTGTACATCACCCTCTCTATCCTGCGAAACTGATACAGTGCCGGCACCAGCAATAATGCCTTGTCTTTGCGGATCAGGCTCTGTCAAAGGGCGCGCAAAGGCGCTACTTGCTGGCTGCTCACTGGCATTCAGTGACTGATCGCGTCGCTTTTCAACACTCATTCCGTATCACCTTCATCCAATCGCCTGATCTCATCGATAGCAACGTCAACATCATGTTGTAAGCCAAACGCAGTGGTTGCAAAATTAGCGACTTCAGGATATGCAGTACTTGCTTTATCCAGTGCCCCGCCCGTATCACGCCCTTTGTCAACGTCGTTCAGAGCCTCACGTAAGTCAGAAATATCCGCTCTGGTATCTCGCAGCAAATAAATCGAACCCAAGGCAATCACTATCGCTACGACGACCACTATGATTGCCGATGCTATCGCCATATAGTAAACCTGTTCACTGACTTGTTGATCCAGCACACTCCATGTATAGCGTATCACGATCGAACCGATATGCTCAGAATTGATGTGTACTGGCCCGCCTACCACTCCCACACCGCGCTCTGAAGTATCCCATACAGGTTGTTGACTGCGACTTAACTGCTGCCATTTTTCGGAGACCAAGGCTCCAGTAAAACTTGGATCGGTGCTGAACAACACAATGCCTTCGGTGTCAAAAATCTCTACCGAAAGGATCTGCTGGTAGGCTTGGCGCAGCTTTGATATTTCCTGCCCTACGTTTTTCTGATCAGCAAGTGCAATACCAAAGGTAAGATTGGTTTCAGTGTACTGGCGGATCTGATCAATGGCAAACGCATAGTGCGAGGTGGACAACCGCATAAGAGCGCGTTGAAACCGATCGGTGATTAGCATCGCCGTTATGATCAGACCAATCCCCAATACGGCTACCAGCATTACCGACATGCGTGATGTTAACCATCTGAACATAGCAAGTGTCCTAAATTAAAAAAGCGTTTGCGTCAAGGCGATATGGATGGCTTTTTGAGGACTATGGGGCAACGCCAGCCCAGTCATCAGTCAGCGATATTTGGGACTGATTGAGCCCCCCAACGCACTGTGAGCGGTGAGCGGCATCGATTGCACCAACTGCAAACTCGCAAAACGCTAGAAGCACGGTCTCATGCCAAGTGCTTTTAAAGTCTTGACGCATTCAACCCACGCCATGCGCTTTCATAGCAGTGCTTCAAACATCAAAGAATTATGGGTCATGCTGCTTGCCTGAAGTATGGCTCGCATGCAAGCACTGCAACAAATACCTACCCGTCTCCAACGGCTCACAGTGGTCATACCGCCCAATTCTTCTAGGGAACCTCAAAAAAACCTGAAATAGGATGGGGATTGGGATGAAGGGACATCAACACCTGTAACGTAAGTCCCCAATCTGTTATGGGCTTATAACCTTTCCTCCAATAGACAAGCCCCGCAGGGGATTTTATTCGTCTGTCGTTAGTTTGCGGTATTTCACCCATAGTTGGGCTGTAGTTTCAGACCACTCGGGGTTCAGTGGGATGCACTCCACCGGGCAGACTTGAACACATTGTGGTTGATCGAAGTGCCCGATGCACTCAGTGCACCGTTCGGGCTTGATGACATAAAACTCTTCGCCTTGGTAAATGGCCTGATTGGGACACTCTGGTTCACAGACATCGCAGTTGATGCACTCGTCGGTAATCATCAAAGCCATAATATTAATGCTCAGATGCTACCAAGGTGGGGGGTGATGTCCAAGGGGGAGAAAGGTTCGGCAAGGTAAGCACCGCTAGGCCAAAGCAGCGCCAAGTCGCGCACGATACGCTGTACATTGGCAGTTTCCAATGCCTTCCTCCCGCCTCCTGCAAACTTATTTCTGACACCTGCGCACTGGACTTATGGGCACCTCGGAAAACGCGCCCTGCTGGCTTTTCGAGGTACCCTTACGGTAGCTTGTAATTCTGTCACACCAGTTGCGTCATTTCAAGTGTCAGTCAGGCGCTGCTGGCGCCGTTGCAGCGCCTGTTGCACCTGCGCCGGTACCAAAGAGCTGACGTCGCCGTTAAGCGCAGAAATCTCACGCACAATACTCGATGAGATAAATGTATAGCCTTCATCCGGGATCAAAAACAATGTTTCAACATCGGGCGCAAGCTTGCGGTTCATCGCCGCCAACTGAAATTCAAACTCAAAATCCGACACCGCCCGCAGTCCACGCAGGATGACTCTGGCTTGCTGAGCAAGTACAAATTTCACCAATAAGCCATTAAAAGGCAACACCTCCACATCCTGCAAATGAGCGACGGCGGCAGTCGCCAGTGCAACTCGCTCTTCAATATCAAATGCGGTGCTCTTATCGGTATTGCCAGTAATCGCCAGCACGATCCGATCAAAATGCAAACAAGCGCGCTCTAAGATATCGATATGCCCATTTGTTATCGGATCGAAGGTTCCTGGATAAACCGCTGTACGTTGTTGCATGGCACAAAACAAAAGGTGGTTATGATGATCTCGTAAAAAGCCGAATGGGGCCTGCCTTGGTCATTATGAATGCCGATGGAGGATCTGTAACTTTTGGGCACCTCGAAAAACCAGCTTCGCTCGCTTTTCGAAGTGCCCTATTGGTATTCATAGTCTATTTTCTCTGCCAGAACACCATGAACGCACGCTTATTGTGAGACGAATCGGTTATAAAAAGCTTGGAGTGGCGCGAAGAGATCACTCGCATGGCAGGGCTACCGAGCGCCCTGCAGGAAGCCGTAGCGAAACCGTGCAGCATTGACGCTGTTTCTATGCAGCTACCACCCCAGTATGAGCATATTACCATGAAAGCAGTGCTGCACAGGAAAGGCTTGTTTGAACCACCCTAGGATCAACTGCAGTGCCCTTGCGTGACAATCGGGCTGGCACACCACTCAATCATTATCCGAAAGCCCGGCACCGGCACCACATAGACGCGACTGCTGGCTTTGCGGCACGTATGTTCGATGGCCAAACACCGAAAGTCGCCGCCAAACGCTTGCATCCACTTCGCTGTGCGTCCATTTTACGCCAGCTACCGCCGCCGGGCTTTGTAGCGAGTGCCACGATAGGTTGAACTGACCGCCCAGTCTATGCCCAGCGATCCGCTGCTCTGCCGACCAAACCTCGGCGGTGGTCGTGTCTTCAATTAGCACCGCTCCACCATACTGGGTGGCGAGAAACACCAGTTGGCCGACAAAGAATCCCGCCAGTCGATCGCTCCTGAGTTGCACCGACGGTGTGTCAGGATGGGCGATAAGCCAGTCGCAGATAGTCGCTCCGCGCAACAGTAAATCCCCACCACGGCACTCAAGCCGCAGCCGTTGATTGCTCACTACAGCACCTTCTGCGGCAACTCTCAACGGATTTTCGGCGTTGTGGTCTGCGCACAGGTTGAGCATCCCGCAAAGCTCTGACAGACAGTCAGCGCCCCGCATCTGCGCCTCTAAGCAGCCATAACCGACATCTTCGGCGATATCGTGGCTTACCCCACAGCCGATCAGCGACTTGCGCACCAAGTGAAGGATTTCGTTGGCCGAACAATGCACAACCGCAGCGTCTTTAGGGGGCTGCCGGGCTTACCGCGAACAGCCAGTCATCGGCATCTTGATCCGCCAGTTCAGCGGCGGTCGGCGCGCCCTGATACAGCGTGATGCGCATCCATTTATCGGATCTCGGATCAAATTTCGCAGCGCCAAAGAAAGATAGCTTACAGCGCAGAAGATCGATCGGGCGGCAGCTTTGGGCGACAAGATTGTCCCTGATTTCGCCATAGGGGTAACGCTGAGTAGTCTGCAAGCGCCGCACGATATATCTGCATTCCGGGTGCGCCAGCAAAAACAAAGCAACCCGCATATCATCCGCTTGGTTATCAAGGGCGCGGTTCAGTTGCTGGATGTAGCGCGGGATATGGAACGGCATTTCATGCACCGCGCCCGGCTCTTCGTAGCGCAGACCAATACGCGGCTCGAGCTTTTCAGCCGAAACATACCAGAACTGCGACTGCTCAGATTGATGCGACAGATCAATCCCACAGGCCCATGCGTAATGCGCTTTAATCAACGTGCGCAAGACCTTCAGCGGCATTCCCGCATCAAGCCGCGGTAGATAGGGATTCGCCATGCAGTCAGCCAGCCCGTCAACCACTTCAGGGCTGATTTCGATCAGCAGAGAAACGAGCAATTCCTGCGTCTCATGGCTCATCGCAGCAGCGCCGCCGGTCGTACACTGAGTTGCGCGTTCAGTGGTTGCGTGCTTGGTTGTTGTTCGATTAAACGCATCGTCAAACGGTCGGTACGCAGCCAGCGGCCGCGCTAACAGCGACTCTTTGAACTGCGCCAACTCTTTTTTTAATGTTGCGATCCGCCGTGTCTGCACCGCATCCGACACCTGCCATTCGGCGACGTGCCGCTGCGCCCGGTCCAGCAGTTCAGCATGCCTTTGGCGTTGTTCGGGGGTCGCGACGGGCAACGCCCGCACGCGCGCCAGCGCCATCTCCCTAGCGAGCATCCAGCTATGGATAAGGCACGGGTGGTTGACCAGAAAAGGCGCCATGCCAAGGCCTGTGGAATTGCCGATGCCGAGATAGCGGCGATAGGAGCGGCAAAGCGCCACCGCTTGTGTACTTTTTTGCTGCGCCAGCCACTCCACCAACAGGAATGTGAACTCTCTGATTAAAAAAACCGTCAGCAATTCAGCCTGAAACGGGGCACACAGCGCTTCAATCGAGGCGATCTTGTGATAGTCCGCAATGCCGAATTTACCATTGCCGTAAACCGCCGTGGTGCGCATCAGATAACCGGTTGCGATCAGCTTATCGCGTTGCGGCTGGACGCCATGCGCAAGTGCCCCCACCACATGTTCAAACAATCGCAGCGACTTGTTCGCCCGTGACAAGGTCAACACCCTATCATCGTAGCGACCGGCTTCTTGGCGTACCACCTCCGCTTTGAGCCGTCTGATGTCTGCTTCAGTGGGGACGCCATCAAACAGACAGAAGCTCGCGTCCCATTTGGTGGCGATAACGCGATCGGTTCTTTCAATGGGGTGCAGCGCAGCACTATAGCCGATCAACGAATACGGCCTGCCGCCTACGTGGACACAGAGCACAGCATGGCCGAAGCCGTTATGATCAAGTACCCACGCGGCAACGCGCATTGTCGCCTTTTCGCTGGCTAGACGCCGTATCAACTGGCGCATGAAGCTTAGCCGGTGTGGAAAGCAAGCCCCTAGGCGCGCCAGCTTCATGACCTCATCCGGCGAGCGCAAGGGCAGCGTTTGAGCGGGTTCGCAGCTCAGTTCGCTCACCGCTGATGCTGCCATTGCATGTTACTCCTAGGAATCTCGAAAAACCTTGAATCTAATGGGGGAAGGGGAAAGAATATGATTATCTGTAACGTACTGGAGTTGATTTATAACCCTTTCCCATAGATAAGCCCCACAGGGATCACGAAGGAGGCGCGGGTGTGAAATTATCATCATAAAATGCAAGCCAGTTTAACCCCATCAGCCCACCGATCTCGCTGCGTGAAAACCCGACATCTTCCAGCCCCGTGGCGATATTGGGAAAATCCCTGATGCCTTGGAACCAACCAGGCTGAGCGGGAAAACCGGGGGTGTCCGCACCGCCCTCGCCATAATCGGTTGTCTTTGACCATCTGCCGTTGCGCATCCACGCGACCACCCAATCGGGTTGGTTCTGGCACAGGTCAGAGCCGATACCAAGACGTTGGACGCCATAGCGACTGGCGGCCTCGGCAATCATCTCGCTGAAGCTGCGCAGAGTGCACTCACTGCCGCCTTTAAGGTGGTGCGGATACAGCGAAAAACCGATCATCCCGCCGCTTTGCGTCAGCGCTCTAAGGACGGTATCGGACTTGTTGCGCAGTGCCGCATGCCACCAACTGGGATTGGCGTGGGTGATGGCGATCGGTCGCCCAGAGGTTTCAATCGCCGCCAGCGTCGAACGCTCAGCGGAGTGGCTCATATCGACCACCAGCCCGACGCGGTTCATTTCGCGGATCGCCTGCTTGCCAAAACGCGTCAGCCCTGGATCCTCAGCCTCATAACACCCGGTGGCAAGCAGTGACTGGTTGTTGTAGCTGAGCTGCATGAAGCGCGCGCCTAACTGGTGCACGATTTCAATCAGGCCAATCGCATCTTCAATTGGCGAGCAGTTCTGAAAGCCATAGAAGATAGCAGTCTTCCCGCTTGCATGGGCACGTCTCACATCATCCCCGCTGCGCCCGCGCATTAGCCTGTCAGGGTGGGCCGCGATGCGCCGGTTCCAGGCGATCATGTTTTCCACCGTCTCACGGAAATTTTCGTGATAGCAGATGGTAACGTGCACGGCACTGAGACCAGCGCTCGCCATTTCTTCAAACAGTGCCGCCGAGTAGTTCGCGTATTGCAGATTGTCGATGAAAATAGATCGTTGTGTCATGGCACTCTTCTTGAAAGTTTTGGGAATGCTTTGGGCGATGCCTCGGGGAATGCTTCGGGCAGGGCTGGGAATATTTCGGGCAGGGCTCTGGGATCTTTTAATATATTTTAATCCTGAGATGCTAGGCGTTGCCTAGCATCTCAGGAGAATAAGGAGGGTAAAGACGCTTGTATTGGGGGAAGGGTGAAGGCGTGTTTAACCCACCTAAACGCTGTACTCCCTTCCCTCAAGCCCCTATCCCCAGGATCTCCTGCGCCCTCGCCTCGACGCCGTGCAGGGCCGAGGGCGGGTGAAGGCTCTGGGAATGCTGCGCTGATGTTTTGGAGGAGAATATCCCTCCAGCAGTTATTCATGGTGCCACTGAGCGGTCTTTGCCGGTCAACGTACGCTGCGCCGTTAGTGCACAAATTAAAATTAAAAACGATCTTTGCCGGTCAGCGCAACAAGCGCCGTTAGGCGCTCCTAATTGAAAATAAAAACGGTGTCTCTGGGATAACGACTGCATTTAGTGCTCTGGGAATACTGCGTTCACAGCTTGGGAACGAGAGCATAATAAGATGCTCTCGCAAAAAAGCCAATTGATCTTGTTTTGGTCATTATTAACGCCGATAATAAACTCGTAAAGCGTTGCTATTCAGGGACATGATCAGCCAAGGGAAATGCTAACGCCATGAGCTATGGAATCAAATTGCGCGTCTGGGGGGAGCGGGCCTGCTTCACCCGGCCAGAGATGAAGGTAGAGCGCGTTTCCTACGATGTGATGACCCCATCGGCGGCACGCGGCATTCTTGAGGCGATCCACTGGAAGCCGGCGATCCGCTGGGTCGTGAAGAGCATTCATGTATTGAAGCCGATCTGTTTTGAATCCATCCGGCGTAACGAAGTCAGCAGCAAAATCCCGGTCGGCAACATAAAAAAAGCCATGAATGCCGGTTCTACCCGGGGATTGAAGTTATTTATCGAAGATCTGCGTCAGCAACGCGCCGCGACCGTATTGCGTGATGTGGATTATGTTATTGAGGCGCGTCTGGAGATGACCAGACAAGCGCAAGCAGACGATAACAAGGGCAAGCATTACCAGATGTTCATGCGCCGCGCCGATCGCGGTCAATGCCATCACCAGCCCTACCTTGGCTGTCGCGAGTTTGCGGCGTATTTTTGTGGGCTAGACGAAGACGCCGCTCTCCCCGCGACCGCTATCGCCAACGATCAACGCGACCGCGATTTAGGCTGGATGCTGTACGACATTGACTACAGCGATGGCATGAACCCCATGTTCTTTCGCGCTTGGATGAAAAACGGCATCGTTTCGGTGCCGTCGATCAGTGATGAGGGGGTCAAAGCATGACCATCCTAGCAGCGCTGACCAATTATTACGATCGCCTAGGGGCAGCCGATTCCGATTCAGCGCCAACCTACGGCTATTCTGATGAGAAAATTTCGTTTGCGATCCTGCTGTCCATTGAAGGGGAGGTGGTTGATATACAGGATCTTCGCAATGCGGAAAAAACCAAACAGTACCCGCGAATTCTACCCGTCCCGCAGTCGCGTAAAAGGACCGGAGCAGGAAGTCCGTCTCCGTTTTTCCTTTGGGACAATACCGCTTATGTACTTGGCATTGCCAAAAAACCCGATAGGCGCATCCATCTCAAGCATACCGCTTTCAAAGCGTTTCACCATCAACTGCTTGCCGATGTCGATGACGCAGGATTGCAAGCGCTGTTATCGTTTCTGCACCGCTGGGATCCCGCGCAATATGACGGGCTGCCCTATGCCGATGACATGCAGGACACCAATGTTGTTTTCTGCTTGGACGGGGAACACAGGTTTTTGCACGATCGGGACGTCGCGCAAGAGATCTGGTCAAAACATAACGGTGACACCGCGGATGCGGCGCCACGCGGGCACTGCCTAGTTACTGGAGAGGTCGCCGCCATCGCCCGATTGCATCCCGCCATCAAAGGTGTTTATGGAGCGCAGACTTCAGGGGGCGCGATTGTTTCGTTCAACTTGGATGCTTTTTGCTCCTATGACAAGAAGCAAGGAGCGAACGCGCCGGTTTCTGAGGTCGCCGCATTCGCTTATACCGCAGCGCTGAATAAACTACTGGCACGGGGTAGCCGTAACCGCTTGCAGATTGCCGATGCCTCTACAGTATTCTGGGCGGATAGCGATCATGGCGGTGTGGCAGCAGCGCAAGCGAGCGAGGACCTGTTCGCGCTCCTTTTCAATCCCGGGCCACCGACGGACGAGCAAGAAGCCGTCAAAATTCGTCAAAAACTGGAGATCATCAGGGCTGGCAAACCGCTCCAAGAGATCAGTCTCGATCTGAATGAGAAAACCCGCTTCTATGTGCTAGGGCTTGCTCCCAATGCTTCGCGAATATCAATTCGCTTCTGGCAAACCGACAGCTTGGGTAGCTTCGTCAGGCATTTCAGCCAGCATTGGCAGGACTTGGACATTGCACCCTGCCCGTGGCGTACCGCACCATCGGTACGTCGATTGCTATTTCAAACCGCAGTCCAAAATAAGGCCGAGAATATTCCGCCGTTACTGGGCGGCGAACTGATGCGCGCCGTATTGACCGGTAGGCGTTACCCGCGCTCCCTGCTGACCACCGTTATCGTGCGCATCCGCGCCGATCGCGAGATCAATGGGATGCGAGCCTCGATCTTAAAAGCCTGCCTGACCCGCGATTGCCGTAAGAACCATGAACCAGAGGACATCCCCGTGAGCCTAAATAGAGACGATCTCAACCCTGCTTATCGCCTTGGGCGACTGTTTGCCGTGCTGGAGGACGCACAACGCGCCGCTCTGGGTAAGATCAATGCCACTATCCGCGACCGTTACTATGCGGCTGCCTCAGCCGCGCCGGCGGGGGTTTTCCCGGTATTGTTAAAAACCTCAATGCACCACCTCGCCAAATTGCGCAAGGGTGATAAAGCGGGGCTCGCCTATATGTTTGACCAAAATATCGGCGAGATCATCGACGGTCTAGCGCCGCAAATGCCGCGCAGCCTGCGCATTGAGGATCAGGGCCGTTTCGCCATTGGCTATTATCATCAAAAGTACACCAAAAAAGGCGATTCTGGCGATTCAGAAGAAACCACCCCTGCAACCGAGGACCAAGACCAATGAGCGCGATCCAGAACCGCTACGAATTCGTTTATCTGTTTGATGTGACCAACGGCAACCCGAATGGCGATCCGGATGCCGGCAACATGCCGCGCCTCGATCCAGAAACCAATTGCGGCCTAGTCAGCGACGTGTGCCTCAAACGCAAGGTAAGAAACTACATCGATATGGCCCGCCGTGACAGTCCCGGCCACGAGATCTATGTCGCTGAGCGGGCGATCCTGAACCACCAGCACGATCGCGCTTGGAAGGATGTTTTACCCAATGCGCCGGTTAATGAACGCAAGAAATTACCCAAAGAGGAAGAAAAAGCGCGTTCATTGACGGCTTGGATGTGCGCCAATTTTTATGATGTGCGCACCTTTGGCGCGGTCATGACCACCGGCTCAAATTGCGGGCAAGTACGAGGCCCAGTGCAATTAGCATTCGCTCATTCGTTAGAGCCGGTGGTGCCGCTGGAGATCACCATTACTCGCATGGCGGTAACCACAGAAAGAGAAGCCGAGGAAGGGGGCGACAATCGCACCATGGGGCGTAAACACATCGTCCCTTATGGGCTGTATCGCGGGCACGGTTTCATTTCGGCTAAGCTCGCCGAGAAAACCGGTTTCTCCGAGGACGATCTGGCGTTGTTCTGGGAAGCGCTTCGAACCATGTTCGATCACGACCGCTCGGCAGCTCGGGGCGAGATGGTCGCCCGCAAGCTGTTCGTATTTAAACACCAGAGTCCGCTGGGCAATGCGCCGGCGCATACGTTGTTTGATGGCATCTGGATCAAGCGGCGGTTTGAAGGCGAAGAGTTCGATCCGAGCGATCGCCGGGCGCATAATTTCCCTCCGTCGCGGCGCTTCAATGACTATGCAGTACACGCTCTTGAACAATCGGCGCTGCCGTCTGGGGTTAAACTGATCGAGATGTTTTGAGCGCTTCATTGGACCTGCCCTTGTCCCCAGCGATTGCCGAAGACGATCTGATCCCGATTTCAGCCTTGCAGCATTATCTGTTTTGCCGGCGGCAATTTGCGCTGATTCATATTGAGCGTCTCTGGGCGGATAATGTATTTACCGCCGAGGGTAATTTATTGCATCAGAAAGTCGATACCCTCGGCATTGAAACCCGCAAGGGCATCAGTACCGTTCGTGCGATGCCGCTACGCTCTCTGGAGCTGGGGGTTGCCGGGGTTGCCGATGTCGTCGAACTGCACCGCCATACTCAAGGGGTCAAGCCGTATCCAGTGGAGTACAAGCGCGGCAGGCCCCATGCACATCGTGCCGACGAGGTACAGTTGTGCGCACAGGGGATCGCCTTAGAAGAGATGTTCGGCGTGACCATTGACGAGGGTGCGCTGTTTTACGGCAAGACCCGGCGGCGCACAATCATCCCGTTGGATGACGACCTGCGAGCGCTGACCTACCGTATCGCACGCGAGGCGCGGGCTTTGTTGAGCGCTGGTCAGACCCCGGCACCAATCTACATTCCCCGGAATTGCCGCTCTTGCTCGTTGTTGGAACACTGCCGGCCAGAGCGGTTTTCGCGCCGCACCGATGTGTTCAAATGGCTGTCACAGTGCATCGATGGCTGAGTGGGGCTGAGTGGGGCTGATGCGGCGTTACCTCAACACCCTATATGTAACCAGCGATGGTGCCTATGTGAATAAAGACGGTGCCAACGTCGTCGTGACCGTTGACGGTACACAGCGCGGTCGGGTTCCGGTACACATGATCGGGGGTATTGTTTGCATTGGTCGAGTGTCGGTTTCTCCACCGTTGATGGGATTATGCGCCGAAGCGGGCGTAACCATTTGCTTTCTTACGTTCAGTGGTCGATTTCTTGCCCGCGTTGAAGGCCCGGTTGCCGGCAATGTACTGTTGCGCCGGGCGCAATACCGCGCCTCCGACCAGCCAGCGGACTGCGCCCGCATTGTGCGCTCCCTGATCATCGGCAAAACCCTGAATCAGCGCACCGTATTACGCCGCGCCCTGCGTGATCACGGCGGAGACGCGGCTGATGATCCTGCGGCTGCGGCCATCGGCAGCGCTGAAACCGCGCTGACCAATGTCGCACGCCGCTTAAATATCCCGGACAATGAAAATACCGATACCTTGCGCGGCATGGAAGGCGAAGCGGCGCGCATCTACTTTGGAGTTTTTAATCAGCTATTACGTACCCAACAACAAACCTTCAGTTTCACCAGCCGCAGTCGCCGCCCGCCATTGGACCCGATTAACGCGCTGCTTTCCTTTATCTATACCTTGTTATTGAACGATTGCCGTTCAGCCTTGGAAAGCGTCGGGCTGGATCCGGCGGTGGGATTTCTGCACCGTGATCGCCCCGGCCGCCCTAGTCTTGCGCTTGATCTGATGGAAGAGTTTCGTCCAGTGATAGCTGATCGCCTAGCGTTATCGCTGATCAATCGGCGACAGTTATCAAAAACCGATTTCCACATCTTGGAAAACGGTGCCGTATTGCTCAATGAAAACGGCAGAAAGACCGTATTGGTTGCATTCCAAGAACGCAAGAAAACCGAACTCACCCATAGCTATTTTGAAGAAAAAGCCCCTTTAGGTTTGATGCCCCACTTGCAGGCTCAACTGCTGGCTCGCTTGTTACGCGGCGATATTGATCGCTACCCGCCCTTTGTCTGGAAGTAACAATAGGGCAGTGGGTAAATTTGTATTCTAGAAAGGGCTAACAAACAAACGCTTAAGGGCATTCGCGGCTGTACCTGTACCTGTACCTGTACCTTTCCGTCACCCCCCCATCTCATTGGGGTTTGCGAGGGCACCCAACAATGATGGTGCTGGTTGCTTATGATGTGAGTACCGTGGATCCGGGAGGAGCGCGCAGACTTCGACATGTGGCGCGTGCCTGCCTTGATTTTGGTCAGCGCGTCCAATATTCCCTGTTTGAAATCGAGGTCGAGCCTGCGCAATGGGTCAGCCTCAAAGCACGCCTTGAAAACGCGATCGATCCGCAAAGTGATAGCTTGCGCTACTATTTTCTCGGTGCCAACTGGCGGAGAAGAGTGGAGCATGTGGGTGCAAAACCAGCAATTGATTTCAGCGATTCATTGATTTTTTAATGGCGCGAAGGCCAAGCGCACCCCCCAACCCTAGGGAGTTCGCGCAACCAAAAATGCCTTTTGAATGATGGGGTTATCAGCTCGCCGGAACTTTCTATCCCTTGAACTCAGCAGCATCACGCATGGTTCGCGCAAAGGTAACTATTTTCTCTTCTTTAACAATGAGTTAGAATGACGGGGGTCGCCCCCCACACGGGGGGCGCGGATTGAAACAAAAAAGATCAAGGTCCCTCTAAGTCGTATTTGGGTCGCCCCCCACACGGGGGGCGCGGATTGAAACGATAGAAGAACACAAAAGTGGGTACGCTATAAAAGTCGCCCCCCACACGGGGGGCGCGGATTGAAACGAAAGGTAGTTGCCCAATTGAGCAACAGGGAGAGGGTCGCCCCCCACACGGGGGGCGCGGATTGAAACCTTGTTGGTGTGACCAAGGGAGGATAGATAGGCCGTCGCCCCCCACACGGGGGGCGCGGATTGAAACAACTGTGGTAGCGGGTCTTTTGGGTCTGTCGGGAGTCGCCCCCCACACGGGGGGCGCGGATTGAAACTCTCGGTGTTCTCATGGTCTTTTTCCTTGTTGGTCGTCGCCCCCCACACGGGGGGCGCGGATTGAAACACTGAAAGCGTCTCTGCTAAGGACGGCAAAGAAGTCGCCCCCCACACGGGGGGCGCGGATTGAAACTTTTCACGATCTTGATCTCCTGTTGTACTTCTATTTGTCGCCCCCCACACGGGGGGCGCGGATTGAAACGCGCTCTGGCGTCCGCCAGTTGCGCCAATTCCCCTGTCGCCCCCCACACGGGGGGCGCGGATTGAAACATCAGCGCATCGAAGTCGGACTGCGACAGCGCGCCAGTCGCCCCCCACACGGGGGGCGCGGATTGAAACCCTGTCGTCTAGCGATAGGCTGATCAGCGCTTCAGTCGCCCCCCACACGGGGGGCGCGGATTGAAACTTTCATGGGGCGTGGTGTTGATTGCAGCGGTGATCGTCGCCCCCCACACGGGGGGCGCGGATTGAAACCCTGTCGTCTAGCGATAGGCTGATCAGCGCTTCAAGTCGCCCCCCACACGGGGGGCGCGGATTGAAACTTATCTCAACAGTACAGCACCACCAGCACAAAAGGGTCGCCCCCCACACGGGGGGCGCGGATTGAAACTTATCTCAACAGTACAGCACCACCAGCACAAAAGGGTCGCCCCCCACACGGGGGGCGCGGATTGAAACCCCAAAGCTGCGAACAAATAGCTCGGCGGCGGCGGTCGCCCCCCACACGGGGGGCGCGGATTGAAACGTTCGTCCCGCAAATGATCCGCCGGCTGGTGCTGCGTCGCCCCCCACACGGGGGGCGCGGATTGAAACAGCGACAGCGCGATCTGAGCCGCGCTGCTGCCAATGTCGCCCCCCACACGGGGGGCGCGGATTGAAACACAATGTTTGAGCCGGAATCGTTGGTAGAGATAATGTCGCCCCCCACACGGGGGGCGCGGATTGAAACGATTGTCAATAAGCCGGCGGATTGGGGAGTTGGGTGTCGCCCCCCACACGGGGGGCGCGGATTGAAACTTCTGGTGATCGTTGAAAGGAACCCATCGAACGTAGAGTCGCCCCCCACACGGGGGGCGCGGATTGAAACACCTTGTGCGTTGCTGGTTAGCGCGAGAAGCTTGTGTCGCCCCCCACACGGGGGGCGCGGATTGAAACAGCCATCACCCGTATCGCAATCCCGGTGTTTATGAGTCGCCCCCCACACGGGGGGCGCGGATTGAAACTTTTAGTTGCTGTCTTGTCTGGAGGCGGCTTGTCTGTCGCCCCCCACACGGGGGGCGCGGATTGAAACCTGCAAGTTTGGCAAGGTATGTCTCTTCGGAGATCCGTCGCCCCCCACACGGGGGGCGCGGATTGAAACTGTATCAAGCGCCTTGAAGTAATAAATCGATTGCGTCGCCCCCCACACGGGGGGCGCGGATTGAAACAAGTCGTCTGAGCCGGTGTATCGATCCTCTACAAGTCGCCCCCCACACGGGGGGCGCGGATTGAAACTCATTTTGCGGGTTGCCGCGGGTGCTCAACGCCAGTCGCCCCCCACACGGGGGGCGCGGATTGAAACTCACATTGGCCGCCACCGCAGCGGACAACCCGCAGTCGCCCCCCACACGGGGGGCGCGGATTGAAACGGCATCAAAACAGCAACACCAGCAACAGCAACAGGTCGCCCCCCACACGGGGGGCGCGGATTGAAACACGGCAGGGGCTACGGGAGCAAGGTCAACGCGCTGTCGCCCCCCACACGGGGGGCGCGGATTGAAACACGGCAGGGGCTACGGGAGCAAGGTCAACGCGCTGTCGCCCCCCACACGGGGGGCGCGGATTGAAACTGATGACGACCGCGTTTGGTATTACTGGGGAGCTGTCGCCCCCCACACGGGGGGCGCGGATTGAAACAATGAACATGGGGCTATTTGGCTCCTGCATGGTGTCGCCCCCCACACGGGGGGCGCGGATTGAAACACGGCAGGGGCTACGGGAGCAAGGTCAACGCGCTGTCGCCCCCCACACGGGGGGCGCGGATTGAAACTGATGACGACCGCGTTTGGTATTACTGGGGAGCTGTCGCCCCCCACACGGGGGGCGCGGATTGAAACTTCTTGAGCCCAGCGGGCTATTTGGCTCCTGCATGGTCGCCCCCCACACGGGGGGCGCGGATTGAAACAGGAAATGAAAGGAGATACAGCTGCACAACCAGCGTCGCCCCCCACACGGGGGGCGCGGATTGAAACGGGGTGACAGCAGATGAGATCGCAAATGCTTATGGTCGCCCCCCACACGGGGGGCGCGGATTGAAACCCAGTTTTCGGTATCGGAGGGGGTGCCTGCGTCATGTCGCCCCCCACACGGGGGGCGCGGATTGAAACACCGTAGGCGTCGATAGCGGAAGGTAAGAGATTGGGTCGCCCCCCACACGGGGGGCGCGGATTGAAACCCAATAACGAGTACGCTACTTGCACACGTCTTTTGTCGCCCCCCACACGGGGGGCGCGGATTGAAACCAGCATCTCACGCAGCTCCACAGGGTTATCTTCGTCGCCCCCCACACGGGGGGCGCGGATTGAAACATGTAGACGTCTGCCAGCACCCGCAGGTTGGGTGCGGGTCGCCCCCCACACGGGGGGCGCGGATTGAAACCGCTGGCAGCCTTGGCACCAGCACCGCGCGCTGGCGTCGCCCCCCACACGGGGGGCGCGGATTGAAACGAACCGCTCCAGCTTAGCCACGCTGCCGGATTGTGCGTCGCCCCCCACACGGGGGGCGCGGATTGAAACCCCCCAAGCCGGCGTTGGTGTGGCTTGGGGGGCGTCGCCCCCCACACGGGGGGCGCGGATTGAAACTATGGTGGTGTCTTTCATTGTTGAGTCCTCGGTGGGTCGCCCCCCACACGGGGGGCGCGGATTGAAACGCAGCCGAGACGTATCATCAAGACAGGGTTAAGCCGTCGCCCCCCACACGGGGGGCGCGGATTGAAACCAATTGTTTTATCATTTGTTCTTTTGTACGGCTAGGTCGCCCCCCACACGGGGGGCGCGGATTGAAACCGTAGTCGATGGTGGTCTTGGTAGTCCCAAACCAGTCGCCCCCCACACGGGGGGCGCGGATTGAAACATCCGCTTAGCGCGTTGACCTTGCTCCCGTAGCCCGTCGCCCCCCACACGGGGGGCGCGGATTGAAACGATGCAATCGTACTCAAGGTTGCTCATAGTGA
Organism: Gammaproteobacteria bacterium; assembly: GCA_965222535.1. Taxonomy (GTDB): domain Bacteria; phylum Pseudomonadota; class Gammaproteobacteria; order HK1; family HK1. The sequence goes on from OZ244957.1 coordinate 354,624, forward strand.
TGCGTCGCCCCCCACACGGGGGGCGCGGATTGAAACGAACCGCTCCAGCTTAGCCACGCTGCCGGATTGTGCGTCGCCCCCCACACGGGGGGCGCGGATTGAAACCCCCCAAGCCGGCGTTGGTGTGGCTTGGGGGGCGTCGCCCCCCACACGGGGGGCGCGGATTGAAACCCCCCAAGCCGGCGTTGGTGTGGCTTGGGGGGCGTCGCCCCCCACACGGGGGGCGCGGATTGAAACTATGGTGGTGTCTTTCATTGTTGAGTCCTCGGTGGGTCGCCCCCCACACGGGGGGCGCGGATTGAAACGCAGCCGAGACGTACCATCAAGACAGGGTTAAGCCGTCGCCCCCCACACGGGGGGCGCGGATTGAAACCAATTGTTTTATCATTTGTTCTTTTGTACGGCTAGGTCGCCCCCCACACGGGGGGCGCGGATTGAAACCGTAGTCGATGGTGGTCTTGGTAGTCCCAAACCAGTCGCCCCCCACACGGGGGGCGCGGATTGAAACCGTAGTCGATGGTGGTCTTGGTAGTCCCAAACCAGTCGCCCCCCACACGGGGGGCGCGGATTGAAACATCCGCTTAGCGCGTTGACCTTGCTCCCGTAGCCCGTCGCCCCCCACACGGGGGGCGCGGATTGAAACTACCGTCCCACGCTGCAATCGTGGACGCCCGCGAGTCGCCCCCCACACGGGGGGCGCGGATTGAAACGATGTTTACAACCAGTCTGCTATCGATTTATTACTCGTCGCCCCCCACACGGGGGGCGCGGATTGAAACCGAATACCGCCCCCGTCCACCCGCTGATCATGTTGTCGCCCCCCACACGGGGGGCGCGGATTGAAACCGAATACCGCCCCCGTCCACCCGCTGATCATGTTGTCGCCCCCCACACGGGGGGCGCGGATTGAAACCGAATACCGCCCCCGTCCACCCGCTGATCATGTTGTCGCCCCCCACACGGGGGGCGCGGATTGAAACCGAATACCGCCCCCGTCCACCCGCTGATCATGTTGTCGCCCCCCACACGGGGGGCGCGGATTGAAACGGCGACGGCTGTCAGGGTATCGGCGGCTGCCGCGCGTCGCCCCCCACACGGGGGGCGCGGATTGAAACTCGACATCGGCGGGGGTGCCTGCGTCATCTGCAGGTCGCCCCCCACACGGGGGGCGCGGATTGAAACGGACTCGCCATATTGAGCTCCTTGAAGGTTCATTGTCGCCCCCCACACGGGGGGCGCGGATTGAAACAGCTTGCTCTATACGAAGCTGACCAGCTTGTTGCTGTCGCTCCCCACACGGGGGGCGCGGATTGAAACATCGCGGATCGCTAACTCCTCCCCACGCAACGCCGAGTCGCCCCCCACACGGGGGGCGCGGATTGAAACACTAAGGGGGATAACCAGCAGGTTATCCTGCGGGTGTCGCCCCCCACACGGGGGGCGCGGATTGAAACAAGCAAGCCGAGAAGTTTGCTGTAAAATTGCAAATGTCGCCCCCCACACGGGGGGCGCGGATTGAAACAGCTTGCTCTATACGAAGCTGACCAGCTTGTTGCTGTCGCTCCCCACACGGGGGGCGCGGATTGAAACATCGCGGATCGCTAACTCCTCCCCACGCAACGCCGAGTCGCCCCCCACACGGGGGGCGCGGATTGAAACACTAAGGGGGATAACCAGCAGGTTATCCTGCGGGTGTCGCCCCCCACACGGGGGGCGCGGATTGAAACAAGCAAGCCGAGAAGTTTGCTGTAAAATTGCAAATGTCGCCCCCCACACGGGGGGCGCGGATTGAAACCCCGCTGCCAGCGGTGATGGCGGTGCCGACGCCATCTTGGAGCACCGTCACCGGTGCAACGCCAGCGCCTTGGTTCAGGTGAAATACACCGACGACCCCGAACGCCGGATAGACGAAGCAGCGGTGCGCGAGATCGTCGGCGCAGCGGCTCGGTATCCCAAGTACCGCAATCCGCAGCTTGTCGTTATTACCAATGCCCGCAGCTTCAGCGACAACGCCCAAAAACTGGCGCTGGAAAATAACGTGGCGCTAATCACCCGCGACTGGTTAGGGCTCTGGCCAAAGCATATATTGGGTTGATGGCGGTATCAGTAATTGGGCTGGTACGCTCACAACCAGCACCCACGCTTGAGGGGCAGAACTGTGTCGTCGCCGCTAAATCCTATCCAATACAAAATGAGCATAGCCGCTCGGCGGCACTCGGGGCTATGAAAAACCATGCTACGCTAACGCTCACCTGTCGGCTTGGTCGGCTAGGATGCCGTTAGTGCTTTTGTGTTGCTCGCTGGCAAACAACGTGATAACAATCGCTCCCGAGGAGGGTGTAATGAAATTACTGATAAAGGTATTAGGGGTAGGGCTGGTTTTGCTTGGAATGGCGGGTTGTGCATGCACGAAACAATCCGATGACAGCACTTCAGCCTATTCGTGCACTTACCAAGACAGCAGCACCGACTCCGGTGGCGATGGCTCTGGCGAAGGGAGTGGTGGCTATTGAATCGCCTATCAGGAGCTTACAGAAATTGGGCCTAGCAACCCGCGCCCCGAGTTATACTTGTAATCCTTCAAAATGCTTATTGAGCGCGTTGCCAAACGGGGCGTGGCAACGGGGCTCCCTCTCCTTCTGGAAAAGGGGCGAGGAGCATTGGTTCTGACGTGGTGCCGTGCATCTTGCTTCGCCGGATGCTCTGGGAATGCTGCGGGCAATGCTCTGGAATAGCTGCGCTCCTAGGAAGCATGAAGGCAAACATAAGTGAAATTGGGCGTTGAGTGTGTCGGCTGTTTTTTTGTGATATGCAAACTCTTTAGTAGTGCAGCCATCATTAAGAAAAGCCTTCACCTATCCGCAACGAACCTCCACCAAAGGCAGTAGCAAATGCCTAATCAGGGAGCCAGTACCAATAAATCAGCACTTCGGAATACGAGCGAAGCTGGTTTTTCGGGGTACCCTTAAAAGTGGCTGAGATTCGCCCGAGATTGCCGTAAACTGAGGCGAAAATGTTAAACTGGGGTTGTGATGTTGCAGATCTAACCTCAAAAAGCCAAACCGCGAAAACCTCGCAAAAGCACCCGCATCAAGCCTTCACTGCGCCACTGCACAGCCACACCAAGGGAAATGGATAGGAACCGCAAAGAGTACGCAGAGACGACCGTACGCCGCGCACACTGGCATACGGTGTTGGCAAACGAAAGCCAACAGCGCATTGACAACTTCCTATTGCGCACCCTGAAAGGCGTGCCGCGACCGCATATCTATCGTATTCTGCGCCGTGGCGAAGTACGCGTCAACAGCGCACGCGTACGCCAGACGTATTGCCTGCAAAGCGGCGATCGAGTGCGGATCCCACCGCTGTGGATCGAAGGGACGAGCACTGCCGCACCGCCGCCAGCGTTTGGCCTCGACCTGCTGCAACGGGTGCTCTATGAAGACGATGCGCTGATCGTCATCAACAAACCCGCGGGGATCGCGGTGCATGGCGGCAGCGGCATCAAACACGGGGTCATCGAGCGCCTGCGGGCGGTATCGCGCGAATGGGCGCAGATGGAACTTGTGCACCGTTTGGATCGCGACACCTCCGGCTGCCTAATCCTCGCTAAACGGCGCAGCGTACTGCGGCAACTGCATCAGTACCTGCGCTTGCAGCGCATCGAGAAGCATTACCAGGCGTTGGTCAAAGGCTCTTGGGAGCCGCAAACGTCGATCTGCATCCAACAACCGCTGCTGAAGCAGACAAACCGCAATGGGGAGCGCAGCGTACGCATCGCCAAGGACGGCAAGCCTGCGGCGACGCGTGTCAGCATGATCGCCACTTCCGCCAGCGTCAGCTTGCTCGATGCCCAGCCGCTAAGCGGTAAGACGCACCAGATCCGCGTCCACTTGGCGAGCCACGGCTACCCCATTGCCGGCGATCAGAAATACGGCGATTCCGAGTTCAATCGCTGCTTGCAGGGGCTCGGTCTGAATCGCCTGTTCCTGCATGCCTGTCAACTGAAATTACGCCATCCAGTAACCGCCGAGCGGTTGCTGATCAGCGCCCCGTTACCGCCATCGTTGGTGAAAGTGGCTAAAAAACTAGCCGTTTGGCGCGCTGAACTCGACCCTGCGTAATGCGCCATCCGAAACCTAAACGGCGCGCCGCAATCAGGAACCGTGATACTGCTGCTTATCGTGTTGAAAGGCGTGGCGCGGCTTGCGTATCTCGTCTTTGGTGATATGCTGATCCTGATTATGATCCAGCTTGTCAAATATGTGATCGGTCAAGCGCCGGCGCTCACTGGCGGTGATTGCGCCATCGCCATCGGCATCGACATGCTGGAACATATCGACCATCTTTTCGCGCATTCTCTCCAACCATAGCTGCTGGTATTCCTCCAGCGATAAAGTTCCATCGCCACTCGTGTCAAAGCGCTCCATGCTGTCCTTCAACGCACGCTCGACCTCGGCTGTCGAGACACTGCCATCATGGTTATGATCGTATTGTTCAAACAACATCCTGCTATGCCGCCGACTACCACCGTGCCCATGACTGGACTTCACAGCAGCCATATATTTACCGTGATCGGCGAGTTTGTGAGCATCGGCGGGTGGCGTCAGCGACAACACCAGCAAACCGATTACGGCAGTGGCAGTCAGCACCAACACTGTATAACTAACGTTCTTTTTATTACTGGCATTCATTGTTGTCCAGCTCCAATAGGAAGGGGGGTGAGAGATCAACCAATCGGGCGCGCACGGCGCGCACAGTGGCTTAGTGGTGCGCTATTTTAACCGCTGAGACGGGCGATTATCAAATCGAGTGGCGAAAAAGCGGGCATCGAACAAACCAACCCCGGCTAGCGCACGCCGCGCCGCGCACACGACTCGTAAGCAACCTTTTGCATTGCTTTCAGCCACCAGAGGAGCGCCCCCTTAGGTGGTGCTCTGCTTGAAGCGTTGTTGCATCTCCGCTTGTGACAAACCATCAATCGCCACAATTTTTCGCGGTGATGTTTTGCCAGCAACGATTCTGGCGGTGCCTTTGGGCAGGCTGAGAGTCTTGGCGATGAGGGCTTCAACCGCAGCATTGGCCTTGCCGCGCTGCGCCGCGACGGCGACTCGAATGCGCAGTGTCTCACCCAACCACCCTGCAATGCACGTACGCGAAGCGCCGGGCACTACTTTAATCGATAAGCGCGTTGTGCCTGCCATTGCTTTTGCTCAGCGAATTTCAGTACAGCGAACGCACCAGTTGGTACGCCGCTGGGGCGCAGCAACGCCCCAATCAGCGGCTTGAGGGGGGTGTTCGCTCAAGCCCTTCCTGAAGGCATCGCCAATTTTCTTCGGGCGGCTTCGAAAAAAACTGAAATGGGATAGGGTTTGGGGGAAAGGGACTATAGGCAATTTCGTAAACCATCCGCTATGGATTAATATATCCTTCCAGCAATATACTCATGGGCATCTCGAAAAACTAGCAAATCTGGTTTTCGGGATGCCCTATAACACCCAATAGGACTTCGCTATGCGAGCTGCCGTATGCCGTGCGTTTAACCAACCGTTGGTGATTGAAGAGCTGAGCGTTGCTGCGCCACAGAAGGGAGAGGTGCGCGTCAACATCGCTGCGTGCGCCATTTGCCACAGCGATATCCATGCCATTGATGGTGCTTGGGATGACCGCCTGCCTTCCGTCTATGGACATGAAGCCGCTGGCGTGGTGGCTGAGATAGGCCCCGGAGTCGAGCGCTTTGCGCTCGGCGATCACGTACTAGTAACCCTGTTGCAGCATTGCGGTCATTGTTTTTACTGCGCCCGCAACGAGCACCCTTTATGCGAGCATGATTTCTTTACGGCATCGCAAAAGCGCTTGCGCGACAGCACTGGGGCAAGCGTTTATCAAGGCATAAAAACCGCTGCGTTCGCCGAGCAAGTCCTGGTCGATCAGTCGCAATTGATCGGTATACCGGCGGATCTGCCCTTTCCCAGCGCATCAGTGCTGGCCTGCGGGGTAATCACCGGCTACGGTGCGGTGGTCAATACCGCTGTGGTTACGGCGGGCGACAGCGTGGTGGTGATTGGCACTGGCGGAGTTGGACTCAACAGCATACAGGGCGCGGCGGCGGTTGGAGCATCTCCGATCATCGCGCTTGATCTGAGCGATCGCAAGCTGGCGGCGGCGCGCCAATTCGGTGCCACACACGCCATCAACCCAACGCGCTCAAGCAGCGAGCAGCAGGTCCGTGAGTTGACCGGGCAACGCAAAGCCGATTATGTATTTGTCACTGTCGGCAGCATTGAAGCCATCGAACAGGGGGTGTTGTTGATGCGCAAGGGAGGGACGCTGGTGATCGTCGGGATGCCGCCGGAAGGCGCGATGGTGCGCTTCGAGGCGCTCACTTGCGCCAGCGACAGCCTGCGTATCCTCGGCAGCAAAATGGGATCGACAGTGTTAGCGCGCGATGTTCCGCCACTGATACAACGCTACCAGCAGGGCCAACTGATGCTCGATCAATTGGTCAGCGCCTGCTATCCGCTGGATGAAATCAATACCGCAATCGCCGATGTCAAACAGGACAAGGTGCTGCGCGCAGTGATCTGCTTTGGCAATCACGCCTCCCTCAAAAACAACTGAAGCAGTGTTTGCACCTTATTTCTATAAGGGAACCTCGAAAAACCATCAGCGGGATGGGAGTTAGGGAAAGGGGCACTTTCCCTCATAGACAAGCCCCGCAGGGAACCTCGAAAAACTAGCGAAGCTGGTTCTTCGAGGTGCCTATAAACCTAAACGCTCCCCGATGAATCAGTACCTTTACTGCGCAAGCGCCTAAACGCTCCCCGATGAATCAATGCCTTTACTGCGCAAGCGCCTTACCGCCCCACCGCCCCTGCCTCAACACCAGTGGAACACCTGCCGATGAGCGTGAATGACAGCAAGAACGATCCCGTCAACCCTCCGATCGAACCCGTAAGCGGCACCGTGATGCCGCGCTATGCCGGCCCTTCGACCTTTTGCCGACTGCCGCAACTGCGCGATGTCAGCGCTTGCGATATCGCGGTGCTGGGTGCCCCTTTTGACGCCGGTACCAGCTATCGCCCGGGGGCGCGCTTTGGCCCGCAAGCGATCCGCCAGGCGTCGCGGCATTTACGTACCAATTTTCACCCGGCATACGCGACCGAGCCTTTCCGCACGCTGCAAGTCGCCGATGCCGGTGATGTCGGCTGCAATCCGTTCAACATTGAAGAAGCGATCGCGCAGATCGAGGCGGCGGCGAGCGATCTGATCAACCAGCGCGGAGCACGAACCCCGCGTACTTCGCTGATCACGCTGGGCGGTGATCACACGATTGCGGTACCGCTGCTGCGTGCTGTCAATCGCGTCCACGGCCAACTGGCGCTGGTGCACTTTGATGCCCATCTCGATACTTGGGATACGTACTTTGGCGCCCCCTACACCCACGGTACGCCGTTTCGCCGCGCTGCCGAAGAGGGGCTTTTCAGCGATGAGGCATCGCTGCATGTCGGGATTCGCGGCCCGCTGTACAGCGCAGACGACCTGCGCCAGGACGCCGCCTTGGGGTTTAAGGTCGTGCATTGCGATGAGCTGCAAAGCCATGGCGTTGATCACGTTGTCAGGCGCATCCGCGAGCGCGTCAAGGATCGCCCATTGTATCTTTCAATCGATATCGACGTCCTCGATCCAGCCCATGCGCCGGGCACCGGCACGCCGGAGATCGGCGGGCTTTCGAGCCGCGAGCTGCTCAACATCATCCGCGGCCTGCAGGGACTGACGTTGGTCGCCGGCGATATCGTCGAGGTCGCACCGGCATACGACCATGCCGAGATCACCGCCCTTGCGGCGGCGACCATCGCCTTTGAAATGATCAACCTGATGGCTTATCCCATTAACCAGCGCAACGCCAACTGACTCCGGCACGCCACGGAAGCTAAACCGGTTGGCGGTTCAGCAGCAGAAACAACAGCGGCAGCCAAGCGACGAGCATCGCAAACCAAGCAACGGCTTCGATCACTACCAGCATTAAATAGGCACGGCGGCGGTCATTGCTGGCAGCCGTGCGGAACAGCATCATCATCGTGAGGTCAAGTGGAATGACAAACAACAGCAAGCCAAACAGCGAAGGTGATACGATGCTGACCAACCAGCGCCAATCGTCTTGAGCGAACTCAACCCCGCTCTGCGGCAGGGGAGCGGCTAAAATAACCAACACGGTTAGCAGGATCAGCAACAGCCGCAGAGGGCCTACGCTAACCAACAGAGTATAGAGCTGCTGCATTGCCTAAATCCAAAGCCTAAGAAGAATATCCAAGGCACCGCACAACCCCCCCATATCGTTGAGGTTTTTCGATGCACCATTAAATTTATTAACTCTTTTCCTAACCTGCAAGTTCCTAGCCTACAAGCCCTAGCCTACAAGCCCTACAAGCCCTGCAAGCCCTGCAAACCCTGCAAGGGACCTTCAGTGGTTCTATCGCCCATTACATGTCTGACCACTCAGGGCGCTATCTAGTATACCTAAACCCCTCAAAAGCGCTGCAATGCTTGGCATAAAGCAATGCAGCAGACAGCATGAAAACTCGCCCCCCACGCAAAAAGAAACGGCCCCAACACGCGCCGCACGCAGCGACCGCAGCGACCGCAGCGTCGGCCCGCCTGAGTAACGCCGGCAGCGCCTCCCAGCCGTGGCGCCAACGCCTAGAGGGATGGGTTTTCCCACCGTTGGATCGGCGCGATACTCGCGCCGCGCCGGATGCGAGGCCCCATTGGCGCTACTTGTGGCCACTACTCGGAGTCGCGTTGGCGCTGCGCCTCGCGCTCGCCGTTGGCGGCGATTTTGTGCTCCATCCCGATGAGATTATGCAGTACCTAGAGCCTGCGCATCAAGCCGTTTTTGGTAATGGAGTGCTTTATTGGGAGTATGTGTATGGTGCACGTAACTGGCTGATCCCGGGTGCCGTCGCGGTTTTGCTGTGGCTGCTTGATACGCTTGGCCTCGCGCAGCCGGCGATTTACGTGAACGCAGTAAAAATCGCGTTTTGCCTACTGTCGCTGCTGATCCCGTGGGGTATGTACCGCTGCTCGCAGCATCTTTTCGGTGAACGCAGCGCGCGTCTGGCGTTGTTGGCCGGCTGCTTCTGGTATGAATTGATCGGCTTTGCGCATAAGCCGATGCAAGAATTCGTCGCCACCGCGGTGTTCATACTGGCGTTAGCGCTGGCAAGCAACCCGGCGCACCGCCAAGGATCAACGCTATCGGCGGCGATTATCGGCTTTTTATGCGTTCTAGTCGGCATCTTGCGTATGCAATACGCGCCGCTCGCATTGGTGTTGCTGATGGTGCTGGCGCTGCTGCAAAAACCGCGCATCCTGCTCGCGATGCTGGCCGGCGCTGGGCTATCGGTAGTGCTGGTGATGAGCATTGAATGGGCCACTTGGGGCGGCGTGCTGCATTCGTATTTGCTCAATATGCTGGTCAATCTGGAGCTAGATACGCTGCGCCGCGGCGAATCAACGGCGCTCGAACTGCTGCTGCGATTAACCATCGCCAGCCTAGGAGGGGTGTTGCTGGCAGGGTTTGCGATCGCCCTTAGCCCACGCCGTACGCTATTGCTGGCATTGCTGATCGCGCTGTTGCTGCTGCTGCATAGCCAATTCTCGCACCGCGAATACCGTTTCATCTACCTTTGCATACCGCTGTGGCTGATGCTCGCAACCCATGCTTTAGTCGCCTTGGACAACGTGATGCGGGCGACCCGTGCAGCACTGATCCGCAAAGCGCTTGCGGTGCTGGCGCTGACGCTCGGGGTGGCGGCGCTACTCAATCAGCTCCCCTTCCAGCAATGGGTACACAAAGCCTATTCCAAAGAAAGCGGCATCGTGAATTATCTGCTGCACCAGGATCCGCTATTCGATACTTTTGCCTATCTCGCCGAACAAGACGATGTCGCTGCAGTATTGATACTGCAAGCCCCGTATTTTAATACCCCTGGGTATTATTACCTGCACCGCGATATCCCGTTTTACGATTATCACCAGTTGCAGCGCATATCCCGCGACAGTAAAAGCAGCCAGCAGAACACGCCGATCGACGAAGCGCTCCTGACGCAATACGTCAGCCACATTGTCGCCCGGCGCGAAGTGCTAACGACGATGCAGTTCCAACGCTATGAAGCGATCGCTGAATTTAACGCTTGGCGCGTCATGCGCCGCAAAGATAACCGCGCCGCCGTTGCGGCGTTGACGCAACACGTCATACATCCCGATTACAACACCGGTTTTGCGACTATCGTACAGCGCGTAAAAGCCACCGCGCTGTACAAGTCATTAGCCGAACAGCGCCTGATCAATCCCGCCGTTGGCAGTCAGTTGCGCTTGCCGCTGGTTGGCGCAGCAACCCCAGCCGAGGGTGCCGAGTAGGGGCAACGCACTCACCCGTAGGATAATGCGCATGATATATCTGCTGCTGATGCTCATCAATAGGGTGTAGCGGGATCCCGCCCTCCGCGCTCCGATGCCGCTGGATCTGGATCAGGCGACACGGCTGTCCGATACAACCGGAAAGCCTATGGACACACTTCAAGTCGGTTGACGCGCTGCAATCCACGAGGCAACAAACGTCCGCGCGTACCGCGCCCACACGCATACAGCGCCACATCTTTGGCTGGCAGCGTCAGGTGGCGCGCGCCGGCATGTACGATAAGGCCAGCGTTTGGCGGCACTACGGCGATCAAAGCCACGCTTGGGGTGCCGCCGGCGGCACTGCTTTTGCCTCGCACCGCCGGCGGTGCGAGCTTGATTAACTGCTGCCCTTTGCCGCGTTCCAGTTGCAGTAACTCGGCTACCGCGATGATATTCAGATAACCGGCGCTGCTGACCAGCGCCAAACGATCGTTGGCGCTATCCCAGATACGCTGCGGCGGCAGTGGCAAGTGACCGGCAGCGACTTTCAACACTGCTTTTCCGCTGCGGTTTTTTGACCATAGCGCACGCGTCTGGGTCATAAAGCCATAGCCGCTATCGCTCACCAACGCCCACCACGCATCGCCGCTGGCAGTGATGAGAGCAACGAAACTGACCCCATCTTGAGTTTTCACATAACCCGCCAGCGGCTCGCCCTGACCACGCGCCGAAGGCAGGCTGTCGGGCGTGATGGTATAGGCTCTGCCGCTTGCATCGAGGAACACCACCGGCTGCTGGGTATAGCCGCGCGCCATGGCGGCAAAGCGATCGCCGGCTTTGTATTGCAGGCTTTTGGGATCGATGTCATGCCCTTTGGCGGCGCGCACCCAGCCGTGCTTCGACAATACGATAGTGATCGCTTCCAGCGGGGTAAGCTCGGTCATGGTCAGTGCCGCCGCGCTGCTGCGCTCGACGATCGGCGAACGGCGATCGTCGCCGTAGGCCTCGGCATCGGCGAGCAACTCCTTGCGCACCAGATTACGCAGACGCCGCTCACTGCCAAGTATGCGCTCCAACTGCTGGCGCTCTTTGCCGAACGCCCGCTGCTCGCGCAGGATGCGCATTTCTTCGATCTTCGCCAGACGCCGCAGCCGTAAGTTTAAAATCGTATCCGCCTGCGTCTCGGATAAGCCAAAGCGCTGCATCAGCGGCGGCTTTGCTTCATCTTCGTTGCGAATGATCGCAATTACCGCATCAAGGTTCAGATACACGATGCGCAGGCCGTCGAGGGCATGCAGTTGGTGTTGCACGTGTTGCAAGCGGTCATTCAGACGCCGCCGCACGGTAGCGAAGCGAAACGCCAACCATTCGCTCAGCAGTTGCTTGAGGTTGCGCTGACCGGGGCGGTTATCGGTACCGATAACATTAATATTGACACGGTAGTTGTGCTCTAAATCGGTGATCGCAAACAGGTGTCGCATCAGACGCTCCACATCCACGCACTCGGAGCGCAGCACGATCAGCAACCGCGTTGGCATCTGGTGATCCGACTCGTCGCGCAAATCCTCGATCAGCGGTAGCTTTTTGGCCTGCATCTGCTGTGCAATCTGCGCCAACACACGCGATCCAGATACCTGGTAAGGCAACGCGGTGATGATGATCGTGTTACCCTCTTGCCGGTAACAGCAGCGCAGGCGTACGCTGCCACGCCCGCTGCGATAGAGCTCACGCAATTCCTCACACGGGGTAATGATCTCGGCATCAGTGGGAAAATCCGGCGCCGGCAGATGGTGATGCAAAGCATCGCAATCGGCGTCCTCGTGATCCAGCAGATGGACGCAGGCGGCGACCACTTCGCGCAGATTATGCGGCGGGATATCGGTTGCCATGCCAACCGCGATACCGGTGGTGCCATTGAGCAGCAGATGCGGCAAGCGCGCCGGAAAGGTCACCGGCTCATCCATTGTGCCGTCAAAATTAGCCGCCCAATCGACCGTGCCCTGGTCCAGTTCATCCAGCAACACGCGGGTGAAGGGCGTCAGGCGCCCCTCGGTGTAGCGCATCGCGGCAAACGACTTCGGATCATCGGTTGAACCCCAGTTACCCTGACCGTCGATCAACGGGTAACGGAAAGAGAACGACTGCGCCATCAACACCATCGCCTCATAGCAGGCGTTCTCGCCGTGGGGATGGAACTTGCCCAATACGTCACCGATGGTACGCGCTGATTTCTTGAATTTTGCGCCCCCGTGCAAGCCCAGCTCAGACATCGCGTAAATGATCCGCCGTTGCACCGGCTTCAACCCATCCTCGATGCGCGGCAGCGCACGGTCAAGGATGACGTACATCGAATAATCGAGGTAAGCTTTCTCAGTGAAATCACTGAGCCCAATAACTTCAGTGTTATCGCTGTCAACCGCTGGAGGTGAATTCATCAGGCAACGGATCCGTGGGGAGATGGGTTACGCCTAGTTACGCTCAGGAGACAGCGCAGCGGCTCATGTGGATGCAGGAGGCGCGAGGCAGAAAGTGGAAAGTGGCACCCTGTAAAACGCTGCGACCCGGAAAACGCGACGATAGCTGGCGCTCGGCAAGTGTCACCAATGGGCACCGCCCAGATGATCATCGCTGAACTGCGCCGTACACCGCCTAGCACTCTTTGATGGTCCTTGAAAACACCCTCGAAAAGGGCTTTCGGGTCACATGTTGGGGTAGTTCGGCCCGCCGGCCTCGGGGGTTACCCAGTTGATGTTCTGCGTCGGGTCTTTGATGTCACAGGTTTTGCAGTGCACGCAATTTTGCGCATTGATGTGCAACCGCGGCACTCCATCATGGGCCACTATTTCGTACACACCAGCAGGGCAATAGTGCTGCTCAGGGGCACCGTAGCGCGCCAGATTAACGTTGATGGGGACGTCCTTATTTTTCAGTTGCAGGTGCACTGGTTGGTCTTCGTCGTGCGCGATGTTGGCGAGATAAACCGATGAATTGCGATCAAAGCTGACTTCTCCATCGGCTTTGGGGTAGGTGATGGGGGGGCGCTTTGACAACGCTTTGAGGGATTGATGATCGGCGTGATGGCGCAGCGTCCACGGCGCTCGACCGCGCAGCACATAGGTATCAACAGCAGAGTACAGCATTCCGCCCCATAGCCCCCAACGAAATGCCGGTCGGATATTGCGCACGCGATGCAGTTCTTCCCATAACCAGGTCTGTTGCAAACGCCCGCGGTAATCGTCCAGCTCGGCACCCGGTGCGACACCGGCGGCGGTCAACGCGGCAAACAGCGCCTCCGCCGCTACCATGCCGGATTTCATCGCCGTATGGGTACCCTTGATCTTGGGTACATTGAGAAAACCGGCGGTATCACCGACCAACAGGCCGCCTGGAAAGCTGAGCTTGGGCAACGATTGCAGCCCACCCTCGCTAATCGCCCGCGCACCATAGGCTAGGCGTCGCCCGCCGACGAAGGTCGGGCGAATTTTGGGGTGCGTCTTAAAACGCTGAAACTCATTGAACGGACTGAGGCTTGGGTTTGTGTAATCGAGGCCAACAACAAACCCGACCGCCACCTGGTTGTCTTCGAGGTGGTAGAGGAAAGAGCCGCCATAAGTTGCCCGATCGAGCGGCCACCCGAGGCTGTGGATGACGCTGCCGGGCTGGTGTTGGGGTGCCTCGATTTCCCATAATTCCTTGATCCCAAGGCCATACGTCTGAGGGTTGGCGTCAGCACGCAGTTGATAACGCTGGAACAGGGTTTTGGTCAGATGACCGTGACACCCTTCAGCAAATATTGTCTGCCGGGCGCGCAGCTCAATACCCGCTTGGTAGGTGGATTTGGCGTTACCGTCGCGATCGACGCCCATATCCTTGGTAACCACTCCGCACACCGCACCGTCAGCGTCATACAGCACTTCGGCGGCAGGAAAGCCGGGGAATATCGCAACATCCATGGCTTCCGCCTGCTCGGCCAGCCAGCGGCACAGATTGCCAAGGCTGATGATGTAATTGCCGTGGTTTTGCATCTGCGGCGGGGTCGGCAAACGGTAGCCGCCGCCGGCGGTCAGAAACAGCAGTTGATCGGAGCTCACCGGAGTGTGCAACGGCGCTCCGCGCTCTTTAAAATCAGGAAATAGTTCGGACAGTGAACAGGGGTCCAACACCGCCCCAGAGAGGATATGCGCGCCCACCTCAGCACCCTTTTCGAGGACGCATACTGAAAGCTCTTGAGCGTGCTGCTCACACAACTGGCGCAAGCGAATCGCGGTCGCAAGGCCCGCTGGACCAGCGCCGACAATCACCACATCAAACTCCATTGATTCGCGTTCCATCACTGCCTCCGTGAGGTTAAAAGATGCCGCTGCGGGTTTCCGAGGTGCTCTTTAAAGGGAACCTCGGAAACCTTGAATAGGATGGAGGTTGGGGGAAAGAGGTGCTATGAGAAATGTCGTATGCCATTGATTAATATGCCATTCTCTCAATATAACAGCATAAGATGGTGCCTCGAAAAGCTCGCGAAACCAGTTTTTCGAGGCACCCTGCCGTTGTTTGCATCCCCGTCTGCTGTTTATTAAAAAAATTTAATCCGGCTGACGGCTCGGCTTCCCATTTGATTGCGCACCGCCGGCCACAAAACCGCCCAAGCCATTGGCATATCAATCTAGGTTCAACGCGCCCAAGAGGTACGCTTACCCCCCGCCTCACAGCCAGTCTAAAGGTGGCGTCTGCAAATGCCAGTCGGTGTGGCTTTGGAACGCATGCGCGATGCGCAGCAGCGTGGCTTCGTCGCAGGGCTTGGCGTAGAGCATCAGCCCCACGGGTAAACCGGTGCTGGTAAAACCGCACGGCAACGAGACCGCCGACAGGTTGAGGATATTACCGACTGAGGTATTGCGCAGGCATTGCAAGTTGCACTGCTGGTATTTTTTCAGATCATCGCCGATATCGGCAAGCGGAACCGGCGGCATCATAACCGTTGGACACAGCAGCGCGTCAAAGCTGCTGAATTCCGCCAGCGCACGGCGACGCAGCTTTTCCCACTCACGGACGGTCTTTAAATACTCATGAGCAAGCACTCCGCGTCCTTTGACGATGCGCTCGGCGACCACTGGATCGAGTTTATCGAAGTGCTGATCGACCAGCGTCTGGTTCAGGGTATATGCCTCCGCGGCGATCACTAGGCCACCTGAATTAAGCCCCATCGCATCGGCGGCGACAGAGAACGCGGTGTTATCAACATCGGCGTCAAGGCCGCGGAATACGCCGCTGCAAGCGTGCACCAATGCGGCAACTTCCGCATCGGCGGCGTCAAAAAACAAGGTTTCAGGGATCCCTAGGCGCAGGCTTGCGATGCCACGCTGCAGGGCCGGCAGCACATCGCCAGATCGGTGGCTTGCAGTACTCTCATCGTTCGCATCGCCGCCAGTGATGATCGAATACACCAGCGCAGCATCTTCAATTGTGCGCGTCAGCGGGCCAACTGAATCCATGCTCCAGCTAAGGGGATAAACACCGCTGCGGCTTACCTGACCAACCGTTGTTTTAAGAGCACTGATGCCGCAATGCGCCGCTGGAATGCGCACTGAGCCGCCGGTATCAGTGCCTAAGGCAAATGCCGCCATACCTGCCGCGACGGCGACCGCAGAACCGGAACTCGATCCGCCCGGCAGGTGGGGCTCGCGCTGCCAAGGGTTATGCGGCGTACCCTGCTGGGTGTTGATGCCGGCTCCACCATAGGCGAGTTGCACCGTTTTGGTCTTGCCAATCAAGATCGCTCCAGCGGCTTTCAGACGCTTCACGACACTCGCATCATCAAGCGCGATATTGAAATTCAGCAGATCAGTGCCGGCGGTGGTCGGGGTATCGGCGACGTCGAAGAGATCTTTGACGGCATAAGGGATGCCGTGTAACGGACCGCGATCGATGCCACTGTCGAGCTCTTCTTCAGCAGCCTGCGCCTCAGCGCGAGCGCGTTCCTCAGTTAAACACTGAAACGCCCCCAAATGCGGGTCATAGCGGCGAATACGCGCCAAGTATTGTTCAGTTAGTGCCGTTGGGGTGATGGTGTAGCTGCGCAGTGCCTGCCCCAATTGTTTAATCGTGTGGTAACAATCGTCCATGTAAAGCTCCACTACGTCATGTTGTAACAGTGCGGCAGCGCAGCATTGATGCGGCACGCTGCAAACCTGCATAAGGCTGCTTGGTCAATGGCACCGCCGCAAGTATACGCTACTGCGCACCACAATATCAGACTTGGCGGTTGTGCGTTCAGCATGACGCCAGCCATATCCCCTTCTTTACCTGCGAAAACAGTCGGGCTATGGACACCACGGCCAAACTCGCAGCCCTACCCTGCCCTTCTGATGCCTAAGCTCTGTGCCTGCGCGGCTGGTGTATGGCATGCGTTGCCAACAAAAATGTTGACAGCGGGCATGTTGGCAACTATTATGTTGGCAACGCTCATGTTGGCAACGCGTGTGTTGGCAACGGAATTGTTTGGTTGGCGACAGCAAGTTAAAACCGCAAATACAACTGGAGGAACACAGATGCACACCACGCTGAAAAGCACACCTGGGAATTGGGTCTCTGGAGAGCAGTTTTACAATCGCACAGACGATTTGGCTGATCTTGAAGAGAAGGTGCAGGATCACTGCCATATCATGCTGACCGCCCAACGGCGGATGGGAAAAACCAGCCTCGTGCACGAGCTGCTGCGACGCCTAGAGAATAGCGGTAAGTTTGCCACTTACTTTGTTGACCTTGAAGACTCAACGACTCCAGAAGCAGCGATTGCTGAAATCATAAAACAAACGTCGGAGGAATCGCAGCTAACGGGCATTAGAAAGTGGATCGCTAACTCTATCAGCACTAAGGAAATTTCCTTCTTTCAAACAAAACTGCAACTGGGAAGCAACAGGGGTAATTGGAAAACGCGGGGCGATCGGCTATTTGATGAACTAGCCGCCTGTAACAAGCCGGTGGTGCTGGCACTGGATGAGCTGCCGATCTTCATCCAACGCTTATGCACAAAAGACAAAAAACTCGCCGATGAATGGTTGTCTTGGTTGCGCAAGGCAACACAGCAACACCAACATCGGATCAGCATCATCGTTTTGGGCAGCATCAGCTTTGCGCCGATTCTGGAACGGTACTGCCTCAGTGCGACCGTCAACCACCTGACGCTCTATGAACTGAAGCCTTGGGACGAAACAACCGCAACAGGTTGCCTTGAGGCGTTGGCAAAGCAATATAACCTCACCCTCCCAGAACCAATCTGCCGCGCAATGTGCCAGCGTTTGCGCTGTTGTATCCCCCATCATGTACAGCTCTTTTTCGATGGACTACGACGCGTCCTGCGTACCAATAAGTGCTCTGAAGCCACCTTGGAAGACGTGAACAGCGCGTACGATGAGCTTCTAAGTGTCCGTGGGCAAGCCAATATGGAGCACTACAGGAGTCGATTGAAAGACGCGCTTGAAGGCAAGCGCGATCAATTTTCCTGTGCCTTGCTGTCGCAGGCAGCGGCCGAGGGGGCGCTAAACGATGACATGATTGAACGGCAACGACAACAATTGAAACTCGATCACGAACAGGCAGAATCGGTAATGGACCTGCTTGAGCATGACGGCTACTTGGAGCGCCACGATAGCGGTTGGCGCTTTGTATCGCGGCTGCTTGAAGATTGGTGGCGTAAAAATGGCCCTGCTATCCCCCGCCTGAAAGGCAGCCATCTAGGAGCCCGGCCCCGATGATCGCCACTAAAAAGTACAACCCCAAGTTCTTGAGCGATGACGAACTGGTGGCGGCCTTTTGTGTACGAAAGCACGAGTACCAATCCATCATAGAGACCGTGCGTGAGAGCGATGGGGCCTCCAATCAGCACGTGATCGTGATCGGCCCGCGCGGCAGCGGTAAGACCACTTTGCTGCTGCGGATCGCCGTTGAAACCCAAAAAGATGCGGCATTGTCGCAGCGCTTTTTCCCCATCGTGTTTGCTGAAGAAAGCTACGAGATCAGGAACTGCGGTGAGTTCTGGCTGGAATGCCTGTTCCATTTAGCCGATCAAGCGCAGGGCGAGGAGGCCGATTTACGCCGCATCTATGATCACCTGCAAACCGAACAAAATGATCGGATCCTTGCCGCCAGTTGTCTGGCTGCGTTGCTCGATTTTGCCGATCGTCACGGCAAACGGCTGCTGCTGGTAGTCGAGAACCTGAACATGATGTTCAATGAAATAGATGATGACGATGCTATTGGCTGGGGGCTGCGGCATACCTTGCAAACCGAGCCGCAGATCATGCTGCTTGCCAGCGCAACCAGCCACTTCGATGCCATCGATAACTGCGACAAGGCTTTTTATGATCTGTTGAAGGTGATCACACTGCGCCCCCTAGACGAGCCCGAGTGCCATGCTCTGTGGCAAACGATCAGCGGTCAAGCACCCTCGCGCGACAAGATCCGCTCGCTGCAGATCCTGACTGGAGGCAATCCGCGCCTACTGACGATCGTTGCCCGCTTTGGTGCAAACCTGTCGTTTCAAGCCTTGATGCGGGAGCTGCTCGATCTGGTTGACGAGCATACCGAGTATTTTAAGAGCCACGTCGAAGCATTGCCCCCCCAGGAGCGGCGCATCTACCTCGCGTTAGCTGATTTATGGATAGATGCCACCACCCGCGAGATCGCTGAACGTGCGCGACTGAATACCAATACATGCAGCACCCAACTGAGCCGATTGTGCCAGCGTGGGGTAGTCGTGGTAACGGAAAGAACGCCAAAGCGCAAGCGCTATTACCTCGCCGAACGCATGTATAACATCTATTATCTGCTGCGTCGCCGCCGCCACCCCGACAAGATACTGGAAGCACTGATCGCGTTCATGGTCGCCTACTATTCCAAAGAAGAATTGGCGCATATCAAAACCAAAGCCATGGCAGAGCTTTCCAGTGCCTTTGACCGTCAGTCGATGGAAAAGTTCGTCCATACGCTGGAAGCCAAAATGACATTGCTCGGCCTCAATACAACAACGCAACTGAAGCAGCAACCCCAGCCGCCAGTGACCTTCCCCATCGCCGCTGCATCAGAGCCATCGACGATCGGGGTCGCAGAGCCGCATCCGACAGTCGCCACGATCGCGCGCGCCCCTGCCCCTGCGCCATTGCTCTCAAACCAGCCGATCGATTCCGTAGCTCAGCACGTACAAGCAGAAAAAATACTTATACGCAGCATCGCCTTCTTCGATCAAAACCGTCCACAGGAAGCCCTAGAAGCCCTTGACAACCTGCTGTCGCGCTGCGGTAACAGCGACTCTCCAGAACTGTTGGACTTGGTGGCAAAGGCACTAATCGGCAAAGGTCTCATCTTGAGGCAACTGCAGCGCCCGCAGGAAGCCCTAGAAGCCCTTGACAACCTGCTGTCGCGCTGCGGTAACAGCGACTCCTCGCCACTGCCGGAGCAGGTAGCGGTAGCGTTGCTCGGCAAAGGTGACGTCTTGGGGCTACTGAATCGCCCGCAGGAAGCCTTGGCAGTGTATGACAACCTGCTAACCCGCTTTGGTAACAGCAACTCCCCAGCACTGCTGAAGCAGGTAGCGGTAGCGCTGATCAACAAAGGCCTCGCCTTGGGGCTACTGAATCGCTCTCAGGAAGCCCTAGAAGCCTTTGACGACTTGCTGTCGCGCTGCGGTAACAGTGACTCAGTGCCACTGCAGGGGCAAGTAGCAATAGCGCTGCTCAACAAAGGCATCACCTTGGGGCTACTGAATCGCTCACAGGAAGCCCTAGAAGCCTTTGACGACTTGCTGTCGCGCTGCGGTAACAGCGACTCCCCAGCACTGCTGGAACTGATAACAAAAGTGCTTTGCAACAAAGGCGTCGCCTTGACATCACTACAGCGCCCGCAGGAAGCCTTAGCCGTTTATGACGACTTGCTATCGCGCTGCGGTAACAGCGACTCCCCAGCACTGCTGGAGAGGGTAGCAAAGACGCTGCTCTACAAGGGCAACGCCTTGGGGCTACTGAATCGCTCGCAGGAAGCCCTAGAGGCCTTTGACGACTTGCTGTCGCGCTGCGGTAACAGCGACTCCCCAGCACTGCTGGAACTGATAGCAAAAGCGCTTTGCAACAAAGGTGCCACCTTGGAGCTACTGAATCGCCCGCAGGAAGCCTTGGAAGCCTTTGACGACTTGCTGTCGCTCTGCGGTAACAGTGACTCAGTGCCACTGCAGAGGCAAGTAGCAATGGCGCTGCTCAACAAAGGCCTCGCCTTGGAGCTACTGAATCGCCCGCAGGAAGCTCTGAAAATCATTGACGTCCTGCTGTCCCGCTTCGGTGGCAGCGACTCAGCGCCACTGCTAGAACTGGTAGCAATGGCGCTGCTCAACAAGTGCAGCATAGAACTAGCATTGCAGCACTATGAAACAGCGATTGCTACGGCAACCCAATTGCTTGAGGCCACCCACCCTACCCCCCCAGCGTTGCCAGCAGCGGCTCTTGCACTGCGTGCCGCGGCGTACCTCAAAACCGGCAACGCGCCTGCTTGCACGGCGGATCTTTCAGCCTGCCTGGCAAGCGTCCATGAGCACAATGTCGATCTTAACGGTACCCCCATCATCGACACCCTGATAGACTTCGCCGCACGCTTCGGGGCAAAGCCGGCCCTGGATTTAATCGAAGCATCCCCAATGGCGTCAAGGCTTACGCCGCTAGTTACGGCGCTGCAACAGGAACTGGGGCAAAATCCGCGGGTTGCGATCGAAGTGGCGGAAGTCGCCAAGGATATTCGCGCCGATATTGCGCAACGCCGCCAAGCGGCACACTAAGCTACTCCGCTGGCCACCGCTCCCCTACTCTGGCACCGAACGCCGCAGCCTATTGAAGGGGTGCCTCGAGAAGCCCGCGAAACCGGTTTTCGAAGCACCCAAAGACACAGCGGCACGCCCTTCCCCGCTTTGTAAAACCGAAAGGAATCATTACATGACGCAAAAAATTCCAGCGACCGTTATTACCGGCTTCCTTGGTGCCGGCAAGACAAGCATGATCCGCCATCTGCTGGGCAATCTGCAGAATCGGCGCCTAGCGCTGATCATCAACGAGTTTGGCGATCTGGGCGTAGATGGAGAAATTTTAAAGGGGTGCTGCGCCGCAGACGACGTAATGGAGCTTACCAACGGCTGTATCTGCTGCACCGTTGCCGATGATTTCCTGCCGCTGATGGAATCACTGCTGGCGCGCCCCGAGCCGCTTGATCACATTGTTATCGAGACCTCGGGGTTGGCGTTGCCGAAGCCGCTGGTCAAAGCCTTCCAGTGGCCGGCGATCCGCACCCGCGTTACGGTTGACGGGGTGGTGACCGTGGTGGATGCGCCGGCGGTGCTTGATGGTCGCTTCGCTTCCGATGTAGCGGCCCTGCAAGCCCAGCGTGAGAGCGATAGCGCACTCGACCACGACAGCCCGTTGACCGAGTTGTTTGAAGAGCAATTGGGGTGCGCCGACCTAGTGGTACTGAACAAAACCGATCAACTGCCGCGCGCTGAATTAACCGCCGTGCGCACGCAGGTGATGGCGCATATCCGCCCCGCGGTCAAAGTCATCGAGGCCTGTTACGGCGCGGTCAACAGTGCCGTGCTGTTGGGGCTTGAAGCGAACGCCGAGGATGATCTCGACAGCCGCCGATCGCATATTGACGATGGGGAAGAGCACGATCACGATGATTTCACCAGTTTCCACCTCGAATTGGCCGAGACGGCAGCGCCCGAACCCTTGCTTGAACGCCTCCAAAGGGCGATGGACAAGCACGATATCTTGCGCATCAAAGGTTACGTCGCGGTCGCCGGCAAGGACCTGCGGCTCCTAGTGCAAGGCGTTGGCGGGCGCATCCAGCGCTATTACGAGCGCCCGTGGAATGGCTCAGAGCGCCGCTCGCGCCTGATTGTGATCACCACCAGCGACGCCGACCAAGACGCCATCCGCCATCTGATTCTGGACTGATCCTTTGACTGCGATGGCATCACAACGGCGCGGATCGAGAGGTCAGCGAGCGACGCGCCACAAGTGCTCCTAATTAAAAAATTAAAACGCTCCCTTCCCCCAAACCCTCAGTTTTTCGATGCCCCAAGGGGAGGTATCGCCTGATCGCGTCCGCAATAACCGCCTTGTCCGTGAACTTCAGGCACAGCAGTATGCAAAAATAGCTGATCAAGTCTTATTGCGAGGCGGGCATCAGCCATCAAATCACGGATAAAGCTCTCAATAAGCAGCCATCCCAAAAATTGATTTCACTCAAGCTTCAAAAGCTCCAGATTGCGTTGGGTCGCTCCCTGCATACTTTTGATAAAGTTAATGCCAGCCAGCCCCATTTTCTGCCGAGCATTATTATCCGCTACTAAATATTCCACTGTTGCTGATAGATTTTTAGCATCTTGAATACGGCGCGCCGCATTTGCTTTAATCGCCTGTTTTGCAAATTTATCAAAATTAAAAGTAAATGGTCCCAAGATTACAGGCTTTCCTAGCACGCAGGCTTCAAGAAAATTATGGCCCCCATAGGGTAAAAGGCTACCTCCAACGAAAGCAATATCGCAAGAATAATAATGAGCGAAAAGATTTCCTAGCTCGTCTCCTAGTGCAACCTCGGCATCCTCATTAATCTTTTTTACCTTACTTAGGTACTGATATATTACGTTCTTACCCTGTAGAAAAGTAGCTATGCTGTCGCACCGATTAGGGTGGCGTGGCACAATCACGGTTAGCAACTTTGGGATGCAGCGCAGATTAAAAATGGATTCAATTAATATTTCTTCCTCTCCCGGTCTGGTGCTGGCAGCGAGAAAGATTGGTCGATTAACTTGAAATTTTTCTTTCAAAAATTTTCCTTGTGCTTTTTGTTCTTCAGAGATTACTCGATCAAACTTTAGATTCCCTGTTACAACGACAGGTTTTTTTCTGAAAAACTGCAAGCGTTTTGCATCATTTCTTGACTGAGCGGCTATGATATCCAGAGACTTTATAGTATTTCTAAAAATAATTGAAAGTTTTGCATATCCTCTTGCTGATTTCTTCGATAAGCGAGCATTAATCAAATGTAAAGGAATTTTATTTTTCTTGCATAGCTTTATTAAATTTGGCCATATTTCTGTTTCCATCAGAATCCCAACACCAGGATTAAAGTTTCTTAAAAATCGATTAATTGCAAATGGAATATCATACGGTAGATAAGTTACAATAACTTTTTCAGGAAATATTTTTTTAGCGGTTCTACGCCCTGTTGGTGTCGTAGTGGTTATTAAAATATCTTTCTTAGGATGGCGTTTTAATATTTCTTTGATAAGAGGTTCTGCGGCATATGTTTCACCAACAGAAACAGCATGTAACCAGAAAACAGCTTTATAATTTTTTTCTTTTTGGTAATATCCTAGCCTTTCTGAAATATTTTTTAAATATTCGGTTTGTTTTGTTCCCCGATAGATAAGCCGTATAAGGACAAAGGGCAGGATAGCATAAGCAAAAAAAGTATACATCAGGCCTCTATACCGAGCTTATTAATTCCAAGGAAAATTTCATCAGGCGTTGGAATGATGCCTTTCCCGCCGTAATTAATGCTATCTTTCTCTCCGTAAATTCCGGTTTTTGCGGGGTCTGTAGAATGGTATATGCCAATTGTAGGTCTGCCGAGTGCGGCTGCCAAGTGAGTAATACCTGTGTCCACCCCAATCACTAGATTCGCATGTGCCACCACGAGGGCTATTTTATCTAAAGTTGAAATAGGAAAGACTTCGGCATCAGGTATTTCTCTCGCTAACTGCTTCACTGCGTGAAACTCAGATTCTTTACCTGCTAAAAATACACTTCTGAATTTCATTAGGCTCAGCTTCTTTCCTGTTAATATCCAGTTTTTTGTGAACCATGACTTTTGATGATTGCTGGAAGATGGCAAAAGAATCGCGTAAGGTTTCTTTGGAATATGTGATCTGGTTGCCATCAATCTTGAAGCATCTATTCCATAGCATACTTGATCATCGAGTCGATACCCCAAAGAGATGGCCATTAACTGACGATTTCTTTGGATGGCATGTTGATTTTTCTCAATCTCAAATGATCTGCTATAAAAAAAACTTACAGGTTCTCGAGAAGTTTTTAGATTCATTCCATAGGATGTACCTCTGGCTGCCCACGCTATCAAGGCGCTTTTTAATAAGCCCTGAGTATCTATTATTGCATCATATTTTTTCAATCTCAGCTGGCTGAAAAAATTTCTTATCTGTTTAAGAGTTTCTCTTATTTTGGTTTCTTTGCGCCACCTTCTAATTGAAACTGGAATGACTTCATGTACCCCTCGATGCATTATGGGCAGAGATGCGTAGTTTTCTTCTATGACCCAATCTACAGATGCCTCAGGATATTGCCGAATCAAGTCGGTAATGGCGGGAAAATTATGGATGATGTCTCCTAATGAGGACGTTTTAATTAAAAGTATATTTTGCACGTGTTTTGTGTACGTTAAGCTCATTCACTTCAGTAAGCTCTGAACGAAAAGGATTTATCCGATTGGGGCTCACGAGCCACTAATAACCGAATGCTGTTATACAGAAAACCTGCTGTCGATACAGAACAGCTAGGTGCTGGTTGCCACGCCAGCGCGCTTTTCTTCAGCGCAGCGAGGAATAGCGGGGTTTGCCTAAGACGCGTGGTTTCAGCCGCCGCTTGAACTCTCACCACAGTTTTTCAAACGAATTCAACGTTAACGCGCCGATTTTGCCGCCCTTTCTTTTCGATTTTGCGTACCCTTAGCGGCCCGATTTCGCTGATATTAGCGACATGAGTGCCGCCGCAGGGCTGTAGATCCACGCCTTCAATTTCCAGCAGGCGCACCCAGCCCTGACCGCGCGGCGGCTGTACCGACATCGTACGCACCAACTGCGGATTAGCGGCCAGTTCCTGATCACTAATCCAGCGTGTCCGCACGTTATGCGCCGCCGCAACAAGCCGGTTCAATCCGTCCGTCAACTGCTCTTTATCAAGAGTGCTTTGCGGCATGTCAAAATCCAAACGTCCGCTGCCATCGCGAATTGAGCCGCCGGTCACATCGGCGCTGATCAAGGCGCACAGCAGATGCAAGGTCGTGTGCATGCGCATCAACCGATAGCGGCGCTCCCAGTCGATAACCGCCTGAACGCGGGTCGCCACCGCAAGCTCAGCGCTACCCGGCGCACGCTCAAGGCAGTGTACGACCTGCCCATCATTGCCTTTGACGGTATCGACAACCGGCCATTCAGTGCCATCAGTTGAACGTAAAATACCGGTATCTCCGGGTTGCCCGCCACCCATCGGATAAAACACCGTACGATCCAAGATAGCGCGATTGCTATCCAACGCAACGACAGTGGCGTCGCATTGCTTCAGGTAAGCGTCTTCGCGAAACAGTAGTTCAGTGTGCATTGGCAGCTTTGAGGGGTTATTGAGCGCCTCGAAAAACTATGCTAAGCATCAGTTTCCCGAGGCGCTGCATGAGGTGGTTTATTGAGGCGCAGGGGTTATGCATCAAACTGTTGCCATCGGTGTTGGACTCAGTTTTCCTTGCCCCTCCTTGATGGCTTTTCCGATGCTCCCCTATGGATTATTCTGGCGGCGATATTCTTCAATGATCGCCGTCATCTGATCTTTCAGATACAGCTTTTTCTTCTTAGCGGTGCTCATCTCAAAATCATTCATTAAATCAATGCCCTTGGTTGCTTCACTGACGCGATGATCCAACGCGGCATGTTCGCGGTGCAGGCTTTCGAATGTTTCGTTTTCAGTCAGCAACCGCTCAACAATGTCTTGATCATTTGCTGCCATAGTAGTCCTCCAAGTATTAGCTAACGCCAGTTAAATCCCAGTGGTGAGCAGTGTGACTGCTTCCCTTGGGCACCGTATAGCACGACCTTGGACATACCATCCAAGGGTTTCTATCGTAACAGAGGAGGGCAGTGTTGTCATTCGTCCTCTTGTGTTGAAAAGCTTACGAAATTGGGCATAGCAGCCTTTCCCCAAAGCCCTCATCCCCGGTCAGAGTTTTTCGAGGCGTCCTTAAGTTTTGTTTTGCGCAAGCGCACTGGCGAGTGTTGCTAGGCGCCGACCGAAGGCGACGCACAGCGCGTGTTCTTCAGCATCCAGCAGCGGCTTAGCGGCGGCACCAGAGAAATGGCTGGGGCCGTATGGCGTCCCGCCGCCGCGGGTAGCCAGCAGGCCGGCTTCGCTATATGGGATGCCAACGATCAACATCCCGTGATGCAGTAGTGGCAGCATCATTGAGGTGAGGGTGGTCTCCTGCCCGCCATGCAGGCTGCTGGTTGAAGTGAATACCCCAGCGGGTTTGTTGATCAGTGCACCGTTAGTCCACAGTGTCGCGGTTTGGTCGAGAAAGTACTTCAGCGGCGCTGCCATATTGCCAAAGCGCGTTGGCGATCCGAGCGCCAAGCCAGCGCATTCCTGCACATCCGACAGGGTTGCATACGGCGGCCCGCTGGCTGGGACTTCGGGATCAGTCGCCGCAGTCGTGGTGGACACTGCGGGCACGGTGCGCAGGCGCGCCTCCGTGCTGGTTACCGCATCCACTCCAGTGGCAATCGCACGCGCCATCGCGCTGACGGCACCGTGGCGACTGTAATACAGGATCAAAACAGGGTGGCGCTGACGTTCCATCACGATACCGATATGTCTTCGGCTTTCTCGGTGCGCTGCGCTTTATCTTGCGGTATGTAGGTGCGCGACAAAAATAATCCTAACTCAAAAAGCAACCACATTGGTACCGCCAACAGGGTCTGTGAGATCATGTCCGGCGGCGTCAGCAACATGCCAAAGACAAAAGCGCCGACGATGATATACGGGCGCTTAGCGGCCAGTGCGCTGGCGTTGGTGAAACCGCTCCACACGAGTACGAAGGTCACAATCGGCACCTCAAAAGCGAGGCCAAAAGCAAAAAAGATTTTCAGTGTGAAATCAAGGTAAGCAGAAATATCGGTCATGATCGCCACCCCTTCTGGCGCAACCGCCTGAAAGAACGCGAACATCAGTGGAAACACGACAAAATAGGCGAACGCCATGCCGCTGTAAAACAAACCAATGGAACTGCACAGCAAAGGAAACACCAAGCGTTTCTCATGCCGGTACAGCCCAGGGGCAATGAAACCCCAGAAGTGGTGCAGCGTGAGCGGCATCGTCAGAAAAATCGCTAACACCAACGATAGCTTGAAGGGCGCAAGAAATGGGGAAGCCACCTGAGTGGCGATCATGCTGCCCCCGGCCGGCATGTGCGCCAACAGAGGGCCCGCTAAGATGGCATAGATGCGATTGGCGAATGGTATCAGGCAGAGCAGCACCGCAACCACCGCGATCACAATGCGCACCAACCGAACGCGCAGCTCGATAAGATGCTCAACCAGCGTCATCTCGCCGGTACCGTTTGATTTCCCGCTCTGATGCTGCGGCTCACTCATTGGTTGGCTTGCTGGTCGAGAGCGGGACGGCGGGGCTTTCGGCAGAAATGGGAGGGCTCTCGGTGATGGGCGGTGCTGGCTCGGCTGTAGCCCGTGATGGAGAAGGCGCTGCCGCGGGGGAGTTGGTTACGCACGCAGCACTTGGCGCAGCGCCGCCGGATGCTGTTGCACTGGGTGCTGCGCCTAGCTCAGCGCTTGGCGCAGGGCCGCCGCTGGCGGTACCCGATGGCGCGACTGCGGGCACTGCGTCACCCTTGACGGCGGTCACCAATTCGGTGGTTTGTTGGCGCAATGCCCCCGTTGCCTCGGACAGGATCTCCGTTGGTGCTTTGATCGCACGCTGCAATTCCTGATCTTTCAGCGACTTATTAAACTCATCAACCGCTATCTCGCGTTCGAAATCGGCCCGCACTGAATTGAGATAGCGGCGCATCTGTCCAATCCACCGTCCTACATCGCGCGCCATCCGCGGCAACCGATCGGGGCCGATAACCAATAAGGCGACGATAGCGATGAGCAATAGTTCCCAAAAACCAATATCAAACACGACAAATCCCGGTTGGTGAGAAGGATGCAGGGCAGCCTAGTCTAGGTGGCGTCTATCGATGATGAGACGCGTGGCGCTGACCGTCATCCTAATCGCCGTGGCGTACGAATGATGGAAGCCGCCTGCGGAATGCATCAAAGCCGCGCCCCATCCGGCGCGATGCGTAGCACCGCCGCGGCTTGCCGCGCTAGGGGCGCATCGCAGCCAGCAACTGGCATTGGTCAAGCGCGTGGCTAAACCTTGGTTTTGGTATTGGCGTCAGCGCTGGTGCTGGCGGCTTTGGCGGCGCTTGCATCGGCTGCGTTGTCCGCTGGTTGCTTCAATTGCGCGGCGACTGTGTCGTTTGATTTGTCCGCTTGATCGTCGCTTTCTTTGACCGCGCCACGGAAGTTGCGGATTGCGGATCCCAGATCGCCACCGATATTGCGCAACTTTTTAGTGCCAAACAGCAATAACACGATCGCCAGTACGATAGCGAGTTGCCAAACACTGATTCCCATTTCTTACCCTCCTTCGGCGGATTGATCACAGGTAGAGCGAAAAGCCTGACCTGTGAGTTTTGCAAGGTGCGCATGGTTTTATGCCCCGGCTTCCTTATTCTACCCCAAGGGAACCGCCAAGCCCCCATCCCATTTCAGGGTTTTCAAAGTTCCCAAGGTGCTGTCATTGCTTGGTGTCCGCGGTGCTCACGGTAACGCGCGCGAAACGCCGCTTACCCACCTGCAACACTGAAGTGCATTCCGGTTTCAGCACCAGCTTCGTATCCTGTACCCGCTCGCCATCGATGCGGACAGCGTTGTTGCGGATCATGCGGATCGCTTCTGAGGTGCTTGGGGTCAGCCCGGCGAGCTTAATCGCGTTCACCAGCTTTGTCCCGGCGGCCCCAGCGCGCAGCGTGATCTGCGGCATGTTATCGGGCGCTTGCTGCAAGCGGAACTGGCGAATAAAAGCATCGTTGGCCAGCGCCCCGCTGCCGCTGCCATGGAAGCGGTCGACGATCTCAATCGCCAGCGTCGCTTTGGCATCGCGTGGATGCAGCCTGCCATCGGCAACCTGGCGGCGCATCAGGGCAATATCTGCGAGCGACTTGCACAGCGACAGCAACTCGTAATAGCGCCACATCAGCGCATCAGAAATTGACATCAGTTTGGCAAATATGCTGTTCGGTGGCTCCGTGATGCCAACCGTGTTGTGCAGCGATTTTGACATCTTCTGCACCCCATCTAGCCCCACAAGGAGCGGCATTGTAAGCGCGATCTGAGGCGGCTGACCGGCATTCAGTTGCAGTTGCCTGCCGAGCAGCAAATTGAATTTCTGATCGGTGCCGCCCAGTTCTACATCGGCACGCATGGCGACCGAGTCGTAGCCTTGGCACAGCGGGTAAAGGAATTCTTGGATGCTGATAGGGTGTCCAGCGGTGAAGCGTTTGTGAAAGTCGTCACGCTCCAGCATCCGCGCCACGGTGTATTGGGAGGCGAGTTTAATCATCCCTGCGGCACCGCATTCGCGCATCCAGCGAGAGTTATAAAAAATTTCTACGCGTTCGGCGTCAAGTACCTTAAAAGCCTGCTCACAGTAGGTCTTAGTGTTGCTTGCTATTTCTTCGGCGGACAACGGCCTGCGCGTCTTGTCACGCCCCGACGGATCACCGATCAGCGCGGTGAAATCGCCGATCAGAAACATCGCCAAGTGCCCCAAATCTTGGAATTGGCGCATCTTGTTCAGCAGCACCGTGTGCCCCAGATGCAGATCCGGCGCAGACGGATCAAAACCTGCCTTGATGCGCAACACCCGCCCCTGCTGGAGACGTGCAACAAGCTCGTCCTGCACCAGGATCTCATCTGCACCACGCTCAATCAGCGCCAACGATTCCATTACAGGACTCTCTTCAGAGCACCTCGAAAAACCAGCTGCGCCAGCTTTCCGAGATGCCGGGTTATGGTGTTATACTCGTGCTGCTTGAACATACAGGAAAGGGGTATAACCGAAACCTTACTTGTCGGGTTTCGGGCGGTGCTTTGCACCCTTTCGTAGCGTACTTCTTCAAACAAGCGCAATGGTTAATGGCTACCCTGATCAGTGCCAAACCTTCGGTCACAGGTAAAGAATGTCTTGTTGGATTGTTCCATCTGAAAAGTGCAGTTTGTGTGCGCTCCTTATTATAAAATGCTATGTGTTATTTATCAATAGTTAAGTGAATCTTTTCGATGCCGAGCTCACAATTTCAGACTCTGTACACCCGGCTTGACAATAGATCGCTATGGTGATATAGTGATTCTGCTCATCTCATAGTGGTGAGCGATCCTCAGATCTGTTGTCGGTTGCGGAGCATAACATCTGGTCTATCAGAGTTGCCGCTTTCTTTGCACCGGCTAAAATACCAACATTCATCTACTACTCTACCTATGAGGGGACTTTATAATGTCTAATCCAAAAAAATCCACGGTGTACACCACAAAATATAACAAGGGTAACGCTCTACTGATGGCACATGCTTCGCGTGCGGTATACAAAAAGGAAAAGGAGACTATTCTGAATTATCTGCAAAATCCAATCAATGACGCTGGATTGGAGCTGAGTGATGTCCATATATATGAGGATAACCAAAGTTTTTCAGCATTAATTGAATGTAAGGAGTGTTTAATATGGGCTTTTCGTGGAACAGACGATCTCAAAGATTGGTTGGATAACCTCGATATGAGAGATACGGAAGGTGCACTGGGGGAAGTCCATAAAGGGTTCAAGCGAGCATTAGATCGGGTATGGGATGATATGTTAGCAACCGCCAAGGAAATTCAACGTAACAATGGGCGCCGGCCAGCGTTTATTACTGGGCACAGTTTGGGTGGTGCAATGGCATCGCTTGCTGCAGCTCGCTTTGCGAGTATGGATCGTGCTTTTACCTCGTGCTATACCTTTGGATCACCTAGGGCCTTCTCACCCGAGGCTGCGGCTAAATTTAATGCCTTAGCCAAGGAACGGGTGTTTCGTTTCCAAAACAACAACGACCCCGTAACAAGAATACCCCTTCGTTTGATGGGATTTTCTCATGTTGGTACTTTTAGGTACATTGATGATAAGAAAAAAATCTGTGATGATCCTGGATTCTGGTATCAGTTTATTGATCAAGTAAAGAGTGCTGCAGACACAGTGATCAAAGAAATAAAAAATGGGGTATCAATTTCAGATCTAGGCGCTTGTATTCAAGATCATGACATGGCTAACTATATTGAGGCAGTAAATAAAAGCTGCAAGTGAATTGTTCCGTGCCGGCACCGCACACGCCTTTGACGTATTAAAATAGCTATCCTGCGAGGCTCGTCTATTGCGAGAACAATGACCACTTCCAACAATCATTTCATGGTGCCGTTGATCGTCTTTGCCGATCAGAGAATGGCGGAGCAGGTGCTCCTAATTAAAAATAAACAATTCCTTCCCCCAAACCCCCATCCCATTCAAGGTTTTTCGAGGTTCCCATGAGGATATGACGCGCTCTACCAGTACCGCCATCACCGCGGTGCGCCAATTGGCCGACTTCGCCCCTGCCGCTAAGCTGCTGCGCGTACACTCGCACTTTACTCCCGCCGGCGATCAGCCAACCGCGATCACCGCCTTAGCTGAGGGATTAAGCGATGGGCTTATGCACCAGACCCTGCTGGGCGTCACGGGCTCTGGCAAAACGTTCACCATCGCCGAAGTGATCGAAAGTGAGCAACGACCGACCCTAGTGTTAGCGCCGAATAAAACGTTGGCGGCGCAGCTCTATGGCGAAATGCGGGAATTCTTTCCTGACAACGCGGTGGAATATTTTGTTTCTTATTACGATTACTATCAGCCGGAGGCGTACGTGCCAGCCAGCGATATGTATATCGAAAAAGATGCCTCGATCAACGCACACATCGAACAAATGCGCTTGTCCGCAACCAAAGCGTTACTGGAGCGCAGTGATGCGGTTATCGTTGGCACCGTATCGGCGATTTACGGCCTTGGCGATCCGCAGACCTTCCATGCCATGATGCTGCATTTACAGTGCGGCGACAACGTTGAACAGCGTACATTGCTGCGCCGTTTAGCTGAGCTACAGTACACGCGCAACGAGGTCGATCTGCAGCGTGGCTGCTACCGTGTGCGCGGCGAGGTGATCGATGTTTATCCCGCGGAGTCCGAAAAGGAGGCGGTACGCATCGAATTATTTGATGATGAGGTTGAGTTGTTGGCTTATTTTGATCCGCTGACCGGCGAAGTACTGCGCAAAACGCCGCGTCTTACGATCTACCCCAAAAACCACTACGTAACCTCCCGCGATATTGTGCTGCAGGCGATTGAAGACATAAAAGTCGAATTAATCGATCGCCTCAGCTACTTCGAAAAGAACCAGCAGTTGGTCGAGGCGCAGCGCTTAGAACAGCGCACCCGTTTCGATATAGAAATGATGCAGGAACTCGGACACTGCAAAGGGATCGAGAACTATTCGCGCTTCCTGTCTGGTCGCAGCGCCGGCGAACCACCGCCTACCTTATTTGATTATCTACCGGACAATGCATTGCTGGTGATCGACGAGAGCCATGTCACGGTGCCGCAATTAGGAGCGATGTACCGTGGCGATCGGTCACGCAAGGAAACCTTGGTGCAGTACGGCTTCAGGCTACCGTCGGCATTGGACAACCGCCCGCTGCGCTTCGATGAGTTTGAGCAGTTGGCACCGCAAACCATCTTCGTCTCCGCAACGCCGGGAGAGTACGAGAAGCAGCACTCCAGCGGCAGCGTGATCGAGCAGCTCGTGCGCCCGACCGGACTGGTTGATCCATCCGTAACGGTGCGCCCGGCGGTGAGCCAGGTCGATGATCTGCTATCGGAGATAAATCTTCGCATTGCCGCCGCGGAGCGCGTACTGGTGACCACGCTGACCAAGCGCATGGCCGAAGATCTGACCGACTATCTTGGCGAGCACAACATTCGCGTACGGTATTTGCATTCCGATGTGCATACCATCGAACGGGTGGAGATCATTCGCGATTTGCGCATCGGAAAATTCGATGTGTTGGTCGGGATTAACCTGCTGCGCGAGGGGCTTGATCTGCCGGAAGTGTCGTTGGTGGCGGTGCTGGATGCGGATAAAGAGGGCTTTTTGCGTTCCGATCGATCATTAATCCAAACCATCGGGCGCGCCGCACGCCATCTCAACGGTGCGGCCATCTTATACGCGGACAAAGTAACCGGCTCAATGCAGCGTGCGATGGATGAGACCCAGCGCCGGCGCCAACGCCAACTCCGCTATAACAAGCAGCATGGCATTACCCCGAAAGGGATCCATAAAAAGGTCACCGACATCTTAGAGGGTGCCAGCAGCACCCCCTCGGCGACGCGGCGCCAGTTGCAGCAGGTCGCCGAAGAAGCCGCTCGCTACCAAGCGCTGACGCCCCAGGCGCTTGCGCGCCACATCCACCAACTCGAAACGCAAATGTATCACCATGCAAAAAACCTTGAATTTGAAGCCGCCGCTGCCGTGCGTGACAAAATTCAGGTATTGCGCGCTCACAGCTTCAAAACCGCACCACTCCCCTGAGCCACCCCGTGGCGGGAACGATCCCCCCAAACCCCTCCTCCCATTCAAGGCTTTTCGAGGTTCTCAAATGAACGAACACGACCAACAAATACTTGAAGCCGTAAGAAACAAGCCGGGGCAACCAGCAAAGGAGATTGCCGCGCGGCTTGGCCTCGATAAGAGAACCGTCAACGCCGCATTGTATAGACTAGACAACGAAACCAAACAGGATAAAAATACCGGCCAATGGTATCCGATAGCAGATGATGACGATGATGATGACGATGACGATAAAAAATCCGGTGTTGAAATCGAGAAAGACGATCAAGAAGGATCGATCGAGATTCCTTTCGATCCTGAAAAGATAAAAATCCAAACAAAAAATATTGGGATTCAACAACTGATGAATCGCATCAAGTATGGAGAGATCGACCTTTCCCCGGATTTCCAACGTTTGCGCGGTATTTGGGATGCTGAACGTAAAAGCCGTCTTATAGAATCGCTGCTGCTGCGGATCCCGATCCCGGTTTTTTACGTTGCCGCAGATCATAGTGACCATTGGGCGGTAGTCGATGGCGTACAACGTATCTCAACCATCCATGGCTATGTGGTCGATGACAGTACCGAAAAATTGCACGGCTTGGAGTACCTGATTCAATTCAATGGTAAAACATATAATCAACTACCGCGACCGATGCAGCGGCGGATCAGTGAAACCGAGTTGGTTATAAACGTCATCAGTTCTGAAACGCCGGAAGATGTAAAATTCAATGTGTTCAGCCGTATCAACACCGGTGGACTAAAACTCAATTCACAAGAAATAATACACGCGATGTCCAAAGATCCGGCGCGTAGCTATCTAAAAGCACTTGCTGACAGTGAAGAATTTAAAAAAGCCACAGATAATTCTATCTCTATAAAAAGAATGGCTGATAGAGAATGTGTACTGCGTTTTCTGACTTTTTATATCAAGCCTTGGGAGGAATATAAAGCCAGTGGTTCTAAAGAAAATTTCAGCAAAGCTATTATGAAGAAGGTATATCAAATGAATGATAACCAAAGAGATGAAATCACCAGAGATTTTAAGAAATCAATGCAGGCATCGTTTGATCTTTTTGGACCAAAAGCATTTCGTAAACATACCACTAGTTCTACTCGTAGCCCAATAAACAAAGCATTGTTTGAAATATGGAGCGTTCCATTAGCGCGGTATTCAGAAGATCAAATAAAAACTCTGATCTCCAATAAAGATGTTATATATAAACAATTTATTGAACTGTGCAAAAATGAGGATTTTTACAATTCAATCACCTTATCTACTGGTACCACTCAGAGGGTACGTAAGCGCTTCAGCGCAATCAATGAACTATTAGCGGGGTTTATCTGATGCTCAGCACGATCAAACTATCGAACTTCAAATGTTTCCGCGAGTTGGACATAAACTGCACTGCGCTCAACCTGTTATGCGGATTGAACGGGATGGGGAAAAGCAGCGTCATCCAATCATTATTGCTGCTGCGCCAATCGTTCACTATCGGCGAATTACAGCAGGGCCGGCTGGTCATTAACGGCGATCTGGTCGAGCTTGGCACTGGCGGGGATATACTGTTTGAAGACGCGGCTGATGACCTCATTCGCTTTGAGCTTCAGGGGTACGGGATTCCCCCATGGGTAGGGTCTTTTGATTGTGCTTGGGATACTGCCAGCGATTATTCGCCAACCACCGATCAACTGCGCGCCCAGTCAGCCCCGGGGAGTGGCTCGACGCCCTATGCCCCCGATCCGTGGCAACAACTGCCGCCGTTCGATGGCTCTGTGTTGTATATCAATGCGGAGCGCATCGGCCCGCGGAAAGTTCACGAACGCTCCGAAACATTCGCCCGGCGGGGGATCCTCGGTTCACGCGCTGAGTATGCGATGAATTATCTCAACAACCACCAGCACGATAAGCTACCAGAGGGTGATCGCCGCTGCCTTGATCCGAACAAACGCGGCTTGCTTGCGGTCGCCAACCGGTGGTTGCAGGAAATTACCCCTGGGGCTGAGATCGATTTTGCAGAGATCACCAAGGCCGATGCCCTGATCGCCGGTTTTTCGTTTGAACGTCGGGGCGATACCCGCTCGCGCTCCTATCGGGCTACCAATGTCGGCTTTGGCCTTTCCTACGCTTTGCCGGTGATCGTGGCGATGTTAGCGCCGAAAAATACCCTTTGCCTGATCGAGAACCCCGAAGCGCATCTGCATCCCCAAGGGCAGACCCGGCTTGCCGAACTTGCCGCCCGGGCCGCATCGGCAGGGGTGCAGATCATCACCGAAACCCACAGCGATCACTTCATGGATGGGGTTCGCATCGCGGTCCGCAATGGCCAGATTCAACCGCAGCAAGCCAGCTTCCATTATTTTGCAAGCGATGGCCCAAATACCATCGTCACTTCTCCGCAAGTGGACACGGACGGACGCTTGTCCTCATGGCCGCCCGGATTCTTTGATCAGTACGATGAGAACTTGGCTAAGCTGCTTGCGCCGAAGGCATGACATGCATGAGATGATCCTGAACCATGCCAGCCTTCACGCATCCGCCCGAGATGAGGCGGTGGACTGGCTCAAAAGTATTGCGGTCGGCATCGCGGCAATCCTTCGGTGTCAGCGAGTGCAATTAATTCTCAGAGCACAGTGCCCTTTACAGGAAATCGACTGTCTGCCCGGATTCTCGTTTTACAGCCTCATACTGGAATTAGGAACCAGCGGCTGCCGTGAGGAATATCGCCTACTCATGGGTGCCAGCACGAAAGTACCTCTGTTACTTGATCTCGGAACCAATGTTAAGGAGCGTTTCCACGGCGGCGGTGTATCTGGATTAAGCTTGGAGGATGGGGAGCCTTTGTTGCTCTGTGCACTGACGGATGCGGTCGCGATCGGATTCCCTTCGCTACTCGCATGGGATCGGGATCACATCGCGGTCGAATTCGATGAGATATTAGCCGATGGGGACATACAGCAAAGCTCGGAGACGATCGATCACCTCTCCCGCACCGAACACGCCGATCAGATATGCCAAAGGCATCGTTCCCACCTGTGGCGGAATATCGGGGCTCCAGCGGCCGTATGGGATCGCAAAGACGAGGCATTTCCACATCTCAGGTTCGGGCCTGAGGTTGAGCATAATCTTGCCAAGCTGCAACCCAAAACCCTAGGCATCGTTATCAGGCGCTTAGGGGAACTGGATGAGGCAGTCGCTCAGTGGCGTGACGACGGCGACCCCAAACACGATTTAACCCATCATTGCGCCTGCAAAATCACCCCAGAAAGCGATAGCGTGATGCAACACCCGAAGCTGTGCGAGGCGCGGCGGTTTGCATCCCGCCAGGGTAGCCGCGAATTGTTTGCTTGGCATGCCCGTTTCGGTAACAGCGGGCGGATTCATCTGCGTATTGATGCGGTGCAAAAAGAAATCGAGATCGGGTATATCGGCCCGCACCTGCCGTTGTGAACCCGCACCTGCCAATACCCGACAGGGAAAGGGCTTGGGTAACGCTCTGGCATAGTGGCGGGCGAGTCTCTGGAAATGTGAAGGGCAGCGCTCTGACATAGTGGCGGGCGGCGCTCTGGAGGAAAAGGCCCTCCAGCCATCATTTCATGGTACCGTTGACTGAATTAAGGATAAAGCGATCCCCCTTCCCTCCATCCCATTCAAAGTTTTTCGAGGTTCCTAGGAATACATTGATGGTACAGAAGAAGAGCGCCCCCAAGAAGCCGATTGAAGCATACCAGCACGCCGACCAACAGCGAGCGAATAATCCGCCGGTCGGGCTGGTAACGCCGCAGACCGACCCAGACGCGGGGAAGAGCAAGACCTACGCGCATGACCCGCATCTCGCCCCGCAGATCCAGTGGGCGGGCAAGGCCGAACATACGTCATTTGAGGTACCCACCCGCTCGCTTCACGTTCATGAGCGCATTGAGCCGCGCACCCTCATTGAGGCGCTCAAAAAACGCAACGGCAACGGGGGGGCGCAGCAGGGTTGGCTGTTTGATACGCCCGCAGAAAACCCGCCGCTGCGCGAGGCGCTGGCGTTTTATCAGCACAAACACGGCTGGTCGAACCGCCTGATCGCCGGCGACAGCCTGCTGGTGATGAGCTCGCTGCTCGAAAAAGAGGGCTTGGGCGGCAAAGTGCAGACGATCTATATCGACCCACCCTACGGCATCAAATACGGCTCCAATTTCCAGCCTTTCGTCAACCAGCGCGACGTCAAAGACGGCAAGGACGAAGATCTAACCGCCGAGCCGGAGCAGATCCGCGCCTTCCGCGACACCTGGGAGCTTGGCATCCACTCCTACCTCAGCTACCTGCGCGACCGCCTGCTGCTGGCGCGCGAACTGCTGACCGAAAGCGGCAGTGTGTTCGTGCAGATCAGCGACGAAAACGTGCACCGCGTGCGGATGATCATGGATGAGGTTTTTGGGGCGGAGAATTTTGTGAGCCAGCTTTCATTTCGGACAAAAATCCCCCTGCGGACAACCTTAATTGCGAATGTACATGACTATATTTTGTGGTATGCACGTTCGAAAGATCACTTGCGGTTTTACAAGCTCTATACGCAAAAGGGTATCGGTGATGAGGGCCGGTTTAACCTTCTTGAGATGAAAGACGGATCTCGGCGCCACATGACACGGGGAGAAAAAACTAAAAGAACTTCCATTCCAGCGGGTGCTAAGCCGTTCGTTGCGGAAAATCTGAACTCCGCAGGACGAACGAAAAGCTGTGTGTTTGACTTTGAATACGAAGGTCGTTTGTTTCGACCAACGAAAGAAAAAAGTTGGAAGACAAACTCTGATGGTATGCGAGGGCTTGCGAGAGCCAAGCGTTTGTTTCCGAGTAAAAACAATCTTTACTATGTACTATTTCATGCGGATTACCCAGTCCAAGAGACATCAAACATCTGGAACGATACACGCGGTGAAATGGAAAAGAATTACGTAGTGCAGACAGCAGATACCGTCATCCAACGCTGTCTGTTGATGACCACCGATCCCGGCGACTTGGTTTTTGATCCGACCTGCGGCAGCGGCACCACTGCTTATGTCGCCGAGCGCTGGGGGCGGCGTTGGATCACGTGCGACACCTCGCGGGTGGCGCTGACGCTGGCACGCCAGCGGCTGATGACGGCGATGTTTGACTACTACGAACTGGCGTATCCAGATGAAGGAGTCGGTAGCGGGTTCAAGTACAAGACCGTGCCGCATATCACACTGAAATCCATCGCCCACAACTCAGACATCAAGGAGGGCATGACGCAGGCCCAGATCGATGCCGCCATCGCTCGGTACGCATCAAATGAGACCCTTTACGACCAGCCGCGCATTGATACTCAAAAAAAGCGCGTCAGTGGCCCGTTCACGATCGAAGCGGTGCCGGCACCGGTGGTCAAGTCGGTGGATGACCTCTTGGGGCAGTCAGTGCAGGTGCCCGCGGATGCGTCGATCGCCCGCAGCGGCGAGACACTGCGCCAGAGCGAATGGCGCGATGAACTGCTGCGCACCGGCATTCGCGGCAAGAATGGTCAGTACCTGCGCTTCGCCCGGCTGGAGCCGCTGGCGGGCTGCCGTTACCTGCACGCCGACGGCGAGCTGCGCCCCAATGATGAAGGTGCCGACTCGGTAAAGGAAGCCGCCCCGCACTACCACCCGCAACGCATTGTGGTGTCCTTCGGGCCACCGTACGCGCCATTGGAGCAGCGTCAGGTCGAGCACGCTTGGAAGGAGGCGCTCACACTGGCACAGCCGCGCCTCCCTTCCCTGCTGGTGTTTGCCGCCTTCCAGTTCGATCCAGAAGCGGCTAAGGACATTGATGAGCTAAAGCCCGCGCAGACCGGGATGCAGCTCCTCAAGGTGCAGATGAACGCCGACCTGCTGACCGACGACTTGAAGAAGAAGCGCGCCAGCAACCAGTCGTTCTGGCTGATCGGTCAGCCGGAGGTGCAGTTGGAGCGCATCGCGGAAGGCGAGGATAAAGGCAAGTGGCGCGTCCAAGTGCAGGGCTTCGATTACTACAACACCAAAACCGGCGGCATCGAATCCGGCGATGAGAAGCAGATCGCCGTGTGGTTGCTGGATCCCGACTATGACGGGCGCAGCCTTTATCCGCGGCAAGTGTTCTTCCCGCAGGCGGGGGTAAAGGGCGGCTGGGCGCGCTTGGCGAAAAACCTCAAGGCAGAGATCGACGAGGACTTGATCGCCGCCTACCGCGGCACCGTGTCGCTGCCCTTTGAGGCCGGTGCGCACCGGTGCATCGCCGTCAAGATCGTCGACGACCGCGGCATCGAAAGCCTACGGGTGATGGAGATAGAGCAATGCTAGAAATCTCAGAGGGGGATTTAGAGCTATTAAAAACTGCCCCCAAAACAATGAATATTGGCAACTGGAAATCTATAAGAGGGAGCGATCAATGGAACGCTAATGTACACATCACGCCTTCTGATATGGAAACACAAAATAAAGATATTCTATTGAATCTGAATATGATGTTTTTTGCACGTCAAAACCACAACGATAAAACAAACTTTTCATGCGGAGTTTGGATAGACTTAGGTGGAAAAAAAGTTACTTTAGTGCGTTATAACGGCTCTAGTCATGTAAATAAAGAGAGCTATCTCCACTGCCACATTCACGAGGCAAGCATTAGTAGTATAAACAGAGGAGACAGAAAGCCTGAACACGCTCATACTTATGATACTGATCGCTACAGTAATCCGCAAGGAGCCTTAGATTGTTTGCTGAAAGATTTTAATATAACCACCACACTCCAAAGAAATATATTTGGAGAATTCAAATGATTAAACAGACACTACAGCAAAAAATCTGTGATCAGTTGTGTTCGGATATACAGTTAATCGAAAGAGAAAATGGGAAGCTGATGCTATCCACGCCTTTTGTATATCCAGATGGAGACCATTATTCTATCTATTTAAGAGAAACCCAACCGGGAACAATCCGCATCAGCGATGAAGCCAATACCATTATGCGGTTAAGTTATGAAACCGAGGATGTGGATAAATACTTTAAAGGCGGCAGAGGAAAATTGATGGAACAGATCCTCAGAGAGCATCAGGTACAGGAAGAACAGGGAACGTTTTACATTGATGTTCCGATAGATGAGCTTTCACACGGGCTATTTATGCTGGGGCAAGCATTAACTGAAATTTACAGTTTATCTTATCTGGACAGAGAAAGGGTTAGCAGTACTTTTTATGAGGATTTAGAAAATATATTGGAAAATATCATCCACGATACAGATATTAAACTTAAAAGCAACCATCTAGCACTTGGTTTGCAAAATGCTGAGAACTATGCCATTGACTATTCGTTAATAAGAAAAGATGAAATGCCGCTTTTTCTGTTCGGCGTCCCGTCGGTGGACAAAGCAAAATTGGTTACTATCACCCTTCAATACCTCTATATTCAAGAATACCCAATGCGCGCCTTGCTCATCTACCAGGCTCAGGGAGAGGTTCCTGCCAAGCATTTGAGCAGACTGACCGATGCTAATATCGGCGGCTCTCAGGTCAGCTCCCTCAAAAAAACCCCTATTGAGCAAAACATAAACAGACATTTCAGATATCACTGATGAACATTCATCCTGCCATAGAGCGCAGAGCCTTTCGGTTCCCCAACGGCACCTCAAAAAATTCGCAAGGTGGATTTTCCAAAGTGCCTTGGACTGATGACACCTAGGGTACAGATTAATGGCCGCTCATGTAAAAAACGTCAATCATGGCGTGCTACGCCAATGCCGGGAGCAAATGGGTTTAAGCATCGAGCAGGTGCAACAAAAGGTTAAAAGAATAGCCTCTTTTGAGAGCGGTGAGCACGCTCCCACTTTTAATCAGTTGGATATTTTGGCAGAGCTATACCACGTGCCGCGCTGGGTGTTTATTGCCGATTCCTTGCCATCGGAGTACCAGTTTAACAATATCCCTTCTTTCCGACATTTTGCAGAATGCAAGGCAGAAGCCTTTGATGTTCCTGCAATTCGCGGGCTAATTATCGAAGTCAGTCAGTCCCGACAACTTATTTTAGATATTCTGGAGGATATGGAAGAGCCACTTGCCTCATTTAACCCACCCGTACTCCCAAGAACAATATCGGCAAAAGCGGCGGCAGAAGAAATGAGGGAATGGTGTGGCTTAGATATTAATACTTCGTTTGAAGAGCGGAGAAAAAAACTGGAAGAAAAGGGAGTTTTTGTTTTTCTCACCGCAAAACATAGAGGTTGGTCTCACATAGAAAGTAATGTTTTTCGAGGCTTATCTATCTATCACAAAACGCTGCCAATTATTATTATCAATGATCGGGATGCGCACAAAGCACTGTCGTTCACTTTGTTCCATGAATTAGGGCACTTGCTCAGAAAAGAAAATGCACTAGATGCTTGGGATGATAGGAACCAGCAGGAAGAAAAATGGTGTGATGAGTTTTCTGGAAATATACTAATGCCAGAGGATGAATTTTTAAAAATCACTTCCGCAATTAAGAATATAGACAGTACGATGGATGTCAAAGGAATAGCCAAAGAATTTAGAGTGAGTGAATATGCCTGCCTGGTGCGATTGCGTCAACTGGATAAAATTGATCACGATTTGTATGAAAAATTGGATAGTGACCGTAATGATAAATATAAACTAGTACAAGAAAAACAGAAAACCAGCAAAGTTGTGCCATCTATATATCCAGAGCAAGAAGAACAGAAAGCCAGCAAAGGTGGTCCTCCTAGAGATCGAGCAAAAGAAGTGCTACGTCAATACGGCCGTATTTACACCCAAACACTCTTCCAGTGTTATTATGACAAAGAGATAGGGCTACATAATTTATGCAAGCTCTTGGACATCAAGAGAGTGTCCGATGTTGCAAAGTTAGAGTCAGAGCTATGAACACAAAATTTTGTGTTGATGCCAATGTGTTTATCACTCCATGGAATACGGATTATCCCATGGATATTTTCCCGTCACTTTGGGAGGCACTTGCGCAACACAAAGAAAACATTGTTTTGATAAAGCCCATCTATGACGAGATTGATCCTTTAACAACAGGTAAAAGAGGGAAGCTCCGCCAATGGCTGTTGAAAAATAAATTCATGCCTATCCCTGTTGATGAAAATATACAAGATATTTCCATAAAGTTTGAAAACGAATACCAGATAAATGAAAAATCAAGAGGCGTTGGGAAAAACGATCTGATGTTGATAGCGTATGCACATAAAGAAGAAGGAACAGTGGTAACTTTTGAAACGAAGCAGGCACAGGCACCCGACAAAAAAAAGAATTATAAAATACCGCTTGTTTGTAAAGAAAAAGACACTGCCTGCATCACATTCGTG
The DNA here is from genome assembly GCA_965222535.1 of Gammaproteobacteria bacterium. Classification (GTDB taxonomy): domain Bacteria; phylum Pseudomonadota; class Gammaproteobacteria; order HK1; family HK1. Next base: position 397,966 of record OZ244957.1, read on the forward strand.
GAAATGCTGCGTAAACTTGGAATTCAGGTTTAGCAAGATGCCGCAAAAGACCATCGACAAGCTGATCATCAATTCGCCCTACGTGGAACCGGCGCAGCACTGGAAATACCAGCGCGAGACGCGGCTGTTTGACCTAGCGGCAGGCCGCCGCCCGGCGGGTTATGTGATGGCATCGCCCGATTCCAAAGCATTCGATGACCCTGGGGTATTCGTCGAGATGCCGCTGGTGAACCGGCTTCGCCCGCGGGTGAAAGCCTGGCGCGAGGCCGGGTATGCGGGCGTTACCAGCATCACCAAGCGTCTGCTGTTGCACTGGAACGATGCCGAGATCTTCGAGACGCGGCGCTTCTTTTTCTGCCAGTTGGAGGCTATCGAGACGCTGATGTGGTTGGCTGAGGCACCCGCAGCGCAGCGCAGCGGGGTGGATATCCCCAGTGACGGCGGGGCATTCCGGCGCGCCTGTTGCAAGATGGCAACCGGATCGGGCAAAACCCTAGTGATGGCGATGGTGATTGCCTGGCAGTTGCTGAACAAGGCGGCTTACCCGAGAGACACGCGCTTCTCGCAGCAGGTGCTGGTGATCGCGCCGGGGCTGACGGTAAGGAAGCGCTTGGCGGTGCTGGAGCCTGAGGCAGAAGGCAATTACTACGCAGCCTTTGACATCGTGCCGTCGGCCCTGCTGGAGCAGTTGAAGCGAGGCAAGGTGCTGATACACAACTGGCAGGCTCTCAACTGGGATAGCGAGGAGCAGCTCAAAAAGCGGCGCAGCGTCGATAAGCGCGGTGCCAAGAGCGATGAAACCTATACGCGGGAAGTGCTGGGTAATGCGATGGGCAACGCACGCAATATCCTGGTGCTCAACGACGAGGCGCACCATGCGTGGCGCGTCACCGCCGAGCCCGGGGGAAAGCCCCGCCGCGGGGAGGTCAAGGACAGCGCCGAGGAGGCCACGGTGTGGATCGGCGGGCTGGATCGGCTGCACCGTTCACGCGGCATCCTCAACTGCTACGACTTCTCCGCCACGCCGTTCGCGCCATCGGCCAAGCAGAGTAGCGAGGAAGCACTTTTCGGCTGGATTGTCAGCGACTTCGGGTTGAACGATGCAATTGAATCGGGCTTGGTGAAAACCCCGCGCGTGGTGGTGCGCGACGATGCACTGCCGGAGGCTTCGAGCTACAAATCACGGCTATACCACATCTACAACGACGCCGAGGTGAAAGACGACCTGAACCGTCAGGCACTGCCGCAGGATCCGCTGCCGAGCTTGGTGCTGAACGCTTATTACCTGCTGGGTGTCGATTGGCGTGAAGCGTCGGAGGCATGGCACGCCGCCGGGCAGCCGACGCCACCGGTGATGATCACCGTCTGCAATCGCACCGAAACCGCGGCGCGGGTGAAGCACGCCTTTGATAAACGTCGCATCCTTATTGAGGAACTGTGCCAGCGCGATCGCATCTTGCACATCGACTCGAAGGTGCTGAAGGAGGCCGAAGCGCACGAACAGCCGCACGAACAGCCGTTGGCAGCGGTTGACACTGGCAACGCCGCGGCGGAGGCAACCGATGCGGCTGAAGACGCCGGCAACGCCGCGGCGGAGGCAGCCAATGCGGCTGAAGACGCCGGCGCTGCTGCGGTGCAGCGAGGGTTGACCAAAGCCAAGCAAGCCGAGCGATTGCGACAGATGGTCGATACGGTGGGTAAAGCGGGGCAGCTAGGAGCGACTATCCAGAATGTGATCTCGGTGGGCATGCTGAGCGAGGGCTGGGATGCAAAAACCGTTACTCACATCATGGGGTTGCGTGCGTTCAGCAGCCAGTTATTGTGTGAGCAGGTGGTCGGGCGCGGCCTGCGCCGCACGGCATACGAGGTGGATGCCGAAAGCGGCCTGTTTGATCCCGAGTATGTGAACATCTTCGGCGTGCCGTTCACCTTCTTGCCACATGAGAGCAGTGAGGACGGGCCTCCGCCGCCGCCTAAACCAAAGACTGAGGTCAGGCCCGATCCAGCAAAGCAGCAGTTTGCCATCCAGTGGCCCTGCGTGGAGCGCATCGAGCACGTATTGCAGTCGCACTTGTCGCTGGATTGGGGCCGGACGCGCACCCTTGAACTGGATGCGGCGCAAACCATGCAGGTGGCCGAGTTGGCATCGACCATTGAAGGAAAGCCGGACGTCAGCAACATCAGCCGCATCAAACTGGAGGGGCTGGCGCGGGAGTTTCGTACGCAACGCATCGTCTTTGAAACGGCGCGTGAGGTGTTCGACCAGTTCCAGCCAAAGTGGCAAGGCAACCGCGAGGTGTTATTGGCGCAGTTGGTGCGGATTGTTGAAACGTTTATGGCGTCCGACAAGATCGCCATTTCGCCGCCGGGTTTCTATCAGGACCCCTTGCGCCGGCGATTGATCCTGACGTTGAACATGTCGCGCGTGGTGCTGCACGTTTGGGAATCTGTACGATGCCAGAACAAAGAGCACTTGGTGCCGGTGTTTAACACCGACCACCCGCTGCGCTCAACGGCCGGGATGCGCCCGTGGTACACCGGCAAGCCCTGCCATCTTTCGCAGCGATCGCACATCAACGTGTGTGTCTATGATAGCACCTGGGAGGCATCGGATGCGTTCTGGCTGGACGCCAGCGAGCAGGTCGCCGCGTGGGTAAAAAACGATCACCTAGGGTTCGAGGTGCTGTATGTGGATCGCGGCGTGGTGCGCAAATACCGGCCTGATTTCCTCGTCAGGCTGGTAAGTGGCGAGCTGCTGGTACTGGAAACCAAGGGGCGCGAAAGCGCTCAGTCGAAGGCCAAACGGCGCTGCCTCGATGAATGGGTGGAAGCCGTGAGCGCGCACGGTGGATTCGGCAAGTGGCGCTCTGCGATAGCAAAAGCGCCGGGCGAGATCCGCGATATTCTGGCCAGCGCCTCCTCCCACAGTAGCTGACAGCAGGGGGGGCGGTATGGCAGGGAAGCTCGAAAAAACCAACATGGGATGGGGCGTGGTGGTTTGGGGCAAAGGGGATGAGCCCCTGTACCGTACAGGGGCCGATTTATACCCCCTCCCCCAAGCACTATAGGCCCCGCAGGGCACCTCGGAAAGCTGGCGCAACTGGTTTTTCGAGGTGCCCTAAAACGCTAGGGGAATGAACGGTTTTCTTATTATTATCTCATGGGAACCTCATAAACTTTCCTTAGCATCTACGCCTATTTATTATCCGCCCTGAGCGAAACTTTCTATACCATGGGTACTGAAGCGCTGCAAGAGATCCTGAGGCAACACCAGCGTTGGCTTGCTTCTGATGGTACCGAGGGCAGCCGTGCCGACCTCCGCGGTGCCGACCTCAGCCGTGCCGACCTCATGAATGCCAAGCTCAGCGGTGCCGACCTCCGCGGTGCCTACCTCAGCGATGTCAACTTCATTGGTGCCGACCTCAGCGGTGCCAACCTCAGGGGTACCGTCCTCGTAGATGCCGACCTCAGCGGTGCCGACCTCCTCGGTGCCAACCTCCTCGGTGCCGACCTCAGGGGTGCCGACCTCAATGATGCCAATTTTGAGGGTGCCAACCTCCGCAGTGCCGACCTCCACGGTGCCAACCTTGAGGGTACCGACTTTGAGGGTGCCAACCTCCGCAGTGCCGACCTCCACGGTGCCAACCTTGAGGGTACCGACTTTGAGGGTGCCGACCTCAGGGATGCCAACCTCAGCGGTACCAACCTCTGCAGTGCTGACCTCAGGAATGCCGACCTTGAGGGTGCCAACCTCCGCGGTGCCTACCTCAGCGATGCCGATCTCAAGGGTGCCAACCTCCGCGCTGCCGACCTATCACACGTGCGTTTTCTAACACAGCCCCAATTGGCGGTTGCTTTCGGTGACACTGCAACAAAAATTCCAGCGGACCTGATACCCCCCGCGCATTGGTTGAAAACGGAAGCGCAGCCACCGCGCATCCCCGAGCAGCCGCTGGCACCGGTGCGCACGCGGATTAGTGGTGATCGGGTGGTGCTTTCGGATGCTCAAGCGGAATCACCAACCGCACCGTCGGATCTGAAGCTGCACCAGCAGGAGCTCTTGGATGAGGTACAGCACTTAAGCGAGGGTGCCGGCAACCATCCGCAGCTCCGGCGCGTGCTTGGCCGCTATCAGGAGGCCCTTGGCGCACCGCTGAATGAGCTGCAAGAGATCCGCCTTGGGCTGCGCGGGCTGGGGGTGGAAGAATTGAGCAAGCAGGTAGCCGATCTGTTGCCCGAAGATAAGGTCGCAGCCTACCACGCCCTTGCCGTATCGCATCAAATTTTTATGCAGCAGTTCCCCAAATGGCAGGAATACATCAGCACCCCGCAAGAACCGCTCTCCGCACACCAATCGCAACGGATAGAGGAAGCTACCCCTTCGATCCTGCACGCCGCCCGCGAGGTTCCAGAGAAGATTGATCGGCGGATCCCAGATAGCATCGAGCAAGATCACAATGCCGCCAACGAATCTGGGAACTCAAAGCAACGCCGAGGCATGCTCGATAGCCTGCGCAACCTACTCGGATCCGTTGCCCGCTTAGCAACCAAGGCAGGCACAACGATCGCTGCCCGGGTGTTTCTGGGAATGTTTGGGGGGGGCTATGATAGATTGATCGAGGCTTTCCCCACGCTATTGGCCTGGGCCAAGGCGGTGAAAGAGTACCTGCAAGCCGCATTTTCAGGCAGCGACAGCGATGATGGGGATGATGATGGGGATTGTTAATTCGCTATAGCCTCTAAAAATTGATGGTTCCATTTGCGCATCCAAAGCCTGCTGGAGAAGTGGCGCATCCAAGGTGCTTTTGCTGTAACACTTCGCCTTCTCTCCTCAGCCGCGCAAGAACATAGCGGAGCAGGCTGTTGTAACCTTCAACGCTATACTGTCGATGTCTTTGCGATTAGAAGTGTGCGCTCTGCCGCGGAACAAAATGGCCATAAGGCTGCCCCTAATCCGTCATGACCGGCCCGGGGGCTCTATCTTGCAAGAGGTACCCTAATCGTCGCAAAGCGGTTGTGTTACGCCTGCCCAATACACTGTTGATGAGCTTTTCCCCATGTCGATCAACAGCAATCCAGACCCAGCAGGCGGTTTTTTTGAGCCGCTACAGGGATGTATTGCCTCGATTCCGACAATCTCTGGCGGGGTCTCTGAGCGGATCGCCTGTATAGTAAATTAACAATGCCTTTCGAAGTACCCTACGGCTGATTTTCTGGATTGGAATTTTGAGGACACCCGCTATAAGTGGTATATTATGGCGGCATCGGTGCCATAAATAAGTACCCCCCGTGTCCTTCGGCTATACCGCAACCAGCCCCGTAGATCCTGGGGTTCGCCTCGAAAAACCCGCTTTTCTGGTTTTTCGAGGCGATCTGCAACCATTGAGCACAAAACCCTTCTGTCGATGCCAAACACCTACCCCAATTCCTGCTGATGTAACCCTCTTGCGGAGAGGTGGCCGAGCGGTCGAAGGCGCTCGCCTGCTAAGCGAGTATACCTCACAAGGGTATCGAGGGTTCGAATCCCTCCCTCTCCGCCATTTCTTTCTCCTGCGCGAAAAGCCAAGCACGGTCGGTATTTTTAACAGGCCACTGATCGGATCGATGCCTGCATCCATGCCCTCACGATACCCGTGCTGAGTTCCACTGCTGCTGATGAACGGTGGGAGCGCCTCAATGCGTTCGTCGCTGCAGCGATGAACGACCCGCAAATAACGTTGGTGGCAGCCTCTGAAGACGCCAGTTTCCGCCGTTACTTTCGTTTTTATCAGGAAAAGTGCTCGTATGTGGTGATGGATGCGCCACCTGCGCTGGAGCCTTGCGATGCCTTTGTCGCTATCGCCAACCAATTGCGCAAGGCCGGGCTCCCGGCACCGCAGATCCATGCCGCTGATCTGCAACATGGGTTTTTACTGCTGGAGGATTTTGGTCCGCGTTCACTGCTGGACACAATCAACACAATCAACGCAAACACCGCCGTAGCCAGTGATTCGGTAGCAAAAGGGTTGACGGGTGTGTATCAGAGCGCGCTCGATTTACTGCTAAGAATGCAGACCAAGGCCCCTGCCACAGGGCTTCCGAATTACGATCAGCGGTTAATTAACGATGAGTTAGCTCTATTCCCCGATTGGTTTATGACGCACCATTTGCAGCTTCAGCCGGACGCTGAATTTGATCGGGTGTTTGGTGCTTGCAGCGACGCTCTGGTCGCTGTATTCGCCGAGCAGCCACAACTGTTTGTGCACCGCGATTACCACTCCCGCAACCTGATGCACGGTGCTGACGGGGCATTAGGGTTGCTGGATTTCCAAGACGCCGCCAAGGGGCCGCTGACCTACGATTTGGTCAGTCTGTTGCGTGATGTGTATGTTGCTTGGCCGCGCCAATGGGTCGAACAATGGACCAAGCGTTACTGGCTACAGTGGTCGCGCTGCGAGCAGGCCAAGGGGCGTGCTGCGATCGATTGGGAAACGTACTTGCGCTGGTTCGATCTGACCGGGGTACAGCGCTATCTGAAGGTCGCTGGGATCTTTGCGCGGCTTTACCATCGCGATGGTAAAGCACAATACCTCAGCCATCTGGAGTACATCGTAGAGAGCTTGCTGGACGTCAGCCGCCGCTATCCGGCGACCGCCCCATTGGCGCGGCTGTTACAACGCCCGGCACTGCTTGCACGCCTTACTGATGCGAATCGCAAGGCCGGCAGCGACGGTGCCCACAAAGCCCCCCGCCAGCCGCCGGCTTGACAGCACGGCAGATCAGATCGGTTCATCTACAGGGTGTTATATCGGGGAAAGGGGAGCTTATCCATAACGGATGGAGGGCTTATGAAATTGCTCATAGCACCCCTCCTTCAAACCCCCCATCCCATTTCAGGGTTTTCCGAGGCACCCTACTGATTCTTTGGAGGGCACCGCGAGGGGCCCCTGTTGCAACCACGCTTTGGCAAGCCCCCTTTTAGGGCAGCAGGCGCAGCTATGGGGGTGGTTCAAACAACACGCTGATCCCGACCCGTTTTCACAGGCTGACAACACGCGGCTCAGGTACTGTTTTTATCCTTATCCTTATCGGAGTCGCGTTGCCGACCATGAATAGTAACGCTACCGGACGTGGTATCGATATCCATGCCTACCGCCATCATCCCTGGGGGGAAATCGGATGTTGCGGGTTGTTGTGCGGGGGTGGTCGCTGGCGGCGGCACCGGTTGCGCCGCTGGCGCGGTACTGGCGGCGGCAGTGGGTTGCGCCGCGGTTTGCTCTGCTTGGCGTAAACGGAATACCGAGCAGTGTTCGGCGTCCGAGCGGCGGCTGAATTCCAGTAAATGGCGCGGGAAAGCGCTCACTCTGACGGTTTCTGCTGAACGCAACAGCGCGACAATGACAGGTGCTCCTTTGTTGTTGTACAGGTTGCCAATGACCGCATGCCACATTGTAGATGAACCGTCACGGTTGCGGCGTTCAATCAGATCGCCAAAACGGATCTCGATGGGCTGAGCGCCGTGCTGTGCATCGGCGGGGAGGTACGACAGGATCGGTTTTTCCATCGCGCTGGTTTCCTTAAATTTGAGAATGGGTTGGCAGACAATTGTGATTTGGCCCGTAAGGCGTATGGGTAATGTTCTCCGCACCGTGTTGATTGATAATCAGGATATCGTGTTCACGGTAGCCCCCAGCGCCAGGGATGTCAGCGGGGATAGCCAGCATGGGTTCCATTGACAGCACCATCCCGGCCTGCAAGATGGTGTGGTTATCCTCGCGCAGTTCAAGCCCGGCTTCCCGCCCGTAGTACTGTGACAGGATGCCAAACGAATGACCGTAACCGAAGGAGCGGTATTGCAGCAAATTGCGCTCGCTGAAATATTCATTGAGCGTGCTACAGATGGCGGAGCAACTGGCACCGGGTTTTATCAACGACAGGCCGAGCTCATGGGCCTCGACATTGGCTTGCCAGAAACGCAGGCTGGCGGCGTCTGGCAAGCCCATCCACAGAGTCCTCTCCAAGGCAGTGTAGTAGCCGGAGATCATCGGGAAGGTGTTCAACGACATGATGTCGCCGACTTCGATCTGGCGGCAAGTGACGGGGTTGTGAGCACCGTCGGTGTTCAATCCAGTTTGCAACCAGACCCACACGTCGCGCAATTCGCTATCTGGGAATTGTTGCGCAATCGCGAGCTCCATGGCATCCCGCCCAGCCATCGCCACGTCGATTTCGCGTAGGCCTGGTTTAGCGGCGGCGATCACCGCTTCCCCACCGATATCGGCGATGTTAGCGCCGCAGCGAATCAGTTCCAATTCAGCAGTGGATTTGATCATCCGCTGCCGCATCGTAGCGAAGGCGATGTCGACGGTCTTCGGTGCATCCAGAAATTCCGCCAGCTTAGCCGCCTGAGTAAGCGTCAGGTGGTCGCTTTCAATGCCGATAGCATCACGGCGATCACAGACAAAGCGCACCGCACGCCAGTAATTATCGCGCTGCCAGTCTGAATAGACGAGGTTCTCGACTGCGGAGCGACGCCACGGCTGCCCGCCGTCGATATTGGCAGAAATCACAACCGCTTGAACGTCGGTGACTACCAACGCATAGGGGCGGCCGAACGCACAATAGAGGAAGCCTGAATAATAAGCGATATTGTGGTGGGAGGTCAGGATAACGCTACTCAGCTCATGGCGTTGCATGATGGCACGCAAGCCGGCAAGGCGTTGCTGGTATTCACCAAGTGCAAAAGGCAACGCCGCGCGCTCACCGTTATGCCAAGTAAAGAATTCAGGACGCGGGGAAGCCTCCATGGATGAATCACTGGATGCTGGGATTTTAATGGTAATACGATGCGCTTTTATCGGGGCGACACGCCGCGCAGGCGCTCGGTACGGCGGCGCAGTAATTCAACCGTGAGCAGCAGCAGGATTGAGAGCGCGACCAAGATCGTCGCAACCGCCAGAATCGTCGGGCTGATTTGCTCGCGCAGCCCGGTGAACATCTGCCACGGTAACGTCTTTTGTCCCGCGGAACCGACAAACAGCACCACCACGACCTCATCAAAAGAAGTGATAAACGCAAACAGGCCGCCGGAAATTACACCGGGCAGGATCAGCGGCATTTGTACCTTGAAAAACGTGCGCAGCGGCCCAGCACCTAGGCTTGCTGAGGCCCGCGTCAGGCTTTTATCAAAACCAACCAAGGTTGCCGTAACGGTAATGATAACGAACGGGATGCCCAGCGCGGCATGGGCTAAGACAACCCCGATGTACTGGCCTTGCAGTCCAATACGTGAGTAAAAGAAATACATTCCCGCAGCGGAAATAATCAACGGCACGATCATCGGCGAAATCAGGATCGCCATGATCGTACCGCGAAATGGAACGTGCGGCTGGCTAAGGCCGATCGCCGCCAAGGTACCTAGGCTGACCGATATCAGAGTAGCGACTGGAGCGATTCGAAAGGAGTTTTTGATGGCATTCTGCCAATCGGAATTGGTGAAGAAATCAGCGTAATGTTTGAGCGAGAAACCCGCCGGATCGAGGCGCAGCATCTCCGGCGTGAAAGTAAAAAAATCCTGAGCGTTGAAAGATAACGGGATGATGACCACAATCGGGGCGATCAGGAAGAAGAAAACCAAACCGCAGAGGATGCGTAGCGCGTAATACCAGATGCGCTGCGTGGTTGTGGTATAAATCGGTAAGGTCATGGTGAGACAAAGCAATCAAGAAAGTTCCGCGAAAGGCACTGGAATTGATCAGCCCAGTTTGACATTGTCGATGCCAACGAGCTTGTCATAGACGATATACAGGATCAATACAGCACCCAGCAAAAGCGTGCCAAGTGCTGCGCCAAGCCCCCAATTCAAAGAGCTGGAGATATGATAGGCGATGCGGTTTGAGATGAAAGTGCCGTTGGTGCCACCGACAATCTCAGGGGTAATGTAGTAGCCAATCGAGAGAATAAAGACGAGCACTACCCCGGCCCCAATACCAGGGATCGATTGCGGGAAATAGACGCGCCAAAAAGCCGTCCAGTCGGTCGCTCCCAGAGATTTTGCAGCACGCACATAGACCAGTGGGATGGTACGCATCACCGAGTACAACGGTAAGATCATAAAGGGCAGCAGGATATGAGTCATCGCCACGATGGTGCCGAACTGGTTATTGATCAATTGCAGCCGGTCCAGATCATCAACCAAGCCGACCGCCACTAGGATGTCATTGATAACGCTCTCTTGCTGTAATAACACCTTCCATGCCGAGGTGCGCACCAACAGCGAAGTCCAGAATGGCAATAGCACTAGGATCAGCAGTAGGTTGGCTTGCCTCATCGGTAAACTGGACAGCAACCAAGCAATCGGGTAACCCATCAACAGACACAGCAGGGTAATGCTCATGCTCATGAAAAAAGTGCGCTTGAACAGGAGGACATAGATCTGCTCGTCTTCTCCGCGTGAAGTGATGCCATCGCTGGTTTTCTTCAGATCCACCGCATTCAGGAAATAGCCGTCGGTATAGCGTGGCGAAAACGTCTTGAGCAATCGCCAGAATTCGGAGGAGCCCCAGTTCTTATCAATCGCGATAAACTTTTCTTTATAAGGGCCGCCTTGGGTCAGATCCCAGTGCTTAATCTTACGTCCCGATTTGCGAAACAGGGAAGCAACGCCGGTTTTCTCGTAATTGAGACGCGACCCGAGGCGCGTGTGTTGTTTTGCTTTGATCGCTTCTTTCAGATCGGCTGCGAGTGCGCTAAACACCGCCTCGTCGGGGACCGGCTGGTTTTTACTGTCCCAGCTTTGCAAGGCAAGGACAGTGCGCGGCAGGGTGTCGGCAACGATCTGATTCTCGACCGAGCGAAACAGCATATCAATAATGGGAAAAACAAAGCTCGCCAAGATAAACAGCAGCAGCGGTGCGATTAATAACAAGGCACGCAGCTTCTGTTGCCTCAGCGAGCGTTCTAGGCGGGTTTTGAGAGGCGTTCCATCGGCAGCCAAAATAATGGTATCGGATGGATTTACATTCGCATTCAACGAAAAGCCGCTCCCTTTGTCAATAAAATGTGCGCGCTCACCCCGACTGGCGGAGGGGATGAACAACACAGCGCTTCAACATCAAGCAGCGCCGGCAGCCGATTTTTCTGATAGCCCGCTGCCATGCCGCACCTGATAATCGGCTCGCTGCTGCATACCTCAACAACTGCATCAGCAAGCGCTTACAACATAGCGATCATAGAAAGCGACTGCTCTGGCCCACCACAGCACGCGGACCAAGAGCAGCGCCTTCTATGTCGCCCTATTCATGCCACAGTACTGCTTTTATAGGGTAATTACTGCGCTAGCCATGCTTGGAATTTAGCATCTAGGTCATCGCGGTAATCAGCCCACCACGCATAGTTATAGAGAAAAGTATTCTTGGCGTTATTCGGATCGGTTGGCATATGCGGTGCCATCTCGATCCCTAAGGTCGCATGCTTGCCAACCAGCGGCGCGGATGAAGCCCGCGCTGGGCCGTAGGAGATGTACTTCGCTTGATCCGCAAGGCGCTGCGTGTCCGTGGCGAAATAAACGTAATCCAGAGCACGCTGTTGGCGTTTGTACGGCAGGCCGGCCGGTATAATCCAGCCATCCAGATCAAACACCTGCGCATCCCAGAGCATCTTTACCGGCTGCTTTTGCTCTTCGATCAAGGCAAACAGACGACCATTATAGGTCGAACCCATTACGATCTCGCCATCGGCCAGAAGCTGTGGGGTATCGGCACCAGCCGACCACCAGATGACCTTATCCTTGATGGTACCCAGCTTGTTCAGCGCACGGCGCTGGCCTGCTTCTGTTTCCAATACATTGTAGACGTCTTCCTTGGCCACCCCATCGCACAGCAACGCCCATTCAACGTTGTTGATGGGACGCTTCTCAAGACTGCGCTTGCCCGGAAATGCTTCTAGGTCAAAGACGTCACAAATATCATCCGGCTCGCGCCCACCCCATTCCGCGACATTGGTACGGTAGCCGAAAGTAGTGGAATAAACGATCTGCGGGATAAAGCACTCATTAACCCTCAAATCGCCAAAATCTTCGGATGCAGAAGCGCCGTTGGGGGCCGCCGCTAGTTGGGAATCCGCATCGATTTCTATTGCCAGACCCTCATCGCAAAGGCGGATGGCGTCAGCAGCAACGACGTCAACCACATCCCAAGTGACGTTGCCCGCCTCGCTCATCGCCCTTAGTTTTGCGACAGCCTCGGCTGAACTCTCATCATTGATGATGCTCACCCCTGAGTTTCGCGCCATGTAGGGATTATGATACGCCAGTTGCTGTGACTTTGAGTAAGCACCGCCCCATGACACGATGGTTATGTCCTCGGCGATGGCTGCACTGGCGATAGCGGTCGCCGCTACACCAACCAATGCGACAGATTTAAATTTCATCCTGATTATTCCTCCTTAGGTTTGACATTAATGTCTGAGCACTGATCGAACAACATCTACAACTGAACGCCACGCCCCATCGGTGCTCAATAAATCGCTGTATTCCTGCATGTTTTGTATCCCTCGCTGCTCTTGCAGTTGCAGAAACGGCGTGAATGCAAAACCACTATCAGGAATCATGGCAGGCTAGTATAGCGGCTGGCGTGACTGTCTTTCAATCGGTTTATGCAAGCAACTCCCAATGGATTGGAGGCGGGGCACAGGGGGTGCCCTGCTGGCACTGGCACTTCCATCATTACCGCCTATGCGGGAAGTAGTTCTGCGAGAACCTCGGAAACCCTGAAATGAGCGCCTCGGAAACCCAGCTTCGCTAGTTTTTCGAGGTGCTCTGCGGGGCTATCTATTGGGTAAATGATTATAAATCCTAAACTTGCGTTATAGGTGATCATGTCTATTCCCTCAACCCTCATCCCGTTGAGGCTTTTCGAGGTCATCCAATGGGAGCGGGAGCTACTCAGGCATCCAATGCGCGGCAGTCCTCGGCATTCCAGCTGACGGTCGTTTTCTGGCCCACGCCAAGGATGCTGTGCCCAGCCGAATTGGGGATTTTGACGATGAATTTGTCATTAGAGCCGATCAGCATACGGCAGCGAATGTGATCCCCAAGATAGATTAACTCCTCTACCAAAGCCTCGCACTTGTTGGTGAGATCGGCGCTGGTGCTGACGCGCTCTGGTCGAATCGAGAGTGTCGTCTGACTACCGATATCACCGCAGTTGACGATTTTTGCGACGACCATCTGACCGTCCACCTCGACTTCCACCTCATTGCCTGTTTTCGCTTTTATGGTACCAATGAACTTGTTGTTTTCACCGATGAACTGCGCAACGAAAGCGTTTTCTGGGCGTTCGTAGAGATCATCAGGGGAAGCGAGTTGCTGCACCCGACCGGCATCGAATACTGCGATGCGGTCTGACATCGTGAGCGCCTCTGACTGGTCATGGGTGACATACACCACGGTGACCCCGAGCTTTTCATGCAGATGCTTTATTTCATACTGCATGTGCTCGCGCAGTTGTTTATCCAAGGCACCCAGTGGCTCGTCCATCAGCACCAGTTGCGGCTCAAAAACCAGGCTGCGGGCGAGCGCGATACGTTGTTGCTGACCACCCGACAATTGCGCCGGCCGGCGCTTCGCAAAATCACCCATCTGCACCATTTCCAAGGTTTTCTTGATCCTCTGGGCGCGATCAGCTTTACTGACGTGGCGTACTTCCAGTGGAAATGACAGGTTTTCCTCGACAGTCATGTGAGGGAACAAGGCATAATTCTGGAACACCATCCCGATATCGCGCTTGTGCGGGGCAATGTTGTTGATGGCATGTCCGCTGAGGCGGATATCGCCGTGGGTAGCAGTCTCAAAACCGGCCAGCATCATCAGGCAGGTCGTCTTGCCCGAGCCGGAAGGCCCCAGCATCGTCACGAACTCACCCTTACGGATACTGAGGTTCAGGTCCTTGACGACTAACGAGGTACCGTCGTAACTCTTCTGAACGTTCTCGAATTCGACAAATACATCTTGAACGTTTTGCATAACGCTAACCCTTTTGATAGAGGGAGGGAGAGAAAGGGAGAAAAGGCAGGCAACTTTTTATTGTCGCTCAATGACAGGCAGGCAGCGATTGATGATCGCAATGTCTGTCCATCTGTTTTTATCGGTGTCTATCCGTACCCCTCTGTGGTTCCCATCACAGCCAATAGACGAAGATAAAAAGGCCTAACCAAACAACATCGACAAAATGCCAGTACCACGCCGTGGCCTCAAAGTAGAAATGGCGTTGTGGCGTGAAATGACCACGCCACGAACGCAGCAGCACGATCAACAACATAATCGTGCCGATCGTGACATGCAGACCGTGGAAGCCAGTCAGCATGAAAAATGTTGCACCATAAATGCCGGTCGCCAAGGTCAGATTCATCTCGCCGTAAGCAGTGCCGAATTCGGTTACCTGAAAGACAAGGAACAGAAAACCCAATAGCACGGTTGCCAACAGCCAAGCGCACAATGAGGTGCGTTGCTGCCGTTTTAGCGCATGATGCGCTAGGGTTACGGTAACCCCGCTGGATAACAAAACGATCGTATTCCAGAACGGTAGCCCAAAGGCCGGTATCGTGCGGTAGTCGCCACCTACTGACACAGGGCCGTTGGTTGGCCATTCGGCAACATAATCAGGCCACAACCACGGGCCGGTCAGCGCGCCGCCGATGTCCTCGCCGCCTAACCACGGTACCGCGAGTTGCCTAGCGTAATACAAAGCGCCGAAAAAGGCACCGAAGAAAAACACTTCCGAGAGGATGAACCAGCCCATCCCCCAGCGAAACGACAAATTCACCTGATCGTTATAAGTGCCGCGTTCGCTTTCACCAACCACGGTACCAAACCAGCCAAACATGACAAATACCAAGATGCACAAGCCAGCGATCATAATGATCGCGCTGCTGCCGTTCAGATAGATCGCAAAACCGCCCAAAAAGAGAAACAGGCCAATGCTGGCAATGATCGGCCAATGGCTACCGTCGGGAATATAGTAAGCGTCTTCGGTCGCTGTGGACATGGGGTAGGTACCGAGTTATGCAATGATATGGGCGATGTTATCGACCACGATTAGGGCATCGCGAAAAATCAGCTTCGCTAACTTTTCGCGGTGCTCATTATGAATTTTTAAAAAACGTGTACGCTAATGTGATGTGCTGCACGCTGCGCGGCAACTCATTGCTTAGCACGAAACTGACCGGCATGTTGCGTCCTTCATGCGGCTTGAAATTTTGCTCGGTGAAGCAAAAGCATTCCGTCTTATTGAAGTACAGCGAGGCCTGCGGCGGGGTTACCGCGGGTCTTGCAACCCCTGAGCTTGGGCGATCCGATAAGTTGCGCGCAAAATAACTGACTTCGTACACTTGCCCGGGGTGAACCGTCAGCGTGTCCACATTGGGACGAAACTCCCAAGCAAGCGCACTGCTGACATTGCCGAGGAAGCGCACCGTGATATTGCGTGAGGGGTCGACTGCGGCGCTCTGCGTGACGGTCGCAGCACTGACGACCCCGGTGCGACCACCCAAACCAGTGATCTGGCACAGCACTTCATAAAGTGGCACCAAAGCATAACCAAAACCAAACATCGCGACCACAACAGCCATCAACAGCAGCCCACTGCGGCGGTTGGTGCTGTTGCGTTGATTAGTCAGCGTACTCATTTATTATGGCATCAGCAACAACGTTGCGGCATAAAAACAAATGGCGATGATAAGCAGCAACAGAGCGGTACAGGTGTTGGTCATCGTGCTTCCAAGTCATCCCTCATGGCGCTCTTAAAACAGCGCTGCCAACCGCACGGCGCTGTCGGGCTCAACCATGGGCATTGTGCTCAGTAACCAGCGGCGGCTCACTGAAACTGTGGTACGGCGGTGGCGACGGCAACGTCCATTCAAGCCCGACAGCGCCCTCCCATACTGTATCGGTGACCGCTGCACCTTGGCGAATCGTTTTCCAGATGATATACGGCAGCAACAACTGTGATACGCCGAAGACAAACCCACCAATGCTGGAGACCATGTTCCAGTCGGCAAACTGTACCGCGTAATCCGGAATGCGCCGCGGCATCCCCGCAAGACCGAGAAAGTGCTGCGGGAAGAACAATACATTGACCGAAATGGCCGATAGCCAGAAGTGGATCTGACCCAGCTTCTCATCGTACATGCGCCCGGTCCACTTCGGCAGCCAGTAATACACACCGGCGATGATGGCGAACACCGATCCGGTAACCAGCACATAGTGGAAATGCGCCACGACAAAATACGTATCGTGGTACTGGAAATCAGCCGGGGTGATAGCCAACATCAGGCCCGAGAAACCACCGATGGTGAACAGGATAATAAACGACAGCGCCCACAGCATCGGGGTTTCGAAAGTCATTGCGCCGCGCCACATGGTCGCAATCCAGTTGAACACCTTAACCCCGGTGGGTACCGCGATGACCATCGTGGTGTACATAAAGAACAGCTCGCCAGACAGCGGCATGCCGACGGTGAACATATGATGCGCCCAAACAATGAACGAGATAAACGCGATTGACGCCGTGGCATAGACCATCGATTCGTAGCCAAACAAAGGCTTGCGGCAAAACGTCGGCAGGATCGCCGAGACGATACCAAACGCCGGCAGGATCATGATGTACACCTCGGGATGACCAAAGAACCAGAAAATGTGCTGGAACATCACCGGATCCCCGCCCCCGGCGGGATTAAAGAAGGACGTATCAAAGAAGCGATCGGTCAACAGCATCGTCACCGCGCCAGCCAACACCGGCATCGCAGCGATCAGCAAAAATGCAGTGATCAACCACGTCCAGACGAACAACGGCATGCGCAGCAGCGTCATCCCTGGAGCACGCATGTTGAGAATCGTTACGATCACGTTGATCGCGCCCATGATCGATGAAATCCCCATCATGTGCACGGCAAACACCAAGAACGCAACATTTGCGCCACCTTGCAACACTAACGGGGGGTACATTGTCCAGCCGCCGGCCGGCGCCCCGCCTTCCATAAAGAAGGTGCTTAGCAGTAGCGTGAAAGCAAATGGCAGGATCCAGAAGCTCCAGTTATTGAGGCGCGGCAGAGCCATATCCGGCGCGCCAACCTGGATCGGCACTAGCCAGTTGGCGAAGCCGACAAAACCTGGCATCACCGCGCCAAAAATCATGATCAGCGCATGCATCGTGGTGAATTGATTGAAGGTGCCTGGATCAAGCCACTGCAAGCCGGGGGTGAACAATTCCAAGCGAATGCCCATCGCGAGCGCGCCGCCAACAAAGAACATCAAAAGAGAAAACAGCAGATACAGCGTACCGATGTCCTTATGGTTGGTCGTGAAGACCCAGCGCAATAACCCTGGGCGAGGCCCATGCGGGTCGTAGTGGCCGTAACCGTATGCGGCGGGAGCAACGGCGGCGGTATCGGTAGAACTCATCTCTGATCACTCCCCTGTATGGCTTTCATGGTCGTTAAGCAGCGGATTGGCTGTGTCTTGCGGGCTGCATGAAGGGTGTTAGGTTGCGGCATGAGGATAGGGCACGGTTGGCGGTGCCACGGGTTTATAACCCAAGCATCAGTTTAGCGTTGCGCTGACAGGCGTTTGGCGGGCAACGTAGCGGTTTCCACCCTCCTGCCGTTGCAGGTTGTTGTTGCGCGATACCTGTTGCTTTTGCTCAGTCAGCCATTGGCGGTATTCAGCATCGCTTTTAGCCTCAATCACGATCGGCATAAACCCGTGACCGCGACCACATAATTCGGCGCATTGCCCCCGGTAAACGCCAGGATGCTCGATCAGTGCCCAGATGGCGTTGATATAGCCCGGGATGGCGTCTTTTTTCGGCCCTAGCGCCGGCACCCACCACGCATGGATAACATCATCAGCGGTCAGCAGTAGGCGGATTTTGCGATTCACCGGCAGCACGATGCGATTATCAACCTCCAGCAGATAGTTTTCCGGCTTTGGCGCATCGTCATAGATGGCGCGCCGGCTGCTGGTCGCCAGACTGCTGATGATCGTCACATCCTCATCGACGTATTCGTATTTCCATTTCCACTGGTAGGCGGTGATCTTGAGGGTTAGCTCTGGAGCGCTGGTGTCTTCCATCACGATCAGTGTTTTTGTGGCCGGAATGGCCATGATCACCAAGATAACGATAGGGATGATAGTCCACAAAATCTCCGCCGCTAGGCTGTGATGAAAATGCGCCGCCTTGGCACCGGCCGCCTTACGGTGGCGGATGATCGAGTAGATCATAACGCCGAAAACCACCGCACCAATCCACACGCAGATCCATAAAATCAGCATATGCAGGTCATACAACTGATTGCTGATCGGGGTTACTCCAGTAGGCATGTTTAATGCCCAATTGTTTGTAACCTGACTGTGTGGGTTGGTGTCGCTGGTCAGCGCGTCAGTAGTAATAGGCAGGGCCGCTGCGATTATCCCAAGTGCAGTAACGCACCAGCGACCAACAACGCCGTGGATCGATCCGGTTCGATACATCGTTAGATTGTCTCTGGAATACTGTGCTGATTGAAAAAACGCGCATCACGTACGCGAAAAAACAGGCGCATATCCTAATATAACCCCCCGCCTAGCGGCGGCGCACAACGGCATTGCTGACCCCATTGGTTGCCCAACACATTGGCTCGCGCAATTATATCACCAGTTTCGCGATGTTGGTTATATGAGTATTTCCTAGGAGGGCTTGTTTATTGGGTTAAGTATTATAAATCATTGGATTACGTTACAGCCGAGCACCCCCATCCCCCAACTCCCTATCTCATTGAGGTTTTTCGAGATGCCCGATAGAGAAATGATACTGAAGAAGAGCTTTGAGGCCCTGCTCAAGGCTCTGGCAATGTATCGTTCAAAGCCCGGTAAAAAAAACCGCCAGACCGGTGGCTGAGTTGAGCTGTCCAGCCGGTTTGGCGATCGCCATTTCATTGGCGGATCCCTCGCGGCTGTGCGAAGGCGCGAGGATTCTTCAGGAATCCTGATGGCTCAATGAAGCCATGCGGTTTTAAGCTGACCAAAGCGCTGCCAGCTTTTCGAGGCTCCCTATGGGGAAAGTTTGGGGGAAGGTATGACTGACCCCTAGCGGATGGTGGGAGCTTACGAAATTGGGCATAGCATGCCTTTCCCAAGCCTCCATCCCACCTCGGGGGGGGCGAGGTTCAAAGCAGCAGAAAAAGCGTCCCCAGGGGGAGTCGAACCCCCGTTGCCGCCGTGAAAGGGCGATGTCCTGGGCCTCTAGACGATGGGGACTTGAAATATCCGGCAGTACGCGCACAGTTGGCACGACCACTACAGCCGTCACTGTACTTTTACGTTCACAGAAACTCTGGTGGAGCCAGGCGGGATCGAACCGCCGACCTCTACAATGCCATTGTAGCGCTCTCCCAGCTGAGCTATGGCCCCTTCGCAAGCACGGCTTATTATAGTCAAGACAACCATGACAATCCAAGCATCTGCCTATACTCATGCTCCTTGGAGATAGAGGAAGAGGGTATAACCACTCCTTACTACAGCCAGAAGCAATAAACGAAGCAAAATGCACGGCGCTAAGCCAGAACCAAGACCTGACAGGGGTTAGGGGCTTGGGGGAAGGGAGTACCGCTTTTTTTATTGCAGTCGGAGAGCCTTCACCCTTTCCCCAATACAAACGTCTTCTCTACAAAACCTCCGCAACTGCCAAGCTGTGCTTACCAGTTACGGATTAAAATACTCAAAGATCCCAGAGGAATAAGGGGAGTTCCCACGTACAGCTTGGGGACGAGTTCGATCAAGCGTCACGAATCAGATTTATCAGGCCCGCCTGTCTCCTTGGAAGACAGAATACGCGCATCAAAGGTTTTGATCAACAAACGCACCCCAGGATCGCCTTTGTTACTGATGGGGGCGTCAGCCGCTTGCAGCGGGCGCTGTTCGCTCTGTTCGCTCTGATGTACTGTGGCAGTGATCGATGATGCAGACGCTGGGCATTCCTCATCGTAGTTGATGATGACCCGTTGCGCCCCACCGCGCAATTCGCAAAGCGAGTCAGACAACAGCTTTCTGGCTCTGTCGGTATTTAAGAACGCATGACTCGTGGGCAACCGCAAACGAACGCTGGTATCGGTTTTATGCTCTATTACACAGTGCTGCGCCAACTGCGCCGCCGGCCCGCGTAAATCCATCCGTGCCACCAACGCTTCCCACCCCTCATCCTCTATTGCCGCCGCCGAACGAAAAGGCGTATCGGTGCTTGCGCGCGGTGCCATTGGCGCAGGCGCAGGTGCCGTATCGGTGCTTGCGCGCGGTGCCATTGGCGCAGGCACAGGTGCCGCAACAACGCTCGCTAGGTGGGTGCTGGCTGAGGCGGCGGGCACAAACGCTAACAGGCGCACCAGCGTGATATCGAATGCCACCTGCGGATCGGGGGCATCTGCTATGTCACGGCGTCCCTGCAGCGCGATCTGATAATAGATCTGGATATCTTCAGGCAGAGCACGGTGGGCAATTTCCGCCAGCGCGGGGTCGCTATGAGGGGGCGTCGGCACCCGCTCAGGCACTATCTGGAGCACCGCAATGCGCTGCAGGCAAGCCATCATGCTCGCCAACACGTCAGCAAAATCAACCATATCATCGGCCATAGCGGCGGCGATCTCAAAGGTTTTGACACCCGATCCAGCAACGATAGCCTCGATCAACGCCATCACCCGTGAGCGCTCGACAGTACCCAGAAGAGTCGCGGTGTCTGCTGCCGATACCGTGTCGCCACCGTAAGCAATCGCTTCATCCAGAAGGCCCAGGGCGTCGCGCATACTGCCATCGGCTGCAGTCGCGATGAGCGCCAGCGCCGCCGCTTCAGCAGCCACCCCCTCCCGTTCTGAAATTTGCCCTAAGTGCTTGCAAATAAGCGTGCTCGATAAGCGCCTCAGATTAAACTGCAAGCAGCGCGACAGCACCGTAATCGGCAACTTCTGCGGATCAGTAGTAGCCAGCAGAAACTTCACGTGCGGCGGCGGTTCCTCCAGAGTCTTGAGCAGGGCATTCATGCTCTTCTCGGAGAACATATGCACTTCGTCAATAAGGTACACCTTGTACTGCCCCTGGACCGGCTTGTAAGAGACGCTGTCCATCAGCTCGCGCGTCTCTTCAACCTTGGAATGCGAAGCCGCATCAACCTCGATCAGATCAATAAAATTACCGCCATCAATACTCTTACACGCCGAACACTCGCCGCACGGCGTCGCCGACATGCCGCGCGAGCAGTTCAGGCATTTTGCGATCACCCGTGCAATGGTGGTTTTGCCGACCCCACGGGTACCGGTGAATATTAACGCATGATGGAAGCGGCCGCTGTTGAGCGCATTTTTGAGCATCCGCACCACATGCTCCTGCCCGACGAGACTGTCAAAATCATGCGGTCGCCATTTACGCGCAAGTGCTTGGTATCCCATCAGTGATGCACTCCTTGCCTATTTCGCATGGCTGGGTGAAGCGTCTTGGGTAAGCTACGCGCCACTCATGGCGCTCCTCTTGCTTGTTGATTAGAGAAAGCCTTGGATCATACCGCAGCTTACTTTCGGATCAACCCTTCAGGAGTTGCACTTACAACTTGAATCCAAGCTATAATAGGGTACCTCTTGTGGAAACGCCGCCAACAGAGCACCAAGCGCCCCTTGAAGGGTTGCATTCGGTGCTTCACTCAGCTGTAGGCATTCCTTTAACCTTGCAGATAAATAAGGAGAGCGCTGTTATGGCCTCTGATATGATGGAGGAAGCGCAGGAATTTCAAGAAGCGATGCGGATTGTGAAAGATGAGATTGTACGCATTAAAGTCACTGGGGAGTCTGGTGGAGGCATGGTGCAGGTAGCGATGCAAGGCCCCTATACTGTGAACAACGTGAGTATTGACTCCAGCTTGCTGCAGGATAAGAAAATGCTGGAAGACCTGATCGCCGCCGCGCTCAACGACGGGATAGCCAAAATCAATAGCGCAAGCCAGAGTAGAATAGCCCAACTGACGGCCGGCATAATGCCCTTTCCTGGTATGAAAATTTCGGTTTGACTACCCTCATCGAGCAATTGATCACTGCATTTCGCTGCCTGCCGGGGGTCGGCCCGCGATCGGCAAGGCGCATGGCTTACCATGTACTGGAGCGCGACCGGAACGGTGCCCGGCTATTGGCATCGGTGCTCGAAAATGCGGTGACCAAGGTTGGACACTGCCGCCGCTGTCGCACCTTATGCGAAACCGAGACTTGTTCAGTGTGCGCCGATCTATCGCGCGATCAGCGCCAGCTTTGCGTTGTCGAAAGCCCTATCGATATGTCGGCAATATTGCAATCAACACACTACCAAGGCTGCTTTTTCGTGCTGATGGGTAGGCTATCGCCGCTGGATGGCATTGGTCCCGCGGAGCTTGGCCTGCCGCAGTTCAGCCAATACATCCAGAGCACCACGATAAACGAAATCATCTTAGCTACCAGCGCCACCGCCGAAGGTCAGGCGACTGCTTACTATGTCGCCGAAATCGCGCACGAATACAATATACCCACGACCCGCTTAGCTCAAGGCGTGCCAATGGGTGGGGAATTAGAGTTTATCGACAGTAGCACCCTCTCCCATGCTCTCAATAGCCGCACCCAACTGCAATCCAGCCACTCAACTAGGCTAACTGATGGAGCAGCAGACTACCAGTGCGAGTAGGGCCCAGCGGAGCGAAATCATAACCGCAACACTATGCGGGAACTTCAAAAAATGGCAACGGGATAGAGGTTGGGGGGAAGGGATATGCTTATCTGTAACGTAAGCCGTTGATTTATAACCCTCCCCCAATAGACAAGCCTGCACTCTCACAAGAGAGCTTACTTAGGAGCCTTGCTGTGATCTCTAACAGCGGGGGGCGGGGGGCGGCGCGGCGTATAGCCATGCACTGTCAGCAGCGCGCTTCGATCGCCAGCGCTGGTATCGCCACCGACCAAGGCTATCGAATAACGCTGTGCTCTACGGCTGAGCGCATGCACAAAAGCAGTACACCACGCCTGATCCTGCTGACGCAAGCTCAACACCAAAGTCGCCCAATGCGCCACCGCCCCCACTGCCAGCAGCGATGCGACAGCCGCTTCAAACAAACGCTCAGCGCAATACTGAGGGGAGAGGTCGGCTGCGGGTTGCACAAACGCAGTCGCCGATATCAACGGACTACGATCGCCGTCATCTACTAGGGCGGCATCATCGCCAATGCCTAATATGACGTCATCGCGCACGACTGTATAATCATTAAAACAACGTGCTATCAATTCAAATTCGTTCAATACGCTTCATCCGACAGAGGGCACTCCAGCAAACTTCGGATAGTGGATTGTCGCGCTAACCCTTTTGTTGATTTTGCAGCCGTTCGAAAGGGCTTTACGCAACCTATCTGCGTTTGATGCTCTGGAAATGCGGCGCTGATGTTTTGGAGGAGAAGACCCTTCCAACAGCTATTTCATGGTGCCGCTGCCCGGATCGAGAGGTCGGCGAATGCCGCGCCGTAGGCGCTCCTCATTAAATAAAACGATAGCCCTTTCCTGCATCTTCACGTAGTATGAGTATAACCCCATGAAGGCACCTCGCAAAGCCGGCTTCACGTAGTATGAGTATAACCCCATGAAGGCACCTCGCAAAGCCGGCTTCGCGCAGTTTTTCGAGGTGCCCTCAACGTCACTCAATAATAAACGGTAACATCCACAAAGTGCAGGTGAATTAAAATCCAAAGCGCAGATGCTCAGCCGCTGCATGCTGCGTGCTGCATGCTGCATGCTTTAGGATCAGCCATCTGAAATTATTTTACACCACGCGGGAATCAACTTTATGAACATTCATGAGTATCAAGCTAAACGCCTGTTAGCCGAATACGGCGTTGCGGTACCCAAGGGGTGCCCGGCGCGTTCGGTCGCCGAAGTCAACGCCGCAACCAAATCCTTAGGCGGGAGCGCTTGGATGGTCAAGGCGCAGGTTCATGCCGGAGGTCGTGGTAAGGCCGGTGGAGTGAAGCGCGCTGACACCATGGAAGACGCCGCCGCTATTGCCGATTCGCTGTTAGGGTCGCGCTTGGTGACGCAGCAAACGACGAGCACCGGGCAGCCCATTGATATAGTATTGATCGAAACCGTTACCGCTATCGCCAGCGAACTCTACTTCAGCATGTTAGTTGACCGCGAGCAACGGCGGGTAGCGATTATCGCCTCTGCCGCTGGTGGGATGAATATCGAAGAAGTCGCCGCCACCGAGCCGGACAAGATCATCACCGAGTGTATCGACCCAGCAGCGGGGTTACAGCCCTACCAAATTCGCCGGATCGGTTTTATCTTGGGTTTGGACAAGCCGGCATTGCGTCAGTTGGCGAGCATCAGCCACAATTTGTATCGCTTGTTTGTCGATAAAGACTTGAGCTTGCTGGAACTCAACCCGCTGGTCATAACCGCCGCTGGCGATCTGTTGGCCTTGGATACCAAAATCACCTTCGACGACAACGCCATCTTTCGCCATCCAGAAGTCGCTGAGCTTGAAGATCGTAACCAGCGCGATGCTAGGGAAGTCATCGCCGAACGCTTTGATTTAAACTACATCACCCTTGACGGGAATATTGCCTGCATGGTTAATGGTGCCGGCCTTGCGATGGGCACTATGGATACGATTAAGCTGTATGGCGGCGAGCCGGCAAACTTCCTCGACGTCGGTGGCGGTGCCACCACCAAAAAGGTCGCCGAGGCTTTCAAATTAATCGTCTCCGATCCAAAAGTACAGGCGATCCTGATCAACATCTTTGGCGGCATCGTGCGCTGCGACCTAATCGCTGAAGGGATCGTGCAAGCGGCAACTGAAGTGGGTGTCGCCATTCCAGTTGTGGTGCGCTTGGAAGGCACCAATGTCGATAAGGGACGCGAGATTCTGTCCCGCAGCGGCGATCTGCTATCCATCATCACCGCTGATTCGCTTTCCGACGCTGCCAGCAAGGCGATTGCCGCCGCAAAAGAAACCGCGGCGCGGAACTAGGAGAACATAATCCAATGAGTGTTTTGATCAATAAGCACACCCGGGTGATCTGTCAGGGATTCACTGGCGATCAAGGATCTTTTCATTCGCAAAAAGCGATTGAGTACGGCACCCAATTGGTGGGCGGGGTAACACCCAACAAAGGCGGGCAGACGCACCTTGGGCGACCGGTCTTCAACACCGTGCATGAAGCCGTAAGGGACACCGGGGCGACTGCATCAATGATCTACGTACCGGCGGTATTTGCCACCGACGCCATCCTTGAAGCCGCTGCTGCCGGGATCGCCGTCATCGTGTGCATCACCGAAGGCATCCCGGTGCTGGACATGCTGCGCGTCAAAGCCGCTTTGACACATTACCCGAACACCTGTCTTATCGGCCCCAACTGCCCGGGCGTGATCACGCCCGGAGAGTGCAAGATCGGCATCATGCCGGGTGACATCCATCTCCCCGGCAGCATCGGCATCGTATCGCGTTCGGGCACCCTGACCTATGAGGCGGTGGCTCAAACGACAGCCAAAGGGCTTGGTCAGAGCACCTGTATCGGGATTGGCGGTGACCCGATCCACGGTCTCAGTTTTGTCGACTGCCTAAAACGCTTCGCCGCTGACGCCGCCACCAAAGGGATTGTCATCGTCGGCGAAATAGGCGGCACTGCTGAAGAGCAAGCGGCCGCGTATATTCGTGACCATCTGTCCAAGCCGGTGGTGTCCTATATCGCCGGCGTCACCGCCCCACCCGGTCGCCGCATGGGCCATGCCGGAGCGATCATCGCCGGCGGCATGGGCACCGCCGAAGCAAAATTCGCGGCCCTGAGAGCCGCTGGCGTACACACCGTGGAATCGATAACCGACATTGGTCAAGCGATGGCGACGGCATTGCAAAACACCGCCTGAGCTAAGCCGCAAGATAGCGCAAGAAGCACGCTATACCCATGGCTACTTGGAGATAGAGGAAGGGGCGTATTGCGCGTTGATGGGTTGCGCTGCCGGCAGGCGTTATTCAATCGCTGATAACGTAAGGCGGTGCCCCTCCAAGGCGTGTGATGGCGTCGATCAGCACTTGCAGCTTGCCACTGTCAGGATCAATGTCGATACGTACCCGGTGCAGGGTTCCAGTAGCGGAATGCGAGGTGCTGATGTACACCGCTTCAGTGGTTATGGTTGACAAATTCTGTTGCAGCGCCAAAGCGTTGCGGTATGAGTGGAATGCGCCAGCCTGTAGATACGGTCGGCTGCTGCGCGCTGGCACCGCTCGTGGCAATGCGTGGATCTCAACCATTGCGGTACCGCGTCGGAGCATTCTCAGCGCTTTGGCGGCGGCGTAGGACAAGTCGATGATGCGATCGCCGTGGAATGGGCCGCGATCGTTGACGCGCACGATCTGCTTCCTGCCGTTCTCCAGATTATGCACTTCGACATAGGTGGGCAGCGGCAGTTCCTTATGCGCCGCCGTCATCGCATACATGTTGTAGGTTTCTTGGCTGGATGTTTTGCGTCCATGAAACTTCTCGCCGTACCAAGAGGCAATGCCGCGCTGTTGAAACCCACGGCTGCTGGTCAGCGGGTAGTAGCGCTTACTGAAAACCACATAGGATGGGGGATTGCCGTAGGCACTGCGCGGCTCTGCCTTGACCACCACCGGGGGTGCCGTAGGGCGCGTCGCGGTGGCACAGCCGGGCAATGCGATCACCCCTGACGCAAGCACCAGTAACGGCAGCAGCAGGTGGAGGTTGCGGCGCATGCGGCAGCGCTTCACACAGCAGGTGGAGGTTGCGGCGCATGCGGCGGCGCTTCACACAGTCGGCGGTGGTTGACGCTCAATGGCTTTGTTTGTTTTTGATAGCCAGCGCCAATTGGAACACTGCCATCGCGTACAGCGGGCTGCGGTTATAGCGGGTGATGACATAGAAGTTGTCGAGCACCGCCCAGTGCTCATCGCTTTCTTTTTCAGCGAGTGAGATGAGCGCAGTGGCGGTGGTCGCGGGCAGATCGGTAGTGAACTGGATGCCTGCTTGGTGCAGCGCGGCCAGCGTGGTATGCGGCTTGTAACCTGCGTCCAACAGCGTCCTCGCATCGACGCCATGCACTTTGGCGCGCAGCGCGATCGCCTCTTGCGGCTGCCATTGATGCTGGCTCAAGTAGTTAGCGATGCTGCCTATCGCGTCGCTCTCACCGCTGAGCAGGTTACGTGCCCCATCGCCGTCGAAATCGACGGCAAAGCGCTGGTAGCTGCTGGGAATGAATTGCGGGATCCCCATTGCCCCGGCATACGAACCAACGACAGTGCGCGGATCAAGCACGCCGCGGCGCGCCAATAACAGAAACTCGACCAGCTCGCCACGGAAGAATTGCGCCCGTCGCGGGTAGTGAAAAGCCAGCGTGTACAGCGCATCGAGCACCTTTGTGGTACCGCGATTGGCCCCGTAGCCAGTTTCTATACCGATGATCGCGACGATGATCTCGATCGGGATGTGGTAACGGTCGGCGGCGCGTTGCAATACGTTACGTTGTTTGCGCCAGAATGCGACACCGCCCTTTATGCGCTCTTCGGTCACAAAGATCCGCCGATAGCGATGCCAAGGCAAACGCTCTGCGGGTCGCTCCATTGACTGGATGATGCGCGCTTGATACACCGCCTCACTCAATAACGCTGACAGCGGTGCAGGCTCAAAACCGTGTTGGGCAACCATGAAAGCGACAAACGGTTCTACCACGCTCTGGCGCTCAAGGTCGTCAGTAAAGGCTTGAGCGCAGCCCAGCAGCCACAGCACCACGACGGCGCAAACGGTGGGGCGGTGCATCGTTATCAGCACCGCAGCACGCTAGGCGCGCCTAGCTCCAGCAGGAACCGGCAACGTTTTGTCGGACAGCGACAAAGCAGGCGATATTTAAGCATTTTGGAACCGCGAAAAACGGGGGGAAGGGATTGTTTTATTTTTAATTGGAAGTGCCGGCGGCGCGCCGTTCGCTGACCTCGTGCGCGTGGTCAACGGCACCGCGAAATGATGCGTGGAAAGGGCATTTCCTGAATAGGCGCTACCGCCTATTGAAGTTATCCGGGCGGCAACTGAAACAACACACCGCCCAGCCCTCGAATCAGACTGCGCATCATATCACTTCATCAACGACCGTAGGGCATTATGCGCTGGACCGGTGCTCTGGATCTGTGTCGCTTGGCGGTAACTCGCTTTGGCTTCTTCTCTGTCGCCAAGCTTCTGCGCCAGTAAGCCGTTGAGGTAATAAAACGTCGCCAAGTGATTTTTATTGCGATCATCTCGCGCCAAACCTTTGGCTTTCTCGAAGCGTGGTTTAATAAAAGCCAGTTGCGAGTCATTGCTGCTCGGCAATAAAACTTGCAGCAGGCCCATCAAAGACCAGTAATTACTCTCGACCTTTGGCAGAATATCAGCAATATAATCACTGGGTTGCAGGTTACGCAACTGCAACATGCGACCGATATAGCGACCGTATTGCTGGATCAGGGAGTTGCGTTTATAGTCGGCCCAGCGATCGTGACTGTCAGGAGTTTTGAGCAGTTGCCTGAAAAGCATTTTTGATGGCTCACTCTCGATTATTTTGAAAACGCCCGATTTTATATCGGCATCCAGCTTGTATAAATACCCGTGATGCTCATTCCCTGTTTTTTTGACCGGGTTCACTATGGTGTAATAAATCGGGCGCTTGGTGTTGTCGAAAAATGTATTCCAGGCTTTGTCCTTGGCGGCGTTGCTCCAGAATGGGTGTACGATACGATCCTGAAACAACAGCCCCTGTGAATTCATTAGCCGTATATCAGGGCGTTTGCCTTCGATCAGATGCAGGTAGGCGAGCTGTGGCGTATCGAAATCGCCAAAGGTTACGACGATCGCGTTCTTCTCGGCCAGATTGAGGATCGACAGCGCCTGATCGGCGGCGAAAGTATCGGCGGCGCGGTAGTTGATGCGCGCGTTCGATACCCCAACCGCCAGCAACGACAGCACGGCGCTGGTCCACAACAGCCCCCGCCAACGCCGGCGGTGGACGCCGATGACGCTGGCGATGGCTGCGAGACCGTAACCAAACCACAGCGCGAAGATACAGTAGGTCACCAACTGATAGGGGCGAAAGACGGCGATTTCGAGGTATTCATAATCGAAGCCTAAAAGGATTAGCAACAGCAGGGTACCGCAGGCAAATGCTAGGATTTCGCCGATGACGCCGACGCGAAAGCCGCGCTGCAGCGCGACACAGACGCCGCAGACGGCGACCAGCGCCCCCAAGGGGCTGAGCTGCCACCACAGTTGAGTCAGTAGGTAACGACCATACAACAGTTTATCGTTCCAGCCGGCGTCGGCTTGCTGGTCCACCCCGCTGTAAACAGTGCGCCCGACATATCGGATAAATGCCTCCCAAGTATTGATCGAGCCGGCGAAATTGACGATCGGCGATTGATGCGAGCGCCACACCATCCAGCCATAGAGTGCAGCGGCGACCAACAACCCAAGCGCGATCAGATACAGGCTGCGCCTCCAGAAATCACCCTTCGCGGCGAGGGCATAAAACAATACCATCGGGGTCGCGAGGATCAACAACGGCCAGTGATTGGCAAGGCCAAGGCCATAGCTGATGGCAGCGGCGATCCACAGCCAACGCTGGCGCTGCGCCACCGCTTCTTGCACCAGCAGCAGGGTTAGAAACAACATCGCGGTATTGGTGGTATAGACGTCAGCGATCAGCGCTTGTGACCAGAAATGCTCCGATACGGCTAACCCACCCCCGGCGAGGCAGGCGGCCCACACATTGGCGCTGCGGCGCAGCACGATGAATGCAATGCAAACGCAGGTTACGGCCCCCATCAGGCCGCTCAGCGCATGCACGCGCCAAGCGATGCTTTCCAACGGAAACCACGTAGCGAGCCAGCTCAGCAGGACGTAAAACGGATACCCTGGCGGGTGAGCGATGCCAAGGTATTTGGCGACGAGGATGAAGATGCCATCGTCTTCCATCATCACCGTCCGCGGCGTTGCCGCGGCGTAAAGCAGCAGCGTTGCCGCAAACAGCCCGCCTAAAGCGAAGGCATCGCGGCGTACTGTCAGCGGCGCAAGCACTGGGGCAATGCAGGCCTCAAAGGCGCGCCGCAGCCAGCTCCCCGGGGGGCGCTGCGCAAGCCATTTTAACCGTTGCGTCAGTTGCGTGAGAACAAGCGCCGCCGCAGGCACCGACCGATTGGCTTTGCGCGCTTTTGCGCGCCTTTTTCGCTTAGGCATTGCAGCACTCGCGGGATCGATGTGAAGCTTAGGCTGGCACGGGGCACCGCGGAAGCAGCGGCGTGCTGCGGCACCCTGGGTGTTATATTGGAGGAAGGGTTATAAACTAACGGCTTTATGGGTTCGGCGGCGCTTCCCTTAGCGCCGCTCCGACGTGCGACAGGTCGGCACCGCTCGGGTATTGGTAGGCGCGCAAGCCGAACTCCGGAAGCACCGCGATCAGGTGATCGAAGATGTCGCTCTGGATCGCCTCATGAGCCATCCACACCGTGTCGTTGGTGAAAACATAGACCTCCAGCGGCAGCCCATTAGCGGTGGGTGATAGCTGGCGCACCATCAGCGTCATGTCCTGGCGGATGTTGGGGTGATTACGCAGATAGGCCACGCAGTAGGCGCGGAACATGCCGATGTTGGTCAGTCGCCGGGCATTGATCAGCTCTTTGAGATCGTTACCCATCGCGGCGTTGTGCGCTTTTATCTCCGCGAGCTTGGCGTTGAGGTGGTCACGCAGCAAGCGGATGCGCTGGAAGTGCAAGAGCAACGGCTCGTCGGCGAAGCGGATGCTGCGCAAGTCGATGCACAGTGCGCGCATGATGCGCCGTCCACCGGCTTCGCTCATCCCTCGCCAGTTCTTGAAAGAATCGGATATCAACGCGTAGGTCGGGATGGTGGTAATGGTCAGATCCCAGTTGCGCACCTTAACTGTCGTGAGTGAGACGTCGAACACTTCGCCGTCGGCACCGCGGGCAGGCATCTCCAGCCAATCGCCTTCCATGACCATGTGGTTGACCGCCAGTTGGTAGCCGGCGACGAGACCGAGAATGGCGTCCTTGAAGACCAGCAGCAAGATAGCGGTAAGGGCACCGAGTCCAGAGACGAAGACCAGCGGCGACTTGCCAAGGAGCGCCGAGAGAATGAAGATCAGCCCGATCAGGTTAATCAACAGCTTAGCCGCTTGAATGTAAGTCTTGGCTGAGTAGCGCTTGCCGACCGGGTTGCGCTGCCAGACATCGCGCACGAAGTTCAACGCACCGTCGAGCACCAGCAAGACGATCAGGATCAGATAACTGTTGACCAGCACCTGCAGTAGCTGCAGCAGATCGCTGTGACCGGCGAAGACGGTCGGTGCTAAGGCATCAATGAAGAACACCGGCGCGAGGTGTGCGCAGCGGGTGATGATCGCGTTGCGTACCAGCAGATCGTCCCAATGGGTCGGGCTGCGACGGATCAGCGGGTGGATAACGTGGGAGATCAGGCGCTTGATGAAAAAATAGGAAAGCAGCGCCAAGCCGTTAAAAACCACACCGACGAGCACCACGGAGAGCACTTGCGCGGCACCTGGAGAGAGCTGGAGCTGGACGAGCCGATCAGCAAGGCTCATGACTGTCAAGGGGATGGGGGCCATTGGATCAGAGAGATTGGGTCTCGGAGAGTGTTTTTCTAGGGACGCAGGGCAGCCGCTGGGGCGGGTTATCCAACGCCTCTCTCCTGAATAAGGAATAGGGGACATTGCTGCTTTGCGGACACGACAAAGCTGCTTATTGACGATCCGCAGCGTGTATTATATGCTGCCCAGCATCGGGCGCTAAGCAGCACGTATTATATGCTGCCCCGCATCGGGCACTAAGCAGCGCGTATTATATGCTGCTTATATGCTGCCCCGCATCGGGTGCTACGCTATTGAGGGCTTGTCTATTGAGAGAAGGGTTATATACTCATACTATTTGAATAAATGTTTTTAACTTTAAATAGGTGCGTCTGCGGCACCATGAAATAACTACTGGGAAGTTCTTCTCCTCACAGAGACACCGCCCGAAGGATCACAAGTATAAAGCAATGACTGACATGACAGGTGATGATGCCTCTTTCGCCAAACCTCGATCCCGTTGAGGTTTTTCGATGTTCCCCCTGATAAAGCGCGCCGTGGTGCTGCTCGCGCAGCAGCGGCGGCGGCGCAGCGCCCGGCGCACAGTGCTGCCGATCGCCGCGGCGCTGCTGCTGTTGGCGGTGGCGCCAGCCGTGGTTGCTCAAACCGTCACCACCACCACCTTTAATCCGCCCGCGGGTGCTACCTTTAACCTGCAGGAAGGGCTTGATGGTTCTGCTACGCCAATCGCAGTAGGGATTATCCAGATAGTGCTAAGGAGATCTCCTAGTACCACTGATTTTGTAGATGAACAGTGTCGTCTGGATACTTCATATCCAGACACCGCATTTTTCACGATCAGCCCAGGGGAAGACATACTAAAGACCTCTTCCGTTGTGGACGGTGTCAACACAGTTACCACTTCCTACAACTGCACTTTGAGTTATATAGGGACTGGCGCAAACTTAGGAGACATTCTCACAACATCCGTTCTGGCAGAGAGCAGTACTAGCATCCTGGGCGCTGAGTACATAGTTGCGGTGGTGGGACCTCCCTCCACCACCACCACCTTTAATCCGCCCGCGGGTGCTACCTTTACCCTGATGGAAGAGCTTGATGGTTCTACTACGCCAATCGTAGTAGGGACTATCCAGATAGTGCTAAGGACATCTCCTAGTACCATTGGTCCTGTAAATGAACGGTGTTATCTGGGTACTTCTAATCCAGACACCGCATTTTTCACGATCAACAGAGGGGAAGTACTAAAGACCTCTTCCGTTGTGGACGGTGAAGGCACAGTTACCACTTCCTACAACTGCACTTTGAGTTATATAGGGACTGGCGCAAACGCGGAAGACATTCTCACACCAAACGTTGTGGCAGAGAGCAGTAATAGCCTCAGTGACGCTGGGTACATAGTTAACGTGAGGGGTACACTGACATTTGATGACGCCAATCCCCAATTCAGCTTCGCATACAGTGACCTCGGGGATGACGGGACGGTGGTAGTGGGTACCGTGCGCGTTGCTACCATGACGGAATCGGATGATGCCCTCACCTATACGGTAGATAATCCGCTCTACCGCATCACTTCTGTGGGGGTGCTATCTTACATTGGCGCCGGGGCGGGGGCGAGCGATACGCCACACAGGTTGAACATCAGCGCAGCCCATCCATCTTACGACTCTGCCGCCACCCTCGCCGAGGTCCGCTTTCCCCATTACCTTCTGTTTGCCGCTACCCAGAGCTACACGTTTGATTTACCCGAGGGGGTCGGTGCCAGCAGCACCGCGCCCATCTTGCTCGGCAGCATCGCTCCTGTCGATACATCAGAGAACGAGGCGTCCTGTGCGTTTGTCAATGGTCAAACCGTCGATCAACGGCCACGCGACAGCAGCGGGCGATTCGAGATTGAGAATCGTAACGGCGAGTGCATTTTATACTACATCGGCGCGGCTTTAGCTACGGGTGCTGGTGATATTGTGGTGCCGGTGAGCGCGGCTTACTCCAACCGCTCTATCAACGCTGCGTTCACCATCAGGGTCCTCGATCCCCCTAGCAACAATTACACCTTCGAGCTGAACCAGTACGATAACGTCAACCTTCATACCATCATCGGCAGTAGCGGTAGTGGCAGTGGCGGGCAGATCACGACGGCGAGCGGGCCGATCACACTTTATCTGGATCCTCCCGAGCCCATTACTGAGGTTATCAACGCCTCCAGCTATGAAATCGTAAGCACCAATAACAGCGAGCGCTTCAGCATCGATACCGCGGGCACGCTTTTCTACATCGGAGTATTCGGCGAGGCACAGGATACCCGCGTGTTATTGCGCACTCGCGAGGGGCAAAATACTGCTTTTACAAACCTGTATATTGATGTGCAGGGCATGGAGTTCGTACCGCAGCAGACCTATAACTTTACTTTGGGTGCCAACATCAGTGGGCAGGGACAGGCGATATTGCTTGGCACGATCGTCGCTACTGATGGATTGGGGCTCACGGGACCAAGACGCAATTTCTATCGTTTCCTTGACGGGCTATCTTTTGCCCCAGACGAGGATGTTTTCTTTGACAGTTATGACAGCCCTCAGCAGAACTTCGCTCTGCACAATCACGATCCTAATGATCCTGCACATATAGGGCATCAAAATGGCGTAGGGTATTTGTATTATATCGGTACTGGAACAAATCAAACGACTGCTTTGGCGATAACAGCGCTGTCGTATTTTAACCCTCTGCGCCAGACGAGTGTCATTTTCACCGTGGAGGTCGCTACAGTTAATTTCGATCCGCTGATTTATGTTTTTACGCTGAGCCGCGGTTTTGACGCCAGTGTTGAGCCGCTGCTCCTGGGCCGCCTGCCGGCGAGTGACGAGCTGGGCGAAACCGTCACCTACGGCATTTTAGATGCTGGCGTCGACCATTTATTCAGCATCAACGCCAGCAGCGGCGACCTGTATTACATTAGCGGCGTTCCAGGCGCGGGGCCTTATACTGAACACGACTTCCTAACCATTTATGGGGTGGTTGGCAGCCCTAGCATTATAGGGGGGCAGCGGGCGGGCTTTGCCTACGTTTTCTTTACGGTGGAGAACGATCAGGCACCGGAATTTACCGAGGAGATTTACGCGTTTGATTTGCAAGCCCGGGCAAGCGGAACCCCAGATGCGATTGTTATGGGCACCATCGCCGCTACCGATGGCAATCACGATGTACCTCTTCGCTATTCAATAGTCAGCGGTAATGAAGGCGAAAGCTTCACTATCGACGCGGCCAACGGCGTACTCAGTTATATCGGCAGCGGTGAAACGTTGAGCGCCAGCCTGTACGACTATCGGCTGGAAGTCAGGGTTGACGATGGCTTGGTTAATCTTGCTGCGACTACTGACGTGCAGATAACCAATATAGGCGTTTCGATCGACCTTGTTAGTCTGCAATTTGTAAATCCAGGCGAGATTTACAACTTTAGCCTTGATCAGGGTTACGATGCGGGCAGCAATCCAATCATCCTCGGCACCATCAACGTCACCGATGTAAATGGCGACAGTTTCGCGTTCACTGTGCCCGCTGCGCAAAATGTCGATCAGGTATCCACCGGCGGCCCCAACAGCTTTCTGTTCGATACCGCGGGCGTATTGCGCTACCACGGCAGCGGTGCCTTTGGTGAGGCGTCTTGTGGGTGTATCGTACTGCGCGCCCTCGTGCAGACCAATGCGCCCCTCCCGGTGGCGGAAAAGGTAAAACGCTCTTTACCAATCGACGTCACGGTTTATCTGCTGAACCAAGACGCGCCGCAATTTACCACGGGTGACAATTATCAGTTTTCGCTGGTCGCCAACACCGTTGGCCCGATTGTGTTGGGGACGATTAATGCCACCGATCCTAACCAGGAGTCGGTGGCCTATCTACTCGACCCCAGCGACACTCCCTTCAGCATTGGGGAGACCAGCGGGATCATCAGTTATGCAAGCGCTGACGCCGCGGTAGCTGGCGTTCACGACCTTTTTGTTGTCGCCGAGGATGGGGTCGGCAATGCGCGACAGGCACCCGTAACGATCACGGTACGCGGCCTGCATTCCAGTCAGTCGGGCTATACCTTTTCATTGAACCAAGGGGTCAGCGGCGGAAGCGACCCGGTTGGCCCCTTGGGCACGATCATCATCATCGATCCCGAGCCACAGCAAACCATTATCTTTTCTCTTCAGGAGACCGATCGCGTGCGCTTCAGTATCAGCGAAAACCCGATCGAAAGCGTTCCCACCACCCGAGTCAACGCGGTCGTGTGGTATATCGGCGGCGGTGAATTTGAAAATAGCGTAGTGAGTATCGTGGTCAACAGCACTCAGTTCCTGACGGTCGATGTCGCTATTGCCGTGCAAAATACCCTGTTGCCCGAGTTTGATCCTGACACTTACACGTTCCGCATTGATGCCGGCAGCGACGGCTCTACGGCACCGCTGGTGTTTGGCAGCGTGCGCGCCACCGATCCCAACGGCGATGAGGTTATGTACGCCCTTACCAGCAACAATATGCGGTTCAGCATCGGGGCCACCGATGGCAGCATCAGCTATATCGGCAGTGGCGAAATAGTCAACACCTTTGCCGAGCTAACGATCAGCGCCAGCGATGGGTTCCCCGGTCATCCGGCGGTGAACGCAACCTTTATCGTCGAATTTATCGGTCTTCAGTTCGATGCCCCATACACGTTCGCGTTGACCAAGGGCGCGCCTGGGACGCGCGTACTGGGTACCGTCGTCGCCAACGATCCAACGGGCAGTAGCAGCGCTATCAGCTATGGCGTCAGCGATAGCGCTAATTTTGCGATCGCTTCCAGCGCGACGCAGGGCGTTGTATCGTATATCGGCAGCGGCGAAAGCACCGATCAGCTGCTGACGCTGACCGCCACCGCGGCTGATGGTCGGATCGCCACTACCGCTATCGTCATCGAGATTGATAACGATGCAGTGCCGGCGTTTCTGGCGGATGCATACACATTCTATCTGTACGCCGGTGAAAGCGGTACGTCGGCAGCGCTCGCCATCGGTACCGTAACGGCGACGGATGCAAACCGTGAACGCGTGTACTATCGCATCAGTTGTTTTGCCAGCGGCCCGTTTGATGCTCAGATCGATTGTGGCGGAGGCCGTCGCTTTGCGATTGGCGAGCCTGCCCCTGACTCTAGCGGTGTGTATCACGGCGTTCTCTACTACACGGGTGCTGGCGAGGCAGCGAACGCGCCACCCGCCGCGGTGTTCATCAGGGCCCATGACAGCGACAGCGCAGCGGCGATAGCGGTACATGAGGATTTTGTCAGCGTCAGCGTTGAGGTTGCCAGCTTGCAGTTTTTAACCCCGCTAACAACCTTCACCCTGAGCCGGGGGCTGGCTGGCAATGGCCCGGCCGGGGCAGTGCTTCTTGGTACCTTCACTGCGACATCGCCAAGCGGAAGTGGGTTGCAGTATACGATCGATGATACGGCGCGTTTCAGTATTGGCGTTGGGGATGGGGTCTTCAGCTATATCGGCAGCGGCGAGACCGATGATAATACAGATATTGCAGTGACCGTTACGGCAACCAGCGATGATGATGCCCGTGCAATCGCCTTGGGGGTCATTGTTGCGGTTGAAAATGATAATGTCCCGGTTTTCCAGGGGGCACCTTATACCTTTGATCTTGACGCTGACTACAGTGGCACACCGAACGCGCTGCCCGTGGGTAGCGTGTATGCCTCTGACGCCAACAACGACACCGTTACGTATGCGTTCTTCCCCATTTCGGGTAGTGATACCCATGAGCGCTTCTCCATCCATGCCACCCAGGGCATCGTCAGTTACACCGGCAGTGGCGAAGCACTCAATACAGAGCTAACCCTACGCATTGAAGCAAGTGATGGCTACCATAAACCGATTGTGGCTGTCAAAATCAGGGTTGGACGCAGGACGATAGAGCGCAACACCAAAATGACGCAGCACAGTTTGGCCCAGGTGGGGCACAATATCGCTGCCGACACCGTCGATGTACTGGGTACTCGCTTTGTCTCCGCCCCTCATGTGGTCTTTTCTGGGTACGCGTTGGACTCTCCGCAATGGCACCGGTTAAGCCGGTGGACGCAGTTAGCGCACTGGCGGCAGACGGGTGCTTGGGACGGGAATGAACGCAAGGTTGCGCTTGACGCTGAGCTGTCGGAGAAATGGAACCAATTTCGTGCTCGGTGGGTCAGCGGCACTTCGTTTCTGATCCCGTTGTCAGTGCGGCGTGGCGCTGTGGTTGACAGCCAGTTAGCGCTATGGGGGCAAGGTCGCATCAGCGGCTACACGCGCGAACAGCAAGGCATTAAGGCCAGCGGCACGGTGTTATCAGGCTACCTCGGGGTGGACTACACGTTACCGGATGCGCTGCTTGCTGATGACCGCTTGTTGCTCGGCCTAGCGTTTTCTCAAAGCAGGAATGATGGTTATTCGCGGATGTCTGATGGCAGTCAACGCATCGCTATTGATATGACTATCAACACCATCTATCCTTATCTACAATGGCGCAGCGAAGATGGTTTTGAGGCGTGGGGAATGTTCGGCTACGGCAGCGGGAGCGCCAAGCTCAACACCGCGGCGGAGCAAGACCCCAATCCTGTGACGGATATCAGCATGCTGTCCTTGGCTGGGGGGGTTAGACAGGC
Source organism: Gammaproteobacteria bacterium (assembly GCA_965222535.1). Classification (GTDB taxonomy): domain Bacteria; phylum Pseudomonadota; class Gammaproteobacteria; order HK1; family HK1. The sequence goes on from OZ244957.1 coordinate 436,286, forward strand.
GCTTCGAACGATCGGCAATCATACCGTCAACAGCGCCGAGTTGGCATTGAAAGCCGACGTTTTCATGGTACGCGCGGAATCAGACGCAACCAGCGGATTGGATGCGTCCCAGTCGGATTCGCATCGCTTCCGTTTAGCGCTCGCTGATCAGCGTCGCTGGCCGTTCAGCAATGCTGCCTACAGCGGTGGTTTTGAGCTTGGTGCGCGGTTGGATGGCGGCGACACCGCCGATGGCTACGGCATGGACCTTGGCGCTAATATCGGCTATGCCAATACCGCTATCGGTTTGTCGCTCCATTCACAGGGACGGTGGTTGTTGTTGCACAGCGAACACCGTAGCGAATGGGGCGTGGATGTAACCCTGCGCCTGCGTCCGCGCTTCAAGAGCCGCCGCTTAGCGCTGCTGCTGAAGCCTGGCTGGGGGCAGCGCTCGACAACCGATACCCAGCGTTTATGGGAGCACGGCGCGGCGTCACTCGATAGTAACGCAGGTGGCAGCAGCGCACGCCGCCTGATCCCCGATCATATGCGGCTGTCACTGAGCTACGGCTTGCAATACCATCGCGCTTTGCTGCAACCGTTCCTTGAGATGGATACGGCGCACGATGCGGTATCCGATATGAAACTGGGGTTAAAGCTCAGCACCGCCAACCTGCAATTTACCGTGAGTGGCGATCAACTGCGGCGCTATATCGGCATTGATGGGATATTCAGCTGGTAGTTGGGATTTTTCTAATGACTGGAACACATCACACGCCATGCAAGCGCTGGCAGCTAGCGAGCGCCTTGCCGGGTAAACGCGATACAGGGTGCCGCGCTGCGGCGCTTGCTAGCTGCCGCAGCGCGGGCAGTCAGGTGCGGCGCTGGCTGGCGGGTTTGCTGCTGTTGCTGATGGCACCGGCCGCTCTGATGGCTGAAGACGCAGAATTCACTGGCACTGGTGATACGCCGAGATACACATTCAACCTGCTGAAGGGATTTGATCACAGCGGCGCTAAGCGCATTTTGTTGGATACGTATCGCACGCTGATTACAGGGGGGGGGGACGGTAATGGTGTAGGGCGTACCTCGGAAAACTTCTGTAGTTTCCAGACTTATGAAGGCCGTACCGAATGGCTTGATACCATCCGTAAAAGCGATTATACAAACGATAGTGACGCTGTGATCCACAGCGATACGCTGACCTTTACGGATGGCGATTATGAACTGATAACGGCGCACTATTTTGGTCCCGGGGTAGACGAAGGACCGACCTTTGGCAACGTGCCTGGTGAAGGACCTTTTAATGTGTTAATTGGGCAGGAAGACACCGCGTGTGGCCTTTATTACAGCGGTAATGAGACCGCGCTAACTACCCGCCTGTCGAACCAGATATACGGCGTTAGCAATAATCACTGGGATGACGAATTAAGGGAAGCCGACGAAGAAACAGTCATCAATCTTGTCGATCCGCCATTTGTTGCCGCTCAGCTGTATACCTTTGGTATACATGCGCGCGATGGCAGCCAGTCCCTTGGCGACCTTGAGTTTGACTTCACCAAGGTACATGCTGGGTATAGTCTCTATGCCAACAGTACCTATTTTACCTTCCCGGGGGCAGTGGCGTTTGACTGCTCTGCTGATGATGATGCGCAAAACCTTACCTGCAGCGGCTACGATCAGTCGATTCCCAACACCAGCAATCAGAACTGGCGCATCAATAATGTTACTGGAGACACCGCAGACGCGGGAAAGGCGTACCTCCATTATCGTGCCAGCGGCAGCCAGCGACTGACTGCCGGCACGGCGTACACGTTCACCGTGACCGGTTACGCCGGTGGGGACGCTGACAGCAACACCTCCGCGGTGATTGTGGTTAACGCCGAAGACATCGATTTTTCAGACCAAACAAAGCAGAACAGCACTTTTGAGGTGAATGGCAACGATAATTTGCCCAATGGAGTCCCCTTTGCCACCATTCAGGCTATCGATACCTCGGGGGCAAACGATGTTGTCCGCTATCGCTTCGTCAACCGCCCGTTAGAGGAAGTTAATACTTCACTTGGGATACTTGGTTATTCTGAAGATAACGATGCCATCTTTCGTATTGTGAATACTCGGACTCTTCTCACTCAGGCGGTTGTCGGCGTGCTCTACTATATCGGTAATAACCCACGCACGCATAGCCTCAACATAGTCGCCGAAGGGGGAACCAACAGCGAGGGGACAAAGCGCACCAGAAACCGCGCCTTTACCGTTACTGTGCGCGACTTGGGTTTTGCTGCGGACAATTATGCCTTCACGCTGAACCAAGGTTTCAGTGCCCCTGGCGGGATCGTGGTGGGTACTGTGACAGCGAGCGATCCTTCTGATCAGACGATCATGTATGAGGCTTCCGATGATGACTTTGTCATCGATAATGACGGCGTTATGCGCTATACGGGCGGCGGCATTACCGCGGAAGTCGAAATAAATTTGACGGTGACGGCTGAAGTTTTAGGTTCCGATGGAATGCGCGCCGACAACGCCGCCGTCGCTATAACCATTATTAACCAGAGTCCCCCTGAATTCGCCACTGCCGCTTACACTTTTGAGCTGTTGCAGTATGCTTCAGCAAGCCCCCTAAATCCAATCCTTCTCGGCACTGTTGCAGCAACCGATGTGAATCAGGAGCCTGTCTCCTATGTAATTCGTCGTAGTGATTTCAGTATCGATACCGATGGGAGCGTCAGTTACATTGGCCCTGGATTAGAGTCTTCGGGGTTTATTATCGTAGAAGCCTACGATCAGGCCTTTAATTTCACCACGGTTGCATTGACTATCGTTGTCCTCGGCGTCGAGTTCACCGAAACCACGAGTTATTTTTTGAATGTTGAGGGAGGCATTCTATTCATCGATTATAGTTTCACTCTCAGTCAGGGCGCTGATGGAAGTCTGACGGCGATCGCAGTGGGTACTGTTGCGGCCACTGATGCAGGAGGCGAAGAGATCAACTATCGCATCACTGACCCTTCAGCTATTGGTGCCGGTTTCGGAATCGACTTCCTTGATGGGGTGCTATCCTATAACGACACCGGCTTATATGATTCCTTCTTAATAAATGATTCCTTCTTCTTAATAAACGTGGAAGCCAGCACCGCGAGCGAGCTGAGGAACCGGCCGGGACTTATTTACATTGACGTGCAAAACGATCTGGCGCCGGTGTTTTTGCAGAATCAATATGATTTTACCCTCAGAGCGAATGTAAGCGGTACACAATCGGCGCTCGTGATCGGTACCGTGGCGGCCACTGATCCCAATCGGGATCAGCCCATCTACAGTATTATTCAGGGCAATGACGATGCGCTGTTCAGCCTCAATGCCAGCGGTGTCCTCTCCTATATCGGTAGCGGCGAGGCTGTCACCACGCTCTTACCTGAATTAGTTATCGGTGCCACGGATGAGGTGCCGAACACCAGCCAAGTGCCGATCAACATTAGTGTTATCGGGTTGCAATTTGAGCGTTCGAGCTATACCTTTAGCATGCAGCAAGGCGCTGACGGCAGTCAGACGCAGCAATTCGTAGGGGTCGTGGCGGCCAGTGATACGGGGCTTGATCGGAGCTTCACTTATACCGTCTTTCACAACGATTTTTCTATCGATTCCGCCGGCAATCTCTACTATTTAGGTGCCAATGCCAACGAATCCGACGTGGCCGGTCTTAATGTGAGCGCCATCGCGACGGATAATGAGATATCGACAGTTCCCATTATCATTGAACTGGTGAACACCGCAGCCCCTGTATTTGAAGAGCTCCTGTACAGTTTCACGATGGCCGCTTATGTTGATGGCAGCAGCACGCCGCCAGGGGTTGTGGTAGGCACTGTCGAAGCCAACGATGACAATCAGGCCGAGCTTCTCTATGCGACGAATTTCGCCGGGTTCAGCGTCGGCGAGACGACCGGTATTGTCTATTATACGGCGGGCGGGCAGCCCGATGGCGAAGTATCCTTTTCGGTTTCAGCAACCGATGAGGGTGGTTTTGTGGCGTTCGCCGTAGTGACCGTTGATATCATCGGGCTGCGCTTTGAGCAGTCGGGTTACACCTTTTCACTCGAACAAGGGATCAGTGCTCAAGCACCGGGTGATCCGATCGTTCTGGGTACGCTCAGCGCCAGCAATACGAACCCCGATCAAACGTTCGACTACCTAGTCCAAAACGTTAACCAACCTTTCGCAATTGATGCAAATGGGGTGTTGCAATATACCGGCAGCGGCGAACAGGAAGCAACCGCAGTGCGGATTATTGTGTCGGCGCGTGATCCCGATCAGCAACAAGTGCTCGACGTAGCTGTGGCACTGCAAAACACACGCGCGCCACTATTTGATAACAATAACTATACCTTTGATTTGGCGGCCGATGCCCCTGGTACGTATCGCGTGGGAACCGTGTTCGCTTCCGATCCGAACGGGGATCAGGTTGGCTTTTCAATTCAATCAGGCGACACCAGCCAATTCTCTATCACCAGCTTCGTAAATTTCAGCGATGGTCAGTTTATCTACTACGGCGTTATCGATTACATTGGAGCGGCAGGGGTCGAATTGGGTGAGAATCTGAGCCTGACCGTCGGTGCTATGGATATCAATACCGGTGGGAATAGCAACACCACGACGGTGTACTTCACCGTCATTGGCTTGCAGTTCGAACAGCCATCGTACACCTTTCCACTGATTAAAGGGGCTGCGGGGAGTAACCCCATAGGTACGGTTGGGGTGGTAACGAGCGTGGCGGGGAGCAGTTTGCGTTATGGACTCGTCAGTCCCAGCATTCGCTTCGGTATCAGTCGTCCTGAAGGCATCATCTATTATGTCGGCCCTGGTGAAGCGGATGATATGACGTTGATCGTGACGGTAACCGACCAAGAAAGAAATGCCACTACAGCAGTGCTTATTGACGTTCAGAACACTGACAGCCCGGTATTCACAGCGCCTTCTTCTGGGCCATTGCGTTTTGATGCCGGGAGAAGCGGTGCTTTCGTCATCGGCACTGTGAGCGCAACCGATGCCAATCGAGACCAACTTACCTATACCATCGCCTCGGTCATTCCCGCCAGTGGCAGCGATCGATTCAGCATTGACACTCAAGGGGTGATCCGCTACATCGGCAGCGGTGAAAATATTGGCACCAACTACACCCTGACTATCGAAGCCCGCGATGAAGCCAACAATACTACTGTTACTACGGCACCGGTTGAGGTTGTGTACTTGCAATTTACGCCGCTTTCACCCTTTATCATCAGTAAGGGGCAGCCTGGGCCGTACCTGTTGGGCACCATCATCGCTGATGATCCAGACAATGACGCGATCCGCTACTCCATCAGTGACACAGCGCGTTTTAGTATTGGCGCTGATGATGGTCGCTTCTACTATACCGGCACCGGCGAAATGGAAACTGTAACGCTTTCGGCGGCGGTAACCGCAACAACACAGAGGCGCGAAATCGCGTCAGACGTTGTGGTTATTGTGCAAAACGATCGTGCGCCGGAGTTTGTCGGTGCTCCCTATATCTTCCCATTGGACGCCAACCGCAGCGGTTCTCCAATCCCAGTTACTGTCGGTACGGTGCAAGCCACCGATGGCAACTTCGATGAGCTGGTTTATGCCATCAGCTCTGGCGACTCGGGACAATTCCAGATCGATGCCAGCAGTGGCGTAATCGGCTATACCGGTAGTGGCGCAACGAATGGTGCCAATTTTGTGCTGACCGCCAGCGTTAGCGACGGCGCCCCTGATCGCGCCCCTTCGACGGCATTGGTCAACATCCAGATAAATCGCGGAACCATTGAGCGTAACACCAAAATGACGACCATGACGCTGGCACAAGTGGCGCGTAATATCGCCATTGATACGGTTGACGTACTTGGTTCGCGCTTCGCTGGCGCGCCACCGCATGTAACAATTTCCGGCAATGCATTGAATGCTGACGCATGGCAGCGGATCAGCCGCTGGACGCAACCCTCGCACTGGCAACGCAGCGGTGACTGGGATGAGGTTGAGCGTGAGTACTCTCCAATGCCTTTGATCAAAGAGAAATGGCACCAGTTTCGCCGCGGCATGATCAGTAACAGCGCGTTTTTGCTGAGACTGGGTGCTGACGACAGCAATGGCGATCGCAGCATCAGCAGTAACTGGACACTGTGGGGACAGGGGCGCTATAGCGCTTATACGCGCGAAAGTGACGGGGTGGAAATAAGCGGTGGCGTGCTTTCAGCCTATCTCGGTACCGATTATACGCTTGAAGAGGTGGTGTTCCCCGGCGATCGCCTACTATTCGGCGTGGTGCTGTCGCACAGTATCAATGAAGGCAACGCGGATGCTACCAGCCAGCGCATCGATACCCAATCAACGATAAACAATATCTCGCCATACCTGCAATGGAGCCTCGGAGACGGCACTGAGTTGTGGGGTGCTTTTGGCTTCGGTTTCGGCACTGCCGAAATCAAAAGCACCAGCGCGATCCAGCTTGATATCGAAACCGATATTAACATGCAGACCTTCGGCGGCGGACTGAAGCACACCCTTGCGACGATCGGCGATTACAGCGCCAACAGTGCGGAGCTATCGCTGAAAGCGGATGCTTTCTTGGTCAGCACTGGATCCGCTGCGGCAGGCTTAGGGCTGTCGCGAATTGATGCCAGCAACGCTGATTCCTATCGCTTGCGCATAGCGGTGGCGGACCACCGACGCTGGCCGGTTGAAGGTGCCGCTTACGATGGCGGCTGGGAACTCGGTGGTCGCTTGGATGGCGGCGATGCCGCTGAAGGGTTAGGGCTTGATGTTGGCGTCAACTTGGGTTACACCAACACGGCGCTTGGGCTGACCATCCATTCGCAAGGCCGTTGGTTGCTGGCGCATAGTGATGAATTGGGGGAATGGGGCATCGATCTGACCTTGCGTCTGCGGCCGCAATTGCTTGACCGTGGGTTATCACTGGCTTTTGAACCGGGTTGGGGACACCAATCCGCCGCCGCCGTTAGCAGCCTCTGGCGCAACGGAACGCTGTCGCGCAATCCGCACTCCAGCACCGCAACCGGCACCTATGAGCGTCGCTTTGCCCCCGATCGCGCGCGTCTTTCTCTGCTCTACGGTCTGTTCTACCACCGCGTGCTGCTGCAACCGTTCATGGAGATGGGCATGGCCATAGATGATGTGACCCAACTGAAACTCGGCCTGAAGCTCTCAATACCCAAGTTAGGCTTGGAGCTTGTCGGGGATCAAGCCCAACGCATCGGCATCAACAGCCGCATCGAATGGTAACATTGCAGATTTAGGCGCGCCTACGGTATGCCGTTCGCTTTGCGGCAGAGCGCCATCAGCCGCTTTTAAACCGCCTGTCGCCATCTCTTCGGCAGCCCCAGTGTAAGCGAGTCCAGCATCTTGCATGTGATCCCCACCCGCTATTGGCATCGCTTGGCTGATGGTCGTATCCAATGCGATGTTTGCCCGCGAGCGTGCCGTTTGCGTGAGCAGCAACAGGGCTTGTGTTTTGTGCGTTCTCGCGCTGACGATGCGATCGTACTGACGACTTACGGACGGTCGAGTGGATTTTGTGTTGATCCGATCGAGAAAAAACCACTGAACCACTTTCTCCCTGGTACGGCAGTGCTCTCTTTCGGCACCGCTGGCTGTAACTTAGCGTGCAAGTTCTGCCAGAATTGGGATATCAGCAAATCTCGAGAAACAGACACCTTGACCAGTAGCGCCAGCCCCGAACAACTGGCGGCGGCGGCGGTCAGGCTCAATTGCAGCAGTATTGCGTTCACCTACAATGATCCGGTGATCTTTCTTGAATATGCGATCGATGCAGCGCAGGCTTGCCATGCTGTCGGCGTGCGCAGCGTCGCGGTCACTGCCGGGTACATTCGCGGTGCCCCGAGGCGCGCCATGTTTGCCCATATGGATGCGGCGAATGTTGACCTGAAAGCGTTCTCCGAGTCGTTTTACCGGCGCATCACCGGCAGCGAACTCGGCCCTGTGCTGGAGACCTTGGAATACTTGGTGCACGAGACCTCGGTGTGGGTCGAAATAACGACCCTGCTGATCCCGCAACTGAACGATAGCGACAGCGAATTGGAGGCGATGAGCGCATGGATTTATGATCGCCTCGGTGCCGATGTTCCGCTGCATTTCACCGCTTTCCACCCCGACTGGAAGATGCGCGACAAGCCCCGCACGCCGCCAAAAACGCTGCGCCGCGCACGCGCGATCGCCATTGAGAACGGCCTACGGTATGTCTATACCGGCAATGTGCACGACACCGCCGGCGGCACCACTAAGTGCAGCGGTTGCAGCAAACCCGTGGTCGTCCGCGACTGGTACAACATCCACCACTATGCACTCACCGAAGCGGGGCGCTGCAAGCACTGCAACACCGCCTGCGCCGGCGTTTATGATCGCCCCTGCGGTACTTGGGGAGCGCGCCGCTTACCAATCCCTGCAACGCTGATGAGCCAATAAGCTCGTTGTGATTTTTTAATTAGGAGCGCCTAGCGGTGCGAAATGCCCGGCGACAAGTCGAAAGCGAAGGCTGTGCTGGGGTTAGGGGCTTGGGGGAAGGGGGTACAGCGTTTTTTTATTAAGGTGGAGTGACTTCACCCTTTCCCCAATACAAACGTCTTTTTTACAACGCCTCCGCAACAGCCAAGCGTCGCTGGTGCTGTTTGCGGATTAAAATATTATAGTGTTAACCGCCCTCCTTCCCATCCTGATCGCCTACCTGTGCGGCTCCGTATTGTGCGGGCCGATCGTCTGTCGCTGTCTTGGGTTACCGGATCTGCGCACCTTCGGATCGCATAACATCGGCACCACGAATGTATTGCGTACCGGCAACCGGCTGGCCGCTTTGCTGACCTTTGCCGGCGATTTTTCTAAAGGACTGCTGCCGCTGCTGGGTGCCATCGCACTCGGTTTTTCTGAGATCGTGGTTGCCGCCTGCGCAGTGGCGGCGGTTGCCGGTCACGTATGGCCGCTATGGTCGCGCTTCCAAGGCGGCAAAGGGGTTGGGACAGCGCTGGGCGCGATCACGGCTATTCAGTGGTCGCTGGGGCTTAGCGCGGCGCTGATCTGGCTGGCAGTCGCCGCTTGCTTCCGCTACGCCTCACTGGCTTCGCTGAGCGCTATCACCGCCAGCTTTGCCTTAGGCTGTGTTTTTGCGCTGCCACCGGCGACCTTGAGCGCGCTGGCGCTGCTGCTGCTGCTGGTGGCGTGGAAACACCTCGACAACCTCCAGCGACTTTGGCGAGGCGTAGAAAAACGCCTCGGCGAGCGCGCCTGAACGTTGAGCATCGCCCATGCTTTCTGAGCCAAAAGCACCTTGGAGCAACCGCAAAGGGCGTGGATTACAGGCTTTTATGTTGGTTTCTGAGCAGCAGCTTGAGCAGCTTGGTGCCTGTTGAAGGGCTGCCTTTGCGATGCGCTTTGTGTCCCCCGATTACACCGCCGAGGCAGCGGCATTGCGCCAACGGGTGGTGTTGATCTCTGGCGCTGGTGGTGCCATCGGCAGCGCGCTGACGATCGCCTGCGGCCTGCTGCAAGCCAACGTGATCGCCCTTGGACGTACCGTGTCGCAGCTCGAAGAGGTGCGCCAGCAGGTGATCCAGCGAGGCGGCATGGCACCACGGCTTTACCCTATGGATCTGCTTGGGGCGACGCCCCGCGATCACGACCAGTTGGCGCAACTTATCGGTGCTGAATGGGGGCGACTGGATGCGTTGGTGCACTGCGCGGCAACGTTCAACGGTCTGTCGCCACTCGATCATATTGAACCGCTGGATTGGCTGAAGGTGATCCAGGTCAACCTCAATGCAGCATTTCTGCTGACGCGCAGTTGCCTGTCTTTACTGCGTGCGTCAAATCACAGTGTGGTATTATTCTCCGATGATCACGGCGACCATGAGACGAATGCCTATTGGGGCGCTTACGCTGCCTCTAAAGCCGGCGCGCGAGCGCTGATGCAGGTACTGGCGTGCGAGACTGAGCTTGATGCGCTCAGCGTGTTCGCCCTTGATCCAGGCCCCGTCGCGACCCGTTTGCGGCGTCTCGCTTACCCGAATGGCGACCTGCCAGAGCGGTCGCCGGAAGCGGTCGTCGGTGCCTATTTGCGACTGCTGATCGCACCTCAACCCGATTGGCACGGTCACACCCTCAGGATACAGAAACCACCCGGCGGATGAGAGATCTAACCGCCCCTAATCCCATGTTCGATCAACTATTATCACTTTTTCGTAATAACATCCAAAAGGCGCGCGACAGCAGTGACGCGGCGGTGGCAGAGCAAGGCTACCGGGTGAGTGCAGCGGCGCTGCTGGTGGAGACGATCCGCGCTGATCATCAGGTGAGCGACGCAGAGCGCAAAACGCTGCTCAACCTCCTCGAGCGTTCATTCCAACTGTCCGCCGCCGATGCGGAAGCGTTATTGCAGCAAGCCGAGCACGCCGCTACTGATGCGACCTCACTGTATCAGTTCACCACAATTTTGAATGCCGAGCTCGACAACGCGCAAAAAGAGCACCTCATCGAGCTGATGTGGCAAGCCGCTTTTGCCGATGGTCAGCTTGACCGGCATGAGGAACATCTGGTGCGCAGAGTAGCCGACCTGATCTATGTGCCGCATAGTCGCTTTATCCGCGCCAAACTCCGGGTGATGGGGGCACCACGGGATTGATGATTTCTGCTTCGCCAAGGTAGTCAGCGCGCGGTGCCTGACGGATCGCCCGCTCTTGCGATGCGTGCTACGTCAAAACCCGATTAGTTCGCCGCGCTTTGACGATGGCGATAGAAAGCATCCTTGAAACGGGCAAAGCGGCCTTCACGAATAGCGCGGCGCAGCGCCGCAAACAGTTGCTGGTAATAGTGCAGGTTGTGGATCGTATTCAGCCGTGCGCCCAGTATTTCGCTGCAGCGATCGAGGTGGTGCAGATAGGCGCGGCTGTAGTTGCGGCAGGTGTAGCAGTTGCATTGCGGATCGAGAGGCAGCGGATCGTTGCGATAGCGTTGATTGCGGATGCGGATCGCGCCTGAAGAGACGAACAGATGGCCATTGCGTGCGTTGCGCGTTGGCAGCACGCAATCGAACAAATCGACCCCGTGCGCAACGCCTTCCACCACATCTTCTGGGGTACCAACGCCCATCAAATAGCGCACTTGCGCCGCGGGCATCGCCGGCAGCAACTGCTGCAAAATATGCAGCCGTTGCTCGAATGGCTCGCCGAGAGCTAAGCCACCGATGGCATAGCCGTCAAAGCCAATGTCGCTCAGTGCGTGCATTGATTGCAGGCGCTGCGCCACGTCAACGCCCCCCTGCACAATGCCGAACAGGGCTGCCGGGTTGCCTTCATGGGCGCGCTTTGAGCGTTCCGCCCAGCGCCCAGTGCGTTCCATCGCGGCGTGTGAAACCGCTGTTGGGCTGGGATACGCAACGCACTCGTCGAACACCATAACGATATCCGATCCCAGCGCACGCTGCACCGCCATCGATCGCTCGGCGTCCAATGCAATTCTTGAACCGTCGATCGGAGATGGTAGCACTACCCCTTGCTCGCTTTTCTGCATACGGTGACGCAGGCTGAATACTTGGAAGCCACCGGAATCACTCAAGATGGGGTGCCGCCAGTGCATAAAGCGATGCAATCCGCCCAGTTGCTGGATGCTTTCTGCACCTGGTCGCAGCATCAGGTGGAAGGTATTGCAGACGATGATCGAGGTACCGCAGGCTTCCAGTTCCTCGGCGCACAGCCCCTTAACGCTGGCTCGCGTACCAACCGCCATAAACGCTGGAGTCTCAACCGTGCCGTGCAAACAACGTAGCCTGCCGCTGCGTGCGGCGCGGTCAGTGGCCTCCAGACAAAAAGCGAAGCCTGAAGCAGTGGTAGCGTCAGGATTCATCTGTGCGGGCTATAAACATCGCATCGCCGTAGCTGTAAAAGCGATAGCGTAACGCAACCGCATGGCGGTAAGCGGTCAGTACACGCTGCGTACCAGCGAAAGCACACACCAGCATCAGCAGCGTCGAACGCGGTAAGTGAAAGTTGGTCAGCAGCGCATCCACGCAACGAAAGCGGTAGCCGGGATAGATGAACAGATTGGTTTCTCCGTCCAGAGGCCGCGGCGCGCCGCTCGCGCAGCATGCCTCAAGGCTGCGGACAGTCGTCGTGCCGACCGCGATCACGCGTTTACCGCGCATGCGAGTGGCGCTGATGGCATCGACGGTTTGTTGCGTCACCCTGACGGTCTCGGGATGCATCGTGTGATCGCTGATGTTCTCGCTGTGCAGCGGCTTGAAAGTCGCGGCGCCAACGTGCAGCGTTACCCATGCTGTATTAACCCCTGCCTCCTTAATCTGCTGCAACATCTCCAAGCTGAAATGCAAGCCCGCGGTGGGTGCCGCAACCGCCCCAGGATGGCGTGCGTAAACCGTCTGATAGCGCTGGCGATCAAGCGCCGTTGGGGCACGCTTCAGGTAAGGCGGCAGCGGGATTGAGCCATAGTGCTGTAACACATCGGCAACGTTGAGCGCAGCGCAAATCCGGACCTGATAGAGATCGGCAACGCGCTGCTGCACGTGCAATTCGATACCCTGCGCAAGCTGCAATACAGTCCCGCTTTTCAGCCGATGGTTAGCTCTCGCCTGCATCAGCATGTGCTGCTCGTCAAGCGCGCGCTCAAGCAGCAGTTCAACCCGACCACCGCTTGGCTTATACGCGATCAAGCGTGCCGGTAGCACTTGGGTATCGTTCAGCACCAACAGATCCCCGGCGTGCAATTGCTGTGGAAACGCGACAAAGCGCTGGTCGCTGAAGTGCTCGCCGCCGCTGTTGACCAGCAGCAGCCGGCTGTCGGTACGCTGCTCGGGCGGATAACGCGCGATGCGCGCCTCGGGCAGTACAAAATCAAAATCAGCGGACTTCATGGCAAGCGCCGCGGTGAAGTATATTCATGCTACTTGAAGCAGCCGGGAAGGGCTACTCTATATTGTGCTCTGGTTCCCAAGTTGTGAACGCAGCCTTTCCAGAGCATCCAACAAAGCAAAATGCACGGTGTCGGGTTAAAGCGCAGGTCCTGCAGGGGATAGAGGGCTGAGGACTGAGGGCTGAGGGCTGAGGGTTGGAGGGCTATGGGTAACGTTTCACCGCGTTACTTTAATTGCTCATACAAAACTTCAAGGATCCGCTTGGCGGTCGCTGACGCATCGCGTTCGCCAGCGCTGTTGAGTACTGCCAGATGGGTATCGCCCTTTGGCGTCTGCGCAAGGCGTATCAGGTACTGTTCACCTTCATCGCTGGATTCTTCCTCGCTCCTCCAGAATGCGAGCTTGGCCAGGAAACCTGCGCTGTTGGTTGTCGGACGATCGGGATCGAGATAACGCACGTAATACACACCGATCGAACGATTGTTGCGTTCAACGGTGAAGCCAGTGCGATCGAGCACTAACCCGAGCCGCCGCCAAGCTCTTGGAAGGGGATCGGTCAGCAGGAGCAACGGGCCGTTGTCGTCGTCTAGGCGCTGCGCATATTCGGTACGCGGCAGCGCGCTCGCGATCAATTCGCTGGCCTGCTCTTCTGCAGGTCCAAAAAAGACGATCAGGCGCTGTAGCATAACCGCTTCCAACTCGGGATCTGAGGGGCGCGACTGCCAGAATTGCTTCTCTGAGCGATCATTCGCTGCGACGTTGCTGTTTTCGCTGACGATCACCCGCGCGGTGCCGTTATGCGATATGTAGATTTCGCTTACGCCGGCGCGCTCGCCGCGCTCAAGGCGCATACGGTAGCGATCGCGCAGCAATGCGCCTTGAAATGCCGTTGACAGGTCAATGAAGATGTTGGCAAAAAACCCCGGCTTCGGATCAACCCGCTCCTCGATCCAGTCGGTCTGAATGAATCCCGCTGCCGCGTCTTCAATGAAGATCACAAACCCCTGATCGATCCAGAAATCGCGCAGCGCACCCCACAGCGCTTCAGCAGGCATATCGATCTCCAGCCAGCGCTCATCACCGATGCGCCGCAACCGAATACCTGCAACATTGGGCAACAACGGCGTGCGCTGCGCCGCCGCCGCGGTGCCCGGCACCGCCAGCGTTTCCTTCAACTCCTCCGCTCTCAGATCGGGCGGCACCTCCAGTTCAGGGACACTGCGGCTGAGCGTAGGGTCGCTGCCTGGCCAACGCCAATTATCAGTATCGCCACTGCACGCCGGCAGCAATACTGCGGCTGTGAGCAACAGCAACGCCACACGGCCGCGGCGCACGCATTGAGAGCTTGGCATAAAACGCCTCAAACGAGAGCTGCAGGATGGCACTTGGGAGCCCACATCGATTCGTGGGATCAGGCGCATGGCAGCAAAAGCAAAGGGAAAGGGAAAGGGAAAGGGAAAGGGTTGGGACTTATATGCTGCTTTTGCAGGCCGCATCAAATCACGTTTGCGTGGCGCAGCGCGGCGCGTACGGTATCGTGGTACGCCTCGGATAGCGGCGTTAACGGTAAGCGAATGCCGTCTCCGATCAGCCCCAGTTGATGCAGCGCCCATTTCGTTGGGATGGGGTTCGACTCGGCTAACAGAGCCTGGTGCAACGGTTGCAGCAGGCTATCCATTCGCCGCGCCGCGTCAGCATCGCCGGCGAGCGCTGACGCGCACATCTGGTGCATCAACTGCGGTGCCACATTAGCCGTCACCGAAATCACCCCGCGACCGCCAGCAAGGATGGTGTCTAGAGCGATCGGATCGTTTCCGCTAAGGATGATGAAATTCGCCTCACAAGCCGCCACGAGCTGCTCTACGCGCTGCATATCGGTGGCATCTTTGATCCCGATGATATTGGGTATAGCGGCTAAACGAGCTACGGTGGCCGGCAGCAGATCGCAGGCGGTGCGCCCTGGCACATTGTAGAGCAACTGGGGAATATCGACCGCTTCGGCAACCGCTTTGAAGTGCCGGTAGAGGCCCTCTTGGGTCGGTTTGTTGTAGTACGGAGTAACCAGCAAGCAGGCGTCTGCACCCATGACTTTGGCGCGCTCGGTCAGCGAGATAGCCTCGCTGGTGGAATTCGCCCCGGTGCCAGCAATCACCGGCACCTGTCCAGCGACATGCTCGACCACGCGTCCGACCAGCGCAATGTGTTCGTCATGCGATAAGGTCGCCGATTCGCCAGTGGTGCCAACGGCAATGATGGCATCGGTCTCTTGTTGCAAATGATGGGCTACCAGACGCTGCAAGGCGTCATTATCGACTTCACCGTCGCTGTGCATCGGGGTGACCATCGCCACCATGCTGCCTTGAAACATAGCTTCACCTATCGGGTTGATGAGAACAACCGTGGTCATGCGCCGCGGTTGCTAAGGCGTGAACAGCCGATTAAACACGTCTTGGCGGCAACTGGCAAGCGCAACTCCCAATTGGGGGCTCCTCTTGAACCATTCCGTCACCTGAAAATCACACTGTAACCGGGAGAAGTGCCAGATAAAAAATCGCTCCCCTTGCAGCTAAGGCAAGGGGGTTGAAAGGCTGGTGGAGGTAGGCGAAGAGTGCGATCGGGCGCGTTTCGTTTACGCCTTTGACGTAAGCTCAAAAAGTGGTGGCGGAAGTTGATCGATAAGCCGGATTCTGTCGCGGGCAATCATTCATCTTGAACAGGCGTCACCGCCTGCTTCGTGCGGCCTACCCGAGATCAGGCTGCGGACCACAACCTGCCGCATGGCATATCCTCTATTTGGCCTTGCTCCAGGCGGGGTTTACCCTGCCACTGCGGTTGCCCGCAGCGCGGTGTGCTCTTACCACACCTTTTCACCCTTACCCGCAAACACTTGCTCTCGCAAGTGGATGCTGGCGGTATCTTTTCTGTGGCACTTTCCGTAGGCTCACGCCCCCCAGGGGTTACCTGGCACCTCGTCCTGTGGAGTCCGGACTTTCCTCTGCGCTACCGTGTTACTCAAAGCTCGGCAACGCAGCGATTGCCTGATCAACTTCCGCCCGGCAAGTGTAGGCAGGAAGCGCGCTAAAAACAATAGCACTGACGGTGGACAGCGACTGTCTTTGTCATCCCCTCTCCCTCTGGGAGAGGGGGCGAGGTGAGAAAGGAGGTTTTGTGCACCCTCAAGTCGCCGCTGCGGGCGGAGGCTTCATCGGCTTGGTCGCTATCCCCCCATCGAGGTTTTGTGCACCCCCTCTGCTGCGGGCGGAGGCTTCATCGGTTTGGTCGGCATCCCCACATCGAGGTTTTGTGCACCCCCTCTGCTGCGGGCGGAGGGGGTGAAATTGGGGCAATAGCCCTTCCAGCAATCATTTCATGGTGCCGCTTCGCGGTCTTCGCCGGTCAGCGTACGGCGCGCCGCGTGGCGCTCCTAATTAAAATTAAAAACGAAAAAAAATGCTTTACCCCCTTCCCCCAAGCCCCTAACCCCAGTAAAGTCTTGGCTTTGCCTTAGCGTCGTGCATTTTGCGTAGCCAAGCGCTCTGGGAATACTGTGGGCGGAGGCTCTGGAATTGAGGGCAATGGCCCTTCCAACAATCATTTCATGGTGCCGCTTCGCGGTTTTCACCGGTCAGCGAACGGCGCACCGGTAGGCGCTCCTAATTAAAATTAAAAACGAAAAAAAATGCTTTACCCCCCTTCCCCAAAACTCCAGATTTTTCGAGGTGCACTGATGCCTGAATTGTTTGTAGAACAATTGGAAATTGGGCCCATGGCCAACTTCACCTACCTCATCGGATCGAGAAGTACGCGGGAAGTGGCTCTGGTCGATCCCGCTTGGGACATAGCCGCATTGCTGGCGCATGTCAGGGAAAAAGAGCTGAAGCCCGTGGCGGCACTGGTTACCCACTATCACCCTGACCATTGCGGTGGCACCATGATGGGCCATCAGATCCAGGGGGTTGCGGAGTTGCTGGCATCGGAATCAGTGAAGATTTATGTCCATAAACAGGAGGCCGATGGGTTGAAGAAAATTACCGGCGTGGAAGAAAGTGATCTGGCCCGAGTGGACTCCGGCGACAAGCTGAAGATCGGCGAGGTAGAAGTGGAGTTTCTGCATACCCCTGGTCACACACCGGGCTCTCAGTGTTTTCGCATCCACCATACCCTAGTGTCAGGAGACACACTGTTTATTCAAGGCTGCGGTCGAGTTGACCTGCCTGGGTCAAACAGCGATGACATGTATCGCAGCCTGCAAAAGCTGGCGGCCCTGCCGGATGAGACGATTCTGTTACCGGGCCATCACTATGGCGCTGTACCCAGTACCACGATGGGCCAGGTCAAATCCACCAATACCTACTTACGGGCACCGGATCTAGCCAGTTGGCGACGCATTATGGGGTAGCGACAGGTTCCCTCAAGGAGAAAATTATGCTCTCAAGAATAATCGTGTCCGCATACGCTGTTTTTATCGAAATAGCCCTGTGGCTATCATTGTCATTGTCTATCATTGGCGGTTGGCATTTCGGCTATCAGGAGGCCTATCTGGACTATCAGGGCGTTATTGGCGCACTGAGCGGCTTGGTGATCTGGTTTGTCATGGCGGTTATCTTCTTTGGTGCCTTTTTAGTTCTGGAAGATATCAGAAGATCTGTGAAGAAAATTGAAGAAGCAAAATCAAATTGGACCGAACAGCAAAAATAGGATGGCTGATTGAAGTCAGTCCACGCGGCAAACCGCTGTAATCGCCCTGTAATGACTCAAAATCAAGATGGTTTTGTATGGTATGCGCGTTACTGCCTTGCTGCGGGTGTTAAAAATATGCGCAAGTGGGGGAGTTGCGCGCTGGCGCTGAGCGTCTTCGCTTTGCTTTCTCAGATGGCGCTGCCTGATGTACGATGTCAGATCCACGCTTCACGCGTTGCATTGCCGTCTTCTTGCGGCGACGTTTTGATGTCGACTGGCGGGGCGGTGCCAACCTGTTGCGGATTTCACTCGCCCGCTGATTTTTCACTGGACGCCGGCCACCGCGATACGCTGCTGACGGTGCCCGACCTGACTCGGAACACCCCGGCAAAACAGGGCGAAAGCGACCAAAGCGATGCTGCAAAAGGGCACCTCGAAAAACCAGCTAAGCTCGCTTTTCGAGGTGCCCTACGGGACTTGTCTATTGGTGGAAGAGTTATAAATCAACGGCTTACGTTACAGGTGATGACGCCCCTTCCGCCAAACCCCCATCCCATTCAAGGTTTTTCAAGGTTCCCCAAAGTGAATATCAGAGTGCCCGCAGAATGGGAGCCGCAAGAAGCGATCTGGCTGCAATGGCCGGAGCGCTTTGAAAAAGCCCATCAGCCGGCCTTCGCCCAAATAACCAACGTCATTGTTCAGTACCAGAAGCTGCATATTTTGTGTGACAACCATACCCTTCGAAACGCAGCGCGGGCCGCTATCCGAGCCGCTGGCGGCAACCCTGATGATGACAACATAACCTGGCATCTGATAGCTAACGATAACGCTTGGATGCGCGACAATGGCCCGCTCTATGTGGTACAGGACGGACAAATGCGCATCCAGAACTGGCAATTTGATGCTTGGGGAGGGGCGTTTGGCGATGCCGTTGCGTATCGCAAAGACAACGCCGTTCCAGTGGCGATCGGCGCTTATTTAAATATGCCGGTTGATACTATCGACATTGTCCACGAGCGCGGCAATCTGGAGTTCAATGGTAAAGACACAGTGATCCTGAATTGGAGCACAATTGGCGATCCGCGGCGCAACCCTCTCTACACCAGAAACGAGGCCATCGCCGACATGAAAAAGTATTTTGGCGTATCCAAGGTGGTGCTGATCGAAGGGGTCCATGAAGGCGACTTTACCAACGGTCATATCGATGGCATAGCGCGTTTTATCAACGAGAACACCGTTGTTGTGCCACAGTGTACGCAGCGCTCGCTTTGCAAACCGGGCGATGGCAAAGACGACAAGGTTAATCAAGATGCCGCTGACGCGATCGCCGCAGCCGGGTTAACCGTGATCCGCATGCCGCTTGAAGGGGCGGTGACGTATCAGGGCGATTCATTTGATGCCACATATATGAACTGGGTAGTAGGCAATGGTTTCGTCATCGTGGCGGGATTTGATAACCCGGCAACCGATGCCCCGGCTAAAGCGCGCATTCAATCCTACTTCCCGCACCGTAACGTGCACCTGATTGAAATGTTAGCGTCATGGCGCGCAGGTGGCGGCGCTCACTGTCACACCAACGATCAACCGCGTTTTGTGACGGCCCTATAACAGCGGGCACCTCGAAAAACCTTGAACGGGATGGAGGAATGGGGGGGCGGAAGGGTCATGTTCTCCTATAACGTAAGCCCCCATTCTGTTATGGATGTATAACCGCTCCCCCAATAAACAAGCCCCTCGCGGATGAAACCTTGAGAGCAAGCCCTGACCGTGCCGCGTAACCCGACAGCCAAGCCTATTAACGATACGCTGGAAGGCGTTCTTGAACGCATTACCTTTTACAACGCAGGAAGCGGCTTCCTCATCGGCAAGTTGCGTTGTGGCGAAGATCAGCAGGAAGCAACCGTGGTCGGCCCGGCAGCGCAGGCGCAGTGCGGCGAAACGCTCCGCCTAGAGGGTTGCTGGAACAACCACCCACAGCACGGCAAGCAATTCTCCTTCGTCAAGTACGAGACGAAGCTCCCCGCCTCGGTTTATGGGATACGGAAATATCTAAGCAGCGGACTTGTTCGCGGCATTGGCAAGACCTACGCCACGAATATCGTTAATTGCTTCGGTGCCGACACGCTGCGCGTCCTCTCCGAGGAGCCGGCGCGCCTGCTCGAGGTACCCGGTATCGGTGAGAAAAGGGCCCGCAGCATAAAAGCGGCCTGGCAAGCACAGAGGGTCGCGCAGGAGGCCATGGTGTTCCTCAAAACTCACGGCATTAGCGATGCCCTCTGCCTCAGCCTAGTTAACAGGTACGGCAATCAGGTCAGGACCATCCTAGCGACCGAACCTTACCGTATCGTCCGCGACGTCAAAGGCGTCAGCTTCAAGACCGCCGATACCATCGCCCTCAACCTTGGGAGCGCCACCAACAGCGCGGCACGTATTGACGCCGGCATTTTCCATGCTATGCAGCAATTGGAAGGCGATGGGCACGCCTGCACCGACCGTCATGGGCTGACCAGCAAAGCGGCGGAAATACTCGAACTCGACGCCGACGCGGTGAGCGTTCGCATGGCTACTCTGAACAGCGGCGAACTCGTCGAATGCACCGCTGGCGTGTTTCAAACAACCGCCACTGCTAGGGACGAGCAGACAGCGGCTCAAGCACTCGGTCAGCTTCTCGCCGCCCCCTCCTGCCTGCCATCAATTGTCGTCGACAAGGCCATTGAGTGGGCGCAGAAGAAGGTGGGGTTTGACTTCGCTGCAGAGCAGGCCGACAGCATCCGGACGGCCCTCACCTCTAAGGTTTCGATTCTCACCGGCGGCCCCGGGACGGGGAAAACCACAATTCTGCAAGCCCTCGTGTCGATACTCGAGGCAAAGCAAGTGCGCCTCCAGCTTACGGCACCTACCGGTCGGGCTTCGCGCCGCATGGCTGACGCCACTCGGCACTTCTCTCAAACCATTCATCGACTCCTAAGGTTCGACCCATCCGCAGGCAAATTCGCTTTGAACGAGAAAGCTCCCCTAGAGGGTGACTTTGTCGTGATGGACGAGGCCAGCATGCTGGATATTCGCCTTGCCGCCGCTCTCTTTCGCGCTATTCCCGCTAAGGCTCACCTGCTTATCGTAGGCGATGTTGACCAGCTCCCCTCCGTCGGCCCAGGCAATGTGCTGAAAGACCTGATCGAATCTAGGCGTTTCCCGGTTACGCGCTTGCAGGTTCCTTTCCGCCAAGACGAAGGCAGCGGCATCGTGGCAGCCGCCCACGGCATCCTTGCCGGTCGCGGCCTAATACTGCCTCCCGTTGATGATCCCAAGCGGCTTGACTTTTCCCGCGATGTTCACTTCATACGCGCCGCCAACCCCGACGCCTGCGTTACTGTTGTGCGCCATCTATGCCGCGACCTGCTACCCGCCCATCTCAGTCTTGACCCGCTCCACGAGATTCAGGTGCTGGCACCCATGCACCGCGGCATCGCTGGTATCGCCAACCTGAACGACCAACTTCGCGCCGTCCTCAACCCACAGGGTGCCCTGTATGCCTTTGGTCAAACGCTCTTTCGCGAAGGCGACAAGGTGATCCAGACGCGCAACAACTATGACAAGAACATTTTCAACGGCGACCTTGGGATCATCACTGCCGTGCACCCCACGGAAGACTCGATGGAAGTGGACTTTGATGGTCAATCCATCCGCTTTGCGCGCCGCGAGGTCGCCAGTCTCCAGCCCGCCTACGCCATATCCGTCCACAAGAGCCAAGGCAGTGAATACCCCGTGGTCGTCTTCCCGTTGTTGAAACAGCACTGCATGGTGCTCCAGCGTAACCTCATCTACACCGGACTTACGCGCGCTAAGAAGAAAGTCTTTTTTGTGGGTGACCCCGCCGCCTACGCGATGGCCATCCGCAACAACAAAACACTCGCTCGCCGCACTGACCTGATTCGCAAACTCGAATTCACCGCCAGTGCATAAAAAGCACGGCGCTGAACCTAGCTTCGGCTCTGTGCGCATAGTGTCAGGTCACATTGGAGGCATCAACAACGCTGGCGTGTGGTTGGCTACACGACGCGCTTTGTTATATGCTTCGTGCAGTCGCCCGCTTTCGTTTTTGCTGCGGTAACGCTTTGGCACGGACCTTTACAGAGCGCCGCCCGCAGCATTCCCAGAGACACTTCACCCAATATAGCACCCTATTACGGGTTGCAAACTCACGCCATATCTAACGCCTCTATGAACACCCTCAAAGTAAAACATCAAATGCAGATTCTGGTTGCTGAACCGCGTGGCTTTTGCGCTGGAGTGGATCGGGCAATAGCAATGGTTGATCAGGCGCTGGCGTTGTTTGGCACACCAATCTACGTACGCCATGAAATTGTACACAACCACCATGTGGTTGCTGAACTGCGCCGCAAAGGAGCCGTTTTTGTCGATACCCTAGACGATATTCCCGATGCTGAAGACGGTGCCGCTGCGCCTATTGTCATTTTCAGCGCCCATGGGGTCGCACAAGCGGTGTGTGCCAAGGCGCGGCGCAGACGCCTGCGGGTGTTTGATGCGACCTGCCCCTTGGTGACCAAAGTACATCTCGAGGTATTGCGTTATCTCGGCGAGGGACGTGATTGCATCCTAGTGGGGCACGCCGGGCATCCCGAAGTGGAGGGCACCTTAGGACAATATGAGGCGCGCACCGACGGTCAAGATCAGGGGCAGATCATGCTGGTCGAGTCGATCGCGGATGTAGCGGCATTGCAGGTGCGTGATCCTGAGCATCTGGGTTATGTTACCCAGACGACATTGTCCATGGATGACACCGCCGCGATCATCGCAGCGATAAAGCGGCGCTTCCCGGCGATAGCAGCACCTAAGAAGGACGATATCTGCTACGCCACGCAAAACCGCCAAGATGCGGTGCACCGGTTGGCACCGCAATGCGATGTGTTTGTCGTTGTCGGTTCGCTAACCAGTTCAAATTCCAACCGCTTGCGCGAGGTTGCCGCTAAATACCGCATCCCATCCTATTTGATCGATGGTGCCGTTGATTTGCAACCTGAATGGTTCGACGACAAGCAACGCGTCGGGGTAACCGCTGGTGCTTCAGCGCCCGAATCGTTAGTGCAGGGGGTTATCAAGCAATTACAAGCCTGGGGCGGTCAGCGCATCGCCAACGCGGCTTTGCACAGTGAAAATGTGGTGTTTTCGCTGCCTAAGGAACTGGCGGCAAGGCAGTAGCGCAGTGGTAGCCTTGCCGCGCTGCTTCACGCCAGCAGAGGCGTATTGCCCTGAACGTCTGGCGCTGTCAAGTGTTGAGCGCCGTGACCAGATCCATCGAACCCTCGTACATCATTATCAGCGCGACATACAAGATGATCAATAAGCCGATATACCCTATCCAAGCGTGTTTATCGAGCAACCGGGCAATCCAACTGGCGGCCATCCCCATGAAAGCGACGGACAACACCAACCCGACGACCAATATCCACGTATGCTCACGCGAGATGCCGGCAACCGCGAGGACGTTATCGAGAGACATCGTAATATCCGCAATGACGATCTGGATTATCGCAGCGCGGGTGGTTTTCTGCGGCGCTGCCTCAAGCTCCGCCGGCTGATCGCTGGTAGCGGCGGCAGCGTGCTGTTGGTGTTTTAGGGTGATTCGTTGCCGTTCAAGCTCACGCCATAGTTTCCATGAAACCCACAGCAACAACAGCCCACCGGCGAACAACAGCCCGATGATTTGCAATAATTGCGTGGTTATCAGCGCAAAAAAGATGCGCATCAGGGTCGCTACGGCGATCCCGATGACGATCACTTTGCGGCGCTCGGTGGCCGCTAGGCCAGCAGCGGCCATGCCGACGACGATGGCATTATCACCCGCCAGCACCAAGTCAACGGCAATTACTTGCAGTAGCGCAATTAATTCAGGCGAGGTCATAATTCCAGTGGCTGTCAGAGGGTCAGTCAGTGTGACTCGCTGGGGAGGGTGACCCCGGCAGACCAAAGGGCTTGTTCAAATACCGCCTCCCAACCTCGGTTGGCCTGCGGGTTGGCGGGGCTTGGATGGGGCGCAAAGGCAACTGGCGGCGCAGCTTGCGATAAACCATTGCGCGCCCGATCGGTAGCGAATCTGCCGATGCCGATAATGATCTTCGGCTGCAACGTGGCGACAACCTGCGCAAGCGCGTGGTCACAGGCGGCGAACAAAGGCTGCCGCTCAGTAAAAGGCAGTTTTTCAGGGGTATGGTTCCGCCCGCTTTCTTGCAAAAATCCGAGGGGGCAGTAGTTCCATACCATGAAGCGCTCGAAAAAGTGCTGCGCTGAGACGAAGCGCCGCGCCGCCCATCCCCACAAACGGCGTCCACTGACCTCACCGCGGGCACAGTCAAAACCTTGCACCGGTCGCTTGGGATGTTGCACTTCAGGACTTTGAACCGGTTCTTTTATTTCCAGCCAGTCGCGTACGTGCGCTACATCGCCAAACGGCACCCCGGTTTGCATCATGCCGAAGGGACCCGGGTTCATCCCCAGCAGCAAGACTTCTTTAGTCCCCTGACCAAAACGCCGCAGATAGGCGGCATGCGGTGCCCATGCGTAATTCAGAGGGTTATAAACATAATGCACCGGCGGCGCAAAGCGCAAAGGCGCAACGCTGTCAAGCAATTCTTTGGAGATCTGCAAAAGCTGCATATCAGTCAGTGCCGGCACCACCGATCGGCAGAAGCGCTGCGACCATGCAGCGCGCTGTCTGTGTAACGGGGATCGCCGTGCGTGTCACCCGCTCTCCGACTGGCAGGGGATCGCCGTGCGTGTCACCCGCTCTCCGACTGGCAGGCGACCAATGGCCGGCGTGGTTTACGGCATGCGGCTATTGTTTCTGCTGGGCACATCGAAAAACCTCAACGGGATGGAGTGGGGGTGGGGGAAAGGGATTGTTTTATGTTTTTAATGAGGCGCGCCTGCAGCGTGCGCCGTTCGCTGACCTCCCGATCCGCTCAACGGCACTGCGAAATGATTGTTGGAAGGATCATTTCCCCCAATAGGCAGCGCCTCGAAAAGCTAGTTTCGCGCAGTTTTTCTCGAGGTGCCCTACTCATGGTTAAGCGGCTTGGTAGTGAACAGATAGCCTTTCAGCTCTTTGTCAAAGCGGGGGGCGTAGACAGCGGATCCACTCCAGCACCATTGCCGCATGTTCTTTTTCTTCATCGCGGTTGTGCGCTAAGATGGCCTTCAGTTCCGCGTCTTTACAGGCATCAACCCGCTGGTTGTACCAATCAACCGCTTCCAATTCCTCCATCAACGAGGTAATTGCCCGGGCATGTCTCTGGTGTCATTGCTGAGCTCGCTTATCGGCTCGTGATACCCTTCATTCGCTATATTCTTCTCTGCGTGGTGTGTGTCTCGGCCCGCTCGTGCGGGTTTGCGTGTAAAGGCGTTCAGTGCGCTGGCAACGGCTAGGCAGCGCTTAACTTACGCTGCCATTGTCCGCAAAACTAGGTGGCTCTCGCGCCTCTAGGGCTTCGCGTACGGCGTCTAAGTGTTGTCGATAATGGCGCGCCCTGCCGACCGCATGACGGTAAATCGGCTGGCGGATCTGCCACTGGCTGGCGGTGCTCACTGTACGCGCCACCGTGTGTGGCTGTAGGCAGGCTGGATGCCAGTCAAGACCAATATGCGAAAGCAGTGCTCTTCCTACGCTTTCCGGCTCGACCACCAGCGTTTCGTAATCGATGGTGATAATGCGCTGCTGCATTATATCCCGCCAGTGATCCATCAATTTCCGGGTACTGTTGATCTGCTTCCCGATGGCACCGAGATCATGCGCATAATGGTGCCCGCTGGTGAAATCGGTGAAGTAAATCGAGACTGCGATATCGCATGGATCGCGCCGGCAATAGATGATCTTGGCATTATGCAGGATAATCGCTATTAAACCAAGGTACAGGTGGTTCCCGGGTAATTTATCGACGATGCGTGCGGCGTTCGCGTGATGCTGCCGTAACTGCTGCACATACCCCTTGCCGTAACGTTCAGCAAGGCTTGGGGTGAGGTTGCGGGCCGCCTCTGGATAATGGTTACCGCTTTCGCTATCGGCGGCGAGCTGCTGCACTAGGCGGGGGATATAGCTCAGCTCTCCGGCGGCGTGAGCATTGGGGTGGGCGGCGATGATGTTTTCCACTAGGGTCGTACCCGAACGCGGCATGCCGACGATGAACACGGGCGTTGCGTCAGGATCACCGATGCCGCGCCGCGACTGTACAAAGTCGCGGCAAAAGACCGCGGCGATCCGCTCCATCAGCAGGCGCGTACGGGCTGCATCGTCGCGTGCGTGCGCCGCAAACGGTTGATGCGCCTGCCGGCAATGAGCAAAAGCCTGTTCCCAATGCGCGCGATCGTCGAGTACTTTGGCAAGCGCCAAGTGCGCGTAGCGCCGCGATAATGGATCGCCGGGAGCACGCTCTAGGGTGCATTGAATGCGCGCGATGTCGCTCTCATCAGCGACAGTGAAGCGCTTAGAGGATGCCAGATTGAGCGCTGCTTTGGCATTCCCTGGTTCCAGTTGAAGCGCTCTGCGGTGCGCCGCAATAGCGCCTTGCAGATCCCCTTGGGCCGCATACATTGAACCGAGATCGGTGTGGTGATTGGCCGATTTTGGCGCCAGCCGGATCGCGTGCTGCACTTCTTCTATCGCTGCTGCGGTTTTTTGCTGTATATGCAAAGCCTGCGCTAGGCGCGAACGAATCGCGGTATCGTTGGGTGCCAGCGCAAGTGCCCGCCGCAGGCAGACCTCAGCGGTTTTTGCATCATGATTGAGCAGCAACGCATACCCCATCTCGCAAAGCGCCGGCACATAGCGCGGATCATGCTCAAGTGCGCTTTGGTAGCACGCGATGGCCTGCTGTATGGCACCTGACTTACACAGCAAATGCCCCAGCTCATACTGGGCAACCACATGCTGCGGATGCTTGTCAAGCAGGTGCCGGTAGCACTGGATGGCGCTTTGCGGTTGCCCGCTGTCAGCGGCGATCTGCGCCAGCAGATGCAGTGCATCGCATTGGTCAGGCGTGATTTCAATAACCCGCTGGGCGGCCGCTGCTGCCGCCGTGAAGTCCTTCGCTGCGCGCTCTCTGACGGCGCGCTTGAGCCAGCGTTCAGCAGCAAACGTAAGCCCGTTGGTGCGCCCAGAGCGCTGCTGGCGGCGTTTTTCAGCCATGATCAGGCATTGGCTGCGTAGATGGACGTTAGCCGACAAGTGGAAAGCATGGCAATAGTGGGCGGGAAAGTGCTACCGTAGTGTTTCATTGAGAGTTCAACCCGCAACGAGGTCGGTGCTCCTGCTGTGCCTTTTTCGAGGTTCTCTTATTATCATCCAGACGGAGGTATGCCATGGCGAAAGGTTACTGGGTTACGATTTACGAAGAGATTAGCGATCCTTTGAAGTTGGCTGCTTATGCCGCGTCAGCCGGCCCTGCGATAAGCCAATACAGCGGTCGCTTCATTATCCGTGGCGGGGCGAGCGTGGCTAAAGAAGGCCTCCCCACAAGCCGTACTGTGGTGGTCGAGTTCGACAGCTTTGAACAGGCGCAAGCGGCTTATGACAGCACAGTATATCGCGCCGCCCTGGCAAAGCTGGACGGCGCGGTAAAACGCCATTTGCGCATTGTTGAAGGGCTTTAGGCAGCCAGATGGACGCTGCCACAGTCGCGGTTATGGCGAGTTATGTTAGGTGTCGGGTTCCGTGAGGTTATAGGCGTGTTCTTTGAACAGCTGAGGTTTTTGTTGCCACTGTTGCATAGCTGCTCATAGGGGATACGTAACACGGTACAGGAGTTGATTTATACCCCTTCTCCCAAGTAGAAAATCCCACTGGGGTATAAGCTAATTCTGTGGGCTGCACGGTCAGCCTACAGGCCCACGCTATTACTCGAATTCCTGCCTGTTTGGTATCCTTCAAGATGGCTTGATTGAACGCGTCCCCATGCTTCGCGTGGGCTCCCTCTCTCCCTCTCTCCCTCTGGGAGAGGGAGAGAGGGAGGTCGTTTTGTGCACCCCATAAGTCGCTGCTGCGTTTGATGCCTTGGAAATGCTCCGTTCAGCGCTTTGGAAATACTGCATTCACAGTCGCAACGCTGGCACACGCAAATCGGGCGCAGATTGGTCCGCATTGCTATCCGCATTAACACTTGGAAAGCAGCCATTCGACAAAAGGTCGGCAGTTATCCGTGGAGTCAGGGATGCTCGATTGCACCAGATAGTAGCCGCATCCAGTCACGATCTTATGCTTAAAAGGGACAGCTAAGCGTCCCTCTTTCAACGCATCGCTGACCAAGGCGTTGTTGGCCAAGGTGAATCCGTTTCCGAGTTCCGCGTACTTCAACGCCAAGTGGGCGTAGTTGTAATGCAGCCCATCTTGCGTTTCGATGTCGGGTTCATCGTCACCGTCGGTCGCCGCCGCAATCCATTCTTCCCAGGTAACACCGGCGTTGTCGTCGTGAATCAATGTGAAGTTGGATAGATCGGAGACCGAGATCGAGTCCATGCCTTGTGTGATCTTCGGGTTGCACACCGGAAATATCTCCTCGGGGAGCAACATCTGAGCGTTGTTTTTCGCCTCAACGTCTTGCTGGTTGTTCGCAATGAACAAGATCCCCAAATCGGCTTCCGACGAGCGCAAGCCTTCGCGAAAATCGTAAGTGACGATTTTGATGCCGATGTTCGGGTAAAGCAATTCAAACTCAGCTAGCCGTGGAATCAGCCAGCGGGAAGCGAACGAGTCCGAGGTTTGAAGCGTGATGACGATTTTGCCTTTGCGCTTTTTGCCCAGCTTGTTCGAGAACCTCTCCAGTTTGTTCAGCATCGCGCTCACCTCCACCATGTACTGCTTTCCAGAATCAGTCAGCTCGATGGAGCGGGTGCTGCGTTCAAACAACTTAAGGCCGAACCATTCCTCAAGCGACCGCACTTGATGGCTGATCGCAGAAGAGGTTACGCAAAGCTCGTCGCCAGCCTCTTTGAAGCTTTTGTGCCGTGCTGCGGCATCGAAAGACACCACGGCATTGAGTGGCGGAAGTTTTCGTTTCATGGTGATTTGGGTCGGCTAATCCAACCCGGGATGTCGGATTACTGATTTCGATAGCCCCCTCGCCATAGACTCTGTTGGCAATCGCTACACGACGCTCACCGCAACAATCCCACCGCACTTAAAACCGGTACTCACGCATAGCATTGGGCAGTGCGTTGCGTGATGCGTTGGCCGTATTCACATTAGGGCACCTCGAAAAACCTTGAATAGGATGGGGGTTTGGGGGAATGGACACGATCGCATAGAACGTAAGTTGTTGATTTATAACCCTTCCCCAATAGAAAACGCTCCGCAGGGTACCTCGGAAAGCCAGCGAAGCTGGTTTTCCGAGGTACCCATTACTGATTCAGATATCTATGCACGGTGGTTCCTCCGAATTAGTGTGAAATTAGCCTAGCAGTTTCCCGATCAAATGGCAACGAGACATTTTGCGCATATAAAAATTTTCAGCGATGTATCAAATTTTTGAGAGTTTCAACATTGTAATTCTTTCTACTAAGTAACCTATTGATTTATTTGAATTAAAATCAGCATAGCATTACCGTAGTTGAAACCCTCAAATTTTTTAATTGAAATAACAACAAGTTATTTAGTGGTGGGTTTTTATCCGAACCACATTGCTGAGTTTTTTTCAGCAATGCGTGAGTTTTTATCGTTTGTGGAATGCCCAAGCGGGCTGCTACGGTTTGTCGCATCACATCCAGCTTCACTGACAGGAGGCGATCAATCCAATGCAACAGCCAAATTCTCCAAATACACCCGTCAATTCGTACAACTACCAGCGGCAAGGGGCAAAATCTCCAATTCAAGCGCATGACCATGCTGACCAAGGAAAAATAGACTGGGATTCGGGCAGTTCCTTGAATTTCTGGCAGACCGCCGATCAACTGCAAGACGAGGTACTGCAACGGGCAGACGAACTGTTTTCATTCGTTCAAGACACGGATGTTCGCACCCTGCGGACAATTCTCATTCAGTACCGGTTTTTCACCGTTTACTATATTTCCGATTTAGCACTGCTGATCGCAAAGCTGGGGAACGGCAAGATGAGGACTTTTCTTGCAAATATCTTGTCGGACGAACTCGGGAATAAAAACCCGACCAAAGCGCACCCGCGACTGTACGACGATTTCCTCGCCAGCATAGGGACCGGGGGAATTGGACAACCACGCCTTGCCGGAGAATCTAGCGCTGCTGGAGGAAGCCCAGGGCCTGTTGCTTAAAAACAGCGGGGAATTCGAGATCGGCTTGCGCGGAATGGGGGGGATGCGTATGCCAAATCTATATTGAATTGCTGCACAAATATCTGGTGCAGAATCCATACATTATGGAAAACGAGGATCGAATAGATTGGGTATTTTGGGATTTGCATGTCGGGGAGCACGATATCCAACATCGCATGCAAACCCGCGCCCTGATCCACGATGAGATCGTAGATCAGGGCGGATCTTCCCTAGCGCAACTGGGGCATGGTTACCGGGTAAGCATGCAATCCTGGGAGAAGTTCTGGGAAAACATTTTCACAGCTGCAATGTGTCCAGCTTAGGCCGCTTCAATTGCCGCTGTGTTTTCAACAGTTAAATCAATCGAGCATTCATCATGAACCTAGACACCTCAAAGACCAAAGACATCTCCCACGACGGTTGGGAACGCTACTACCAAGAGCAAAATGGCGAAAAAGCATGGAACGGCGTTCCAGACGAGTATCTGTTGCAGTATTTGGGCGATATTCTTCATGAAACCGGGGCAGCGTCATTGACATTGCCGCCGGCGATGGGAGAAACACCGTCCTTTTCCTGGGCAAGAATTATAATGTGACCTTGATCGATCTATCGCTGACCGCATTGAATTCGTTCCGAAACCAGTGCGAGAAGGAAGGCGTGAGGGGGGCCGGCTTTGCTGGCGGGTGACTTCATGGCGATGGAATTCGTCAAAGGCCAATTCGATTGCGTAGTTTGCTTCAACAGCATCTCGCACTTTCCGTCCATCCCCCAGGTGTTGGAAAAAATATGCGGATTGCTGTCGCGTCGGGGAAAAGCGATCTTCAACGTTTTCACTCAGCACGACGTGGCGTTCGGAGTCGGCGAAAAACTCGGGAAAAACACTTTTTTCTACCGAGATACGCTTTTCCATTTCGCATCCGAAAGTGAAATCAAGAAGGTTCTTCAACCCTTCGGCGTAACCATCCTTCATTCTGAAACGCGCAGGTGGGAAGAGCCGGATCACGGTAGTTATCGCACGGGAACGCATACCCATGAAGCCTGTTTTTTCATTGTCAAGAGAGGCTGATTCAGGCCGAAGCCAATGAGCGCAACCAACGAAAGAAAAGACAATGTTTTTCTCGGCGTCTGCCTCATCATTGCGACGGTGTTCACCATGGCGTTCACCGACGCCATCATCAAATTCATCAGTTCGGATTTTCCATTGTGGCAGATTTTCGTGGTTCGCTCGCTTGCGGCGATTTCCATTTTGATCGGAATCGTGCTGTTCGCTTGGAAAGTTGACGACATTCGCCCGATGGAGACCAGATGGACGATCCTGCGCAGCTTGTTGCTGGCGTTCATGTACATTGCCATCTATGCGGCCGTGCCGTTGCTGGATTTGTCGGTGATCGCGGCGTCGCTTTACACCGGCCCGATTTTTGTCGCGTTGTTGTCGGCGTTCTTGATCGGCGAGCCGGTCGGTGCACGCGGATGGGGCGCCGTTGCATTGGGGTTCCTTGGCGTGGTGGTAATCATCCGCCCGGCCGCTGGCGACTTTAATTTCTATGCGCTGATACCGGTGCTCGCCGGGCTGTTCTATGCGCTGGCCGCGATCATCACGCGCACACGGTGCCGCGACGAGAAGCCGCAAGTGCTCGCCATCCTGCTCAATCTGGCGATTCTGGTCGTCGGGCTGGCGGCGACCGGCGTGGTGTTCCTGCTGCAGCCGTGGACCCAGCAGGGAGCGGTCTATCCGTTTCTGCTCGGCAATTGGATTTCGATGGGATCGCGGGAATGGGGCATCATCGCGCTGTTGTCGGTTCTGATCGTTATCATCGGCATCGGCTTGGCCAAAGCCTATCAATCGGCCAATCCAGCCATCATCGCCACGTTTGATTACAGTTACCTGTTGTTCGCCGCACTGTGGGGCTTTTTGTTTTTTCACGAAGTGCCCGACCTGCGAACCATCGTTGGAATGGTGCTGATCGTCGCCGCTGGGGTGCTCGTGATCAGGGTGCCAGCGAACGAGGCTCCGCCGCTGACTGAAGTGGTAAGCGCCTGCACATTCAGGAACCGTAACTACCTATCCTCATAATGGAACTAGCGTTAGACGGTATTGTTAATTTACTATAGCTGTTTGGTATCGACAGAAGGTGCTTCCGTATAATGGCATATGGCTATTAGTGGCTCGTGAGACCCTATCGGAGTATATAACCCAGCCTCAAAGAGGCCCCCATCTTATGAACGTCCATGCCTGTGCCCGTACAACCCCCTCGCTGCGCCGTGAAATCCAGCAGAGCAACTTGCCCCAACGCCAGTTGGCTAAACAATATAATGTCGCTCGAACCACTATTCAGAAGTGGAAACACCGCGACAGCACGGAAGACCGAAGTCATCGCCCTCATCGTCTCCAAACCTCTCTGACCGAAGCCCAAGAGCAGATTGTGGTCGCGGTGCGCAAAACGCTGTTGTTATCCTTGGATGACTTAGTGGTCGTTACCCGAGAGTTCCTCTACGACAAAGCGTCTCGTGCGGCGCTCCATCGCTGCCTGAAGCGGCACGGGGTATCTAACCTGCGGAAGATGGAGAAGGAGAGGCAAGAACTCACCGGGACGGTACCGCAGAAGAAAACATTCAAAGACTATGAGCCCGGGTATATTCACATTGATATCAAGTATTTACCCCAGATGGTGGATGACAGCAGTCGGCGCTACCTGTTAGTAGCGATTGATCGAGCGACCCGCTGGGTGTATCTGGAAGTCGTGAACCACAAGAGCGCCGCAAAGCCCGTGCTTTCCTTGATCGTTTGATTACAAAAGCCCCGTTCCGGATCAATAAAATCCTGACGGATAACGGAAAAGAATTCACCGACAGGTTCTGCGCCACCGGAGAGCGCAAACCCACAGGCAAGCACCTTTTCGATCAAGGCTGCGCCAAAGAGAATATACAGCACCGCTTGATCAAACCTCGCTCGGAAGCCTCAGACCAACGGCATGGGTGAGCGCTTCAACGGTCGTATCAGCGAGGTTCTGAAAACGACATGCTTTGATTCCTCCCAAAACCTCAAAGCTCTCAAAGCTCTCTTAGAAGAGCGTTACCTGTATATCTACAATCACCAAATCCCACAGAAAGCTCTGGGTTATCGTTCCCCTGTACAAGCTCTCCATCATTGGGTTATTAATAGCCCCGATTTACTTAATAAATCGGCTGTTAACCACACGAAACCCGACATCTAGGCCGTTGTAGTACATACGCCAGCTTGTCAGCAGCGCCTAAGCCTCGTCAGAAAATATGCAGGCTATTGATATGGCGGGCTTATTTTAAGTCAATGGCGGAGAGGGAGGGATTCGAACCCTCGGTACGTTATTCACGTACACACGCTTTCCAGGCGTGCTCCTTAAGCCGCTCGGACACCTCTCCGTAACAGAGTTTTGGCGCACAGCCTGCCGATACATGACCTCGAAAACGCCATCGGTGATACAGGCGTTTTACAGAAGAGCTCTCCCAAACAGGATGCAACCGTTTGATTTACAACCCCTTTTATGCATAAAAAGCGAAACACGGCACGACCGCTTAGCGGCGCAGCAGCGGTTTGTCGCTGATTCACACCGCGGCATCTGTCATGCGGCTTATTATAGGAAACTCTGAATAAAGAACAAGATATTAGGGGCACCTCGAAAACTCATTGGTTTTCCGAGGTGCCCTGATACAAGGCAGCGTTGATGGC
Source organism: Gammaproteobacteria bacterium (assembly GCA_965222535.1). Classification (GTDB taxonomy): domain Bacteria; phylum Pseudomonadota; class Gammaproteobacteria; order HK1; family HK1. The sequence continues at coordinate 469,888 of OZ244957.1, forward strand.
GCGCCGCCGGGCGGCGTGCGCTGGGGCGTTGCCGTTAGCCATACGGCTGGGTTGGCGCAGGAGGCGCTTATTCGCTGTGCAAGTGTGGACGGCGGATGGGGAAGAAGATCACATCATCAATGCGCTCCTGCTCAAGAAAGATCATCGCCATCCGCTCCACCCCAGGGCCGATGCCGGTGGTAGGCGGCATGCCGTATTCCAGCGCCTCGATAAACGCGTAGTCAAGGCTGTGGCATTCCCCTTGGGCAAGCAGCGTCTCGGAGTGCATCGCTTTTAAGGTGTGCAATAGCTTTTGCGGATCGTTTTGCTCCGACCAATTGTCACCGCACTCGATCCCACCAATAAAAATTTCAAAGCGCTCGGCGTAGCGTGGATCGTCCGCCAGCGGCTTCGCCAATGGCGAGATCTCCACCGGATGTCCAAATACCAGCGTTGGTTGGATCAGCGTCGGCTCCACCAAATGCTCAAAGAGCGCCACCAGCGCATGACCGATGCTCGGCGCGGCTGCGATATGCGCTTCCTTCAGCAGCGCGTTTGCGCTCGCCAAGTCATTGGTTTGCGAGAAATCCGCGCCAATCGCGGAAGATACCGCGGTAACCATGCTGAGGCGCCGCCAGGGCGTGGAGAAATCCACCGTGTGGGCACCCACTTGGAAGGTATATTTGCCAAATACTGTCGCGGCGATATGCTTGAACATGGCCTCGATCAAGGACATGCTGAATTCATAATTCTGATACGCGGCCATAGTTTCGACCATCATGAATTCAGGATGGTGGCTGTAGTCGATGCCTTCATTCCTGAAGTAGCGCCCGATGGTATAGACGCGTTCGTAACCGGCAATAATCAAGCGCTTTAGATACAGTTCGTGCGAGATCGACAGATACATGCTCTGATCAAGCGCCTGCACGTGGGTTACAAAGGGTTTGGCGGTGCCCCCGCCGTATTGCGGCTGGAGGATCGGCGTCGGTATTTCAATGAAGCCGCGAGCGTCCAGAAATCCACGGATGGCGCTAACGATGTGGGCGATTTTGCGGAAGCGCTCACGCGCCGCGGCATCCTGTATCACCTCAAGATAGCGTTTTCTGGTAATCTGGCTGCGGTCTTTCAGCCCGGCGTGTTTGTCAGGCAGCGGTCGGATACTTTTTGCTAGGATGCGCAGTTCAGTAGAAAAGATGGAAATTTCAGCGCGCTTGGTTTTCCTGAGCAAACCGCTCGATTCGATAAAATCACCACGGTCGAGCAACCCAAGGTCGGGGTATGAAAGGCCCGACTCAAGCGCTTTGCGGCTGACAAACAACTGCATCTGGCCGCTGTCATCAGCGATCGTCATGAACGTTACGGCACCTTGTTTGCGCAGCGAAAGCAACCGCCCGGCAACCGTTACGGAATGGTCCTCATAGCGCTCAAAATCGGCGCGCAATACCCCCAGCAGATGGCTGCGCTGAGAGGTTGAGGGATAGACTTGGAAACCCTGTGCTGACAGGGCCTCGGCTTTCAAAGCGCGGGTGGCGCGCAGTTCATCAAGTGCTTTGTTCGCCATGATTTTGGTTATCGTTGGTAGGACAGGAAACCCAAGCATCATACGACAACCGAAGCACATTGGGCACCTCGAAAAACCAGCTTCGTTAGTTTTTCGAGGTATCCTGCGGGGCTTGTCTGTTGTTGAAATGTTTATAAATCAATGACTTACGATACAGATGAGAGTGTCCCTTTCCCCCAACCCCATCCCGTTGTTTTTTCAAGGTCACCCCTTGTGAATTGAGTGCCAACCCGCAACCGTCATGCGTCAGGCCGCGCTGGGAATACCCTTCAAGAGGCATTTGAGGGGCGCGCTTGGCGACAGAGAACAACCAAACGTAGTGCTCCCTTCCTCTCCCCTGCTGACGCGGCATTGCCTTATACACCCGTCATCGCCCACAACAGCGCTATCATCAGAGCGCTTTTAGAACCGCTATGTATCTTTGCAAGCTGACTGTGCGCCATTTCCGCATCCTGGCAGCGGTCGAATTTGACGCGGCGCGTCAGTGCAATTTTATCCGTGGAGCGAATGGCAGCGGTAAAACCAGCATCCTTGAAGCATTGCATGTGCTGGGTACTGGGCGTTCGTTTCGCTCGCGCGACTGGCGCGTTCTGGCGACCCGCGGTCAGCAGCAACTGCTCGTCCAAGGGCAGTTTCACGCCTCAGATGCATCCGTCACGGTCGGCATCGAGCGCTGCGGTCGCAGCGTGCGGGCGCGCATGGACGGGGTTGACGTACCCAGCGCCGCGGTGCTTGCGCGGACGCTGCCGTTAGTGCTGATCAGCTCTGACAGCCAGCGCTTGCTCACGGATGGCGTGGGCCTGCGGCGGCGCATGATCGACTGGGCAATGTTTTACCTAAATGCCGACTATGGGGAACTGCAAACCCGCTATCGGCGCTTGTTACGCCAACGCAATGCGGCGCTGCGCAGTACCTACGATGCCGAGCATTTGGCGGCGTGGGAGAAGCAATTGGCGCATACTGGCGAGCGCATTCATGCCATCCGCAACCAACTGCTTGCCGACATCCTAGGGCTATTGGGTGACCGCTTAGCCCAATTAATGCACCTTACGCTAACCATCGAGTATATCCGCGGCTGGCCTTTGGCAATGACGCTGGAACAGGCATTAATCGCCTCGCGGCAACAGGATCTGGCGCTGGGTTACACCGGCGTTGGTCCACATCGCGCTGACTTACGCATTCGGGTAGCGCAACAAGAGGCGCGCCATGTGCTGTCACGCGGGGAAGCCAAGTTGTTTGTCATCGCCCTGTTACTGGCGCAAACGGAAAGCGTGATACAGCACACGCAGCTGAAACCGCTGGCGCTGATCGACGATCTGGCGGCCGAACTGGATATGAACTCGCAGCGTCGGGTGCTCGATTACCTAGAGCGGCTGGGCTTGCAATCCGTGATCACTGGGTTGCCGGACAGCGTCATCGCCAATAGCTCCCCCAAAAGTGACCTGCAGGCGGTTTTTGATCTGGAACAGGGACAACTGCAAAAAGTGGTATAATGAACACTTGGCAGACTTTTATGTTGGGAGAAGGATTATAAATCAATGGCTTACGTTACAGACAATCATGCCCCTGCTCTCAAACTCCATCCCATTCAAGGTTCAATGCGCCCGATAGAAGCCCGCAAAAAGCGCGCCAGCAGCGGTTTGTCACCGCTCTTGGGCACACCTGCACCAACTAAGGAGGGCCCCACTGGGTGAACCAACCGAACTACGATGCCAGTAATATCAAAGTCCTGAAAGGACTGGATGCAGTACGTAAACGCCCCGGTATGTATATCGGCGATACCGATAACGGCACCGGGCTTCACCATATGGTATTTGAGACCGTCGATAACTCCATCGACGAGGCTTTAGCGGGCTACTGTACTCAGATAGACGTGGTGATTCATCCCGATTTGTCGATGACCATCGCCGATAACGGCCGCGGCATACCGGTGGATATCCACGAGGAGGGCCGTTCGGCGGCTGAAGTGATCATGACGGTGCTGCACGCCGGCGGCAAGTTTGACGATAATTCCTACAAAATCTCAGGCGGGCTACACGGCGTTGGGGTATCGGTGGTCAATGCCTTGTCTGAAACCCTTTCGCTGACCATCTACCGCAATGGCTACAAACACATACAGCATTATGTGGATGGCAAACCGCAGGCACCACTCGCCAAGCTTGAGCCCGCGTCGCGCAGCGGCACAACCATTCACTTCAAGCCAAGCGCTGAGGTTTTTACCGACCGAGAGATCCATTATGAAATTTTAGCGCAACGCTTACGCGAGCTGTCGTTCCTGAATTCCGGCGTGTGTATTTACTTGCGAGATGAACGCAGTGGGCGCAAGGATACGTTTCGGTATGAAGGTGGGATCCGTGCTTTTGTCGAATATCTGGCTAAGAATCGATCACCGATCCACGACACCATATTGTATTTTGTAGCGCAGAAGCAAGATATCCAGGTTGAGGTCGCGATGCAATGGAGCGATAGCTACCAAGAGAGCATCCTGTGTTTTACCAATACCATCCCGCAGCGTGACGGCGGTACTCACCTGTCAGGTTTTCGCGCTGCGCTGACACGCACCTTCAACCTGTACATGGAACAGGAGAGCGCCAAAAACAATAAAGTGGAATCCATCGGCGACGATGTCCGCGAGGGTCTGGTTGCGGTGTTATCGGTTAAGATCCCCGATCCCAAATTTTCCTCGCAAGTCAAAGATAAGCTGGTATCGTCTGAGATCAAAGGCATCGTTGAATCGGTGGTGAGCGAGAAGTTGAACAACTTCCTGCAGGAGCACCCCAGCGAAACCAGAAAAATATGCGGCAAAATCATTGAGGCCGCGCGAGCGCGCGAGGCTGCCCGTAAAGCGCGCGAATTGACGCGGCGCAAATCGGCGCTGGATATTGCCGGCTTGCCCGGAAAATTAGCCGATTGTCAGGAAAAAGACCCAGCGCTGTCAGAACTGTTCGTCGTCGAAGGGGAATCGGCTGGTGGTTCGGCTAAACAGGGGCGCGATCGGCGATTCCAGGCGATCTTGCCGCTGAAAGGCAAAATTCTGAATGTCGAGCGCGCCCGTTTTGACAAAATGCTCTCATCCTTAGAGGTCGGTACGCTGGTCACTGCGCTCGGTTGCGGCATCGGCAAAGAGGAGTACGACCCCGCTAAAGTACGCTACCATCGTCTGATCATCATGACCGATGCGGATGTTGACGGCTCCCATATCCGCACCTTGCTGCTCACTTTCTTTTATCGCCAGATGCCGGAATTGATCGAGCGCGGCTATGTGTATATCGCCCAGCCACCGCTATATAAAGTGAAGCAAGGCAAGCAGGAGCGCTATCTCAAGGACGATACTGAACTGGATGCGTATTTTATCGATCTGGTATTGCTGGATGCGGTCATTGAAGTGGCGGGAAACGATGCGCCGATCAACGGCCCAACGCTGCGCGAGGCGTTTCGCGATCACGTCAAACTGCGCCACCTCAACGCACGACTTGCCCGGCGTGTACAACCAGAAGTGTTGGATCAGATGCTGGACATCACCGAGTCCAGCAGCGACCACTTTGATACCGTCGAGGGGCGCAATCAATGGTTCCAGACCCTAGAAAGCCGGCTCAATGACAGCACCGCGAGTGGTTTAAGTTACGCAATCACGACCGTTGAACGCGAAGAAGATGGGTTTGATGTGCAGATTCAATTTGTCGATCACGGCATTGAAAGCGAATACGCGCTGACCAGTGAATTCTTTAATTCAGCTGAGTACCAGAGCTTATTCCTCCTGCGCCGCAAAATGGACACAGCCTTTGGCCCCGACAGCGTTGTTCATCACCGCGGCAAGAAACAAACGGTAGGGAATCTGAAACAAGCACTGGAATGGTTACTAACTGAGTGCAAGCGCGGTATCAGCCTCCAGCGTTATAAAGGGCTCGGCGAAATGAATCCGGATCAATTATGGGACACCACCATGGACCCCAGCACTCGTCGGCTGCTCAAAGTGCATATTGAAGACGCCATCAGCGCCGACAACCTATTCAGCACCCTGATGGGCAATCATGTCGATCCGCGCCGCCAGTTTATCCAAGAAAACGCCTTGTCAGTCGAGAATCTGGATATCTGAAGGCAGCTCGTCCAGCACAGTGCTTTCCCGTCTTGCTTTGCGAAGCTAGTTTTTCGAGGGGCACTTCTCTGATTTTATCCGGCACTCTGCCGGCGGTGCCGGATAAAGAACCGGGAATTGCTCGCCTTCAAATGGCGCGCCATCTTCATATTCAAGTTCTGGGAAAAAGGGAGAGGTTTTGCCCGCCCGCTGGATATAGCGGGCGTCGTCACCAACCCAGCGCACCGAGATCACGCGGCGCCGCGCCGTCGATGCGTTCGCTGGAGCCCCATGCAGGGTGCGGAAGTGAAATGCAATGGCATCGCCCGGCTGCATATCCCAACTGCGTATATCTGAAACGGCGCGCTTGCTTTCTATGTCGGGCACCGGTGCCGATCGATCCCTAGGGTAGAGCGCCACGCCATTGAAGCGCACCGGCCTAAAATCCTTGCGCCACAGATGGGAAGCCGCCACATACTCGATGCAGCGTTCCCGCGGAACTGGATCGACTGGAACCCACAGACTCACGGTTTGCGTGCCCCCCACTAGGTAATAGGGTTGATCGTGATGCCACGGTGTCGCCACAGAGTTACCGGGCTCCTTTACCAAGATGTGATCATGGAAAATGCGCGCTGTCCGCGAGCGCATCAATTGCGCAGCGATCCCCGCCATCGGCGACTCAGCAACTAACGCCTTATACCCGGGAAACTTTGCCCAGACACAATAGTCTTGAAAAAACGGGGCACTCCCATCTTGTGGATGGTATGTGCGCTCGCGCCAACTGGGGTTGCTTTTATTTTGCTCGATGGCTTCTTTTATCCCTTCAACCCACGGGCTGAATACGCCTTCTATGCGCGCCACGCCATCGCGTTCAAAGTCCTCGATAACCTGCTCCGTGATAATACTCGGCGCTGGTGCGTTCATCCTGCGTTCCTGATACTGGGTCGTAAAGTGTATGGAGTGCCTAACGGCGCACCGTTTGCTGACCTCTCGATCCGCTCAGCGGCACCATGAAATAACTGCTGGAAGGTTCTTCCCCTCCAAAACATCAGCGCAGCATTTCCAGAGCACTGCCCGAAGCATTCAAAGAAACCGCCGAACGCAGTCATTCCCGAGCATCCAACGGCGCAAAATGCACGGTGCTAAGGCAAAAGCGAAGGCTGTACTGGGGTTAGGGGCTTGGGAGAAAGGGGGTAGCGCTTTTTTATTGCCATCGGAGCGCCTTCACCCTTCCCTCAATACAAACCGTCTTTTCTACAACCCCCCATCCCGTTGCCATTTTTCGAGGTTCCCTATTGATATTTTCTGGATATTATTTTCCGTACCAAGACACAAAGATAGCGGGCGACTTATTGCGAGACCCTCATCAAAAACAAATGGAAGCTTACGTCTTGCCATCGCAGGCGCTCAGCAGCACCTTCTTGGCGTGATTGATTTCGCGCGCCAGATAATCGGACCCTCCCCGATCAGGGTGTAGTTTTTGCATCAGGCGGCGATGGGCGAGGATGATCTGCTCTCGGTTGGCATCAGCCGCAACCCCTAGGATTTCTCTCGCACGGTGGAGTGACATGCGGCTATCCGCCGCCCCTTGGGATTGCGAGTTTTGAAAGGTATCACCGTATCTGCGCTCGAGCCACGTCAGCAGCAGTTGTGCTGACTCGGGATCATCGCTCTTTACTTGCGCCAGCAGGCGTTGCAATTCAGGCATCGACATTTTGCTTAAGGTTCGCCCGGCAAAATCCCCTTGTAGCACTTCGGCATCCATTGTTCCACTGTCATGGTCAAGGGTCATGCAAAAGTAGCGGGTACGCACTTCGGATGTTTTCCCCGAAGCAGTGCCCGCTCCCGTTCCTGCCTCCGTTGTTGTAGCGCCTGAAAACAGGCGGCGCAGCGAGCGTAGGGTGTTAGCCATGTTCCATAGCTTGATGATGCGACCAACAAACGGCAACAAACCGGCGAGCAACGCAAACAGCGGGTGCAAGCGTCCGCTCAGCAACAGTAACAACAAAATTCCCCCAACTCCGATCAGCAACCCATAGAATCCCAATTTGCGCCGCCGTTTGGGCGGCAATCGCTTGAACCAACTGAACGCCAGCAGCGCTACGATCAAAGCCACTAGGATCAGTAGCGGGTGCATAGCTTCAGCGCTCCAACTGATGGGTCAGTTGCAACAACGCGCCACCATGGCGCTTGGCAAAGTCACTCAGTTTTTGATGACCGCCACTGGCATACACCGCAACCGCGGCCAGCAGTTGGCGCAGCTTTTGCGCCGCAGCGGTATCGAAACGGCAATAAGCCCCCTTGCTCAGGCGCGCCATCTCGCGAAATGTACGTTCGGTGACAGCATCATCGCCTTCCTGGAAGACAAATAACGGCACCCGCAGCAATCCCAACTGACCGGCGCAATCGCACAATGGATCGATATTTTCTTCCACACAATCACCGATGAAGACCAACGCTTGTATGCCGCGGGGCTGCTTCGCCTCGGTCATCGCATAGCGCAACACCCGTCCGATCTGGGTTCGACCGCCGATGCAACGCACCCCTGCCATGTGTTGCAGTAGCGCTTTCGCATCACTCACCCAGGGGGTTGCATAAAACTCACGAAACCCACGGTACCAGCACAATTTAACCTCCAATCCGCCCAGCGACTGGGTTTCAAGAAACATCTGCGCTTGCAGATGGCTGGCCTGATCCCAAGTGGCTTCGCGGCTGGCGGTGGCATCCAAAGCCAGCACTAAGCGCCCGGTGGACGATGAGTGCTGCGGTACCCGCGCTACCGTAGCCAGAAAATCCTGGATCTCGGATGCTGAGGCGTGAGGAGTGAGTTTCTTCGATGGCATTGGAGCAGAAATGCACAGATAATCGATCGCTATTGCTTGATGAGGCATCGAGCGAAATGGTACAGCCAGCCCCGTAAGGTGGGCGATACTGCGTTGCGTGTTAGTGCTGTGTGAGCTTCAGAGCGTCTCGAAAACCCTAGAAAGTGATGGGGGGGGTAAGGAAAGGGTAGCTATGCCCCATTTCGTAAGCCATCCCGCCACCCGTTATGGCTAATACTTCCTCCAATATAACACTAGAGGGCGGCGCATCAATGGCGAAAATGCCGCCTGCCGGTGAACACCATTGCTAACCCATGCTCGTTAGCGGCGGCGATGACTTCATCATCGCGCCGTGATCCGCCCGGTTGAATGATAGCGCTGATGCCGCCGCGGGCAGCCGCATCGATACTGTCGCGGAAGGGGAAAAACGCATCCGACGCCATTACTGCACGGTCAAGCGAAAGCCTCTCGTCGGCGGCTTTCAGGCCCGCGATGTGCACCGCGTAAACGCGGCTGGTTTGGCCGCCGCCGATACCTAGGGTGCGCTGATTGTGGGTGTACACGATGGCATTTGACTTGACGAATGCGACCACCGTAAAAGCAAACAGCAGATCTTGCCATTGCTGTTCATCGGGTGCTTTGTCGGTTACTGAGCTGAGTTGCTGTCGCTGTAACCCAAGCACGTCGCGGTGCTGCACCAACATGCCCCCACTGACCTGTTTAAACTCAAGCCCTGAGGGGGCGACTTCTGGCTCAGCGTCAACCAACACGCGGATCGCTTGTTTACGCCGCAGTAAGGCGGCGGCCTCATCCGCGACCCCGGGGGCGATGATCACTTCAACGAATTGGCGCTCTGTAATGGCTGCCGTGGTCGCTTGATCGAGAGGGCGATTTAACGCAATGATGCCGCCAAAAGCCGATGTTGGGTCGGTTGCATAGGCACGCTGATAGGCTGTCAGGATATCACCCGCCAGCGCTACTCCACAGGGGTTGGCATGTTTTACTATGACGCACGCGGGTTCGCTAAAACAGCGCACGCAGGCGGCGGCAACGTCAGCATCGACGATATTGTTATACGACAGCATTTTGCCTTGGAACTGGTGGACACCATTAATACCGCTAGCCTGGTGGGTTACGCCGGCGACGCCAATCGCACCAGCAGCGGCATGGGCATTGCTGAGATACAATGCCGCCTGTTGATGCGGATTTTCACCGTAGCGCAACACTTTATGCTTGCGGTAAGTGTGCTGTATCAGCGGCGCCAATGATGGTTCTTGGGACTCTTGGGACTCTTGGGACTCTTGGGACTCTTGGGATGCACCCGTAGCACCAAACCAAGCCGCGATAGCGGCGTCATAAGCCGCTGTGTAGGTAAATGTCTTGTGCGCCAGTTGTAAGCGCAAGCGATCATCGACGATCCCAGCGTTGGCCTGCATTGATGCCAACACCGCTGCATAATCGCCGCTGTCAACCACCGCGGCGACCTGTTGATAGTTCTTTGCTGCGGCGCGCAGCAGTGCCACGCCGCCGATATCGATGTTTTCCAACGCCGTTGTTCGATCACAACCTGGCGTAGCAACGGCACGTGCAAATGGATAGAGATTCACGACCAGCAGCTCGATCGGCGAAATCTGGTGTTGTTCCATCTCAGCAGCATCACGCTGGCGATCACCCAATAGCCCGCCGTGGATGCGGGGGTGCAACGTTTTGACCCTGCCGCCCATGATCTCTGGAAAGCCGGTGTGCTCCGACACCTCAGCCACCGTGACCCCCTGCTCCGACAAGTGCTTAGCAGTGCCACCGGTAGAGATGATATGTACCCCCATTGCGGCAATCGCCGCGGCGAAGTCGGCAACACCGCTCTTATCGGCAACACTGATCAGCGCACAGTGGATGCTAGGCATGATGGCTTACTCGATTTTGTTTTGGAGGAGAAGCCCCCTCCATCAGTTATTTCATGGTGCCGCTAACCGCTCTCTTTGCCGGTCAGCGTAACAAGTGCAGGGGGGAGTATAATTCACGCCATGCACTGGCTAAGCAACTATACCAAGGCGATCGCCAACATTGCCGCCGCTGGCGACGCCACCGAGCTTTCCTACCGTACGCCCATTCAGAATATGTTGCAAGCAGCGCAGGCGGAGTTCGGTATCGTGATTGAGATCCTGCAAGAGCCGCGCCGCGTCAAAAACAGCGGCGCGCCCGATTTTCGTATCAGTGCCCAAGGCGGCGGCGTCATCGGCTATGTGGAATGCAAGCCCCCCGGTGCCACGCTGCAAAAACCGGCCACCACCGCACAACTGGACAAATACCGCGCCTTGTCCAACAACATCCTGCTCACCGATTGCTGGCGCTGGCGGCTGTTGCGCGGCGGCAAAACGATCGCAGAGTTGGGATTGACGGAATCCCCTGATAAGAGCACCAAAGCCGACTTTACCGGAGCTATAGTCAAATCTGGTGTATGGGAAGATTGGATCAAGCGGCGGTCTGATTAAATTTTGTCACTTCAATACCATCTTTGAATGTCACTCCAGTGATGACCGCAGGCAATGCCTCAAAGCCTCTCAAACGGTTCCATTTTTTCTCGGCACACTGGCCTAATTTGAATATCATGTGAAGCATTCCCTCACGCGAGAGGCAGCCTTTTGAGCGCCGCGTCCGATGTCGAAGTGTGCCGAAACTCGATTCAATAGGGTTGGTGGTGCGGATGCTTTGCCAGTGTGGTGCGGGGAAATCCCAAAAAATCATCGGTTAGCAACGCGTGGCGGTCATTTCTCAAGCAGGCGGTTGCCTTTGGAACCTTTGCTTCGTAGGTTTTGAGAAACAGGTCAAACCCCTTCTCTGCTTCCTTTTTGGTGGCTGCCTGCCAGATTTCGTGTAGCGCTTGTTTGGCTTTTGGCTGACCTGATTTGGGGAAGCGGTTCAACACGTTGACCGTCTTGTGTACCCAGCAGCGCTGCTGGCGTGTCGTTGGGAATACCTCCTCAAGGGCTGCCCAGAACCCCATAGCACCATCACCAATCCCTAATTCCGGGGCATCCAATCCGCGGCTTTCCGCTTCAATAACACCTCCCGCCAGCTTTGCGTTGATTCTCTTACCCCATCCAAAATGGCCAGAAAGTGCTTCTGACCGCGCTCATTCACACCGATAACTACCAGTGCACACAGTTTCGCATTCTCGGCTCGAAGGCCACTGTAAATGCCATCAGCCCAAATATAAACCCAGCGCGCATCATCCAATCTCTGTTGCATCCAGCACCGGTACTCATCAGCCCAACGCTGCTTCAAGCGCGACACCGTGGTGGCTGACAAGCCCGCTGCATCCGGGCCCACCAGTACTTTCAGTGCTTCACTCATGTCACCCGTTGAGATGCCTTTTAGATACAGCCACGGCAGCGCCGCTTCCAGAGAGCGGGTTTTGCGAACCTACGGTGGTACCAGCAGTGAGTGGAAAACCACTGGCTCTCCAGTCCGTGAGCGTACCTTCGGCACTCTCACAGAAACCGCGCCAACCCCGGTTTGAAGGGTGCGCTCCGGGAGGTAACCGTTACGCACCACCGCGGCATTGCCACCCTGTGTACGGCAATGCTCAAACTGCCGCAGCAACTCGTGCAGCTCGGCGTCCACGGCTTGGTGAACCAACTGCTTCGCTCCCTGCAGCAGCAGTTCACTCAATGGGTCAAAGGGTTCCTCTACACCTCTTGGGGCAATTGCGTTATGCTTACTCATAGTGGCCGACTCTCCTTAAGATTGATGGGTTTGTTTACAACTTCCCATCAATCAGAGTCGCCGCTCTTTTTCAACCCCTCAACCACCACTTTCGATTATAGCTCGTTTACCACACCTAAACTCCCTACTCCCTTCCCCCAAACCCCTAACCCCAGGATCTCCTGCGCCCTCGCCTCAACGCCGTGCAGGGCCGAGGACGGGTGAAGGCTCTGGAAAGGGCTTCGGGCAAGGCTCTGGAATCTTTAATATTTTTAATCCTGAGATGCTAGGCGTTGCCTAGCACATCTCAGGAGTCTAAGGAGGGTAACGACGTTTGTATTGGGGGAAGGGTTAGGGCGTGTTTAGCACACCTAAACTCCCTACTCCCTTCCCCCAAGCCCCTAACCCCAGTACCGCCTGCGCCCTCGCCTTAGAGCCGTGCAGGGCCGAGGACGGGTGAAGGCTCTGGAAAGGGCTGCGGGCAAGGCTCTGGGAATGGCCGCCCTGAAAAATCACTCCCCCCTTGAGGGGGAGTCGGCAAATCAAGGGCAAAGCCCGCAGATTAGCCGGTGGGGGGCTGCGGGCGCGCCTCATTAAAATAAAACGATCCCCGGATTAAAAATCACTGCTGCTTGGTGTAGTGTTGGCGTAGGAGGTGTTTTTGCACTTTGCCTAAGCTGTTGCGCGGCAATTCAGCGCTGATGAAAATGTGTTTCGGCACTTTGTAGTAGCTGAGCTGCGATCGCATAAGGGCGATCAGCGCCGTTGCGTTTGGCGGCGCGGCAGCGCGGCTTGGTACCACGATAGCAATGACTTGCTCGCCGAGATCGGGATCGGGGATGCCGATGACGGCGGATTCTGCGACGCCAGGCAGCGCGTCGATGGCGTTTTCGACCTCTTTGGGATAGACATTAAAACCGCCGCTGATGACGAGGTCGTTGCTGCGTCCGACAATGTACAGGTATCCATCTTGATCGAGGCTGCCCAGATCGCCGGATTTGAAATAGCCGTCTGCGGTGATACTGGCGGCGCTCTTTTGCGCGCTGTTCCAGTATCCCTTGCAGACATTCGGACCGCTGAATTGAACCTCGCCGATGGCCCCGGCGGGCAGTGCTTGCTGTTGTTCATTGGCGATGCGCAAGGCAAGCCCCGGCAGAGGCAAGCCAACGCTGCCGGGACGCCGCTCGCCGACCAGTGGGTTGGAGGTGCTGATGCCGCACTCGCTCATCCCATAGCGCTCGACGATCGTGTGTCCACTGCGTGACTTGAAGGCAGCCAACGTTGATTCCCGCAGCGGTGCCGAACCGCAGGTGAATAAGCGTATGTTGGCGCAGTGTGCGGCGGCGAAAGCGGGGTCGTTGAGCAGCCGCACATAGAAGGTCGGAATGCCCATGAACAGCGTCGCGTGCGGCAGCAAGCGCCGCGCCAGCGCACTATCGAAGCGATCACAAAACAGCATGCGACTGGCGTTCAGCAGGGCTGGGTGACAGGCAACGAACAAGCCGTGGGTGTGGAACAGCGGCAACATATGCAGCAACACATCCCCCTCGCGGAAGCCCCAGATGCGATGCAACGCAACGGCGTTGGCGGCAAGGTTGGCGTGCGTCAGCAGCGCCGCCTTGGGTCTACCCGTGGTACCCGAGGTGTACATCAATACGGCCGGTTCATCCCCCGCGCACGCCACCAACGGGAAGTCACCACAGCAGTCGCGGCTTTCGCTTGCAAGCGAGCCGCCAGCGTTGCCATCAAGGGTCAGACAAGGGCGCTGGCCTTTATCGCCAAGGGACACAATTTGAGACGCAATGGATGGTGCCGCGACGATAAGCCGTGGCTCCACATCGGCGATCACATACGCCGTCTCGGTGAGCGTACAACGCGGATTGAGCGGCACATAGACGGCACCGCTGCGCAGGCACGCGAGATACAGCAACAGTGCCTCAGGCGATTTATCCACCTGAACCAACACGCGATCGCCTTTGCTCACCCCGTGCGCGACCAGACAATTGGCATAGCGCGCAGCCCCAGCATCCATGTCGGCGAAACGCAGCGGCGGACGGTCGGCGTCCGGCTGCTCGATGCCGATAGTGTCCGGCTGGGTGAGAAAGCGCGTACTCAACAGCGCGTAGAGGTTGGCGTTCGGCATCACCCACTCACTGCACGAACTGTGCCACCCACAACGTTTTAGAGAAGCAAACCGTCAGTTGCACTGCTGATAGTTGGATTCTACGCAGTCGTGCGCACGCTTCTGCGCCTGCTCTATCTGGGATGGCGTCATGCGCGCCGCCAAGCGATTTCTTTCTTCAAGCGCCACCCCAATGCCGTTCATGGAAGCAATGTTGCTCCACATATGCGCTAACACATAGTCCTGCAGAACACCGTGCCCGTTCTCGTACATCACCGCCAGCAGAGTCTGCGCTTTTGCATCCCCCTGCCGTGCCGCTACACCGAACCACTTGACCGCTTTGCGGTCGTCTTGGAGAACCCCCTTCCCTCTGCGATACATTCCCCCCAGATTAAACTGCGCCTCCGCTAACCCCTGCAAAGCGGCCTGCCGGTACCACTTGACTGCCTCGTGGTCATCCTGCGCAACCCCTCTCCCGTTCTCATACATTACGCCTAGGTAGTTCTGCGCCGCGTCAAATCCCTGTTCGGCGGCCTGCCGGTACCATGTAACGGCATTGACGTCGTTCTGCTCAACGCCTTTGCCATTTTTATACAGCGTAGCCAGCAGGGTCTGCCCCGCCGCATCGCCCTGATCAGCGGCCTGCCGGTACCATTTAACCGCCTCACGGTAATCTTGTGAAACCCCCTCCCCTATTACATACATCCCAGCCAGCCGGATCTGCGCGTTCCTATCGCCCTGTTCAGCGGCCCGCCGGTACCATTTGAGCGCCGCCTCGGTGTCCTGAAGGACGCCTTCCCCTCTGCGATACATCTCAGCTAAGCTGGTCTGCGCATCCGCCACCCCTTGTTCGGCGGCGCGCCAGTACCATTTAGCCGCCTCACTGGCATCTTTGGAAATACCTTTGCCATGCTCATACATCCCCGCCAACAGCGTCTGCGCCGTCGCATCGCCCTGCTCAGCGGCCTGCCCAAACCACTGGCTCGCTGCGCTGTAATCTTTAGGAACGCCTTCCCCGCTCACATACATCACGCCCAGATGAACCTGTGCTTTGGCATCGCCCTGCACGGCGGCACGCCGGTACCATTTAGCCGCTTCGCTGGCGTCCCGTGGAACACCTATCCCGCTGCGATACAGCCTAGCTAGACTGATCTGCGATCTCATTAATCCCTGTTCAGCGGCGCGCCAGTACCATTCGACCGCTTTGCTGGCGTCTCGTGGAACGCCCACGCCATTCTCATACATCAGCGCCAACAGAGCCTGCGCCGCCGCATCACCCTGCTCAGCGGCCTGCCTGAACCACTTGGCCGCTGCGTTGTGATCTTCAGGAACGCCTTCCCCACTCACATACATTCCACCCAAGCTGATCTGCGCCACCGTATTGCCCTGCTCGGCGGCGCGCCGATACCATTCGACCGCTTTGCTCTCATCCTTTGGAACCCCTTTCCCTTGGTGATACATCCAACCCAGATTGAACTGTGCATCTGCTAATCCCTGTTCGGCAGCTAGGTGATACCACTTGACCGCCTCGCGCTCGTTTTGCACCACACCTTTCCCTTTGCGATACATCTCAGCGACATTAAACTGTGCTTCTGCTGATCCCTGCTCAGCGGCAAGGTGGTACCACTTGGCCGCCTCGCTCTCGTTTTGCGCCGCGCCCTTACCTTGGCGATACATCCCGGCCACCGTGGTTTGCGCTTCCGCTAATCCCTGCTTGGCAGCCCGTAGGTACCACTTGACCGCCTCTTGGTCGCTCTGGGCAACGCCCTCCCCCGCCTGATAACGCCGGCCAAGTTCCAACCGAGCTTGCATATCCCCTCGCCGGGCGGCTTTTTTCAACGCCTTCAATGCCTCAGCACGCTCTTCTTCAGGCGTTTTCTGGATATCTGGCATGATATGCGGTTGGCACGCCAACAACGCATACAAGAAGGGAAGGACCAGGTATTTTTTCATATACGACAAATCTCCTCTGAGTGCACACCGCCAGCACCTGCAGTGAAGGATAGTCCAAGCCGCATTACGAGCAGGTCAGATAGCAAAGGTTGCTTTCGCGCAAGAGCTGTTTGAGCTTGAGTAACGCGACCACTAGGTGGGCGTTGCCACGGGCTCTACCCGCGCCGCGCAGTATTTGAACTCAGGGATCTTGCCGAACGGATCAAGGGCCGGGTTGGTGAGCGTGTTGGCAGCCGCTTCGGCATAGCAAAACGGCACGAAAATCATTCCCTCCGGCACCGCGGCGTCGGCACGCGCAGTGAGTTCAATCGCCCCGCGGCGGGTGAGCACCCGAATCATCATCCCGGCCGAAAGCTGTAGTTTTTGCAGTTGCGCTGGCGACAAGCAGGCAACCGCTTGCGATTCGAGTTGGTCAAGCAACTGCGCACGGCGCGTCATCGCACCGGTGTGCCAGTGTTCGAGCTGCCGCCCGGTGGTTAGCACCAGCGGAAACTCCGCATCCGGCGCTTCGTCGGGCGGAATGAGATTTGCGGCGACCAGCCGCCCCTTACCGTCAGCGGTCGGGAAACCGTCGCCAAAGACGATCGCCTGACCGGCCTCGTCGGGCCCCGCGCAGGGATAGGTAACGGCGCTTTCGTTGGCTAAACGCTCCCAGCTAATGTTATCCAGCGACGCCATAACCTGCTTCATTTCAGCGAACACCTCGGTCGGACCGCGATAGTTCCAAGCCAGCCCCAAGCGCTGCGCCAATTGTTGAATGATCCACCAATCCTGCCGTGCCTGTCCAGGCAGCGGCAAAGCGCGGCGGCCCATTTGCACTTGGCGGTTGGTATTAGTAACCGTGCCGTCTTTTTCTGGCCAAGCGGAAGCGGGCAGTACTACATCGGCATGCCAAGCCGTCTCGGTAAGAAACAGATCCTGCACCACCAAGTGCTCCAACTGCGCCAGTCCTTGGCGTGCGTGTTGCGCATCAGGATCCGACATGGCTGGATTCTCGCCCATGATGTACATGCCTTTAATAACCCCGGCATGGATATGCTCCATGATCTCGACCACTGTCAATCCGCGCTGGGTGTTCAGCTCGCAGCGCCACAGATCAGCAAAGCGCTGGTACACTTCGGGCTGATCGATCGCCTGGTAATCAGGGAACAGCATCGGAATCAAACCTGCATCCGAAGCGCCCTGGACATTGTTCTGCCCCCGCAGCGGATGCAAACCAGTGCCATCCCTGCCGAGGTGCCCGGTAACCAACGCCAGCGCGATCAGGCAGCGTGCATTGTCGGTGCCGTGAACGTGTTGCGATACCCCCATCCCCCAGAAGATAATCGCCTTCTTCGCCGTAGCGTAGGCGCGCGCCACGCGGCGGATAGTCAGCGCATCAATGCCACATATCGGTGCCATTAATTCTGGGGGGAAATCAACGACATGGGTTTGCAGCATAGCGAAGTCGTTAACATGAGCGGCAATGTATTCGCGGTTGTACAGTTGTTCGCTGATGATCACATGCAGCATCGCGTTCAGCAGCGCGACATCAGTGCCTGGGGTGAATTGCAGCATGTGGGCGGCATGGCGCTTCATCGCCTGACCGCGCGGATCCATGACGATCAGGGTGGCGCGTTTCGCTGCCTGCTTGATGAAGGTCGCTGCCACCGGGTGGTTTTCGGTTGGGTTGGCACCGATGATGATGATCACATCCGCGTCCGCGCAGGCGGTGAACGGCGCAGTCACCGCCGCCGAGCCAATCCCCTCCAGCAACGCCGCCACAGATGAGGCGTGACACAGGCGCGTGCAGTGGTCAACGTTGTTGGTGCCAAACCCCTGACGTACCAGCTTTTGCACCAAATACGCCTCTTCGTTGGAGCCTTTGGCTGAGCCGAAGCCGGACAATGCCTGGCTACCGTGGCGCTCAAGGATATGGCGAAAACCAGCCGCCGCGCGATCGAGCGCTGCGTCCCAACTGGCGGCACGGAAGTGCGTTTCGGGATGCGAGGGATCGAGGTTGGCAGAGCCCTCCTTGGGTGCATCCTCGCGGCGGATCAAAGGGGTTGTGAGGCGCTGCGGGTGGCGCACATAATCGAAGCCAAAGCGTCCTTTGACGCACAGACGGTTGCGGTTAGCGGGTCCGTTACGCCCTTCAACGGCGATGATCTGCTGTTGGTGAACGTGGTAGCTGATCTGGCAGCCAACGCCGCAGTAAGGGCATACGCTGTCAACCACGGCGTCGCTTGGAAGGCGCCGATCGAGACCTTTTGCATCTACCAGCGCACTTTCGCGCAACGCGCCAGTGGGGCAGGCCTGCACGCATTCCCCGCAGGCAACGCACGTGCTCTCGCCCATCGGATCATCGAAATCGAACACGATCTTGGAGTGATGACCGCGATACGCAAGACCGATCACATCGTTGACCTGCACCTCGCCGCAGGCGCGTACGCACAGATTACAATGGATACAGGCATCAAGGTTGACCTGCATCGCTGGATGCGAGTTGTCCATCGGCGGTGAGCGGCGCGGCGGGAAACGGCTATCCGTCACATCCAGTCGATCAGCCCAGCGCCATAGCCGGGAGTCGTGTTCGTGCGCCACGGCGCGCGGCGGTTGATCGGCGATCAACAGTTCCATTACCATACGGCGGGCGTTTTGCGTACGCTGGCTCGTGGTATTCACCACCATCCCGGCGCGCGGTGCACGAATGCAGGACGCAGCGAGCGTGCGCTCGCCCTCAATCTCGACCATACACAGTCGGCAATTGCCATCGGCGCGGTAATCAGGCTGTGGCACATAACACAGATGCGGAAGTTCGTTGCCCAGCCGCTGCGCAACCTGCCAGATGCTCTCTTCAGGTTGCGCCTCAACGCTCTGTCCGTCCAGAGTAAAGCTTATCGTGTCAGACATCGTGCATAATACCCCTTGGTAAGCCGGTGCCCCAAGATCGTGTTGTGTTGGGGTAAAAGGCGATAAATCAGGTTAGAGCACCTCGGAAAACTGGGCGAAGCTGGCTTTTCGAGGTGCGGTCTATTGGGTGAGGGTTATAAATCAACAGCTTACGTTACAGGTGAGCATACCCCTTCCCCCAAACCTCCATCCCATTGAGGTTTTTCGATCGGCCCATTATTATAATCTGCACTGGTTCAGCCCCTTTTCCCAACTTCCCCCAACGCCCCCGTCCCGTGCGGGTTTTCCGAATCGCCTTTTGGTAACCGAGGCCTGTGGCCAAAGGGCGGCTTGGGAGGTGTTAGCAAGCAAGGGCAAGGCTTTTATGGCGCTGGTTGACAAGCAATCCTTCCCTATACTTCACTGCTCAACTTTATCCTAGCCGTGCGCCATAAAGCAACTTATACATAAATGGCCGACAAGCGGCGTAAAATCCAATGTTTCATGCAGCCCTGCAGCGCGTCAGTCAGTTCACTCGTCCAGTGATCATTGGCTCATGCGCGGTCAGCGGGAAATGCAAAAGCGCTATTGGCAGCTTCATCGTGATCAACAACGAAGGCTGGATCCTGACCGTTGCGCATTTGATCCGATACATGCAAAAGCAGCACGAACAGACGCAATTGTATCGTGAATACCGCAATCGAACGCTTGAAATGGAAGGCGATCTCGCCTCTGCCAAAAAACACAAGCACAACAAAATCACCCGTTTAGAGCGGCCAAAAGCGGATTTGACGCGGCACCACACAACGTGGTGGGGGAGGGACAAAGCGAAGCTGCGCGATCTGTCCATGATGCCGGCATCGGATCTGGCCCTTGCCAGACTGGAACCATTCGATGCCAGCGGAATAAATCATTACCCGGTGTTTAAAACCGCAGGCCCGGATTACGCCCCAGGGCGCAGCCTGTGTAAGCTCGGATTCCCTTTGCAGGATATCATCCCGGTTTATAACGAGGCAGACAACACGCTCGCGCTGCCACCAAACATTGCCGCATTGGCAATGTTCCCACTGGATGGGGTTTTTACGCGCGTACTATCCACTGCTTTACCAGAACTCGACATCAAGGAAGCCGGTTTGTTCATCGAGACCTCAACCCCAAGCATGCTCGGCCACAGCGGCGGCCCAATCTTCGATTGCGCCGGCACTGTCTGGGGGCTGCAATCCCATGTACGCCATTATCCATTAGGCTTCAATCCGCCAGTGCCCGGGCAGCCGAGGGGTAAAAACAGTACGGTCCCTCAATTTATGAATCTTGGCATCGGTGCCCACGCCGAACCGATCCGCCAATTCCTCGAAGCACACAACATCGCTCATCAACGCTGTAACTGAGGCTGGCGTTCGCGCAGCAGCAATGTGACATAGCGCAACACGAGTCAGCGCAGTGCGTTCAGATTGGCTATCAGCATTCGGGTTTTCTGCTTTGCTTCCGTTTCGATCTTGTGCGCCAGATCGGCTTCTGGACCGCAGCAAACGATCGTCGCCTCCTCGTGCGCGATGCGGGTTTGTTCAACCGCTTGAATAACCGCGCTTTCAATTACCGCACGCAGCTTTTGCATCTCCTTCGCTGACAACTTGCGGTCGGTGATGGCGTCAAGCATCGTGGTCGTTGATCTATCAACAATTTTCTTCAATGACATGGCAGCTTTCCTGTGATGGGCAGATAAGCGGCGGCAAACGCTGACGCCGCAGGATCGGGTGTTAGGCATATAATACTATTATTATGCTCTCGTTCCCAAGTTGTGAACGCAGCCTTTCCAGAGCCCTCGCCCGAAGCCATTCCAGAGCCCCCGCCCGAAGCCATTCCAGAGCGTTACTACCGCCCTCGGCCCTGCACGGCGTCGAGGCGAGGGCGCAGGAGATCCTGGGGTTAGGGGCTTGGGGGAAGGGAGTACCGCGTTTAGGTGGGCTAAACACGCCCTAACCCTTCCCCCAATACAAACGTCGTTACCCTCCTTATTCTCCTGAGATGCTAGGCAACGCCTAGCATCTCAGGATTAAAAATAGAAAATTCCAGAGCGTTACTACCGCCCTCGGCCATGCACGGCGCTAAGCCGAAAGCGCAGGAGATCCTGGGGTTAGGGGCTTGGGGGAAGGGAGTACCGCGTTTAGGTGGGCTAAACACGCCCTAACCCTTCCCCCAATACAAACGTCGTTACCCTCCTTATTCTCCTGAGATGCTAGGCAACGCCTAGCATCTCAGGATTAAAAATAGAAAATTCCAGAGCGTTACTACCGCCCTCGGCCATGCACGGCGCTAAGCCGAAAGCGCAGGAGATCCTGGGGTTAGGGGCTTGGGGGAAGGGAGTACAACGTTTAGGTGAGTTAAACACGCCCTAACCCTTCCCCCAATACAAACGTCGTTACCCTCCTTAGACTCCTGAGATGTGCTAGGCAACGCCTAGCATCGCAGGATTAAAATATTAAAGATCCCAGAGCCCTCGCCCTCCCCCATGCCAGAGCGTTACTACCGCCCTCGACCATGCACGGCGCTAAGCCGAAAGCGCAGGAGATCCTGGGGTTAGGGGCTTGGGGGAAGGGAGTACCGCGTTTAGGTGGGTTAAACACGCCCTAACCCTTCCCCCAATACAAACGTCGTTACCCTCCTTATTCTCCTGCGATGCTAGGCAACGCCTAGCATCGCAGGATTAAAATATTAAAGATCCCAGAGCCCTCGCCCTCCACCATGCCAGAGCGTTACTACCGCCCTCGGCCATGCACGGCGCTAAGCCGAAAGCGCAGGAGATCCTGGGGTTAGGGGCTTGGGGGAAGGGAGTACCGCGTTTAGGTGGGCTAAACACGCCCTAACCCTTCCCCCAATACAAACGGTTTTTTACAGCGCGCAATCACCGCTGTCACCTGTTTTACGACGTTCTCCACCGTAAAGCCGTAGTGGGCGAAGGCTTCCGCAGCGGGTGCCGAGACGCCGAAGGTATCGATGCCGATGACTGTTCCGTCGCTGCCGGCGTATTGGTGCCAACTGGCGGTCGCGCCGGCTTCAATCACGACTCGCGCTTTCACCGAACGCGGGATCACCGTCTCGCGGTAGCGGGCGTCTGCGGCGGCAAACGCATCGGTGCTCGGCATCGATACCACCCGGATGCCAAGGTTGCGCGCTGCGAGTTCAGTTGCCGCCTGCATCGCGAGCGCAACTTCGGAGCCAGTGGCGATAATGATCGCTTGCAACGCAAGTCCTGGCTGGGCATCGCATAGCACATAAGCACCGTGCTTGATGTTCGCCAAGGCGCTTTCATCGCGCCTCTGATGAGGCAACGCCTGGCGTGACAATAGCAACGCCGTTGGCCCGTGCCGGCGTTCCAGCGCATAACGCCAAGCGATTGCCGTCTCGACTGCGTCACAGGGACGCCACAGCGACAGATTGGGGATCAGGCGCAGCGACGCAGCGTGCTCGATCGGCTGATGCGTCGGGCCGTCTTCGCCCAAACCAAGGGAATCGTGGGTCAGGATCAACACACTGCGCAATTTCATCAGCGCCGCCATGCGGATGGCGTTGCGTGCGTAATCGGAAAACACGAGAAACGTTGCGCTGTAGGGGATAAACCCGCGATGCAGCGCAAGGCCGCTGGTGATCGCCACCATGGCAAACTCGCGGACGCCAAAATAGATGTAATTGGCATCGCTGTCACTGCGACTGAGGGCTCGGCTGCCACGCCACAGTGTCAGATTTGAGCCGGCAAGGTCAGCGGAGCCGCCGATCAACTCCGGCAGTGCGGTGCCGAAGTGCTGCAACATATTGTGCGATGCTTTGCGCGACGCCATAGCTTCGGCCTTGGTTACGGTGGCGGCGGTAAGGCGCGCACAGTCGGCTGCCCATTGCTCAGGCAGGCGACCCTCAATGCGGCGCGTGAACTCTGCCGCGAGTTCTGCATGGGCGGCCTTATAAGCAGCAAAATCGGCTAACCATTGCGCTTCAAAAAGGCGTCCGGCGGGACGTGCATCAAAACCGTCGTAGATCGCCTGCGGGATCTCAAAAGGAGGATGAGGCCAGCCAAGGCGCTGGCGTACCGCAGCCACCTCAGCGCTGCCAAGTGGTGCGCCGTGCGCCGCTGCAGTGGCTTGCTTGTGTGGCGCGCCATAACCAATAACGGTCTTGCAGGCAATCAATGTCGGACGCGAACGCTCGGCGCGCGCCGATACCAAGGCGAGGCGAATAGAATCGCGATCATGCCCCTCCACATCGGCGATGACCTGCCAGCCATAGGCGTTAAAACGCGCTGCTGTATCGTCACTGAACCAGCCGCTGACCTCGCCGTCGATCGAGATCCCGTTGTCGTCGTAGATCACGATCAGCTTGCCAAGTCCGAGGGTGCCGGCCAGCGAGCAGGCTTCGTGGGAGATGCCTTCCATCAGGCAACCGTCGCCCGCGAATACCCAGGTCCAATGATCAACAATGCAGTGCTCACCGCGGTTGAATTGAGCCGCCAACACACGCTCGGCTATCGCCATCCCGACCGCATTGGCGATCCCTTGGCCTAACGGGCCGGTGGTTGTCTCGATCCCTGGAGTATCGCCGTACTCAGGGTGACCGGGAGTCAGCGAGTGGAGCTGGCGAAAGCGCTTGATTTCGGCAAGCGGCAGCGCATAGCCGCAAAGGTGCAATAACACATAGTGCAGCAAACTGCCGTGCCCATTCGACAGCATGAAGCGGTCACGGTTCGGCCACTGTGGGTTTTCAGGGTTATGTCGCAGAAAATCACGCCACACAACTTCTGCAATGTCGGCCATCCCCATCGGCATCCCGGGATGCCCAGATGCCGCCTGCTGCACCGCGTCCATGCTCAGTACACGGATCGCGTTAACGAGGTCTTGTTGAGTCGCCATAAGGACCGTCAATGGGTTGATCGCTGATAATGGATGCAGGCTGCCTAGTTGAGTAGCAACGCCGCTGCGTCTGGTGCCACAGCGGCGCTGGCACCTGCGATATGTCGGCGCTATTATACTGATCGGCGCGCATCATTGACGAATGGATGTAACGCCGGGGGATAGTTGGCAAGCGCCAGCGGCAAGCGGTGAAGCACCAACTGCCTCCCGGCAGAAAAACCATTTTGCGTCCCCTATTCAATTTTCCAGGAGGAAGTCAGCATGGCTACACAGGATACGTGTTGTACAGTTGTGCCTTATTTTAAGGTCTCAAACGATAACTTGGTCGCTTTTAAGGCATTATGCGAGCGTTTCGTCAGTCAAACCAGCGAAGAGCAAAAATGCCTGTACTATGGTTTCAGCTTTGACGGTGACGTAGCACACTGCCGCGAAGGCTATGTGGATGCCGAGGGCTTGCTGGCGCATTTGGAGAATGTCGGCGAACTGCTGCAAGAAGCGCTCAAAATTGCCACCATTACGCGCCTTGAAGTGCATGGCCCTGAGAGTGAATTGAACAAGCTGCGCGAGCCCTTGAGCGCTTTGGTCCCTCAATTCTTCACCTTGGAATATGGCTTTCGCCACTGACCCCGCTGCCCCCGCGGGATCAACGACGCGTCGTTGCCACTGAAGCAGCGCAGTACGCGGGGCACAACAACGCTGGCGCGGTGGCTGAAGTATGCGTGAGGCACCGTAGCACAGCGCATGGCAAGCGGCATGTCAAAGGCGCGCTGGTTGCATTATTATTTTTTTCATTGATAAGGAGTGATGGAGAAAAGCATGGCTACTGACAAGTATCGGGTCGGTTTTATCGGCCTTGGCGTGATGGGCTATCACATCGCCGGCCATTTGGCTAAGGCGGGTCACGATGTCGTGGTATATAACCGCACCGCCAGCAAAGCCGACCGCTGGCTCGCGGAGTTTGGCGGCGCGCACGCCAAGACCCCAAAAGCATTAGCGGTTGGCTGTGATTTTGTCTTTACCTGTGTCGGCAACGATGACGATCTGCGCGCCGTAACGAGCGGTGCCGAGGGTGCCTTCCACGGCATGAAACCAGGCGCGGTATTCGTCGATCACACCACCGTCTCGGCGAGCGTTGCGCGTGCGCTCTGCGCCAGTGCCGAGGCGGCAGGGTTCTGGTTTCTTGATGCGCCGGTATCGGGCGGCGAGTCCGGCGCGCAAAACGCTGCGTTAACAGTGATGGTCGGCGGCCACCAAGCGGTGTTTGATCGCTGCCGGGGGCTGATCAACGCCTACGCTCGCTCGGTTGCGTTGATGGGGGCGGTCGGTGCCGGGCAACTCACCAAGATGGTCAATCAGATCTGCATTGCCGGTTTACTGCAAGGGCTGACCGAAGGGCTTTACTTTGCTGAACAGGCCGGCCTTGAAGGAGAACAGGTGCTGGAAGTGATCTCCAAAGGCGCTGCGCAGTCGTGGCAAATGGAAAACCGCGGGGCGACGATGCTGCGCGATCACTATGATTTTGGTTTTGCGGTTGACTGGATGCGCAAAGACTTGCAGATCTGCCTCGATCAGGCACACCACATCGGAGTTGCCTTACCGGTGACCGCAATGGTCAACGAGTTTTACGTAAGACTCCAGCGCAGCGGTAGCGGTCGTGAGGATACCTCCAGTTTGATGCGTTTGATGCGCGCCGCGCAGTAACGCGCAACACCCCCAGAGGCGCTTCAGTGGCTGCGGTATAACCACCCCAGCAGCGCATCTTGTACGCGCTGCGCGCTGCGCGTACCCAAGCGCTTGCTGTTGTGCAAAATGGCAACCGCCAGTACGCGACCGCTGCGGCTGTGCAGATAGCCGGCGATCGCTTCGGCATGCTTGAGCGACCCAGTCTTCATGTGCAGCTTGCCGTGCAGCGCATCTAAGCGAAAGCGTTTGCGCAGCGTACCATTGATCGCCGATAACGGCAGCGTACTGACAAACTCCGGCAGCGTCGGTTGACGCCAGGCATAGACCAGCAGATCGGTCAGCGCCTTCGCGCTGATGCGTGCTTTGCGCGATAACCCAGCACCGTTGTCAACGTACAGTCCCGGTGCGTGAAGCGCTTGGGCTGCGAGCCAGTCAGCGATCGCCTGGCGCCCCTTGACCAGCGTCCCGGGAGCGCCGGCGTGCTCAGCGCCAAGGGTCAACAACAACTGCCGCGCCATCACATTATTGCTGTATTTATTGATCAGGCGGATGATGTCGCTGAGCGCCTCCGAGGGCCAGCGCAGCAGCCTGACAGCGCTCGGCGGCAGCGCTCCGACCCGTGTGGCACCGCTGAACGTGCCGCCGATCTCGCGCCACAGGCTATTGAATGCACCCGTAAAATAAGGGTTGGGTGCCAACACCGAGCGGGTGATCGACCACCTGCCGCACGCCAGCGGATAGTTACCTGAAAAGCGCACTTGGCTGCCATCAGCGCGCGGCTTGACGCGCAGTCGTACGCGAAACTGCTGACCGCGGCAACGTCCGTGGGTGAGTTTCAGCCGATTGTCAAAGGTCAGCCCGCTCGCTGGCGGTTCGCTCGCGATCGAAACGGTGGCCGCTATTTCCTGCGGATAAAAACTAAAGCGTGTGGATTTGAAGTTCAGCAACAGCGCATCTGGCAGCGTGTTGTAGTTGCGGTACGGTTTCCCATCAAACGCGCTTGCATCCACAGGCGGCAGGTCAAAGTATGCGCGATCGATGACGATATCCCCATCAATCGCGCTCACCCACTGCTGCTGTAAACGCCGTAGCAACAGCCAGAAATCCTCCAGCAGCAGGTACGGATCGCCGCCACCGCGAAAATACAGATCCCCTTGCAGCCGCTTAGCGCGGATCGCGCCGTCACCCCATACTTCGGTATGCCACTGATAACCCGGCCCCAGGGTATCAAGCGCCGCCAAGGTGGTGACCAACTTCATCACCGATGCTGGATTGCGCAACGCCTCTGCCTGATGCGCCAACACCACTTTCTGGCTTGCCACATCCTTGGCATACACGCTCAGCCCATCCTGGCGCAGCCGATAGTGCTCCAGCACTTTTGCAACTTCATGCGGCAGCCCCGCAGTCGCCACCGTCGCCATCACCATTGCCATCGCCATTGCCATCGCCATTGCCGAAGAGCAAACGCTGATGACAAGCAGCGCGACACCCAACCAGCGCTGCACCGCGCATGAGCGCTGACTTTGCGATCGCTTGGCGATGGTGAACAGAACACTTGGCATGGTTGACATCCGTTTGCTAGGCATTTACATGTCAGGGTGCTGGGTTACGCCGTGAAAGCCACCTTTCAGCGATATGCCGATTGGCTACCTCAAGAATCTGCTGTGTTTGGTTTTTCGAGGCACCCTTAGGCTTCCTGGTGCGTTGCCGCTGCCGTGCGGAGTTACTCGTTATCCCCAGCCATCTCATCGGCGCGATAACGCACCTACGCAAGCGACACCAACAATGCCTGCCAGTAGTCGTCTGCATCAACCCTATCCCGCTGCAAGAAATCTGCTGACTAGCTGGCATGCTTGACCGCAGCTCAACCAGCAGGATCGGCTAGAGAAGGGGTCTTTTAGTGGCGGAGAAAAAACCGCCAACGGCGGCTTCATAAGCAAGCCCGGCGCTGAAAACATCTGCATCGCAATAGCTACGTCCGACGATCTGGATCCCTGTCGGCACGCCGTTAGCGGCGTAACCAGAAGGCACTTGCAGCACTGGAAGACGACCCAGCATATTGAACGGCAGGGTCATCACCCAGCCAATGAACGGATTAACCGGGTGACCGTTAATGCTGAGCTTCTCGGCGGTGGGATCGAAATCGGCGCGCACCGCCGGCAGGGCCGTGGTTGGGCATACAAGGAGTCGGCAGCGTTCAAGGATGGGGGCAAGTACCGCATACATGCGCCCTTCGGCGTACAGCGATTGGAGGTATTTTTGCGGCGTCGCCTGGGCCGCGGAAACAGTGGCGAAGTGGCGCGCATAACTGGTCATCTGGGTTGCATGTTCGCTTAGCTGGGATGCCAGCAGGATGCCGAAAATATGGCCGAGGTGAGCAACCCCGTGGTCGAGCACTGATGCCTCCCATGCGAGATCGACGCCCTCAACCTCAGCTCCCAGTGAACGAAATACATCCAATGCCACTGCGGTGTTACGGCGCACTTCGGGATCGACTTGATAAAAACCAAGATCGGAAGAATAGGCGATCTTCCATCCGGCTATCGAAGCGTATTGATGAGGCAAGGTCAGCTTTGGGCGCAGTGAGACAATATCCTGCGGGTGAGGGCCAGCCATGACATTTTGCAGGCGGATCGCATCTCCTACGCTGCGCGCCAGCGGCCCCGGCTGATAATAGGGATCGAGGCTGTACGGCGGCTCGCCCGGGTTGCGACCATGCGGCGGTTTATAACCAACCAACCCACAGGTTGCAGCGGGAACGCGAATCGAACCGCCAATATCACCGCCCGAACAAAGCGTCGCCACGCCCGATGCGAGGGCCGCCGCGGCACCGCCCGAAGAGCCGCCGGGGGTGTATGTGGGATTCCACGGATTGCGCGTTACCCCCCATCTTTTCGACCAAGTAACGAGAGCACAGGAAAATTCCGGCGTTGCGCTGCGCGCATGGACAATGCCGCCAGCGTCTAGGATGCGCTGATTGACGGGCGAGGTATCGTTGGCAATGTAACCTTCGCTGATGAGCGAGCCGTGCGAGCTCGGCTTGCCAGCGATATCGCCTGAATCTTTGATCGCTATCGGCAGGCCGTCGAGCGCCCCCACAGGCGCGCCTTTCATGTAGCGCGCCTCCGCCGCC
This sequence comes from Gammaproteobacteria bacterium, assembly GCA_965222535.1. Taxonomy (GTDB): domain Bacteria; phylum Pseudomonadota; class Gammaproteobacteria; order HK1; family HK1. The sequence continues at coordinate 498,690 of OZ244957.1, forward strand.
TTGGCAGCAGCGAGGGCCTCGTCGAAATGCGTAAAGGTGAGCGCGTTGATCGCCTCTTCGGTCGATGCGGCGCGCTGGATAACAGCCTCCATCAGCTCAACCGGCGATACGGTTTTTGCAGTGAAAGCGGCGATCGCCTGCGCCGCCGACAGGTAATGCAACTCGGTCATGCTCTCTTTCTCAGGTAGCCGCTGTTGGCCCGCAGGGAACCTCGGAAAACCCTGAAATGGGATCAGGGTTTGGGGAAAGTGAGGTTAGCACCAGCGATCAGATAGAAGGGAACTGCGAAAAGCCTCAACGGGATGAGAGGGTAGGGGAAGGGACATCATTACTTGTAACGTAAGGCATTGATTTATAATCATTCACCCAGTAAACACGCTTCGCAGGGCATCTCGAAAAATTAGCTTATCTGGTTTTTCGAGATGCCCATAACGCCAAAACACCGGATACCGCTACTTTGCCGCCGCCGAACCGCCATGCTGCGGGTCTGAATGCCGGATTAACTGCCATGCCAGCATGAAGTTGTTGGCGGGCATCGGGCGCATTGCAGCGAACCTGAAACCCAACGCCGTGGCTTCGCTGTCGATAGTTTCAAAATCGCGCACGCCCATCAATGGGTTGTGCTGCTTCAACTGTATATCGAATGCGGTATTGCTGGGCGCGGTAGGCAGCGTTTGGAAGCGAAACGGACCATAGAGAATGAGCTGACCGGCGTTGCACAGGGACTCGGCAGCACCAGCAAGCAGTTGGGTAACCTCCAGCCACGACATGATGTGCGCGCAGTTTGACGCATAAACCACGTCCATCGCTCTGACTGGCCAGGGGCGGTGGCTGACATTCAGCTCCAAGGGCGGTAGTACATTATCCAAATGCGCTGACTGCAACCACGCAAGGATCCCGTTATGATTGCTCTTAAGATCACTGGTTTGCCACCATAATTGCGGAAACAGCGCACTAAAATACACCGCATGTTGACCGCTGCCACTGCCAATTTCAAGCAGTTGGCGCGCCTCCTTGGGTAACCACTCGCGCAATACCGCCGCGATCGGCTCCTGATTACGCTCTGTGGCGGGATAAAAAGGGCGTCTTTGCATCGTATCGCTATCGTGCTGCGAGCTGTGATTCGTGTTTTATCGATGGCCGGGAAGGTGCCATAAATCAAACGCTTGGAGACCTCAAAAACCTCACAGCCAGAGTGGTTTTATGATAGATCAGAATTATTGCCCGGGTTCACCGCAGTGCCTGCGGGGCTTGCCTATTGGGGAAAGGGTTATATACCGGTGGCTCAATCAAGATGCTTGATTGAGCCCATTGTCAAACTGTGTATGGGAACTCCTCTCTCCCTCAGGGAGATGACCGAGGTGACAGGTTCTGCCTTGGTGCCGTGCATTTTGCGTAGCTTGGCGCTCTGGGAACGCTTCGTTTATTGCTTCTGGCTGTAGTAAGGACTGGTTATACCCCCCCCTTCCTGCATCTTCAAGTAGCAATGAGTATAATCCATAATAGAATGGGGCTTACGTTACAGCTGCGCGACTCCCCCTTCCCCTAAAACTGCCAATCCCGTTGGCTTTTTTCGAAGTGCCCTTTAATCATCCTTCTATTTTGCTACAGATAACCGTTGTAGCGCCTTATAAGATTGATTATCGGCCCGGCGATTGATTGCAATTGACTGATGAAACAACGCCTTGGCTTTACCCAAAAAGCCTTTTTTCTGTGCGATCACCCCCTCCAAGTACGGTACGATGGCGCGGTCTTTTTTCCCCCGCAACGGATCCGGAAACTGTTTTGCCTTGGATAACCAAGATTCCGCCATCGCTAAATGCTGCTCGCTTTTCCCCAGCGATAATAACGTTCCTGACATACTGATCAAAGACCAATAGTTATTCATCGCCAAGGATAAAACATCCGCTATATGTTGATTAATCAAAGGGTTGTTGATCAGTTGCGCTAACCCTAGGTATTCACCATAAGTTTCAATAATTTTGTTTTTCTTCGCTGCCATCCAGCGGTTATTAGCCACCTCCATCTGCAGGGTGGCACGGAAAAAGTCTTTGGCGCGTTGGCTGACCCCAAGGTTAATTTGATTAGCCTGGGAGTTAGTCACTTTTTTTACAAAGCCCAGATGGGTTTGCCCGACACCCGATAAGTTATGAATGGCAAGGAAATAGATCGGGCGCTCGCTGGTGGCGAGCAATTCCTGCCAGACGTGACTGCGCTTCCCTTTCTCCCGCAGCGGATCGAAGAGCCGATCGTTGAGGATTAAACCTTTGAGTTCCAGTAGTCGCACATCAGGGCGTTTGCCCTCTACCCGGTGCAAATAGGCTACCGGGAATACATTCGTATCTCCGCTTACGACCAAGATGGCGTTTTTCTCTACCAGATCCAGCAGCACCTGTGCTTGTTCAGCGGCAAAGGTATTGTGCGGGGCGTAATTAGTGCGGCTATTCCACATCCCCAAGGCAGCGATTATGAGTGCAAACAACATACACATCAACGATCTCAGGTAGCGACGATGATCCCCCGTCTTACGCAACAACAGATCGATCCCGCTCCCCATCCATAATGCAAGAATGCAATAAGCAACCAAGGTATAGGGGCGGAATGTACCGATGTTGATCGATACATAATCAATATCCAACAACGCGATCAACGCTAAACTGCTACCGATCAGTGCCAACCCTTCGCTGATCGCACCTAATCGCCAGTTGTGGTAATAGCCGACTGCGCCAAACCCAGCGATGATCGCGCCTATAGGGGTGAACTCCAGCAGGAACTTTGTAATGAAATGTTGGGTGTACAGCCATTTATCCGACCAATCCGCATTAGGACTTGAATGCAACCCTGCATAGAAATCCCGACGCACGTAAGCGATAAGCTCATCCAGCGACTGGATCGGACCTAGGAAATTTATATAAGGTGATTGATGAGAGCGCCATGCCATCCAGCCGTAGAACAGCATCGCCACACCGATACTAAGGAAAGGCAGCCAGATAAGTTTAAAACCAATATCCTTCCTAGCTACGATTATATAAGCCAACAGCAATGGGCTACCAAGGATCAATAGCGGCCAGTGGTTAGCCAACCCTAAGCCATATAACACGGCCGCGACAATCCACAGCCGGGTATCATTTTTTGCCGCTGATTCCTGAACCAGCGCTACGGTCAGGAATAGCAACGCGGTGTTGGTAGTGTACACATCGGCGATGATCGCCTGTGACCAGTAATGCTCGGAAACCCCTAATATGGCACCAGCAATATAAGCCCCAGGGCGGCTGCCGACCCGCCGCAGTATCAGCCAGGCAATGCAGGTACAAGTGATCGCGCCCATGACTCCGCTGACCATGTGCACCCGCCAAGCTATACTGCCCAGCGGTATATGGGCAGCGAGCCACCCCAGTATTGTGAACAACGGATACCCAGGCGGATGGGCAACACCGGCGGATACTGCTGCCGTAATCAGCAACCCATCATCTTCGAGCATGACCGTGCGCGGGGTAGCAGCGGCGTACAATACCAATACGCTGATAAACAGTAACCCTAACGCGGCGCAATCCCGCTTATAGTCGATCGCCTGCAGTTTTGGTAACGCAGCCTGAAGCCGTGGGGGGCGACGGCGTTGCGGCGGCCTGACCCTCCTAGCATCAGGGCTTGTGCTGTTTTTACCCATCGGCAGCCTCAAGAGAAAGCATCAAGGCCATCTTGCCATGGACAGGTCACGGTAGCGTGCTTTGGTAACCCCGAACTGACATTTGATGACCTGGAATGGGTGTTCAACCTTGGTGCGAATAGCAGCCTTCATAGCTTCGATACGTAACAGCGTGTTGTTGACCCTTGTGGATGCTTTTTAAGAGCTTTCAGCTTGATCGGACGTTTTGCAATGCACCCATCGGGCACCTCGAAAAACCGCAACGGGATGGGGATTTGGGGGAAGGGAGACGCACGCATGTAACGTAAGTCATTGATTTTACACCAATAGACAAGCCAACGAGCCCCTAATAGCCGTATGCTATTATATGGAAGCCCTTTTGTCGATACGGAACAACCTAGCTTTTCGAGGTGCCCCTTGATGCCGCGGTCTTTTAATATCGAATCGACGTGATGAAAAGTGGTTGCGCCGTAAGGCTGGCACACGTAGAATCAAGCAATCTGCGATTTCATACACCGTGCTAAACTGCGCTTTCAAGCCTCATACCCAGAGCCTGCCGTCTTGGGTCTTGCACTTTGCACCTTACGCCATGGCGTAAGGCGCAAAGTGCCGTGTTTTCTTAAGTCTCTTAAATTTTATTGCGTGGAATTAACTGCCCCAGTGTTCGTGAGACCGCTGGATCAACGCATCCACGATGAGCAGGATTTTGTTGCACGCAGCGCCACAGCTTCGGAGAACGTTTTTTGCAACAGTTGGCGGATGATGTTGCCGAGTCTTTGGTAGGAAAAGCTGGCAGCCCAGAGAAAATAGGCAATCGGGGCTTGTCTATTGGTGAAATGGTTATAAATCAATGACTTACGTTACAGGTGATCATATCCCTTCCCCCAACCCCCCTTCCCGTTGAGGTTTTTCGAGGTTCCCATCGAAATGTTGCGTGCCGGCCGTGTTTTGTACGCGGTGGTGCAGTAGCAAAAAGCCAATCCATCTGAAGATCGCTTCAAAGAGAGGTCATCATGTATAAAAGCTTGCAGTTCTTCCCCGAAAGATGCACCAGTTGTTTGCAATGCGAGATGGCGTGTTCGTTCGAGAAGACTGGGATTTTCAATCCCGCGCAGTCGCGCATTAAGGTTTTTGAGTTTGAACACGGAGCGCGTTCATTTCCGTACACTTGCAGCCAGTGTGAGCCCGCTTGGTGCATGCACGCATGCCCGGTGGATGCGATCACCATTGATAACGATACCGGTGCTAAAGTCGTGATTGAAGATAAATGCGTTGGCTGCAAGGTGTGCATCAGCGCCTGCCCTTACGGCACCATTAATTACATCAGTGCCACCCAGAAGGTTATCAAATGCGACCTCTGCGGCGGCGATCCACAGTGTGCCAGCGCCTGTCCAACGGCTGCCATTGTGTATGCGGCAGCCTGAGAAAATACCGCAAGCGTTGCAAAGTTACGCCAAAGCCGTAACGCAACAGTTTACCCGCATTGACACTAGGAGAGGAGGGGCTAAGCGAATGGGATGGCAAGGCAAGATATTGCGTGTCGATCTGACGAAAGGGACTTCCACGATCGAACCACTGAACATGGATTGGGCGCGTGATTACATCGGCGAGCGCGGGCTGGCGACCAAATACCTGTACGAGAATCTGGATCCGACCACCGATCCAATGTCGCCGGGCAACGTGCTGATCTTCGCCACGGGGCCATTAACCGGCACCATGGCCTCGACCAGCGGGCGTTATGCGGTGGTCACCAAAGGCCCGTTGACCGGTGCCATTGCGTGCTCCAACTCCGGCGGTAAATTTGGTGCCGAGATGAAATACGCGGGCTTTGATCTGCTGATCCTGCACGGTCGGGCGGCAGCACCGGTATATCTCTATATTGAGGATGAGCAGGTGCAGTTACGGCCCGCGGATGAACTATGGGGGAAAAGCGTCTGGCACACCGATGCCGCCATCAAAACGCAGCATCGTGACCCCAGCCTGAAGATCGCGGCGATCGGGATTGCCGGCGAGAAAGGGGTGCGTTATGCCTGCATCGTCAATGATCTGCACCGCGCTGCCGGGCGCTCGGGGGTGGGTGCGGTGATGGGCTCGAAGCACCTCAAAGCGATCGCGCTACGCGGCAGCCAAGGGGTCAAGGTCAATGACCCGCAGCGCTTTATGGCAGTGATGCGCGACACCAAAGCCAAGCTGTGGGAGCACCCGAGCCGCAGAGGGCTTGCCAAGTACGGCACCAACGCGATGATCGACACGATGCACCGTCACGGCAGCTTACCGACGCGCAATTCGCGCGAGGTGCAATTCGAGGGTTCGTCGAAGATCAACGCCAAATCAATGCTGGCAACTGCCGCGGACGGGCATCGCAACCTAGTCACCAACAAAGCCTGTTTCGGCTGTACGATTGCCTGCGGGCGGATTGCCAAAGTGCGCCAGGATCATTTCACGATCGTCAACCGCAAGGAATACTGGCACGCTTCTGGCGGGCTTGAGTACGAGACCGCGTTTGCCTTGGGCGCTGAGGTCGGAGTCGATGATATCGATGCCTGCACCTTTGCCGGCTTTATCACCAACGAGCAGGGGATGGACCCGATCTCGTTTGGCGGCACCTTATCAGCAGCGATGGAGTTGTATGAGATGGGGGTGATCAGCGATGCCGATACCGACGGCGTGGCGCTGAACTTCGGCAACCCCGAGGCGCTGACGATCATGGCCGAGAAAACTGGCAAATACGAAGGCTTCGGCCAAGTTCTGGCGCTCGGATCGAAGCGCTTATGTGAAAAGTACGGGCATCCTGAGCTGTCGATCACGATCAAAGGGCAGGAGATCGCCGGTTACGATGCGCGCGGTTTACAGGGGATGGGGCTTGGCTATGCGACCTCCAATCGCGGTGCCTGCCATTTGAAGCACGATAGCTTTGAGCAGGATCTGGAAGATCAAACCGGCCAAGGGAAAGCGTCGCCGATAAAGAACAGCCAGGATTTTGTCGCCGTTATCGATTCCACCGGCTTATGCCTGTTCACCTCCTCGGCTTGGGGCATAGCGGACTATTGCGCGCAACTGGCGGCCGCCTGTGGTGGCGACTGGAGTGAGCAGCGCGTCCTCACCTGCGGCGAGCGCATCTGGAACCTGGAACGTCAATTCAACCTCTTAGCCGGCTTCACCAGCGCCGACGATACCCTGCCGCAGCGGGTATTGCAGGAGCCTGCGCCCAGCGGTGTCGCTGCGGGTAAGGTATGCCAACTCGACGTGATGCTGCCGGAGTATTACCAATTGCGCGGCTGGAGCACCGACGGAGTACCGACCAGCGAGACCTTAGCACGGCTTGGGCTGTGACGCTGGCACTGACGTGATGGCGCTGATCGACATCCAGCTCACCGCCATCGGTATTCTGGACGAATACCTGCCGCCAAACGCTGCCGGTGATACCGCCGTAGTGCAAACCCAAGCGCAGCAGACGGTGCGCGGGCTGTTGGCTTCGCTCAACATGCCGTGGCAGCATGGCTTGGTGGTGTCGGTCAACGACACCGTCGTCAAACAAGCCGATCACCCAACTCGCATCCTGCACGCCGGCGATCGGGTGCTAGTCATGCCACCACTGAAAGGCGGCTGACCTGCTCCCGCAGGAGGAGGCTACCCCCTTGCCCGCCACTATGCCAGAGCATAGTCTCATGCCCGATTGCCCGCTTTGTGGTTCACCTGACATAAAAGCCGAATATAACCATTATAAATACCAATGGGATTTTAATTGTCCACGCTGTGGTGATTTCACGTCGTGTAATGATTTTTACGAAGACTACATTAGGGACAATCCAAGTAGCCCCTTTAGAAAACCAGAGGCTCTTACGAAGCTGAGTCATGCTGTGCGTCGAGCACAGCGGTCGGATCGCCGCCGCCCCTACCCAGAGATCGCTCTCGAATGGGCAGAAGCAGTGCTAAAACAGCCACTGCCTAGTGTAAAAGAGCAGGCTGATTTTATGATTCGCTGGATCGCCGAAAACACTGGATTCGGTGAAGAGATAATTGCTACCGATGTCACCCATGGGGCGATCATAGGCAGTAAAAATGAAGCTGGGTTTCAGTTCATTACCGAGCATCTGGAAAATAGCGGATTAATTATCCGTCCCCCAAATAGAGGTCTTCTGCATATTATGCACTTATCGCCCAAGGGCTGGGAACGCTACGAAGAGTTGAAGCGCGGCGTGCAGGAATACCGCAAAGCCTTCGTGGCGATGAAATTCGGCGATCCCCAGCTAGACCCCATCGTTGAGGAGGTATTCAAACCAGCGGTGGCGCGTGCTGGTTTTGAGCTTTTCAAGCTCGATGATGATAAAAAAGCAGGGCTGATTGACAACAAGCTGAGGGTAGCGATTCAAACCTCAGACTTTGTGATCGCCGATCTGACGCACGATAACCTAGGTGCCTACTGGGAAGCTGGGTACGCTGAGGGACTGGGTAAGGCAGTCATTTACACCTGCGAGAAGAGTAAGTTTGATGCGCAAAAAACCCACTTTGATACCAACCACCACCTGACTATTTGCTGGGTACCAGAGGACAAAGAGCGACACTTTGAAGCGAGCGAGGAACTGACTGCAACTATTCGAGCAACGCTGCCACACCTAGCAAAAATGCACGATTGAAGTAGCTTCCCAGAGCCTTGCCCGAAGCCATGCCAGAGCCTTACCCGAAGCCCTCGGCCCTGCACGGCGCTAAGCCGAAAGCGCAGGCGGTACTGGGGTTAGGGGCTTGGGGGAAGGGAGTACCGCGTTTAGGTGGGTTAAACACGCCCTAACCCTTCCCCCAATACAAACGGCTTTACCCTCCTTATTCTCCTGAGATGCTAGGCAACGCCTAGCATCTCAGGATTAAAAATATTAAAAGATCCCAGAGCCTTGCCCTCCACTATGCCAGAGCCTTCACCCTTCCTCGGCCCTGCACGGCGCTAAGCCGAAAGCGAAAGCGGTACTGGGGTTAGGGGCTTGGGGGAAGGGAGTACCGCGTTTAGGGGTGCTAAACACGCCCTAACCCTTCCCCCAATACAAACGTCTTTACCCTCCTTATTCTCCTGAGATTGCTAGGCAACGCCTAGCATCTCAGGATTAAAAATATTAAAAGATCCCAGAGCCTTGCCCTCCACTATGCCAGAGCCTCGCCCGAAGCCCTCGGCCCTGCACGACGCTAAGCCGAAAGCGCAGGCGGTACTGGGGTTAGGGGCTTGGGGGAAGGGAGTACCGCGTTTAGGTGGGTTAAACACGCCCTAACCCTTCCCCCAATACAAACGGCTTTACCCTCCTTATTCTCCTGAGATGCTAGGCGTTGCCTAGCATCTCAGGATTAAAAATATTAAAAGATCCCAGAGTCCTTGCCCGAAGCCCCCCCACCGGCTAATCTGCGGGCTTTGCCTTGATTTGCCGACTCCCCCTCAAGGGGGGAGTGATTTTTCAGGGCGGCTTTTCCAGAGCCTCGCCCGAAGCCATGCCAGAGTGCTTGACTGTTGCGGATTAAAATATTAAAAGATGCCAGAGACACTGCCCACAGCAGCAACTTACGGGGTGCACAAAACCTTCTCCCTCACCCTCGGCCATCTCCCCTCTCCTTCTCTCCCAGAGGGAAGCGGGGAGCAGTGCGGCACAGCAAGGCGTGGAGGTGCAACTTGGATGATAAAATGCCTGCCCCACAACAGAAAAAGATCTTCAGAAAAAACCTTGCCAGTTATGAACAGGAATTAAAATGGCTAGCTCTCGTATTAGGCATCAGCAGCACCATTACCATAGTGCAGGATTGGTATCCGTTGTCAATGTTTGTAAGCCTGCCTTTTTGCTTGATCTGGGTCTATTGCGCGTGGCTGCATACTGAGCGTCAGCTCAAATATATCAACATCGTGTTTTCGCTGCTGTACATCTATGGGATCGTGCGTTACATGCTCATCGAGTAACGACCGCTCCTACGGCGGGAAGGGATTCTTATGGGCACCTCGGAAAACTGCGCGTAAGCTGGCTTTTCGAGGTGCCCTACAGCTTTTTTTATTGCAGATCGTTTTTAATTTTAAAACAGGAACGCCTGCGGCTCCATGAAATAACGGCTGGAGGGTCTTCTCCTCCAGAACACCAGCGCCGCATTATTCACCCTTCCCCAATATAAACGTCTTTTCTACAAACCCTCCGCAACTGCCAAGCGCAGCTTGTGCTGTTTGCGGATCAAAATAAGGATCTTTGAATATGACCTCGACCCATCACAACTATATTGCTGGCAACTGGGTAGCAGGCAGTGGCGTTATTGAAAATCGCAACCCGTCGGATCCCTCGGATGTAATCGGCTGCTATGCCCAAGCGACTGCGGCGCAGGTGGAGCAGGCGCTTTCAGCGGCGTGCCAGGCACAGCTCAAATGGGTCGCTTATGGTCTTGAGCGCAAACAAAAGGTGCTGAACGCCATTGGCACCGAAATGATGGCGCGAGCGGAAGAGTTGGGCAGGCTTTTATCGCGCGAAGAGGGCAAACCGCTGGTCGAAGGCAAGGGCGAGGTCTATCGCGCCGGGCAGTTCTTCAGCTATTATGCCGCTGAAGTGCTGCGTCAGATCGGCGACACCGCCGATTCGGTACGTGACGGCATCGAGGTGGAGGTGCGGCGTGAGCCAGTGGGGGTGGTAGCGGTGATCTCACCGTGGAATTTCCCCACAGCGACGGCAAGCTGGAAAATTGCCCCGGCCTTGGCCTTTGGCAACGCCGTGATCTGGAAGCCGGCCAATCTCACGCCCGCCTCGGCAGTGGCGCTGACTGAGATCATCTCGCGTCAGGATATCCCGCAAGGCCTCTTCAATCTGGTGATGGGACGCGGTGACGCCGTCGGGCAAACTCTAGTGGAAAGCGCCAAACTGGATGCCATTTCCTTCACCGGTTCAGTGCCCGTCGGAAAACGCATTGCAGCGGCGGCGATCGGCAATCTGACCAAGATGCAGATGGAGATGGGCAGCAAAAACCCGCTGGTGGTAATGGGGGATGCGGATCTTGATCTGGCGGTGACTGTGGCACTTGGCGGCGCGTTTGGCGGCACTGGTCAGAAATGTACCGCGTCGTCACGGTTGGTGGTCGATGCAGCAATCCACGATGCGTTTGTCGATAAGCTGATTGCCGGGGCACAGGCACTGCAGGTCGGTCATGCGCTGGCTAAGGGTACCCAGATTGGCCCGGTGGTCAGCCAGCAGCAACTTGACGAGAACCTCGCCTATGTGGCGCTGGGCAAATCCGAAGGTGCCGATCTGGCCTGCGGCGGCGAGCGCCTGACGTGCGACACCGATGGTTATTTCATGACCCCGGGGGTGTTTTTGAACACCCACAACGCCATGCGTATCAACCGCGAGGAGATGTTCGCCCCGCTGGCCACGGTGATCAAGGTCAACAGCTACGACGAGGCCTTACACGTCGTCAATGACACCGATTTCGGCCTCACATCCGGCATTGTCACGCGCTCTCTGGCGCACGCAACGCATTTCCGTCGCCATGCGCGCACTGGCTGCGTGATGATCAATTTGCCCACTGCGGGGACCGATTACCACGTGCCTTTTGGCGGTCGCGGCGACAGCTCGTATGGATCGCGGGAGCAAGGTGCCTATGCTGCGGAATTCTATACGACGGTGAAAACCGCTTATATCTCTTCTGGCACGCCGGAGTAATCGGTGGCACAAGGTTTTGATCTCGTTTCCGCGCGCAAAGCTTGTCTATTGGAGGCAGGGTTATAAATCAACGGCCTACGTTACAGATGAGGGCGCCCCTTTCCCAACCCCATCCCATTCCATCCCATCCCATCCCATCCCATTCAAGGTTTTTCGAGATCCCCATTGGAGATAAGGTAAAACAGATGGCGCAAGCGGTTATTGTTAATTATTTACGCACGGCGTTCACGCCGGCACATAAAGGCGGGTTGGTGCACGTGCGTGCGGATGAAGCCGCGGGGCAACTGATCCGTGCGTTGGTCAAGCGCTCAGGGATCGATCCGCACGATGTGGAGGACGTGATCGTCGGCTGCGCGTTTCCCGAAGCCGAGCAGGGGTTTAATGTGGCGCGCATTATCGGTTGCCTGGGGCAATTGCCGCTAAGCGTCGCCGCGACCACTGTCAATCGCTTCTGCGGTTCATCTATGCAGGCACTGCACATGGCGGCTGGTGCGATCGCCATGGGCTCTGGCGAGGCGTTCATCTGCGCCGGTGTTGAGTCGATGACGCGGGTGCCGATGGGTGGCTACAATCCGCTGCCCAACCCGTCGCTGTATGCCTCGTACCCGGCGATCTATATGAGCATGGGGGAGACGGCAGAGAACCTGGCTAGGAAATACCGCATTGACCGCAAGCAGCAAGAAGCGTTTGCTGTCACCAGCCAGCAGCGGGCAGCGGCGGCGCAGACCGCGGGGCACTTGCAGGATGAGATCGTGGCGGTCAAACGCAGCGACGGCAGCCAAGTAACGCACGACGAATGCCTGCGCCCGAGCACCGATGCGGCGGCTCTGGCGGGCTTAAAGCCCGCGTTTGATGCCTCGGGCAGCGTCACCGCCGGCACTTCTTCGCCGTTGACAGATGGTGCCGCGGCGTTGCTGGTATGCAGCGAGGGTTATGCCGAGCGCAAGGGTCTTACGCCGTTGGCGCGCGTTCGCGCGAGTGCGGTGGCGGGTTGCGACCCGTCGATCATGGGCATCGGCCCGGTCGCCGCAACCATCAAAGCGCTGCAACGCGCGGCGCTTAAGGTGTCGCAGATCGACCTAGTTGAGCTTAACGAAGCGTTTGCGGTGCAGGCGCTGGCCTGTATGCAGGAGCTTGGCCTTGACGCCGAGCAGGTTAACGTCGATGGCGGAGCAATCGCTATCGGCCACCCCTTGGGGGCAACCGGCGCACGCATCAGCGGCAAGGCCGCGGCGTTGCTGCAGCGCGAGAAGCGGCACTATGCGGTGGCGACGCAGTGCATCGGCGGCGGACAAGGGATCGCCACGGTGCTGGAGGCGCTGTAAGGGATGGGCATAGAGCGCATCGCGGTGCTGGGTGCTGGGGTGATGGGCAGTGGCATCGCCGCCCAAGCCGCGAATGCCGGCTTGTCGGTGCTGCTGTTGGATGTGGCCAGCGGCGACAGCGGAGGACACGCTGACAGCCTAGCGCGCGCTGCCGTTGCGCGCATGCAGCAACAGCATCCAGCGCCGTTCATGACGCGTGATGCGGCAAAGCGCATCACCACCGGCAGCATTGAGCACGATCTTCCGCGCATCGCCGATGTCGATTGGATCATTGAAGCGGTGGTTGAACAGACAGCGGTCAAGCGCGCCCTCTATCGCCGCATTGATGCCCTCCGCGGGCACGCTACGATCGTCTCGTCTAACACCTCAACGATCCCGCTAAAAACCCTGACTGAAGGGATGAGCAGCGGTTTTTGCTCACATTTCCTGATCAGCCATTTTTTCAACCCGCCGCGCTATATGCGCCTGCTGGAGTTGGTGGCGCTCGATTTGACCGAGCGCCACGCGCTGGCCGCGGTGATTGACTGCGGCGATCGGCGGCTCGGCAAGAGCATCGTGCGCTGTAAGGATACGCCCGGGTTTATCGGCAACCGCATTGGCGTGTTCTGGATGCAGTGCGCGCTACTTACCGCGCTCAAGATGGGGCTTCGCGTTGAGGAAGCCGATGCCATCATGGGAGCACCGCTCGGGATCCCGCGCAGCGGCGTGTTTGGCTTGCTCGACCTAGTTGGCATCGATCTCGTCCCGCGGGTGATCGACAGCATGCGACAGGCTTTGCCAGCGGGCGATGCACTGCACCGCTACTGCGAGCTGCCACCACTGCTTGAGCGCATGATCGCCAACGGCTATAGCGGACGTAAAGGGAAGGGCGGGTTTTATCGCTTGCAGGTTGTGGATGGCAAGCGCGTAAAACAAGCCATTGATCTGCCCAGCGGGGAATACCGCGCCCTGTCGCCGCCGCAGTTGGCCAGTCTCGCTGCGGCGACCCATGGCGGGATGGAGGCGTTGGTCGGCTGCGATGATCGCGGTGGTCGCTATGCCACTGAGGTGCTAACAGCGACGCTGCATTACGCCGCTTCAATTGGCGAGACCATTGCCGATGATATTGCCGCTATCGATCAGGCGATGCGCTTAGGCTACAACTGGAAATACGGGCCGTTTGAGATGATCGATAGGCTGGGAGGCGATTGGCTAAGCGCCCGCTGTCAGGAACGCGATCTGGCGGTGCCAGCGAGCCTCGCCTTGGCGCGGCGCCTTAGCGGCTACTATCGAGTGAGCAACCAGCAGCCGCAATGCTTGGCTGCAAACGGACGCTACCGTGATCTGCAAAGCCCCCCCGGGATCTTGCGTCTTGCTGATGTGAAACGGCGTACGTCGCCGATCGCGACCACTGCCGCAGCCAGTCTGTGGGATGCTGGCGATGGCGTTGCGGTTCTCGAGATCCATCGCAAGATGAACGTCATCGACCACGCAGTGCTGGATTTTATATGGCATGGGATCGACTGCGTGCGTCGTCAACAGCGTGCTTTGGTGATCTATAACGACAGTGAGCAATTTTCCGCTGGAGCGGATCTGAAAAACCTGCTGGCGGCTGTTGATGGCGCACAATGGGAGCACATTAAAACCACTGTTGCAAAAGGGCAGGCGACGTATAAAGCGTTGCGTTATGCGCCGTTCCCGGTTGTCGGGGCACCGTCTGGGATCGCGTTAGGCGGCGGTTGTGAGTTGTTATTGCATTGCGATGCGGTTCAGGCACACGCCGAGACCTACTGCGGTCTGGTGGAATTGGGCGTCGGCTTGATCCCTGCCTGGGGCGGTTGCGCGTCGCTGCTCGCTACCTGCGTTGATCGCGTTGGCGAAAGCGCCGGGCCAATGCCAGCGGTATTGAAAGCATTTACCACCATCGCCACCGCGACGATGTCAACTTCAGCGTTGCATGCCGCAGAGCTGGGGTTGTTTGGCGGCGATTATGGGATCACGATGAACCGCGATCGCGTTCTTGCGGACGCGAAAGCAAAGGCGATCGCGTTGTGCGCCGGTTATCGTGTGCCGCCACAACGCAGCTGGCTGCTGCCGGGCCGAGCGGGGCAGGCAGCACTTGATATGCTCATCCATACGCAGCAGCTGGTCGGCAAGGCAAGCGCCTATGACGCCGCGATCGCCAGTGAATTGAGTACCGTGTTGAGTGGCGGCGATGCCGATGTGACGGCGATGGTTGCCGAAGATCAGATCTACGCCTTGGAACAAGCAGCGCTGATGTCGCTGGTCCGCCAACCCAAGACGCGCGATCGGATTGTCCATCTGCTGACCAGCGGCAAACCACTGCGCAATTGAACGTGCTGGAGCACTGCCAAACGTGCTCCAGTCATGCTCTCGGCACAGCCGGCGGTATGGTACAATTTGCTACGCTTTGCCTTAGAGGGCACCATAAGGCGTCATATTGGCAGACAATCAAGGGTTTGAACTGGGTTTTATTCAGCGATAAGGAAGGAGTGTTATGGAACATTTTGACGTGGTTGTGATCGGTGCCGGCCCTGGCGGGTATGTGGCTGCCATTCGATGCGCGCAACTGGGTATGAATACCGCTTGCATTGATTCCCGGGTCAGCGCCGATGGTGCGCAGACACTCGGTGGTACGTGTCTGAACGTCGGCTGCATTCCTTCCAAGGCATTGCTCGATTCGTCATATCATTACTACAGTTTGACCCACTCACTGCCGGCTCATGGCGTGCTGGTTAGCGATGCACGTATCGATCTTGGCAAGATGATGGGGCGTAAAAACAAAATTGTAGCGGCATTGACCGAGGGCATCGCTGGGCTGCTGCGTAAAAACAAGGTGCGTGCGTTTGCCGGCAGCGCGGCGCTCCTTGGCGATAGCAAAGTCGAGGTAAGCGCTGCCGACGGGTCTGTTCAGCAGTTATCCGCGACGCACATCATTGTCGCTACTGGCTCAGCGGCGGTACAAATTCCAGTGGCCGCGGTTGACGGCGAGCGCATCGTCGATAATGTTGGAGCGCTAGCATTTGATAGCATACCGCAGCGTTTGGCGGTGATTGGCGCTGGGGTGATTGGCCTTGAACTCGGCAGCGTCTGGTGTCGTCTCGGTGCTGAGGTGACTCTACTTGAGGCGTTGCCCGATTTTCTCCCTACGGCGGATCAAAAGATCGCCGCCACAGCCCTGCAGTCGCTGCGTAAGCAAGGCCTTAAGATCCACCTCGGTAGCAGGGTCAGTAGTACCCGGCTGAGCGATACAGGCGTGCAGGTTGATTATCAGCAGGGGAATGAGCAACGGCAGCTTACGGTTGATCGCCTCATCGTTGCGGCTGGCAGGTACGCTTTGACCACTGGACTACAACCACAACGCGCCGGCGTCGCGGTGGATGATCGCGGTCGCATTGAGGTCGATGACTCCTGCCGCACCAGCGCCGCCAATATATGGGCGATTGGCGATGCGGTGCGCGGCCCGATGCTGGCACATAAGGCATCCGAAGAGGGGATCGCCGTCGCCGAACGCATTGCCGGTCAGCAGCCGCAGCTTGATCACCACCTGATTCCGTGGGTGATCTACACCCATCCTGAAATTGCTTGGGTCGGCGATACCGAGCATAGCGCAAAGCAAGCCGGAGTTGAGGTACGCACGGGTAGTTTCCCTTACCGGGCAGTAGGGCGAGCGCTGAGCGCCGGTGACGCCGAAGGGTTGGTCAAAATCGTTGCCTGCGCAAAAACCGACCGCATCCTCGGGGTGCATATATTCGGCAACCAAGCATCCGAATTGGTTGCCGAAGCGGTAACTGCAATGACTTTTCATGCCAGCAGCGAGGACTTGGCGCGCACCATTCATGCGCATCCGACTTTGAGCGAGGCGCTGCACGAAGCGGCTTTGGCGGTCGATGGGAGGGCGATCCACATTTGATCAGCACCGCCGCTGACCTAGCAGTAAGTATATAGGGCACCTTGGAAAGCCAGCGAAGCTAGTTTTCCAAGGTGCCCTACTGGAAAACCACTGTCATACATTATGGAGTCACGTATGAACGAAACTACACGCACCGCGATCGAAGCCGCCGCGTTTCGCCGCCTGGTAGGGCATTTGCGCGAACACCCTAGCGTACAAAACATTGATCTGATGAACCTAGCCGGTTTTTGCCGCAATTGCCTAGCGAAATGGTATCGCGCCGAGGCCTCATCACGAGGGGTGTCAATGGGCTACGAGGATGCGCGCGAGATTATCTACGACATGCCCTATGCCGACTGGAAGCAGCACTATCAGACCAGCGCCACCGCGGCGCAACAAGCTGCTTATACTGCGGCAAAGCCCAAGGAATAGTGCAGTCGTTGCACCGGGATATGCGGTTAGGCAACCCCTTGCGGCTTTGGTCACAGCACTTGCTACTGCTGCTGTTGTTGGCGCTGTTTCTGGGAGGTTGTGCTTCTTGGGATCGCCGTGACCCTACCAAAGGCTGGTCGGCACAGCAATTGTATGACAGCGCCAAGGATTTGCTGGAGTTCGGCGACTACGAGAAAGCCATTGATTATTATAGTAAGCTGAATACCCGCTACCCCATTGGCACTCTCGCACAGCAGGGGATGCTGGATGTCGCCTATGCCTATTATAAGTTTGATAAGCCGGCAAAGGCGATCATTGCTATCAATCGCTTCATCAAACTGTATCCGCGCCATAAAAACGTTGATTATGCCTACTATCTTAAAGGTTTAGTCAACGATAAAGGGAATCAGGGGTTCCTCCATAAATTATTCGCCACCGATCGCTCAGCGCGCGATAATACCTCGGTGCTGGCCGCATTTCGCGCATTCTCGGTGCTGGTCAATCAATTTCCCGAGAGCCGCTATGCTGAACATGCGCGTAGCCGCATGCGCGTACTGCGCAATATCATCGCCGGGCACGAGTTGAACGTCGCCAATTTCTATCATGAGCGAGGGGCGTATATCGCCGCTGTCAATCGCGCTCAGTTCGTCCTAAAAAACTACCAGCGTACAAGGGCGATCCCGGATGCGCTTATCGTCCTCGCTAAAAGCTACAAGAAGTTGGCACTTGCCGAGAAATATGCCGATACAGTACGCCTGATAACCCTCAATTATCCTGACCGATTGCCTGAGTTGGCAGCGGAATCCTGACGCCGGTTAGTGGCACCGAAATAACTGCTGGAAGGGGCATTGCTCCCATTCAGAGCCCTGCCCCCTCCACTGCCAGAGCGTTCACCCACCCTCGGTCCTGCACGGCGTCGAGGCGAGGCCGCAGGAGATCCTGGGGTTAGGGGTTTGGGGGAAGAGAGTACCGCGTTTAGAGGTGCTAAACACGCCTGTGTTTTTAATCTTTAATAAGGAGCGCCTAACGGCGCATCGTTCGCTGACCGGCATAGACCGGTCAGCGGCACCATGAAATTACCGCTGGAGGGTTCTTCTTCTCCGATACATCGGCGCATTGCCAATAGCAGGCTTCCCCCAATACAAACGTCGTTACCCTCCTTATTCTCCTCAACAGCACAAGCTATGCTTGGCTGTTTGCGGATTAAAATATTAAAAGATCCCAGAGCCCTCGCCCTAAGACTTTCTGAGCAATGGGATCAGATCAATCGCTTGACGGCTTGAGATGGTTACTAATAAAACGCTGCACTGAGGCGACGATCCCAGCACGGTCAAAACCAGCTTCGCTAACTTTTTGAGATGCTCTCTTGGGGTATCCCGCCAGTCATCTGCCCGTCTCCATTTCTCCCAGCGCCTTGTTGGGAATTTTTATTTGTTGAAAAGTTTTTTCAAGCCACAGAGGAATTACGTTGGTCTCTCTAAATTCCAAGAGAGCTTCTTGGATTCGATCTTGAGGAATAGTATTAAAAAACTCAGTTGTCGGAACTAGCGCATCATTAATATCATTTGGTTCAAATTTATCAAGCGCATCACCATATTTACGAGAAGCGAGAGCAACAATATCCCTACCAACGTTTGATGATAGGTATAAAAATAGGTGTTCTTGATAATTGGCTCCGAACAAGTTTGGCTGAAATCCGTGATAACAAGTTAAATTTAGAGCGCCGCTTCTATTCCGAATTATTTTATAACCACCTCGAGAAAATACACCTAAGAGAAGAGGAGAAGATTCTCGTGCCTCAGTCTTATACCATGGGCTTCTATTTTTAGTGAGGAAGCGCCGATGGTATCTTTTTGACTCTCCATCCCTGATGTATGACTCCGCTTTTCTTGAAAGCTTGCCGTTGACTGAGAAAAGGAAGACGGGACGGTCCTGATTCTTGAGGAGATCGAAGTCATCTGATTCAAAGAATGCTCCTTTTATCTGAGAACTACGTGTAATGCAAGGCACGCAATCTCTTTCTTCATCCAGATTCAGCATCGAAATCTTCGTTCGATTCAATGAGAAGAATTCATTCGCCCCTGTAGCAATGCCACGGCTAAAACGCCCATAGAATTTAAGTGGCATCGTAATACTAGAATCTACTTCAAAATCATTATTCTGAAAAAAAGGAAGCCACTTTTTTGTTGGATCGATGTTATTCTGGCTAACCTCAGAAATAGGATCAGCATCGCTGAATCTATCAAGGATTTCCAAATTGTCGAACGAGTAGAAATTTACAGACGAGTGCTTCTTTGATCTATCAAACAAAATGATTCCAACAGATGTCGTTGCATCCGGAAATATCTCCTTTTCACAATCAAAACTGATAATCCCAAATAAATGCTTTTTCTCCAGAAGTTGTTTCTTAACTTGTGTTCCATACCCTGTATTAAGAAACTCTAGCGGCATAATGTAGGCCAAGCGCCCTCCTTGCTCCAATTCACTTAACGACTTAATTAGGAATGCCGAAGCTGTATTTGTATATCCCGATAATTTTACTCCAAGATGCTCTTGGAACTCTTGGAGCACAGCATCTCGATTGAGAAATTTCTGGAACCGCATGTAAGGGGGATTGCAGACAATGTTTTTATTTTTAATACCCCAAGTATGAAGATAATCTCCTTGGTTAATATCCACCTTTTGATCTCCAGACGACTTTCGCCAGAATCTTATTATTTCTGGATCTAATTCCATCGCGGCGAACGAATTTTTGTAGCTATCAGGAGTCTGAGCGTAAAACGCACCTAGACCGAACGCAGGGTCAAAGACGTGACCAATACCAGATGAGCTTACCCAGCGAACCATAAATCGCGCCACAGAAGGATGAGTAAAAAATTGACCGAATTTCTTCCGGTGCGCTTCACTGACATGCTCTGTGTAATCAGATATCATTGATGATGTCTTGCTGAAATATTACTGGATCCAAGTATCCGTGTCCTCCCTCAAAAGTCACCTAAAAAAGAAGTCTTCCACGATCAAGTTCTTTAATGGGAGCTTTATGTTCAGGCATATCGATTCTAGCCAATATTTCCTTCCCGACTTCGACATTGATCTTGATCGTGGTTTTTCGCTGATTTTTAACATCTCTTTCTACGCAGAAAACCGAATCCTCTTTCTTGGAGTCGGAGAATATGCTAAGAATAGAGGATGGCTACAGACGGGTACACAATGTGCCGGCACGGAATAGCTATATTTTGAGACTGGAAATTATGCTATAAACCCATAACGCTGATGCTGGCCATCCAATAAAAGACAATACAATTAATACTATCAAACCGATAGATAAAACTTTGTCATCATCTTTAAGGATTATTCCTTGCAAGGCGTTACAGATATTCAAAAATGTTCTTAAAATTAAATTACCTAAAATACGACCACCTATAAAAAGCACAAATGGCCAATACCAAGTCACTTGAGTATAATAATAAATCAGCAAACCCCAGTAACTTATAGAGGCCGATAAGATTGATAAACTCGAAATAATGTAAAAACACTCAGATGATCCTCTACTATAAGGATGTTGATGCATAACGTGAGTGATTAAAAAGATATAAAATAATACCCAAGCCATAAGTAAATTTAGCGGAAATTGATTAGGCATGGAAAATTTAGAAAATAACAATAAAATTGTTTCATATCCATATAATAATTCGGTTCCAAAAAATAGAGCTAACCCACAAGTAAGTGTTATATATAAATTAGTGGATATCCAAAATAATTGTTTATTTATAACGATGCTTGATTTAAGGATGAATTTTTTTTCTTCCATATATTTTAAATGACCATAGTTTGTAATTATCCAGAAAAAAAAATAAAAACTAGGATTATAATTAATCCATATTATGAAGAAAGCTGAAGGCATAGATAATATTATGAAAATAGGAAGTTTAATCCAATTATTGAGAGTAGCTCCATGTACTATATTCATAATAAAAATACTTAAAACTATGAATACAACTGCAGTATTTAAAAGCCATTTTAATATTTCTTTATAGGCAACAAAATCCTCCTTCCACCACCAGCCAAGAAACAGCAACAGAAACAATAGAAAAATCAGTGATGCGACAGTATCCAGATATCTGTCATTTGTTTTCTTCAGTCGTGGATGGATGACAAATACGAAATACCCCGAACATACGATCATGATTCCTAACAAAATAGAGTTGAATACATAAAGAAAGCTTCGGCCCATCTCGTATGAAATACCGCTCATTATCAAGGCAAGAACCGTTAAAATACTCAAGACAAACCAGAGTATCTGTGCTAACAAAATAGAAATGAGTGATTTCTTGATGAGTTGGGTTTTGCCCTTATATACAAGTACGGTTGCCAGTAGGAGTGAAGGAGGCAGAAAAATGAGATAGTCGACATTACTGGACAGAGCCCCAGTGCTTGCGTAAATAGCACCTTGTGTCATGCTCCAAATACCGCCCACAAGAAACGTAAGGACGCACCAAGTGGCCAACCCCCACAGTACACTGAAGAAAACTTTCTTCATCACATACATCCAAAACAAGTTGTCCTATTGATGCCTCTCGCCATGTGTTTTATTTTCATCATGAATTTTATTCTTATTGCGCCCAATTAACTCATCAAGATTAACTCTTGACAGGAACTTTTGAGGGTTAAATAAAGTATGCCAGTTTTCCGCATCCATCTGATTATTTCTTTTGACAGCTAACGCCGGCATGAGCGGCGCGGCGTTAGCCGCGTCTGGCGAAGGCCGTAGGCTGGAGGGAACTCGATACAGAACACCTAGGCTCAAGCCGTGCTGTTTTTTTGTTGTTTCTGTTGAACACATCGAAAACCCTGAAATGGGATGGAGGTTAGGGGGCGTTACTATAATCAATTTCGTAAGCCCCCATAGGCGCTTCAATAGCCCCCACTCCCTTCGCCAGAGCCATCGCCACCGGAGTCGGTGCTGCTGTCTTGGTAAGTGCACAAATATGCTGAAGTGCTGTCATCGGATTTTTTGTGCATGCACAACCCGCCATGCCAAGCAAAACCAGCCCTACCCCTAATACCTTTATCAGTAATTTTACTACACCCTCCTCGGGAGCAATTGTTATCCCGTTGTTTGCCAGTGAACAACACAAAAGCACTAACGACATCCTAGCCTGCCAAGCCGACAGGTGAGCGTTAGCGTAGCATGGCTTTTCATAGCCCCGCAGTGCCGCCGAGCGCTCATGCTTTTGTATTGGACAGGATTTGGCGGCGGCACAGTGACCTTCAATCGTGGGCGCTGATTGTGAGCGTGCCAGCCCACTTGCTGATACCGGCTGCATCAACCCAATATATGCTTTGGTCAAAACCCGGCCTCTACATCCCCAGAGCGTTCACCCACCCTCGGCCCTGCACGGCGTCGAGGCGAGGGCGCAGGAGATCCTGGGGTTAGGGGTTTGGGGGAAGGGCGTACCGCGTTTAGGTGGGTTAAACACGCCTGTGTTTTTAATCTTTAATAAGGAGCGCCTAACGGCGCATCGTTCGCTGACCGGCATAGACCGCTCAGCGGCACCATGAAATTACCGCTGGAGGGTTCTTCTTCTCCGATACATCGGCGCATTGCCAATAGCAGGCTTCCCCCAATACAAACGTCGTTACCCTCCTTAGACTCCTCAAAATACCGAGCATAGCTCGGCATTTTGAGGATTAAAAATATTAAAGATCCCAGAGCCTTGCCCGAAGCCATCCCAGAGCCCTGCCCAAAGACCTTCTGAGCAATGGAATCAGATCAGTCGCTTGACGGCTTGAGATGGTTACTAATAAACCGCTGCACTGCGGCGGCGATCCCAGCGCGGTCAAGGCCGGCATCGCGCAGCATATCGCTGCGGCTGCCATGATTGATCAGCCGATCCGGGATGCCATGCACGCAGACGCGCCGTTGGATGTTGTGTGCTGCTAGGCATTCCAGCACCGCTGCGCCGGCACCACCGATGATGCTGTTCTCTTCAAGCGTTACCAGCAAACTGTGCTCGGCTGCCAAAGCCAGCACCAATTCTTCATCCAGCGGTTTCACATAACGCATATCGGCCACTGTCGCATCCAACCCTTCGGCGATCGGCATCAGCTCATGCAGCAAGGGGCCGAAGTTCATAAACGCAATGCCGTGACCCTTGCGTCGCACGATCCCGCGCCCCACTGGAATAGCGCTCATTTGCGCCACGACACTTGCCCCCGGGCCAGTGCCCCGCGGGTAGCGTACAACGCACGGGCGATCGAGCTGGTAAGCGCTATACAGCATTTGTCGTGTTTCGTTTTCGTCGCTGGGGGTGGCGATCACGATCCCGCTCAAACAGCGCAAGAACGATACATCATAGGCACCATTGTGGGTCGGCCCGTCGCCACCGACCAACCCCGCCCGGTCGACAGCAAACACCACCGCCAACTGCTGCAATACCACATCGTGGATCAGTTGATCATACGCACGTTGCAAAAAAGTCGAATAGATCGCAAGCACCGGCTTGAGTCCCTCGCAGGCAAGTCCAGCGGCCAGCGTTACGCTGTGTTGCTCGGCAATCGCAACATCGAAATAGCGCTCCGGGTAAAGCGTTGCAAAACGCTCCATTTTTGAACCCTCGCGCATCGCCGGCGTGATACCGACAAGGCGCCTGTCTTGCGCCGCTAAGTCGCATAACCAGTCGCCGAACACCTGCGAGTAGGTAGGTGGGGTATTGGGCTTTGCGGGATCCCCCTTCCCCGCCGCCGCTGGCATCCCGCGGTGTGGCGTGAACGGGACACTGACGCCGTGGTATTTGACCGGATCATCCTCAGCCGGCGGGTATCCCTTCCCTTTGCGCGTAATGATATGCAACAACTGCGGCCCTGCGAGCTGCTGCATGTTACGTATCGTTTGCAGCAGCCCCGTCAGGTCATGGCCATCGATCGGGCCGACGTAGTTGAAACCAAACTCCTCAAACAGGGAGCTCGGGATCAGCAACCCCTTCATGTGCTCTTCGGCGCGCCGCGCTAACTCCCGCATCGGCGGAATATGATCGAGGATTCTCTTGCTACCGGCTTTCGCTGAAGCATACATGCGCCCCGACAGAATGCGCGCCAGACGTTGCGCTAAAGCCCCAACACTCGGCGATATCGACATCTCGTTGTCATTCAGGATCATTAGCAGCGGCGTTTTCAGCCCGCCCGCATGGTTCAGCGCCTCGAACGTCATGCCGCAGGTCAGACCACCGTCGCCGACCACCGCCACCACGCGCCGCTTATCCGACAGCAAGCGCACCGCCTCGGCCATGCCGGTAGCGGCACTCAATGCAGTGCCGGCATGGCCGACGCCGAACGTATCGTAGACGCTCTCGCTGCGTTTAGGGAACGGTGATAGCCCGTCCCATTGGCGTATGCTCTGGATGCGGTCGCGCCGAGCCGTTAGGATCTTGTGCGGATAACACTGGTGACCAACGTCCCAGACAATCCGATCCTCTGGGGTGTCGTAGAGATAATGCAGCGCCGTCGCTAATTCGACGACCCCAAGACCCGCCGCAAAATGCCCCCCCGACTGGGACACGCTATCGATCACAAAGCGCCGCAGCTCACTGACCAGTTGCGGCAATTCGTGCGCCGCTAAGCGGCGCACGTCGAGGGGCGAGTTGATCTCCCGAAGTAAGGCAAAATCAGCTACCATCAATGACCTCAAGGAACACGCTCAACCCCCTCAGCGCTCGCCGTCCGCGAGGGGCAACCCAAGGCACCATGCAAAAAGCGACGAAAAGCCGCGCTAGGCACGGTGTTTTAAAACCGCTGCGGCGATCTCACAACCACGCGTTGATCAGCAAATAATGATCAACCATCAGCAGTAAAAACAACAGGAACAGATAGTGGATCGAATAACGAAACGTGCGCACCGACCAACTGCTTGATGGATTGCGCCAGATATTACCGGCGTGGAAGATAAACACCAAACCGAGCACGATGGCACCGCCAAAGTATAACCAGCCGCTCAGCTGCGTAACAAACGGCAGCAGACTGCTGATGAACAACAAAATAGTGTACAGCATGATCTGTACGCGAGTGAACGCCACGCCGTGGGTATTCGGCAGCATTGGAATGCTGGCGCGGGCATAATCGTGTCGCCGGTGGATCGCCAGGGCCCAGAAATGCGGTGGCGTCCACGCAAAAATAATCAGGAACAACAACAGTGCATGCGCATCCAAGGTGCCGCTAACCGCAGTCCAGCCGAGCACTGGCGGCATCGCCCCAGCGGCACCGCCAATCACGATATTCTGTGGTGTCGCCGGTTTCAGCAGCACGCTGTAGATCACCGCGTAGCCAACCATTGAGGTGATCGTCAAAATGGCCGTCAGGGTGTTGACAAACACGACCAACAACAGCATTGACAAGCCGCATAAGCCACAGGCGAAATACACCGCGGCGCGGCGCGGCAGCTTGCCGGACGGCAGCGGCCTGCCACGGGTACGCGCCATGATTTCATCAGCGTCGCGGTCAATGGCGTGGTTGAATGCGGCTCCAGCAGCGGCAGCAAGACCAATGCCAAGCAAGCCGAACACCACTTTTGTCGCCGAAGCGAACGCAGCGGGAGACAGGAACATGCCGACGAAAGCGGTGAACACCAACAACACCACCACCTGCGGTTTGCAGAGTTCCAGATAGCTCCGACAACCCTCCGCCCAAGGTGCCAGTGCGCGGTAACTTTGCTCTGCCATGCAATCTACCCCTCTACACAGCGATTGCATTGGGGGTGAAAAATCCCCCCCAATGGCACGCTGCCCACATCTTGGTGCTGATTGCTGGCGCACGCTTCGGGATGGCGCGCAGTGCTGTTCAAGCCGCGGCCTCGGTCAGCACCATTTCCAAATAGCATTGATAAAGTTGCCTCGTCAGCACCCCGGGCTTGCCATCACCAATGGCGTGCCCATCGATGCTGACGACGGGCATTACAAAGCTGGAGGCACTGGTGCTAAACGCCTCGGCGGCCTGCAAAGCTTCAAGCACGGTGAACGCCCGTTCCTCGATCGACAGCTTGCGCTCAGCCGCCAGACGCAACACCGCAGCACGTGTAATACCGGGTAAAATGGCATTGCTCAAATGGCGCGTAATGATCGTTCCGCGGTTATCGATGATGTAGGCATTGTTGGATGAACCCTCGGTGATGTAACCGTCCTCGATCAGCCATGCATCATCGGCACCGGCCTGCAGTGCTTCTTGTTTCGCCATGCTGGCAGCCAACAAAGCGATGGTTTTTAGGTTGCGCCGCCCCCACCGTATATCGTCTGTCGTGATCACTCGCAGACCGCGCTGGGTAACGGGGTTGTCCAACAGCCGTTTTGCTTGGGTGAACATGATAAGGCTTGGCTGCGCCTCTTGCGGGTAAGCAAAATCCCGATCGGCAACGCCCCGCGTAACTTGCAAGTACAGGATGCCTTCTTGCACTGCATTACGTGAAATCAGTTCTTGCTGGATCGCTGGGATGTCGCTGACGGGGATTGGTGATGCCAACTCAAGCTCGCTCATTGAGTACTCCAAACGTGCCAGATGGGCCGCGTTGTCAATCAGTTTCCCGCGCACCACCGACGATACTTCATAGACTCCATCGGCAAATAAAAAACCGCGATCAAATACCGATATACACGCTTTCCCTTCGGAGACAAACGCTCCGTTCACATATACCGTGCGTTCCATTAGTTGCTTCCTCTCGATAGCAGATTTTGAGGCCTTATAGCTGCGGGGCACCAGCACCCAGCAGCCTCTTATAATAGCCGAATAGTCGTGTTTGTACGCGAAAACGCCCCTGACCGCTGGGCGCGATACCAGATAAAGGCGTGTCTTATTGAGGGAAGGATTATAAATCAAATGGTTATAATCAGCACTGGATGTCGCCCGTTCCCCTAAACCCCCACCTCTTTCAAGATATTTCGAGGTTCCCTTAATGATGATCGGTTTCAAGCGTGGCAAACAAGCTCCGCGCCAGATCGCAGGTTTGTTGTTTCATCGCCCGTATCCCTCAGAGCCAGATGACGGCACTACCTGCAATATGCCACACCTTCTCTTGATGCAGTGGTTCTTTCATCGTGCTCCAAGATCGCAGAATTTATCCACTCCCTTGAATTCTGATTCATTGAACCCATATAAGCTAACATCGGGGCAGCGCCCCAAGTACCACAAATAAAGGAGAAAATCAATGAATCGTATTGCCTATCAGAATTGGCCGGTGATCCGTCTGCACACCCAACAAAGTGTTCTGAATCACTTATTCAGCCCGCTTGACGGGTATGAACAAACCAGTGCCGCTTTGCGCTGCAAAGCCTGGGCACCACCCATCGATATACACGAGGAAGCCCAACGTTATGTTCTGCAGCTCGACGTGCCTGGGGTTGAAGCGAAGGATATTGAAATCACTTTGGAGAGCGGGGTATTGACCATCAAGGGGCGGCGCACGCATAACGTCAGCGAAAGCGACAACGGGACACGGTATCTTGAACGCCGTCAAGGCGATTTTCTGCGCCGCGTGAATGTGCCGCAGACGCGGGTGGTCAGCGATGATATAACCGCAGATTGCCATAACGGCGTGTTGCAAGTCGTGATCCCGAAGCAGCAGGTATTGCCGAAGCGCATCCAAGTGAATTGATGGTTCTGCCAGCGCATCAAAACCTTGCCCTTCACAGCCGCCAACGGGTTATGATCACCAAGCGCTCGCCACTATCACCATCGGCTGGCTCAAATGATACCGTCATTGCGCAGTCGGCGGCTTGGATAACGGTGTTTGGTTACGGGATAGGGCTTGTTTCGTTTCTCATTGACGATCCAACCCATCCCGTAACCCGAAGGCTCAAGAGGCGATGCTGATTCTCTGGATCAAAGCGTTTCATATCGTATTCGTTGTGGCATGGTATGCCGGCCTGCTGTATCTGCCACGTTTGTTTGTTTATCACACCGTGGTTGACGACAGCATCAGCGACCTGCGCTTTCAAGTGATGGAGAAGCGCTTATTTGCGATCATGGGTATCGGCATGGTGGGGGCGCTGTTTTTCGGCGCATGGTTGTGGATCGCTGGCAGTTGGACAGGGCTCTGGTTGCCGGCTAAGCTGGCGCTGGTTGCCGGTTTGATTGTCTTTCACCTAATGTGTGGTCGGCTGATGCGGGCGTTTGCCCATCACAAGAACCATCACAGCCAGCGTTTTTACCGTGTTTTCAACGAAATACCAGCACTGATTTTAATCGCCATCGTGGTATTGGCGGTGGTCAAACCGTTTTAAAGCAATGCAGCCGCAGCGGGGAGGCAGAGCGATGCAGCGTACCGTCTATTGCACGATTCTGAAACGTGAAGCGGAGGGGCTAGATGAGGCACCCATGCCGGGGGAACTGGGGCAGAATATTTACCACCATGTATCCGCGGAAGGTTGGTCGCAGTTGCTGCAATGGCTGCAAATGTTTATTAACGAAAACCAACTCACGACCGCCGATCCAGCGAATCTGAAGCAGATCGAAAAACACTTAGAAGCATATATCTTTTCCGATAACCACCGGCACAACCTGCCGGCGGGCTTCCATCCCAAAGATTGACTATCTTGGTTGGTGCGCAGTTTATGGTTGCAGCGCTTTAGGACCGCAGACAGCGCTATCCGCCTCACTGAATGCGGCGTACTGTTGGTCGTTGTAACCGCTGATTAAAGGGTTTAGTCATAACAATCAGCAGCGGCAGCAGGGAGAGTGAGCCGAGCAGCGCGACCAGCATCGCCAAACCAATGAGGACGCCGAAGTAGATCGTTGGATTAAAATTAGACAGCATTAATACTGAAAAGCCGACAATAACCGTAGCCGAAGTGTAGAGCATGGCTCTGCCAACAGTGCCGTGGCAAATGCGTACCGTGTGGGCATAGATATGGTTGCTGTCAAACTCTTCACGAAAGCGATAGATATAGTGAATCGCATTATCGACTGAGATTCCGATGGCAATCGCGGCGACTGTAATCGTCATAAAATCAAGCGAGATCCCCACGATACCCATGAAACCGAGGATCACTACCGCCGCCAGTATGTTCGGCATAATCGCGATAACCGCAAGACGCAGCGAGCGAAACAGCATCAGCAACATCAGCGCGATGCCGACAAGTGTTGCTCCGAGGGTCTTTATCTGCGACTGATAAAGGCTTTGCAGCATATTGTTGTAGAGCACCAGCAAGCCGCTGATTTCAAAATCACCATCGCTGAGGTTGAGCTTACCGCGCAGCCCAGTCTCAATACGCTCGATTAACTCGTTACGCTTCAGTTTCGGATCCGAATCACGAATGCGCAATGAAATACGCGCTTGATTATGGGCGATGTTGACATATGGGGATAACAACCGCTGTTTGATATCAACTGGCAGAAAACGGTATATCAGCCCGCGTTGCAGACTATCGAATGGGTGCCCGCCGTTGAGCACCTCGCCCGCCCGCAGCAGCGACACCAGCGATAGCACCTTGCCAACCTCTGGGATCGCATCAAGGAAATCATGCACCTCGCTGATCCGTTTAATTCTGTAGTCGGTAAACCAATAAGCCTCCTTCTCCTCAAAATCTTCGGTATATTCCAAATCCTCATCTTCCAACAGATCAAACTCCTCATTAACCTCTTCTGCTTCCAGATTAAGCAATATATCCAAGGTTGTCGTACCGCCTAACTGATTATCAATCAGAGTCAGGCCGCGAAACAACTCGGTGTCCTCAGAGAAATAACTGACAAAGCTGTTTTCTACATTGAGCCGTCCGATACCAAAGGCAGCGATCACGGTAACAAAAGCGACAACAGTAATAATTGCTTTGCCGTAGCCAAGGGTGATGCGCGCCAATAAGGCATCGACTCCGAGTATCGATGCGGCGCGGCGCGGCGCGGCAGCGTGCGGTTGCAGCAGCAGTAAACTGGCGGGAAACAGGGTGAACGAGGTGATGAAGGTGACCAACAACCCAAGGCTCATCATCCAGCCAAAATCAACCACTGGCTTGATGCCGCTGAATGCTAGGGAGCTAAAGCCGATTATCGAGGTCAACGTGGTATAGATACACGGCCAAAACATCCGTTGCAGGGTTTTGAACACCAGCGCACGATGCGTCTTTGCTACCATCTCGGTGCGCAATTGACGGTAGCGCATCATCAAATGAATATTCATCGAAATCGTAATAATCAGCATCAGCGCCAGAAAGTTTGACGATATTACGGTGACCTTCCAGCCCACCAGACCGAGGATTCCGATCATCACCACGCCAGCGTAGCAACAGCTCAACAAGGGCAACAGCACCCAGTGCAAGGAGCGGAATAGGATCAGTAAAATAGCGACCAGAAAGACAAACACCCCAACGCCAAATACCACCAGATCGCTTCGCACAAAACGAACCATGTCATTGGCGATCATCGGCACCCCGCCGAGATGCAAGGTCCCTAAATCATTGAATCCCGCTATCACTCCACGGATCCGCTCAATATCGTCCTGACGTTGCTCCCTGAGGTGCTCCGCATACGTTGCATACTGCCCTTTTACATGCTGCAGGTGATTGGCTTGGTCAGGGCTAAGCCCTCTGAGGCGGCGCTCAATCAGCAATCGATTGCGTTTATGGCGCAGCGACAGAAAATCATCATCCCCCTTCATCGTCAACAGCAACGCGGTCGTTTTGGCATCTGGACTTATCAGCAACTCTTTGAATAACGGGCTGTTGCGCAACTCCTTTTTGGCTCTTGCCAGATCAGTGCCGGCATCTTCAAGTGTACGGGAGCTTTTAGCAATCGTGGATAAGCTCGTCTGGTCAACGTTTTCAAGTAGCGGTACATCGAGGATAGACATCACGCTGGCGACACTTTCAATGTTTTTCAGGGTGTCGCGCAGGCTCTGGAGATGCTGCAGCATCGGTCGCGAAAACAAATCTTCGTGTGGGGTAACGGTGATCGCAAGAATTTCGCTTTCGCCATAACGCTCCGTTGACAGCCAGTAACGGTGCAGATCCTCGCTATCCTCCAGTAACAACGAATCAGCCGATGCGTCAATCTGGAAATAGCGCGCTTGCCAAGCAAAGAAAACAGCACCTGAAAGCAGCACCGCCAAGGTTAGCCATGGGTAATCAAGAATCAGCTTTTGGTACAACCGCGAAACGGATAAGTTCATTAACCGGCGCACCTCAAGAGCGCATCACAACAAGAGGACGGCAGCATAAAACATGACTTTCTCGCAAAAAGTCCAATTGATCCTGTTTGGGGCATTATAAACGCCACACGTCAATTTATAACGGAACTTGGATCCACGTTGTAAGTGCAACCAGTTTGTCTCATCCGCCGACTATTTATGGATCTTAATTTTTTTATATCGGAACACCATGCGGTGGCGATCATGTATTGCAGGGCCGTCAGGAATACGAAATCCCCAAGCGGTCGCAACGCGGGAGTGCTCAACGGGACACCGCCACCGCATCTACATCACAACCGCTATCGCGCTACGGCAACTGTCGCCCTAAGTGCCTGAGTGCCCGACTGCCGCGGCGCGATAAGAGGGCCTTGTGCACCGCTCGGCACCGAAGGATCGAGAGTGGCTGACGGGTAACTGCGGCATTCCGTCGCTTCATGCGGTTGGATGGCTGAAGAGCGCTTCCAAGTTATACATATCCCGTATTTCAGGGATCATGATATGCACTACAATATCCACCAGATCGATCAGCACCCATTCGCCCCTAGCCAGTCCTTCGGTGCCGAGCGGCGGCTGACCATAGTGCTTCGCTTGCTCGATCAAATGCTCAGCGATAGCGGTCGCCTGGCGGTTTGAGCGTGCGCTGGCGATAACCATATAATCGGTGATGCCAAGCAGCGCATGAACATCGAATACGCTGATAGCGGTTGCCTTATTGTCGTGCAAAACGTCACTGACGAACGAAAGAAAAGAGTGGTTGTTCATGGCGATCCAAAAACGCTTCAATACGCCCCGTTCAATGCCAATCCGCAGAGCAGACACAATCCAGACGGAGTGGCTGTTGGAGCACGCCGGGTGGTTCCTCTCAAGAATCTGGCAACGCCGACTGGGGGCATCAGCGGCGCTGCTGTGGCACCGCTACAGAAACCATGGCAGGCACTGTCCATCCGCCTGTATGGCACCTTCAAACAGCCATTGGAGATCGCCGTGTTGCGTGCGAGGCTAAACCCAATACAGCGTATAACCGTTTGATATATACCCTCTTTTCCTAATGAAGCACGATCAGTGAGCGCCACGAAGATCGCCTTGCGGTGTTTTTCAAGGCACTTCATAGGGCTTCATTTGCGCGCCGCAATGCGGCGTAAGACAGCACAAAGTCGGGGGTTATCCAATGCCTCGGCGGTGGCGTTGAGTGCCTTACGTGCCGGCGCGCCAAACGCACCGCAGAGCTTTGGCGCGCCGGCTGTGGTCGTCAAAGCGACTGATACCTGGGCCAGCCGAACTTTGACTTGCTCGGGGTACGGCACATCCGTCATCGGTGCTAGGAGGCCGAGGATCTCGTCAGCCATAAAGCGCACCTTGGTGGCCAAAGCGACATTAGCAACAAGCAATACCAAAGCCTCGGCATCACAACGTGCGACCCGCAAGTGAGAACGCAGTTCGCCGTCTAATTGCGGCAGCAGTCGGTGCTCGACCGACATCAGCACCTGCGCCTGCGAAACCAACCGCTGCTGATGTACTGCCAGCAGTTCGCCCAGCGACTGCGGTCTGTCAGCACCCGTCGGGCGTGGATCAGCCATCGTCAGCAAAACGACCGCGGCGTGCAGCCGCAATCATCCGGAGCGGGATGCTGCTTGTCAAACGCCTCAGAGCGCATACTCAGGCTACCGAGGCATCGAATATGGATTGCACCGATTGCTCAATCTGTTGACTGAAGGCCTGATCGGATTGACTATGCTGCAGTCCCTCGGTCAATGCTCTGGAAAAACTGGCGACCATGCCGGAGTTGGCGGCAAGACGGGCATTCGCCGCTTCGCGGCTGTAGCCGCCAGATAGGGCAAGCAGCTTGAGTACGTTCGGATGATGAACGAAGTCACGGTAGTGATTACTGCGTTCCGGCAAGGTGAGTTTAAACATCACCTGCTGCTTATCGTCGAGTTGCTCCAAGGCGATTGATAACTCCTTTTTCAGCAGTTCCTCAGCAGCCCCTTTATGTGGACAATGGATATCAATTTCAGGTTCAATGATAGGCGTCAGGGCATGTTGCAGGATCTGTCGCCCTAGGGCAAACTGCTGGTCAACGATAGTTTTAATGCCGTCGGCATTGGCTTGTTTGATCACCGATCGCATCTTAGTGCCGAAAATCCCTTTTTCTTTACCACGTGCCAACAAAGTCTCCAAACCGGCGTTCGGCTTCATCAGTTGTACGCCGTTTGCTTCCGCCGCCAGCCCTTTATCCACTTTCAAAAAAGGGACTATGTTTTTATTCCGCCACAGGTATTCGGCTGACGCAATGCCCTCAATGGAGCGATTCATCGTATCCTCAAACAGGATGCTTCCGAGGATACGGGCACCATTGAATGCCGGGTTGGTGATGATTCGCGTACGCATCGCATGCACCATGGTGAACATACGCTGCATATCATCATTTAACGTGGATAGATCAAGGCCGTACAGAAGAAGTGCTTTGGGAGTGCTGCCACCGCTTTGGTCGAGAGCGGCGATAAAGCCTTCTTGCGTACGTATTTTCTCTGATTGTAGTTCTGCTGCAGCCATAGCAACCTCTGAGTAGGTGTTGGAGTCGGATTGTGCGCTCTGCACCTGTTATGTTACAACGACGCGGACGCCATTGCAGCGATCAAATTTGGCGTTGTTAGGCAACCTAGTTCACATAGTAGGAAATCTCGAAAAATCTCAACGAGATGGGCGGGGGAAAGGCCCTTCGCACCTGTAACGTAAGCCGTTGATTTATAATCCTTCCCTCAATAGAACAAGCCCCCATGACACCTCGAAAAGCAAGCGAAGCTGGTTTTCAAGGTGCCCCCATAATAGATCACAACAGCTTGCTTCGGCACCACTTTAGTCAGTGCTCAAGTGGAAACAATTCGGCGCTCAGCGCTGCTTAGCGTACAATACAGTTGCTTGTACAGCACAGCCCATTCGCCTTGGCAGAGATATTGCGATCCCTATCACCAAGATCGGGTATGATCGGAAAGCTGGGCTGACCCCCAAGCGGCAGTGAGACCAGCGAGACATTTGCTGCAGATTACGACCTTGGCGATGCTGTTCTGCCACAGCCCCAAACTTATGTCGCAGAATAAATTTCAGCAATTGCGAGAAAACGTATTATTCTTATCTAAAGGAAGCCTCGAAAAAACCTCACTGGGATCGAGAGTTGGGGAAAGGAGCATGCTTGACCTGTAACGTAAGCCAATGATTTATGATCCTTACCCCAATAGACAAGCCCGGCAGGGTAGATTCCTATGCTTTCGCAGTATTGAATGGTATTACATGGTGTCAGCGGGGCGAGGGTTAAGCCTTTTTTTGAGGTCAGCAAGACAGCCGTTACATAGCATCATCAATTGGCGTGATACCGATGGCAACTAAAATGGATTCCAGCAGCACTTCCTCCAGAAAACCCAGAGTGACCCTGAAGCTGCTGCTGATTATGGCACCGCGCCTCAGGATGAGAGCATGAAGGTGAACAAGAAACCTCTGATTGATGATGATGGTGCCGATAAAGACAGTCAAGGGGAGGATCCTGACAACTACACTGGCAAGAACGAGTTCGATGCGATACAGATATATCTGCGCGAGATCAGCTATTCGCCGTTGCTGACTGCTGCAGAGGAAGTTGAGTTGGGGCAACGGGTACAGCAAGGGGACAGCAAAGCGCGCCAAAAGATGATCGAAAGTAATCTGCGCTTAGTGGTGAAGATATCCAAGCGCTATATCAACCGCGGTCTGTCACTGCTGGACCTGATCGAGGAGGGTAATCTGGGCTTGATCCGCGCTGTCAGCAAGTTCGATCCGAGCCTCGGTTATCGTTTTTCCACCTATGCCACTTGGTGGATACGGGAAACCATCGATCGCGCCTTGATGAAACAAAGCCGGATGGTACGCTTGCCGATCCACATCATCAAAGAGCTCAATACTTACCTGCGTACTGCGCGCCAGTTGTCATTGGAAATCGGTCGTGAGCCGCAGATCGAAGATATTGCCAATCGGTTAGGTAAGCCAGCCGAAGTGATCAGACGTCAAATGCGGCTCAACGCCGCCATCACTATCGATGATTCGAGTGCCGCCAACGAAAATTCAGTGTGGTATTCGATTGCGGATAAAAACGACATTGATCCCGCTGACATCATACAGAGCAGCGAAATCCAGCAGCAACTGAATGAATGGTTATCTCAACTCACTGACAAGCAGCGCTCCATAGTGGAGCGGCGTTTCGGTCTGCGTGGTAACCCAGATACCCTGAAAACAATAAGCAACGAGCTTTCGATCACGCGCGAACGGGTGCGTCAGATTCAAATCAGAGCGCTGGTGAAACTGCGCCAGATTCTTGAGAGTGAAGGGGTTTCAAGCGATGCCCTGTTCGATCACGAATGATAACGAGCCGATGGCATCATTGTGCGATAATCTGTTGCGCCATGGTTGTCTTTGAAGCGATTGGAGGTTGATGCCCGTGTCATATGCAAGCGGGCAGCAGCCGAGTTATCCTTTGGCGTGCCTCGCGCACTCAACGCTCAAAGGCGATGACCGCTATGAATACGCCCCTCGTTGTCCCTTCCCAGACCAATAAAAGCTGCATTTACCCATTCTAATTCAACTACATGTATCCCACCAGTAATATCCGCGATTATATGAGCAGTGAGCTAAGGCGGGTGCGTCTTTCTGATTGGGCGCGCTTGCAAGGCATATCTAGGCTCACCGCTTACCGCATGTTGAAGCGCGGTATATTGCCGGTACCCAGTGAGCGCTCGCCAACAGGGCGCTGGTATGTATTACTGAATCGCTCTGGGGCAAGGACCGCGCTCTACACGCGCGCCGTCCAAGGAACGCAGCAGATCGAGATAATCAACGCGCAGGTGGCGGTGCTGTCGGAGTGGGCCACCCGATGCCAGCGATCGGTGTTTACCGTTACGCGAGAGATCGCCGACCCATTTGTTGATCCCATGCCGCGCTTGGAGCGCTTGCTGGCCGATCGTCAGATCACCGAAATCGTTATCGATACTCCCAGTATCGTAGGAGTTGCACAACTGCTATTGATTAAAGCGGCGCTGGCTTCCCAAGGACGCACCATCACCGCAGTCAACAGCGACAATAAACACAGCGAGCACCAACGGCAAAACTTGCAGTCCTCTCTGTTTCACGTGTGCAAGCTCATCTATGGCCCAAAAACCGGGCTCAAACTCGCTTATCAAATCCAGTCTCAGTCGGATAGCAGCGACTAACCAGCGCTAAACAACGCTATCAGTTGCTGGCAGGCAGGGCATGTCGGATTACAGCTTTTGCGTCTAAGTTGCGGCAAACATCGAGCGTCCCTCTTGAGAGGACAACCCCATCATCGGATGGGCTTTGCCTGCAACTTTCCCTTCCTTGGCGTACAGTGCCTAGCCTTGAGCAGTCGCCGTGCAAAAACCCGATTATCAACCTAATGGAACCTCGAAAAACATCAACGGGATGGGGGTTTGGAGGAAAGGGCATGATCACACGCAACGTAAGCCGTTGATTTACAATACTTCCCCCAATAGACAAGCCCCGCAGGGTACCTCGTAAAACTAGCGAAGCTGGTTTTGCGAGGTACCCTTAATCGAATCCACACCACCTTTACCAAGCAAAGCTCTCGGAATTAGCCATGTCCAAAGTGAAAAAAGTTGTGTTGGCCTACTCGGGCGGTTTAGATACGTCGATTATTCTGCGCTGGTTGCAGCAAACCTACGCCTGCGAAGTAGTGACTTTCACCGCCGATATTGGTCAGGGAGAAGAAATCGAGCCTGCCCGAGATAAAGCCCAAGCGCTTGGCGTAAGCGATATCTTTATTCAGCACCTCACGGAAGAATTTGCCCGCGACTTCGTCTTCCCGATGTTCCGTGCAAATACCGTTTACGAAGGAGAATACTTGCTGGGGACTGCCATCGCACGTCCATTGATCGCCAAACATTTGGTTACCATCGCGCACCAAACTGGTGCCGATGCGATCGCCCATGGAGCGACTGGCAAGGGGAATGATCAGGTACGCTTTGAGCTGAGCGCTTATGCGCTGGCACCCGATATCCGCATCATTGCACCATGGCGCGAATGGGATTTCAATTCGCGCGAGCACTTATTAAACTACGCTAGGGAACATCAGATTCCGATTGATGCCGGCAAACGAAACGCCTCACCTTATTCGACGGATGCCAATTTGCTGCACATATCGTATGAAGGCAATGAGCTCGAGGATCCGTGGACGCCGCCGGACGATGGCATGTGGCGCTGGACGCGTTCGCTTGAAGAGGCGGAAGCGACACCGCAATACCTAGAGCTGACCTACGAGCACGGTGATGTGGTTTGCGTCGACGGTCAGCGCATGACGCCCGCACAGGTACTGACAACCCTGAACGCTATCGGCGCTAAGCATGGCATCGGTCGCCTTGATATCGTCGAGAACCGTTACATCGGCATGAAATCCCGCGGCTGCTACGAGACTCCTGGGGGCAGCATTTTGCTGCACGCCCATCGTGCGATCGAGTCGATTACCCTCGATCGCGAGGCGGCGCATCTGAAGGATGAGTTGATGCCGCGTTATGCTTCACTGATCTATAATGGGTATTGGTGGTCGCCAGAAAGACGTGCGCTGCAAGCGCTAATCGATCACACCCAGGAGTGGGTCAATGGGGTGGCGCGTTTGAAGCTCTACAAAGGCAATGTAATGACCGTCGGGCGGCGCTCAGACGACAGCTTGTTCGATCCCAAGAGCGCAACTTTCGAAAACAGCGAAGGGGCTTATGATCAACGCGATGCCGAGGGCTTTATCCGGCTGAACGCGCTACGCCTGCGCATCGCCGCCCACACAAAGCGTTGCTGAGCAAATGCCCCGTGCAGCGCAATGGGGGAGGCTAAGGCAGTCATGAAAAACTAGCTTCGCCCGCTTTTCGAGGTGCCCTGCAGGGCTTGTCTATTGAGGGAATGATTATAAATCAATAGCTTACGCTACAGGTAATCATGCTCCTTGCCCCAAACCCTCATCCCGTTGAGGTTTTTCGAGGTTCTCTGGTAGTGGCTTTCATCCAAGAAGCGGACGACAGTCGCTCTATGGGTCCCTCCCGTTTCTCAATTTCTTCGAGTTATCAGACAAATGGCACGCAGTAAACGCAATCGAAATCAAGGCGGTCGCAAGGCGCGCTTAGCCGCTTCTGACACCGCGGTGGTTGCCGCATCGCCTTATATCACCCGCAAAATACCGGTGTACGAAGTGCTGAACGCCGAAGGGTTGGAAATCATCGAGCATCAGGCTGAAACGATCCTTGAGGAAATCGGCATCGAATTCCGCGGCGATGAAGAAGTATTGTCGCTGTGGCAAGAGGCTGGTGCTGACATCAATGGCGAACGCGTACGTATACCGCGCGGTCTGGCACACAAGCTGGTGAGCGAGAACGCGCCGTCAGAGTATATTCAGCATGCCCGTAACCCTGAACGCAGCGTACGGATCGGCGGCTTGCATACGGTGTTCGTGCCGGCTTATGGCTCGCCATTCGTGCGCGATCTAGATGGCGGGAGACGCTATGCGATGATCGAGGATTTTCGCAATTTTGTGAAGCTGACCTACATGACCCCAGCGCTGCACCACAGCGGCGGCACACTGTGCGAACCGACCGATTTACCCGTCAATAAGCGCCATCTGGATATGGTGTACAGTCACATCCGCTATTCCGACAAACCCTTCATGGGGTCGGTCACCGCCGCGGAGCGCGCAACTGATACGGTCGCTATGGCCCGCATTCTGTTTGGCGCGCCGTTTGTTGATCAAAATACCGTTATCACTAGCCTGATCAATGCTAATTCACCACTGGTGTGGGATGCCACGATGCTGGGCGCGCTGAAAGTATATGCCGCTGCCAATCAGGCGTGTGTGATATCCCCGTTTTGCATTGCCGGTGCGATGTCGCCAGTTACATCCGCTGCGACTTGCTCGCAGTTGTATGCGGAAGCGCTATCTGGAATTGCGTTGACGCAATTAATACGCCCGGGTTCGCCGGTGGTGTTTGGCACATTCGCCAGCTCGATGTCGATGCAATCGGGTGCCCCGACGTTTGGTACGCCGGAACCGCAGTTGGTGCTATCGGTTATCGGCGCCTTGGCGCGGCGCTTAGGCGTTCCTTTTCGCAGTGGCGGTGGCTTATGCGCTTCCAAGATCTCTGATGCTCAAGCCGCTTATGAGGCCGCCAATACCCTGCAACACGCCATGTTGTGTGGGGTCAATTTCATGCTCCATGTTGCTGGCTGGCTGGAAGGCGGGCTCACCATGGGTTATGAAAAATTTATCCTCGATAGTGATCAGGCAATGATGATGGAACGCTATATGGCAGGTATCGACCTGTCGCCTGAGGGTTTGGCGCTGGATGCACTATTTGAAGTCGGCCCTGGCAAGCATTTTCTTAATTGCGCACACACCCACAGAAACTACAAAACCGCATTTTGTCGCTCGCAGATGGCCGATAATAACAGCTTTGAACAATGGGCGGCGGAAGGCCAGTTGGACGCCACCCAACGGGCCAATGTCTACTGGAAGCGCATGCTCGCCGAATACCAAGCGCCGCCGCTGGACGAATCCATCGACGAGCACTTGCAGGCATTCATCGCGCAGCGCAAAAGTTCAATGCCAGACACAAGCTATTAAGCAAAAGCGGTTTAATAAATGGGCACCTCGAAAAAACCACAGTGCTGGTTTTCCGGGCGCGCCCCTTTGGGTGATTGTTTATTGGGGTAGGGGTTATATACTCATGTTACTTGAAGATGCAGGAAAGGGCTATTTTTCATGCTCTCATTCCAGAGCGCCGCCCGAAGCCCTCGACCCTGCACGGCGCTAAGCCGAAAGCGCAGGAGATCCTGGGGTTAGGGGCTTGGGGGAAGGGAGTACCGCGTTTAGGGGTGCTAAACACGCCCTAACCCTTCCCCCAATACAAACGTCGTTACCCTCCTTATTCTCCTGAAAACCAAGCGCAGCTTGTTTTTCAGGATTAAATAACGCTTCAGATTCCAGAACCTCGCCCTCAGCCCCCACCCTCTATCCTCTATCCTAAATCCCGTGCCTGATCAGTTCTCTGCCGATTAATAAGCGGCGGATTTCTGAGGTGCCGGCACCGATTTCGTATAATTTCGCGTCACGCAGCAGCCGACCCGCGGGATAATCGTTGATGTAGCCGTTACCGCCGAGGATCTGGATCGTGTCGAGCGCCGCCTGAGTGGCGCGTTCGGCTGCCGCAAGGATGACCGCTGCGCAGTCTTTGCGGGATACGTGACCGCGATCGCAAGCGGCAGCGACGGTGTAGATATGGGCGGCTGTGGCGGAATACGCAGTGTACATGTCTGCCAGCTTGCCTTGGATCAGTTGAAAATCACCGATGCGATGACCAAATTGGTGGCGTTGCTTGGCGTATTCGGTCGACAGTGAAAGGCACGCAGCGATGATGCCAAGCGGACCGGCCGACAGTACTAGGCGTTCGTAATCGAGACCGGACATCAGCACCCTGACGCCAGCGTCAACTTCGCCGAGTACATTTTCCAGCGGCACTTCGCAATCCTCAAACACCAACTCACAGGTGTTGCTGCCACGCATGCCTAATTTATCGAGTTTCTGTGATCGGTGAAAGCCCACGGTATCGCGTTCAACGATAAACGCAGTGATACCGTGCTGCTTTTTCTCGGGCGAGGTTTTGGCGTAGATTACATAAACGTTAGCCTCCCAACCATTGGTGATCCACATTTTCCGCCCGTTCAGTAGATAGCGATCGGAGCGTTTGCGGGCGGTGGTGCGCATGGATACCACGTCAGAGCCAGCGCTGGGTTCGCTCATTGCCAGAGCCCCGACGTGCTCACCGCTGATTAGCGTTGGCAGGTAACGTGCGCATTGCGCCGCATTGCCGTTACGCTGGATGTGGTTGACGCAGAGATTGGAATGAGCGCCATAGGACAAACCGACTGAAGCTGAGGCGCGGCTGATGGCTTCCATCGCGACGCAATGCGCCAGATAGCCCATGCCAGCACCACCGTACTCTTCGTCGGCAGTGATGCCAAGCAGCCCCATCGCCCCAAGTTCGCGCCACAGTGGCGCTGGAAATGCGTTTTCCACGTCTGCTTTCGCCGCCAGCGGAGCAATTTTCTGCTCGGCAAATTGGCACACGCTCTCGCGCAACAGCAGCAGCGTCTCATCAAAGCCGAAATCGAACATCCGGTTCCTCTGGTTGATACATCGAGAGCACTACATTAGGGGCACCTCAAAAAACCCTGAAATGGGATGGAGGAGTGACCTGATCACCTGTAACGTAAGCCGGTGATTTATAGCCCTCCCCCAATAGACAAGCCCCGCAGGGTATCTCGAAAGCGGGCGAAGCTGGTTTTTTCAGATACCCTACCGCCAACTTTTTCCATGCACCTGCTTTTCCATCCGACCCTGAAACCTCTCTTTGCGGGTCGGGTGGCACGTATTGTGATATTCACTATCGGCAAAATCCAGTTGGTGTTCCATCGTATAATCCTCCTAGAGCAGACGCACCATTTAGCATACGCTCTTGGCACCGCCCTCGGTGTCCTAGGCTACCCATACTGATAAAACCTTGGCACTGATGAAATCTCATGGTTCCCCAATTCATCGAGTGCAGGTTCACTTTGCAGGCTGTAGTTCATTCCCAGTGTCTGTTGTAATTAACAGGCGGTTTCGCCATACAGTAGCCGTTGGTATTCAGCCAGTCCCAATCGGGGCCGATCCAGCCGAAACAGTCAAAATCAACCCGATCATCGGCGCTAAATAAAACCCCTTCTGTTTCCAGCAATTGGCGTTGACTTGATGCGCCTGTACCAGCAACGCGCACGCTGATCCGTCCTTCCGCGTTGATCACCCGTTGCCAAGGCACATCCTTACGATAGATCGACAATCTAGACATTGCATTACCCACAGTTCTAGGGATTACCCGACCTTCCAGTGCAGCAATATGACCGTAGGTGGTTACATGACCGAATTCAATACAGGCAACCAGTGCCCAGATCCGTTCGTATGCGTGCGCATGGTGCAATCCCCCGGGGTTGTTTGGG
Organism: Gammaproteobacteria bacterium; assembly: GCA_965222535.1. Lineage (GTDB taxonomy): Bacteria > Pseudomonadota > Gammaproteobacteria > HK1 > HK1. Next base: position 540,886 of record OZ244957.1, read on the forward strand.
GTTTCGCATTGTAGATACCGATTCAAGATATTTGGATTCAGATCCCCATCACAGATTACAACCTTATCATTGGCAAGTACTGGAACGCGACGATCATAGCGTTCAAACCATGCGTAGCAGCTATCCACATCACGATGCACCAAAACGATACGCCCAGATTCAACCCAAGCAGAAAGCGCCACCTCCATCCGCTCGCACAGGTGGCAACCCTCACGAGTAAAAAATAGCAATGGATGAGGCTTATTCATCAGGGAAGCTCCGCACAAAGAGGGGGGCTTGTCTATTGGGGGAAGGATTATAAATCAACGGCTTGCGGTACAGGTGATCATGCCCCTTCCCCCAAACCCCCATCCCTTCTTAAGCTTTTTCGAGGCGTCATGGTAGCGCGAGGCACTGGCACTGGCAGAGAAAAACCTGCGGACGATAAAAGCCTTGGGTGCTCAAAAGCCTGTCAGTCTAGCGACGTCAGCAGTTCCCGGTTAAGGTCGGGTGATGCCGCACGCAGTAACGTACGTGCGGCGATCGGGCGGTAGCCAATACGGTAAGCGATCAGCGCACGCATGAAGTTTCTCGCGTCGCGCTGCGCCAGTTGCCGCCACGGCGTCTCGTATTCGAGTGCCAGCAGGGTCGCCCCCGAAACCGCTGCGGATGGCAGCGGATGTTCCAGAATACCGATCTCTGGATCAAAACCATAGCGTTGGTTGAGTTGCACCGGTTGACCGCTGTGGGCGATTCGGTGCAGCGTCAGACCATAGCCGATGGCGATCAAAATTCTTTTCTCAAATAACCTAAGCTGTGGCAACATTGAGGCCGGCTTAGCCGCTAATGCGTGGAGCGTGTCGGCATAACAGGCGAACAGCGCGGGGTAAGCCTCGTGATGATGCAGCAAGCGCGCCAGCAGCTCGTTGAGGTAAAAGGCACCAGCCAATACGCGCTGGCTCAACACCCACGGTCGCTCGTGCGATTCCACCGCACGCAACGACTTCAACTCGCTGCGTCCAGACCATGACGCCAGTAGCGCCTGAAACGGTTGTAACAGCGATCGCAGTGGCGCTGACTTACCGCGTGCGCCACGCGCAACCACGCTGAGGCACCCGTAATCGAGACTGAACAGATCGACTAAAAGGCTGGTCTCGCGGTATGCGCGCGCATGGATCACATAGCACGGCGCGAGGTTAACCGTCACTTGGTTGACGCCAGTAGCCGAGCGCGAGGGGGCCCGTATCGCGTTGTTGGGAGTGGTCATGTGGAGCCGCTCATGAATTCGTTATGGGGCTTATCTATTGGGGAAAGGGTTATAAATCAACGGCCTACGTTACAGATGATCATGCCCCTTCCCTCAAACCCCCATCCCGTTGAGGTTTTTCGAGGTGCCTCTGTGTTATACTGCGCCGCCACCCCACCTCTGGAGCAGATCTCAATGCGAGCCAATATCCACCCGCAATACAACGCGATCGAAGTACAATGCAGTTGCGGTAACCACTTCACTACGCGTTCCACGCTGAATAAAGCCCTCCACATTGACGTGTGCGCAAAATGCCATCCGTTTTTTACCGGCAACCAGAAGATCATCGATACCGCCGGTCGGGTGGACAAATTCCGTCGCCGCTATAATCGCAGTTGAAGCGAGCCCCAGCATTGCTATCAGCGCCTGCCGGCAATGCCTGCAGGGTTGCTATACTCACGGCAACCGGGGCCGTTGATCGTGCTGTGCCCATCGCTCTTACGGATCACATGGATATGGGTGGGGATGCGCTCCTTCAGCATCAGGACGTGAGAGATAACGCCGATCAGCTTGCCATCTTGGCGCAAGCTCGCCAGTGCTTCTAGAGCGGTGTCCAACATATCTTCATCAAGCGTTCCAAAACCCTCGTCAAGAAACAGCGAATCGACGCGGATATTGCTGCTCGTCATCGATGATAGACCCAGCGCCAACGACAAGCTGACAATGAAACTCTCACCGCCTGACAAATTTTCCGTTGAACGCACCTCTCCAGCTTGGTAGTTGTCGATCACATTGAGCTCCAGAGGGTGCTCGTTATTGCGGATCAGCAAGTAGCGATCGTACATTTGCTGGAGTTGGCGATTGGCGTGCCGGACCATGATTTCAAACGTCAGACCTTGGGCAAAGTTGCGGTATTTTTTGCCATCGGCAGAGCCCAGCAGTTGATACAGTAGATCCCAACGTTCGCATTCCCGCTGCTGCGCAGTGATCGCCGCTAACCGATCTTGCTGTTGCTGTTTCAGCGCGGCGTTCTGTTGAAGCCTCTGGCGCAAACCGCCGATGCACTGCTGCAACTGCTGCTGCTCAGCAATCCGCTCGGTCACTTGTTGCGCCAGCGCTTGACGCGGCAGATCGGTGAGCTGTTGCTGGCGCTCGGTGGCGAGCAACTTGGTTGCCTCGCGTTGTCTAGCGCGCACCGCGGCGCTCTCATTGTTCAACTGCTGCGCTTGCTGCGTCAAGGCTTTGCGCTCGTCTTCCGTCAGCACGGCAGCGCAGTAGTCGTCCTCCCCAGAAAAACCTGCGACCGTAAGCCGTGCGCCAAACGCGACCGCTATTAACTTCAACTGCGCGGCGCGTGCGGCACACGCCTGCTGCAGTGCTTCAATCTGTGATTGCCGCTGAGCAAGCGTCTGGTCGGCGCACACCGAGCACCGCCGCGCCTCCACAATGCGCTGCTCTTGGTTATCGATCGCAAGTGCCAAACGGCGCTCTTCCGCGTCAGGCTGTTTGTCGCTGAAAAGCCGCTGGCGCTCTACAGCCAACTGCTGGCGTCGCTGCTTGAGCGCCTCCGCATCGGTTTGTTGTTTATTAAGCGCTTGTTGCGCTTGATCGAGGTGCTCACTTTGTTGCGCGATCTGCGCCTCTCGCGTAGCGATGGCCTGTATAAGCTCGGTTCTTTGCTGCTGGCGCTGTAACCACAACATGCGCCGTTCGGCCAACTGCTGCAGTACTTGCTGCACAGTATCCAGTGTCAGGCGTGCCACCGCGAAAGCCTGCACCGCTTGCTGGCAGCTCGCTAACTTCTGCTGCTGCTCGCGCTGCAGTGCATCAACCTCGAGTTGCCGCCGTTGGTATGACTGATCGGCTGCCTCGAACGCGTAGGTGCGGCGCTGCGCCTCGCGCTCAGCGTGCACCAGCGCATCCTTGAGCTGTGCAAGTGCTTGGTGCTGGGTGTCCAGTTCCGCCTTCAGGGTTTCGGCATTATGCACTGTGTGGTTGCAGTTCAGGAGCGCCGTATGGTTGTCATCCCGGCGTTGTTGCAGAGCTGCTTCGAGTTCAGGATCGTCAGCGCCAAAGCGTAGCTGCGCGCCGCTTTCAGCCAACTGCTGCTTAGCGGCCTCAAGGGTATCTTGTTGTTGTTGCCGGTCAATCGCCTGTTGCTCCAGATCTTTGCTCACTCGCGCTGACTCGACCCGGGTATTGGCGACCGCTGCGGTGATGCGCTTCAGATCAGCTTTTACGGTGGCGAAACACTCGGCGGCGTGATCCGACTGGGGGACGTTACCAAGCGCAAACGGATGATGTCTTGCACCACACAACGGGCACTGCCCACCGTCCTCAAGCTGTGCCCGGTGCGCTTCTAGGCTTGCTATTTTGTGCAGCAACTGCAGCTGGGTATGCAGCAGCTCGGATTTGTTATCGAGCACCACCTGCTGCTCAACCTGGCGCGAGAGCTGATGATTAAGCGCTGCATCCTCGGCAATCCACTCCGTTTTTTTGTTATTCAGCGTTGTCAACGCAGTTTGCGCTGTACAACGTAAGCGATGGGCTTCCAGCGCTTTGTTCAGTAGCGCTTTTTCGGTGCTGAGCGCGTGCCCTTGCTGACGCCAGTCGACGAGCGTTTGGCCGCCAAGCATATTGCTGTGCTGCGTTTCTTTTTCTGCTGCCGCCTGTTGCTGCTCGAGGTAGCGCTTTTTTGCCGTGCCAAGCGTCGCCGTTTGCAGGTCCCGGCACCGCGCGGCCTCCTCCACATGAGTACTTGCCACAGCGGTAGCGGCTTCTACCGCCTGTAATTTTTGCTGATCGCGGCTGAGCACTTGGCAACGTTCGTCAATGCCTGCCAGTTGCTCGACAAGGTTGCAATCGATTTCGCTCGCCTGCAACTGCTGCTGCAAGTCCGAAAGGGCTTTACGTCTGCACTCGCATTCGCTCAGATTTTGTTGCTGTTGGTCGGCAAGTGTGCCGATAGCAGAAGCCCTCTTTGCGATAGCCTGCGTAGCGTCGTTGAGAGTGCTTGCTGTGGCGCTGATCAGCAAATCCAGCTCGCGTACCTTACGGATCACCGGCAAGGCCTGCTGTTGGGCGGTTTTTTGGGTTGCGAACGCTTCACTCGCCGCCGCCAGTGCTTTGCTCGCCGCACTAGCCTCTTGGGTGTTATCGGGCAGCCGCTGTTGTTGCTGGGCGAGGTCGTCGTGATCGGTTTGTTGTTGCTTGCGCAGCGCTGTCAAAGCGGCGTAGTCAGCTGCAAGTTCAAGCGCCCGGTTGGCCGCATTAAGCTTTTCCTGCGCGCTGGCAAAGTCTTTGATACGGCGCTCAAGTTCAGTTTGTTGCTGCTCTATTTGGTCGAGTTCCTGTTGCCGCCTAGTAATTCCATCCACCCAGGCGAGCGCTTGATTCTGCTGTGCTAAGCGCACACTGCAAGCGCGCTCATCTTTGCAGTGCTGTTGCAGCGTCTCGCCAAACCGCTGCACTTCCTCCTCGCTGAGTAAGGCGATGCCTTTCAGTTCCGCTTGCAGCTGATCCAGTTGGCTGCGTTCAGCGCTGCGGCGTTCGTGTACACGGATCGAGATTTTGCTGTAAATCTCGGTACCGGTGATATGCTCAAGGATCGGTGCGCGCTCGTCGGCGGTGGCGTTCAGGAATGCCGCAAAATCGCCTTGCGCAAGTAGTACTGAGCGAGTGAACTGGTCAAACCCCATGCCAGTGGTGGCGATGACTTTGAGTGCTACCGGTCTCATCCCAGTCGCTAGAACCCGTCCCGAGTCAGCATCAGCGAATTCATGTCGCACCGGCTGGAGTTCACCCATCGGTCGTTTATACGCCCGATGCTGATCCCAGCGACAACGATAATGCCCCTTCAGAGTGGCGAAGCTGACTTCAGCGAAGCAATCACCGCAGCGTCGCGACATCACCTCATTGGTCCCTTGCGTGACCTTCGGCAGTCGCGGCGTGCGCCCGTATAAGGCAAGACAGATCGCATCCAAAAGGGTTGTTTTACCGGCCCCGGTAGGACCGACAATTGCAAAGATGCCGTCGTCAGTGAACGCCCGATCGCTGAAGTCAATCGCCCATTCGCCAACCAGTGAGTTTAGGTTTTTAAAGCGAAGCTGCAGGATCCGCATCGATCACGCCCGAGCACCCCATGGTGCCAATGAGTCGGCTTCGTGCGCATTGAGGTAAGGTTGTAACGCAGCCTGGTAACCGAATAACGCCGGCCACCCACCGCTGTGGATGAACAATACGCGCGCCCCTTTGCGGATCGTCCCCTGCTCCACCAGATCCACCAGCCCGGCCATGGTTTTCCCGCTGTACACGGGGTCCAGCAATAAGCCTTCTAGACGCCCGGCGGCGCGCATCGCCTGCCAAGTGCGATCATTCAACTGACCATAACCGGGTGCCAATGAGGCATCGGTTACGCTCACCTCGGCGTCATCGATGGCGACCGCGATCCCACTTAGCTGAATGCTCTCCCGCAGCCGGCGGATGATGCGGGCGCGCTGCGCTGCGGCGGCGCGCCGCACGCATACGCCATGGATCGGCAAGCGTTGATCCAGCGCACGCATACCCGCCAGTAACCCGACGTGAGTCAAGCCACTGCCTGAAGGAGTCACCAGTGCATCAAAAGCCAGCCGCTGGTGGCGCAACTGCGCCACCAACTCCGCAGCGCAGCGCATATAACCCAGCGCACCGACAGGCGGATGCTCAACCCCGAGGTGGATCACATATGGGCGACGACCGCTCGCAGCCAGCAGCGCGGCACGGTGCTCCAGTTGTGCATCTGCGCCTGCTTCATCCACACCCATCGGCAGGTGCTGGATGCGCGCTGCCAGCAACCGATCCAGCAGCACATTGCCGCATTCGTGGTAGTTGCGGTCCATGCCGGCGACTCGGTGTTCCAGTTGCACCTGCGCTTCCATGCCCAAGCGTGCGGCAGCGGCAGCGCACAAGCGCACGAAGTTGGATTGTACAGCGCCGGTGATCAGCACCACATCGGCATTGGTCGCCTGCGCTTGCCCCATATAGTATTCCAACTGACGTACCTTATTGCCGCCAGCCGCAAGACCGGTGCAGTCGTCGCGTTTAATATACAGGTCGATACCCAAGGCATGACCGAGCCGTGGTGCATGATCGAGCGGCGTCGGTGCCTGAACCAGCGCGACGCGCGGATGCACCGCCAGTTCGGGGATCAGGCCTTCAATGCATTGCGCATGGGTGCTATCACCGTTCGCATCTGACATCGAGCGCATCCGTTGATGCGCGATCATCGACGTTTCCTGAAGCAAATTTCTGCCATGACTGCCAACTCCTCAATCTTTGTTGCGCAACGCCTGATCAAGCATAAAAAGCCTTCTGTATGCCACAGTTACTCGCCTGATGGCATGTGGATAACTCTGTGGATATATTATCTATAAGGCGTGATTAAACGCTGCTGGCAGCATCTTCAAGCGGCATCAAAAAATTACTCACGGAGGGCGGTAGTTACCTATAATATACAGTGTTATCAATACGTTATACATAAAACAAAGGATCTATTCCGCAACCCCAGCGCTAAGTTGTTGAAAGCCTGAAAATTAATGCGATGGGTGTGCATAACTGCCTTGCTGCGAGGATTGAGGGGGAATCGCCAAGCCTTTGGGCAAACGATGAGCCAATCCCAGCATGTTGTTTCCGGGGACGATCCCAAACGCTGTTCAGCGTTGAATTCAAGGCGTTATCGGTGCCGATAATACCGCCTGCCTTGCACAACCTTAGCGCCTCGAAATACCAACGGGAACCTCGAAAAACTAGGGGTTTGGGGAAAGGAGGGTATGAACGCTTCTGATGGTAATAAAAACTGTCTAAACCTCCTTCCCCTAACCCCCTAACCCCAGCATAGCATTGGCTCTGCCCTAGTGCCGTGCATCTTGCATAGCCAAGCGCTCTGGGACAACTTCATTTATTGCTTCTGGCTGTAGTAAGGATTGGTTATACCTCCCCTGTATCTCCAAGTAGCATGAGTACGTAAGGTGGTTCTATTATATCATGCCCTCCCTTATAATCAGGGATGCCTCGAAAAGCTGGCGAAGCTGGTTTTTCGAGGTACCTCCTCTCATAACATAATCAATCCTTTCTGTTCAGAGCTTTCTTACACTGAAGCATAACACGCCGCAACCTGCTGCAATAATCTGAAGCTTGCCGCAACATTAAAATCTGGCGGCATGACCATGGTGTGCAACGAAACTCTGAAACCCAGATACAGATCCTCTGAATCTTTTGTTGGATCATCACCTCTGAGCAGTTTATGCGAAGCATTCATCGTTTATCTCGATTACCGCCACAGACGTCGCTGCAGCCGATGCGATCACGCCGATACGCATCGCATAGCTCACCGCTGTCATGGGCGTTGCTATTCTCGTTGCTGCTGGTTGGATGCAGCAGTAACTGGACTGCACACATCCCGTTTCTCCACCGTACCGACTTGGAACAGGGGAATGCGATTGACCAGTATTTAATGGATCGCATCTACGTTGGGATGCAGAAAACCCAAGTCAAGGCAATCCTCGGTGCCCCGCTGGTGATCGATCCCTTCAAACCTGATCGCTGGGAATATGTTTATACTCGCATCCCCGCTGACAAGAGCGAGCCCATCTATAAACGCATCAGCGTGACGTTTGCCAACGACCACGTGGTGGCGCTTGGCGGCACGATGGAGGTAAAGAAAGATCAAGCACGAGGGGTGCTGCAAGAGACCTCGGTACAAGTGATCACGGTACCAGAAAAGCCAGAAAAAGGATTTTGGCAACGTTTCTGGGATAGCGACTGAGCAGCGACAAATGACTCGCTCTGAATGCACAAGCCTTTCGCTGAAAGCGTGATACCGCTGCAATGCAATCCACTCAAACGACTCAACGCCTGCTGGATAACGGTTATCAGCGACTGCCGATAGTTGATGGTGAGTTGGATATGCTGCCGCAGTTGACGCTTGAGCACCCGGTGGACGCCATCATGCAGCAGTTGATTGATGAGACCCCGTGGCGCTCACAGCCGATTACCCTGTATGGCAAGACGATGCTACAACCACGGCTGGTCGCCTGGTACGGTGAGGCTGCCTACTCGTATTCAGGGATCACGCATCTTCCGCTGGCGCTCACGGAAATGTTGTCACGCTTGCGCGCTTGCGTTGAAGCCACGACGGGTTGCGCTTTTAACAGTGTGCTGTTGAACTATTACCGTGATCAGCGCGACAGCATGGGCTTACATAGCGACGACGAGCCAGCGCTCGGGGAGGCACCAACGATCGCCACGCTGAGCCTTGGGGGACCGCGTGATATGATCTTCAAGCACCGCACCAAAAAAGAACTTGGTGTAATCAAACTACCACTGCCCTCCGGCAGCCTGCTGCTAATGCGCGGGGTCTTCCAGCACTACTGGAAACACGGGATCCGCAAAGCGACAAGCCGCTGTAACCCGCGCCTCAGCCTGACCTTCAGAACCATGCTTCCGACCCGACCTGAGGTACTCTAGGCGCCAGCGACAATAGCGCAGCTCTAGAGTGGCGCGCCTTCTTGCTGACCTGCAACATGCCTGCCATCCGATGAGTACGCCACCCTCTGTATCACTCTCACCGGCACCATCACCAGCGGTGTTGTCATCGCCACAAAGTGTTGCGCTCGGGGCGCTGTCAGCGCGTCTGCTGGCTTGGATTGTGGTCGCCGCTCTGGCCGCTTTTGTGCTTAATGTGTATCTTACGGTTTGGCGACGCTGGCCAGGGGCGCTGGCAAGTTTGGCACCTGATGCTGACGTTCGCGCCTTTTTGCAGTTGGGGTTATACCTACTGGCGCTGGTGTTACCGCTTGGCTATGTGGCGCGCTACCGCGAGCACCACCTCAGACGCGATGCAGCGACATTGGTGATGATCTCCGATTACCTCGCGCGCGGCGCGTTTTGGTGTGTGCTGCTGATCGGCGCGATCGATGCCGCAATATCGTTCTTGCGCGTTGAGGGGTTGTTGGCGCAACTGCTCGGCGAGGCGCTTGCGCAGGATCTGGGGCGCAGCCAGTACCGTGCGCAATATGTCCACCTGCCATTGCTACTACTCGGCTACCTGATCGCCGGCTTCAGGCGTCGCCTCGACCTAGTATGGCTGGCACTGCTGATCGTGCTAGCCGAATTGTCGATTGTCATCTCGCGCTTTGTGTTTTCTTACGAGCAAGCGTTCATGGGTGATTTGGTGCGCCTGTGGTATGCCGGCATTTTTCTGTTTGCCAGCGCCTATACACTATTAGATGAGGGGCATGTGCGCGTGGACGTTTTTTATTCCACATTTTCGCCAAAGACCAAAGGGCTAGTGAATGCCACCGGGGCGTTGTTACTCGGACTGCCGCTGTGCTGGATAATCCTAATCCTCGGGATGAACCATGCCTCCAGCATCATCACCGGCCCGTTACTGCGCATCGAGATCACCCAATCTGGGTTTGGCATGTACGTCAAATACTTAATGGCCGGCTATCTGGCGATCTTTGCGGTGACCATGGCGATCCACTTTGGTGCCTATTTTCTGCTCGGGATCGCCGATTACCGTGGCGACCCTGATAACGCCACCGCCGACCGCAACGACCGCAACGACCGCAACGACCGCAACGAAGGATAGCCCATGGAATTGGTTTTCTTAGCCTTGCTGCTGCTGCTGATGGTGATGGCGCTGTCATCGGGGTTCCCCGTCGCGTTTTCGCTACCCGGCTCCGCGATCCTAGCGGTCGGCATTGCGGCGCTCTGCGGTTATTTGTTCGCCGGCGACAGTAGCGCGTATTTTGCCTACGGAGAGCCGCTGCAATGGCTGACGGCTGGGGTGACCAACTTCCGCGGCATCTACTGGGAGATTGAGCGCGATACGCTGATTGCAATTCCGTTGTTTGTGTTCATGGGGATCATGCTGCAGCGCTCTAGGATCGCTGAGGATCTGCTGATTACGATGGCGCGCCTGTTTGGCCCAGTACCGGGCGGACTAGGCATATCGGTGGTGTTTGTGGGCGCTTTATTGGCCGCTACCACCGGTATCGTTGGAGCTACTGTGGTAGCGATGGGGCTGATCTCGCTACCCGTCATGATCCGTAATGGGTACTCCAACTCACTTGCTACCGGTACCATCGCCGCTTCCGGCACCTTAGGTCAGATTATTCCTCCGTCTATCGTACTGATTATTCTTGCCGACCAACTGGCAAGCGCCGCCGACCAAGCAAGTGCAACACGCAAAGCACTATATAAAGAAGTCAATAACGGTCAACTGATGCCGTCGCAGTTTGATCTCGTCTCGACCAGCGCCGGCGACATGTTTATGGGAGCGTTCGTCCCCGGACTTATTCTAGTAGCCATTTACATGATATTTATTTTGCTGCTGGCGCTTTGCTACCCCAAGCTGGCTCCCGCGATCCCCTATCAGGGGCGCTTTGGCCTGCAATTCGTGAAGCACGCTTTGCTGATTCTACTTCCCCCGCTGACGCTGATCATCGTCGTTCTCGGCTCGATCATCTATGGCATCGCGACCGTCAACCAGGCCGGCGCGATCGGTGCCGTCGGCGTGCTAATCATGGCTGGAGCACGGCTGCATAAAGACTTACCACGTGCTTATTGGCCGAGCATCCTGGCCGTGATCTCGATAGCAGGGTTGATCGCCATCACACTGTGGATGCCGATTAACATCAAGAATGTGCAGCATCTTTCGGGCTGGCTGATCGTAGCGCTGGCAGCGATCGCCACACTCGGTTTCTTGATCGCGTTGCTGTGGAGCACCCTGCGCACGATTAGGTTTGAGAACACCTTGACGTCCGTGATGCTGGAGACCTGCAAGACCACCTCCTTGGTGTTCATTATCCTGCTCGGCGCGGCGATGCTGACCGCTGCTTTCCGTAGTTTCGGCGGCGAAGAGCTGGTGCGGCAGGGGCTGACCAGTCTGCCTGGCGGCTTCTGGATACAGTTCACGATCGTCATGGTGGTCATCTTTTTGCTCGGCTTTTTCCTTGATTTCATTGAGATAGCGGTCGTTGTCGTGCCCATTGTGGCACCCATTTTGCTTGCCGATCCATCGGCTAATGTCACGGCTGTATGGCTTGGCGTGATGATTGGCCTCAACATCCAGACTTCGTTCTTAACGCCGCCATTTGGTTTTGCGTTGTTCTACCTGCGCGGTGTGGCACACGCTTCGGTAAAAACCATTCAGATGTACAAAGGAGTTGTTGCGTTCATTTGCATTCAGTTGCTGGCACTGGTGATCGTCGCCTTCTACCCCAGCCTTGTGAACTACCTGCCAAATCGCATTGTGCTAACTTCGGAGACCTCTCCGCCACCGCTCAATCCACGCTTGCAGCACTGTCTTGAGACGCAATTATTCGCCTACTATGGCTCCACAACAGGCCAGGCTGAGCTGCGCAGTGCGATCGCAAGCGTGGCGGCGCTTGATTTTTCGCAGCTACCAAAACCACTCGCACACACTGCCACCGCGGCGGTAAGCAAAGCCGAGAACACGTTCACGCTGGTTGATACAGTTGAGCGCCTAGAGGCCGCCCGGCAACAAGAAAGCATCACGTATCAACCACTGCACCGCAAAGTACGCAGCGTTGAACGTCAGGTGCGTCAGATCGACAGCCGTTTGCAGCAGTATCAGAAACAGCACAAGCGGCTGGTGGATAGCGGCAATGCCGCCGCAGACGTGGAGCGCAAGTTGGCAGCATTGCAACAGCAGCGCAACGCCTTGTCAGCGCAGATCCCGGTGGATTGGCAACAGCGCTACCAGCGGTTTGCAGCGCTGCGCGAGCAGGAGACCCAAGCGCGCACCGCGTATCGCAAGAACGCTGATAACGCCTACACCCCAATCGCCGAATTGATAGCCACCATCGCAGCCAGTGATCGTCTGTATGCCCTGACCGACGATATGGATCAACTGCAGCACTATGTCGCAACTCACGCTGCGTCAGCCAGCGTCGATGCCATCTCGGCGTTTAACAAACAGTTCAAGGGAATCGCTGGCGTGCGCCCACTACGCAAACAACTTCACAAAGCAAAACGTGCGGTCAAATCAAGAAACCCAGACCAGAGCCTCGCCCTCAAACACCTCAAGCAGGCAAACGCTCTGCTGCACCAAGAACTTACTTGGCGGCAACACGCCAAACCGGGGCTTTTGCCGCCGCTTGAACGCTACGAATCTGCGATCCGTAACACCATCGGCTTGCGCCAACAACCACGCATCCCGCGCCAAACCGCGCTGGCACTCGCCAGTTGCACTGCTGAACACCGCGATATCTCGCTGTTCTTTTGACGCCACCCGCAGTGCGCCTTTGACCGCGGGCAAGACGCCTCAACCCCTAGTCAGCGGTTCGTCAGTGCTGGTACGCTTTGTGGGGTTACGATGAAGACAGCGAATGTGCGTCTAAAGCAGTATCAGCAACTTCAGCCTTTGATAAAACAACCAAATATCCTGCGGAAAGCTCGAAAAGCCATGAAAGGGAATGAGGGTTTGGAGGGAGGGCTGCTCTGCTATGACCAATTTCAGGGGACATCGAAAAACCAAAGCGGGATGGAGGTTTGGGGGAAGGGGCATCAACACCTGTACATTAAGTCGTTGATTTATAATCCTTTCACCAATAAACAAACGCCCGCAAGGTGCCTCGAAAAACTCCCGATGCTGCTTTTCCGAGGCACCCCCTGAAGCATTACGAGCACATAACGCGAACGAGCGAAACCCATGGGCAGAAAAAAGCACACCAGAAAAAAAATCTCTTCTCCTCCAACTTCGAAAGGTTTTCATCCCCCTGATCCATCGCGAAGCGAACAGCACAAAGCGTGGCTCACATGGGTATTGCTCGGTGCCGTTTTTCTTGTGGCGGTGTATCTGGCAATGGTCAATTTGAATTGGGCGGCAATGTGGGATGATGAAGCGGCCAGCGCCATCTTCTCAAAACAACTCGCCCTCAATGGCGCAGTGTCTGCATGGGATGGAAGAAATCTCGCCGCGTTTTATCGCGACGGCTGGTTTCTCGATCATGATTTGATCCCGCGCCACCCAAAGATGCACTATTACATTAATGCAGCAGCCTACAAGCTGTTGGGTATTTCTGCTTGGAGCAGCCGCTTTATTCAGGCGCTTGTGGGGCTGGCGGCGGCGGTGGTTTTTATTCTGATTCTGCGTCTTGATTTTCGTCAGCGCAGCGATATACAGGTTATCGCTTTTGCATTACTCGCACTGTCTCCAGCATATCTGTTAGCGATCCGCCAATCCCATTATTACGCGGTTTCCTTATTCTTTAATTTGCTCCTGTTTTATTGCTACCGTGCGCATCTTGCATCTAAGAATCCGGTCTGGTTTGCAGCAATGGCAGGTGCTGCAATAGCCGCGTTTTATTCTCAATTTCTGCTTGGCACTGCTTTTGCTCTGACATTAGGATTGTGGCATCTTCTTTTCTTTCGCAGACAATACGCGTGGCGCGACTGGATTTTTGCGAGTTGCGCTGCTGGTGCTTTTGTCATCTTTGTCGCCGCCTATTTTTTTATTACTGGGTATTGGAGCGGCTCACTCGTTGTTACATATAACGATCCACGCTTACTTCGTATAGCAAAACTTCTGCTGATGAATATTCTGGCAATTAATGAAAATGATTTTGCACCGTGGCCCGTGTGGTGCTGGTTTGTTGTGGGTTCGTTACTTCTCTTTCTGCGCAATAGGACGAAGAAACGCACGAAAAAAAGCAGCCTGCCTACCCATGAGACAGATAACGTTAGGCGCATGATTTTTCTCTACGGTGTTTTTGTTATACTGTTTATCGTCATTGTATCCATCGGTTCTACGCAACCAAGCAGCAATACCTCTTGGGGGGATGTGCGCTATTTGACTTCAGTGCTGCCGTTCTCAGCGATCTTATGCGCAGGCTTTGTTATGGCCGCTCACCGTTTGCATCTGTTTGCCGGCGCGGCTGTTTTTATCGTAATGCTTTCATCCAACGCGCTGGCTTATCCGTTTTTACGACATATTAATTATGGAGGAACGCCGCATTTCACGCTTCCTGCTTTAGTTGGGGAAGTGCACAGCGAATACCGTACTGCTTACGCTGAGGCAGCTACATTCTTGCAGCAGCACGCAACTCCAGACGAAAGCGTCATCGCATTCCCTGTGTTTAATAATTGGCCGCTGCTTTTTTATCTCGGAGACACGCTGCGTTTTTGTTGCCACGTCTCCAATGCGTCGCCGATTCGCCAACAAACGGAAGCTCTCAATCCACTCGCTCGGCGTGAGAAGAATTTCCCCGACTGGCTGGTTTTCTTTTCTACTGCGCAAATAAAGCCGACGCTCGAGTATTTTTCTCGCTCAACCGTAGGGGGATGTCGGCGGGAATACGCGCTGGTGAAAAATTTGCAGGTATTTGCTTATTCCACCCAACGCCCAGAACCGGTTTGGCACTATTACACGCCCGTGACAGAATTCGATCCCGCTGCTTCAGTCTATGTGTTTAAAGTAAAGCCTAGAACGGGTGACTGCGGATGAATACTGGAGAACCTCGAACACCCCCAACGGGATGGGGGTTGGGAGGAAGGGACATAACCACCTGCAACGTAAACCATTGACTTATAACCTTCCCCCAATAGACAAGCCTCGCAGGGTACCTCGGAAAACTAGCGATGCTGGTTTTCTGGAAGCACTCATCAGCGAGCGGCCCCGGTTGCGTAAGCACTTCATGGCCAAAGACAATGAAGCGAACTCCAGAGCGAATGCAAAACAGAGGAATTGGATGGCGAAAGCCCCCCCTTCACGGATAAAGGGCTGTTACATGACCTTTAAGCATTCAGCCACTGAGTCAGCCAACCGGTAGGTCGGATGCCAATCCAACACTTTTTGTGCTTTACTGATATCTGGAATACGTTTAACGACATCGTCAGCGAAAGAATCAACTGTTTTGAATGCTAATTGTTGGTCTGTTTTTGCTAATAAAGAGAGATTCTGCGCCTGTTGATAAATAATAAACGCTAATTCTCGCATCGTGTGGGGCTCAGGATTCCCTAAGTTAAAAGTTTCATTGAGGGCGTGCTTAGCGCCACCAAACCCATGCACCGCAATACCTCTAGCAACATCGTCAATCCAAGTAAAACACCGGATTTGATACCCGTCACCAATAATTGGCAAAGGATTCATTCTTTCAACAATAATATTACGAATATAGTCAGCAAATACATGGCTATCACCTAAGACACTTTCTCCTTTCTCATAAGGTGTGATAATATTGAATGGTCTCCAAATAGAATAACTAATCCCATATTGTTGAGCGAAAGCATGTATCATACGCTCATTGACTAACTTGCTAAGCCCATAATCTGTGGCTGGGACTAATGAATTAAACACACTATCTTCAGTACTTGGATGTGAAGTACAGCGCTCATAAACCATTGAGGAACTAATATAGGCTATATATCCAATATCTTTCTTCAGCATCGTTTGCATGATATTGTGATTCAATGCAACATCTTTAGATAAAATATCAGCTGGACGACGATGAAAACCACCAACGCCATAAATAAGTGCCGCGGCTTGTAATATCGCATCCACCCCTGAAGCAACACTCTCGGTAAAGTCAGGATCTGTTAAATCTCCACATATGAATTCATAATTACGCTGCCTTGCCAACAAGCCGTAACGAGCAAAATTATCCACGCCTTTGATAGTATGCCCTTGTTCTAATAACAAAGGAATCACCCACTGCATTAATGATCCTTCTGATCCAGTAACAAGTATTTTCATAAAATTATTTCTGAGTGCTGGTAAAGTGAATGAGGATTCCTATAAGTATTTATATATCTTAAGCTCCAAATTTTTCGTTTTCGTCTAGCAAACATTGGAGTAGATTAAGATTAGCTCTTAATTCCTTTCTCTGAAAAACATTTAATGCGCGCAAATCTTTTGGTAAACAGTTACCGCCGAAATTTCTGATGTTTTGGCTACACTCTAGGTATTTGTTATTGATGTGTGATCGCTTCGTTACAGCCTCCTTAACGTGATGATAATTTAATCCTAAGTGTTGACAAATCTCATAGAAAGTATTAGCAAAAATAATAAGGTTTGCGTTATAAATATTGTTAAAATACTTACTCAGCTCAGCTTCAGATGGGGTTAACTGCACTACTTGCTTTGGTAAATTAACGTGGCTTTTATTTACTAAATCAAAAACCGTTTGATTTTCTGTGCCGATCATCAACACATCATGATTCTCAGTAAAATCTGCAATGGCGCATCGCTCGCGTAGGAATTCAGGGACGAAGCAAATGTTGGGATTGTTATATTTTTCAATTAAACGCTGAGTCGTGCCAACTATAACGGTAGATTTAATTGCAATAATGCCGTTATATTGATGATTGTGCAACTCTTCTACTACTTTCTCAACGATAGCGACATCGCAACTACCGTCTTTGCGCGACGGTGTAGGAACACAAATATATAATAATTCTGTATCAATAACGCCTTCTATTTTGGTGTTCAATTTAATATCGTGAACACAGACATTATTACCCACTTTTTGTAGCCCGTGCGATACTGCATGGCCTACATTACCAATACCGATAATGCCAATATTAATCATAAGCCTTTTGTATAAGTTAGTTTGTGTGGGAAGGAAAGAGGGAAGATTATTGAAAACCTTTGAAGCCCCTTATTGTATCATAAGAGCGCGCTCGGTAACGAAGCCGGTTTTTCGAGGCACCCCGTACCTATTCTGAACAACCTTTATGATTAAAAAAGATCATCTGAGCACCGCCTCCCTAATGACAAACATCCACTCAAGTGCCCGGTAAGCGAAGGTAAAGCAGCAGCGTTTTCTGAAATCGGCGGTTATTGTCATCGCTTATTACAAACCAATGATCGCGATAGTGGCGGGCAAGCCCCTCCATGTTGTCGATACGCCATCCATTTTGAGTGCTGAATTCGACCACGGTGCTGGCGCTCAGCATTCGATCATCACCCAGCGGCGAAGTGCGGCGTAACGCAGCCGTCAGCACTAGGAATAGCTTGCTGTACCCCCGTTCCAATACCAGCAGGCTCCCATCAGACAGGGATTCCATCGCCACCACGGCGGTATGGGGGTGTTGGCTCAGAGGGTAAACCCAGACGCGCCCGCTGCTGGCGAATATGCGCAATCGGCGTTCGCCATGGGTACGTAACGGCAACTCAGGGGCGACGACAAAAACATCCGTTGCGGAATGCAGCCACGTGATTGCTTCGAGTGAACGGTTGGCAGTGACATAGCGGTGTTTTTGCTGCAATACAGAAGGCAATGGGTATTCTTTCAGCCAGCGTCCGTTGGGGAGGTAATCATTGACCCGGTGCTCACGCTCAAACGAGAGCGTCAGCACCGTATCACCACTTTCTCCGTTGTCGCTATAACGCGCATCCATTCCTTCAGCGTCAGCGAAGTCTGCGTACAGCGGTTTAGCGTTGCGGTCGGACAAGCGATACGCTGCAATTGGCTCCACAGAAGTCAATTTACCCGCGCTGAACTGAGGGCGAAAATGAAACAGCGCACCGCCATCGGATAGCGCATACAGTAAATTCTGATCGCGATCAAAAGCAAGCGCGGATAAACCATACAGCGGGATGCCCGCGATAACACCGGCGGGGATCTCGATTGCCCCCAGCAGTTGCGCCTGCATATGGTTGTCACCGCTGACATCAGCGGGTGGCAGGGTATGCTGATAAACCTTGAACGTGTCGTTGTCAGCGACCGAGCAAACGCTATTGGTGCTCAGCAACACGAGCACCCAGCAGTGCGGTCGCGCTGTTTTTATGCACCGCCAAAGCCAATCACTGGCAGCGCCGCAAAGCCCCCAAGCGGCGGCGTGCAGCGCCATTCCCATGGCACGTGTTGGGGCCATTATTTCAACCCCCTTGGACAAAACATTCGCGCACCCTATTATGGGGCTTGTCTATTGTGAGAAGGGCTATAAATCAACATCTTACGTTACAGATGATGGTGTTCCCTCCCTCCAAGTCCCCATCCCGCTGAGGTTTTTCGAGGTACCCTATGGTATATTACGTTGCCTGCTGGAACACTTGCCTCGCAAAGCGGCGAGGCTTGTCTATTGGGGGACAATGCCTCTTCCAGCAATCATTTCATGGTGCCGCAAGTGCTCCTAATTAAAAATTAAAACGATCCCTTCCCCCAAGCCCCCATCCCGTTGGGATTTTTTCGAAGCACCCCATTATAAATCCTATCTGAGAAGAAAAACTCTTGGAAAATAAATGATGCATTCCAGATTTCTGACAACAACGGCTTTGCTACTGGCTGTTGTCTTATTATTTGCCGCCAACATCGTAAGCAACACGTTACTGGGCGGGGCACGCGTTGATCTGACCGAAAATAAGCTCTATACACTGTCACAAGGCACGCGCAATATATTGGCCAAACTGGATGAGCCGATCACGTTGCGGCTGTATGTTTCTAAAGGGCGCATCAACCGCATTCCGTCACTTGCAAGTTACGCCCAGCGGGTGGAATCAATGCTAACCGAATACGAACGCTTGTCAGCCGGCCGGTTAGTGCTGCATACCATTGATCCAGAACCATTTTCTGAAGAGGAAGATCGCGCCGTCGCCTACGGTGTACGAGGCTTGCCCGCGGGAGGAGACGAACACCTGTATTTCGGCGTCGTTGGCACGAATGCAGTGGGCGCGGAAGAATCGATTCCACTGCTATCGGTGCAACGCGAGCTATTCCTTGAATACGATCTGATGCGCCTGATCGTCAAACTCACCGATGCTGAGCGCACGGTGATCGGCCTGCTGACATCGCTGCCGATTGATGGCGGAGGAGCGAGAAGCTTCACTGGTGCCAATGCACCGCGATGGGCTATCGTGGATCAGATGAGACAGCAGTTTGATTTGCGTACGCTGCCACTTGAGCTGCATGAAGTAGCGGCGGAGATCGATGTGCTGCTGCTGATCCACCCACAGAATCTGACTGACTCTACGCTGTATGCGATCGATCAATACGTCCTTAGAGGAGGAAAATTGTTAGCGTTTGTCGATGGTCATGCTGAATCGCAGCCGCAGCCGCCACCCACAGGAGCAGCGCTTGTCCCTCCCAGTCGGCGTTCTCAGATCGATAAGCTGCTGACCGCTTGGGGGCTTGTGTTGGCACCTGATACGGTGGTTGCTGATCTGCAAAATGCAGTTGCAGTACAGATGCAGCAAGGCGACAAAGTGGTGGCCTTTGACTACCCGCTATGGCTCAATATCCGCCCTGATAACTTCAATCGCGATGATCCGGTAACCGCTGAGCTGGCTAATGTAACCTTTGGCTCTGCGGGGCTGCTGACGGTGGACGCGACCGCCAGCGCCGCGCAACCCGGCCCTCAGATAACACCATTGATTCGCACCAGCACGGCGCCCGCTGTATTTTCTCAGGCCGAGTTGGCCGGTCATGCCAGAGATCCGCGTCAACTGTTGAACGCGTATCAATCGCTGACTGCGGCATTCAACTTGGCGGTACGCATCAGTGGCGTGCTCAACAGCGCGTTTGCCGAACCCCCGCCGCAATCGGTTACCGCAACGCCTTCAACAACAGACGCTGCAATGCCTGATACAGCGCGCAGCGACAAAGCGCACCTGAGTCGTTCGCTTGCGGGCGCGAATCTTATTGTCGTTGCCGATGTCGATATGCTGAGCGATCGTTTTTGGGTGCAAGTGCAAGACATACTCGGCTCGCGGATCGCCATCCCCAGCGCCGCCAATGGCGCTTTTCTTATCAATGCACTGGACAATCTAGCGGGCTCCTCGGACCTGATCAGCATCCGTAGCCGCGGTCGTTTCGTGCGCCCATTTGACCGTATTGACGCATTGCGCCGACAAACCGAACTGATCTATCGAGATAAAGAGCAGGAATTAGCACAACAACTGCAAGAGACCGAAAATAACCTGTTGCGCTTAGAAGAGAGCAATCAATCCGCGATCGCCGGGGTATTGTCGGCAGAGCAACAGCAAGAGCTGCAGTCATTTCGCGTGCAGCGGCTGCGCATCCGCGGTGAACTGCGAGAAGTGCGGCTGCAACTGCGCCGCAGCATCCAGTCTCTGGAAGATCGCCTAAAGTTTATCAACATTGGGTTGGCACCGCTGTTGATCGGCATTGGTGGGCTATGTGTCGGCATGTGGCGCCTGCGCAAGCGCAAAATGCGCTTGCAAATCGCCTGAATACGGTGACCACGGGAGGGGTTTTGAACGACGATGCGTAAACTGCCCTCGACCATCTTCCTCGCCGTCGTCACCCTCGCAGTGGTGGCTGCTGCGGTGCTTTTGCCGCAACGCAGCAGTCACTCGATCCGCGGCAGCGGCGAGCTGTTATTCCCTGACCTGCTGCCGCGACTGCAAGACGTGACCCGCATTCGCGTACACAACTCAAGCGGCGCATTTGAATTAGCGCGCACAGAGCAGCAGTGGTTGGTTGCGACCCAAGACAACTACACAGCCGATCAGGACCGCATCCACCGCTTACTGATTGGCATCGCTGGCTTGGTGCGCATTGAACCGTTGACCCGTAAAGCTGAACGCTATAGCCAGCTTGGCTTACAGGCACCCGCTGCAAGCGGCGGGAGTGCGCTGAAATTCGAGCTGCTCGACAATGCGCAGCAGCACGTGGCAGCTTTGCTAGTTGGGAATCGCCGACACACTACGGGCGGCGAGCGGCTCTACGTGCGGGTCGGCGATGATCCGCAGGCTTGGCTGGTTGAGGGCAAGCTGCCCGATAACCGCGACATGATCGACTGGCTTTCGCGCGACATCATTGCTCTCCAGCGCGATCGCATCCGCGATGTCCGCATACAACACGCCAGCGGCGAGCACCTGTTCGTGTTTCGCCTCGATCCATTCAGTGAAGACTATATGCTGGAGGGGCTGCCAGCCAACAAGACACTCAAAGGCCAGTGGCATGTCAACGATATTGGTCGCTTTCTTGAGGAATTGCGCTTTATCAGCGTACAGCCCCACAGCAGCGCAGCAGCGGTTGCAGCGGAAACCCGGCTGACCATAACGACCTTTGATGGTTTGCGCGTCAGGGTAGGCATCACCAAACACGCCGAGAAACTGCTGGCGCGGCTTAGTGCTTTGGCTGATCCAACGCTGCATCAGAAATTGACGCCACCAGCCGCCGCAGATACAAGCGCTGATGGAAGCCATCAACAGGCACTTGCGGCACAGCGCAGTTTTGCTGAAGTTGAGGCCGAAACCGCTGCGTTAAACCGCTTGTGGGGAAAATGGCTCTATGGGCTGCCGGAATATAAGTTCGACTACATCAACAAAACGCTATCCGACCTTACTGAGGATAAAGCTGCTCCAATCCCACCATAAATCAAGCACCACGGTATGCCCTAGCATGTATCGGAGACCGGCATCAAGCCGCCCGATCCCTTATATTTGGCATGGCGCGGCATCCCCTGATGGCAAAATTCGACCACGGATTGGGGACGATCGAGCATTTTATGTAACCGTCCGTCCTTCTTAGCGTATCGCATTTCTCTATTGAAGGTATCATTATGGATAAGGCATTGAACGCTTCGTACCACGCAGCACTGATAGCTTGCGCTTGGCGGCGCACAGCGCTCGGCCCGATGCTGATGGCCAGCACCGGTGGTGGGGTTTGCGCATTGCATTTCGCCGACCAGCCACAACAGCTGATCCCCTTGCTGCGAGCCCGTTTCCCGCACGCCCGGCTGACTGAAACAAGCCCAACGGCTGCACCATTTGATGAATGGATGGATGCCTTGGCGGCGTATTTCAGCTACGCAAGTGAGTTGCCCCAGCTACCGCTGGACCTCCATGGCACGGCGTTTCAGCAACGGGTGTGGCGCTTCTTACGTACCACTAGGGCTGGACAGGTGATCACTTACGGTACGCTCGCTGGCGGCATTGGCAAACCAACCGCAGTGCGCGCCGCAGCCTCAGCTTGCGCCGCTAATCCAGTCGCAGTACTGGTGCCTTGCCATCGGGTGCTGCGCGCCGACGGCGGCCTCGGAGGGTATCGCTGGGGGCTTGAACGTAAGCGGAAGCTGCTGGCTACAGAGCACGGCTTGGCTGCGGCTCCGTCCGTAGGCGCAAGCCGTGTAGTTGATGCCATTCTCACCCCGCAGCAACATGCGCCGCAGTGATCCAAAATAGCATTCCACATCCTGCGATGAGCCCGCATTCTGGCGCGCCGTTTGTGATCTTGGCGAGAGCGAGATTGAACCGAAGGCAGCGCCTCGGCTATCATTCAGCACCATTGGCGCGCCGTAATGATGCGTGCGCGCCCCTTTATAACCCTGCTTCATCCCCGGAGTAATACCATGGAACAATTAGCTGACAGTCGCCGGCAACGGATTGAAGCGCAG
This sequence comes from Gammaproteobacteria bacterium, assembly GCA_965222535.1. Classification (GTDB taxonomy): domain Bacteria; phylum Pseudomonadota; class Gammaproteobacteria; order HK1; family HK1. Next base: position 563,477 of record OZ244957.1, read on the forward strand.
CTTGGCGCATCACGCGTGGTGTTGTTTATGAAAGGTACGCCTGACCACCCGCAGTGTGGCTTTTCGGCGGCAACGGTTAATATTCTGGATTCCCTAGAGGCCAATTATACGACCGTCAATGTACTTGATGATCCCGCTGTCCGTTCTGAGATCAAGCTGTTCTCCGATTGGCCTACAATTCCACAGTTGTATATTGACAGCGAATTTGTCGGTGGCTGTGATATCGTCAAGCAATTATTCAATAGTGGTGATCTGCACCACATGCTCGGGCTTGGGGAAGCCGATCGCACACCCCCTGAAATGATCCTCAGCGAGTCGGTGATACAGATGTTTCGTAATGCCCAAGATAACAACCCGGGCATGTCAGTGTATATGTCGATCGATAAGCGCTGGCAGACCGAGATCAATCTGCGCGCTGCGGAAGGGCATGAGATCCGCGCCTCGATCGATGGCATTGAGATACTAATGGACCTAGCAACCACGCAACGTGCGCGCGGCATACATATTGATCTGACTGAGACCATCGAAGGTACTGCGTTTGAGGTCCATAACCCGAACGCGCCACCGACGGTGAAGTCGTTGTCAGCGTTGGAATTACGCCAGAAACTTGACCATGGAGAGCATTTCGAACTCATAGATGTGCGCGGCGACGATGAGCGTGCGATCGCGGTTATCGGGGGATCACAGCGCTTGGACGAAGAGCGCATGAAGACCTTGGAACGACAGACGCCTCTGGTGTTTATCTGCCGCAGCGGCAGGCGCTCACGCGCCGCTGCCGAGCATTATCGCTTACAGGGCTTCGTTGACGTTACCAACCTAAGTGATGGCACCAATGGTTGGGCGACCACTGTCGATCCGTCGATGACCCAGTACTGAGGGGGGAGGGGTGCCTGACTGCCGCTGCATGGCTGAGCCATCACCTAGCGATCGCGGCTGGGCACCCTAAAAAACCAGCTTTGCCCGCTTTTCGAGGTGCCTATTGTTGTTTGCGGTAGCGCACGCGGAAAACGGACTCCACTGGCTGGAGGCGTTTTTCCGCTCTCCCGTTGAGAGCGGTTCAAAAAAGCTTTGATTTCTTTCGCAGGTTTTTTTTACCGTACCAACTGCAAAAGAGCGAGGCAGGAGTAATTCAGAACCCAATATCATCCTCTTCTTCGTCTGCAACATTGCTGAAGTCAATTTTTACCGCTGCCATCCCCTCGTACCTGACGATCAGTAAATCCTCTTTAGGGTGCCAGATAAGGCTTGTCGATCGCCCTTCGGTTAGTGGGTTATGAGTATATTCAAACGCAAAAACCGCCATTTCGGTGATTAGCTCCTGAATGCGGGGGATGGTTATATGCTTATCCGTCGCCGATAGCGGCTCACGGGTCGCCATAATTAACTCTCCGACCCCTAGGTGCGTTTTCACACCGGTTCCGCCTTCCTCAGTGGCCTCGGCGTTCTCGTCAGGCTGTTGAAATTCAAACGGGCACTTGGCACCAGGTGCATGCACCATCTTCTCGACACCTATTGCAATTTCGCCTTCCAGTAGCTCTTTGAGCTCAATCAGCGCATCATACATGCCATCTTCCAGCTCTTCGCGAGTGTAGTTTTGCTCTGTCATCTGATAGTGTCCTTAGAAAGTAAGACCATAAAACGTTGCGCCAAAGTCACGGGGCGCGGCACCACCCGGTATTATGTTGCAACATGGAACCAACACCACTCCGGCTCATGCGTTGGTAAGGCGCGCTGTGTTTCACTGATGTGTGGGCGCAATATCGGCTTCCCATGCAGCACCGCAGCCGCCGAGTCGCGAAAAAACGATACCAGTGCGCCATTATTGCATGAAAATAACCGCTCGACATTATAAAAACACTGGAGTCCTATGCACCCTCCCCGGTATTCCATTCTTGCGCCGCATGACGTAAGTCTCCCTGAAAGAGACACGAAGGGATTGTGGGATGCGGTGTGCAATGAGTCCTCGCTGGCGCGGGGCAGCTCCCACTGCGGAAATGATGCGGTAGAGGCAGGAATAACGCAGGAGAAAAGCGACAAGGGCTATTGGTGAATAAGATTATAAATCAACAGCTTACGTTACATGTGAGGATCCCCCGTCCCCCACCCCTCCCCCATCCCACTGGAGTTTTTCGAGGTCCCCGAGAAAGGAATGCCGACAAATCACGACCATCGTTATACCGCACGCGTGATTGAGCGTATTGATTCGGTAGCCCCTGACGACTGGAACCGTCTAGCCGCTGGGAATCCGTTCGTGCGTCACGAGTTTCTCGAAGCGCTTGAGTCCTGCGACTGTGTCGGTGAGGAACAGGGGTGGCTGCCGCAGCATTTATTGCTGGAGGACAATGGCAAGCTGGTGGGGTGTACGCCGATGTATCTGAAGTGGCATTCTCACGGTGAATTTGTCTTCGACTGGTCATGGGCGCAGGCCTATGCCAATGCAGGCTGTCATTACTACCCTAAACTGTTGACCGCGATCCCCTTCACTCCGGCAATCGGGCCGCGGTTACTGGTCGCCCCAGATAATCCTGCCACGTACCGCCAGTTGCTGCTTACAGCAGGCATACAAGCGGCTGACAGCATGGGGGTATCGTCACTCCATTGGTTGTTTGTCAGCGCGCAGGATAAAGAAGCGATGCAGGCACTTGATGTGCCACTGCGCATGGGCTACCAATTCCACTGGGAAAATACTGACTACCGGTGTTTTCAGGACTATCTGGATTGCCTTACCTCAAAGCGCCGCAAGCAGATCCGTAAAGAGCGTCGTGAGGCAGCGCAGGCGGGACTCACGATCGACATTATTCGCGGCGGTGATGTAACCAGCGCCGAGTGGCATGCGTATCACCATCTGTATGCTGCAACGTACGACCGAAAATGGGGTTATCCCGCACTGAGCGTTGCATTTTTTGAGCGCATGGGCGCGCTCATGCCGGATTCAATCCTGCTGATATTAGCGCGTCGGGGGACGTGCTACGTCGCCGGCGCTCATTGCTTTCAAGGCGCTGATACCCTGTATGGACGTAATTGGGGGCGCAGTGAGTATTTCCCGTCGCTGCACTTTGAAATGTGCTACTACCGCCTGATCGAATACTGTATAGCGACTGGACTGCGCCACCTTGACGCCGGCGCACAAGGAGAACATAAACTAATGCGTGGCTTCCTGCCGATAACGACTTGGTCTGGTCATTGGATCCGCGATCCCAGATTTCGCAAGCCGATCGTTGACTTTCTGCAGCACGAAAAACACCTCATAAGCGGCTCTAAGCAGCAATTCCTGTCCCATTCCCCCTACCGCAGCCAGCCCCCCTAAAACCCTAAATAAAAGATGCCGTATAATAGAGGGAATGCTGTGAATAGTAAGCCTAAGAGAGGTAGTGATGAAACAACTGACCTGCAGCGGTGGCTCTATACAGCAAAGAAGAAGCAAGTGGTCGAGAGAAGTTTTTATCCGCGATGGATGGTGTTATATTGGGGGAGGGTAGATAAATGGGTACCCTGTGGGGCTTGTCTATTGGGGAAAGGGTTATAAATCGACGACTTACGTTGCATGTGATCATGTCCCTTCCCCTGCACCCCCTTCCCGTTGATGTTTTTCGAGGTCACCTCATACCTTTGGAGCGGATCTTACGAAATTGCTCATAGCACCCCTTCCCCCTGAACCCTCATCCCATTTCAGGTTCTTTTGAGGTACCCGTCAGAAAGATAAGGAGATAACGCGCAAAAGAGGGACGAGTCCTATTACCTCTTATGCTGCTGCGCTATCATGGCAAAAAATAATCCCCCTGCACCATCCAACTTGATCAATCTTTTCTTCTCAAAGCTTCCCATAATGAACCCTTGGCATTGCAACAGATGGCAATCCTGATCGACCAACATAGCCGCGTTCTGGTACAGGGCTTTACCGGTCAGATCGGGAGCTTTCACGCTGCGAAAATGATCGCTTACGGCACCCAGGTAGTAGGCGGGGTCACTCCCGGCAAAGGCGGCAGCCAACATTTAGGGCGGCCGGTGTTCAATACTGTCAAGGCGGCGGTTGAGGCAACTGGTGCCGATACCAGCATCATCTTCGTGCCGCCGCCGTTCGCGGGCGACTCGATTATGGAAGCGGCTGACGGCGGCATCCGCTACTGCGTTGCCATCACCGATGGCATACCAGCACACGACATGATCGTCGTCAAGCGCTACATGCGCCGCTACCGTCGCGAGGACAAGATGACCCTCACCGGCCCAAATTGCGCCGGCAACATCAGCCCCGGCAAAGCCATGCTGGGGATCATGCCTGAACATATCTACATCCCCGGTCGCGTCGGGGTGATCAGCCGCTCCGGCACCCTCGGGTATGAAACGGCGACCCAGATGAAGGCATTGGGGATCGGCGTTTCCAGCAGCATCGGCATCGGCGGGGACCCAATGAACGGCAGTTCGTTCCGCGACATTCTGGCCTTGTTTGAAGCCGATGATGAAACCGACGCAGTGGTCATGATCGGCGAAATCGGCGGTCCTCAAGAAACAGAAGCAGCGCAATTCATCCGTGAACACATGCGTAAGCCAGTGGCAGGTTACATCGCCGGTCTCACCGCACCGCACGGACGGCGTATGGGTCATGCCGGCGCAATCGTGTCCGCTTTGGGTGAAAGCGCCGCGGCGAAAATTGAGATATTGAACGACTGCGGCGTCCAGATGGCATCAAGTCCCGCTCAGATCGGAGCTACCGTAGCGCAAACCCTCAGCCGCTATCAGAAACGCTGATATAGGCTAGCTATCTCCGTTGGCGTGTGCTTGAAGTCCCGCGTTTTTATCACCCTGATGTTACGCCTGTCGGTGGTTTTCCTTATCGTGACGGTTATCTGCCTCAAGGCAGTAGCCGCTGGGGCGCAAACAACTCCTCCTCTTCCAGATGAAGGCTATGCCGTTGAGCTGATCATCTATGAGGATCTGCGTGACCAGGCGCTTGGTACTGAATACTGGGCAGTCGATCCCGGCTCGCCGTCGGTAACCTCCGCCATCCGCTTGCCCCCACCGATCAGCGCCCCGACACAGGATGAGGCAACACCTGATGTCTCAGTGCTATCGCCGCAGCCACCGCCGCCGACCACCGCAGGAGTTGCCTCAATACAGGCACTCACCATTGAGCAGTTGAGGCTGATAGAGGTATGGGAAGCGCTGCACCGATCGAAAAATTATCGACCACTGCTGCATAAGGGATGGTGGCAGCCAGATCTGGGACGTGCGAAAACGCAGCCTGTATATCTGTCCGCCGCCGCCGAGCCGCCGCCGAATACGCCTGTCGCCGCGGCGATCGCGCTGGTTGAAGGCCGGGTTGCGGTGTACCTGCAAAATTACCTGCACCTTAGCCTTGATGTTATCTATCGCAGAGCCTTACCGTCAACAGCCAATCCAGGTGACTCGTTGCACATCCCACCTAAACATTATCGCTTACAGGCGACGCGGCGCATCCGCTTTGACCAACTGCATTACATCGATCACCCGCTGTTTGGCGTATTACTGCAGATCTTCGCGCCCGAAACTCAGCTTAAACCTTTTGCGCACCCCTGATGCGGATTGGGAAAGGTTCTCAATCCAAGCTGTTATAATGAGCGACTTGGAATGACCTTTCAGGGATGGGCTTCGGCGGCTGGGATCGTTTTAATTTTTAATTAGGAGCGCCCTGCGGCACGCCGTTCGCTGACCGGCAGAGATCGCGACCAGCGGTACCATGAAATGATTGCTGGAAGGAGGGGCATTGCCCCCAATAGAAAAGCCCCGCAGGGCACACTGTCTGGAGCCCTCCCTATGACAAACAGAACTTTAACTCTAACTCCTGAGATTTACGCATATATCCAGCAAATTGGATTCCGAGAGCCACCCGTATTAACCCACCTTCGTGAAGCCCTGCGCGATCACCCCCAGCAGAATATGCAGATTGCACCAGAGCAGGGTGCGCTGATGCAATTGCTGGTCGCCATAGCAGGGATCAGAAGAGGGATCGAAATCGGCACCTTCACTGGTTACAGCGCCTTAGCAGTTGCTTTGGCTATGCCGCATGACGGGCGGCTTGTTTGCTGTGATATTTCTGAAGAATGGACCACTATCGCAAAGCACTATTGGCGCGAAGCCGGCGTCGAACAAAAAATTGATCTGCGGATCGCACCAGCACTTAAAACGCTGGATGAGCTGAGTGCCTCTGGCCAGAGCTTTGATTGGGTATTTATTGATGCGGATAAAGGGAACTATACCAATTATTACAATAAAGCGGTTGAGTTGCTGTGCCCCGGTGGACTGATCCTTATCGATAATGCCCTCTGGAGCGGGCATGTGGTCAATCCTGCTGACGATGATGCTCGGGCAATAGACGCGTGTAACCGGCTGGTATTTAACGACGAGCGCGTAGAAATGGTCTTACTGCCGCTGGCTGATGGCCTGCTACTCGCCAGAAAGACCTGACATACGGCAATACTCCTACTTGCGAGCGCATCATTATTAATTGAGGCCGGATTATGGAAGGTGTAATGCTCCTAGTCTTCTATACTGGTGCTCAATCAAGCATCTTGGGTGGGCACGTTCCTATGCTTTGCGGAGGCTCCCTCTCAAGGAGTGAGGAGAGGGGGCACCCCTTAAGTCGCCGCTGCGCTTTAACTCGACGCCGTGTATTTTGCTCCGTGGATGATCTGGAGAGGCGGCGTTCACAACCTGGGAACCAGAGCATAATAAGAGTAGCCCTTTCCGGCATCTTCAAGTAGCATAAGTATCTACTCATGTTACTTGAAGATGCTCAATGGGTGAGGGAGACCGTTTTGTACACCTCGTTGAGTCGCGCTGCGTTTAACGCTCTGGAAAGGGCTTCGGGCAGTGCTCTAGAATCTGAAGCGTTATTTAATCCTGAAAACCAAGCGGCGCTTAGCTTTCAGGAGAATAAGGAGGGTAAAGCGGTTTATATTGGGGAAAGGGGGGACTATTGGATCGACTGTAATCAGTCCACGAAACGCCCCCTTCTCCCCAAACCCCCTATCCCTTATCCCCTTTCCTTGTATGACCGGCTCCCTGAATTTTCGCCTACAAATTGGGCTTCGATAAACGCTCTGGAATGACCGCGGGCAAGGCTCTGGGATGAGAGCATGACAATAACCCTTTCCGGCATCTTCAAGTAACACCGGTATATACCCTTCCCAAGATCGCTTCTCCTAACGACTCTGCCCCCTCTTAAACCCGCATTTTCTCCCTCCTTGCTAAAAGGATAATACACTCACAGGTACTGTAAGCAGCATGTCTGGTCATTCCAAATGGGCTAATATCCAACATCGGAAAAGAGCTCAGGATAGCAAAAAAGAGAAGCTGTTCTCGCGTTTGCTGCGTGAAGTCACCGTCGCGGCGCAGCACTGTGGTGGCGATATGAGCACCAACCGGTTACGCCTCGCGGTGGATAAAGCGATGGGCAGCAACATCCCCAAGGACACCATCCAACGGGCGATCAAAAAAGCCACGGGCGAATACGGCGGATCGCACATTGAAGAGGTGCGCTACGAGGGGTACGGGCCACACGGCATCGCCATCTTGCTTGAATGTATGACCAACAACCGTAATCGCACAGTGGCCGATATCCGCCATGCGTTCGCCAAATACGGCGGCAATCTCGGTACCGAAGGGTCGGTGGCGTATCTGTTCGATAACGTTGGGCAGATCAGCTATCCTGCCGGTTGTGATGAAGATGCGATCATTGAAGGCGCGCTTGAGGCCGGTGCCGATGATGCCATCACCAACGAGGATGGATCGATCGACGTACTTTGTTCGGTATCCGACTTTACGGTCGTGCATGACCTTTTGGTCGCCACTGGACTGGAGCCGCAGTCGACGGCGCTGACGCTGCGCGCCAATACCCAGGTAACACTTGAGGTGCCCGACGACGCCGCCAGCGTCCTGCGTCTGCTGGAAGTGCTTGACGACCACGCCGATGTACAGCAGCTTTACTCCAACCTGAACATCCCCACCGCAATGCTTAAGCAGCTTGAATGAGCACGAAATGACCACGCTGCGCATCATCGGCATCGATCCCGGATCGCGTTTTACGGGCTTTGGAATCATCGATTTTACCCACCAGCGGATACAGCACGTTGCCAGCGACCGCATCCACGTCGCCCATCTCTCAATGCCCGAACGCCTGCTGCAAATCCACGACCAACTAAAGCACGCAATCGCCCTGTATCAACCGCAGCAGGCGGCGATAGAGAACGTCTTTGTCAAAGCCAATCCAGGTGCCGCGCTGAAGCTGGGGCAGGCGCGCGGGGTGGCCATGCTGGCTGGGGTCGCGAGTGGACTGACGCTGCACGAATACTCCCCGAATGCAGTCAAACTCGCCGTCGTCGGGCGCGGTCATGCGGACAAAACGCAGATCAACCACATGGTGCGCGCTATCTTGCGATTACCTCAAGCACTGCAAGAAGACGAAGCGGATGCGTTGGCGGTTGCGATCTGCGATGCCCATACGACGCGCTGCGGCTACCATCGGTCAACTCTTGACAAAGCGCAGGTACTGCCATGATTGGCTGGCTGCATGGCGTCGTGCGCCATAAACAGGCACCCTGCCTGTTGCTGGACGTATGCGGCGTCGGCTACGAATTGGAGGCACCGACTACCATCTTCAATAACCTGCCAGAGCTGGGACAGAGCGTGAGTTTATATGTCCACCACCAACTGCGCGAGAACGGACAGTCGTTGTTTGCCTTCAGCAGTGAATACGAACGTGACGTGTTCAGGCAATTAATCCGTATCACCGGGATCGGCGCCAAATTGGCATTGGTGCTGTTATCCGGCATGACAGTTGAAGAATTAAGCACCTGTGTCCACAACAACGATGTGCGCTCACTATCGCGACTGCCGGGGATCGGGAAAAAGACCGCCGAACGGCTGGTAATGGAATTGCAGCACCGCATCGCCAACAACCGCAGCGACGGCGGAACGGCACCTCCGGCGGGCCACGATGCGCCCGCGGATGCGATAAGCGCGCTGATTGCGCTGGGGCTCAAAGCAACCGAAGCAACGCGCCGCGTACAGGCTGTGCAGAGCACTAAAACCCAAGATCTCGGCTGCGAACAACTCGTCCGTCTAGCATTGCAGTCAATGGCGTAACTCAACAAGCAGCCGCTCTCATTCAAAGCCGTGAGCCACCCTCCCCCCCATCACCCTCCTGAGCGTATCACCTCTGAACGCTTACACGACGGCGAACAGCCCCTTGAGGTCACCATCCGCCCTCGTCTGCTGCATCAATATATCGGTCAGCCGGCAATAACGACACAAATGTCGATCTTTGTCCAAGCGGCGCTGGCTCGTGGCGAGGCTCTCGATCATCTGCTGATCTACGGCCCTCCAGGGCTTGGCAAAACCACCCTCGCCCACATTATCGCGAACGAACTGAAAGCCCAACTGCGGCATACTTCAGGACCGGTCATCGAGCGCTCTGGTGATTTGGCGGCATTGCTAACAAACCTAGAGCCGCGGGACGTGTTGTTCATTGACGAAATCCATCGCTTGAATCCCGCCGTTGAGGAGATCTTGTATCCCGCTATGGAGGATCGTCAGATCGACATCCTGATCGGGCAAGGGCCGGCAGCGCGCTCTATCAAACTCGATCTGCCACCGTTCACCCTGATCGGGGCCACCACTCGAGCCGGGATGCTAACCTCGCCGCTGCGTGACCGCTTCGGCATTGTGCAGCGTCTTGAGTTCTACCAGCACACCGATTTGGCCACGATACTGACACGCACCGCGGCGCTTTCCAAGATCAGAATTGATCCTGCCGGGGCGCTGGAGATCGCCCGGCGAGCACGCGGGACACCGCGCATTGCGAACCGTCTGTTACGCCGCGTCAGAGATTATGCGGACATAAAAACCGCCGGAGATATCAGCGCCACAACCGCCACCGCCGCACTTGATATGATCAATGTGGACGCGAAAGGCATGGACATAATGGACCGCAAGCTGCTACTTTCGATCATCGAAAAGTTTGATGGCGGACCGGTGGGGATCGATAATCTGGCAGCGGCAATAGGAGAAGAGCGGGATACCATTGAAGATGTACTGGAGCCGTTCTTAATTCAGCAGGGGTTTTTGGTGCGCACCGCACGCGGTCGCATGGTAACGCGCAACACGTTGCTGCATTTAGGCAGGCCCATACCCGAACGCCTTAACCTCAACCAAGATCAGCCCAGCCTGCCCAACTTCTGAAACGAAGCATGCTCGGGGGAAATTGCTCCTCTTCGCCATCCTAGCCTCCACGCTTTGGCCTTGCCGCGTGACCACCCTTTCAAGCTGCTTGTTGGCTGAGAATAGCCATGGTGCCGGTGAGTGGACTTGAACCACCGACCTACTGATTACGAATCAGTTGCTCTACCAACTGAGCTACACCGGCCCAAGAGCACCGAGTGGCATTCGACCATTGCTATCGCTGTGAGGCCTAAATGACGGTCATTATCGCACGGCAACCACGGGAGTTGCATGCGTTGCACAAGTGCCGTTGAGGGGCTATTGGGGGGAAGGATTATCAATCAACGGCTTACGCATGCAGGCGATCTCTCTCTGCCCCTCCCACCAAACCTTCGCCCCATTCAGGGTTTTACGAAGCTCAAAGTGGAATTCTTGCAGAGGTCCAGACGCTGGGGCAAAGACAGACAGCGCCTGCAGGGAGAGCACCGTTGGCGCTGTGATTCTTCAAACAACGAGGCACCCCCTCCTAGTTTGGCTGGTGAGTTCAAAGCAGAGCAATCATCAGCGTTTTTCGAAGAGCTCCAATAGACGATAGAACTCCCCCCGAACACGGATCTGGAAAAGCTCATCTGGGTTACTCTCTATGTCCGCTACAATCTTATTGTAGCCGACTTCGTTATTTCCTGCACCAAAGTCATAGTGTTTGCGTATTAATCCCACTGCCTCATTGGTTGCGTCCTGATTCGTCTTAAAGGCCTTAACGTCTGCTTCATGAGAAGTAATTTTTTCCTGCGCCTGTCGAAACTTGGCTTGGAATTGATCTTTATTCAGGTCCTCGCTTTTTGCTAGTTTTTTGTTGAATTTATTATATTTGGATGCATTCTTTTGCTCCGCTTCGAGTGCTTGCTTAGCTTCAGTATAGTTCTCTGCAATTTGTGCTTGCTCTTTTTGCAATATCTCGTCAAAACGCCAAACGTCCTCTCCTTGCAGCGGAACTACACTACCATCAGCATCATAGAATCTCTTATGCAGCCTGTCCAATTGTATTTTCACACTCTCATAATCTGCTCCCGCTGCCTTGGCCTTAGCGACTGCCCTATCGATCACTTCCTTCGTGCGCTTACCCCCATCAGCCCCCAAGTCAAACTCGCCGACTGTCTTTATCACCCTTTGCTGTACATCGATTTTCGATTGTGCTTTTTGTAGTTCGGTATTAGCGCGCCCCATATCCCTCTGAGTCTGCACTTTTTTAGTTTCAAAATCAGCCCTAGTGTTATAAACTTGTTCTTTCTTCGTAGTTTCGATTATCTCTTGCTTCACATAATTCTGTTCTATTTCTCTGCCGCTAGGTGTTACAGTTTTTTTAGTATAAGTCTTGTCTACTGCCTTATCTATGTTATATTGTACCCATTTGCCATCTTGGTTATATGCTGTCTGATAATACTCAGTGTAATCCGAAGCCAGTTCTTGTTTTTTTATTGCCAGTTTTTTTATATCTTCAATTTTGGAAGCAGTGCCATCCGTACTGGTAATTTCCATCTTAAGCTCAACTTGTAGATTCTCTACATTAGCCTGCGCTTGTTTGCTATATGAACCACCATCTATGTTAGCGGCGTATTTTTGTGTCTTATCAAAATCAATTGTGGCATAATGCGACTCCGATCCGCTTAGCTTCACTTTTCCGCCTTTCCCAGAGGGAAATCCCTTTGGCGCTTTTTTTCCAGAAAAGTCTAGGTCTTTTACAGACATATAATGTGATTCCACCTCCGCTTTTGAAGGGAGTTTATGCCCCGTGCCTGGTGTTTTTTGTAAGTTATCTATTCCACTACTGGCATTCTTTGCTGGTAACGATGGGGGGGGCGCATTCTTTGATGGCAAAGGAGGGGGCGCATTCTTTGATGGCAAAGGAGGGGGCGCATTCTTTGATGGCAAAGGAGGGGGCGCACTCTTGGATGCGATATGAGGTCTGGGGACCTCTGTTTTTTCTAGTCCAGTATTCAGCGTGCCCAGTTTATTCTTTATAGTAGGTGGTTCCAACTGTGGCGTAGATAGCTTACTGAGACCCGTTCCAGGCATCATAGTGTAACCAGTCGCATCGGTTGTTTTTTTACCAATGACATCTGTCTTACCAAGGAAATCTGTCTCACCAAGGAAGCCTGTAAGGAAAGACCTGTTGTACTTACCTATGGCTCCTTCTAGGCGAGATTTATATTCAGGAGATTGGATTTTTCCTAATTCTTTTTTAAGCAGTTCATTGAATTTATTTGCATCACTGTAATCTAGATTCTCCAGAATCTGCTTAGCATGTTTTCTGAGGTCAAGATTAGATTTAGCTTGATTCACTTTGGCTTGAGCACTATCTACTTTAACTTTATTAAGTTCAATATTGCTCTGTGTATATTTTACTTTCGCATCTTTTAGTTTTTTCACTGCATCGTCATATGTCAGTTGGTTTTTGGCAATTGATTGCTGGTCTATATCTTCAATAAATTTTTGCTTCGCTCCCGCGCCTATATCTGACACGTTATCGACGCCAGTCGCTGTCTCATCCAGATAACCGGTTAATTTTTTGACAAATATACTCTGCTGTGTACTGGTAAATAGGTTTGTTTCTGCTAACTGCGCCTTTAATACACCAATCTGTCTTAAAGCTGCATCATGCGAAGCAAATCCACTTTTTAATTTACTCAGAAATTCTTTCTCGAGATCAAGAGCAGTTAACTTCTTAGTTACAGCAGGATCGATAGAAGTCAAGGAACTCTCAGGATTATAATTATCCTGGAGTAATTTATTCGTTTCAGCATCAATTTCATCAAGTCGTCGTTGAACCGCTGTTTCGTCAAACGCTCCTTTGTACCCAATCCCATCAGGGGCACCGAGTTCCAGATTTCTGGGCGAAGGCACTGGTTGATTCTTTACCAGTGGCGCATCATTCGATATTGCCGTGTCCACCAATTTCCCTTGAGAGGAGGATGGATTAGCGGTGCCTCTTGGCGGCAGGGCAGGCGAATCCTGCAGCGGAGATAGCTTACTGACGCCAGTCGTTGTCTGATCCAGCGATCTTGTGGGGCTAATAGGTTTAGAAGCTGTTGGCTTATTATGTGGTACCGGCGGCTTCGGCTTAGAGGACGGCGGCTCTGATGGTAGCGGCTTCTGCTTGAGGGGTAGATCTGGTGGTGCCTTTTTCAACGCGCCAGATTTACTTGCTTCAGACCCATCCGGATAACCGGGTAAATTTTTGCCAACTACGCTCTGCTCTGTATTGGTAAATGGCTTTCGTTCTGCCACCTTCGTTTTTATGTCATCAAATAGCCGTTGAACCGCTGTTTCGTCAAACGCTCCTTTGGAACCGACACCATCAGGGACTCCGAGTTCCGGATTTCTGGGCGGAGGCACTGGCTGTTTCTTTACCGGTGGCGCATCATTCGGTATTGCCGTGTCCACCAATTTCCCTTCAGAGGAGGGTAGATTAGCGGCGTTCCTTGGCGGCAGGGCAGGCGGCGGATCCTGTGATCTTGTGGGGCTAGTAGGTTTAGGATCTGTTGGCTTATTATGTGGTACCGGCGGCTTCTGCTTGGAGGACAGCGGCTCTGGCTCTGGTAGTGCCTTTTTCAACGCGCCAGATTTGCTTGCTTCAGATCCATCCGGATAACCGGGTAAATTTTTGCCAACTACGCTCTGCTCTGTATTGGTGAATAGCTTTTGTTTTGCCAACTGTGTTAGGTCATCAAATATCCGCTGAGCCGCTGCTTCATCAAACGTTCCTTTGGACCAGATACCACCAAGGGTTCCGAGTTCCAGATCTCTGGGCGGCGGCTCTGGCTGATTCTTTACCAGTGGTGCATCATTCGATATTCCCGTGTCCATCAATTTCCCTTCAGAGGAGGGTAGATTAGTGGCGTTCCTTGGCGGCAGGGCAGGCGGTTCCTGTGGCGGAGATGGCTTACCGAGACCCGTTCCAGGCATCCATGAATAACCATCAGGGCCCGCTGTGTTCTTACTAAGGAAAGCTCGGATGCTCCTGTCTATGGAACTTTCTATTGCGCTTCTATATCTAGGAGGCTGGATTTTATCTAATTCTTCTTTCAGCAGAGCATCAAATTTACCCTCATCATTGTAATCTAGCTTGAGCAGAATATCATTAGCCTGTTTTCTGGTGTCAAGTTTAAATTTAGTCTTATTCACATTGGCTTGGGCATCAGACACTCCTTTCTGTAACTCAACACTAGCCTGGTCTCTAGAAAGTTTTGCTTTCGCATCTTCTAGAATTTTCACCGCATTGTCATATTGTTCTTGGTAGAGGTCTAATCTTTTCTGTATATTTTCAATAAACCCTTGCTTCGTTTTCGTGCCTATATCCGACGCGTTATCGACGCCAACCGCTGCCTCATCCAGCGTTCTTGTGGTTTCAACACGGTTAGCAACTGATGCGGGGTTACTTTGCACAGTCTCTGCAAATTTCCCATGAGATGGTGGTAGATTAGCTGCCTTCTGCGGTAATGAAGGTTTTGTCTTGGGTGTTATCAGTGGTTTTTTCGTAGGAGGAACCGTTTTGGTATTCGCCAAATGATCTGTTTGAGTCTTTATCTTAGCGACTGAATGATCCATTATTTGTTTTTGGAAATTAGCTTTGTAAGCATCTAGCTTTAATGAGACCTCATCCCTAATGCCTTTATGTACTCCGCTTAAATCGAGCGATTCATTGAAACTCCTCAAATCATCAAAATTAGCCTTGTACAGGACATTCTTAACTGCCTTCACGATCGCCAAGTCCTCTTCAATTCCCTTTATCTCAGTAGCGATCTTTCTTTGCCTCACCTCACCGCCTTCGGTGAGAAATTTGTTTCCATCTGTTGATCTATACGCATCCAAACGATTAATTTCTAAGTTTTTTCCGGTGATAATCTTCTCAATCTCTGCTACTCTTGAATTTGCCTCATCCAACATCGGGTTATCCAACGTCTTTGGCACTTCAACAGGTTTGCTATGCAGTGAGGCGTTTTCATCGATAGCACTGTAGTTTGTTGCTGTAATAGGATCGTTCTTTGTCGCCTTTGGAGCTTTAAAGTTGTGATCGAGCGCGGCATACTTATTATTGCTATCACCCGCATCCACTGCTCGTGCCGACGCCGATGGATCCGCAACCGCATCCACTGCTCGTGTCGACGTCGACGAATCCGCAAACGCATCCAGATCCATGACAAGAAAATTACCATACGTTACATCCTCCGGGTATCCCGCGTGCCTGAGCAGACTGTTAAGTTCGGTTATATCATCCATATTTCCTACTGATGGCTGTACTACATTATTGACCTCTCCCATCCGAAAAAAGCTTGCACTATCGTCAACATCCACTCTTCTTAGTCTCTCTAATTCGTTTTCCATAACTGCGTCTGCTGCCTTAATATCTCCATTTTTCAGGTGCGTTAAATAACTCTCTTCTACCTTGTGTTGGGTTATGATTTCTTTATAATCCGCCTCATCCCAATCAGTTAGCTCGCCTCTCTTGCGTTGGCCTTCGAAATCCAATCGCTGTTGTGTGATATCTTGCAAACGCCCCTCGCCTTGGTCGATAGCACGCTCTTTTGCTTCTTCTACTAATTCGGCCACCTTTTGCCTGGCTTCTGCTGGGGTTGGGGTTTCTGGCGCCGCATCATTCCATTTTTTTGCCGCCTGCGTGCTAGCCACATTCTGATCAACAGTATCTGCGTGTCTCAGCTTTCCTTTCTTTATTTTCGATGTCTTCACTCCTTTAGTGCTATCCTTGCGCTTAAACAAATTGCGGATCTTCTTCAGTATGCCACCCAAGCGAGATCGCTTGGATTTGCTAGTCGTACTAAGCACTGGAGCCAATTCCCGTATCACCGGCGAATTAGCAACATGCTGCTGTGGAAGGACCTCATAGGCAGACTTCAAAGTGTTCTCCGCCTCTTGGACGGCTTCGATTTGCCGCGGCGCATCATTCGGCAGTTGCCGCCCCTTGCCGAAACCGAGTGACTCCAGCGTCTCCTTAGGTGCGTCATCCACAAGTTGCGGCGTTAATGCTCCTTCCAGTTTCGTTCTTGGCGGCTTCTTGGCTACCTTTGGCGGGGAAGGTTTCTTTGATGTGGGCATCTGCGCCGGTAAAAAGTCTTGTTGGTCACGGAGCGTCCATGAGTCTTGCTCGCTAGCAGTCACCTTATTAGGTTCAATCGATAAATCATCCGGGTTTTCCACTTGCCTCGTATCATTGACGATGAATTGCTTTCTTTTTCGTTGCTTAGCCTTAGCCTTAGAAGAGGAGGTATCTGATGCTGCCTTACCAAATTTATCCCCCCCCCCTCCCGGTATCCCCGTGGTGGTTTTTCCTTCTAATTCTATTTTTTGAACAATCGTCGGTCCATCTCTGTAATTAAGGTCACGTGCCGAATCTATAACATCCGGTTCCGCTAGGAAATCATATCTGAGTCTATCCGCAGGTTTAAAAGAAGGATTATGCAGCACAGGCTTGATTTCATCCGTTTCACTCACTACAGACGCGGGGCCTTTGTTTGTTAAATTGCCTAATGTGCCATCTGTAGCATTGGTGTCATCGAATTTCACAACACTGGCTTTGGAGTTGTCAAATAGCAGCGGGGATGTCGTTTTGTTAAGCAGCAACGGTGCCGTTTGAGGGATAGAGTTAGGAGCAGTGGAATCAAGGTTCTTTGGCAGCGCCTCTAATTTCGGATCAGCTGTTGCATCCATGAAGTCTTCGATTCTGCTCACCTTAGGGTTGCTCTCTGCAGCTCCGATTAAGTCCGCAAGCTGCTGCTGGTCGCTGCTCAAACGACGAGCAGGCTTCGCCGGTCGTGGTGCATAGATATCATCTACATTAAATTGAACTGCATCACTGGCCTTCCCATTCTTATAGTCCTCAAGAACAGATCGCTGCATTTTGTTTATCGATTCCTCTAATGCTTTGTCTTTGAAGGCGCTGACGCTCACATATTCTGGTTCATCTGGGACTTCCAACTGCGCCCGGAACGAGCTGCTTTCGGTTATATCATCGAACGTACCACCGAGTCTTTTTCTGATGGTATCTATCTTGTCCCATAAAGAAAGTTTATGATTGTCTGTAATATTAGGGTCACTCAGAGATTTATTGATATCGCTGAGTAGGTTATTCAGTTCATGTACACTGGTTTTAACATCAATCCTCAATAGTTCCTCGGCCTTAAATATGAGGTTAGAGGTTTCTACGTCTGAGGATCCAAGAGCTGCATTGAAATCGGGAGAGGGAAGTATTTTTGCCTTTTCTATTTCGGATAATTGACTCGGATCTCTAGTGTAAAGTGGATCTTTTATGATCGTATAAGGGTTTTTCAGTGGCGTTGTTGAATTACGCCCGCTGCTTTGTCTTGCCAATTGTGCAGCGGCACTTATTTCATCATAAAGAGTATTACGAGTAGCAGTAACATTGAGGGCATTTTTTGATATAATGAATTCGCTGATATCTGCCCTGTCAATTCGAAAGAATATATTGGATAATGTGGTGATTGTATCAGGTGAGACTTGTTCCGACGTTGTAAACAATAGGCGGAACTGCTCTATGACGTAAGCAACATTGCTTGGTTGATAGGGCAGGTTACCTATATCTGAAAGCTTTTCTTGAAAACTAACTATCGGATCAGAGCCTTTTTTGAATGTCGCCAAACCCTCTATCATAAGGAGACGTTGCTCAGGATTTATGGAGTCGGTATCCTGAATCAGATCATTAGCTTTTTTTAGAAAGCTTTTTGTATCGATTCGAGAAGGATAATCATTAACTTTATTCGTATAGTTAGTAGTAAGTTTATTAAAATCACTACTAAAATCTTCATAAAGGCGCATTTTCTTATATTGGAGATCCAAGTCAAGATAATGCTTATGTATATCAAATCCTTGGTTACTAGTGTTTTTCTTTTTTAATTTATTAATTTTGCTCTCAAGAGACTTAACTCTCTTAGCTATAAATTTATCTAGATCTGTCTTTGTCGATGATTTGCTAAATTTATTTATCTCAGATGAAACTGCATCGAGTGCTTTATAATTTGTTTCTAAAGCTACACTCTTTTGTACAACCAGTTTTCTGGAAGTTTCACTGCGGGGGCTATCAATGACCAGAAAATACATGTCTTTATTTATTTTACTTTTTACATAAGATATCAGTTGATTCTGTATTCTCTGTCGTTTTGTTTTAAGGTACATATCCAATTTATCGGCAGTAAGATCACCTTTAGTCACTGGCTTCGGTGGATTAGGATTAGAATATGGATCTAATTCAAACACACGCTGTTCGTTGTTCTTTATTATCTGCTGGACGGATATTTCTGTATCTGGGGAAACAATAGAGGATCTTCTACTGTCGCTAATTTGCTCGAGATCCTCAATACTATCACTTTTATTCAGCGCCATAGTGCTATGATATGGAGAGGGTACCTGAAAACCGACGGTGTCGTAGGCTCCGCTGTTAGGTCTGGAGATGCTCGGTGGAACCCAATCAGCCCCTTCCTGACTGAGTCTTGGGCGCGGTGAAGTACTACCGCTTGCATCATATTGCGTAGCGCGGCGTGCACCCCCAAAGCCCTCTGTACTTTCTTGAGCTGCTCCGCTTCCCGCCTTTAGCTGTGATGGTCCAATCTCCAACCCAGACGGTATTGAGGGCAGATAACGACTCTGATTATGGTTTTGCCTGAGTAACTGAATCGATGACGGTGTGGAATACGTAGAGTCTGTTTTTGCAGCAATGGTTGCTGTGTCTAGTAATTCATACACACCTATTGACTGATTTGAAACCGACTTAGGCTGTATTACATCAAGGCTAGGCAGGTTACTCGACTTGTTGATTGGTGACGTTGGGATAATATTCAGATTTGGGTCTAGAAGTTCTGGATCCAGTTGGCTATATCTTATGTTAAAATGATTGGCGAGATCGTCAGTTAAGGTTGCTGCCGATTCATAGCGAAAGGTATCTGTGCCGTTGTCCGCCGTACTTAAAAGCCCCTCTGGCGCACCATTGGCAGTACTCGTTCTATGAAGATAAGAGGAGTTCCCCGATTCAGGTAGCTGAAGGGTGGAGGCGGGCGGTGATGTATATATGGGGTAAATGGTGGTGACGGGCGGCGGCTGATTGAGACTTTCTAACTGCGCAGCGTAATTAGTGGGAAGGGGAATTGCCTCCCTCGCCCCTGGTGCAATCTCATCTTGTAGAAACACCCTGTTCTTTTTGAAGAACCCCAGCGATGAGCTGCGCACAGGGGGGGTTGGGGCAAAGTCAGCGGCATTGGTCGCAGCTTTCGCCGCAGAATCCACATCCAAAAGATTTTTCGATCTAGCAATGCCCTTGCCAGCGCCCTTGCCAATGCCCGTTAG
The DNA here is from genome assembly GCA_965222535.1 of Gammaproteobacteria bacterium. Lineage (GTDB taxonomy): Bacteria > Pseudomonadota > Gammaproteobacteria > HK1 > HK1. The sequence goes on from OZ244957.1 coordinate 583,043, forward strand.
AAGACCAAGACGGACTGCTGCACTCAATCCAGGATCGGCGGCCGGCGCCATACCAGGATTAGGCCTCATAGCTGTTCTGCCGCTCTTAATCTTCGCTTGGCCTTTAATCTGCTGGCGAAACCCTAACGACGCCTTCAGCATCGACCACGTCCCCGCCTCCATCGAAAGAAGCTTTTCCCCACTATACGACGCGAAAGCGGCTTTGTAGCTCGCCACCCCGTATTCACGCTGAAATGAGGTGGCGGCAATCTCCAACAGCAACTTGTCATTGATGCTGGTGCCAGGCTTCTCCTCCATCCCCGCCAACCCGTTAATCAGACGGAAATCGCCGCTGGTTGTTACACGCAAACCACCCGCAGCGCCCAACACATCGCACATCCCTGCGCCAGACGTAACCACTCCCGCAAACGTCTCCGACACCGCCCCGCTCAGCATCAGCGTATCGGAGTAGAGGCGCAGGTTCAGACGACCGCGATAGGTTCTTTTCAGGATGCTCGCACTGGTCTCAATGTCTTTCCCCTCCAGCCTGTAGTTACCCTCAACGTTCACTTCCTCGTGCCCTGTCGCCGTATCGCTAGCCGACTCCTTGCCGATCTCCAGACGGTCCGATACGCCCCGACGCGCGGCCCTCTTCACCGCCACCAGATTGATCGTCTCGGCGCGCAACTCCAGCGCGCAACGCTCCTCTGTACCGCTAACCTGCGGTTCTGAAGAGGTGGTAGTGGTAGTGGTAGTGCTTGTTTCGTCGTTGTCAGCCATTATCTTTTACCTCGGGCAACACAAGACAGGATAATATTATTTTGGAGATGTGGTAGATAGAACTGAGCTATTGTCAAATCTGGTGTATAGGGGATTGCATCAAGCGCTGGTACTCATCGCCCCAACGCTGCTTCAAGCGCGACACCGTGGTGGCTGACAAGCCCGCTGCATCCGGGCCACCCGTACTTTCAGTGCTTTACTCATGTCACCCGTTGAGATGCTTTTTAGATACAGCCACGGCAGCGCCGCTTCCAGAGAGCGGGTTTTGCGAACCTACGGTGGTGCCAGCAGTGAGTGGAAAACCACCGCCTCTCCAGTCCGTGAGCGTACCTTCGGCACTCTCACAAAAACCGCGCCAACCCCGGTTTGAAGGGTGCGCTCCGGGTGGTAACCGTTACGCACCACCGCCTTGCCATCTCTGTGTACGGCAAGGATCAAACTGCCGCAGCAACTCATGCTCGGCGTCCACGGCTTGGTGGATCAACTGCTTAGCTCCCTGCAGCAGCAGTTCACTCAAGGGGCCAAAGGGTTCCTCTACACCGCTTGGGGCAATTGCGTTATGCTTACTCATAGTGGCTTCTCTCCTTAAGATTGATGGGTTTGTTTACAACTTCCAATCAATCAGAGTCGCCGCTCTTTTTCAACCCATCAACCACCACTTTCGCTTATAGCTCGATAGAACTTTCTATCTAGAATTTATTGATTACCTTATTATAGTTGATGATCTCGCAAAAGGTCTGATTGAGCCGGTTTTGGCCATTATTAACACCCTTGGTGAATTCGTAAAGTGTTGGTGTTCATGGATATTACTTTCTGTAGCAGAACACCAAGATAGCCGCGGATAATGTATTGCGGAACCATCAGCAATGCATTGAAAATACTGGATAAGGTAGAAATAGAGGAGGTATTTACAGGCTCCAATCGGTTATCATAGTGAGGTCCATTTCACCGCTTTCTTTGACCTGCCACTCTCCACACCAAAGACTACCAAAGTCTCCTGCTGTTTGACCCGCTGGCCGATTTTAGCCCAAGACATTAAGAGGCTGCTGCAGACCTTGTGGGATTACGAATTTCGCCAAGGAACTCCGAAAAACCTCAACGGGGTGGGGGCTGGGGGAAAGGATTGTTTTATTTTTAATGACGATCAAAAAAGTGCTCCATGAAGCGATATTTGCTCTTGCGGGGGGGGGGGGGGCATCTGCTTTATCCCCTTTGAAAGGCTGAAAGGCTTACCCTTACGGAGGTTCGGAATGGCATCAAAATCATTCTTACCCAAAGGCAGTTGAGTGACGTCGGCGCTGATCAGCTCTATAGACGGAATGCCATGGCGTTCCGCACCTTTTCGTAGCCCCCTCCTTCAAACAAGCAGCGGTTCAGAGGCTGGCACGATCAGTGCCAAATCTTCCTTCAGAGGTGTAGAATCCCTTACTGGATTTTAATTCAGGTGAGAAGCGCTCAATCACGTTGTCGCTCACTTCCAGATGGCGTTCGGGACACAGATACGGCTTGTCCATGAATAAGGCATCCCAATAAAGCCACCCGCTACCCAATGCCGGATAATGATAAGAGAGGAGAATATGATGAACAGCCGCGGGTTAGCGCTTACTCTTTTTCTCGTGGGAGCGGTAGCTGTGTCGTCGGCGAGCAGCGCCGAGCCGCCGGCGGCGTTGAAAGCAGTGGTGGCGAGGCTGTTGCCGAACATTACGGAGGATGCCATCACCCCATCCCCCATCCCGAATATTTACCAAATCGTGTATGGCGCTGAGATTTTGTATATCACCGCCGACGGTCGCTTCATCCTCAAGGGGGATCTGTTCGATCGGCAAAGCCGCGCTAATCTTACAGCGCAAACACGCCAGCAAGTGCGCCGCCGGGCGGTCAATGCGCTGGGCGATTCCTCGATGATCGTATTTCCCGCCAAGGACAGCAAATACACTGTTACGGTATTCACCGACGTTGATTGCGTTTATTGCGCTCGCTTCCACCGCCAGATGGCGGAATACAACGCGCACCGCATCAGTGTGCGATATGTGGCTTTCCCGCGCAGTGGTATGGAGACGGCGACCTATGCCAAAATGGTATCGGTGTGGTGCGCCAATGATCCGCACTGGGCAATGACGCGCGCTAAAGCGGGGCAATCGATCGCGCCCCGCAACTGCAAAAACCCGGTTGCCGAACACTACCAAGCCGGCCAAAGGATAGGGGTGCGCGGGACGCCGTCGATTGTATTGGATTCTGGCGAGTTGGTTGGCGGCTACGTCTCTCCCAAGGATTTAGCGACCCTGCTCAACTCACCCGGCTGATAGACCGATCAGCAGACGTAGCCCCTTTCTTCTTTACCCTTGTCTCTACTTGCGGCATTCCCATTGGCGGCACCAGTGCTTGCGTTGACGTTGATGCCGCAGCCATCCACGCTGCTCAAGAGGCACTGGCATTGACTTTGCCGAGTGTGGCGGCGATTGCAGTGGTGCTGAAGGGCTACCCGCGCGTGTCTGAGACCTTTATCGCCCAAGAACTACTGGCCTTGGAGCAGCGCGGGTTGGTGTTGCACATCATCGCCCTGCGCCGACCGACCGATACGCTGCAACATGCGCTGCATCAGCAGATCAAGGCAGCGGTACGTTATCTGCCGGAATACTTGTATCAACAGCCGTTGCGTCTGTTGCGTGCTTTCATTGCGCTGCGAAAAACCCCGGGGTATGCCCGCGCACGTGCGATCTGGCTGCGTGATTTGAGGCGCGATCGCAGCGCAAGCCGCGTGCGGCGGTTCGGTCAGGCGTTAATCTTGGCGCATGAGCTGGTCGATAATGTACACCACTTGTACGCGCATTTCCTGCATACCCCAACCTCGGTGGCGCGTTATACGGCGTTGCTGCGCGATCTGCCGTTCAGTATCTCGGCCCATGCCAAAGATATCTGGACGCTGCCCGACTGGGAGAAGCGCGAAAAGATTGCCGCCGCCGCGTGGACGGTAACCTGCACTGCGTATAACCACCGTCACCTGCAACAGTTCGGCTCTGCTGGGTCGGTGACCTTGCTATACCACGGGATCGATCGCAGCCGCTTCCCCGTGCCAGCAGCAGCGGGTCGCCAACGCGACGGCAGTTGCGCTGAAGATCCGCTGCAGTTACTGTCGGTTGGGCGCCTGGTCGCCAAAAAAGGCTATCACGATCTGCTGCGCGCCTTGGCGAACTTGCCACCCGATTTGCACTGGCGCTTGACGCATATCGGTGCCGGGCCGCTGGCTGGCGCGCTCAAGCGGCAGGGCTACCACCTTGGTCTTGGCAATCGCATTGACTGGCGTGGCGCTCAAGCGCAGCGCCAGGTCATCGCGGCTTATGCGGACAGCGATGTGTTTGCTTTGGCGAGTGTCATCGCTGGTGATGGCGATCGCGATGGCTTGCCGAATGTGTTGCTGGAAGCCCAATACATGCAGTTAGCGGTGGTCGCCACGCGGGTATCCGCGATCCCCGAGCTGATCGAACATCAAACCAATGGTTTGCTGGTCGATGCTGGCGACATCGCGGCGCTTTCGCTGGCGCTGGCGAGCCTGATGCGCGACATCGCGGCGCTTTCGCTGGCGCTGGCGAGCCTGATGCGCGACCCTGAACGGCGTGCAGTGTATGGCGCTCGCGGGCGTGAACGGGTAGCGCGCTTGTTCAAGTTCGCGGATGGAATCGATCACCTAGTTTCACGCCTGCAACCCGATGCCCTCTGACAATGGGCGCCGTGCAATGAACGCGGTGCGGCGGCGCTGCTATCGGATCGCCTTTTACGCGCCGTTGAAGTCCCCCTCCCATGCGGTGCCTTCCGGCGATCGTCACATCGCACGTTTGTTTGTACATGCTTTGCAAATGCAGGGACATGCGGTTGAATTGGCGGCGCGCTTTCGCAGTTTTGAGGGCAACGGCAATCACATCCGCCAGCAGCGCATTGAACGCATCGGGCGGGCGTTGGGACAACGGTTGCTGCGGTTTTACCAGCACCGCGCCAAAGGGAGCACGACCAGCGATCCAGTTGCCAGTGCCGCAGCGCCAGCACCGGATTGTTGGTTGACCTACCATTCCTACCATAAAGCACCGGACTGGATCGGGCTGGAGGTCGCGACGCGGCTTAACATCCCCTATGTGGTTGCTGAGGCTTCAGTCGCGCCAGCGCAGCAGGGCGGTCGCTGGGCGAGGGGGCATGAACGTGCGCTACAGGTCGTCCGTGCCGCCGATTGCATCATCAATATTAACAGCACTGATAGGAGTGGCGTACTGGCTGCCCGAGGCACCGACCAAGGCGTTGTTGAACTGCCGTTGTTTCTCGATCCAGAGCCCTATCGCCACGCATCTAGGAAGCGTGCGACCTTGGCTTCTGCGCATCGGCTTGCAGTTGATGTACCGTGGTTATTGTGCGCGGCGATGATGCGCAAGGGGCGCAAACAGCGCTCGTTTGAGGTACTGGCGGCGGCCTTGGCGGGCGTTACGGATCTCCCCTGGCAACTGCTGATCGCCGGCGATGGACCCGCATCTGGGGCAGTGCGCACGGCGTTTGACAACGCCGGAATCGCCCAGCGCGTGCACTTTTCAGGGCTGCTCGATCAAGCGGCGCTGATCGACTGGCTGCGGGCTGCGGACTGGTTTGTGTGGCCCGCACTGGGTGAGCCATTGGGGATGGCCATGCTGGAAGCACAGGCAGCAGGATTACCGGTGATCGCCGGTAGAGGCAAAGGCGTTGCGAGCGTCGTGCGCGATGGCGACAGCGGGTGGTTGGTCGATGAAGCGCAACCCTCAACTTTTGCCAAAGTGCTGCGCAAGGCGCTGGCAGATCCACAAAAACGCAGCGAAATGGCGCATAACGCGCTCGCTTATATCGATCGCGAGCACAGTATCAAAAGCGCTTCCGTGCGCCTAACCGCACTGCTGCATCAGGTTTGCAAGCAACGTTTTAGCGGAACCTGAGGCCTTACTGGTGAGCAGGTGTTAATCAAAAGTAAAAACGGCGCTCTGGAGCCTCTAATATTTTAATCCGCAACTGCACAAGCTGCGCTTGGCAGTTGCGGAGAGATTTGTAAAAAAAGAGGTTTATATTGGGGAAAGGGTGAGGGCGTGTTTAACCCACCTAAACGCGGTACTCCCTTCCCCCAAGCCCCTAACCCCCAGTACCGCCTTCGCTTTCGATTTGGCACCGTGCATCTGGCGTAACTTGGCGCTATGAAAAGGTGGCGGGCAGTGCTATAGAATGGATCCTTGGGCATAGCGCAGCGTAGCTTCTTCCCAACTCTTCAGGAGTTGCACTTATATCTTGACTCCAATTTTCTCGAATAAGTTCCGAAGTTGATTATCTGTATTGGCACTATAAAAACCATCTTTATCCATTCTAAATTGACGGCTCAGATATTTGTCAGGCGGGGTGTTATTCTGCGCCAATGCTTCTTGACCGTTTTCTAGAAACCATTCCGTTGATACTTTATACTGCTCCGGGCCTTCTTTTCCTGCGAGAGGCGGATTCTTCCGATATTCTGCTATTTTATTTTCCAGAGTTTTCTTGAGCTCTTCAAGTCGCTGGACTTCTGGGTCGACGGCCTTGTTGGCATCAGCGCCTGCTTCGGTTTTCTTTGCCTCGGATAGCCCTACTTTATTCGCCTCCACAGGAAGCGCATTCGCTGCTTTCGCTATTGGTTTGGCAGGCACTGGCTGCGGAACGGGTGCCTTTTGCGCCGCATTCGCATTGTCATCAAGCAGTTGTTGAACCTGGGTTTCCATTTTCTCGATTAAGTTCCGAAGTTGATGATCTGCATACACACCAAAATTGTCCATTGCCTTATCATATCTGAATTTCTTTAACAGATGTTCATTTGGCGGTATTTTATCCTGCGCCAATGCTTCTTGACTGTTTTTTATAAACCATTCCGTTGATACATCATACCGCCCCGGTTGTTTTCTATCGATAGGCGGATTCTTCCGATATTCTTCTAGTTGATTTCTCAAAACTTGGTTGGATGCTTCACGTTGTTGGACTTCTGTGGCGACGCCCTTGTTGGCATTAGTGCCTGTTTCGACTTTCTTTGTCTCGGGCATCACTACCTTATTCGCCGGAGGAGGCGCATTCGCTGCTTGCGCTGTTGGTTTGGCAGGCACTTGCGGAACAGGTGCCTTTTGCAGTACCGCTTTAGCACCACCGCCAGCCAGAGCATCGACTCTTGCTTGCAGTGCAAGGGCTTCTTGCTTCAAAGGTTTAAATTTCTCTATATAGTCAAACCGAGCAAGCCGATCTTGAAGAAATTCAACCGCTGATCCTTTAGCAACAATAGCATCATAAGCATAAATACGGAACACATGGTCTGTTGTTCCTAATTTGCCAACTTTCAGTTTCTCTTCTATCTCAACAATTACTTTTCGCAGCGCATCTCTGTAGGCCACGTCATCAGCGCCTAATGGGGCTATGTTATTCTCTGGTTTGAGGTTAGCAGCACTATCACCTTTGATGATAACTCTAGTCTCCGGCGTGCCTTGTGGTGGTTGACCTTTGATGATAACTCCAGTCCCCGGCGTGCCTTGTGGTGGTTGACCTTTGATGATAACTCCAGTCCCCGGCGTGCCTTGTGGTGGTTGACCTTTGATGATAACTCCAGTCCCCGGCGTGCCTTGTGGTGGTTGACCTTTGATGATAACTCCAGTCCTCGACGTGCCTTGTGTTGGTTGACCTTGAACCCAATCGCTTAAATTATAACCGAGGCCTTTCTCGACAGGATTGGATTTCCTGACAATAAACTCAAGACTTGGCTTATTTTTGGCGCTGAAAAGTTCGCCACCCTTTTCTAGATCATCTAATACCGAAGTCGGGTTGTTGATCCTTATCCATCCTATTACGGCGTCTCGTGGTATTTTGGTAATATTAACTTCACCACCTGTTTCATCAACTTTACCAAAATTATCTGTAACGATTTTCCCTAAATCGTATGCTTTCTCATTACCAATCTTAGTAGTGTCTATTACATATATAAAAGATGAATCACTAAAAGAGGCACCTCCAGTAGAATATGTAATAGCACCTTCAAGGTGTTTTGCCGTGGAAACCCCCTGTCGACCTGAGGTCCCTTTCGCTTGACCTAAACCAGCCTGTTCTAATTGCTCACCCAGCGTAGCAACGGGTTGGCGTGGCGCAAAAAATGCGTCTTCTGAACTCCCCAGCCGGATAGGAGTCCTCCCATCCCCTCTGTAAACAATGCCTTCGTATTTGTGCAATCTGTAGCCCTGTAGTGTCTCATCTTCTATTGTCACGCCAACCTTCTTTCCATACGTCGATCTGACAAACTCCTCCAGTTGCGCAGGGGTCTCTATATTTTTTGGAACTCCTTCGATTCCTTTGTGGCCATCAGCGCCTGCTTCGGTTTTCTTTGCCTCGGATAGCACTACTTTATTCGCCTCCACAGGAAGCGCATTCGCTGCTTTCGCTATTGGTTTGGCAGGCACTTGCGCAGCGGGTGCCTTCACAGGCGGCGGTTGCTCTCCCACATAATGCCGTGCCCCCCCCCCTGCGCCCTCTCCAAATAGCCCGTCAAGCGTCTTCTGCAGGTGCGCCTTTGCATCACCCGATAATCCATCTATCCCTAGGTGCCGCTTAATCACGGCAACTGGATCGCCGTCGTCGAGCGCCGCATTGAATGCGCTTTCGATCGCTTTTTTCTCGTAACCCAAGTGTGCCGGGAACGCCTCTCCCTTACCCTTATACTGCTCCTCTGAAACGCCTAATTCAGCGAGCCGCTTTAACAACTTATCCGTTGGGGTTGCTTCTTCGGCCGCCTCCGCGGTGTGGGCTAATCGCCTTCCCGCCTCAATATCGGCAACCCTCTGGCCTCTCGGCGGCGGCGCTGTCTGCTTAGCAAAGGTGCCTTGCTCACCCAGTGGGTTATTCACATCGGGTGCTTTCACAGGCGGCGGTTGCTCTCCCCCAAATATTTGGCGATACGCTTTCCATAAATAGTCTTTATCCACAGGTCTTGTTCCAGTTCCCTCTAATCCTTCGATATATTGCCTCATCGCGACAAGCGGATCGCCGCCTCCGGCCAATGCCGCTTGCGCTCTTTTGAGCGCTTCCTGTTCGTAATACATTTGACTCGGAATCGGAAGATTATCTTTCGCTGCATGTTCTTCGACACTACTCAGACCATCGAGGCGTTTTATCAACCTATCCGCTGGTGTTTCCCCTATCGCCCCAGCACCGGCAACCCTCTGGCCTCCCGGCGGCAGCTCGGTTGGCCGGGCGGCAGGCGGCGGGGGCACCTTATTGGGGCCGGGTTGCTGCGGGGCTGCTGCTTGCCTATAGCCGGCATCTTGTGGGGCGAACCCACCTTGCCGTCCCCTTGCCGCGCTATCATCAATGTACAAGTCAAACACCTTCTGCACGTACGCCTTAGGAGCACCGCTTAATTCCTTTATATAGTCCCTAAATACGGCAACCGGATTGCTTCCAGGCGCCGCATCGACTAAGAGGGTATGCGCTGTCCGCTCGGAACGCCATTTCTCCGGAAATGCCTCTCCTCTAGCCTTATACTTTTCTTCTAACCCGTTTAGCTCAACGATTCGATTTAACGACCGATCTGCCGCTGCTTCCTGGGTCGCCTCCGCGTTGTGGGCGAGGGGGCCCTCCGCCCCAGCATCGGCAACCCTCTGGCCTCCCGGCGGCAGCTCGGTTGGCCGGGCGGCAGGTGGCAGGTCCCCCTGATGGGGGATGGGCTGCTGCGCCCCGTTATCGAATGGCCTTAGGGGCTGCTGCGGGGCTGCTGCTTGCCTATAGCCTGCATCTTGTGGGGCGAGCCCACCTTGCAGTCCCCTTGCCGCGCTATCATCAATGTACAAGTCAAACACCTTCTGCACGTACGCCTTAGGAGCACCGCTTAATTCTTTTATATAGTCCCTAAAACTAACTACGGCAGCCGGATTGCTTCCAGGCGCCGCTTCGACTATCCGGGTATGCGCTGTCCGCTCGGAACGCAAGTGCTCCGGAAATGCCTCTCCTTTAATTCTGTACTGTTCTGCCAATCCGTTTAGCTCAACGATTCGTTTTAACGACCGATCTGTCGCTGCTTCCTGGGTCACCTCCGCGTTGTGGGCGAGGGGGCCCTCCGCCCCAGCATCGGCAACCCTCTGGCCTCCCGGCGGCAGCTCGGTTGGCCGGGCGGCAGGTGGCAGGTCCCCCTGATGGGGGGCGGGCTGCTGCGGGGCTGCTGCTTGCCTATAGCCTGCATCTTGTGGGGCGAGCCCACCTTGCCGTCCCCTTGCCGCGTTATTACCAAATAACTCGTCAAGCGTCTTCTGCAGGTGCGCCTTTGCATCACCCGATAATCCATCTATCCCTAGGTGCCGCTTAATCACGGCAACTGGATCACCGTCGTCGAGCGCCGCATTGAATGCGCTTTCGATCGCTTTTTTCTCGTAACCCAAGTGTGCCGGGAACGCCTCTCCCTTACCCTTATACTGCTCCTCTGAAACGCCTAATTCAGCGAGCCGCTTTAACAACTTATCCGTTGGGGTTGCTTCTTCGGCCGCCTCCGCGTTGTGGGCGAGGGGGCCCTCCGCCCCAGCATCGGCAACCCTCTGGCCTCCCGGCGGCAGCTCGGTTGGCCGGGCGGCAGGTGGCAGGTCCCCCTGATGGGGGGCGGGCTGCTGCGGGGCTGCTGCTTGCCTATAGCCTGCATCTTGTGGGGCGAGCCCACCTTGCCGTCCCCTTGCCGCGTTATTACCAAATAACTCGTCAAGCGTCTTCTGCAGGTGCGCCTTTGCATCACCCGATAATCCATCTATCCCTAGGTGCCGCTTAATCACGGCAACTGGATCACCGTCGTCGAGCGCCGCATTGAATGCGCGTTCGATCGCTTTTTTCTCGTAACCCAAGTGTGCCGGGAACGCCTCTCCCTTACCCTTATACTGCTTCTCTGAAACGTCTAATTCAGCGAGCCGCTTTAACAACTTATCCGTTGGGGTTGCTTCTTCGGCCGCCTCCGCGTTGTGGGCGAGGGGGCCCTCCGCCCCAGCATCGGCAACCCTCTGGCCTCCCGGCGGCAGCTCGGTTGGCCGGGCGGCAGGTGGCAGGTCCCCCTGATGGGGGGCGGGCTGCTGCGGGGCTGCTGCTTGCCTATAGCCTGCATCTTGTGGGGCGAGCCCACCTTGCCGTCCCCTTGCCGCGTTATTACCAAATAACTCGTCAAACACCTTCTGCACGTGTGCCTTAGAAGCACCGGTTAATTCGCCTAGGTAGGAACTAACTACGGCAGCCGGATTGCTTCTAGGCGCCGCTTCGACTATCCGGGTATGCGCTGTCCGCTCGGAACGCAAGTGCTCCGGAAATGCCTCTCCTTTAATCCTGTACTGTTCTTCTAATCCGTTTAGCTCAATGACTCGATTTAACGACCGATCTGCCGCTGCTTCCTGGATCGCCTCCGCGTTGTGGGCGAGGGGGCCCTCCGCCCCAGCATCGGCAACCCTCTGGCCTCCCGGCGGCAGCTCGTTTGGCCGGGCGGCAGGTGGCAGGTCCCCCTGATGGGGGACGGGCTGCTGCGGGGCTGCTGCTTGCCTATAGCCTGCATCTTGTGGGGCGAGCCCACCTTGCCGTCCCCTTGCCGCGTTATTACCAAATAACTCGTCAAGCGTCTTCTGCAGGTGCGCCTTTGCATCACCCGATAATCCATCTATCCCTAGGTGCCGCTTAATCACGGCAACTGGATCACCGTCGTCGAGCGCCGCATTGAATGCGCTTTCGATCGCTTTTTTCTCGTAACCCAAGTGTGCCGGGAACGCCTCTCCCTTACCCTTATACTGCTTCTCTGAAACGTCTAATTCAGCGAGCCGCTTTAACAACTTATCCGTTGGGGTTGCTTCTTCGGCCGCCTCCGCGTTGTGGGCGAGGGGGCCCTCCGCCCCAGCATCGGCAACCCTCTGGCCTCCCGGCGGCAGCTCGTTTGGCCGGGCGGCAGGCGGTAGGTCCCCCTGATGGGGGACGGGCTGCTGCGGGGCTGCTGCTTGCCTATAGCCTGCATCTTGTGGGGCGAGCCCACCTTGCCGTCCCCTTGCCGCGTTATTACCAAATAACTCGTCAAACACCTTCTGCACATGTGCCTTAGGAGCACCGGTTAATTCGCCTAGGTAGGAACTAACTACGGCAGCCGGATTGCTTCCAGGCACCGCTTCGACTATCCGGGTATGCGCTGTCCGCTCGGAACGCAAGTGCTCCGGAAATGCCTCTCCTCCAATCCTGTACTGTTCTTCTAATCCGTTTAGCTCAATGACTCGATTTAACGACCGATCTGCCGCTGCTTCTTGGATCGCCTCCGCGTTGTGGGCGAGGGGGCCCTCCGCCTGTTGACCATCGACACCCCTCGCGCCAAATCGTTGCTGCTGTTCCACCAGTCCCCGAGCACCGTGGCCGCGATGCTGTGCTGCGGCATCCAACGCCTCAGCATTACGCGGGAGGTTATTTTGCGGCATAACCTCATAAATAATATCCTCGTCTCCGTGCTGCCTTGGTACTTGCCGATTTGCTATATCATCATCATATATATCAAAATTATCTGCCCTGTCTCTGCCTGCGGCTTCGACCCTAGCTCTATCCAGCGCCTCCTCGCCTATCCCCGCATAAATCGGCTCATCTTGCCGTCTCACGGCATCCAAATTCGCTGTCTGCACTTTATAATTCTGCTTAATGGCATCAATTTTCTGTGTCTGTAGTTCGTCAATCCCTTTTACAAAGTCAAGATATTTTGTCGCCACTCCTTTTGGAATGGCAGCGCCATTTTCTTTAGCCAGAAAATGAAGCGCTTGGTTGGCCGCAGCACTAGGTGATTTGCCGCCATCGATGCGCTCCAATGCCCCTTTGTACAACGCTATTTCTGTCTCCAAGTCGGCTCGTCTAGCATCATCAGCGGCATCCAACTGTTGGGTAAGATCCTCTATCCTGTTTTGGAAATGTTGCGTGTAGAACTGCGGCTTATCCTGGAGCGCTTGGCGGATCTCTGCGTCCCTTGCTTGCTTCAGTTCTTTTTTGGCTTGTTTCTTTAGTTGCTTCGGCCCTTTCGCTTTATTCGCCTGCTTGCGCGAGAACAGTTTCTTGATGCGCTTCCATAGGTTCGGAAGACGGGGAGGCTTCTTCTGCTGCGCTGCCTTTTGTAAAGCAGTAGCCCCCTGCAGGCCAAGATCCTCCAGTATTACAGGAGCACCTACTATGTTGTCCGCCGGCTGCGCGATTTGAATCTCATCGAAGGCTGCGATCGGAGCTGCCTGCTGCTGTAGGCGGTTGCCGGGTGGCATCACAGCGGGCAGCAGATCCTCTTCAATAGCCAACGGCTTGTGAGGTGCCATGGGAGCAGCCGCATGTAGCTGATCTGCCGGCAGGATGCCGTCATCTAGCACCTCATCTGGAAGAAAGTGCTGCGCCTCATCCTGCGGTGCAACATAGTGCCGCACCTCATCGCCGACATTCCCCGCATCCGCTAGTTCTCCATACATGCGCTGCTGCTCTGCGTTCCCTTGCTTCAATTTGGCAAGCTCCTCTGGGGTTTTCTCCTTCTGCTGTGGCTTATTATCATTCTTTGCCTTAACCCCCGGCGGCGGATCACCTTCACCACCGCCCTTGCCCCCACTCTCTCCTCTATTCAGAGGGCCTTGGTAAGCTCTCTTGCGTTCAAATGGATTCTCTCGCGGTGCCAATTCGATGTTCAAGTTGAATGGCTTCTGATTGTTCACCACATCGTCTATTGGTCGTAGCAGGCCTCCTTGTTCATAGCGCATACCAAAGGTTGGATTGATGCTGTCGGCACCCGTCTGAGCATCATCCATGCGGAGAGCAGATAGCTGGCCACTGTCATATTCCCTAGGAGGCTTGGGAGGCGGCGGCCTTTTCATCTTTTGTACCGTGTCAATACTGACATAGGTTTCATGAATTTCATTGGTCGTTCCATCAATTCCACTGACGGCTCTGCTGGGTTTGGTACGAGATTTTTTAAACCTGAACCATCTTTTCCATCCTCCAGGAAGTGGCCCTGTCGGAAGTGGTTCTGCAGAGCGCAGGGTTATATCATCTGGCAGAGGGGCATCAAGCAAATTATCGTGCTTAAAAGGGCCGTAGGGCTCATCTGGCAGAGGGCGTCCATCGGGGAACTGGCCTAAATAATCACTATACTTTCCAGCAGGTGCTTTCCCACCGTCAAGCAATATATCATTCAGCCCGCCTTCTGTCAGGGCGCCGAGCCTCAATTGTTCTTGATATAAAGTAGCTGGCAAAGCCTCTACCAACGCTGCTCTTTCTATATCATATAGCCCCACTGCTCTATTATCAAGCACCTGTTCTAGCGGGAGCCTCAGCTCTGGATCGTTGATGATCGGTTTCAGTTCCTCAATTACTTTATAGTATAGAGCTCTCTTGGTCACTGCTTCCTTGATCACTGTTTCCTTGGTCTTTGTTGCGGTTTTTGTGAACTGATCGGCTGCTTTTTCCGCGTCTAGCGCAACGATTTTATTTCTGATGGAAATGAGGGGGTCTGTACCGGAAAGCATCTGCTTGCGAGCCTGGTTAAGTAACTCCCAATAGTCGCCCAACGCTTCAGCTTCTTTAGGGTTGTTACCCAATAATTGCTTGTACTGATCCTGCATTGGCTTCAGAAGAGCGACCATCTTGTCGTTAAGTTTCGCCCGGTCAAGATGAGAAACAATCGGGTGATCCAATACAATATCGGACTTGAAATACGGTTTAACTGTATCTCCTGTTATCGCTCCCGGATTCAATAATCTACGGAAAAGGTGACCAAACGCAGCGGTATACGGATCTTCCGCCAATCGTCCATATTGAGCGAGACGCTTTTGTAATTCATTTATATCATCACTTGGAATCCCGTCGCTTTTCATCCCCTCCAATATACCCTGTCTCTCTGATCTTGCTATTGGGGTCTCATAGTAGCGTGACTTATCAGAAATGGTGCCGTCTGGGGCAAATTTATTCTCCGCTTTCAGATAATTGTATTGATCGCCAAGTTCTTTGTACATATCGTCGGTGGATATTTCACCGTTCAATTCGCGTTTTAATACATCAGCGATTTCGTTATATGCATCAGCCTTCAGCTCGTTCTCCATAATAAACAATTTCCTATATTCTTCATAATCCAGATCCAACATACCTGCCGCTTTCTTTTTTCCAAATTCCTTCATGATATCATCGCTTGTATATTTCAACGCCGCATATGCTTCTCCTTCAATCCGTTGTATATAATCAGATTTTGCTTTATACATATCAAGGTTAGGATCGATATTGCCAGAACCATGTTTGACAAGATGATCGTAGTATAATGACTTGGTATCGTCATTAAATGGAGTGAAATCAAATGCTTGATATTTATTATCGAGCAGATAGGTGCTATTTAAATTTACTCTTCCTGCTTCAAAGTCCAAAATAATGTTGTTATATTCTATAAGTGCTGATTGGGCATCGACAACTTTCCTTATAGCAGCTGCATCATCTACGTCGGGATACGCCTTAGGGGCTGCGTCAAATGCTTTACTGTATTCGTCTCTTTTTTTAGTTAAGGCAATCACCGGATCTTCGTTTCTTCGAAGAGCTTCTTCTGCTAAATCAAATGCTTCATTGCGATATTTTAACTTGCTTGATTTATATTGAATAGCTCTAACTTCCATATTGTTGAAATATTTATTATGGGTGTTATGAAGCTTCTGCACCTCTTCACCTACATATTCAGGATGAGGGTGTTTTTTATATTTTTTGAAGTAATTTTCTTTATCTTTAAATATTGCTGTTTCTAATTGCTCAATCATCCTCCTGCGTTCCCAAAAATTGGTACTTTTTGTATTTGCGTCAATGTGCTGAAAACCGATTTCTGTTTCGAAGTGTTGCATTTTCCTGTATTCTTGCAACACCTCAAGGTTATATCGCCCATCTTGCTGTTTAGAGGTTGCCCTATAGTTATTCATTCTTTCTCTGAACTCTCTCTTAAAATTCACATCATCCTGGGCTGCGAAAAAGCTAGTAGCGGAATTTTTATTCGAACTAGCAGCATCAGCGTTCTTCGCCGCCTGATACCCTGTGTCCCCTTTATTGATGAGCTCGCCAGCGAAACCTGTCGCAGAGCCAGGGATAGCTGAGTCGTAGGCTTGTACTGGAGCATACTGCGTAGGGGTCGAAGCAGGGAGTTGTACTGGAGCATACTGCGTAGGGGTCGAAGCAGGGAGTTGTACTGGAGCATATTGCGTAGGGGTCGAAGCAGGGAGTTGTACTGGAGCATACTGCGTAGGGGTAGTCGAAGCAGAGGGTTGTAATAGAGCATAATTCGAACTAGGCGCTGCTTGGGAACTATGCCAGCGGGCTTCGGTAGGCGTTAACACCGGTTCCGTTGCCGGCTTCTCTAAGCTCTGTGACAAGCGACGCTCCAGATTGGCAGCTATGTTCGTTGGCGTATCTGCTGCATTATCACCACCCGGCAACAGGGCTCTGGAACCGGAACCATCAATCACCACCTGGTCGGGGCGCAATAACAAGCCGTTCACTACGTCTTCGTCAATGGCGTTGTGCGCAGCCGGTGGAACGATCGGGGCGCGGCGGCGGAATAGATTCGATAGCCAGTCCCATTTCGATCGCGTTTCCCATAGCGCCGGTGTGGGCGGTGTGGATGCTTTGCTCGTGTTGGCTGATAGTTCTGGTTTTAATGAGCTTGGCGTGGTATCGTGAAGCGAACGCCGATTGTGGGAATTGAGGTTGTCAGAAATGGTTTTACGGAATACTGAATTATTCTGTTGACCATTGTGCAGCAGAGACACTTGGGAAGGCTGTGCACCTTCCAGTTCTGCGTAGGTTGCTTTCTGCGCCCTAGATACTCCGTTTTCATCGGCAACTATCTCTTCTGGATGAACTCTGGGGGTGGTCTCAATTTCTACTGGAGCGGGAGAGTCGCCATATAGGCGGGAGTCAATGGTATCCGTCGATTTGCCAATAGCTTCATCATACCCTCCTTGTGCTAGGTGCATGGCTTCTTCTTTGGTTATTGTATTTTTTATATCTCCAAGCCCATTATTTAATTGATGAATATCTTCTCTTAGATGAAGAATTTCGTTATTTATTGCAGTCAAATCACTTCCAGCTGCACCAGCATTTTGTGCTTGTCTATATTCAAGTACTTTGTTTCTAATTTTTCTTGACACTTCATTAATGGTACCTTCAATCTGATTATATTTATCTTGCAGAATTCTAATATTATCACTATACGGTTTAGATCTTATCCCATCAGGATCAAACGCCAAGATTGAATGAGGCGTGGCTTCTTGACCGATTAGTTGTGGTGATATATTGCCAGTGTCACTGAGTCGATTAAGATAGGATGAGGAGTTGGTTAATTCATCTGGTCCAGAGCGGCGGCTTGTTTGCATTGCCTCGTCAAGCAGCGAAGATAATTCTTCAAGACCGGTCTTAGCGGCGTCATTTTTTATCCCAGAGCGTATATTCTCTAGCGCCCTAACAGGATTAGCTCCATTATCAGTTACCTCAATAATCCTACTTAAATTTGTGGTCTTATTTAAAAACCCTTGCATTGTTTTTTCATGAGCTGATTTTTTTAATTTTCTTTTTGGAATGTAAGAAAGAAAATCACTTCGATATTTTTCTTGCTGCTGTTTAAGTTTATTCAATAACTTTTGTTGATCGATATCACCAGGTAATAATTCAGTATTTTTTATAAGATCACTGATTTCGTCTCTATGTATATTGCTTCCCAGATCCGCAAGGTTGTTAAAATTTGCAGTGTTGAACCTGTGTATATCTTCCAGTCCTTGTAGTTCGGTTAATTGATTAGCCGATGCTCTAGGTGTTTTCATTGAAGTTGCAGCACTGTCCTTTAAAGATTTCATTATATTGAAAGAATCAGCTTCCGTAGCATCACCAGCGTGATGTGCCAAGCCAAGCTGGTTTGCAGCGATCTCTATTTCTTCAGTTTTGTTAACCTGCTTGAATATATTTTGCGTGTTGGTCGCATTATCAGCCACTCGCCTGCCCGCTACAGCCGTGCCGAGTAATAAACTGCCATTGCTTGCTACACTCAATCCAGTCTCGGCGGCCGGCGCCATACCAGGATTAGGCCTCATAGCTGTTCTGCCGCTCTTAATCTTCGCTTGGCTTTTAATCTGCTGGCGAAACCCTAACGACGCCTTCAGCATCGACCACGTCCCCGCCTCCATCGAAAGGAGCTTTTCCCCGCTATACGACGCGAAAGCGGCTTTGTAGCTCGCCACCCCGTATTCACGCTGAAATGAGGTGGCGGCAATCTCCAACAGCAACTTGTCATTGATGCTGGTGCCAGGCTTCTCCTCCATCCCCGCCAACCCGTTAATCAGACGGAAATCGCCGCTGGTTGTTACACGCAAACCACCGGCAGCGCCCAACACATCGCACATCCCTGCGCCAGACGTAACCACTCCCGCAAATGTCTCCGACACCGCCCCGCTCAGCATCAGCGTATCGGAGTAGAGGCGCAGGTTCAGACGACCGCGAAAGGTTCTTTTCAGGATGCTCGCACTGGTCTCAATGTCTTTCCCCTCCAGCCTGTAGTTACCCTCAACGTTCACTTCCTCGTGCCCTGTCGCGGTATCGCTAGCCGCCTCCTTGCCGATCTCCAGACGGTCCGATACGCCCCGACGCTCGGCCCTCTTCACCGCCACCAGATTGATCGTCTCGGCGCGCAACTCCAGCGCGCAACGCTCCTCTGTACCGGTAGCCTGCGGTTCTGAAGAAGTGGTAGTGGTAGTGCTTGTTTCGTCGTCAACCATTATCTTTTATCCTTGAGCAACAAAAGACATATTGCCTTGTGTAGCAGCAAAACGGCAACTCCCCACGCGTCGATCCAATTGGCAAACGCAACAGGCGAATGGCCCCTGAAAAATTCTTTTACCTGCATTGATCTATTTGAGAGCTTTGCACAAGTAAAAAAACGGCAGCATGGCAAAGCAAACAGGTGCGAAAAATGAGTATGTTTGAGCCTGTTTCTATCCACATATTATGCAGCGCTATGGTCGTTATTCCGACCGCTTATCGGTGTTGTGCAAAGCTCTCTATGTTTATTATAGTGCGCACGATAGAGAACTACTGGTCTAATAGTGATGAACAGGGCCAGAGACGGGCATTAAAGTCTGTCGTCAGAGATGCTTGAGACTGATGAATTGGCTGGTGGCGCGTTCAATGTTCATCACGGATCCAATCGAGCAGCTTGCGGCGTTGTACTTTGCCCGACGGAGATTTAGGCAGGTCGGGCAGGAAGTGAATTTCTCGCGGTGCTTTGAATGCCCCGATGCGCTCGGCGCAATAAGCGATCAGCTCGGATGCCAGCGCGACACCGCTGCGGTATTGCGGATGGATGACCACGGCGGCGATCACAACTTCGCCGTAGTCGTCATCGGGGATCCCGGTGGCACCGGCTTCGACGATTGCAGGATGGCTATAAAGGGCATCGTCTATTTCGCGCGGAGAGATGTTTTCTCCTCCTTTAATGATCAGCTCTTTTATCCTGCCCGTAACAAAAACATAGCCATCCGAGTCCATGTATCCCAAATCTCCGCTCTGGAACCACCCTTGTGCGTCAAAGGCAGCGGCAGTAGCGGCGGCGTCTTTAAAATAACCACGCATGACGTTGTCGCCGCGCACGACGATCTGTCCTTCAACGCCAGGCGGCTGCGTTGTACCATCGTGTCTAGCGATGCGCACCTGGTTACAGAATGCTATTCCCGCGGAACCAATACGGATCGGTTGCGGCGGCATAGGGTTGGACAGAATCGGCGCTGCGGTTTCCGTGATCCCCATGGTTTCGATGATGCGCACGCCGAAACGTTGTTCAAAATGCTCGTGCAGTGACGGGGCTAACGGCGCTGATGCGGAGCGTGCGAAACGCAGGTGCTGGGTCGCTGCCGCCAGCATTTCTTGTGGCGTAACGCTATCTTTCAATAACCGTGAGATGATCGTCGGCACTACGCTGAACCAGTTACACTGGTAATCAGCAACCCAGCGCCAGAAGCGCGAAATGCTGAAGCGAGGGGCAATAACAACCGTGCCACCGCTTACCAGCGAACCGAGAATGCTCACTACTTGGGCATTGATATGGCACAGCGGCAAGACACACAACGTTCGGTCGTGAGCGCGCAGTTGATGCGCCACGCTGACATTACGACCACCCGCGATAAGATTGCGATGTGTCAACAGCACTCCTTTGGGGTTACCGGTAGTACCCGAAGTGTAGATCAGCAACGCCTCATCATCGCTGTTAACGGTCACCCGTTCGGGGGCACTGACGGTTTCGCTCGCCGGCCACTGCGGCCCGTATTCGGGGTCGGTTGCGATCACCGTCACGGGGTGTTCAACGGTCGCTAGGATCGATGGCAACACGTCCTTATACGCGGCGGCAGCGAACAAAATTGTCGATTCAGAGTGTTTGAAGACGTATCTGAGCTGTGCTGCGCCGGCCTCTGGATTGAGTGGCGTACAGCGAAAACCGGCGCACATCGCCGCCAGCATAAGCTCAACGGTGGCAATTCCGTTATTCAGCAAAAATGACACGCCGCAGCCCTTAGAGAGCCCCATCTCAGTCAACCGCTGGACGCAACCATCGATGCGTTGCATGAGCTCGGTGTAACTATACGCGACACCGCTTGCAGCGCTGATCACTGCCGTGTGGTTTGGCGCAAGGCGCACGTTGGTAGCGATCAACTCGCGCACCGTAGTGCAGGCATCACGCTGTTGTTGCTGTGCTGACTCGGCTGTCGAGCGCGGCGCGGTGGTGAGGTTAATGACCATAGCGTTTCAGGTACCTGCCAAACAGTTCCTGTTCAGTTGGCTTGTCTTCAGGAATGGGGGTGACTAAGTGGGTGATATTGAGGAAGTGCCGATAGTTAAGGTTTTCGCTGATGCTGTTCCCTTGCCAGGTACCGCAACCCATCGACAAAGTGAAATTCAGACCGCTATTAAAACCACCGCCATTGCCAAACGTATGCGCCATGTTCACCAGCACCCGCACCGTATCCAGGGTCGCTGCCAAGTGGCGTGCATGCTCAATTGAAGTCGTGTGGATGCCGACCGAATGCCCGCGCCCCTTGAAGGCCAGTAACTCCTTCGCACGCGCTGTCGCCGCCACAAAGTCAGCCGCGCGGTACACGGCCAGAAACAATGACATTTTCTCGTCTGAAAATGGAAAATCGGGGCCAACGCCACTCTCATCCACTAAAAAGAAGCGCGCATCGGTCGCCGCAGGGGACAGGCCGCAGGCGCTTACCAAACGCTCAGCGTCGGCGGCGAGGAGTTCCCGATTAAGCTTTCCAGCGCACCACAGGGTTTGCTGGATGCGCTTTTTTTCGGCCTTCGTAACGCGGTAGGCACCAGCTCTTTGCAACGCTGCAATGGCATTATCAAAAACCGCATCAACAATCACCAACGCATTCTCAGATGAACAGGAAGTCGCGTTATCGAATGTTTTTGAAGCGGCGATGCGCTGCGCCGTGGCGTCCATGTCGTCGCTTGAGTCAATGATCACCGGTACGTTGCCAACCCCAACGCCGATCGCCGGGGTGCCGCTTTGGTAAGCGCTCCTTACGTTATTCTGCGAACCGGTGACGACCACCAAGTCGCAACTTTGCATCAGCAATTGCGTCCGCTGCTTGGTGATCGGCGGCACTAACAGTTGCACCAGATCCGGCGGCGCACCGACCTTCGCTAACGCTGCTCGCATGCCATCTACAGCACAAGCAGTGGTATTGTAGCCAGCGGGAGAAGGGGCAATGATCACTGCATTGCGCCCTTTGATCGCCATCATCGCTTTGTTCACCGGCGTGGCAGCAGGGTTGGTGGATGGGGTTACGGCGGCGACAACGCCAACCGGTTTGGCGTATTTGACAATCCCCTTGGAGGGAATACGCTCGATCACCCCAACGCTTTTGACGCGACTCAGGTCACGCAAGGCACCGAAGGTTTTGCGTTGGTTTTTAATGACCTTGTCAGCGACATTGCCCATGCCGGTATCGCTCACCGCCATTTCCGCCAGCAAGCGCGCGCGCCGCGGCTCGTAGAGCGACCAGGCGATCGCGGTTACCGCATCATCCGTGGTTTCCTGATCGGCGGTCGCAAATGCCTTCATCGCCTCACGAGAAGCTTGCACGATAGCCGCTATGTCGTCAGAGCACATCGAAAAACCGTCAATGGGATGGGGAATGGGGGGGGAGGGACATGAGTACCTGTTGCGTAAGCCGTTGGTTTATAACCATGCTTCTTGAAGTTGCAGGAAAGGGCTATTTTTCATGCTCTCACTCCAGAGCACTGCCAGAAATCATTCCAGAGCATCCAACGGAGCAGAACAGTAGGCGTCAATCTAAGAACTGCGGTCCTGCTGGGGATAGGGGGTTGGGGAGAAGGGGGCGTTTCGTGGACTGATTACAGTCGATCCAATAGTCCCCTCTTTCCCCAATATAAACCGCTTTACCCTCCTTATTCTCCTGAAAGCTAAGCGCCGCTTGTTTTTCAGGATTAAATAACGCTTCAGATTCCAGAGCACTGCCCGAAGCCCTTTCCAGAGCGTCAAACGCAGCGCGACTCAACGAGGTGCACAAAACCGGTCTCCCTCACCCATCAAGCATCTTCAAGTAGCATGAGTATAACACTATGAGGGCACCTCGAAAAGCGGGCGAAGCTGGTTTTTCTAGGTGCCGTTAACGCGTTCCGCCATCCTCTTCCGACTTAGGTGACGCAGCGGCTCGCACCCTGATGCCAAACAAGCTCAGCGATTGAATAAGACGGCGGATACATTTTTCCGGGTCACGGTCGCCAAAGACAGACATTCTGAGCAGCATATTGTGCATCCCATAGTGCTGCAGCCACTGCGATCCCGCGACTGCCCGTGCGCTTCCCGCCACCAGCGCATCATCGGTGCGCACCAGCATAGCGCAGATATGCTCCATATCCACTGCCTGATCGACCAGCACCGCAAGGTCGCGCTGATAATGATGCAGGTTTTCAATGCGCCATTGCCGTGTTTCTTCAGGAGAAAAACGGCGGCGGATATTGCGGCGTAAAATACGCACCGTTTCGTGCCGCGGGTGCTTGCCGATCTTCTGCAGCGCCAGCGTCGATTCCTGATCGTGCGCCAAGTACCACTTGTTATTGATTTTGAGTTGACGTTTTTCGATCACCACGCTATTGCCCGCAAGCTCGGTGATAAGCCCTACGTGCAGGCGCGCTGTGGCGCGTTGTTCGAGCGGATCATGCACCTCGATAATCGTCAACTGCCGCAGCGCTTTATGACGAAACAGATCACGGTAGTTTTGCTGTACGCTATCGACCAGCGTGATTGAGTCAGCATAAGCACGTGCGACATCACTGCCTCTGAATGGCTCTACGATACGCCCGATAGCCTGCAACGCCTGATCCGGGTCGTTGTGCGAAAGCTCCTCGTCTAATTGATTGGCAGCGTTGATGAACAAGTGCCGCAACCGATCGGCACCGGGCTGTTCCTGGATGCGCGCATACAACCCCGGGTTGCCGCCGATAATCCGCGCGGTAAAAGCGATCAGGGTGTTATATGGCGGGGTGGCGAAGCGAAACGATTCATCCACGTTGTAACCCAATGCGGCTGCATCAGCTAACGCTTTGCCAAAAACCAGGTAGGTGTAATGCGTCAGCGTTTGTATCAACAGCATGTACTGATCATGTGTAGCGGCGGTGGTGGTTTCGATAATGCCGCCCAGACAACGCAGCAGATCGGTGACCCAGGTACAAAACAGCGAATCGGTACGTTGGTTGCGCACGATGACGAAACGTTGCCCAATCGCATCGGGCACCGCCGGGCCGAACAACGGGTGCATCCCCAGCACCGATACCCCATCCACGGCATGCGCCGACATCAGCGCCATGGCTTCGCCTTTAGTCGAGGTCACATCGAACACCGCAGCGCCCGGTTGCAGCTGCGGCAACCAGTTATGGCTCACGCTTTTGAACTGCTGCTCAGGAACTGCCAGCATCACCACTTGATAAGCACTGACAGGCAACGCCTCAGACGGCGTCTGCGGCGTTGCGTTCAGTACGATTCGATCGACAATGCGATTATCCGCCAAGCGCACCGCGTCAAACGATTTTTTAATCGACGCGATTTCATCGATATGCTTGCAATCGGGGTTGCTTTGCGCCGGCTGCTGCGGCTGCCCACGGTACAGTGGTTTTACATCGGCTAACGTGATATGCGACACATCTGGCGCGTGCGCGAATACGCGCTTTACCATCCACATCCCCATGCCATCCGCGCCACCGATAACCAGTAGCCGCTTGCTGTCGGATTGCGCATTCATTGTGCTTCAGATAACGCCAAGCAGAGTCGCCAACGCATTTTTTAATAGACAGGTTTTTAAAAAATCATCGGGAAGGAGAGAAAAAGGCCAACTGACGCAGCTCTACCAATATCAGGAGGGCGCGCTGTCAGCCGCTGCATGACGCCAAGCGCGTGCGGTGTATCGCCTTTTGCGTCTGGCGGTTGAGCCCCGCAGCGGCGTAGCCGTCCGCTGGAGTGATTTCATGTGATGCAACGCACTATTTAATTGTTTTTGTAACATGTAAAGCTGGACATTCACTATCAGATCACGGTTCAGGTATATATTTGCTATTACTTTTTCCATACGATATGTCCATTTATATTATTTTTTTCAAAGACTTTTAATATTTGAGTACAAAAATTAATTGTGTCAGTGTCATTAATGACTTTTGAAGCTTCATACAGCCTGATGAACATTTTTTTACCCGTTTCTGTTTGTTTATAATTCTTTTTTCTAAAATTATGCATCGCACAAAGTATTTGACCATTTTCAAGAGTTGCTTTTCCACCTTTATCTTTTGGTTTAATATGATCGACATGTAACTCAACACCGTCCTGTAATCCTTTAGCGCAAATAACACATCTGAAATTATCTCTTTTCAGTATTTGTTTTTTTTGTTCTTGAGTGAAATTTTCTAATTCTTTATTTATCACAAATTTTGGATCATATTTATAAACTCCTTTGGATATTTTTATAAGAAAACCATTTTGGTGAAGTTGTCTAATCTGCCTGTCTGGGTCTCTAAATGTCTTAGATGTTCTTTTTTTATATTGAATTGTTGCCCAGTCCACTATTTCGGGATGTTTAATATTTATTTCGGGACGTTTTTTAAAAAATTCCATTATTATCTCTGCTTGTGTGATTTCTCTCATAGCTTGGTTCCTAAAGTAACAATTCAACTTCACGAGTTATTCTATTCCTTGCTAATTCACAATATTTTTTATCAATATCTAAACCCACTGCTTTCCTGTTCGTATTCGCTGCAACAATTAGAGTTGTTCCACTTCCGACAAATGGATCAAATACAACATCACCTTCATAGCTAAATAATTTTATAGCCCTATAGGGTAATTCTTTGGGGAACGGTGCAGGGTGACCAATCTTTCTCTTGCTTTCGCCATTAAATGTCCATAATCCATTCGTGTATTCTATAAACTCTTCTTTTGTAATATTAGATATTTTTGAACCGTTAGTTTTTTTCCATTGATCTTTATAGAGTATTACAATGAGCTCAACAGGAGCAATGACATAAGGTGCTGATGCTTTCATCCAGCTTCCCCAAGCTGTTCTTCTTGATATATTTCCTTCATTCCAAATAATTGACGATTGATATTTCCATCCAACATCTTGGGCTATTTTTGTTAAATCTGCTCCTACACTTCTATTTCCTCCTTTATTTTTATCTAAAGGGATGTTGAGCAAAAATCTAGCTTGAGGATTGCTCCATTGATAACAATTAAGCATCCATTTCTCTGAAAATTCCAAATATTGAATATATGACAATTCATCATTGCTTGAGTTATATTCAATGCCAACATTGTAAGGTGGTGATGTTACAATTAAATCAGAAAATTGTTCTTTGAATAAATCTTTATTTAATACATCGCCAAGATAAAGAACAATATTCTTGTGCCTGAAGTATTGCTGTTTATGCTTAGATTGACTAATAGTTTGTTTATTTTCTTGTTCGAGTGCTGAAACCATCTTAAGGCACCTCGGAATGCCACTGCATTGGAGTGAAATCGAAGGTACAGCGGGTGTTGATCATCCGAAACCCGACATAGACCAAGTTTCATTATCTCCTATTAACCAAACAACAGCTATGTCATTTATAGTTTCTTGAATTACACCTATCGCATTGGTTTTAAATTTTATAATGCGTTTCTCAGGTATTCCATTTTCATGATAGTAGCCTTGTCCGTTAAAACATAAAATCTACTTGTCTCGCCTGGCAAGCCTCGAGACGTTGTTTTGCAATCGCTATGTACTCTTCAGAAATATCGATACCAATGTATTTTCTTCCTTTTAAAAATGCTACTTTACATGTTGTTCCTGAACCGCACATGGGATCAAAAACGATGTCGCCATGATTTGACCACGATAGTATATGATCTTCTGCTAGTTTTTCAGGAAATACAGCAGGGTGATTAAATGCTATTTTGTCTGTAGTAGTACCGCCCAATCCAACTGCGTAAGACCAGATATTATTTTTTGTTTTTTCTTTTTTTAATTCTTTCAAGATTTTGTTATTAACTCCATCCGAACCTTTATTGTGAGCCAACATTTCAAATCCATTTCGAATAGTTGGTTCTTTTAAAGAATTAAATGTCTTTGGTTTTCCTTTGCTCAAAATAAACATAAATTCATAGCAATTAGTGTAGGCATTACTACGCATAAATGGCGTATTCTTTTTTTTATATATCATCACATCATGCATTAAAAAGCCAGTTTCCTGAAAGTATAGCCCTTGTTTGAAACTGGTAAGACTGCGG
This sequence comes from Gammaproteobacteria bacterium, assembly GCA_965222535.1. GTDB lineage: Bacteria > Pseudomonadota > Gammaproteobacteria > HK1 > HK1. The sequence goes on from OZ244957.1 coordinate 609,663, forward strand.
CCGCTATTGATCTTATCTCCTACCACCCAAACAACAACCCCCCCTTGTTTGGTTACTCTGTATAATTCATCTGCGATTTTGTTAAACGGGAAAGTATATCCCTTGTAATCACGCAAGTTATCATAAGGAGGTGAGGTAACGGTTAAGTCAACCATGCATGACTCCATTCGCGCCATAAACTCAATACAATCGGCGCTGTATAGCTGGTTACTGACAACCGCGTTCATTTTATAAGGGGTCCCTCGAAAAACCTTGAATGGGAAAGGGGGGTGGAAGGGGTACCTTGAGCAATAGCGTAAACCCCATCAGTTATGGATTAATATGACCTTCCTCCAGTTAACGCCCTAAGGCAACCTCAGCTGGAGGGGCGCTGTCGTTTGCGAAGCTGACGCAGCCACTTCGTTATCTGCGCATGATGCCCACCGTGCGGATGCAGTCGCAACATGCGTTGTACCGCCTCGTGTTCGCGTGCATCACGCGCCAGCCAATCGGCCAACGATTGGCCCCGCATGCGCCACCACATCAGCCCGACAATAACCACCAACAGCGACCACAGCACGATCGCGGCAATAATGTAATGGCCCGCCATTTAACTTGTCACCTAGCCTTGGGTAATGCTGCTGGCAGGGCTTGTCTATTGGGAGGCAATGCCCCTTCCAGCAATCATTTCGTGGTACCGCTTCGCAGATCAAGAGGCCAGCGAACGGCGCGTCGCAAGCGCTCCTAATTAAAAAATTAACACGATCGCTTCCCCCAAACCCCCACCCCGCTGAGGTTTTTCGAGGTTCTCAAGGGTTAAACGCTATAGTACATTTCGAATTCGAGTGGATGAGTCGAAGCATTCAGACGAATTACATCCCGCATTTTGAGAGCAATATAGGCGTCAATGACATGATCGGTGAAAACGCCGTTCTTTTTCAGGAAATCGCGATCGCTATCCAAGGCGATCAGGGCCTGATTCAGCGAGGCGCAGACAGTTGGAATATTTTTTAATTCCTCTTCGGGCAGATGGTAAAGATCTTTGTCTATCGGATCACCGGGATCGATTTTGTTCTGAATGCCGTCCAGTCCAGCCATCAGCATTGACGCAAAACACAGGTAAGGGTTGGCAGTGCCATCTGGGAAGCGCACCTCTACGCGGCGCCCTTGGGGTTTGCTGTCGTAGGGAATGCGGATCGAAGCGGAACGGTTGCAGGCTGAATACACCAGCAGGTTTGGTGCCTCAAACCCCGGCACCAAGCGTTTGTAGCTGTTGGTACCGGCATTGGCAAAGGCATTCAAAGCACGCGCATGCTTGAAAATACCGCCGATATACCATAACGCCTCCTGCGACAAATTGGCATATTTATCGCCAACGAATATATTCCTGCCATCCTTGGAGATAGATTGATGCACATGCATGCCACTGCCGTTATCGCCAACCAGCGGCTTAGGCATAAAAGTAGCGGTCTTCCCATAATCATTGGCGACATTGTGAACGCAGTACTTGAGAATTTGCACCTCATCGGCTTTAATCACCAAGGTGTTAGCGGCAGTACCGATTTCAGATTGTCCAGCGGTGCCGACCTCATGGTGATGCACCTCAACTTTGAGTCCCATTTCCTGCATCGCCCTTACCATATCAGAGCGAATGTTCTGGCCTGAGTCCACCGGTGGCACCGGGAAATACCCCCCTTTCACCTTTGGCCGGTGGCCGCTATTTTGTTTTTTGTAAGATCGCTTCGAGTTCCATGCCGCTTCCTTAGCGTCCACGAGGTAATGAGAGGAACCCATCTGGTCGTGCCAAGTGACGTGATCAAAAAGAAAAAATTCCGGTTCCGGGCCAAACCAAGCCTGATCACCAATACCGCTCTCTCGCAAATAGCGCTCTGCCCGTTTCGCCAAGGAACGCGGCCCCAGTTCGTAACCGATCTTGGTGTCTGGATTGACTACGTCGCAGCGCAAATGCAACGTGGTCTCCTCAATGAACGGATCGATGATCCCACTGTCTGGATCAGGTAGCAGCATCATGTCCGATTCATGGATTTCTTTCCAGCCAGCGATAGAAGATCCATCAAACATTTTGCCATGCGTGAACAAATCTTCGTCAACAATATCAGCCGGTAAAGTAACATGCTGTTCTTTACCCAGCGTATCCGTGAAACGAAGATCAACAAATTTGGTTTCGTTACGTTTTATGTTTTCTAAGACTTCTGCAACAGACATTAACTGAGATCTCCTGAGTTATGATCGTAGGCTTTTCGGAATCCATCAGTCCGTTATTCAAGCGCTCTCAAAAAGATGCTGTATTGAGTTGGACAATGGAAGGAAAGATTTAGCATAGAGAATACTTTGCGGTGCCAAGATGCAGTTTCCTCGAAGCTTTGCTTGTGCTCGTCTGCCAGATCCTGGCGGGCCGTCAATTATAGCAGATTTGATGGTTTCGCAGTAAGTCATCCGCGGCTATCTTTAGTGTTCCAGTACGAAAAATAATATCCATAAATATCAACACTTTACGAATTAATTATGGGCGTTAATAGAAGGACCAAAACAGGTTCAATTAGATCTTTTGCGAGATCATCAGATTTAACTCCTGTAACTGTTCAGTAGTAGGCAGCGCGAAAAGCCACGGCGTGCTGGTTGCGGCGCTTCTGTTTGCTTCATTCCTATCCTCACGGGTTTAGAACACCTTGAGAGCTTTGCATAGTCGCACAGCGGCACCCCTAGAATATAACACCTATTGAAGCCTATGAGATAATAAAAACATCAGAATATTCAATGACCTATTATCGCATGGAAACCTTTGGAACAAATCAGTTAAGCGGATTCGCGGCAAGCGCATCATGCCTATTTAGAAGGGCTGGATGACGTAGATGCGCTCATCGATGGGTCTCGGATTGAGAGGCTGCTTGAGAATGCCCATGGGGGCCTAGGGCAACCGGCATGGTCGCCACTGCTAATGTTCAAAGCCTGTTACTGTTACTGTTACAGGCGCGGTATCGCTTGAGGTATCTCGAAAAACCTCAATGGGATCTGGAGGAAGGGGGCGACCACCTGCAACATAATCTAATGATTTATAACCATTCCTCTCAATAAACAGGCTCCATAGAGCGCCTCGAAGAATCCGCAAAACGAGTTTTTCGAAACGTCAAAAACCGGAATATGCGCAGAAAAGCAGCCCCACAAGCCAACTAATCCCCAAGAAAGTCATCGCAAAAAATCTGCTCAATAGCCTCCTAGTGCTCGTGGTTCTCTCTAAAGCAAAGCTCTCGATTTGTTATACTGCTCGCAAAATCTGACCATCGCAGGTGATCGCCGCAACTGTTGGGTGATGCTCCCTATCACGGCGATGGCGCGAACGGCTGGCACCTCCTAACTTGGCCACCATTGGAATGCTGCCACTATAGGGGACATCGAAAAACCTCAACGGGATGGGGGAATAGAGGAATGGATTGTTTTATTTTTAATGAGGAGCGCCTGCGGGCGCGCCGTTCGCTGACCGGCAAAGCCGCTCAGCGGCACCACGAAGTTGTTGTTGGAAGGGTCATTTCCTCAATGAACAAGCCCCGCCGGGTACCTCGGAAAACTAGCGAAGCTGGTTTTCCGAAGTGTCCACTATAGAGATGTATTGATGTCGATCTTGGCAAGCTATGTAAAACGCATCCTCAGCGCGAAGGTGTATGAAGTGCTGGACGATGCCTCACCACTGCATGAAGCACCGTTATTATCCACGCGCTTGGGGTGCCGGATCCTGCTCAAACGCGAGGATTTACAGCCAGTTTTCTCTTTCAAGCTGCGCGGTGCATACAACAAGATGGCCAACTTGAGCGTAGCTGAGCGCGAGCGTGGGGTGATTTGCTCTTCCGCTGGCAATCATGCTCAGGGGGTTGCTCTGGCAGCCCAGCGACTGGGCATCCAGGCGGTGGTGGTCATGCCGCAAACCACCCCAACGATCAAAATCGATGCTGTGCGCACATATAGCCCTGAGCTAATACTGCATGGCAACACCTACGATGACGCCAAAACACATGCCTACGCCTTAGCGCATGAACGCTGCCTGACGTTTATCCATGCGTTTGATGATCCCGACGTGATTGCCGGCCAGGGTACGCTTGCGATGGAAATCCTGCGCCAGCATCCGGGGCCTATCGATGCCATTTTCGTGGCTGTTGGCGGGGGCGGCATGATTGCTGGTATCGCCGTCTATATCAAATACTTACGGCCCGATATCCGCATCATAGGCGTGGAATCAGAGGAAGCGCCGTCAATGTATCGGTCATTGCAGCAGGGACGGCGGGTCATGCTTGACAATGTCGGTATATTTGTTGATGGCGCTGCCGTCAATCAAGTAGGGGAAGAGAATTTTCGCATTGCGCGCGAATACGTTGATGAAGTGATCCTAGTCAGCAACGATGCCGTCTGCGCAGCAATCAAGGACATTTACAGTGACACCCGCTCGCTGGCCGAGCCAGCGGGGGCGTTGGCGATCGCCGGCATCGAGAAATATTGCGCTGACAAACAGCACCGTGCCGAAACCCTGGTCGCTGTTGTCAGCGGTGCCAACATGAATTTTAATCGGCTGCGCTATATCGCCGAGCGCACCGAAATCGGCGGGCAACGGGAAGCCTTATTTGCCATTACCATCCCTGAACGCCCTGGGAGTTTAATGCAACTTTGCGCCCTTATTGGCGATCGAGCGATCACCGAGTTCAATTATCGTTATTCCGATGACCAACAGGCGCGCATCTTCGTCGGCATAGAATTGTCTACTGGCATTAGCGAGCGCCACCAATTATGCCAACTGCTGGACAGTGCGGGCTACAGCAACATCGACATGGGCGATAATGAAGTAGCCAAAGTCCATATACGACACATGATTGGCGGCATCCCCAAACATAATTTATCGGAACAACTATATAGCTTTTATTTCCCTGAGCGCCCTCAAGCGCTGATCAATTTCCTGACCCTGATGTCAGACAATCAGTGGAATATCAGCTTGTTCCATTACCGCAGCCACGGCTCTCCCTATGGCCGCGTATTAATGGGTATCCAGGTACCTGCCAGCGATCAAGAGGCATTTGTGCGCTTTCTCGATCACGTTGGCTATCCCTATGTCAATGAAACCAGTAATGAGGCGTACCGGCTTTTCCTAAGACGCGACGAATAGCGCGGCGAGCCTCTCGCGGAAAACTAAGCAAGCTCATCTCGCAATAAGTCAAGCCAATCACGGCTGAACACAAATTTTTATCTTTTTTAACATTGTTGCAGGCAATGCGTGATGGCTCTGCAATACATAATCTGGAACCTCTGCGATAGCCATAAGAAATAAATATTCTAATTTTTTAATGTTTATTCGTGGTTAATAACTCATCTAGGAAATATCATGGCACTGCCTAAAAAAATACTGCAACTAAACACTTATAAGGATGTCCACATAGCTTGGATGGATAACCTTGCTTTTGTAAAGAATTTACCCAGTGAAAGTATGAAACTGATCATCACATCGCCGCCTTACAACATTAGCAAAGCTTATGAAGAAAAAACACCTTTAGAACATTATATTCAAAGTCAGGCAAGAATAATTGCCGAATGCGTTCGTTTACTGCATTCACAAGGTTCACTTTGCTGGCAGGTTGGAAACCATGTATACAATCGTGAGGTGTTTCCTTTGGATATAATTCTTTATCCCCTTTTCAAGGATCATCGACTTAAATTACGCAACCGTATCGTTTGGCATTTTGGTCATGGTTTACACTGCTCTAAAAGGTTATCCGGAAGGTATGAAACCATTCTTTGGTTCACCAAATCAGATGAATATACTTTTAATCTTGATCCTATCAGAGTTCCTTCTAAATACCCAAATAAAAAACATTTCAAAGGCCCTAATAAAGGACAGCTTTCCTGCAACCCCAAAGGGAAGAATCCATCGGATGTTTGGGAAATTCCCAATGTTAAATCCAACCATTGTGAAAAAACCATGCACCCTTGCCAATTTCCTGTTGAACTTATCGAGCGACTCGTGTTGTCGATGACTAATGAGACTGATAACGTCTTTGATCCATTTATGGGGGTGGGCTCAACGATTATAGCTGCCATAAAAAACAACCGTGTTGGATACGGCTGTGATACTGAAAAGAAATATGTTGATATAGCTTGGGATAAAATTCACAAATTCAAAAAAGGCAACCTTAACCTCCGCCCAATGAATAAACCGGTTTACGATCCATCTCTCCCAAATGGAGGGCATAATGAAGATAATCACTCATTACTCCTACTTAAATGAACTTGAATATTTATTGGTCCACCAACCTGCAATTTGGAATGAAATTAAAAACATCATTGGTACCGTTAATGGAAATGCTTGTAAAACAAAAATATCGAAGGAAAAAACAAAGAAAGGAAAGTTGTTATATTCACCCACAGATATGAATACGGCAATGAAGAATGGTTTTGAAAACCTATGACTGGAAAGAAAACAGAGTTTCATATGGGGTAACACAAAATGCTAACTTAATTAAGAAAAATAATGCACATGACAAAAGAAGAACAAAAAACTCAAATTGAGCAGGCTGGTGAAAGAGCAATATTTTCATACAATCAAACCGATTTTGTGAAAAACCGTGTTGCCGTTGAAATACAATTTGGCAAATATTCATTTGTTGCTTTTGAGCTTTTTGTCAAGCATTTGGCTTTCTATTTACGTGATATAATCGATGTCGGTGTGGAAATACTACCAATGAAAATGTTGCAATCAGAAATATCATCCGGGCCATCATACTATGAAGGTGAGTTATATAACCTGATTCGGGAAGGTCGTGGAGTCCCTGCTGTTCCATTGGTGTTGATAGGCATTGCGTCCTGACAACGTACTGTACTTGACTGCGATGATGATCGATCCAAAAATGTGGCATTGATGATTTGGACTTATTGCCGATGAATCAATTAAATCATGTTGTATTGATCCCAGATGGCAATCGCCGCTGGGCCGAAAGCAATAACTTAAATGTTAGTGACGGATACCGCAAAGGTTCGGAAGCCATTCGTGTTTTTTTAAGTGTCTGCAAAAAATATAAGATCAAAGTTGTAACGATATGGGCATTTTCAACTGAAAATTGGAAAAGAAGCAATATAGAAATTACCTCAGTAATGAAAACAATCGAACTTTCGTTAAAGAAACATCGGAAAAAATTTATCAAAGATGATGTTCGCTTTGTGCATATAGGTAGAAAAGACCGTTTGCGCGAACACTATCGTAGTTTGTTCAATGAGATTGAATATAACGAAAAGAAAACCATCCATCATCACTCGTTCACTATGAACTTGGCAGTTGACTACGGCGGTAGAGATGAAATCACCCGAGCGGTTGCTAGGATACTCAACAACCCACCCAAGTCTCAGTGTATTACATCCGATCTGATTGCCGATCATTTAGATACCCGGGGGCAACCCGATCCTGATCTGATTATCAGGACTTCTGGAGAACATCGACTATCCGGTATATTCCCTTTTCAGAGCGATTATACTGAACTTTGCTTTTGTTCAGAACATTTGCCTGATTTAACTGCGAATCGTATAGAACGTTTATTCAATGAATTTATGTATCGGGATCGGCGCAAAGGCGGTAATAAGGAAGAAAATGAATGACATCGACACATTCAAGGCAACATTAAATAAGTGCATAGAATATGCAAGTCCAATATGGGATGCTTATTGGCAAACTATATTATTGCGCTATTCTGATAAAACATCATGGGAGTGGATAACTTTAACGGAATACAAGAGAATGATGAGCGAAGGTAAGCATCTGCGTGCTTTTCTGATTATCTTAGGCTATGATCTATCAGGTAATGCACAAGATCAGCAGATCTCTCGTGCTTCATTATCAATCGAGGCAATCCATAATGCGTTTCTCATCCATGATGATATCGTTGACAAAAGCAGTATTCGCAGAAATCACCCTACCACGCATAAATTATTTGAACAAAGCGCAGTTAATTCCGGTTTTGACATTAATAACTCGAAAGATATTGGGTTCGGTACTGCGCTGAACATTGGCGATGTTGGTCAGGCATTAGCGCAAAGCATCCTGATTAGGAGCGGTTTTCCTGACGATGTACTACTGCCATGTATATCACTGTTCAATGAAAATTTATGGCATACCATCATGGGGCAATTGTTGGATATTCAGCCGATACAATTTGATCACTTGACAGAACAACAGATTGAGAAAATACAAACAAATAAAACAGCTTATTATTCTTTTGTGCTGCCTCTCATCATTGGTTTTAAACTAGGCAGAGGCGATCCTGCTTATGTTGCTGATCTAACATCTTTTGCATTGTTGGTTGGGATTATGTTTCAAATGCAGGACGATATGTTGGGAATTTTTGGCGATGAGGAAGAACTTGGTAAGCCGATCGATTCAGATATAAGAGAAGGCAAAAAAACCCTGCTAATCGTCAGAGCACTAAAAAACCTGCCTCCTGCTAAGCGTCAGAAATTGTTATCCTTGTATGGTCAACCTGATTTATCCACAATGGATGTAATGGACGTGCGATGGTTAATCCATCAAAGCGATGCCGTTGAGTATTGTCATAGTAAAATTGTCCGGCTGGTGGCCAAGGCGCACGATGCGCTTGAGCATCTTGCACTGACCGCGGAGCAAAAAGGCATTATTCGCGGATTGGTGCTTTACGTAGGACAGCGAAAATACTGATGCCCCTCGAAAAGCCTCACAGCCAGAGTGGCTTTATGATAAGCAGAACTATCGACCGGGTACACCCTACCCTCAAGCAGCCGATTCCTCAGACCGCCAAAGAAGCATCGACTAGATTGCTTGCCTGACCTTCGATTCGACACCCATTGACCCTTTTTCAAGATGCCCTGATCGATCCAAGCACTGGGAATGGACACCTCGCAAAGCCAACCAAGCTGGTTTTTCAAGGTGCCCTCTGCGGGGCTTCTATTTGGGCGGCAATGCCCCTTCCAGCAATCATTTCATGGTGCCGCTGACGGGTCTCTGCCGATCAGCGAACAGCGCGCCGCAAGCGCTCCTCATTGAAAATGATGATCTCACAAAAGAGCTAATTGATCCTGTTTTGGCCCTTATTAAAGCCCCTAATTAATTCATAAAATGTTGATATTCATGAATATTATTTTTCATGCCGTAACTCAAAGATAGCTCTGTATGACTTATTGCAAACCTTTCAAAAATAAAACAATCCCTTTCCCCCCAACTCCCATTCCGTTGCCATTTTTCGAGGTTCCAAAATGAAAATCCAAAGAGGCCATTAGCGATGCAACGCCCAAGCTTGCGGTTGCCTGACCAGATGCGCGGTGTGCATATTGACCGCGGGTATATCCCCCACGCCGAAGGCAGCGCGCTGATCGCCTTTGGCAATACCCGCGTGCTGTGCACCGCCAGCGTAGAGGCGCAGGTGCCGCGGTTTCTGCGAGGGTCGCGCAAAGGGTGGGTTACCGCCGAGTATGCAATGTTGCCACGTGCAACCGCGCAGCGTTCACCGCGCGAGGTGACACGCGGTCATCAGGGGGGGCGCAGCATGGAGATCCAGCGACTCATCGGGCGGGTATTACGCGCCTGCGTCAATACCGAAGCACTTGGGGAGCACACCATCACCGTCGATTGCGACGTACTGCAAGCGGATGGCGGTACCCGTACGGCAGCGATCACCGGCGCTTACGTGGCACTGCATGACGCCATTTCGACCTTAGGAGGGAAAGCGGTCTATGGCCAAGTGGCGGCGGTATCGGTAGGGATCTATCGCGGCGTGCCCGTACTCGATATGGATTACAGTGAGGACAAAGAAGCCGAGGCCGACCTGAACGTTGCAATGAACGAAAGCGGAATGTTGATCGAGATCCAGGGTACCGCCGAAGGCCATGCGTTCTCGCGCGATGAACTCGATCGCATGCTGCAACTTGCCTACCGTGGCACGCAGGAATTGATCGCGCATCAGCGCAAGGCGCTGGACAAAAAAGGACGCTGAAGTGCAGCAACCCGCAAAACCGCTTACCCCTCGCTGGCGGCTAACCGATCCGCTCGTTGTTGCGACATCTAATGCAGCAAAATTGGTGGAGCTCAAGGCGATCCTCGGTGCATCACGGCAGCTAACCCTGATAGCGCAAGCGGAGCTTAACATCGCCCCAGCGGCGGAAACCGGGCAAAGCTTCGTTGAGAACGCCATCGCCAAGGCGCGCCATGCCGCCGCCGCATCTGGATTGGCTGCGATTGCTGACGATTCCGGGCTTAGCGTTGAAGCACTTGGCGGGCAACCCGGCGTGTACTCCGCCCGCTATGCTGGGGAATCAGCCAGCGCCGCGGATAACAACGCGAAGCTTTTGCAGCAGTTGGCGGCGCTGCCTGATAGCGGGGGAGTGCGCACCGCCGCGTTGGTGTGCGTACTGGTGTTGATGCGCAACGCCCATGATCCTGCACCGCTGATCGCTGAAGGGTGCTGGCATGGACGGGTGCTGGCAACGCCCACCGCGACCCACGCAGCGCGCCGCCCGTTTGGTTACGATGCGGTATTTGAGGTTTTGGGGCGCGGTTGTTCGGCGGCGCAACTTTGTCTTGCGGAAAAGAACCGCGTCAGCCATCGCGGGCAGGCCATGCGCCAACTGCTGCAACGCCTGAGCGAGCTTTAAGGAGCGCTACCGCGTTGCTTGCCAAGCTGCCACTTGCGTTATATGTGCACATCCCATGGTGTGAGCGGAAATGCCCTTACTGCGATTTTAATTCACATCAGCTCAACACTCCCCTACCGCACCGCACATACATTGAGGCGCTGCTCGCCGATCTTGATGCGGAGCGTGACACCGCCGCCGTCGCCGGGCGAGCGATAAGCAGCATTTTCATTGGCGGCGGTACCCCAAGCCTGCTGCCGGGGCAGGCGCTACGGCGGCTGATCACCGGCATCGCGGCGCGTCTTGGGCTGGAAGCGAACTGCGAGATCACCTTGGAAGCCAATCCGGGAAGCGCGTTACACAGCCGCTTTGCGGCTTACCGCGATGCCGGCGTATCGCGCCTGTCTATCGGCGTACAAAGCCTCAACGATCAGGCCTTACGCCAACTGGGGCGCATCCATAACAGTCGGCAGGCGCATAACGCCATTGAGGCCGCACAGCAGGCTGGTTTTGCGCGGCTGAACGTCGATCTGATGTACGGCTTGCCGCAGCAGTCAGCCGCTGAGTCACTGGCAGATCTGCGGAACGTCCTGGCCCACGGCGTCAAGCACCTGTCGTATTATCAATTGACGATCGAGCCGCATACCGCATTTGCCCGCTCGCCACCGCAGTTGCCGGATGAAGACGCGATCCATCACTTGTTTAACGCCAGCCGTGCCTTATTGCGGCAACACGGGCTGCGGCGCTATGAAGTCAGCGCCTTCGCCGCCGCCGGAAACCGCTGTCGCCATAATCTCAATTATTGGCGCTATGGGGACTATTTAGGGATCGGCGCTGGGGCTTGCAGCAAACTCACGGATCCGCTAAGCGGCACCATCACGCGCACCACCAAGCACCGCAGCCCGCAGGCGTATCTGGCAGCCTCGCGGATGCTTGCCAAACCACAGGCGCTGGTGGCTAAGCGCACGACAGTGAGTGCTGATGAGCGCGTGTTCGAGTTTGCCATGAATGCGCTACGCCTCTGCGATGGCTTCAGCCGCGGGCAATTCTCACGCCGCACTGGAATCGCCTCAAGCTCCATTGAGTCGACCGTCAGCACCCTTGTCAACGCCGGCTTGCTACGCTGCCGTAGTCAACAGATCACTACCACCGCCTTAGGGTTTCGCTTCCTGAACGACACCATAGCCCATTTTTTGCCGACATAAACGCTTTGCCCTGAAATGGGATGCAAAAAGGAGCATGAATCTCAATGCATGCAATGCGTTGTGCTGCATAAGCCGCTGCGGTGTGGGCAAAGGATTTCGCAACCGCAAGCCGAAGCCCCGCACGCATTGTTAGACACCCCCATTGTTGGACAAACCCAAGCGCCTTGGTTATGATGATTGAGAATCGCCCTCATGCGCCATCAGCGCAGCTTCTCTGCCAGATGAGATACACGAGGCGCTGTTCGCCCGTGTAGCAGCCCGTGCTGCAGCGCGTCAGTTTCTGACTACACCGCCAGGTCCACACAGCAATCGAGGATATAACGATGACAAAGAAGAGCAAAACAGACACAACCGATAATCGCACCTCAGCGGTCGCCAGCAACAGTGCCGCGCCGACAAAAAGTCAAGCTAGGAAAAAAAAGCAAAGCACAGCAGCGGATAACACCACCACCGCAGTCGCCGACAGTAGCGCAGCACTTCAATCAGCAAAATCAAAGAAGAAACAGTTCAATACCATGTATGAGGGGAAACTATCTCAATTGCATATTGAACTGGTCAAGCTACAGGAATGGATAAAACACAAAGGACTCAAAGTCGTGGTGATTTTTGAAGGCCGCGATGCAGCCGGCAAAGGAGGGGTGATCAAGCGCATCTCGCAATGCCTCAATCCGCGTGTCTGCCGCGTGGTGGCATTGGGGACGCCGACAGAGCGCGAGAAAACCCAATGGTACTTTCAGCGTTATGTATCCAATCTGCCAGCCGCTGGTGAGATGGTGCTGTTTGACCGCAGCTGGTACAACCGCGCTGGCGTTGAACGCGTCATGGATTTTTGCAGCGATGCCGATTATCGCGAGTTCCTGCGTAGCTGCCCAGAGTATGAACGGATGCTAGTGCGCTCTGGCATTCAGCTGATCAAGTATTGGTTCTCCGTCAGCGACGAGGTGCAAGAAACGCGCTTCCGTGACCGCATCAATGATCCTACTAAACGCTGGAAGCTGAGTCCGATGGACTTGCAGTCACGTTCGCGTTGGATGGAGTATTCAAGAGCTAAGGACGACATGTTCGCCCACACCGATATCAAACAGGCTCCTTGGTATGTGGTCAACGCCGACAATAAGAAGGCCGCACGGCTCAACAGCATTGAGCATTTGCTGAGCCTTATTTCGTATCAGGATCTGACGCCGGAGAAAGTAAAGCTGCCGCCGCGCCAGAAAGCGGACAACTATGTGCGCCCGCCCGTATCGGATCAAACGTTCGTGCCGGAAATCTATTGCCCACCCCATTGATCCGACGCCATACACGATCCCCTAGCTGATGGCGCGGATTCGCACCGCGAGAATCGCCTTGCTTCGCCTTTCGGTGCCTTAGGCGCACGGCTTAGCAGAGAAAGGGCTACCTCAAACGCCGCGCATCCGCGTTGGATTCAGCTGTCCCTCGCCCGTCTCCGCTGGACTTTTTTGATGCTCTGTGCGCTCAAAATCACCGACAGCGTGTGCTTGACGCGGGGCGGAGAGGGGTGCAGCAAACCGTGGTTTTCAGCGGGGCGCATAGCGTTTGCTGATGACCTCCAGATCGGCGATAAAGTCAGCGTCTGCGGGATGCCGATCGTAATAGCAAATGCACTCCACCGCGGCGCGATCAAACATCAGACGCACCGCATCGTTAGTCGCTTTATGGTGCGGTTTTATGCGCTGGTAGATAACCTTTTTGATGCCCACTTGGACGATCGCTTGGGCGCATATATGGCAAGGAAACAAAGTGGTATAAATCCTAGCTTGGGTCATATCATGCACCATGCAGTTATAGATGGCGTTTTGCTCTGCATGGACGACATACGTGTGCTTTGAATTGTAGGTATCGCTATCATCTTCATCGCGCCAGAACTCAAATGCGGCATCATCGTCATCGCAACCGCGCGGCAGACCGTTATACCCAATGCCGATGATTTTATCGTTATGGCCGACAATACAGGCACCGGCCTGTTGCTTGGGGTCTTTAGAGCGGTACGAAGACAATACCGCGATGGCGCTGAAATAGGTATCCCAGCTCATGTAAAATTCTCTTTTCATTGCATCTCCATACGCTGTATTGGGTATTTTAAAGAGTAAGGGGGATTTAGTCGATAGATGACTAGGCCAACAAACGCGCCATGGGGCGCTGGCAATGTTATCGCTGCGCGATCGATAACCCAGCGCAACGCTCAATCCCATTCGGGAACCTCGAAAACCCTCACCGGGATGGGGTTGGGGGAAGGGATATGATTACCTGCAACGTAAGCTATCGATTTATAACCCTTTCCCAATAGAACAAGCCCCGCCGGGCACCTCAAAAAGCGAGCGAAGCTGGTTTTTCGAGGTGCCCATTCAAGATTTTTCGAGGTACCCTTAACATTACCGTACCCCTATTTTAGCGAGGTGAACCGAGGGCGTTGTGACTTCCGCCTGGCAACGCCGGCAAGTGCCATTGAACAAAGGAGGGTGGCATGATTCATTTTGTAGTGCATAGCGAAACCGATAACGTCGGCGTGGTGGTGGTTGAAGGCGTCACCGCGGGAAGCAGCTTGCTGGGCTGGATCATGGATGAAGACAAGGAGTTGAGCTTTATAGCCGCAGACGATATCCCGATCGGTCATAAGCTGGCGATCAAGCCGATGCGCCAAGGCGATACGGTGATCAAATACGGCACTGACATTGGTCGCGTGGTAACCGCTATTGATCTCGGGCAACATGCCCATGTGCATAACATAAAAACCAAACGCTGGTAGGAGAATACTATGGCGCTTGATCTGGAGAATATCCATTTTTATGGTTACCCCCGCGAGAATGGGCGTGTCGGCATACGCAACCATGTCATCATCTTGCCAGTTGACGATTTGGCGAATGCTGCCTGCTGCGCCGTTGCACACAATATAAAAGGCGTGATGGCGATTCCCCATCCATACGGCCGATTACAGTTTGGCGCTGATCTGGAACTGCATTTTCGCACCCTGATTGGCACCGGATGCAACCCGAATGTCGCCGCCGTGGTAGTCATCGGCATCGAGGAGGGTTGGACGCAGCGCTTGGTGGAAGGCATTGCCGCAAGTGGCAAACCGGTGGTGGGTTTTGGCATCGAGCGGCACGGCGATCACGACACCATCTTGCGTGCCTCCAGAGCCGCCAAGGATTTTCTGCAACAGGCTTCTGAGCGCCAACGTAGGCCCGCGCCATTTGGCGATCTATGGGTATCAACCAAGTGCGGCGAGTCCGATACGACGTCCGGCTGTGGTGCAAACCCCGCCGTTGGCGATGCGTTTGATAAACTTTACGCCGCCAATAATACCTTGGTTTTCGGCGAGACCACCGAGCTCACCGGTGGCGAGCATCTGGTCGCCGAGCGCTGTCGCAACGACCAAGTACGCGAGCGCTTTATGTTTATGTTTAACCGCTACCAGCAGTTGGTTGAGCGCCACAAGACCAGCGATCTGTCCGAATCACAGCCGACCAAAGGCAATATCGAGGGTGGTTTGACGACCATCGAAGAAAAGGCCTTGGGTAACATTCAGAAGATTGGTCGGCGCTGCCTGATTGACGGCGTACTGGACAAAGCCGAGGCACCCGATGCAACGGGGCTGTGGTTCATGGACTCGTCTTCGGCAGCGGCAGAGATGGTAACACTGTGTGCCGCGGCTGGCTTTGCGGCGCACTTCTTCCCAACTGGACAAGGTAACGTTATCGGCAATCCGATCCTACCGGTGATCAAGATCTGCGCCAACCCACGCACCGTGCGTACGATGAACGAGCATATCGATGTTGACGTGTCGGGCCTGCTGCGCCGTGAAATGTCGATGGATCAAGCTGGAGACGCGCTGCTTGACATGCTGTTACGCACGGCCAACGGCCGCCTCACCGCCGCCGAAACGCTGGGGCACGAGGAATTTGTCATGACACGGCTGTATGAGAGCGCCTAGCACCAGCACCCGCCGGCTCACGCGCAGCACAACACCAAAATAGTGCTGGCGAACAACCAACATAAGGTATGCAGCCGCCAGCACCAGCAAAGCCAGCAACAACCCATAGGCGACACTGGTTGTTCGGCTACGGTTCACTGATCTCATCGCGCTCTCGCCAACGCACGGTAAAAACCACCCAAGGTGCCGCTTTCGCGGCGATCGCGAGCGGGATCGGGCGCGGTTGGTATTTGTCGCTGGCATTGCCCAAGGGGACACGCCAGCCCACCGCCATCAAAGGTATTCAGACCTTAGGCGTTAGCGTCAGCGACGCCGCAGCGCGCTGCAACGGCGTTGTGTTTGCGGTTACTGATGAAGAATGGCGGCAGTTCGCTGAACGCGAGCAGGGTTACCGTCCACTGCCCATTGATTGGAGGCAGATCGAAGCCATTGACGCCGCCGCTGCGACGCTGATGCAGCACGCTATCAAAGCGGGCGAATTGCTGTTCTGTTACCTGCCGCAGAGGCCGCTTAGCCGCCCTTCGGCGCAATACCCGATATTGCAATCCTACGTGGATGTAATCCTTGCTGGTTGCGCGGCGATTTCCGAGCCATTTATCAGCCAATTCCTGCGCACTACCGAGGCTTGGCCCGACACACTATCCGCCTGCGTGGATGACCGTCTGCAACCAGTTTATCCACGTCATTGCGCCAACGCTTACGCCGATCGCGCAAGGTGGGACAACTGGCTTGCGCGCCTGCAACCACAAACACTGCACTGCCGCAGGCAATTGTAACACGCCGGTTGGGATGCAAAGCCGAGGAGTATTATACCCATGTAACGAAGCCCTCTTCCAGAGCCTCGCCCGCCACTATGCCAGAGCATTACTACCGCCCTCGGCACTGCACGGCGCTAAGGCGAAAGCGCAGGAGATCCTGGGGGTAGGGGCTTGGGGGAAGGGAGTACCGCGTTTAGGTGGGTTAAGCACGCCCTCACCTTTCCCCCAATACAAACGTCTTTTTTACAATGCCTCCTCAAACACTACACTAGGCTTGGCTATAACTCTGGTTGCGATCTCAGAACCTCAATGCAGATGAAAATCGTCGCTATCGACTTTGAAACCGCCACCTGTCTTCCTGACAGCGCCTGCGCTTTATCCTTGGCTACGATCCAGAGCGGCACGCTCGTTGGTATCGAAAGCTTCCTGATCAGACCTCCCAACCAGGCGTTCGAGTTCACTTTTCTCCATGGCCTCTCGTGGGACGATGTCAAATCATCACCTTCTTTTGGTGAGCTCGTGCTGGACTTTAACCGGATATTAAAAGGGGCTGATTACATCGCGGCGCACAATGCCGGGTTCGACCGCAAAGTGCTCTACACCTGTTACGCCGCCGCTGGATATACGCCTCCCGAGTCCCCCTTTATCTGTACCGTTAAGATCGCCAGACGTGTCTGGAAAATGTCGCGGAATTCTCTTGATGCCGTCTGCGATCGGTTGCAGATCCCACTTGATCACCACAACCACGAATCGGACGCCCAAGCATGCGCCCGCATCGTTTTAGCTTCCCTAGAAGAAAACTTTCCGATAGAAAACGGGAAAATAGGGGAGCCGTCCTACTTAGTGACCATCCGAAAGCAGAAGGTTTAAACCTTTACGGATCTGCTCATCACCCTATGTAAATGGTATATTGTCCCCTGCGGTGCAAAGGCGCATGAAAAGCACCGTCGCTCGATCAATGCAATCGTTATTAATTTTACCAGGAGCGCCTAACGGCGCGCCGTTCGCTGACCGGCGAAGACCGGTCAGCGGCACCATGAAATGATTGCTGGAAGGGGCGTTGCCTCAAATTCCAGAGCCTCGCCCTCCCCTATGCCAGAGCCTTCACCCGCCCTCGGCACTGCACGGCGCTAAGGCGAGGGCGCAGGAGATCCTGGGGTTAGGGGCTTGGGGGAAGGGAGTACCGCGTTTAGGTGGGTTAAGCACGCCCTCACCTTTCCCCCAATACAAACGTCGTTACCCTCCTTAGACTCCTGAGATGTGCTAGGCAACGCCTAGCATCTCAGGATTAAAAATATTAAAGATTCCAGAGCCCCGCCCGCCACTATGCCAAAGCCTTCACCCGCCCTCGGCCCTGCACGGTGCCAAGGCAAAAGCGCAGGCTGTACTGGGGTTAGGGGCAAAGGATTCCTCTACACCTCTTGGGGCAATTGCGTTATGCTTACTCATAGTGGCGACTCTCCTTATTTTGATGGGTTTGTTCACAACTTCCCATCAATCAGAGGCACCGCTCTTTTTCAACCCATCAATCACCACTTTCGCTTATAGCTCTCTCCTAATGCCTGCATTCGATATTACCTACGTCCATGGTGTTCCTGACGAAACACGGGTGCAAGCGGTTTCGCTCTATGATGGCGCTTTTGGCCAAAAGTTCGCAACGGCAGTACCGAACGCGAGTCAAAGAACAGCATTGCTTTCTGCGTCCCTTCATCTGCCCTTCGCGTTCGCTGCGATCAAGAACGGGCAGCTTGTCGGGCTGGCTGGATACAAAACCGAATCCGGTTCGTTAACTGACGGAATGACTTACAAAATATTGCTTAAAACACTAGGTGTTATCCGTGGAAATTGGGCGGCACTTATCTTCAGCTTGTACGAACGCTCGATAAAGCCCGGCGAATTATTGATGGATGGGATCGTTGTTGATCCGAACCACCGCGGGCAGGGTATCGGAACTCGGTTACTTGCGGAACTCGCCTCTTTTGCGAAACAGAGTGGATTCGACACCATCCGCCTTGACGTGATTGACACTAACCCAAGTGCCCGACGAATGTACGAACGCAATGGATTTGTTACTGTAAAAACCCAACATTTCGGCTATCTTCGGTGGCTGCTGGGCTTTGGTGCGTCGACGACACTCGTGCGCAAGGTCGCTCGGTAGGTGTTTTGTACCCGTAGGGCACCTCGAAGAATCCGCAAAGCCGGTTTTTTCGAGATGCCCCATATATTCACCCCACGCTTGAGCAGCAACGGCGGTGCTGTTTGGAGGGCTGGAGCGGCAGCGATTTTCTTGCCCCCCCTGCTAACTCCCCTGCGCGTCGCCTATAGGACGCTCGATACACTCAGCCGCGAACGTCTCGTAATTGTCCGCCACGGTAAATGCTACGTCGCTTTCTAGAGCCTTAAAATGCGCCCGGCCGCAGTCGATCTTGGCCTGTTCCGCCGGTCGAAGATCATCGCTGAACAAGCTGCTCTTGGACTCCACCACGAAGTAAAGCCGCTCTTGGCGATCCTTTTCGACCAGAACTGCCCAGTCTGGGTTGTAACCGCCCAAAGGGGTGTCGATCCTGAACCAGCCTGGCAGCTTGGCGTAAACCTTCACCTCTTCGCTCAGTTCAAACGCACGAGCGAATTCCTCCTCTACGTCCGAATCGTAAATGACATGATGGAACACCGACTTCTGGCTTTCCAACATGTTCTTCAGGTAGCCGTACAGTTCGTTTTGCTCAAACAACTCCTGGGCATAGCAGCATTGGTCACCGAGCTTCTGGTACTTGATGCCGTCAACGATAAACAGCCGCATCTGACGCCTGATGATCGCCGACACCTGCTCGATATATTTCTGCGGGTTGCTCCTGAAGTCTTCAAGCCGCTTGCTCTGGATCATGATCGCCGCCAGCGTATGGCGGGTGAGGTTGGTCGCGTTCTGGAGATCGCTGATCGCATCCGCTAGTTCGTAGTCGTGCGCTTCGTAAGCAACAGCGCGCTCATGAACGTCTTTGACCTGCACTCCACCGCGATCAATGCCAAGGCGCGCCGTGCGCGTGATGAGCTGCGCCCGACCAACCACCAAATTCTTCTGAATTTCATCGGCGCATTTCTCTATCAACTGGTCTTTATCAAAGTGCACGCGAAAAGTCGTGCGGTACTTGATGCGCTCCCATAGCGCTTTGAATTCCTCCCCCATGAGTACCGCTTTGTTCACCCCGACGCGCTGGCGTTCATCGGCGTTTTTGAGGTGCAAGCTGCCAGCGGTCTTGCGCAGCACCGCAATGATCGGCTGCGCATGCTGCCGCACCTCTTGCGGCAGATCGACATTTCCGCTCTTCAAATCCTTTCGCAGCAGATCCTGCACCTTGCCGTTGGCGTCAATGTAGCCCTTGTCCCTGAGGTAGCGACACACTTTGCAGGAAGCCTCAACGCCGAAATAGGCGGTCTTGCGGTCATCACTCGCCACCGGGATGTTGGCGAAGATGTGCTCATCGACGACGCCGAACTTGATCCCCTCCTCCTGCTCGATCTCCTGCTGAAGCCGCCGCGCGAAGTCCTCATAGGATTCGTTGGCCATCACAGTCAGTCGGTTGACATCGAAACCGTGCACCCGCTCGCCGTCCTGATTCACGGCGATCCGCAACCCCCGCCCAATCTCTTGGCGTTTTTTCAGAACCGAGGCGGTTTCGTTGAGAGTGCAGATCTGGAAAATATTCGGATTATCCCAGCCCTCTCTCAGGGCCGAATGAGAGAAGATGAACTTCAGATTTGAGGCAAAACTGAGCAGCTTCTCCTTGTCGCGCATGATCAGCGAATAAGCGCTCTCGTCCGCTTGCGCGGCGCCCTCCCCGCGAGACTCCTTCAGTTTTTCGCTCCCGACAGCATCCTTGTTTTTGCTGTCGATCGCGAAGTAACCGTCATGTACCCCTGTAACTGCTGTATCCAGGTCGGCATCTTTAAAAAGGGTGCGATACTTCGGTTTGTCGATAGCGCGGGCGTATTCCTCCTCAAACATCAGGGCATACTTGCCGGGGTGCGGGCGACCGTCCTTGTCGTAACAGCGGTAGTGCGCCACGCGGTCGATGAAGAACAGGCTCAGGACTTTAATCCCCTGCGGCCGAAGCTGCATCTCTTTTTCTAGATGCGTCTCGATGGTCCTGCGAATCTGGAGGCGTTTGTACTCGTCTTGGTTGCCCCCACCGATGGCCTGATGCAACCGTACGATGTCCGGCCTGCTGGTGAAATCGATGCACTCGTTGTCTTTCTCGCAGTGGATATCACTGATGATATAGCCATCGTAGACGCTGCGACCACCAGACGCCTTCAGCAGGTCAGTCCCTTCCCTGACCCATTTCTTCTTCCGTGCCACGGTGCCGCTGTGAGCGATATCCAACTCGATCTGAGCGCGCAGCGGCCCCGTGTTGTTATCCACCTTCAGCAGCTTGACGTAGGCCTTGTTGTGACCGTCCCGGATTTCAATGCCTGCCACCTCGATCTGCTTGACCAGCTTGCGCTCGTAAGCGTCCACCGCGTCGAGCCTGTACAGCATGTGGTGCTGCTCCACATGGGTGGCCGAATAACGCAGCGTACACAGCGGCTTGAGCGAGGCGATGGCCTCCCGGCTCTTCTCGGTGCTATCAACGCTCTGCGGCTCGTCAATAATAACGATGGGGTTGGTCGCCTGGATGAACTCGATCGGGCGGCTGCCGCTCATGCGGTCGTGCGCTCGGTGGATGATGTTGGCTTTGTCTTCTTTTGCCGGGTCGGTGAAGCTGCGGCGGAAGGCGTCAATGTTGATGACCATGATCTGGATGCTTTCGCTGGTGGCGAAGTTGCGCACTTGGTTAAACTTTTGCGAGTCGTACACGAAGTAATCAACCGGAACGTTGTCGTACAGGGTTTTGAAATGCTCTTCGGTCATCTGCAACGCTTTATAGACGCCTTCCTTGATGGCGATGGAGGGCACGACGACGATGAACTTGGTAAAGCCGTAGTGCTGGTTCAGCTCGAAGAGCGTACGCAGATAGACGTAGGTCTTGCCGGTGCCGGTTTCCATCTCCACGCTAAAGTTCAGAGAATCTAAGGTCTTTGACGCGGCCAGTCCGTTGCGCAGTTGGATCACCTTGACATTGTTATGGATCGCCTCGTTTGAAAGCCGCCGGTAGTTGCCGATGCCGAGGTTGTTTTCCATCCCCTTCAGATCCGTCTGCGGATGCGGCTGGGGCTGCGCTATGGCGACCGCCTCGCGGTCATTCTGCGAGGCGCTTTGTTGGTCGCTGTGCTCGATTTTAAACAGTTCGACGACAGCGTCGATCGCTTCGCGCTGATAGTCGAGGTTCGAATCGAATTGAAGCCTCATGATCGCCTCCTCACACGCTTTTTACGTTGTCGATCCCAGCCTGTCGCAGGATTTGCACGGCATTGACCTTGACCACGTCATCAGCAAAACCGGAATCCTTGAAGAGCACGCGCATCACCTCTGGCTTTAATTCGTCCTTCAGCGCCGCGATGCCATCAACGACCTCCAGGCTGACAATTTCAGCCTGACAGACGATAAGCGCCCCGCCGTCGATGATATGGAAATTGGATTTATGGTTTTTGGATATTGCTTCGCCTTTCAATCGGTAATCAATATCCCGCTCCTCGATCGGCGCCGACAAATCGAGACCGTATTTGAGCAGCAGCTCGTAGAGCAGGTCGGCCTCAGAGCGATCGGGTTTGATATTCTCGACCGCGTCCCACAAAGACGCCTCAAGGTTGTCAAGGTCTGGGTCCCAGGGCTTGATGTTGCTGGAGTCGAGCTTGAAGACTTTGAAGCCGAGGTCCAACCCGGGCCTGTCTTTGATGCCTTGCAGCAGCGGGTCTTGGGCTTGGGCTTGTTTGGCTTTTTCCGCCTGTTCAGATTCTAGGTTCTTGATGACGCGGCGAATGCGCTCTTTGCCGATGTCAGCAATGCTCTTATAGCCAGCCTTGAATGCTTCAGATTTCTCACCGCATGGTTCGGGGAGCTGCACCATGATGAATCTGCGATTGCCACCATCATCGCTGTTCAGATCAAGGACAGCATGGGCAGTGGTAGATGAGCCAGAGAAGAAATCAAGGATGATATCTGTCCTGTTTTGTGTCGAGAATGTAGCCCCAAGGCACAGTTGCTTAATAAGTGAGACTGGCTTCGGGAAAGTAAAGGCAGCATCTTTATATTCGATATCTTCAAGATCATGCTTCCCATCAGCGTTCAGATGCTTAAGTATGCTGTAGAACTTGGTTCCATCGTCAGCTATCTTCCGTAAGCGGCCTACGATATGTTTGCCAGACTTCTTTTCTATCAACCTATATATGCCTTGTGCGAGTCCATCGTCAACCTCCTTCTTCTTCTGAAGACCTTTGTATTTCTCTATTTCATCATAATAGCATGTTCCATACTTACCGAATTCCCTTCGTAACCAGTCTTCTTCTATCCAGTATTGCTCCCCTTTCCATTCAACCTGCTTGCCTCTTATATCCTTCGGCCGTTTCAACGGAATAAAATCATAAATGTTGCGGGCGAATGCAATCAAATAGTCATGTCCCTTGACGACTTGCTTAGCCAAGCCCCCTCCCTCAGAACGAACAACAACCATCTGCGAAACAGCATTCTCCTCTCCAAATACTTCACAGCATAGTTGCCAAAGATTAGCCATTTCATTGTCGTCAATCGAAATAAAAATCACCCCATCTTCACGCAATAGGTTCCTCGCCAGCTTCAACCTGGGGTACATCATGTTCAGCCAGTCAGTATGAAAGCGCCCGCTTGTTTCGGCGTTGGTTGACAACCTACGCCCCTCTCCGTCTATCTGGCCGGTCAGTGCCAAATAGTTCTTGATGCTGTCGCGGAAATCGTCGGGATAAATAAAATCCTTGCCCGTGTTATACGGCGGATCGATATAGATCATCTTGACCTTCTTGTAGTAGCTCTTCTGCAGCAGCTTGAGCACTTCTAGGTTTTCGCCTTCGATAAATACGTTTTGCGTGGTGTCCCAGTTGAGCGATTCCTGCGGGCACGGGCGCAGCGTGGCGGTGCTCGGCGTCTGGGCAATGCGACGCGCGTGCGCTTTACCGTTCCAGGTGAAGCTGTAACGTTCCTGGCGCTCGTCCGCGTAGTCGCCCAGCGTTGCACGCAGGGCATCGAGATCGACCTTTCCCTCGGTGAATACATCGGGGAAGAGTGCTTTCATCTGCTCGATATTGTGCGCGACGAGGTCCAGCGTCTCGCCGTCCAGTCTGGGGATAGGCGATGGTTGATCATTGATGCGAGATTTGTCTTGTTTCATGGCGTGTCCTCTTTGCGGGATGGGGCTGATCTGCGCTCGATCACAAATCTGCGATCATCCATCTTGCTCATACGTGGCTCCCGCAGGGGGAGCGACTTCAATCCACGCCGCCGCACGCGCAGCGGCAGTTGCCTATTGGCGGCGGCATCCGTGCCCAGCCGTGCTGCCAACCCTATCTTCTGTTAACCGTTAGCGGCGTGTAGCTTGCCGCGCATCGGCTGGACTGGTTTGCCTCATAGGTTTCCACGCCATGATAATAAGGCATTGAATACTATCGCGTTTCTATTACATCATAGGCGTCAACAGGTGGCATATTGTATTGGTGCCGCGGTGCGATTTATGCAAAGCTCCCCGTTAGAAAACATTTGACCTGATGATCCCTAGAACCTACGATCAAATACTGATGATGCCTCGTCCATGCGAGCCCTTTGCGCCAAACCTCAACGGGATGGGAGGGGTAGTGCAAAGGGCTCGCTGGCCTAACGTAAGCCAATGATTCATAGCTATTTCCTCAATAGACAAGCGCCGCATGGGGCATCGAAAAGCTGGCAAAGCTGGTTTTTCTAGGTGCCCCCTGAACAAAAAATACCTACCGCAGACAACCGATTCCTCAAGGCATGCAAAGCAGCATCGGCTGGATCATCAGCTGACATTGCCTGCCTGAGAGTCTATTCCATACCCGTTGATCTTTTCCCGAGGCACCGCAATGCAATTCCCCAACGCCATCGTTATCACTTCTATCGCCGCAGAAAGCCACCCTGTGCTGAAACAGATAGCGCAGGAGAGTCTTGAGCGGGGCTGTCATTTCATCGTGATCGGGGATGCGCAAAGCCCCTCTGACTTTTCATTGGCGGGTTGTGATTTTTATAGCCTAGAGCGGCAAAACCAACTGGGTTTCAAATTCCCTAGGTTATGTCCGACACGTGTGTATGGACGCAAGAATATCGGCTACCTGATTGCGGTGCAGCATCAATCATCGATCATTGTGGAAACGGATGATGACAACATTCCGCACGATACCTTTTGGCACGCACGTGAACGTACGCAATCCGTCAAGAGTTTTACAACGGCTGGTTGGGTTAATGTTTATCGCTATTTTACTGACAGCGCTGTCTGGCCACGCGGCTTCCCACTAGACAGGATTCAAGAACCTTTAGCTGATTGGAATTCACTGCCTACCTTAGTAGCCGATAGCCCTATCCAACAAGGATTAGCTGATGAAGACCCGGATGTGGATGCGATTTATCGTTTGGTAATAAGCCAATCAACGCAATTCAGATTGGATCGCAAAATTGCCTTGTTGAATAACGCGTGGTGTCCTTTTAATAGCCAGAATACCACTTGGTGGAAAGACGCCTATCCGTTGATGTACTTGCCGACCTCCTGTTCATTCCGCCTGACGGATATTTGGCGGGGTTTCATTGCGCAACGGATCGCCTGGGCTAATCGCTGGAGTATTGTTTTCCATGGGCCTACTGTCTGGCAAGAACGCAATCAACATAATTTAATGCAGGATTTCTCAGATGAATTGCCGGGTTATCTGCACAACACTGAGATTTGTCAACGACTGGCTAATCTCGATTTAAAACCAGGCGTTGAATGCCTGAGCGACAATATGCGCCTTTGTTACTCGGAACTGATAAACATGCACCTCATAAAAAAACAGGAATTGGTTTTGCTGGATGCGTGGTTAGATGATTTGTATTCGCTGATGCGATGAAACGATGAATGGGCACCGCGAAAAACCGCTTCACTGGCTTTTCGAGGTAAGGTTTTTCTGAATCACCTAAAACTTGAATCCACGTCCGACCCGTATGCAATCCACACCAATACTGCATCTTTGCATTCCAACCTTTAATCGCGCTCGGCTGTTGGAAGCTGCCATCAACAGCTTGCGCCAACAGGCCAATGATAGTGCTCGCTGGCGCGTGGTGGTGGTCAACAACCATTCAACCGATGATACCGCCGAGCGCCTGCAGCACCTGCAGCAACAATGGCCACGCCTTATCACGGTCAGCGAAAATCAACCGGGCTCATCGGTCGCTCGTAATCGCGGTTTAGCAGAGTGCCGCAAAGGTTGGATCCTGTTCACCGAGGATGACTGTACGTTCCCAAGCGATTATGTTGACCGCGCCCTTGGCTTGCTCGATCGCTACGCGCCGGTGATGTTTGGCGGCCCTATCTATCCGCGGTATGACCACCCCCCGCCGCGCTGGTGGCGCGATGATTATGGCACCTACTCGCACCCGAAACTAACCGGGCGTTCAAAGCGGATCTCGCTCAGCGGTGGGAACATTGGTTTTGCGCTGGAGGCGCTGCAAAAGATCGGCGGCTTTGATCCGAGCTTAGGAATCCACGGCAAACGCTTGGGATTCGGTGAAGAAACCGCAGTGGAAGCGCAAATCCTGCACAACTACCCGCCTGAAGCGATCCAGTTCGACCTGAAGCTGTTCATTTATCATCTGGTACGCAACGAGAAATACCAATGGCACTGTTTGCTGAACGAACACCTGTCACGTGGCATCGCTCGTGCACGGATTGAACGACTGCAATCTAGGCTGCGAGAGACTGCGAAGCAACCCACCGCGATCCCGCCTTCTTTACTTTGCACCAACTACCCGATCCAGCCTGCTACCCGCAACGGGCACCCCTTGGGGATCCTCTACGAAAAAGGACTTCCTCTGGTGCGTTTGCTAGGCCTCGCTATCGGGCGCTTGTGCAAGCTATGAAGGCCGCCGCCTGAACAAGCACCACCCCATCCCATCCTAGCTGCGCAACGGGTGGCCGGGGCGGGCTATGACCGGTTGATGGTTACGCCCCCATCAGCGCCGTGGTTTTAAGCGCAGCGCCAGCGGTTGGATGCCCTGCTGCTGCAATCGCTGCTGTGCCTGTTGCAGCAGCAGCTTGCTGTTATAAGGCCCGACGCGCACCCGATGCCAAGTTGTAGTGCCATTGATTTGCACCGTTTGGATGCGCACCTGAAAACCAGCCAGCGCCAGCTTAGCGCGCAGACTGTCCGCTTCTTCTGGCAGCCGAAACGACCCGGCTTGCAGGATATATTGAACGGCGAGCGGAAGGGCGTCTGGTGCTGCTTCAACTGCGGCTCTGGTTGTGGTTGTGGCTTCAGCTTCGGTAGTGGCTTTGCTGCTGGCGACAGCGGTAGCTGTCGTGCGGGATTCTTCGGGCTTTGTTGTCGGGGCATCGACGAGCTCTTCTTCCAGCACCACAACTTCCTGCTCCGATAACTCGGTATAGAAGACATAGCGTGGTTGCCGCTTTGCATCCGTGGTCGCGGGGGCACTTGGTGCACCGCCATCATCAAACCACGCATCGAACTGTTGCAACAGCCAATAGTGGTCGTACACTAACCACGTCCCCAGCGCGCCCAGCAAAAATCCAAACAACAGCGGATATCTAAAACCGCCTCGACGCGGCGAAGGCGTTGTTGACTTTGCGCTCATCTTGGCCATCCATCGCATCGATCACATCGAATCTGGGGCTGATACGCCTATCACCTGCAAACCGTTAGCAATCACTTGCTGCGTCGCCGCAGCTAACGCTAAGCGCGCCATCCGCAGTTCCTTTGCGGCGCTCAGAAACTGCTTTGCGTTGTACCAAGCATGCAAATCGGTAGCCAACTCACGCAAGTAGGCGATCAAACGGTGCGGCTCCAACTGCTCGGCTGAAATCTCAATCACCTCGGTGTAGCGCGCCAAAGTGCGCAGCAGCGTTACCTCATGCGCATCGGTTAACAACGTCTCCAACGCGACCCCCGCAACCTGATCGGGTGCGAACCCGATCCCTTGCTCTTGCGCCTTTCGCATAACGCTGGCAATGCGCGCATGCGCATATTGGACATAGTACACGGGATTATCGGTGGTGTTGGATTTTGCTAGGTCAAGATCAAAATCCATGTGTTGCTCGCTGCGACGCATGACGTAGAAGAAGCGCGCCGCATCGTTGCCGACTTCCTCACGTAAGGCACGCAGCGTAACAAACTCGCCGGATCGGGTTGACATCTGTAACTTCTGTCCGCCGCGCGACAGCACCGCAAATTGCACCAGCTTGATTTTGATGCGCTGCGGATCATAGCCAAGCGCGCTGGCAACGGCTTTAAGCCGCGCCACATAACCGTGGTGGTCAGCGCCGAATATGTAGATCGCTGCTTCAAAGCCGCGTTCCATTTTGTGTGCGAGATACGCTATATCCGAGGCAAAATAGGTACGTTCGCCACCTTCGCGCTCAATGACGCGATCTTTTTCATCACCAAAAGCACTCGCCCGGAACCACAGCGCGCCGTCTTTGCGGTACGTGTGCTGGTGTTGTTGCAGACGCTGGATAACGCGATCGACCTCACCCCTCTGCGTCAGTGACCGCTCCGAGAACCACGCATCGAACCTAACCCCAAATTGCTCTAGGTCAAGGCGAATATCATCCACAATGGTTTGCACGGCGAGGTCGTGCAGCACTTGGTAGCGCTCGCCAAGGTGTTGGCGAGCGCAGGCGATTAATGCATCAATATGCGCCTCTTTGTCTCCCTGTGGCGCATCGGGCGGCAACTGCGCGAACAGCGTCTCGGCATCGGCGCTGTAGTCAGCGCCTTGACGATCGTAAAGCGTCCGCGCAATATCCAGGATATACGCCCCACGATACCCATTGCCTGGAAACGCGATCGGCTGACCACAGAGGCTCAGATAACGTAACCAGACGCTGGTAGCGAGGATATTTATCTGCCGTCCGGCATCGTTCAGATAGTACTCACGTTGGACAGCAAAACCGACGGTTTGCAACAGGTTAGCGATCACCGATCCATAGGCTGCACCGCGTCCATGCCCCACATGCAAAGGGCCTGTCGGATTAGTTGAGACAAACTCAACCTGGAACTTGCGCCCCTTACCCGTGCTGCTGCAGCCATAGCGATCAGCGGCACCGAGTACCGCGCTGACGATATTGTGGATGTGACTCTTGGCAAGAAAAAAGTTAATAAACCCGGGGGCTGCGACCTCGATCCGCTGAACCCCTTCAGGCACTGATATGCGCGCCACAATCGCTGTAGCAAGCTGCATTGCATCAGCGCTCGTATGACGCGCCAGCGCCAATGCAAGCGGGCTCGCGTAGTCGCCGCGTTGGCGATCACGGGTACGGCTGACGACGATCGGCGGAAAGCGCTGCACAGTCGGCAACACGCCTTGTTCCTGCAGCTCGCTTAGGGCTTTGGCGAGCAAATCACAAAAAAGCTCTTTCATGGCAGCAGCAAGTACACAGCCATCAACCTTCTGGTTATCGTATCCGGAGGAAAAGAATAGTGAGGTCGGCGCTGGCGCGCCGTTTACACCTTTGGAACCTACGATCAAGTACCCATGGTGCTTTGTCCATTGGTACAAAACGGTTATTTCCCTGCATAGGAGAGCGTTTTTATCTGATTGCCGGCGTCCACAGGCCAATTTCCAGCATATAAGAAGCACTCATCCTGCGCTCGGCGTATTATCTCATGCTGGGAGACTCATTCGCACCTCCCCTAAGCGCTTATATGGTATCGGCAGCAGCGCTTTCATACAATAGCGACCGATTGCAGTGACGCATCACATAGACGCCGTATCTTATCTACGTGCCTGCCCACTACTGGATTCGCTTCAGCCCGGCGGGTTGACACCAGTTTGCCGGATCGCTCGGGATGCCATTGCTGCGGATGGCGAAATAAAGCCCCGCCTGCTGTTGACCGCCGGTGTTGCCTACCAGCGCGATCGGATCGCCTTCATCCACCCATTCCCCAACATCGCGCGTGATCCGTGCGGTGTGACCGTAGAGGCTCATGTAGCCATCGCCATGATCGAGCACCAGCAGTAAGCCAAACCCCAGCAGCCAATTTGCATACACCACCCGACCGTGATGAATCGCACGCACCGTCGCGCCTTCCGGTGCCGCCAGTAAGATCCCCTGCTGATGCAGGCTGTCGCTATCAACCGTGCCGAAGGAGCGCTTAAGCTGACCGCCCAGCGGCCACGGCAGCTTGCCTTTGCGCTTGATGAAAGCCCGTTTCAGCAAGCGATCATCGGGTATATCGCTCAGTATCGCATCGATCCCGTCCAGTAGCTCGTGCAACATTTTCACTTCGTCGAGCAGTTGTTTGCGTACCTGGGTGGTTTTGCTGAGTTTTGCATTTATTGCCGCCAGCACTTGCTGACGCTGACGGTGTTCGCGTTGTTTGGCCTGCTGCGCCTGTTGCTGCGCGCTGAGCAAGGCGCTCAATTGCGCCTGTTGCCGTTGCAATACGCGATCAATACGATTGGTTTCATCCACCAGCACGCGCGCCTGCTGGATGTGCTTACGCTTAACCGTTGAAAAGTAGCTCTGATAGCCCAATATACGACTGATCGTGGTTGGCGATTGTTGTTGCAATAGCCACAACATAAAATGCTCTCGCTCTAGGATATAAACCATTCTGATCGTCCGTGCGAGCGCTTGACGGTGTTGTTGCAACTGCGTAATAGCGCGCCGGCGACGCTCCTCAAGCGCCTGTTGGCGGGTTTGCGTTGCGTTGCGTTTATCGCTGATGCGCGCGATATGCTGGCGACGCTCGATCAACTGCAACTCGATGTCGCGCAATGCCTTGAGGTGCTGATCACGTACGTTGAGCGTCTGCTCAAGGCGTACACCGAGGGTGTGTATGCGCTGGGTCAACTGCTGCAGATCAGCTTCGATCTGGCTGCGGCTCTGAGCACCTGCGGCGCTGCAGCCTAGCATCAGAATGAACACCAGCACTGGCGGCGAGGCACCCCACAGGCGCAGCGGGTAGGTGGCAAGCGGGATGGACACGGTTGTCAATGCAGCGCGACGACGAGCAACACTGGCGCGCTGGCGTTCAGCACGCTTAACCGGCGTGCTCGAAAACCCCGAGACTCATCATGCGTCGGTAACGTCTGGCGATCAGCTCGTCAAGGCTCAGCTTGAGCAGGTTGGTCAACTCTTCGTTGATGACTTGGCGCAGTTTCACCGCCATTCCATCCGGGTCGCGGTGAGCACCGCCCACAGGCTCGCTGATGATGCGGTCGATCACCCCCAACTGCTGCGAACGCGTGGCGGTAATCCCCATCGCCTCAGCGGCCAGCGCCGCCTGCTCTGCGCTGCGCCACAAGATGGCGGCGCAACCTTCGGGAGAGATCACCGAATACGTACTGTATTGGCACATCATCAGCCGATCACCGATGCCAATCGCGAGTGCCCCGCCAGAGCCTCCTTCGCCGATGACGGTGCTGATAATTGGCGTGCGCAGCACCGCGATGCGCACCAGGTTGTCAGCGATAGCAGCGCTCTGACCGCGCTCTTCGGCGCCCGTTCCAGGGTATGCGCCGGGGGTATCGACAAAAGTCAGCACCGGTAGCTGGAAGCGCTCAGCCAGATTCAACAGGCGCAGCGATTTGCGGTAACCTTCAGGGTTCGGCATACCAAAGCTGTGATGCAGTTTCTCCTTGGTGGTACGCCCTTTCTGGTGACCGATAACCACCACCGGCTTGCCCTCAAGACGGCCAATGCCACCTATAATTGCCGCGTCATCAGCAAAGTAACGGTCACCGTGCAGCTCTTCAAAGTCGGTGAATATACGGCTTATATAATCTTGAGTATAGGGGCGCTGAGGGTGGCGCGCTATTTGAATGACCTGCCAGGCGCTGAGGTCGGCGAAAATCTCTTGCGTCAACTCGCGGCTCTTTTGTTGCAGGCGCACGATCTCATCGTTGACGTTAATCGACGGGTCAGAGCCAAGCCGTTGCAAATCTTCGATCTTCGCCTCTAACTCAGCGATAGGTTGTTCAAAATCAAGGTAATTCAGATTCACCAACGATCCCCCTGTAAAGGTAAAGGTTTTTGCGTAACGGCGCGGTTACTTGGCGAGAAGAGGCGGATGGCAGGGTGTTCCCCGATCTTTCAGTCAATCGCCGGAGCTGTCTGTCGCTTGGAATGCCGCGGCGATCGTTGACCGCAACTCGTCGATGCCGATCCGTTTTCGCGCCGATAACAGTTGCAGCGTAATCCGCTTGCCGCCACCGTCGCTGCCATGCTGATTGCGATCATCGAGCATCGCGCATAATTGGCTGCGCGCCCGATGCATGCTTTGCAGCGCCGCCTGATGCGACAGCTTATCCGCTTTTGTCAACACCACGTGCAACGGGCGATTGAAAGCGATGCACGACGCCATGAACCGCCGGTCAAGCGCCAACAGTGGGCGGCGGATATCCATCAACACCACCACCACACGCAACGACTGGCGCTGACCAATATACGCTTGCAGCAGGCGTAACCAAGCGGCAACAACCGATGGTGGCGCATTAGCATAGCCGTAGCCTGGCAGATCCACCAACCGCGCTCCATCCTTTTCGCCAAAAAAGTTAATCGTCTGCGTGCGCCCCGGGATTTTGCTGGCGCGCGCCAACTGAGTACGGTTACTCAACGCATTGATGGCGCTTGATTTGCCGACATTGGAGCGACCTGCAAACGCCACCTCTTGACCGATATCGCACGGAAATTGGCGGCGGTGCGCGGCACTGCCGAGGAATTGATATTCACCAAACATCTTCGATTCCCGTGCTGATGCGCAGCATCCCTCAAGGGTACAACTGCTCATGCACCCAATGGCCTTCGCGCAGGCTAAAGCTATCACGCTGATGCAAGCGCGCCGGCATTGAGCGCCAGAATTCGATACGCAACGGTTGTAAGCGGTAACCGCGCCAATGCGCTGGACGTGGAAGGGCTGCATTGGCGTATTGTGCTTCATATTCGCGCACGCGCTGCTCCAGCACCGTACGCGACGGCAGCGGTTGTGATTGCAACGAGGCCCAGGCACCTATCTGAGCGTCGCGCGGACGGCTGCTGAAATAAGCGTCCGCCTGATCAGCGGGCAATGCTTCGACGAAACCCTCAACCCGCACTTGCTCCATCAGCGGATCCCAGAAGAAACACAATGCCGCCTGCGCGTTGACCGCCAGATCAGCGCCTTTGCGGCTCAGGGAATTGGTATAGAAGGAGAAGCCAGCAGCGCTCGAATCTTTTAGCAGCACAATGCGTGCCGTGGGTTGACCGTCGGCGTTAGCAGTCGCCAGACAAACTGCATTGGGCACCTTCAGATCGAGCGCTTTGGCGCGCTCGTATAGCGCGCAAAATCGCATCCATGCGGCATCGGGCAGTGCTACCAGCGAGCACTGGAAGTCATTAACATTAGGGTTCTTGTTCATTGATCAAAACCGTGCAACTGGGTTCTACCTTGAACCCGAAAATTCACTCGTTTCATTTTTAATTGGGAGCGCCGCCCACCACTATGCCAAAGACGCCACGCTACGCAAAATGCACGGCACCAAGTTGAAAGCGGAGGCTGTACTGGGGTTAGGGGTTAGGGGTTAGGGGTTAGGGGCTGGAGGGAAGGGAGTACAGCTTTTTTTATTGTAGAGCGTTTTTAATTTTAATGAGGAGCGCCTAGCGGCGCGCCTACGCTGACCGGCAAAGAGTGCTCAGCGGCACCATGAAATAACTGCTGGAAGGGGCTTCTCCTCCAGAACACCAGAGCATTGCCCAAAGCACCCTTTCCTCAATACAAATGTCTTTTTTTACAAACCCTCCTCAAACAGCCAAGCGGTGCTTGGCTGTTTGAGGATCAAAATACTAAAGATCACAGAGGCCCCGCCCGCAACCGCTATGCCAGAGCATCAAACGCAGCCTCTCCATAACCTCAAACACAGTAGCGACTTAGGGGCTGCACAACGATTATAAAGTTACTGAAAGCAGTGTGCAAAATACAACCATAAACTGCTGGTCAGTTGCTGTCAAGTGCTCTATGATGCGCCTCTGATAGTAGCCCATCCATCGCCATAACAACTTCCTAGACAGGATTAATATGCCCCATTGTCGGTTGTTGACATTGGGGCGACCGGGTACACTGCGGCAGTATCTGCGGCGCACCCCGGGCTGGTGCCGCAATCAACTCGCGTAGCCGCGACCAGAGAGGCTGCGCGGCATGTTTTAAGAACAACTCTTAACCGCTGAGCTCGAAAGAACTTGAATGGGATGGGGGAGATAAAGTTGGGGAAAGGCACGCTCTCCATGTAACGTAAACCGTTGATTTATAATCACTCACCCAAATAGACAAGTGCCGCATGGTGCCTCGAAAAGCCAGCAAAGTTGGTTTTTCGAGGCACCCTATAGATAATACTCCTAGAAATTTACAGAGGCGAAAATGAAAAGGTGCGCTGAGTACATTTGGATTGATGGGGCATCCCCCACCCGCAAACTGCGATCCAAAACCCGGATTCTTGCGGATAAGGCCTACGAGGTGGAGGATTTTCCACAGTGGGGGTACGATGGTTCTTCTACTTACCAGGCAACCGGAAGCGATTCCGATTTGGTGCTTCAGCCGGCTCGGTGCGTTGGCGATCCGATTCGCGGAACTGGTTCATATTTGGTTATGTGCGAGGTTTTTAAATCAGATGGTGCCCCTCACGAAACCAATATACGGGCAAAGTTACGCAAAACCCTTGATGCAGGTGCGGCAAAAGCTAAGGCTTGGTTTGGTTTTGAGCAAGAATACACCCTATTCCAAGGTTCACGGCCTTTGGGATGGCCCGATTCTGGTTATCCGGCACCGCAGGGCCCTTTTTACTGCGGTGTCGGCTCCGACGAAGTGTTTGGTCGTGGGCTGGTTGAAGAGCACGCCGAAGCCTGCCTGTCCGCAGGAATTATGATCTTCGGAACCAATGCGGAAGTGATGCCGGGGCAGTGGGAGTTTCAAGTTGGCTATCGCGGCTTTGACGACGATCCTGACGCGGATCCGCTCCTCATAGCAGATCACCTGTGGCTGGCGCGTTGGTTGCTTTACCGCCTTGGCGAAGAGCACGGCGTTACCGCAACTCTCGATCCCAAACCCATCAAAGGAGACTGGAATGGTGCCGGGGCGCATACCAACTTCTCGACCGCGGCGATGCGCAATGCTGGAACCGGGAAAGCGGCCATCCAACAAGCCGTTGAACGCCTTGGGGCGCGTCATGACAAGCATATCGCGGCTTATGGCTACGGTCTCCACGAGCGCCTTACTGGCCTACACGAAACGTGCGCAGTCGACCAATTCCGCTTTGGCGCAGCTGATCGAAGTGCCTCTGTGCGGATCCCGCGGCATGTGGCGGACGCGGGATGCGGCTATATTGAAGATCGCCGCCCGGGGGCCAACTGCGATCCATACGAGGTATCCAACATCCTTCTCGAAACCATCGTTTTGGGCGTGGAATAAAACTTACCTGAAGGTGCCTCCAGTCAGCATGCCTGCTTTCATATCAGGTACGGATCGGATCGGCCCCGTACTCAAAGATAACGCCTTTGTTGACGGCAAGGCGCATTTCTACCGGCAATAAAGGGTTGGCACTTGCGCGTTGAATCCAAATTAATATGCTGCGGATCATCAATTCCCTCTAGGAAACTTCGAAAAACCTCAACGAGATGGGGGGGCGAAAAGAGCATACTCACCTGTAACGTAAGCCGTTGATTTATAATCCTTTCCCCAATAGACAAGCTCCGCCGGGCACCTCGAAAAGCGAGCTTTACGCAGTTTTTCGAGGTGCCCTCCATAATGACTCAGTCGGATTGTCTGCGAGTCCGTCAAACCGCTTAACTGAGCGCTGGTATATAATGCGATGGAATAATGCCGGCATTCACCTATGGGGACCTCGAGAGACCCTGAAAGAGAATGAGGGTTTGGCGGAAGGGGCACTATGGGCAATTTCGTAAGCCCCTATCAGTTATGGATTGATTTAATACCCTTCCCCCAATAAAACACCATGAGGGCACCTCGAAAAGCCAGCGAGGGCGGTTTTTCGAGGTGCCCTCATGCTCAAATACCAACCGATTGTGATCTACAGCCTAAGTCACCGGCAATCAAATGGAGACCTCAAGTATGAGCCGTTTTGCTGAACAATACACCCAATCATTGGAGCACAAAGAAGCGTTTTGGGAACAGGCGGCGACGGCTATTCACTGGGAGCGGCAATGCGACCAGGTGCTGGATAGCAGTAACCCGCCGTTTTACCGCTGGTTTAAAGGCGGGGAGTTAAATACCTGCTACAACGCCGTGGATCGGCATGTAGCTGAGGGTCGCGGTGATCAACCCGCGGTGATCTACGATAGTCCAGTGGCTCATAGCAAGGGCGTGCTGACTTACGCTGAACTGCAGGAGAAAAGTGCTCGTTTTGCTCACGTATTGGCAGCAAGAGGCGTCACTAAAGGTGATCGGATCATCATCTATATGCCGATGATTCCGGAAACCGTGATCGCCATGCTTGGCTGCGCTCGCCTCGGCGCGGTGCATTCGGTGGTGTTCGGCGGCTTTGCAGCGGCTGAACTTGCTCTCCGCATTGATGACGCAAAACCAAAGTTCATCGTGTTTGCTTCTTGCGGCATTGAGCCCAACCGCGTCGTTGAATACAAGCAACTGGTGGATGCCGCCATCGCGTCCGCCAGCCACCAACTGCAGGGCTGTATCGTAGTGCAACGCAAGATGCACCGCTGCGCCTACGTTGCTGGACGCGACCATGACTGGAACTGGAGCATGTCGCAAGCCCGCGCTCATGATTGGGTTCCCGTGGCGGCCACTGATCCGCTTTATATTCTCTACACTTCAGGCACTACCGGGCAACCCAAGGGGGTAGTGCGCGACAACGGTGGTCATGCGGTAGCACTGCACTGGACGATGAAGCATATCTACAATGTCGAGCCTGGCGATGTCTTCTGGGCGGCATCGGATTTAGGCTGGATTGTCGGTCATTCCTATATCTGCTACGCCCCACTGCTGTATGGCTGTACGACCGTTCTCTACGAGGGTAAGCCGGTAGGCACCCCAGACGCCGGCGCATTTTGGCGCGTGGTGTCTGAGCACCGTGTGAAGGTACTGTTCACTGCGCCGACCGCACTGCGTGCGATCAAACAGCAGGACCCCGATGGCAAGCTGATAGCGGAGTACGATTTATCCAGCCTGCAAGCGCTGTTCCTAGCGGGGGAACGCACCGATCCAGACACCTTGGAATGGGCACAGAGCAAACTCAACGTACCGGTTATTGACCATTGGTGGCAAACCGAGACCGGTTGGTCAATCTGCGCTAACTGCATGGGTATTGAGCCACTGACGGTGAAGAGCGGCTCGGTGGCGAAACCGGTGCCGGGAATGGATGTGCATGTACTGGATGATGCGGGCAAGAAAACCGACGGCGCTGATATTGGCGAACTGGCGATAAAATTACCATTACCACCCGGGGTACTGCTAACACTGTGGGAAGCGGATTCGCTGTTCACCGAATCCTATGCCAGAACCTTTCCCGGTTACTACAAAACCGGTGATGCGGGCTATATTGATGAGGATGGCTACGTGTTCGTCATGTCGCGCACTGACGATGTCATCAATGTCGCTGGCCATCGCTTGTCCACTGGTGCGGTCGAGGAAGTTCTGGCCGCCCATCCAGATGTCGCCGAATGCGCCGTGATCGGTGCCGCCGATGCCCTCAAAGGGCAATTGCCGATCGGTCTCTTGGTGCTAAACGCAGGTTGCGATCGTCCCAACGCTTTGATCAGCGCTGAAGTGGTCGCGCAGGTACGTGATCGGATTGGTCCGGTGGCAGCGTTCAGGCAAGCGGCTGTCGTTGAACGCCTGCCAAAAACACGCTCGGGAAAAATTCTGCGCGCCACGATGCAGAAGATCGCCAATGGAGAAGACTGGAAGATGCCAGCAACAGTGGAAGACGCCAGCGTGTTCGACTGTATCAGTGAAGCGCTGCAAAGCATCGGTTATCCTGCGGCGCAGTCGGCCTAACGCAACTTACAGGGTACCCTCGGCAACAACTGCAGCGTCGCCTTATGCGCTATTTTGCTCCCGTTCAGGAGAAAGGGCGGGGAGTGGTGGCCAGAGACGGAATCGAACCGCCGACACGAGGATCTTCAATCCACTGCTCTACCAACTGAGCTATCTGGCCTCAGCAACAAAATCCAGCACCAACGCCAAGGTGGCGCTGGTTGTTCAGCCGCTACAATATAACCGACCGCGGCAGCTTTTATCAACTCTAGGGAACTTCGAAAAACCTCAGCGGATGGGGGGATAGGTGAAGGGGCTGTTTTATTTTTAATGAGGCGCGCCGGCGGTGCGCCGTTCTCTGACCTCTCGATCTGCTCAACGCTACCATGGCCTGATCGTTGGAAGGATCATTTCCCCAATAGACAAGCCCCGCAGGAACCCTCGAAAAGCCAGCGAATACGACAGTAGGTCTGGCAGCGTTGTACAGATGTTTGCAATCGGCGTCAACAAAAGCACATTTCTCATGCCGGAGGAACATAGCCCGGCGGCGGTTTTGCGCCCTCGCCAAAGAAATACTTTTCCAACTCGGCGGTAAGGAACGCCCGCGCCTGCGGATCGCGTACCTGTAGACGATGTTCATTGATCAACATCGTCTGCCGTGCAAGCCATTGCCGCCAAGCCTGCTTGCTAACGTTATCGAAGATACGTTGCCCCAAGGCACCCGCCAATGGCGGCTCATCCAGGCCCTCGGCTTCGACGCCCGACTTGATACATTGGACCATGCGTTTCATAGCGACTCCAGTTGTCGCAGAATACGGCGCACTGGAGCTGGGATCCCGATCGACGGCGCGGCATCATGCAAGCGATACCATAGCATTGGGCGATCCTCCATTACCTGATGCCCGCCCGTGCTTGGCCGGGTGTTTATCAGTATCGGCGTGATGAGCAATTTATAATGCGAAAACGCATGCTTCAGTGGCGGCAATCGGCGTTGCACGATCGCCGTCAACCCCAAGCGTTGCTGTAGCAGCGGTTCAATGTCGTCAGCCGAATCGCATTCTGGAAAACTGTATAATCCGCCCCAGATCCCAACCGGCGGACGCTGTGTCAATAATACCCTACCTTGCTGATCACAGACAATCACAAACCATACCGTGCGCAACGGCAACGTTTTTGCCGGGCGTCGACTTGGCAGCGCGTGCTGCCATTGTTGGCTGCGTGCGATACAGCTTGCCGCCAACGGACAGTGTTCACACAGCGGCCGTACCCGTTGGCATACCATAGCGCCCAGATTCATAATCGCCTGGGTGTAGTCTGCCACCCGCTGCGCTGGCGTATGCACTGTAGCTAAAGCCCATAAGCGCTGCTGCACCGCGGCTTTTCCGGGCCAACCCTCGATCGCATGGTAGCGGCACAGAATGCGCTTGACGTTGCCATCGAGAATGGGATACGGCTCATCGCAGGCCAGCGCTAAAATCGCGCCGGCGGTCGAGCGCCCAATCCCCGGCAACGCTTGCAAGGCATCTATATCACCCGGTAATTGACCGTCATAGCACTGGCTGATGATCCGCGCTGCACGGTGTAGCTGCGTTGCACGCGCGTAATAACCAAGGCCGCTCCATAGATGCAGCACCGCATCAAGCTGGGCGTTGGCTAATGCAGCAGCGTTCGGAAAACAGGCAACGAAGCGTGAGAAATAGACTTTTACAGTGCTGGCCTGGGTCTGCTGCAACATGATCTCCGACACCCAAACGCGGTACAGAGTTCGCTCCGTTTGCCATGGGAGTTCACGTTGCGGCACGCTGTCAAACCATGCTAACAGGTGTTCGCTGAAACCATCACTTACTGCGACCACTGCTTATGTAACTACCCCTGACTGTTCCGTATCGTCTGGTTGAGAGCTTTGCCTTAGAGAGAAACACGAGCGCCAAGAACTATTGAGCAGATTTTTTGCGATGGGCAGCACTGTTTGGGGCTCATGCTGATCGTCTCTGATCGCGCCCCACTCTTGGTAACTCATGACGATTGTCTCTCTTGCCATCTTTCCCTCCCTTATGCAGGGACATTTTAGCTTTGGGCTAACACTGACACGTTTTGCTCTTGGTCATCAAAACCGTCTGTTATAACATAAGGGAACCTCGAAAAACCTTGAATGAGATGAGGAGTGGGGCAAGGGGCACCCCCACCTGTAACATAAGCCAATGATTCATAACCCTTCCCCCAATAAACAAGCCCTGCATGATGCCTCGAAAAGCTGCCGAAGCTGGTTTTTCGAGGCACCATATCGTGTCCGTCCTACATGCAGCGAACGCTGATTTTCGCCTTGAAACGTTTGGGATAATCAAAAGGTTTGGCAAAAACCATTGACCTGCTACGTTACCCTCATCAGCCAGCACGATTTTATAAATCGCCAAAGTATCATCGCCCACGACTTCTCATATCCTAGACGCTGCGCTAGGCGATCGATTTTGCGTGGCACCCATCGTTGATTGGCAACCCCCTCCACTTTATACCCATAACAGAAGGCGAAAGTGCATACATTAGTGTTGGTGCGTCACGGAGAGAGCGAATGGAACAAGCAGAATCTGTTCACTGGCTGGTCCGATATTGATCTGAGCGATCGCGGCATACTGGAAGCCAGAGAAGCGGGTAAGCGCCTGCGTATGGAGAAGATCGAG
This sequence comes from Gammaproteobacteria bacterium, assembly GCA_965222535.1. Lineage (GTDB taxonomy): Bacteria > Pseudomonadota > Gammaproteobacteria > HK1 > HK1. The sequence goes on from OZ244957.1 coordinate 649,987, forward strand.
CTTGATCAGGTATTTACCTCAGTGCTGAAACGCGCTATCCGCACTGCTTGGTTGATACTCGATGAGTTGGACCGATTGTGGCTGCCAATAACCCATTCATGGTGTTTGAATGAACGTCATTACGGTGCGCTACAGGGACTTAACAAAGCTGAGGTGGCGGCCAGCTATGGTAAGCAGCAAGTCCATATCTGGCGCCGCAGCTATAACGTAAGGCCGCCTCCGCTGCCGTTGGACAAACAGCAGGTTTTTACGCACGATCCACGTTACAGTAAACTACCCGAAGGGGTGTTGCCAAGCACCGAGTGTTTGCAGGATACGCTGATACGGATGCTGCCTTTCTGGCGTACCTCCATCGCCCCTGCCATCAGCGCTGGTCAGCGGGTGCTGATCGCCGCCCACGGTAATTCCATACGCGCTTTGATCAAACATTTGGAGCAGCGTTCAAGCGACGACATCATGGCGCTGAACATTCCTACAGGGGCCCCTTTGGTGTATTCCCTAGACAGTTCTTTGAAACCATTGTCTTCGCATTATATTGGCGACCGGCAGTGAACCGGTACCGCAGCCCCAGTGACGATTATACTCTGAGGAAAGACATCAGGATGCCCGAACCAATTGAGGCCGCAGAGCCGCTTTCATTTGATGATTTTCTGCGCGTCGAAATACGCACTGGAACGATCCTTGCAGCATCGCTCAATCCCAAGGCGAGACTACCTGCTTATATCCTGCAGATCGATTTCGGCCCCTTGGGGATAAAACACAGCTCGGCTCAGATTACCCGCAACTACGATCCGAAATCACTGGTAGGGAAGCAGATCGTCGCGGTGATGAACTTTGAGCCGAAACGTATTGCTGGATACAAATCTGAAGTGCTGGTGCTCGGCGCAATCTGCGATGAGCATGGCGTCGTGCTACTGGAGCCAAGCTTTAAGGTCGGGGACGGCATGAGGATCGGCTAAAGGCGTCCTTTGCGCTATTGTCTGGGCAATCACCTTGGGACAGTGACCGCTTTTCGCTTATCTTTAACTGCTTCACCGCTTCCTTGGTACAGGTTTATCCAATGCCCCAAACCATGCATCCATCACCGTCACATACCACACACCGTTTTGACGATGAGTTGGAGAACTTGTGCAGTCAGGTGCTGCGCATGGGAGGTTTGGTTGAGGAGCAATTGCTTCAAGCTATCACAGCGTTGATGAATACTGACCTAGCGCTTGCGACCGCCACCATCGCCAACGATGATGCGCTCAACGATATGCAATTGAGTATCGATGGACTGTGTACCAGTATCATCGCCACCCGTTCACCGCTCGGCTCCGATCTGCGCAGCGTGATCACTGTTATCCGAACAACCAATGATCTGGAACGCATGGGTGACGAAGCAGCGCGCGTTGCCCTGATGGTGCAACAGATCGCCAAGCACTCGACGGAAGAGCAAGTTTTGGATATGCACTGCGTGAGTCATCTCGCCAGTCTGGTGCGCGCCATGCTGCACGATGGCCTGAATGCGTTTTCACGTACGGATGTGGGGCTGGCAATTGCCACCCACGGCAAAGATAAGGACATTGATCGCGAATACCAAAGCCTGACACGCGAGCTGATCGATACGATGGTGGCCGATACGCGCACGGTCCCCATCGCTATACTGATGCTGTGGGTTGCCAGAGCTCTGGAACGGATCGGCGATCGGGTATGCAATATCTGCGAGTACGTTTTCTTCAAAGCGCATGGGGAAAATTTGAAGCACTGGCAGCGCCGGCATGGCGCTGATGATCCGGCGTGATTCTCGTTTTTCGCTGTGGGCTTATCTATTGGGAAAGAGTTATAAATCCTTAACAAAATGGAGGCTTACGTTACCGGTGATGATGCCCCTCCCCCCATCCCGCTTTGGTTTTGCGATGTCCCTTGTAGTGATTCAGCGATTGAGCGGTTTGTGCTGACAGGATTACGCCTTGTAACAATAGCCTGCGATATTGTAGAATAGCTGGTTTTACACCCTCTTACTGTGCAACCGGAAAACAGACTCGTAATGCCATCAAACCCTGTTAGCCGACACCTACTCCCTTTGGCCTTATTTCAGCAAGGAGGATAATATGAACCCGCTTGATACAATTAGCGGTACCATTTTGAGCGGCGTAATACTCGCTCTGGTGCTGGCGGCTATTTTTTGAGAAAGGCATCACTACGGATATTACCCACTATTTATAAAGGAAGATCACAATGGAATTTTTACTTGCAATTGAACGCTGGATCCATCTACTTTCAGGAATTACTTGGATTGGTCTTTTGTATTACTTCAATTTTGTACAGATACCAGCAATGGCAACGGCGGCGGCAGACCAAGGTGGCCCGGGACCTGCAGCGATCAGCAAGTACATTGCTCCACGGGCGCTGCTATGGTTCCGCTGGGCGGCGGTGGTGACTTGGTTGTCAGGCGCTGCTTATCTGGAAACGGCGTCGCATTTAAGTTTGGCAGATGCTTTTTTGCTGCAAGGGGCTAGTCAAATCATCGGTGTCGGAGTGTGGCTGGGTACCATTATGCTGTTTAACGTGTGGGTGCTGATCTGGCCGAACCAGAAAAAAATACTTGGGTTGGTAACCGCAACCGATGCAGAAAAAGCCAAAGCTAAACGGACCGCTGCTCTGGCGTCCCGGACTAACACCCTGCTTTCAATCCCGATGCTGCTATTTATGGGTGGATCGGCGCATGGGCTGCCGTTTTGATAGTGAGCTTCAGCGATCCGGCGTACTGCGATGGTGCCGACAGCAGACAAGCATCCACCCTCTGAGCGCGCACACCGGGCACTATATCCCTTCCTGCGCTCTGATTGCTTATCCATGCTGTCTCACATAGCGCTCGCTCAGTGGCTTCACCGTTACGCTTCTCGAAGGCACAGACAAGCGTTCGCTGCGGTATCCATCGCGGGGGTGTCGCCATGCCGCCCAATCGCTGCCTACTGAACCGCTCCAGCAGCGGATATACCACTTGCCCGCCCGATAAGCTACAAGAAACCGCGAAAAACCTCAACGGGATGGGAGTTTGGCGGAAGAGGTATCATCATCTGTATCGTAAGCCTTTGATTTATAATACTTTCACAATAGAAAAGCCCTACAAATTGTTTGATGACCAAAATCCGCACTTTAGTTACTGCTGGATATACTCGACGCTCCCTTGATTACCGGTCGGCGGCGGGCGGCTTGGCCTGCCTTTGCCGCTAATGCGATAAATCAAGATACTCTTCCAACCCAACAGCGGTGCTCCTGATTTATCAATCTTTTCTCGCCGCAGCGCACTGCCCAACAGGGCATTTTTGATTGCGCTACGTTCTGCTATTATCATTACCTTCTGTGAACCAAGGCGATAGTTCTGTGCTATCCTGAAATTACTCTGGCTGTGAGGTTTCCTGAGGTGTCTTGGGATGGTTGCGGTGGTAAAACTGGTGTGCCCCCCTTGCATACCCATCATGTCAGGACAAAATATAGATACGAGAGATAAATTATGACATATCGACATTTCCTGACTTTGTTAGATCTGAGCAAAGAAGAGATCCAGCAGATTATCGAGCATGCGATCAAGCTCAAAGCGATGCAGCGGGCACGCCAACCACATCGCTTATTGGAGTCCCGTGTGCTGGGTTTGTTGTTCGAGAAACCATCCACGCGCACCAAAGCCTCATTTGAAGCCGCCATCTTTCACTTGGGTGGGCATAGCATAACTTTATCACCCGCGGACATGCATTTGAGCCGCGGTGAATCGATAGAGGACACCTCAAGGGTCATGTCGCGGATTGTGGATGCGCTGGTGATCCGGACCTTAGATCACACCCGCATTGAGCACTTTGCGGCTTGCTGTACAGTGCCAGTGATCAACGCTCTGACGGCAAGCCACCATCCTTGTCAACTGCTGGCCGATATACAGACTTTCGTTGAACACCGCGGGACTATTGAGGGCCGCACGGTAGCCTGGGTTGGAGATGGCAACAATGTTTGCCATTCGTTTATCCACGCTGCTGAGCGCCTTGAGTTTCGCTTGCAACTGTGTTGCCCACCAGGTTTCGCGCCACAGCAACAAATCCTTTCGCCGAATAAGCGCAATGTACACTTATTTGAGCGACCGCAAGACGCTATTTCAAACGCCCATCTGGTGGTTACCGATGCATGGTGCAGCATGGGGGATGAGCAGCAAAAAACAGAGCGTATTAATGCCTTTTCGAACTATCAGATCAGCGATCAGTTGCTCGAATACGCTCACCCAGACGCTATCGTAATGCATTGCCTGCCAGCTTACCGGGGAGAAGAAATCACAGCTGAGGTCATTGATGGGCCACGCAGTGTCGTATGGGATGAAGCAGAAAACCGATTGCATAGCCAAAAAGCGTTGCTCGATTTTCTGCTTCATGCATCCTGAATCCGCGATTCGATTCTCAGGAAATACTTTTGGGCACCTCGAAAAGCAAGCGAAGCCGGTTTTTCGAGATGCCTTGATGAGAGGCAACATAAACACCAGTTGCCATAGACCGGGGGACTGGGCGCTAGGTCTATGGCGCAATTCCCAATCACAAATCAGCGAAAACCTTCCTCAAACACTTTTTCAATAAATGCCTTTCAAAATCAGCCAAGTGCTCACCGATAACGGCAAGGAATTTACCGCCCGTTTCTGTGTCAACGGTGAACAACAGCCCGCTGGACGTCACCCCTTTGATAAAACGTGCTCTATTTACAACATCTTGCACCGCCTCATCAAGCCCCCGGCACCCGCATACCAATGGAATGATGCTTCAACGGACGTATCGCTGAAATCCTCAATACCTACCCACTTCGACTCCTCTCAAACCCTGTCTCAAACCATCATGCGCTATGTTAGACTCTACAATTATGCCATTTCCCAGAAGTCTTTAGGCCGCATATTCCCTCTTCTTTATGCAACAGTGGCAACAAAAACCGCCACATCTGTTCAAAAAACACGCCTATATCTCAACCCCCTCGGAGGCGGCATGCGACTCGTAGGTACTTACGCCCGATAACAGCCATGATGTTCTATATAGGGGATCGAAGAATGTATCATCTTGAACATCAACAGCAAAACCTACTTCAGCATCATTGGTTTTACGGAACAAAACACCTGACCATTCGTATGCGCCGTTATGATCGATAATAAAGCCAGTAAGAACTTTCGCATTTTGTGTACCAATTTTCTGATTGTTACGATATTGAAAACCAATAATCTCTGCTGAAAACGGACTGTACACGGCAATGCGACAACTATCACCTTGTCGATGAGATGGAATAAATCCGTGATATGCGCCTGCTATTGGTCCAACGATGCTTAATGGAATGCGAGGCGGCCATTTTTCTTCTTTTTCTGCTGCATCTTTTATAGAGTCTTTCTGATCTTGGGTACGCGTAAAATAATCATCATAATCTCTGTCAAACCATACCCCATATTCTTGTACTACATCATAATCATAGAGATTATCATTGGTAACCGACACACCTTGGCCAGCAGCAGCTAAGAGTGCAATTAAGCCACCACTGTCAACTTCAGAGGTGGTGTTGGCGTAGTTATACATGACTTGATGGGGGGTGGCCACACCTGCCTTAGCGTACAATCTCAGTCCAAGTCTGAACCCTTCGCCAAAGTCATAGGAGTATTCATCTGGGATAGCTACAGATAAGAGCGACTCAGCGCTATCAGGAATGCCAAAATCAGCTAATTGAGATCTCATGGTGTCAGGACGAGTAGCATCTTCAGAGTCTAGGCTTACTAAGAAATTCACAATAGATGAAGGGAGTTTATAGCGAAAGGGAATAACTCCCGGTGTCTTTCTAACATATCCAGGAGTGCCTCTTAATGCGTTTTGAGTTGTTGCTATAGATACAGGATCCTGCATGTGAAAAGATGCTGCCGTTTTTGCTATTTCTTGTTCTCTTTTGTTGTGCGCCTCCTCTATTAGTGTGTCTAAAAGAGATTTCTTTACCTCATTAGAGTATGATTCAATAAATTTACGAACTGCCATTTCTCTGTATATTATATATCTTTTGAGTGTATCTTTTCTTTCCTCTATTTGTCCTGGAGCAGTATCTGTATCTAGAGCTTCATCATAGCCTCCACCCTTTAATATAGCTACATCTTCATCCCAAGCATCCGCCTCATTGACGCTATAAAATTCATGACCATCTACAGTGAACTGTCTTCCAAATTCATTAGTATTAATTGAGCGCTTCAATTCTTCCCATTGTTTTCTTAATGCTGCTTTTTTATCATCGTCCTTCAGTAATGAAGATAATTCATTGGATACAGCAGCATCTCTGCTCGTTATTACACCATCATTATCTCTATCCGAAACGTCGTTAGCTTTTGCTTCCTTATAGCTTTTATATAGTTCCGCATCTTTTCTCTTTTGCACATCTAACTCGCCAGTACCATCGTACGAACCTTTTTCAAGATTTGCTAACTCTATATCCCATGCGGCCTTTTTATTTTTGTCAGTGAAATCATCAATTGCAAATTGAGAAAAATCACTCAAGGTTAATTGACCATCCGCATTAGCATCTACAAAACCGATAATCTCATCGTCAGAAGAAGATGTGATTGAGGTTGGAATGAAAGGGAATCGTATAAATATCTGACCCAATCGATCACGGGGCACTGGATCATTTCTTCTATAGTTCGATCCCGAGTCGACAGTTGCTCCAACCACAATAGGCGAACGGGAAGGTGGCGACATAGGATGCCATGCATACCCTCCATCTAACATATGTAATACGTTGTCGTAGTTGTCGGGTTGGCTGCCACTCAAGCTATGTACTACATTTGCCAATTGATATTTAGTCTTATCTGTTGACGAATCTCCAAAATTAATGAGTCGTCCTGGTCTACATCCCATCTGACGTGATTCACCATACATTAAGAAAGATTCCAACGATGACCCTAATGTTGGGTACTGCGAACGTCTTTGAGATTCATCCACCCCAATTTTATGCTCAGATATTACCCTCCCTACAGCACCTGTAGCGCCATAGTTGTATATATCTCCAAGGGTTGCATCATCCAGCACATATCCTCGATAAGGGTAATATGTGCGTTGTGAATAATTAGTTATAAACAGTTGGGTCGTGCTTTTCTGAGTTGAGAATTCCATATCGATTACATTTTCAGGGTTAGTATCAGGTTCTCCATCATAAATCATTAGTTTCAATATTTCTCCCTCATCGGTCATCATCCCCAGCATTTCGAAGCGAATACCTAATTGACCTGCGACATGATCCAACCATTCTTCTAATGTCTCTCCAGCAGCTATCATATAAGGGATACTATCAAGTGAGTTCCTATAGCTATGGCTTATTTTAATTTTCGGCATACCGTTTAGTATTGGGTTTAGTGTCGGTTCTCCTGAACCACCGCCTGCCAAAGACAAAACTCCACCAATAATTTCTGCAAGAGAAGTCAAGCGATAAGCTCCCCAAATCGAATTTCCAGCCATATAAGTAATTGGATCAACTAAGTGCAGTTGGTATTCAGCTCTAGTTGATTTTGTAGATTGATTAATTACCCTGATGTTATCAATCATACAAGGCCAACGGCGAAAGCTTGTAAGGACATCCTGTGAATCCATTGTTCCGAGTAATAATGTTGATTTCTTCCCTGCCTCTATTCCGTCTTCGGCTAATTGGTTCGCCAACGAACTGACTGTCTTTTCTCTGTCTGGGGTCCGCTTAGACACCTCACAACTCCAACCGGCATTATAACCTTCTCTTATTGTACAATTAGTTACTTTGAACGGTGTCCCGTCTACTTCAAGCGCAGCCCCAAATAATGTGGTAGACATTATATACTCCCTAGATATAATTGTGATGGTTATTTGAGAGTTATCAATCTGTTAATTAAATAATGTTGTTTGTGCGATAAAAACAAAAACTGATACCTTGCTATTATTTTATAGCACCCTCGCAAAAATCTAATGGACACTGACTTATCTTGCTTCTGTTGGTTCCGCCAATATTCCTGTAGAACGCCTAGAAAACTGGCTATTTCTAGGCGTTCTACAGGACTTGTCTACTTGTGAAAGTGTTATAAATCAATAGCTTACGTTACAAGCGAGCATATCCCTTCCCTCACCCACCTACATTGAGGTTTTTCGAGGTGCCCAGTTGTTTGATCGGGTATATTTATGTTTAGAAGCAACAATTATAGAGTTATTCTAGTGGTGCTGGCATAGCGAATTCAAATTATCCCTATCTGACAAGATCACTGCCCTCGGCGTTGAACTTCAATCTGAGTTGATTATCATAATCTACTAGTCTAGTTCGCATTTCAGAAAAGTCCAGTAACAAGTCTACTGACATGCTCTCACAAGGGTGCCTCGAAAAAGGGTCAGCTAGAATGGAAGCGAATGTCCGGCAAGCAATCTAAACCGATGCTTCGCTGATGATGCTTTGAAAGCCTGAGAAATCGGCTAGTCTGGTTGAGGTAGGTGCTTTTAGGGCATGTCAATGGAATTTCTTCAGAGGGCATCGAAAAACCTTGAATAGGATGAGGCTTGGGGAAGGGTTGCTATGCCAAATTTCGTAAGCCCCTCCCATCAGTTATGGATAATATACCCTTCTCAAAGCCGGCGCGCTTGGTGCAGTCAGCTAGGCGCTAATATGCAGATTTTCCCACACGTACTTGGTGAGCCGTGATGAGTGACTCTGGCAATTACCACCTGAACAGTCCCAACCGGGAGCCGTTATGGCGTCCCAGCCTGCAACAGATAGCCGCCAGCAACATGCAAGCGTTTCATCGCTTTGCGAGTGATCGCTACGGTGCCCCCGAAGGTCATTATACGGCCCTGCATGACTGGAGCACCACCGAATGCGCGGATTTCTGGAGGGCGCTCTGGGATTTTTGTGAAGTTATCGGCGAGCGCGGTGAAGTTGTACTGAGCAATGGGGAGGATCTGCTGCAAGCACGGTGGTTCCCCGATGCACGCCTGAATTTTGCCGAGAATCTACTGCGACGGCGCGATAATGGTACTGCAATTATCTATCGCGACGACGAGCAATGGCAACAGCAATGGCGTTATGATCAATTATACGATGCGGTTTCAGTGTTAGCTCAAGCACTGCGCGATCACGGTTGCGAGCCTGGGGACCGTATTGCTGCGTATTTGCCAAATATTCCTGAAGCCGTTATCGCGATGCTCGCGGCAGCGAGTTTGGGGGCGATTTGGTCTTCCACTTCACCGGATTTCGGCGTGCGTGGCGTGGTTGATCGTTTTGGTCAGATTGAGCCGAAGATTTTGTTGGCCGTGGATGGCTACCAATATGCTGGGAAGCATCACGGCACCTTGGAACGGGTAGCCGCAATCGTTGACGAGATGCCCTCCATTGAGCGTGTCCTTATCGTGCCTCATACCCATGCTAAGCCGGATATAAGCAGGATAAAATATGCCACGACACTAAGTGCCTTCGTGCACCGCTACAAGCCAAAGGCCATCTGTTTCGCCTCTCTTGGCTTTGCCCACCCACTGTATATTTTGTACTCATCCGGTACTACCGGCATTCCAAAATGTGTCGTTCACAGCGCTGGGGGTACGTTACTGCAACATCTGAAGGAACAGCGTTTGCACTGCGACCTTAAATCTGACGAGCGCATTCTTTATATGACGACCTGCAGTTGGATGATGTGGAACTGGCTGGTTTCCGCACTGGCCTGTGAGGCAACATTAATGCTGTACCACGGTGCACCATTCCACCCAACCCCCAATGCCATGTTTGATTACGTCGCAACAGCAGGAATTCATATTTTTGGTACTTCCGCCAAGTATCTGGATGCCGTAAAGAAGGCGCGTATATCCCCTGCAGACAGTCATGATCTCTCTGCGCTGCGGATGATCCTATCCACCGGCTCGCCGTTAGTCGCAGAGAGTTTTGGGTTCGTCTACAAGCACATTAAGTCTGACGTATGCCTTTCATCGATCAGCGGTGGAACCGACATCGTGTCCTGCTTCTTATTGGGCAACCCTGCGTTGCCGGTACACAGCGGGGAAATTCAGTGCGCTGGACTGGGGATGAAAGTTGCAGTGTATAACAGCGATGGCAACCCCGTGATCGGTGAGAAAGGCGAGTTGGTCTGCACCCGTGCGTTTCCCTCAATGCCGTTGGGGTTTTGGCGCGATGACGGCAATTATCGCTATCACAACACCTACTTCACACGCTTCCCCGGCGTTTGGCATCACGGCGACTTTGTGATGGTAACCGCAACCGGTGGCGCTGTTATTTACGGTCGCTCCGATGCCGTATTGAATCCAGGAGGGGTGCGTATAGGAACTGCTGAGATTTACCGCCCCGTGGAACAATTGGACGAAGTGACTGAAGCGCTGGTGATCGGTCAGGAATGGCAGGGCGATGTACGCCTTGTGCTATTTGTCGTACTGCAGAAAAACATCGTATTGACCGATGCGTTAGTAGCGCAGATCCGACAGCAAATCCGCACCTACGCCTCACCGCGGCACGTGCCCGCTCATATCATTCAAGTCAGTGACATCCCACGGACTGCCAGCGGGAAGATTGCTGAACTTGCCGTGCGCGATATCGTCCATGGGCGCGAAGTCAGCAATAAAGAAGCGCTCGCCAACCCGGAAACGTTGCAGCTTTTCCGCAACCTCGCCGCACTGGGCGCACCGTAACCTTGGCGTTGAGGGGCATTATCAGGCACCCCTATATCGGTGGCATTGCTCAGCGCCTGCCGTGGTACGAAAGGGTGAAAACGGAAATGCTTGTGCTGCGAGAGATGGAGCGGGAAACGAGACTCGAACTCGCGACCCCAACCTTGGCAAGGTTGTGCTCTACCAACTGAGCTATTCCCGCCCGCGTGTAGCGCATTCTACCTTGGATTCCGTTAGTGTCAAGTGCGGCATCGCGCACCTACGCAGCACGTATTGAAGCGTTATCCAATCAATAAGGCTCTATTCCAATGCGGCGTTGGGGGGGTGGAGGTCAGTGAACCGAAAAAGCCCCGGGATGCTCATTCCTGAAGCGCTGTCAACCGCGATATAGTTACTCCATGGGGCTCGAAAACCTTTCTGGGATGGGGAGGGGAAAGGGGGATGAACACCTATAACGTACGCCGTTGATTTATAACCGTTCCTTCATAGACAAGCCCGCCGGACACCCACGCGATCGCTTCCTAGGGCTGGTGCCCGCTTTGGATCAAGCATAAATGCAGACGCCCCACAGATAGATCAGCGTTTCCGCCAGTTGCTGAGCAGCGCCTAGGCAGTCGCCGGTATAGCCGCCTAAGCGACGTGTAAAATCCACCGCCAGCAGCAGCCACAGCAGCGCCAGCAGCAGCAGTACGCTCCAGAATGTTCGCAGTCCCAGCCAATCAAACAGCAGCAGCGAGGCGATCCCGCAGGTAGCGGAAAACAGCAATGCCGGGGCTGACATCGGTGCTGCCAAGCGAGCGCCTTTGGCGTCTGCCTGCGGGCGCGCATAGCGGTGGGTATAGATGAAGGAAATGCAAATAAAACGGCTTAGCGCGTGGGCCGTGAGCAACAGCAGCGCCAGCGTCAGCAGGGGGGATACGGCGTTGTCGGCGATAGCGATCAGGGAGGTGAGTTTCAGGGCGAACAACAGCACGATGCCGAGTACCCCATAGGTGCCGGTATGGGCATCATGCATGATCGCCAGTGCGCGCTGGGCGTCATGGTTACTCCCTAAGGCATCGCAAAAATCAGCAAAGCCATCCTCGTGCAATGCCCCGGTGATCAGCACCGTCGCCGCCAAGGTCAGAACCAACGCCACTGCCACCGGGAACAACGCCGTTGACAACAGCAGCACCAACACCGCCAACAGTCCAATAAGCAAGCCCACCAGCGGCGCATACACAGCAGCTTCACGATCATGTTGCGGTCGCCAATCCGGGTTTGCTGGCAGCGGCAGCCGGGTGAAAAACTGAAGCGCCGCGATAAACGCGCCAAGGTGGCGGTGCTTGTGTCCTGCATTCAATAGCGTATGCTCTTAGTCGAGGAGCGCGGAAAATTCATCCGTCATGGGACGTCCAAGGGCTGCACGGGGGCATTATAGCAGCTTGATGGATTACCCCTTCTTCACTAAAAAGCAAAGGGCACCGTGGGAAAATCGCCTTACGAAGGCTTTCCCGCAGGATGAACCTGTAACGGCTTCTGATTGATCGGGCGCGGTTTGAGCGCTTATACTCAAGCGGCGCGGAGAAAGCGTCTCAATACCCCGGCGCACGCTTCACCCTACGGCTTGCTACAGTATGTGACCGTCGCGCTTGCGCTGGCTGCTTGGGCGGCGCAGCGTCCCCGAAAGCTTCGGCAATTACAATCGGGAACCGCGAAAGAACCTGAAATGGGATGGGGGGTTGGGGAAAGGGACATGATTGCTTGTAACGTAAGTCATTTGATTTATAACCCTTTCCCCAATAGACAAGCCCCGCAGGGTACCTCGGGAAACTAGCGAAGCTGGTTTTTCGAGGTACCCTATGAGCAATTTCATACCCCCCATCAGTTATGAATAATATACCCTTCCCCTGATATAACACCATGATGGTGTCTCGAAAAACGCCGCCTGCAGCCATGCAACAACACTTACCCGCTGCTGTCGAAATAACCGAAGTGGGGCCGCGCGATGGCTTCCAGTCGCTAACCCAGCTGATCCCGACGCAGCAGAAAGTCGATTTCATCAACCGCTTGATCGCCGCCGGCGTGCCGCGCATTGAGGTCGCCTCATTTGTATCGCCGCACGCGCTGCCGCAGATGGCCGATGCAGCAGATGTCATAGCGCAGCTGCACCGCGACAAAAGCAGCCTTTTAGTGGCGCTAGTCCCCAACCAACATGGCGCACTCAATGCGGTGGCGGCGGGCGTTGACCAACTGGCAGTGTTTGTCTCGGCCTCGGAAACCCACAACCAGAAAAACGTCAACCGCCCGATCGCCGCTTCACTGCAAGAACTCGCCGCCGTGGCTGACATTGCTTTGGCGCACAAAATCCCGCTCTACGGGATCATCTCCACTGCTTTTGGCTGCCCATTTGAGGGTCCTGTGGCGGCGGCGCAGGTCGCCAAAATCGCCGCAGCATATCAGGCCTTAGGCGCTGCCGGGATCGCTCTTGGCGACACCACCGGCATGGCCACGCCACCACTGGTCAGCGCCGTAGTCAATGCGGTGCGTGCCGCCGCGCCGCGCCTGACCCTCGGGCTACATTTTCACAACACGCGCGGCATCGGCTTGGTGAACGTCATCACCGGGCTATCGCTTGGCATTGTGCATTACGACAGCGCGTTCGGCGGGATCGGCGGCTGCCCGTTCGCTCCCTCAGCAAGCGGCAACATCTGCACCGAGGACTTAGCTTATCTGCTCCATGAACTGGGGATCCGCACCGGTATTGATCTACGCCAGCTGATCGCCATCGCTCGCGATGTCGAGACGACGGTCGGTCATCCGCTCCCCGGGCAGGTGATGAAAGCCGGCTTACGTCTAGACTTGCATCCAGTGCAAGCGGTACCGAGCGCCAGCGGCTGACCAACAGACACCGGCTCAATAGCCTAACCTCCATCTTCCCTCTCTTCGCTAAGACACATGCAAAACCGCGTATTGCCCTAAGTCGTATAGCGCTTCTTCGATTTTGCATCCCATCTGACTTAATGCCAATTGCCTTCTCTTGCTGAACGAATGATGAGCCTAGCGTTGTCGCTCGCGCGCCGGGGGATGTGCACGACGCACCCGAATCCACGGGTTGGTTGCGTGCTGGCACATGGGGAGGCGGTAGTTGGCACGGGGTGGCATCAGTGTGCCGGCGAAGCCCATGCCGAGATCAACGCCTTGCACAACGCTGCCACGAGCGCGCACGGCGCGACCGCTTATGTGACACTGGAACCGTGCGCCCATCATGGCCGCACCGGACCGTGCGCGGATGCATTGATAGCCGCTGGGGTTAACCGCGTCATTGCAGCGCAGATCGACCCGAATCCACAGGTGCAGGGTAAGGGGTTGCAGCGCCTGCGCGCCGCGGGGATAGCAGTGGAGACCGGGGTTCTGGCGCAGGAAGCACGGGAACTTAACCGCGGCTACTGGCTGCGATATACCACAGGGCGACCACTGCTAACGCTGAAAATGGCACAGAGCCTAGATGGACGCACCGCCTTGGCGAATGGCGACAGCCAATGGATCAGCGGCGTTGAGGCGCGCTTCGACGGGCACCGCTGGCGCAGCGAAGCGAGTGCCATCTTGACCGGCATCGGCACCGTCATCGGCGATGACCCACGCCTTACGGTGCGCTTGCCCGAAAGCGACACGCACCACCGCCCGGCGAATGTCGGCGATCCAACGGTGGTGGTGGTCGACAGCCGCTTACGTGTTCCACCTACCGCAGCGTTGTTTGCCACCCAAGCCCCGCTGTGGATAGCCACCACCGCTAAAGCACCCGCCGCTGCGCTGGCGCGCCTGTCCGCCACCCCTGCAGAGGTATTGCTGATCGACAGCGACACCACGGGCGGCGTTGACCTTCGGGCGTTAATGGCGCACTTAGCCGCACGCGGCTGCAACCAGCTTCTAGCGGAATGCGGGCCAACCCTCGCTGGCGCTTTGATCGCCGCCGACCTAGTCGATGAACTGGTGATCTATCTAGCACCGCTGATGCTCGGTGCCGATGCACACCCAATGGTGCTCATCAACGGCATCCAACGCCTTGATGCGGCGCGGCGCTGGCGACTGAGCGCAACCGAGCGCTGCGGCGAGGACTTAAAACTCCACCTGAAACGCCAAGACGCAGAAGCGAGTGAGTAGTGGGCACCTCGAAAAGCCAGCGAAGCTGGTGCCGGCGAGGGCCGCGTCCATTCGTGGTCAACCACCGATATCGCCCCCAACGGCGAGACACTTAGGTTTTGCATCCCATTCACCCAGCAACATTCACCCACCCGCCATCAACTATTAAAATGGATCGTCTGAGACAACAAATGCTCGCTGAAATCGAGCAAAAAACGATATTCACGCAAGCACTGCGCTACGGGCTTGAGTACCTTGCGGCGATTCCCGAGCGCCATGTCTATCCAGCCCCGGAGTCACTGGCGGATCTTGAACGTTTTGCTGAAGCATTGCCACAAACCAGCGGGGACGCGATGGCGATCTTGCGGCAGTTGCAACGCTACGGCGCGCCGGCGACGATTGCGCAAAGCGGTGGGCGTTACTTTGGCTTTGTTAACGGCGGCACCATACCGACCGCCTTGGCAGCGCGCTTACTGGGCGATTTCTGGGATCAGAACGCAGCGCTGTATGTGACCTCGCCGCTCGCCTCCAAACTCGAGGAAGTTTGCGAAGAGTGGCTCCGGGAGCTGTTAGGTTTGCCCTCGCGCGTGGTCGCGGGATTCGTCAGCGGTTCGTCGCTGGCGATATTCTGTGGCCTCGTTGCCGCACGCTACCGGATTTTCCACAACCTCGGTTGGGATATAAACCGGCAAGGGTTTTTCGGAGCGCCTGCCATCAGGGTCGTCGCCGGTCGCGGCGTACACGGCACGGTGGTCAAAGCCATCGCGCTGCTAGGGCTTGGGGTCGATAACATTGAATGGGTAGCCAGCGATGCCGAGGGGCGGATGCTGACCGCTGAGCTGCCGCCGCTGAGCGAGAGCACGATCGTGATCCTGCAAGCCGGCAACGTCAACTCAGGCGCTTTCGATGACTTCGAAACGATCTGCGCACAAGCCAACGCCGCCGGTGCTTGGGTGCATATCGATGGAGCGTTTGGCCTCTGGGCACGC
This sequence comes from Gammaproteobacteria bacterium, assembly GCA_965222535.1. Lineage (GTDB taxonomy): Bacteria > Pseudomonadota > Gammaproteobacteria > HK1 > HK1. Next base: position 665,747 of record OZ244957.1, read on the forward strand.
GCCTCCCGTCGGCTGAGCTATCTGACATACGGTATCGAAAAGGCCAATTCGTTTTCCCTAGATGGGCATAAAACGCTGAACACGCCCTATGAAAATGGCATCGTGCTGTGCGATGACAAACACGCATTGACGCACGCACTGCACGCCTCTGGATCGTACATTATGCGCAGCGAGCAGCGCGACGGTATGTTTTATACACCGGAAATGTCTCGTCGAGCGCGCAGCATCGAGTTATGGGCAGCGCTCAAATACCTTGGCCGGGAAGGCATTGACGCCTTAGTGCTCGGACTGCATCAACGCGCCGCCCAGGCGGCCACCGAGTTCGCGGCGGCGGGGTTTCACATCCGGAACGAGGTGGTGTTTAATCAGGTGTTGCTTGCCTGCGACAGTGCTGCTCTAACGCAGCAAACCCTGTCAAAGGTGCAGCGCTCTGGGGAGTGCTGGGCAAGTGGTGCAGTGTGGCATGACAAGCCAGTGATCCGTTTCAGCGTCTGCTCCTGGGTCACCACCGCCGCCGATATAAGCCGCGCCGTGAGGGCTTTTATCAGCGCCAGAGAGGCAGCGACTCAAGCTGGCGCTTAGCCTGACAGCCGACGCCCGCCCGGGCAACTGCAAGGCACGTCCCAGCGGCGCGTTGCTGGGCAGCCATGCCGACCACTCCCTAACCCATCCCGCTCTGCTCCCACTGGCTCTCTTTCAGGGCATCGCAAACAAGCCAGGGCGGCCGGCGAGGCTGAACGCACTCTGGATTACAGCTTGGCGGCTCCCTCTTTTTATCCACTAGGGCAGATCGAAAAACCAGCTTTGCTCGCTTTTTGATCTGCCTTGCGGGGCTTATCTATTGGAAGCAGAATTATAAATCAATGGCTTACGTTACAAGCGATGAGGTCCCTTTCCCCCAGCCTCCGCCCCGTTGCCATTTTTCGAGGTTCTCAATAAAACCCTCATCCGGCCAGCACCTTGCGCACGCCGCTTTGTCAGTGCGGCTCATGGCGCTCTGCGATAGCTAGGTCCAGCTGCTGCCACGCAGGTTGGAGGCGAACGAGTGGCGTCAACGTTGCTTGCCTTGGCGTTACACAAGACGCCGGTGGCGGCCTGAGAGATGCGTTGACCGCCTTGAGCAGTGCCGCACCACGCCACGCCTTCAGCGCGCTGGCGTGCGCGTCAATCGCATAGCGGCGCTGCTCAAGCTCCCGGACCGCGGCTTCGAGCGCCGCCGCCTTGAAGCGCGCAGCGAGCGCCAACGGCCCTACGGGCGGATCATCAGGCCAAGCCGCTTGCCCCCATTTGATCAACGCAGCATGGGCACCGTGGGGATCGTTGCGTTGGCAGGCAGCGACCAGATCGCGCTGGATCTTGGAGCATTCGCGCCTCCCAGGGGCAACCTGCTGAAGGCTTTGCTGGCGCTTGACCAAAGCGGCACGCGCCGCCGCATAACGCCACCAGCAGGCACCAGTGAGCCCCCAGCCGAGCGCCAACAACACACTCAGCAACAGCCAACCACCGTGATTTAAGAGCGCCACCGCGCTGTCCACAGCCCTTTCGTCGCCAGCGCTGCTCAGAGTGCTGACGCCCGCCGCGATGCCTTGCGCACGCGCCGCCGCGGCAACGGTGATATCACGCGCTGGCAGCGTCGCCACACGCATTCGCTGCTGTGCGACATCCCACCACGGCAACCGCAAAGGCGGCACGCGGATACGCCCGGCGGCCTGCGGCACGATGGCAATCGTCTGCTTAACCTCGGCGATCATTTGCTGGTTATCGCTGCGGGTCGAGCGACTTGGCTTATCGGCATAGCTGCGCAGCGGATACGGCAGCGTCATGTCAAGTGCTGGAATTTGCTCCGCCAGCACGCCTTTGGCAGCGATCCGGATATGCCGCGTGAGCGGCACGCCGACGCTCATGGATGGGGAGGCTTCATCCCAAGAATCGTGCAGCGACAGGGCCCGCGCCGGTAGCCAATCAGCACCCGTGAAGGCCTGCGGCGGCGGCACCGCGCTAAGGGCTTTGGGCGCTCCCTCAAGCTTATGGGTACGTCCTCGCCGCAGCAACAGATTAAGCGTCGATCGCTGTTGGTCGGCGGCGCTCACGCGCCCTTGGAACACCAGCGGCTGGATGGTGAAACTACCGCTTTGCTGGGGAAATATCGCGTACTGGCGCTCGATCACCCCGTAGCGGCGACCGTTGACCAATTTACGGTAGCTGCGATCGCCGCCCAGGCGCCGCACCTCCAAGCCATCAGCCGCCGGCTCGCTGAGGTTCCCTTCAATGATGTTGACGCCATGATACAAGCGCACCGTATAGATGCGTTGCTGCTGGACATAACCCTCGGCTGGAGAAACGCTGACCTCAAGGAATATATCACGCCCCTTGAGCGGGACTGATTGGGCCTTCAATACCCGCAATGTCAGCGCCTTTGTACGCAGCTTATCGATGGTAAATACCGGGATCTGCAGCACTCCGCTGCGCTTTGGCAATAACTCGATGAGCCATTGTGTGCTGGCCTGTTGCTTGCCGCCGATAAAATTGAGGGTGGTGTTGGTCGCTGATGAAAGCACCTCAAAATCGCGCTCCAGCAGTGACAGATCCGGGCCGCGACGGATATTGGTGGCGGCAACTTCGATCACCAGCCGCAACGACTCCCCCTGCTGCACCGGGTTACGCTCAAGCCGGCTGCGGGCACGCGCCGTGCGGGCAGTCTGGCTCTGCGCCAGTTGTTGCGCTGGGCGGTGCGCAATAAGCGCAGCGGGTGCGATGGGAGCAAAGAGGGCGGTAACCGCGCCTGGCTGCTCGAGCACGCCAAACGCTGGCAGCGCAGCACTGCTTTGCAACAACATAGCAGCGCCGATAACCGCTGATAGCGGCGACAAGCGCGAGCACAGGGGTTGGCTAGGCATCAGAACTGCGCCTTGATCCAACGCTCGGCGGTCAGCAGCAGCGCTGCCGTATCGCTCGTTGGGCTGCCGCCATAGGGCACGTACAGCAGGTCATGGCACTGCAAAGCGGTGAACTGCAGCGCGCCGCCGGCATGGGCGTTGAGGTAGGTGCACCATTGCTCGCCGGTGAGCCCGGCGATAGCGCTGTCAGGGTGACAGTACAAGGCTGACTGGCGCAACAGCGCCGATACCTCGCGCACTACGCTGGTTGCATCCATTGGCTGCCGTGGTGGTTGCTGGGCGTAGCGCAGCGCACGCAGCGTAGCAATTGCAGCGCGCAACGGTGCCTGGCGACGATAGCGGTGATAGCGCCGATACAACCACAGGCCGCAGAGCAGTGCGCAGAGAATCAAGCCCAGCAACAGCACCCACCAACCCCAAGCCGGCGGCCACCAACCCGGCGGTGGTGGCAAGTGGATATCGCGCAACGCATCCAGTGACAACGGGGGCGACACGGGGGCTGCTGGCGGCGCATCAATGGGAGCAGCGGCTGACATGCTGGCGGGATTGGGACAAGACAAAAACGCTGGTGGGCTTTATTTACGGCGCATGAAACGATGCCTCAGTTGGGCGATCACGCTATCACCGCTGCGCAGCATGATCAAGCCTATCGCGCTGCGCGTACAGAACACGTGCATGCGTTGCGCCGCCTGTAGAAAATGCTGGCGCATACGCTCGCGCGTAGCCGCATGGGTAGTGTCCAGCAGCGCGACCGCAACGCCATCTGATATCGCGTAGCGGTCAGCAGCCGGCGGCTCCGCTTCAAGAGTATCATAAACCCAGATACACGTCACATTGGCGCTTTGCCGCAACCGCCGTAACTCACGTTGTTCGCCTTCAGCGCAGCGACTGAAGTCGCCGATGACGTACACCTGTGTGCTGCTGGAAACCACGCGGCGAGCGCATTGCAGCAGCGCACTCAGCCCGATGACGGTTGCCGGCAGTTGGCGTTCATCAGGTGCTTGGCCGCCAACTGCAACCAGCGCCTGGATAACAGCGCTCATGCCGCGATTGCCCGCGACCGGGCGCAACTCGCGTTGCTGCTGCTCAGCGACCATCACCGCGCCAATGCGATCACCTACGGCCACCGTCGCCCAACCGATCAGCGTCGCCGCCTCAGCGGCACTTACCGACTTGAACGCGGTACGCGTACCGAAGCGCATCGCGGCGTGAAAATCGATCAACAACCACGCCACCTGGCCGCGCTCTTCAGTGTACAGTTTGGTATGCAAGGTAGCGCGGCGTGCGCTCGCACGCCAATCGATATGACGCACTTCATCGCCATGACAATAGAGGCGTGATTCGACGTAATCCATGCCGCGCCCACGGTTGTGATGACGCCCGATGGGGTTGGCGGCACGCGTCTGCCGGCGCTGCGTGAAGCCCAGCGCATTGGCATAAGCGCGCAACCGCACCAATTGCGCGGCGCTGAAGCTGACGCCGCGCAATAACGCTTGCGGTGCGGCGGCACCACCGCTGCTCATGGCCTTCATGACGGCTACGGTGCCGGTACGCGCTCCAGCAGCGTATTGATAAAGCGATCGCTGTCAATGCCATCCGCCTCGGCTTCAAAGTGTATCAATACGCGGTGACGCAGCACCTCCAATGCAACCGCCTGCACATCCTCGGGGGTGGTGAAATCGCGCCCGGCCAACCAGGCATGGGCGCGCGCCGCACGATCGAGTCCGATGGTACCCCTCGGACTTGCGCCGAAAGCAACCCACGCAGCGAGTTCCTGACCATAGGCAGCAGGGTTGCGGGTGGCCATAATCAACTCGACCAGATAGGCTTGCAACTGCGCCGCCAGATGCACCTGCAACACTTGGCTGCGTGCGGCAAAAATGGTCGCGGCGTCAAGCGGCACCACGGCGGGTGGAGCAACGGCGGTAGTGTCTGGGGTGTCTGGGGTGTCTGGGGTGTCTGGGGTACTTGGGGTGCCTAGGATGTCTGGGGTGTGATGTGCCGCGGCCGCGGCTGCCGCAGCTTCGGCACGCGCCAACTGCAGGATCTGATGCTCGGCGCTGGCCTCGGGGTAACCAATCCGCACATACAGCAAGAAGCGATCCAACTGCGCTTCCGGTAGCGGGTAAGTGCCCTCCTGCTCGATCGGGTTTTGCGTCGCCATCACCAGAAACAGTGGCGGCAGCGGGTACGTATACCGACCGACGGTTACCTGGCGTTCAGCCATCGCCTCAAGCAACGCCGATTGCACCTTCGCCGGCGCACGGTTGATTTCGTCGGCTAGTACCAAGTGATGAAATAACGGGCCGCGCTGAAAGCTGAAGCTCCCGTCCTGGGGCCGATAAACCTCGGTGCCCGTCAGATCCGCCGGCAACAGATCCGGCGTGAACTGCACGCGGTGGAAGCTGCATTGGATATGCTGCGCCAAGGTTTTTATCGAGCGCGTTTTAGCCAGCCCGGGAGCGCCCTCGACCAGCAAATGGCCATCGCACAGCAGCGCTATCAGCAAGCGGTCAATCAGTGTGTGCTGTCCGATGATGGCGGCACGCAGCGCCTCGCGCAGATCTGCACTGCGGCGGCGCAGGGGATCGGCTTCAATAGCAGTGGAGGGAAGCACCGAGAAGCTCAGCTTGGCACATCGGGGAGTGGGGATTGGGTAACGCTCGGGCTGCGACCGGCTTTGCGCTCACTGCTTTTACCGCCCCTTCGCGATACCATCAGGCCTGCATCAATTGTTGGATGTGCGCCGCCACGCAGTGAGGCAATACCTCAATGTTGTACCCCCCCTCCAGCAGCGACAGCAAGCGCCCCTGCGCGTATTGGTCAGCGACTTCCATCATGCGCTGGGTCATCCAGCGGAAACCCTCGTTGCTCAAATTGATCCCGCCCAACGGATCCGCGCGATGGGCGTCAAAACCAGCGGATAAGATCACCGCCTCGGGGGCAAAGCGCGCGATCGCCGGCAGTATCCGCTCGTGGAACGCCGCCTGATAGAGGGCGTCGTCGGCTTCTGCCGGCATCGGGCAATTGAGTGTCGCCCCCGCGCCGCGCCCATAACCGGTTTCGGAGACAGCGCCAGTGCCGGGGTAATACGGGTATTGATGCGTGCTGATATAAAATACAGATGGGTCTTCCTCAAATGCGTGCTGCGTGCCGTTACCGTGGTGCACGTCAAAGTCTAGGATCAGGATCTTATCTAGGCCATGCTGCCGCTGCAAGTAGCGCGCCAGCAGCGCAACGTTATTAAACAGGCAAAACCCCATCGCGTGATCGCGCTCGGCATGGTGCCCCGGCGGACGGCACAGCGCAAACGCATTGTCGATCGTCCCCGCGACCATGGCGTCCGCAAGCGCCAGCGCGCCGCCGACCGCCAACCGCGCAACACTGGCGGATTGCGCCGAGATCCCCACATCGGCGCTATCAAGAAACGCATAATTAGCAGCGCAAGCAGCGGCAGTACGTGCGATATACGCATCATCGTGCACCGTTTGCAGCCACACCTGCTCGATGTCGGCACCTTCGTACAACGGCAACGTGGAAAACCACGGCTGCTGACGCAGGTGCGCGATGGTCGCGGTCAGGCGCTCTTTGCATTCCGGATGCCGCCGCCCGGTATCGTGCAGCAGAAAACGCTCGTCGTAGAGTAAACCAGTGGTCATGGATAGGGGAACAGGTAGCAGAAATGTCGAACACGCCAAAACGTACCGACATCAAGCAACAACAGACAGAGTGCTTTTTAAGTTAACTATGGAGAATCACATTAACTACGGAGAAGGTGATTCAGCACTTAACAACTGCATCAACCGCCCTCACTGGGGATGCGGGTTCGGTTTCTCTGAACTTCATCATCTGCCAAATCGATCAGCATACGTAAGGCCCGGTTAACGGCCATCGAATCACGGAAAACGCGCGCCACATCGGGTTCCAGAAGCACTACGTTTGTGCCGCGCTGGTAAGCCTCGTGATGCTTGCCGCGCACCCCGCCGGAAAAGTCGTATTCCGCCCTCATGTCATCAGCATTTGTTTTCTTGTTCATAGTGTTTTACCTCCATCTTAGTTGCTTTTCTTGCGCTGATAATTCGAATGCGATTTTCCTCACGCTCTGTGTAGGATACCACAAGTAAGTGTCCGCTTGATGCTCGCCCCATACTCAAAAATCGGTGCTCGCTTCGGTAAAGGAAACACCGTGCTTCCTTTGGTTGACCTTCTCCTTCTTCGGATCCCACTCAAACTCCATATTAGGTTCCTCGAAGTAACTCGGTCACCAAACAGTCGCTTGTTAGCCCAAGTGCACCCCCTACGGTTCAAAATTCGATTAACCTTTTTTAAAACCTTCTTTTATCCAAAAACCGCCTATTAGTCCTGCAAAGCAGGCGATTACCACAGCCACGGGAATTAGAAATATAAACGCTATCCATTTCAACCATACAGATTTTTTTATGCCCGATACACTGTCGCTTCCAATGATTCTTTCTGTAGTTTGGCAACCGGCCTCGGCGAGTTTTTGAGTTTCGGAGCTATACTCAATTACACGGTCGCCACATAATTTTTGAAGGTTGGCATACGGCCCGGTGAAAACTGTTTAGTAGCTTGCATATAGAACCCACAATACAGTTGCCACAATAACCAGCCTGATTGTTCCATTCAGGATATTTTCTGGAACGATCGAATTTAGGCGTGCTGGAATCATGTCTTACTGGCTTCGTGTTGGCGCCGCTCAATAGCGGTAGTATTCCGGCTTGAAGGGGCCCTTAGCCGCTACGTTGATGTATTCCGCTTGGGCTTCGGTCAGCACCGTCAGGCTCACGCCGAGCTTTTCAAGGTGCAGCGATGCCACCATTTCATCCAGCGCTTTAGGCAGCATGTACACCTGGCGCTGGTATTTCGCAGTATGTTGCCACAGCTCGATCTGCGCCAGTACCTGATTGGTGAACGAGGCGCTCATGACGAAGCTGGGATGACCGGTAGCGCAACCTAGGTTCACCAAACGCCCCTCAGCGAGTACGATGATGCGCTTACCGTCTGGGAATTCGACTTCATCGACTTGATCCTTGACGCGGTGCCAAGGATAGTTGCGCAGCGCGCTGATCTGGATCTCGGAGTCAAAGTGCCCAATGTTGCAAACGATCGCGCGATCCTTCATGCGCCGCAGGTGGGCGAGGGTCAACACATCGATATTGCCGGTCGCGGTAACGAAGATATCAGCGCCCGCCACGACTTCGTCCACAGTGCGCACTTCGTAGCCCTCCATCGCCGCTTGCAACGCGCAGATCGGATCGATCTCGGTGATCGCCACACGTGCGCCCTGCGCCCGCAGGCTGCGCGCCGACCCCTTGCCAACATCGCCATAGCCGCACACCACGGCCAATTTACCGGCGATCATCACATCGGTCGCACGCTTGATTCCATCCACCAGACTCTCGCGGCAACCGTAGAAGTTATCGAACTTCGATTTAGTAACCGAATCGTTGACATTGATCGCAGGCACCGCCAAGGCACCTTTGCGCGCCATTTCATACAGGCGATGCACGCCGGTGGTGGTCTCCTCTGACAAGCCGCGCACCTGTTGCAACAACGCCGCGTGTTGCTGGTGCATCACCGCCGTCAAATCACCGCCATCGTCAAGTAGCAAATTCGGCCTCCATCCGTCAGGGCCGATGATCGTCTGTTCAATGCACCACCAGAACTCGTCATCGCTCTCCCCTTTCCAAGCGAACACCGGGACGCCGGCGGCGGCAACCGCGGCGGCGGCCTGATCCTGAGTGGAGAAGATATTGCACGAACTCCAGCGCACCTCGGCACCCAAGGCGATCAGTGTCTTAATCAGCACTGCCGTCTGGATCGTCATGTGCAGGCAACCGGCGATACGCGCTCCGGCAAGCGGCTGCGACTCGCGGTATTGTTGCTGTAGCGCCATCAGCCCCGGCATTTCAGTCTCTGCGATGGCGATCTCCTTGCGTCCCCAATCGGCCAAGCCAATATTCGCTATTTTGTAGTCATTCATATCAATTTATCCAAAGGTCAACAACGGCGTAAGGGGGAGGGGGAGGGCTATACCAAGCGGTGCTTGGCTGTTTGAGGATAAATAAAGATCACCAGAGGCACCGCCCGCAGCCGCTAATCTCATCATAAGCCTGCTACAGCCCCGCAGCTGATAAGCAAGAAAATCTGCCGCGTCAGTCGGCAGTGCTGGCTGCAACGCCAAGCAGTTGCTATTACGGCGGCGGATCGCCGATGCGATACACCGTCAGGATCTGATGGCTAAGCGTATCGCGCGCCACATTAAACCAACGCCTGCAACCGTGGGTATGCACCCAGCGTTCACAGTGTTTGCCGCACGTATTGGCGCGCATGAACAGATAATTCGCCCACTGTTCATCGGTCAGTGTATGCGGTGCCTCGGGGCGCACGATATGCGCCTCGCCGCCATAGTTGAATTCATCCTCGTTACGCGCACCGCACCACGGGCATTCAAGCAACAACACGTTTCACATCCTCAAGGGACATCGGAAAATATCAAAGGGATAGAGGTTTGGGGGAAGGGATATGATGATCTGTAACGGTAAGCCGTTGATTGATAACCCTTCCCCCAATAGACAGGCCCCTCAGTCACTTTATGAGCCATTTCAGGGCATTCACAGAAACACAGCGGCGCTGCTTGAAACTGCCCCCAGATTTGTTTTTTGGGTACGCCGTCAGTCAAGCCGCAAGCGCAGCCGAGCACCATCACGCAACAGCATGAATTCAATCACTTGGTCGGCGTGCTCAAACAGCACCCCGGCATCCTCTAGGTTGCGTACCCGACGCCGATTGATGAAAGCGATTAGGTCGCCGTCGCGCAACCCGCTGTGGTACGCCGGACTGCTGCTGCCAACCTCGGCGACCAACACCCCCTCGAAACTATTGTAATAGCGATCGCCCCGCTCAAGGTCGCGCATCAGCGCGCCTTCGAGCTTGGGGTGGAAAGCGGCATAGCTGCGCAACTGTGGCGCGGCGAGTTCGACGCTAACCACATACTGCTGTTTCGTGCGCACATAAGTCAAGCGCACCGTATTGCCGGCGCGCACCAGTCCGATGCTGCGGCGCAGATCGGAAGCACTGGCGACGGGTTCGCCATCAACAGCGGTGATCACATCGCCAACCTGCAATCCCGCACGCGCCGCGGCGGAGCCATCAATAACGCTGGCGATCAGCGCCCCGGACTGCAACTCAAGCTGTAAACCCTCAGCCAACTCAGCGTTTAAATTCTGCAACATGACGCCGATCCGTCCGCGCTGAACTTTGCCGTATTGGACGATCTGATCGCGGATTGCTGTTGCAATGTGCATCGGCACCGCAAAGCCAATCCCGACATTGCCACCACCGGGAGCGATAATCGCGGTATTGATGCCAACCAGTGTCCCATCCAGTGCCACCAGAGCGCCGCCCGAATTACCCGGGTTGATCGATGCGTCGGTCTGAATGAAATCCTCATAACCCTCGAAGATCAAGCCGCTGCGTCCGAGCGCGCTGACGATACCAGAGGTCACCGTCTGCCCTAGGCCAAAGGGATTGCCAATGGCAACCACGAAATCCCCCACGCGCAACATCTTGCTGTGGCCGATCGCCAATGCCGTCAATCCCTCCGCGTCGATCTGCAATACCGCTATGTCAGTGCCCTGGTCACTGCCCAATACGCGCGCTTCAAAGCGGCGCTGATCCTTGAGCGTTACGACCACTCGCTCGGCGCGTTCAAGTACATGGTGATTGGTCAGAATATACCCCTTGAGCGCATCCACAATGACGCCTGAGCCGACACTCTCCGATGGCGGGCGGCGCCCTTCATCGGGCAGATTGAAGAAGCGGCGGAAGAACGGATCGCGCAGCAGCGGATTCGCGTACTCCGTCACGGCGGCGCTGGCATAGACTGAGACATTGACCACCGCCGGCGTTACCGCTTCCAGCATCGGTGCCAGCGTCGGCAACCCGCTGCGTTGCAGCGGATAGCTGGCGGCCAGCACCAAACGCACCGACAGCACAAGCGCCAGCAACGTCCACAACGCGCAACGCCAGCCGCCCTGTTTTGCGTGCTTATGGAGGGGGTTCATTGAGGAAGCAAAGCGCATCCGGATCATTGTCCTGAAATGTGAAACAACCGATGGGAACCGCGAAAAAACCTGAAATGGGATAGAGGTTTGGAGGAAGGAGCATCGTTTTATTGTTAATTAGGAGTGTCCCTCACTCTCATCTCCTAAGAGAGCTCTTGCAAAGCATAGTCAAGCGTACCCGCTTGCGCGCTAAGCATCAAAACAGGCCCACTAAAACAACCCACAGCTCTCCCTACACTGCAACGCAGCGGCACTAATATACACTGCAGCGAGGGTGTTTTCCAGCGGCTTAGGGTAGCTGTCAGTGCAAAATCCCGCTTGACAGTCATAATTAATCATACCAATATGGCACCGAGGAACTTCGAAAAACCTTGAATGGGACGAGATGGGATGGGGGTTTGAGGGAAGGTACCGTGTTAATTTTTAATGAGGAGCGCCGGCGGCGCGGCGGTTGCTGACCTCTCGATCCGCGAAGCGACACCATGAAATGGCGGTTCGAAAGGGCATTTCCAAAATAGACGGTATCTCGAAAAGTTGGCATCGCGCAGTTTTTTGAGGTACCCGCCAGCGCAGCAACGCCTGATGCCATACGAGTCAGACAGGGTGCTTAGCTCAGTTGGAAGAGCGTCGCCCTTACAAGGCGAAGGTCGGGGGTTCAAATCCCTCAGCACCCACCACACAGCGCCACCCATCGGTCGCTGACCTAAGACGCAGATTTTCACCATTGATACACACTGCGATAACAGCAAACCAGGCCCCGCTGATGCGTATGCAATCCGGTGCCAATGCTTTCGGAGCGGTAGTTCAGCTGGTTAGAATGCCGGCCTGTCACGCCGGAGGTCGCGGGTTCGAATCCCGTCCGCTCCGCCAATCATTGCAGATCGTTTTTAATTTTAATAAGGAGCGGCGAAGACCGCTCAGCGGCACCATGAAATAATCGCTGGAAAGGTCATTGCTCCAAATTCCAGAGCCTTGCCCTTCACCCTTCCAGAGCCTTACCCGAAGCCCTCGGCCCTGCACGACGCTAAGGCAAAAGCGAAGGCTGTACTGGGGTTAGGGGCTTGGGGGAAGGGAGTACCGCGTTTAGGTAGGTTAAACACGCCTGTGTTTTTTAATTTTTAATAAGGAGCACCTAACGGCGCATCGTTCGCTGACCGGCATAGACCGGTCAGCGGCACCATGAAATTACCGCTGGAGGGTTCTTCTTCTCCGATACATCGGCGCATTGCCAATAGCAGGCTTCCCCCAATACAAACGTCTTTACCCTCCTTATTCTCCTGATATTATCAGGATTAAAAATATCAAAGATTCCAGAGCCTTGCCCTTCACCCTTCCAGAGCCTTACCCGAAGCCCTCGGCCCTGCACGACGCTAAGGCAAAAGCGAAGGCTGTACTGGGGTTAGGGGCTTGGGGGAAGGGAGTACCGCGTTTAGGTAGGTTAAACACGCCCTAACCCTTCCCCCAATACAAACGTCGTTACCCTCCTTATTCTCCTGATATTATCAGGATTGAAAATATCAAAGATGCCAGAGCCTTGCCCTTCACCCTCCCAGAGCCTTACCCGAAACCCTCGGCCCTGCACGACGCTAAGGCAAAAGCGAAGGCTGTACTGGGGTTAGGGGCTTGGGGGAAGGGAGTACCGCGTTTAGGTAGGTTAAACACGCCCTAACCCTTCCCCCAATACAAACGTCGTTACCCTCCTTATTCTCCTGAAAAGCAAGCGCAGCTTGTTTTTCAGGATTAAAAATATCAAAGATCCCAGAGCCCCGCCCGAAGTCATCCCAGAGCCTCGCCCTTCACCCTTCCAGAGCCTCGCCCGAAGCCGCATGGATTCACCAATACCTAAGCGCCGCTTCCTTGGCGCACCCATCAGCACCTGCCGCAACGCTGTCGGCTTGGTGTTGCGCGGTCTCATCCGTGGCTACCGCCTGCTGCTGTCACCACTGCTGCCGATGAGCTGCCGTTTTGCGCCAAGTTGCGCGGCGTATGCCGAGGAAGCCATCTTGCACCACGGGCCGCTGCGCGGTTGCTGGCTTGCGCTGCGCCGCTTGCTGCGCTGCCACCCGTGGGGTGCCAGTGGTTTCGATCCAGTGCCGCAACCGACTCTACAGTTGGCGCAGCAATCAGCGCCTGAAGATGCCGCCGTGCGCCATAGCAATGGATTTCAGGAGGCATCGAAAAACCTTGAACGGGGTGGGGTTTGGGGGAAGGGGAAGGGGCATGATCACATAGAACGTACAGGAGTTGATTTATAACCCTTCCCCCACTAGACGAGCCGCGCAGGGTGCCTCGAACAATTTAGCTTTGCTTAGTTTTTCGAGGCACCGCTTGGCTTTTTACTGGTGTGCTGATACTGCAATGCGAGGTCCATCATGCCCCGAGAGCCCCGTTACGATCGCCTTTTTGAGCCCCTCAAAATCGGCCCGGTTACGACCAAAAACCGCTTTTACCAAGTGCCGCATTGTACTGGCATGGGCTACCAGTATCCCCAAAGCGTCAACCGCATGCGCGAGATCAACGCCGAAGGGGGGTGGGGGGTGGTGTGCACGGAGTATTGCTCGATCCATCCCTCCTCGGATGACGCACCGTATGCAATGTGCAGCCTGTGGGATGAACAGGACGTACGCATCCATGCCGACATGGTTGAGCGGGTACAGCGCCACGGAGCGTTGGCCGGGGTCGAGCTGTGGTATGGCGGTTTCAGCAACGGCAATTTGTTGACGCGCGAGCCATCGCTGGCGGCGAGCAGTATGCCGACCTGGGAATCGTGGTTCCAGACGCAGGCGATGAGCCGCCGCGATATTCAGCAACTGCGCCGCTGGCACCGCGCCGCAGCATTGCGCGCGCGCGATGCCGGTTTCAACATTGTGTATGTCTATGCCGCTCACGGTTACCTGCTGTCACAGTTCCTGTCGCCGGTCTACAATCAGCGTAGCGACGAATACGGCGGGAGTTTCACTAACCGCATCCGACTGCTGCGTGAATTGTTGGAGGATACCCACGCGGCGGTGGGCGATCGCTGCGCCGTGGCGCTGCGCTTCGCGGTGCACAATCTGGATATCGACGATGGGATCAGCGTTGATGGCGACGGTCGGGCAGCGGTTGAAGCGCTCGCCGAGGTCCCCGATTTGTGGGACGTGAACATCGCCAACTTTGCCGCTGACGCGCGCAGTTCGCGTTTCGCTGCTGAAGGGGCACAGGAAGAATACGTCCGCTTCGTCAAGCAATTGACCCGCAAGCCGGTGGTCGGCGTCGGGCGTTTCACCAGCCCCGACACGATGGTAGCGCAGTTACAACGGGGGGTACTGGATCTGATCGGCGCGGCGCGCCCGGCGATCGCCGATCCATTCCTGCCCCAGAAAATCGAGCGCGGTGCGGCGGATACGATCCGCGAATGCATCGGCTGCAACATCTGCATTGGCATGAACGGACAGGGAGTCCCGCTGCAGTGCACGCAAAACCCGACGCGCGGCGAGGAATGGCGGCGCGGTTGGCACCCGGAATCGATCGCCGTACGCCACGCCGATCAAACGGTGCTGATCGTCGGCGGCGGAGCGGCGGGACTCGAAGCCGCGCGCGCGCTGGGACAGCGCGGCTATGCGGTCACCCTAGCCGAGGCGAGCGACGCCTTGGGCGGGCGCATCACCAGCGAGAGTCAACTGCCCGGCCTTGCCGAGTGGGCGCGCGTGCGGGATTACCGCGTCCAGCAACTGCACCAGTTGCCGGACGTTGACGTGCACCTGCACAGTGAGCTATCCGCCGCGCAGATCATCGCGTTTGGCTTTGCAAACGTTTGCATCGCCAGCGGTGCCACTTGGCGACGCAACGGCTGCGGGCGCTCCAATCCGCAACCCATCGCCGGCTGGCAGGATCGCCGCCGCGTTGTAACGGTCGATGAAATCATGCGTGATGCCGCGGGGCACGCCGCACCGCTTGTGGTTTATGACGACGACCACTTTTACATCGCCGCGGTGATCGCCGAGAAGCTGCGCCTGCATGGGCATCCGGTGACCTTGGTCAGCAGCGCCGCGACAGTCTCGCCCTATACCCACTGCACCTTGGAGCAACACCGCATTCAGGCGCGTCTGATCGCGCTTGGGATTAATCTTGTGCTGGCGCAGCAGGTGGTCGCGCTGGCACCGCATGAAGCCGTGCTGCGCTGCATCTACAGCGCACGCGAAACCCGCCTGGCCTGCGCCACGCTGGTGCCGGTGACCTCGCGCGAGCCGTGCGACTCCCTGTTCCTCACCCTTGAAAGCAAGGCGGCTGAGGTCGCCGCCGCGGGGATCCTAAGCGTTACGCGCATCGGCGACTGCGCCGCCCCCGGGCCGATCGCCGCCGCCATTTTTGCCGGCCACCGCTACGCCCGCGAACTGGGTGCCAGCACGCCCACTCTCGGCAGAGATCGGGCCTCCCTTGGGCACCTCAAAGACGCGCACCTGTAACAAACTAGGGCGCGGGTTAGGCAGGGCTCTGGGAATGTGGCGGGCAAGGCTCTGGAATCTGAAGCGTTATTTAATCCTGAAAAACAAGCTGCACTTGCTTTTCAGGAGTCTAAGGAGGGTACAGACGTTTGTATTGGGGGAAGGGTTAGGGCGTGTTTAGTATCCCTAAACGCGGTACTCCCTTCCCCCAAACCCCTAACCCCAGTACTGCCTGCGCCCTCGCCTCGACGCCGTGCAGGGCCGAGGGCGCAGGGCAGCGCTCTGGAAGGGCTTCGGGCAAGGGCTCTGGAATTTTCTATTTTTAATCCTGAAAAACAAGCTACGCTTGCTTTTCAGGAGTCTAAGGAGGGTAACGACGTTTGTATTGGGGGAAGGGTTAGAGCGTGTTTAGTATCCCTAAACGCGGTACTCCCTTCCCCCAAACCCCTAACCCCAGTACCGCCTGCGCCCTCGCCTCGACACCGTGCAGGGCCGAGGGCTTCGGGCAAGGGCTCTGGAAGGGCTTCGGGCAGGGGCTCTAGAATCTATCCCACGGGTCACCAGCGGGCCCCTACTTAATCGGAGAATAATAATGCCTATAAAAACCGGCGATCGCCTGCCAACAGCAACCCTGCGCCAACTGCGCAGCGAGGGAATCAAAGAAGTTAACACGCACGCCTTATGCGCCGGGCGCACAGTGGTATTGTTCGCGCTGCCCGGGGCCTTTACGCCGACCTGCTCGGCAGCCCATTTGCCGGGCTTTGTCGCGCAAGCCGATCCCATCTTGGCGCACGGGGTTGACGCCATCGGCTGCGTATCGGTGAATGACGCTTTTGTCATGGACGCTTGGGGCAAAGCACACAACGCCGCCCTGATCGACATGCTGGCAGATGGAGTCGCCGAGTTCACGGCAGCACTTGGCCTTTCGCTGGATTTAACCGCCCACGGCTTAGGGATCCGCTCGCAACGCTATGCGATGATCGTTGAAGATGGGGTAGTGCGCTACCTCGGCATCGATGACACCCCGGGCGTCAACCACTCCAGCGCCGAGCGCATCCTCGCAGAATTAGCCAAGGGAAACCTCGGAAAAACCTGAAATGGGACGTTCTTTTTCGAGGAGGGCCCTCATGCTGCTTGAAGCCCCAGGAAGCCATCCGGAAAGCCGGGCTGTGTGCTGCCAACGTGCGGAGGGTTGCCGTTGATCGCGCGGTTTGTTGTTTTATAGCAACAAACTGCGCAAAATACCCGTTTTTTGTGGTTTTTTTTGCTGAATAATTGATCTTTTTGTCCACAACAGTATACTTTGCCGCAGTTGCCCGTTGCCGACGCTGCGCACTGGCAGCATCCATCCTTCTACAGCATTCGTTTTATCAGTCTTTGGAGACACGTTCATAATGGTAAATAAACAAAAAGCATTGGCAGTCGCGGTAGCGGCAGCCTTGGCGGTACCCATGGCCGCCCATGCTGTCAAGTACAGCCTGTCGGGGCAGACCACTCAAGCGCTGTATCTTATTGATACTGGCAAGCAGTCAGATTACCAGTTTGGCGGTGGCGGATTCACCTATTCACGCTTGGAGCTCAAAGGCGCTCATGACATCGACAATGGCATGAAAGTCGGCTTCCATTGGGAAGTTCAGCATTACAGCGATTTTCCCCAATTTAAAGGCGATGGCGGCGGCAGTACTGCGCCAGCCATCCGCCACATGAATATGTCGCTGACGGGCGGCTTTGGTAAGCTGACCTTAGGGCAGGCAAGCCAAGCCAATGACGGTGCTGCTTACGGCGATTTGGGCGGTGCCTCTTGGATGGCGCTTGAAGCCTCTTGCGACCATGCCACCAACACTCTGTTCCGCGATGCGGGTGGGAGCACCGATGTGGGGGGAACGGAGGCGGACGCGGTGACTGAACTGGTAACTGGCGTAAATGGTAACACTTTTTCGAACACCGTCACTGCCGCGGTCGCTGGCACGTCTATCTCAGTCCTCGGTGTCTGCCCTTCGTATGATGGCGGGCGTGACAACGGCCTCAGATACGACAGCCCGGCAGGGGCTGCCCCGGTTAATTTCACGTTCAGTGCCCACAACCGCGACAAGTGGACGGCGATGGTACAAGGCGGTGGCGAAGCCCCCGGCAACATAGGTTGGGATGCGCGTTTTGGTTATCAGGATAGCGGCAGTGCAGCTTCCTTCTGGGCGGCCTCTGGCGGGCTCAAGTTCCCCGCGGGTACCAGCATCAATGTGATGCACGGTCAAAGCGATCGGGGAACCGGCAACAAGACAATCGGCTGGTACGCCAAGCTGGCGCACGATGTTGATCCACAAACCACCGTCGCTCTTAGTTACCGTACAAATAAAGACATCTGGAATGCCGCATGCTCTGATAAAGGCAACTACTGCAGCAGCAACGGCTATGGCGTCGGCGGTACGCGCGCCCTTGGCGATAGCGGTGCCACCGTCATTGTCGGCTTCCAGCGCCATTCAGTGGACGATACCAATGTCGCAGCCGACGATATCAATATGTTCTACGTAGCAACGCGCGTGCGTTTCAACTGATCAAAGCCTGAACGCTGCCGGCACTTGACGCCAGCGTTGCGGTTGACGATCACCAAAGCCCCGGCCGCAAGGCCGGGGCTTTTTTTTAAGGGTAACGAGGAGCGGAGGTTTGTAGAAAAGACGTGTGTATTGGGGGAAGGGTTAGGACGTGTTTAGCACCCCTATAAACGCGGTACCCCCTTCCCCCAAACCCCTACCAGTACCGCCTGCGACCTCGCCTCGACGCCGTGCAGGGCCGAGGATGCTAGTAAGGCTCTGGAATAGTGGTGGGCAGGGGCTCTGGGATCTTTGATATTTTTAATCCTGAAAAACAAGCTACGCTTGCTTTTTCAGGAGTCTAAGGAGGGTAACGACGTTTGTATTGGGGGAAGGGTTAGGGCGTGTTTAGCACCCCTAAACGCGGTACTCCCTTCCCCCAAGCCCCTAACCCCAGTACAGCCTGCGCTTTTGCCTCGACGCCGTGCAGGGCCGAGGATGCTAGTAAGGCTCTGGAATAGTGGCGGGCGAGGCTCTGGAATCTTTGATATTTTTAATCCTGAAAAAACAAGCTGCGCTTGCTTTTTCAGGAGTCTAAGGAGGGTAACGACGTTTGTATTGGGGGAAGGGTTAGGGCGTGTTTAGCACCCCTATAAACGCGGTACCCCCTTCCCCCAAACCCCTACCCAGTACAGCCTGCGCCCTCGCCTCGACGCCGTGCAGGGCCGAGGACAGTAGTAAGGCTCTGGAATAGTGGCGGGCAGTGGCTCTGGGAATGCGTCAGCGTCAGCGCCCGCGCCACACGGGATCGCGCTTTTCGGCGAAAGCGCGCGCCCCCTCGCGTTGATCTTCGCTGTCGTAGAGGCGATCGACGGTCGCCAACTGGCGGCGCTGGATGCAGTTCATCATCACTTGGAAAGATTGCGCCTCGGCAGCACGGGCGACTTCCTTGATCGCCGCATACACCAGCGGCGGACCGTTCGCCAGCAGCACCGCCAGTGCGCGTGCGCTGGCAAGCAACTGCGAAGCTTCGACGACCTCGCGCACCAGCCCGCAACGCTGCGCTTCGGCAGCGTCCATCCAGCGACCGGTCAACAGCAGGTCAAGCGCTACGTGGTAAGGGATGCGCTTCGGTAGCTTGCAAGTCGCCGCATCGGCCAGCGTACCGGCGCGGATCTCCGGCAACGCAAAGCGGGCGTGTTCGGCAGCGATGATCAGATCCGCCGACAATGCCAGCTCAAACCCACCACCGCAGGCGATGCCGTTGACCGCCGCGATCACCGGTTTGTTCAGATCGCGCAATTCCTGCAAGCCGCCGAAACCGCCAACGCCGTAATCGCCATCCACCGGATCACCGGCGGCAGCGGCTTTCAGATCCCAACCGGCGCTGAAGAACTTACTTCCAGCCCCGCTGATGATCGCCACGCGCAATTGCGGATCATCGCGAAAAGCGCGAAACAGCAACCCCATTTCACGGCTGGTACTAAGGTCAATGGCATTCGCCTTCGGGCGATCGAGGATCACTTCAAGTACGCCGCCGTGTTGTTGGCTGCGAATGTTGTCGCTCATCTTAGCCTCCTAAGTTTATTACTCATGCTACTTGAAGATAATCGTTATTCCCAGAGCCTTGCCCGCAGTCGCTATACCACAGCTCCCGCCCAAGTTCTTTCCCAACACTCTGGAATAGCTTCGTTTGATTCTCTGGAATCTGAAACGTTGTTTAATCCTCAACCTAGCGCTGGGTTTTCCTTGAGCCGCAGCAATACATCGACGGCGTAAGCGCCGTGGCCTTCGCGTTTGACCAGCAGCGGATTGACCTCCAGCTCGATCAGCTGCGCCGCATGGGCGATAGCGAATTCACTGATGCGGCCGATCGCGGCGATCGCCGCGCGCAGATCCGCAGCGGCGGTAGCGCGCCCACCCACCAGCCGCGGGTACAGCTTCAGTTGCTTGAGCGCACGGCTGATCGCCTCTGGAGACGCTGGCAGCAGCACGGTTGCGCTGTCGTTGAGCCACTCGACGAAGATGCCACCGCTGCCGAGAGTCATCACTAGGCCGTACACGGGATCGGCTTGGATGCCAACCACCAGTTCAACCAGCGCATCTTCTACCATCTTTTCCACTAAAACCTGCGGCGACAGCGCCAGTAGCGCATCAACCGCGCCGCGCAATTGCCGCGCTGTGCGTAGGTTCAAGCGCACCCCGTGGCTATCGCTTTTGTGCGCCGAGCCGACGATCTTAGCCACCAGCGGGTAAGGCATATGCAGTGTCTCAAGCGCCGCTGGCTGGCAGATCAACTGACCGCACGGGATCGCTACCCCCGCCTCGCGCAACAGCGCTTTGGCGCTGGGCTCGTCTATGGTTTGCGCGTTTGCATTAACGTCTGGCGTTGCCGGCAGCAGGCTGACGCAGGGCACCGCGCCAGCGGCTGCCAGCGCGTCCCAAGCCGCGCCAATGCAAAATGCCGCGTCGATCGCCGCGATCGCGCTATCTAAGCCGCACAACGTTGCAATGCGCTGTTGGTGCAGCACCTCGGCGCGTTGTTCGGGCATGTTTTCGGCAAGCGTTGAGACAACCGCGAGACGCGCACGGGTCTCGCACGCGAGGCGCAACAGCGCGGCCACCGTGGCTTCCCATTCCGCATCATCGCAGCGATCGATGCGCGGAAAATCAAGCACCAGCAATGACAGGTCAAAGCCGTTGCCGACCATCGCCGCAAAGCAACGGTAGAGGCGCTCGCTATCGCCCCAGATAAAGGTGTGGTAGTCGAGCGGATTGGCGACGGTTACGATGTCGCTCAGGGTCGCTTTGACGCGCATCTTTTCGGTGTCGCTAAGGGCGCGGAAGTACACCTTACGCCCCACCGCCGCATCGGCGATCAGCGCCGCCTCGCCACCCGAGCAGCTCATCGAACACAGCGTTGCGCCGTGCAGCGGCCCCTGCAGATGCAACAGCGCCAGCGTTTCCAGCAACACCTCCAGAGAAGCCACCCGCGCCACCCCGCAAGCGGCGAAAAACGCATCGCTGGCGGCGTCATTACCGGCGAGCGATGCGGTATGCGTTTGCAACGCCCGCCGCGCCTGCGTTGAGCGACCGGCTTTGACGACCACCACCGCTTTTCCTAAGCGGCGTGCTTTATCGGCCATGCGGGCGAAACCATTGGCGTCGTCCAGGCCCTCGATATAAAACCCGAGCGCGGTGACGCGATCGTCGTCCAGCAAGCCGGCACCGATCTCCGACATGCCGAGTTGCAACTGATTGCCCACCGTGAACAAATACGCCAGCGGCAGACCGCGCTGCTGCATCGACAAGTTGATCGCCACGTTCGATGACTGGGTGATCAGCGCCACCCCCGTGTCGCTGTTGAGCGCCGCGCCATGCAGGTCGGGCCATAATGGGGCAGCGTCGAGGCAGTTGATAAAACCATAGCAGTTTGGCCCGATCAACGGCATCTCTCCCGCCGCCGCCAGCAGCGCCTCGCTAAGCGCTGCGCCATCCCCAACCTCGCCCTCTGCCTCCTGGAAACCCGAGGCGTAGCAGACCGCCCCGCCGGCACCGTGCGCCGCGAGTTCGCGTACGACAGCGATGCTGGCGTAACGGTTGACCGCAACAAAGGCCGCATCAGGGGCGTTGGGTAGGTCGGCAACCTCGCGGTAACAGCGGTAGCCGTGCAGCACCGCACGCCGCGGATGCAGCGACCAGATGGCACCGCTGTAACCGAAGCGATGGCACTGCTCGATCACCCGCTCGGCTGGCAAGCCGCCGAACACCGCGATCGAGCGCGGTCGCAGCAAGCGGCTGAGGCGCGAAGGCGTTGGTGCCATCAGGCGCTACGCAGCAGCAGCAGGGGCAGGGGCAGGGGGTGAGACATGAGGGTGCCAGTCAGAGGGTGGCTCGTGCAGGCAACGATCAATGCTTTGAAAGCTTCAGCCGATCACGCACCTCAGCTGCAGTGAGTACCCGGATCTGCATCCCGTCCAGCACTTTCATCGCCTGCTCGACTAGGTCGCGGTTGCTCGCCAACTCGCCTTTGCGCAGCCAGATGTTGTCCTCCAGACCGACGCGTACATTGCCGCCGACCAAAGGTGCCAACGCAACGTACGGGATCTGGTTGCGGGCGATGGAAAACGCCGAGAAGGTCCAGTCGTGCGGCATGTTGCTGACCATCGCCATTAGCGTCTGAATATCATCGCTGGCACCCCAGCGGATCCCCATGCACAGTTGCACCATCACCGGATCGTCAATCAGGCCCTGCTCTCTGAGGTGTTTGGCAAACCACAGGTGCCCGGTGTCGAATGCCTCGATTTCGGGGCGCACCCCAAGGTCACGGATCCGCACCGCCATGGCTTTTAGCATCTCGGTTGAGTTGGCCATGATGTAGCTGCCTTCGCCAAAGTTCATCGTTCCACAATCCAACGTGCAGATCTCCGGCAGACAGTCGGCAACGTGTGCCAGACGCTCGCTCGCGCCGGCCATGTCGGTGCCGTGATTGGCGGGCGGCAACGGCTGCTCGGCAGAGCCGAAGGTCAGATCGCCGCCCATGCCGGCGGTCAAGTTGATAACCACGTCGGTGCTATCGGCACGGATGCGATCGACCACCTCCCGGTACAGCGACGGGGTGCGCGTCGGCGCGCCGGTTACTGGATCACGCACGTGGATATGGACGATCGCGGCACCGGCAGCCGCCGCCGCGATGGCATCGTTGGCGATTTGCTCTGGCGTTACGGGCACCTTGCGCGAACGTCCAGCGGTATCGCCAGAGCCGGTCACCGCGCAGGTAATAAACACCTCTCGATTGATACTAAGCGACATCGTTTATTTCTCCATTGGTAATTTCAGAAAACTCTGAAATGGAACCAGGGGTTGGCGGAAGGGGAGCTATGAAAAATTTTATAAGCTATTGATTAATATATACTTCACCCAATCACCATGAGAACCCCTCGAAAAGCCAGCGAAGCTGTTTTTTCAAGGCGGCCGGTTGCTAAGGTGCTTGACTGAAACTGGTTGCCGCCCCTAGCAGCATACGCCCGTTCATACCCGCACCCGCCTGCGGAAGCCCGTTTGCTGCGGCAGCCACCGAGCGGCAACGGCTGCCTATTATTCGGCCTCCAAGGCTTTCAGTTCATAGATCAGCGCCAATGCCGCACGCGGCGTCAGCGTGTCCGGATCAACCGCCTGCAGCCGCTGGCGCAGGGCGCTTGGCGTTGGTTCCGCGCTGACCTGCGCGCTTGCGCAAGGGGATGCAGGCGCCGTGCGCGGTGCCACAGCGGTGCCGGTGTCGCTGCTCTCAAGGCTTTGCAGCAACCCTTGCGCATTTGCGATAACGCTCTCTGGCACGCCCGCGAGGCGCGCTACTTGGATGCCATAGCTGCGACTCGCCGGCCCCTCCATAGCGCGATACATGAACACGATTTTATCCTCGTGTTCGCGCGCCGCGAGGTGGATGTTGCGCATCGTCGGGTATTGCTCCGGGAGCCCCGTCAGCTCAAAGTAATGCGTTGCAAATAAGGTGAAAGCGTGATTCACGGTGGCGAGATGGGTGGCGCAGGCAAGCGCTAAGGCGAGTCCATCGTAGGTGCTGGTGCCCCTGCCGATCTCATCGATCAACACTAAGCTGTGCGCACCTGCGCGATGCAGAATATGCGCCATCTCGCTCATTTCTACCATGAACGTCGAGCGCCCACTGGCTACGTCGTCACCGCCGCCGATGCGCGTGAAAATGCGCTCAACAGCGCCGATCGTAGCGGCCTTGGCGGGCACAAAGCTGCCGACATGGGCGAGCAGGACGATCAGCGCCGTCTGCCGCATCAGCGTCGATTTGCCACCCATGTTGGGGCCGGTGATGATCAACATGCGGCGCTCGTTATCCAACACCACGTCGTTTGCGATAAACGGGCTGCTAAGGTGCGCATCCACCACTGGATGACGTCCGCCCTCGATCTGAATGCACGGATCGTCGGTCAGCACCGGCAGGCTAAGGTTGAGGCTCTGTGCGCGCTCGGCGAGGTTCGCTAGCACGTCCAGCTTGGCCAACGCCGCAACCAAGCGTTGCAGGCCCGGCAGGTATTTCAGGAGGCGCGCCAGCAGTGCGTTGTACAGTTGCTTTTCGCGTTCCATGGAGCGCGCCCGTGCGCTTAGGATGCGATCCTCAAATTGTTTCAGATCAGCGGTGGTGTAGCGCTCGGTGCTCTTCAGCGTTTGGCGGCGGATATATGCCGTAGGCGCGTTGCTCGCCTGGCTGCGCGGCAGCTCGATGTAGTAACCGTGCACGCGGTTGTAACCCACCTTAAGGTGGGCTATGCCGCTGCGCGCACGCTCTTCCTGCTCCAACTGATTGAGGTATTGATCACCGTCGGTGGTGAGCCGCCGCAGCGCATCAAGATCGGCGTCATAGCCACTCGCGATCACCCCGCCATCGGCGATCAGCAGTGATGGTTCGGCGGCGATCGCCTGACGCAATAAGCAAAGCAGGTCGGGGTGATTGTCGATCGCCCGCAATAAGCCACCCAGCCCTGCGGTATCACAGTTTGCAAGAGTGGCCGGCAACTCGGGGATCCGCGTCAGCGAGCGCCGCAGATGCATCAGATCGCGCACCCGCGCCGAGCCAAGCCCAATGCGCGACAAAACCCGCTCAAGATCGCCTATTTGCTTCAGGATTGCTTGCAGCGCGGCGAGGTCCGCACTTTGCATCAGGGTGCTGATCGCCTGCTGACGGCGGCGGATGCGCGCTCGATCGCGCAACGGTTGAGTCAGCCAGCGCTTGAGCTCGCGACAGCCCATCGCGGTCGCAGTGCGATCGAATACAGCAGTCAGGGTTTGCGCCGGGTTGCCGCAGAGACTGGTGCTGATCTCCAGATTGCGCCGGGTCGTCGCGTCAAGCACTAGGTTGGCGTCATATTGTTGGATCTGCGGCGGCTGCAGGTGAGGCATCTCAGTACACTGGGTTTGCTTCGCGTAGCGCAGCACGCAGCCCGCGGCGGCGACCATCAACGGTGCCTGCTCAAGCTCCAGTGAACTCAGATCGGCGAGCCCAAATTGCGAAAGTAACAAGCGGCGTCCGCTTTCGCAATCAAAATACCACGTCGGCAGCCGCCGTACGCCAGCGCGCCGGCAGAGCCAGTGCGTGCGCGGCACATCCTCCGCGATCACTACTTCAGCCGGCTGCAAGCGCTCCAGCTCGGCCAGCAGCGCGCTGTCGTCGCCAAGCGTGGTGCAATGGAAATGACCGCTGGACAACTCCAGATACGCCATACCAACGCCATCGGTGCTGATATAAATGCCGCACAACAAATTTTGGCGGTGATCTTCAAGCAAGGAGTCATCCGTCAGCGTTCCCGGCGTCAGGACGCGGGTAACTTTGCGCTCAACCGGACCACGGCTGTTGGCGGGATCACCGATTTGATCGCAGATGGCGACGCTCTGGCCCTGCTTGAGCAGGCGCCCTAGGTACGACTCGACCGAATGCGCCGGCACGCCCGCCATCGGGATCGGTTTGCCTCCCGACTGACCGCGAGCGGTGAGCGCAATGCCCAGCAAGTCCGCGGCCTGCTGCGCATCGTCGAAGAACAGCTCGTAGAAATCACCCATGCGGTAGAGCAACAGCGCATCGCGGTGCTCGGCCTTGATGCGCAGGTACTGCTGCATCACCGGCGTGTGCTGCGAGGGCGATGTCAGTAGTGGCATGCGCGTGAGCGGGCGGTCAAACAGCCGTGACGCAAGATAACCGCCACCGCAGAGAAAAAGCAGGAGCGCAGCAGCAGCGCAACGCGGCAAAGAAAGCCGCCTGCCGGCCCGACTTTGAAGGGTAAGCGGTGATCGAAGCCGCGGCGTAAAGCGGTTGTGTTGCCCTCAGCGGCTTGGTTCATCCGCTCAATCGTGGTGCGGCGCGGCGGCGAACAGCCACGCCGCCTGACGGCGGCGGGTGTTCTCGTAAGCGCGAATATCGTCAGCGTATTGCAAGGTCCGCCCGATTTCATCCAGCCCCTGCTGCAAGCAGTGTTTACGGGACGCATCAAGGGCGAAATTATAGCCGCGGCTATCACCCACCACGGCTACCGTTTGGCTCGCAAGGTCAACATGCAACTGCAATCCAGGGGCGGCGGCGATACGGCGAAACAATGCGTCCACCTGCGCTTCGGGCAAGGTGATCGCCAGCAAGCCGTTGTTGAAGCTGTTGTTATAGAAAATATCGCCAAAACTTGGGGCGATGGCAACGCGAATACCATAATCCAATAACGCCCAAACCGCATGTTCACGGCTGGAACCGCAACCGAAATTGCTCCGCGCAAGCAATATGCCGGCATTGCGGTAGTCATCATGGTTGAGCACAAATGCGCGGTTCAGCGGTCGCTTAGTATTGTCCGCGCCGGGTTCGCCGTGATCCAGATAACGCCACGCATCAAACAAATTCGCCCCAAAGCCGGTTTTCTCTATGGATTTTAAAAACTGCTTGGGAATAATAGAGTCGGTGTCAACATTGGCCCGATCAAGCGGCACCGCGATCGCCGTCAGTTCGCTGAACGCCCGCATATCAGCTCCTTAGTCAATAAAATTAGAGTGGGAAAGTAGAACCTCAGCATTAGGGCTTATCTATTGGGTGAATGATTATAAATCAACGACTTACGTTACAAGTAAGCGCGTCCATCCCCTCCACCCCCCAGTTTTTCGAGGTTCCCATTATATACTCATGGGAACCCCAAGCTACTTGAAGATGCAAGAAGGGGGGTATAACCAATCCTTACTGCAGCCAGCAGCAATAAACGAAGCTATCCCAGAGCGCTTGGCTACACAAAATGCACGGCACCCCGTCAGAACCATTGCCCCTGCCATCTCCCAGAGAGAAAGGGGAGTTCCCACGCACAGTTTGGGGGCGCGTTCAATCAAGCATCTTGATTACAAGTATGGAACGACTTGCATCGCCCTCTAAGGAAAGCGATAATAACCGCCACACTACCAACACGCAGGCGACTGCCTCTTGCTCGGAGAATACCCGATGGGCACGTTTAGTGCAAAACCTACAAACATCGACCATGATTGGTTTGTCGTTGATGCGACTGACAAACCTTTAGGCCGCTTGGCCTCGAAAATTGCGTTTCGCTTACGCGGTAAGCACAAACCAGAATTCACTCCGCATGTTGATACCGGCGATTATATAGTCGTTATCAATGCCGCAAAAGTGACTATCAGCGGTGCCAAACGGACCGATAAAATCTATTATCGCCACTCAGGTTATCCTGGTGGACTCAAGTCCATCAGCTTTAACCGCTTGCTCGAAACCGCGCCCACGCGCTCCCTTGAACATGCCATCAAGGGCATGATGCCCAAGGGGCCGCTGGGGCGACAAATGCTGCGCAAGCTGCGCATCTATGCCGGCGACACGCACCGACATAGCGCCCAACAACCGCAGCCATTGTCGCTATAACATTCCCCTCCCTTGGCGGAAAGAAGACGCCGGTGACCAACAAATGCACAACGCGCCTCCACTCAAAACCAGTGGCTTAGCTGAAATCCGCCGCCGCTTCGCTGGTTTTCATCCCCTCATTTTGGAGTTTGCGCCATATGGAGTCTAATCCCTATTATGCTACCGGGCGCCGCAAGACTGCAGCGGCGCGCGTATTTATGAGTCGTGGTAGAGGACGTATTTTGGTTAACCGTCAACCGGTGGATGAGTATTTTTGCCGCGAGACGAACCGGATGATTGTGCTTCAACCCTTAGAAACAGTGGAGATGGTGGATCAGTTTGATATCACCGCGACCGTACGAGGGGGTGGCAACAGCAGCCAAGCGGGCGCGATTCGCCACGGCATCACGCGGGCGCTGATAAACTACGATGAAACGCTGCGCCGGATACTGCGTACCGCCGGCTTTGTAACGCGAGATGCCCGCGAGAAAGAACGCAAGAAAGTCGGCTTGCACAAGGCTCGTAAGCGCCCTCAATACAGTAAGCGGTAACCCCACCCACCACCGCCGCTTTCCACGCCTCACTCCATCGTTTGGCGGCTTTTGCGTTATGCCGCCGCCGCCTCTCCCTCCCGAGGTGCATTCTGGATCGTTCGATCAAGATGCGCTGCTTTTCCGCTTGTCTGAACGACCCTCGTCTGGCGCTCCGAGTAAATCCCGAATACCAAGCACCCCGCAGCATCGCAGTAATCACTCTGCGATGCTGACGTCTCGGCAAAACCCACTCAAGCCGTTGTATTTCTGATCAAGGGCATGTCTATTGAGGAAATGATTATAAATCAACAGCTTACGATACAGATGAGGATACCCCTTCCCCCTCACCCCCCGTTTTTCGAGGTACTCTCAAGGTATTCGGGCTGGGGGCACCATCAAAACCCATCACCTGCTCGCCCTTCAGGGCTGCACTTGCTGCTTTGACAAGTGATTTTTTTGGGGAAGCTTCTGCTGCTGCGTGTTACACCTGCCGGCAAGCACTGTCGCCACGCCCTCTAGCAAGCGGACTTTAAAGCGGCTTATAGGCACGGTTTATATCACTGCGAGCGGCTTAAGACGTTACCAGTTCAATTGGTAGCCCGCCGCGATACGCGAGTGGTGTTGGCCACGGACATGATCTCGATTCAGGACCTGCAGCAACTGAACCGTCAAACGTCCCTCGCCAATAGTGTGTTCATGACCCAAGCTGATGTGGAAAGCGCGCGCATCAGGGACCAGAGAGAAGCTATGTTGGCGATAGAGAGGCGTACCGTCGGTGGTACGCCCATAAGCATAATGCAGCACCCCTTCGCCGCTCTCGGCACGCAGTGGCTGTTCAATCTGGAAGCGCGTGCGGTGCTTGTCGTCAACATGCCCCAGCGCCAGCACTGCAGATGAAAGCAGCGAGCCAGAGGCCTCAAACAACGCCCCTTCTGCATAGTTCGCTTTGCCAACGGCAACCATCAGCCGAGTGTGCCATGACCAACCTGACAAGGGGGATTGAGGCAGCCCTTCAAGACTGTGTTCAAAGCCCGCGAACACCATGCCTGAACGCACTCTTGATGCGAAAGCGCCACGCGCGCGCGCGCCATAGTGGGTTTCATTATCAGCGACAAAACCAACCCGCAATCCAGACCATGCGCTTTTCTCAGCACCAAATGGGGCCGCTGAGAACCCGAATGTGTGTTGATTCAACGCCATCCGCAATGCACTGCCATGCTGATCGGTTAAGCTGAACCAACGCAAGCTCTTCAACAGCCCGCTACGCTCAAGCACCGGCTTGCGGCCCAATCCTTCCCATGCTGATGGAAGCCGGATGCTGGAGGTTTTGACCCTACTCGAGGCGTCATGCCAGAACGGGTAATTCAAAGCATCAAATGCGGCAATTTCGATGCTTTGCAAGCCTAACAGCACCGCCGCGCCATAAACTGAAGGAGTGCTGAGCATGGCGTTGCCAAGCAGCGAACTTTTGCCATTGGCAGCAC
Source organism: Gammaproteobacteria bacterium (assembly GCA_965222535.1). Classification (GTDB taxonomy): domain Bacteria; phylum Pseudomonadota; class Gammaproteobacteria; order HK1; family HK1. The sequence continues at coordinate 695,100 of OZ244957.1, forward strand.
TCATAGAGACCTCACCAACACTGATAAGTGCTGCATTCAGATCAAGCAACCCAACCCCATAGGTGACCGTATCGGCATAGATACCACTGCGATCTGCCGTCTGTTTAACGCGCTGCATGGCCTCAACCGCGGGCACCTGGTTACGGGCATTGAGCATAACCGCCGCGATAGCGCCAGTAACCCGTGGAGCGGCAAAAGAGGTGCCTATCGCATTGGCGGCTGTCTGACCATTGGGTACTGCAACGCCTCGTGCATCACCTAGTGCTGCAATGCAATAGTGTAATCCGTGCGCGGCTTGATCCCAAGACACGCCTGCGGCGGAGCGTTCACCGCAGCGATTTGAATAATGCGCAATACTGCCATCCGATCCCGTAGCAACCACGGCTACCCAATGATCGCGCAGCACTGCGTAGTAGTAAGGCAAGATAGAGGTCGGGTTGGGGATGCTGGCGCTCTCATTTCCCGCCGCCCATACTTGCACCACTTTGTCACTTGTGGCGACCTCCAACTGCGCAAAAGCTTCCCAATAGTCTCGCAGCCAGTGGCCTTGGGTTGCACCCTCAAACCCAGCGATTATGTCAGCATAATCACTATCTTGGCGTACCCCTATCGATCGATTGAGGATGTCGATATTGCGGTGGTCAACCACATCCAGAAGATCCTGGAATGTGATACTTTCATCCGATGCTTGCTGGTTTTCTGAAGCATTAATACTGAGCGGCACGATGGTGGCGGATCTTGTCGTCCCAACCGAGTGTTCCGCGACCAGCGCCGCAACGATAGTGCCATGCCTCATTTCAGCCGCTGAAGGCAGCCGGTATATGGTATTGGTGCTTCTGTCATAGATATACAAAGTTTGGTCGCTGTAGAATGGGATATTATTCGCAACGCCTAGCAGCATTTCTCTTGCACAAAACTGCCGATCGGCATTGGCACCAATGCAGCCTGCTGGTATCTCAATCAGATATGACGACGTCGCCGATCTAACAAACAAGCACAGATCGTTCAATGAACTTGTCATGCAGGGACTGGGAGGTTGTAAGGTAGTCGGGTAAAGTAGCTCTACACCAGAAGTTGCCACCCTATCAGCAAATACGGGATGATTAATATCCACACCAGTGTCATGGATACCCACCCGAACACTGGTGTCAGAGCTTGACGCTACGCCATCAATACCGTCATGGAAGCTGACCTGGGGGCTGGCACCTGAATCCGGCGTTGCTCCATCGCTGTCGGTATTGGAGTCCGGCGTTGCTCCATCGCTGTCGGTATTGGAGTCCGGCGTTGCTCCATCGCTGTCGGTAGGCGACTCGCTGGCAGGGGGGGGAGCACCTGAATCCAATGATGAATCAGCACTGGGATCAATAGCACTGCCGCCGCCACAGGCGACCACAGTGAAGATCGCAACGATGCCAAAACCCCATTTTAATATATGCCGCATGAGCACATACCGGAAATAGGCGTACATCTTAATTGACGCCCCCGACGCCTCGCCAAGAACATCTGATAGCGGTGTTTACGGCTTTGGCTCAAATGAGAAGGGACCGCTCTGCTCCGAACGTTATACCGACTACGAACGCGCATTGATCGCTCATGAAAGCCGCCCTGTTGATCGCACGATAAAGCACTCAAAGAGGATGGGGCGTCTCTACCGCCGACAGCATCGCAGCGCGTCACCAAAGAAGAAAACGCAGTCTCCTTGATGAATCGGGCGATGGCGGTCGCATGGAAGCCAGCCAGCCGCCAGAAGGATTGGGGCACGCCGTTGACCCAGAAACCCAGCAGTATCACGACTGCAAAATCAGTACAGATGCGGGCACACGTATACGCTCATGTGCCAAGTAGTAACGGCCCCAACATGCTACCACCCACAACATGCAACACGTCGGTGCACTACACGTGCTCCTTGGCGATACTACGAGTCGAACGATTTATACGACTGAAGGCTATATCAGTAAAGCCCGCGAGCCGCCACCAACGGTCTGCCGGATCAGCTAATTCAGCACCACCGGTGAGGCCCCTTAGCGACCTGCCAAGAGCACCACCAGCCTTGCTAGGGGGCTGTTGTTCGTACGGTCTGTGGGGGGGGGTACGTACTACAGGTTTTCGGCGGCGTTGGCTCCAATGAGGGGCTGCGGCGAAGCATTGGCTTGCGGCGGGCGGGCGGGCGCATTTTGCCTTGCGTTATGTACAACATGAGGCGCAAAGGCTGGCTTGCGGCGGGCGGGAAACTTGCGCTTCCTGACGTCCGAAGCAGGTCAACCCGTCAGAAAAAGACATTGCTCCAGCGACATTAAAGACACCTCGGGAAACTGGCTTTGCCAGCTATTTCGAGGTGCCCCTAAACAAAACCGCCGCCACACCAGCTAATTCCGTAAGCCTTCAATGAATCATCGGTTCAACGTGGGCTTTCTGCATTCGACCGGTTCTTTTGAAGCGAGATACGTGATTAGCACGCCATCCAAGCCCCAGTACCCGGCGCGCCGCCTTTAAAAAAGCCGATCTGACAGTACTTCCAGTGCCTCTATCAGAAGAACCTAAAACGGCCTTCCAGATTCGATTTTTGCAGCACCTTATACTTCACAGCTACCTGCCAACCTCGCTTCCGAGGCGACAGGGGATTCCAAGCTGTACAGAGCGACTCCGTGTGGGGGCCTCGAAAAACCATCAACGGGATGGGGTTTGGCGGAAGGGACATGATTACCTGTAACGTAATTCATTGATTTATAACTCTTCCCCCAATAGACAAGCTCCGCAGGGCACCTTGTGGGATTAACTCAAAACGGTTTTAAAAGTCTGACTTGGAGCAACCGTATTTCCAGGTGCGTTTGACAGATTATGCATTGTCGGTGCCGTCAAGCGCCAAACTGGACCACCTCCGACAAAATAACCTATCGATCCCATCAGTGGTCGCGCCGTGCCAACGATCATTTGACTGACAACGCCACCCATTGCACCCGGCTCATCGCCACTGGTAACCGCATACTGCGCCATGATATTTAACTCTGGCTGGCATTTGAGCATGATTGTGAAGTACGTAGGAACCACCGTTCCATTATTTGCTATGTTAGGATAAGGCGTTGGAATGGCAAAAGGAGGTAACTTACACACATCAGGCGTTCCCGAGGACATTCCTTGTCCAAATGTCATGACCATCATCAGCTGAACCTCCATATAGTATAATGAAAACAAAACCATTTTATGTTCTCAAATCTTCACTCAACCGTACACTATGAAAACTCGACTTACCTAAATAGATTTTTACTTTTCCCATCACCCACTTAGATCCCCCATAAATGCCCCCGGGTATCGACATAAGCATCATAAAAAGACCACCTAAAATCTCAAATATTGGGCATAGAGAAGCAACCATCTTCAACATCTTACCCTTTACTGTCTGCGTTTTAAGTTGCTTGTGATCTACTACGCTACCAGGGGGCATGATCCAACTCTTACATCTCATTATGTAAGCCCCTGTTACCCGAGAGCACGCATCATAGCTATGGAAGGAAAACGCGCCTATATAACATCTGAAACTTGAGAATTTTAGAGACCCGCCGTATACATCACCGGTATGTGCCACGACGACTGATACTACCGGACCCGCATGAACACGAGTATAAGAACCGGAAATAATGACGCCTTCTTGCCCTGTAAAGCGATTAATAGCCCCTGTCCAAACCCGATTGATAAGTACATTGTGTGCTTGCAAAAGGCGCGTATACGCATAGTAAGTGGCTTCTCCTTCGACGATCAACTTATCCATGCCGGGAACGCTCTCTGCGGAACTGCTGGTGCTTTCTCCTTCTGCCGCCGTCTCTGCGGGAGAGATGGTGCTCCTCACGGCAGAATCGGAACGCATCTTATAATCGCGAGCGACTTCAATATTAATGTCACCGTTCACCTGACTGGAATAAGTACCTCTGATAACGTTGACTTGATTATCTTCCTTTTCGTAAAGCCCCCCTTGTCCAACGATATTCAATTCATAACCTTCTCTCCAAGGCGTACCTTCTTTGTAATTCAGATCAATCGAGTTATCCTTATTAGCCTTATAATGAGATCCTACATTAACCAGCTCTAATATAGCATCCAACTCATCTGTTTCGCCAAATACCTCCTCTTCCGGTGACGTATCCACTGCCTGCCCTACTGTGGTATCCTGCCCTGATGTTGCGTAGAGCGGTGTCCACGGCACTGCATGATCTGATTCAAAAGTCTGCTCTGGATTGTCGGTTTCCCCGTCCAGTAGTGCCAGTTCCTTGAGATCTTCCTCTGATGCAGAGCCATTGTCTTTTTTAGTATTTAGAGCATCCCTATGTATCGCTCTCCGCTTTTGAAAGTCAGTTGTCGTCTCTGTTTCTGTAGCTGTCACTGTAGCTGTCACTGTAGCTGTCATGTCTATTCCTCCTTAGAATCAATTAATTATTATAGGTGGGAATCTGATTTTAAAACAAAGAATAATTTAACAAAATATTGCCGCCTGCAAGCAAAACCGCTAATTGTGCATTAGTATGCCTGCGCCAGGCTGGATAGAGAACGCATACTGACTTTGAGCCTCGACATCACTAAATGCAGTGTTCATTGAACGTAGCCCATAATCATCCATAAAACGACCTATGCAAGAAATATGCGCGCCGGATACATGAGAAAAACCGACATACACTCTTAGCGCTGCTGATGCGACCTCGACTCTCGCGAGATCTGTTTCAATCCACCCTCCCCATATCAAATGGTCCGTCCAACAACCCACATGCGTAAATGGACCCACTACAGTATTAATATAAGCTCCCGCCATAATCAAATTAACATCAGCTTTGGCTATCATATAAACGCCTTGTTCTGCGTGTTCCTCTACTCTCCCAGCATAATTCATATTATAGGTTTCATTGCTATACGTAGCCTGTTCGTAATTCCCATGCACATGTCGGGTCCGGCTATTGCGGTTAAATGAATAATCAGACCTAGTACGAATTATTTTGTCAGCCGTTAGCTCAATGCTGTCATCACCATGTACTACGCGACTGAGGTTATTTGTCACACCTATTCGCAGATCCGCGTCTGAAATAACACCTTCGCTACGAAAGAGTTTCTCGTACCTCTCTTGTGCCTCTTTTTGCTCTTGCGTTTCTTGTGTCTCTTGCGTTTCTTGTGTCTCTTGCGTTTCTTGTGTCTCGCTCATAGCTTCTCTCCTTTTTTATGTATAGTATATACGATAACTCGCTGAAGGAATTAATGTCACTACGAAGAATTAATTGTCCCACGAAAATCGGTGCCTATTGTTTTATCCGGTAGGAATTTCGCCCCACTAATATCGGCATCAGCAAACACTGCGCGTGAAAGTTCAGTATCTTTAAAATCAACTCCGCGCACAATTGAGCCAAAAAACCACGCATCGCTTGCTTTAGTATTCGACCAAACACTTGTAGGCAATAAACATTGCATAAACCTCACGCCTGTCAGTTCTGCATCCACAAAAACAGCTCCCCCCATATCACAGGCGCTGAACTGGCATCCAGGTGTGAAAGTAGAACCTTTGAATATCGCATTGCAAAAACCAGTCTCAGTAAAACGAGTGCGTATAAATTGAGATTCGCCGAAATGAAAACATGCTGAAAAGCCACAAGTCGTTGCTTCTACATCTTCAAAAACACTCCCCGGCATACCTTTGGATGCTCCCCATACTTTGAACATTGAAAGTTGTTTAAATTCACAATTGGGTAGACTGGCACCCATAAACATTACATCTTGCCAATCGCTTTTATGTACTTTAAGGAGTCCTATGGTGCCGTCCAAGATCTGCACATCTTTCCAATGACCACCAGAGAATTCTAGCCTATACATAGCACTCTCTGACAGAATGACATCGTCAAAAACACAATTATTAAACTTGCAATCATGCCACATAGGGTCGCTTAAATTTAACCCATTAAATGTACAATTCTCAAATAGACTATTAGACAAGAGAACTTCCGATAAATTAGTCTCTCGAAATATACAGTCGTTAAATTGGCAATTCTCAAATTGCCCTTTAGCAAAAGTCGATCCAATAAATTCGCAATTCGAGAACTCGATCCTACGCCACTCTGATTCCTCTGCTAATATGCCATCTAAACGACGACTGGATATGTTGCGTTCGTACGAACCATCATCTCTTGTCTCACCAATTACCTTTGCTGCTGATATGTCAATGTGACGTTCTAAGTTTTCTTCTGACAAATGCTCAAACACCTTATCGCCAAATTTAATCGCCTCCTCCTCAATCATGGCAGGCCAATAAAGAGGAGGATCATTGCTTATAATCCTAGCTTTAGTGATACTCTCAAGAACATCTTTAGAATCCATCTTGCCTGATGCATGTTCATCAAGTTGCTGCGCGAGTGCGACCTCGCGTTCAGTTTTATAAGGCTTCAATAGACGTGTCTTAATCTCTGGGGAAAGCCTTGATCCGCGCACCACTGATTCACGCTGCTGCTCTGGAGTTGGCTCTTCAAATCCTGCGTCAAGGTGCCGGCGCTTGGAAAGCCCAATCACCTTGTCTGCGATATCACCCATGCCCGCTGTATCAAGCACTTTTGGAGATTCATCCCCATCCGCTCCAGCTATATCTCCAATTTTATCGGAAAGTGAACTAACTTCATCCGGCGCGGCGGATTCAAATGGGTTATCTTCTGGTATATCGTATTCGTTTCTTAACCAATCCTCAGTGTCTTGTCGTCGTTGTTCAAATTCTGCATTCGCTTCACTACCCAGTGCCAGCGGTAGCACCACAGCAGCGGCAAGTTTAGCTGGCAATAATGGTCTGTCATCAAGCGCACGATCAGGAAATTCCCATCTTTCCATCACTATCCTTGCCCAATGCTCCGCGGCATCTTCTTTCATAGGCGCATCGGCATCCTCCAGTGCGGCAACAAGAATAACAACCGATTCGCCTAAAGTATCGTCCCCAAGAGGGATTGATGCGCGCCAAATAACAGAGCCCGCATCCTGTGATGGCAACAGCATGACACAGTGAATACGCGAACTCTCAAGAGCCCAATCTCTATTAACGCATCTGGAGGTGAAAACTATGCGGTAGCGCGGTAGGTGCAGGCTTTGGTCGTGTTCAGACAACCCCTTAATTTCCAATAACTCTCCTGGATGGAAACCATTCACTGACCAGAAGGCGCTATGCGTGTCGTATAACACCGATGGATCCGCACTACTTGGCCAACCTACCCCCGATGCCACATCAGGGATCCCTATCCGGCGCATTCGCACTGGATGATCATACGGCGTCACACCCAACCATATCGGATCATCTGGAGCATCATCACTGATAATTAATGGCTTACGCTTATCGTCAGGCCCCCCACGACCGTCTGGGTTATCCTCCTTATGCCATACCGCAGCCGATGGATCTGCAATAATAGGCGCATTGGGATTTTCTGGATCTGCGTAAAGAGTGAAATTCTTCACCAGCGAACCACATTGAATGGATGCTTTGCGATATTCCTCTACGACCGGAGGCAGCTTGCCAACAACTACGACTTCAGCACCTGGCAAAGGCGACATAGAATCTGGCACTGCATTATCGCCACCATGTTCAGAGAGGATAGTGTACCAATCCATTGTGCTAATCGGCTCTCCATCCGATAATCTGAATGGTAGGAACGCCGATACACAAAGAACCATACCTCTGCCAGGAACATCAACAGGGCGATGAGTCAGGGCAATCGCTTGTGGAAAAACCAAACTTTTCCCAATAGGCATATTTTAGCTATCCGTTATTAAACTACTTTACCAACGCAAGAAAGTGTTCTATGAGTACAAAACACGGCGATACGATATCATAAGCATCTATAAAAATATATGGACAGATACGTATCATCTGAAGTCTGATACGGTACTATGAAATAAACCTTATGCTTAACAGACCTAATCTGAAAAATCGATACTGCAGCAAATATCATAGCTGCTATCTTTGCTATTCAAATACAATCAGAGCATACCTGCTGAAATTTTTATTGTTGCGGTGATCGTCATGCACCCCAATCTTTACAAGGTACTGTCATTTTCTGTTATTTGATTATAAGGACGGAATAAAATACCTTTCCATTCTGAAGAAGAGCTATCATGATGTATGACAAATCCTGCCGAAGCATCATGTGTATCTTTTGCAATAGCTTGGTTTTCTCGATAACAAAAACCTAATATTTCCGCAAACAACGGATTTATAATTGAAACCCGGCATAGATCCCCTTCTCGGTGTTGAGGAATAAAACCATGGCTTCCGCCTGCCATCGGTTCAACTAAAGCTAATTTAAGCGTTGGTGGAGTTAGGTTATTTTTGTTAGAAGAAAACCTGACCGGGATGCGCCCTTCCTGATCACGAGTTACTACCTTTCCTACATCTCCTGTTCCACTGTACTCATTGACTCTTCCCGATACGATCACCGGCCCCCATAAAGGCGGAACTGGCGGACGCCAAGCAACATCTTTCTGTTCAAGAAGCACCCTGTTTCTATAACCACTCGAGCTAAACGTATGATGAGTATCGATCACTTGCCAATCACTGCCAGCCCCATCGAAAATATACTCACTCATGGCAATTTCTATTACGTGGCCTGGATAAGGCCTTGGGTCAGTCATATGTCCACTAACAGTAACAGCGGCGGACATATCTCTTTCATAGCTGAAGAGATTCCTGTATCGAGCTTCATCAACATTTATTTCCTCTCCATAAAATGACATCTCAACTGACCCCGATGGACCAATACGCCGGGTGCTGCCCAAGGACGGACTGTCCACTATTGCACCACGTTGTTCTCTTATCGGGCGGAAGTTTAAACTTACTACCTCCATAAACATGCTATCTGATGTTACCTCTTTAGATGCTGTCAACTGAATAGGGACAGCAACCTGAGGTGGCTCATCACTTAGCATCAAATTTATGAGTGGTTTGCTTTCATTGTCAACACTACCTCGTACTTCAATACGTACACCGAGCCTACCAAAAACAGCCCCTATCCATTCCTTTAAAGTTTCTCCAGCAGCTATAGCATATGGAATAGATCTTATAGCTGCACGTACATTTTCTGTAATCTCAATAGTTGGTAAAGAGCTAGCTGTAGCTGTATCTGTATCTGTATCTGTATCTGTATCTGTATCTGTAGCTGTAGCTGTAGCTGTAGCTGTAGCTGTAGCTGTAGCTGTATCTGTAGCTGTATCTGTAGCGCTTCCATCATCTCCAGCTACTGATGAAAGCAAGCTTCTAAGAATCGTCTTCAAGGTTTCACCCTTATATACTCCCCAAACTGGACTATCCGAAAAATATCTTAGAGGATCAGAGATATTAATTTTGCAGATAGCACCTTTGGTTTCAATTCCGGTAGTTCGATCACTTGGTTCATCTCCAGAATTCCATGGTAATGTTTCTATATGTGTGATCATCGACGGCCACGTACGGTCGGCGACTAGCGTTCCTCCAGTGTTGGATTCGAGACACAACGAAACTGCTTTACCAGGCAACAAACCCTCTTCCAACACATATGTGAACACCTCTTCAGGAGTGACAGCGGTGCTGCGATCAGCTGAAGCAACAACAAGCGTCACGACACCCGTCCATCCATCACCTCGCTCTTCATCAATAGTGAATGATGTCAGCATTAACCCATTCTCTTCCGAAGGCACATTAGAAGAAGTACTGAACGGATACAATCTTGCTTGGTAGTTACGGCTATGCCCCTGTATATCCATGATATAAATACCTCAAGATCATCCAAAGATTATTTGATGGCCAATATCATTTACTCAACTTCGCTGGATTAAGACATTAGCTAATAGTATCTGATTCTTATGCTACTTGTAAAATCCGATCCAAATAACTGCTTGAGAAATGACACAAGCAAAGCATTCTGATCACTAGATTGCCAACGAAAGCACAATACAATGATCTTTAGAAAAAATTTCTGACACTCTCTTATTCTATACTTCTTCTGCTATATGAAAACAAAACTTATTCTATCGATACGGAACAAATAGCTCAAAAGGAAATCCAATCAAGATAGGCTCAGAAGAAGAAACGGGAAAGCCACAAATAATATCATCTATGATGGTCTCGCAATAAGTCATCCGCGATTATCTTGGTATTCCAGTGCGGAAAATAATATCCACTAATATCAACACTTCACGAGTTCATTATCGGCGTTAATAAGGAGCAGAACAAGATCAATGGGGTATTTTACGAGATCACCTATTGATTTATAATACTTTTACAATAAACGAACTCTCAGATAGTTCTCCAGAAAATTGCTAAATAAATTTATTCCAAATATTCAGGATAGGCACTTGATTTTATGGTTTTATACTATATTAAAATAACTTACGAGTACTTAATACCATTTTTTCTGGTCCTCTTGATCTTCTCTATGAGTAAAATAACCACTGCCTCCCTCTCCTTCCCTTGCATAGTTCGCGCCAGCTCCTAAGCGGACTGTTCTTTCTCGCTTAGAAACCATGCGGTTGAATACTATGCCTGACCAATGGCTGGCGTCAGTTTGATGTTCAATCAATATACCGACTTCAGATTCAATCAAATATGGATTAATAGTTTGAGTAGCGCGATATTGGAAACCTACTATCTCTGCCCATAGCGGATTATGTACTGCAACTCGACAAATATTCCCTTGTCGATGAGATGTGATAAATCCATGCCCTTTCCCTGCCATAGGCTCAATTACTGTTAATGGAATTCTGGGTGGCCACCGCTGTGTCTCCAGTTTCGCATCTTCCATGGCAGCAACAGCAATTTCATCATTTGCAACACCAAAGTATGATTCGTAATCTTCATCAAAAAGAACACCATATTCTCTGGCTAGAATTTCTTCCAATGAAGTTTGCGCAGTAATTTTTTCTTCTTCGGTTGAATCTTCGTTATTTATCACGTTATTCAAATTTTGTTTTTCGGTTTCTAATGCTTCATTGGTTCTGGTCTCTACTTCCTGTGTTTCTCTTATTTCTTCCCATTTTGTGACTAGTGAATTTCGTTTATCTTCGTCTCCTAATGAGGCTTGAAGATCATCTGATACTAGTTGATCTCTGTCACTCAAGTAATTATCTTTATCCGCATCTTGTGCATCCAAAACTTTTGCCTCTTTATATCCTTTATACTGCAATACTTCATTTCTTTTTTTAATTTTCTCTTTAGAAGCTCTGTATTCAGTGAGCTCCACAGTAGAAAACCTCTCCTCCGGATTTCTACTTTTATAGATGCTTCCTTCGAGATCATTCTCTACAGCGTCTCTGGTTAATGTTTTATCTCTGTCTAAAGCATCTTCTATAGCATCTTCTACTGCTACATAACCCTCGTAGAAGGAACTAGTAAGGTCATAGTCTCCATTCTCATACTTTGACACTTTTTGCTCCCAAGTATCCTCGTTATCAATATAGTCTTGTTTTTGGTTTTCAGTGAAATCGCTTAAAGTCACCACACCATCTTCATTTGTATCCGATAGTATTCCTATTATCCTCTCCTCGTAAGAAACAGTCGGTGAGAACGGGAAACGAACAAAGACACGACCCAAAGTATCACGCTCAACGGGACTTCTATGCAAATGATCGCCACCATTGTCAAGAATACCACCCACAAATACGGGTGTTCGCCTTTTAGGTGGAGCTGGATGCCATGACGTATCACCACGAAGCAACTTCACTTCATTATCATATAAGCCTGATATATAAAAATGATGCACATCAGAGACCTGCCATTTATAGTTAGAAAGCTCACTTTCCGATGTTATATTGATCAAGCTCCCAGGACGCAAACCGGGCTGCCGTGATATCGCCAATACCTGAAGCATCTCGGTATAAACACCTTCAAGGCTTGCAGAGACACGGCGAGCCGCTTCGTCGATAGTTATTTCAGGCCCCGTCAACGTTCGCCCAATGCTACCAAGTGGACCAAAACTGCGCGACTGGCCTATAGAATCTATATCTATATTACGTAGCTTAACCCCTGCATGACCCACAATGGCGGCAACGAATAACCGCCCTGAATCATCAGCACTGCTATTCTCTGCTACTTTGGTTGATAATGTAGCCATTAAAAGCGGGGTGCTATCAGGATTCTTATCCGTCAATGTAAGAGTCACCGAATTATCTGTTTTATTATCTGTTGAGTTACTAACCAGCTCAGCCCGAAGCGCCAATTCATTTACGATATCACCCAACCATTGCCCTAATGCTTGTCCAGTTGCTATAGCGTAGGGAATCTGGTTTAAGAATGGTGCCCCGTTATCGGTAAAATCTTCAACAACATAAACCGTAGGGAGTCCTGTCAATACTGCATTTAATGTCGGTTTACCATCACCACCTGCAGCCATCGACAAGGCACCGCCAATCATATTACCTACTGAACAGGCCCGATAAGCTCCCCAGATGGGACGGTTGGACAAGTGGGTTACCGGGTCAATCAGATGGATATTGCACTTTCCAATCATGCTGGTATCCCCAGTCCCTGGTTTTATCGGATCGATCTGATCAACGACAGCCAGCCACTCGCGCGGAGGCCCGCTTGTTGGGATTAACTTAAGAAGAACTGTTGCCCCAGGATTAAAACCACCGTCCGACACCTTGCCGAATATACCGCCAGTAGTTGGATAACCCTTATCAAACTCAAATCCAATTATGACATTAGCAGTCCAACCTATATTGTAACCTTCCCTCAACTCAAATTCCGACACCGTTTTCTCTGAATAACCGCTTGAGTTATCTTCTGAGGTTAATGGTTTTATAGTAGTTGTATATGTAACGGTAGATGTATCGGTAGATTCAGACATTATATATCACCTTACATGTTAGATTATAGTGACCATTATTTAAAAAGGTGGAATCATGCCCGATCAAAACATCACCAACAATAAATAAAAAAAACTATCTATTTTGGGATATTCAGTAGTTAAATCCAATTCCACTCTATCAAATTACAAATCGTCCCTAATGATTCCGTAATAAGTCATTTATAGTTAATAGTGCTTGGATAAAAACAGTGCTCATAAACATCAACAGGCTTTAAATTTATCATCGACCTCATTATAACTCGCACAGTATTAATTTGATTTTTTGCGAGTTGACCATCTTTGGTGTTACTTCTTATAGCCTTCCTTGATTTATAATTGGTTAAAGGATGATCCATCTATGGCCTGATTATATTTTTTATGCGTTATGAATAATATAAGGTATCTCAGAAAAACCGCGGGATGGGTTTCGAGAGGGCCTATAAGTATCAAATCACATTCTGTGTTACCACAGACCAACCGGCTTGAACAGAACCTCCTACACCCTCAGCATAATACTTGGAAGTCCATTCAATATCACTATACTCAATAGCAAATGTCTCGACTGGTTGTTCATTTAAAACACCTTGTAAAAAAGGCGTATCAACCCCAACTCGCACTACATACGCATTACCCAAGGTGATTATTTCTCCTGGTTGAATTTGGCCGTCAATTGCGCGCAGATGAGTAATTGTTACTGTTCCCAGATTAGTACCTGACGAAGCAGCAAGCCGTAATAACGGTGACGCCATATCAACGGCATGAACCAACTCAATAGCACCATGATGCGAAGCGCCTTCTGTGCGTGCTGCTCCTTGTGCTACTACAGGGAGGTCAATTGCATGACGCATTGAGACGCATTGGATTTGGCCTTCATAATCGCTCACGGTTGATTCACCTTGAACGCTACCTATACTAACCATAACCGTCGCCATTGATTTAACCCTCTTTAAATTTTAGAAACTGGTTTTAAACCTCAGAACCCTGTTGAATATTCCAAGCCCTTTCGATCATTCCACTGGCCACACCATTGGAACTGTATGGTGTATAGGTCCAGCGCACCTGCGATGCATTAAACCAAACGCGCTCAATATTTTTGTTGGTTTCAGCACCTCTGGGAATCCCCGTTATTGAACGTGGCACCAGCGGTCCGCTGCTTCGACTCCTAGCCAGTACGGCGACAACCGACCCAATCCCCACCGATGAGGTGGGCGATGTGACATTGCTTCCGGCAAAGTGTGGCTGAAGCGCGACACCATTGTCATCTAGCGTATCATGCTCGATCCTCGACACAAAAGTCTGGGACAAGGTATATGTCATATACGGCCTCAAACCTTGGGCTGAACGAAACAGGGTGATAACAATCTCACCCAAGTTCATGCCTGAGGCGCACGCTACTGCAAGCTTAGGACTTGCGCGATCCCGATAACGAACCAACTCAATATCGGAATGCTTAGAATTAACAGAAGCAGTCTCGATCGCATCCCGGAGCGCTATCGCTTCGATCTGTTCTTCATGATCTGCAATATTACTTTCACCTACAATACTGGGTATAGATACTGTAATTGTTGCCATTATGCTTTCTCCTCCCCATGATAGTGGGATACACTTGTTCCTAATTCTAGATCAGTATTCAAAGAACACAACGATAAATAGCAGATAAAAACAGTTCATTTGACACCAAACGGTATCAAATGCAACTCAGCCAAAGGCTATCTTGCACCCTGATCAGTACTGTTTTCGTCATTTGGCATACCGTATCAAACTCCCTAGGAGTTCTAAAAATATTGTATAAGTATATGTAAAGTATAATTAAATACAAGTTCAATAAAAGGAATCTTTTTGCCCTAATCCGATAAAACGCCAAGATAAAACACCAAGGGGCACCTCGGAAAACCAGTTCCGCTAACTTTTCGAGGTGCCTTGCGGGGCTTGTCTATTGGGTAAATGATTATAAATCAACGAATTACGCTACAGGCGATCCTCCCCCATCCCATTCAAGGCTTTTCGAAGTTCCCTTGGTACTGTTCGCGCAGTTGAAGTTTGTTAATCTTGCCGGTCGCCGTATGAGGTAACGCGTCGCTGAACTCAATTTGCTCAGGGATCCACCACGAGGCGACATGGGCGGTCAGAAAAGCGCGCAGGGTATCAACATCCACCGCATCTCCAGCGGCGCGCACCACGATCGCCAGCGGGCGCTCCCCCCAGCGCTCGTGACGCACTGCAATAACCGCTGCTTCGGCAACCGCAGGATGAGAATTGAGGGCATTTTCAAGCCCCAGAGAACTTATCCACTCACCGCCAGATTTGATTAGATCCTTGGCGCGATCAACAATTCCCACTACGCCATCGCTATCAATAGTGACCACGTCGCCGGTGCAAAACCATCCATCCGCAGTAAAAGCGGCAGCGGTCGCCGCTGGATCCTGATAGTAAGCGCCAGCGATCCACGGGCCGCGCACCTGCAATTGTCCAATCGCATCGCCATCATGCACTAATATCCGATCGCGATCATCCGCGATGCGTGCTTCCACACCATAGGCAATACGGCCTTGCTTTTGTTGCTGCTGACGCTTTGCAGTCACGCCCGTTCGTACATGTTTAGGCTTCAGCACCCCCGTGGTACCAACTGGACTCATTTCGGTCATGCCCCAAGCGTGGTTGACCGCGACACCAAAATCTTCTTGGAAATCTTTAATCATCGACGCACTGGCGGCCGCACCACCGATGGTTACTGATTGCAAAGCCTTTGGTTTTCGGCCCGCTTTGCGCATTGCTTCGATAAATCCACGCCAGATTGTCGGCACTCCAAGCGAATGGGTAACCGACTCTGAATCGAATAACGAAAATAAATTGTCACCGTCTAGGTAACGCCCGGGGAATACCAGTTGGCTGCCAGCCATCGGTGCCGCATAAGGGGCGCCCCAAGCGTGGACATGAAACATCGGCACTACCGGCAGCACCGTCGTGAATACAGAGAACTCGCAGGCAGAGCCTACACTGCATAGACCGAAAGCATGCAGCACCGTCGATCGGTGACTGTAGAGAATGCCTTTGGGATTGCCGGTAGTGCCCGAGGTGTAGCATAGAGAAGACGCCGTGCGTTCATCAAAGATCGGCCAGACAAAGTTATCGTCTTCAGCCGCCAGCAGGCTTTCATAAGAACGCGCATTGCGCAGAGTAGTCAATGGCATTTGCGCGTCAGTGCATAACAGCACATAACCCTCCACCTTGGGCAAGCGATCCGCCAACGCCGCCAGCAACGGTTCAAAATCCACATCGAGAAATATGAAACGATCCGCCGCATGATTGACAATGTACTGGATATGCTCGGTGAACAATCTTGGATTAATAGTATGGCACACTGCGCCGAACCCAGAAACAGCGTAATACAACTCCAAATGCCGATAACTGTTCCAAGCAAAAGTAGCAATACGATCCCCGGGCTGGACAGACAACCGCTGTAGCGCATTGGCTAGGCGTCGACTGCGGATTGCGCATGCGGCATAGTCATAGCGATGCAAACCGCCATCTTGCATCCGTGAAACGATCGCGGCATCGCTATGAAACGTTGCAGCATGGTTCAACAACCCCGAAATCAACAGCGGCGTATCCATCATCTGACCAAACACCAAACAAACCCTCCGTAAGATACCAAAGCGCAAAATTTATGCACCCGCAGCGGCGCATTGAGGTCGCCAGCCTGCGCCAGCGCTGAACAAAGGCAGTGCAGGATCATCAAGAGTCCTAAAAAAACAGCTTCTTAGCCTTCCCCTGTGCAGAGCTTCCCGATTGGAATATACTACCCCTTACAGCACACTTTGGCATACCCCAATCAACACCGGCTTCCCTTGTTGCGCAGCGCTAGGTGACTGCAATACCTTTGTTATAAGCACCCTCGCTCTTCATGCTTTGACAACTGCATCAACAGCTTACAATGCGAAAATCAGTCCCAAAGTCCATCTCGCCTGGTCCATCTTGTGATCTTCTCCAAGGCCGTTAATCGTTTTGATTATATTATCGTCGGTGCCGGCTCGGCGGGTTGCGTACTCGCCAATCGGTTGAGCGAAGACTCGCATGCGAAGGTATTGCTGATCGAGGCCGGAGGCAGTGATCGCCACCTCATGGTGCAAATGCCGACCGCACTGTCAATACCGATGAATATGCCACGCTTCAATTGGATGTTCGTCTCCGAGCCTGAGCCGTCCATGGATCAGCGGCGCTTAGAGTGCCCCCGGGGGAAAGTACTTGGCGGCTCTTCTTCGATCAATGGGATGGTCTATGTGCGCGGCCATGCTGATGATTTTGACGAATGGCAGCAGTGCGGTGCCAGCGGTTGGGGATACCGGCATTGTCTGCCCTACTTTCAGCGTGCTGAAGCCTGGATGGGGGGTGCCAATCGCTACCGTGGCGCTGACGGGCCGCTCACCGTTTCTTGCGGCAATGGGATGCTCAATCCCCTCTACCGCGCTTTTATCGCTGCCGGCGAGCAAGCCGGCTATGGCACCACGGACGACTACAACGGCTATCGCCAAGAGGGCTTTGCGCCGATGCAGATGACGGTGCATGGCGGGGTGCGCTGGTCAACTGCCAACGCCTATCTGCGCCCGGCCCTGTCGCGCCCTAACCTGCGGCTCATTAGCCGGGCGCTGGTGCACCGTGTATGTCTGCGCGGAGACCATGCAAGCGGCGTGGAATACGAGCAGAAAGGGCGATTACACCAAGCGCAAGCTGACGAGATCATCCTGAGCGCCGGCGCTATCGGATCACCGCAGTTGTTAATGCTCTCCGGCATTGGCGATCAAGCAATGTTGCGCAAAGCCGGGATAAAGCCGCTGCATTCCCTGCCCGGTGTGGGCGCTAATTTACAAGATCATCTGGAGGTTTATTTTCAGTTCCGCTGCCGCCAGCCGATAACCCTGAACGCCCAACTGCACCCACTACGTAAAGCACTAATTGGTGCCCGTTGGTTGTTGACCAAAAGCGGCTTGGGAGCAACCAATCACTTCGAGTCCTGCGCTTTTATTCGCTCGCGCGCAGGTCTGGCTGCGCCTGATATTCAGTACCACTTCCTGCCTGGGGCGATGCGCTACGATGGTCGCGCCGCGTTTTCTGGTCACGGCTTCCAGGTCCATGTTGGGCCGAATAAACCGCAAAGCCGCGGGCGAGTATGGCTCCACAGCGGCGATCCACATGCCAAACCGCGCATCCTGTTTGATTACCTTGCGAGCGAAGCCGATCGCCTCAGTTTTCGCCGCGCTATCCATCTGACGCGCGAAATCATGCACCAGCCAGCGATGGCCCCTTACCGCGGAGATGAGATTCAACCCGGCGCCGGGTGCGTCAGCGCCAGCCAACTTGACGCCTGGATCCGGGCACATGCCGAGAGTGCCTATCATGCCTCCTGTACCTGTCCAATGGGAGCCGAAGACGATCCGATGGCAGTGCTGGACAGCGCCTGCCGGGTACGCCGGATCGAGCACCTGCGGGTAGTGGATTCATCGATATTCCCGACCATCCCGAATGGTAACCTGAATGCCCCGACGATCATGGCGGCTGAGAAAGCAGCCGATCAGATTCGCGGCATTCCGCCTTTAGCCCCCTCTGACGTACCCGTATGGCGCTGCCCAAAGTGGCGCGACCAACAGCGCGAATCGCCACCAGCCGCATAACCCATAGCCCTCACGTGTTCAGCCATCGCTACTATCAGCAACGCCGTGCCGCACGTGCGTTTTTTCTCAAGGATTACCACTGCGCGATCAAGCACCTCAACGCACTCAACCGCGAGGTGCCTGATCAACTACAGACGCTGTATCTGCTGGCACTGTCGCACGAGCGCTTGCAACATACCAAGGAGGCGATCACGCTATCGCAGCAGGCGCTGGCGATCGATCCCCAGCATTGCGACAGCTTACAGTTGATGGCGCGTACGTTGATCTCATGTCAACGCGAGACACAAGCCGTGGCGTTTGTCCAACGCGCCCTCGCGGTGCTGCCAAAACCTCAGACACCGTGGTGGGTAAGGTTCCTTCGGTCTTTAAACTTGGCGTTTCTGTGTCCCCAATCCGAGTCATCAAGCTGGCGGGAATGGGCACATGCTTTCCTTGAACAGCAAACAACAGCACCCGCTTGCCCGCGCAACAGCGATACGCCTGAAACGTTGGGTAGGTGAACTTCTGGCTGTGAGGCCGAACAGCCTTTATACTCGTAACTTGAAGTGGCCAAAAGACGTTTGTGTTGATTCGTGAATAATCTAGTGTCCAACAAACACTCCCTTGCGAGGGCTCATGATGGCAAGGAAATTCTATATTACTGACGTATTTCATTCCGGCGGTTATTCGGGTAACCAACTCGCGACTGTCATTGATACAGAGGGATTAACCACAGCAGAAATGCAAATCATTGCAAGAGAATTCAACTTCTCCGAGACTACCTTCCTGATGGGTGGTGATTTTGAAACTGGCTATGATGTCAGAATTTTTACTCCGCTTGAAGAATTACCCTTTGCAGGGCACCCAACCTTGGGAAGTGCCTATTTGATTCGAGAGTATGTCGGCAAACTAGAAAGCAAGGCCTTAACGCTAAACTTGGGTGTTGGAAAGATCAATGTCACATTTGAGAATGACGGCGTCATTTGGATGCGACAGAGAGAACCAGAATTCGGAGAAACCTTCGATCGTCAGGCAGCTGCAGATGCTCTGGGGCTGGAATTAGATGACATTGATGAAGATTTTCCGGTCCAGTCGGTGTCTACCGGTATTGCCTTCACGCTTGTTCCTCTAAAGTCCCTAGAGGCTCTGAAGAGGATCAAACAGCAGGGTTCACTGGGCTTCGGCATATTCGCGTTTACCACAGAGGGTTACACAAAGGACTATGACATTTCCTCTCGGATGTTGGCGAAAGATGCGGGTATTAGCGAAGACCCCGCGACAGGGAGTGCAAATGGATGTTTGGCAAGCTATCTGGTTCATCACAAGTATTTCGGTAGAGAATCGATAGATATTCGAGTCGCTCAGGGTTTTGAGATCAAGCGGCCGTCGACATTATATTTGCGAGCCAGCTATGCTGATGAAAAATACGAAATCAATGTAGGGGGTGAGGTGAAACTTTCCGCGGAGGGTTGGTTGGTTTGATTCACAGTTTTGATTTTCTATTGCGAATCACAGAGGTTTTTAATCGGCACCACCCAGAAGTGATAGATAGCATATCTGCGGACCGCTTGTTGGTATTTGAAGGGTTTCAACTACGGTAATGCTGCGCTGATTTTAATTCAAATAAATCAACATGTTACTTAGTTAAAAGAATCACAATGCAGTCAGAAGAATATTGCCAAAAGACGTTTATATTGGGAAAAGAGTGAAGGCGTGTTTAACGCACCTAAATGCTGTACCCCCTTCCCCCAAACCCCTAACCCCAGGACATCCTGCGCCCTCGCCTCAACGCCTTGCAGGGCCGAGGGCTTCGATAAACGCTCTGGGATAGTGGAGGGCAAGGCTCTGGAAATGGGACAACGACCCTTCCAACAATCATTTCGTGGTGTCGCTCTAGATCGCACCCCCGGAGGACGTATGAACAACGCCGTGCCGCAGAGCGCCAGCGCCGTGATTATCGGTGGGGGGGTGATTGGTGCCAGTGTCGCCTATCATTTGGCAAAACTTGGCTGGAACGACGTGTTGTTACTGGAGCGCAAGCAATTTGCATCGGGCACCAGTTGGCATGCCGCAGGCTTGATTGGTCAGGTCAGAGCGCACGAGGCACTGGCTGAACTGACCAGCTATACGCGCCAATTGTTAGTCGATTTGGCGCATGAGACCGGGCAATCCACCGGTTTTCGCGAGGTTGGCAGCTTGACCATCGCCCATAGCCGCGAGCGCTTTACCGAGATCATCCGTCTAGCGGACACCAGCAACGCCTTCGGCTTTACCCGCGTTGAGGTCGTAACGGCGGAAGAAATACGATCGCTGTACCCCTATCTGAGAACCGACGATCTGCTGGGCGGGACCTATACCCCAAGCGACGGACATGCCAGTCCGGTGGATGTCGTTACGGCTTATATCAAGGGCGCTCGACTGCACGGCGCACGCTGTCTGGAGAATGTAAAAGTCACCAAAGTGCTAACCGCTGGCGGTCGCGTCAGCGGCGTTGTGACCGATCAAGGTGCAATCGACTGCCAGGTGATCGTCAACGCGGCCGGTTTATGGGCGCGTGATATTGGGCGCATGGCAGGGGTCAATGTACCGCTTTATGCGTGTGAGCATTACTACGCCCATACCGAGAAGATAAAAGATTTGCCGAAAGACCTGCCGGTGCTGCGCGACCCGGATCGATGCGCTTATTACCGTGAAGACGCTGGTAGCTTGCTGGTGGGTGGTTTCGAGGCCACCGCCATTCCGCTTTCGACCAGCGAATTGGCTTTGGACTTTTGTTTCGACTCGCTGCCCGGGCATGTCGATACGCAATTTCTGCCGATCCTTGAAGATGCGCTAAAGCGTTTGCCGATCCTTGGCGATATCGGCTGGCGCAGCTTCTTCTGCGGCCCCGAGAGCTTCACGCCCGACGATCAGTTCCATGTCGGCGAGGCACCAGAGCTGCGTAACTTCTACGTCGCCTGCGGCTTGAATTCAGTCGGGATCGCGACCTCTGGCGGTTTGGGTAAATGCTGCGCTGAGTGGATCGATGGCACACGTGCCCCGCTCGATCTGTTCGGCAATGACATTCGGCGGATGTTCCCGTTTCAGGGCAACGAGGCCTATTTGCGCGATCGCAGCAGCGAGACCCTAGGGCTGCTGTATGCTAGGCATTATCCGTATCGCCAATACGAAACTGGGCGCTGCGTGCGTCTGTCGCCGCTGCATCAACGCCTCAGCGAGCACAATGCGTGTTTCGGTGAGGTTGCCGGTTGGGAGCGCGCCAACTGGTTTGCGCCACCGGGCGTTACAGCGGCTTACGAGTACAGTTTTGAGCGCCAGAATTGGTTTGCCTACTCGGCGGCCGAGCATCGTGCGGTACGCGAGGGAGTGGCGTTATTCGACCAATCGAGTTTTGCTAAATACACCGTCCAAGGGCGCGACGCGTGTCGCCAATTGCAGAAAATATGCACCGCTAACGTAGATGTCGCAGTCGGCAGGATCGTGTATACCCACTGGCTGAACCAGGACGGCGGAATCGAAGCCGACCTAACCGTTACGCGCATCAGCGAACATGAGTACTTCATCGTCAGCGGCGCGGCGTCCGCAGTGCGTGATCTGAACTGGCTGCAACGGCACATCGATTCGGACGCACGCTGCTGGACCTGCGACGTCACCGCTGCTTGGGCGGTGCTCGGGGTAATGGGACCAAAATCACGCGCCGTGGTTGAGGCAGCGAGCGCTGCAGTGCTCGACAACGATCACTTTGCCTTCGGCACCGCGCAGGATATCGCGATCGGCTATGCCTGCGGGCGGGCGCTGCGGGTGTCTTACGTTGGCGAACTCGGCTGGGAGCTATACCTGCCAAGCGACATGGCGATCCATGCGTTTGATCGCATCCTAGCAGCGGGCCGTGAACATGGCTTACAGTTGGCTGGCATGCACGCCCTTGATTCCTGCCGCATCGAGA
This sequence comes from Gammaproteobacteria bacterium, assembly GCA_965222535.1. GTDB lineage: Bacteria > Pseudomonadota > Gammaproteobacteria > HK1 > HK1. Next base: position 717,512 of record OZ244957.1, read on the forward strand.
AAAAATTCGTCCACCTAGGCCACGATGTCAGCATTACCGACACCCCGCCGGAGGCGGGACTGCGATTTGTCTGTAATCTGAGCAAAAATACCCCGTTCATCGGGCGTGAGGCGATCATCCGGCAGCTCGATAGTGAGCACAAACTAACCAAGCGACTGCTGCAATTCCGACTTGCCGACGCGGATCAGCTGCTGTACCACGGCGAACCCGTGCGGCACAATGGCAAGGTTGTCGGTTACCTCACTTCCGGCAACTATGGTCACACCTTAGGGGCCGCGATCGGGCTTGGCTATGTTCACTGCGCCGAGGGCGTCAGCAGCGCCTGGGTCGCCGCTGGGGAATGGTCGATTGACGTCGCCGGGGTGCGCGTACCCGCCAGCGCCAGCCTGCGTGCCATGTACGATCCCAGCGGCAGCCGTACACGTTGCTGAACGCATCGCCACAACTGCCGCAGACCCCAGGCGCCCGGCTGTCTGACGCGCAGCGGACGGAATTGCTGGAATTCGCGGCGAACGCAATCACCCGTACGCGCGGCACGGCACTGGCATGGTTTCGCCGCCACAGCAACATCACTAACAAAGCCGCTGGCGGCGCTTTCGATCCGCTGACGGATACTGACCTGCGGATTGAACGGCAACTGCGCACCCTCATCCACGAACACTACCCCGAGCACGGGATTCTCGGGGAGGAATACGGCTATCACCGCGGGGGCAGTACGCTGACTTGGGTCATCGATCCGATCGACGGCACCCGCGCCTTCGTTTGCGGGCTGTTGCATTGGGGGGTGTTGCTTGCTCTGTGCGATGGTCAGCGCCCACTCATCGGCGCGTGCTACCAGCCTTACATCGATGAGCTCTATATCAGCGAGGGTGGTCGTACTGAGCTATGGCAGCAACAGCAAAAACAGCCGCTACAAACGCGCTCCTGCACCCGCCTAGCGGATGCCATCGTGTGTTGCACCACGCCGCAAATGTTCACCGATTCCGGTGATCTTCAGCGTTATCAACGACTCGCCGCGCAGGCGCGCTTGGTACGCTACGGCACCGACTGCTACGGCTACTGCATGATCGCCCACGGTTGCGTTGACGCGGTAGTCGAAAGCAATCTCGCGGTCTATGACGTGCAAGCCATGATCCCGATCGTCGAAGGCGCCGGCGGTATCGTCAGCGACTGGCAAGGCGGCTCGGCGAGTAACGGCGGCAACGTCATCGCTTGCGGTGATCGAGCATTGCACGCCGTCTTGTTGGCACACCTTAACCAACCACTCGCCAGCCCCTCGAAAAGCCGCCTTCGCTAGCTTTTAGAGGTGGCCTGAACGCACAGGATTGATCACCCACGGCCTGCGGCTGGCTTTGCTAATGCAGCCAGTTGTTGATCGCGCTCAGATCAGCGACGGACAAAATACCAGCGGCTTGCTTCAGCAGCAGCCGGTCAAGGATGAAGTTATAGCGCGCCGCCGATACGTCGCGTAATGCTTTAAACAGCGCTTGGCGCGCTTGCAGCACATCCACTGAGGTGCGCGTACCGACCTGAAAACCGGCGTCAACCGCATCCGCGGCGGTGATCGCCGAGCGCGCCGCCTGCTGCAAGGCGTTCACCCGCGAGCGCCCGGCAGCGATGCGCAGGTAAGCACTGCGCGTTATGCGCTGGATGCGCCGCATCTCCGCTTTCAGACGTTCCTCCGCCTGCTGATGCAACAGCAGGCTCTGGCGCACGCGCGCGCGCGTCACCCCGCCAGTGTACAACGGCAGACTGAACGTCAGGCCGATACGGCTGATCTGATTATCCGAGCCATCCCCGATCGGCCCGCTGCTGTGATTGAGCTGATAGTTGCCGGATAAACTGACGGTTGGCTTGTGGCCTGCTTCAGTGCGCTCAATATCCTGCGCCTGGTACGCTACCCGATAACGCGCGATCGTAATATCCAGATTCTGCCTCAGGCTGATCGCCACCCAGACTTCCCTATCCGCCGGCTCAGGCATTGCAAGCGGCATAGCGTCATTCAAGGGCGCGAGTGCGCCAAAATACGCACCGGTGACCTCGCGCAACGCTTCACGCGCGGTGTCAAGCCCGATTTCCGCTGCGATAAGCCGCGCCTTAGCGAGATCAAACCCGGCTTTGGCTTCTTCAACATCGGTGATCCCGATCAAGCCCACCTCAAAACGCTGCTCGCTTTGACTTAGCTGCTGCCCAAACGCACGCCGCTCGGCTGCTGCAAAATCGAGTTCGTCCATCGCACGCAGCACCGCAAAATAACGTTCCGCGACTCGTTGGATCAGCGCCTGGTGCGCCGCGGCATACACCGCATCCGCCTGCTGTATCAGGATCCCAGCCTGATCAACCGCAATCGCTAACGCCGGCTGATACAGCGGCTTGCTCAGGCTGAGGTTGAGCACCGCGCTCTCGTAAGCGGTGCTGCTGAATTGCCTCTGATCGTTGCGCACCACCGCATGGTGCGCAACGCCGCCATCCAGCGACAGATTCACCTGCGATCGCTGAGCACCTTGCGCGATGGGCAAGGCTTCCAGAGCAGCGCGCCGGCCAGCGCCGGCGGCAAGATAGACGGGATCGCTATCCGCTGCCAAGCGGTAGGCATACACCAAATCCCGCGCCAATGGCTGCCCCACGGCCGATGACGACCAGCAGCACATCACCACCAATACCCACAACATCTTCATTGTCTTAAGGGAACCTTGAAAAACCTGAAATGGGATGGGAGTTTGAGGGAAGGGTTGCACTGCCTAATTTCGCAAGCCCCTCTATCAGTTATGGATAATATACCCTTCTCCCAATATATACTCATGCTACTTGGAGATACAGGAAAGGGGTATAACCCATCCTTACTCCCGCCAGAAGCAATCAACGAAGCGTTCCCAAAGCATCACAAACAGAGAAAAATGCCCGGTGCCCAGCCAAAACCAATGCCCTTCGGTCATCTCCCAGAGGGAGAGGGGAAGTTCAAACGCCCCGTTTGGCAACGCGTTCACTCACACATCTTGAAGGATTACAAGTATAGACAAATGCTACTTGAAGATGCTTGATGAGTGAGGGAGACCGTTTTGTGCACCTCTTGAGTCGCGCTGCGTTTGACGCTCTGGAATTTTCTATTTTTAATCCTGAGATGCTAGGCGTTGCCTAGCATCAAAGGAGAATAAGGAGGGTAACGACGTTTGTATTGGGGGAAGGGTTAGGGCGTGTTTAGCACCCCTAACGCGGTACCCCCTTCCCCCAAACCCCTAACCCCAGTACCGCCTGCGCCCTCACCTTAGCCCCGTGCAGGGCCGAGGACGGTAGTAAGGCTCTGGAAATGGCTGCGGGCGAGGCTCTGGCGATCTTTTAACATTTTAATCCGCAAACTGCACAAGCTGCGCAAAAGGCACGCTCCAAGGCAGTGCCAATGCTATGCTATGCAGTTCGGTATGTCAGGATCAAAAATAGAAGATTCCACAGCACCCAGCCGATGGAAACGCAACATACAGACCTGAACCGATGGCTGCAAGGCAAAGATGCTTGGAATGCTTGGGCAGCTGCACACCCGGATGAAAGTGTTGATTTTAGTCGCATCGATTTCTCGAAGTACCGGGAGCACCCGACTATCCATGAAGGTGATTGGCCGTTTCGGGATTTTAAGTTTCCTAAAAAAGGGGATGTTTCCTTCTGGGGTGCCCAGTTTGGCGAGGGGGAGGTTGACTTCCGCGGTGCCCAGTTTGGCGAGGGAGATGTTGACTTCCGCGGTGCCCAGTTTGGCAAGGGGGATGTTGACTTCCATAGAGCCCAGTTTGGCGAGGGGGAGGTTAGTTTTTGTAGATCGCGGGTTAAAGGGCACTTCTTGGCAGCAGGGGTTAGGTTAGGGCAAGGGCGCTACGATTTCTCTGAGATCGATTTTGGCGGTCGGGTTGTATTCAGTGATATCAAGAACGCAAGTGCCGCCAGCGGGTTTTCGTTCCGCCTGTCGAACTTTGAAAAATCGCTGGAAATCGCGAGCGATGAACCCTTTGGCTGCGTGGTTGACCTGACCTACACCAGGATCCCCCACCAATTGCCGCTGGAGGGGTTAAAGTGCAAACCCGATTGGGAGCTCGTATCACTAAAATGGTGGCCCTGGTCAATTAAAAAAGCCCGTGATGCAAACGATGCCGGGCGGCTACGGCGCTTGAAGGAATTGGCTGAGGGGAACAAAGATCACAATAGCGCTCTGGAGTTTATGGCACTGGAGATGCAGGCAGCGCGTTGGCAGCAGCCGGGCAAGTGGTGGCGACGGTGGTGGTGGGATTCGGCGTTGGATTGTGCTTTCCAAGCCTGCAGTAACTACGGACGCAGTGAACGCCGACCGCTGTTTTGGCTGTTTGTGGTGTGGCTAGGGTTTGGGGTTTGGTATGCGGGGATTGCCGGGAATTGGAATTGGGCAAAGCTCTGGGCAGGCATTCAATTTTCGTTCGGCCACCTGTTCCTGTTTATTCCCAGCAGCCGTGAGGCGCACAAGTTGGCAAAGGCTTTATTCTCCGAGGGGGCACCGTGGTACCTATACCTGTTGACGTTCTCGGAAAACCTGCTTTCGATCATCTTTTTATTCCTGCTGGGGCTGGCGTTACGCAATCGCTTCCGCTTATAGCTGCCTATTTTTGGGCTTCGAGAAACGCTTTGGAAAAGAACTTCGGGCGGTGCTCTGGAAAGGATTCCAGAGCGGTGGAAAGGACTTCAAGCTAAGCTATGGATAAAACCTACGATCCGGCGGCGATCGAACTGCAATGGGGCACTTACTGGGAGCAGCAGGGCTGTTTCAGGCCGAGCGGTGCGGGGGCGTCTTACTGCATCGTGATCCCGCCACCTAACGTGACCGGTACGCTGCACATGGGGCATGCGTTCCAAACCACCATCATGGATGCGCTGATCCGCTACCATCGGATGTGCGGCGACAACACCCTCTGGCAACCGGGCACTGACCACGCCGGCATCGCAACCCAAATGGTCGTCGAACGCCAGTTGAACGCGGAAGGGCTGACGCGCCACAGCTTGGGGCGCGAGGCATTCGTCGAGCGCATCTGGCAATGGAAAGCGCGCTCCGGTAACGCCATCAGCAACCAACTGCGCCGCCTAGGCGCATCGCTCGACTGGGAGCATGAGTGCTTCACGATGGACGCGGCGCTCGCGACAGCGGTGCGCGAGGCATTTGTGCGCTTGCACGATGACGGGCTGATCTATCGCGGCAAGCGCCTCGTCAACTGGGACCCAGTGCTACGTACCGCGATCTCGGATCTGGAGGTCACGGCAACCGAAGAGAGCGGCAGCCTGTGGCATATCCGCTACCCGCTGGTCGATGGCAGCGGTCATGTCGTGGTCAGCACCACACGCCCAGAAACGCTACTTGGCGATACCGCGGTAGCCGTCCATCCCGAGGATCCCGTGCGCAGCGCCCTGGTCGGCAAACAACTGCACCTGCCGCTGACCGAGCGCATCATCCCGATCATCGCCGACCCGATGGTCGATCGTGATTTTGGCAGCGGCTTTGTCAAGATCACCCCCGCCCATGATTTCAACGACTACAAAGCAGGCAAGCGCCACGCGCTTGCGCTGATCAACGTGCTGACCGAAGACGCACGCATGAACGACAACTGCCCAGTAGCCTACCAAGGGCTGGATCGCTATGCGGCGCGCGAACGCATCGTCAATGACCTCGCACAACTGGGGCTGCTGCAAGGCGTTGACGCACATCAGCTGATGACGCCTCGCGGCGATCGCTCCAACGCGGTTATCGAGCCTTACCTGACCAATCAATGGTTCGTACGCGCCGCGCCGCTCGCCGCGGCCGCTGAAAAGGCCGTCGCCGCCGGGCAGATCCGCTTCGTGCCGGGAAACTGGACGAAACAATTTTTTGAGTGGATGCACAACATTGAAGATTGGTGCATCAGCCGGCAGATCTGGTGGGGGCATCGCATCCCCGCCTGGTACGCCGAAGATGGCACGGTCTATGTCGCGCGCAGTGAGGCTGAGGCACGCCGCCGCTACCAATTAGCCGCCGACCTACCGCTTGAAGCGGATCAGGATGTGCTGGACACCTGGTTCTCCTCAGCGCTATGGCCGTTTTCGACCCTCGGCTGGCCACAGCAAACGGAACGGCTGCGCACGTTTTATCCGACCACTGTGTTGGTCACCGGCTTCGACATTATTTTCTTCTGGGTGTCGCGCATGATCATGTTTGGCCTGCATTTCACCGCCCAGGCACCGTTTCAGGAAGTGTATATTCATGGCTTGGTACGCGACGCCGAGGGCAACAAAATGTCCAAGTCGAAAGGCAACATCATCGATCCGCTGGACTTGATCGATGGCATTGAGCTTAGCGCACTCAAAGAAAAGCGCACCGCTTCCCTAATGCAACCGCAGCAGGCAAGCAAAATCCGCCACAACACCGAAACCGAATTCCCACACGGCATCGCCGCGTATGGCGCGGATGCGCTGCGCTTTACGTTCTGCTCGCTGGCCGCCGGCGGTCGTGACATCCGTTTCGATTCAGGGCGCATCGGTGGATACCGCAATTTCTGCAACAAACTGTGGAACGCGGCGCGCTACGTCCTACTAAATACCACTGGCGATAACGCTTTTACTGACGAAAGCGGCGCACGCGGCCCTCCCTTGCGCACCGCCACCGATACCCCCAACACCATCGATCGCTGGATCCTGTCGCTGCTGGCGCAGACTGTATGCAGCGTCAACCAGGCGTTTGCCGACTACCGCTTTGATATGGCGGCGCGCGCAATGTACGACTTTATCTGGAACGAGTACTGCGACTGGTATCTGGAACTGTCGAAGATCGCCTTGCGCGCAACGCACAAGGACGCCTCTGCAAAGGAAGGGTTGGTCGTATCCGAGGCTGCCACACGCCACACCCTGCTGTTCGTATTGGAGCACGTGCTGCGGCTGATTCACCCGATCATGCCGTTCATCAGCGAGTCGATCTGGCAGCGCGTCGCGCCGTGCATTGGCGTTACGGGACACACCATCATGCACCAGCCATACCCGCAGCCCGGCGAACTTACCGTCGACGCCATGAGCCTGCGCCACATCGACTGGGTGAAGGCCTTCGTGCTGGGCATCCGCGCCATCCGCGGCAGCATGGATATCCCCCCCAGTCGCCGCATCCCCGTGCTGATTGAAAACGCAAGCGCCGATGATCGGGCAAACCTCGAGCGTTTCCGCTCCGCGTTGATGGCATTGGCACGGCTTGAGCGCATTGACGAGCTCAGCGACGGCACCCCCGCTCCCGCCGCTGCGACGGCATTGCTCGGGCAATTTAAGCTGTTAGTGCCGCTGGCTGACGTGATCAACAAAGCAGACGAGATCGAGCGGCTGACGAAAAAACTCGCAAGCCTTGAGCGCAACTTGCAGCGCTCGACCCTGAAACTCAACGATCCGAACTTCGTCAACCGCGCCCCGCCCGCGGTCGTCGCCAAGGAGCGACAGCGCGCTTTGGAAATGATAGCAACCCGCACTGAACATCATTCGCAGTTGGCGTTGCTGCAAAAAAGCTGATCACGCCGGCCACCCCTTTACCGCACGTGCAGCGTATCATCACCCACACGCATCCCTACGGGGCTTATCTATTGAGGGCAGGGTTATCCATCAATCGCTTACGTTACAGGCAATCATATCCCTTTCCCCAAACCTCTCTCCCGTTGCCATTTTTCGAGGTACCCCTTTGATTATGTCTGCAACCCCTCACGCGCACTGCGCCGCAGACCACACTGCACGCCGCCGCGCCTTTCCAGACGCGCCGCGCCTTACCGTCGGCGGGGTTGTGTTCCACGCCGACGCGGTATTGCTGGTGCAGCGCATGAACCCACCCAACCAAGGCAAGTGGGCCATTCCCGGCGGTCGGGTGCATCTTGGCGAAACGCTGACAGCCGCCGTCGAGCGCGAAGTGATGGAAGAAACCGGTGTTTTGGTACGCGCTGGCGATCCGATATTCGTGTTCGATTCGATCGTGCGTGAAGGCGATGCCATCGCCTATCACTACGTGGTCGTTGATCTGCTCGCCGAGTATCTCAGCGGTACGCCGCAGGCCGGCGATGACGCCAGCGATGCGCGCTGGGTCAGCGCCAGCGATCTGGCGCAACTCAACCTCAGCAACAAAACTCTGGAGCTGCTGCACCACCGCTTTTGCTTCGGGAGTGGCACCGCGGATGGAGCAAAAACGACTCTGCTGGCTCCCTGCTGACGCGCCGCCAGAGGCATTCCCCGAGGTTGGGCAGGCGCTGTCGGAGCCGAACGGCCTGCTCGCGGTGGGTGGCGATCTGAGCCCTGAGCGGCTGCTATACGCGTACCGCCAAGGGATCTTCCCGTGGTTCAACGCGCCGCCGATCGCCTGGTGGTCACCACAACCACGGATGGTGTTGTTTCCCCAGCGCCTCCACATCAGCCGGCGGCTTCGGCGGCGCCTGCGCAGCCAACCGTGGCGGCTGCGTTGTAACACCGCGTTTGTCCGCGTGATGCACAGTTGCGCCGCGCCACGCACCGACCACCGCGGTACGTGGATCACCGCTGACATGATCGCTGCTTATACGCGCCTGCATGAGCGGGGGTGTGCGCACTCAGTCGAGGTGTGGGATGGGGCGCGTTTGATCGGCGGCATCTACGGCATTGCGCTAGGTAAAGCATTTTTCGGTGAATCGATGTTCTCGCGCGTAAAAGATACCTCAAAAGCCGCGCTGATCCACTTATGCAACGCTGGCTTTGATCTCATTGACTGCCAAATTCATAGCGACCATTTGCAGCGCATGGGTGCTGAACTGATCCCGCGGGAAGCATTCTGCGCCCTGCTGCGCGTGTTGTGCGACGCGCCACGCGCAACCTCTTTCAGCGCGGGATAGTGGTTTGGCAAGCCCTCCGCTCAAGCCCTTTTGCTGAAGCAAGGCGTACCGAAATGCCAACGACAGCACCGCCTGATCTGATATTGGCTTCCTCTTCGCGCTACCGCCAGGCACTGCTCGCGCGCCTAGGATTGCCCTTCAGGTCAATCGCACCCGCCGTGGATGAGGATGCGGTTGCCGGCGAAACCGCGGATGCGTCCGATCGTGCACAGTTACTGGCGCGCGCCAAAGCAATGGCGGTTGCGCCGCGCGCCCCTAAGAGCCTGATTATCGGCTGCGATCAGGTCGCCGCAAGCGCTTCCGCGATCCTCCACAAACCCGGCGATCGCGCACGCAACATCGCCCAATTGGCAGCGGTATCGGGCCAACAAGTGCGGTTTTACAGCGCGCTGTGCGTACTGAATGCCGCGACCGGTGAGGCGCTGGAGGAGGTCGCGCGGTTCAGTGTCTGGCTGCGCCCCCTCAGCCGAGCGCAGATCGAAGCCTACGTTGATCGCGAGCCGGCTTTTGACTGCGCCGGCGGTTTTAAAGCCGAGAGCCTCGGGATCGCTTTGTGCAGGCGCATGGAAGGCAGCGATCCGACAACTTTAATCGGCTTGCCTTTGATCCGCCTGACCGACCTGTTGGCACGCTGTGGCGTGGATGTATTGCGGCAGCACGGGTGAGTCGTTGGCATCGCGGCGGGGCTATCGATCAGGGCGGTATGGTTTGCCAAGTGCCATCGGCGAATGCAACTGGATCATCTTCGCTTCGCGTGAAATTACTACCAGTACGATGATCGTTGCGAGGTATGGCAACATCGATAACCATTGCGATGCGATGGCGACCCCCGCCCCTTGCAAGTGAAACTGGATGATCGTAATGCCGCCGAACAGATAAGCACCCGCGGCGACGCGCAGTGGACGCCACGTGGCGAACACCACCAATGCCAACACGATCCACCCTCGTCCGGCGGTCATCTCTTCGACCCACAACGGGGTATATACCAAGGACAGATAGCCGCCGCCAAGCCCGGCGCAAGCCCCGCCGAACAGCACCGCAAGAAAACGGATCCGCAATACCGAATAGCCGATTGCGTGCGCCACATCAGGGTTCTCTCCAATGCCGCGCAAGACCAGCCCGGCCTTGGTGCGATACAAAAACCACATAATGCCAATCAGCAACGCCAGCGAAGCATACACCAACGCATCGAAAGAGAATAACAACCGCCCGGCGATCGGCAGTTCGCTTAGCAACGGGATCGCCAGCGGTTGCAACCCGGTCAATGACACGCCGGTATAGCTGATCCCGATATACGACGACAACCCAACGCCGAAGATCGTCAACGCAAGACCCGAGGCGACCTGGTTGGCCTGAAAAACGAGCACCAGCAGCGCGAACAACGCTGCCATCAAAGCGCCTGCTACGGCGGCGATGACGATGCCAAACCACAGGCTGCCGCTATGGAAAGCGACGGCAAAACCACAGACCGCGCCGACCAACATCATCCCCTCGACGCCGAGATTCAGCACGCCGCATTTCTCGCTGACCAATTCGCCCAAGGCGGCGATCACCAGCGGCGTTGCGGCGCTAACAGTAGCGACCAAGATGATGATCAGGGTATCCATCAGCCGGCAGCCACCGGCGCTGATAAAGGCATCCAGCGAACGCGGTACTGGATGAACAAATCGGTGGTCAGCATGTAAAACAGCAACACCCCCTGAAACACACCGGTGATCGCCGAGGGCAGCCCTAATTTAATCTGCGCCGCCTCTCCGCCGAGGTAAAGCAGCGACATCAGTACACTGACCAGCGCTATGCCCAAAGGATGCAATCGCCCGACAAAGGCGACGATGATCGCCGCATAGCCATAGCCCGGCGAGATCAGCGGCAACAACTGCCCGAGCGGCCCGCTGACCTCACTGATCCCGGCCACGCCAGCCGCCGCGCCACCGCACAGCAAGCCGATCCAGATCATCCGCGACCGTGAAAATCCGGCATACCGCGCGGCGCTTTCCGATAACCCGGCAACTTGCATCTGGAACGCGAGGAAGGTCTTGCGGATAAAGAACCATGCGATCACGGCAGCGACCAACGCCAGCACGCAGCCCGCATGCAAGCGCGTACCGTCAATCAGGATCGGCAGGGTTGAAGCCTCGGTGAATAGTCTGGATTCAGGAAAGTTGAACCCCTCGGGATCGCGCCAGGGCCCATGCACTAGGTAGCTGAGCAGCAACAGCGCGACATAATTCAGCATCAGGCTGACGAGGATCTCGTTGGTGTTGTAGCGCGTACGTAGCAACGCTGGCAGCGCAGCCCACGCCATGCCTCCCAGCATGCCGCAGATGAACATCGCCGGCAGCAGCCACGCGCTATCACTGCCGTAAAACCAAAGCGCTACTCCAGTGCCGCTGATCGCCCCCAGTGTGAGCTGACCTTCCGCACCAATGTTCCACACATTGCTCCTGAAACCAATGCTCAAGCCAAGCGCAATCAGCATCAGCGGGGCGGCTTTGATCGCCAGCTCGCCTAACCCGTAGAGGTCATCGATCGGGTCAATGAAAAATACGTGCAATACAACCAGCACCTTCTGCTCGATCAGCGGCGTTGTGGCAAGCACCGTCAGCAGCATCAACGCAACAGCAATCAATGGCGACAAGCCTATCAACCACCGCGATGGCAACGGACGGCGCTCCAATGCTAAGTTGAACAATTCGTTTCTCAGCAAAAAACAGCCATTACATTAAGGGCACCTCGAAAACCCCATCCCATTCAAGGTTTTCCGAGGCTTCCGAGAGATTATCTCTTATTTGACGCCGATTTCAAGCAGCGTCGATACGAAAACCCTCTGCTGGAAACAACCGTTAGCGCTCTCGCTGGCAAGTACAGGGAGCTATAGCCGTTGGCAGTTGATGGCAGCGGGCTTGCCGTACGGCTTGGCTTGAAGCGGCATCCGGCATTTTAGGGCGCTTGTCTATTAGGGGAAGGATTACAAATCAACGGCTTACGTTATAGGTAAGGATGTCCCTTCCCCCAAACCCCCATCCCGTTGCCATTTTTCGAGGTCTCCTTTCGTTAGATCAGTAGCATAATCTCTCGAATCCACCGCATATAGCCTATACTAGAGGTCGTAAGAAAGCGTTCCACGGTGATCGCCGATGGGCTGCCGCTACCCCGCAGTCGATTCGACGCCAACCGCCGCAATCCTAGGTTGAACACCAATGGGCGCACCTTGACCCCGCTCACGTATCGGACGGAGCGGTTTATTCCTCAGCGGCACTTCGCTGAATCACAGAGCATGTCAGGCGTACATTGAAAGTTTTTGCCGCTTTCACAAGGGGCTATAGCCTCAGCGTGTTGATGCCGTGGACGACGTGGTCGTCAGAGATCAACAAACGCACCCTGCGCATGGATCTGTTCGCGGCGTTGATCGGTGCGGTAGTGGTGATCCCGCAGGGGGTGGCATTCGCCACGATCGCCGGCATGCCGCCCGAATACGGTCTCTACGCAGCAATGGTGCCGGCGATCATTGCTGCGGTGTTTGGCTCGTCGCGGTATTTGGTATCCGGCCCGACGACGGCGGCGTCGATCACCATTTTCTCGATCCTCAGCACGCTGGCGATCCCCGGCTCGGCGGAATATGTCGCGTATGCACTGACGCTAACCTTCATCGTTGGCATAACGCAACTGCTGATGGGGCTGGCACGCCTCGGCACGCTGGTTAACTTTGTCTCCCATGCGGTGATCGTCGGCTTCACCTCTGGGGCTGCGTTGCTGATCGCGATCAATCAACTGCAGAGCTTTCTTGGCCTGCCGATCGAGCGCGGGAGGCGGGTCGATCAGATCCTGTACTCGGTGTTCACCGAGTACCAGAACATCCACCTAGACAGCGTGGTGGTCGGCGTTTCCACGCTGGCACTCGGCATCGCGCTCAAAGCCTTTCTGCCGCGCCTGTATCTGATCGTCGCGCTAAGCAGCGGCGCTCTGATCGCCGCGTTGATCAACGTGTTGACCGATTTTGGCGTACTGCATCCCGGCGGGGAATCGGGGCTCGTGCTGGTGGGCAATATTCCAGCCATCCTGCCGCCGCTGTCGAGCCCTGATTTCAGCATCGACACCTTCCGCGCGTTAGCACCGGCCGCGTTGGCGGTGTCGCTGTTTGCGTTGACCGAAGCGGTGTCGATCGCGCGCTCTCTCGCGGCGCGCACTGGTGATGTGGTTGACGGCAACCAGGAGTTTATCGGTCAGGGGTTGTCAAACATCGTCGGCAGCTTTTTTTCCGCCTATGTCGCCACCGGGTCGTTCAATCGCAGTGCGATCAATTTCCAGTCCGGTGCGCGCACGCCGGTGGCGGCGATCTTGGCGGCCATCTTCCTCGCGGTGGCGATTCCGCTGCTCGCGCCGTTGCTCACCTTCTTGCCGAAAGCATCGATGGCGGCGGTGTTGTTCTTGGTCGCCTGGGGGCTTATTGACAAACCCTACATCCGCAGAATTCTGCGCGCCAGCGGTACCGATTCGCTGGTGATGATAGCGACTTTCCTAGCGACCATCACGCTCAGCCTTGATTTTGCGATTCTACTCGGCGTAATGCTGTCGCTGGTGATCTACCTGCTGAAAGCATCCACCCCGGCAGTGATCGTGCAGGTGCCCGATCCACGCTCCCCCAGACGCCCCTTCACCACCGATGCGCGCCTACCGCAATGCCCGCAGTTGGTCATCGTGCGCATCGGCGGCCCGATATTTTTTGGCGCTGTCACGCACATAACCCAGCGCCTGCGACAAATCGGACGCCGCAATCCAGCGCAGCGCTTCTTATTGATACTGGCGCGCGAAGTATCGTTCATTGACCTCGCTGGGGCTGAAATGCTGGCGCGCGAAGCACGCCAGCGGCGCGCTTCTGGGGGGCTGTTTTTCTTGCATCAGTTGAAAGATGAGCCGAAGCAAGTGCTGCGCCGTGGCGGTTATCTCGATGATATCGAAAGCAAAAATCTCTACGACACCAAGGGCGAGGCGATCGCCGAGATCTTCAAAGGCATGGACAAGGAAATCTGCAAACGCTGCAGCGCACGCATCTTTAACGAATGCCGCGGCCTACCAACCGCCAACTGACAAGGACGCCCCGGTTAGCTCAAGGCACTGGCACTGACACTGGTGGTGGGTAGAGCCAATCGGTCAACCACAGGATCAGCTCGCCCAAACCAGCACCGCCGTTGAAAAAAACCACAGCGTGGTAAGCAGCGAGTTGATCGGCAACAGCCAGCCAGCCAACCGCCGCAGCAAGGATTCGAGGCTTCGGCGGTAGCGCGCACCGAGGGGGTACTCGCCGCTGAGCTGCTCCAACCGCTCGATCCACCACTCGCGGTTACGCTGTTGTCTCTCCGCGTGCTCTTTGCTGGCAGGGTTTGCTGTGAACCAACCGAATAACACCCGTCCCTGCCAGTAGCCGAAGGCACCGAGCGCTAAAACAGCAGCGCCAAACCATATCCCCCACTGGAGGATGGCTTCGATCAGCGCGTTCATTTGACAAGTCAGCTCACGTTTTTACAGTGCCGTTGAAACGCCGGCAGCGTCCGCTAGCAGGTCACCACGATATTGCCGACCTGCTGCTTGTCGATAAACGCCTGCTGGGCGCTTCTGAGTTGTTCGAGGGGGTAGGTGGCAGCGAGCAGCGGGCGGATCTCCTTGCGCTGAATGTAGCCGACCAAGGTCTTGAACAACCCTGCCGGAGGGATTGTGGCGCCGCTGAAGCTCAAGTTATTGAGGTAAAAGGTACGCAGGTCAAAGGTAACCACCGCGCCGGCGATGGCCCCAGAGCAGGTGTAGCGACCACCGCGTTCGATAGCGGCGATCAGCCGCGGCCACTGCTCTCCGCCGACCACGTCGGCGACCACGCTGACGCTATCACGCCCGATCGCTTGATGCAGCGCACGCGGCAGATCCACCGGTGCCCGCGGCAACACCGCGGTGGCCCCCAGGGCCTTGACCGCCGCCGCTTTGGCCGCTCCGCAAAGCGCTACGGTCTGCGCCCCACGGCGCTTGGCAAGCTGGACCAAGGCACTGCCTACGCCGCCAGAGGCACCGCTTATCAGCACCGTATCGGTGCTGCCAACCGCGGCGCAACGCAGCATGTTCTCGGCGGTGATATACGCCGTCGCAAAGGTCGCCAGCTCGGCATCACTGTAATCGACCACAATGGGGTGCACCTGGTGCGCATCAACCACCGTTAACTCGGCAAACCCGCCATTGCATTCGCTGCCAAAATATGCGGCTTTCATCAGATCATGCGGGGCTTCCCAATCGCGCAACCACGGGTCGATCAACACCCTTTGACCGATCAGCGGTGCCGCCACCGCGGCACCGCTTGCAACCACGCGACCGACGGCATCGGCACCCTGGATAAACGGGAAGGGTAGCGGCGTGCCACCCCACGCGGCGTCATCACTGTCAGCATCGCCAAGCGCCGCGCCGCTGGTAGCACCGCTCACTCCCTTGGAATACCAGCCGCTGCGGGTGTTGACATCGGTATTGTTGAGTCCGCAGGCGTTGATACGGATCAGCACCTCGTGGTCGCCCGGCGTTGGTACCGGCCACGCTTCATCAAAGACCAATTTATCGAGACCGCCGAGACCGGTGAGTAGCATTGCTCGCATCGTTTTGGGTAGCGTTGGCATCTTCGTTTTTCTCCTTATTTTGACCATCGATGGGCACGGGTAAAAGATAAGAGGTGCTGCGAAAAACCCGTTTCGCCCACACCCGTGTGGTGTCATACACTCATTCTACTTGAAGATATTAATAAGGTGCGCCTAGCAGCACCACAAAATGATTGCTTGGAAGGGTCATTGCCCCATTTCCAGAGTCTCACCCAAAGTCATGCCAGAGCCTTACTACTGTCCTCGGCCCTGCACGGCGCCGAACCGAAAGCGAAAGCTGTACTGGGGTTAGGGGCTTGGGGGAAGGGAGTACCGCGTTCAGGTGTGTTAGGAGGGACTTACCCCTTCCCCCAATACCAACGTCGTTACCCTCCTTAGACTCCTGAGATGTGCTAGGCAACGCCTAGCATCTCAGGATTAAAAATATTAAAAGATCCCAGAGCCCCTACCCTCCACTATCCCAGAGCCCCGCGGCACGCTGGGGTTGGCTGGAACAGCGAACCATCAAACCCACTATTAGAGCGCTCAGTTAATGCTATGCTGTGGTTCAGATAGCGCAACGCAAGCAGCGCAACGCTTCATATACGCGCACTTCCCGCAACAACACCCCTACGCCGGTCTTGGTAACGCCCAATGATAGTTGAGCACTACTCCCTGCAACACGGCGCGGGCGCAGCCGCCTCCAATGGATAAGCCAACGGATGAGCTGATCGCCGAACGGCCTCGGATGCAAGCGCCCCACCTGATGACATACCGCCGTGGATGGCGGTGCCGATCCGCGGTATGGACACCGCTTGGATGCCGTACATGGAGCCGGTCAAGACGATGCTACCGCTCGGCATTTTGCTGCTGCTGACCCTCGCCTATCGCCGCATGAGTTGGCGGCGGTTACACTAGGCGCTGCTCAGGACGCTGGAGATTTCAACCCTTGTTCTGTTTCTGGTGGCTGCCTCGAATTTCTTTGGCGCGGTGTTTTCGCGGTTGGGTACGCCGACGCTGCTGACCGAATACCTGCTCACCCTGGAACTGCCGCCGCAGGCTGTCCTGATACTGATCATGGTCGTCATCTTTCTCCTCGACTGGATCTTTCTCCTCGGCTGGCCGCTCGAATGGGTGCCAATCGTGCTCATCATTGTCCCAATTCTACTGCCCCTGGTAGAGCAAGCGGGCTTTAACCTGACGTGGTTCGGCATCCTAGTAGCAGTCAATCTGCAAACCGCTTGGCTATCACCGCCGGTCGCGCTGTCGGCGTATTTCCTAAAAGGGGTCGTGCCGTCTTGGGATTTAAAAGATATCTATGCCGGCATGATCCAGTTTATGGGGTATCCAAGTGATCGGCTTGGTGTTGATCATCATCTTTCTCCAGATCGTATTATGGCTGCCGGAAAAACTCTATGGCCCCTGAGCACTGCGCCGTCAGCCCCTTATGACATCGCTTAGCAGCGCCAGCAGGCGCTGCCCTACAGCTCCATATACTTCCTACTTCTTTATACCCCCCCATTGCTAACCAATGAGCACCACATACCTCAAGCGCGCAACGCACAACGCCACCACCGATAACCACGAGACGCAAGCGATCGTACAGCGCATGCTACGCGAGATCGAAGCCGGCGGCGAAGCGCGTGCGCTGCACTATGCGCGTACGCTGGACAACTGGCACGGCCCCGTCGTGCTCGAAGCCAAGGCAATTGCCGCCGCCACGGCGCAGTTGCCCGAGACCCTCAAAGCCGACATCGCGTTTGCCCACCAGCGCGTCAAAGCCTTCGCTGAAGCGCAGCTTGCGAGCCTGCATGAGTTCCAGCTTGAATTGTCCCCCGGGCTGATCGCAGGTCAACGCCTGATCCCGATCAAAACCGCTGGCTGCTATGTCCCAGGTGGTCGCTACGCGCACATCGCCTCGGCGCTCATGAGCATCACCACGGCCAAGGTAGCGGGGGTCGATAACGTCATCGTCTGCTCGCCGCCAAGCGGCGCACGCGGCGTGCATCCGGCGATCCTGTACGCCGCGCAACTGGCGGGTGCCGACACGCTGCTGGCACTCGGTGGCGTGCAAGGGATCGCCGCCCTGATGCTGGGCCTGTTCAGCGGTCATGCGGCGGACCTGCTGGCGGGCCCCGGCAATCGCTTTGTCGCTGAAGCCAAGCGCCTCCTGTTTGGTCGCGTGGGCATCGATATGTTCGCCGGGCCGACCGAGATTCTGGTCATTGCGGATGAAACCGCCGATGCCACCTTGGTGGCCTCGGACCTGATCAGCCAAGCCGAACACGGTGCCGATTCGCCAGTGTGGTTGATCAGCACTTCAAGCGCATTGGCCGAGCAGGTGATCGCCGCCGTACCGGCGCAGATCGCTCGCTTACCCCAGCCCAACCGCCAAAGTGCGCAGGCAGCGTGGGATGATTACGGCGAAGTTCTGGTCGTCGATTCGCGCGAGGAAGCCGTCGCAAACAGCGATCGCTACGCCCCTGAGCACCTTGAGGTACAGGCTGTGGATCTCGACTGGTGGTTGCAGCGGCTGCGCAATTACGGCTCGCTGTTTTTGGGCGAGGAGACCACCGTGAGCTACGGCGACAAGGCCTCAGGGCCGAACCATATCCTGCCAACCTGCGGCGCGGCGCGCTATACTGGGGGGCTAAGTGTTGGCAAGTTCCTCAAAACCGTCACTTGGCAGCGCATGACGCGCGCCGCCAATCGCGAAATCGGCGCTGTCAGCGCACGCATCTCGCGCGCCGAAGGCATGGTCGGACACGCCCACGCCGGCGATGATCGCTTGGCCAAGTATTTCCTGCACGGGTCATCTCAATTGACACCCGAAGCCAAACCCTGAGCGCCAAGCACCGCCAAACTCCACGCAGAGCATTGCTTATAGGAGCCTCGAAAAACCTCAGCGAGATGGAGGTTAGGAGGAAAAGGCGCGCGCACCTGTAGCGCAAGCCGTTGATTTATACGCATGCTCCTTGAAGATGCTTGATGGGTGAGGGAGACCGTTTTGTGCACCTCGTTGAGTCGCGCTGCATTTGACGCTCTGGAAAGGGATTCGGGCAGTGCTCTGGAATCTGAAGCGTTATTTAATCCTAAAAAACCAAGCGGCGCTTAGCTTTCAGGAGAATAAGGAGGGTAAAGACGTTTATATTGGGGAAAGGGGGACTATTGGATCGACTGTAATCAGTCCACGAAACGCCCCCTTCTCCCCAACCCCCTATCCCCTTTCCTTGTATGACCGGCTCCCTGAATTTTCGCCTACAAATTGGGCTTCGATAAACGCTCTGGAAAAAGACTTCGGGCAAGGCTCTGGGATGAGAGCATGACAATAACCCCTTCCTGCATCTTCAAGTAACACCGGTATATAACCCTCCCCCCATAGACAAGCCCCTCAAGCGAAGACGACCATCAAAGCCTTAGTTTACACTGCCAAGGAAACCGTTGAACTGCGTGAGCAGCCGCCGCCAGCGGTCAAAGCCGGCGAGGTCATAATCGCCGTCGATGCCGTCGGCATTTGCGGCTCCGATATGCATGCTTACCTCGGCCACGACGCACGCCGGCAACCGCCGTTGATCTTAGGTCACGAAGCCTGTGGTACGATCATCGACGGCCTACTCGCCGGGCAACGGGTGGTTGTCAATCCCCTCGCCAGTTGCGGTCATTGCGATCACTGCCTTGGCGGGCGCGCTAACCTATGTCTGCAGCGTGACCT
Organism: Gammaproteobacteria bacterium; assembly: GCA_965222535.1. Taxonomy (GTDB): domain Bacteria; phylum Pseudomonadota; class Gammaproteobacteria; order HK1; family HK1. Next base: position 736,696 of record OZ244957.1, read on the forward strand.
TATCGGCATGTACCGCCCTGGGGCGTTCGCCGAGCAGTTGACCATCGGCGCTGATCAACTGTTGCCAGTGGCCGACGGCATGCCCGCTGAAGAAGCCGCGTTGACTGAGCCGGCAGCCACCGCCGTGCATGCCATCAACCGTGCAAAGGGCGCGAGCCACCGCCCGCTGTGCGAGGGTGAAGCACTGGTGTTCGGAGGCGGATCGGTCGGCTTGTTCGCCGCGTATGCGCGGCGCGAGCAAGGCCTGCAGCGCATTGACGTGGCCGAAACCAACCCGCAGCGCTCGACAAGCTCCAGCGGCGGGTGTTTGGCGATCTGGCATGGCTTGAGATGCGTGATTTGAGCGAGGGACCGCAGGCCTTCGACGACCTACGCTGTGGTCGTAGCAAAAGCCCCAAAATCATCCTCCGCCCCTAGACCGTGCCGCATCAGAAGCGTGGCGTAGTGCTAATCGCGGGGTATCAATCTGAAGCGCTCCAGGATCCGCCGCCCGCTGTGCGCTGCCCCATGAGCGCAGAGCATAGCGCCACGCAACTAAGGAGGCGTGGATGTCGATAATGATAACCGGTGTCGCCGGTTTTATCGGTGCTGCTGTGGCGCGCCGCCTGCTGATGCATGGCGCTACGGTGATCGGCATCGATAACCTGAACGCCTACTACGATGTCCAACTAAAACGCGATCGCTTAGCCAACTTGCAGGCACAGCCCACCGCGGTTTCGCACTTTCGCTTCCACCCAGTCGATATCGGTGATCGCTACTGCTTAGCCAAGGTGTTCGCCGCCGATCGACCGACTCGGGTGGTGCATCTCGCGGCCCAGGCTGGTGTGCGCCATGCGCTGACAGATCCTTACAGCTACGCCGACAGCAACCTTGTCGGCTTTTTGCATGTACTCGAAAACTGCCAGCAGCATGCGGTAGAACACTTGGTGTATGCGTCGTCAAGCTCGGTTTATGGTGCCAATCACAAGCTGCCGTTTGCCGTGAGCGACAATGTCGATCATCCACTATCGCTGTATGCGGCGACAAAAAAAGCCAACGAATTGATGGCACATTGCTACAGCCATCTGTACGCTCTACCGACCACTGGATTGCGCTTTTTTACTGTTTATGGCCCCTGGGGACGACCGGATATGGCATTGTTTCGTTTCACCCAGCAGATTCTCGCTGACCAGCCAATCGCCGTCTTCAACCACGGTCAGCACCGGCGCGCATTCACCTATATCGACGACATTATCGACGGCGTCGTACCCCTCATCGAGCGCATCCCGCAGCCAAACCCCACGGGGGAGCAGCAGCACCCTGATCCAGCCGCCAGCCGCGCACCGTATGCGATCTATAACATCGGCAACCGTACATCGGTGCCTCTGCTGCGCTATATCGAGGTGCTGGAGGCTTGTCTTGGACGCAAGGCGAGGCGCAACCTGCTACCGCTACAGCCAGGCGATGTCGCCGATACCGCAGCGGACGTGGATGCACTTGAGGCGGCTGTCGGCTATTGCCCGACCACCCCGATCGAAGACGGGATCGCCCGCTTTGTGGCGTGGTATAAGGCGTACTACGAAGTTTCCTGATGGCGCGTCAACAGCGCTTGAAGCGGGGCTTGTCTATTTTGTGAATGATTATAAATCAATGACTTACGTTACAAGCAATGATGTCCATTCCCTCAAACCTCCATCCCGTTAAGGTTTTTCGAGGTTCCCCAAGGGAGTGATGATGCAACAGCGACGAGTCGCCGTGATCGGCTTAGGCTATGTCGGGCTGCCGGTGGCGGTCGCTTTGGCGGCGGTCGGTGAAACGATTGGCTTTGATATCGACCACCAGCGGATCGCTGAGCTGCAACGCGGCATCGACCGCACGCGCACGCTGGATGGGGGCACCCTGAAGGCGGCGACGGTGCGTTGGACGGCGGAAGCAGCGGCATTGGCATCGGCTGATTTTTATATCGTCGCCGTGCCAACTCCAGTGGACCGCAAAAAACAGCCAGACCTGCGCCCTTTGCTGCTCGCCTCGCGCACCATCGGCGAGCGGCTGCAACGCGGTGCTATCGTGGTCTTTGAATCGACGCTGTATCCCGGGGCGGTTGAATACGAGTGCGCCCCCGTGCTCGCGCAGGCCTCAAACCTACGTTGCGGCGAGGACTTCTGGGTCGGCTATTCGCCAGAGCGTATCAACCCCGGGGATGCGCAGCACCGCTTTAGCGACATTGTGAAAGTGGTCGCCGGTCAAACACCGGCGGTCACCGATCAGATCGCGGCAGTATATCGCCAAGTGGTTCCCGCGGGAGTCTATAAAGCGCCGTCAATTCAGGTGGCCGAAGCGGCGAAAGCGATCGAAAATACGCAACGCGATCTAAACATCGCATTGATGAACGAATTGGCTTTGATCTGCCATCGGCTGCACATTGACACCGGCGACGTACTGGCGGCGGCGCAGACAAAATGGAATTTTCTGCCGTTCTCCCCCGGGCTGGTTGGCGGGCACTGTATCAGTGTCGATCCGTACTACCTAGCATCCAAAGCCATCGAGCGCGGTTATAACCCGGAAATCATTCTCGCTGGACGGCGCATCAACGATCGTATGGGAGAGTACATCGCTAATCAGGTGGTGAAACTGTTGATCCACAGCGGCAAGGTGGTCAAGGACTGCGTGGTCACCATCCTTGGCTTTGCATTCAAGGAAAATATCGCCGATGCGCGCAATACCCGCGTCATCGACATCGTGCATACGCTGCGCGCCTTCGGTCTGCGCGTGCAGGTTTGCGATCCTGAGGTGGACGCCGCACAAGTGAAGCACGATTACGGCATCCAGTTGCTGCAGCGAGAGGCGCTGGCTACCGCTGACTGTGTGCTGCTGGCAGTCGCCCATGAGTGCTTTGTCAGCCGCGGCTGGGCTGGCATACAGCCTCTTATCGCTGCTGACGGTGGCACCCTGATCGACATCAAAAGGGTACTGCCGCGCAACGAAATCCCGACCGGGATTAACCTATGGCGGCTATAGAGACGCGGCGAGGGTCGCAGTGTACGCTTCGGACACTGCCACGCAACGTGCGGTAACCTACGCGTCAAATGCGCTTTATCCGTACACATTGTTGTACTGTGCTTCTTGGCGTTCCTTGTGCTCCTGTGCTTCTATGCTGAGTGTGGCAATCGGACGCGCATCAAGACGTGCGATACCAATCGGTTCGCCGGTTTCTTCGCAATAGCCGTACGTTTCATTTTCAATACGGCGCAACGCCGCGTCAATATGCGCCAGCAGCTTGCGGTGACGGTCGCGCGTCAGCAGTCCAAAAGCGATCTCGGATTCCCGCGTCGCCCGATCGGCTTCATCAGCGACATCGTGGCTGTTATCACCGCTCATATTCTCCATCACTTCTTGCGATTCGTCGAGCAGCAATTGCCGCCAATGGGTCAACTTGAGGCGAAAATATTCACGCTGCTTTGGGTTCATGTACTTCTCTTTCAAAGAAGGTTTATAGTTTTTAGCCAATCTGATTTTCTTATTCATGTTCTTGTCCATAAGGGGACATCGAAAAACTTCAACGGGATAGGGGGTTGGGGGGTAGTGACCTGATTTCCTGTAACGCAAGTCATTGATTTATAATCTTTCCCCCAATAGACAAGCCCCGCAGAGCAGCTCGGAAAACTAGCGAAGCTGGTTTTTCGAGCTGCCCATAAAGAATACTCAGGGAACCGCTGAACAGAAAAGCTTTTTTGCATTGCACGGCGACGTTATTTTCCGCCATGCCGGCCGCATGCCCGCCCGCCCACCGATCGACAGCAGGATTTCCCTGCAATAGCCGCCGAGAGACGCCCGGCACAAGACCGATCGGCGCTCATAGCCCTACCCCTTGATGAATGTAAAGGCCTACGCTCATACATGATCTCATCGCATCGCATCCTAAAATCGAACCCGGTGCACTTATGCTATAAATTAAACCCGCTGAGGTTATAATGATCCGAGCGGGATCATGGATCGTTTTGCCGCGCGCATTTTTTATAAATCGGAAGATCCTCAAGTAAAACCTTCCAACCAAGGGAAGGAATTATAAATCAAGCTGTTATAATCTGCGCCGGCTTCAGCGCCTTGTACCAAGCGCTGGTCGCCGATGGTTTTTCGAGATCCCCCTTGGGGCTGTTTTTTTATACACCCTCTTTCGCACATCATGTCCTAAGAAAATAATCAACTGATTATGTTCAAGCGTCTCAGTAGTCTTTTCTCCAGCGACTTATCGATTGATCTTGGCACCGCCAACACCCTGATCTATGCGCGCGGCAAAGGCATCGTGCTAAATGAGCCCTCGGTGGTAGCGATAAGGCACGATCGCCATAGCGGTAGCGGCAACTACCGCAGTATCGTCGCCACCGGTAATGCGGCGAAAAGCATGCTCGGTCGCACGCCCGACAACATACAGGCCATTCGCCCCCTGAAAGACGGCGTTATCGCTGATTTTACTGTTACCGAAAAGATGTTGCAGCACTTTATTCATAAAGTCCATGAGCACCGCTTTTTGCGCCCCAGCCCGCGCGTTTTGGTGTGTGTGCCCTGCGGCTCCACCCAAGTTGAACGCCGCGCTATCCGCGAGTCGGCGGCAGGTGCCGGTGCCTGCAATGTCTTTCTGATCGAAGAGCCAATGGCCGCGGCGATCGGTGCCGGACTGCCGGTCAGTGAGGCCAGCGGCTCGATGGTGCTGGATATCGGCGGCGGGACGACTGAGGTCGCGGTCATTTCGCTCAACGGCATCGTTTATTCGGAATCGGTGCGTATCGGTGGTGATCGTTTTGATGAAGCGGTGATCAATTATGTGCGGCGTCAATTCGGGATGCTGATCGGCGAAGCCACCGCAGAGCGCATCAAACATGATATCGGCTCAGCCTACCCCAGCTCGGAACTCAAAGAGATCGAAGTGCGTGGACGCAACATGGCCGAAGGCATCCCACGCAGCTTCCAACTCAACAATAACCAAATCCTAGAAGCGCTGCAAGAGCCCCTATCGGGGATTATCAGCGCGGTCAGGACGGCGCTCGAAAAGACCCCGCCCGAGCTTGGTGCTGACGTCGCCGAATGCGGCATGGTATTAACCGGTGGCGGCGCATTGCTGCGCGACATTGACCGGCTACTGATGGAGGAAACCGGCATTCCGGTGGTCATCGCCGATGATCCGTTAACTTGTGTCGCCCGTGGCGGCGGGCGGGCGCTGGAGGTCATGGACGAGAAAGGCGCGTCTGTCTTTTCGGGCGAGGATACCTACTAATGCGCAACGCACGGGCGGGGGGCCTCGCTTCACCCACGCGCTTACGATACAAGCGCTCACCATCAAGGTTGGTATAATGTTTCGTTCGCTTTCGGTGCGTGAACCACGGGTCACGCTAATGCGGTTTGTGTTGGTGGTGATGCTGTCGTTGACGCTGATGACCGTCGAACACCACAGCCAACTGCTGACGCCGCTACGCAATCTGCTGTCAGTGGCCGTCGAACCCTTGCAACACGGCGTAAATCGCATCGTCCTGCTGTGGCGACAAGCACGCGAGCAACTCACCTCACGCCAGCTATTGATCGCCGAGGTCCAGCAGTTGCGCGACCGCATCCACGGCATCCAATTGCGTATTGGCGTCATTGATCGCTTACAGGCGGAAAACCAACATCTGCGCAAGCTGCTTGATTCGTCGAAAAAAATAAACGAACGCCTGATGATTGCCGAGGTGCTGGCAGTGTCAGTCGGACGTTCTGGTTATCGGGTGCGCCTGAATAAGGGCTTACAGTCTGGGATCGCCATTGGGCAGCCAGTGCTCGACGCCAACGGCGTCATGGGGCAGATCATCAAAGCGGGGCCGTTCTCTGCTATCGTGCTGTTGATAACCGCGCCCAGCCATGCACTACCCGCAAAGGTAAAACGTACCGGGGTACGAGTGATGGTGGAAGGCAGCGGTCGCTTATATCAGCTCAGGCTGACCCACATACCGCGCAACAGTGACATTCGCAAGGGCGACAAGCTGGTTACCTCTGGTTTTGGCGGTCGCTTCCCGGCAGGCTATCCGATCGGTGCGGTAGAATCGATTGCATATCCCTTCTCCAGCGCCGAGGCCGACGTGATGGTCAAACCAAGCGCAATCCTCGATTACAGTCACCGTGAAGTATTTGTCGTACGGATGCCGCCAGCCAGCCACGTCCCGCATAAAGCAGCATCGCTGAACACCAGTGCCTGGATCAACCCATGGATTGACCATTGAGTGGGCGTACCTCAAAAAACGTCTTCGTTATCGCGATCAGTTTCCTTGCGGCATTTTTGCTGACCGTATTACCACTGCCGCTTGCAGTCGAGGCTTGGCGCCCTTTGTGGATGGTGGTGATGGTGATCTTCTGGTGCTTGTTGACGCCCAACCAAGTCGGCGTATGGGTCGCCTTCGGGGTCGGCGTGTTACTCGATACGATGCTTGGTACATTACTCGGTCAGCACGCTTTGTTGCTGACCGTGGTCGCTTATCTGGTGTATTGCCTGCGCCATCAGTTGGCGTTGCGCCCTTATTTGCAGTTGCTGTTACTGCCGTTGATCCTGTTTGCTTATCAACTGCTTGAGATGTTGCTTGAAGGCATCTACAGCAGTTGGTTGCTGGTCTCAATAAGCGCCTTTGAGTGGCGCGTGGTGATTGCCAGCATGCTGTTATGGCTGTTGCTGACCGCGCTGCTCAAGCGTTCGCTGAAGTAACCCCCGACAGCCGCCATGATGGCGTGCGCAAAACCGCCGCGCTGGATGGATGAACGCTTGACCGAAACCTAAGAGGGATACCTCAAAAAAAACCAGCTTCGCTAGTTTTCCGAGGTACCCTGCGAGACTTGTCTATTGGGGAAAGGGTTATAAATCAATGAATTACGTTACAGTCAATCATATCCCTTCTCCCAAACCCTCATCCCATTGAGGTTTTTCGAGGTTCCTAGGGAGACAGCACCGCCGATTGTTGGCTCTTGCGCTGGTCGCGCAGGGTGCCTAGACCCTGACTTGGCGGCTCTCGCTAAGCGACAAAGAGGCAGTTACACCTCGCGCAGAGCACTGTGCTCTGTTGTTCCGACGTCCCCGCCCAGCCAAAGGGCTTCCGTGATAGTCTGTCCCGTCTGTCATAAGGGTACGCAGTGATCCCGATCGGAAAGCCGGCAATTCATTTCGGTGCCAACGAAAAGCACCGCCAGCGTTACCGCTTTATCATCAGCTCCTTGTTTGTCGCATTGCTGGCGATCGTGCTGCTATCACGCATGACCTATCTCCAGCTACTGCAATTCGATCACTACCGCAATTTGTCTGAAGACAACCGCATCCGCGTTGAGCCTATCGCGCCCTATCGCGGGCGCATCTTTGATCGCCACGGGGTGTTGCTCGCCGACGCGAGGTTGACCTACAGCTTGGAGATCGTGCCAGAAGCAGTGGCGGACATGGACGCCTTGCTGGATCGCCTAGCAACTCTGGTCGCCATCAGCGTCGAGGATCGACAGCGCTTCCAGACCCTGAAACGGCGCAAAAGCGATTTCGAGCCGACCCCTATCCGCAACCGCCTCAGCGAGCGTGAAGTGGCGCTGTTTATGGTTAATCGACCGCTTTTCAGCGGCGTCAACGTGTATACCCGCTGGACGCGCCATTATCCTCACGGGACCTTGGCGGCGCATCTGCTGGGCTATGTCAGCCGCATCAGTGATCACGAGTTAAAGCAAATCAACATCCGCGACTACCACGGCATCCAACACATCGGCAAGACCGGCGTTGAGCGCGCAGCGGAAAGAAAATTGCACGGTCGGGCTGGCTACCAACAGGTGGAGATCAATGCTGAAGGGCGCACTATCCGGGTGCTGGAAAAGACCCTCGGCACGCCGGGGGACGATCTCTATCTGACCTTGGACGCCAACGTGCAACGCGTCGCCGAACAGGCCTTCACTGACGACCGCGGCGCAGTGGTGGCGATCGAACCGGCAACTGGGGCAATCTTGGCGTTTGCTTCAATGCCGGCGTATGACCCCAATCTGTTCACCGATGGCATCAGCACCAGGGACTTCGCCAAATTGCGCGACGCCAACGCTCGACCGCTGTTTAACCGCGTATTGCAGGGCCAATACCCGCCGGGCTCGACGATCAAACCGTTTATCGCACTAGCGGGCTTGGAAACCACCACGGTAGCGCCTGATCAGCATTATCAGTGCCGCGGCTGGTTCCAACTCCCCAACAGCACGCGGCGCTATCGCGACTGGAAAAAATACGGTCACGGGAGTGTCAACCTTAACGCCGCCATCGCACAATCGTGTGACGTTTATTTCTATGAGTTAGCGCAGCAGCTTAAGATTAAGCGCATACACCATCAGCTGCAGCGGTTCGGTTTCGGTCAGCGCAACCGCATTGACTTGTTCGGTGAAGCCAGCGGGCTGCTGCCTTCGCCGGCTTGGAAGCAGCGCGTACACCAACAGCCTTGGTTTCCCGGCGAGACCCTGATCACTGGCATCGGTCAGGGGTTTATGCTGGCGACGCCGCTGCAGTTGGTCACTGCTACAGCCGCCATCGCGATGCGCGGGCAGCACCTGAAGCCGCAGATCATTTTGCGCCGGCAGGCGACCGGGGGCGGCAGCGCACAGACGATGACGCCGCAACCGTTATCCGTCATCAAACTCAAAAACCCACAGTACTGGGACACCATTATCGCTTCGATGAGCGAGGTGGTGCATGGCACTAAAGGCACCGCCCGACGCATCGCCGCCGGCGCGCGCTACCGCATCGCTGGTAAAACCGGTACCTCACAAGTGTTCAGCTTAGCCCAGGATGAGACCTATGACGCCGAGAAACTGCCGAAGCATTTACGCGACCACGCGCTGTTCATCGCCTTTGCGCCGCTCGCTGAACCGCGGATAGCGGTGGCGGTCATCGTCGAAAACGGCGGCAGCGGGAGTAGCGCCGCGGCACCGATTGCGCGCCGCGTGATGGACGCTTGGCTGGTACGCAACGCCGCCAGTTTCGAACGCACCGCGCCGCCCCCCCAGCCAGCGCAATAGCCCAACTGGCAGCCGTACTGCTAGGCGCATTGAGGGATGGCGACTGACACGCCGAGCATTATAGGTGAGCCCCTGCTGCGTGACCTGTCGCGTACGACAAGTGCCGCGAGGTGATTTGTCAACGCAAAGCCGCGGATGTCCCACCGCTGAGTTTCCAGCGCAGCTTCAGTGCTAACTGGGGACCTCGAAAAGCTAACAAAGCTGATTTTTCGAGGTCCCCAGATGCGCTTCGTCGGCTATACTCGTCAAAGCAGATCCACGTTTCATATCGGCAATATTTTAGAATTGAAGATGGTCACCTCGTTATCGACCGCGTGATCCATGTCGTCGATCACGACTACCAGCCCTTTGAATACGTAGATCACCAACATTTGTACGATGATCCCGGTGACCCCCTGAGTAACGACCATCATCAGTGCAAAATACAGGTTGGCGATTACATCCATCCAAGTATAGAACGCGGGGTGAAACTCGATTTGCGTTTTGGTCAGGAAGGCCGACATGCTTTGCACCAAGCCGTTATGGTACGGTACGTCGAGGCTTGGGCGATCTTTGATGGCGATTCGGATCTGCACTAACAGTTGGTTAGTGTGTTGCTTCATCTCGGTGTAGGAGATCTCCATCTCCATAAATTGATCCAAGCTCCGGTACCAGCGATCGAAATCCACCTGCTGTGCATCAAGGTTCAGGATCCGCATATCGCGGCGGAAAGCCTCCAGGGAATCCAGTGCGGCGCGGTGCAACTGCGAAATGGCGATCTGCTTGCGCTTGACCACCCCGAAGGTAATCGCCAGCGCAATGCCAAGCACCGAGCCGACCGCGGAAACGGCGATCATCAGCACCTCGTGGTTGAATAACGCGAACACATCGACCCCGAAAAAGAAGCTCATTTCCTGTATAAAGACGCGCAGGCTGAGGTGCGCGGCCATGGTGCCGCACACCAGTGTGAACACCGATCCACCAAACACCAAGGTCAGCGTCTTGCTGACGCGCAGCAGCATCACCACGCGCAGTATGCGAAACAGGCGCAATAAAGCCAGCACCCCAAACTGGGCTGACTCGATGATCCCAGCGTAATACAGCAGCGTCAGCAGCGAGGGGATAATCGCCAGGGCGTCGACAATGAGAAACAGTACGCTGACGCGATCGCGCCAACGAATAACACAACTGCGCAGCGCGAGATCTGTGCCGAAGAACAGCACGATCGTGGCTTCGACGAGCAGCAACTGTAAGCTGCCAAGCGGGAACAGCAGCGGGTATTCTTTCTCGATAAAGAGAAACAGGATCGAGCCCACGATCACCACCATCAGCAGGATCATGTAGCGCTTGCCCAAAGGGGTGCGCGGCTGGTCGATTTCCTGTTGGATCCTGGATAACATTTCGGCTGACTGGAAAAGCGTTGCGAGGGTTACTCAAACGGCGGTTTCTGCGGCAGGGTTGACCATGGAAGGGTTTTGCGGGTCAGTTGTTGGTTCTCTGTTGATTGTTTTTAAATCGCCCGCTGCTGAGGCGGGAGTCGCTTTAACGAAGCCGACCGGCGGTAATTATCGCGGTGTCACAAACACCGCCCGCCGCGCCGTGTTCCTGCACCGGGCGGCGGCTTATTTTCTTGGCTCTCCCCTCAACTCAATAGCAAGGGCTATGCGCTTTGACGCCAGCGTGTTGTAGCCTGTTCGCCTTGCTCTCAATCAGCCACCAGCAAGCGTCCTAATACGGTTTCATAGAGAATGCTCAGTTGCTCCACATCCTGGATCGCGACCGCCTCGTCGATACAGTGGATGGTACGGTTGAGCGGGCCGAGTTCGACCACTTCGGCACCGCTTGGGGCAACAAAGCGCGCATCGGAAGTGCCGCCGCTGGCAGCCTGTAGGGGCGTGATATTGAGCACTTCCTCGATCGCCGCGACGACGGTGTCGATTAATCGCCCGGGTTTGCTCAGGAAAGGTTGCGCCGACAAGCTCCAGCTCAGGTCATAGTTGAGTGCGTTGTCGCGCAGCACCTGCTCGACTGTAGCAACTAGGGTATCGCGGGTATGCGCTGGGGAGAAGCGAAAGTTGAACTCAATGGTAACTTCACCTGGGATCACATTGCCGACCCCGAGGCCGGCATGGATGTTGCTTACTTGGAATGTTGTCGGCGGAAAAATGTCGCTGCCTTCATCAAAGCGTCTCTGGCTCAACGTCAACAGCGCCGGCAGTGCGATATGCACCGCATTGCGCGCCAGTTGGGGATAAGCGACATGGCCTTGCTGACCGTGTACGACCAGCTTTCCGCTCAGCGAACCGCGGCGCCCGGGCTTGATGGTGTCCCCTAAGCGTTGATCTGAGGTGGGCTCACCGACCAAGCAGTAATCGATCCGCTCCCCGCGGGCGGTTAAGCGTTCCATTACACGCCGCACGCCATCTAGCGCCGGGCCCTCTTCATCGCTGGTCAGCAACAACGCGATCGAACCTGTCGGTACCCTACCCTGTGCCAGCAGGCGTTCACAAGCCGTAACAAAGGCGGCGACACTGCTTTTCATGTCAGCGGCACCGCGACCACGCAATAGCCCGTTGTCGATCGTCGGGCTGAACGGGGGTGATCGCCATTGCTCGACGGGGCCGCTCGGAACCACATCGGTGTGCCCTAGGAACACCAGCAACGGCGACTGCGTCCCACGCCGCAGCCACAGGTTGCTGACCGCGCCAACCGGCATGTGCTCAGCGACAAACCCATAGCGCTGCAAGCGCTCGGCGAGATGCTGCTGGCAGCCGCTATCTTGCGGGGTCACCGAGGGACGGCGGATCAGTTCGCAGGCCAGACGAAGCGTCGGGCTCTGCTGCTCCCCCAATGCTGATGCTGCGCTCATCAGTTTTCTCCTGATGAAGGCGGCACCTCTGCTGACGCTGCCGCCTTATTCATATAGCGATACAAAAATAAGCCCTGTAACAATACAAATACCAGCGTCAAGCCGATCACCCCGAAGAGCTTGAAGTTGACCCAGGTGGCGGTATCGAAGTGGTACACCACATACAGGTTAAGCGCACCGAGGAACACAAAGAAACCGATCCAAGCCAGATTCAGACGCCCCCAAAGCGCTTTGGGGAGCTGTATATTGGCGCCCATCATGCGTTCCACCAAGGTCTTCTTGCCAAACCACGGAGCGACCAAAAAGATCAGCGCAAACAGCCAATTGACCGCGGTAGGCTTCCACTTGACATAGATCTCATCTTTGAGGATCACGGTAATGCCGCCGAGTACGATGATCAGCCCCAAGGTGATCAGGTGCATGCGCGCAACGCGGCGGTAACGCCACCAGGTGAACATTACCTGCGCTAGGGTAGCCAGCATGATCACCAGCGTCGCGGCGATGATCCCTTGCTGCGGGTCGTCGTAGAGCTTGAAGGTGATGAAAAACAGCACCACCGGCAGGAAATCGAACAATAGTTTCATGTTGCAGTGTGCATCAGAAGAAGTGGTTGGAGAGGTGTCAGAATAACACCGAACGGGTATTATTGAGGAACTTATAAGAAAAATCGTCGGCGCGCCAATGCTGGAGGAGGAAAGCGTGCATGGGAAAAGAAGCGCCACCGTATCCCCCCTACCCCTCAACTCTCCCTTATCAAGGGGCTTTATAACCATGCCCGACCTCACCATCCACTGCGGCGATAACCTGCCTGTTCTTGAGCAGTTGCCGCGTGCCTGTGTCTCGTTGATCTACATTGACCCGCCTTTCAACACCGGTAAAGTGCAGCAGCGGACGCAGCTTGCGACAACACGGGATGAGGACGGCGACCGCACAGGCTTCCAAGGCAAGCGCTACAGGACCATCAAGATCGGCACCCAGAGCTACCCCGATGCTTTTTCTGATTACCTAGCGTTCATTGAGCCGCGCCTGGTCGAGGCGCACCGCATCTTGAAGCCAAACGGCAGCCTGTTCTTCCACATCGACTACCGTGAGGCGCATTACTGCAAGCTGCTGCTCGATCACATCTTCGGGCGAGAGAGCTTTATGAACGAGATCATCTGGGCTTATGACTACGGGGCACGCTCGAAAAAGCGCTGGTCAGCCAAGCACGACACGATCTTCTGGTATGCCAAGAACCCCGCCGACTATGTGTTCAACTACGATGCGATGGAGCGCATCCCCTACATGGCACCCGGCTTAGTTGGGAAAGAGAAGGCGGCACGCGGCAAAACACCAACGGACGTCTGGTGGCACACCATCGTCAGCCCCAATGGCAAAGAGAAAACGGGGTATCCAACACAAAAGCCACGGGGGGTAGTTGACCGCATCCTGCGCGTCCACAGCAATGAAGGCGACACGGTGTGCGATTTCTTCGCCGGCAGCGGCACGTTGGGGGAGGCAGCCGTTGCCTTCGGGCGCAACTGTATTCTGATCGACAACAACCCAGAAGCGCTGGCGGCGATGGAAAAGCGCTTTGGCGCATTGGATATCAGTGTCAGATGGTACGGGTGGAGCGCGAGAGCCTATCCAAGTAGCATAAAAGAGACTGTCTATACTCCTTCTACTTGAAGATGCAGGAAAGGGCTATTCTTCATGCTCTCATCCCAGAGCCTCGCCCTCAGTCATTTTCCAGAGCGTTTATCGAAGCCCAATTTGTAGGCGAAAATTCAGGGAGCCGGTCATACAAGGAAAGGGGATAGGGGGTTGGGGAGAAGGGGGCGTTTCGTGGACTTATTACAGTCGATCCAATAGTCCCCCCTTTCCCCAATATACACGTCTTTACCCTCCTTATTCTCCTGAAAGCTAAGCGGAGCTTAGCTTTCAGGATTAAAAATACGCTTTCGATCCCAGAGGACTTGCCCGAAGTCCTTTCCAGAACACCCAACGGAGCAGTGCCTCAAGGGGCGCACAAAACGGCCTCCCTTGGGTCTACCCGATGCGCCGTTTACGCCGCAGGACTAGCGCTTTGCTGAAGGCGGGCGTTGGTCTCGGCAAGGGTGCCGTGCGGTGGCGCGGCGGTCAACCCCAACACCGGCAGCAGGGCGCGCATATGATCGTGGTGGGTACGCACCCCGTATTCCAGATCGGACAGTAGCGTAGCACCATAAGCACTTGAGAAACAGGCATTATAAATGCCGCTTGCCAAGCCTCGGTCTTCTTCCGAAGCCTGCGCGTCAATGCGCCCGCTGAGATAGCGGCAAAGGCGTAATCGGCGATCTTCATCCGGGCGGCGATAGACTGCGCCGCGGATCAGGGTGCGCCCAGCGGTCAAAGGAAATTCTTGGTAAAACGTGATCGAATCAGGGTATAGCCCGATCACGCTGTTGGGAAACAAACCGATATACCACCAGCAGCGGCGATAGCCCTCTGGCAACCACGTTGCCTCGGGCAGGAGTTGCTTGTAATGGCGCACGCTCCAGAGCTTCCCTGGGCCTTGATTAAACCCCGCGATGGTGCGCGATACGCCATCAATAAACGGCTCATCGTGGTAATGATCACCGTACAGATCATGCAATCCCGGGTGTGCCGCTGCGACATGGTAGCCTTCGTTGTCAACGTCACGCACCGTCTTCCAGTTGACCTCGAGTTCGGTGGTCCACGGATCATCTCCTGCACCCGGAAGTAGCTGCGGCAACTGATAGGGCGCGACAAGGTCATTGAAAGGCGCAAGGATTTGCGCTACCGAGGGCTGTTGGCCCGGCGCAATGCGAATAAAAATAAAGCCCTGCCACGTCTCAAGTTCAATCGCCACCAAGCCATGCTGATGCCAATCCAATGGCGGGAAGGTGTGCGATTTTGCAGGCGTGCGCAAACTGCCATCGAGATGATACGACCATCCGTGAAACGGACATACCAAGACGCGTACGCAACTGCCGCGTTTTTCTTTGAGCAAAACCGATCCCCGATGACGGCAAAGGTTATGAAATGCGCGTAACCGTTGATCTTGACCGCGAATGATAATGATCCGCTCGCCAAACGCATTCAGCGTAAGGTAGTCGCCAATCTGCGGTACATCACAGGTATGGCCTGCCAACTGCCAATGCCGCTGGAATAGAACCTCTCGTTCCAGAGCCAGCAGCTCATCGTTGTGGTAAGTCCAGCCAGGCAGGCCGTCACGCGACCAGTTTGGCGGCGGCACCAGCCGCTCAAAAGTAGGATTTATCAAGACCGACCTTATTGGGTGATGCTGCGTTGGATCGCATCAATAGATCAAAAACTCAACAACCGGGTCATTATAACGCGGCCCCAAGAACACCTGCAGCATACGCACAAGGCAAGAAGCGCTGCCATTAGCTGACGGCTAAACACGAGGAAGCTCTGGGGTGGGCTGAATGCTGATCGCGCCCAAGGCACGATCAGTGGCGATGGCAACGAAGTGTTCAGGACTTGAATCAATGTCGGCAAGCGACCATTGGCTTTGGTCATCGTCGGCACCAACTGCTTTCAACTGCGGCGGCGCGGTGGTGCTGATATGCAGTTGAAAGCGTCTGAGGCCGCCTGCGATCCCGCTCCCCAGTGCTTTCATGAGGGCTTCCTTGCGCACCCAAGTACGGATAAACGCAGTGCGCTGCAGGGGTTCTGGCAATCGCAGCAGGGCTTGATATTCGCTGTCGGCAAAGAATCTGCGGGATAGCGAGCGCCATGCCAATAGCCGATCGCAGCGCTCGACGTCGATGCCAATGCGCCCTTCAGCAGCGATGGCGATCACGATCCGATCGCAGCAATGAGCCACGTTAAAAGCCACCATCGCACCGGGGTGGGCGACTGCGCACAACGCCGGTTTGCCGTGCCGAGCGATGGTGAAACGTAAGTCGCTAGGGGCGCAACCGAGCCGCGGCGCGAGGCAATGCCGCAACAGCAAGCGCCCGTTAATAAACAACGCGCGCGCATCAGAATCCTGGATCTTCCCGGCTTTATCACGTTCTTCTGCGCTGAAGCAGTGCACTTGGGAGGGGTGCGGCGACTTAGCTGGCGCAGAGCATGACCAAACCGCGACTTCCACGCTGGTTGTCGCAGCCGTTAAGGACTGGGGCTGGGGCTGGGCCGACACAGATTCATGAGGCATTGAAAAATCCATCGGGGATGAGATCCACTGTATTGTCAGACAGCCTAGCGGCTAGGGTAAGGGGTACTTCGAAAAATCCGCTTTGCGGATTCTTTGAAGTACTCTGCGGGGCTTGTCCATTGGGGGAATGGTTATAAATCACTGGCTTACGTTGACGGTGTTCGCTCACTCCGCACCGCCCGCACCGCCTTTTCGCGCTCCCCATAAGGGGAAAATCAGCCGTTGGGTTGCGGCGAGTGGTAGTGGGTATCCTTGACAAGCACCCGCAGTTCAGCGGCGCAAAGCTCGCGCCACTCGCCGCGGCGTAGATAGCCAACGAGGGAGACGGGGCCGAAACGGGTGCGCTTGAGGCGGCTGACCTGTACGCCTTGAGACTCCCACAAGCGCCGCACCTCGCGTTTGCGACCGCGCCTCAGAACGACGCGGAACCAGCGGTAACCGCCGCCAGTTTGGATGTCGCTGAAGCGCGCCGGCCCGTCTTCCAGCACAACGCCTTGGCGCAACCGTTGCAGCAACGCTTCATCAACGTTGCCGCGCACACGCACCAGGTACTCGCGGTCAATGTTGGCGGAAGGGTGCATCAAGTGGCGCGCCAGAGTGCCATTGTTGCAAAACAGCATCAGGCCGGAGCTATTTGCATCCAGCCGCCCAATGCCAATCCAGCGCCCGCCGCGGATCGGCGGTAAGCGATCAAAAACTGTTGGTCGCCCCTGAGGATCGCTGCGGGTACAGATCTCACCCTCGGGCTTGTGGTACATCAGCACCCGCAGTCCCACTCGTTGCGTGGGCAAACGCAGCGATTTGCCGTCCAATGTCAGCCGCATGCCCGCCTGCCAGTGTTGACCGAGTTGCGCAGTGGCACCGTTGATGGCAAGGCGACCGGTGGCGATCCAGTGTTCCACCTCGCGCCTAGAGCCGAGGCCGGCACGCGCCAACACCTTCTGTAATCGCTCAGGCGGCGATTGGGCTCGGCGGCTGTTGCTATGCTTGCGAAGCACGGTGGTCTGAGATCAAGGGGTATAACCTTATCTGGTGTTCAGAAGGTGTCAAATGGAATACTGTATATGATGTATAAAACTAGCCAATGTACCGAACAAAACTGGCTGCACAGGCTAAGAGGTTTGTGTATTGGGTGAAGGGTTACAAATCCATCACTTAATGGCGGCTTACGTTACCGCTGCGCACGCCCCTTCCCTCAACAAGATCAAGCAGGGCACCTTGAGAAATCGGGCGGATAGCGATGATTGGATCCATTGTAGCGCAGCACTTCGCTCAAGTCGAAGCGGCAGCCGCGTTACAGCACAACACGCCAAATCCAACGTTGCGTTTGCGCCTAGCGGCTGGAGTAGCACTGAAGGGTTGTTCTTCAGGAGAGGCAAAGCTAAAATACTCCTTTATAAGGGATATTTCAGCTTTGTGTTGACATCGTGTCCATCAAGGCTTGCTTTAAAAGCATTTGCTGTTAAAATGTAGGCTGAGATGCACCTCGGTCAGCTTCAATCTACTGGGCACCACGAAAAACCAGCCTAGCTCGCTTTTCGTGGTGCCCGGCGGGGCTTGTTTGTTGGGGAAATGATTATAAATCAATAGCTTACGTTACAGGTAAGCATGTCCCTTTTCCCAAACCCCCAGTTTTTCGAGGTGCTCCACACAGGCTTTGAGGTAAGCAACAGCCTGCCGGATGCTTGTTTCAGTGTTGGTGCAAAGCACCGTTTTTTTTTACTCATGGTTATTCCCGCTCCGCTGTCAGCGGAAGAATAACAGCCTGTTTTTTTGGGGGCGACTTGGCTTTGACGGCAGTAGCGAAGTCTGGAGTGCATGCCGAGGCGCAGAAAACCTCGTAAATCCAGCTGCAAACCAATATAGTTGCCAACGACGACAACTACGCTCTGGCTGCTTAAATCCAGCCAGCCTCTGACCTTAACGTGCTTATGCGCTTCGGATTCCAGAGGTCAAACAACATAAGATCGCGGTTACCTCAGGCCACGGGTATGACCGTTAAAAAACCAACGTGACTCGCTATCGATAATCCTGCCTGTCGGGTCTGTCGGTAGTTAAAACCAAAGACTAGGCTAAGCATGTAGATCTGTAGGCGGAGTACTTTCGGACGCGGGTTCAATTCCCGCCGCCTCCACCATTAAAACGGTCTCAAAGGGGTCATTTCCGCCCCTTTGAGACAAAACCACCAATACATGGCACTACACCCGATGGCAGGCTTTGGCGATGTAGCGATTGCATCGTTTGCGGCAGCCGATAAGGGGTGCTTTAAGCGCTTTGTAGTATCGGGTACTGATGCTGATCATAAAGAAAACCAGTGCTTGACCAATAGCCATGTTGCAGGTCACGTCACAAACGCTGCAGCCGTCTGCACGGTGATGGGTCGGTCAGCTTGCCGATGTGCGTCAACCCGATCAGCAATGCGGCTATCGCCATGACGCCAATACACAGCGCGAGCGCGATCAACAATGGATTGCACACCATGTCATGAAAGATCGCAACGCTACGCTGCCGCGGTCGGCGCTGCGTAGCAGGCACGTCATCAATGCGATCAGCGAAACATTGATGATCGAAATCAAGAGCACTCATTCACGCAGGACGCCTCTTTATACCCAACAGCGTGCCTCGCTTTGTCTGTTGGCTGGATCAGAAACTCAAATCTTGGACTCATCGAGACATTCGCAGCGTTTATTGAGTCGCAGGGGCCGCTGGGTTGGTAATCATAGTTACTGACTAAAGGGCACCTCGAAAAAACCTAAAATGGGATGAAAGTTTGGGGAAAGGGTTGTTATGAGCCATTTCGTAAGCCCCATCAATTATGGATTAATATACCATTCACCCCATATAACACCATGAGAGCGCCTCGGAAAGCCCGCAAAGCTGGTTTTTTTGAGGCACCCTGAATAAACCGATTAAAGCGTGTAACAACGCGTCCCCGCATCAGTTGCTTGGGCTGAGTGTTCCACTGCAATTTTGTGGCAGACTTAGGAACTCGCCTGCTGCGGGCTGAATTGGAAACCATCCCTTGCGATACACCACACTAGGAATGTTGAGGTAATCCTATAATGGCAGTTCAGAAGAGTAAAAAATCACCCTCCAAACGGGGTATGCGCCGATCGCATGACCACTTAACGTTTCCGCCGCTGTCAATGGATCAGGAAACAGGCGAAATTCATCGCCGCCACCACATCACTGAAAGTGGCTATTACCGCGGACGTAAGGTGATCGAGCAGATGGAAGAATAGCTACTTGGCTGTTACGATTGCGCTGGATGCGATGAGCGGTGACCACGGCTTCAGTGTGGTGTTAGCTGCGGCGCAGTCAGCATTAGAGCGCCACAACGATATTGAGCTGATCCTGGTCGGCGATACCCATCAGTTGGAGCCAGCGTTAGCGAAGCTGGGTAGCACGCCCAGCGAGCGCTTGCATTTGCACCATGCATCGCAGCAGGTGACGATGGCTGACAGTCCTATCCAGTCGCTGCGCAAAAAAAAGCACTCCTCGATGCGTATCGCGTTGGATCTGGTCAAATCAAACGAAGTTCATGCCTGTGTCAGCGCCGGTAATACCGGTGCCTTGGTGCTGATGTCGCGCTCGGTGATCAAGACCTTGCCAGGCTTGGAACGTACCGCGATTATTTCCCCGATACCAACCTTCAAAGGTCATACCTATGTGCTCGATCTTGGGGCGAATATCGGCGTATCAGCGCACCATCTGTTTCAGTTTGCGGTGATGGGATCGATCCTAGTCAGTGCTGTGGAGGGTATTGAAGCGCCGACCATCGGCTTACTCAATATCGGTGAAGAGAACATCAAAGGCGACGAGAGTGTGCGCGGCGCGGCGCGGTTGCTGTCTGACAGTCCGCTGAATTACGTTGGCTATATTGAGAATATTTACGCTGGCACGGTAGATATAGTGGTATGTGATGGTTTCTTAGGCAATGTGGCGCTGAAAACCAGCGAAGGCCTAGCGCACATGCTACGCAGCATGATTCGCCAAGAGTTTTCGCGCTCAGTGCTAGCGCGGTTAATGGCTTACTGTGCCTATCCAGTGATGAAGCCATTGTTACTGCGCATTGACCCAAGGCGCTACAATGGTGCCAGTTTACTGGGATTGCGCGGGATCGTTGTCAAAAGCCACGGATCTGCCGATGCGGTGGCTTTCTCCCATGCAATTGACGTCGCGATAACTGAGGTCAGTAAGAACATACCGCAACTGATCAGTGAAAAGCTATCCTGTGGCGATTTATACAAAGCCGCCAGCATGGCTAAGTCAAATGTGCATGGAAACCTCGAAAAATCTTGAATGGGATGAGGAAATGGATTGTCCTCTGTTTTATCTATCTGTTTGGTATCGACAGAAGGGCTATTAATAGACCCGATTTATTTAATAAATCGGAATATAACCACCTGAAACCCGACAGCTATCGCTCCCCAATACAAGCCCTTCAACAATGGCGGGGAAAAAGACCTAATTTATTTTATAGATCGGAATTCAACCTCCTGAGACACGACAAATAGGAGAAACAAATGGAATCTTGGAAGCTACTACTAGTAGCGGCATCAATACTTTTTTCTGGTTGTACAACACAACCAAAAATCGATTGGTCCAATCCAACCGAAACTCAAAACAGAGTCCAAGTTGAGTATGATGATTTCGAAAAAACTATTAAATATCGTGGTCCAAATGTTGGAAACTCTCATGATACAGTATTTATCCGAGCATGGGGTGACCTGAAAAATAATTCATTTACATATCAAATCTATGTTAGTGTCTATTATTTGGGAGATTGGCGTTTCTATAGAACTGCCTATGATTCAGATGGAAATAATCTAGATACCACCCTCATTTTAAGAGATGTTGAACGATGTCGCCATTATGGATGCTGGCTCTACGAACATGTTGGGTTAAATATTTCGAGAGAGTATCTGGAAAATTATTCTGCATCTGGTGTGCGTTTCAAGAGCTATAGTCAAATCTGGTGTATGGGAAGATTGGATCAAGCGGCGGTCTGATTAAATTTTGTCACTTCAATACCATCCTTGAATGTCACTCCAGTGATGACCGCAGGCAGTGCCTCAAAGCCTCTCAAACGGTTCCATTTTTTCTCGGCACACTGGCCTAATTTGAATATCATGTGAAGCATTCCCTCACGAGAGAGGCAGCCTTTTGAGCGCCGCGTCCGATGTCGAATAGTGCCGAAACTCGATTCAATAGGGTTGGTGGTGCGGATGCTTTGCCAGTGTGGTGCGGGGAAATCATAGAAGGTTAGTAACGCGTGGCGGTCATTTCTCAAGCAGGCGGTTGCCTTTGGGTACTTTGCTTCGTAGGTTTTGAGAAACAGGTCAAACCCCTTCTCTGCTTCCTTTTTGGTGGCTGCCTGCCAGATTTCGTGTAGCGCTTGTTTGGCTTTTGGCTGACCTGATTTGGGGAAGCGGTTCAACACGTTGACCGTCTTGTGTACCCAGCAGCGCTGCTGGCGTGTCGTTGGGAATACCTCCTCAAGGGCTGCCCAGAACCCCATAGCACCATCACCAATCCCTAATTCCGGGGCATCCAATCCGCGCGCTTTCCGCTTCAACAACACCTCCCGCCAGCTTTGCGTTGATTCTCTTACCCCATCCTCAATGGCCAGAAAGTGCTTCTGACCGCGCTCATTCACACCGATAACTACCAGTGCACACAGTTTCGCATTCTCGGCTCGAAGGCCACTGTAAATGCCATCAGCCCAAATATAAACCCAGCGCGCATCATCCAATCTCTGTTGCATCCAGCACCGGTACTCATCAGCCCAACGCTGCTTCAAGCGCGACACCGTGGTGGCTGACAAGCCCGCTGCATCCGGGCCCACCAGTACTTTCGGTGCTTCACTCATGTCACCCGTTGAGATGCCTTTTAGATACAGCCACGGCAGCGCCGCTTCCAGAGAGCGGGTTTTGCGAACATACGGTGGTACCAGCAGTGAGCGGAAAACCACTGGCTCTCCAGTCCGTGAGCGTACCTTCGGCACTCTCACAGAAACCGCGCCAACCCCGGTTTGAAGGGTGCGCTCCGGGAGGTAACCGTTACGCACCACCGCGGCCTTGCCATCCTGTGTACGGCAATGCTCAAACTGCCGCAGCAACTCGTGCAGCTCGGCGTCCACGGCTTGGTGAACCAACTGCTTCGCTCCCTGCAGCAGCAGTTCACTCAATGGGTCAAAGGGTTCCTCTACACCTCTTGGGGCAATTGCGTTATGCTTACTCATAGTGGCGACTCTCCTTAAGATTGATGGGTTTGTTCACAACTTCCAATCAATCAGAGTCGCCGCTCTTTTTCAACCCCTCATACACCACTTTCGGTTATAGCTCGCGTTTCAAGCTAAGCGGTAAGGCAGGAGAAAAAATTTTTTCAATCCCTGGTGCTTATATAAAAGGTTTCTTAAGCGTTGTGCCCGAATAATCACCTAACAAAACACTCCAGCGGCGTGTGGTGCGGGTGCTGCGTGTCTACATTGGCCTGTAAGAGCTGCTATGAAGGTTAAAGGAGATGGGTATCCAGCCATTTGAGCGATCAAACAAGCGTTTAATTGTGCCAGCATGGACTAAGGCCGCAAATAAAAAGCATCCGGTAACCTTGAAAAACCTCAACCGGCTGGGTTGGTGCCCAACGGATAGCTGATAATGAAACCAGATTGCAGCTTGGGATCGAAAAAGGTTGATTTAGGCGGCATCGTTTGGCCGTCGTCGGCGATGCGCATCACGTCACGCATGGTCGGTGGGTGCAGCAGGAATAACACCTCATCGCCCTGCGGCAGCGCCGCCAACTCGCGCTGATCAAGGCTCCCCGCTACATAGTCAAGGCGCACGCTGGCACGCGGGTCGGAAATCCCCAGCAGCGGCTGCAGGATCTTATGTTGCAGGATGGAGGCGGCCAACTGTTCAACCAGCGGGGTTGAGTCGGGTAGCGGCTGGCGCAACTGCAACCGCCACCAGCGTCCCTGCAAGCGCATCGTAAATTCATGCGCAGCGTGTGGGAACGGCGTGCTTGCGTCCTCGATAAGGGACACCTCAAAGGCCTTGCCGATGGCGGCCCGCAGTTGTTCAGGATGCGCACCGCCAAGGCCGTGGATGTATCGGTGAAATGGCAGGATGCGCAGCTGGTGATCGGGAAACAACACCGTCAGCAGACGCGGTTCGGCTGCGTTGTCAGCGCGCCGAAAATGCTGTAGCGAGGCACAGCGATGGTGTCCGTCGGTGATATAGGCTTTGTTGATATCCGCCACATAGCTTGCAAGCCGTGCCAACTCCGCCGGGTCGTTGACGATCCAAATGGTATGCCGCGTCTGATGCAGCGGTTCGGTATAATCAATATAAGGTTCGGCGTCTGCGACACCAGCACACCAATCATCAATGCGTGCATCACGGCGGTAACCGCAACTGACTGGGCTGGACATGATCCCAATGGTTTGAATAAACCTGACCAACTCCTGTTGCTTTGTCGTATGGGTACGCTCATGGGGCTTGATGCGGCCTTCTTCGTAGCAGCCGATCGGCACCTCACCTAGGATGCCGATTTGACTATGGTTGGCGCTTTGCAAGCGATATGCCAGCACCACCTTGGAAGCAGTCCAAGCGTAGGTGCCGTTATCAATGTGATCTTTGACCCAAGCCGCATTGCGCGCAAGCAACTGCGACAGTTCCGGTTGCTGCCCTGCCGGGTAGTCTTGCCGGCTGCGGATCGCATTCAGAAAATTATCCGGATGCTGGTCGGCATGCTCTAACCGCTGCTGTGGCGTCAACGCATCGTAAGGCGGTGCTATGGTAGCAGCGGCAGCATCGGCACGCAGCAAATAACCGTAAAACGGAAGTAACACTAGCAAAAGTCCTTTAGAGACACCGCGAAAAATGGACTCCCGCTGGTATCGATTAGAGGTGGCTAGAGTGCTTGTTGCAGGGGGCCCATGCTGGTCATCCTGAGAACAAAACCAGCAATAGCCGCTATTGATGGTGTCTAAAACGCTGTTGTGAAAAAGTGAGGTATGGCCTGCCAGAAGAAGATCAATAAGATACCTCGGAAAACTAGATTCGCTAGCTTTCCGAGGTATCCAGTGGGATTTGTCTATTGTGGAAAGTGCTATAAATCAACGACTTACGTTTTATGTGATCATATCCCTTCCCCCAAACCCCCATCCTGTTGGGGTTTTTCGAGGTGCCCAATAGTATTCAAACAATATTTTATTTTTAATAGGCTGATGTAAAAGCTTCAATCCGTCTGCTGATTTGATCATTTCGCTATTTTACGTAGTGTTATTGTCAAGTAGTCTAAGTCCATTCCTTGGGTAATACTCTTTCCAAAGTTCGGTAATGGTTGTACGGTGATTACACTATCGTTAAAAATATGAAAAATCCTTGCTTCTGGTATTTTATATTCAAACAGAGTTTCTCTGGTTCTCACTTCGCCTGTGTTTTTATTTGTTGCAGTAATTATGCTGCCTATGGGTACAGTCAGCATTTTAAATTTTCAGTCCAAACAAGGAGCGAGAAGTGGAAGGCTTACAAAAGCACCAGCAGTGCTACCGAGCTAAGGCAGGCACTCGCTCTCCCTTATCGGAAGTTGCACCCCACCGATGGGTAGATAACCGCTGTTGTCTTTTGACACCAACACATCCACAACAACACCAAAGCAGCACTGATTGCAAGATCTGGCGCATTCCCCCAGCGCTTTTGTCATCCGTAAGGATGACTGAAGTAGCAGTGCACACCCTCCTCTTAAAAAGAAAGGTGTGCACTCCTCAAAAACACGCCAACCACGCTCCTCACACGACCTGAATACGAACCTTGGCTATTATGAAAAGACATGGTTTCCAGCCGTTATCAGTCAAGCCATTGCTTCCAAACATCGTCGTTTTTGATCAGCCATATTTTAGCCGCTTTCTCATGGGTCAGACCCTCGGTGTCAACGAGCGCCGCCATACCGCCGATCTGTTGTTTGGAGAACGAGATTTTAGTGAAAACCTTGTAGGCCGCAGGCCATTTCTTTGGCATCTGATAATATGCCGCTTTCTTCAGCCAGCCTGCTGGTGGGCTGCCGCATTTGCCATCGCCGCCTTCTGACTTTTTGCAACCCGGTGTCCACGGCGGGAATACAACAAAATCACCACCATCACCTGCATCAGTGAAATTAGGTGACCAGTTGAATACCACAACGGCGCGGTTATCTTTTTGCGCTGATGCCAGTTCTGCCCATAAGGCACCTGCGGATCCAGCAAACTTGGCCACAAAATCCATCCCCAGGGCACCAATGCGATCCAGGGTCTCCTGACCATGCCAATCTTGCGGGCCATCTAAATAACGACCTTTCCCGCCGCTATCCGCCGTTGCAAACATTTTGGCGCAACCATCCAGTGCCTTCCAGTCAGGCAATCCGGGGCACAGATCAGCCACGTACGCAGGATACCACCATTCTTCCTGGGTTTTGGCCTCATGCGTCCCGACATCAACAATACCGCCTTTATCCATAGCGTTATAAAATGATTTGCCAAAAGTAGATTGCCACACTTCATGAGATATGGTCACATCGCCGGTACGGATCGATTCATATACCGCTTGACTGTCGGCGGGAACATATTCAACGTTGTTTCCCATGCTCTCAAAAATACCGCCAATAACATAAGCCATCACGATCTGGCTTGACCAGTTATGAGTCGGTATAACAATTGGCTTTCTTGAGTCTTTAGCCAGCACTTGGCCAAACACCCCGGCGATACTTATAATCAGAACTGCTGCTATAGTTCTTATGCTTAACTTTCTCATAATTCTTTCTCCATGAATGATCTTCGACAGGTTATTAAGA
The DNA here is from genome assembly GCA_965222535.1 of Gammaproteobacteria bacterium. Lineage (GTDB taxonomy): Bacteria > Pseudomonadota > Gammaproteobacteria > HK1 > HK1. The sequence goes on from OZ244957.1 coordinate 762,561, forward strand.
ATACCAACAAACTAACAGATTATTCATAATAACCCACTGACAAATACAATCCTTAACACAAAATATTAAGAACTGTATTAATACAACTTTAATATAATTAAAGTTGTTCCGTGCTGAGAAACCCTACATCCTAACTCTGGTTTTCTCAGGATCATAAAACGGGAAGCGCACCACTTTTGCTTTAATCCGTTTATGATGGCCATCCAGTTTGCCTACCTCAACCAATGTACCGACTGTGGAAGCAGAAACTGATATCCTGCACAGAGCAATGTTCTTCCTCAGCACAGGAGAGCGGGTCGCACTGGTAATTACGCCCACTTGTTGCCTGCCTGAATATACACCATCGCCATGAGCAGCAAGTTCATTTGATGAAAGTTCCAGCCCGACAAGCACCCGTTGCGGTAATGCTTTACGCGCAATTAAAGCCTGTTTGCCGACAAAATCTTCATCTTTAGTCTTCAACGGAACCGTGAACCCAATACCCGCTTCAAATGGATCGGTTTGATCACAAAACTCATACCCGGCAAAAATAAGACCGGCTTCAATGCGCAACATATCAAGCGCATTCAAGCCCAAAGGAGTGATACCAAACGCTTCTCCCGCGCTGATAATCGCATCCCAAACCGCTACGCAATCGTTGGGATGGGCGAATACCTCATAACCCAGCTCGCCAGAATACCCAGTGCGCGAAACAATAACCGGTATGCCGTGCTGATCACCAATGCGACCGACTGAAGAACGAAACCATTTTAATTCCGAGAGCGGTGTTTGCGTTTTCGCTGTCCAAACAATGTGCTCAAGTACCTCTCGGCTTTTGGGCCCCTGTACTGCAACATTGTGCAGTTGATCAGTGGACGATTTTATCCAGACGTGAAAATTTTTCTCTTCAGCAATTTGCCGTAGCCATTTACCGCAATAATCAGAGCCACAGATCCAACGAAAATTATCCTGACCCAATCGGAACAATGTGCCATCGTCTATCATACAACCGTTATCATAGCAAATAGCTGAATAAACCACGCCGCCAACAGCTAATTTACGGACATTGCGCGTTATCGCATATTGCATCAGCGCCTCGGCATCCGGGCCGTAAATTTCAAACTTCCGGAGGGGTGATAAATCAATAATGGCGACGCCTTCGCGGCACTGCCAGTATTCTTTTATTGCGCCCGCATTATTGTATTCAAGAGGCAGCCAATAGCCATTATAGTTGCTATAGTTTTGCGTTAATTGCTCGGTTTTACTATGGAAGCCTGTGTTCTTGGTCATGATAGGAATACTTTGTGGATCTTGTCTGAAGGCGGTTGCTGCTGAAAAGTTATTTTGCTTATCGTAGATACGTATATGAATGTCGGTAGGGTTCCAATTGTTGGCAGGCGTCGTGTCATCGGGACATGCTGAAGACACGCACACCACGTCGGTTAATGCTTTCAATAGAACATAATCCCCTGCTCTTGACCACGATACATCTGACGCTAAAGCATGGGAATCATCAATCGACGTATTAAAGAAAAAATTGACGGCTATCCAGCCTTTGCGCGCCTTAACACCATGCTCAGCTAATGCCGTATTAAAATTAGCAGTACAGTTTACGTGTCCTGGAAATCCTCTATCTTCATAATATTTGGCGTTGCAAGCCAAGCCGAGCATATCGTGGCGCATCACTTTATCGTGAATAATTTCAACCAATGGCTGCGCATCTTTGTCATAAAACTTATTATGCACCCCAGGTTCTGGACAACTCAGTTGGGACAGCGATCGTGTTACGGTTGGCTGAATATGATTTTCAATGCCCTCCTTCAAGCAACGCTGCGAGAATGCCTGAAAATCGGAACATTGATGGCCTGCTACATCAATGATCTGTATATATTCACCTTTTTTTACCGCATACGATCGGGCCGTGGCTTTCTCGACCCGGATATCACGCAGCGGTGTAGCCAGCGGACTCGGTAAATCCGATGGTGCCTCAGGCGCTATGCGAGATACATTGATCAGTATTTCTGTCGGCGCGTTTTGCTCGCTGACCAGCATACGACCGCCATGTGCACTGAAAACGCATAGCCCGTCTTGATTGACCTCAAATAACCGGCGCGCAGCAGCAGTCGCTCTTTCCACAAAAAGCTCAGCGCTCAGAAGTCGCTCATGCACAATTTTATGCTGGCTCAGTTGTTCCTGCAACTTAGCGGAGCAGTCCTTGCGTACTATTTCAGAGCGGTTGATAGCTGACTTATCCTGCCACGTAAGGATATCCAACCCGGCAGAGCCTTTCGCATCAAAAGCGAACACCGCGCAGGGCTGGTCACCTTCAACATTAATGATTTCAACGTGATCGCCGCTATAGACATGAAGCGAAACGGCATCACCGCCAAAGATTTGATAGGTTTCGCTTGGTTGCATAGACGTAGGTGTCCATCTTGTTTGTTACTTGCGCACGCGATGGTTAGCAAAATTCCTGCCAGCTTCAGGCGATATCTGAAGTCAGGCTGCTCCTTTTGATGCGCATGGTTTGTTTGCAACGAGCACCGCAAGCAAAGCTGAGGGCCACTGAATAGCTGGCCCCCAGCAAGGCATGGGTATAGACAATGTCGCTTTGATGCAAGACTTTATTTCCTGCTACGGTGCTCCCCCTTTTCCCGGCAAATTTGTATAAGGTGCCAGCCGATCCAAAAGCAGACCGCTAAAACCACCATAACAACCTCGCCAGTCCCATTGATAAACTCACCACTGGCGAAAGGATACATCGCTCCGATATTTGCTGGATCGGCCCAGCTTGTAATATGTGTATTCATATTTTCTTCCTCTTATGATGAACTGGCTTTCTCTGCTTCAATGATTAATTCTTCTTCAGCTTTATTCAATTCAATCATATCAGCGTCTAAACCTGCTAACTCAATATGCCGGGGGATACGCAGCAAGCCTAAACCGTTCAGAATCTTGGCGATAATAAATCCTGGCAAAAACCCAAGCACAAAAAACATAATAAATGCGCCAATAATTTGCCCAACTGGATTAATCGCAACAGTAAATTCTGGGTTTAATGAAGATGGATAACCCCATAGCATGAAGCCGGCCACCACAACACCAATGACCCCCGCATAGCCGTGTACCGCAACAGCACCTACTGCATCATCAATTTTAAAGCGTTTCTCCACAAAAAAATGCAATTTGTAAATAATAGGTATTGCGCCAGCACCGATTAACATCGCCTGAATCGGATGGTACAGATCATTGCCTGCTGATGCAGCAATAATCCCAGCAAGACCACCTGAGTAGGTCCAGAATGGATCGCCTTTTGAGACGATATAAGCCGCCATCAAACCACCTGAAAGCGACATGATAAAGTTCATCGTAATACCCGACAAGGTAACCGGTGTGCCATAGATGGTAACGGCCGAGAAGAACACCTCAGTCTCAGTACCGATATTCACATACGGTGTATTACAAGCAACATAGAATCCCCAAAAACCAGTGTATATCAGGAATAATCCAATCGCTACCAACCATGGATTACGCGGATTGATATTGCGCGCTTCGCCGGTTGACGAAAACTTACCAATGCGCGCACCCAGCGGTATCAGTACACCCAGTGCAAAACCACCTGCCACTGCATGAATAACGCCCGAGGCATACGCATCGTGGTACCCCAATAACTTCACCATCCAACCATCTGGATTCCAGCCCCAAGCGGCATCAATCAGCCAAAAAACCGAGCCAATGGCGATAGCCAGTATCCAAAATGCGGAAGATTTTATACGTTCAATCACTGAACCCGATACGATCGAGGCGGCTGTCCATGAGAACAATAAAAACGCCGCCCAAAACACGCCGTTTATTCTATCGTCCATACGCACTGCATTCCATTCACTGGTGGCGAGTGCAAATAACGAGCCAAAAGAGGTAAAGTTCCCTCCTTCGACCTCATCGAGAACCAGCGGCCCGGTGATCCCTGGCCCGTATGGGAAAGCCCAGTATATCCACCAGCCAAACAGAAAGAATGTGACCGTAACCAGCGGGATCAACATCGTGTTTTTCATCAATGTATGCACATGGTTTTTATGGCGCGATGCGCCGACCTCATACATACAAAACCCAACGTGTATTAAAAACATTAATACAACGGTCAGCCAGTAATAAAACTCAAAAAATATAGCTGAAAGTGCGCCTAGCTCTGTATCCATAATCTCCTCCTATAGGATTTTTGTGGTGGTATATATTATTCAGAATTTACGGTAAGCGTTATTCAGATCAACCATCGGGTGGTTTTGTGACATTTGGAACTTAATTAACAGCTCACGGGCAATCATGTCACGCCGCTGCTGATCATCAGGCAAGGTAACAGAATCAGGGACTATCACCCAGCCATTGATATTTCTATCAAAAACCGCAGCACGACCTTCTTCATACCCCATATGAACATCTTCTAACCAGTTCAGGTCTTTCCAACCCATCAGGTCGATATACTTTTTCAGAAAAGGGGTTATGTATTTCATATCTGGCGTTAGGTTAACATCGTATCTGTAACCAATATGTTGCCCAATTTCATGGGCACGGCTCGTGCTAGAATTGTTATCGCTCATACCATTACCTCGTTTAAAAGCGCGTCATCTCAGGACAACCAACGGTGTACTGCGTACCGGCGATAGGGACCTGCGCGCAAGCTGAAGCCTCCATCGTCAGCGCCGCCAAATCTTCTGGCTCTAATGAATGCACGTTTGTCTTTCCACAAGCGCGCGCCATCATTTGGCATTCAATCGTCAGTGTATGCAGAAAGTTGTACACCCGCTCGGCGGCTTTATCTGGATCAAGGCGCTTTCGCAACTCAGGATCCTGAGTTGCAATACCCACTGGACAACGACCTGTATGACAATGGTAACACTCACCCGCTGCAACGCCCATTTCAGCTTTGTAATCCGCTTCATCAATGTCCCTGTTGCAATTGAGCGCCATCAACGCGGCATGCCCGATCGCGACGGCATCCGCACCCAGCGCAATCGCCTTGGCAACATCGCCGCCGTTACGGATCCCGCCAGCATACACCAGACTGATTTTGTCGCGCATGCCAACATCATCGATCGCCCTGCGCGCCTGGCGGATAGCAGCAATCCCCGGCACCCCGGTCTCCTCCGTTGCAAGATGCGGCCCCGCTCCTGTGCCACCTTCCATGCCATCAATATAGATGCTGTCGCAACCGGTCTTGGCCGCCATCCGCACGTCATCATAAACGCGGGCGGCCCCCAGCTTTAATTGGATTGGAATCTGCCCATCGGTAACCTCGCGAATTTCTTCGATTTTAATTGCAAGGTCATCAGGCCCTAGCCAATCGGGATGCCTAGCGGGAGAGCGTTGGTCAATGCCTGCTGGCAATGAGCGCATCTCAGCCACTTGGTCGGTAACTTTTTGCCCCATTAAGTGACCACCCAAACCCACTTTACAGCCCTGTCCGATAAAAAATTCTACCGCATCGGCTAAACGTAAGTGACTCGGATTAAAACCGTAACGCGATTGAATACACTGATAAAACCACTTGCTGGAGTAACGCCTTTCATCAGGGATCATACCGCCTTCGCCTGAGCATGTTGCAGTGCCTGCCATCGTTGCCCCGCGCGCCAAGGCAGTTTTGGCTTCATAGCTCAAAGCACCAAAACTCATCCCGGTAATATAGATAGGGATATCCAGTTCAAGGGGACGTTTGGCACCGACGCCAATCACCGTTTTGGTCAGGCATTTCTCGCGATAACCCTCAATAACAAACCGAGTCAGCGTCCCCGGCATAAAAGTCAAGTCATCCCAAGTCGGGATTTTCTTAAACAGTGAAAACCCTCGCATCCTATAGCGACCTAGGTCAGACTTAATATGAATATCATTAATGACTTCTTTAGGAAATATAAAGCTCTGACCCAATTTATATTTATTGCTGTTGTCATTCATAATATGTTATATCTCTATGATTCAATGGTTACAGGATAAGCTTTTTTTCGCTCGGCTCTAATTTATCATAATTCCATAATTGCTTACCAGAAACAATTTTACGCATGTTACTAATGCCACTTGGTGCATTCATATCGTATAAACCGAGTTTAGACTCCAAGTAAGAAATATCATGATCGGTTAAATCAGATTCGACTGCGTCAACGCCAAGCCTTTCAATCTCGCCGCCAACATAGATTATTCCGTCATACATCGAATCCCCTAAATTCATCCCGGCGTTACCGCAAATGATCATACGACCGCGTTGCATCATAAAGCCGGAAAAAGCACCTGTATCACCGCCAACAATAATCGTGCCGCCTTTTTGATCGATGCCTGTTCGGGCACCAACATTGCCCCGGCATACCAAATCACCACCACGAATAGCGGCACCAAAGGTAGAGCCGGCGTTCTTTTCAATCACCACAGTCCCGGCCATCATGTTTTCACCGCAGGACCAACCGACACGTCCCTGAATACGAACATTCGGACCATCGTTCAGACCACAGCCAAAATAACCGAGGCTATCTGTGAACATCAAATTCAGTTTGTTCAAAATTCCGACGCCTACGGCATGACGGGATCTTGTGTTATGAATGGTGATACTGCCAACCCCCTGCTCCATTAAGCCTCTGATCGTCCGGTTAATTTCCGTAGTTGTCAACTTCAGAGCATCAACCGTTTCGTGTTTATTCCCATCAACGGCAAATGAATGGTGATACGTGAAATTTTCATTCTCTTCGGCATCAAAGAAGCGCTGCTGGGTGCGGCCTTTCAGGGTTTCATCGTGGAGTCCCATGGTATAGGACGCATCGTCTCTTAGTTGTGCCATACTTTTACCTCTGAGTGGGATGGATCATGTGTATCAATATGGCTGTCAAACAATGTTCTGATCGCGACTTCTTCAGAGGCCAAAGCAATGATATCATCGCTCTCATATAAAACCATTGGCTTGGCTGCCATCACGTCTTTCGCCATCCCCAACTGATCCTTTGTTGCTACCAGATAAGTGAATACACCATCAAAATATTCAATAGAGTGATTCATGGCGGTTTCTAAGTCAATGTCTTTGTTTAACTGATCGGCCAGATAGACTGCTATCAGCTCTGAGTCACAATCAGAAGCAAATCGGTGTCCTTGCCGCTCTAAAGATCGTCGGTTTGTCCAATAATTAGTTAGCTGACCATTATGGACAACGGAAATATCGCTGAACGGGTATGCCCAATAAGGATGCGCTGATCGAATATCGACATCAGATTCGGTTGCCATACGCGTATGCCCTATGCCATGAGTACCCTTAAATTTAGCCAGCTTATATTGCGCGCAAACTCCATCAGCATCGCCTAAATCTTTGATAAGTTCCAATGAATTACCGATGGATAAAATTTCAACTCCTTCGATATCTTCAAGGAAGTCAGCGAGTCTGCGCATATCGCCGGTAAAATTAAACTCATAGCGATAAGCGTATGGCGTCACTTGGTCGCGTTTGATAAGTTCAACCATACTGCTAAGGCGCTTATTAACTGTTTTAACGCGCCGTTTAATTATTTGATGGATGTCAAAACCAGTCTCTAAATCAACCGACTCTGCTACTTTAAAGCGAATCACATGCGTACCTTTATCTCCGCCATATAAAGCATAGCCCGTTGAGTCTGGACCTCGATGCTTCAAAGATTGAAGCATCGAGGTCATCTGAGAACCAATATTCTCAGATCTATCCCTGCCTTTATAAATAAGCCCTATTATACCACACATACGCAATATCTCCCTATAATGCTATGGTTTATCACTGTAGGGCATCTCGAAAAACCCGCTTCGCTGGCTTTTCGAGGTGCCCTGTAGAACTTATGGCAGGCAATCCAAATAAGTATCTATATCCCAATTCGTAACCGCATGATTAAATCGCTCCCATTCGTCATTTTTATAATGCTGATAGACCCTGTACATTTCATCCGGCAAAGCCGATAGAATGACATCATCGTCTGCAAGCGCTGCTAACGCCTCACCTAATGACATAGGGAGCTTCTTGACATCCTTGCCGCTCTTAATCGCTTCATACATATTGCGTTCTTCTGGAACGCCTGGATCAATGTCACTGTCAATGCCATCATCAAAGGCTTTTAATAATGCGGCGCCCATTAAATAAGGATTGACCATCGAATCAACGGAACGGTATTCAAAACGACCAGGCGCTGAAACACGCAATGCACACGTGCGGTTCTGATAACCCCAATCAGCAAAAACAGGTGCCCAATATCCAGTATCCCAAAGGCGACGATACGAATTAACGGTAGAAGAGCCAATTGCTGTTAGTGCACGTAAATGTTTAATCACACCACCAATTGATTGCAATCCTACCCTACCAGGCAGGTTTTTATCTACAGATGGATTTGGCATAAAGGTATTCTCACCACCTTCGCAGTAAGTAAAAGTGCCTGCCATACCGGGGAGCGAGTGTATATCACTGCCTGCAAGCCTCAGATTGACCACGTCTTCGCCGCCTCGCCACAAAGACATGTTATGGTGGCAGCCAGAGGCGGAGACACCGACAAATGGTTTACTCATGAAGCAGGCGATAATGTTAAATTCACGAGCAACTTGAGCGCAAATTTGTCTATAGGTAGTTAATCTGTCTGAATTCCTCAACACATCATCAAATTGGGTATTAATCTCTAATTGCCCCGGTGCATCTTCATGGTCGCCCTGAATAATATCAAGCCCCATTTGCTCTGCATACTCAATTACTTTCATAAAAACTGAGCGTAATCCTTCAAATTGATCGATATGATAACAATTCGGTTTGGTGACACCTCCGTTTGGAGCACCACTTTCATCGCGTTTTAACCACATCATCTCCGGCTCTGTACCGCAACGCATATTTAAGCCATGTTTTTGTTTAAATTCTTTGTGGATTCGATATAAATTACCACGGCAATCTGATGTTAGGGCAGAACCGGGATTGTGCTTTTCTTCGCGGTTTTTATATAATCTACAAAAAACTCTAGCAACGCGCTTATCCCAAGGAAGTTGACAAAAAGTCTCAGGGTCTGGAATACCCACAAGCTCGGATGCCTCAGGACCATAACCAATATAATTACCATGGCGATCAAGATACAAATTGGCTGTCGAACCATAAACCAACTGGAAACCTCTCTCTGCAATACGTTCCCAATGACGGGAAGGAACACCTTTACCAACAATACGCCCCGTGACTGAAATAAATTGATAATAGACATAGCGAATACCTAACACATCAATTTTTTCCTTTACTTGACGAACAAGCTCATCACGACCGTCTTCGGTTACATGATTCTCTAAATCTGTCATTGACTACCTCCAGAAAACGTGGTTCTAACCGGCCTGATGCACCTTGTTATTGCATCAGGAAGGGCTGCCTGAGTTAGTATTCATAGCTGGCTTACCGTTCTTAGGAAACTCTGAATATAGAGCCGGTAGGTATTTACAAGGGGGTACCTCGAAAAAGGCCAACTGGGGTGGAATAGAAGATCAGGCAAGCGATATAAGCCGATGATTCTATAAGGGTTATGAGGAATAGGCAGGTTGAGGATGGTTTTTTGTTTATTGGGGCGAACAATCAACTTTCTTCAGCACATTTGGACCATTGTGGGCGTCAGTAGGTGCTAATCCCCGCTCGTCGCAAGTAGCTTGGCGCGTCATGTTGGCACAAGTGGCTCGCATAACGCAAGCAGCAAACCATGCAAGCACGCCCCCGACCAATGCTGCGCCGCAGCGCACCACCCATTTTCGACAACGCCGCGAACACAAGCTCCACCGCGACCACCACCGCCCGCTCTGCAGCCGCTTACCGCTTGTTTGGTATACACGTTGCTATACAGTCCTCGGCAGCAAACTCGCATCCAACCTCTGAAGCGCACCGGGCACTATATTCTTCCTGCGCTGACTGCTATCCATGCTGCCACATAGCGCCCGTGCACCGGCGGCCAAACCATTACACTTCTCGAAGGACCAGACAGACCTTCGTTGCGGTACCATCGCTGATCCCTCTATATCGCCCAATCGCGGCATACTGATCCGCTCTGGCAACGGGGGTGTGAGTTACCCGATCCGTGAATGGAAGATGCGTTATGGTATCGAACCGATGCTGCTGCTTTGCAGGAAGCGAACTTCGAGAAGACACCCTTTCAGATGGGACAACGGTATTGCACTTCAGGAGGTTGCTGGAGAAACACAGGATCGGCGGTGAAGGCATAAATTTATGATCCAGTAACGCATCAGAAAGTAAGGCCAAGGAGCAATGCTAAAAAGCGGTACCATACCAGATGCGACGATTATCCATGCTCGATTTCAACTAACCATCATCAGAAAACACGAGAGCCCCAAATGCACCTCGCCCGTAAAGGAGACTAGTAATGCTTCGGGATGAAAGCTCATGCGACCGCAGATATCAATAGCGGATAGGTGCGCAGTGTATCAGTACTCTCGCCCTATGTCCCCAAAAGTCGCCCGTTGAATGTGAGACGAGCGGGCGGTGTGGGGATAAATCACCCCTAGATAACCGATTGAAGCCGGCAACTTTGACTTACAAACAGATACCATTCTCCGCCATAGTATGCTATACAGGATCAATACATGGCAAAATAATATACCCACAATACAAGCTGATAAGCCCTTGCTGTTCAGGGCTTCCCGGGCTAAACCCAAGAGGGCATTATGCAGATGACGCATAGTGTTTGCTGCTGCTTAGCAGACAGGACACCAACTCTCTCTGAGTGCCCTGATGCTAAAACGCCATCGTTCCGCCAAGGGCATGAATTCACCGTGAGTGACCTCGAAAAGCGAGCGACGCTGGTTTTCCTAGGTGCCATCGTGAATGTTTTCTTGAAGCTGCCGCTCTCAAGCCGGCGTAACATCTGCAGAATGCTCGTAAGTCAAGGCCCTATCCTTAAGATATTCTTGGCTCAATACAAAGAGGGACTCTGGCTGAATACCCAAAAAATCCGCCCTTATCAACAAAACTAGCAATCGCCCCCGCATGATAACCAACCGCATCGTTTTTCAGCAACCTCTGTGTTGACACTACTGCGTTGGCAGCCGGCGTATTATAATTCGCTGGTTTGACCTCAACGAGTGGGGATGGCGGTTCTCAGAATGCGCATGACGGATCTCAAAAGGGTGCCTCGAAAGCTAGCCAAGCTGGTTTTTTTTGAGGCACTCCTTCGCTTTTGCCCCGTACACCGTCAGAGTCACTATAAGTGCTAAGGTCAATTTATACTATACGGGTTCCTAAACGTTCATCTATGAGGGCACATGGTGGAAGCAATCGTTTGGTATGACACAGTGGGGATGAAAGATATCCATCGGGTAGGTGGTAAAAATGCTTCCCTAGGTGAAATGATAAGCGCGCTCAGCAACGCCGGCGTACGAGTACCCAATGGGTTTGCCGTCACCACCGACGGATTCCGCGATTTTCTGTCGCATAATCAACTCGCAGAGCCGATCAACACACTGCTGGCCAACGTGGCGGTGGACAATGTCGTGCAGCTGGCGCAAATCGGCAGCCAGATCAGGCAGATGGTATTGCACGCCCCATTGCCGCAGCCGCTGCAAGCTGCGATCACTGCGAGCTATCGGCAATTGTGCGGCGATCAGGACGGGGCAGGCGGCGATGCGGTAGCGGTAGCCGTGCGCTCTTCGGCAACCACCGAAGATTCCCCCGAGGCCTCTTTTGCCGGGCAGCAGGAGACGTTGCTCAATGTCCGCGGGGGAAACGCAGTGGTCAGCGCGGTACACCAGGTATTTGCATCATTGTTCAACGACCGGGCGATCGCTTACCGCAGCCACCAAGGTTTCGCCCACGACGCATTGGCCATCTCGGTTGGCGTCCAACGCATGGTGCGCAGCGACCGCGCCGTCAGTGGGGTGATGTTCACTCTCGATACTGAATCCGGTTTTGACAATGTGGTGTTTATTACCTCGGCTTATGGCTTAGGTGAAATGGTGGTTCAGGGACACGTTAATCCAGATGAATTCTATGTCTTTAAGACCGCACTTAACAACGGTGCCCAAGCGGTACTGCGACGGCGGCTGGGTAGTAAGGCATTGCGCATGGTATATGCCGATGACGCCAAACAGCGGGTACGCACCGAAACCACGCCATTGCCCCTGCGCCAGCGGTTCTCGCTGAACGACGCTGAAGTCGAAGCGTTAGCACGCTTTGGCCTTGCGATTGAACGCCACTACCGCTGTGCGATGGATATCGAATGGGCTAAAGACGCCGACGACGGGCGGTTTTACATCGTCCAAGCACGCCCCGAGACAGTGCAAAGCCGTCAACGCGGGCCGGTACTGGAGCGCTATGAATTAACCCAGCGTAGCGCTGTGTTGGCCGAGGGCCGTAGTATCGGTGCGCGAATTGGGGCTGGCAATACCCGCATCGTTGAGCACGTCGAGCACATGGACAGGGTACGCGACGGCGATGTCTTGGTAACCGATATGACCGATCCAGACTGGGAACCAGTGATGAAACGCGCCGCGGCGATCGTCACCAATCGCGGTGGGCGCACCTGCCATGCGGCGATTATCGCACGTGAATTGGGTATCCCGGCGGTTGTCGGCACGCACGATGCGACACGCACGTTGCGTGCGCAACCAGCGGTGACGGTGTCCTGCGCCGAAGGCGATACGGGTTACATCTACGCCGGCGCGTTGCCGTTTGAGCACTACCAGCTGACGATTGACAACACGCCGTCGTTACCGTTGAAGATCGGCATGATCGTCGGCAACCCGAATCGCGCCTTTGATTTTTGTCAGCTACCCAATGATGGTGTAGGTCTGGCGCGACTGGAGTTCATTATCAGCAGTGAGATCGGCATCCATCCACAGGCAATCCTCGGTTATTCTGATCTATCGGTCAACATCCAGCAGCAGATCGATGAACGCATGAGAGGTTATCCGGATCCAGTTGCGTTCTATATCAATAAACTGACAGAGGGGATCGCCACCATCGCAGCAGCCTTCTTCCCTCGTCCCGTAACGGTGCGTCTTTCAGATTTTAAATCCGATGAATATGCCAATTTGATTGGCGGGCGCTTATACGAACCCAAAGAGAACAACCCGATGCTCGGTTTCAGGGGAGCATCGCGCTATATTGCCGATAGCTTCCGGGATTGCTTCCGCATGGAATGCCGCGCATTACGCCAAGTACGCGAGCAGATGCAGCTAACCAATGTCGAAATCATGGTACCGTTCGTGCGTACCCTAGCCGAGGCTGACGCCGTGATTGCGCTGCTGGCGAGCGAAGGGCTTGAGCGCGGCGACAACGGCTTACGCATTATCATGATGTGTGAAGTGCCTTCAAATGCGCTGCTGGCCGACGACTTCTTACAGCGCTTTGATGGTTTTTCAATCGGTTCCAATGATCTGACGCAGATGACGCTGGGGCTGGATCGCAACTCGGGTTTGGTCGCGAATTTATTTAATGAATGCGATGCGTCGGTGAAAGTCCTGTTGGAACTGGCGATTGCGGCCTGCCACCGCGCTGATAAATACGTCGGCATTTGTGGTCAAGGACCATCCGATCACCTCGAATTCGCCAGCTGGCTGATGGAGCAACGGATCAACGCCATCTCACTTAACCCCGATGCAGTGATGAATACCTGGCTGCATTTAGCTGGGGTAAGCCACTGATGGGTACCCTCAAGCCCCTGTCGCTTCGATGCCTGACTGCCTCCATGCGGCATATGACATTCCTGCGCACGGGACCTACGCCGCGTAAGATAGGTTTGAAATTGTTATCGCAATGCGGATAATGTGCCGCCGCTGGTACTTTCAGGCACCCCATCAATAACAGAGGCTATCGTGATTGAGATTCAGAACTTGAGCAAACGGTTTGGGACGCTACTCGCTGTCAACGATATCTCACTGACTGTACAACGCGGGGAGATTCTCGGTTTTCTTGGTCCCAATGGTGCCGGTAAGTCAACCACGATGCGAATGATCACCGGTTTCCTGACTCCGGATCGTGGACGCATAGCGATCAATGGGGTGGACCTCAGCGCACAACCGCTGGTCGCCAAACGCCAGATGGGGTATCTGCCAGAAGGCGCGCCGTTGTACAGCGATATGACGCCACGCGCATTTTTAACGTTTATTGCTGGCGTTCGGGGGTACGGTCAACAGCGCGAGACCAAGGTTGATGCCGTCGCCGAGCAGATTAATCTGCATGGGGTGATGGACCAACCGATAAATACCCTCTCCAAAGGATATAAACGCCGTGTCGGCTTGGCACAGGCGATTCTGCATAATCCGCAGATCCTGATCCTAGACGAGCCAACGGATGGATTAGATCCGAATCAAAAACGCGATGTCAGGCAATTGGTTCAGCAGATGTCAGCCGACAAGGCGATTATTCTATCCACCCATATCCTAGAAGAAGTAGAAGCCATATGCTCACGCACGATCGTCATCGCCAACGGTCGGATCGTCAGCGACAGCACACCGGCAGCCCTGCTCGCCCGTTCCGATCTCTATAATGTGATTCGCATGACGGTGCGCGGAGTAGCGGCCGAGACGCTGCTTTCAGTATTGGAAAGCCAGCCGTTGGTGCGCAAGGTGAAGGTTCTCGCTGACACTGATGACCGCATCACGATGCAGATTTTTCCACAGACCAAACAACCTCTAAGTCAAGCGATCAGCGAACTCGCCCACCAGCGCGGATGGCTGGTGCAGGAATTGTACGCTGAACATGGTCAACTGCATGATGTATTCCGCAACCTCACGACCAGCTAAGGAGTAAGCGATGACAGCAGCGCTATGGGCAGTCTTCAAACGCGAGTTGTGGGGCTATTTCTGCACCCCAATCGCCTATATTTTTCTCGCTATTTTCGTCTTCCTGAGCGGGCTTTTCACCTTCTATCTGGGATCGTTTATTGCCCGTCAGCAAGCGGATCTGTCGTCCTTCTTTCAGTTCCATCCATGGCTCTATCTGTTCCTGATCCCAGCACTGACAATGCGTTTATGGGCCGAAGAGCGGCGTTTGGGCACGATTGAGGTGTTGTTCACGCTACCGATCACGATACCGCAAGCGATATGCGCCAAGTTTCTTGCCGCATGGCTGTTCACTGCGGTGGCATTGGTGCTCACGTTTCCGATCTGGTTTACCGTCAATTACCTCGGTGATCCAGACAACGGCGTGATCATCGCCAGCTATATCGGCAGTTTACTGATGGCAGGCGCTTTTTTGGCGATTGGTGCCTGCTTATCTTCGCTGACCTCCAACCAAGTGATCGCGTTCGTGATCACCTCGGTGGTTTGTTTTGCGTTTGTGATGAGCGGTTACCCACTGGTATTGGATGCTTTCGGCGCGATTGCACCGGCATTTATGATCGACACCATTCGCTCGTTCAGCTTCCTTGAACACTTCAACGCCATCAGTAAAGGAGTGATCCGGCTCACCGATGTGTTTTATTTCGCTTCGCTGATCGTCTTCTGGCTATTCGCCAACGCAGTCGTACTGGAGATAAAAAAAGAATAATGAGCACCTCGAAAAACCAACTTCGCTAGCTTTCAAGCTACTATGCGGGGCTTGTATATTGAGTAAGCGGCTATAAATCAACAGCTTACGTTACATGTAATCATATCCCTTCACCCATCCCGTTGAGGTTTTTCGAGGTGCCATAATTGGAGATTTGCACCCGAGGAAAGTTCTTACCCGGCCTCGGCATGGAAGGTATTTTCTGGGGATTATGAGGTTAGCATCCGGTTGCTCGTCAGAGGCTCATTGGGTGATTAAGCGACATTACTCAATACCAACGATCGGCTAATGCCTTCGCAGATGTCTACAAAGCCCGCATAATGATTGGCCCTCACCCTTATTCTTCTCTGCACTAGGAAGAGGAATAAGAGTGGGAGCTGCTGTGCAACAGCCTCGCCACGTAGCGGGCGATAAGATCAATTTCAAGGTTCACGACCTCGTCTTCACGCAATTGCCCAAGGGTTGTGAACCTCAATGTATGCGGAATCAGCGCCACCCCAAAAGCGCTTTCAGTGATCGTATTCACAGTCAGGCTAACGCCATCAACGGCGATCGAACCCTTGACCGCAATATAAGGCATCAGCTCTTTGGGGGCGGCTATCAACATCAGCGTATTGTCCGGCTTATCCTCACGCCGTCGGAGGATGCCAATGCCATCCACGTGACCGCTGACCAGATGCCCGCCCAGTGGATCGGCAACGCGCAACGCAGGCTCTAAATTTACCCGCTGCGCATTGTGCAGCGCTCCGAGTGTGGTACGCGCCAAGGTCTCAGCGCCAACATCAACATCGCAGCATTGGCGATCGATCGCCGTTACTGTTAAACACACCCCGCTGACGCTGATGGAATCACCCTTTGCGGTACCTCCAAGTTCCAGCGTACCGGCATCAAACGTTACGTGCGAGGCAGCGCCTGCCCGCTGCTCAACGTCAACAATCGTCCCCAATGCTTTTATTATGCCGGTAAACATAGGCGTCACCGCAAAGCTGGAATACCCTCTTTTTACCCCCCTTCAGAAACTCAGTTACGCGCCTTAGTCAGGGCTGCTTGAAGAACACGCAGGCCACTGGTAACGGCTTTAACGTCACATCTAATGGGATGATGGATCAGCACAGCCGGACAGAAAGTGGATTGAAGCGCCAACCAACGCTCTCAATTAGCATAAGGCGACGGTTGGCTAGTGCCGCTAAGAATCTCCCAACATAACACGCATGATTTTACAGCCCCGCTGGCGACGATATCGCGCCCCATCCAGACTCCACAATTTGCATACTATCTCACCGCCTGCGGTAGCCATTGAAGAGAACCTCGAAAAACCAGCTTCGCTAACTTTCGAGGTTCCTGCGAGGCTGTTCTATTGATAATTATTATAAATCAAAGGCTTAGGCTGCAGGTGATCATGCCCCCTCCCCCAACCCCTCCATCCCGTTGAGGTTTTTCGAAGTTCCCTAAAGTATGTTGGCAACCACTGCGCTCACCAGCGGAGCATCCCGCTGGCCCCAAAGTCACGCACCTGGTTGCCAAACAACGAAAACTGCAGCCTGCCTTTGTTCAGCTTCACACCAAGGCTCATATCCGACTTCGTATCACGCCGCATCACCACGGAGGTATAAGGCCGCAGCTCAACGCCGCCGTAACCCAATCCGTAGCTCAACAACAACTGCGCCCGATCCGGTGCCAACCCGCGCCCACTGGCGTTGGTGCGCCGCAGCGCTGTAATTCCATCCGCCCACAACTTGTTGGCCTGCGTTACCTGCCCCCAACGCGGAATCAGCTTCAGCGCTAAGCCGCGTCCCAGCAACCCCGGCTTCAGCTCGAAGGTCGCATCCAGACCCCACTCGTGGTAATCCTCACTGTGCGCCACCAACAACCGCACCCGTGAACTCACCGCAAGTCCCAGCGCCGCATCGCTATAACCCACTTGCGCGCCTATATCCAATCCCTGGCCTTTGACCGCGTCCCCACCATCGGTACGCACACCAAGCTCAACGCCCGCTCGGCTGCGAGCCGTCTTGCTCAGCCGCCAGCGATTGTTTGCTGACAACGCCAAGCGCAATTGATGCACATCCAAATTCGTCGCGTTCAGATAACCAACAACTGCATCCGATTCCATCGCTACGACAAATCCATCCGCTTTCACGCTGACCCGTGCACCGCCCAGCGATAACAACCGGCGCTTCACGCCAAACAGCACGGCAGACATTTCAACATCTGTCTCTCGTACGCCATCCTGCTCATCACGATCATCGAGCTCGGCTGTCCCCGTCCCGCGCCCAAGCGCGCCCCAGAAACTCAAACCAGCACCAGAATCCCAATTCGCATACGGCCATACCGCCGCCATCACCGTATCTACATCAATGCGCCCCGTACCGTCAGCCGCCTGCTCGGAATGTCCCTCACTTGTGCTGTGCGACAGCGCCACCCCCAGCAGCAACGCCTTCGTCGCTTGGTAGTCGGCTCCCAGATACCCCGACAACGACCGCCCCTTCAAGCGTAATCCATCACTCACCCGTTCATACCCACTGGCGTGACCTCTGCCCCATACCGTCCATCCCATAAGACCAGCCGACGCACCCCCCTCCGAGGCCCCCAACGGCATCAGGAATGAACTGCCGCTCACTAGCCCTTTGCGGAATTTATTCCATTGCGCCCGATACCCATCAAACTGCCGCTGCCAATCCGCCTCAAGCCGTTCCCAGCGCTTGCCTAAACCAAAGTCACCGGAAAGCTCGCGCTCCTTCCCACTCCACTCCCCGCTACGCTGCACGTAATCCCAATCCATCCAGCGGCTCAACTGCGCCCACTGACGCTCCAAGCGCCCGCCCCATTGATCGGTTAACTCGCTCGCTCGCGCACCATTCGCCCAGTGCTTCAGCTTCAGCGCGTTCCCCGATACAGTGATATGCTGCCCCTCACCGAATCGGCCTTCGAACACAGCCGCCGCATTAATCACCGCATCACGTCCCACACCGGCTAACACAGCGGCCACCCTTTGGGTGCGCGTGCCCATTACCACCGTCGGACGCACTGTCGCCAGCACCACCGCCGATGCACTCAGTCCCTCTCCATCGCTGGCGCTCACCACTAGCATGTAGCTCATATCATTGGCAACCGCCCCACCGTTGTACTCAATCACACCGCTCGCCGCCGCCACGCTGAATACCTCGCTGCCGCCACTCACCAAACTGTAGATCAGCACATCACCATCTGCATCCATTGCTTGAACGCTTCCCAGCAGCGTCTCCGTATCATTAATGCTGAACGTATAACGCGCCGCCTCAAACGCAGGGGCCGTGTTCACTATCGCCGTCACCTCGACCGTCACCGCCGCCGTGGCGCTCAAACCGCCTGCATCCTGCGCACTCACCACCAACGTGTAGCTCACCGTCGTAGACACCGTATCGCCGCTGTAGCTCACCACCCCGCTCGCCGCAACCACACTGAACACCCCGCTGCTGCCACTCACTAGGCTGTAGCTCAGCGTGCCACCGTTCGCATCCGTTGCAACCACCGTCCCCACCAACCCTGCAGCATTCACCGTGAACACATAACTCGTTTCGGCAAACGCCGGTGCTACCGCCGTTGCCGCAACCACTACCTCGACCGTCGCCGATGCACTCAAGCCGCCTGCATCCTGTGCACTCACCACCAACGTATAGCTCATCGCCGTAGACACCGTATCGCCGCTGTAGCTCACCACGCCGCTCGCCGGGCTCACACTGAATACCCCGCTGCCGCCACTCACTAGGCTGTAGCTCGGCGTGCCGCCGTTTGCATCCGTTGCAACCACCGTCCCCACCAACCCCGCAGCATTCACCGTGAACACATAACTCGTCTCGGCAAACGCCGGTGCTACCGCCGTTGCCGCAACCACTACCTCGACCATCACCGATGCACTCAAGCCGCCTGCATCCTGTGCACTCACCACCAACGTATAGCTCATCGCCGTAGACACCGTATCGCCGCTGTACAGAACCACACCGCTCGCCGGGCTCACACTGAATACCCCGCTGCCGCCACTCACTAGGCTGTAGCTCGGCGTGCCGCCGTTTGCATCCGTTGCAACCACCGTCCCCACCAACCCCGCAGCATTCACCGTGAACGTATAACTCGTCTCGGCAAACGCCGGTGCTACCGCCGGTGCTACCGCCGTTGCCGCAACCACTACCTCGACCGTCGCCGATGCACTCAAGCCGCCTGCATCCTGTGCACTCACCACCAACGTATAGCTCATCGCCGTAGACACCGTATCGCCGCTGTAGCTCACCACGCCGCTCGCCGGGCTCACACTGAACACCCCGCTGCCGCCACTCACTAGGCTGTAGCTCGGCGTGCCGCCGTTTGCATCCGTTGCAACCACCGTCCCCACCAACCCCGCAGCATTCACCGTGAACGTATAACTCGTCTCGGCAAACAGCGGTGCTACCGCCGTTGCCGCAACCACTACCTCGACCGTCGCCGATGCACTCAAGCCGCCTGCATCCTGTGCACTCACCACCAACGTATAGCTCATCGCCGTAGACACCGTATCGCCGCTGTAGCTCACCACGCCGCTCGCCGGGCTCACACTGAACACCCCGTTGCCGCCACTCACTAGGCTGTAGCTCGGTGTGCCGCCGTTTGCATCCGTTGCAACCACCGTCCCCACCAACCCCGCAGCATTCACCGTGAACGTATAACTCGTCTCGGCAAACGCCGGTGCTACCGCCGTTGCCGCAACCACTACCTCGACCATCGCCGATGCACTCAAGCCGCCTGCATCCTGTGCACTCACCACCAACGTATAGCTCATCGCCGTAGACACCGTATCGCCGCTGTAACTCACCACGCCGCTCGCCGGGCTCACACTGAATACCCCGCTGCCGCCACTCACTAGGCTGTAGCTCGGCGTGCCGCCGTTTGCATCCGTTGCAACCACCGTCCCCACCAACCCCGCAGCATTCACCGTGAACGTATAACTCGTCTCGGCAAACAGCGGTGCTACCGCCGTTGCCGCAACCACTACCTCGACCATCGCCGAGGCACTCAAGCCGCCTGCATCCTGTGCACTCACCACCAACGTATAGCTCATCGCCGTAGACACCGTATCGCCGCTGTACTCGACAACCCCGCTTGTCTCACCCACGCTGAATACCCCGCTGCCGCCACTCACTAGGCTGTAGCTCGGCGTGCCGCCGTTTGCATCCGTTGCAACCACCGTCCCCACCAACCCCGCAGCATTCACCGTGAACGTATAACTCGTCTCGGCAAACGCCGGTGCTACCGCCGTTGCCGCAACCACTACCTCGACCATCGCCGATGCACTCAAGCCGCCTGCATCCTGTGCACTCACCACCAACGTATAGCTCATCGCCGTAGACACCGTATCGCCGCTGTACTCGACAACCCCGCTCGCCGGGCTCACACTGAACACCCCGCTGCCGCCACTCACTAGGCTGTAGCTCGGCGTGCCGCCGTTTGCATCCGTTGCAACCACCGTCCCCACCAACCCCGCAGCATTCACCGTGAACGTATAACTCGTCTCGGCAAACAGCGGTGGGAGGTTGATGGTGAACGCTGCGGTCAGACTGGTGGTAAAGCCATAAAACCCGCTTGCGAAACTACTGCCAGTCAGTTCGATGGTGGTATAGGTGCTTGGGGGCAGGACGAACGCCACACTGGAGGTAGTGCCCGCAGCAATAGTGACCGTGCCGCTGGTCTCGGCGGCGGCACCACCCGACGCTTCCCAAGTCACCGAAGAGTACGCTGGGCCGGGGAAATCACTGCGCACCCGGAACCCGGTGGCACTGATCTGCTCCAGTGATAAGCCGACTGGAAAATCAGCGCCCGGATTATCGCTCACATTCAGTAATGTTAAAGAGGTCAGACCGGCAAACACATTATCCGGCAAGCTGCTCAAATCGTTATTGTTCAATCTCAGAGTGGTCAAGTTGCTCAGACCCGCAAATACCCCCGCAGGCAAGCTGCTCAACTGGTTACCAAGCAAACTCAGAATCCCTAAGCTGCTCAAGCCGCCAAACACCCCCGCAGGCAGCACGCTCAACTTGTTATTACTTATGTACAACTCTTCCAAACTGCCGAGATCAGCAAACACGCCTAGAGGTAGGCTGCCTAAATCGTTAGCGATCAAACTCAGAAACTCTAGGCTGCTCAGATCCGCAAACACCTCCGCAGGCAGACTGCTCAAATCGTTAGCGTTCAACTGCAAAGTGCCTATCTCGCCGAGGCCCGCAAAATCTATGGCTACCAGCGACGTAATGGTCTGGCTTCTTAAATCGAAAGTATCGGTCACCGCAGTCATCAACTCCGCCTCTGTCACGCTCTCACACAAGGAAACGCTGCTGATGAGGCTGACGAGGCTGACGATCCCCTCCCGTACCTGCGCTGTACGGTCACAGATGCCGATCCTGACCGTGGCTGTAACCTCCGTAAAGCCGCTATCGTCAATGGCGCGGACGGTCAGCGCATAGCTATTGGCGAACGTCACATCTTCAATGCCGGTACCGATATAACTGACCACCCCGCTCGCATTTACAACCGAGAATTTGCCCTCAGGGTTGCCAACCAGCGAATACGTGATCGGATCGTTGTTCGCATCGGTGGCGACGACCGTACCCAACGATGCGCGATTGGTCGCCGTCAGGAAGAACGGGCCCGCGGCGCTAAACTGCGGTGGCTGATCCGCTATCACCTCGATCGTGATCGCAACCGCGCTGCTAAGGGCACCATCGCTCGCCCGTACCGTCAGGGTGTAACTGGGGGTGCTCTCTGCATCCTCCCCGCTGCCGATGTAACTCACCACCCCGCTCGCGCTGCCGATGCTGAAGCGCGCGGTATCGCCGATGAGCAGACTGTAGCCGGGGATGGCACCGTCGGCATCGCTGGCGCTGACGCTGCCGACAAACACCGGGTTATCGGTGCCGGACCGCCCCTCCCTCAGGGTGAAGCTGTACGCAGCACTGGCAAACAGCGGCGCGTTGTCGTTTTCGTTGCTGATGAGCACCGTGACGGTAGCGAAGACGAACAAATCGCTCGATTCACTGTCCGTTGCCTGTACCGTCAGGGTGTAGCTGGAGACTACCTCGAAGTCCTCGCCGCTGCCGATGTAACTCACCACCCCATCCGCAATGCCGACACTGAAGCGCTCCGTAGCGCCAGCGCTCAAACTGTAGAGCGGGGCGACACCATCGGCATCGCTGGCGCTGACGCTGCCGATGACCACCGGGCTCTGGGTGCCGGATTGCCCCTCGGGCACCGTGAAGCTGTACGGCGCGGCAGCAAACAGCGGCGCGTTGTCGTTTTCGTTGCTGATCAGCACCGTCACCTCGGCAGCGGTAAATACCGCAGCAGACGCGCCATCGGTGGCCCGTACCGTCAGCGTATACGCATCCGAGCGCGTCTCAAAGTCCTCGCCCGTGCCGATGTAACTCACCACCCCGCTCGCGCTGCCCACACTGAAGCGCTCCGTAGCGCCAGCGCTCAAACTGTAGAGCGGGGCGACACCATCGGCATCGCTGGCGCTGACGCTGCCGATGACCACCGGGCTCTGGGTGCCGGATTGCCCCTCGGGCACCGTGAAGCTGTACGGCGCGGCAGCAAACAGCGGCGCGTTGTCGTTTTCGTTGCTGATCAGCACCGTCACCTCGGCAGCGGTAAATACCGCAGCAGACGCGCCATCGGTGGCCCGTACCGTCAGCGTATACGCATCCGAGCGCGTCTCGTAGTCCTCGCCCGTGCCGATGTAACTCACCACCCCGCTCGCGCTGCCCACACTGAAGCGCTCCGTAGCGCCAGCGCTCAAACTGTAGCGCGGGACGACACCATCGGCATCGCTGGCGCTAACGCTGCCGATGACCACCGGGCTCTGGGTGCCGGATTGCCCCTCGGGCACCGTGAAGCTGTACGGCGCGGCAGCAAACAGCGGCGCGTTGTCGTTTTCGTTGCTGATCAGCACCGTCACCTCGGCAGCGGTAAATACCGCAGCGGACGCGCCATCGGTGGCCCGTACCGTCAGCGTATACGCATCCGAGCGCGTCTCAAAGTCCTCGCCCGTGCCGATGTAACTCACCACCCCGCTCGCGCTGCCCACACTGAAGCGCTCCGTAGCGCCAGCGCTCAAACTGTAGAGCGGGGCGACACCATCGGCATCGCTGGCGCTGACGCTGCCGATGACCACCGGGCTCTGGGTGCCGGATTGCCCCTCGGGCACCGTGAAACTGTACGGCGCGGCAGCAAACAGCGGCGCGTTGTCGTTTTCGTTGCTGATCAGCACCGTCACATCGGCAGTGGTAAATACCGCGGCGGACGCGCCATCGGTGGCCCGTACCGTCAGCGTATACGCATCCGAGCGCGTCTCAAAGTCCTCGCCCGTGCCGATGTAGCTCACCACCCCGCTCGCGCTGCCCACACTGAAGCGCTCCGTAGCGCCAGCGCTCAGGCTGTAGAGCGGGGCGACACCATCGGCATCGCTGGCACTGACGCTGCCGATGACCACCGGGCTCTGGGTGCCGGATTGCCCCTCGGGCACCGTGAAGCTGTACGGCGCGGCAGCAAACAGCGGCGCGTTGTCGTTTTCGTTGCTGATCAGCACCGTCACCTCGGCAGCGGTAAATACCGCGGCGGACGCGCCATCGGTGGCCCGTACCGTCAGCGTATACGCATCCGAGCGCGTCTCAAAGTCCTCGCCCGTGCCGATGTAACTCACCACCCCGCTCGCGCTGCCCACACTGAAGCGCTCCGTAGCGCCAGCGCTCAAACTGTAGAGCGGGGCGACACCGTCGGCATCGCTGGCGCTGACGCTGCCGATGACCACCGGGCTCTGGGTGCCGGATTGCCCCTCGGGCACCGTGAAGCTGTACAGCGCGGCAGCAAACAGCGGCGCGTTGTCGTTTTCGTTGCTGATCAGCACCGTCACCTCGGCAGCGGTAAATACCGCAGCAGACGCGCCATCGGTGGCCCGTACCGTCAGCGTATACGCATCCGAGCGCGTCTCAAAGTCCTCGCCCGTGCCGATGTAACTCACCACCCCGCTCGCGCTGCCCACACTGAAGCGCTCCGTAGCGCCAGCGCTCAAACTGTAGAGCGGGGCGACCGTCGGCAGCGCGTAAATACCTGACGGTACGGGCCACCGATGGCGCGTCCGCCGCGGTATTTACCGCTGCCGAGGTGACGGTGCTGATCAGCAACGAAAACGACAACGCGCCACTGTTTGCTGCCGCGCTGTACAGCTTCACGGTGCCCGAGGGGCAATCCGGCACCCAGAGCCCGGTGGTCATCGGCAGCGTCAGCGCCAGCGATGCCGACGGTGTCGCCCCGCTCTACAGTTTGAGCGCTGGCGCTACGGAGCGCTTCAGTGTGGGCAGCGCGAGCGGGGTGGTGAGTTACATCGGCACGGGCGAGGACTTTGAGACGCGCTCGGATGCGTATACGCTGACGGTACGGGCCACCGATGGCGCGTCTGCTGCGGTATTTACCGCTGCCGAGGTGACGGTGCTGATCAGCAACGAAAACGACAACGCGCCGCTGTTTGCTGCCGCGCTGTACAGCTTCACGGTGCCCGAGGGGCAATCCGGCACCCAGAGCCCGGTGGTCATCGGCAGCGTCAGCGCCAGCGATGCCGACGGTGTCGCCCCGCTCTACAGTTTGAGCGCTGGCGCTACGGAGCGCTTCAGTGTGGGCAGCGCGAGCGGGGTGGTGAGCTACATCGGCACGGGCGAGGACTTTGAGACGCGCTCGGATGCGTATACGCTGACGGTACGGGCCACCGATGGCGCGTCCGCCGCGGTATTTACCGCTGCCGAGGTGACGGTGCTGATCAGCAACGAAAACGACAACGCGCCACTGTTTGCTGCCGCGCTGTACAGCTTCACGGTGCCCGAGGGGCAATCCGGCACCCAGAGCCCGGTGGTCATCGGCAGCGTCAGCGCCAGCGATGCCGACGGTGTCGCCCCGCTCTACAGTTTGAGCGCTGGCGCTACGGAGCGCTTCAGTGTGGGCAGCGCGAGCGGGGTGGTGAGTTACATCGGCACGGGCGAGGACTTTGAGACGCGCTCGGATGCGTATACGCTGACGGTACGGGCCACCGATGGCGCGTCCGCCGCGGTATTTACCGCTGCCGAGGTGACGGTGCTGATCAGCAACGAAAACGACAACGCGCCACTGTTTGCTGCCGCGCTGTACAGCTTCACGGTGCCCGAGGGGCAATCCGGCACCCAGAGCCCGGTGGTCATCGGCAGCGTCAGCGCCAGCGATGCCGACGGTGTCGCCCCGCTCTACAGTTTGAGCGCTGGCGCTACGGAGCGCTTCAGTGTGGGCAGCGCGAGCGGGGTGGTGAGTTACATCGGCACGGGCGAGGACTTTGAGACGCGCTCGGATGCGTATACGCTGACGGTACGGGCCACCGATGGCGCGTCCGCTGCGGTATTTACCGCTGCCGAGGTGACGGTGCTGATCAGCAACGAAAACGACAACGCGCCGCTGTTTGCTGCCGCGCCGTACAGCTTCACGGTGCCCGAGGGGCAATCCGGCACCCAGAGCCCGGTGGTCATCGGCAGCGTCAGCGCCAGCGATGCCGACGGTGTCGCCCCGCTCTACAGTTTGAGCGCTGGCGCTACGGAGCGCTTCAGTGTGGGCAGCGCGAGCGGGGTGGTGAGCTACATCGGCACGGGCGAGGACTTTGAGACGCGCTCGGATGCGTATACGCTGACGGTACGGGCCACCGATGGTGCGTCCGCCGCGGTATTTACCGCTGCCGAGGTGACGGTGCTGATCAGCAACGAAAACGACAACGCGCCACTGTTTGCTGCCGCGCTGTACAGCTTCACGGTGCCCGAGGGGCAATCCGGCACCCAGAGCCCGGTGGTCATCGGCAGCGTCAGCGCCAGCGATGCCGACGGTGTCGCCCCGCTCTACAGTTTGAGCGCTGGCGCTACGGAGCGCTTCAGTGTGGGCAGCGCGAGCGGGGTGGTGAGCTACATCGGCACGGGCGAGGATTACGAGACGCGCTCGGATGCGTATACGCTGACGGTACGGGCCACCGATGGCGCGTCCGCTGCGGTATTTACCGCTGCCGAGGTGACGGTGCTGATCAGCAACGAAAACGACAACGCGCCGCTGTTTGCTGCCGCGCTGTACAGCTTCACGGTGCCCGAGGGGCAATCCGGCACCCAGAGCCCGGTGGTCATCGGCAGCGTCAGCGCCAGCGATGCCGACGGTGTCGCCCCGCTCTACAGTTTGAGCGCTGGCGCTACGGAGCGCTTCAGTGTGGGCAGCGCGAGCGGGGTGGTGAGCTACATCGGCACGGGCGAGGACTTTGAGACGCGCTCGGATGCGTATACGCTGACGGTACGGGCCACCGATGGCGCGTCCGCTGCGGTATTTACCGCTGCCGAGGTGACGGTGCTGATCAGCAACGAAAACGACAACGCGCCGCTGTTTGCTGCCGCGCCGTACAGCTTCACGGTGCCCGAGGGGCAATCCGGCACCCAGAGCCCGGTGGTCATCGGCAGCGTCAGTGCCAGCGATGCCGATGGTGTCGCCCCGCTCTACAGTTTGAGCGCTGGCGCTACGGAGCGCTTCAGTGTGGGCAGCGCGAGCGGGGTGGTGAGTTACATCGGCACGGGCGAGGACTTTGAGACGCGCTCGGATGCGTATACGCTGACGGTACGGGCCACCGATGGCGCGTCTGCTGCGGTATTTACCGCTGCCGAGGTGACGGTGCTGATCAGCAACGAAAACGACAACGCGCCGCTGTTTGCTGCCGCGCTGTACAGCTTCACGGTGCCCGAGGGGCAATCCGGCACCCAGAGCCCGGTGGTCATCGGCAGCGTCAGCGCCAGCGATGCCGACGGTGTCGCCCCGCTCTACAGTTTGAGCGCTGGCGCTACGGAGCGCTTCAGTGTGGGCAGCGCGAGCGGGGTGGTGAGCTACATCGGCACGGGCGAGGACTTTGAGACGCGCTCGGATGCGTATACGCTGACGGTACGGGCCACCGATGGCGCGTCCGCTGCGGTATTTACCGCTGCCGAGGTGACGGTGCTGATCAGCAACGAAAACGACAACGCGCCGCTGTTTGCTGCCGCGCCGTACAGCTTCACGGTGCCCGAGGGGCAATCCGGCACCCAGAGCCCGGTGGTCATCGGCAGCGTCAGCGCCAGCGATGCCGACGGTGTCGCCCCGCTCTACAGTTTGAGCGCTGGCGCTACGGAGCGCTTCAGTGTGGGCAGCGCGAGCGGGGTGGTGAGTTACATCGGCACGGGCGAGGACTACGAGACGCGCTCGGATGCGTATACGCTGACGGTACGGGCCACCGATGGCGCGTCTGCTGCGGTATTTACCGCTGCCGAGGTGACGGTGCTGATCAGCAACGAAAACGACAACGCGCCGCTGTTTGCTGCCGCGCTGTACAGCTTCACGGTGCCCGAGGGGCAATCCGGCACCCAGAGCCCGGTGGTCATCGGCAGCGTCAGCGCCAGCGATGCCGACGGTGTCGCCCCGCTCTACAGTTTGAGCGCTGGCGCTACGGAGCGCTTCAGTGTGGGCAGCGCGAGCGGGGTGGTGAGCTACATCGGCACGGGCGAGGACTTTGAGACGCGCTCGGATGCGTATACGCTGACGGTACGGGCCACCGATGGCGCGTCCGCCGCAGTATTTACCGCTGCCGAGGTGACGGTGCTGATCAGCAACGAAAACGACAACGCGCCGCTGTTTGCTGCCGCGCCGTACAGCTTCACGGTGCCCGAGGGGCAATCCGGCACCCAGAGCCCGGTGGTCATCGGCAGCGTCAGCGCCAGCGATGCCGATGGTGTCGCCCCGCTCTACAGCCTGAGCGCTGGCGCTACGGAGCGCTTCAGTGTGGGCAGCGCGAGCGGGGTGGTGAGTTACATCGGCACGGGCGAGGACTTTGAGACGCGCTCGGATGCGTATACGCTGACGGTACGGGCCACCGATGGCGCGTCTGCTGCGGTATTTACCGCTGCCGAGGTGACGGTGCTGATCAGCAACGAAAACGACAACGCGCCGCTGTTTGCTGCCGCGCCGTACAGCTTCACGGTGCCCGAGGGGCAATCCGGCACCCAGAGCCCGGTGGTCATCGGCAGCGTCAGCGCCAGCGATGCCGATGGTGTCGCCCCGCTCTACAGTTTGAGCGCTGGCGCTACGGAGCGCTTCAGTGTGGGCAGCGCGAGCGGGGTGGTGAGTTACATCGGCACGGGCGAGGACTTTGAGACGCGCTCGGATGCGTATACGCTGACGGTACGGGCCACCGATGGCGCGTCCGCTGCGGTATTTACCGCTGCCGAGGTGACGGTGCTGATCAGCAACGAAAACGACAACGCGCCGCTGTTTGCTGCCGCGCCGTACAGCTTCACGGTGCCCGAGGGGCAATCCGGCACCCAGAGCCCGGTGGTCATCGGCAGCGTCAGCGCCAGCGATGCCGACGGTGTCGCCCCGCTCTACAGTTTGAGCGCTGGCGCTACGGAGCGCTTCAGTGTGGGCAGCGCGAGCGGGGTGGTGAGTTACATCGGCACGGGCGAGGACTACGAGACGCGCTCGGATGCGTATACGCTGACGGTACGGGCCACCGATGGCGCGTCCGCCGCGGTATTTACCGCTGCCGAGGTGACGGTGCTGATCAGCAACGAAAACGACAACGCGCCGCTGTTTGCTGCCGCGCCGTACAGCTTCACGGTGCCCGAGGGGCAATCCGGCACCCAGAGCCCGGTGGTCATCGGCAGCGTCAGTGCCAGCGATGCCGATGGTGTCGCCCCGCTCTACAGTTTGAGCGCTGGCGCTACGGAGCGCTTCAGTGTGGGCAGCGCGAGCGGGGTGGTGAGCTACATCGGCACGGGCGAGGACTTTGAGACGCGCTCGGATGCGTATACGCTGACGGTACGGGCCACCGATGGCGCGTCCGCCGCGGTATTTACCACTGCCGAGGTGACGGTGCTGATCAGCAACGAAAACGACAACGCGCCGCTGTTTGCTGCCGCGCCGTACAGCTTCACGGTGCCCGAGGGGCAATCCGGCACCCAGAGCCCGGTGGTCATCGGCAGCGTCAGCGCCAGCGATGCCGATGGTGTCGCCCCGCTCTACAGTTTGAGCGCTGGCGCTACGGAGCGCTTCAGTGTGGGCAGCGCGAGCGGGGTGGTGAGTTACATCGGCACGGGCGAGGACTACGAGACGCGCTCGGATGCGTATACGCTGACGGTACGGGCCACCGATGGCGCGTCCGCTGCGGTATTTACCGCTGCCGAGGTGACGGTGCTGATCAGCAACGAAAACGACAACGCGCCGCTGTTTGCTGCCGCGCCGTACAGCTTCACGGTGCCCGAGGGGCAATCCGGCACCCAGAGCCCGGTGGTCATCGGCAGCGTCAGCGCCAGCGATGCCGATGGTGTCGCCCCGCTCTACAGTTTGAGCGCTGGCGCTACGGAGCGCTTCAGTGTGGGCAGCGCGAGCGGGGTGGTGAGTTACATCGGCACGGGCGAGGACTACGAGACGCGCTCGGATGCGTATACGCTGACGGTACGGGCCACCGATGGCGCGTCCGCTGCGGTATTTACCGCTGCCGAGGTGACGGTGCTGATCAGCAACGAAAACGACAACGCGCCGCTGTTTGCTGCCGCGCCGTACAGCTTCACGGTGCCCGAGGGGCAATCCGGCACCCAGAGCCCGGTGGTCATCGGCAGCGAGCGCCAGCGATGCCGATGGTGTCGCCCGCGCTACAGTTTGAGCGCTGGCGCTACGGAGCGCTTCAGTGTGGGCAGCGCGAGCGGGGTGGTGAGTTACATCGGCACGGGCGAGGAAACGAGACGCGCTCGGATGCGTATACGTTGACGGTGACGGGCACCGATGGCGCGTCGGCAGCGGTATTTACCGCAGCAGACGCTGCCGATCGGTGGACGGTGCTGATCAGCAACGAAAACGACAACGCGCCGCTGTTTGCTGCCGCGCCGTACAGCTTCACGGTGCCCGAGGGGCAATCCGGCACCCAGAGCCCGGTGGTCATCGGCAGCGCTAGCGCCAGCGATGCCGATGGTGTCCCCGGGCTACAGTGCCGGATTGCCCTGGGCACCGTGAAGCGCTTCGTATGACAGCGCGGCAGCAAACAGTGGCGCGTTGTCGTTTTCGTTGCTGATCAGCACCGTCACCTCGGCAGCGGTAAATACCGCGGCGGACGCGCCATCGGTGGCCCGTACCGTCAGCGTATACGCATCCGAGCGCGTCTCAAAGTCCTCGCCCGTGCCGATGTAACTCACCACCCCGCTCGCGCTGCCCACACTGAAGCGCTCCGTAGCGCCAGCGCTCAAACTGTAGAGCGGGGCGACACCGTCGGCATCGCTGGCGCTGACGCTGCCGATGACCACCGGGCTCTGGGTGCCGGATTGCCCCTCGGGCACCGTGAAGCTGTACAGCGCGGCAGCAAACAGTGGCGCGTTGTCGTTTTCGTTGCTGATCAGCACCGTCACCTCGGCAGCGGTAAATACCGCGGCGGACGCGCCATCGGTGGCCCGTACCGTCAGCGTATACGCATCCGAGCGCGTCTCAAAGTCCTCGCCCGTGCCGATGTAGCTCACCACCCCGCTCGCGCTGCCCACACTGAAGCGCTCCGTAGCGCCAGCGCTCAAACTGTAGAGCGGGGCGACACCATCGGCATCGCTGGCGCTGACGCTGCCGATGACCACCGGGCTCTGGGTGCCGGATTGCCCCTCGGGCACCGTGAAGCTGTACAGCGCGGCAGCAAACAGCGGCGCGTTGTCGTTTTCGTTGCTGATCAGCACCGTCACCTCGGCAGCGGTAAATACCGCAGCAGACGCGCCATCGGTGGCCCGTACCGTCAGCGTATACGCATCCGAGCGCGTCTCAAAGTCCTCGCCCGTGCCGATGTAACTCACCACCCCGCTCGCGCTGCCCACACTGAAGCGCTCCGTAGCGCCAGCGCTCAAACTGTAGAGCGGGGCGACACCGTCGGCATCGCTGGCGCTGACGCTGCCGATGACCACCGGGCTCTGGGTGCCGGATTGCCCCTCGGGCACCGTGAAGCTGTACAGCGCGGCAGCAAACAGTGGCGCGTTGTCGTTTTCGTTGCTGATCAGCACCGTCACCTCGGCAGCGGTAAATACCGCGGCGGACGCGCCATCGGTGGCCCGTACCGTCAGCGTATACGCATCCGAGCGCGTCTCAAAGTCCTCGCCCGTGCCGATGTAACTCACCACCCCGCTCGCGCTGCCCACACTGAAGCGCTCCGTAGCGCCAGCGCTCAAACTGTAGAGCGGGGCGACACCGTCGGCATCGCTGGCGCTGACGCTGCCGATGACCACTGGGCTCTGGGTGCCGGATTGCCCCTCGGGCACCGTGAAGCTGTACGGCGCGGCAGCAAACAGCGGCGCGTTGTCGTTTTCGTTGCTGATCAGCACCGTCACCTCGGCAGCGGTAAATACCGCGGCGGACGCGCCATCGGTGGCCCGTACCGTCAGCGTATACGCATCCGAGCGCGTCTCAAAGTCCTCGCCCGTGCCGATGTAACTCACCACCCCGCTCGCGCTGCCCACACTGAAGCGATCGGTATCGCCGATGAGCAGACTGTAGCCTGGGGCGACACCATCGGCATCGCGGGCGCTGACGCTGCCGACAAACACCGTGTTATCGGTGCCGGACTGCCCCTCCCTCAGGGTGAAGCTGTACGCAGCACTGGCAAACAGCGGCGCGTTGTCGTTTTCGTTGCTGATGAGCACCGTCACCTCGGCAGCGGTAAATACCGCGGCGGACGCGCCATCGGTGGCCCGTACCGTCAGCGTATACGCATCCGAGCGCGTCTCAAAGTCCTCGCCCGTGCCGATGTAACTCACCACCCCGCTCGCGCTGCCCACACTGAAGCGCTCCGTAGCGCCAGCGCTCAAACTGTAGAGCGGGGCGACACCGTCTGCATCGCTGGCGCTGACGCTGCCGATGACCACTGGGCTCTGGGTGCCGGATTGCCCCTCGGGCACCGTGAAGCTGTACGGCGCGGCAGCAAACAGCGGCGCGTTGTCGTTTTCGTTGCTGATCAGCACCGTCACCTCGGCAGCGGTAAATACCGCAGCAGACGCGCCATCGGTGGCCCGTACCGTCAGCGTATACGCATCCGAGCGCGTCTCAAAGTCCTCGCCCGTGCCGATGTAACTCACCACCCCGCTCGCGCTGCCCACACTGAAGCGCTCCGTAGCGCCAGCGCTCAAACTGTAGCGCGGGGCGACACCGTCGGCATCGCTGGCGCTGACGCTGCCGATGACCACTGGGCTCTGGGTGCCGGATTGCCCCTCGGGCACCGTGAAGCTGTACGGCGCGGCAGCAAACAGCGGCGCGTTGTCGTTTTCGTTGCTGATCAGCACCGTCACCTCGGCAGCGGTAAATACCGCAGCAGACGCGCCATCGGTGGCCCGTACCGTCAGCGTATACGCATCCGAGCGCGTCTCAAAGTCCTCGCCCGTGCCGATGTAACTCACCACCCCGCTCGCGCTGCCCACACTGAAGCGCTCCGTAGCGCCAGCGCTCAAACTGTAGAGCGGGGCGACACCGTCGGCATCGCTGGCGCTGACGCTGCCGATGACCACCGGGCTCTGGGTGCCGGATTGCCCCTCGGGCACCGTGAAGCTGTACAGCGCGGCAGCAAACAGTGGCGCGTTGTCGTTTTCGTTGCTGATCAGCACCGTCACCTCGGCAGCGGTAAATACCGCGGCGGACGCGCCATCGGTGGCCCGTACCGTCAGCGTATACGCATCCGAGCGCGTCTCAAAGTCCTCGCCCGTGCCGATGTAACTCACCACCCCGCTCGCGCTGCCCACACTGAAGCGCTCCGTAGCGCCAGCGCTCAAACTGTAGAGCGGGGCGACACCGTCGGCATCGCTGGCGCTAACGCTGCCGATGACCACCGGGCTCTGGGTGCCGGATTGCCCCTCGGGCACCGTGAAGCTGTACAGCGCGGCAGCAAACAGCGGCGCGTTGTCGTTTTCGTTGCTGATCAGCACCGTCACCTCGGCAGCGGTAAATACCGCAGCAGACGCGCCATCGGTGGCCCGTACCGTCAGCGTATACGCATCCGAGCGCGTCTCAAAGTCCTCGCCCGTGCCGATGTAACTCACCACCCCGCTCGCGCTGCCCACACTGAAGCGCTCCGTAGCGCCAGCGCTCAAACTGTAGAGCGGGGCGACACCGTCGGCATCGCTGGCGCTGACGCTGCCGATGACCACCGGGCTCTGGGTGCCGGATTGCCCCTCGGGCACCGTGAAGCTGTACAGCGCGGCAGCAAACAGCGGCGCGTTGTCGTTTTCGTTGCTGATCAGCACCGTCACCTCGGCAGCGGTAAATACCGCAGCAGACGCGCCATCGGTGGCCCGTACCGTCAGCGTATACGCATCCGAGCGCGTCTCAAAGTCCTCGCCCGTGCCGATGTAGCTCACCACCCCGCTCGCGCTGCCCACACTGAAGCGCTCCGTAGCGCCAGCGCTCAAACTGTAGAGCGGGGCGACACCATCGGCATCGCTGGCGCTGACGCTGCCGATGACCACCGGGCTCTGGGTGCCGGATTGCCCCTCGGGCACCGTGAAGCTGTACAGCGCGGCAGCAAACAGCGGCGCGTTGTCGTTTTCGTTGCTGATCAGCACCGTCACCTCGGCAGCGGTAAATACCGCAGCAGACGCGCCATCGGTGGCCCGTACCGTCAGCGTATACGCATCCGAGCGCGTCTCAAAGTCCTCGCCCGTGCCGATGTAGCTCACCACCCCGCTCGCGCTGCCCACACTGAAGCGCTCCGTAGCGCCAGCGCTCAAACTGTAGAGCGGGGCGACACCGTCGGCATCGCTGGCGCTGACGCTGCCGATGACCACCGGGCTCTGGGTGCCGGATTGCCCCTCGGGCACCGTGAAGCTGTACAGCGCGGCAGCAAACAGCGGCGCGTTGTCGTTTTCGTTGCTGATCAGCACCGTCACCTCGGCAGCGGTAAATACCGCTGCAGACGCGCCATCGGTGGCCCGTACCGTCAGCGTATACGCGTCCGAGCGCGTCTCAAAGTCCTCGCCCGTGCCGATGTAACTCACCACCCCGCTCGCGCTGCCCACACTGAAGCGCTCCGTAGCGCCAGCGCTCAAACTGTAGAGCGGGGCGACACCGTCGGCATCGCTGGCGCTGACGCTGCCGATGACCACCGGGCTCTGGGTGCCGGATTGCCCCTCGGGCACCGTGAAGCTGTACAGCGCGGCAGCAAACAGTGGCGCGTTGTCGTTTTCGTTGCTGATCAGCACCGTCACCTCGGCAGCGGTAAATACCGCGGCGGACGCGCCATCGGTGGCCCGTACCGTCAGCGTATACGCATCCGAGCGCGTCTCAAAGTCCTCGCCCGTGCCGATGTAACTCACCACCCCGCTCGCGCTGCCCACACTGAAGCGCTCCGTAGCGCCAGCGCTCAAACTGTAGAGCGGGGCGACACCGTCGGCATCGCTGGCGCTGACGCTGCCGATGACCACCGGGCTCTGGGTGCCGGATTGCCCCTCGGGCACCGTGAAGCTGTACAGCGCGGCAGCAAACAGTGGCGCGTTGTCGTTTTCGTTGCTGATCAGCACCGTCACCTCGGCAGCGGTAAATACCGCGGCGGACGCGCCATCGGTGGCCCGTACCGTCAGCGTATACGCATCCGAGCGCGTCTCAAAGTCCTCGCCCGTGCCGATGTAACTCACCACCCCGCTCGCGCTGCCCACACTGAAGCGCTCCGTAGCGCCAGCGCTCAAACTGTAGAGCGGGGCGACACCATCGGCATCGCTGGCGCTGACGCTGCCGATGACCACCGGGCTCTGGGTGCCGGATTGCCCCTCGGGCACCGTGAAGCTGTACGGCGCGGCAGCAAACAGCGGCGCGTTGTCGTTTTCGTTGCTGATCAGCACCGTCACCTCGGCAGCGGTAAATACCGCGGCGGACGCGCCATCGGTGGCCCGTACCGTCAGCGTATACGCATCCGAGCGCGTCTCGTAGTCCTCGCCCGTGCCGATGTAACTCACCACCCCGCTCGCGCTGCCCACACTGAAGCGCTCCGTAGCGCCAGCGCTCAAACTGTAGAGCGGGGCGACACCGTCGGCATCGCTGGCGCTGACGCTGCCGATGACCACCGGGCTCTGGGTGCCGGATTGCCCCTCGGGCACCGTGAAGCTGTACAGCGCGGCAGCAAA
This sequence comes from Gammaproteobacteria bacterium, assembly GCA_965222535.1. Taxonomy (GTDB): domain Bacteria; phylum Pseudomonadota; class Gammaproteobacteria; order HK1; family HK1. Next base: position 798,237 of record OZ244957.1, read on the forward strand.
CAGTGGCGCGTTGTCGTTTTCGTTGCTGATCAGCACCGTCACCTCGGCAGCGGTAAATACCGCGGCGGACGCGCCATCGGTGGCCCGTACCGTCAGCGTATACGCATCCGAGCGCGTCTCGTAGTCCTCGCCCGTGCCGATGTAGCTCACCACCCCGCTCGCGCTGCCCACACTGAAGCGCTCCGTAGCGCCAGCGCTCAAACTGTAGCGCGGGACGACACCATCGGCATCGCTGGCGCTGACGCTGCCGATGACCACCGGGCTCTGGGTACCGGATTGCCCCTCGGGCACCGTGAAGCTGTACGGCGCGGCAGCAAACAGCGGCGCGTTGTCGTTTTCGTTGCTGATCAGCACCGTCACTGCCGCTGAGGCGGTCAGGTCAGTGAACTCGTTATCGCTCGCCTGTACCGTCAGGGTGTAGCTAACGGTGCTCTCGTAGTCCTCGCTGCTGCCGATGTAGCTGACCAAACCGCTAGTGGCACCAATGCTGAAGCGCAGCGTATCAGCACTCACCAAACTGTAGCTCAAGCCGCCGCCATCGGTATTGCTCGCACTGACGGTGCCGATGATCACTGGCCCAAGCTGGTTCTCCTCTAAGCTGAAGACGTAAGTGGTTGGAGCAAACAGCGGTGGGAGGTTGATGGTGAACGCTGCGGTCAGACTGGTGGTAAAGCCATAAAACCCGCTTGCGAAACTACTGCCAGTCAGTTCGATGGTGGTATAGGTGCTTGGGGGCAGGACGAACGCCACACTGGAGGTAGTGCCCGCAGCAATAGTGACCGTGCCGCTGGTCTCGGCAAGGGAACCACCCGACGCTTCCCAAGTCACCGAAGAGTACGCTGGGCCGGGGAAATCACTGCGCACCCGAAACTCGCTGGCACTGATTCTCTCCAGTGATAAGCTGACTGAAAAATCAGCGCCCGGATTACTACTCGCACTCAATGATGTCAATGAGGTCAGACCGGCAAACACCCCCGCAGGCAAGCTGCTCAAATCGTTATTGTTCAATCTCAGAGTGGTCAAGTTGCTCAGGCCCGCAAACACCCCCGCAGGCAAGCTGCTCAACCGGTTATCATGCATGTACAGACTCTCCAAATTGCCGAGGCCCGCAAACACCCCCGCAGGCAAGCTTCCCAATCTGTTCTTATGCATGTACAGACTCTTCAAATTGCTGAGGCCCGCAAACACCCCCGCAGGCAAGCTTCTCAACTGGTTATTATTGGTCAACCACAGAGTCCTTAGGCTGCTCAAGCCGCCAAACACCCCCGCAGGCAAGCTGCTCAACTGGTTCCCATGTAGGAACAACTCCTTCAAACTGCCGAGGCCCGCAAAATCTATGGCTACCAACGACGTGATGGTTTGGTTTGTTAAATCGAAAGTATCGGTCACCGCAGTCAACTCCGCCTCTGTCACGCTCTCACACAAGGAAACGCTGCTGATGAGGCTGACGATCCCCTCCCGTACCTGCGCTGTACGGTCACAAATGCCGATCCTGACCGTGGCTGTAACCTCCGTAAAGCCGCTATCGTCACTGGCGCGGACGGTCAGCGCATAGCTATTGGTGAACGTCACATCTTCAATGCCGGTACCGAGATAACTGACCACCCCGCTCGCAGTTACAACCGAGAATTTGCCCTCAGGGTTGCCAACCAGCGAATACGTGATCGGATCGTTGTTCGCATCGGTGGCGACGACCGTACCCAGCGATGCGCGATTGGTCGCCGTCAGGAAGAACGGGCCCGCGGCGCTAAACTGCGGTGGCTGATCCGCTATCACCTCAATCGTGATCGCAACCGCGCTGCTAAGGGCACCATCGCTCGCCCGTACCGTCAGGGTGTAACTGGGGGTGCTCTCTGCATCCTCCCCGCTGCCGATGTAACTCACCACCCCGCTCGCGCTGCCGATGCTGAAGCGCGCGGTATCGCCGCCGCTCAAGCTGTATTCCGCAGCGTCGGCCTCTGCATCGGTGGCACTGACCGTGCCGACAAACACCGGGATCTCGGTGCCGGACTGCCCCTCCCTCAGGGTGAAGGTGTACGCAGCACTGGCAAACACCGGCGCGTTGTCGTTTTCGTTGCTGATGAGCACCGTGACGGTAGCGAAGACGAACAAATCGCTCGAATCACCGTCGGTTGCTTGTACCGCCAGGGTATACGCATCCGAGCGCGCCTCGTAGTCTTCGCCCGTGCCGATGTAGCTCACCACCCCGCTCGCGCTGTCAACGCTGAAGTTGCTGGTTTCGCCAGCGCTCAAGTTGTAGCTCGGGGAAGCGCTGGCGGCGTCGGCATCACGCGCGACAACGGTGCCGATGAGACGTGCGTTGGGTGTCCCGGAATCGTTCTCGGCTAGGCTGAAGGTGTACGGCGCGCCAACAAACACCGGGACGTCGTTGGCATCGCTGAGAATCACCGTCACCTCGACAGTGGCGAACAACGCGCTGAGCTCGCCATCGCTCGCCTGTAGGATCAGAACGTAGAAGCTGGGGAAGGGCTCGAAGTCCTCGCCGCTGCCGATGTAGCTCACCACCCCATCCGCAATGCCGACACTGAACAACGCCGTGGCACCCTCCTCAATGCTGTAGCTCACCGTGTCCCCGTCGGCATCGCTGGCGCTGACGGTGCCGAAAAACACCGGGATCTCGGTGCCGGACCGCCCCTCTCTCAGGGTGAAGATGTACGCAGCACTGGCGAACAGCGGCGCGTTGTCGTTGGCATTGATGATGGTTACCACCACTGCCGCCATCGCCAGCATCGCGCTCGAATCACTGTCCGTTGCCTGTACCGTCAGGGTGTAGCTGTCGGTAGTCTCGAAGTCCTCGCCGCTGCCGATGTAGCTCACCACCCCATCCGCAATGCCGACACTGAACAACGCCGTGGCACCCGCCTCAATGCGGTAGCTCACCGTGCTCCCATCGGCGTCACTGGCACTCACCGTGCCGATGAGACGTGCCGTTGGCGTGCCCGGTTGGTTCTCCCCTAGGCTGAAGGTGTACGGCGCGTCACCAAACACCGGGTCGGTGTCGTTGACATTGGCGATGGACACCGTCACCGCCACCGTCGCCGACAATGCGTGGGATGAACTATCGGTCGCCTGTACGCTCAGGGTGTAGCTGGGGGTGCTCTCTGCATCCTCGCCGCTGCCGATGTAGCTCACCACCCCGCTATCAGCACCGATGCTGAACAACGCCGTAGCACCCGCCGCAATGCGGTAGCTCACCGCGTTCCCATCGGCGTCACTGGCGCTGACGGTGCCGATGAGACGTGCCGTTGGCGTGCCCGGTTGGTTCTCCCCTAGGCTGAAGGTGTAATGGGGAAAGATGAATGCTGGGGTTCTCCCCAGACTAATACTAGATACGGTTAAGGCAAGGCCGTAGTTTTCGTCATAGACGTTGCCACGTGAAACCAGTTGGGTAGCAGCGAACGCTGCACCGCTCAATGCAAAAATTGCATGATCGAGCGCTGTCAGCGTTATGACGCCGCTGGTAGTAGCGCCAGCGGAAATCGCTACTGTATCAGTCTCCGTAGCCGATGCGCTGCCGCTGGCAGTCCACCTTACAGTAATGCCTACGGCCGCCATAGAGCTGCTAACCCGCACTTCCGTAGCACTTCCAAGCTCCTGTTGCGGCACTAAATTAATACTGAATGGCCTCCCTGGGTTCCTCGATAAATCAACTCTTGTCAGACTACTCAAGCCATTAAACACCCCCGCCGGCAAGCTACTCAGATTGTTATACGCTAAATTCAACCTCTCTAGCTTACTCAAGCCATTAAACACCCCCGCCGGCCAGCTGCTCAGATTGTTATACGCTAAATTCAACTCCTCTAGCTTACCCAAGCCATTAAACACCCCCGCCGCCAAGCTGCTCAGTGTCTTCGTCGAACTAGGAGGAGAAGCATCCAAGATATTATCCGCTTGATTGTCCAACTGCAGATGCGTCAAATTGTTTAGCCCGACAAACACCCCGCTTGGCAGGCTGCTGAACCTGTGACTCGATACATCCAAAATATCCAAGTTGTTCAGATCCGTAAACACCCCTTCTGGTAAGCTGGTCATCCCCCCGATGGCGACTCCATAAGTCTCGTCGAGAGGAGGCCGAAGGAAAAGCTGACCTCCAAGATCTATCAAGCCAGCAAAATCCCAGCTTTTCAATGACGTAATGTCATTCAGGATTCTTGTCACATTCGGACCATTGTTCCCAGTCGCCACCGCCAGTTTCGCTGCCGTTGCATCAGTACAAGCGCTTATGCTGGAAAAATTATTGACAATATAATTTTGCACCGGCGGGGTGCGGTCGCAGATCCCCACACTCACCTGCACCGTAGCGTCCGCGAACAGCGCCGCTGGGCTATCCTCGATCGCACGCACTATTAGGGTATAGCTGGGGGTTAGGGTTACGTCTTCTCCACCACTGCCTATGTAGCTCAGCACACCGCCTTCTGCACTAATCGATAACTTGCCTAGACCTCCAGCAACAATTGAATACGTAATGCTCTGACCCTGGTTATCATCAGTTGCCAATACTGTCCCCACTATAACACCGGGGGTTTCAGTCGATTGCAAGGCAAAGGAATAGAGCGCATTCACCTCCGTGAACAGGGGTGGAACGGTGGCTATGGTGACCGTAACTTGTGCCGTATCGAATAACGTTGGATCGCTGGCATCCGCTGCGGTCACCACCAATATACGAAACGTCGTACCGCTCTCAAAGTCCTCGCCGCTGCCAATGTAGCTAACTACCCCACCCGTAACGCTGACGCTGAACAAGCTCACCTCATCCAAGCGATAGTGGATGCTGCTATCGGTCTCAGAGCGGAGGCTGCTGATGGTGCCAACAGGGTACGCATCCGCCGTACCACTTATTCCCTCTGCTAAGCTGAACGTGAAAGCCGCAGGAAAATCGATGAACTCCACCAGCACCGTTACTTCTGGTGTGGTGAAATGGCTGTCATCATTAGCGCGCAAGGTCAAGGTATAGCTCGGCGTCGCCTCAGCCTGCGTGCGATCAGCGGTATAACGCAATTCACCGCTATCCTCGCCAACAGTGAAATAGGCGCTATCTTCAGCGGCAATGCTGTAGTGCAGCGAATCTCCATCGGCATCGTTGGCGGATACCGTGCCTAGCACCGTGCTCACCACCGTGCTCGCCGCCGTGCCCACCGCCGGGCTTTGGTAGGGTAAGCGAAACGTTGTCAACAAAAAGGTGTAACCCGTCTGCGCAAATGCCGGCTGGCTACTACCCGCTTGGCTCACCCCAATACTCAGGGTAACGCCAGGAGCTGCATCAAAGCCTAACGCATTCGTAGAGCCCAGCACCTCAGCCGCAGCGTACACGGCGTAGGCTTCAGTGGAAAGCACGACCTGCGGCAGATGAAAATTGGCTTGACCTAGGGTTACAATAACCTCGGTTGTCAGCCCGATATGCTCTAGATCGATGGTGAAAACAGCAGATGGTGCCCCCGCTTCAACCACTACCGCACCCGAATCAAACACTGACTGATTAGCCGCAGCGCTCCAAGAAAACGCTACCGCCACCGCACCGCCGAAGGTGCTGCTGACCCGATAATCGGCACTGCCAACCTGCGCTAAGTCGTAGCTGATATTGAAATCAGTAGGCGCTCCAGCGAGGTTATTTGATAGGTCCAGAATTTTTAGGTTGGTTAACCCATTGAATCTCCCATCCGGAACTTCCAGCTTCTGACTACCCATATTTCCAGAAAAAGACACGATCTCAAGCTGCTTCAGCGGCGCGAAAACACTTCCACCTACTCCTCCTCGAATGGTTACTAACTCATTCCCGTGCACTGCCACCATCTTCAGATTAGTAAGATCAGCAAACATCCCAAATGGCAGGGCGGTAATCGCTGCATTTCCTATATCCAGGGACTCTAAACCTGTCAAATTATCGATAGCATCCCGCAGTCTTTCAGCACCGTTGTCGCCTGGTGATAGATTATTTCCTCTTAAATACAGGTTCTTGAGATTGCTGAGCGAAGTGAACGCAGCGGCTCTGATGTTGTTCCCGCTACCGCTAGTTGTAAGAAAATTATCATTCAAATTCAACGTCACAAGGTTTGGCAACGGTTCAAAAAGGTCGTCCGCTAAAAAGTTTATCTGATTGCCGCTTATATCCAAGGTCTCTAGGCTCGTCACCCCCATGAGCTGATTTTCTTCAAATGCTTCTATTGCATTGTTGCTCAGGTTCAGGGTCTTGAGCCCCGTCAAACCACCCAGATCGTCGTCGTTAACCACGTATCCAAAATCATGATAAGTTAATGAAACTAAATCCGTACCCGTAACAGAAAACGACACAATGCTCGCCAGCGATGCATTAAGGACCGTCGCGCATGCGGAATCGTCATCAGGGAGGCCCAGCTCAGTGAGGAGCGCCGTCTCAATCTGTTCTGTACGAGCGCATATATTGCAGGTTGTTCCTGCCGCAGTGTCACCGCAAGTCTGCGCCGCTGCTGGCAACTGGAAACCCGCTCCCAGGAGTAACAGCAGCACGGCGCATAACGACGGCAGGCGGCGGCAGCGCATCGCCGCTTGCGACCATACCCGTAACAGGTGCGTTCTAGCGGCTGGTGGTTTAGGGGCTTGAGGGGCTTGAGGGGCTTGAGGGGACATCAAACTGGAACTGCAGGAGGGCACGTGCAGGAGAACGTGAGCGCAAGGCAAAAAGTCACTCCTGCATGAAGATAGAACGCGCATCAAATGCTCATCAAATAAGATATGTGTAGCTGTTTGGTAGCGCCAGATACAGCAGCAGGATGAAAGGCTTTCAGAAACGAGGGAACTTTACCCCATGCAGTATCACGATGGAAGGCATCCCTTTCTGCGCACAGTACAATGCCCTATTAATTGTATATAATTTGATAACGATTATCAAAAGTTGATTCTATCCCCTACAAACTCCAGATTCAACCCGTAAGTGCAACACTTGGTGTCATCAGGGCGGGATCATGGCGGGGGCGTGGATAATGGGTACCTCGGAAAACCAGCCTTCGCTAGTTTTCCGAGGTACCCTGCAAGGCTTCTTGTCTATTGGAGGAGAAGGCCCCCTTCCAGCAATAATTTCGTGGTGCCGTTGCCCTTTTAATATTTTTAATCCTGAGATGCTAGGCGCTGCCTAGCATCTCAGGAATCTAAGGAGGGTAACGACGTTTGTATTGGGGAAAGGGTTAAGGCCCTCCTAACATACCTAGACGCGGTACTCCCTTCCCCCAAGCCCCTAACCCCAGCATCTCCTGCGCCCTTGCCTCAACGCCTACTGTCAAAGCTGCTTCACTACCCCCCTTACTCTATCGTATCAGAGAAGAGTGCTTGCCGGGGCTGCCTCAGCCTCTTGCAATGCGGCGTCAAGCGCCTCCAACAGTCGCTCGTTTTCACTTGGCGTTGCGACGGTGATACGCAGGCAGTCGGCGAGTAAGCGGTCAGCCGCTTGCCCTAGGTGTTTAACCAATACGCCGTGTTTGCACATGGCGTGATGAATGCGCGCACCCCGCCCCGGCAGCGTGCGCAGCAAAATGAAGTTAGCAGCGCTCGGCCATACCCGGACCCCGATCCGTTGCGCCAATTGCACACTGAGGCGCGCTCGCTCGGCACAGATGCGCTGCGCCTGTTGTTGCAAGATGGTGTTATGGCGCAAGGCGAACAGCGCCGCCGCTTGGGTGAGGCTGTTAATGTTGTACGGCAGGCGGCATTTCTCTATCTCGACGAGCCACTGCGGATGCCCCATAAGCAGGCCGAGGCGGATGCCGGCCAAGCCGGTTTTCGACATCGTACGCAGTAGCAGCAGGTTGGGGTAGCGCTGCAGGGCGGGCAGGAAACTGTGCTCAGTGAACGCGCTGTACGCCTCGTCAATCACGACCACCCCGGGCGCTGCCGCCAGTAATGCATCCAGCGTATTGCGGTCAAACAGATTCCCGGTGGGGTTGTTAGGGTAGGCGATAAAGATGATCGCCGGCTTAAGCTGCGCAACGTGCGCCAGCAAGCGCGCTTCAGGTAATGAAAAATCCGAAGCATCCAATGCGACAGTGGCAAAGCGGCGGTTGCAGCTAACGGCGATCTGGGCGTACATCGAAAAACTGGGAGTGAGCGACAACACCGTATCGCGGTCACTGCCAATGGTTTGCATCAGCAACTGGATCAACTCATCTGAGCCGTTGCCCAGCATCAGCCCGACGCTATCGGGGATCTTCAATGTCTTGCGTAGCCCTGCTTTGAGAGCGCAGGCCTGTGCATCCGGGTAGCGTTGGAGGGGCACCTGCGACATCGCCTGTGACCACTGCGACAGCAGTTCCGGCGGCGGCCACGGATACGGACTCTCCATCGCATCCAGCTTGATCATGCCGTCAGCAGCGGGCGCGGCATAGCATTTAAGCGCCCGCAGCGCAGGGCGGATCCATTGTGTGATGCGATCGTGCATGGCCCCGCGAGGTTTAATTTAAGTTGCTGCTCGTGATGCGTGGCGGCGTGCGTCCACCGCGCTCTGAATGCGCTCCATCAGCCCGCGCACCTCTGCGTGCTTGAGCTTCATCGACGCCTTGTTGACAATCAGGCGCGCGCTGACAGCCGTGATAGTTTCCAAGACGGTAAGATCGTTGGCCGCCAGCGTCTGACCGCTATCGACAATATCAACGATAACATCGGCGATGCCGACCCGCGGTGCGATTTCCACTGATCCATACAGTGGGATGATCTCGGCTTGTTGTCCACGCTGCGCAAAATAGCGTCTGGCGATGGTCGCGTATTTGGTCGCCACGCGCAGCCGGTGGCAAGCAAGAGCGCTTGGCGACATCCCGGCAACCACCAAACGACAACGCGAAACTTCCAGATCAATCGGTTGATAGACATCGTGATCGCCGTACTCAAGCAGGGTGTCTTTACCGGTGATCCCCACATCCGCCGCGCTGCGTTGGACAAAAGTGGGCACATCCTGCGCCCGCAGCAACAAAAACTTTATCGCTGGATGCGTACTGTCAAGCGCCAGCTTGCGGCTGTGGTTAGGGTCATCTAGGGACTCAATCCCGACTGCCGCCAATAACGCTCTGGTGTCGTTGTAGATGCGCCCCTTGCCGATCGCGATGGTCAACATCAGCAGGTGCCGGACTATCGCTTTGGCCTGTAGGGTACGCGCTTGATTCGCGCACCTACCTTTGCCAATTTCTCTTCCATCGTCTCGTAACCACGATCGATATGATGGATATTATCGACCACCGTCTCACCTTCAGCCGCCAGACCCGCCAGCACCAGGCTGGCGGAGGCGCGTAAATCGGTGGCGATAATCGGTGCGGCGGTCAGTTTAGAAACGCCGTTGACAACGATGGTGCCGCCGCGCATGTCGATCATCGCCCCTAAGCGCTGCAATTCCTGTACGTGCATAAACCGATTTTCAAACACCGCTTCGGTAATCCGTGAGGTACCTTTGGAGAGTGCGTTCAAAGCGGTGAACTGAGCCTGCATATCGGTGGGGAATCCCGGGTAGGGCGCGGTGTGTACATCCACCGCTTGCAGGCGTTGCCCTCTGCTGTCTGCTTCCACCCAATTGTCGCCAATGGAAATTTTCACCCCTGCATCGGCAAGCTTGTCGGTAATCGTCTTGATCGTGTTCGGCATCGTATTTTTTATCTTTACCCGACCACCGGTGATGCTACCAGCCACTAAGTAGGTGCCGCTTTCAATGCGGTCGGGCAGTACATTGTATTCAGTGCCGTGCAGCGAATCGACGCCCTCAATAACTATCTTGTTCGTCCCGGCACCTTCAATTCTGGCCCCCATCTTGATCAGGAAACGCGCTAAATCCACCACTTCCGGTTCGCGTGCGGTATTCTCAATCACTGTTGTCCCATGGGCTAGGGTTGCTGCCATCATCAGGTTCTCGGTACCGGTTACGGTACTCGATTCCATGACCAGCCGCGCCCCATGCAGGCGCTTCGCATGGGCGTGAATATAACCCCCTTCAACGCGAATATCGGCACCCATTTGCTGCAAGCCCAGCAGATGCAGGTTGATTGGCCTTGAACCGATCGAACACCCTCCAGGTAACGATACCACCGCTTTGCCGTAACGACTAAGCAACGGCCCCAGCACCAGAATCGAGGCGCGCATTGTTTTGACCAGATCATACGGCGCATAAAAGTTACTGATCTGGGATGGATTGACCGCGATGCGCATGCGTTCATTGAGCTGTATGCTAACGCCCATCAGGCGCAGCAAGCGCATCGTGTAGGTGACATCGTGCAGGTGGGGGATGTTGCCGATCAGCGACGCATCGTCAGCCAGCAAGGTAGCCGCCAAGATCGGCAAGACCGCATTTTTCGCCCCCGAGATATTGACTTCACCGTCAAGTGGGACGCCGCCGGCAATGATCAGCTTCTCCATCAGCAACGCCGCCGATCAGCCAGCGCAACCGCCGCAATGGTTGCACTACGCCACGCGATCACTGCCCTCGCCGTTGGCGTTATGCGATCGGTTCTCGGTGCTGGCTTCACTGGCCCTTGGGTACGGGAATCACTGTAAGCGGTCAGGAAGAGGCATGGCTCATATCGTGCCATTGTTGCGGGGTGCAGGTGCGCAGCTGAAGCGCATGAACGGTTTCGCTATCAAAATGATCGCCCAGCGTACGGTATACCGTTTTGTGTTGCTGAATCATCGACATCCCGACGAAAACCTGGCTCACCACCAAAGCCTGAAAATGGCGTCCATCGCCAGTGACCGATACATGCTCAGTATCCATCCCCTGCTCGATGATTTGGGTCAGTTGTTTTGTATCCATAACACATCCTGTTGGGGTTCATCGGCGAAATTGATCCGCTGTCTGGGGCGAGGCTGGTGCCATTGCACTGGCGGTAACGCCACTGATTGTCGGCGGCAGGCGTAGCCAAAAGGGACTCCCCGCTGCGGTCAGTTCTTCTCCGCGATCAATGCAATCAATTGGTCAATACCTTCTTTTTTCAACACCTCGCTCCATGAGGCGCGATAGCTTTTGACGAGGCTGATGCCGTTTACGACCACGTCATAAATGAGTGGCTGGGTGTACTTAGTGTGGATGCGGTAGACGACCTGAGACGGAACATTGCCCGCTATACTGATGGTAACCGGCACATGGACGCGCCCTTTACTCTTCAATATCGGCTGGCGCACATCAATGGCGGCGTCAAGGTAACGGCTAAGAGAGATCGCATAGGTGCGCACGAGTAGCTTCCAAAACTGCTCGATAAACCGATTGCGCTGAATCTCCGCCGCTTGTTTCCAATACTTGCCAAGCACTAAGCGTGATGTACGGGTAATATCCACATGCGGCAGCAGCTGTTCACCGAGAGACTCATACAGACTCGAAGCGGAGCGTTGCTTCGCGGCACCCTCCTTCAACAGGGCGATGCCGTTGTAAATAGTCATCTGGACAAAGACACTGGCTTGCTGCCCCCGCTGTTGGTCGCCGGTGCTCTGCTCGGCAGCACTCTGCTCGGTAGCAAACCCCTGCGGCAACCACAGCAGCAGCAGCAACAATAACAACGCTTCAAGCCACCGCGAACACCCGCAGCGCAGGCAACACCTCTTACGGTCAATGTTGTGATACGTCAACATGGTTTCTAGCCTTATCTGTTTTGTGTCTTGTTATGCTGCCGCGCGCAGCGATCCTCTATCCCCTGAGGGCATGGTTTGGATTGGCTGTCGCACAAATTATAGCGAGCTATCAGGGTTGGGGTTTTCTCGGCGCACCGCCATCATATTGGCTTTCTGGATGCCCAACAGCAAAATGCAGGTGCTGGCGACATACATCGATGAGTAGGTTCCGATGACGACACCAACAATCAGCGCGGTAGCAAAGCCGCGAATCAATTCACCACCGAGCAGGAACAGCGCAAACAATACCAGCAGCGTCGTCAGTGAAGTCATCAGCGTACGCGCCAAGGTTTGGTTCAGCGAGCGGTTGATGATCTCGATCGGCGGCTGTTTGCGCAACTTACGAAAGTTCTCACGGATGCGATCATAAACCACGATGGTATCGTTCAGCGAATAGCCAATAACCGCCAGCATCGCCGCCAACACCGGCAGGCTGAATTCAAGCCCCAGCACGGAAAAGAAGCCCAACGTGATCAACGCGTCATGGAACAACGCTATCACTGAACCAACCGAAAACTTCCACTCAAAACGCAACAGCACATAGATAAAGATTCCAAGCAGGGCGAACAGCAGCGCCAACCCCCCCTTTTCGGTCAGCTCATCACCGATCTGAGGACCGACGAACTCCACTCGGCGCAACTGGAGCTCAATCGGATAAACCCCTTCCAGCACGTGTAGCACCGCGGTCGATAAGCTCGACTTATCCGTATCGGCATGGGTAGCGATGCGTACCAGCACCTCATGCGAGGTACCAAAATGCTGTACCAGCGCATCAAACCCGGCATTTGCTAAAGCCGCACGGATCGGCTCCAGCACCACGATTTCAGCATAGCCGACTTCGAGCAGCGTACCGCCGGTGAAATCGATGCCAAACGCCAAGCCGCGCCAAGACAACGAGATAACCGCTATCAGCATCAGCGCGGCGGACACCATCAACGCCAGGCGGCGCTGGCTCATGAAGTCAAGGGTATAGCTCTGTGGCAGTAATTGCATATCGAATCGATGATTAAATCAACGTGCGGCAACCTTGATCTGGCAAATCCCTGTAAAAGCCGCGAAAGCCCCTCGGAAATGAGCCTCCAGTAGCGATTGAACAGGTGCGCATAATGCCCGCTTGATGGATAACCTTTCCCTCAATAAAACGCAACAGACGCTGCAAAAAACAGCAACGCGCAGCTTCCCTATGGGTACCTCGAAAAACCTCAACGGGATGGGGTTTTGGGGAACGGACATGATCACTCGCAACGTAAGCCGGTGATTTATAATCCTTCCCACAATAGCCAAGCCACGCAGGGTACCTCGGAAAACTAGCCACGCTGGTTTTCCGAGGTACCCTATATCGACAATTTGACCAGCCGCCTGCCGTAGATCAGATTGATGACAGCTCGCGTCCCCAAAATGGAGGTGAACATGGACGTCAGGATGCCGAGCGACAAAGTGATCGCAAATCCCTTAATCGGCCCCGTGCCGAAACCAAACAACACCACCGCGGCGATCAGCGTGGTAATGTTGGAGTCGGCGATCGTCGCCACTGCTTTGGAATAGCCGACAGAGATGCTGGTTTGCGTTGTGTTCCGGTTGCGCAACTCCTCCCGTATGCGCTCAAAAATCAGCACATTGGCATCCACCGCCATGCCAACGGTGAGGACAATGCCAGCGATGCCCGGCAAGGTCAGCGTCGCTTGCAACACTGACAGGATAGCGACCAGCACCACCAAGTTCAGGATCAGGGCAAGATTCGCCACCAACCCGAATACCCGGTAATAAAACCCGACAAATACCAGCACCAACACCATGCCAACGATCACCGAGACCAAGCCACGATTGATGTTGTCACGCCCTAGGCTCGGGCCAACGGTGCGTTCCTCAATGATCTCGATCGGTGCCGCCAATGAGCCGGCGCGCAGCAACAGCGCCAGATCGCGTGCTTCTTCAGGCGAGTCGAGTCCAGTGATCTGGAATCGCTTACTTAGCTGATCGCGAATCACCGCAACATTGATGATCTCTTCTGTCGTCCAGCGCTTGCGCACCCGCTCCCCATTGATGAGTTGGACTTCGCTTTTATTTTCGATGAATATCACCGCCAAGCGTTTGCCGATCTGATCGCGAGTGCGATTAGAGAAGATCCGCGCGCCCTTGCCGTCCAAAGTGATGAAGACCGCCGCCCCACCACCCTGGCTGTCGAATCCAGAGGCTGCATCGGTAATGTACTCGCCACTTAGCATCACATCCCGTCGCAGCAAGTAGGGGGTATCGCTACGATCGCGGTACAGCTTAGCCGTCGCTGGCGTGCGCCCAGCCAGCGCATCGCTCACCGAGTGGACTTCATCGACTAAGCGAAACTCCAGAGTCGCGGTAGTGCCGAGGATATCTTTAGCGCGCGCGGTGTTCTGGATGCCGGGCAATTGCACGACGATCCGGTTGGAGCCTTGTTGCTGCACCACCGGTTCGGCAACTCCCAGCTCGTTGACACGATTGCGCAAGGTAGTAATGTTTTGCTGCAAAGCAAAGCGCTTTACCTCCGCTTCAGTGTCTTTGCTAAGCGTGACCAACAGTTGCGCGGCGGTGGCGTCAACCACTTCGATCACCAATTCTGGATACGTGCGCGCAAGATACGTCTGCGTCTGTTGCAGCTCCTGCGCGCTGCGTAAGCGAATATCAATGCCACCGATACCGCGTTGCACAATCGCACGGTAACGAATCTTCTGCTTGCGCAAACTGGCGCGGATATCGCTCGCGTAACGCTGCTCTGATTGTTTGGTCGCGCCCTTCATGTCCACTTCAAGCAAAAAATGGACGCCGCCGCGCAGATCAAGGCCAAGGTGCATCGGTCGCGCACCGAGTGCAGCAAACCACGCCGGTGACGCCGGAGCAAGGTTGAGCGCCGCTATGTAACCCCGCCCAAGCTTCTCGCGCACCGCATCCAAGGCGCGCAATTGGGTTTCAGAATCAGCAAAGCGCAACAGCAGATGCTCGCTGCGATCAACACGAAGGGGCACCAGGTCCTGGTTCCGCAGATAGCCGGTGAGATACTTTTCCAACGCTTCATCCACCACTTCGTTACGCAGTGGGGAAATCTGGATCGCCGGATCTTCGCCGAACAGGTTCGGTGAAGCATAGAAAACACCGACCACGAAGACTGCCAAGATCAGCAGGTTCTGCCAAGGAGGGTAATAGTTGATCATAGGCTGGCGGTCAATGTCAGATCGTCGGCGTTCGTGGCAATGCCACATTTTTTTCGAGCATCATGTCTTTATCGACTCTTCTCTGCTCAAATCGACTTCATCGTTCCTTTCGGGAGTAGGTGGGAGATGGCCACCCGTTGCACCCACACTTCGACTCCCGCGGTTATTTCAACCGCGACAAAACTATCGTTCGCCTTGGTGATGCATCCCACCAGACCACCACTGGTCACGATCTCGTCCCCTTTTTGCAGTGATTCCACCATCTTGCGGTGTACCTTAGTTTTTTTTTGCTGCGGGCGAATCAGCAGAAAATAGAAAACCGCGACCATGATGATCAACAGCATCAAGTTGGGTATCACCCCCCCACCGCCGCTATCAGCTTCCGCCTGGGCGTATGCGGTGGCAATCAGAAAATCCATAATGTATCCTCTGTGAGTAATCGATATTGTGTAATAAGTCTGGATGGCAAGATATGCAGCATGGCTACTCGCGGCAGCGATCACCCCACCGCGGCGCAGCGGCACGGATGGCGTGTGTTTCGCTACGCCAACACGTACAACGCCCACATCATTGCCGTACCATACCCGATGAGGCGCTGTGACGCCAAGGGGCTTGTCTATTGTGGGAAGGGTTATAAATCAACGGATTACGCTACAGGTGATGATGCCCATTCCCTCAAACTCTCATCCCGCTGAGAGTTTTCGAGGTCCCCTTAGGTATATTCATGACATCCGTCATGCCGTGCTGTGCATGGTAGCGAAGTCTCTGGTTTTAGGGAAGTACTGTCGCATGCGTGGCAGCGCAAAGGTCGCTACTCGACATCATAATGGGCGACTGATACACTGCAAAGCACCTCGAAAAACTGCCTTTGCCAACTTTTCGAGGTGCTCAAATAGGGGTGTTATATGGGGGAATGGTATAGTAATCAAACGCTCATGGTATTGCTTATAGCACCCCTCCTCCCCAAAAACCTTCAGGAATCGGGTGTCTGGGAAGAGTCTGGCACCAGCGCAGACGGCTAAAACAGGTTGTGGGATAACACCCCCTTCAACCCGTGAAGCTGTGTGTCAGGAAACGCATTACAGCGTTATCCAGAACAGCCCGAACATACGTAAATTTTCCAGCCATGCTGCCATTTAAAACCGATTTGGCGCCGCTCGCGAAACGGCGTAAGAAGCCCAAGGATGACCGCAGCCTTGCTTTTGGTCGGGTATATAGCGACCACATGTTTTGTATGCAATGGAATGCATCAGAGGGTTGGCTGCAAGGGCAGTTTTGTCCTTATCAAGCGCTATCGCTGCCTCCCTCGGCTTTGGTATTGCATTATGGGCAAAGCATTTTCGAGGGCTTGAAAGCATATCGCAACCGCAACAAAAGCGACACCATCAATCTGTTCCGTGTCTATGATAACGCTGTCCGTTTTAATCGTTCTGCAGCCCGCCTTGATCTGCCGCAGTTAGCCGAAGACGTCTTTGTCAAGGCGGTTGAGGGGTTGATTGCGCTTGATAACGATTGGATTCCACACACCTACGGGACCTCGCTTTACATCCGTCCAACGATGATCGCGACAGAGCCATATATCGGCTTAAAGTCGGCTTCTGAAGTATTGTTTTTCATCATCACGGGGCCGGTTGGGGCGTATTATCCAGAGGGTTTTAATCCAATTCGCATTACCGTTAACGACAAGTTCTCAAGAGCCGGGCCGGGCGGTCTTGGAGGCGCAAAAACGGCAGCTAACTACGCCGCCAGCTTGCTGGCTGAGAAAGACGCCAGCCGACGCGGTTTCTCGCAGGTATTGTGGCTTGATGCGACCGAGCGACGTTACATTGAAGAAGTTGGCTCAATGAACATCCTGTTCAAAATTAACGGCAAGATCATCACTCCGCCACCCAGTGACACGATCCTTGCCGGCATTACCAAAGATTCTATCTTGGCTTTGTTGCAACGCTGGCAGATCCCGTTCGAGGAATACCGCCTCAGCATTGACGAGGTGCTGGAAGCCCATGCCAAGGGCACCTTGGAGGAAGTTTTCGGCGCTGGCACCGCTGCGGTGATTACCCCGGTGTCGCAGTTGGAATACCAAGAAAAGCTTTATTGCATCGGCGACCGCAGCAACACTGGTTCAGGTGCGGTAGCTCTGCGGCTGTTTGAGGAACTGACGGCCATCCAGTACGGCAACACCTCTGACCCGTTTGGCTGGATCACCGAAGTACAAGAACCGACGAAGTGAGCATACAGAGCCCGCCGATCATTCAATAGGAAACCTCGGAAAACCTCAACGGGATGGGGGTAAGGATGAAGGGATTGTTTTATGTTTAATGCGGCACGCCGGCGGCGCGCCGTTCGCTGACCTCTCGATCCGCTCAACGGCACCACGAAATGATGATTGGAAGGGTCATTTCCCAATAGACAGCACCTCGAAAAGCTAGTTTCGCGCAGTTTTTCGAGGTGCCCAATAAACAAAAATCCTACCCCAGCTAACGCAACTTCATAAGCCGCCAAAGAAAAATCTGACACTTAGCATTCAGCCCCGAATAAATGGACTTTGAAAACCAGCGTTTTAATGTGCTCCCAAAATGGAATTCCGATCCAGAGTCGCTGAATGATGCCCCGTGACGCGGCTGACGCCTCTGGAGTGGATCAGCCACCGCCAGAGCCAGAGCAAGAGAGTGCCTACTCCACCGCTGCGCTCACCGCGATCTCGCCGGTGGATGGGCGTTATGCCGCGGCGACCCACGCGCTGCGTCCGTTGTTCAGCGAATGGGGGTTGATGCGCCAACGCCTGCGGGTTGAGATCGAGTGGCTATTGGCGTTAGTCGCGGAACCGTCGATCAGCGATACCCCGGTGCTTGACGATCAAGCCGTTGCCGCGCTGCGGGGAATCGCCGAAGGCTTTGACGACAAAGCCGCGCTCGCGATCAAGTCGATCGAAGCGACGACGCGACACGATGTCAAAGCGATTGAGTATTACCTCAGGCAACGCATTGCGGCGGTATTGCCGGGAAAGCAGCGGATCAGCGATTTCTTGCATTTCGCTTGCACCTCTGAAGACATCAACAATCTGTGCTATGCGTTGATGTTGCGCGACGCCCGCGATGCGCTGCTACTACCCGCCGTTGAGCACCTGACGCAAGTTTTACGCACTCTTGCCCACGCTCATGCCGCAGCGCCAATGCTGGCGCGCACCCATGGCCAGCCGGCATCGCCGACGACGATGGGCAAGGAGATGGCGGTTTTTGTCTATCGCTTTGCCCATCAACAGGACGGCCTTGCACGCATTGCGATACGCGGTAAGTTGAACGGCGCGGTGGGTAACTACAACGCCCACCTGAGTGCTTATCCCGATGTCGATTGGCGCCGTATGTCACAGGCTTTCGTCTCCTCCTTTGGGCTTGAGTGGAACCCGTATACCACCCAGATTGAATCGCGAGACGCGCTCGCGGAGCTACTGGATGCCATCGTGCGCTGCAACCATATCCTGCTGGATCTGTGCCGTGACTGCTGGAGCTATATCGCTGCGGGCTATTTCATCCAAGAGATCGAATGCGATGCAGTGGGTTCATCAACAATGCCGCATAAAGTCAACCCCATCGAGTTTGAAAACGCCGAAGGCAATTTGGGCGTCGCGAACGCCCTGTTGTCGCATCTCAGCGCCAAATTGCCGATCTCCAGGTTGCAGCGCGATCTGAGCGACTCAACCGCGATGCGCAACCTCGGCAGCGGCATAGCCCATACGTTGATCGCGCTCGATTCGTGCACTCGTGGGCTGTGCAAACTGTCGCTCAACCCAGCGCGCATGGCTTCAGATCTGGATGCCGCCTGGGAAGTGTTGGCAGAGCCGATTCAGACTGTGATGCGGCGCTACGGCCTGCCATTACCCTATGAGCAGTTGAAAAGCATCTCTCGCGGGCACACGATCAACAAAACAGCATTGCATAATTTCATCCGTCAACTACCATTACCAGAGAGCGTCCAATCGGCTCTGTTGCAACTAACCCCTGCCAGTTATACTGGAGCTGCCGAACACTTGGCGCGCGAAGTCTAGCCGCTTGCTCTCGCCGCAAACGGCAGCAACGTCAAAGTACACTGATAACGGAGGTATCACGCCATGACGCAAAAACATCCACATCCCAAGGCAACGCTCTTGGCGTTGCTCATCAGCAGCGCGCTTGGCTATGCGACGCCATCCCTAGTGAACGCCCAAATGGGTGAAATGCCCACGATGGCCGAGCTGGCCGCGATGAGGGCTATGGCTGTGCAACAAAGCGCCTCCGCGCACGCTGATTCGCTGATCACTGGAGTCGTCAATGGGATGGAACAAGAACCGCATGGAGATTACCTATCCTCCCTGCCCTGTATTTTCTGCAGTGCTGATAAAACCGACAAAAAGACCGATAACTCCGCAGAAAAAGATGCGCCGTAAGCATCTCCCGCTTTAAAAGAGCCCTACGCGCCTCTTTGCCAAGAGTCGTGCGTTTTAAGTTTTCTTGGGTTGAGAGAGAAGCCGCCTGCGCTATGCCATAGCACAAATAGCTGGGTAAGGTGCCCGACCAACAGAGGGAAGGGTTAGACGCTTGTCATCCTTCGGGATGCTTGATTGAGCGCGTCCCAAAACTGTGCACGGGAACGCCCCCTCTCCTTCTAAGAGAGGAGGGCCGAAGGGCATTGGTTATGACTTAGTGCAGTGCATTCTGCGCAAGTTTGGCGCAGCTCTTGGCATAGTGGCGGGCGATGCTCTGGCAATGCTGTGCTGGTGTTCTGGAGGAGAAGCCCTCCCTTCCGCAGTTATTTCAGTGCCCTGCTGTACAAAGCACCACTCGTTGGCTTTTCATACGCTGTCGCAAGCGCGAAGCCTCATTGTGATAGTTGGCGAGAAGTCGGTCCGACAATGGCAGGTAGGGTACGCACGTCAAAAGCAACGGCAAAACCCTTGTTGAAAGCGGAAGCCTCCCGTTGAGCATCCGTGGAGGCGCTTACTACACAGGAAACCAGCAAATTCAGAGATGCCCCCTAGAGGGCATTTTCGCTTTGTGTTGATAGCCGGCGTTGCGCTGGCTTTTCGCGATACACCCTATTCGCAACATAGGGTACCTCGAAAAACCAGCTTCGCTAGCTTTTCGAGGTACCCTGCGGGGCTTGTCTATTGGGGGAAGGGTTATAAATCAACGGCTTACGTTACAGGAGATCATGTCCCTTCCCCCAAATCCCCATCCCACTGAGGTTTTTCGAGGTTCCCCATAGCCTTACGGCATCTTATGAAGCAACGCTGCAAACTTTCAAACCCTGCTGTTGGTTCGAAAAACGATCGGAGGTGGCGCACGTAGCAAAAAGTCCCCAGTGCTTACGCACGCCACCCCTTGCATGAGAGTTCCACGTTGCTTTTTCAGGATTGAAAATTTCAACCCCAAATACTAGGAGGGCCACCTGGACCTTCTAGAGAAGGAAGGCCGCCGCTAAGAGGGCTATTATTAGTGGGTCCAGTATACGGCGTAGTTACGGTGATCGTATTCGCATAAATTGTCGCTTCTACTAGGCTATTATAATGCCCTCCCTCTATAAGCGCGTCAACAAAGTCATTGTAAGATACCTGACCATTACTATAATTTGATGTCAGGTCCTCTAGATTTGATATTGATCCCTTTCCCTTCATAGTTCTATTCTCCTTTTTGGGTGGTTTTACATAAGGGGCAGAGGGAAGATAGCAGGCCATGGGTTAGATCTCCTTGACCGGCCACCACCCCAACAAAGCGCCTTCAGCCAGATAGAACGCAAGGGCGATACCCATGTACCACCCTTTACGCGTCCCTTACTACAGCAACCAAAAAACCACACGAACCGAATAGTGCTGGAAAATTAAGTGAGCTCTGTTGAGTTAGCAACATTCCAACCGCCAGAGACACTACCGGTTTTGCTGCCGTCCGCGTAAACATTCGCAGTCGCTGAGATAGAGCTATACGACAACGCGAACACCTCAAGCGGATCGTCATCGGCATTGTTCGGCGCATCACCCTTAACACCACTTGCTACCGAGGTAACATAAACGTCAGTCAGCTCAAATACTTCAGTGGGCTGCGAAGCGCCATCCACCATCTTCAAGACGGTGACCTTGACAGTCCCAAGATTCTGCCCTTTCAGCGCGGCTAAACGTAGTTTCGGTGATGCTTTATCGATTCCATGAACCAGTGCCATCGGGCCGTGCGTAGAAGAACCATCCACACGCGCCGTAATAGTTGGGTCAGTTGCCAGAGTGATAGCATGATTCATCTGTGAGCAGCGAATCTGATCGGTGTAACCTTCATGTACGCTATCGCCCTGAACGCTATCAATGCCTACCATAATGTCAGCCATTTTTATTCTCCTGATGAATTATTAAGTGAAAAAAGAAATGCAGGGCGTGGGTTACGCACTCAGCTCTGTGCCAGTTTGCTGATTCCAAGCAGAGGAAACATTACCCGCTTCGACACCGTTATTGTATTGCGTATAAGTCCAAGTAATGCGTGGAGAGCTAAGCTCGATGCTCTCTACCATGCCATTACCGTCTTGCGTACCCTGTACCCGGTACGCCCCGACGATAGTCGCTTGTAACTTAATCGTCATATACGCGACCAAACCTTCCTCAATATTACGGAAAATGGAAATAGTGGTTGTCCCGATATTACGGCCAGCTGATGCCGCCACCAAGAGCTTAGGGCTGGCGCTGTCTTTAACCCGGCGCAGCACCACACTTTCATAGCGTCCTCTGCCAGAGGAACTGCTACCACTTTTCACTACCGTAACTTTATCAGTAATACCAAACGCTTCGACAGCATCTTCGAAGCCGTTAATCTGGCTCTCACCAGAAATGTTTTCAAACTGGGCGACAATCGTTGCCATGGTTTCTCTCCGTTTTAAGGGTTGTTAATCGATTGTTACAGACACTAACAGATGACACTCAGGAAATATCGTCAAACGATCATCTCAAGTGCCGCATTGTCCTGAATGGTAGTTTGAAAATCACTGACGATATGCTTTAGAGTACGCATTAACTGATTCTGCTTATCTACCGTAGTATCTGTATAGCTATCCATCCACAGATACTTTAACTATAGTTGACAAAACATGAAGATCATAAAGATTCATTTAAAAAAATAATATCATTATAATACAAATGTAGTCAAATAGATCATAAGCATTTGAAGTGTATACTCCTGATAGCGTCTTTCGCTGCAACAAAAACCCCGCAACCGCGTGGGTGCGCGCGTCTCACAGCGGCGGCTGGCGTTGTTGATGCCGTGCTTGCGCCTGTAGCCAGAATGCAGGGGTCAACAGATCAACATGATGGTCAAGGAATACTTGTTTCAGATCCGGCTTAAGCCCCAGAAAACTGTTGAACTGCTCGGGAAACACATCGTGCTCGGTGGTTTCAAACAAGTGCTCATCAGATAATTCCAGCAATTCATCATGCACTGTGGGAAGGCTGCGGATGATGCAATCGGTGAGCATGCTGACTTCATCAAAGTCATAGAACACCACTCGCCCGCCACGGGTCACACCAAAGTTCTTCAGCAGCATATCACCAGGGAAAATGTTGCTAAAGGCCATGTCTTTGATCGCTTGACCGTAGTCCAATACCGCCTCATACGTCCGCATCCAACTGGACTCAGCTAGGAAAAGGTTCAGCGGTCGGATTTTGCGCTCCATGTAGATTAATTCGAATACCACTTGGTCGCGCTCAAGGCGTATCGTGCTCGCGGCTTCATGCAGCAACTCATCCAATACCGCAGAGGAGAAAATACGCCGCGGAAGCGCAACTCTTCTGAATGCTTGGGTGCCCATCATGCGTCCAGCGCGATCATGCCTTGCAACTAGGCGATAGCGATCGATGACTTGGCTGCGGGTGATCTTTTTGGCGGTGCCGAAGTGATCCCGAATGACCTTGAAAACCAGATGATACGAGGGGTGGGTGAATACGATCATGACCATCCCTTTGGTCCCCGGCGCGGGGATAAAGCACTCGTTAGAGGTGCGTAAAAAACGCGCCAAATGGCGATAACGTTCGGTTTTTGCCTGTCGTACGCGACCCAGTACTGAGTACAACTCATCGATCGAGCGGTGAGGTAGTAAGTGTTTCAGGTAATGTACCGCGCCACGCACATGCGCCAAGTCAACGAAAAAATGAGCGCGCGTAAAGTCTAATAAGGCACCGACCTCAAGCTCCGACATATAAACGCCATCAACCTCAATCCCCGTCGGAGAATTAGCAAGGCCGATCATCAGCGGCGCGGTCCATCCCTTGCCTTCTGCTTTCCCGACTAAAAATGCCCGCGTGGTTTGATAAAACACAGTTTGCATCAATTCGATGCGCAGCAGCGTTTGCGGCCGGCGGTAATGACGCCACATCAACTGTTCAATTTGTCTGCACAGATATGCAAGATCACGGTCAGTACTTTTATAAGGTATCGAAAAGGCAAAATCACGCAGTACCAATGCCAACAAGCGCGACAGATCAGACCAGTGCAGATACATTCTCACCAGCGGTTGCTCACCAGTGTGCTCTTGGGTATCGAGATCAAGTACAAATTCAGTCAAGGGGTTCACCCCCAAAGGATCAAAGATGCGACGATTGACCGAAGTGAAAAAAGTACGCGCAAACTCTGCATCAGTAAAACGATCGATGCGCAGCCCATAGTATTCTTTCAACTGGTGCCAGAAGCGCTGATCATGCGCGAGCGTGCCCAACTGGGTTTTCAGCGCCGCCGCAGTGCGTTCAATCGATTTCTCCCACAATCCAAGGCGCTCTGCACGATCGGCTTTTGCGCCAACCCAGTTGCGATGCAAAAAATGATCCGCCGCACGCAGCGTAATACGGCGGAAATTTTTGTCATAGCGCCCAAAAGAGGTGTAAATAAAGCGCGCTGTTGATCTCACCAAGGAAGATGGAGTCACCTTGCAGCATCCACGAAGCGGTCAGGCCTTGGCGTACCGAACCGAAGTTTCAGTTGAGCGTAATTCGGAACATACCGGCACCTTGAAAGACCGCGGCGCTGCAAGGGCGCTTCGAAAACCCCATTCCGTGATTCTTTGAAGGCTATGTCAAATTCCATTTTCTATTTGAATAAATGATTATAAATCAATATTTTATAAACCCAATGGAAGCAGGCTTTGATCTCTCAAACTCTGGGGGTTTCGCGATGCCTTTAAGATAACGCCTGGTCGCTGAAGAACGATGTGAATGTCTCTGGGGGTAACTTCCTGCCGGTGAAATGCTCAAACTGGATAGCCCCCTGATCGATTAGCATTTCCCTGCCGTCTATACAATCAGCACCGATAGCGCGAGCAGCGCGCAGGAATTCAGGGGCAGGGTCTGAATAGTCCATATTGAAAGCAATCTGCTCACGGCGCGAGAATACCGGGATTGGCAGTGGTGATGGTGATGGCGTGGTATTGATATAGACATCGAAGCGATCGTTTATGGCACTGAGCGGGAATGCCGGTATCTGAAATGCCTGCGCCACTGGCAGCCCTTTGTCGAGGTTGCGGCAGAACAGCGTTGGGATCGCCATGGCCTCTTTCATCGCTTGTATAGCGCCTCGGGCAGCCCCTCCATTGCCGATGATCGCTACCGTTGCGCCCACTGGGGAACGGCGGCGAGTGATTGGTATCAGCACCCCGTCAACATCAGTATTGATAGCTCGGATCGATGTTTTGTGGTGTCGATCACGATCGATGCAGAGGGTATTTGCTGCACCGCAGCGCACGCTGCGCTGGTCATTGACATCGCTGAAGCGCAAGGCATCTTCCTTAAACGGGGTGGTCACGCTGAGGCCATCGATACGCAGCGCATCCAGATGCGGCATCAGTTGCTCAAGGCTTTGCGTCTGGAATGGCACATAGACGGCATTGACACCCCCCGCGATGAACCCGTGGTTGTGTATTTGCGGCGATAGCGACGCATTGGCGTTGTTACCAACCACCCCATACACGCGGGTTGATGATTGGAGTCGCGTGGGGGCATAAATCCGCTGCAGTTGATGCAGCGGCAACTGTCCGGGTGCAACTGCCTGATGATCCAAGCTGGCATAGGTGATCGGCGATCCAAAAGCGATGCACAGCACGCGGCTGAATGCTCCGATCGCCCCCATCGCAAAACCAATCCGATGGGGTTCGCCAACACTGCGCGACGCCACCCAGTGCAATATACGCGCTGCATCGGCGATAGCACCTGCAGTCGGCACCACCTTGATGCCTAGCACGCCCGCGCTCAGCGCATCGGCCTCAAGCGCGCTGAATTGCGCTGCCGTCACCATGCCCGTGAAATCATGATGACTGAGTAATAGCGGCTGCTTCTGTTGCAGCAACCGACGGGCCGCCTCTGAGCGCCATTCGGCATCGACGATCCTAGCTCCTGCTGCTAAGGCCTGTGTAAATAGCCCAACACGCTCGTCCTCGCCACCATCAAATTCCCCGCCATGCGCCTTGTGGCGCAGAGTGAACAGCACCCCCAATCCGAGTCGCGTCGCCATGGCGACGCGATCGATGACCTCCCGCACGGATAAGCCGGCAGCCAGTAACCGATCAGCCCGTACCTCGACCGCGCTCAACCCGGCCTTGAGCGCGGTCGTGAGCGATTGGGCATCTTGGTTAACAATGCCAACAATACCGGACAAGGGAAAGCGCGATGGTGGGTTCATGCCGCAGCTTTTGCCGTGCAGCAGATTTCTGCTGTCAGGGTTTTGTATGCAATGTTGCTCATGGAGGGCTGTGCTTTGCTTTAGAGAGTACCGCAAGCGCTAGGGGCTATTGAACAGATTTTTTTGCGCTGACACTCATTGCTCAGAGCCTTGGATTCAAATTGCAAGTGCAACCGCTGAATTGAATCGGACTCTCATTGAAGGTCGCCTCGGAAAACTAGCTTCGCTAGGGAAGGTGCGAATAAGTCTCCCATCATAAGATAATCCTTTATCCGTGATCTGGTGGCTGATACCAGCCAAACCATAAGGCCTTTTCAGCTATTTTTGCATCCCCTCGCCTGATGTTCCCAGACAAGGCGGTTATTGCAGACCAGAGCAGGCATTCTTTCCCTCGCTCAGTCTTTTCCTGTTGGTTTCAGGTTGAGTAGACGCAATACTCCCCAAGCATTGCCGATACATACCCTGCCGATGCCTTGTTCCGCATCGGGGGGCATTTTACCCCTACGCTGATTTCTGGTAAACGCACTGAAAGGCGCCAAATCACAAGTCGCTTTTGAATTCGCTATAGGGTTCCACGAACAACCAGCTTTGCCAGCTTTTCGTGATGCCCTGTGGTGCTATATTGGTATAAGGGTATATTGTTCCATAGTTGATTGGGTGGCTTACGAAATTTCTTATAGCACCCCTTCCACAAAACCTCATCCCATTGACATTTTTTCGAGATTCCTGCTTATAATAACCGCAAATTACCCCTTCTGAAAAACGCGTTTGAGCGCAGCGTGCAGTCTGAGGCACCGCAGCACGGTGGAAAAAAATAAGCATGGCAGCAGCAGCGAAGTACGTGAAACAACCCGGCATCGATTGGTTTTGTCGCCACACTTGGCGGCGTTCAGCGCATAACACCGCCTGGTGCCTATGTGGCTGCGCGATTGGCGATTTCGCAACGATTCTTGCATTCCAGAGCTTCGCACCACATACCAACCCGTGGTGGGTGATGGGCTTGGCGATGGTGAACGGCCTAGTGACCAGTATCGCATTGGAGACGCTGCTGCTCAGCCGTCAGATGGCGCTCGCATCTGCGCTGCACACCGCATTCGGCATGAGCTTTATCAGCATGCTGGCGATGGAATTGGCGATGAACGCAACGGATTACCTGTTGGTCGGCAAAGCGGCACTCACTTGGTGGTCCGTGGCCCCAAGTCTCGCGGTCGGTTTTAGCGTCCCCTGGCCGTACAACTATTGGCGTTTAAAGCGCTACGGCAAGGCCTGCCATTAGCCAGACGCGGCTGGTTGTGATGCAACCACACACTTGAGCAGCTTTACCCAATGCTAACCTTCCTGTGGCCCTGGGCGTTCGCCGCGTTGCCGGCACCGGTATTGGCATGGTGGCTGCCGCGCGCCGCGGGTGTCGTCTCTGGCGCGGCGTTGCGCCTGCCGTTTTTCAATCTCGCCGTCAGCGCATCAGCACCGGCGCAGCGCCCCATGTGGCGGGTGCCGTTGCTGCTGGCGGTGCTGGCATGGGCGTTGCTGGTATGCGCGCTCGCCCGACCGCAGTGGATCGGCCCCGCGCAGCCGATCAAAGCCAGCGGACGCAATCTGATGCTCGCTATCGATCTATCGCCCAGCATGCGCCAGCAGGACATGCGCCACGGCAGCCGCTTACTAACGCGCATCGCCGCAGTGCAGCGTGTCGGCATCGATTTTATTCGCCGCCGCCAAGGCGATCGAGTAGGGCTGATTGTGTTCGCCAGCCATGTGTATCTGCACACTCCGTTGACTCTCGACCGCGACACCACGGAGACAATGCTGGCCGAGGCGGTGGTCGGCTTAGCCGGTGACAAAACCGCGATTGGGGATGCTATCGGGCTTGCTATCAAACAGTTACGTGCGTTACCGACCAACAGCCAAGTGCTGGTGCTGCTGACCGACGGCGAAGACAACGCAAGCACTGTACCGCCTTTACAAGCCGCAAAATACGCCGCTCAACTGGGGGTTCGCATCTACACCATCGGCGTCGGTGCCGATTTAGCGCACCAGCACCGCAACGTAAAAAGCCGGCGCATCTTACAGCGCATCGCCGCGCTCACCGACGGGCGCGCTTTCTATGCTGGCGATGCTGCTGAACTGCAACGCATCTACGCGCTGATCGATGAACGCGAACCCACTGCCAGCGAACAATACGGCTTGCGCCCGGTTGTTGAACTGTACCATTGGCCACTCGGGATCGGCTGGCTGATCGTCATGATGCTGGTGGTAACGCCGCTATTGCAAGCGATAGCAACACCTTGGGGTACGCGCGGTCGCGATGATGTCGCTGCTGGCTGAACTGCACTGGCTGCGCCCGTGGTGGTTGCTGGCGGGGGGGCTTGCGTTGCTGGCAGTCGGCTGGCGCTGGTGGCAGCAGCGGCGCAACAACCCCTGGCGACGCGTCTGCGACGCGGCGTTGCTGCCGTATTTGCTGGCGCAGGCAGCACCCCTGCGGCAACACAACGGGCCGTTCATACTGCTTGCTACCGGGCTGTTGCTCGGCACCCTCGCATTGGCAGGACCCGCTTGGCAGCGCCTGCCCGTGCCGTTATGGGAGGCACCGCTGAATCGTGTTGTGGTGCTCGATCTGTCGCGCTCTATGTTGGCGCTGGACATTGCTCCCGATCGCATCACCCGTGCGCGTTTCAAAGTGGCCGACATGCTCGAGCGTAGCCGCAACTACCGCACCGCGCTGATCGCCTTCTCTGGGGAAGCATTCACCATCACACCGCTAACACGCGATGTCAACACCTTGATCCATTTGCTGTGGTCGCTAAGCCCTAAGATCATGCCGCTGGGCGGCAGTGCCGCGCAGCAGGGTTTGCAACGCGCTGCTACCTTACTGGCGTCAGCAGGTGCCCTGGCGGGTGAGGTGATATTGGTTACCGATGGCGTACGCGGCAGCGCTACTGCCGCCGCCGCGGCGCGTTTGCAGCAACAGGGGGTTCGCGTATCGGTGCTGGCGGTTGGGACGAAAGGCGGCGGCCCCATTCCATTGGCCAACGGCGGTTTTCTTGTCGATGACGCAGGTCACGCGGTGATCCCTGGGGTGGCGCTGCAAGCCCTACGTAACGTCGCCGCGCGTGGCGGTGGGCGGTTTGCGCAGATAACCACCGACAACGCCGATATTGATTATTTAGTTGGCGCTGACGAGCAGTGGAGCAGCAGCGGCGGCGGCACGCCTGATGCCAAGCAAAGCACTTTTCGTACCCCCCGCTATCGTGACGATGGCTGGCGCTTTATGTGGTTGTTGGTGCCGCTGGCGGTGTTTGCTTTCCGCCGCGACTGGCTGCTGCTATGGCCTTTAGCGCTGCTCCCCGCGCTGCTACTCCCCGCGCCGCCGCTTTCCGCCGGTGAGTTTGATGACCCATGGCGGCGCGCCGATCAACGCAGCGCGCACGCACTGCAACGCGGCGCTTATGCCAGCGCTGCGCAACACGCACCAGACTATCGCTGGCGCGGCGCGGCATTGTATCGTGCGCGCAACTACCGCGCCTCGGCACGTGCTTTCGCCGAGGGCGATGACGCCGAGGCGCATTACAACCGCGCCAATGCATTGGCTCAATCGGGTCAGTTGCAAGCCGCCTTGAGGGCTTATGACAAAGCCTTGGAACAAGCGCCAGAGCATGCCGACGCAAGCGCCAATCGCGATCTTACCGCCAAATTATTACACCAACAAGCAGCAGCAGCAGCGCAATCGCCCAATGATCACGCCGGCGACAGCGACGATGAGGCAGGCAGCAAGCGTCACGGTAAGCGCGCCGCGCCCGACCGTCAAGCTGACGGCCCTCAGGACAACGCTGAACCTGATAACGCCAACAGCACTGCCGATGCTGGTGCCGTTGGGCAACCACCGCCGGCAGCCACGTCGCCAAAAACAGGCAACGCCGCCCCCGCGGCAGGCAATCCCGAGGTAACGACCGCTGGCAACGGCACTGACGCTGACGCTGATCCAGAGGGGGCTGCAACCGCAGTACCGCCGGCGCTCGCCGGCGAGCAGCAGCAACGCCTAGAACAATGGCTAAGGCGCATCCCCGACGCCCCCGACGGCTTGCTCAAACGTAAGCTTGCCCTCGACTATCAGCGCCGCGGCAGGCCACCGCCAGTGACTGATGAGGCATGGTGAAGCACCTACCGCGATCGACTAAAGCCGCCACGGGGATGTACAGCATGCCCGCGCCGGCGAGCTTCTATGCAAAATAGCTGCCTCCATCCGTGTTTCCTTTCCTAGAGAGGATCCCCTACTTTACTAACGCAGCTTGGGCCTACGCAGCGGTAGTTGGCGTATTACGCCAACAACGGTACACCCTCCGCTACCCTCTTCTGGCGAGCGCAAAGGGAAGCCGCGAAAGGATGACCAAGAGGCTCTGCATAAGCCCTCGAAGAAAAAAACCTAAACATTCCGTCCCAGCGCCGTTATACTGATACGCTGCAGCGCTGCCCTGCCCCCACCCACAGCCGTCAAGAATCCCGGCGGTTGATGATGCCAATCGTCATAAGAGCCTC
Source organism: Gammaproteobacteria bacterium (assembly GCA_965222535.1). Classification (GTDB taxonomy): domain Bacteria; phylum Pseudomonadota; class Gammaproteobacteria; order HK1; family HK1. The sequence continues at coordinate 828,250 of OZ244957.1, forward strand.
CGTCTGGCGCTCAAGACGCCGCGCCTTAAAGTCCAAGACGCCCAGACAAACATTAAAAGCCACCGATGGAGCCGTTGATTGGGGTGCTGCTGACCAACCTTGGTACGCCAAGGTTGGCGACGGTACCGGCAATCCGTTGCTACCTTGCTGAGTTTCTCTCCGATCCGCGGGTGGTTGAACGTCCGCGCTGGCAGTGGCTGCCGATCCTCCATGCGGTTATCTTGCGGCACCGACCGGCGAAACTGGTGTCCGAGTACGGCGCGATCTGGCAGGGCGGTACATCGCCTTTGTTGGCCATCAGCCAGCAGCAGGCAAACGCCGTGCGCCAGCGGTTGCAGGATTTGTATCCTGACCGGTTTTGCGTTGCCCTCGCCATGCGCTATGGCGCGCCGAGCATTGCGGACGGCTTACAGCACCTCGTCAGGAATGGCGCCACTCGACTCTTGCTGCTGCCGCTATACCCGCAGTATTCAGCCACTACCACGGCCGCTGCATTTGACGCCATCGCAACGGCGTTCAACGCTTGGCGCGTCATCCCAGCGCACCGCTTCATTGATTGCTATTATGACGATGAGCGCTATAGTGCCGCGATCGCCGACAGCATCGTTGATTTTTGGCGCGAATGCCCGGTGCCCGAGCGCTTGCTGTTTTCTTTTCACGGCCTGCCGCAGCGCTATGTCGCTGCCGGTGATCCTTACGATCGTCAGTGCCATGACACAGCGCAGCGCGTAGCGGCTCGGCTCGGATTGGCCAAGCGGCAATGGGAAATAGCGTTTCAGTCGCGCTTTGGGCCTGAGCCGTGGTTGCAGCCCTATACCGATGAAACGCTTTGCGCTTGGGCCGCAGGCGGCATCCGTAAGGTGCATGTGATCTGCCCCGGCTTTGCCGCTGATTGCCTCGAAACATTGTTCGAGATCGCCATCACCAACCGCGATGCCTTCATCAAAGCCGGCGGCACGAGCCTGCACTACATACCGGCATTGAATGCCCGTAAGATTCATATTGAACTACTGGTGCAACTGTTGCTGGATAACGCCAGTAATTGGCTGCACTAACCTTCGCCGAATGAGCCGGGGTGCCACTCACTGCATGACAGCGAACGGCAGCGACCCCGACTGACAGCAGTAAAGATACGTTCGTTGCATCAGTTGCCGACAGAAACCTTGAAAAACCTACAACGGGTTAGGAGGGTGGGGAAAGGGACATGATCATCTATAACGTAAGCCGTTGATTTATAACCTTTCCCAGATAGAAAAGCCCCATCGGGCACCTCGGAAAATCAGCTTCACTGGTTTTTCGGGATCCCTAGACGTGCTTTTGTGATGTATGCTAATCGGTTATCGTGCATGAGGTTGCTATGAGGTCGCCTGTGTTCGTTAGCGGCGCACCGCCGCCCACCGGATTGCATGCAATCCGACGCAACAGCACGGTTGAGATCATCGCCAAAGCGCGCCGCACGCCGCGACCGCTGCGACATGCAAAGCAGCGCCTGCTGCTAAGCGTACTGCTGGCGCTATCCGCCCTGCCCGCGATTGCCCAGCAGGACCGATGGGCGTACTGCAGCAGCGAGTCTCTGTCGCCACCCGCGCCGCGTTTCCAGACACCGCTGACCATTGCCGCCGATACCCTCTGGATCAGCGCCGATCGGCTATCGGTCACAAAGCAGCAAGGGGTGTTTAGCGGTAACGTCCAATCCGCTCACGGTACGCAGAAGCTAAAAGCCGACCGGCTGATCTATCAGTTCAACTCAGAGCGGCGTCTCAGTGCGGTTGGCATGATCGATTTCTGGGATGATGATTTGTACCTGTCTGGCGATCGGCTGGAGTCGGTCAGCGATAGCATCAGCGTAACCAATCCAAGCTTTCGCTGGTCAGCAACACCGCTGCGGATCAGCGGTCACCGCGCCGAGGCGCGCGGCGACGGTACGCTGCGCATCACCGACGGGCAGTACACCACCTGCGCGGGCGACACGCCGTTGTGGTTTCTCTACGCCGCCAAGTGGACTATCGATCGCCGCCAGCGCCGCGTCACAGCCGAACAGGCGCGCTTGCATTTGTTGGGGATCCCGCTGCTTTACCTTCCCCGATTTACATACACCGCAGCAGCAAAACGCAGCAGTGGGATGCTCACCCCCAAATTCAGCGTCTCCGACTCGCGTGGCTTAGAAACCACCCTGCGCTACTATTTTAATCTCGCGCCGCATTACGATGCGACTCTCAGCGTGCGCGGCATGAGTCGTCGCGGCGTACAACTGAAAAGCGAATTGCGCTATCAGTATGGTAGCGCTCAAGGGCAACTGAGCGCCGAGGCATTGCCTAATGATCGGCGCTATGGGGATGATCGCTTCGCCGTAGCACTGAAACATCACGCCAACCTCAGCGAGCACCTCAGAGCGAAACTGGACTTTGGCTGGGTATCGGATCAACAGTATTTGCAAGATCTGGACGATCGGCTGGCACTCGTCAACAGCGGTGTTTATATCGCACGCAGTATCCGGCTCGACTACACTGGCGATAATTGGTCAGCATCGGCAATAGCGCAGGATTTTCAGCTTCTCGATCCCCATGCCGAGCATCCTTATCAATACCTGCCACAGCTGCGGATAAGAACTCAATTGCCTGAAAAGAACCGCCAGTTCAATTGGGCTGCAAACGCCGAATCAGTCAACTTCCATAACCGCTCCGAGATCGGCCAAACGCGCCTTAACCTGCACTACAGCCTGTGGTATCCAGTGTATCGGCAAAGCGCTTTTATACGACCTCGGCTAAGCGTTGATTATACTCACTATCGCTTGCATCACCTGCCCGATACGGCTGCGGTTGATGATTCTGCTCAGCGCCTGTTGCCAACCCTTAGTATCGATGGCGGTTTGTTCTTTGAACGCAAGGGTCAATTTCACCAACGCCATTACACCCACACCTTGGAACCGCGTTTGTACTATCTGCTGCGCCCCTACACCGACCAGAGCAAACTGCCGAATCTCGATGCTAGGCAGTACAATTTAAACTTCGCCCAACTATTCCATGAACGTCTTTTCAGCGGGATCGATCGATTGACTGACGCGAATCGGTTGACGCTGGCTCTGAGTTCACGTCTGCTTGACGCCACCGGTCGGCAGCGCGCTCACCTAAGTGTCGGCCAGATGCGCCACTTTCGAGCGCGCCGCGTAACGCTGACCAGCCAATTAAAAAGCATTGTATCCACAACGCTTGAAGACCCCTTTCGCGCCTCGCCGGTGGTGGTCGAATTAAGCGTTGGGATAGCCCGCAACTGGTTACTGCGGGGTGACTATCACTACCGCAGCAGCAGCGACGAGCATACCAAACAAACCCTAGCGTTGCGCTATTTGTCCGACCAGGAACGTTTTATCAACCTTGGCTATCGCTCGGTGGCTGGTGCCGTCGCAGAGCAGGCGGATATCGCCGCTATATGGCCGGCGAGCGCCAACATAACCGTCTTAGGGCGCTTCAGCTACGCGCTGACCGATGATACAATCCTCGACGCCATCGCCGGGCTGGCGTATGAGAATTGTTGCGTCAGATTCCAAGCTTTGCTGCTTCATTACCTCAGTGGGCAGCACGATCAGCACAATACAACGCTGCGCTTTGAGTTGCATTTAAAGGGTCTGAGTCACTTCAGAAGTGGGTTCAATCGTTCCTTGATCCAGCGCAGCTTCCCCGGCTACGGCAATTTGTGAAACCACTGAGGGGCGACACAGATATGCGCATCGCAGCCGGTATTGAATACGATGGCAGTGGCTTTTATGGCTGGTCCTCTCAGCCGCGCCTGCGCAGCGTACAAACCGAGGTTGAACGCGCCCTCTCCCGCGTCGCTGACCATGCGGTGGAGGTGGTTTGCGCCGGTCGCACCGATACTGGCGTCCACGCCAACGGTCAGGTGGTACACTTTGACAGCGCTGCAATACGCAGCGAACGCGCTTGGGTGTTGGGCAGCAACAGCAATCTCCCCAACGATGTTTGTGTGCGATGGGCGCGCTGCATGCCGCTTGAGTTCCATGCCCGCTTCTCCGCGTTGCGGCGCGACTACCGTTACTTGATCCTGAATCGCCCCGAGCGTTCCGCCTTAGCGCACGCGCGGGCCGGCTGGGTGCGCCACCCGCTGACGACGGACGCCATGGCTGCCGGCGCGGCATGGTTGGTTGGTGAACATGACTTCAGCGCCTTCCGCGCCGCCGGCTGTCAGGCACGCAGCGCGGTGCGTTGTCTGCACCGCCTGCGGGTGCAGCGCCACCATGACTGGATCGTGATCGAGGCCAGCGCAAACGCTTTCCTGCAGCATATGGTGCGCAACATTGTCGGTGTGCTGATCGCCATCGGTCATGGCGTCCATCCCCCAAAATGGGCGCATACGGTTTTGGCAGGAAAGGACCGCCGCGCTGCCGGAATAGCTGCTGCAGCCCAGGGGTTATACTTGGAGGGCGTCGATTACCCACCGCAATATGATCTGCCAACCACTGCCATTGAACCTCTGTGGCAACCAAAAGAGCCCGCCGCCAAAAGCAGTAGCGGCGTTCGGGATTGAGTTGAAGAGGTTGCAATGCCACTGTCAGAGCAACAAGCGCTGTCGCTACCGATGCACAGTGGCCGCTGTTTGCAGAGCTTTATCGTTGGCGCTAACGATGAAGCGATAGCGATTGCCAAGGCGATCGCATTGCGCACACAACCGCCGCGGGTAGCGTGGCTCCATGGCCCGGCAAACTGCGGTAAGTCGCATCTGCTGGAAGCTTTGTGCACTACCGCGCAAGCCGATGGTCGCCGTGCGGCCTACATCGGACTCAGCGCGATACCCACTGCCGCACCGCTGAAGCTGGATGGCTACACCGCTTTTGACCTAGTGTGTCTGGATGATGTCGCCGTACGCCTCTCCCACCCTGAGTGGGAAGCGGTTTTGTTCAGTCTGTATAACGAGTTGGAGGCTGCTGGCAGAGCACTGGTGATGACCGCGCAGATGCCGGTGGGTGGGCTGCGCTGCGTGCTGCCAGACTTGGCATCACGCCTAAGCGCCAGCGTACAACTGCGCCTGCGACCCCTGGATCAGGCAGGGCTTCAACTGTTGTTGCAACAACGCGGGCGGGCGCTCGGCTTGCACCTGTCAGTGGAGGTGCAACAGTGGCTGTTGCGGCGTATCCAGCGCGATGTACCGACATTGTTGGGGATCCTCGACTATCTCGATCGCGTCTCGTTATCAGCCCAACGCCGTCTCACGATTCCCTTTATACGTGAGGTCCTGAGGCGCTATCCCAACCGTCCGTTTTATACCTGATCCGCACCGCCTCGCTTACAAGTGATGCGCATGAAAGACATTGTTTGCCGAGCGCCTCGTCGTTGGCCGGCACCTGCGTTTTGCGATCACATAATATCCCCCCTGCAACATGTTTCAGCGCCTTGCTGCACCCGCAAGCCCACCTGAGAGACATTGCGACTTTGCATTGGCACGATCATGAGGTGTACCGTCTTTAGTGGGGCGAATGAGGCAGCGGACGATCTGATGCCACGACTAGGGCTGCAATCTCGGTTCCCACCACCGAGCCGTTACCGGCGACCAAGTGGGGCGGTGCTGCTTGCATTGACGCTCATTCTGACCCTGACAGCCACCTCAGGGCTGCTTGCTTACCTACAGCAGTTATCGATCACCCGGCAACAGCAGGCAGTTCATCATACCGTGCGTACATTAGCAGCGGCTAAGCAGGTGCTGATCGGGTATGCGGTGACGTACCCTGATCATTTTCCTTATGATTCTCCCAAGCATGGTCCGGGGTTCCTGCCATGCCCGGATACAAACAACGACGGTTCACCAAACCCTCCCTGTGGGAAGAAGGACTTCGGGCTGCATCCCACCGGACGGTTGCCGTGGCGCTATCTGGGGCTGGACGACTTGCGCGACAGCGCTGGGGAGCGGCTGTGGTACGCACTGTCGTTGAATTTCCGCAACAACCCAAAGATTTCGAGCCTCAACAGCGATACGCCAGGTCAACTGTGCGTTGACACCAACCACGATAACGACTGTAACGACAGCGTCGACGCCAGCGATCTGGTGGCGATCCTGTTTGCCCCTGGCTTTGCGCTGGAGTCTCAGGATCGCGCCAGCGATGTCAACGATTTAACACACTACCTTGAAGGCGATAATGTGTCACGTGCAGATGGTCGCTATCAACGTGCCAGCAGTACCGCGGTCGACGCCGCAGAGCACTTCAACGATCGCCTTGTGACCTTATCCCGCGGGGAGTTAATGGCGGCGATCGAACGCCGCGTACTCAAGGAAGCAGAACAAGCGTTGCTTGCTTACGCTGAAGATGGCGACGGCGACAGCGCTGCCACCTATCTGTGGCTGGCACCGTTTGACAATCCGTCAACCGCGGCGTACCGCGGCGAGGTTGGGCAACACTTCGGTCAGATAGCACATCATTATCGCTTACAACCCCCTTTTGCAACTGATTTCACGCTCGATCTCAGTCTCGCTGGCGGCTTCGCCGCGACCTTCGAAGGCACCGTCAGCAGCGCGCATTTAACCACGGCAACGATAGCATTTAACGCTATCGATGGAAGTGCTTGCCGCTGGCATGATGCGACCAGCATTGACTGCAGCGCGAGCGCCCGCGCGGTGGTGCAAGGGGCTAACGCACCGCCTTATCCCGCCACTTGGCGCGAACGACAGTGGCAGCTTGACGGGATAAAGTTCAGCGGATCAACCCACTATACCCCCGCCAGTGCGCGTGATGTACGCCGCCGTAGCGTAAGTACTGCCGATCCTAGCAGCGCAGCCCTAGAGCTATTGATAAACGATACCGCTTACTACCAAGCTTGCAGCACTTGCGGCGCAACCACAGCGCAATCCGGCAGTGGCGCAGTCAAGGTGAAGCCTGACACGCTCGGAACGATCAGCGTCAGCGGCCTGCATGCCGATCTGGCGGTACCTGACGAACTCCCCGAGTGGTTTATCAAAAACCGATGGCATCATTTGATTTATATCGCCACCGCCGCGGCGCACGCCCCTGGGGGCAGCGGTCACTGTACACCTCCTTCATGCCTGATCCTGACCGATCGCAGCGGTGCCACCAATCATACGATAGCGGCGCTGGCGCTAATCGCAGGGCCGACGCTTGCATTACAATCGCGCCCCTCAAACCAGCTCAGTGACTACTACGAGGACGCTAATCAAGATGGTGATGCGATTTTTGATGCGAGCTTGCCGCGATCAGCCGCTTTCAACGACAACATCATCGTCATCCAACCCTAAATTCAAAGATGCTCTCTCCCTATCATACGAGAGGTGCGCTTGCTGGTTGAACTCAGGTTCCGTTATCTGTCAGAATGTGGGCTATCCTGAGTTTGTAGCCCGCTCAGGTACCTGCAAAAAGGCGCACCGAGAGGCCGCTGTTTTGTTTTCCTGCGGGGCGCTAAACCCAGCAGGCGACACCACTAGGTGCTCCACCGGCAAGTAGTGCCGATGCGCCTCATCCGCCGCCCACTGGCAGCACTTCGCGCATGAGCGCATGCCAATGCCCGGATAGGTGCGTAACTCCAATCCAATCTGAACCGCTGCTTTGCATCTCACCCAAGTGTCGCCAAGCGCGCTGGCTCAATCTACGAGGTCAGTAAGTGGCATCCATCATCATCATTGGTGGCGGGATTGTCGGTGTCTGCAACGCCCTTGCGCTGCAGCAGACCGGTCATACCGTAACCCTGATTGACCGTGGTCAACCGGGGCGCGAGGCCTCCTATGGCAATGCCGGGGTGCTGTCTGAATCATCGGTGTTGGTGCTGAATAACCCCGATCTGCTGAAAATACTACCCCAACTGCTGCTGTATCGCTTCAACGGCTTTCGCTACACGCCATCCTTTGTGGCGCGCCGGCTTGGCTGGTTTTTTCGCTTTTTGGCACATTGTACGCCGCATCAGGCACGGCATGCGGCGCAGGCGCTGCGCAATCTTCAGGTGCTGTCACTTAATCAGCACAAGCAATGGATTAAGGCCGCCGAGGTCGGTCATCTGCTGCGCCATGCCGGCTGGATGAAGGTGTTTCGCTCACAAAAGAGCTTCCGCAAATTCCAGTATGAGCTTGATATGATGCGCCAAGTGGGGGTGCCATTCACGGTGTATGAGCGTGAGCAGTTGCGGCAGATCGAACCCGGACTGAAACCCATCTATGAAAAAGCCATTCTGATGGACGCGACCTGCAGCGTGTCAAGCCCGTCCGATCTGACAGACGCCTACGTACGGCTGTTCACCGACGCTGGCGGGAGCGTAAGGCAGGCCACCGTCACCGGTTTGAGTGAAGCCGACAGAGGCTGGCGGGTCGCGCTTGCGACAAGCGATGGCATGGCACTCGCCGAGCATGTTGTCATTGCTGCCGGCGCATGGTCATCCGAAATCGCCAGTTGGCTTGGCTATGATGTTCCACTCGCCTGGGAGCGCGGATACCATATGCACTTTGCGCAGGGCGACAGGCCGCCGCTGCGCCGCGCCATCCATGATTTCGCTGCAGGCTGCATTTTGGCACCTATGCGGCAAGGGATCCGTATCACCACTGGTGTCGAAATTGCGGCCCGCGACGCGCCGAAAAATTTCAGTCAAATCAAGAAAGCGATTATCAATGCGTCTGAGGCCTATGAAATAAAGCAACCCCTCGATGATGAGCCTTGGATGGGCCGGCGACCTACGTTGATTGACTCACTGCCGATAATTGGGCCAGCGCCGCGGCATGCGCGTCTGTGGTTTAATTTTGGTCATCAACATGTTGGCTTATCGATGGCACCCGGTTCAGGGCTTGCCATCGCCGCGATGATGGCGGGTCGCCCACCGCCGGTTGACTGTGCCCCCTTTCGCGCCGCACGCTTCACGCTGTAGCCATCCACTGCGCAAGAAGCTGGATGAATTCAGCGTTGTTCGCCTTGCGCCACAATCAAGGCGCTTTTCTGGGGATTTGATGGCCTTTCCCGAAGACCTAAAAAACCGCAAGAAGCATCCGGTTATATACCGGTGTTACTTGAAGATGCTTGATTGCACACGCTCCCTTATCCCCTGCATGACCGGCTCTCTGAATTTTCGCCTACAAATTGGGCTTCGATAAACGCTCTGGAAAGGGCTGAGGGCGAGGCTTTGGGATGAGAGCATGACTTTAGCCCTTTCCTGCATCTTCAAGTAATTGGGCTGAAAATCGAAAACTGATGCTGCGTTGAGCGGTAGCGTACAGCGCTTGCATACTTGCGGTTGGCTACATAAAATATCATTTTTATCGAGCCGTTGCCCTATCTCATCAGAATCACTATAGGCTACGGGCTCAAAAAAGAGACCTTATGTCGCTCAGCGCGCCGGCTAAATCACCCATCAGGGGCAAATGAAGCCTTTTACACCTCTTCCGTGCAGGAGGCATGTGCGTGCCCTGCGGGGCTTGTCTATTGTGGAAAGGATTATAAATCAACGGTTTATGTTATAGATGAGCGTGCCCCTTTCCCCAATCCTCATCCCGTTGCAGTTTTTCGAGGTTCCTTTTGTCCTTGCTTTGGCTGGAGCAGGGATTAAAATTAAAATGAAATCAGCATCCAGAATCCAGTTATGGCTATGGCTCTCAACGTATGGATTAAAAACTTCCGTAAAACCGCCCGCTGACTATTGTCAGCCCCTTCAAAGACAGTGAGTCCCCAACGATGGATCGAACGCAACAGCGCAACCAAATGAAATTATTGATCTCCAAAGGGAAGGATCAAGGTTACCTGACCTATGCTGAGATTAACGACAACCTTCCCGAAAACATCACTGAGACAGAGCAGATTGAGGAGATCATCAACGTTATCATTGATATGGGGATTACGGTACAGGAAGCTCCTCCGAATACTGAAGAGCTGTTACTGATCGGTGCCCCGGCGAGTGACGACGATGCCGCCGAAGATGCGGTTTCTGCGCTGACAAACATCGACTCAGAATTCTCTCGTACGACCGATCCAGTACGCATGTATATGCGCGAGATGGGCACCATTAATCTGTTGACGCGCGAAGATGAGATCCGCATCGCCAAAGATATCGAACAGGGTATCAAGCAATCCATGCAGGCCCTGGCTTCCTACCCGCCAACGATAAAACGGCTCCTTGATGAACTTACTGTGGCACTTGAGGACAATAAAAAACTGACTGCCATACTGGTCATTCCCTGCGTGCCGAGTGACAGTGACAGTGACAACTTGGGAAATACCGATGGGCACAGCCAGGATGAGCAAAAAAACAACGCTTTGAATGCGCCTATGCGGGAGGTTCATGATCAATATCAGGGCCTCCTGCAGGCCTACAAGCGCTTTACCAACGCGGTTGAAAGATGCGGTCAGAATTCAAAGCAGGCTAGGAAAGCCAGCGACGCGATGGTGATCAAGTTTCAGGAAATGAAGCTGACCCCCAAAATGGTCTCCCGTCTGACGATGGATCTGAAGCAAGTTTGCCAAGTTATCCGCCAACAAGAATCGCAAGTGCTGCATCTTTGCGTCGATAAGGCAAAAATGCCACGGCAACACTTTCTCGACATATTTCGCAACAAAGAAACCCACGTCACGTGGTTACGCGTGCAAAGTCGTAAGAGTTATGCTTGGGGCAAGGCGCTGAAAAGCTATACCGATGAGATCAAGAATGCACAGCAGACACTGTCTGAGATCAGCGCCGAGGCAATGCTGCCGCTCACGCGCATCAAGGAAATCAATCGCCTTATGTCGGAGGGTAAAACAAAAACGCGCCGCTCCCAGAAGCAAATGATCGAAGCCAACCTGCGCTTGGTGATTTCAATCGCTAAGCGTTATACCAATCGCGGCCTGCATTTTCTGGACCTGATCCAAGAAGGCAACATCGGTCTGATGAAAGCGGTGGATAAATTTGAATATCGCCGTGGGTACAAGTTCTCCACCTATGCAACGTGGTGGATCCGCCAAGCGATTACCCGCTCTATCGCCGATCAGGCGCGCACCATTCGCGTCCCGGTGCACATGATCGAAACGATCAACAAGCTGAACCGTTTTTCGCGCAATATCTTACAGAAAAAGGCACGCGATCCGAGTTCCAAAGAGCTCGCTGATCTAATGGAAATCCCCGAAGATAAAGTACGCAAGGTACAGAAAGTATCCAAAGAGCCGTTATCTATGGAGAAGACCATTGCCGAGGATGATGAAACCCATATAGGCGATTTCATAGAAGACAAGAACATTGCTTTGCCGGAGGATGTCGCGATAAAAGATAACTTAAAGGAAATCATCCGTGAGGTTCTTGATGGGCTGAATCCGCGCGAAGCCAAGGTGCTGCGCATGCGCTTTGGCATTGACAGGGCGTCTGATCATACACTGGAGGATGTTGGTAAGCAGTTTGACGTAACCCGGGAGCGCATCCGCCAGATCGAAGCCAAGGTGATCCGCAAGCTGCGCCTCCGCAGTCGCTTAGGGCAGATGCAGCATCTGCTTGACTGAGCACCATGGCCACTGCCAATGGGGCTTCAATTAAAATCTCCTGCCAGATAAAGGTAAGTCCATAAGCACCTGCTTATATATTTGGTATCGACAGAAGGGCTTCCGTATGAGCATACGGTTATTATTGGCTCGAGAGACCCTATCGGAGTATATACTCATGTTACTTGAAGGTGCAGGAGAGGACAGTTCCTTAAGGCGGATGATTCAGGATTTGGAAGTTATCGTTGATGCGGCTCGCTATAGCGTTACCAATTTCAGGTAGTGTTTGCTTGAAAAAGGCATCTATTCGTTCTCGAAATTCTTTCGCTATTGCGAAATATCGATTGTTTCTAACGTATTCATTCATGACCTTCCAATTGATTAATTAATGGTATAAATCCATAACAAAATGGGGGGGTACGATACAGGTGATCATATCCCTTCCCTCAAACCCTCATCCCATTGCCATTTTTCGAGGTGCAAACGGGTGGTTTTATTGAAGGTGCGTCGCAAATCGACTGATTGAGGGCGCTTTTTTTTATGGGGTGGATGGTGGATGGTGTACGGTCTGCTAAAGATCAACCACCTCCATTTTGAGCGTTAAAGCGACAGCCCGCAGCCTGCACGACAGGCGCAGCGGCAGGGCTTTTTCCCGTGCCGAAGGCAAGGCGCACGGCATAAGGCCGTGCATTGAACACTCAGTTCAGCGCTACCGCCACCGAGCGCCGCCAACGCTGCGGACCGCTTTTGTGTACTGAGTCACCCTTCGCGTCCACCGCTACCGTTACTGGCATATCGACGACCTCAAACTCGCGGATGGCCTCCATTCCCAGATCCTCAAAAGCGACCACGCGACTGCTGCGGATTGCTTTCGATACCAGATACGCAGCACCACCGACAGCGATCAGGTAGACCGACCGGTTGCGCGCAATGGTGGCAATCGTGGCGCTTCCGCGTTCGGCTTTGCCGATCATGCCAAGCAAACCGGTTTCCAGCATCATGTCGGTGTATTTGTCCATGCGCGTGGCAGTGGTTGGCCCAGCTGGACCGACCGCCTCATCCCTTACTGGATCGACCGGGCCAACGTAGTAGATCATGCGGTTAGTAAAATCGACGCCATGCGGCAATCCTTCGCCGCTCGTGAGCCGTTGCTGTATACGGGCATGAGCGGCGTCGCGACCGGTCAATAACTTTCCCGACAGCAAAACCTGGTCACCGGCGCGCCACTTCGAGATTTCCTCGCGCGTCAACTGATCCAAGTTCACCCGCCGCACATTGGCACCAACCTGCCAGGTCACCGCAGGCCAATCCTCAAGCCGCGGTGGCACAAACGTCGCCGGGCCGCTGCCATCCAGCGCAAAATGGATGTGCCGCGTAGCAGCGCAGTTGGGGATCATGGCCACCGGCAACGATGCCGCATGGGTTGGATATTGCTTGATCTTGATATCCAGCACAGTCGTCAGCCCGCCCAATCCTTGCGCGCCGATCCCCAAGGCATTGACCTTCTCTACCAACTCGAGGCGCAGTTTCTCGATGGCGCTCAACGATGCGGATGCGCGCTGTTGCAGTTCGTGCAGATCGATCGGCCCCATCAGTGATTCCTTGGCCATCAGCATCGCTTTCTCAGCTGAACCACCGATGCCAATCCCCAGCATCCCGGGCGGACACCAGCCGGCACCCATCTGCGGCACTGTTTGCAACACCCAATCGACGATACTGTCGTTGGGGTTGAGCATCGCGAACTTGGATTTATTTTCCGATCCGCCGCCTTTAGCCGCGAGTTTTAAGTCCAAGGTGGCACCACTGACCAAGCGAGTATGGATCACCGCCGGGGTGTTATCACGGGTGTTGCTGCGTCCGTACAGCGGCGGCGATACGATCGAGGCGCGCAACACGTTATCGGGGTGCAAGTAAGCGCGGCGCACGCCTTCGTTGAGCATATCCTCGAAATCCATGGCACCGTCAATGCGTACATCCATGCCAACCTCGGCGTAGATCACGACAATCCCGGTATCCTGACATATCGGGCGCCGCCCTTCGGCGCACATCCGCGAATTCACCAGGATCTGCGCCATCGCGTCCTTGGCCGCTGGCGATTCTTCTCGCTCATAGGCCGCAGTCAAGGCGTTTATATAATCCTTCGGGTGGTAATACGAAATATATTGCAGCGCATCGGCGACACTCTGGATCACATCGCTCTGTTTGATAATCGCAGTCATGGGCAACAACCAAGTGGAATATTACAGGGATGGGTAAAGTGGATGGTCAATGATATACCAGTACGCAGCACGAAACCAGCCCGAGCCTATTCAATACATTACGAACGAAATGTGCCTGAGAAGATGGTTCATGATCGGAGGATGAAAACGATCATGAGTGAACAACTGACTGTTCCGTACCTGTACCAATAGATCCGCAATCGCCAGTGTATCTTAATCTTTTTAGCTTTTTTGACGTTTACGCAATGAAAATAAAATCATTCTGAACAATAACGAAACCACTGCTGTTGTCTAGAATCACAGCGTCTGACGCAGAGTACTGGATGTTTGCATGGCTTCCGCTCTGCTACTGCTGGAGGAAGGCAACCGCCGCTGTTGTATTCCACTCGTAGTGGAGTTATCTGTCGGGTTCCGTGCCGGCACGGAACCGGTACATAATGTGTACCGCATGAAATCGTATTGCCTAAGCCCCAGCACCCTACGACAGCCCGAGGCGGAAGAGCTGCAGTAATTCATCGTTGCCGAGTTCGGTGATCCAGGCGTCGGTGCTGGTTGTTACCACCTCACCCGCCAGTTGGGCTTTGGTTTCTATCATGGCGTCGATTTTTTCTTCGATGGTGCCTTCAGTGATGAACTTATGCACTACCACGCTTTTCTGCTGTCCAATGCGGAAAGCACGATCGGTGGCTTGGTTTTCTACCGCCGGGTTCCACCAGCGATCGAAATGCACCACGTGATTCGCCGCCGTCAGGTTCAGCCCGACCCCGCCGGCCCGCAGCGACAACACCATAAACGGGATGTAGGTCTCCTGATTCTGAAATGCCTCGATGCGGGCTTTGCGTTGTTTGACCGCCACATTGCCATGCAGGACGATCCCATCACGACCAAACACCCCCGCTAAGAAAGCGTGTAACGCCGGGATCAGTTCACGGAATTGGGTGAACAACAGCAGTTGTTCGTGCTTGTCGCGAATGGTCTCGCAGATCTCGCGCAGACGCTGGAATTTGCCACTGTCTTTTTCTGCGAATCCGCCGCTACCGAGAAACTGATCGGGATGATTGCACAGTTGTTTAAATTTCAGCAGTGACGCCAGAATCAAACCGCGGCGCTCTATGCCTCCTTCCATGCCTTCCTTATGGCGCTCTAGGGCAGCGCTGATTTCATCCACCAACTGGCGGTACAGCACCGTTTGCTTTTTACTCAGCCCGGCGAAGGTCTTCATCTCGACTTTAGCGGGTAAGTCATGGATGATGGTTTTATCGGTTTTCATGCGTCTGAGGATATATGGGCTGATCACTTGGCGCAGCCGACCAACCGCGGCGGGGTCTTTCTTGAGTTTGGTGGCGAACTTTTTGAATTCCGTCAGGTTGCCCAGCAGCCCGGGGTTCAGGAAATCAAACAGCGACCATAGATCGGACAGGCGGTTCTCGACCGGCGTGCCAGTCATGATGATACGCCTCCCCGCGTGTAACTTTTTGATCGCACGTGTCTGCTTGGCGAGCGGGTTTTTGATCGCTTGGGCTTCGTCGAGGATCAGGTAATCCCAGTGGAAAGCCTGCAACGCGTGGTTGCGCTGCGCCATGCCGTAGGTGGTGATCACCAGATCATAGCGCGACCAGTCTGCGGTTGCTGCCAGTTGCGCCGACAGTGCCAGTTGCCCCGGTTGCCCCGGTTGCGCTGGACGCCCGCTGCTGGGATGGGCAATGTGGTAGTTCAATTGCGGACAAAAGGCATCGATCTCACTACACCAGTTCGCGATCAGTGACGCGGGAATGACTAATAAGCTGGTGATCTGCTGGCTTTGCTTGCTGCTCAAAAAGGCCAGCACCTGAATCGTCTTACCCAGCCCCATGTCATCGGCCAGACACGCGCCAAACCCGAATCCATCTAGGAATCCTAACCAGTTCAGCCCGGCCTGTTGATACGGGCGCAGGCTTGCTTTGAATCCGCTGGCCGGCAAAAGCTCTGGCACCAGATGAGGATTGAGCAGCTTGCGGGCGACATCCTCAAACCATTCCCCATAACACACCCCAACATCCACCGTTTGGTACTGTTCGCCCAGCAGTTTGTCTGGGGATAGTTGCAATCCCAGCGCCTCGCGCAGGCTAAATCCGCCCTCTAATAGCGGTCGCGCCTGCTCGTAAGCCGCTAGGGTTTGCTGGAGTTTGTCACGGTCGATCTCCACCCATTTGTTCTTGATTAACGTCAACCCGTCACTTTCACGCAGGAGTGCGCGGGCTTCATCAGGGGTGATTGCCACGCCACTGACAGACAGGCTAGGCACCATGCTGAGGATCGCCTCCATACCCACTTGGGACGGTACGCTGTTGCCGATATTGACCGTCAGTTGGGTCGCAGCGGCTCTGGGGCCCCACCAGTTTGGGATGCGGCACCGGATCCCGCAGTCTTCGTATAGCGGCACTTCTCTTAGGAAGGCATAGGCGTCGGACGGCTCCCAACCCAGCGGGTGAAATAGATCCCCGCTTTTCAGCAACTGCGGTAGCAGCTCGCTACCGCGGGAGGCGCGATACACTGTGGTCAGCAGTTCAATCAGCTTCGCTTGATCGACGGCATACTCTTGCAGCGCATGGCTCAGGGGCAGATGCCGCGAGCCGCCATCTTCTTCTTGGTGGGTAACATAGGTCGCTAAAAAAGCAAACGGTGACTCGCCTTGTTTATTTTCAACCAGATGGAAAAATACCCTTCCGGCCAGTTGCAGATTCGGACGGTACTCATGGATAAATGCCTCAACGCTGCCGTCATAGGCGCTGATCAAGCGGCGATAAGCGTCGTGCAGGGTCGTCCATAGCCGCTGCAACAAGCCCTGGCTCAAGTACTCCGAACCGCTACCTATCGGTGCCCGCACCAGCCATCCTTCAAGGTCCGATGCCTCTAGGGCAACAGTGGCCTTCTCACGTAGTTTTTCCAACTCCGCAAGATGCGTCAGTTGTTCGGCAAAACTGCCTGCGAAATCGCGCCAGAAACTCAAGGTAGGCGGCAACGGCAGCGCAGGATCGGCCAGCCCCAGCAGCAACAGCCAAGTACCACTATCGGCATGATAATGACGGAACAAGTCCTGCTGAAACTGCGCTGACGCCTCTGGGTAGCGATCACTGCTGTCGCTCCATTCCAGCAGTAAACCGTCGGGACGGATGACGATGTCCAAGGACTGATAAGCCATCGGTTTTTCAGTTAAGCGTTACGTTAAAGAGGAGAAGGAGGGAAATGGTAGCGTTTTAATTTTTAATTAGGTGCGCCGAACGGCGCGCCGTGAGCTATAACCGAAAGTGGTGTATGAGGGGTTGAAAAAGAGCGGTCAGCGGCATCATGAAATAACTGATGGAAGGGTCATTGCCTCCCAATAAGGCACCCGACAGCAGCTAAACCAATCGTCGATAGCGACCGCGCTGGACGATTTTTATCAACCCGCGGGTGCTGGCTCGCTGGAGAGTATTGCGGATCTGTAACGTGCTCCAACCGACGAGGCGCTGCTCAATTTGCGCAATCGATTCGCCGCTACGGGTTTTGCCAACGGCTTTGACCAAGGTATCGAGCATGGTTTCGTGCGGTACCTCGGGGCGTGCTGGTGTTGCGCTGGGTTGCCTTGGGGCTCGCTTGGGGTTGGCGGCGATGGTTGGCGGGGGGGGTAGAAGCCGCGGCCTACCCTTTGGCTTGACTTGGGGTTTGACCTCGGGCTTGACCTGGAGCTTGACCTGGAGCTTGGCTTGGGGTTTGACCTGGAGCTTGGCTTGGGGTTTGACCTCGGGCTTGACCTGGAGCTTGACTTGAACTGGATGCCGCTTTGGATTATCGCCCAAGGTGCGCTTGGGGACGGGGGTAGGCTGAGCGGCTTGGCTTGGGGAGGGCTTCTTTGACGTGCGAGGGAGCGGTGGTGCAGGCGGCAATGTGGCGGTGGTCAGTTCAATGCCAAAAACCGCGCCGAGATCGACATCCCTCAAGATAACGCCACTCTTTCTCTTTCCCTTGCCGTGACCGTGGCCTTGGCTTTGGCTTTTGCCGCGAGCTTGGGACTTGTTTAGTAACGCTTGGGTGGTCTCAGCTACCGTTTGGCTGATGATCTCGTCAACCGTGATCCCGCGCAGGGTGAAAAACAGCCCTGCATCGCCATCCAGCCGATGACCGATGCCATACAGGGTGGCAGCCACGTGCTTACACATGGAAGCCCAATCCGGGCAACTGCAATCAAACGCAATATCGTCAGGAGTAGGAAAGAGACCACCCTTGGCATCGAAAAACAGATCTTTCAGCGCCTTCGGAAACGTACCGGCCAGCAGTCCGCTAAGCGAATCAAAGCGACCGCTGCAGGCCTGACGAATGGCGCTCCATTGGTCGCTGCTCAGGGGCTCAATGCGGATCGTGACAGTATAGGGGGTTGCCCGGCTGCCCAACACCAACGCGCTGACGCGCCCAGACTGAAGTTGCAGATCCAGCACCGAGCGGTACCGCACATAATTGCGACCGCGCTCAATGCGATTGGCGTAGTCGGCATAACGCTCTAGGTTCTTATTCCAAGACTTGCCCCACCAGGTTTTGGCTAGGAGACGACCCTCAATGATCACCGGCTGCACCCCCGGCCGCTTCTTCAGAAACTGCTTCATCTTCCGCTCGGCGTTGGCGATCCGCATGGCCACCGGCACATATTCTGGATACCAACTCATCGTAACCCCACTCGGTTAGCGGCTAATGGGTGGCTATCATACAACGTCAGGGTGCGGGGAGGGGGGGGTGATAGGCATGCAGCCATTCATCATAGTAGTCTCCATCAAGAAGATTCGATACTGCCTGATTGAAGCGAGCGCTACCCCCATAGACCTCGACAATGTGTTCAAAGACTACCAAGCTACAGCAGTCAGATAGCTCAGGTTTCCCTTTTCGGCTCCATTGTTCCGCAACCTTGGCTCTCACAACAAGAACCCAATTCTTTTCTACACTGCATTGGTACCCATCGAGTTCGGCGTAGATTGGGCAATCACCCGATTCTTCAGAAAGCCGCTCCAAGACCGAAACCATTGATCCCTTAACTCGTTTCGCGAAGTGAGATGGCGATGTCCCTTCAAGGAATCGCTTGTTAAAAGCAGTGGCTGTCATTCTGGACAGTCCGAGTTTTAACTCAACTGCTAGGCATGAACTGACCGCCGAGCCCCGCACAGCCACGTCAATTCGATGCGTACCATCAAAGATGCGACCGTTCCAACTCTTGAGGGGAACTTCGTGGGTAGCTGTGTGAAACGTAGCTCTATGCGGCCCGAGCAACGCTTCACGTACTTCCACGGAAGTGTTAAACATAGCCGCGACCAACGGCTCACCGACATGTTCAAGCTGGACGACTGAGGACATTGGTGCCTACTAACACCTCAATAACTGGCACAACTTTGCTGCGTCCAGTGCCGTAGGCGCGAAATTGATTGTCTTGTGAGGTATTTGGTTCATTTCTGATACTTGGCTTCTATTTTGGAAACGATGCAACCATTTCAACATAATGATTCATTGCTGAACCATAATTCTTAATAGTTTTATCTGACAATCTATTCAAACCAGCAAGCCTCTTAGAAATATTATGAATGTCATTTTTAGTAGATAAAGTTTGTTCATTAATAGTTATGCCAAGGTGCTTTTGTACAGAATTCAAATACGAAACATAAGATTGGCGCGAATCTTCAACTTTGTCATTTGAACCGACTCCTTTAGCTTTTATATAAGCCACATATTTTTCTTGATGCTGAAACATTTTTATCCAGTTGAAGAATTATAACTGAAAGTGGTGGTTGAAGGGTTGGAAAATAGTGGCGACTCTGATTGATTGGAAGTTGTAAAACAAACCCATCAATCTTAACGAGAGTCGCCACTATGAGTAAGCATAACGCAATTGAGCTGAGAGGTGAAGAAAAATCTGTTGCCCCCCTCCCCCAAACCCCTAAACCCCAGTACAGCCTGCACCCTCGCCTCAACGCCGTGCAGGGCCGATGGCAGGTGAAGGCTTTGGCATAGTGGAGGGCGAGGCTCTGGAATTTTCTATTTTTAATCCTGATATGCTAGGCGTTGCCTAGCATATCAGGAGGGCGAAGGCACTCCACCACAATAAAAAAACACTTTACCCCCTTCCCCCAAGCCCCTAATCCCAGTAAGGTCTTGGTTTTGACTTAGCGTCGTGCATCTTGCTTCGTTGGATGCTCTGGAAGGGGGCTGCTAGGCGCACTTAATTAAAAATCAAAACGATTATCTTCACGTAGCCTAACTATGTAACAAAATCACGGATTTCGCTCGCATGTTCAAACTACCGCTCAATGTCTGGTTACTGGTAACGGCGCAAGCGTTTGGTAGCTGCGGCACGATCATGGTGATCTTGGTCGGCAGCTTGGCAGGCGCTGCTATTGCGCCGTCGCCTAGCCTTAGCACGCTGCCCATCACTGCAGCGATCCTCGGCACCGCTGTCTCCACCGTCCCCATCGCGTTGCTGATGCGACGCATTGGGCGACGAGCAGGGTTTTTGGGCGGTTGTTGGTTGGCCGCGATGGGCAGTTGCGTCAGTGCGTATGCGGTCTATAACAGCAACTTTTGGCTGTTCGTGGCGACTATGACGCTCATCGGCTGCAACCAAGCATTTATCCTGCAATACCGTTTTGCTGCGATCGAGAGCGTCAGCGAAGCACAGGCACCACATGCGGTCGCAACGCTGCTGTTGAGCACTATCGTAGCGGCCATCCTAGGGCCAGAGATCGGCTTCAGGGGCAGCAGGTTGATCGCCGATACCCCCTATGTCGGCTCTTTTCTGGGGCTGGCACTGATGTACGTGTGCTCCGCTGCAGCCTTGCTGCGCTTTCAGAACGACACTGCTGCGATCAGTGAACGCAGCACAACTGCCGCTGGCGCATCGCGCATGTTGCATCACATCCTACGGCATCCACGTACCCTAACCGCCATCGGTGGGGCGGCTATCGGCTATGGCGTAATGACCCTGTTGATGACCGCAGCACCGATCAGCATGCATCTCCACCGCGGGCTGTCAGAGGATGCTACCAAACTTGCCCTCCAGATGCATGTTATTGCGATGTTCCTGCCATCACTGTTCACCGGCCGCTTGGTGGCGCGTTACGGTGAGATCACCACCCTATGGGGCGGCATTGCTTGCAACCTGATCAGCGTATTGATCGCTCTCCACGGCGATACCGCGCACCATTTCTCATTAGCGCTGCTGTCGCTTGGCATCGGCTGGAACTTGCTGTTCATCGCCTCAACCACGCTGCTGGCGAAGTGCTATCAAACGCACGAGCGCCACAAAGTCCAAGCGACCAATGATTTTATTGTGTTTGGCTTTCAGGCAATCGCCTCGTTCAGCTCCGGGTTGCTGGTGAATTTGATCGGATGGGGGAATTTAGCGGTAGCGGCAGCGTTCCCGTTACTGCTGTTAGTAGGGCTTATCGGCTATCAAAAGTTCACCACCCCCACTCCTACCCCCTCTCCCCCATAAGCAGATCACTGCCATGACACAGCAAATTCAACGCGAGCGCGTTAGCGATAGCACCACTGCTACACGATTTGGTTGCCGATGAAATAGCCCCTGGCAGCGGTGTCGATGTCAATGCGTTCTGATCTGAACTGGCGTCAATTGCTGCCAATTTCATGCCGCGCAACCGGCAGTTGCTGGCCTTCCTGAGACACCCTGCAGGAGAAACTCGATGAATGGCATCGGCAGCGCTCTGGTAGCCCCATTGATATTGCCGAGTACCGCGCATTCCTGTCGCACATCGGCTATCTGCAAGATGACGTCGGTGATTTCACGTTCGAGACCGAAAACGTTGATCCAGAGATTGCCGCGATAGCCGGCCCGCAACTGGTGGTGCCGTTACTGAACACCCGTTACGCACTCAAAGCAACCAACGCCCGCTGGGGCAGCCTTTACGATGCCCTGTATGCGACCGATGTCATCGCCAACCCCGCGCGCTGGACACCGACCCGCACCCCCTCTCTGCCCCCTCCGACCTCTCCGATGCGTCCCAGAAGGCGTGCGTGGTGGCGTATGCCGCCCAGTTGTTGGACGAGTTTTTTACTTTAGCCACAGGCAGTCATCAGCAGAGCACTGGTTATCGCGTGGCTGCTGGTCGGCTCATCAGCGATCAGCCAAGAGGGTGCCGCCGCCTTAGCCGACCCAGCGCAGTTTGTTGGCTACCAAGGATCAGTCGAGGTGCCTCATACGGTGCTGTTGCGGCATCACGGCCTGCATCTGGAGTTGCAGATCGATAAAAAGCATCCCATCGGGCGGGGATCAAAGACATCGTCATGGAAGCCGCTGTGAGTACCATCCAAGATTGTGAGGATTCGGTAGCGACAGTGGATACGGCTGATATAGTCGCCGTCTATCGCAATTGGTTCGGCCTGATGAACCGCTCGCTGACCCATACCTTTGTCAAACAGGGAGAACCCATCCAGCGTGCGATTTATCCCGATCGCCACTACCGCACTGCCGCTGGTACCCCAGCCTGAAGAGTAAGCGCCCAGGCTGCTGCTGGCACTAAAGGGCACCTCATGCTACTTGAAGATGCAGGAAGCGGCTCTGGAAATGCGGCTTCGGGCAATGCTCTGGAAATGCGGCTTCGGGCAATGCTCTGGAAATACTGCGCTGAGGTTTTGGAGGAGAAGAACCTTCCAGCAGTTATTTTACGGTGCCGTTGAGCGGTCTGCCGGTCAGCAAACGGCGCGCCGCTCGGCGCTCCTAATTGAAATTAAAAACGATCACGCGGTACGTGGCAGTTGCGGAAGTTTTGTAAAAAAACGTTTATATTGAGGAAAGGGTGAAGGCACTTCAACCACAATAAAAAAACACTTTACTCCCTTCCCCCAGGCCCCTAGCCCCAGTAAGGTCTTGGTTTTGACTTAGCGCCGTGCATTTTGCTTCGTTTGATGCTTTTGAAATACTGCGCTGGTGCATCGCACTACCGCCCGCCACAATGCCAAAACAAACCACCTGCGAGGGGCTGCCCATAACGACCTTAGCCAATGTTGGCAAGGCGCTTGGGGCGCGCCTTCAGGCACGCGGCGTGCGCACCATAGAAGACCTGTTGCTGCACCTGCCGCTACGCTTCCAAGATCGTACCCGGGTGCTGTCCATTGCGGCACTTCGCGTTGGTGTTGAAGCGCTGTTTATAGGCGTCGTACAGCAAGCGCATTTACGTTATGGGCACCACCGACGCTCGTTATTGGTCACCGTCGCTGACGGCACTGGCACCATCACCCTGCGGTTCTTCCATTTCCACAAATATATCACGGCGAAACTAGTGGTCGGACAGCGCCTGCTGTGTTTCGGCGCGCCCCGTGCCGGGCCTACGGGCATCGAACTCCCCCACCCCGAATACAAGTTGTTGGCGGATGATGCGCTGCCGCTGCTTGAAACCAACCTGAGCGCAGTGTATTCAGCACCCGCAGGCATCAGCCAGTACCGCATACGCGCCTTGGTCGAACAGGCTTTGGCATACCTGCAAGCAGACAGGATATTGCCTGAAATACTGCCTCCAGACTTACTCTCGCAGTTACAGTTGATGGATCTGAAAACGGCGCTCATGCAGTGCCACCGTCCGCCACGTGAAGGTGCCGCGGCGCACAGCGGTGCGGCGCGTAAACGCCTAGCGTTTGAAGAATTGCTGGCGCAGCGACTAAGCCATCGTCTGTTGCGCCGCGAGTCCGATCGTGACATCGCGGTCGCGGTCACGCTGCCGCAGCCGTTGATCGATACCTTCATCGCGTCCTTGCCGTTCACCCTGACCGCTGCCCAGCTTCGCGTTTGCGAAGACCTGCTCACCGACCTCAGCCACAGCAGACCAATGCACCGATTGCTGCAAGGCGATGTCGGCTCAGGGAAAACCGTGGTCGGCGCGATCAGCGCCTTAGCGGTTATCGGCAGCGGTCTGCAAGTCGCCTTTATGGCACCGACTGAGCTACTCGCTGAGCAGCACACGCTGACCCTCAGCTGCTGGTTGCAGCCGCTCAGGATTACGGTCGCTCAACTGTCACGACGCAGCTCTAAGGCGCAACGCAAGCGAGTACTGGAGCAATTGCTAAGCGGTGAGCTACAGTTGGTCATCGGCACCCATGCCCTGTTCCAAGAGCAAGTCGCGTTTGCCCGACTGGGTTTGATCATCATTGATGAACAACACCGTTTCGGTGTTCATCAACGCCTTGCGCTCAATCAGAAAGGGCACCGCGATGCACACCAACCACACCAATTGGTGATGACCGCGACGCCGATCCCACGCACTCTTTCGATGACGGTATTTGCTGATCTGGATACCTCGATCATTGATGCTTTACCGCCAGGACGTAAGCCGATCGTCACGGCGGTTGTCTCGAATCAGCGCCGTGCGCAGGTCATCGCACGCATACGCACAGCGTGTCAGGCAGGCCAGCAGGCGTACTGGGTGTGCACGCTGATCGAGGAGTCGGATATCTTGCAATGCCAGACCGCGATCGATACCGCCGAGCAACTGGTTGGTGCCTTCCCCGAGTGCCGTATCGGTTTGGTTCATAGCCGCCTACCGCCAGCGGAGAAAAGCGCCACAATGCAGGCGTTCCAAGACGGGAAGGTGGATCTGCTGGTGGCGACCACGGTGGTTGAAGTGGGGGTTGATGTACCCAACGCCAGCCTGATGGTGATCGACAACGCCGAGCGCCTAGGGTTAGCGCAGTTGCACCAGTTGCGCGGTCGGATAGGCCGCGGAGAGCGCCCAAGCGCCTGTGTCTTACTCTATCAACCGCCGCTGTCCGATAGCGCCAGACAACGCTTGCAGACAATACGCCGCTATCACGATGGTTTCCGTATCGCCGAATGCGATCTGCAGCAGCGCGGTGCCGGAGAACTATTGGGGCCGCGACAAACGGGGATCGCTCAGATGAAGGTTGCCGACCTGTGCAACGATGCCTCACTGCAACCCCAGGTTGAACGCGCTGCCGCGGCGCTTGCTGGCGACGAGGCCACCATCAGCGCTTTGATCAAACGCTGGATCGGCGCTTCCGACTATAGCAAGGTGTGA
Organism: Gammaproteobacteria bacterium; assembly: GCA_965222535.1. Taxonomy (GTDB): domain Bacteria; phylum Pseudomonadota; class Gammaproteobacteria; order HK1; family HK1. The sequence continues at coordinate 852,948 of OZ244957.1, forward strand.
TCGGGTTTGCGCTTATCGGTGGTGCGCGAGCGTAGCGCAATGACTGCCAGAGGACAGCGTGCTATATTGGGTGAAAGGTATATTAATCGATAGGCAGTGATGGCAGTCGCTATTGTTCTGGAGCGGTCAAAAACAAGAGTGCCTCTTTGCTCAACATATTGATACGCTCCATATCAGCCGCAGCGTTATCTAAGTATGCTTGGATACAATTTACCACTTGTTCGATCGCTTGGTTATATTCATCCACTTCAGCGTTATAGGTCGCAAGTTCAGTTTCGGTTTTAAATTTATCGGGGCGCGGTGGCAGTGGCGGTAAATTATCGCCACATGAGTGTGACGGATAGCTGGCGCTGAGATTCGATGGCACTGGCTGCACCGCCCAGACACCAACGTAAAAGCTGGCGCTGATGATCACCATCCAAGCGATGGCGGCGCGTATCATTGCCGCGCTTTCCGCAGTTGCAACGGATCGCATGGATCAACGCTGGGCATGAACGGCTTCAAGCGGTCGTAATCGGTCAACCGATACACCAACCCCAGCCAATTGTTAAATATCGCCCGTCCGCTATCGACCCAAGTATTATCCACCAGCGGATAAAGTGCTTCCTCGGGAAAGACAAACGCTTTAGTTGGTGATTGCCGCTCGCGCGTGGCTGTTTGTTGCAAGCACTGCAATAGCGGCGCTGCCTCAGAGGGGAAGTAGTGTTGCGGCAGCGGTGGATAATCATCGCGCTCGCGGTGTATGTAACGCATAACTTCGCGCTTCATCTCCTTGAGCAGACTGATGCGGTCGTACTCGGGGTGCCCTTGGAAAAAGACAAACCGGAAGCCATCCTCGCTGGTCGCGAGATTAATGCCCGCTTCCTCGCTGTACGATAGCACCGGCAGCGCGATCGTCTCCAACTGCTCACGGGTGACTTCATACACATGCGAATGTGGTACGTCAAAGCGGGTGTTGGTGTCGTTGAGCAACGGGTGGCTGGCGCAGTTGCGATGCGAAAACACCCCCCAGCGCTTACCCGGCTGGCAGCGGATGCGTTCAATTTGATGAAAATGCTGTAAATACGCATGCGTTGCGAGGCACGAACAAATCACTGAACAGATATTCTCATGCGCCCATTCAAACACTTGCATCAAAGGCTGCCAAAACGGCTCGTCCTCCATGCGCTCTTGCTGCGGGTTGGCACCAGTGATAACCAAGGCATCCAGCCCCTCTTCCTGCGCGGCTTCCAGCGCTTCATAGTGCTGGTTCATATAGGCCCTGGTGGCCTCACTTCTGGGTTGGGCGTCAATGCCTGACAGGTGAGGATAAATCTGCATGACGCGATTGGATGAACTGAGCAGTCGCATGAATTGACGTTCCGTTGCCCTGAGCGCCGCATCGGGCATCATGTTCAGCAACCCGACGTGAAGTTCGCGAATCGCCTGACTGCGCGCTTCTTCAAGAGACAGCACGATGTGACCGGCTTGACGCAACCAATCAAACGATGGCAATGAAGTGTGCGCGACGATGGACATCAACCCCCCTTCATCGGTTGTTGCTGATCAGTGGTTTGCTGCTGATCAAGGGCCGCGCAGATCGATTCATCAAAGGCCTGCTCGTTAGTGATCTTTTCGGCGCAACCAGCGCTGATGGTATAGCCATAGCGATCGGCGATCGCCTGATACAGCGGACGGCGATAGTTGATCAGGTGCGGGAATACCCACCGTACAAACGCCTGTGGATCAAGCTGGCCCTCATCAGCGAGGTTGTATTGTTGCAGGTACTGCTGCAAGCGGTGTTGGAGAAAGGCTTCGTTGTAGTACATCGGCTTGGGTGCCCGCGCATGGCGTTCAATAATCTCCTGCTCCAACGAATCATAGGCTTCAATATATAAAATAATGCTGTGCTCAGCCAGCAATGCTATCGTGTCTGCATCATCCAGATCACAGACGCTGCCTCCGGCGTCATTGACAAAGTGAGCATAGCCGTAGATCTGCTGCGCCTTGCGGATAAAGTCAACGACATCGCGCATCGCCTGTATTTCCGCTTTGCGATGCAGTTGCTGACGCTCGATAAACTTGCCGTAGCGCAACCCACCTTTCGCAGGATCGCCTATATTGCCGATAAAGCGCGATAAAGGAGCCAAATTGTTGATTGTGATATTATTGCAGATGTAGATCGAATCGGAGCATAGCAGACTTTTGAGCCCCGGCACCTGCATCATTTGGTGTTTGATGTCGTCTATTATGGGCTCCGACAAATAGCGCGTGCCAATGCGATAATCACCTGAATAATGAAACCAACGGTGATACGGCAAACGGCTGGCGAGGGTCGTCTTACCTACCCCTGACATGCCGATCAGAGTCAGCGCCTTGTTGGGCCAGCGGCGGTATTGTGCCGAAGTCATGCGCATTGGTGCGAGTACCTAGGATCAAGTTCCAGCAAGCGACAGTTACCCGCGAGCACCGCGCTTGGTGGTTCCCTTTGGTCGTAACATCAGCACTCTCATCACTACTTTAATGGGTTGCGCTGGAGTAGAGATAAGGCTAATAATCGGAGAAGTTTTTAAAGCCGGCGGCACCATCAGTCCTTGGTAGCACATGGCGTACCCGTATGAAAAATACTACCTATCCATATAATAGATGATAAATTGACGAGTGGTGTTCATAACGTCTCAAACAGGCGTCATCAGGCGTTTGCGCGTGCACCTTATAAAAGGGGGGCTTCGAAAAACTTGAATGGGATGGGAGGTGGAGGAAGGGGGGACTCACCTGTAACGTAAGCCAGTGATTTATAATCCTTAGCCCAATAAGTGCCGCAGGTGACCTCGAAGAATCCGCTTTGCTTAGTTTTTTGAGGTGCCCAAAAGCACTTGTGCCGTATCGAATGAAACGCTTTACACGCAATCGGAACGCCTACGCCTTGCATCTGACAACGGTCTCGCTGTTGACATAAGGCTTTGGGTAAAGGCGGATGTGGGTGATATGCGCAGAACAGCTTCGCCTGAATCACAACCAGTGGTCGAGTTAAATTCCACCCCCCGCTATTCTATCGTTTTACATCATCAGTCCGCAGTGTTATTGCTATCCGCACCTTGGAGGGGCGAGGCGACATGAACTACAAAAAAATCCTGCTGTTCGTCGTTATAGCGATCCTAGTGGTCGTGTTTTTTGCTTTTGACTTGGGGCAATACCTGAGCCTTGCCGAGTTGAAAGATAAACAAAAGGCATTCAACGATATCTATGACGATCGCCCCTTGCTGACGATCGCCGGGTTCTTCGTGCTGTACGTTTTGGTCACTGGGTTATCACTGCCTGGGGCGGCCATCATGACGCTTGCCAGCGGCGCTTTGTTTGGTCTCGTCGCCGGGACCGTGATCGTGTCATTCGCTTCTACCTTGGGCGCTACGATTGCGCTGCTGGTATCGCGTTTATTGCTGCGTGATTTTGTTCAGTCGCGCTATGGCGATAGCCTGAGAAGCATCAATCAGGGCTTAGAGCGAGACGGCGGATTTTACCTGTTCACCCTGCGGTTGGTGCCAGTGGTGCCGTTTTTCGTGATCAACCTAGCGTTCGGCGTAACGCCGATTCGCGCCGTCACTTTCGCTTGGGTGAGTCAGCTGGGTATGCTGGCCGGAACCATCGTCTATGTCAATGCGGGCACCCAATTGGCAGCACTCGATTCGCTACAGGGGATTTTATCGCCGGCGCTGATTGGTTCCTTCGCGTTATTGGCCATATTTCCATGGATCGCACGCAAATTCGTCGCCGTTGTCAAAGCGCGAAAGGCATTGAAGGCGTGGCCACGCCCCCAGCGCTTCGATTGCGATCTGGTGGTCATCGGCGCTGGATCGGCAGGGCTAGTCAGTGCGTACATCGCGGCTGTTGTGCGTGCCAAAGTGACACTCATCGAGAAACACCAGATGGGCGGCGATTGCCTAAATACCGGTTGCGTCCCCTCCAAAGCGCTGATCCGCAGCGCCAAGTTGCTGCATCAGATCGGCAACGCCAAAGCGTATGGCATCCGCGAGGCTAGGGCTGATTTTGATTTTGCCGATATCATGGATCGCGTACACCGCGTTATCCAGACGGTCGAGCCTCACGACTCGGTCGAGCGCTTTACCAAACTGGGGGTCGATTGCATCCACGGGAAGGCGCGGATCACCTCGCCTTATACGGTGGAAGTCAACGGACGCACGCTGACAACCCGCAATATCATCATCGCTGCCGGCGCGAGCCCCTTTGTGCCACCGATTCCGGGGCTTGATGAAGTTGGATATTATACCTCCGATACGATCTGGGAACTGCGTCAGTTGCCGCGCCGTTTAGTGATCCTAGGAGGCGGGCCGATCGGCAGTGAACTGACCCAGGCGTTTGCGCGTCTAGGCGCTAAGGTCACTCAGATCGAAATGCTGCCCCGCATCATGATCCGAGAGGATCCGGAAGTATCGGACCTGATCATGCAGCGCTTTCGGCAAGAAGGGATCGATGTGCTGGTGGAGCACCGTGCTTTACGCTTTGAGCTGCGCGACGCAACGCGGGTGCTGGTGTGCGAGCATCAGGGCCAGGAGGTTGAGATCGTGTTTGACGCCGTGTTAGTCGCCGTCGGGCGGGCACCACGCAGCACCGATTACGGACTCGCCGAGCTCGATATCGCATTGACGCGCACGCGCACGGTTGAAGTTGACGAGTATTTACAAACCAAGTTCCCCAACATATTCGCTTGCGGCGATGTCACCGGCCCCTACCAATTCACCCATACCGCCGCGCACCAAGCGTGGTTTGCGACGGTTAACGCGCTGTTTGGCAGCTGGAAAAAATTTAAAGTCGATTATTCGGTGATTCCATGGGCGACCTTTACCGATCCTGAAGTTGCGCGCGTCGGCCTCAATGAGATAGAGGCCAAAGAAAAGGGGATCGCCTATGAAGTCACCCGTTACGGCATTGACGATCTCGACCGCGCCATCGCCGATGAAGAAGCGCACGGTTTCGTCAAAGTGCTGACGGTGCCTGGTAAAGACCGCATTTTAGGGGTGACCATCATTGGCGATCACGGAGGGGATCTGATCGTTGAGTATGTCGCGGCGATGAAACACCGTTTCGGACTCAACAAAATCCTCGGTACGATACATATCTACCCGACGTTGGCTGAAGCCAACAAATACGCCGCTGGCGAATGGAAGCGCGCCCATGCGCCGCAAACCATCCTGCGCTGGCTGGAGCGTTACCACCGCTGGTGCCGTAAGGAATGATGGCCTAGTGGGGGCCCCCTTGCTTGGCTGCGCCAGCCCTTGCGGTGGCAGCGTTATATTCCGCTGAACGCTGCGTTGGAGGGCGTTGATGCCCCCCGGCTCTCACCATCTAAGAGTGCTACTGCACTGCTCAGTTAGTGGGCACGCCAAGGGGGCGGCTGGCTTTTCTCAGAGCGTGAAACCTATCTCGTCCAGTTGGCTGATCAGGGCTTTTGCCGCCGCCTGTGGAAGTGCCATCAGTGGTGGGCGTAAGTGCCGCCAATCAGCGCACTCACGGTAGTGCGCAAGCACCGTTTTCAGCGCCGCAGCCAACGGGTACTGCTGGATAATGCGGCGCACGCGATCCAACTGCTGTTGCTGCTGATCGGCATCTTCAGCACGGAAACTGCGCGCCAGCAACGCTATCGCCGCTGGATTGATGTTAACCGTGGCGCTGATGCAGCCCGCACCGCCAGCGCGTAACGTTGCCAGCAGCGCGTTGTCGCTGCCAGCGAAGACATCAAACCCGGGCGATTGGAATTGCTTCAGCAGCGCCTCGGTGTTGCGCCAGTCGCCGGAGCTGTCCTTGATGCCGGCGATCACCTGCGGGTAACGCCGCAATAAGCGCTCAATCAGTGACATGCCGATGCCAACCTGTGCGATCTGAGGGATGTGATACAGGTAGATGCGCAGCCGCGCCTCCCCCAGCCGCTGGATGACCTCGGAAAAATAGCGATACAGCCCATCGTCGCACACGTTTTTATAGTAGAAAGGCGGCAGCATCAGCACCTTGTTGATCCCCAGCGCCAAAGCGCGGCGGCTGAGTTCTACGGTATCCGTAAGCGCGCAGCAACCGTTGCCCACCATCATTTGCGCGGGAGGTAATCCCGCTGCGACGATGCGCTCCAGCAACTGCGCTTTTTCTCCTGTCGATAGCGAGTTTGCTTCAGAATTGGTACCAAAAAGCGCAAGCCCGGCAGCGTTATCCAGCAGCCACTGGCAGTGCTCGATCCACAGCGCCGGCAGGGGTTCAAAATCGGCGCTGAAAGGGGTTACAACCGGTGCCAGCGCAGCACGCAGACACAAAACCGTTTTTCCCATTTAGTTCACCTATCATAGAGTCCTAGTATTGTTTTGCATAATATTTTATGCTCTTAGGATTGTTCACATCTTTACTTATCATTTATCAAACCCCGACCTTATATTACAGCTTGACAAGTGCAGTCAGCATATTTCTTAATCACCATCAATGAAAGCAACTGCTCCAGTTTTGGATCGGTGAATTGTTGATAATATTCCTTAAAGTTCCTGATAATCTGCTTAGCTTCTTCAGAATTCGATTTATAATGCTTTATTTTTTCTTGGACGTCCGCATAATCATCCCTAAGTTCAACATAATGTTTTCCATCCACCAGACGACCTTCCATCATCCATGTTTCAAATTTCGGTCGCGTCATGAAACATAGTGAATTTGATTGTGCAATCCATTTCAGATTTGTGGCGACATCATTTCCCTCAATCGACAGGATAAATTTATACTGAAGCTGCTCTGCAACCGACATCTTCGCTTTAACCCACTCTGGTGGTGCTGTATCCGAGGACGGATTCACCTGCCCCACATCGCAGAGCGGATGGTTCCAGTAGTCCTTCAGAAAATCCTTGCGCCACGGTTGCCATGCAGCTCCGCGCCACACGAGCAGATCCTTTTTATCTTCGAAACGCAGGTCATCTTTAATCGGCATAAAATGCCTGACCGATTCCAGCTTCAACAGAATGTTATTTCCATTGTCCTTACCTACAGGCCTGCTTTTAACCAATGAAGGATGCTCGCGTAACACCCGGACATCTCCGAACTTAATGTCGGCCTTCAGCGATGCCGGGAAATAGCGCATTACCGCCAGATAATCAAAATAATAGGCCGATTTCGATTTATTGGAGCTGGGTAAGTCAGCAAGTCCAACAGCCGAATCGCTTAAGGTGAAATCCGACCTCAGTTTACTATAATAGTTGACCCGCTCATGCACCGAATCAGCATCATACAATTTGATGCCACGGAGCTTCTCTTCAAGCCGGGACCGATAGAAACCGTTGGGAATAAACAAGTGTTGAGCAAGTGCCGCTGTATAAAACTTCAGCTTATTAGCTCTCTGAACTGAAATTATGGCCACGTTATTGAATACCTATTTTTATCGCCCGATGCCGAGCGAATGATATGTTTTACAAGCACCTAATGATTATTCGCCGCTCATCGGCCATACAGAAGAGCCAGGGTCGTTCATTTAAGGCAACCTCGAAAAATGTTTGATGTAAGGGAAGCGGCATTAATACCTCTTCTCGCAAGAACAGAGGATGGCTACGGACGGGTATGTGCCGGCACGAAACAGATAACAACAGCGTTTTGCGCACCGTTACCGCGATAGGTTCTTGAGCTTCGGTCCGAGCGGTTTGGAGACGATGAGGGCAATGACTTCGGTCTTCAGTGCTGTCTCGGTGTTTTCATTTCTGAATAGCATTTTCGAGCCGTATTATAATCTTTTAGCCAACGTACGTTGAATCGGCTCTGTTGGATTTCACGGCACAGCGAGGGAGGTGTGTACGGGCACGGGCACGGGCACAGGCACGGGCACAGGCACAGGCCCAGGCATGGACGCTCATAAGATGGCCTCCTTGAACTGGGTCATATACTCCGATAGGGGCAACCGAGCCACTAATAGCCGTATGCTCATACGGAAGCCCTTCTATCGATACGGACAAGTATGCAAAAAGATAGCATCCGATCAACCTTGGGGGCACCTCGAAAAACTGGGGGTTTGAAGGAAGGGATTGTTCATTTTTAATGAGGAGCACCGGCGGCGCACCGTTCGCCGACTTCTCGATCCGCTCAACGGCACCACGAAATGATTGTTGATGGTTTCGCAATGCGTCATCCGCGGCTATCTTTGTGCTCTGGTACGTAAAATAATATCCATGAATATCAACACTTTACGAATTCATCATCGGCGTTAATAAGTTGGTCAAAACAGGGCCAATTGGAGCTTTCGCGAGATCAGCATTGTTGGAAGTATCATCCCCCCAATAGACAAGGCCATCAGGGTAGCTTTGCTACCTGACGGCGTCGTGGATGCATAATTAATGCCGCTTATACCAAACTCTTATATAATCCACCGCTGAAAACTGGTCAGCGGCACTACCCGCGTGCGCCACGCTTAGGGAGCAGCCATTCATCAATCCGTTCTGAATCATAACCTGAGGGCCTTGTCTTATGAAACTCTGGGGACGCATTAATTCTATCAATGTCAAAAAAGTGCTTTGGACCCTGGATGAGCTGGGGCTTGAATACGAGCAGATTAATGTCGGCGGGGAGTTCGGCGGCCTTGACAGCGAAGAGTACCTAGCAATGAATCCGAATGGCAAGATCCCGACATTAGAAGACGAGGGTTTTGTCCTGTGGGAATCAAACGTCATCGTACGTTATTTGGCTGAATGCTACGGAGAGGACGGCCTGTTGCCGGATGATTATTACGATCGCGTGTTAGCCAATCAATGGATGGACTGGCAGCAGAACGCTTTGAACGCCGATATTAGCTATCTTCTTTTTGGCATGGTGCGCCTGTTACCGACCCATCAGAATCCACAGGAACAGGCACGCTGCGTTGAACGCCTGAACCATAACTGGGGCGCGCTTGAGTACTGGCTAAACGATCGCGAGTATATCGTCGCTAATCGTTTGACGATGGCCGATATTCCCCTCGGATGCGCCGCCTATCGGTGGCATAGCCTTGGCATTGAGCACCTTCATTTTCCCAACATAGCCAGATGGTACGCTAATCTGCATGAGTCATCGGCGTTTAACCAACACGTCGCTATAGGGGTATAGCGAATCGGGCACTTGGGGCAAGATCACGACGACCTCCGCAAAGCGCGGATATACCGCAGGGAACCTCGAAAACCTCAGCGGGGTGGGGTTTGAGGGAAGGGGGATGCTTACCTGTAACGTAAGCTATTGATTTATAACTCTTCCCTCAATAGACAAGCCCCGCAGGGCAGTCGTGATAACGCGCCTGTTGGGGGAGGGAACGTTCAACCAAACCGTCAGCAGCACCACTGGAAGGTGCCCAAGCGCTGACCAAGAGACGCCACGAGTGTTTATCCTCTCGTGAGATGGGCACAGCTTGGATGCTGCTGCGCCGCCTCAGGTGCTGCGATAGCCGTTGGCATGGGGAACGCTTAGCGCCGCTGTTGCAGGTGTTTGCAGTAGCTCATCAGTGCTCGGGTTGAGGCGTCTTGGGTGCTGCGTGGGGCGCTGCCAGAGGCAAGCTCGGCGGCGATCGACGCCGACAACTGCTTGCCTGCTTCAACCCCCCACTGATCGAATGAGTTAATGCGCCAGATGGTTCCCTGAACAAACGTTTTGAGCTCGTAAAGCGCAATCAGAGCGCCTAAACAATAGGCGTCAAAAGTCTCGCATAACAGCGTATTCGATGGTTTGTTGCCGGGCAAAATGGCGTGCGGCGTTATCCTTTCCAACGCATCACCGTCGATTCCGCGAGCCTTCAGCAGCGCTCTTGCTTGAGTCTCGCTGTGCCCCTGCATCAAGGCTTTGCTATGGGCCAGGCAATTGGCCAGCAATAAGCGGTGGCGTTGTGCATGATCTGTTGCTCGAGGTCTTGCGGCGACCACAAAATCGACCGGCACAAGCCGTGTTCCTTGGTGCAGCAACTGATAGAAAGTGTGCTGACCGATGCTTCCTTCAGCACCCCATACGATCGCGCCGGTGTGGTAGCCCACCGCTTCCCCTGCGGCGGTGACGCTTTTGCCGTTGCTCTCCATTTCAAGCTGCTGCAGATACCCCGGGAAATGCTCGAGATAGTGATCATAGGGCAGCACGGCATGCGTCTCGGCGGCGAAGAAATTGATATACCAAACCCCTAGCAACCCCAGCAACAGCGGCAGATTGGCCTCTGCTGGGGCGTTCAGGAAGTGCTGGTCCATCGCCTGCGCACCGGCCAACAACTGGTGCATCGCATCGCCGCCGATGCCGATCGCAATCGGCAGGCCGGCGGCGGACCACAGCGAATAGCGTCCTCCGACCCAGGGCCAGATAGCGAACTGATTGCGATTGGCGATACCGAATGCCGATACCGCTTCTAGGTTTGCCGAGACCGCGACAAAATGCCGCTCCAAGGCGCGCTGATCGCCGCCATAGGCGCGCAGCAACCAAGTTTTCGCGCTGGTCGCATTAGACAACGTCTCTTGGGTGTTGAAGCTTTTTGAGGTGATGACGAACAGGGTTCGCTGCGGTCGCAGCGCAGCCAACGTCTGGTATAGATCAGAGGCGTCTAGGCTGGCGACAAAATGCAGCGCTATCGCGTGCTGCCGATACGGATGCAGTGCACGGCAGACCACCCGCGGGCCCCAATCGGAGCCACCGATCCCGATGCTAACCACATCGGTGATGGTTTCTCCGCTGTAGCCGCACCATGCACCGCTACTAACACTGTCGGCAAACGCATGCATCCGCGCCAATACGCCCTTGACTGGTTGGCGCAACGCATCATTGACCATACATACCGCAGCGGATCCTTGGTCGCGCAGCAGCGGGAAACACGCCGCTTGGTTTTCGCTGGTATTGATCGCCGCGCCAGCGTACAACCGCTGCGCTTGCTGCATAACCCCCGCTTGTAAGGCGAGTTCCAACAACAAGCGCCGCGTCTCTAAGGTGATGCGATTCTTTGAGTAATCCAGCAAGATGCCGCACGCCTTGGCATGAAAACGCTCAAACCTGCAAGGCTCTGCGGCGAACAGATCGCGCAGATGCAAATGCTTCACTTGCTGATAGTGGTCTTGCAGCGCACGCCAAGAGGCGGTTTGATGAAGCGGCACTTTGAGAGCCCTCAGAGCGTGAAATGGTGCTGAAAATTGGAAGCGCAAGGGGCAAATCCGCCTCCGCCAAGGACGCCGGACGTGCGGCGTTCCGAGCAATGGCAGCCTTTACCGCCGTTTGTTCCAGCGCAACGCCCACAACCCAGAGGAAACCAGCCGCCTGATTAATCTCGGGGCATTGGTTCTGGCGGGGTGCCGTGCATTTTGCGTAGCCAAACGCTCTTTGAACACTGCGGGCAGTGTCTCTGGGATCTGAAATGTTTTATCCTCAACTGCCAAGCACAGCTTGGCGGTTGAAGAGGCTTTGTAGACAAAGCTGTTATATGGGAGCCAATGCCCCTCCAGCAATTCATTTCATAGTGCCGTTGAGTGGATCGAGAGGCCTGCGGCGCGCCGCAGGCCTCCTAATTAAAAATTAAAACGATACTCCCTTATCCCCAATAGACAACTTCAGGGTACTTCGAAAAGTTAGCGCAGTTGGTTTTCGAGGTGCCCCTTTATAGCTTTTATTCCGCCGTGGCGGGAAACACATAGGCGCGCCCCGGGCGCACGCTTAACGCTACACGGGCGGTTGGCGTTACCGGCATCGGCAACTCGCTGATCAGCGATTCCGGGATGTGCGCCTGTATTGCTTGGCGCTTGCCGCCGTCAAGTGCCAGTTGCAATGCGACCACCGCCCCCAGCAAACGCGCTTGGCATACTTCAGCAGTAGCGGCACCCGCCGGTTGGCCTGCGGTTGGTGCCAGCGGTGCGACGCTTATGTCGGATGCCCGGATCAACACCCGCACTGCCGTATTGTCGGCGAACCCGCGGGCCGGGAATTCTCCTATTGCGGTGACTGCCATACCCCCTTGCACGACAGCCTGAAGCTCATTCGCTGCTCCGAACAAGCCGAAGACGAAAGCGGCTTTGGGCGCAGTGTAGATTTCTTGCGGTGAACCAGATTGTACCATGCGACCCTGATTCAGGATGACGATGCGATCGGCCAGCAACATCGATTCCTCGAGCTCATGGGTGACCATCAACGTGGTGATCCTGAGCTGGCGCAGCAGGGCCGTGGTTTCCTGCCCCAATCGCTCGCGCAGATGGCGATCGAGCGCTGAGAATGGTTCATCCAGCAGCAGCACCCGGGGCTGCGGTGCCAGCGCACGCAGCAGCGCGACGCGCTGCTGCTGACCGCTCGACAGGGTATGCGGGTAGCGATCGGCTAAGTCCTGCATGTTGAGACGCGCCAGCGTTTGCTCGACCTGCTGGCGGTGCTGGGCGCGCTGCTTCCGCGGCAAGCCAAAGGCGATGTTCTGGCGTACTGTTAAATGGGGAAACAGCGCGTAGTCTTGGAACACTAGGCCGACATTGCGCGCTTCGGGCGGTGTGTGCTGGCACCCGCCATCGGCAACGACAGCGCCATTGATGTCGATGCGACCGGCTTGCAAAACCTCGATACCGGCGATCAGGCGCAGCAGTGTGGATTTACCGCAGCCGGAAGGGCCGCAGATGCAGATCAACTCACCCTGGTTGACGCTGAGGGTGAAATCGCACAGCGCACGGGTGCGACCGTAATGATGCGCTACCCGTTGCAGTTGCAGCGCCGGGGGAGCGGGTTGTTGGCAAGAGGCGGAGGCGTTCAAGATGGCGGTGAGAGCGATAGGCGTCAGCCCAACTGTCCATGTAAAATCGGATGGCAGCGGGGTTATTGGCTGAGAGCGAGCAGAAAAAGAGGCGCACCACCCTGTCGGACAAAATAAGGGGCTTATCTATTGGGGGAAGGGTTATATACCGGTGTTACTTGAAGATGCAGGAAAGGGGATAGGGGGTTGGGGAGAAGGGGGCGTTTCGTGGACTGATTACAGTCGATCCTAATAGTCCCCCCTTTCCCCAATATAAACCGCTTTACCCTCCTTATTCTCCTGAAAGCTAAGCGCCGCTTGGTTTTCAGGATTAAATAACGTTCAGATTCCAGAGCACTGCCCGAAGCCCTTTCCAGGGCGTCAAACGCAGCGCGACTCAACGAGGTGCACAAAACGGTCTCCTTCACCCATTGAGCATCTTCAAGTAACATGAGTATAAATCAATAGCTTACGTTGCAGGGGATCATGCCCCTTCCCCCATCCTGTTGCCATTTTTCGAGGTGCCCTAAGGATAAAACCCGATGCGTTGCTAGGATGGGCAGCGACCACGTAGGCATCAGAGACGCGAGAGATTATCCCTTATCTAGCGGTCATTGCAACCCCGCTTGTCAGTTGTTAATCCAAAGCAGTAAGGTCCTCTTTATCCAAAGCTAAAAGGTCCCCCTGTTGCATACAGGAGGGGAAGATAGCAAGGGGGACAGCCAACTGGGTACGTGCTTATCGGATAGAGGGTGTTCAAGGGCTGGTGCTTAAGCGTTCAGTACCGCATGATGGTTCGCCTCTTTACTAATCGCACCCCAATACTTCGAGCGCAGGCGGCAATGTCAGCCGGTGCGGTTTGTCGGCACCTTGGCGCAATAGCGCAATCTGGCTCAAGCGCTCTTCAGTCGCGATCCCCGCAGGCGGCCGGCGTTCTCAAGCAGCGGATAGGCGCACGACACAAAAAGCGAGTTGATGCGCTTCAGGTCACGCATAATATCCATGTGATAGGAGGTTGTGGCAACCGTCGAAGGCTCGCGATCGGCGAGGCGTGCGAAGTGATTCTCAATACTTTCGAGTTCAATGTCGCGAAACCGCTCTTTTCTGAGTAACAGGCTCTGAGCGTCGCTTATCTGCTTTTCCATAAACACCTTTGAAGCTAAGTGGATGGTTTCCCCCACATGCTTGTTGGCGTCCATTAGCTCTTGGAAACCGGCTTCGGAAAAGCGTTCACCGTCACGCACTTTTTTCTTGATCGTCGGCAGCAAGCTCCTGACGACCACGTCACCTGCGTGTTCCAGATTTATCGTAAATGAAAGTATTTCGAACACCCGCGAACTCTCGTCGTTGTGTAGTTCGATCTGGCTGAAATCGGTAAGGTAGAACTTTATATCCTGATACAGCCGGTCAACCTTATCATCCAAAGCGGCGGTGTCGGCGCACAACCCAAGATCATTGGCCTTCAATGCATCAATGGCTTCTGCAAGCATTTGCTCAACGATGCCCACCATCCGAATCGTCTCTCGGGCCGCCGCCGACAACGCCAGGTCCGGGATCTCCTTGACGGCCGGATCGAGATAACGTGACGCCAGAGGGTCGCTTGCCACGACCGGATCCGGAATCAATTTCCGAAGCAAGCGCGCCACTGGAGCAGTCATCCAAATAAATACCAGCGCCAGCAAAATGTTGAACGCGATATGAAGAACAATCAACTCTTGGCCGGGGCTCAAGTCCAACTTCATCAGCGCCTCTACCCAATACGCCAATGTTACTGACACTAAAATTGCGCTCAGCGAGCGGACGAGGAAGTTGCCCATCAATATCCGGCGCGCCTGCGTCTGTTCGGACAATACCAGTACCAAAGCCGGAATTCCAGCGCCGGCGTTGATCCCCAAAACGAGATAGAGCGGCAACGAACTGTCACCCAGTAAGCCGGAGTTTGCGAGGATGACGAGGAGCAGCAGGATCGCTAGGCTTGAGTGTGCCAGCCACGTCAATACAGCGGCGATGAGAAACGCAATCACTGGCTCGTTTGCTAGGCTGGTCAGTACCGAATGCACAAGGTCGCTTTCTTGGACGACCGCGACCGCCGAGGCGAGTGTATTCAGCGAGAGGAAAATGCACCCCAGGCCCATCGCAACGCGACCGGCTTGTTTGCCGATGGGGTTCCGATCACTAAAGGCCGCATGGAGCACGTAGCCGACAAAGAACAGGATCGGCCATATCTGATAGATCCTGAGCGCCAGCAATTGTGTGATTAACGCGCTGCCGACATCGGCACCTAGCATAATCGCCAAGCCCGCCGAGGTACCAATTGCCCCCGAACTTGCGAAGGATGCAGACAACACGCCAACAGCAGTCGAACTTTGCAGAGCGCTGGCCGCCACAAGGCCGACTAGGAATGCGCGATAGCGGTTGTTGGTTCGTTTACTGATCGCGTCCCCAATACGCCGGCCGCAGGCCCGCGTCATGCCCGTGCGGGTCATACGCGCACCCCACAAAAGCAGCGTTGCGCTACCGGCAATCAGAATGAAGAGCCCCGTCCAGGATAGACTCACTAGCTGGGACCTCGAAAAATCCTGAAATGGGAAGGGGAGTTGGGGGAAGGGTTGCTATGAATAATTTCGTAAGCCTCCCCGAAGTTGTGAATTAATATACCTTCACCAATATAACACCGTGAGGGCAGATCGAAAAGCAGGCTTTGCCAGTTTTTTGAGCTGCCCCCTATCTGTTTTGAGGTCAACACCAAGCTGAAATGTCCTCTTTTGCCCCATTCAGAAGGTCCCCTTGGGCCATTTATGAATTAGCCGCCCCCTGCCGTAAGTGCCCCCACAGATGCTCAACGGGCAGCTTCCAACGTGAGGTTTGCCGTTGCCGCTCTGGCATAGCGGCTGCGGTTAGTGTCTCTGGGAGCTTTGATATTTTAATCCTCAAACTGCACAAGCTGCGCTGGGCAGTTTGAGGATAATTTTACAAAAAAGACGTTTATATTGGGGAAAGGGTGAAGGCGGTAGTAAGGCTCTGGAATAGTGGAGGGCGGCGCTCTGGAATTGGGGGCAATACCCCTTCCATCAATCATTTCATGGTACCGCTTTGCGGTCTTCGCCGGTCAGCGAACGGTGCACCGCTGGCGCTCCTAATTAAAAAATTAAAACGATACCCCCCTGTCCCCCATCTCGTTGATGGTTTTCGAGGTTCCCAAAGGGGCCATTGTAGCTTTGGATAAAGGGAGCCCTTATTGCTTTGGGCTAACACCTCCCTCATAATGCGTTTGAAGCCCCCTAAGAATGCGCTATGATGTGCACTCAGGCAGCTCTGTTGCGCTGTTTTTTTCCATCGCTTCTCCTCCATTGCGGCGAAATAACCTCGCTTGTGGTCGTTCCCCTTGCGCCTTATGGTACTTAAGCCACATTCACCAGCACCCAAGCCCTGTCCCGTGGATTCAGCGTCTGGATAACCTCTTGAAAATCTTGAAAAACATCAATGGGTTGGGGGTTAGGGGAATGGAGATGATTAGCTGTAACGTAAGCCATTGATTTATAATCCTTCCCCCAATAGACAAGTCCCGCAGCTGCCCTCTTGGCGGGAGAGTGCTTTTTGAGGGTATTGGTTGTGGCGGCGGTCATTTGGTGCCCTTTACGGTTCCCCCCCCCCGTTTACAGTCTGGTAAAGCCTAATGAAAAGTGTTGCGTTGTTTCTCATCACCAATCTTGCGATTGTGTTTGTGCTGAGCATTACCCTGAGTCTGCTCGGCTTCAGCGGTTTCCTTGACGCCCAAGGGGTTAACCTCAATATCCCAGCGCTGCTGGTATTCGCCGCGGTGTTCGGCATGGGCGGGTCGTTGATATCGCTGATGCTATCGAAGTTCATGGCCAAGAAGATGACCAATGCTCAAGTCATCAAACAGCCGCGCAATGAGCGGGAGCGCTGGTTGCTGGAAACCGTCCGCAGGCAGGCGCATGCGGCAGGGATTGGGATGCCGGACGTGGCGATCTATCCGAGCGGCGATATCAACGCCTTCGCCACCGGTGCGCGGCGCAATAGCGCCTTAGTCGCTGTCAGCGAAGGCTTGCTGCAACGCATGAAAGGGGATGAAGTTGAAGCCGTGCTAGCGCATGAGGTCAGCCATGTGGCTAACGGCGACATGATTACGCTGGCCCTGATCCAAGGGGTCATCAATACCTTCGTTATTTTCCTGTCGCGCATCATTGGGCACCTCATCGATCGGGCGGTATTCAAAAACGAACGTGGTCACGGACCGGCTTTTTGGATCACGGCGATCATTGCTGAGCTGATTCTGGGGTTCTTGGCCAGCGTTATCGTGATGTGGTTCAGCCGAAAGCGTGAGTTTCATGCCGATGCTGGCGGTGCTAAATTGGCTGGGAGACAGAAAATGATCAGCGCTTTGGAACGCCTAAAATCATCCGCGGGCGAGCCCGACTTGCCCGATCAACTGTCCGCCTTCGGCATCTCTGGTGGCGTTGGTGGCGGCCTCAAGCGCTTGTTTATGTCACACCCACCCCTCGATGAACGCATCGCCGCACTGCGCAACGCAGGCAAGGCGGCGGGCGTAGTGGTGGAGCGATAACCGAATATTCAGGCACCTCGAAAAACCAGCTTTGCCAGTTTTTCGAGGTGCCGATGCGCTAATTGAACCGAGCAAGCCGTGACCGCCCATAACACCAATGCCATAAAAAATGGCATGAAGCTGATGATCGATAGCGAGCCCTGCCTAGTGCTCAATGTAGAGTTTGTCAAACCCGGCAAAGGGCAAGCATTCACCCGCATCAAGTACCGTAATCTGATCAGCGCACGGGTGGTGGAGCGCACTTGGAAGGCGAATGAAAACATCGAAGGTGCCGATGTCATGGAACTCAACCTGCGCTATATCTACAACGACGGAGCGCAGTGGCATTTCATGGACGAGCAGAGCTTTGAGCAATACGCTGTCAACGCTGCGACGATTGGTGCCGGCACGCAATGGCTACGTGAACAGGCCGTGGTATCGGTACTGCTGTGGAACGGCAATCCAATCGCCGTTACCCCGCCGAACTTCGTCGAGCTTACGGTCACCGAAAGCGATCCCGGGATCAAAGGCGACACCGCCAGCGGTGCGACCAAGCCGGCCATACTCGAAACCGGCGCGACGATTAAGGTGCCGCTGTTTGTCACCGTCGGCGAGCGTGTGCGGATCGATACCCGCAGCGGTGAATACGTCTCACGCGTTAAAAATGGATGAGCCCCAACAGCGAGTACGCATGGCACCCCAGCGCAACGCTTGACAACCTGCGCCAGCGCGCAAAGATCATCGCCGCCATCCGCGCATTCTTCGCCGAACGTGGCGCGTGGGAGGTGGAGACCCCAACGCTTTGCAGCGCCGCTAACCCCGAAGCGGGGATCTGCGCTGTCAGCGCCAGTGCCAGCGGTAGCGGTAGCGCCAAAGCAACGCGCCGTTGGCTGCAATCCTCGCCTGAGTTTGCCATGAAGCGTTTGTTGGCCGCCGCCAGTGGTGCTATCTTCCAAATCGCGCGAGTGTTTCGCGGCGGCGAATGCGGTCGTTTGCACAACCCCGAATTCACGATGCTGGAATGGTATCGCCCGGGGTTTGATACCAACGCATTGATGACCGAAGTAGCCGCTCTGGTTGACCGCATAGTGGGTGCAAAACCCTACCAACGCTTGTCCTGCCGTGAGGCGTTTATGCAAAGCGCCGCGGCTCTGGACCCGTTCACCGCAACCGACGCGGCGTTGCGCAAAGCATGTCTGGCAGCCAACCTTGCGCCCACTGCGACGCCGTTATCGCGCCGCCAAGCGCTCGACTACCTACTGAGTGCCACCGTTGTGCCACGGCTTGCGCAGCAACGCTGTTTTATTTATGATTTTCCGCTAACGCAGGCATCGTATGCGTTTATCAAACTAGGTACGCCGCCTCTTGCCGATCGTTTTGAGTTGTATGTGGATGGAATTGAGATCGCCAATGGCTATCAAGAGCTGACCGATGCTGAGCAACAGCGCCAACGATTTGACGATGAGCAGCGTATGCGCCGCGAAAACAACCTCGAGGCAGTGCCGATCGATACCCGCTTGCTGAACGCATTGGCGCATGGCTTGCCAGCCTGCTCTGGGGTCGCGGTTGGCATTGACCGCCTGCTGATGCTGGCGCTTGGTGCCACTCATATCAGCGAAGTCATGGCCTTCGCCGCTGATCGTGCGTAACGCTTTGATGACACAGTGGTTTTCCATCCTCCGCAATCACCGTAGCACCGTCGACCAGCGCATTGCCCACGTGTTGCTGGATCCCCATAACCCCTGAGATGATCAACATGAAGCCAACCTCAATAGCACAGTTGCTCGGCGTTACCGCCGCCTTGAGTTTTGCGATGGTTACCGCTGTCGCACGCGATTTGCCCGATTTCACACAGCTAGTGGAGGACAATCGAGCCGCCGTAGTGAATATCAGCACGACCCAGAAGAAGGTTGTGGATAATCGCTTGAAAAGCCTTCCCGAGGGCATTGAAATCCCGGATCTGCCTGAAGGCCCAATGCGCGATTTCTTGCGTCGTTTTTTCGGTGAAGAACGTGAAGAGCGCTCGAAGAACTCCTATTCGCTGGGCTCCGGTTTCATCATCAGTGCTGACGGCTACCTGATTTCCAATACCCATGTGGTTAGTGACGCCGATGAAATCATTGTCCGTTTGCACGACGGCCGGGAACTGCTCGCCACCGTTATTGGCAGCGACAAACCCAGCGATATCGCGCTACTGAAGATCGATGCCAGCGATCTACCGGTGGTCAAAATCGGCGCTGGATACGATTTAAAAGTCGGTGAATGGGTGTTAGCCATCGGCTCCCCGTTCGGCTTTGAGCACACCGTCACCGCAGGCATCGTCAGCGCCAAACAGCGCAGCCTGCCACGCGGTAACTACGTCCCCTTTATCCAAACCGATGTCGCGATTAACCCGGGTAATTCGGGCGGCCCATTGTTCAATATGGAGGGCCGCGTGGTGGGCGTCAATTCGCAGATCTTCAGCCGCACTGGTGGTTTTATGGGGCTATCGTTTGCGATACCGATCGAGGACGCCATCAATGTTGCCGAGCAGCTTCGAGAACACGGGCGGGTATCCCGGGGTTGGCTGGGCGTAGTGTTCCAGAGCGTGACCCGTGAGTTAGCCGAATCCTTCGGCCTCGATCGCGTACAGGGGGCGTTGATAGCCGATGTACTGCGCGACAGCCCGGCCGCCAAAGCCGGCTTGCACGTCGGCGATATTATCATCGCTTTCAACGAGCAGTCGATAAAACGCTCCGGCGATCTGCCGCCGATCGTTGGGCGTACGCCGGTCGGCAAGCAGGTCACGCTGCAAGTGCTGCGTGACGGCAAACAGATCGCGTTGCCGGTTATTGTCACCGAACTACCCAGCGATGATGCGGTACAGGCGATGGCCAACCCCGACCGCGCGGTGCCGCGCAGCGTCGATCTGGAGCAGCTTGGATTGGTGGTCGAAGACCACCGCACGACCTCGGACGACGGCAGCGCGACGGTTGCCAAAGGCGGGGTTGTAGTGCAAAACGTAACCCACGGGCCGGCATCCCGTGCTGGCATTCGCCAGCAAGATATTATCCTCAGGATCAACAACCAGGCGGTAACCGATAGCGCAACATTCAAGCAAATTGCGACCAGTCTCCCACGCGAAAAGCCGATCGCGGTGCTCATTCAACGCAACGGCAATTCCCTTTTCCTAGTACTGAAAATCGAATGAGCAAGGTTGTCGCTGACACCCTGCTCCTGCTCCTGACTATGATTATGGACCCCCACAAAAAATGGCCCCTTACGCTGAACGTTTGATTGACGGCAAGGCTTTCGCCGCGGCGCTTTGTGAGCGTCTCGCCGTTGATGTTGCAGCGCTCAAAGAGCAGCATCAACTGTTCCCGAAGCTCGCCGTGGTATTGATCGGTGAAGATCCCGCGAGCCAGATTTACGTACGCAACAAGAGTAAACAATGCACTGCCGTTGGCATCGAGTCAGTGCAGCATCGGCTACCGCCTTTGACCAGCGAGGCGGCGTTGCTGGCGCTCGTCCAGCGGCTCAATGACGATCCGAGCGTCAATGGCATCTTGGTGCAATTGCCGTTGCCGCAGCATATCCGCAGCAATGCGGTGATCGCCGCTATCGATCCCCAAAAGGACGTTGATGGCTTCCATACCACCAACGTTGGCCTGTTGAGCAGCGGTGGTAACGGTTTGACGCCGTGTACCCCGCTGGGTTGCCTGATGCTGCTCAAGGATCGCCTGAAATCGCTCAGCGGCGCACGTGCGATCGTCATCGGGCGCTCAAACATTGTCGGCAAACCGATGGCGCAACTGCTGCTGGCCGAGCACTGCACGGTCACTATCGCGCATTCACGCACCCGCGATCTGGCGGCGGAAACACGCCGCGCCGAAATCGTCATCGCCGCAGTAGGGCGCGCGCAGATGGTCAGCGGCGACTGGATCGCGCCTGGGGCGGTGGTGATCGATGTCGGGATCAACCGCATCCAAGGTACCGACGGCAAGAGCCAGTTGGTCGGCGATGTCGATTTTGCCAGCGCGGTCACGGTTGCTGCTGGCATTACCCCGGTGCCCGGCGGCGTTGGTCCGATGACAATCGCTTGCCTGCTGCACAATACCGTGCTGGCGAGCCGCCGCCAACACCACCTCAGCCACTGACCGCTAAGGCGCGGCTGTTCCAGCTGTCGCACACCTTGTCGAAAAACGCCGCGAGCATCGCCGAGGCGATCGCTTTTATCCAGCAGCGCATACCCCATCCGCCGCGCTCAGTCAGGCTGCGTGAGGCGCTGGGCTTAGCGCCGATGCAGCGGCTACTGCGTGCGCTCGGCAACCCCGAAGTGGGCCTCAAGGTGCTGCACATCACCGGCTCCAAAGGCAAGAGCTCAACCGCCCGCTGCGCCGAACACATTGCCGGCGCACTCGGTGCACGCAGCGGCATGTTCACCTCGCCCCATCTGCATCACTGGACCGAGCGCATACGCATTGCCGGTAAGCCGCTAAGCGACGCTTACTTCGGCGCTTTGATCGCCCGCATCCGCCCGCTGGTTAACGCGTTGGCACTCGAGGATGCACAAGCCGCACCGACCTTCTTCGAGATCCTGACGGCGGCAGCGTTACTCGCATTTCGCGAGCAGGGCGTCAACTGCGCAATCATCGAGGTTGGGATCGGTGGTCGCCTTGATGCGACCAATGCGGTCGCCGCCGAGGTGTGCTGCATCACTTCGATCGAGCGTGAGCACACCGAGCGCCTAGGTAAAACGCTGGCTTTGATCGCGGGCGAAAAAGCCGGCATTATAAAACCCGGCGCAACCGCGGTGATCAGTGCGCGGTTGGCACCACCGGCGGCGCAGGTGCTCAAAGCACGTGCCCTCTCGGCAGCAGTGCCGCTGCTTTGCCTTGGGCGGCACATCACCGTCCGTGCGCTGCGTGGGCGCTACCGCAACGGCGCTCATGTTACTTACGCGAACCAGACGTTTACGCTGCCCCTGCCAATTCCAACCCGATGCCATGCGAGCAACGCCGCGATCGCTCTTGCCGGCGTGTTCCGCTTGCTTGCACCGCCGGCGAAGATGCGCCAGCCGGCCCTCTCTGGCTTAGCATCGCTGTCCCTTCCAGGCTGCTTGGAGCACTTCGGTAATGCACCCAGAGTGGTTGTTGACGGTGCCCACACGCACGCTTCAATGCAAAACCTGCTGGCGTCTTTGAACCCCCCGCCAGGGACGCGGCTGATCAGCGTCATTGCCCTCACCGACAACAAGCATCCGGCGTTTTTAAAACCCCTGATCGTGCGCTCGCAGCATCTCATCGCGACGGAGGCGGATGCAACGCGATCACTCGCGGCACGCCGCTTGGCGGAGCGGATCGGGCAGTTGTGCCCGAGTGCCCGCGTGGTCGCAGAGCCTGACCCCAACGCCGCGATAGCACTGGCATTGCGCCATGCCACGAACGACACCTTGATCTGCATCACGGGATCGATCTATCTTGCCGCCATCGCAAGAGCAAAGTGGCGAGAAGCAGGAACGCCTGTATAATCGCGCCGCGCTTTGGTTCGGCAGCGCTTGAATCGCGCTGCGTTGAACGCTCTGGAAAGGGCTTCGGGCGAGGCTCTGGAATCTTTAATATTTTTAATCCTGAGATGCTAGGCAACGCCTAGCATCTCAGGAGTCTAAGGAGGGTAAAGACGTTTATATTGGGGGAAGCCTGCTATTGGCAATGCGCCGATGTATCGGAGAAGAAGAACCCTCCAGCGGTAATTTCATGGTGCCGTTGACCGGTCTATGCCGGTCAGCGAACGATGCGCCGTTAGGCGCTCCAAATAAAAAATAAAAAAACACAGGCGTGTTAAACGCACCTAAACGCGGTACCCCCTTCCCCCAAACCCCTAACCCCAGCATCTCCTGCACCCTCGGCTTAGCGCCGTGCAGGGCCGAGGATTGTAGTAAGGCTCTGGCATAGTGGAGGGTAATGCTCTGGAATAGGGGCAATGACCCTTCCAGCGAACGGCGCGCCGTTAGGCGCTCCAAATAAAAAATAAAAAAAACACAGGCGTGTTTAGCACCCCTAGACGCGGTACTCCCTTCCCCCAAACCCCTAACCCCAGGATCTCCTGCGCCCTCGCCTCGACGCCGTGCAGGGCCCCGAGGGCGGGTGAAGACTCTGGAATGACCGCGGGCGAGGCTCTGGGATGAGAGCATGACAATAGCCCTTTCCTGCATCTTTAAGTAACACCGGTATATTTTTTGATCGCCGGCTGCTGCCATACCTTTACTGGACCGGCGCAACCGCAAGATGGTTCCGCTCTGACGGTAAGTGTTCTTTAATTACGCGTGGATTATATATTACGCTAACTGTTTGGTATAATACAGTCGTAGCCTGTATTATGTACTGTTATGTTTCAAAATCAAACCTCAATCAATCATGAAGAGGTAGTATTCTCATGAAAAAATAATCACCATAGCCATATCTATAGCTCTAACAGGGTGTGCAGCATCAAATTTAAACTACACTGAACCACAGCCATACAGTGTACAAAATCAAGAAGTTATCAACGAAAAATTTGATATCGTTTGGAACAGATTGGTCAGAAATCTAGCTTCTGATTTCTTTGTAATAAATAATATCGAAAAAGATTCACGGATAATCAACGTATCTTTTTCTACAAACAGGCCTTCAGATTATGTTGATTGTGGTAATACAGTTCGTGATTTCACTAACGCATATGGAAAGAAAACATACAGTTATGACCCAGCAGATAGTGCAAGATACACTTTTACCGACTCACAGAGGCAGCCATTCAATGTAATTCGCACATCAAGGCTAAACGGGAGAACAAATATATATTTGGCTCCAGAAGGAAATGGAACAATAATTAACGTTAATACAAAATATGTGATAGATGTGGATGTGAAATTTTATAACCTCATCAATAATCAATATGCTGGAAATCAGAATTTCATATTCGATTTTTCTACCAAAACTAATTTTTACACACAGGATGGTTTCATTTGTACTACTCGTGGTAATTTGGAGCAAAGAATTCTCAACTATGCAAAGTGAAACCTAACAAGCGCATGCAGTCGAACGCACTACTGCTCGCTCCGCTCACAGTGTGCGCCGCTGATGCGAAGCGTTATGTTTAAAAACACCAAAGGAACGATGAAATGCAAATCATCTCAGTAATCAATTACAAAGGCGGTGTTGGCAAAACCACTGTCACTGCCAATCTTGCAGGTGAGCTTGCATATCGAGGAAAAAAAGTACTCCTGTTGGATATGGATGCACAAGCAAGTTTAACGTTCTCACTTGTTACTCCAGATTATTGGACTGACAACCTGGAAGAATCAAAAACACGGAAAGAATCAAAAACAATTAAGAATTGATTTGACTGCATCAGCGAGGGGGTTTCTACAACACCTCTATCTGACCTTGTGATAAGTCCATCAAAGATTAATACCTCCCTTTCAGAGAATGGTAATGGCGGTGTTGTGGATTTGATTAGCTCCCATCTTGGCTTGATAAACGTAGATCTTGAGTTGGCTACGTTGCTAGGTGGTGCGAACATGACCCAAACCAAAAAGAACTACATAAAAATTCATGGGAAGTTACGAGCAGAAATTCAAAACGTGACATCAAACGAGTATGATGTTGTTCTTATTGATTGCCCTCCTAATTTCAATATCGTTACCAAAAACGCACTCATTGCATCAGATAAAATACTGATTCCCGCTAAGCCAGATTATTTGTCTACTCTGGGAATTCACTACTTGCATCGAAGTGTTGAAAACCTGGTTGTTGAATTCAACGAGTATGCAGCATTGGATTCAGATATAGAAAAAATATCACCAATATTCTTGGGTGTTGTGTTTACTATGATTCAGATATACGGCGGTGACCCAATATTCTCACAAAGGCAATATATCACTCAAACAAAACGTCTAGGTGTTCCCGTGATGGATAACAACTTTCGAGAGAATAAATCGATATTCGCAGAAGCCTCGCAGAACGGAATACCTGTTGTATTGAATAAGTACTCAAACAATACGCATTCGGAGGTCGTGTCTGAGATAAAAAGTTTTGTCGATGAATTCATTGTAAAAGCAGAGATGTAGCAATGGACTCTCCAAAAATAGCCAAGATAATTCTTGAGGCACTGGCCAAGCAACTAACACAGCTTTCAGAGCCTGATATTGACAAAATTACGAACGGCACTCATCAGTTATCAATCAAGCTAGTCAAGAAGAAGGTTGAACAATTAGATAGCAAGCAGCTGACAGAAATCCAAAAAGAAGAATTGTTGTCACGGCTGAATAATTGCGTTTCGCGAAAAGACGGTCACACAATTGTTTCTGAAGTTTTGAAAAACAAAAAAGAACTTGAGCAATTTGCTAGGCATCTTGATGTCCTTGTGCAAAAGCAAGATAAATTAGAACAAATAAAAGATAAGATCATTGAGGCTACAGTTGGCGCAGTTCTTCGTTCAAATGCTATACAAGGTAAAAACATAACTAGGCCATAAACTCGGACCCCAAAAAGCGCCGCTCCTTCGTCGCTCTGCTTTTTACTGCCGCTGATTGCCACCGTTAGCCGGCATAAGACCTATGTGTTCCGTATCGACAGACAGCACCGCAAAAAGCTGGCGAAGGGGATTTTTCGAGTTGCCCCTCAGTCTGCGACTGATACAAAACCGCGCTTTTTAAATCCACCTCGCGAGATAAAACCAAAACTACCCACAGGTTCAACCCGCCCTACTTTTTGAGAGGCACGTTTTATGCAATCAGCATACAAGACAATCCTGTTGACGCCGTTGGCACTGGCGCTGCTGCTCGCTGTTTTGGCACCTGCCTTCGCCCAATCCGCAGCCGATAGTGATGCGCACACAGTGGTAGCGGAAGACGATGCACAATTGCTCGATCGCATCGTTGCTATCGTCAACGATGACGTGATCGTGTTGAGCGACCTGCAACAGCGGGTACGTCAAGTGCTGCTGGAGTTGGGGGAGTTGAACACGCCATCGCCAGACAACAAGGTATTGCAGCAACAGGTGCTGGAACGCATGGTGGTCGAATTGCTGCAATTGCAGGTAGCGCACAATACCGGGGTCAACATCAGCGATCAGGCGCTCAATCAGGCTTTGGCGACGATCGCCAAGCGCAATAACATGACCGTGAACGGTCTGCGCCGTGGGCTGCAGAAGGAAGGCTTGAACTTCACTCGCTATCGTGAACGGTTGCGCCAAGAGATGATGGTTGAGCAAGCGCGCCGGCAACAGATCCAACGGCGGATCCGCATCACCGACAGCGACATTGATTTGTATCTGGAGAACCTAGCACTTCAAGGCCCTGAGCTTGAAGCCGTGCGCTTGCAACACATTTTGCTGGCATTGCCCGAAGCAGCATCATCAGAGCGCATCAGCAAAACCCGCGAAGAGGCCTTGGAGGTACTGCAAAAAGCACAGGAAGGCGCTGATTTTGGTCAGTTGGCGGTGGCCCATTCGGATGGACAGCAGGCGCTGCGCGGCGGCGATTTGGGATGGCGTCGGATGGTCGATTTGCCGAGCCTGTTCACCGACATCGTCTCTGACATGGTGATCGGCACTATCAAGGGGCCGTTTCGCAGCCCGAGCGGCTTTCACTTGGTGCGCATCGCCGATATGCGCGAGGCGAACACCGTCATTGTCAACAAAACGCGCGTGCGCCATATCCTGATTACGCCCAATGAACTGACCGATAACGAGACCGCCAAAACGCAGATCGTCGCCCTTTATAATCGCTTGGTGAGCGGCGAGGATTTTGCTGATCTAGCGCGTAAGTACTCCAGCGACCCGGGCTCTGGGCCAAACGGCGGAGAGCTCGGCTGGTTAAGTGCTGGCGATACGGTACCTGAATTTGAGCAGCAGTTAGCGGGATTGCAGCCTAGGGAAAGCAGTCGGCCCTTCAACACGCGCTTTGGCTGGCATATTGCTGAAGTGCTGGAACGCGCCGAGTTTGACGACAGCGAGCAGGCGCGCCGTTTGAACGCGGCGCAAAAACTCCAAGCACGCCGCTTTGATGAAGAGCTGCTCAATTGGCTGCGCGAATTGCGCGACCAGGCCTTCATTGAGGTGCGTCCGCTCACTGGATAGCGGCCCCCGGCACGGGATGATGCCCACCCTCGCGGTCACCGCTGGAGAGCCGGCAGGCATAGGCCCTGACCTGATCGTCGCCACCGCTGCGGCTGGCAGCATGACCGACTGCCTAGTGTTCGCCGACCCTGACTTGCTGCGCGAGCGGGCACAGGCGCTCAACCTGACGATCGCCATTCGCATACACCATACACCGCGCCTAGCACCCCCGAGCACCGCTCCTCAGATCAACGTCTATCCGCTCGCCCTGTACGCCACCTGCCGCCCCGGACAGCTCGACCGGCGCAATGCCGCGTACGTGTTAAAGACACTGGAAGCCGCCGCCGCCGCCTGTCTTAGCGGCGACTGCGCGGCGCTCGTTACCGCGCCCGTGCATAAAGGCATTATTAACGACGCTGGTCATGATTTCTCTGGTCACACTGAGTTTCTCGCAGCGCAATGCGATGGTCAGCAGCGCGCGGTTATGATGCTTGCGTGTGCGCAACTGCGGGTCGCCCTAGTGACGACCCATCTACCGCTGGCGTTGGTGCCAGCGCATATCACCCAGGCTGCCGTGTGGCACACCTTAGAAGTCGTCCACGATAGCCTCATCCAGCGCTTTGGTTGCCCGCGCCCGCGCATTACCGTATGCGGTCTCAACCCCCATGCCGGCGAAGGCGGGCATCTTGGGCGTGAAGAGATCGATGCCATCGCGCCGGCGATAGCGACCGCACGCAGCCGCGGCTACGATGTGACCGGCCCCTTGCCGGCGGATACCGCGTTCACCCCAAGAAGCCTACAAAACACCGATGTCATCGTGGCGATGTACCATGACCAAGGGTTACCGGTGCTCAAACATCTGGGCTTCGCTTCGGCCGTCAACATCACTCTGGGATTGCCATTGGTACGCACTTCGGTTGACCACGGAACCGCCCTCGATCGCGCCGCTACCCAGTGCGTCGACCGCGGCAGCTTCAGCGCCGCGCTGAAACTGGCGCGATCGCTGGCAGGCGATCGGTGCACCGCGCCAGAGCGACTGCGGTGAGCGGCGCTCTGGAAAGGCCGCCCTGAAAAATCACTCCCCCCTTGAGGGGGGAGTCGGCAAATCAAGGTAAAGCCCGCAGATTAGCCGGTGGGGGGCTTCGGGCGGTGGCTCTGGAATTTTCTATTTTTAATCCTGAAAAACAAGCTACGCTTGCTTTTCAGGAGAATAAGGGGGGTAAAGACGTTTGTATTGGGGGAAGCCTGCTATTGGCAATGCGCCGATGTATCGGAGAAGAAGAACCCTCCAGCGGTAATTTCATGGTGCCGTTGACCGGTCTATGCCGGTCAGCGAACGAAGCGCCGTTAGGCGCACCAAATAAAAAATAAAAAACCACAGGCGTGTTTAACGTACCTAAACGCGGTACTCCCTTCCCCCAAACCCCTAACCCCAGTACAGCCTGCGCCCTCGCCTCGACGCCGTGCAGGGCCGAGGGCGGGTGAAGGCTCTGGCATAGTGGCGGGTAGGCTTCAGAGCTTATCGCTCAACAACCGCTGTGCGATACATTTTTTGTAGCTCGGCCTTCTCCGCATCATCAAGAGCTTCAAGGGGCTTGCTGCTGAGCGCCTTAAAACGCCGAACGCGGTGTTGTTTTGCCTCTCTTCTTGCAATTCTCGAAAGACAGTCGTTGATATCCGTCAGTAATTCCTGCTCGGTATCGCATGTTTCTATACGCCTAGCAACACTTGGCTGCCTGCCGATGCAGGCGTCGATAAGCGCTTCCATGGGGTGGTCGCGGAAACGCTCCACCAACTGCCCCGTGTTGAGTTGCGCATGGCTTTGTAAGATGACGATCAATTCCTTCAACAGCGCCAGTTCAGGCGTTGCTGGCACTGCCATTGCAGTCACCAAAGAAGCCTTGAAGCGCGGCGAACTGGCGCTGCCCGGATGATGCAACAGGATACAGATTGCCTGTGTTTCGAGAGCAATGGGATGGTCATGGTCACGCGGCTTTGGCTTTGGCTTACGACCAAACGCGGCGTACCGCCCTTGGATAGCCGCGGTGGCGGAGTGCTGATCACCGCATAACTCCAGCAGTCGCTGCTGCATCTGCTGGTAATAGGGGCCGGCGGGTATTTGGCGCAGCAGTGGCTGCGCTGCCACCGTCATCCGCGAACGCCCCTCGGGGGAGTTTATGTCGACGTCCTGCTGCAATGCACGGAACAGGTAGTCGCTGGTTGAAAGAGCACCAGCAAGGCGCTTCTCGAACGCCGCTGCGCCTTCACCGCGGATTAAGGAATCAGGGTCGTGGTCATTGGGCAGAAACAAAAACTTCGCCTGATTCTCTCCATGCAATAACGGCAGCGTATTCTTCAGGGCGCGCCAAGCGGCGGCGCGACCGGCGCTATCGCCATCAAAACAAAAAATAATGTCAGTGCAGGTGCGGAACAGTTGCTGGATATGCTCTCTGGTGATTGCAGTACCCAAAGTGGCGACGCTCTCGCGCAGGCCAAACTGCGCCAGCGCCAGCACATCCATATAGCCTTCGGTGATCAGAATGCGGCGCGCTTTATGGCTGTATTGCCGCGCCTGGTGCAGCCCATAGAGTACTTGCTTTTTGTGGAATACGCGGCTTTGGGGCGAGTTGATGTACTTGGCATCGCTGTCACCGCCATCATCAAGAGCGCGTCCGCCGAAACCAATAATGCGCCCTTGGCTATCGTGCACTGGAAACATAATACGGTTACGGAAGCGATCGTAAGCGCTGTTTTTTTTATCGGATCCCTTAGCCTGGTTGGGAACGGTGAGGCCGGTTTCCAGTAACAGTCCCCGCTTGGCGTCATCGCCTCCCAGCGCACGCAGTAAATTATCCCAGCCCGGTGGCGCGTAGCCGATGGCGTACAAAGTGGCTACGCGACCGTCTAGGCCGCGCTTCCTGAGATAGCCAGCCGCGCTGTTATGCGCTGTGCGCAGTTGCTGTTGGTACCAATCGGCAGCAGCGGTGAGCGTATTCAATAGCGGTTTGTCTGCGGCGGCGCTGACCAATGTGTGCTGCGTTTCCTGCGGCGGTGGCAGGCCAACGCTATGCGCCAATTGTTCGATCGCCTCGCTGAACCCGATCCGTGCGAATTGCATCAGGAAGGTGATCGCCGTGCCATGAGCGTTGCAGCCAAAGCAATGGTAGAAATGCTTCAGCGGGACAACATGAAAAGAGGGCGTTTTCTCGTCGTGGAACGGACAGCGCGCTTTAAATTCATTACCCGCTGGCTCAAGCGGCAGGTAGTGCTTTATCAGCGCCGCCAGATCAACACGGGCGATCAGATCATCAATATAATCCTGTGGAATGTGAGAGGACATCGTGCTCTATTGCGGATTGAATAACCACTGGCAGACGTTGTCAGTCAGTCCACTTCAGCGCTGTTTTGCGCCTTTGAAGACGCCCCGCAAAAGGAAGTCGTGGCCTAGGCTTCTCATGGCCTAGGAAGATCAGCTTGCTGATGGCGTTGGTATGGTTGAATGAGACTAGGCCTTACCAAGGCGATGCTTAACAGCGGCGCTTAGCACTCCCATGTCAACGCCGCCCTTGGCCTTGTCGCGCAGCGTTTTCATAACCGCACCCAGGTCCTTGAGAGAAACCGCGGCATTGACGCCGATCGCTTCATCCACCCACTGCGCGATTTCGGCGTCCGCCAATGGCTGTGGCAGATAAGCCGCGATGGCGCTAAGCTCATACTCCTCCTGCTCAAGCAGATCAGAACGCTCAGCCTTTTGATACTGCACTATCGATTCCTGACGTTGCTTGCTCATCTTGCGCAACACCTGCAGTACGCCAGCATCATCTACGGTCATGCGCGTATCCACTTCAATTTGCTTGATAGCGGCATTAATCAGGCGTAAAACACCTACCCGCCGCCGATCTTTGCGGTACATAGCGGCTTTGGTGTCGGAGCCAATCTTGGATTTCAGATCAGACATTGCAGCGATGGGTTGCCGTTATGCTTCAGAATGAGCGCTCTTTGGCAGCCAGCCGTTGTGGTAGGTCGTTTTATCAAGCCGCTGGATGCGCCAGTGATTTGAACGCCAAGCCCCGCCCTGTTCAGTATAGGCGGGTGCGTTTCAGGCTTTCGCGCTGTGTTTTTTTCAACGTTCTTCTGACTGCCGCGGCGGCTTTGCTCTTGCGTACTAGGGTTGGTTTCTCATAGTACTCGCGGCGGCGAATATCCGGCAATATACTTGCTTTTTCGCAGGCGCGTTTAAAGCGGCGCATGGCGACGTCAAAAGGTTCATTTTCTTTAACTTGAATGGAGGGCATAGTTGTTTGCTCGATACAGTTGATGCCAAAAAAGGATAGCAAAGTGCATCAGTTACTGCCGCTGTTA
This sequence comes from Gammaproteobacteria bacterium, assembly GCA_965222535.1. Taxonomy (GTDB): domain Bacteria; phylum Pseudomonadota; class Gammaproteobacteria; order HK1; family HK1. The sequence goes on from OZ244957.1 coordinate 884,657, forward strand.
TCTCAGGGCACTAACTGTCGGGGGAACCTCGAAAAACCTCAGTGGGATGGGGGTTTGGGGGAAGGGACATGATCTCCTGTAACGTAATCCGTTGATTTATAACCCTTCCCCAATAAACAAGCCCCGCAGGGTACCTCGGGTTGGTGTGATGGATCCCCAATGTATTTAATGGTGTTATCTTTGGGTAAGGGTGTATTAATCCATATCTCTCAAACTTTCTGTCCCATCTCAGGGAGGTGGGCGAGGCTCCTATATACTATGATACGCTGGCCTTTCTGTCGATACCAAGCATAGCAGCTTACGCAGATGAGCGTAGCCCCAACCCCCAACCCTCATCCCATTCAAGGTTTCTCAAGGCGTTCCTAAGTATTCATCCTGCGGTGGGTATAGAGCGACATGATAATGCCGAACCCCGCCATCATCGTCAGCAGGGACGAGCCGCCGTAGCTCAAAAGCGGCAGCGGCAGGCCGACCACCGGCAGAATACCTGAGACCATGCCGATGTTAACGAAGACATACACGAAAAACGTCAGCACCAGCCCGCCGCTGGCCAAGCGACCAAATGAGTCCTGCGCATTTAAGGCGATCAGCAGCCCGCGATAGACAACAAACAAATAAGCGGACAACAGCAGCAGTGTTCCGATCAAACCAAATTCTTCGCTGAATACCGAAAAAATAAAATCGGTCGTGCGCTCCGGCAGGAAATCCAGTTGCGATTGCGTCCCGTGCATCCAGCCTTTACCGAATAGCCCGCCGGAGCCGATGGCAATTTTTGACTGGATGATATGGTAGCCGGCACCCATCGGGTCCTGCGTCGGATCGATGAAAGTCAGTACGCGCTGCTTTTGGTAGTCGTGCATGAAGAACAGCCACAGGACGGGACCCGTTATGACGGCCAGCAGCGCAAGGGAAGCGATCAGGCGCCAGCCCATGCCGGCTAAAAACAACACGAACATCCCCGATGACGCCACCAATAGCGCGGTGCCAAGATCGGGCTGTTTGGCGATCAGCACTGTGGGCGCGATGATTACCACGGCGGCCAGCAGGATGTTCCCGAATGATGGCGGCAGGCGGTTGCCGCTGAGGACGTAAGCGACCATCAGCGGCATCGCGATCTTGGCCAGCTCCGAGGGTTGGAATTTAATCGAAGCGATGACGATCCAGCGCTGCGCACCCTGCGCCGTATCGCCGAACAGCGCCACCAGCACCAGCAGCGATAACACCAACAGATACAGCCACAACGCGCCGTTAACAAAATACCGCGGCGGCAATTGGGCAAGCACCAGCATGGCTGCAAACGCGATCCCTAAGCGCAGCAGTTGGCGCAGCGGCGTCTGAGGGTCGCCGCCGCCGGCGCTGTACAACACAAACAGGCCGATCAGCGATAAGCCGAACAGGCCCAGCAGCAGCGGCAAATCAATATGCAGGCGGTGCGACAACGGCGGCTTTGTTTTCATCGGCACTGGCTGGCGTGGATCGCTGTGAGCAGCGCACGAGCGTCAGCCGCTACGAACGGTGCTGGCGCAGGTGCGCCACACTGTCGATCAGTCATCGCCGAATGCTCCATGGTGCCAAATAATATCTTAGGGGCTTGTTTATTGAGGAAATGATTATACATCAATAGTTTACGTTAATGGTAAGCATATCCATTCCCCATCCCATCCCATCCCATCCCATCCCATCCCATTGAGGTTTTTCGAGGTGCCCTTAGGCTTATAGCCATGATATGGACATGGCGAAGGCGATCAGGCATTCGCCTCCGTTTCCGCCAGAATCTCGCGGTTGACATAGGCGCGGAAGTCATCGGTGGTGGTGAAGCAGCGAAAGCCGGCCTGGTTGGCGAGGACGAGGGTCTCAGCCGGTTCATTGAGTAATAGCACCACCGGTTGGCTGAGTGCTTCCTGGACGCCATTTGGCCATGCTAGGTCAAACACCGCCCGTTGCTCTCCAGTTTCTTGGTGCGCGAATGCGTAGGACACGATCCCCGGCGCAAGTCCCCGTGCACTCACCCAAATGTTGAGCGCCGCCAGTGCCGTTTCTTCGTCTTCGCTGGAAATTCCGCCTAATCCGGGCGGGGTAGGCGAAACTGCAGCAGCAGAGCCTGCAAGCCAGCGGGTATCGCCGTGCAACAGCTCAGTCAACCAGCGGTTGGTTTCTGCGGCGAGCAGCGCTTTTCTCGCTTCCAAGAACGCGCCATAGTGTTCGATTTTCCAGAGCTCTGGGGCGGCAGGGATCCATTGTGACGCCAGCGCACCGGGGTTTCTTGCTTCAATCTCGGGGAAGTAATCCTGGGGCAGCCGGTTACTGATATTGAGATTCGTCTCTTTTGTCTGGAAGCAGAAGTTTGCCAGCGCATTCACCTCTGGCCTCTGGTGCTTGCGTTTATAAAGCTGGGATTTCGGAAAAATATGGTGAACTTCCAGCTGGTTCATCCTGCCCAGCAGGGTGGCCTTCAAGGCTAACCCGGTTCCCCAGTCACGTGCCTCGCCGATGCGCGTGATCAGATACAATATGGGATAGAATCGATCGCCAAGGCTCCAGCCGGTGAAGTGCCCGGGTTCTACACGCAGACTGCCGCGCCACAGCCGCAGTTGCTCAAGGAGCGTGTCGAGGCCGCTGTCCTCTCCTGAGATTGCGGCGAGATCCTTGTCGATGTAGCTTTCAGTTGATCCCGAAAAGCGCCCTCGCATGCCCGCTTGCACGAACCAGAAAAGCAGTTTGTCGCGTTCCTTCTCGGAAAGTTGCCCGGGATGCTGGTCGAGATAACGCACCATGACGGGAATGGCAAAGCGGCCGAACAAGACGCGGTCGTGGTCCAGCCCCAAACGCCCGCTGATCATGTTGAGGCAAGCGTCAATCTGGCGCGAGGCGCGGTCAAGTGCCTGCTGAATGTGCTCGGCGCTCTTGTCTTGCAGGAACTGAAACTTGGCCTCGCCGGTGAGTACGGTGTTGACCGAGCGCAGCAGCCAATCCAAGCTGAACGAGTAGCCAGCCTCAGCCCATTTCCTAATTTTGGCCTTCATCGTGTCGCGCGCCTCGGGCCAGTCAGCACAGATTCTCGCCAGCGCCAAATCGCCCTTGGAGAGTTTGGTGCCACCGCTGTTGACGCGGTTGAAGATATCCACCACCACCTCAAGAGTTTTGTCAGTGCCAGTGATCTCCTCAATGTGCAGCTCAATGTCCATGATGCTGAGTAAGCGCGACAGGCGCTTAATGTATGGCATGAGCGCCGGGGTTTGTAGCAACTCACCCAGCCCCTCGAAGCCATTTTTGAGCAGTTGCGTTACGTCCACCCAAAACGGTTCGCCCTTCATTTTTATCGGCTGATAAAAAGCGAAAGTCTCGGTTGCTAGGTTGAAATACAGATCCGTGAAGGCCTTGACATTGCCGTCAAAGAACTTCGGCGGCTGACCGCGCGCCACACCGTAGAGCGAGGTCATGCGCTGTTGCCCGTCGAGGAGCAGCTTCACCACGCCGGCAACTAGCGGGCTATCGCCCCGGTACACCGCTGTCTTTGACTCCGTCACCCACACCAGCAAGCCGCCTACGGGGTGGCGCTGGTAAAGCGAATCGAACAAGCCGCGTACTTGGTCGCGACTCCACACATAGCCGCGCTGAAACTCCGGCAAGGCGATGTGCCCGCTGTCGATGTGATCAAGCACAGTGGATATTTTCATTTTGAAGACTCTCCAATCATTTTATCCAGCACCTCGGGAAGTACCAGCAAAACGCTCAATCGCCCTTGCTTTCTGTTGCGCTGCTTTCAGTGCTGCTCACGAGCAGTGCCAGATCGTCGATCAACACCAATTGGCGCTGGGTATGCTGCAAAGCGCACGTTACGGGCAGCACTTGGATGCTTGCAGACGCTGCCAGTTGGTTGAGCTCGGTCGCCGTTGCACTGCTGGTTTTCATTGCAATGAGGCGCGTTTGCGGTCGCCACAGGCGGCGCGTTTTGGCGATCAGTTGAGGGATGCTGAAAGTGGCACGGCTGACGATGGTATCAAAGCCCGCCGCCGCATCAAATGGAGAGGGGACGGTGAAGTCTTCTATACGCCCCTGTAGCGGCAGTGCATGCGACACCCCAAGCTGGGCTACGGCGTGGCGACAGAAGCGAATTTTTTTGCGCCGCGCATCCAGCAGCAGCCATTGACTCCAGGGACAGGCAATCGCCAATACCAGCCCCGGCACCCCCGCTCCGGTCCCTACGTCAAGCATCCGCTGACCACGCAGATAGGGCATCACTGTCAAGGCGTCTAGCAGATGGCGCTCGATCATGGCTTCGGGCGAGCGCAGCGCGGTCAGGTTGTACGCTCGATTCCAATGCTCCAGCAAACGCAGATAGCGCACCAAGGCAACCTTAACCGGCGTTGGCGGCGGCGGTGCTATGGCGTATGCCTGAATACCCGCCTCAAGGAGGGCGTATAAGCGCTGATCGGCCTTGCTTAGCGCGGTCGTTGGCGCATTACCCGATGCGCCAACGGTTGCGTTTGAGGGCGCTGCTTCAGATTCTTTCGTACGCGTCAGGCGCGGCTTTCCTCAGATAGAGCAGCAATAAGCCGATCGCCGCTGGGGTTACCCCGGCGATGCGTTTTGCCTGAGCGATCGACAGCGGTCGATGGGCGCTCAGTTTCTCCCGTGCTTCGTTGGACAGCCCACGCACTGTCGCATAGTCGAGGTAGCGAGGGATGGGGGTCTCTTCATGCTTCCGTGAACGTTCGATTTCCTGTTGCTGGTGCGCAATATAGCCTTGGTATCGAGCTTCGATCTGAAGCTGCTCGGCGACCGCAGGATCGTCAACCCCAGGGCCTATGCCGGACAACTGCATCAACTGTCGGTAGCTTATCTCTGGTCGCGCCAGCAGATCGAGAACACGCTGATCGCGGCAAAGCGAGACACCGGTGGTCTGTTTCAATCCTGCCGCCAAGGAGTGTTCGGGGTGGATGCGGATCGCCGCCAGCCGCTGCCGCTCCGCATCCACGGCGGTGCTTTTGGCGCTGAATTGGTGCCAGCGCTCGGCGTCAACTAACCCCAACTGATGGCCGATCGGCGTCAAACGCTGATCGGCGTTGTCTTGGCGCAGCAGCAGCCGGTATTCAGCACGGCTGGTGAACATGCGGTACGGCTCACTCGCGCCGCGACTCACCAGATCATCGATCAGCACGCCGATATACGCCTGATCGCGGCGCAATTGCAAGGGCACCTGCTGGTTGACCGCACGGGCGGCGTTGATCCCCGCGATCAGACCCTGCGCCGCGGCTTCCTCGTAGCCAGTGGTGCCATTGATCTGTCCCGCAAGGTATAGCCCCGACAGCTGGTCGCTTTCCAACGATGGCTTTAATCCTCTGGGATCGAAGAAGTCGTACTCGATGGCATAGCCAGGGCGGGTGATATGCGCCTTCTCGAAGCCGCGGATGCTGCGCACTAAGGTGCACTGCACAGCGTAAGGCAAGGCAGTGGAAATCCCGTTGGGGTACAGTTCGCTGCTGTTGAGACCTTCCGGCTCGACGAAGATCTGATGCGCACAGCGATCGGGGAAACGGACAATTTTATCTTCGACTGACGGGCAATAGCGCGGCCCCGAGCTTTTAATCGCGCCGCTGTACATCGGTGATTGATGCAGCGCATCACGAATGATGGCATGGGTGCGTTGATTGGTATGGGTGATATAGCAGGGGACCTGGGGCGGTAATGATGCGGTGTGCGGTTTGAGGAACGAAAACGCCGGCGGCGGTTGGTCGCCGTGCTGCACCGCCATCACCGAAAAATCGACGCTGCGACCATCGATCCGCGGTGGGGTGCCGGTTTTCAGGCGACCTATCCTGAAGCCGTACTCGCGCAACTTTTGCGCTAACGCAATGGACGCTGGATCAGCGGCGCGCCCGCCTGCATAGCTGTGCTCGCCGACATGGATGCGACCATCGAGGAAAGTACCGACGGTCAACACCACCGCGGCAGCGTAAAACGGAATACCCAACTGCGTACGCACCCCGATAATGCGGTCGTTTTTGATCAGCAAATCAGTAACGGTTTGTTGCAACAGGCGCAGCCCCATAGCCTCCTCTACGATACAGCGCACCGCGCTGCGATAGCGCTCACGATCGATCTGGGCGCGGGTGGCGCGTACCGCAGGGCCTTTGCGCTCGTTCAGCGTACGGCTGTGAATACGGCAGCGATCAGCGGCAACCCCCATGCTTCCTCCCAAGGCATCGATCTCGCGCACCAGATGCCCTTTACCGATACCGCCGATCGCCGGATTGCAACTCATCTGCCCCAGTGCCTCGATGCTTTGCGTCAGCAACAGCACCGCGGCACCGATGCGCGAGGCCGCAAGCGCTGCTTCAGTGCCGGCATGACCGCCACCGACGATGATCACGTCAAACTGGGTGCTATCGCTCATGCTGTGCTACCGCAGAACCAACGCATAAGAGAAGGAAAGCGCGGCACGGCTGAACTTAATGCGCCACCGCGGCCGCGCCATGCTCGTCGATCAAGGCACCGCTGGTGAAACGTTCCAATGAGTAGGCGGCGTTGAGCGGGTGGGGGCGATCGTTCGCGATGGTGTGTGCAAATACCCAGCCGGAGCCAGGAGTCGCCTTAAAACCGCCAGTGCCCCAGCCGCAGTTAAAATACAGGTGTTTGACCGGGGTAAGACCAATGATCGGGCTGGCGTCTGGGCAGGTGTCAACGATGCCAGCCCATTGTCGGAGCATCCGCAAGCGGGAAAAGATAGGGTAGAGTGCCAGCAGTGCGCCCATCTGGTGTTCGATCACCGGCAGGCTGCCGCGCTGAGCATAGGAGTTGTAAGCGTCAATACCGGCACCGATCACCAGCTCCCCCTTGTCCGTTTGGCTGACATAAACGTGCACTGCGTTGGACATCACCACGCAGTCAATGATCGGCTTGATCGGTTCCGACACCAAGGCCTGCAGCGGATGACTCGAAAGCGGCAGCCTGAAACCGGCCATCTCCGCCAGTACGCTGGCGTGACCGGAAACCACCACCCCGACCTTATTGGCGCGGATCACGCCGCGATTGGTTTCAAGCGCAGTTACCGCACCGTTATCGCTACGGATCGCGGTGACTTCACAATTCTGGATGATATCCACGCCATAAGTATCCGCAGCACGGGCCAACCCCCAGACAACCGCATCGTGTCGCGCAACGCCCCCACGGCGCTGCAGCGAAGCACCCAGCACTGGATAGCGTACCGCCGACGAGGTATTGAGGATCGGCACCATCGCTTTGATCTGCGCCGGCGTCAGCATTTCGGAATCAATGCCATTTAACTGAATGGCGTTGACGCGGCGTGATATTTCGCGCAGATCGCCAAGGTTATGCGCCAGATTCAACACCCCGCGCTGGCTGAACATGATGTTGTAGTTGAGGTCTTGTGATAATCCCTCGTAGAGCTTTAGGGAGTGATCGTAAAGCCGCGCACTTTCATCCAGCAGATAATTGGAGCGGATGATGGTGGTGTTACGACCGCTGTTACCGCCACCTAACCAGCCCTTTTCCAACACCGCGATATTGCGTACGCCGTGCTCTTTGGCGAGGTAATAGGCGGTTGCCAAGCCGTGACCGCCACCTCCTACAATGACCACATGGTATTCGGCTTTCGGGTTGGGGCTGCGCCACGCACGCGCCCAGTTGCGGTGATAGCTCAGCGCATTACGGGCTAGGCTGAAGATCGAGTATTTCATTTCTTGGTATTTGCCGGCCTGAAAAACACCATGAGGGCACCTCAAAAAACCATCGAAGCCGGCTTTTTGAGACACCTTGCGGGGGGCTATTGGGGAGAGGATTATATACCGGTGTTACTTGAAGATGCAGGAAAGGGCTATTGTCATGCTCTCATCCCAGAGCCTCTCAGCCCTTTTCCAGAGCGTTTATCGAAGCCCTCGACCATGCACGGCGTCGAGGCGAGGGCGCAGGAGATCCTGGGGTTAGGGGTTTGGGGGAAGGGAGTACAGCGTTTAGGCGCGTTAAACACACCTGTGTTTTTTTATTTTTTATTTGGTGCGCCTAACGGCGCATCATTCGCTGACCGGCATAGACCGGTCAGCGGCACCATGAAATTACCGCTGGAGGGTTCTTCTTCTCCGATACATCGGCGCATTGCCAATAGCAGGCTTCCCCCAATACAAACGTCGTTACCCTCCTTAGACTCCTCAAAATACCGAGCATAGCTCGGCATTTTGAGGATTAAAAATATTAAAGATCCCAGAGCCTTGCCCGAAACCGAGGCGCCTACGTAGGAAATCGGCAAATTCAGAAATGTCCCTTAAGTGACATTTCTGAATGGGGCAAAAGATGACATTTTAGCTTTGTGTTGACAGCTTCAGCATTCAATAACGTTGACAGCGAGTCCGCCTCTTGCGGTTTCTTTGTACTTGGTTTTCATATCAGCACCCGTTTCGCGCATCGTTTTGATCGCCTTGTCGAGCGATACATAGTGGAAGCCGTCACCGTGCAGCGCCATGCGCGCGGCGTTGATGGCTTTGACGGAGGCGATCGCATTGCGCTCAATACAGGGGATCTGCACCAATCCGCCGATCGGGTCGCAGGTCAATCCGAGGTTATGCTCTATGCCGATTTCGGCGGCGTTCTCGATCTGCATCGGCGTCCCGCCGGATACTTCGGCGAGTCCCGCGGCGGCCATTGAGCAAGCCGAACCAACTTCCCCTTGGCAGCCCACCTCAGCGCCCGAAATCGAGGCGTTTTCCTTATACAAAAGACCGATCGCACCCGCCGTCAGCAAGAAACGGACAACCCCATCCTCATTGGCACCACGGCAAAAATGCCAGTAGTAGTGCAGCACCGCCGGGATAATCCCGGCCGCGCCATTGGTCGGGGCGGTGACCACTCTACCACCAGCGGCGTTTTCTTCATTGACCGCCAGCGCATATACATTAACCCAATCCATCGTCTGCATGGGGTCCTGATCCAGAGCATCCCGGCTGGCTTCCAACTTGCGCGTCAATTCCGCGGCGCGCCGCTTGACCTGCATGCCCCCCGGCAGGATGCCCCCGGTACGGCAGCCAGCCTGCACGCAGTCCTGCATGGCCTGCCAGATTCTGAGCAAACCACTGCGGATTTCGTCTTCGCTGCGCCACGCGGTTTCATTCGCCATCATCAGCGTGCTGATCGATATCCCTTCGCGTTTTGTAATGTCGAGCAGTTCGGCGGCGGCCAAGAACGGGTATTTCAGCACTGTGTCATCGGGCTGGATGCGGTTGACGCCGATTTCGTTTTCGTTGACCACAAAACCGCCGCCGACCGAGTAGTACACGCGGCTGAACAGCGCATCGCCTTTCGCATCCCAAGCGGTAAACCGCATGCCATTGGAATGATACGGCAGCGAGCGACGGCGATGGAAGATCAGATGCTCTTTGAGGTTGAAGCGGATCGCTCGCTGACCCAGCAGGTTCAGCGTCTGCGAGGCGCGCAGCGCCTTCATCGTTGGATCGACGATAGCGGGATCGACTGTCTCTGGGGCATACCCCAGCAGCCCAAGGACAACCGCTTTATCACTCCCGTGGCCTTTACCGGTTGCGCCCAGCGAGCCGAACAACTGCGTTTGGATTGTCTCCACTAAGTCCAATCCCTGGTTGGTTGCAAGCGCCGTAATAAACTGATGTGCCGCCCGCATCGGCCCCACGGTATGTGAACTCGAGGGACCAATGCCGATTTTAAACAGCTCAAAAACACTGATGGCCATCTCTACCTCCTTAATAGTCTCCATTCAACAGCCGCACAGGTAAACATATTTTTTCCCTCAAATCCCATCCCCTTCAAGGTTCTTCGAGGTTTCCATCCGTTAATTGGCGTACACCGGGAAACGGGCACACAGATCGCCAACCTGCTGCCGCGCCCGGTTGATAACCGCCGTATCGGTTATGTCATCCATGACGTCGCATATCCAGCCGGTAAGAGCTTCCATTTCTGGCTCTTTCATACCGCGTGTGGTGACTGCCGGTGTACCGACGCGAATGCCGCTGGTGACAAAAGGCGAGCGCGGATCATTCGGGACGGCGTTCTTATTCACCGTGATATGCGCCCGCTCAAGGGCGGCATCGGCATCTTTACCGGTCACCTCCTTGTCGAGCAGGCTGACCAACAGCAAGTGATTATCCGTGCCACCGGATACGACGGGATAACCACGGGCGGCGAACGTTGCCGCCATGGCCTTCGCATTGCGTAGCGTCTGCTGCTGGTATTGCTTGAATTCAGGTTCCATCGCCTCTTTGAAAGCCACCGCTTTAGCGGCGATAGCGTGCATCAAAGGCCCTCCCTGCTGCCCCGGGAACACCTGCGATGCGAGGCGCTTTTCGATCTCTTTGTTTTCGCGGGCGAGAATCAGGCCGCCGCGTGGGCCGCGCAGCGTCTTGTGCGTGGTCGAGGTGACCACATCTGCATAGGGCAGCGGATTAGGATAACAGCCAGTGGCGACCAAACCGGCGACATGCGCCATATCAACCAACAGATAAGCGTCCACCGCATCGGCGATGGCACGAAATCGCTGCCAGTCAACCACCCGTGAGTAAGCTGAGAACCCAGCGATAATCAATTTCGGATGATGCGCCTTGGCCAAGGCTTCAACTTGGTCATAATCGATAAGACCGGTGCTCATGTCTAGGCCGTACTGGATCGCACGGTAGAATCGACTGGAAAAATTGACCGAGGCACCGTGAGTCAAGTGACCGCCATGCGCAAGGCTCATCCCCAACAGCAAATCGCCAGGCTGCATCAACGCCCCATACGCCTCCGCATTCGCCTGTGAACCGGAATGGGGCTGTACATTGGCATACGCCGCGCCAAACAACGCTTTGGCGCGCTCGATGGCTAATTTTTCGGCGACATCAACATGCTCGCAGCCACTGTAATAGCGGCGTGCCGGATAGCCTTCAGCGTATTTATTCGTCAACACTGAACCTTGGGCTGCCAACACCCGTGGACTCGTGTAATTCTCCGATGCAATCAGCTCAATATGCTCTTCTTGGCGGCGGCGCTCCTCGGCCATCGCCAAACCCAATTCAGCATCGTAGCTGTCAATAGTGAGATCTGCGCTAAACATTGATCATAAATCCCCGGTTCAGGATACAGTGAAGAAAAGGATAAGCGTTCTTTGCTTGCCGTGCGCGGTTGTCAACAACGCCAGCAAACAAAACCTGCCCTTATCCTTATGGCAGAGGCAGAGGCAGAGGCAGGGCAGGCAGCCGCTGAAAGATTCATCACAGGAAACCTCAAAAAAGCCTCAACGGGATGGGGGTTTGGGGGAATGGCACATCATTGCATGTAACGTAAGTCATTGATTTATAATACTTCAAACAATAGACAAGCCCCACAATGTCTTGCGGCGGTATGCAACGGCATCCAAAGCAAAAAACCGCTACAGTGTTGTATCAGTTTATCGGACAGCGAGGGCCGCTGCAAAATAATTCAGGGAGATCACACCCATCCACGCCATGAAACATGGGATTCAGGATACCCCCATCCATTCTCAAAAGCACCTTTTAAGTATGCACCTGCTTAAAAGATGCTCAAGGCACCTCGAAAAACTGAGGGCTTGGGGGAGGTGATATGCTTACCTGTGGCGTAAGTCGTTGATTTATAGCCCTTCCCTCAATAGCCAAGCCCACAGAGCACCTTGGAAAACCAGCTTCGCTAGTTTTTCGAGGTGCCGCTCACATCGTGCGCCGGTACTGGCCGCCGACATCGAATAAAGCGGTGGTGATTTGGCCCAGCGAGCAGCAGCGCACGGTTTCCATCAGCACCGCAAAAACGTTGTCGTTGTTGATGACCGCTTGCCGCAGGCGATCGAGCGCGGCGGGGGCGGTAGCGGCGTGTTGGCGGTGGAAGTCGTGCAGCCGTTGTAACTGGCTGCGTTTCTCGGCGGCGGTGGAGCGCGACAGAGGCACAGTAGGGTTTTCGGGAGCAAGTTCAGGGTTCATGAAGGTGTTGACGCCGATGATCGGTAAGCTGCCGTCGTGTTTGCGGCGTTCGTATTCGATGGACTGATCCTGTATGCGGCTGCGCTGATAACCGCTCTCCATCGCGCCCAGTACGCCGCCGCGGGCGGTCAGGCGATCGAACTCCTGCAATACCGCTTCTTCCACCTGATCGGTTAATGCCTCAATGATAAATGCGCCCTGGTGCGGGTTTTCGGTCTTCGCCAGCCCCCATTCTTCGTTGATGATCAACTGGATCGCCAACGCGCGCCGTACTGAAGCATCGGTGGGGGTCGTAATCGCTTCATCAAAAGCGTTGGTGTGCAGGCTGTTGCAGTGGTCGTAAGTCGCGATCAAGGCTTGTAAGGTGGTGCGGATATCGTTGAAGTCGATTTCCTGTGCATGCAGCGATCGGCCTGAGGTCTGGATGTGGTATTTAAGTTTCTGCGAGCGTGCGTTGGCATGGTAGCAGTCGCGCATTGCAATCGCCCAGATGCGGCGCGCAACCCGCCCGATAACGGCGTATTCGGGGTCCATCCCATTGGAGAAGAAAAACGACAGATGCGGCGCGAAATCATCCACCGCCATGCCTCGCGCTAAGTAGTTTTCGACATAGGTGAAACCATTGGCAAGGGTGAACGCGAGCTGGGTGATCGGGTTGGCGCCGGCTTCGGCGATGTGATAACCCGAGATTGAAACCGAATAAAAATTGCGTACCTGATGGTCAATAAACCATTGCTGCATATCACCCATGACGCGCAATGAAAACTCGGTGGAGAAAATACAGGTGTTCTGCCCCTGATCCTCCTTGAGAATATCAGCCTGCACGGTGCCGCGCACACGGGCGAGCGCGGCAGCGCGTAACGCTTCGGCTTCGTCGACGTCCGGCGTGCGCTCGTGTGCCTGCACGAAATAATCAAGCTGCTGGTCGATCGTGGTATTCAGAAACATCGCCAGTATCGTTGGTGCCGGGCCGTTGATGGTCATCGAGACCGAAGTCGTCGGTGCGCACAAGTCAAAGCCGTGGTACAGCGTTTTCATGTCATCCAGGGTCGCGATGGATACCCCAGAGTTACCGATTTTCCCGTAAATGTCGGGACGCTGATCGGGATCGAAACCGTACAGAGTGACCGAATCAAAAGCCGTTGACAGCCGCTTCGCCGCGGAATGCCTAGATAGCAACTTAAAGCGGTTGTTGGTGCGCTGCGCATCGCCTTCGCCAGCAAACATCCGCGATGGTGCCTCACCGGCGCGCTTGAGCGCAAATACCCCGGCGGTGAACGGGAAATGCCCGGGTAGGTTTTCCTCCAGCAGAAACCGCAAGGTATCGCCGTCGTCGACATATCGCGGCAATGCGATCCGGGGTATTTCACTGCCGCTTAAGGTCGTGTATTTGAGTGGCGCGCTGACTGTGTGACCATGCCCCCCCGCTTGCAATGCCTCGCCGCCATACCGTTCGCGCAATGCTGGCCATTGTTCCAATAATCTCCGCGAGTGCTCATGCAGGGCGCGCTCGCGCTCAGCGATCAACGCGCTGAGCACCGCTGTCTGATCAAAGCCGTGGTGTTCGAGCAGGGCGTAACTGGCGCGCAATTGCCCGCATTCACGCGCCAATTGCGCCTGGCTTTGCGCCTCTTGATGGTAGCTTCGCACGGCGTTGGCGATTTCGGCCAGGTAGCGCGAACGAGCCACCGGCACGATCGCCTCAGCAGCGCTGGAGTAGCAACCGGGCAGGCGGGCGAGCTGACCGCACGGCCATGGCACCAACCCGCGCTCGCGCAGTTTATCCACGATCGCATGGTACAAGGCGGTGACGCCGTGGTCGTTAAAGCGAGACGCTATCGTGCCAAATACCGGCATTTGTTTGGCGGGGACGTTGAATGCCTCCCGGTTGCGCACCATCTGTTTGCGTACGTCGTGCAGCGCATCGTCCGCGCCTGGGCGGTCAAACTTATTGATCGCGACCACGGCGGCAAAATCCAGCATGTCGATCTTCTCCAACTGGCTGGGGGCACCAAACTCCGGCGTCATTACATAAACCGGCAGATCAACCAATGGCGCAATGGCGGCGTCGCCCTGCCCGATCCCGGAAGTTTCAACGATGATCACATCAAAACCGGCTAATCGGGTCACGGCGATCATCAAAGCCAACTGCTCTGGGATCTCACCGCCGGCGGTGCGGGTCGCCAGTGAGCGCATGAATATCTGCTCGCCGGTGATCGCGTTCATGCGGATGCGATCACCAAGCAAAGCGCCGCCGCTGCGCCGCCGCGATGGATCCACCGCGAGTATCGCAATGTCCAGCCGGTGATCGTGATCTAGGATAAAGCGCCGTATCAGTTCATCGGTCAGTGAAGATTTGCCGGCACCGCCAGTACCGGTAATACCGATCACAGGCGGACTCTGGTGGGCGGCTGCCCGCGCAGCGATGCGCGCAGCAGAGGCGGCATCGCATCGCCCTTCGCTGATGGCGCTCAGCCACTGCGCCAACAGGCGCCGATCACCGTCTCGCAGCGCATCCAGCGAGGACTCCGCCAATGGGATCGGTGCCTGCCGCCCGCGATCACAACGCTGCCGCATATCGTCTATCATGCCGCGCAACCCCAGCCGCTGACCGTCTGCGGGAGAGTAAATCCGGGCCACTCCGTAGCCATGCAAGGCATCGATCTCTTCCGCCGTGATCACCCCGCCGCCGCCGCCAAACACTTGCACATGACCGCACCCGACGGCGCGCAGCCGCTCCACCAAGTAGCGGAAATACTCCAAGTGCCCGCCTTGATAAGAACTGACCGCAACCGCTTGCGCATCTTCCTGCAACGCGGCGCTGACGATCTCCTCCACTGAACGGTTATGCCCAAGGTGGATCACTTCGGCACCGGTACTTTGCAGAATACGCCGCATGACGTTGATCGCGGCATCGTGACCATCAAACAAACCAGTGGCAGTCACCACCCGCAGCACTGCCGCCGGCGCTGCGCCTATTTCAGGATCTGGTGGGGTAATAGCGGATGCAGTCATCGAAATCTGATACTGGGGAGCTTCAAAAAAAACCATATTATCATGCAGGATGTGACAAGCAACCCCCCGATACCCAACAGGTGTTCCGTATCGATTGAAGGTTGATGATCTCGCAAAATGCCCAATTGATCCTGTTTTGGCTATTATTAACGTCGATGATGAATTCGTAAAGTGCTGATATTCATGGATATTATTTTTCGTACTGGAACACAAAGATAGCTGCGGATGACTTATTGTAAAACCATCAAAGGCTACCGTATAATAGTCACCGCTTGTTACTGGCAGGTGAGGTATTATCGGAGTACCTAGCTGTCGAGTATCAGGCAGTTAACATCCGATACCCGACAACAACTAATACAGCAAGGCCTGATTATGAATAATATAATTCTTCTTATTGCTTTACTTTCTTTAAGCCACAGCGCATTTGCTTATTTTGATCCAGCCACTGGAAGTATTTTATTGCAAGGGTTGCTCGCTGGCTTGGCAGGCTTATGGCTGACATGGCGATTGTTTATGGATAAAATTAAACGTTTCCTTGGATTAAAAAAGGAAATAGCTTCTGAAGCTGAACATGATAAAGAAAAAACATCAACCAATAAATCTGAAGATTAATTTGTTTTCCATCTGACGTATAACGCAATGGGGTACCCCGGAAAACCAGCTTCGCCATCTTTTCGAAGTACCCTGCGGGGCTTGTCTATTGGAGGAAGGTTTATAAATCAATGGCTTAGGTTACAGGCGATGATACCCTTTCCCTCCCCCCTCCATCCCGTTTAGGGCTTTCGATGTCCCCAATAGATATAGAAAGAGAATGTGGTTCTTTCAGAGATCCGAGCGGTCATATTTATTACTGCTCGGAGCGTGTTTATAGAACAGTGATGCCAGTTGCGGCAGACGATTTTCAATTTGTGCATAACAGTGGATTGCTGGACACGCTGGTAAAGAAACAAAAGCTACACCCTTACCGAATTGCTGATCATGAATCGCTGCCCAGTGTTTCTGCCTCTGGAACGTCGATTTCTCCTGCCTTTATATTAGAGCATCCGAAGCTTTCTTTCATATCGTACCCTTATGAGTGGTGCTTTAATGCGCTTTATGATGCTGCGTTGCTTCAATTGGATATCTATTTGAATGCACTACAGCACAATGTCATGTTATCCGATGCATCGGCGTATAATATACAATTCAATGGGCATGCCGCTGTATTTATTGATCATTTGTCTTTCCGGCGTTACCGCACAGGAGAAACATGGGGCTCTCATCAGCAATTTTGTGATCAATTTCTGAATCCTTTATTGCTACGTGTTTTATCGCGGGTGGCGCATAATAATTGGTATAAAGGCAGTCTTGAAGGGATCCCAACTAGCGAGTTGAATAGATTAATTCCATTATCAAAAAAATTTTCACCTAATGTTTTTATCAATGTTGTTTTACAAGCAAAATTATTAATCTCAGCACGTAAAAAAGAAAGCAGCAAAGGAAAAGCTGCTCAAATCTCTTTTGATAAGAAAAAGCTGATATTCATTTTGCAAAATATGAGAAAATGGATAGAGAAACTGACTCCGCCACCCGTAGATAATTCTGATTGGTCTGATTATGCATACAGTACTCCGTATAAAAGCCAAGAAGAAAGAACCAAACAAGGGTTTATCGCCGATTTTTGCCAACAACTGAAACCAGCAAGGCTATGCGATCTGGGCTGCAATACCGGTGATTACGCAGCGTTGGCTATTGATAACGGAGTGGCATCGGTTGTTGGTCTTGACTGCGACACGATGGCGGTAGAAAAGTGCTACCTCAGGGCTAAGCAAGAAAACCTGAATCTCACGCCGCTGGTCATGGATATGACCAATCCATCACCCGCGCAGGGTTGGAACGGTACAGAAAGGAAAAGTCTGAAAAGCAGAGTGAAGGCAGACGCAGTACTTGCCTTGGCATTGGTACATCACCTTGCGATCGGCAAGAACATCCCCTTAGAGTGGGTGATTTCTAATATCGTCGGTTTTGCTGAAAATGGCGTGATTGAGTTTGTCCCTAAAGCCGATCCGATGGTGCAGCAGCTGCTGCTTTTACGGGACGATATTTTTCCACGCTATACGCAAAAAACATTTGAGACAATTCTAAAACATCAGGCAAGAATAATGAAATCCGCAACCATCAGTGAAACCGGGCGCCGCCTTTACTGGTATGCTCGAACTTAAAGTAAAAACTGGAAAAACAGGCTGGCTTGGCGATATCTTGGTCTCGCTGTCTCTGGCCAATTTAATACTAGCAAAAACTTGGTTGGAACTTATTTATTCTGAACCAGATTACTTCCTACCCACAGTCACTTGGCATAATTGGCTATCTGCGGCTGTACTTCTTTTCTTATTCGCTATATTGTTTATTTTAACATTAAGATTGTTTCGTGCTACTGATAAATTCTTATGGCGACTGATTATTTTATTACCATTCGGAGGATCTTTATTAATTATATTTGATGAAATAAGAGTGATTCATAATAAATTTCCAGTAGCAGAAATTCTTTCATGGGCAACCGATCATTATCTATGGACTATATTGATAATCAGTGCAATATTTTTCTTACTATTTCTTTTTCGAAAATATCTAATATCAATGGTGTACATATTCCTTCTGATATTTTCACCTTTCGCCTTACTTAACTTATTTTATATCGCTATCAACACCCCACCCTTATTAATAAATCCTCCCTATCTGCATCAAAAAACACATCTTGAAAATAGTATAACAACTGCACCGAAGACTATCTATATTATTTTTGACGAACTGGATTATCGAATATTCATTAAAGGCTATGCAGAAAAAATGGAGAGTATAAATTTAAAGAACTTTGAACATATCAAACAAAATGCGTTGTTTTTCAAGAACGTTAAGAATATGTGGGATTTTACAGCACAAGCCATACCATCAATAACTATCGGGAAAAATGTAGAGATAAGACCATTTGCATCTCCTTTCCCAGATATAGAACTGACATACCCCAATAAAAAAAAGGCACTGTGGTCAGAGTCTGATACAATATTTAATAAGCTGAAAAATAACAATCAGAATATTGCCATTATAGGATGGTATCACCGTTATTGCGAAATATTTAATCATGTAACATCTTATTGTTTATCTTCTGAAAAACCAAATAGTTTGACTGAGCATTTAAAAAAACTAATGCGTAGTATCATTCCTTATTATCGCGCAATCAATACGATATACCGCCACCAGAGAATTGAAAAGAGCACATTAGCTGCTTTGAGCAGCAGTGCTATTGATTTTATCTACATTCATGATTCTATTCCTCATCCTCCGTCAATATGGGATGCTGAATTAATGAAATACTATATGAACATTTTGTTAAAAATAAGCGATGACCGTATCAAACTTTATTTAAATAATGTCCAATTAGTGGATGACTTTCTAGGCCGTATAATGAATCACATGAAAGAAAAAGGTATTTGGGATACTTCAACTATCATCATTGGCTCTGACCATCGATGGAGAAAACCACCTGATAAGCGGTTGGAGAATATACCGCTGCTAATCAAGTTTCCGCTGCAAAAAACAGCTTACGCATACGACCGACAAGTCCTGCCAACCGAGATTAAAGCAATGATAGAGCAGATTGCGGTACACAAAGTCCACGATCCCATGGCTTTTATGCAGTGGTTGGACCAGCAACCTCGTGAACCGCTGCCAACACACCGGGGGGATGCGCTTCAATGAGTAAAGTGGGTATCAGGTTTTGCTTCAAACGCCAAAGCGCCACCACCCGCTAGCTGCAGCGCCTGCCTTTCATCTGACGTGAGAGACCACAGGCAAGCGCGGTGTATATCATGCGAAGTGCTGCAAAACATACGCCACCATGCGTGTTGGAATGTCCACCCCAGTGGTGTTGATGCTGTTACGAAATTCCATTGTGTCGTTGACCTCGTTGACCCACAGGCCCTGCTCAGTTTCAAACACATCCACCGCTAAAATCCCACCGCCAACGG
This sequence comes from Gammaproteobacteria bacterium, assembly GCA_965222535.1. Taxonomy (GTDB): domain Bacteria; phylum Pseudomonadota; class Gammaproteobacteria; order HK1; family HK1. The sequence continues at coordinate 903,627 of OZ244957.1, forward strand.
CTTTCGCCGCAGCAAGCGAAACCTCGCGCAGTTCATCGGTTACGGGGCAGCCGGAGGCCACAGCGCCGCGTGCGGTATTAGTGATCCAGTGTGGCGAACTGCGGTAAATAGCGGCAATGCACTCACCCCCCACGACAAAACTGCGTATGTCTCTGCCTTGCTTTTCAATGTATTTCTGGATGTAGAAAATCGAATGATGGTAACTGCCTAGGATGGACTTGTGCTCCAGCAGGGATTCCGCGGCTTCGCGATCATTGACCTTTGACAACAAGCGCCCCCATGATCCCACGGTTGGTTTCAGCACTACCGGGTAGCCCAACGCTTCAATCGCCGCAAGCGCTGACTCCTCTGTGAACGCGAGGCGCAACGGCGGGTGACGCACCCCAGCCTCTTTGAGCGCCAGTGAGGTCAGAATCTTGTCTCCGCACACGCGTACGACTTCAGACGCGTTGATGCAGTGAATGCCGCTACTTTCCAACAAGCGCAAACTGTACAGCGCCCGCGAGTGATTGATGCAGCGGGCCAGCACCCGATCAACCGGCGGTGCCGAGTCGAGGTCGAAAATCAGCCTCCGGTCATCGAGCATGACCAGTTCGACGCCACGCCGCCTGAAGGCCTCAATGAGAAGCTTTTCTTCTTTACGGATCAGCGAGTGCAGAAAGCCTATCCTCATTCACCCCAGTCCTCTTCGGCCTCTGGGGCTTCGATCAATACAACGGGATCCAGCGCGGTGACTTCAAGCTCCGAACCGCAGTCCGGACATTCCAGCAGTTCGCCGATAACGGTGTCGACCGCCAAAGCGATGGTTGCATCGCAAACAGGGCATACGCTCATAAGGTTCCTCGTGGTATAGTCCGTTGAGCCCCCGGTGCAACAACAAATGGGGGGGGCTTAAGCGCTGCTATCAGCGGATCGCGAGACGCAGCGGTTAAGGGAGGGCATAAGAGACGTTTATACTCTTGCTACTTGAAGATGCAGGAAGGCGTTATTCTTATTATGCTCTAACTGCAGCGCCAAGCTGTGCGAAATACACGGCACCACGTCAGAGCCAATGCCTTGCTGGGGGTAGGGGTTGGGGAAAGGGTTATAAATCCATAACAGATCTATGGAGGGCTTACGTTACAGGTGATGATGCCTCTCCCCTCACCTCCTCCATTCCGCTTAGGTTTTTCAATGTCCCCGTTGAATGCTAAAAGCCAGCATACAAGTTTCACTTGTGGATCGTAAGAGCTTGGCTACTCATCTTGGCGCATGCGCTGCAACAGCCGCTGCTGAATAACGCTCAATAGCCGGGCGGCGGATCGGCTTGTTCCAAGGCGATAATGGTGAATGTACCCTGCGTTGGATCCTGTAACACAGAAAGCACTCCGATCTCGGCGACCTGCTTGTTGGCTACCAACACTCTGGCACCGAGTTCGGTCGCCCGGTGGGTTGCGGCGGCGCAATCGGTGACCGCAAAGTACACCTCCCAATGCACTGGCATCTCAACCCAATCGGGGTTGATGGTGAGCATGCCGCCCACCATCCGCTCGTTATTGTAAATGGTAATATACGAGCCGTCGGTGCCGGACGGTCGCGTTTCCCCACGCCAATCGAGCAGCTTGTTGTAAAACGCAAGCGCAGGTTGGCTATGGTAAACCGACAACTCGTTCCAACACCAAGTGTTGGGCTGGTTCACGAGAGCCGCGCCGCTATGGTTGCGTGGTTGCCACAGGCTGAACCAAGCGCCCATCGGATCCTGAACTTTGGCCATCCTGCCGGAGTCCATTACAGTGCACACCATCGGGACTTTAGCGCCAAGAATCTTGGCTTTGGCAACCTTCGCATCCACATCGCTGACACTGACATAGCTGCTCCAGTGCGATGGTACGCGTTGATTGATCATGCTTTCATTCATACCGAACATCGCGCACACACGCTGCTCACGATAGCGACACATGCTATACAAGAAGCCATCACCGGCTGATAAGTCTTCGTATTCCCAACCGAATAATCCGCTATAGAATGACTTTGCTTGGTCTATATCGGAAGTCGCGAGATCGATCCAACAAAACGTATTCACAGGGTATTGCGTGACAATTTGCATGGCTGTACGTCCTTTCTGAGAGTGATGTGTTGAGGGGCTTGCGATTAGCGCTTTTGCGCCACAGCAAAGCCAAGTACACCCGTCATTGCAGCGACTTAATATCCCTAGGAGCCTCAAAGAACCCTGAAATGGAGGTTTTTCGAGATCCCCTATGGAATAATATACTTGTAATCCTTCAAGATGCGTGATTGAACGCGTTCCCAAACTGTGCGTGGGAGCTCCCCCTCTCCCTCTGGGGGAGGGACGAGGAGGCTTGGCACTGTCGGCACCGTGCATTTTGCGCAGCTTGGCGCTCTAAGTAATACTTCTAGCGGTGTCTCTGGGATCTTGAATATTTTATCCTCAACAGCCAAGCCATGCTTGGCTGCTAAGGAAACTTTGTAGAAAAGAGTGTTATATTAGGGCAATGCCTCTTTCAGCAATTATTTTATGGTGCCGTTGACTGGATCGAGAGGTCAGCGAACGGCGCGCCGCAGCCGCTCCTGATTAAAAATAAAACGATGCCCTCTTCCCCCAAGCCCCTATCCCCAGCACGGTCTTGGCACTGTCGGCACCGTGTATTTTGCGCAGCTTGGCGCTCTGGAAAGGCTGCGTTCACAACGTGGAAACAAGAGCATAATATAGAGTGTCAACACAAAGCTAAAATGTCCCCTAGGGGACATTTCTGAATTTGCCGATTTCCTGCATCTTCAAGTAGCATGAGGATCTACCCTTCCCACAATATAACACCACGAGGGTACCCTCCCAGCCGCATCAAAGTACGCTGTGCTTGCGGTTCGGCTCTTCTTAAAGAGGATGCATGGCGTGCTATTATAGCCACCGTCAGTTGAAATATGCAGTGTTCGCTACTATATTGATAAAGCCAGTATGATTAATGCGAGCGAGGTATCCTGCGGGGCTTATCTATTGTTTGAATGATTATAAATCAATGACTTACGTTACATACAATCATGTCCCTCCCCCCAAACCTTATCCCGTTGAGGTTTTCGAGGTTCCCCCTAGGAACAGAGAGGGACACATTGGCGTAACGCATAACCAGAAGCGCCGCTGAAAAACTTGCCAACACACCCTCCAGCGCACAAACTTCGCTATACCGTAAAACTCTCATCATAAAGGCCGACCCATGATACCAGTGCTGCCGCTGCGCGATGTTGTCGTTTATCCCCATATGGTCGTTCCCCTGTTTGTCGGGCGCCTGCCTTCCATCAACGCCCTCAAGCGGGCTATGAAAACCGACAAAAAGGTCTTGCTGTTGACCCAGAAAGACGCCAATGATGACAACCCGGGAGTAAAAGATATCTATTCCATCGGGGCTATATCGAGCATTCTGCAGCTGCTGAAGCTGCCGGATGATACAGTTAAGGTACTGGTAGCTGGCGGTCAGCGGGTTGAAGTCGACACGTTTATCGAAGAAGAAGACTGCCTGTTAGCTGAATACACTCTGTTACCGGATATTATTGGCGACCAGGAACAACTGGATAAACTGGTGGAAATCACGCATGAGCGCTTTGCTCACTATGTCAAGCTGAGCGAAAAAGTCCCTTCTGAAATTACCGCATCGCTGAAAAATATTGAAGAACCCAGCCGTATAGTTGACACCATAGCGGCTCATATAAGCATAAAAATTGAACAAAAACAGCGCATCTTGGCCACCAGCGACGTCAACGAACGGTTTAAAGAGCTGCTCTCATGTATTGAGTTGGAGCTTAGCCTGATACAGATCGATAAACGCATTCGCGGACGCGTCAAACAGCAAATGGAGAAGAGCCAGCGCGAGTACTATCTGAACGAGCAAATTAAGGCGATTCACAAAGAGCTTGGCGATAGCGACGAGTCACAAAATGAAGTAGAGGATCTATCCGAGCGCATCAAACAAGCCGGTATGCCTGATAGTGTAGAGAAAAAGTGCGTATCCGAATTGGGTAAGCTGAAGATGATGTCGCCTATGTCGGCTGAGGCGACGGTGGTGCGTAACTACCTCGATTGGCTGCTGGCGGTACCGTGGAAGAAACGTTCCCGATTGCATTATGACATCGATGCCGCAGAAGCAGTGCTTGAAGCCGACCACTATGGGTTGGAAAAAGTCAAAGAGCGCATCCTTGAGTATTTGGCGGTACAAAGCCGGGTACGTAAACTCAACGGCCCGATCTTGTGTCTGGTAGGTCCACCTGGGGTTGGTAAAACCTCCCTTGGTCAGTCGATCGCCCGCGCAACACACAGAAAATTTGTGCGCGTCTCGCTCGGAGGGGTGCGCGACGAGGCCGAGATCCGCGGGCACCGGCGCACCTATATTGGCTCATTACCGGGCAAGATCATCCAGAACATCAGTAAAACCGGCGTGCGTAACCCGCTGTTTTTACTCGACGAGATCGACAAGATGGCAATGGATTTTCGTGGCGATCCGGCGTCGGCTTTGCTTGAGGTACTCGATCCAGAGCAGAATCACCGCTTCAATGATCATTACCTTGAGGTGGATTACGATCTCTCAGACGTCATGTTTGTAGCCACCGCCAATACGATGGATATCCCGCACGCGCTGATCGATCGCATGGAGGTGATTCGCCTGTCTGGCTATACCGAGGACGAGAAGCTGAACATTGCGCTACGTTACCTTGAGCCCAAACAGCGCAAAAAATGCGGGATCAAAGACGGTGAGTTGACACTCACTGAAGGCGCTATCCTAGATATTATCCGCCACTACACGCACGAGGCCGGGGTGCGCAATATCGATCGCGAGCTGGCCAAAATAGGCCGCAAAATCGTGCGTGAATTCGTTTCTGCGGAGAGAATCCTCCGTAAAAAAGGCCAGCCGAAAGCCAAAAAAGCACGCAGCAACGTGTTGGTTGACTCCGAGCATCTGGAAAAGTACATCGGGGTACGCCGCTATCGCTTCAAACGTGCCGAAGAAGAAGATCGTATCGGTCAGGTGAACGGGCTTGCATGGACTGAGTTTGGTGGGGATCTGTTGTCGATTGAAGTCGCCGTTATCCCTGGCAAAGGGAAGCCCACCTATACCGGTCAACTGGGTAACGTCATGCAGGAATCGATACAGGCGGCGATTACCGTGGTGCGCAGTCGCTCATTGGCGCTCGGCATCGATACCGAGTTCTACCAGAACAATGACCTCCATATCCATGTCCCAGAGGGTGCAACCCCAAAGGATGGCCCCAGCGCCGGGATTAGCATGTGTACCGCAATGGTATCCGCATTGAGCGGCATTCCAGTGCGTGCGAACGTGGCGATGACTGGCGAAATCACGCTGCGAGGTGAAATACTACCGATCGGCGGTTTGAAGGAAAAATTACTGGCTGCGCGTCGTGGGGGTATCTCGGTGGTGCTGATTCCGGAGGAGAATGCCCGCGACCTAGTCGAGATTCCAGATAACGTCAAAGAGGGGCTTGATATCCGTACCGTCACTTGGATCGAGCAGGTGCTAGCCGACGCTTTGATCGAAATACCAAAACCAAAAGAGGTTGATAAAGCATCATTGGCATCGGCATCGCTACCATCGCCGGTTGAGATAAAAAACACTGGAGACGAGCATCAGTCCGCCATCACCCACTGATTCATGCACCAACTGGAGTTAACAACAACTGAATATGAGCAGCGAGGCGCAAAAACCAAACTTTGAGCAATCGATCAAAGAGCTTGAGGCAATTGTAGAGCGCATGGAGGCAGGAGATTTGCCGTTGGAAGAATCATTGCAAGCGTTTGAGCGTGGGATCGAAATCAACCGCCGCTGTCAGACAATGCTTTCCACCGCAGAGCAGCGCGTCCGGGTACTGGTGGAAAATCCAGAAACCGATACAACTCCACCAGATGACCCAGCGCTCGCCGACAGCAGCTCCTGAACCCGGCTTGCGCGGTAACTGACGCGCAGCAAAGTTAACGACTGGCACATTACTGCTACACGGCAAACCTGAAAGCACCGCCCGCGCTCAAGCACTCGCCGGCACAGTTACAGCAGAGGCATGGGCTGATGCCACAGATGCTACTCTCGCAGAGGTGCAGGTTGAAGCGGTTCAGCAAGCAGCAATCCCCGCTGCGGGAATAACGCAAGAAACCCCCGAAAAACCATCAATGGGATGGGGGATGGGGGATGGGTGAGGGAAGATGGTACGCTCGCCTGTAACGTAAGCCGTTGGTTTGTAACCCTTCCCCCAATAGACAAGCCCCGCAAGATAAGCCCTTCAAAGCGGCGGTCATTCTCCCTTTGATAAAGGCTCAGGTGATACTCAAAACGCTTACCGAGGGGACGTTATGCTCGGGTTTGGCGCTGAATCCTTGCACCAACAGCACATAATCACTCTCGCTCGCGAGGTTCAACTCGTGCGCCAAGCGGCGCGCCAACGCAACCGTGTCATCCAATTCCGCCGTTTGCGCAAGATAGGGGATAGCACCCCAAATGATGGTGTTGCGGCGACAAATGGCACTGTGGGAGGAGATCGTCACCACTGGCGCGCTGGGGCGGGCAGAGCAGGTGGACGTTGCTGACATGCCGCTCATCGAAATGACAAATATCGCACGCGCTAACAAATCCCGTGACAGGCTGGCAGTAGCGTTCGCTAACGCATCGCCAAACAACAACGGTGGTTGCGTGGAACGGCTGGTCAGCTGACCAAATGCGCCCTCCTGCCACAAAAACCCCTCGGCCTGCTGGGCAATGCGGTTCATCATATCCACTGTCAGCAGGGGATAAGCACCCGATGCGGTTTCAGCAGAAAGCATGATCGCATCTGCGCCACTCATCACCGCATGGCTCACATCGCTGACTTCGGCACGGGTTGGGCGTGCTTTTTCGATCATCGATTCCAGCATTTGGGTGGCAATGATCACCGGTTTGTTTTTGATCCGGGCGCGCTGCACCAGATCTTGCTGTATGATCGGCACCTGCTCTGGTGGCAGCTCTACCCCCAAATCACCACGTGCGACCATAATCCCATCGGCGGCATCCAAGATCGCATCGATTTCACTCAACGCCCCAAAGCGTTCAATTTTGGCGATGATCGCCGCATCGCCCGGATGGCTATCGATCAGTGTACGCAATGCCACCACATCAGCGGCTTGCAGTACAAACGATAAGGCGATGAAGTCCACCCCCAGATCAAGCATAAATCCAGCATCGAGACGATCTTTGTCGGTAAGGCAGGGAATGGACAGGGCTGCTCCAGGGAGGTTGATGCCTTTGCGATCTTTCAGCTCGCCTCCCTGGATCACCGTACACTCGATATTTTTCCCGGTGACTGTGTCAGCGCGCAGCTCGATCTCGCCGTCAGCGAATAAAATACGATCACCAGGGGCAGTATCATCAGCCAGCCCTTGATATTGCGACGGTATCAGGCGTGGGCCGCCAACGCAGTTCTCGGTCGTTACGACAACGGATTCCCCGGCGATCAATTTAATGCCCCCATCACGAAATTCGCCGACGCGAATCTTCGGACCGCACAGGTCGGCGAGGATGCCGACGGTGCGGTCGAGTGCCGTGCTGGTGTCGCGTATATGCTGAAACAACGTGCGGTGCATCGCATGGGAACCGTGCGACATGTTCAGCCGAAAAACATTGACGCCAGCCTCGATCAGCGCCGCTATAGTATCGCGATCGGCGGAGGCCGGGCCGAGAGTGGCGATGATCTTGGTATGCCTGTTCTGCAGCAGTGCAATTTCAGTATGAATGCTCATCCCCAATACTCCTAGTTAATGCGCATCGCGCGGGGCGGCTCCGCCGCGAGAATGAATAGCGCCCGCCGCGGGAGGGAGAGTGGCAAGGGCTTGGGGGAGGGTTGAATTCCCGCTTGCGCGGGAATGACAGAGGGGCGGCTTATCAAGATGTTTTTTGTGCCCCTTGACAAGACGGCGTAGGGGGAGCGTAAAGGGAGCCATCCCTGACACTGCACGCCAGTACAGCGATTATTTTCCAGCCACTAGCCACTGACCACAATCTCAAACAGAATTATAAAGCGCTTGATAGCAGCTTTCCAGCGGCGCATACGGCTGTCCATTTTGGAATGCTGCATTGACGCCTAGTCAATAGAGCCGACTCAATTCGATGGCCTCCCATAAGTGCCTCCAAGCAGCGCCCCGGTAAGCGATTGTTGAATGTGCGGCATTAGCGGCGTGATGGATCTGCGGCAACGGCTTGACGCCGAACAACTGGCGCATCAAATGCAGCGTATGAGCGATGCACTGATTCATCGCGGTCCCGATAGCGGTGGGCAATGGCTCGACACCGACAACGGCGTTGCGCTTGGCTTTCGCCGGCTGGCGATCATCGACCTTGGCCCTGGCGGGGATCAACCGATGGTTTCCGCTGATCAACGCTATGTCATTAGCTATAACGGCGAAATCTACAACTACCTTGAGCTACGCAGCGAGCTTATCGGGCAAGGGGTTGCCTTTCACGGCAGTTCGGATACCGAAGTGCTGTTGGAAGCGTTCAGCCACTTCGGCATCGCGAATACGCTCAAGCGGCTGAACGGCATGTTTGCCATCGCGCTGTGGGATCGTGAGCAGCGGCGACTGTGGTTGGTGCGCGATCGTCTGGGAATAAAACCGCTGTATTACGGCTTACTACCAGAGTTTTTCATTTTCGCCTCTGAAATTAAAGCACTCCGCGCATTTGAACCTTGGCAGCCGCAAATCGATCGCGCCGCAGTACTTGCTTTCACGCGCTTCAACTATATTCCAGCACCGCTGTCGATTTATCAGCAGATAAGCAAGTTGCCCCCCGGCGCACTGCTGTCGCTGGCACCAAACAAACCACCTGAGTTACAGTACTACTGGACGATGTGGGACGTGGCGCATCAACCGCAGCAGGCGCTCGCGCCGACCGATGCGGTTGATGCCGCCGAGACCTTGATGCGCGACACCGTGCGCCGCCAGATGCTGGCCGATGTGCCTTACGGGGCCTTGCTCTCTGGCGGTATTGACTCATCAACCGTCGCTGCGTTGATGCAGGCAGAAAGCACTGAGCGCATCCAGACTTTCACGATTGGTTTTGCTGACGCCGCCTATGACGAGGCCAGCGCCGCGCGTGCGGTCGCCACGCATATTGGTAGCCGGCACACCGAGTTCCGTGTCTCGGCCAGCGACATCCTCGATCTGATCCCACAGCTGCCATTGTGGTACGACGAACCGTTCGCCGACTCATCGGCGCTGCCGACCTACCTGTTGTCACGGCTGGCGCGCCAGCATGTCACCGTGGCGTTGTCGGGGGATGGCGGCGATGAGGTCTTTCTTGGCTATAACCGCTATGCGATCGCCAGCGCGCTCTGGCGCCGCATGGCGAACATGCCCAACTGGCGCCGCAGATTGTACGCGAGTGCGGCTGAAAGCCTGTCGATCGCCAACTGGGAGCGGCTGGCAAAGCTGATCCCGGCGGCGCGCCGCCCGCGTCAGTTGGGGGACAAGCTGCATAAACTGGCAGCGGGACTCCGACAACCCGATGCAAATGCGATCTACCGCCGCTTGGTCAGTCAATGGGAAGACCCGCAGTCACTGGTCATCGGCGCAAGTGAAAGCGCCGCCGAGGTCTGGCAACAGGCCGCATGCATTAGCGATTTCACCGAACGCATGGCATTTCTTGATACGGTCACCTATCTGCCGGACGATATTCTGACCAAGGTCGATCGCGCCAGTATGGCGGTAAGCCTTGAAGTCAGGGTGCCGCTGCTCGACCATCGCTTGGTCGAGTTTGCCTGGAGGCTGCCGCAAGCGCTGCGCTTACGCGGCTCAACCACCAAGTGGCTATTGCGTGAGGTGTGTTACCGTCATCTGCCGCAAGCGTTGGTCAATCGCCCAAAGGCCGGCTTTGCGGTACCGCTCGACAACTGGCTGCGGGGGCCGCTGCATGACTGGGCGAGGGATTTGTTGAACCTTGATCGCATCCGTGCACAAGGGATTTTCGAGCCATTGGTCGTCGCTGACAGGTGGCAACGATTTGTTGATGGCAAGGGCAATTACCAGCACGGGATGTGGGGGGTGTTGCAACTGCAGGCATGGTTGGATCACTGGACATGAGCCTTGCAGGAGTCAAAATCATCTACTTGGTCAGTGAAGACTGGTACTTTTGCTCTCACCGCTTAGCGCTTGGCATCGCCGCACGTAGCGCTGGCGCCGAGGTTGTCGTGGCTACCCAGATCAATCAGCACGCCGACACAATAACCTCCGCTGGCCTGCAAGTTGAAGCGATTACCATGCAGCGCAGCGGTGCCAATCCGCTGGCTGATATTAACACGATGCGCCAGATCACCGCGCTGTATCGGCGACGCCAACCCGACCTAGTGCATCATGTGGCGCTGAAACCGATCCTCTACGGCAGCATCGCCGCTAAACAAGCCGCAGTGCCAGCGGTCGTCAATGCGGTCGCTGGCTTGGGGTTTATGTTCACCTCACAGAGCCTGTTGGCGCGCCTCGGTCGCCCGCTGATCAGCGGCATTCAACGGCAGCTGATGAACCGTCCGAATAATATCACTATCTTGCAAAACCCCGATGACGTCAGGCTGTATCAGGAAAGCATTGGCGTTATCGCCGAGCGTATCAGGCTTATTCCTGGCGCTGGGGTTGATATTACCCGGTTCACGGTAACGCCCGAGCCGCAGCCGCAGCCACAGGTGATCGCACTGTGCGTCAGCCGCATGCTGCGCAACAAAGGCATCTTTGAACTGGTTGCTGCGGCCCGCTTACTGCACGCAAGAGGGGCACCGATCCGTGTGCGCTTGGTTGGGCCGGTGGACGCCAACCCGACCTCCATTCCGCAGGCGACGCTTTCCGCTTGGCGGCGTGAGGGGGTGGTAGAGGTGGCAGGCCCTTCAACGGCCATCGCGACCGAATATGCCAATGCCCATATTGCGGTGCTGCCGTCTTACGGCGAAGGGTTGCCAGTGTCGCTGCTTGAAGCCGCCGCCTGTGGCCGCCCCTTGGTCGCTACCGATGTCCCCGGCTGCCGCGAGATCTGCATCCACGAGGAGACCGGGCTGCGTGTTCCACCACGCACCGTCGCACCCCTCGCCGAGGCGCTGGAACACCTCGCCCTCAATGCGCCGTTGCGCCAACGCTTTGGCAACAATGCGCGCCGGCTCACCGAGACGATTTTTGCGCAATCGATCATCAACCGCCAAATCTTGTCGCTGTATCAGGAAATGTTGAACCGCGTAAAAAATACCGCGGCGTAACAAATAATGGCTCCCACCACGGGAATGATGGCTTCCTCGACTTTGACAGTTTTTTCGCTAAGCCCCCCCTACGATCAGCTTTATCCATTCATACAAAATGGTTTATAAGTAGCCTTCACCAAAAATTAAACAAACTCTTTATGCCGATGGTTTGATCCTGATTGCCGAACACCTCCACCTGCAATCGTGGGGTATTCACTCGCAGACCCAGTTTCAGCACCGACAGTGCATCCCGCTTCATTCCCGCTTCGGCGAACGGCGACCACAATGCCCGGCGATAATGCAGGCCGTAGCGGACGGAGAATCGGGTGCGATCGGGGATAAACCCACGACCACCACCCACCGACGGCTTCAGAGACGCGACGCCTTCCTTCCACAAGCTACCAATAGCGGTTGCCGCTTGCCCCCAACCCGGCTCTAACGCCAACGCCAACCCGCGACCCAAGTGCCCGACCGGTTGCAAGCCCACGATCACATCCAACCCCCAATCGCTATACTCTTTGCTGTGCGCTATCAGGAACCGCGCCTGCGAATGCGCCTCTAAGCCCTTATCGGGGTTGGCGTACCCAAAGCTTATGCCCATATCCAACCCCCGGCCTGCAACGGCATCGCCACCATCTACACGTGCGCCTAACTCTACTCCACCAAAGAAACGGGCGTTGCCACTTGGCGACCAACGATGGCTCCCAGCCAACGCCAACGCCGTTCGCAGTCGATGCGATCCAGAATCGGTGGCATTGAGTCTAAAGGCCTTATCCGATTGCAACTGCACCGCGAAACCATCCGCTTTGAGCGATACCCGTACACCCTCAACCGTTACCAACTTCTGCTCCAAACCGAATACCACCGCGTCCATCTCCAAATCAACCACGAGCGGTTCCTGAACCGCATCCCTGACCTCAACCTCCCCGGCACCACGTCCAATCGCCCCCCAAGCATCAAAACCGTCCTTGGAGCGCCACCGCAGGTATGGGTACACGCTGGTCAATTCGGTATCAATAGCAGTGCGATTGGAGCCATCTGCGGCCATCTCCGAGCGCCCATCGCTGCGACTTTGCGATACCGCCACCCCAAGCAACAGCCTGTCGCTGACCTGATAATCCACCCCTAGGTAACCCGACACCAAGCGACTGCTGAGCTGGATGCCGCCGTCAACATACCGAGAGCCACTGACCCTTCCCTTGCCCCACAGACTCCAGCCTTCCAGCCCGGTGCGGCGCTCTCCTTCCGCCGCCCCCAGTGACACTAGGAACGAAGTCCCGCTCAGCAGCTTGTCCTTAAATTGCTTCCATTGGGTGTCCAAATTAATATCATCCCAAGAGACCGCACGCTCTACCCCATCCCAAGTACCCATGCTCTGCCAGTAACCTTCCTGCATCCAGCGGGTCAGCCGACGGTATTGCCATCCCTTCAGCGCATACCCAGAAATAGTTACCTGCGGTGCCGCCACAAATCGACCACCGATAGAATCTACGGCACCCGCACCGATATTCTGACTGATCTGCGCTAAAGCCATGCGCATCATCTGGGTATGAAGATCGACTACCTCGAGCACATCGGTTACCGTAACCGTAACAGCAGCAAACACGACTTGGGTACTGCTATCACTTGCCTGCACTGTCAGGGTGTAGCCGGGGGTGCTCTCAAAGTCCTCGCCAGCACCGATGTAGCTGAGCACGCCGCTGGTAGTGCCAATGCTGAACAACGTCGTGTCGCCAACGTTCAGACTGTAGGCCACGGCGGCACCGTCGGGATCGGTGGCGATGACGCTACCAATGCCCACTGGGGTTGCCGTCCCAGATTGGTTCTCAGCCACGGTGAAAGTGTAGCTTGCCGGGGCAAACACCAGAGCTTCCTCAACATCGGTGACTGTGACCGTGACCATCGTCATCATCATTTCGCCGCCGCCGCTGACCCGTACATTCAAAGCGTAGCTGGTACCGCTCTCGAAGTTCTCCCCATTGCCAATGTAGCTAAGCGTGCCGCTGGTGGCAGCAATGCTGAAGCGATCGCTGCCAACGCTGATGAGCAAGCTGTAGCTCAGGGTGTCGCCGTCGGCGTCAGTAGCGGTGACGCTGCCGATAGACACTGACCCGGCTTGGTTCTCGGGTATGCTGAAGGTGTAGGCAAAAGTGCTGAATATCGGGGTGTTGTCGTTGAGGTTGGTGATGGACACCGTAACTTGGGCAGTGGCGAACAAGTCGCTGGGGCCAGCGTCGCTTGCCTGCACTGTCAGGGTGTAGCCGGGGGTGCTCTCAAAGTCCTCACCAGCACCGATGTAGCTGAGCACGCCGCTGGTGGTGCCAATGCTGAACAACGTCGTGTCGCCAACGTTCAGACTGTAGGTCACGGCGGTACCGTCGGGATCGGTGGCGATGACGCTACCAATGCCCTCTGGGTTTGCCGCCCCAGATTGGTTCTCAGCCACGGTGAAAGTGTAGGCAGTCATATCAAACGCCGGGGGGGTGTCATTGAGGTTCTCAATGGTCACCGTGACTTGGGCAGTGGCGAACAAGACGCTGTCGCTCGCCTGTACCGTCAGGATGTAAGCATCCGAGTGCGCCTCGAAGTCCTCGCCGCTACCGATGTAGCTGATTACGCCGCTATTGGTAGCAACCCTGAACAAGCTGCTGTCGCCAACGCTCACGCTGTAGGTCGGAGAGCCGCCGTCGGCGTCAGTAGCGGTGACGGTGCCGATGGGCACTGACCCGGCTTGGTTCTCGGGTATGCTGAAGGTGTAGGCAGTCATATCAAAAGCCGGGGGGGTGTCATTGAGGTTCTCAATGGCCACCGTGACTTGGGCAGTGGCGAACAAGACGCTGTCGCTCGCCTGTACCGTCAGGATGTAAGCATCCGAGTGCGCCTCGAAGTCCTCGCCGCTACCGATGTAGCTGATTACGCCGCTGGCGTTAGCAACGCTGAACAAGCTGCTGTCGCCAACACTCACGCTGTAGGTCGGAGAGCCGCCATCAGCATCAGTGGCGATGACGGTGCCGATGGGCACTGACCCGGCTTGGTTCTCGGGTATGCTGAAGGTGTAGGCAAAAGTGCTGAATATCGGGGTGTTGTCGTTGAGGTTGGTGATGGACACCGTAACTTGGGCAGTGGCGAACAAGACGTTGGGACCGGTGTCGCTTGCCTGCACCGTCAAGGTGTAGTTGGAGATGCTCTCAAAGTCCTCGCCGTTGCCGATGTAGCTGAGCACGCCGCTGGTAGTGCCAATGCTGAACAAGCTGCTGTCATCACCGCTCACGCTGTAGGTCGGGGCGGCGCTGCCGGCATCAGCATCACTGGCGCTGACGCTGCCGATGAGCTCTGGCCCGGCTTGGTTCTCGGGTATGCTGAAGGTGTAGGCAGTCATATCAAACGCCGGGGGGTTGTCGTTGAGGTTGGTGATGGATACCGTAACTTGGGCAGTGACGAACAAGACGTTGGGACCGGCGTCGCTTGCCTGCACCGTCAGGGTGTAAGCATCCGATCTTGTCTCGAAGTCCTCGCCAGCACCGATGTAGCTGATTACGCCGCTATTGGTAGCAACCCTGAACAAACTGCTGTCGCCAACGCTCACGCTGTAGGTCGGAGAGCCGCCATCAGCATCACTGGCGCTGACGCTGCCGATGAGCTCTGGCCCGGCTTGGTTCTCGGGTATGCTGAAGGTGTAGGCAGTCATACCAAACGCCGGGGGGTTGTCGTTGAGGTTGGTGATGGATACCGTAACCACGGTGGTGACGAACAAGCCGCTGTCATTGGCGTCGTTCGCCTGCACTGTCAGGGTGTAGCTGGGGGTGCTCTCAAAGTCCTCGCCAGCACCGACGTAGCTGAGCGCACCGTTGTTGGCGGCGATGCTGAAGCGGTCACTGTCGCCGCCGGTCAGGCTGTAGATTGGAGCAACACCGCTTGGGCTGGTCGCGGTGACATCACCTAACGCATGCGCCATTAGCATCCCGGTTTGGTTCTCGGCCAGAGTGAAGTCGTAACGAGCAAGGGCAAACACTGGGAGGTTGTCATCGACGTCAGCGATGGACACCGTGACTTGGGCAGTGGCAAACAAGACGCTGTCGCTTGCCTGTACCGTCAGGATGTAAGCAGCCGAGTGCGCCTCGAAGTCCTCGCCGCTGCCGATGTAGCTGAGCACGCCGCTGGCGGTGCCAATGCTGAACAAACTGCTGTCGCCAGCCCTTAAGCTGTAGGTCGGGGCGCTGCCGTCGGCATCAGTAGCGCTGACAGTACCTACCTGATGCGCCACCGGCGTCCCGGACCGGTTCTCGGGTAAGGCGAAGGTGTAGGCGGTCATACCAAACGCCGGGGTGTTGTCGTTGAGGTTGGTGATGGACACCGTGACTTGAGCAGTGGCGAACAAGACGTTGGGACCGGTGTCGCTTGCCTGCACCGTCAGGGTGTAGTTGGAGATGCTCTCAAAGTCCTCGCCGTTGCCGATGTAGCTGATCACGCCGCTGGCGTTAGCAACGCTGAACAAGCTGCTGTCATCAACGCTCACGCTGTAGGTCGGGGCGGCGCTGCCGGCATCAGCATCACTGGCGCTGACGGTGCCGATGGGCACTGACCCGGCTTGGTTCTCGGGTATGCTGAAGGTGTAGGCAGTCATATCAAACGCCGGGGGGTTGTCGTTGAGGTTGGTGATGGATACCGTAACTTGGGCAGTGACGAACAAGACGTTGGGACCGGCGTCGCTTGCCTGCACCGTCAGGGTGTAAGCATCCGATCTTGTCTCGAAGTCCTCGCCAGCACCGATGTAGCTGAGCACGCCGCTGGTAGTGCCAATGCTGAACAAGCTGCTGTCATCACCGCTCACGCTGTAGGTCGGGGCAGCGCTGCCGGCATCAGCATCACTGGCGCTGACGCTGCCGATGAGCTCTGGCCCGGCTTGGTTCTCGGGTATGCTGAAGGTGTAGGCAGTCATATCAAACGCCGGGGGGTTGTCGTTGAGGTTGGTGATGGATACCGTAACTTGGGCAGTGACGAACAAGACGTTGGGACCGGCGTCGCTTGCCTGCACCGTCAGGGTGTAAGCATCCGATCTTGTCTCGAAGTCCTCGCCAGCACCGATGTAGCTGAGCACGCCGCTGGCGTTAGCAACGCTGAACAAGCTGCTGTCATCACCGCTCACGCTGTAGGTCAGAGAGCCGCCGTCAGCATCAGTGGCGCTGACGGTGCCGACTGGTCCGACTTGGTTCTCGGGTAAGGCGAAGGTGTAGGCAGTCAGCTCAAACGCCGGGGGGTTGTCGTTGAGGTTCTCAATGGACACCGTAACTTGGGCAGTGACGAACAAGACGTTGGGACCGGCGTCGCTTGCCTGCACCGTCAGGGTGTAAGCATCCGATCTTGTCTCGAAGTCCTCGCCAGCACCGATGTAGCTGAGCACGCCGCTGGCGTTAGCAACGCTGAACAAGCTGCTGTCATCAACGCTCACGCTGTAGGTCGGGGCGGCGCTGCCGGCATCAGCATCACTGGCGCTGACGGTGCCGATGGGCACTGACCCGGCTTGGTTCTCGGGTATGCTGAAGGTGTAGGCAGTCATATCAAACGCCGGGGGGTTGTCGTTGAGGTTGGTGATGGATACCGTAACTTGGGCAGTGACGAACAAGACGTTGGGACCGGCGTCGCTTGCCTGCACCGTCAGGGTGTAAGCATCCGATCTTGTCTCGAAGTCCTCGCCAGCACCGATGTAGCTGAGCACGCCGCTGGCGTTAGCAACGCTGAACAAGCTGCTGTCATCACCGCTCACGCTGTAGGTCGGGGCGGCGCTGCCGGCATCAGCATCACTGGCGCTGACGCTGCCGATGAGCTCTGGCCCGGCTTGGTTCTCGGGTATGCTGAAGGTGTAGGCAGTCATATCAAACGCCGGGGGGTTGTCGTTGAGGTTGGTGATGGATACCGTAACTTGGGCAGTGACGAACAAGACGTTGGGACCGGCGTCGCTTGCCTGCACCGTCAGGGTGTAAGCATCCGATCTTGTCTCGAAGTCCTCGCCAGCACCGATGTAGCTGAGCACGCCGCTGGCGTTAGCAACGCTGAACAAGCTGCTGTCATCACCGCTCACGCTGTAGGTCAGAGAGCCGCCGTCAGCATCAGTGGCGCTGACGGTGCCGACTGGTCCGACTTGGTTCTCGGGTAAGGCGAAGGTGTAGGCAGTCAGCTCAAACGCCGGGGGGTTGTCGTTGAGGTTCTCAATGGATACCGTAACTTGGGCAGTGACGAACAAGACGTTGGGACCGGCGTCGCTTGCCTGCACCGTCAGGGTGTAAGCATCCGATCTTGTCTCGAAGTCCTCGCCAGCACCGATGTAGCTGAGCACGCCGCTGGTAGTGCCAATGCTGAACAACGGCGTGTCGCCAACGTTCAAACTGTAGGTCACGGTGGCACCGTCGGGATCGGTGGCGATGACGCTGCCGATGACAACTGATGCCCCCGTTAGGTTCTCCGCCACAGTGAAGGCGTAGGCAGTCAGCTCAAACGCCGGGGTGTTGTCGTTGAGGTTCAAAATGGCCACCGTGACTTGGGCAGTGGCAGACAAGGCGCTGGATTCACTGTCGGTCGCCTGTACCGTCAGGGCGTAAGCATCCGATCTTGTCTCGAAGTCCTCGCCAGCACCGATGTAGCTGAGCACGCCGCTGGCGGTACCAATGCTGAACAACGTCGTGTCGCCAACGCTCAGGCTATAGGTCACGGCCACCTCAAAAAATGGCACCGCGACGATAGTCCCTATCGGAGCCGCCGGCGTCCCGGGGCGGTTCTCGGCTAGACTGAAAATATACGGAGTGCCAGTAAACCCTGGCGTGATCTTGATGTCTTCCCCTATGCCCCCAAGTGTTACCGTATTCAGACTGCCTAGTTGAAAACCCTTTGAATACTCAGTATCCCCAGAGCCGTCATAGTTGGTGAACTTTGCTCCAGTTACGTTGAATCTCACATAACTGTTTCTGTTCAAGGTGATGGGCGCACTGGTGGTGGTGCCTGCTGCAATCGTCACCGAGCCCGTTTGAAAATCACCATTACCAGAAGGATCGTCATCAGCACGCCATTCCACCTCCAAGGCGGTTACCGCCTCGGAACTGATCACCTGTAGCAAAATAGTGCCGTCTATCCGCTCTCCTTGCAGATAAACTTTGTAAGGATTAATAACATCCGTATCCGGCGGGTAGGTGATTTGGTTAAGATCAAGCGCCAGCGGAGTCGAGTAGTTATTTTCCAGATTTATTATTGAAAGGCTGGTCATGCCTGCGAATAAACCACCCGGCAACCTATACCGGGTAACTCCCTCAATATAGGTGCCGGTGCTGTCAAATAGCCGGGGGGATACAGGCTCGTAATACGTTCCATCTATGTCAGCGTAAACCTCGCCTTTGATGTAGTTATAGCTCAAGTCTATGTTTTCCAGTTCCCCCAGATGCAAAGCATCCATTGGCAGGCTGGACAACCGATTGTGGCTCAAATTCAGTATTCTCAGATTATTAGCCAATCTGGAAAATATACCCTCTGGCAGACCCATCAGCCGGTTCTTTTGCAGATCCAACTGCTGTACATTTTGCAGGTCATCAAACAAACCGTCCGGCAGGGTGCTCAGCAGGTTGTTGGACAAATCTATCGTGGCTGCAACCACACCAGTCAGGCCAGCGAATTCCCAAGATCGCAACGATGTGATCGATTGGTTACTGCTGGGAGAGGCACCCTCAAAAATATTATCTGTAATGCTGCTCAGCTGCTCCAGCGTTACCTCACCACAGTTTTCAACTAGAAGGTTAGAGAGGATGGCCTGTTGCACTGGCTGAATGCGGTCGCATACCCCCACCACCACCCGAATAGACACCGCTGTGGTTGCGGCATCGCTGCCATCGCTGGCGCTCAGGCGCAAGGTATAACTGTTGCGGCTGAAGGTTACGTCTTCTCCCTCGCCAATGTAGCGCACCTCCCCATTGACATCAGCGACAAAGCGACCATCCCCCCCGGCAATGAGTGAGTAGGCTATCAAATCCCCATCGGGATCGAGTGCCAATACCGTACCCAGCACCGCAGCGGCAGGGGTATAGCGGGTCCCCTTCAAGGTGAATTGATAGTTGGTAGTGGTGAACACAGGGGGATGATCGTTGATGTTATTTATCATCACCGTCACTGTGGCGGAAGCGCTTGCCGTAGCGACGGCGTTATCGGTCGCCTGCACCGTCAGGGTGTAGCTGGGGATACTCTCGAAATCCTCACCGCTGCCGATGTAGCTGATCACGCCGCTATTGGCGGAGACAACGAACCGGCTGCTGTCACCAACGCTTAGGCTGTAGGTCAGGCTGCCGCCGTCCGCGGTGTTAGCGGTGACAGTGCCGATGACAGCTGGTGTCTGCGCCCCCGCTTGGTTCTCCACTAGGGTAAACACGTACGGGTGCCCAATAAATATCGGAGGCGAACTTACGATGACGTCAAGGCCGGTCGCACTGCCGCCAACGAATGCCGGACTGCTCAGCGTAACCGTCGTATGATCGGCCGCTTGTATCGGGGCTGACCCGGTATCGGTGCCAGTATCAATCGTGACCGTGCCGGACTCAGACGCTGCACCACTGGGACTGCCGCTGGCGAGCCAATCGACAGTGATGACCCTAGGTGTATGGTGGGAACTGCGTACCTGTAGTCTACCGCCTTCCACCCCCTCTGGCACTAAAACAATCGAGAAAGATGCGCCGGGGTTGCCTTCCAGTTGCAGTCCGAGAATACTATCGGAGAAACCTGTATTGAGTCCCGAAAATAACCGCTTGGGGAAGCTGTACAAGTTGTTGTCCCGCAAATCCAGCCGAAGTATGTCTTGTGGGCCAGCAAGCATCCCTTCTGGCAGGTTTGATAACTGGTTACCCTTCAAAGATATATCAGTTAGGACAGTCATATCCCTGAATAAACTGGCCGGCAGACTTTTTAGCTGGTTGTTACTCAAATCGATACCGGGCCCCACATTCCTCAACCCATAAAAATCCCAGAATTTGAGGTTCGTTATGCCAGAGCCGTTAATCTCTTCAGTAAGGTATCCTGAGTAGCTGGTGTTGTCCTTTCCTAGATTCTCTACGTTATCTCGCGACACATCCGCGCAAGAGATGAGCAAAGAGATGCCTCTGGTAATCGCATCTCGCACCGGCTGGGTACGGTCACAAATGCCTACCTGAATACGCGCCGTTGTGACCGCGTCAAAAACGCCGTTACTGGTAGCCAAGATCAGGGTATAGCTGGGGGTAAGCATCACATCTTCTCCGCCACTGCCGATATAGCGCAATGCCCTCTCTGCGGTCAGGGTAAATCTGTCAGTATCACCGCCTATAATGCTATAGGTAAGGCTATCCCCTAGGGAGTCGGTTGCTGTTAGCGTACCCACCACCACTCCGGGGGAGGTCGGCCCCAGTCTGAACATTACTTCGCTGTCAGCAAGAAGGGGGATGATTGGTACTTCTAAACTGAGGCTGCTATCGTTAATCGTTACGATTACCTCGGCAGTGGTGGATCCCCCTCCCCCTTGGCTGCTACTCGCCAGCACCGTCAGGGTGTAGCTGGGAGTGATCTCAAAGTCCTCTCCGCTGCCAATGTAGCTCACCACTCCGCTGCTATAATTGACTTCAAAGCTCGAATACAAGTCAACGTTAGCAGTGGACAGGTGGTATGTTATGTTGTCGGTGCCAGTGGCATAGACGGTACCGATGGTCACTTTGTTCACCGAGCCGTCGCGGTTCTCGTCCAAAGCGAACGTGAACGCCGGTGGGCTGAACTCCAGCGTCTGAGCCATCACCGAAGGCGCAACCGACAACAACACCCAGCTTATCAGTGCCAATATCCAGCCATAACAACCGGTAAGGGACCGCGGTCTATTCATGATGATAGCGTAATGGTCATGTGCCAAATAGTCGTTGTGATGCATTTAGGAAAGCTCGGAATGAAATGAGTAGGACCACTTGATCCAGCAACCGCATAAACCGCTTGCTGGCTTTTCGTACGCTACAACAAAGTCGAAGCCTCAATTGTGATAGCGAACGAGCAGTCGTTACAGTGGCAGGTAGCGCAAGCACGTCAAAGGCAACGACAAAACCGGCATTGGAAGCCTCCCGTTGATCATCCGTGGAGGTGCCTACGCAGAAAATCGGCAAATTCAGAAATATCCCTAAGGGACGTTTCTGAATGGAGGGATAGGAACATTTTAGCTTTGATGATCTCACAAAAGTTCCAATTGAGCCTTTTGGGTCATTATTAACGCCCCTAAATTAATTCGTAAAGTGTTGATATTCATGGATATTATTATTACGTACCAGAACCCCAAGATGAGCCGCGGATACTTATTGCGAAACCATCAAAGAAGGCTTAGCACAGAATCCATTTTTCATTGCCTGAGCGGGAGTAATGCCGCCCAGATTACTTTGTGGGGACATCGAAAAACCTCAACAGGATGGGGGATTGGGGGAAGGGAGATGATTGCATATAACATAAGCCATTGATTTATAAACCTTATACTCAATAGACAAGCCCCGCAGGATACCTCCTTGGCGTTTATACAATCATCCCGCACGGAACACGCTTATGCAATCAAAATCGATTCCAGATTAACACTGGTTGCGAGCTACGGCACACCCATTTTGACATCGCTTTCGTAGTATCAATCCGCTTCAAGACACCCACTATTCAAAGTATCAATTTACCATCAACACTTAAAGTGCTCTGGAACGCGCTTCTTCGTACACATCGAAGTCTTGGGCATAGACTCTTTCGATTTTGCGCCTGATACCCTGGTCGCTTTCAACCACGTCGTGGAGGAAAGCGTATTGGCTATTCCTGTCGGCTAGCTGCGTAACCCCTCGCCAGTTGGCATAGTTGGCGTGTGCCAAGGAATACATGGCGCAAATTTTATCCAGAAAGGGAACATTGCGCCTTTGAAGGTGGTTTCGGATATTAGCTACGATAGTCTTTTCATAGACTGGCCGGGGCACCGCAGCCGCCATTGGTTTAGTAACTGTATTCATTTTGCCCAGCGAATGATCCAGCCCAAGGATCTTGCAGAGTTCACCAAATCCTTTGTCCAATTTTTCTTGGAGCAACACATAGTCAATATCGCTGAGCTGTAGTCCCTTGCGCTCCAAATAAAGATATTGGGGATATATATGGTGATCATAAAGCCGATCCGCCACGTAGTCCAAAAACAAGCTGAATGCTTTTTTGATGTTTTTGCTTGTGATTTCTTTGGATCCCAGAGTGCGATACCATTTAGTTTGAACGGTTTCAATATGGTTGGTATGCTCCGGAAGATGGGATAAAAAGAAAAACCCCGAGATTGCCCTGTACAGCGGGTTTCTGATCACGACCAGTTTCGGGTAGTCGTGATGCGGTATCTCGGGGTAAGCAACTCTCAGGTGCATAAGGTTCACATCTTTTTCGGCTTGAGGCAATTTCCAAACCGTTTTTATACTGGCGGATGCGTTTTTGGGGATGCTTATGAAGAGAATTGGCGTCTTTGTAACCGCCGCGTCGGTGATATAGCACATCTTCCACCACCAATCGCTTTTGTTGGGCAACCACTTGTCATCTGGTTTAAAACCCAATTCTTCGGCACGGTTAGGCATGGATACAGTCCCTCTCTTCCGCCTCAAAGCGATCTGAAACACGCTTCTTCGTACAAAACACCTATGGCAAAAGAGGAGTGCATGATGATTATTGGCTCACAATATGGTGCTGGCAATTGTGCCAAAGACGGAATATAAAGGGCCGTCAACGCCATCAATGTAAAAGCTGCGGATGCAGACATACGCCGGATTCTGAAGTGTAGTTACGTTGCTGTGTACAATTGGATCAAGGCGTTTGGCGAAGCCGCACAGGAGATCCGATCAGATGCCCAGCCAGACATTGTGGAAACCGATGAAACGCATACCTATATCGGCTCAAAAAAACGCCTGCTGGATCTAGATTGCTGTTGATCGACATGGGAAAAGGTTCATCAACAGCGGATTGGGTAGGCATGACACAGCCACCGGGCGGCGACTATGGAACCTCTTGCAAGATAGGAACATCGGGCGACGAATTATTGGCAGCCTTATGAGCATTTTGTTCCTCAGCAGAGGTACACTCAATCCAAAGCACAGACCTATAGCGTTGAAGGTTACAACAGTCTGCTCCGACATTTTCTTGCACGGCTGTGGAAAGAAACGAGGGGTTAGCGCAAAAGCATATTGATGATCCACTTCTCCATCAGGCTCTTGATGCTTAAATGGAATCATTAATTATATGCTGAAAGCTTTACGCTAGAGAGGTATAAGGGTTGTGAGAAGAGGTATGAAGTTCTTTTTCAGGCGTTTAGGCACAGACTGCCTTAAAAAGAGGCAGTGATGTCCTCATTGGTTGGAAATAACCTGTTAGATCTATCCGCTTTCTGTTCAATTTCCCTATTTTGGACGCACTTACCCCGTCAGCGCCCAACATTCTTTTTGAAGATTAGCGGCCCGCTTCCAATGCCTCGGCCTGAAGACCCCATCTTAGCAGGTATTTCTGGGCATCCACCCACCTGTCACGCTTGCGATTTAAATCCAAGAGTAGAGCGGGCGCAGAAAGCGCCCGCTCTTTGTTGCAAGATACCCGCGTAATCAGGCAAACCACCAACGTTTGCAGATTCTTGAGTTGTCAAGCGTCCACAAGTTGCCGACCGCTTCGCCATGCGCGAGTTTGTTGGAATGGGCGTCGATGTAGTTCGCATACATCGGTATCACCACGCCGCCTTCCTCAGAGCACAGACGTTGCATCTCATAGTAGATGTTGCGCCGCCGCGCGGTATTCAACTCGACGCGTCCCTCCAGCAATAAGCGCTGGAAATCGTAGTTGTACCAAGAGGTGTCGTTCCACGGAACACCGATTTCGTAGGCGGTAGAGAACATCCAGTCCTCGGTCGCGCGCCCCGACCAATAACAGGCGCTCCATGGCTTTTTCAGCCACACATTCGACCAGTAACCATCCGCTGGCTCCTGTATGACATCAATCATAATGCCGCTCGCACGGGCCGAGTTCTGATACAACTGGGCCGCATCAATGGCGCCGTTAAAAGCCGCATTGGAAGCCGATAGATCAATCTTCAGGGACGACATGCCAGCGAGTTTCAGGTAATACTTTGACTTGTCCGGATCGTATTCGGTCTGCGGAATAAAGTTGCCCGCATGGTACTGGTTGGCCGGGCCGATCGGATGATCGTTGGCAACCGCGCCATGCCCCAGTAGGATTTTATCGACCAGCTCCTGCCGGTTTACGCCGTATTTCACCGCTTTACGCACGTTGACATCGTTAAACGGGCTAACATAGGTCAGCATCGGGAAGGTATAGTGCTGGTTGCCGGTTACCTCAAGGATAGTGATCGCCGGATTGGCACTGACCAGCGGGATCGAACGCTTGTCAAGGTTGTTGATGGCATCAACCTGGTTGGTCACCAAGGCGGTGGTGCGCGCCGAATCGTCACTGATGGCGATCGCCTCAATTTCGTCAAACCAACCACCAGTGCTCTCATGGTGATGACCGCCAACACGTTTAACAACCGTGCGTACACCTGGGTCAAAACTGACCACCTGATAGGGGCCGGTGCCGATGCCGTTGGCAATCGCTTCATCGATCATGCCCGCCGGGTAGATCAGGATATGGTAGTCGGAAACCAGATAGGGAAAGTCGGCATTGCCCGATTTCAGCGTGAACTGAACTTGGTAGTCGCTCATCTTGGTCATTTTCTGAACCGCAGAGACGATCGGTTTAGCCGCCGATTTAGCACCCTCGGCAACATGCATTTGGAATGACTCAATGACATCATCGGCACCAAAGGATTTGCCGTTGTGGAACCTTACCCCGCGGCGCAGATTGAAAGTCCAAGTCTTGGCGTCAGCCGAGGCTTCCCAGTCCTTGGCCAATTCACCGACCAATTCGCCATTGGACTTGACTTCAGTTAAGCATTCAAACACGCAGCCCTGCGCCATGTTGATCATGTAGCTGTCAGAATGCGTACGCCCATCCCAAGTATCCGAAGTGTTAGCACCTTTGAGGCCAATTCTGAGCTTCCCGCCACGTTTAGGGGCGGCGGAAGCAGTTGCCGGGATCAGCGCTGGCGCAACCCCAGCGGTTGTCATAACTCCACTGGCGGCAGTCGCTTTAAGTAGTTCTCGTCTGGTGAGTTTCAGCATTGTTATCAAGTCCTTTATGACAGTAACCGCGCTGCATCAGTGCATGTTCACTTGCGCTGATGCAGCTACGATTCTTTAGTGTGTGATAATGGTAAGGGATTGCTACTTATCGATAGATAACCTATAGCTCAAGGCATCTCTTCGTCCACCCTTGCAACCTAATCTCGCCATTGCACTGTCCAAAATACCAGAGTGAAGAACAGCGTCAAGAGCCCCTGGTTATCTGCAGCGCGGATGCAGTCTTGCGGCTGTAGCCACCACGAAGCAATGCCCGTAGCAAACCTATCCTCCTCAAGCGCTGCACCGTTCAACCGTATCTTGAGTTAGGCTTCAGAGCAATTGGGCATATCCTGAACGGAAGCAATGTCAGTGCGATGCAATGGCTCAAGGGTCTCGGCAACACCATTGAGTCGCTGAGAACTCAAAAGAGGCACCGCGCAAGCAAACATTACAAAAATGGATGAAATGCGAGCATTACTTGGCTCGCTTATCACCGTAAAACACCCTGCTACTCAAAAGAGCCCTGAACTCCTTAGGAACCCTAGGAACCTTGAGATACTTCAGGCAACATTAAACATGTTCTGCTTACAAGAACCAGCAATGCCTACTTACTCCGAGAGTAGCAACCCCATGGTAAATACGAACAGACAGCCTGATCACTACAATCAGGATGGTGTCAAGTCTACCGTATTCAGCACCGTTGTCAACCATCGGGTGTCCATCTGCTGAATGAGGCACAGATGGGCACGGGTGGGCATGAATGCTTCGAGGTGCCCTGTTGCATTTTTCCTACAATAAGCTGTAATTTTAAGTACATTTGCTAATTTAAGTACACTTCATCTGTAATTCTAAGTACACTTCATCTGTAATTTGTACACTTCATCTGTAATTTTTTAACAAAGGAGCGGTTTATGTGGATCAAATCCAGCCTATGGAAGACCCTCAACAACATCCGTCATCTATTTTTCGATCCTCCTATTGACAAGAAAGATATTGTTCGCGGCATAGCCCAAAGCAGCAGTGCCGGCAATGTTAATATCCGGCAGGGCAACATCCTGTTCCCCGATGACCGGCAACGTTTGCTGGAAGAGCGAGGGAAGCTCCCCCCGGTCAGCGAACAAATCAAGAAGCATTATCGTTCGTTGGTAGAACGATAGCACCTATGGGTGAGTACCATAAGACTAACCAGGAGTTGCGCGAAGAGATACTTGAACTGCATGACAAGGTAGCCGGCTTTTTAAAGCAAACCGAGCAACTGCAGGGTGAGAAGCACGGAACCTCCGCCCTTTTTGATATTAACGTAGGGAATCGAGTTCAGGTACGTCCTGCGTTCTTATCTCGACGCTGACACCATTTGCCGCAAAGAAGAGCCCGACAAAGACGACAAAGAGCGTACTTTCCTGCTGCAAGCCCATCACCATCTGCGGATTGCACACGATGACATGGTGGATTCGGTGGAAAAATATTTCCGCCAAGTGTTTAGCAGGATGCTGGAAAAATACGGCGCAGCGGCGGTCGCTCTCCACATCGACATAAAAGAATGCCATGACATTTAGATTGAAGTGGATAGAATAATTGTTGACAGCCGAGAAAACCGCAGCCGCCGGCGGTCGCTTTATAACCAGGTGACGCAGTCCGACGGCTTGGCGAGCCAGATGATGCAGCAGATAAAAAAGCTGGAAAAGGCGGAACCTTTTATCGAGATTGACGCCCAGAAAGCGATACGCAGAAATCCATGGATTGTGGGGGTAGGTACGGCAGTGGTTACGGCAGTTATTACCGTTGTGCTCAGGGAGGTGCTCCCTCTGTTTCCCGGCTAAAGCCCAAGAGAGAGCCCGTAAAGGGCACCTCGAAAAACCCGCTTCACTGGCTTTTTCGAGGTACCCTTTGGTTTTCTGTTGGGGGAAGGAGGGGTATGTTAGTTGGTAATCACACACCCAAGCGCTGCCCCTAACCAGTTGATTTTACAAACCTTCAAAGAAGCATCCGATTAAGTTGCGTTATTGGGGGTACCACACCAGTCGAGCCATTTTTTCGAGGTGTTTTATGGGATTTCTAAGCACTAAACGAGCGTTGATTACGGGTGTTGCGAATCAACGCTCGATTGCTTGGGGGATTGCAAAAGCGATGGCGCGTGAAGGCGCTGAACTTGCTTTCACCTACCAAAGCGATCGCCTGAAAGAGCGCGTCGTAAAGTTGGCGGCCGATCTTTCGTCTGACTTCACGCTGCTCTGTGATGTCGCTGAAGATGCGCACATTGAAGCACTACGCGATGCCATTGCAAACCGCTGGGATGGCGTCGATATCGTAGTGCACGCCATCGCGTTCGCCCCGCGTTTGTCCTTGCAAGGCGATTATCTGGAGAGTGTCGATCGTAAGGCTTTTCAGATCGCCCACGATATCAGTGCTTATAGCTTTGTGGCCTTAGCTAAGCAGTTGCGCGAACTGATGCGCGGACACCATGCGGCGATGCTAACGTTGTCATATCTTGGCGCGCACCGCGCCGTTGCAAATTACAATGTCATGGGGCCTGCTAAAGCGAGCTTAGAGGCTAACATACGCTATGCCGCCGCCGCCTTGGGGCCCGAAGGGATCCGTGTCAATGGCATCTCCGCAGGCCCCATCAAGACCCTAGCCGCCACCGGGGTTGCAAATTTCAGGCAGCTTCTGGAGCATGTCGAGAAGGTATCACCGTTGCGCCGCAATGTAACCATTGATGATGTCGGCAACGCCGCCGCTTTTATGTGTTCTGATCTGGCACTTGGGATTACCGGTGAAGTCCTTTATGTTGACGCTGGCTATAACCGCATCGGCGCTGTAACCTGAGCTTTCGAGCCTCTCGAAACACCGCTTGGGGGCCTCGAAAAACCCTGAAATGGGGTGGGGTTTGGGGCAAGGGCAGCAAACCTATGTTGCTTATAACGCTTTGATTTATACCCCTTATTCTCCAATAAGACACCCAACATAGCGCCTCGATCCTTTTTCGTGTGCTGCCCCGGAGTCCCCCATGACGCCACTGCCCAATGAATCAAGTCTGTTAGTTAATCGGGATAATCGCGGTGTAGTAACGCTCACTCTGAACCGCCCCGGTCATTACAACGCAATCTCTGAAGCGATGCTTGAAGCCTTAGAGCAAGCGATCGCCTCGATTGAAGGCGACGATGCAATACGCGCCATCGTATTAGCCGCCAATGGCAGTGCGTTTTGCACCGGTCACGACCTTAAGGAAATGCGCAGCCATTTCGATCAATCCTATTATACCCAGCTGTTTCATCGCAGCAGCAACCTGATGGTGCGGCTGCTGCGACTGCCGTTGCCGGTGATTGCAAAGGTGCAGGGCATTGCAACCGCCAACGGCTGTAACCTAGTGGCTACCTGCGATCTTGCGATCGCCACAAGCGACGCTCGATTCGGCGTAACCGGAATCAACTTGGGCTTATTCTGCAGCACCCCAAGCGTTGGCTTGTCGCGCAATCTTTCACGCAAGGCAGCGTTTGAAATGCTGGTGACGGGACGCTTGATAACGGCTGATGAGGCGCAAAAATACGGCTTAGTTAACACCGTGGTGGCGGCCACCGGCTTGGATCAGGCAGTCGATGAACTGGTCAGCCGTATCCTGCGCCAGCCAGCAACCGCCATCAGCATCGGTAAACGCATGTTTTATCAGCAGTTGGAGAAAAACTTAGACGATGCGTATGACTACGCCTCAAACACGATGGCCTGCAATATGATGACGGAAGATGCGGTGGAAGGCCTTACTGCATTTATCGAAAAAAGACCCCCAGCTTGGCGCCAATAAGCCTGCAGCCGTACGGCTGCAGGCCCGCTATGCAAGGCGCTGGCAAGCACCAAGATAATTTTAGAGCATCTCCAAAAACCTCAACGGTTTTTTTGAGGGAAAGGGGACGATCGCCTATAACGTAAGCCAATGATGGATAACCCTGCCCTCGATAGACAAGTCCCGTAGAGCGCCCGCCGCCAAGCGGCCTGACAACACCGTGCCACCGCGAACGGCAAACGGTGCCCGCCCGCCCCCTTGGCCTTACCGCTGTCTCTGGTGCGCTGCGGCTAATCTGTGGCGTTTGCCTGCGTTTTTCGTTCGCGCCTGTATGCTGCACGCTGTCGCATTGCTTCGTAAAGGCAAATGCCGGCGGCAACCGATACATTGAAACTCGCAACGGCACCTTGCATCGGGATCGACGCAACAGTATCGCAGTACTCGCGTGTCAATCGGCGCAGCCCGTGGTGTTCACCGCCGAGCACGATGGCGCTGGGAAGGCACAGGTTACAGGTGTCAATGCGACACTGGCTATCAGCGGTGGCACCGATGGTCTGGATGCCGTGCGCGCCAAGTTCCTGCAATGCCCGCGCAAAATTGGCGACGCGCACCAATGGCAGGGTTTGGCTGGCACCGCAAGACGCTTTATGCACCGCCGCTGTCAGTCCCACCCCGCGACTGCGTGGAATCACCACCGCATCGGCTCCCACGGCGGCGGCGCTGCGCATGCACGCCCCTAGGTTGTGCGGATCCTCGACCCCATCCAGCATCAACAGCAGCGGCGGCGCAGCGTCGATCGCCAAAAGCAGCTCAGACAAGGTCAATACAGGACGCGAAGCGTTATCGCAGCGGGCAACAATCCCTTGGTGATGACGATCACCACACAACCGATCCAGCTCAACGCGGCTCAGGTAGCACAGCGACAGTGCATGTTTTTGCGCCAACCGCAGCGCTTTGGCAAACACTTTCCCCTGACGCCCGTTTTGCAGCCACAGCCGTTCAACTCGCTCAGGGTGCTGATCGAGCTGCGCGCTGACCGTGTGTATACCGTAGATGAGCTCTGATTTCACGTGCGAAAGGCGCTCCTACAGGCTGATGAGAACTGGCAAAACCCATTGAAAATTGCACGCTGATGAAAGAAGCTGAGCATATTCAGGGAGCCTCGAAAAACCCTGAAATGGGATGGGAGTTTGGGGGAAGGATTGCTATCAGCAATTTTGTAAGCCCCCTATCGGTTATGGATTACTATACCCTCCTCCAATATAACACCATGGGGGCGCTGTCAGCAGCGCTCTGCGATGGGTTTCTCTGGGCTACGAGAACACATACGCGGCACACAGCACGGATGCCGTAAACGCAGTGCGCAGATAAAACGCGCGCGGTCGGACGGCACCGCGATCGCCATCACTGGTGATTCCTGCAACGCGCTCCGTGGCATGCGTTGCTTTCGGGCGCAATTGCAGCACCGCCCCGTAATGTGCGGTGGTGATTTCCCCTTGCCCACGCGCGATACGCTCATTCAACTCTTCCCAATCGGCGCGCAGAGTGTTGTACTGATCGCGATCAGGGCTCCACAAAAAAGCCGCCCCGACTATCCGCTTGGCAACTTCTGGAGCATCCCCGACCTTGATAATCGGCACCCACAGGACGCGGCGCAGTTTGCGCCACAGATGCGAGCGATCGAACTCAAAGTTGTCGCTACCGTCCATCGCCGCCATGCAGACATAGGTTGATTCCTGCGGACGACCATCCGGCGACAGCGGGATGGTCTTCAATTCAACCCCAATCGCAGTAAAATCCGGCAGTGGTCGGGAATTCGCGTCAGCGCCCAAAGCGCATTCGATGAGGCGCCCCGGCCCACCTTTATCATGCTGCAAACGACGCGGCTGCTGCTGCCCCAGCGAACGGGCGATCGATCCCAGACTACGACCGGCCAGCCGATCAGCGCGCTCAAGCAATACCGCCTCACTGCGCGGTGGCGCAATTTCACTGGTAAGAAAGCTGCACATTTTGGCGGGCAAAGGCGCAGCGCTAGGGGTTCAACGGCAAACAATCGGCGGTACTGCTGTATCTCACGACGCAACTGATGGCACTGCCCGGGCACCCAGCATGTATATTCATAATAAGAGTACTTCGAAAGCCCTTAAATGGGATGGGGGCTTGGAGAAGGGTTGTTATGCCGAATTTCGTATAGCCATCCCATCAGTTGTGGATTAATATAGCCTTCCATCAGCATAACACTCTATTTTGGTGCCTCGAAAAGCTGGTGAACTGGTTTTTCGAAGCACCCCTCATTGAACGCCTCTGCCGCTTGCCATGGATGATACGATCGCCGCGATAGCAACCGCCGCAGGTGTGGGCGCTATCGGTATTGTACGAGTTTCAGGGTCGCGTACCAACACCATCGCACAACAGTTGATTGGGCGCGTCCCGCCGGCGCGCAAAGCGGTGTATGCCGCATTTTTGGATGCCGCGGGACAGCCGATCGACGATGGTATCGTGATCCGCTTTGCCGCGCCGGCATCGTTCACCGGCGAGGATGGGCTTGAACTGCAAGGACACGGAGGCCCTGTTGTCCTGAATCTTGTCTTGCAACGCGTGCTGCAATGCGGCGCACGCTTAGCGGAACCAGGCGAGTTTTCGCAACGTGCGTTTCTCAACCAGCGCATTGACCTTACGCAGGCGGAAGCGATTGCGGATCTGATCGGTGCCGCTACCGATGCCGCCGCACTCAGCGCGCAACGCTCGCTACAGGGAGGGTTGTCGCAACGCGTCGCAAACTTCAACAGCACTGTACTCGAATTGCGTGCGATGGTGGAGGCAAGTCTCGATTTTCCCGACGATACCGAAGATCCTTCACTTGCGCCGCTGACCCAGCGGTTGGCAGCGCTGCGTCAGCAGCTGCACCAGATGATCGCTACAGCGCATCGGGGACAGTTACTGCGGGATGGCCTCCAGTTGGTGCTCGCCGGCACCACCAACGTCGGCAAATCAAGCCTTTTGAACCAGCTCGCCGGCGCAGATGTGGCGATCGTAACACCCATCGCCGGCACTACTCGCGATCCAGTACAGACGCGCATCGCAATCGCCGGGATCGCCGTGCAACTGATCGATACCGCTGGCATCCGCAACGCCGATGACACGATCGAGTGCATCGGGATGGAACGCACCCAGCGCCACCTGAACCAAGCTGATGTATTGCTCATCGTTGAGGATGACAGTCAACCACCGCAGTTAACGGAACGCACGCAGATTCTTGGCGCAATCCGCTCCCAGACACCGATCATCGTAGTACGCAACAAGATCGATCGCAGCGGTACCCGCGCGGGGGTGAGCACCACCGCGGAAGGCTATCCAGAAGTCAGGCTGTGTGCACTAAGCGGTGCAGGGGTCGATCAACTGCGGCAGGCAATCGGCGACTGCGTGTCGCAGCAGTCAAGCGAAGCCGACGATTCGTTCAGCGCCCGCACCCGCCATGTGGATGCGATGCAGCGCGCTTTGGCTAACCTGCAACGCGCCATGGCAGTGATCGCCGCTGGCTATGGTCTTGAACTAGTGGCCGAAGAGCTACGCAAGACCCACCGTGTGATGGGCGAGATCATAGCTGGCGGAGACGATGTGGAAGCGCTGCTTGGTCGCATCTTCGCCGATTTCTGTATTGGCAAATGAGCGGCAGCGCAAAAAAACAGCGCCTTTTGATTGCTTTGGAAAACGCTGCCTTTGGCATCACCCACAACCCGCCGCCCTTGCTTTAATAGCGCCTCTTCCCCCAAAGCCCGATTAAGAGGTTTCAGGTGCCATCGCGGATCCGCTGTCGCCAAGGCCGATATCGTCGCGAAAATGTTTAAGTACCGCACGCAATGGATTGGCAGCGGCCTGCCCTAAACCACAGATCGAGGCGTCGCTCATAACTGCTCCAAGATCGTTCAACAGCGCCTCGTCCCAGACCTTGGCTTCCATCAGTTTGACCGCTTTCAAAGTGCCGACGCGGCACGGGGTACATTGACCGCAGCTTTCGTCGTTAAAGAAGCGCATCAAATTCAACGCCACAGCACGCAGATCGTCATGATCGGACAGGACGATCACGGCATGAGAGCCAACAAAGCAGCCGAACCGCTCCAGTTGACCGAATTCCAATGGCAAATCGGCCATGCTGGCCGGCAAAATTCCTCCCGATGCGCCACCGGGTAAATAAGCCCTGAATACGTGCCCCTCGGCGATGCCATCGCAATACTCATCGATTAACTCTTTGGCAGTGATGCCGGCTGGGGCGAGTTTGACCCCGGGTGAGCGCACCCTTCCCGACACCGAGTAGCTGCGCAGCCCTTTGCCACCGCGCCGACCGTGTTTTGCGAACCAATCAGCACCGTTCTCAATAATATCGCGCACCCAGAACATGGTTTCCACGTTGTGCACTAAGGTCGGCTTATGGAACAGCCCGACCTCGGCGACATACGGTGGGCGCTGCCGCGGCAGACCGCGCTTGCCCTCGATCGATTCAAGCATTGCCGATTCTTCGCCGCAAATATAAGCCCCCGCACCGCGCCGCAGATGCAGCCGAGCATGACCGGTGAGCGCCGCTGATTCAAGCTGCTGGATTTCTTGTTGCAAGATCGCGTGTACCGCCGGGTATTCATCCCGCAGGTAGATATACACGTCCGCAGCTTCCATCGCCCAAGCGGCGATCAACACCCCTTCAAGGAAACGGTGCGGATCGGTTTCCAGATAATGGCGATCTTTAAACGTCCCGGGCTCGCCCTCGTCGGCATTGATGGCCACCAGCCGTGGCGCAGGGTGGCTGCGTACGATGCGCCACTTGCGCCCGCTCGGAAAACCGGCACCGCCAAACCCACGCAAGCCCGATTGATCGAGGATCGCCGCGACGTCTTCAAACGACCGTTGCCCCGCCAAACAGGCCGCCAGCAGGCAATAGCCGTTATCCTCCTCACGGTACGCCCCAAGCCCACGATAGGGCGGAATCTGCGGCCTTAAATCACCACTTTCGATCACTTCGGCAACGCGCTTAGCGGTCGCATGATCAACGTGCCGCTTGCCCACTTCAATAACCGGCGCGGTATCACAGCGCCCCATGCACGGTGCCCGTACTACCCGCACCTCAGCACCCAAGGTGTGCGCCAGCACCGCCTGCAAAGCTGCCGCTCCAGCCAACTCACAACTCAGGCTGTCGCACACGCGTACGGTAATCGCGGGCGGTGCCGGGTCTTCTTTGACGACATCGAAATGAGCATAAAAGGTCGCCACCGCATACACCTCCGCCAACGGCAGACGCATTTCTTCAGCCAAAGCCGCAAGATGCGCCGCGTCAAGGCAATGGTAGCGATCCTGAATGCGATGCAGGTACTCGATCAATAAATCCCGTCGGCGGGGGGCATCGGCTAACAATTCACGCACTTCGACCAAAGCCTGAGGGGCAACCAACCGCCCGCGCGGTTTGAGCCGTGTCTTGTTCTTGCTACTGCCTGGGTGGCGCACTCTCACAACGCCGGTGTTTCTGTTCATCGTTACCTCGGAATACCACCGCAGGGTGTGCTTTAGATAGAGGATACTGGGCTGATCGATTGCAGGGCTTTTCTAGTGGGGAAAATGACCCTTCCAACAATCATTTCGTGGTGCCGTTGACTGGATCGGGAGGTCAGCGAACGGCGCGCCGCAGGCGCTCCCCATTAAAAATAAAACAATCATTTCCCCCAAACCCCCAGTTTTTCGATGTTCCTGTAATCGATAGCCACCCCAAACATTTGGGGATTACTGCTTATAGGGAGGGCACCCTAGAGACTAAGCAAAGCTTATATACTCATGCTACTTGGAGATACAGGAAGGGGGTATAACCCATCCTTACTACCGCCAGAAGCAATCAACGAAGTTATCCCAGAGCGCTTGGCTGCGCAAAATGCCCGGCACCAAGCCGTGCGTGGCAACGTGTTCAATCACTGCATCTTGAAGGATTTTCAAGTATAGAGAGGCGTTCCACTGCTACTTAAACGCGTCTTGATGGGCTTGAGATGCTTCAGGCGACATTCCCCCTGTTTTGCTTGCGTGATCCAGCGGCTATCGCAAAGCCATTGGGCAAGCGAGCGCTTCGCCGATCGGTTGTCCCATAGCCTTCGTTACCTGAACCCCCCTCCCATCACAAGATGCAAATTAACGCGCTGTTTCAGCAACTCAACCTGAAGGTTAATTAATGTGCTGCGGATCATGAAATGCACGTCCTGCGTCTCCTCAAAGGTCGCTGAATCAATCTCACCGGCTTCATGTTGCTTTTTCTGGCGGTGGGCGGCTACGGCTGATAAGACCCGCTTTTCGTCCAACGCAGCGTGATACGTCCGCAGGACGTGTTCATTCACCAGCACCATCATAACCTCTTGCAATCCGTGTTGCACGGTATCGGTGTACGCGTCCAACGCACGCTGCTGCAGTTGAGTGTTGAGATAGCGCCGCCATTTTTGCCCCGGCAGCAGAAAAACCGTAATCGTTGACCATTGCGGGTTATCCCCCTGCAGCGTATCTACCAACAACTTGCTGTGAGCACCATCAGCCGCAGTGAGAGGCAACTCAGGCACTTGGGTTGAACGGACCCCTTCTGGGCGTTTCAGGCTGAGTGTTACGCGGTGGTCGGCAAAGCGGATATCTGAGCGCCGCGCAAGCAGTGTCGCCGATAGTCCAGCCGGCACCCGATCGGGATCGGGCGGCAGCGCTTCAACCGCATCAAGCGCCACCAGTGGCGGCTGTCCGAGCAACGTCGAAAGCGCCAGCATCGCATCGCCAAGGTTGTCCTGCCGGCGCATAACGGTTTCCTGGACCTGCACCACAGCGCTACGAATGCGATCAGTGTCCGTAGCAACACTCCTTTTAAGCGCCAGTTTGCGCATCTCGCGTTTGCTTTGCAGGCGCTCCCGTTGCAGATTGATCTGTAGTTTATTGCCAACTGTAACGAACCACGATTTAGCAATCAAGGCGACTAGGTAATGCCGCAATTGTAGCAATTCGGCGCGCAGTGTATTATCGCTCAGCAGTGTCTCTGGGGGGGTGCGCTTACGCGCCTGCGCCTCCTGCTTGAGGCGCATCAATAACCCCGGCAGCCACGTTGCTTCAAACCCCAGTTGGACATCGCCAGTGCGATCGCCAAGCGCCTCAGCGATAACCAAGGCTGTTGACGGATGCCTCACGGTAAGCCTTGGCAGCAGACCATCAGCCGCGCGTTGACTTAATATAGCAGCGTCATGCAGGCGTCCAATAAGCGCTGTGAAATCGCGGTTGTAGTTGCCGGCAGCCGTAACCAACGCGCTTAAATTTGCATCTCCAAAGCGCGTGATCCAATCATCGGCCGTATCTTTGGCAGCGCTGTCTGACACTATCCCCCATAACTTATCCAGCGTCGCTGGCGGCGGCGGCGCCAGCGGCTTCTTTGAGGCAACGCGCACTGGCTCGCAAGCGCTGATCATGAATACCAACCCCAGCGCTAATATACCACCTAGGCGCAGCCGATACGCCCCGCCGCCCATATTACCGAGCGCTGCTATGATAGGTAACAAGTATTGTCTCCCAGAAGGTTTTCATGTGTCAGACAGAGCGCTCGTACGCCCTCTAAAGCCCAGCGTCAAAGTATCAAATGGTAACTGCCAGATGCGCCGGGTGTCAACGCAAAACCGAAATGTGTTAGCCCAAAACCGGAATGCCCCCTTTGCCCAAAGAGGCGCCTCGAAATAACTTTTCTGGGATGGGGGCTTGGGGGCCGTAGCGACAACCTATGTTCATTATAACTATTTGATTTACAATCCCTTTCCCAAATAATACACCAAGTTGAGCACAACCGGTAGCTTTCCATGCGGCTATTGCTCTCACGCATCAGCACCGATAAAATTGCAGCTAGCTGGCAATTTTATCCAGCACATGCACCATCTACCAAGAAAACTGATTTATTGGAGGGTATTTAGGATGGGGTTAAAAGGCAGCAAAACCGAACGTAACTTAAAGGACGCCTTCTCTGGCGAAGCGCAGGCTAACCGACGCTATCTGTACTTTGCTTCCAAAGCCGATATTGAGGGTTACAACGATGTATCGGCGGTATTTCGCTCGACGGCGGAAGGAGAGACGGGGCACGCCCATGGGCATCTCATGTATCTGGAGGCCGTCGGCGATCCCGCAACGGGTCTGCCGATAGGCAGTACCGAAGATAACCTGAAAGCGGCTATCGCAGGCGAAACTCACGAATACACCGACATGTACCCCGGCATGGCCAGCATGGCGCGGGAAGAAGGCTTTGAGGAGATATCGGATTGGTTTGAAACCTTAGCCAAGGCTGAGCGCTCACACGCCAACCGCTTCAAAAAAGCATTGGACAGCATGTGAAGCGGCTCACTCAGGGGTGTTTGTCTCCCTGATGGGTTGATGGCCTGACATCTTGCGCAGCGCCATTTTTTATTGACATTAAAGTGACCGTGGCACGCAGCACGCCTTGGCACTGATCCACGCTGTACCCAACGCAGTCAATAAACTGCGGCAGGATTGGGGCTTTAGTGGCTCGCATTGGGTCCGCTCGGGTTGCCTGTTACAAGGTTTTTTCGTAACTTGAGGGGACACTGGGCCTGCGCATCGTGTTTGGTGCGGATGGGCGGGTTGGTCTTTCCCGTTTCAGGTGGGATGGCCCCAACAGCAGCTGGCTGTACCCCAAGGGCTACCAACCACTTCCGACCAGCCCCGTTGCTAATTATTGGGAACCTCGAAAACCCTCAACGGGATGAGGATTTGGGGGAAGGGATATGCTTACCTGTGACGCAAGGAGTTGATTTATAATCTTTCTCCCAATAGACAAGCCCTATTGGTAAGCAGCGCCTGCCCCTACTGTCGTACAGCAGTTATGTGCGAGAAACGATGAACGCTACTTGGCTCTTTGGCTATGGCTCCATCATCTGGCGGGCGGATTTTGCTTTCAGCGAGCAGCGCCTCGCCCGGGTGCACAACTGGGAGCGCCGATTCTGGCAAGGCTCCCATGATCATCGTGGCCTAGCGCATGCGCCAGGGCGCGTCGTCACCCTCATACAGAAACCCGGCGGGGCTGTTGATGGCGTTGCTTACCGGATCGCGACTCCGGCCGCCGCGCAGATCTTATCCCGGCTTGATCAGCGCGAGAAAAACGGCTATGTCCGTGAGGAAGTGCGCTTGGAGTTCCGCGACGGTGCTCTAGCTGACGGGATCGCCTACATCGCGGCGGCGGACAATCATGCCTTTCTTGGCCCCGCGCCGATAGAAACCATGCTGGTGCAGATCCGCGCCTCAGCCGGGCCGAGCGGAACCAATCTCGACTACCTCCTGCGTCTCGCGGCAGCGCTGCGCGAGCACGGCATCGACGACGCGCACGTCTTTGAACTTGAGCGCCACCTGATGCAAGGAAGCAAAAGCGTGCAGCGCGACTGACATTGGAGCTGATCCGATGCCCAAAGTTCCCTGCGAGCTACAAGGCGGTTGCCAGTGCACTGCCATTCGTTATCGACTCCTGCGCCCGCCGATCGCGCTCTACACATGCCACTGCCGCGACTGTCAAAAGCAATCCTCAAGCGCATTCGGGATGTCGCTGTGGGTTGAGCCAGAGGCGTTCGAGTTCGTCAGCGGCAAACCGCAGCGCTGGGAAACGGTGACGGATCGCGGCACCACCAAGATCTGCGTTTTTTGCGGTACCTGCGGATCGCGGCTATACCACGCCGGCACCGACCCGCAGCAGCCGCTGAGCGTAAAGGCCGGCTCACTGGACGATACCAATTGGCTTCGACCAACCAGCCACCTCTGGACGCTGCGCGCGCAGCCGTGGTTGGCCCCCGCTCTGGAAGACGCGCCGCGCTACGCATGCGAGCCTTTGGACGACAACGCGTTGCTCGAGCAATGGCGCGCCTTTCTCGATCCGTGAACGGCGCGCAGCGGCAGCCGCTCAATACTCGATTACAATCTTCCCGAAGTGCGCGGCGGCACGCATCGCGTGGTATGCAGCACGCGCTGCGTCGAATGTAAAGCGCGCATCGATCACCGGCATGATGGCGTGCTGTGCGATAGCGCGATTCATGCGCAGAAACATCGCCCTGTTACCCACATAGAGGCCCTGCAAGTGGATCGACTTGCGCATGATCATGGCCGGGTTCACTTCTCCCGCGGTGAGTACGCCGATGAGGGCGATTCGCCCAGCTAGGCGCGTGGCCGCCACCGAGCGTTCCAGCGTCCCGGCACCGCCGACCTCCAGCGTCAGATCGACACCAGCCCCATCCGTTGCTTTAAGTACGTGCTGATGCCAATCGGGGTGAGCGCGATAGTTCACGCACACATCAGCGCCTCTGGCACGGGCGCGTTCGATTTTGGCATCGCTGCCAGACACTAGGATCACGCGCGCGCCTAGTATCTTCGCAAACTGTAACGCGAATATTGACACCCCGCCGGTCCCCAGCAACAGCACCGTCTCACCGGGCGCAAGCGACCCAAATTCGACCAGCGCATGCCAAGCGGTGAGCGCCGCACAAGGCAGCGTTGCGGCTGATGCGAAATCGAGGTGCTGTGGAATCGGGACGACACCGTGCTGCGCCAGCACGCGCCGTTCACAGAGGACGCCATCCAGAGCACCCCCCAACGCACTGGCCATCGCCTGCGGCGTGATCGCGCCGTCGCGCCAGTGCTGAAAGAAACAACTCGCCACGCGATCACCCGGTGCCACAGTGGACACCCCTTGGCCTACGGCGAGCACCACGCCCGCGGCGTCGGAGTTGGGAATGGTCGGATAACCGATGCCACGCCCCTCGGGTGCCTCGATGGTCGCAAGATCACGGTAGTTGATTGACGATGCTCGTACGCTGATGAGCACCTCGCCGGGGGCCGGCTGCGGGTCAGCGCGCTCAGCGACGACGAGGGCGTCGACGCCGCCGGCGGATTGGATTTCATAGGCACGCATCGCGTTCAAGCCGCGTGTTCCGTGGCCTGCAACCAACACAGGAATACGGCGGCTACAAGATTTAGCTCAAAAAGCCTTGGTCATTGGATCTTTTGCATTCCCGCAAAAAGTTGCTTGATGACATACGAACAGCATGTTAACGGTTTGAACTCAATGGAGGTGCCTCGAAAAACCAGCAGCGCGAGTTTTTGCGATGCCACTGCTATCTAGCTGCCCAGCGGGTGAGCATCACAGACAGCAACCTCGCACATGCGATGGACGCGCCGCAATGAGCACCGCCGCCAAGCACCACCGGCACGCCGCGGGATCCACATTTGGCTACGTTTGTTGATCGGCGATGTTCAGGATCTGCGCCCACTCAGCGGCGCAAAGCCCCATCACC
Organism: Gammaproteobacteria bacterium; assembly: GCA_965222535.1. GTDB lineage: Bacteria > Pseudomonadota > Gammaproteobacteria > HK1 > HK1. The sequence continues at coordinate 944,168 of OZ244957.1, forward strand.
GATAAGCGGTTGCCTTTGCGCAGCAGGGTCATGCCTTCAAGTGCTGGCGTATTGCGCAATTGGGTCAGTGGGATGAGATGTTTAAATTTGCGCTCAAATTTGACGTCCACCAGATACCACCGCGGGTTGGCTGGATCGCTTTGCGGATCGTAATGGCGATCATTTGCGTCAAACGCGGTGGCATCCGGGTAGGCTGTGGAGGCGATCGTCAGCGTCCCCACAATGCCCGGGGAAGTGCAGGCGGAATGATAAAAAAATGCCCGATCGTTGATGTGCATTTGATCGCGCATCATATTCCGCGCCTGATAATTGCGCACTCCATCCCAAGGTTCACGCCGCCCCGGACAGCGGCGTAGATCATCAATGCTGAACTCCCCGGGTTCAGATTTCATCAACCAATAATTCATCGTTCATCAATCCAGAAATGAAGCCTCCGAATACACACGACAGCATCCCGCACAACGCTGCCCTGCGGGCTCGTCTATTGGGGGAAGGTTTATAAATCAACGAGTTGCGTTACAGGTGAGCGTGTCCCTTCCGCCAAACCCCCATCCCTCCTCGTCTCTATTCAAGGTTTTTCGAGGTGCCCATAAGCACTCAGCAGGCCGCTTGTGGGCTTACTGATGCGGGTTGTCAGTAAGCGCTTACTCGAACCCTTGCGGCAGCATCTGATGCCAGTCAGTGGCTTGCTGGTAGCGATGCGCCAGTTGCAGCAAGCGCCCCTCCTCAAAGTAATTTGCCATCAGTTGCAGGCCCACCGGCAGCGCGTTGACGAAGCCACACGGCGTTGACAAACCCGGCAACCCTGACAGGTTAGCCACCGTGGTGTACATATCGCATTGGTACATTGCCAGCGGGTCATCCATCTTGGCCCCAATGGGGAACGCGGTGAACGGCGAAGTCGGTCCAGCGATCGCATCCACTTCTTGCAATACGCGCTGAATGTCATCACTGATCAAACGCCGCAGCTGCTGCGCCTTACGATAATACGCATCGTAATAGCCCGCCGACAGCGCATAGGTACCGATCATGATACGCCGCTTGACCTCAGCGCCAAAGCCTTCCGTGCGGCTGCGCTTGTACATTGACTCAAGATTGCTGACAGCAGCGCTGCGGTAACCATAGCGCACCCCATCGTAGCGCGCCAGGTTGGATGAAGCCTCCGCGGTTGCAATCAGGTAATACGGGGGGATCGAATGCGCAAGGCTCGGCAACGATAGCGGCACCAGTTCCGCCCCCAACTGCTGCAGCACCGCCAAGGCTTGGTGGACGCAGTCACCGATGGCCGGATCGAGTTTATCGAAGAATTCATCGACTACCCCAATACGGGGTGCTTTGTCTGACCAAGACGCCTCCAGCATCGCGCTGTAATCGTCAACTTCACGCTCGACCGAAGTGGCGTCCAAAGGGTCGAACCCCGCCATCGCCTGCAATACCAGCGCCGCGTCTTCGGCGCGCAGCGCCAGTACCCCGGCTTGATCGAGGCTGGAGGCAAACGCCACCATCCCATAGCGCGATACCCGCCCGTACGTCGGTTTGATGCCAACTAAGCCACACAACGCCGCCGGTTGGCGAATCGAGCCACCGGTATCGGTACCGGTCGCTACCGGCACCAGGCGCGCCGCCACCGCCGCCGCCGACCCCCCAGAAGAGCCTCCCGGCACGCGCGTCACATCCCACGGGTTATGCACCGCGCCATAGTGGCTGTTCTCGTTTGAGGAACCCATCGCGAACTCATCCATGTTGGTTTTCCCCAACATGATCGCACCGGCTCGATCCAGGCGCTCAACGACAGTGGCGTCATAAGGTGAGATGAAGTTCGCCAGCATCGCTGAAGCACAGCTAGTCAGCACGCCGCGGGTGCAAAACAGATCTTTGTGAGCCAGCGGGATCCCGGCCAGCAGACACTGGCGGTAGCGCCCCGGTTGCTGATCCATAGTGCGCGCACGTACCATGGCTTTCTCAGGCGTTACGCTGATGAAGCAGTTCAGTTGCTGATGGCGTTCAATACGCTCGAGAAAATACGCGGTCAGCTCAGTCGCTGAAATCCAGCCCGTAGTCAGCGCTTCGCGCAGACCACGGACGGACATCTGGCAGGGATCTGAGTGCATCGGAGATCAGGAAATAAGAGCTGCGAAAGCGGTCGCCAGGGCAGCACCTAGCGACCTGCAAGCGCTTCACTCGATGATTTTCGGCACTGTATAAAATGCATCGCTGATCGCCGGTGCAAGCGCCTGCAGTGCTTCATGTTGATCGCTTTCGCTGACCGCATCGGCGCGCAACCGCTGTACAGCATTCAGAGGGTGCGTCATCGGCTCGATAGCGCTGACATCAAAGCGATCGAGCTGCTCCATGAATGCTAGGATGCGCGACAGCTCACCTGCATAATGGGTTTCATCCTCCGCCGACAGATGCAATTGGGCTAAATCCGCAATGTGCCTTACCGCGTCCTTGGATATCATGCCGCCTCCGTGTCATCAAAGGGCACCCCGAAAAACCAGCCTCGCCAGCTTTCCGGGACAACCTCATGGTGTTATATTGGGGAAAGGGTATATTAATCCATAACCGATGGAGGGGCTTAATAAATTGCTCATAGCCCCCTTCTCCCATCCCATTTCAGAGGGTTCGAGGCACCCTTGAGGCAACTGCGTTCAAAAACCGCAACCCTCACTAAGGAACTCTCACCCGAAGCACCGTTTATCAACCCTTTTTCGCCTGTTTAGCCCCTTCATCGCCGTTTTACCCGCTGGAATCAGCAATCCGGCACTTCCTGTCTGAAAATACTCCTACTTCTGTGCCAGCCCTCTGATTCCGAAAAGCTCAGTTGCTACAGGGGCATCTGACTTCTTACTAAGCCATCAAGCCACAAACCTAATTTAGTGGTTACGAGTATAAAGATGTTGGAAATTTGATGTTATGACTAAAAATACAAAACAAACGGCAGTACCCAAACCACAGAACTATCGGAACGCTCACCCCCCCAGCGTATCATCAGGATCAGTGGTGGGATGGGGTGCCAAGGCGGGGTGGTGGATGAATATCATACTTGCTGCCTTGATACTGTTGTGGCCGGTGGGATTACGAACAGCGTTGCTGATGGCTAAAGAAACAGCGCCTGACTGGCCGGATGCACCTGGGGTGATGGCAGATTTAGCCGCTGGATTTACGATCATAGCATTCGTACTGTGGTTGTTGCGATCCGGTACGGTAGGACGAGCGCTCGCTACCGTTGTAGCCGTCGTCTGGGTACTGGTTAATCTTGGTTGCTATGAGTTCGCGCTGGTGTACGAAGGGATCGATGCGCTGCGGCATGCCCACTATCTGCTTGACCCAACCTTCTTCTGGGGTTCGGCTATAACATGGAAGCTACTCACACTTTTTATTGCAAGTAGTGCTGCTTTGGGCGTACTCATCTGGTGGCCACATAATGTCGTTCCTACCCGCCGCTTGGTGGCAGGATTGGTGGGCATTGCGCTAACGGGGGTAGCACTGTCGACGAGTTGGTCGCTTCAGCCCGAAGTCGCACCCTGGCGCCAGCACAACTTGGTTTTCGCTAATCTTGCTACCGGGCTCAGGTCTGCAGATGAGCATTCAGCGATGATGGCGACACTGGAGCTAAAAGAAGCAGCGGCGCAACTCTTTCGCCGCGATCTCAGTGGAGCGCCTGTCATCCCGCACGTAGCGAAACCGGTTAACGTATTGTTGGTACTACTGGAAGGTGTCTCTGGAGGATATTTACCAAGCATCGCTACCCGTTCAGGGTTCGATTATGACATCCCGATGAAACACCTCGATACCATAGCGCAACAGGGCATATCGTGGACCTCAATGATCACCCACGAGCACCAAACCAACCGCGGCGAATACAGCATTCTGTGCGGGGATTACCCAAAGCTCGATGCCTCGCAGGCAAAGATGAGCGAGTATATCCTTGGTAGCCGCAGACGCTGTTTGCCGCGCATATTGGCCGATGCCGGCTGGCATACCGCTTATCTGCAATCGGCACCTCTGGCCTTTATGTACAAGGATCAATTCATGGCCCAGATTGGCTTTGAGCAGGTTTATGGGGATACTTGGTTCAAGCAGGCGTATGCGCGCAATCATTGGGGCATTGATGACCGCGCCTTCTTTGAGCAAGGGATGTACCTGGTACGAACGCTGAATACCAAACCCAAACCCTGGTTTCTGACCCTACTGACGGTGGGAACCCACCATCCGTATATTGTACCGGATGACTTCAAGGTAACCGGCGAACACCAGGATGACCACACCCGTGCGTTGCTGTGGTTGGATCAAGCGGTGGGCGAATTTTATGCAGCGCTGGTAGCGGAAGGGATCCTTGACAATACCTTGGTGCTGTTCACCTCGGATGAATCCGCGGGCTTCCAACATGGGTTTAGCGACACGATCCGCACGCTGAGCGGGAATTGGGGGATTCTAATCGCGCATTCTCCTGGAGCCCCAGCGATGATGATTGATGACCTCGTAGTGCAAAGCGATCTCTCTCTTTCGGTGTTGGATTACCTTGGCTTGGCCGACGGCGCAGGCAGCCACTTTGTTGGGCGCAGTGTATTTCGCCGTTACCAACACCCTCGTTCGGCGGTATTTGCCAACCTGTATAAAAACAGAGTCTACGGCATCGACCAAAACGGAGTAATGAGTACTTGTAGCCAGAACCAGTTGACGCAATGCGAGAGCTTTCGATCAACGAAAGGAGGAGTGTTTGCTCCAAGCTATTACAAAGTACCCGATGATCCAGCTCGACTTGAAATGATCCGTCAGACGGTTGCTGCGTCTGGACGCTTGACCCCGGTGGGTTCCCGCATCTACTCCCTGCTTCAACCTCGGGAGATAAAGGTATTTAGTGGTGATGGAAAAAAGCAGGTGATCTTCGGCGGACAGTTTCTCACGGTGGAAGGGAACATGCGTATTGACGTGGTTCTTGAGGTCGAGCTTGCCGGGAGCAAAGGGAGTGTTGTTTTGAAGCACTTCCTAGGATCGGTGAGAACGGGCTTAGTACACGCCCCGTGGTTGTTTAATCTGGGCACCAATCAGGTGCTGTCATTCAGCTACACCGCAACATTAACCGAGACTCATCATCTGCTGCAGGCTTACCTTTCGATCCAAGAATCCCAAGGGACTGATCTTAAACTGCGCTTCAGGAATGCCCGTATGTCGATTTCACCCATTACTGCCGCGGCCCCTGAGAAAACGACCGTGCGCGTTCATCGCGCTGATATTCGCCGGCTTGAGGAATAGCAGCGATGCCTCGAAAAATGTTTGATGTAAGGGAAGCAAACGCCAGTCGCCCTATGGACTCCTTTCTTCCGCTTCCCTTACAAGCTGGCTTAAAACCTCTCTTACTAAGAATAGAGGATGGGCTACGGATGGGTACATAGTGACGGCTCGGGACAGGTGTCAATAATGGCAAAACAAGATCAATTGGACATTTTTGCGAGATCATCATCTGTGTTTTATCCGCAACAACCAAGCACAGCCTGCGCTTTCGACTTAGCGCCGTGCATTTTGCTCCATTGGATGCTCTGGAATGGTGCGCACGAGGTCAGGCGCACGGCGACCGGGCAACCCTACATTACCCATCCGGTGCCAACTGCTGGCTTAGCTCAACCAGTCGATTGAAGCACCGCAGCGCCGCGCCGTTATCGATGTTAGCGGCCGCAAGCTGTACCCCCTGCGTCAGCGAGGTCGCAAGGCCAGCGACATAGATCGCCGCCCCGGCGTTCAGCCGCACCGCATCACGGGCAACGCCGTCATTGCCGTTGAGCACTGCCATGATGATCGCTAGGCTATCGGCGGGCGAGGCGATCTTAACAACTTCCATGGAGCGGCGTTTAATGCCGAATTGCTCTGGTTCGATCCAGTAGCTTTTGACCTTGCCGTGCGAAAGTTCAGCAACCTGTGTCGCACACGCGGTGCTAATCTCGTCGAGGCCGTCTGCGGCGTGCACTACGATGACATGGCGTGAACCCAACCCGACCATGACCTCGGCCAACGCTTCAACCCATTTGGCATCAAACACCCCAATGATCTGGTTGGGCGCAGCGGCCGGGTTGGTCAACGGCCCAAGGAGATTAAAAATCGTACGCACCGCCATTTCACGGCGCGGACCAATCGCATGTTTCATCGCGCCGTGGTGCAGCGGAGCAAACATGAAGCCAACCCCGATGGCGGCGATACAGCGGCTGATTTGAGATGGTGCGAGGTCTAGCCGCACGCCGGCCTCCTCCAGCACATCGGCGCTGCCACTTTTCCCCGACAGCGATCGATTCCCGTGTTTTGCGACCTGCGCACCAGCGGCAGCGGCAACGAATGCACTGGCCGTACTGATGTTAAACGAAGCCGATCCATCGCCACCGGTACCACAGGTATCGACTAGGTGTGCGCCCTCAATTTCAACGCGCGTCACCAGCGAACGCATCACCGTCGCAGCGGCAGTGATTTCGCTGATCGTCTCGCCTTTCATCGCAAGACCGACCAAAAACCCACCGATTTGGGCTGGAGTCGCTTCCCCGGTCATAATGCAGCGCATTACCGCAGTCATCTCATCAAAACCAAGATGTTGACGCGCAACCACGTGGCGGATAGCGCTTTTAATGTCCATTGTCATCGTTGCAACCTCGGGTTCGTGTGCCTTGCACCCGCCTTAACGCGTGTACTAAGCGCAGGCTTGTGGTGAGAAGACTAAACAGGGCAAGGGCACCTAGCGCGGCCTGCGGCGCGTCTGGTTTGCCACTGCTCAAGTAGGGTGCAGGTGTTTTGCTATTGCACGCATCAAAGCCGTGCAACCGTCACCGCGTAGCGCGGCAATGGAAAACCAGGGGGTACGATCAAGGCGTGCGCCCACAGCGTCAATATAAGCAGCACGCTTGGCAGCCGGAATGCAATCCACTTTGTTGAGTACGATCCAACGCTCGCGCTCAGCAAGTGCGTTGCCAAAATCGCGTAGTTCTTTCTCAATCGTATCGATTTTACTTAGCGGATCGTGGTTTCCTAACCAGCATTCGCCAACATCCACCACATGCAGCAACAGCCGCGTGCGCGCCAGATGGTTCAGGAACTGCACCCCTAAGCCGATTCCCTGAGTAGCACCGGCAAGCAACCCGGGGATATCGGCGATGTGAAACGCAGTATCCGATCCGGCATTGACGACCCCCAGGCTGGGGTAGCGGGTGGTGAATGGATAAGGGGCGACCTTAGGCGTCGCCGCCGACACGGCGCGCAGCAGCGTCGATTTGCCGGCATTCGGCAACCCCAACAGACCGACATCGGCCAATATGCGCAACTCAAACCGTAGGTCACAGGATTCCCCTGGCTGTCCTAGAGTAGTGCGCCTCGGTGCCTGCTGAACGCTCGATTTAAAACGCGCATTACCCAGCCCGCGGTGACCGCCGCAGGCGACTACCAAAACATCGTGGTCGTACAGCAGTTCACCGATCAGCGTTTCACCCAAAGTGTACACCAAGGTACCCAAAGGTACTGTTATTTGCAGGTCACCGCCATTGCGCCCGCGGCAATCATTGCCACGTCCGTTTTCGCCTCGCCCCGCCTTGAATAAGCGCCGATAACGGAATTTCACCAATGTATTTAAACTCACGTCACCGACCAATGACACCGTGCCACCATGACCGCCATCACCACCGTCTGGGCCTCCTTTGGGCATGAATTTGCCGCGCCGGAAACTAAGGCAGCCGTTACCACCAGCGCCCGCTTCAACCCGAATGGACGCTTCATCAACGAACTTCACGTGCTGAGAACCAATGAATACAGGCGTTTCTGGGGGTGAAATAAAAAAACCACAAGCTGGAGTCCAATGCTAATCCATGCAAGGCCGGCGGTTGCTGATCGGTTGATCGCAACTAACGAGACGATTGAAGGCCCGGCGCGCCAGCGCATCATACCACCTTGGGCACCCCTGCCTCAGCACCGAGGCACCGCCAAATAGGCACACCTATTCAAGGTGTTCTATTAGGGAAAAGGGTATGTTAGTCCATAACTTTGAGAAACATTTTAGCTTTGGACAAAGGGAGCATTTTTGCTCTGGACTAGCACATCTCACCTCCGGGTTTTTCGAGGTTCCCCAATGTGAATTATAATACGCTCATCAATAGCGAAGTTCAGCAACATCAGTCACTCAATGCACGACTTGCATCCGCGATCCCAACGCTGCCGCCAGCCCGTTACCGTATAGGACGATCACTGCAATACGCAATGGAATGAACGCAGATACAGCTTTACCGCCAGCGTATAAATCGCGCACGACCTGGGTGATAAAAATCGGTAGTGCATTGATTACCGATAATGGGCGCGGACTGAAGTCATCAATGGTCAACACGTGGGTCGATCAGATCGCCGCCTTGCGCGCCCAAGGAGTCGGCGTTGTGCTGGTGTCATCGGGTTCAGTCGCCGAAGGGGTGCAACGCCTCGGACTGGGTCAGCGCCCCGGCGTGCTGTTCGATCTGCAAGCTGTCGCGGCAGTGGGGCAGATGGGGTTGATCCAGGCCTATGCTTCGGCGTTTCAGCGTCACGCAACCCACACCGCGCAAATACTGCTGACGCATGATGACTTTTCCAATCGCCAGCGCTACCTCAATACCCGTAGCACCCTGCGGCGGTTGCTGCAATTTGGTGTCGTTCCCATCGTCAACGAAAATGACGCCATCGCAACGCACGGTAACCAGTTGGGCGATAACGATCAACTCGCCGGGCTGGTGGCAAACTTAGTAGAAGCCGACATGTTGGTGCTGCTGACCGACCAACAGGGGTTGTTTGACGGCGATCCGCGCCGTGATCCCAGCGTTTCTTTAATCGAGCAGGGGCAAGCCAGCGATCCCGCTCTGAAAGCGGTCGCCGGCAATAGCGGAGTATTCGGTCGCGGCGGCATGCGCACCAAACTCAAGGCAGCATCTCTTGCCGCTCGCTCGGGCACCACAGTGCGCATCGTCAATGGACGCACCACGTCGATCCTAGAGCGACTGTATAGCGGCGAGAACCATGGCACGCTACTGACTCCAGGACAAATACCGACGACAGCCCGTAAACAATGGTTGGCCGGGCAACTGGTGCTCAAAGGATTATTGCGCCTTGATGCCGGCGCGGCACGCGTGCTACAGCATTCCGGCAGCAGCCTGTTGGCTATCGGGGTATGTGGCGCGGAAGGGGATTTTGGTCGCGGCGATGCGGTTGCCTGTATTACCCCCGAAGGCCATGAAATCGCTCGCGGCCTAGTTAACTATACAGTCGCCGAAGTACGCACCATCATGGGGCATCACAGCGAAGAGATAAAATCACGCCTCGGTTATATCGCCGATCCTGAGCTTATTCACCGTGACAACCTAGTCATCACCGCTGCCGACTGATCCTGCAAAGATAGGGTTAGCCAAAGAAACCGCAAAGGCACTTCAGCGCCCCACCGCCGAGGCACCGCTTTCGCGTCTTTAAAAACATCACGGCGTGCACCGCATTATACGCCTCTAGGTGAGATACGGCAGAAATTCCCGCCGGCAGTAATGGCTTTCCCTTGGTCAGAGCACGGATTAAAATCAAATTACCGATCAGCTAAGCACCTAATTTATTGTATGATGGACACTAGGGTACAAGACCTTCCCGCTGGATCGTCGTGATGTGCTCAGCAGGTCTTGGTTATGGTTGTCACAACATGCTTACCGCATGGAGGATTTAGTTTGTGCGTACTCTGCTATTTTTGATCGTCGTCACCGCCTTATTTGCCACCGCCTTCATCTTATTTATTGCTGAAAATCAGGACCCTGATGTGCAAAGGCAACGGAATAACACCCAGCAGTTACCAGAAACTGGAGCCGCTGAACCTCCCGCTGATGCGCAATCAAAGGCGGGGGTGCCATCGCTGCTGTCGCCATCTCTAGCGTCGCCCGCCCCCCAGTCGCCACCGCTGGCGGAAGCACTGGGGGTGGATACGCTGGATATTTCTTTGCTGCCTGATATTCCATCCGCCGTGGTCGCCGATGCAAAAAGCTACATCTCGGCGTTGACAAGACCCACCGCTGAGCCGCTCAACATTGAAGACGCCGATAACTTCGTGAACCAGAACCAGATCCTGTCGTTATTGCAAGATGCCCCGATCGAAGACTTGGTGTTGGATGATCTGATCGGCGATGAAAACCTTCGCCCACATGATTCGATCACCGTTGTGCGTGAGGTAGAGGAGTTCATCCCGATGCCGATTTCGCAACTAATTGCTACCTACAGCGGTGAACTGAAGGAAACCATTAAAGTCAATCTGGCGGGTACGGTACAGGAAATGAGCATCAATGACATACTCAGCCAATATACCGAAAACCCGGCGCAACCATTGCTGGTAGCGAAAAAGATTCGGCGCTTTGAAGTCACAACGCCAGAAGCGCTTGCCAGCAGCGCCATCCCGTCGTATAACCGAGTGCGTTTCATTCGTGGCAGCTACAAACTCAAAATGGCAACGGTGGCTGATTTAATCAGCGAACAGCGCGAGGTAGCACCGAATTCAATATTTTATGTGCGCACCGTAAAGCACCACGATAATCAGGGGTTATGGGGCATTATCCATGCTGGTCTGACAACTACTTTCGCCGCCGGGATTGGGGTACAGCAAGACCACCGTACCAAAAACCTGCAGGTCTATATCCCGCGTTATGCTGACGAGAAAATTGGCAGCCGGAGTTCATTCCTTGGAAGGCTGATCTATACCAAGGCTTTTGATTCGTTTGTGTATAACTTCAAACAGCAACGCATGGGAGAGAATCCAAACCGTATATACCCGGGCCAGGAGCTCGTGATCATCGCTTTCCAGCCTGAAGAGTTGGTGCGCATCTACAACTATTTCTCCAACAGCAATACTGGATAAGGGTTGTCCTTTTGCGGCGCTTGTCTATACCTCATGCTACTTGGAGAGGAAGGGGCACCCCATATAACAACCTTTTCTACAAAGCTTCCTCAAACAGCCAAGCTATGCTTGGCTGTTTGAGGATAAAAATATTAAAGATCCCAGAGACACCGCCGACAGCCGCTATGCCAGAGCATCAACCGCAGCAGCGACTTAACTTAAAGTGCACCCCCCCTCCCCTCACCCCCTTGAGAGAGCCCCTGCGAAGCATATGAACGTGTTCAATCAAGCATCTTGATGAACCTTGATATATGCACCACGCATTCGCTTTCAGCAAGCGTTTGAGCCTGCTGCGAAGACTTGCAATAGCATCTGCTCATGAGCAATTATCCGGCATACGCGCCCGTTCAGTTCGTCCTTGACGGCAATGTAGTAACCCTCGATCACTTTGACCCGAGGCGTACGTTATTACAATACTTGCGCGAGGATTTGCGCCGTTGCGGTACCAAGGAGGGTTGCGCTGAAGGCGATTGTGGTGCCTGCACCGTGGTCATCGGTCGCCCGTACGCCGGGCGCATCTGCTTTGAGGCGCGTAATGCCTGCATTCAACTGCTGGGGCCGCTATCGGGTTGCGCGTTGTACACCGTTGAAAGCTTAGGGACTGCACAAGATTTGCATCCAGTGCAGCAGGCGATGGTTGAATGCCACGCCTCGCAGTGTGGCTTTTGCACCCCGGGTTTCGTCATGTCGTTATTCGCATTGTATAAAAACCGCTCCAGCTCGGATCGCAAAACGGTCAACGACGCCTTGAGCGCTAATCTGTGCCGTTGTACTGGTTATGTACCCATTGTTGCCGCCGCCGAGCGCATGACCCAATTGAGCACCTCCAAGGACTGGCTGCGGCGTGCGGGGCAGACCCTGAAGCCGGTGGCCAAAGAGCGCCGGCTGGTTGCAAAACTTGAATCATTGCGCGCCCAAGGCAGTGTCGCGGTTGAGTACTACGATCGCTTGTACTTTGCGCCTAAACAGCTAAACGAGCTCACGGATCTGTATGCGCAATACCCCAATGCCTGCCTCTTGTCTGGGGGTACCGATATCGGCTTATGGGTCACTAAACAGCACTGGTGGAGCGAAGTGCTGATCTATACTGGAGATGTTGCCGAGTTACAGCAGATTAATGTAACCGATGGCGAGATCACTATCGGCGCTGCAGTAACCTTGAGCAGCGCGATGACGGTATTGGTGGATGAATTTCCTGAGCTGAAAGAACTATTGCGGCGTTTTGCATCGCCGCCAATCCGCAATGCTGCGACACTGGTTGGGAATATCGCCAATGGCTCGCCAATCGGCGATTCAATGCCGGCATTGATCACCCTTGGTGCCACGCTGGTGCTGCGCCGTGAGGACCAGCGCCGCACTGTCGCGCTGGAAGATTTCTATCTTGGCTACCGCAGCAATTGCCTGCAACCAAGCGAGATTATTGAAGCCGTCACGATCCCGCGAGCAAGTCTCGGCGATGCATCTGCATCACCGGTGATATTTCGTGTTTCTAAGGTGTCGCGACGCTTTGATCAGGATATCGCCATTGTCTGTGGCGCGCTGCGCCTTATCTGCGATAAGGACCAGCGGGTGCGCAGCGCAAGGGTGGCTTTCGGCGGCATGGCGGCCACCCCTAAGCGCGCCCGGCATTGTGAACACGCGCTGGAAAACGCAGTCTTTGACATACCCTCGGTAACACAGGCAGTGGCTGCGCTGAGTGAGGACTTTACTCCCATCAGCGATATGCGCGCCGACCACCATTACCGTATGCGTATCGCCCAGAATCTCTTTCATCGCTGGCGCTTTGAAACACTGCCAGAACCGCCAGCTACTCGCGTGTACTGCGGATGAATGCGTTTCTGCCCCCAAAGCATACTGACCGACATGATTGATCAGGTACTGTCACCTACCGTTGATGAAGTACCGTGCGGTGCCGATCAGCGCGAAGCAGTCTCCGTTATTGGTCAGGAACTGGCGCACGACAGCGCGCTGTTGCACGTCACTGGTGAAGCGCACTACGGCGATGATCAGGTCGAACCAGTCGATTTGCTGTATGCCGCAATCGGCATCAGTCGCATCGCTCATGGTCAACTAAGAGCTGTCGATTACGGCGCTATTTGTGATGCCGATGGAGTCATTGCAGTGCTCAGTGCGGCTGATATCCCAGGCTACAACAGCTATGCCGCGAGTGGTTCAGGCGACCCGCTCCTCGCCGACGGTATCGTCGAGTATTACGGTCAACCCGTATTCGCCGTTGCCGCAGATAGCGTCGAGCAGGCGCGCCTAGCGGCGGGGATCGATTGCATTCAGTACCAGGTGATGCCGCCGAGCCTCACTGTGGACACGGCGCGCGCCGCCGCATCAAAGGTCATGCCGAGTCGATACCTTTCGCAAGGCGATCCCGATAACGCCATTGCCACTGCGCCCCATGCACTTGAGGGACACGTGGCGGTCGGTGGACAGGAGCATTTCTACCTCGAAGGACAGATTGCCACGGCGATCCCACTGGAAGCGCAGCAGATGCGTATTTACAGCTCTACTCAGCATCCGCATCAGGTACAAAAAACAGTCGCGCGCGCCTTAGGGGTTGCCGATAACCTGATCAGCGTCGAATGCCGGCGCATCGGCGGTGGTTTTGGTGGTAAGGAAAGTCAAGCGGCGTGGTTTGCGTGTATCGCGGCGCTACTCGCACAACGCACTAGGCGGACGGTGAAGCTGCGACTCGATCGCGACGACGATATCCTGATCACCGGCAAACGGCATGATTTTCTGATCGGCTATCACGTCGGGTTTGATAATCAGGGGCGCATCTTGGGCATCAAGTTTGAGTTGGAAGCGCGTTGCGGCATGTCAGCGGATCTGTCCGGCCCCGTCAGCGATCGGGCGATGCTGCATTGCGATAACGCTTATTACCTAGAACACACCTCGATCGCCTCCCATCGCTACAAAACCAATACGCAATCGAGCACCGCGTTTCGCGGCTTTGGCGGCCCGCAGGCGATGTTTGGCATTGAATACGTGATCGATGAAATCGCGCGTTATTTAGCGCTTGATCCGCTGGGCGTGCGGCGTACTAACTTCTATCATGGCGCTGAACGCAACCGTACCCCTTACGGGCAGCCGATTAACGACCCGCCGCTACCGCTGATTGTTGACGAATTGCTGCAGCGCGCTGATTATCACCGGCGCCGCGCCGCGCTACAGGCGTTTAACGCAAGCAATCCCGTATTGCGTAAAGGACTCGCACTGACCCCTGTCAAATTCGGCATCGCTTTCACTCATCGCATGATGAATCAGGCTGGCGTACTGCTGAATGTATGTACCGATGGCAGCGTACAGCTGAATCATGGCGGCATTGAGATGGGGCAGGGGGTGGCTGTCAAAGTGATCCAGGTGGTCGCTGAAGAACTGCAGATCCCGCTTGACCGTATCCGCATCATGCCCACCGATACCAGCATAGTGCCCAACGCATCGGCCACGGCTGCATCCAGCGGTGCCGATCTGAATGCACGTGCCGCACAGGCCGCGGCGGCGACACTGAAGCAACGCCTGCTGGCGGTTGCCGCGGATAGTTTTGCACTACCCAAAGAGCACCTTCGGCTGCGCGCAGGCAGGGCCTACGCTGGCACTCAAAGCATGACCTTTGGCGAGTTGGTGGATGCGGCATGGCGCCAGCGAACGCCTTTATCGGCGACCGGTTTTTACCGTACCCCGGGACTTAATTTCGACTTTGACAGCATGAGCGGATGCCCGTTTTATTACTTCGCATACGGTGCCGCAGTCAGCGAAGTTGTCGTCGACACACTGAGCGGCGAACACCGGGTGCTGCGCGTCGACATCGTGCATGATTGCGGTAAATCGCTCAATCCAGCGATCGACAGAGGGCAGATCGAAGGCGGCTTTGTGCAAGGCATGGGGTGGCTGACGACCGAGGAATTGTGGTGGGATGCGGATGGTCGCTTGGCCACCCACGCCCCGTCCACCTACAAGATCCCGCTTTGTTCCGATGTTCCGGCAGAATTTAATGTGCAGTTGTTTGACGCCAAAACCAGCGACGCGCCCGCAATATACCGTTCCAAAGCGGTCGGCGAACCACCGCTGATGTTAGCGTTATCGGTATTTTTTGCCATCAAGGACGCCCTCGCCTCGGTCAGCGATAGCGGACATTGTCCGCGTTTTGATGCACCGGCGTCGCCACAAACGGTGTTGTCAGTACTTGACGCGATACGCAGCGCATGATCAGCCAGTGGGTGCATGACGCGCTACAAGCGCTTGAGCGCGATGCGGTTTGCGCGATCATCACGGTTGCGCGGGTTGTCGGATCAGCACCGCGTGATCCCGGCACGCGGATGGTGGTTACACGCTCTTTGACCTATGGGACGATCGGTGGCGGGGCCTTGGAGTATCGAGCGGTTCAATGCGCACGCCGCCAGTTGCTTGGCAACAAGCGCAGCGAGCAGGAACTATTGCGCCTAACATTGGGCCCGGTGACGGCTAAAGACGGACTTGGACAATGCTGTGGGGGGGTGGTGTGGTTGTTGGTCGAAAAGCTGACTGCACCGATACCGGATTGGCTGCAATGCTTAGCGGCGTTGCGCTTTGAGTACGACCGCTCGGCAGGCGCGATCGTCATGGCCACCCGTTGCACTGGCGGCGGAGAGGAGGGACACTTATTGCTTAGCGCCAATGCCAACCGCAGTGGCACCTTGGGATCGGTCAACGCTGATCGCGACGCACGCCGCCAGTTGCAGCAGCTTAAGCGCGGCAGTGTCGTGCTTAATGATGCCGTGGCTTCTGCGGGTGCGTTATTGCTGGAGGATTTGACACCGACAGCACCAACTGTCGTATTATTCGGTGGCGGTCACGTCGGCAGCGCGTTGATAAAGGTATTGCAACCACTGGAGCTACCGCTGATGTGGATCGACAGTCGCCTAGGAATGCTACCCGAGGTTGTACCATCGGGGGTGCAGGCGATTACCACCTGTGCGCCTGAAGCTGCCGTTGACGCGGCGGCGGCGGGCAGTGTGTTTCTCGTGATGACGCATCAGCACGTGCTGGATTACCGTTTGGTGGTTAACATATTCCAGCGCGGAGATGCGCGTTTTTGTGGACTCATTGGCTCCGCCAGCAAACGCTTGAAAGCTGAGCGCGAATTGCTCCGCGCTGGGTTCAGCGCGGAGCGCGTCGCCCAACAACTAACGTGCCCGATCGGCATCAACGGCATTCGTTCCAAGCAACCGACCGCAATCGCGATCGCCGTTGCCGCGCAGTTGCTTTGGCTGCTGGGTGATCACCAAAGCGAAAGCGATGCCAATGCAGCGCAGCACACCGGCGTCAGCAGTGCCCATGCAGCGATGATCGGCGACAGCGACCCACCGCGACACCACGCGATTACCGTTGCGTTTGAACCTGATGCCAGTATTGCGGTGCAGACTGTTATCCCACATGAGCGGATGGCATGACGGGATGGATTTTGCGTTATCCCGTTGGGAACCTTGAAAAGCTAGGGGTTTGGCGGAAGGGACTCCAACATCTGTAACATAAGTCATTGATTTATAATCCTTTCCCAATAGACTAAGCCCGGTTGTGTACAAAATAGCTGGCAACGATAATTTTAGCTGTCAGGAACTATCGTTTTATGATGCGCCCCCTGACTCTCTCTTGAACCCTGAACTCTTGGATTATAAGGACTCATGAACAAAACCGACGCCATTTTCTGGAGGCAGTTTGGGACCATTTTGGTGATCTTGACGATCTCTATAATTCTCATCTATTTTGTCGGAAACCATATCGGTAATGCGGCGTTTTATACTGCGGAACACCGCAGCTCAGCGATCAACGAACGCATTGCGCCGTTTGGTCATGCTGAGGTCGGTGATCCACTGCAACAGACCGCCGCCGCGACCTCCACTACACCAACCGCCCCAGCGGCTGCCGCTGCATCTACGGCATCGGCTGGTGCTGGCACCACACTCTCAGGCAAGGCGGTGTATAACCAAGTGTGCACCGCCTGCCATTCGACGGGTGCGGCTGGCGCGCCGAAGCTGAGCGATACCGCTGTCTGGACCTCGCGTCTTGCGGAAGGCGGAGTGGCAGGTTTGGTCAGCGCGGCCATCAATGGTGAAGGCCTGATGCCTGCCAAAGGCGGTGCAAGTCACCTTTCCGATGCCGAAATTCGCAGTGCTGTTATGTATATGCTGGAGGAGATGAATCTCAGCGCACCGTAGGCGATGGCTGCTGCCGCGGGAATCAAGGAGCAGTGACTTATCAGAAGGACTTCCCCATTCCCTTTGGGAATGGGGCGAGGCTTATACTCTCCCTCTTTGGGTTTTGCATAAGCCTCAGACCAAAGTTTTTCACCTCCCCTTCTCAAATAGGGATTAATCTTGCGGCAGGTGCTGAAAAAGCGGCACGCTCTGCGCGCAACGCAAGCACCGATAAACGCTGCTGCGCGCCTACCCCACCCCCTGAAGGCAATCAATGGATAGCTGTCTGTTGCTTGCGGTGGCGCTGATGATGGATGCGCTCATCGGCGATCCGCCGGTCATCTATCGCAGGGTGCCGCATCCAGTGGGATTGATCGGCAATACCATCGCCTGGTTGGAGTCGCCGCTGCAGCGTTACTGCCACGAAAGCAATCTGAAGCACCGGCACCGATCGTTGTTGCCTTTGCTATGCGGCGCAGTATTGGTTGCGGTGGTGTTGATGCTGGTAACTGCTATCGCAATCGGCTTGGATGCGTTGTTCAGCCAGATCACCGCTGGATGGTGGGTGGAAGCGCTGGTCGTGTCAACGCTGTTGGCTGGACGCAGCCTTTGGGATCACGTGAAAGCGGTCGCGGTGGCGCTTGAACAGAGCCTTACTGACGGGCGCGCAGCGGTTGCGCATATCGTTGGGCGCAATACCCAGCAGATGGACGCAGGGGCTGTTGCACGAGCGGCGCTCGAATCGCTGGCCGAAAATTTCAGTGACGGAGTCGTCGCGCCGGTGTTTTGGTATATCGTCTTCGGATTACCAGGGATCTGTGCGTATAAGGCAATCAATACGTTAGATAGCATGATCGGACACCGCAGCCCGCGTTACGCATGGTTTGGCAAGGTCGCGGCGCGCCTAGACGACCTCGCCAACTGGCTGCCGGCGCGCATCAGCGCGCTGTTACTGTGCACCGCGGCGTCACTATGCCCGGCATCAAAGGCGCACCGCGCAGTGACCACGGTGTGGCGTTACGCCAACCGTCACCGCTCAGTCAACGCCGGTTGGCCAGAGGCCGCTGTCGCTGGCGCGCTGGATGTTTCGTTGTCGGGTCCGCGCTGCTACGACGGACGACAAACCGATGATCCATGGATCGGAACAGGACCTGCGGACTTGGGAAGCGCACACCTTTATAGCGCGCTGCATCTTTACATTATCGCCTGCACGCTGCTGGTCGTGCTGCTGTTGCTGTTGGGCACCTCGAAGAACTAGCTTTGCTGGCTTTCCGAGGTGCCCAGTTGTCAATACCCCCCCCTGACAACCGCTCATGGATTGGCCCGTTAGCCGGGTCAAGGTTTGAAGCGGTCTGTAACTTTGATGATCGAAGTCACCCCTTCCAGAGCAACAATTTTGTCTACGGCAGCCTTAACCTCATCTTCAGTCAACAAGCCCATCAAATACACAATTTTTCGGTGGGTAATGACTTTGATGCGCTGCGACTCGATGTTTTCATCAAGGAAGAAAGCGGCTTTTACCTTGGCGGTTATATACGCGTCATAGGTTCTGACCTTCAGTGGGAGCGGCTCACCGATGCTTAAATGATCATGGATCTCACGTGCATTTGGCTGTGATCGGGCGATTTCCACCACACGCCGACGGATGCTGTCCGACGGCACATTGCCGATTAGCAGCACAATGCGGTTATAGCTGACGGTGCTCAGCTGCACCTGCTGCCATAGCGGATCCTTCTGACGCTCTGCAGAGACTGCATTTAATATTTTTATCTCGGTTATCCCATCATCAGCCAAGGCTCCAGTGGTGCGTCGATCATAGGCCGCCGCTGCCCCTGCGATGACCGTACCTAGCGCTACTCCACCACAACCAGACAAACCAGCGTTAGTTATCACCAACACCACTAACAGCCCTATTGCAGAATAGTTGCGTTTTTGCACAATAACGAAGCCCTCTTTAAATTAACTTGGTCGCTCTTGGCCCGTTCGCTCACGCCATAAAAACAGCTAGTGTGGGTGCATCGCTGCTTTGATGCTGAGTCGAATACGTCCCTGCTTGTCGATTTCAAGGACCTTCACCTTGACTCGGTCACCTTCATTGATCCAGTCGCTGATCCGCTCTACATGTTCATCGGATATTTGGGATATGTGAACTAAACCGTCGCGCCCGGGAAGAATGTTCACGAAAGCACCGAAGTCCATCAGTTTTTTCACTTGACCGTCATAGATCATCCCGATCTTGACATCCTGAGTGATCTGTTCGATACGCCGCCAGGCTTCATCGCTGGCCGAGCGATCGAGCGAGGCGATTTTGATCGTTCCGTTGTCTGATATATCAATGGTAGTGCCGGTCTCTTCGGTAATCGAGCGGATCGTGGAGCCTCCTTTACCAATGACGTCGCGAATTTTCTCGGTCGGAATGCTGTAAGTTACGATTCGCGGAGCATACTCCGACATTTCACTGCGCGGGGCAGCCAGCACCTGAGACATTTCGTTGAGAATATGTAATCGTCCACGCTGTGCTTGTTCAAGAGCAACTTCCATTATCTGCGGCGTGATCCCCTCAACCTTGATGTCCATCTGCAATGCAGTGATCCCTTCCGCGGTGCCCGCCACTTTAAAATCCATATCGCCCAAGTGATCTTCATCACCGGTGATATCCGATAGCACCAGAAAATGCTCACCTTCCTTGATCAATCCCATCGCAATCCCAGCCACTGGGTTAGCTATCGGCACCCCTGCATCCATCAAAGAAAGACTCGTCCCGCAAACCGTGGCCATCGAACTTGAGCCATCCGATTCAGTGATCTCAGATACCACGCGCACCACGTACGAGAAATCATCCGTCCTTGGTAATACACCGCTGATTGCCCGGCGCGCCAAGTGACCGTGGCCGATTTCACGCCGCCGCGGTATTCCGATGCGTCCGCTTTCACCAACGCAATAGGGTGGGAAGTTATAGTGCAACATGAACGACTCGCGGCGATCCCCTTCCAGTGCATCGACAATCTGCGCATCACGTTCAGTGCCCAAAGTAGTAAACACCATCGCTTGGGTTCCACCGCGCGTAAACATCGCTGACCCGTGAGCACGCGCCGCCACGCCAGTTTCACAACTGATCGATCGGATATCGGCGGCGCTGCGCCCATCAATGCGTCTGCCGCTATTTAGCGTAGCACGGCGCATCGTTTCTCTCTCAAGCGTCTCGAAAGCGGCTTCAATCTGCTGCTCGGTCCAACTGTCGTCAGCGGCGGCGGCAGACGATACGCTGGATAGCTCCTCAACAGCCCGGCTGCGCACTTCGCTGAGTTGAGCGCGGCGTTGTAATTTATCAGCGATAGCATAGCCCATCTCAATGTCACGCTGATATTTCTCGCCAACCGCAGTCAATAACGCTGCGTTGTCTGGAGGTTGCCACGCAGGCGCTGAATTGACACCGGCTTCGGCGACCATTTCATTGATCGCGGTAATCACTGGAACCAAGTGATTATGGCCAAATGCGATAGCACCCAGCATCTGTTTCTCGGAGATAATGCGTGCATTGGATTCAACCATCAGAACTGCCTTATCGGTGCCTGCGATAACCAGATCCAACTGCGATTCATGCAGTTGAGAGCGGGTTGGCGCTAGGATGTACTTATCGCTGACTAATCCAACCCGGAATGCACCAACCGGGCCATTAAAGGGCATGCCCGTTAGCGAAACCGCAGCAGAAGCCCCTATCAGTGCTGGGATATCTGAATCGATCTGCGGATCCGATGATAATACGGTAATGATAATTTGTACTTCGTCCTTGAACCCTTTTGGAAATAAAGGACGCAATGAGCGATCGATGAGCCGAGCGGTTAAAATCTCTTTTTCACTCGGCCGCCCTTCGCGTTTAAAAAAACCACCCGGGATCTTTCCCGCGGCGTAACTCCGCTCCTGATACTCAACGGTCAATGGGAAGAAGCCTCGATCCGCGCCTGTACTTGCTACCCTGACGACTGCCGCCAACACTTTTGTATCACCTAAACTCACCATAACAGCCGCAGATGCTTGGCGTGCGATACAACCTGTTTCTAATACCAGCGGATGCGCGCCAAATGGCAAAGATTTACGCACTTGCTTTATAACTTGCATATATTTGATTCCCTGTGGGGTAGAAACTCAGCTTGATAGAGAAGAATAACGTGTAACCAACGATTCTGAAATGTTTCAGAGAGTTTTTGGCGCGCACCCAAGTAACCCGCCGCGCCTTGCCTTTTCAGATAGCAATGACCGTGCGCAGCAGCGATCGCGCAGCGACGCAACAACACGCACACCTGACATTGGACACTGCCCTCAAAGGCGCGGCGCTTTAACCGTGCGGCGCGAAGAGAAGTGCAGCCCTTTAGCAGGTATCAGCGACGCAGCCCCAGACGGCTTATCAGCGTACGATAGCGGGTTATGTCTTTTCTTTTGAGGAAATCAAGCAGCCGGCGCCGTTCACTGACTATTTTCAGTAATCCCAAGCGCGAATGATTATCCTGCTTATGAACGCGAAAATGATCCGTGAGATGGAATATCCGCTGACTCAGCAGTGCTACCTGTACCTCTGGGGAACCAGTGTCTCCCTGGCTACGACCATACTCAGCGACGGTGTTTGCTTTATCAACCGTTGACAACGACATCAATTTTCCCTCGAAAATCTGTCTGTTTATAGAGAGCGCGGCGCGCAAATCAATGGTTTTGCAGTCCGTGCGGGTGAATTATACTGCAATAATACGCATCGTTGAAAATGATAACCTGGTCCACTACGAAATGATGCTAAGAGAGGAGCTGAAATGATACCCAAACAAGCCGATCGCTGCTCTTGGGAGCCTTGAAAAACCTTGAAACTGTCGAGTGGCTGTTTGATGCGTGTTCTTGAGGCAAGGGGCTATCCGACAAATCGCCATGAGTCGCTGACCCACGTTGGCTCAGCCCCTTCCCTGATGGCGTTTCTAAGAATCTTAATCTCAAACACTCATCGCGGCGCGCAGTCGCTTCATCGCACCATTCTCGATTTGTCGGATTCTCTCTGCAGATACGCCATAGTCAACAGCTAACGCTTGCAGTGTGTCTTTGGTCTCCTCCAACCAGCGCCGTTGAATAATATCACGGCTGCGCTCATCCAATTCAGCCAGCGCCTGGCTCAGGTTCTCTTGGTTATGTTGTTTAAATTCATCGGATTCTACCTGAGCGGCTGGCTCATAGCGCAGATCCTGCAAATACGCTTCTGGTGCCAGCACCGCCGGGGCACATTCATCCGCGGCGCTGCGGTTCCTTGGATCGGCATCAAACGGGGTGTCGCGAGCACCCATACGTTGCTCCATATCGAACACCGTTTTAAGCGGTACATTCAGATCCTCAGCAATCACCTTCGCTTCATCACGGCTCAGCCAAGAAAAGTGCTTCTTCAGGCTGCGCAGCCTGAAGAACAGCTTGCGCTGCGCTTTGGTGGTGGCGATCTTGACGATCCGCCAGTTGCGCAGGATGTATTCGTGGATTGCAGCGCGGATCCAGTAAGCGGCAAAAGACACCAAGCGCGCACCTACCGCCGGATCAAAGCGTTTAACGGCCCTCATCAGGCCGATGTTGCCTTCCTGAATCAGATCCTCCTGCGGTAACCCATAGCCATCATAACCACGCGCAATACTGACCACACAACGCAAATGCGAAGTCACCAGCTTCCAAGCAGCACCCAGATCCTGATATTGGCACCAGCGCTCGGCTAATTCACGCTCCTCTTCCCGTGATAGCATCGGATGTTGCAGAGCGGCTCTGCGATACGCACCCATGCTACCGATGGGGCCAGTAACAACCAGTTGGGAGAGTTGATTCATGGCTCGATTCCTCCTTTCATGCAGACAAAGCTTCAACGTTGGTTCAGCCAACAAGGCTGGCTATACTGACAGCACAGCACATATTAGCACTGTTCCACAATGAGTGCCAAAAAATCATCCGCACACAGCGAAAAGTCTTTTCTACAAAGCCTCCTCAACAACCAAGCAGCGCAAAATGCACGACGCTAAGTCGAAAGCGAAGGCTATACTTCTGTTAGGTGGGGGACGGGAGTAAAGTGCTTTTTTATTGTAGATCGTTTTTAATTTTAATTAGTTGCGCCTAGCGGCGCGACGTACGCTGTGGCCGGCGAAAACCGCTCAGCGGCACCATGAAATAACGGCTGGAAGGTTCTTCTCATCCAGTACACCAGCGCATTACCCGGAGCCCCCTTCCCTCAATATAAACGTCTTTTTTACAAAACCTCTTCCCTCTCCCAGTAGTGGGGGCATCGAAAAGCTGGCGGCGCTGATTTTCCGAGGGAACCTGATGCTGTTTGTCTTTGCTCCTGACGACGAGAAAGAAGCCACTCGAACAGAAAGTGCCAGAAGTTCTGTAAAAAGTGCCAGAAGTTCTGTAGACTATGCGCTATGAAAATGTTAGAAAGTACACTGAAATTGCAGCATCTCCGCAGCATTGTTCAGTTTCCTTACTCTCTGGGGTAGAAGGCTCTGCTATAAACACCACCCCCATAACCGACAAGCACCTAGGTGCAGGTTAAGAAGGCCCTGCTATGAACTCCAAAAATCCCCGCCCGTCTTTGGAAAAAGCAATCATGCGCAAAACCGTTGCCCGCTTTTCCCGCGGCAACGCCCGGCTGCAACAAGGCAAATACCTAACCCAAGAGGACATTGACGCACGCCTTGCGCGTATCCGCGAAAGTCTTGCGCGCCACGGTTTTTAACCGCCCTTGCCCGGCCCGTGAACAACGACGAATTTATTGATAATGTCGCCACCCTTGCGGGTAAGTGGAACGACTCCGAAAAATGGGTAAAGCGCGGCGAAAACACCAACCGCGAACCGATCATCCCAGCAATCAACGAATTACGCTACGCTGGCAGACTCATCGTTGACGCTTTTGCCTCCCACAAAAAAGGTGACGAAGACGAGGCAAAAGGATGTATCGCCAATGCAGAAAAGAATCTGGCTAAAGCCCGGCACGATGTCGTGGACGCCATGTATTCTTTTTATGCCTACAAAGCACACGAACTGCTGGATGGAATAGGTAAAGCGGCTGCGCATGAACATTTTCCCCGTTACGCGGAGTTGTTTGCGCTAACTAAAGATATGGGGAGTAACATTGAGCTTGCTCGGGAAGACCGCAGTCAGCGCGAAAGCGTTTATAGCGAGTTGATAGAGAAACTCCCTAACCTTTCAGAGTTGTGCAGCGAATTTGAGGTGTCGGTTGACGCGATTGCCGAAAGGGTGAAAAAGGCGGAACAAAGGGCGGAAGAAGCGGAGCGAGGGGAGGAAAAGGCAGATCGAAAGGCGAAGTGGAGCATGATTTTTGCCGGCATTAGCGTGCTGCTATACGTCATTTTTCTCGTCGACAAGTTCTGGTACACCCTCTTTTCACTACTCGGGTGGTGAACCTACGGTTGATGAAAGCGCAGCGGTTACGCAGTTGAATAGCGCGTAGCGGGTGCACCGCGACCAATCACTCTGACAACACCTTCTGGCTGACCCTCCGATGTGGCGTTTTCTCCACCAACTGGCATCCCCCCCTCATTTTTATCGCATTGCCGGTCACCTGATCCCGTGGTTGGCGGGCGTTGCCACGCTACTGTTGCTCAGCGGTTTGTATGCGGGCCTGGTCATCGCACCGCCCGATTATCAGCAGGGCGAAAGCTACCGCATCATCTTTGTGCACGTGCCGAGCGCGTGGATGTCGCTGTTCGTGTATGCGCTGATGGCCGTTGCAGGCGCGATCACGTTGATCTGGCGCATCAAACTGGCGGCGGTGATGGTTGCTGGCTGTGCGCCGCTGGGTGCTTCTTTTACGCTGCTGGCATTGGTAACTGGCGCGCTGTGGGGCGCGCCGATGTGGGGTACGTACTGGGTCTGGGATGCGCGCCTGACCTCCGAACTGATTCTGTTATTCCTGTACTTAGGGGTGATTGGGTTGCAAAATGCGATCGATGATCCCCATACCGCAACGCGTGCTGCAGCCATCCTAGCAGTCGTTGGGGTAATCAATTTGCCGATTATCCACTACTCGGTTGAATGGTGGACAACCCTCCATCAGCCGGCTACGATCACCAAGTTCGGCACCCCCTCAATGCACCGTTCAATGCTGATCCCCTTGTTGATCATGGCCAGTGGCTTCACGTTTTATTTCTTCACCTTGTTGTTGTTGCGCGCCCGCGCCGAAGTGTTGTTGCGCGAACGCAACAACCAATGGGTGCGAACACTGTTGGCACCCGCCAAAGGGCCAGCTGCATCCCCGGCAGGCACGCCTTCAGCGGGGGGGTGATGCTCGCAACCCTAGCTGATTTTTTCGCGATGGGCGGTTACGCCTTTTACGTCTGGAGCGCGTATGCTGTAACCCTGTTGGTGATGCTCGCCAACCTATGGTTGGCGAGCAATAACCGCCGCCGTATCGTTGCGCGCATCCAACACCAGCTACGGCTGCAATCGCCACAGCCTGCACCGCGTGATTAAAGAACTCAGGCAAAGCTGAAGGGCAGTGTCAGTGTCCGCCCTCCATCCTCTTTCCCCCCTGCCAAAGGTGGGACGCCCGCCGAGGTTTTGCATACGCCTCAAGGATTGGCGTAATCCCCTACCCCCACTAAAAACTCAGGCCAATGTTGTGGTTGCTGCTAAGCGGTTATTTTTGTTCCATGGGCAAGCGTGATGAATAGCAAGCAGCGCCAACGAGGGCTGTTCGTCGGGATCCTGTTGGGGGGGATTTCACTGGCAGCGGTGCTGGTGATGGCGGCGATGAATGAGAATATGATGTATTTTTACAGCCCGTCGCAAATCGCAAGTGGTGAGTTGCCGCTTACTAGGCGATTTCGCGTTGGTGGGCTTGTCGTGCCGGGATCCATCGTACGTGGCGAGGGGTTGCATCTGCGCTTTGAGTTGACCGATAACCGGCACACCGTAAGCGTCCACTACACTGGTTTGCTGCCAGATCTGTTCCGTGAGGGGCAAGGGATTATCGCTGATGGGAAATGGCACCAAGAGGCGTTCGTCGCCGATCGTATCTTGGCCAAACACGACGAGAACTACATGCCGCCGGAAGTTGCAGCAGCGTTGCAACAGGAGAGTACCGAGCAGGGGAGTACAACATACTGAGAGCTATTGTCAAATCTGGTGTATGGGAAGATTGCATCAAGCGGCGCTCTGACAATTGAGGCCTGCAACAACACTGCCAAAAAGGTACCCTGCTGGGCGGGGGAGTTTTGTGCACCCCTTTAAGTCGCTGCTGCGGTTGGTGCCCTAGGGATGCAGCGGGTAGGGTCTCTGGGCAATGCGCTGGTGTACTGGAGGAGAAGATCCTTCCAGCCGTTATTCATGGTGCCGCTTCGCGGTCTTCGCCGGTTAGCGTACGTTGCGCCGTTAGGCGCACCTAAATTAAAATTAAAAACGATCTGCAATAAAAAATCTGTACTGCCTTCCCCCAAGCTCCTATCCCATTGGGGGGGCAAGGTTCCCAAAAGAAACTGAGCGCCGCGCTAAAAAGCCACGCTGCGCCCGCCGTCAATGCGCACAATCTGCCCTGTCATATAATCGGCCTGCTGCGCCAGAAAACATACGGCTTGCGCCACGTCTTCGGGAGCCCCTTGGATCTGCAGCGGAATTTTGGCGCAGAGAGCTTGTCGCTGACGTACGTCGCCATCGACTTCAGGCCACAGGATAACCCCGGGTGACACCGCGTTCACCCGTACCAGCGGTGCCATTTCCACCGCTAACGCTTGGGTGAGCATGATCAAACCGGCCTTGGTGGTGCAATACACGGTATGCCCGTTCAATGGGCGTTCACCGTAGATATCGGTGATATTGATAATCGCGCCGCGCTGATCGGACAATGCTGCCGCCGCTGCCTGCGCCAGAAAATACGGTGCTTTGAGGTTGGTATTGAACAGCGTCTGCCACTGCGCTTCAGTGGTGTCCGCTAACCGCGTAGGGAAGAATTCAGCCGCGTTGTTGATCAGCAGATGCAAGGCACCATGCACCGCCAGCGTCTCATCAATGATGCGGGCGCAGTTGCCGGGCTGGCTCAAATCGCCACGATGCAAACTGGTAGAATGGGGGCGGATATGCTCTAATGCAGCCACCAGAGCTGTCGCTTCAGCAGCAGAATGCCGGTAGTGCACCGCGACGCGATAGCCAATACCATGCAGCGCTTGGGCAATGGTAGCACCGATACGTCGGGCACCGCCGGTAATCAATGCAATGGGTGGAGTCGATGTGATCATGGCTCTCGTCAATAAGCGGGCAAAAAATGCTGCCGTGCGCCATGACCGCTAAGCTCAGCGAAGCGCGCAAAGCGTCTGCGCCAGAGCAGGCGATCAAAGCCGCCATCACGGCGGCCAACGGTGCGATAGCGTTCTCGCAGTTTGTCGAGTACGCACTGTACGCACCGCGGCACGGTTATTACATGTCGCCGCGGTGTCGCTTTGGCGCACACGGAGATTTTATCACTGCGCCCGGTATTTCATCCTTGTTCGCAAGCGCCATAGCCGAGCAGATTGCGCGTTTGCTGGCGCTGCTAGACAGTTGCACGGTGATCGAGGTCGGTGCTGGCGATGCGAGCCTTGCCGCCGCGTTGATCCCGCAATTGAAACAGCGCCACCCACCATTTTCCAGTTACCGGATATTGGAACGCAGCCCAGCGTTACAGCAGCGCCAACGGCGGCGCTTAGCAGGACTCTCGCCTGGCGTTGCCATTGATTGGTTGAATGACAGGCCAGAGCCACGGTTTTGCGGGGTGGTGCTGGCCAATGAGGTCCTCGATGCGATCCCCTTTGATCGTTTTATTGTCGATAATCGCAACATCCTCCCGTTGGGCGTTGGGGTGCGAGGTGACGCGCTGTGTTGGCAGCCGCTGGCAAAAGATGCTGAGTTTGCCGCCGCGGTGTTGGCAGCGCTTGCGCCGCGCTGGGCGGAACTCGAACATGGCTATGTATCAGAGATCGCGCCATGGCGCGATCTCTGGGTTGCACGTTGGCAGTCATGCATTGAGCGCGGTGCTTTGCTATTATTTGATTATGGCTATGCCGCACCTGAGTATTATCACCCGGATCGCCGTGATGGCACTTTACAATGCTACTGCGACCATCGCATGCACGCCGATCCATTTATTAACATTGGCCGCCAAGATATATCAGCGCATGTCAATTTTTCGGCGCTGGCGGCGGCATCTGACTTGCAACTGCTCGGCTATACCACTCAGGCCAACTTTCTACTCGCCAGCGAAGTCCCGCAACGACTGGCGGCTTTGGACCCATTATCGCCTCAGTATATTCAATCGGCAGGCGAGTTAAAGCAATTGGTGATGCCCTTCGCTATGGGCGACACAGTTAAAGTCATGCTCCTCGGAAACGGCATAGCAAAGGATGCGAAACGCGCCCGACTGCTCGGTGCCGATTGCAATGGCCTATACCTATGACCCCTGAAGGCCGGTTAAAGCACTTCATCCGCCCCTCTGAACCGTGCGTTACGTACGCTCTTTGCATTGCGCTGCAGGCCCTTCGTGAAACGCCGCGCAAAAACCCGTATCGCGTAAAACGCGCTGATGGTGTTATATTAGGGGGAAGGGTATATTAATCCATAACGGGTAGGGGCTTACGAAATGACTCAATACCCCCCCATCCCATTTCAGGGTTTTTCGAGGCGAAGGCAGTCAATACACTCGACTATGAAAGCTATGCGCCGTATATTATTGGGATTGCTTATTTTCGGCATCGCTGAGCTTTACCTGCTGATTGCGGCGGGTAGCTACATTGGCGCGCTCGGCGTGGTATTGTTGATATTGGCTACAGCCGCTTGGGGAGGCTGGCTGATTCGCTGTCGCGGACTCGCTTGCACTCAGAAGATGCGCACTATAATGCGCTACCGAGAACTACCGCCACTGGCGCTGATGGAGGGCAGTTTTTTGGTATTCGCTGGCATATTTTTGATTATCCCGGGATTCTTGACCGACATCATCGGTGCCGTGGGCGTGATAGCGCCGCTACGGCGCTGGATGACGCAACGGTTTCTGGAAATCAATTTGTACGCCAACCCTGACTACAGTAACGTCACTGAATACCAACATACGGTATTGGAAGGCGAATATAAACGCGTGGATGAATAGCGCCTTTCGCGTTATAGGGCACCTGTGGTTAAACAACGCACACTAAAGCATTCGGTTTCAGCAACCGGTGTAGGGCTACATACTGGAAAACAGGTGGATTTGACCTTGCATCCTGCAAAACAGGACACAGGGGTTGTTTTTCGACGTGTTGATTTAGCTGAACGGACTGAAATCAAAGCTAAATTAAGCAACGTAGGCGATACCACCCTGAGCACCACGCTTCGCAAAGATCAGGTCAGAATTTCCACGGTTGAGCATCTGCTATCGGCGATGATAGGGATGGGTGTCGATAATGCCTATGTCGATGTCAGCGCCCCTGAGGTCCCGATCATGGATGGCAGCGCCGGCGCGTTTGTGTTTCTAATACAGTCCGCCGGGATTGAGGAACAGGAAGCAGCGAAGAAATTTATTCGCATTAACCACTCGGTCCAAGTCGAGGAAGGCAGCAAATGGGCGCGTCTCGACCCTTATAATGGTTTTAAAGTAACATTTGAGATCCAATTTGACCAGCCGGTATTCGAAACTTGTGTCAATCGCGCGTCGGTGGATTTATCGACCACTTCATTTGTCACCGAAATCAGCCGCTCGCGTACTTTCGGCTACGCCGGGGATGTCGAATACCTGCGCCGCAATCAACTCGCGTTGGGGGGGAGCCTCGATAACGCTGTCATTTATGATGATGATCGCATTATCAATGCTGAGGGGCTGCGCTTCCCCAACGAATTGGCGAAGCATAAAATACTGGATGCATTCGGCGATTTGTACTTGCTTGGCTATACGTTGATCGGATCCTACACGGCGTTCAAATCCGGCCATGCCCTGAATAATAAGCTGCTGCGCAAGCTGGTGGCTGACCCCAGTGCATGGGAGATGGTTACCTATAACGACCCGCAGGAAATGCCGATCATTTTTTCCTGAAGGGCACCTCATGGATATTTGTGGCGTATCGACTAACGCATGGATTCCGATCGTATTGGAACCTCGGGCGAGACGATCACCTTGGATGGATCACTGCGGTGGCGCTCGATGGTGAACAAATGACTGGTCGTTATGCCGTGACGACGGTCATGGAAAAACTGCTTCAACGTGATCTCTACTGCAGTAAAAGCCAGATCATCCCATGGAACCTGCGCCTCGGTATATAAGCCGGTCTCTGAGCTCTCAGGACCGGCCGCGTGATCCGGACAAAGCAGGGTCGCGATAAACATCACATACACCTGATCGATGCCGAGAATGTTGATGAAGCTGAACAAACGCTCAACCTTCACCATGGCATTCGCCTCTTCGCGCACTTCACGCTCGGCACCGTAAGGCGTTGTTTCGCCGTTCTCCATAAAGCCAGCTGGCAGCGTCCAGCGCCCGCGACGCGGCTCAATGGCGCGTTTGCACAACAGCACCTGCGCGCCCCAGATCGGGATGCAGCCGGTGATGATGCGTGGGTTGTGGTAGTGAATCTCGCCACAGGTATCGCAGACAAAACGCAACCGGTTATCACCAGCAGGAATGCGTAGTACGACCCGTGCGCCGCACTGACTGCAAAAATTCATGCTCCTCCTTTCCCGGATACGCTCGGGAAGCGCCGCTTGTCAACGCCACATCACTATGGCACCGCATCGCCGCGCAAGTCAGCGATTGCCTGCTGTTCCGCCGCCTAGTTCCAGATCATGCATCGCATAAGGTTCCACGAGCGTTTCACCGGAATGCTGAAACTCGGCCCACAGCGCCGCTATGGTGCGCCCGCTCTGTGGATGAATGAGGCTGCCGGCTAACTCCGCCAGCGGCTGTAAAACGAAGGCGTACCGCAAAATATCGGGATGCGGAATACAGCGCTGACCCTCATCAACGACGCACTGACCGAACAGCAACAGATCCAGATCCAGGCTGCGGGAGCCGAGGGCGTCATTTCGCTCTCGGCCACAGAGTCCCTCAATGTCATACAGTACACGCAGCGTTTGCGCGATTGAATCGGCGGTATTGTAACAGGCGACTAGGTTCAGGAACGGTGGTCCGTCAAATCCAATGGCGGCGGATTCGTATACTGACGAAACCTGTAAACAAGCATAACTATCTCGCAGGCGGTGCAACGCTCGGCGGATATTGTGCTCGCGATCAAGATTACTGCCAATGCTGATATAGACCTCAGTCAAACCGCTCTCGCTCAATGATAACGCCAACACCGCTCGAGTCACTCAGCGCGCCGACCTTATTAACTTTGATGCGCACCCGCATGACCGCCGCAAACTCGTCAAACACGATCAAAGCTACGTGCTGCGCCAGCGCTTCGACCAATTGAAATTGCGCTTGACCAACGACTTCGATCACTCGCTTGGCGACGGTTTTATAGCTTACGGTATGCTCAATACGATCAGAGCAGGCGCTGTCGAGGGTATCGAGGCCCATTTCAAGATCGATGATGACCGTCTGCTTGATCTCGCGCTCCCAGTCATAGATTCCGATCGTGGTATCAATACGTAGCCCTTCAATAAAAATTATATCCATCCAAGGTCACGTTTCGCTTGCTAATGCGTGCTGCACATCCGCTTTCAAATCGTTGGCATCCTCAATGCCGACAGAAAGTCGCAACAGCGAATCCGAGATGCCGATCCGAGCGCGCCTAGCGGCGGACACTTTTGCATGGGAGGTAAGGCTTGGGGAGCAAATTGTGCTTTCCACACCGCCGAGGCTGACCGCAGGGCAAATCAACCGCAGCCGATTGAGGAAAGGACGCGTGTCGGCAGCGCGCAATAAAAACGCTACCATGCCGCCGAATCCGCTCATCTGCGAAGCGGCTAATAGGTGATCAGGGAAATTTTTAAGGCCCGGATAATAGACGCGCTCGACCTGCCGCTGCGATGCAAGGAATTCGGCCATCATGAGTGCGTTGGCGCTTTGTTGTGTAACGCGCAACGCCAAGGTCTTGAGGCTGCGTTCCAACAGATAGCACGCTTGGGCGTCGAGACTGCCGCCCAATAATTGAGCTAGGTGCCGAATTTTCTCAACATGGCGGCGCGATGAAACGATCGCCCCGCAAACAATGTCGCTGTGTCCGCCGAGGTATTTAGTGGCGCTGTGCATCACCACATCCACCCCCATCTCAAGCGGGTTTTGATTGATCGGCGATGCGAAGGTATTATCAAACACGGTAACGATCGCGCGTTGGCGGGCGAACTCTGTCACCTTGCGAATATCAATAACCGACAGCAGCGGATTGGTCGGCGATTCCATGACGATAACTTTGGTGTTGGCGGTAACCGCTGCGATCAACGCATCCGCATGGGTAGCCACAAAACTGTACTCGATCCCCCGCCGCTGGAACTCGCTGGCTGCCAAAGCGTGCGTGCCACCGTATAATTCATCCAGCAAAACCACGTGATCGCCGGTGCTGACAAACGCTAGGATAGCCGTGCTGATAGCGGCCATACCAGAAGCGAAGACCAAGCCATCCTCGGCTTTCTCAAGGGCGCATAATTTGCTGACCACCGAGCGCTGATTGAGCGTATTGAAATAACGCGGATAAGGCACCTCAGCGCGATCACGGTAGTCGTAAGCCGAAGAGGTATGGATGGGGGTGTTGAGTCCGCCAACTGCTGCATCCAGTGCGCTACCGGCATGCACGCATTGGGTTGATTTTTTCATCGCTCTACCTAAAGAACCCCTGAGTGAACCAGTGGCAGTGTTGCATGGCAGCCCGGCAGGGAGTGGATATTGTTGGAATGATTATAAATCAACGGCTTACGTTAAAGGTGAGCATGTCCATTGCCCCTAACCATCATCCCGTTGCGACTTTTCGAGGCATCCTATTATAAATGACAAGGTGCTTTTGATGGAAGCGTTGGCATTTGCTTGCGGGACTGTAACGCGAACTGTGCATTCTTGTTTCAGAAGCGCGCTATGACAAGCGCTAACTAGGATCAAGCACCATGGCAATCATTGAAGGTTTTAGGATAAAGAACTACAAAACGTTGCGGGATGTTGCGCCCGGCCGCTTCTGGAATTCCAAAAAGTGGGCGAAGCTGACGCCGATGACGGTTGTGATTGGCAAAAACGGGGTTGGCAAAAGCACCCTTTTTGATGCCTTCGGTTTTTTAGCCGATTGCCTCAAAATCGGCCTTGAGGAAGCATGTGACGCCAGAGGTCGGGGTGGTTTTGCCAAAATTGTATCTCAAGGACAACGCGGCCCAGTTGAATTCGAGATTTATTACAGAGAGGCGGCCAATACACGCCCGATAACCTATGAGTTGTCGATTGGTTGTGATCAAGAGGGACGCCCCTATGTGCTTAAAGAGCGGCTCAGACAACGCAGAAAAGGACAAAGCCGTGGCAGGCCATTTTCTTTTTTGATACTGGAGAGTGGTAAAGGCATTGCCTGGAAAGGCAAGGAAGCCGTGCAGCGGATTGATGAGACTAAGGATGGTCGTGACTTACTTTTCCTGTTCGACCGCATCCTATCTGGACAAGCCGATACAGAAGAGTCCCGAGAAACCGAGCTTGTTGAGTTGGAAGATCACCGAAAACTGGGCATCGCGACCTTGGGATCGCTGAAACAGCACCCAAGAATTGCTGCTTTTCGGCGTTTTATCGAGAGCTGGTATCTCAGTTACTTCACCCCCGATGCGGCGCGCAGTCTGCCGCTTGCCGGGCCACAAAAGCATCTCAATATCCACGGCGACAATCTGGGCAACGTGGTGCAATTCATGGAACGCGAACACCCACAGCGGCTGCAGAAGATTTTGCACAGTATCGCTTTGAAAATTCCCGGCGTCGGGAAGATCGGCACAGAAAAAACCAGCGATGGCCGGTTGCTGCTGCGGTTTAGTGACAAAGGCTTTCAGGATCCGTTTTATGCCCAGCAAATGTCCGACGGGACGCTAAAGGTTTTTGCCTATCTGTTGTTGCTTGAAGATCCAAGCCCGCCGCCATTCCTCTGCATTGAGGAGCCGGAAAACGGTCTGGATCACAAGCTGCTTGAGCTATTGGCGCAGGAGTTCCGCGAGCATGCCACTGGGCGAAGTCGAGGGTCGCAGGTTTTTATTACCACCCACCAACCCTATCTCGTTGATGCGCTCGAAGCCGATGAAGTGTGGATTTTGGAAAAAGGCACGGACGGATTTTCCACCATCCGGCGCGCCAGTGACGATGCCCTTGTCAAAAACCTAGTCGCCCAAGAGTTGCCGCTGGGAGGGCTGTGGTACAGCGACTATCTGGATGCGAGGTAAGCGGATGCGGTTTGATATTCTCATCGAAGATAAATCCGGCAAGGCAGCACTCAAAATCATTGTTCCAAAAATTATCGGCGATGGTCATCCCCTTCAAGGTGTTCGCATATAAAGGGATTGGGCACACCCCAAGGATCTTGATGCCCAAGATGACCCAAAAAAGCGCACCTCAGATGGACGTCGCTAAAAATGCCTCTCCCAGCTTTGGCTACTTCCGGGAAAAGATATTGAAGCTAACGGCAGCCAGCGGTTGAATCCACCAAAGAGGCTTGTCTATTGGGGGGCAAGGCTTCTGGGAATAGCGGAGGGCGGGGACTCTGGGATTTTTAATATTTTTAATCCTGAGAGGCTAGGCGTTGCCTAGCACATCAAAGGAGAATAAGGAGGGTAAAGACATTTGTATTGGGGGAAGGGTTAAGGCCCTCCTAACACCCCCAAACGCTGTACTCCCTTCCCCCAAACCCCTAACCCCAGGATCTCCTGCGCTTTCACCTCGACGCCGTGCAGGGCCGAGGGCGGTAAGTAGGGCTCTGGCATGACTTCGACTTCGCACAAGGCTCTGCGGATTGCTTGGGGTGCAGTGGCCGTTACACAGGACGCTGAACTGCCGCTGGCAAGCTGTCGATGCGCTGCATCTCGGCACTATCAAACAGCGTTGGATCGGCGATATAAGCGCGCACAAAATCGCTGCCATCATACCCCCAGAACAACTGCCCGTTAATGGCGACGGTCGGCACGCCAAAAACCCCAGCTTTGATCGCTTCATCCGTATTTTGGCGCAGCAAAGCTTTAACATCAGCATCCTCAATCCGCTGTTTGGCGTTCGTTAGCGCAGAAGCTGCACATAACTCATCCCATACCGCGGGGGTGTTCGGATCTTTCCCTTGTTCCCAGATAGCGCGAAAGATAGCATCAATGACAGCCGCGCTATGGTCGCACGCGATAGCCAGCCGCAATGCCGGCAAAGGGCGAAACGGGTGTGCCGGCGGCATACGAAAGCCGACCCCAGAGGTACCCGCAAGCCAATGGCAATAACGGTAGGTATGCGTCCGCTTGGCTGGAATCTCAGCCGGCCCTTTATGTCCATAATGCTTCAGCAAACCCGCAAACAGAATCGCCCGCGGGCGCAGCTCTACAGCTAATGGTCGAGCCTTGAAATCACACCATTGCAAGTAGGCAAACGGCGAGATGAAGTCAAAATACCACACGCCATAGGGGGTATTCATGAAAAGCTCTCTGTGGTGTAGGTATAAATGCGTAAATCCGGCGACCAATAGCCGGCTTCCCAGCCGCCTTTTTGCAGCAGCGCGGTCACAAAACGCTGGCGATCCGGGATATCCTCCCACACCGCCGGAAGGAAAGTCGCACGCCGCTTTTCATCTTCAATGAGAAGCCCATCAATGCCAGGACGTAATCGCGCAAGCAGTTGTTCGTGGGTCGCCACAAGCAACCGCTGCGGCGCATGCAATACCGATATTTGCAGTTCCAAGTTATCAAACTCCGCACCACTTACGGCGGGAAAACGAGGGTCTTTGAAAGCCGCCGCGTAAGCGTTATTGGCAACGTCTTTTATCAGCGCCTTTGTAGCGCTCAACGATCCGATGCAACCACGCAGCGCAGCATGCAATTTCAGGGTAACAAACGATCTGCCGGGAGCACCCAAAGGTGCTGAACAATTATCTGCATTGGGCGTCAACGGCGCTGCATGATCTAGCCCATGGCGTATTGAATTGGCGGCTATCCCGAGCAAAATACGCCGCTCAGCCATTGACAGGGACGGCTCGGTCGGCTCCTCAAAGGCCCACGCGCCATAGCCAACGACGCGCGCACGATCGCCAGCGGTATCGCCAGAATTGCGTAGATCCAGGGTCTGTACTTTCAGTCGCCGGCGGCGAGCGACGTGCAACAAACCATTGACCGCACGCCT
The DNA here is from genome assembly GCA_965222535.1 of Gammaproteobacteria bacterium. Taxonomy (GTDB): domain Bacteria; phylum Pseudomonadota; class Gammaproteobacteria; order HK1; family HK1. The sequence continues at coordinate 980,553 of OZ244957.1, forward strand.
GCCACAAGCCTGGTCGTAATCAATCGTCGCACTATCCAAAGCCTCGATTGCAGCGCAGGTCCGGCGGTCAATCGCCTGCGCACGGTCATACTCGAGGAAATGCGACAAATCAGAGCTGACAACGATCAACGTCTCAGGGCCACCCCAGGTTCGCTCCAGCAGGGTACTGACAGCCGAGGGTGAAACATCACCTACCAATAGTGGCAGCAGCGAAAACTTAGGCAGCAGGCATTGCAAAAATGGCAACTGAGTCTCTAGGCTGTGTTCGCGCTCAAACGCCAGCGGCAGCGAGCGCACAAACGGCAGTCCAAGACAAGCCGTCAGCAAGGCGCGGTTTATTGGCACTGTGCCTAACGGGGTCGCAAGCCCATCGGCTGAGGGCGCAGCGATGCCGCGCACCGGGTGATAGTGGGGCGGCCCCAACAACACCACCCGACGAATCGTATCGCGGATGGCGGGGAGCTTTATATAAGCGTTAGCAGCGATCTCCCCAGAATATATGTAGCCCGCATGGGGGACTATAAGCGCCTTTGGTGGAGCGCTTGTATTTTGCTGCGCCTGTGACAGCAGTTGCTTGATATGGGCCTTCAACTGCGCCGGCTCCGCGCTATAAAATCGCCCTGCAACATTCGGTGGTTTCACGTTAACCATAGTGGGAGGAACCTCGAAAACCTCAACGGGATGGGAGTTTGCGGGAAGGGGTACCATCACATGTCACGTAAGCTGTTGATTTATAACCATTTCACCAATAGGCAAGCCTCGCAGGGTATCTCGCAGAATCCGCTTTGCTTAGTTTTTGGAGGTGCCTTGGTCATGCTCGATCCTCTGCGAAGGTTAGCCCCAATCCGACAATAGCTCACGCCGCAGTACGGCGGCACCCCAAAGCTACCTTGACGCACTCTGATGGTGGCGCCATGCCTGCACTGCTTTATCAGCAGCCTCAGCTAACGATTCGGCAATGATAACTGGAAGACCGCTGGCGGCGATGATCGCACGTCCCTGCTCGACATGGGTACCCGCCAGACGCACTACCAGCGGCACCTTCAACACCATTTTGCTGACCGCCTGGACGATCCCTTGCGCGACCCAATCGCAGCGGTTGATCCCGGCGAAGATATTAACCAGCATGGTTTCGACCTTGGGATCGGAGAGCACCAGACGAAAGGCTTTGGCGACGCGCTCAGGCGATGCGCCGCCACCGATATCCATGAAATTCGCCGGCTCGCCGCCGGCGTGTTTGATCATGTCCATCGTGGCCATGGCTAAACCAGCACCGTTAACGATGCAACCGATGTTGCCGCCCAGCCCGACGTAGTTAAGGCCGCGATCGGTGGCTTTCATTTCCAACTCGTCCTCTTGGGTTTTGTCACGCAGCTCGGCAATATCAGAGTGGCGGTACAGGGAGTTTTGATCGAATGAAATTTTGGCGTCCAGCGCCAGCAGTCGATTGTCTGCGGTAACCGCTAGGGGATTCAGCTCGACCATCGTTGCTTCAAGGTCACAGAAGCAGCGATAGCAGCCAAGGATGGTGGTTACCGCTTGACTGATCAATGTATGGTCAAGGCCGAGCCTGAAGGCGATCTCGCGCGCCTCAAAGGCTTGCATGCCGACCGCCGGCTCCACCACCTTACGGATTAGCGCATTGGGTTTGTTCGCTAGAAGTTCTTCGATTTCCATGCCCCCTTCGGCGCAAGCCACCACCATCACCCGCTCCGAGAGACGGTTAAGCACCAAGGTCAGATAGTATTCGCTGCGGATCGGTACAGCGGCTTCAATGAACAGCCGCGATACGATCTTGCCGCGTTGATCGGTTTGCGCCGTGACCAGCCTGCGTCCCAACAGATCATCGGCGGCTGTAGCAACCTCGTCGAAAGTGTTGCAGCGCCGCACCCCGCCCGCTTTGCCGCGTGCGCCAGAGTGGATCTGCGCTTTCACCACCCATTTGTCGCCGCCGATCTCACGCGCGCGATAAACCGCCTGTTCAGGGGTGTAAGCCAATCCGCCGGGAGCGGTCGCAATCCCGAATTTGCTCAGCAGTTCCTTGGCTTGGTACTCGTGTATATCCATCAGGAGGCCTCAGTAAAAAATCATCGGATAGGGGAGCGCTGACATGGGGAAGGAAGCCTTGGGAAGGGGCTGAAGCGCGCACCGCAGATAACCGTTTGCTGGAAACGAGACTCCCATACCCCCCTCAAACAGCGCCGACTCCCGTTCAGCGACTGTTATGAGCGCGACCGTCGCACGGATCATCGCGTTGACCATCGCCATCAGCGCTTTTCAATGCGCTCAGCCAACTGGACGAGGTTGCGCGCCATGCGTTCGGTGGCGGCGTCGATCATCTTGCCGTCCAGAGCAGCGGCACCCTGACCCTGCGCATGCGCTTCAGCCAACGCACGCAATACACGCTGCGCCTGATCAATCTGCGCTGCGCTGGGCGACATTATGGCATTCGCCAATGGGATCTGGCTGGGGTGGATCGCCCATTTGCCGTCATAGCCCATCGTTGCAACGCGTAGCGCTGCTTGGCGATAGCCGTGCTCATCGCGCAGGTCGCCGAAGGGGCCGTCGATAGCGCGCAGGCCATAGGCGCGACACGCGACCAGCATGCGCTGCAAACTGGCATGCCACTGATCACCGGGATAGTCAGGATGCAACCCGCCGATATTCACGGTGCGTGCGCGGCAACTCGCGGCATAGTCCGCGACGCCAAAGTGCAACGCTTCCAAGCGGCCGCCATAGCGCGCCACGGCCTCCACGTTAGCCATCCCAAGAGCGGTTTCTATCAACGCCTCAATGCCGATCGGTTGGCACCATCCGACGCTCTGTTCGATCTGGCTGAGCAAGCACTCAACTGTATAGATATCCTCTGGCGCGCCAACCTTGGGCACCAGTAGAGTATCCACGCGATCGCCGACTTGTTCAACCACGTCGATCACGTCGCGGTACATATACTGCGTGTCTAGGCCATTAATCCGAACGCAGACGGTTTTACCCGCTGCGTGCCAATCAATGTCGCGCAACGCGCGAATCGCGTTCCCCCGTGCGACGGCTTTATCCGCCGGGGCGACCGAATCCTCTAGGTCGAGAAAAATGCAGTCGGCATCACTTTCGACCGCTTTGGCGAACATCTGTGCTTGCGTGGCCGGTACCGCCAAGGTGCTGCGTTGCAAGCGCACCCTGGCCGCCGGATACTTTGTAAAGCTCATGCAATCCCTCCCTGTTATGGCGGCATCCCTGCGAACCGGTTTATGGGTACTCAAAAGCGAGCGTAAGCGGGTTTTTCGAAGTGCCCTTATGCCAAGCGACCGTAGAACGTCATCCGAGCGGATGACGATAGCATAACCCCTGGTTCAGTGTTGTACGCCAGCACCGCCAGCATTCGAGTGCGCGTACCAACGACTGCGGTCACCCGATGGAGGGCGCGGCGCCCGCGGAACAATACCAGCGTACCGTTTTCCATGTCCACCGTTTCAGCCGCAACCCGGCCATCGAGGATCGCTGTGGCAAGCGTATGATTCATCGCGCCACGCAAAGCATCGCGCACATCTTTGACGTATTCAAACACTCCTCCGCTTTCCGCTTTCTGGATTAGCAGCGTGATAGCGAACGAAGAGTTATCAAAGTGCCAGCCCAGCGCCTGCCCGGCACGCGCATAGTGGATGTTGATCGAAGACAGCGGATCGGCATATGGATGCAGCTCGACCTCATCCAGCACGGCGCATAAAAACGCCCGCAAAGGCACCGCATTATAGAGGCGATGCAGCACTGAATCAGCAGGGATCTGGTCGGTTGTAATGCACCCCTTGGACGACGCCAAGCGGCGATTGCGTGGATGCTCTGGCGGGTATGCGGGATCGTCTGGCTGCAAGTAGATATTGTGACTATCAGCCGTATAGTAAGCGAGGTGCTGATGGGTCGCGCCCTCACTTTGCAGGGATGCGATAGCGCTTGGTGTCAAAAAGGCCGGCATCACCAATACCCCGGCGCTATCCAACGTGCGCTTGCAGCGGCTTTGAAAACCATCGCTGTGTAACCGGTAGCGCCGCCAGTCGATACAATCCGCCAAGGCCGGCGAGACGCTTGTTCGCGCCGCTGGCGCGGCTGTGGGTGCGTTGCGTTGCGCTGCCATCAGGGAACCTCGAAAAACTGGGGATTTGGGGAAAGGGGGGAAGGGGGGATTGATGGAACGGCTATAGGGCACCTTGTTGCTCTAACGACAAAGTCAGCAGCGGTGTTAGCGGCCCGCTGGAGTGCTTTGTTAGGTTGATACTGGTGAATAAATTTTGTTTAAAATTGGTAATTTTCCCTCGGATTGAAGATACAAATTGAACCAAGTTCGTTCTGTTAATTCTAAATCTTCTGTCTCTAGGTAAAAGAATCTGGTAGCTCTACCATTGTCTGTTAAATTAACTTTATCTGGGTTATCTAAATGTTCGTTAAACCTTCTCTTCAAATTCTTTGTTAATCCTAGATATAAAATATCTTCATCAAAAGTAGTTAGGGCATAACAGCCTGATTTAGATGATAGATATTTATCAAATTTCCTCTTAAATGCCACATCACTTGCTACTGTGGGCTTTAAATTACAAGCTTTCATATTTTAATATTATTAGAATTACTTCCTTTATGTAGAGCTTTAGACATTTCTTTAGAAACGACGCCTATGGCTCCAGCATTAAGAAGACCGGCCTTCCCACCTTTAGACCACCAAATAGAATGCCCCACTCCTGCATAGTCTCCTTCAACATTCTCAAAGCAATTTTTCAGTACTGATTTCATTGTTGAAACGGTAAAACTACCTTTATCTTGTAACTTAATAAAAAAAGGAATAGAAAATCTACAAAACAATTCTACCCCATTATATTTATACAGAGTTGGTGCTTCTCCATCATCAAGCAAGTTAGATATTGCTTTCCAATAATTTAAAAAAATTCTTTTTTCTTTTTCAAAATCGCTGACGATACTGTTTAATGGATTATTAGCCGTTAGTACATACTTGTCGGGTTCCGTGAGGTTGTAGGCGAGTTCTTTGAACCGATGAGGCGTTTTTTGTTGCCACTGTTGCATAGCACTCATAGGGGATAGGTGACCTAAAGATTTCTGGGGAATGGCATGATTGTAGAGTCTAACATAGCGAAGGATAGTTTGAGACAGGGTTTGAGAGGAGTCGAAGTGGTAGGTATTGAGGATTTCAGCGATACGGCCGTTGAAGCGTTCAATCATCCCATTGGTTTGCGGGTGCCGGGGTTTGATGAGGCGGTGCACGATATTGTGAACTTGGCACGTTTTATCAAAGGGATGACGCCCGGTGGGCTGCCGTTCACCCGTGGCACAGAAACGGTCGGTGAATTCCTTGCCGTTGTCGGTAAGGATTTTATTGATGGTAAAAGGTGCCTTGTCAATCAAACGGCTAAGAAACTCATTCGCGGTTTGCGCCGACTTGTTGTCATGGATTTCGACATAAACCCAGCGGGTTGAGCGGTCAATGGCAGCGAACAAGTACTTGTGTCGAGGTTCGTCAGGCATTTTAGGAAGGTATTTGATGTCTACGTGGACAAACCCGGGTTCATAGTTCTTGAAGGGTTTCGGCTTGGCAGTCGCAACGGAAGGTTCAAGCTGCTCACGTAACACGTTGAGATTAGAAACGTTATGTCGGCGCAAACAACGGCTCAAGCCCGAACGCGAGACCGTGGTGTTGAGGAATTCATGTGTGACGGCCAATAGGTCGTCCAAGGGGAGTAGCAGGTTGGTTCGCAAGGCAACCGTTATTTGCTCTTGTGCAGGGGAGAGATTGGCGTGAATGGTATGCGGGCGGGAGGATGCCTCGGCAGTACCTTGACGCTTGCGCCACTTGGCTACCGTGTGGCGGTTGAGATGATAAAGGTCTGCCAGCTCTTTGTTGGTAATAGAGGCCGGCTGGGCTTGTAATTCTCGGCGGATAGCCGGTGAGGTGCGTGCGTTTTTGTGGAGTTGAAGGTTCATCGTTTCGGTGCCTCGGAAAATGTTTGAGGTAAGGGAAGCGGACGCCAGTCGCCCTACGGGCTCCTTTCTTCCGCTTCCCTTACCAACTGCCCTAATACCTCTCTCGCTAAGAATAGAGGATGGCTACGGATGGGTACACAATGTGCCGGCACGGAATACATACTTTACTATTGCTCTAACAAAAGATCTTTGATTTATTGCATTTTTAGCAGGGGAATTTGCCATTACAATCTTCTTAAACCAAGGCGAGTCTTCTGTCTCATTTAAAAAGTCAACATATTTTACCGCCTTTTCAACTTCCCCTCTTTGAACAGTGTTTAATATCCATTTAGGTAAGCTGGGTATATCTTCTGTTTCTAATACTTCACTTAACCTAGATATAATTCTTTGTTCAACAGATTTATCTACACTTTTTTGAGTACTATTGACAATTAAGAAATGACACATTTGTGCGATTTTAGGTAAATCAACTGCTATATTGACAGGGATTTCAAAATTAAGAACTCTACTATCCTTACTGGTTGCCATTTTGAGACCTTCTAGACGATGTTGACCATCTACTACACTAAAAGGACACACTGATGATATATCAATAACGATGGTATTGTTTTTTTCATTATGTGGAATTGATTTATCAGTTGCTAAAAACACAGATGTTGGCAAAAAAGCATCTTGACTGTCTTGCCCTTTTACAATGTAATCAGATAATTTATTTGCCCTTGCTTTATTTAGCAATCGTTGATACCCTTTATCTGAATTTTCGGGGTCAAGAGTTTCTACATTATAAAAATCATCTCGCAATAGGTCACTCACTTTCATTGATGTAGTGTATAACGTTAATGAACCTTGTTTAACTTTGGCTACGGGTACAGTTATCAAACTTTTCATCAAATTAGTTCTCCAAATTTCGATATGATGAGCCTCATAGGCAACTTAACGCCAAACTCAGCGGCGGCATTTAGCCGTCCGCTGGAGTGTCTTGTTATGAGGATTCATCCTCATTTTTGTATTTTGAGAAATCCATTTTTTTATCATAATCAGGATGCTTAAATGATTCGCCAATGTTTTTTAACCGATTTATTGACGGAACAATGATTCTTTTACTGATATTCAAAAGGATGTAAGGAGAGGAACCATCTCTAGGGTGCACTTTCTTCAATTTTATATCGGGGTGCATATAAGCCGCGACATCAATATCCGAAGCTGATACATACCGTTTCCCCCAATATTCAATATGCGGTTTCCAAACGGTTTCTTGTGGGTGCTTTGTTTTTGTTTGTGCATCAATCCACTCATAGGCAATACGAATACAATCATTGTGTTCATGATGCGGATCTTGGATAGGCAAAGAATACCATTTATCACGTAATATCTCCTGTTTTGCTTGTTTAATTCTAGTATCAGTTAATTTCATAAGATTACCTCCTCATAACAGCATATTAGACAGGTTACGACTATATCATACTAGGCAGTTGCTGTCAAGTAATGGATAACCCATGCGTGATTAAAGAACACTTCATGAGCATCTCCATTTCAAATCCTGAATATTGGTTACAATACCCTCTTCCTTCCCAACACTCTGGAATAGCTTCGTTTAGTTCTCTGGGATCTGAAGCGTTTTTTAATCCTGAAAAAACAAGCGGCGCTTGATTTTTCAGGGGGTAGCCAAAAGACGTTCTTATTTGGGGAAAGGGGGGACTATTGGATCGACTATAAAATAAGCCGCGAAACGCCCCCCTTTTCCCAACCCCCTATCCCCTGCATGATCAGCGTTCTTACCCGACGCCTACACTTTGCTCCGTTGAATGCTCTAGAATAGCTTCGTTTAGCTCTCTGGGATCTGAAGCGTTTTTTCAGGAGAATAAGGAGCGCCTAACGGCGCGCCGTTCGCTGGAAGGGTCATTGCCCCTATTCCAGAGCATTACCCTCCACTATGCCAGAGCCTTACTACAATCCTCGACCCTGCACGGCGCTAAGCCGAGGGTGCAGGAGATGCTGGGGTTAGGGGTTTGGGGGAAGGGGGTACAGCGTTTAGGTACGTTTAACACGCCCTCACCCTTCCCCCAATATAAACGTCTTTACCCTCCTTAGACTCCTGAGATGTGCTAGGCAACGCCTAGCATCTCAGGATTAAAAATATTAAAGATTCCAGAGCTCCGCCTACCCCAATGCCAGAGCCTTACTACAATCCTCGGCCCTGCACGGCGTCGAGGCGAGGGTGCAGGAGATGCTGGGGTTAGGGGCTTGGGGGAAGGGGGTAAAGTGTTTAGGTACGTTTAACACGCCCTCACCCTTCCCCCAATACAAACGTCTTTACCCTCCTTAGACTCCTGAGATGTGCTAGGCAACGCCTAGCATCTCAGGATTAAAAATATTAAAGATTCCAGAGCCTTGCCCTCCACTATGCCAGAGCCTTACTACAATCCTCGGCCCTGCACGGCGCTAAGCCGAGGGTGCAGGAGATGCTGGGGTTAGGGGCTTGGGGGAAGGGAGTAAAGCGTTCAGGTACTTTAAACACGCCCTCACCCTTCCCCCAATACAAACGTCTTTACCCTCCTTATTCTCCTGAGATGCTAGGCAACGCCTAGCATCTCAGGATTAAAAATATTAAAGATGCCAGAGCCTTGCCCGAAGCCATGCCAGAGCATTACCCTCCACTATGCCAGAGCCTTACTACAATCCTCGGCCCTGCACGGCGCCGAGGCGAGGGTGCAGGAGATGCTGGGGTTAGGGGCTTGGGGGAAGGGGGTAAAGTGTTTAGGTACGTTTAACACGCCCTCACCCTTCCCCCAATATAAACGTCTTTACCCTCCTTAGACTCCTGAGATGTGCTAGGCAACGCCTAGCATCTCAGGATTAAAAATATTAAAGATTCCAGAGCCTTGCCCGAAGCCCTTATTGCTTTGGTGTGTACAAGCCCTGCTCGGCCATGCTCAGTACCTCGCCATCAGCCACTAGAAAATGATCCATGAGGCGGATTTCGAGAGGCGCGAGGGCTTGTGCCAGTTGCTCGGTCATACGGATATCCTCGGTACTGAAGTGCATTTGCGCGGAAGGGTGGTTGTGGACGCAGATGAGTCCAGTGGCGTAACGATCAAGGGCCAGGCGGACGATTTTCTTGAGGTAGATATGGGCGCGGTTTTCGATGCCGTGTTCCAGTTGCACGGCATCCAGAATGCGATTGCTCTGGTCAAGCAACAGCAGGTAAAACTGCTCCTCGGAGCTGTCGCCGATCTCGGCCAGCAGATACTCCCGCACATCGCGCGGGGTCCGCACGACCACCTGCTGCACCGATTTGCGGCTGTGGCGGTGCAGTTGCGCCGTCAGGTTGAGCAGGATCGCCGCGTGCTCTCCAAGCTTGGCGCGATGCTGCAGGGCGGCGACCGGTTGTTTCAGTACGGTTGACAAGTCGCCGTAGATGGTCAGCAACTGCCGCGCCAACGCATGCGTGTCTTTACGCGGCACGGCAAACGACAGCAGCAATTCCAGTTGATCGCGTTCATTGAAGCCATCAATGCCGACCGCCAGCCATCGCTGTTTGAGACGTTGGCGATGACCGGTATACGACGGCTTGTCGGCGTTCGGCGGCGCTTTGTCGCCCTGTGGCAAACGTTGCGCCATTAGCTAGCACACCGTGAAGCGGATCAGGAAAGCGTTGTCGTCAGTGTGCCGCTTGAGCTCAGCGCAAGCACCAACGCCGCGCGCTTTTGGCGCTGCGTCAGGGTTATCGCACGGGGCATCGGCAACGCTATCAAGGGCGCGGTACACGGGCACTAAAGTCAGCGTTGGTAGGGTAATCAGGCGATGCTGCGCCAGCGCGTTGAGGTGCGCTGCAAAACGCTGCGCGACATAATGCAACGCATTGACGCCGATGATAACCAATGCCCCGGCGCGACAATGACCGATCAAGGTTGTCAGCGGTTGTGGACCGAGGTGCCCATGGGTGAAGGTACCGGCGCTCACCATGGCGGCGTAATCATTCGGCAGGGTGAGCGGGGCGGTGCTCAGATCGACCTCATACAATGCCCGGTAGAGCTGCTTGTCGCGTGCCTTGGTCAACATGTGCGGGGAAATATCAGCGCCGTCTAGCGTAAGCTCGGGGCGCACCGCAAGCAACGCGGCGGCGACTAGGCCGGTACCGCAGCCGATGTCACAGATGGCACCTGCTAGGCTTTGGCTGTCGATCTGTTGCAGCAGTTCGTTAGCCACCTGTTGCGGGTAATAATAACCCAACGCATCAGCGAATTGGTCATCGTAACAGGCGGAAAAGCTACGGTAATAAGCGCGATTATCGGCTGCTGTCCTGAGCGCGTAAGCACCTTCCAACAGCCGCACGGCGGTGCTCTGGGAGCTGCTTCGGGTACTGCGCGGGCCGCTGTTCATGGCGCTCGCGATGCGCTGTCGTCAGCTAAGGGGGGCGGTGGTGGCACCGCTGACGGTGCCACCCGGGGACGGCTGCTTTACGGCGTGCGCCTCCACTATCCCTTGCAGGCCGTTATCGCTCGTCGCCGTGATGCGCACCGGGACAATCTGCCCTGGCGACAGCGCGGTAGTGGATGTGATCACAACGCGGATGTAGTTGTCTGACCAACCGCTGAACTGCGCCGCGCCGCCGCGCCGACTGCTCTCGACCAACACCGACAACGTTTGCCCGACGTGCTGGCGGCGAAAAACAAGGTTTTTGTCACCAACGAGACGCTTCAGCGCACGAATACGGCGCTTCTTGGTATCGGGAGCGATGCGATCGCCTAATGCCTCGGCCTCTGATCCTGGGCGCGGTGAGTAGCTGAATGGATGCAGGTAGCTGATCGGCAGCGCCGCCAGTGCATCAAAGGTCTGCTGGAAATCAGCGTCGGTCTCCGTTGGAAAGCCACAGATCACGTCGGCCCCAATGCCACACTGCGGTATGCGCTCAGCGATGTGCTGCGTCAGCGCGATAAAATCGGCGGCGCGGTAACGGCGTCTCATGCGACAAAGCACCGCGTCGCTGGCGCTTTGCAGCGGTAAGTGAAAATGACGTGCGAAGCGGGGTTGCGCGGCCATCAGATCGATCAATGCTAGGGGCAGGCTGGCCGGCTCGATTGAGCTGAGACGGAAACGCTGCAACTGCTCAAGGGACAAGATGCGCTCGACCAGCGCAACCAGTTGCCTTTGCCCGCCGGGCAGATCGAGTCCGTAATCACCGAGATGTACACCGGTGAGCACGATCTCGTTATAGCCTTTGTCCAACAGTTGACGGATCTGCGCCAGTACACTGGCTTGCGATCGGCTGCGTGAAACACCGCGCGTGGTGGGGACGATGCAAAAACTGCAATGCTCATTGCAACCTTCTTGCACTTTGACGTAAGCACGGCTATGCTCCATCATCTCGCTGATCGGTACATCGATGAAATGGCGCGCCGTTTCAATCGGCGATACCATACACCGTGGCTGGCTGCTGTCATCGGCTTCTGCGGCTGCCAGCAACTGCGGTACTTGGGCACGCTCCGCAGCACCGAACACCAGTTTCACCCCCGGCAACGTCGCGAGCTCGCCGGCGGCGCGTTGGGCATAGCAGCCGGTGACGACAATGCGCGCTTCAGGGTGTTCGCGGTGCAGGCGGCGGATGGTTTTGCGAGCGCTTGCATCGGCGTTGGCGGTGACGCTGCAGGTGTTGACGACATAGACCTCGGCATCCGCCGACAGCGCGACCGTTTGATAGCCGCCGCTGCGCTCAATGAGCGTGCGTATGGTTTCCGTATCGTACTGATTCAGCCGGCAGCCGAGGGTACAATAGGCGATGCGCTTAGGGGGTGTTGGCATCGCAACAGGCTCGGGCAGAAAATGGTGGTGGGGGCTTCGCTGACAAGAAACCGCGGTTGATGCAAACCCTATCAGGACACCTAAGGTATCTCGAAAAACCAGCTTCGCTAGCTTTTCGAGATACCCTGCGGAACTTGTCTATTGGAGGAAGGATTATAAATCAATGGCTTACGTTACAGGAAAGCATGTCCCTTTCCCCCCACACCCATCCCGTTGCGGTTTTTCGCAGTTCCCATGAGGCACCGAGGGGTAGGTTAACAACCGATGGCACGTAGCAGCGCACTTGCCAACAGGCACCAAACCGCTGTCTGCTGTTCAATGGACGGGTGCTGGTCGTCGCGACGCGCCGCTGTGATCTAAACGAATGGTCGGGGCGACTGGATTTGAACCAACGACCCCCACGTCCCGAACGTGGTGCTCTACCAAGCTGAGCTACGCCCCGATGAATAGGTTACTGCGCAATAAACTGTATTTTGACGTTCAAGACAGCCATCATACCTCCAAACGCTACCCATCGTATCATGGGAGCACGCTGAAATCTATCCTACGGGACTTGTCTATTGGGGAAGGGTTATAAATAAGCGGCTTACGTTACAGGTGATCATGTCCCTTCCCCCCAACCCCCATCCCGTTGCCGTTTTTCGAGGTGCCTATAAGAGCATTCTGCTACAGCCCCCCCGGCGGCATCGAAAGCCCTGCTCCTTGGCGTCTTTGCAGTGCCTCACATGAACCCTCCTCACACTACCGGCAGCAGTCGGTTTTTGTTTATCGTAGCGGCATTTGTCATCGTGGTCGCCGGGATGCGCGCCGCAGAGGCGATCATCGTTCCGTTTCTGCTGTCGGCATTCATTGCGATTATCTGCGCCCCACCGTTGTTCTGGTTTGAAAAGCACGGCCTGCCGCGCGCCGTAGCGATGATGTGCGTGATCCTTGGCATCATCGTCTGCGCTCTTGGCATGACGGCTTTAGTCGGCAACTCAATCAACGAGTTTTCCAATAACCTGCCGTATTACGAAACACGCATCAACGACCAGGTGGGGCAGTGGATTAAATGGTTTGAAGAGGCCGGGATCGACATCCCGCTGCGCAGCGATGAACTGCTATCGGTGATTCAACCGGGCGACGCGATACAACTGGTAGGCAATCTGTTCAACAGCCTCAGCGGCGTACTCGCCAATGCGTTTCTGATTTTACTGACGGTGGTTTTTATCCTCTTTGAGACGGCCAGCTTTCCGCGTAAATTTGATGCAATCGTTGACGACTCAGAGCGTACCTTGGGACGCTTTAAACGCTTTACCGATAATGTCAAACGCTATCTGGCGATCAAGACCATCGCCAGTTTTGCGACGGGGTTGATCATCACCTTATGGCTGACTATCATCGGGGTCGATTTTGCGATTATCTGGGGAATGCTGGCGTTTATGCTCAACTTCGTCCCCAATATCGGATCGATCATTGCCGCAGCACCGGCAATGCTGTTTGCCTTGGTGCAGTCGGGAGTCGGGGTTACCCTGTGGGTGGCGGTGGGCTACGTAATCACCAATATCGTGATCGGTAGTGTACTGGAACCGCGCTATATGGGGCGCGGGCTTGGGCTATCGACGCTGGTGGTTTTTCTGTCACTGGTGTTTTGGGGCTGGGCGCTCGGCCCGGTGGGTATGTTTTTATCGGTGCCGCTGACAATGATGCTGAAGATTGCCCTTGAAGCGCAGCAGGAGACGCATTGGATAGGGGTGTTGCTCGGCTCTGAGAAAAATGCCATTGACTACGAGCACTCGCTTCACAAGCCGCCTAACGGCTGACCGCAAGGTGTTGTGCGCTGTGAGGTCTCCCCCATCAGCCGCGGCAGCACCAAACTAAGCTGTCTGAAACTACCCCATACGCTTGGCTGTCTGTGCAGAGGTAACTATCCATGCGCACCTTATCGAACGCGTCGCATCCCGCATACCGTGTGTTGTCTGGCAAAAGGCCTGATGCAGGATTTGCTAGGATACGCTGTTGGTTACCTTTGATCGTTGTTAATGACCCTACAGGAATGATTCAATGACTGGAATCCTAGCTGATAGAGCGACTGTTCCAAGGACGCTGACTGAGCTGCAATCGATCGCCGCCATTCGCTCTTTGGTACAGGGATTTACGGTTGAGACGACGCCTGGCGCAGCGGCTAAAATTGCACGCTATCGGGATTATTTACGCGCTGGAACGCGCACCTTCGTTACCTTCCTCCCCGGCTCCGATTTCAACGCCAGCATCGCGACCTGCATCCGCCTTGCGGGCGAAGGCTTAGCGCCGATTCCCCATATTGCAGCGCGCAGCACCCGCAGCTTGGCGCAACTGCGTGATGGCTTAAAGCGGTTGGTCGATGAAGCTGGCGTTGATGAGGTGCTGCTCATCGCCGGCGGGGTGGCGCAGCCTGTGGGACCGTATGCGAGTTCTAGAGAGCTGCTCGAGACCGGGTTGCTGGATGAATTCCCCATCCGTCGTATCGGCCTCGCCGCGCATCCCGAGGGCAGTCCTGATATCTCCGATGAACTGCTGGACGAAGCACTGCGCTATAAAAACGAGTACGCTCGCCAAAGCCGCGCTGAGGTTTATCTGGTGACCCAGTTCTGCTTTGAAGCGGCACCGATCATGCAATGGGAGCAACGCACCAGAAAGATGGGGAATCGTCTGAAAATTCAGCTTGGCATTCCAGGGCTTGCCACACTGAAGGCGCTGTTGGGTCACGCCAAAGCCTGTGGCATCGGTCCGTCGCTGCGCTTTCTGACGCGCCAGGCGCGCCACGTTTATCGCTTGCTGCAAGTCTCTGCACCGGACGTGCTACTTGCGCAACTGGCAGCAAATCGCGAGCATGACCCCGACTCCCTAATCGAGGGGATCCATGTCTATCCGCTGGGTGGGCTGCGCCGCTCTGCGGAGTGGTTCTATGCGATCATTGATGATGGGATTGTCCTCGATCCGCAAAAAGGCGGGTTCTCGCTGGCGGCAACGGAAGAATAGGCGGGGCTTGTCTATTGGGGGAAGGGCTATAAATCCATAACAGAAGTATGGGGGCTTACGATACAGATGATCATACCCCTTCCCCCAAACCTCCAGTTTTTCGAGGTGCCCTCAAGAAGTAACCGGCGGCGAGTTAATTCCGGCATTATGTGAAGTTCTGTTAATGCTGGAATTGCTGATAGAAAACGGCTTACCTCTATGCCACTAAGGGGCAGAAAGAAATATGGATCCCATGAACGCTGATACCGCTCAATGCTTGTGCGGCAATGTCGGCTGGCAGTTGCAACCGCCGCTGGAGTATGTAGTGCATTGCCATTGTCAGATGTGCCGTAAAGCCCATGGTAGTACTTATGCAACCTATGCCGATGTCAGCGAGGATGCGTTTGCGTGGCGTTATGGGCGCGATTTCGTGGCCCTGCATCGTGCGTCGGAGCATCTGCAACGGGCGTTTTGCAAGCACTGCGGATCGGTGGTACCATTCAGCGCCAACGGTCATATGGCTATCCCGGTTGGCAACATGGATGAGGGTCGTGGCATCGAGCCAACGCACCATATCTTCGCTAACCATAAAGCGCCGTGGCACTCGATTACCGACGTATTGCCGCAATACGGCGAATGGGACGAGCACGGCAGACCAGTCGTCGATCGCCCGCCAGCGGCAGCCGCGGCTGCCACTGACAGTATGCACGGGAGTTGTTTATGCGCAGGTGTGCGCTATCAGTTGAGCGGGGATTGGCTGGCCGTGTATAATTGCCATTGTTTGCGCTGCCGCCGAGCACGCTCAGCGGCGGTTGCAACCAACGGTTTTATCGCTGCTGACGGGTTCCGCTTCTTATGCGGTGAGTCGCTGTTGCGCAGCTACAAATTACCCGACGCGAAGTATTTCACCCAAGTCTTTTGTCGCGACTGCGGTTCCCCCATGCCACGCTTAAACCGCGCCCGAGGTGTCGCTGTGATCCCCTTCGGCAGCCTCGATGATGACCCCAAACGCCAACCTGATTGCCATATCTATGTACAATCACGGGCGCTATGGGATACGATCACCGATGCGTTGCCACAATACGCTGAGGGACCACCGCGGTGATCCGTGTTGGCGTGTCCCGCCGCTGCTCGACAATGCGCGCCACGCCAACAACGCCTTACGTCCACCGGGACATCGAAAAACGGGGAGGAAGGGGTATGATCATCTGTAACGTAAGCCTCTATTCTGTTATGGATTTATACCCATGCTACTTGGAGATACAGGAAGGATCCTTGACTACCGCCAGAAGCAATAAACGAAGCTATCCCAGAACATCCAACAGAGCACAATGCGCGGTGCTAAGGCAGTGCCAAGACCGTGCTGGGGGGATAGGGGCTTAGGGGAAGGGAGTACCGCTTTTTTTATTGCAATCGGAGTATCTATACCATTTCCCCAATAAGACAGCCCTAAAGGGTACTTTATCGTCTACCCTTAGAGAAGCCTAATATGGCTAAACCGATAAGAGATTGACACAGTGCAACGCACCGCACACGCACACTTTGCAAAGTTGGGTACGCGCCCATGTACCCATAGTGGTGCTGCCATTCCGTGGATTACGGGAGCACCATCACTAGCCAGCATATTCCGCCAGCATATTTTGTCGCGCACAGCGGCTCGACCCAACACGCCGAGCTTCCCAGCGCACTATTCGTTGGTGATTTTTCACTGTTTTGTTATCTGAACTTTAACCGGGGAGCTCTCTGATGACGTTTGGCTATTTTGATCTGTCTCTGTGGTTTATGATTGGCTATGCCTTGGTGAGCACTCACATAACGATTGTGGCTGTCACTGTGTATCTGCACCGTTGCCAAGCGCATCGAGCATTAACGCTTGCACCTGCGGTGTCGCACTTTTTTCGCTTCTGGCTGTGGCTTGGCACCGGTATAGTAACCCGCGAGTGGGTGGCGATACATCGCTGCCATCATGCCAACGTAGAGAGCAAAGACGATCCTCACAGCCCTCAGATAGTCGGCATCAAAAAGGTATTGCTTGAGGGCTCTGAACTTTATCGGCAGGGTAAGGTAAATCAGGAGATCCTGCAGAAATACGGTCACTGCTGCCCCGATGACTGGATCGAGCGCAACCTGTACCAACGCTATAACAGCACCGGGATAGTGCTGATGTTGTTGCTGGCGCTGGTGTTATTCGGCCCGATTGGGCTCACCGCATGGGCTGTGCAGATGATGTGGATCCCATTTTTTGCTGCTGGAGTGATCAATGGGGTCGGGCACTATCTGGGTTATCGTAATTTCGAGACTGCCGATACATCCCGCAATATCGTTCCTTGGGGGATCCTGATCGGCGGTGAAGAATTGCACAACAACCATCATGCTTATGCGAGCTCCGCCAAGCTCTCAAACCGCTGGTATGAGTTTGATATTGGCTGGCTGTATATCCGTATTCTGGCTTGGCTGGGGTTGGCCAAGATTAAGAAAGTCTACTCTCAGGTAGTGATGGTTCCAGACAAACTGGAATCCGACCTTGATACGATCACCGCCGTCGTAACCCACCGCTTCAGGGTAATGTCCGATTATACCCATTCGGTGTTGCAGCGGGTGTATCAAGACACCTCCAGCGGCTCAACCAGTCTTGGCGATTCTGGGAGTTCTGATAGTTCCGGCGCATGCGGCAGCACTGGGAAAGCAGCGTTGACTGGCGGATGGGTATCGATCAAACAGTTCTTGGTGCCTGAGCGATCTTCGCTGTGCGAAGAAGCGCGCCAACACCTAGATGCATTGCTCAGTCACCATCACGAGTTGAAGGTCACCCACGAATATAAGGAGAAGTTACTGCAGTTATGGCGACGACAGGCATGCAGCTATGAGGATTTGCTGCAGCTGTTGCAGGAATGGTGTGCCTGCGCCAAGGACTCCCAGATCAAAGCGTTGGAAGAGTTTGCTCTGCGCATCCCTCGCTATGCTTCGCGCGACGTGTACTGAGCAGCCCCTTTTGTCCTTGGTGGGAACCTCGGGAAACTAGCGAAGCTGGTTTTTCGAGGAGCCCCGGTGTTCAATCAAGAAGCGTGATTGAACACGTTCCCCAACCGTGCGTTTGAACTTCCCTCTCCCTCTGGGAGAGCACCGAGGGGCATTGGTTGACCTAGTGCCCGTGCATTTTGCGTAGCCAAGCGCGCTCTGGGAATGCTTCATTTATTGCTTCTGGCTGTAGTCAAGGATTAGTTATACCCCCTTCCCCAAAACCTCAGTTTTTCGAGGTTCCCATTATTTAATCTTGGCTTCTTTATACAGTACATAGCGGCGCACCACCGGATCGAATTTGTTGATTTCCATCTTTCCAGGGTTTTTGCGTTTGTTTTTTTCGGTGGTATAAAAATGACCGCTGCCGGCACTGGAGACAAGACGGATTTTATCGCGTGCCACGGTTATCCCCTCGTGTGTTGTTGCGCTTTGCATTGTTGGAGATCATTGAGCACCACCTCAATGCCCTTTTTATCGATGATGCGCAGCCCTTTGCTGGACAAGCGAAGCCGTACATAGCGATTTTTGCTGGGCACCCAGAAACGATGCCAATGCAGATTGGGCAGAAAACGCCTTCTGGTCTTATTGTTCGCATGCGACACGTTGTTGCCGCTCATCGGACGCTTTCCGGTAATCGAACAAACTCTGCTCATGGTTAGTTCTCGCTCGTAGAATAAAAATGACCCGCGCTTTATAGCAGATCTCACCCCCTAGTGTCACCTCTTTTGTTTTGCGCCCTGCAAAATAAACGCGCATTATCGAGGGACGGGGACGCTCTCGCTGGTAATCTCACCGGCAACGCACTTTGGCTGCGGCCAGTCAACGCATCAACCGCCGCCTGATACGTTCGTCGGTGTCGGTGCCCACAACGCAAGTCAACCCGAGAGAACCTCGAAAAACCCTGAAATGGGATCGAGGTTTGGGGGAGGGGAGTTCCCACGCACAGTTGGGGAATGCGTTCAATCACGCATCTTGAAGGATTACACGTATGCCGACAGCAACGGAGAATGTGGCTACGGGTGGGCTTGAACCACCGACCTCACGATTATGAGTCGTGCGCTCTAACCAACTGAGCTACGTAGCCGCAGGGCTTGGTTCTACACCAACGCTTTCGCGGGAGAACGACGCTTGGGCACGGGCGCATCCCGTGGCCAAGCAGGCGCATCAATCAGCACCTTGTCCTATGGGCGGGGAGTATCCTTTAGGGTGCCTCGAAAAATCTCAACGGGATGGGTGATATGCTGTACCTGTAACGTAAGCTATTGATTTATAACCCTCTACCAATAGACCAGCCCCGCCGGGCACTCTTTCCATCCCGCCGGATGGCTTTTCTAGGTGCCCTCCCACATACCCTATAAAACACAACCAGGATATCTCTTGAATTGCACTTCGCGCCATTGCCTCACGTCAGGAGGCCCCCGATGCGGCAATCGCTTCAATCGGGCTCAGCTTGGCGAATGACTGTAACAGCCACTTACAGCCGACACTATCAAATTTAACCTGGATCCGCGTTTCGCTGCCGGTGCCCTGATACATTAAAACCACTCCCTGACCAAAGCGCGGATGCGCAACAATCTGCCCCAGATGAAACGCTGATTTATCGGAATTGCGCTTCCCTGATTTACAGTATAACGCCTCCGGCGGCGGAACAGGAATGGCTTCGGCGAGTGCTGGGGGTGCTGGGGGTGCTAGGGCCGCTGGGGGTGCTAGGGGCGCTGGGGGCGCTGGGGGCGCTAGGGCCTCAGTAGTGTTTTCGGGTGACCGCATATCCAGCACATTAACCGGTAGCTCACGCAGAAACCGGGATGGCGATGGGTAGTAATCGGAGCAATTCAGATGACGCACTTGAGTATGCGTCAAAAACAGCTTTTGTTTGGCGCGTGTCATCCCAACATAGCAAAGCCGTCGCTCCTCTTCAATTTTGTTTGTATCGCCACTGCTGCGGCTGTGAGGGGATAACCCCTCCTCCAAGCCGCAAATAAACACCACGTCAAATTCAAGCCCCTTAGCGGCGTGCATGGTCATCAGGTTAACCCCTTTTTGTTCCAGATCAATCAAACTACTGCCGGTTTCCAGTACCGCATGGGACAAATACGCGACCAATGGCTCAGACACCTCAGAAAGGTTTTTCTCAAATTGATCAGCGGCACTGATCAACTCTTGAAGGTTATCCAATTGGTTTTGCACACGCTCGCTTTTTTCTTTATTTAAATAACCTAATATCTGGCTTTTATCCAGCATGGTGCGTACTTTATCCGCCAACGACATCGTTTGGGTGCTTTCTCGGAGGGATTCGATCAGCGCAAGGAAGCCGGTCAGCGCATTGCAGGATCGCGCCGGAAGCATACGCTGCGCAATAACGGTTTTGGCGGCCTCCCACATTGAGATTTTGTGTTCGTTGGCGACAATGCGGACTTGACCGGCAGTGCGTGCCCCGATACCACGTGCGGGGAAATTAACGATCCGCTCAAAAGCAACATTGTCATCTAGTTGCGTCATCAGGCGCAAATACGCCAAGGCGCTTTTAATCTCCAAGCGCTCGTAGAAGCGAAACCCTCCCTGGATGCGATAAGGAATTCTGGCGTCTTGCAGCGAATCTTCCAGCACTCTGGACTGGGAACTGATGCGGTATAGGATCGTGCACTGATCCAAAGAGCCGCCGTTTGCCAGCCAATTCTTTAACTGGGCGATGACAAAATGCGCTTCATCCAGATCGTTGATCGCTGCGTACACGGTGATCGGCTCGCCGCTGACGCCGTCAGCCCACAGGTTCTTGCCCATCCGTCTTTGGTTATGGGCGATGAGTTTATTGGCGGCATGCAAAATGGTTTTAGTGGAACGATAATTCTGCTCTAGGCGTACGGTATTGACACTGGCGAAATCATCGGAGAACTTCAGTATATTTTCCAGCTTAGCGCCGCGCCAGCCATAAATCGCCTGATCATCATCACCGACCGCAAACAGCGATACAGTATCGCTGGTCAGCAACCGGATCCAAGCATATTGAATCGTATTGGTATCTTGGAATTCGTCGATCAGTAGATGTTTAAAACGTTGTTGATATTGCTCTCTCAGATCATCGTTATTGCGCAGCAACTCAAAGCAGCGTAACAGCAGTTCGGGGAAATCGACAATGCTTTTTTGGTCGCAGTACGCCTGGTATTGGGTATAGACGTCGATCATCTTGTCAGACCAATAATCCGCGCCTCGCGGGAGGTGCTGCGGGCGCAACCCTTCGTCTTTGCGCGTATTGATATAGCTCTGGATCTGACGTGGCGGCCAACGATCCTCACCCAATTCCATATTCCCCAGTACCAGCCGGATACAGCGCAGTTGATCTTCGCTATCGAGGATTTGAAAGCTCTTTTCCAGCTTGGCAGCCTGCCAATTGAGACGCAACATGCGATGCGCCATGCCGTGGAAGGTGCCTACCCACATGCCTTGCATTGAACGCCCTAACATGTGTTCGATGCGGCTGCGCATTTGGCCTGCCGCTTTGTTGGTGAAAGTGACTGCAAAAATATCAGCTGAAGAAGCGCGCTTAGTTTCCAGCAACCACGCTATGCGGTGTACTAATACGCGGGTCTTGCCGCTGCCTGCACCGGCTACAATAAGGCAGCGATTGGCTTCTGAAGTCACCGCTTCTCGCTGGGGCTGGTTGAGCGCATCAAGAATATGTGAAGGATCCATATCGGAATATCGTAATCAGGTCGAGACAGCGAAACAGGGATGATCGCTGACGGCGGAATGGGGGCAGTTGTGGGGGCGGTACCGCTTGCGTTTATACGGCTGCATCACAAAGCGTAGCCGCCGAATATAGCGAAGGGGCACCTCGAAAAACCTCACCGGGCTGGGGCTGGGGGAAGGGATATGATTACCTGTAACACAAGCTATTGGTTTATAACACTTTCCCCAATAGACAAGCCCGCAGAGTACCACGCAAAGCCAGCGAAGCTGGTTCTTCGTGGGTACCCCAAGGGTCCCTCAGGCGGCGTATTTCTCGTGCGATAACGAACTGCTGGACCTCGCGAAACTATCCAGTGCAAGGGGAATGGATGCCAAAAAAGCCGCATCAGTGCTTTGATGGCGAAGCTTCTAGGTTGGATTTAACCGTATCCACGGTAAGATAAGTCAAGTGTTGAGTAATAGTACCAAAGTTTTTGGTTTCAGAAAAGTATTGTCACCTCAGGCAATGGCTCTTTTGCCCCAAAGGGACCTCGAAAAACAGCAGCGGGATGGGGGTTTGGGGCAAGAAATTGTTTTATTTTTAATAAGGCGCGGCGGCGTCGCGCCGTTCGCTGGCCTCTCGATCCGCTCAAGGCACCACGAAATGATTGTTGGCATAGCATTTCCCCAATAGACAAGCCCCGCCGGGCACCGCGAAGCGCATTCCCGCTATGCCACCGTAGCGCAGCGCCTATTCTGAACCTGGTTCGTACACCTTAAAAGACACCCCGCCCGTCGGATCTACGCATCACACACCAACCGCCCCTGCAGCAGTTGGAAGCAACGATCAGCGGCACCGCTGATGACTGGATCGTGAGTCGCTACGACGAGGCTTATCCCTTGGCTTTGATTGAGTTCCAGCATCAGCGCGAAGATGCGATCGGCGGTCTGCCGATCGAGATTACCGGTGGGTTCATCGGCTAAAACACAGCTGGGTTGGGTAACCAGCGCCCGCGCAATGGCGGCGCGCTGGCGCTCACCGCCGGATAAGGCGCTGGGTCGATGCGCAAGGCGTTCCCCCAGCCCAACCTGCTCCAGCATTGCAGCCGCCTGGTGCTGTGCCTTACGCACCGCAACGCCACGGATTAATAGCGGCATAGCGACATTTTCGAGCGCGCTGAACTCCGCCAGCAAGTGGTGGAACTGATAAACAAAGCCAATAAAACCATTGCGGATGCGGCACCGCTCAGAATCACTTAGGTGCTGGATCGGTCGCCCTTCAATCAACACTTCCCCCTGCGAGGGGACATCCAGCCCCCCCAACAACTGCATCAGCGTCGTCTTGCCAGACCCAGAGGCACCCATCAGCGCGATGCGCTCGCCTTTGCGTAGTTGCAGATCGATCCCATTGAGCGTGTCAATCCGACTGCTGCCTTGGATAAAGTGCCGGCGCACGGCGCGGCATTCGAGGGTATAGCACTCAGCCATAACGCAGCGCCTCGGCAGGCTGCACCTGCGCTGCCCGAAAGGCGGGGTAAAGAGTCGCCACTATCGACAGCAGGAACGACAACAGCGCGATATAAAACACGTCGGAGAAACGCAGATCCGATGGCACATCAGTGATGTAATACACATCCGGGGCGAGGATCTTAGTCGCGAAAATTTGCTCGATAGCCGCCACAAGCGTCTCAACATTGAGCGCCAGCCCGATGCCGCCTAGCACGCCGATAATGGTGCCAAACAAGCCGATAACCGTCCCCTGAACGATAAACACGCCCATTATCGTGCGCGGTGACGCGCCCATCGCACGCAAAATAGCAATATCCGTTTCCTTGTCAGTCACCACCATAATCAAGGTCGCGACAATGTTGAAAGCCGCCACCGCGACGATCAGCGTCAAGATAATGAACATCACTGTTTTTTCGGTTTTCAACGCTTTGAAGAAATTGGCATGGTATTGCGTCCAGTCGCGCAGCCAATAACTGCCGCTGAACTCGCGGGCAAGCTGGCGTGCGATTTGTGGTGCTCTGAACATATCGCTGAAGCGCAACCGCAAGCCGGTTACTTGATCCGCCATGCGAAATATTTTCTGTGCATCAGTGAGGTGGATCACCGCCAGCCCGTTGTCGAATTGGGCGTATTTGGCTTCAAACAGGGCAACCACCGTGAAACGCCGCAAGCGCGGCAAGATGCCAACCGGGGTCACCATCGCCTGCGGCGCAATCAGCGTGATCTGACTGCCAACCGTCGTTATGCCCAATGCTCTCGCCAACCCGACACCGAGCACAATGCCGTACTGACCGGGACGCAAATCCTGCGTGCTGCCCACTGTCACATGTTCCGCCAGCGTTGATACTGCCGGCTCGCGCTGCGGATCAATGCCGCGGATCAACGCTCCATGCACCAAGGTACTATTGATCAGCATCGCTTCGGATTGGATGTAAGGCGCTGCTCCTACGACCTCTGGATTCTGTTTGGCGCGCTCAATCAGCGGTTCCCAATTGGCGAGACCGCCACGGTAATCGGCAATGGTGGCGTGGGATGCCATCCCCAAGATGCGCTCGCGCAGCTCGTGTTCAAACCCATTCATCACCGACAAGACGCCGATCAGCGCGATCACGCCGACCGCGATCCCCAGCATTGAAGTCATGCTGATGAACGATATGAAACGGTTGCGGCGGCGCGCCAAGGTATAACGTAGGCCAACGAACACGGCAAAAGGACGAAACATGGTATCAGCCAAGGCCTCGCCGTTTCTGTCTGGCTTCGCGCATGGAGAGCACAATAACCCCGAACATGACGAAGACCGCAATGATGAGGATCGGCAGGTTGCCCCAACGCATATACGGGGTCATGCCGAAGCGCGGCTCGACTTCATGCTCGATCACGGCAATCTCAAACGCTGTCGCGGCGTGCACGATCTGGCCTTGGGGGTTAATAAATGCGGTAACCCCGGTGTTGGTAGCCCGCGCTGCCCAGCGAGCGGTTTCCATCGCGCGCGCGCGGGCGATCTGCAAATGCTGATGGGGGCCGATAGAATCTCCGAACCAGGCATCGTTACTGGTCGTCACCAGCAGTTGAGTGCCACGGGATGCCGCAGCGATGGCGGCCCCAAATGCGATTTCATAGCAAATACTGACGCTGATAGTATGCCCGTCCACAACCAGCGGCGGGGATGAGAGCCCAGGACTTAGGTTTGAGACCGTGATCCCGAGCCATTTCACCAGCGGTTGCAGCAGTGCCGCCAACGGCAGGTATTCCCCGAATGGCACTAGGTGCCGCTTGTGGTAAGCGCCGCTCTTTTCCCCCAACAACAACATGCTGTTCAACGCTTGTCGATTACCCTTGAGCAGCAGCAACCCGACCAATACGCTGGTGCTGTGGTGGGTTGCAGCCTGCGATAATTCTTCAAGAAAAGGGCGCAGTCTATGCGCATAATCTGGCAATGCAACTTCCGGCAGAACGATTAAATCCGCATCCCAATGCGGATCAATCAACTGGCGGTATCGATCCAGCGTCGGTTGGCGCATTTCAGGTAACCATTTTTTATGCTGCGGGATATTACCCTGCGCCAAAACGACTCGCAGCGGCGAACCGCCAGTGGTGGTCCAGGTTACAGTTCCCACCCAAGCACCGACGATCCAGATCGCCACAACAATTGCTGCCATGGTACGCGGCAGCGATCGGTTGCTGATGGTAACGGCGAGCAAAGCGGCGGTCAACGCGACCGCATAGCTTACGCCATAACTACCGAGCACCGGGAACCAACCGGCGAGCGGGGTATCCAACTGGCTATAGCCAAGCTGTAACCAAGGCACTCCAGTGAACAACCAACCGCGCAGCCACTCGATCAATAGCCACAACGCCGGTGCCCAGCCCAGCAGCGCTAAGTGGCGATTCTCAGGCGCAAAGCGCGCATACAATCCGGCCATGGCAGCGCTATAGCCGGCTAAACATGCGATCAATAATACCGTCAGCGGCACTGCCAGCGCGGCGTTGATATGGGCAAAGCCAAAACTCTGGTAAACCCAGAAAATCCCGCCGCCGAAAGCCGCCAAGCCATGCAGCCAGCCGCGCCACAACGCGCGTCTGGGGCTGCAATCACTGATGGTAACGAATAAGACCGCGACCGAACCGATTGCCAGCCACCACCACTGGAATGGCGCGAACGCGAATACCATCAGCGCGCCAGCCGCGAGGCTTTGGGCATCGCCAACCCAAGGACGCCTTGCGGGGTGCCGCGCAGGGTACGGCAAGACCGCTGACGTGATCACAGGCGCTGTATTTCCAGAGCACTAAACGAAGTCATTCCAGAGCGCTAAGCGAAGCAAAATGCACGGTATCAAATCAAAACCAAAGCTATGCTGGGGTTAAGGGGTTGGGGAAAGCGCCACAATCCCAGAGCCTTCACCCACCCTCGGCCCTGCACGGCGCTAAGGCGAGAGCGCAGGAGATTCTGGGGTTAGGGGCTTGGGGGAAGGGAGTACCGCGTTTAGGGGTGCTAAACACGCCTGTGTTTTTTAATTTTTAATAAGGAGCGCCTAACGGCGCATCGTTCGCTGACCGGCATAGACCGCTCAGCGGCACCATGAAATTACCGCTGGAGGGTTCTTCTTACTCCGATACATCGGCGCATTGCCAATAGCAGGCTTTCCCCAATACCAACCTCTTTACCCTCCTTACTCTCCTGATATATCAGGATTAAAAATAGAAGATTCCAGAGCCTTGCCCGAAACGATTCCAGAGCGCCAAAACGAGCAGCGAAGGAGTGCACAAAGCAGCCTCACGAGCCACGAATAGCCGTATGCTATTATACAGAAGCCCTTCTGTCGATACGGAACAATTACGGGAATATAAAATGAGCAGTAAATTCTTCACCAACGATGGCGACAACACCCTGTTGCAGAAGTTTAAAGCGGTGTTCGATAACAATCCGCAGATTACTGAATTCGATGTATTGGTCGGGTATTTTTATGCGGCTGGCTATTTCAATATTCGCCCGTATTTGCAAAATGTTAATCCACTCCGGGTGCTGGTCGGCATCACTGTGGACAAGATCATTGCCAGCACCCAACAAAGAGGCCTGTCGTTGCAGTTCGGGGCCAGCTCTGCGCAAGTAAGGGAAGATTACCAACAGCGCCTTACAGAAGAAATCGAGTGCGCCGAGTACACCAAGCCCACCGAAACCAGCGTTCAGCAGTTTGTGGAAGACATCCGCTGCAAAAAAATCATCATCAGGGCGCATCCCTCGCGCACCTTACACGCCAAAATTTATATTTTCAGGCCGTCGACGTTTAACCCGCACAGCAGCGGCGAAGTCATTACCGGATCATCCAACCTCACCGCTGCCGGCTTAGGTGCTGGCGATCGACCGCCTTGCTATGAATTCAATGTATCCCTGCGCGATTACGATGAGGTTAAGTTTGCCACCGATGAATTTGAAAAACTGTGGGCGGAAGCGGTGCCCATCCTACCCGCTGCGGTGACCGCAGCCAGGGATCAGACTTATCTGCGCGATGATTTCACCTCTTTTGAACTTTATATCAAGTTTTTGATTGAATATTTTGGCCGCGAAATTGAATTTGACCCCAACCGCATTGGCGATCTGCCGGCGGGCTTCAAACGCCTGAATTATCAAATGGATGCAGTCGAGCAAGGGTATCTTCTGCTATCGGATCACAACGGCTTCTTCCTCTCTGATGTGGTGGGTTTGGGTAAAACCGTGGTTGCCACCCTAATCGCCAGAAAATACTTTTACCTCAACGGCTATCCCGAATATCGCTCACGCATATTGATTGTCTGCCCGCCAGCGGTGAAAGCAAATTGGCAGGAAACCATTGAGCAGTTTGAGATCGACAACGTGGAATTTATTACCACCGGCAGCCTGCATAAAATCACCAATCCGAGGAAACATGATCTGATCATCGTGGACGAGGCACACAAATTCAGAAACGACACCTCCGATAGCTATAAAATGCTGCAAAAGATGTGCAAAACCCAGTGCCGCAACGGCAAGAAGAAGCGCGTCATCCTAGTTTCCGCGACGCCGCTTAACAATCGCCCCGATGACATCAGGAATCAATTGCTGTTGTTTCAGGATGCCAATGACAGCACCCTAGATATTAACATCAACCGCTTCTTCAACCAGGTTTCAAAACGATACAAAGAACTGATCCTGCAACCGGTGGCAGCAGATTTTCGCGATCAGATCAGAAAACTCTACACCCGCATCAGGGATAAAATTATTGAGCCACTGACCGTACGCCGCACGCGCACCGATCTGAGTAAGCACTCACTCTATGCGAATGACCTGCACCACCAAGGGATTATTTTCCCGCGGGTATCCCCACCGCGGCATCTGCTTTATCAGCTCAATACCGATCTGAACCATCACTACCAGCAAACGCTTGCCCGACTGCAAAACGCCGACGGTAGCGGCCTAGAATACGCCCGCTATCGACTCATTGAACACCTGAAGCCCGAACACCAGCGGGATTACCTGCACCCTGAACAGATTACCCAGCGCTTGACCGGGATAATGAAAACCCTGCTGATTAAACGCTTGGACAGCAGTTTTTATGCGTTTCACCAATCGTTGCAGCGGTTTGTACAATCCGCTAAAGCGCTACAGAAAATGGTAGCGGATAATCGTATTTTCATTGCTCCGGCTCAAGCGTTGGAAAGGTACATTGAGGAAGAGCGGGAGGAGGAATTGCTGGGGCTGTTGATGAATAAACAACGCACCGATCCGAGCATAAAAATACTCACCTGCGATGACTTTAAGCCAGAGCTGTTTGCGCTGCTGCAACACGATTACCAGTTATTCACCGCGATGGAAAGCCAATGGCGCAGCATCGTTGACCAGCAGCCCGACCCCAAGCTGCAATTACTGCTTAGTGAATTACCGCAAACATTGCTCAACCGCGCGCCACAACACAATCCCGCGGGGAAGTTGGTTATCTTCTCCGAATCCACCGATACCACCGGCTACCTGTCGGGTAAGCTCCAGCAGCACGGCTACCGCGTGTTGGCGATCAGCGCGAAGAACCGATCCCAGCAGCAACAGACGATCCGGCAAAACTTTGATGCCAACCTGCCGCCAGAGAAACAGTTAAAAACAGGATCAATTGGACTTTTTGCGAGAGCATCATTTTTGTTCATTCCCTTGCTCGGCAGCCCGCCGGTACCACTTGGTCGCCTCGCAGTCGTCTTGGGGAACACCTGTACCTTCGGAATACATCTCACCCAGACCGGTCTGGGCTTCCGCTAATCCCTGCTCAGCGGCCAACCGGAACCACTTGACCGCCTCGCGGTCGTCTTGGGGAACACCTGTACCTTCGGAATACATCTCACCCAGACCGCACTGGGCTTCCGCAAATCCCTGCTCAGCGGCCAACCTAAACCACTTGACCGACTCACGGTCATCTTGAAAAACACCTTGGCCTATCCGATACATCTCACCCAGAATGTACTGGGCTTCCGCTAATCCCTGCCTAGCAGCCAGCCGGTACCACTTGACCACCTCGCGGTTGTCTTGGGGAGCGCCTACCCCTTCGGAATACATCCAAGCCAGATTGAACTGGGCTTTAGCGTGCCCCTGCTCAGCGGCTTGCCGGTACCACTTGACCGCCTCGCGGTCGGCTTGGGGAACACCTTCCCCTTTCGCATACCGCACACCCAGCTCGTTCTGAGCTTGCGCATCCCCCTGATCAGCGGATCGCCGGTACCACTTCGCGATCATCTTGGAAAACATCTTTCCCATTCTCCATATCCCACACCCAGATTCATCTGTGCATCTACATCTCCCTGCTAGGCGACTAGCCAGTACTGCTTGGCCGACTCGCTGGCATCATAACTCAAATTTGATGGTTTCGTAATAAACTAGAGGAACAAGTATTTGGGGTACTGAAACTCCATTATGAGATGGCGAAGGCAAGATATATGGGGATGAAGCGGAACCAAGCGAGGTTGGGAATGATAAGCATCGCTTACAACCTCAAGCGGGCAACTAACCTTCAAAAAGAGTGTTGGGGAAGGACTTCGGGCAAGGCTTTGGGAATGGGACAATGACCCTTCCAGCAATAATGTTCATGGTGCATGCTGACCGGTCTATGCCGGTCAGCGAACGACGCGCCGCAGGCACTCCTTATTCTCCTGAAAAACGTTCAGATTCCAGAGTGTTACCCGAAGCTATTCCAGAGTGTTGGGAATGCTTCGGGCAAGGCTCTGGGATATTTAATATTTTTAATCCTGAGATGCTAGGTGTTGCCTAGCATCTCAGGAGAATAAGGAGGGTAAAGACGTTTGTATTGGGGGAAGGGTGAAGGCGTGTTTAACGCACCTAAACGCTTTACTCCCTTCCCCCAAGCCCCTAACCCTAGGATCGTCTGCGCCCTCGCCTCGGCGCCGTGCAGGGCCGAGGGCTTCGATAAACGCTCTGAAAATGGGGCAATGACCTTTCCAGCAATCATTTCATGGTGCCGCGGGGGATCCTAATTAAAATAAAATACATTACCGAATAGTCATTTTGGCGAGGTCGCGATCCTGCGTATCACGGATGTTTCGCATCGCCACCTGCTGCGCTACCGGGGAGGTACGCAGCACGACTTGCTGATAGACGCGCTGTTGCGTAAGCGGCACTGGATCGCGGCGCGCCATGCGGTAGATGGCATACAGTCCAAGCCCGGTGTGGACGCTGGCGATGACGCCAAACAAGCTGCTTGGCCCAAACAGCCCCATCACCTGAGAGGCCAGTAGCGGCCCCATGGAAAGACCAAAGCCGCCGACCAGCACTAGGGTGCCGCTGGCGGCGATAATCTGTTTCGGTGCCAGATGATCATTGGTATGGGCGATGCACAGCGCATAAAGCGGCAACGAGGTACCGCCAAGACACGCCGAGCAGACGATCAGCGCCACATACGATAGTTCCCCGAAGATAACGGCAGCACTCGCCGCCGCTCCTGCGGCAAGTGTTACGAACAGGATCACGCGCCGCCGTTCAAGCACATCCGAGAGACGTCCGATCGGCCATTGCAGCAGCAACCCGCCCAAAAACCATGAGGCCATTAACAGTGCTATTTGTGATTCTGAGAGCCCGATTTCATCGCCGTAGATCGCTCCCATGCCAACCATCGTACTATGTGCAATACCGATAGCAAAGGCACCGATGACCCCTAACGGCGAAGCCTGGAACAACATCTTGATACTGGCTGGATCGGGTGAGTTCAACTCTGGGGCGCGGCTGACGCTGAGGGTTATCGGGATCAACGCCGCCGATACCAGTACCGAAACCAAAATGAACAGCTCGACTCCACTCGGTGGCGCAAGATTAAGTAGAAATTGGCCGATACCGCTGCAACCGAGGACAATGATCATGTAGATCGATAGCAGCCGACCGCGCGTCTCGTTGGTGGCGGCCTGGTTCAGCCAGCTTTCGGCGACTACATACAGTCCGGCATAGGAAAAACCGCTGAACAAGCGAAACAGGATCCAGCTCCACGGAGTCAGAAACACCGAATGGAGCAATACTGCGCACGACGCGAGAGACGCCAATGCGGCAAACACGCGCACATGGCCGACTTTATTAACGCGTTTTGGCACCACGATCGAGCCGAATAGAAAACCGACAAAGTAGGTGGTCATCATCAGCCCGATCTGACTGATAGAAAACCCTTCCTGATTGGCCCGCAATCCGAGCAAGGTGCCTTGCAAGCCGTTACCCAGCATCATTAGCGCAATGCCAAACAGTAATGCCCAGCAACTTTTGATCACGACAAAGAACACGGCGGCACCTCAATCAGATGACGTATGTAGAGGAGAGGGGGAGGCGCAAGCAGGCCAGAAACGAGAGGCTGAGATTTGCAGGGATTAGTGCATAATTCTATGCTGCTGGCAAATGGTTATGCTAAGTCTCTATACCGCTGCTACTTCAAGATGGACGTTCTTAGATTTGGGGATTATCGCTGATACAGCTGGCTTTCGCCTTGTCAATTCCAGAGTACGAGTGTAACCAGTGGTTTGTTCGACTGCATGCATTTGTCAGGCGATCTACAGCACGTTTTGCACAAATTCCCCATAGTGAATATCAGGAAGAATGTTGTATGGTGGGTAAAATTTCCCATGCCTAGAATACAACCCGTAAACAAAAATAAATGAGTTTATATAGATATTTGTCGGTGGTTCTATCCCCCAATTTATAGGAGAAAAATTCTCTATGCTGCGATAAACGCTATCAATCGACATGGGTTGATTTTTTGTATCCGTAGATACCCAAGGTGCATTTGAGTCAACAATTAACCATCCATTTTTTGTCAATACTTCCGTTACTGCATGAGATGCAATGCTAGGAGTAATAAGCGATCTAATCGCGGAATCTGTTTCTTTCGTAGAGTAAATAGCAACGTGCCGGGTTTCAAAACCAGAATACCTTAGTATTTTCTCAATAACCCTGCTTCGGTCATAGCACAAGCCGGCTTTCGCTTCATATAGTTCTTTGGGTTCTCGTTTTTTACCAAATGGAAGACCAACGTTCATTGGTGCAATATTAAGAACGGATTGCTGAACTGAAATAATGAAATTTAATTGGTCTTTATATGTCGAATTCTTAGATAAATGCTCAACATTACTTAAATACTTTTGAATATATTGCTTGTCTTCTTCCGACAATGAATTATCTACTGCGGAATAGCTAAAAAATGCCGTCAACCCGATAAATAGTATTCCCGAGGTAAATAAAATAGATTGTTTCTTATTTATTTTCATATTTGTTGCTATTTTTGATTGCCTGAATGAGAGTGATGCCACCCCGATATAGCTGTTCAGTGCCCGATAATTGTAGAGAGCACGCCCGTCCCAACAGCGGCAACGTGTGCGTTGCTGCTAGGATCAAGATTATAGCTCCAAAGCTGCCAGTGCTTCGGTTACTTTGCTGACAGCGATAATATCGATATCGGCGATCGGCGTACGCGGTTGGTTGGCAAGCGGCACGACAGCCACCGACATGCCGTGTTTTGCCGCCTCGCGGATCCTTTCTTCACCGTAGGCAACCGGCCGCACTTCGCCGGCGAGTCCGATTTCGCCGAACACCACGGTACTGCGCGGCAACGCCGCATTATGCAGGCTTGAGCGCAGCGCCGCGATGACCGCGAGATCAGCCGCAGTCTCAGTGATGCGCACCCCACCTACCGCATTCAGGAATACATCGTGACCATGGGTCGCCGAACCCGCGTGGCGGTGCAACACCGCCAGCAGCATCGCCAGACGTTGGGCATCCAGACCCACGGTTACGCGCCGCACGAAATCCGCGCTGCCTTTGTCAAGCAACGCCTGGATCTCGATCAACAACAAGCGCGTCCCTTCACGGATCACCGTGACCGCGCTGCCCGGAGTCGGCACTGTGGCGTGCGATAAAAACAATGCTGATGGATTGCGTACCGCCTTCAGTCCAGTGGCAGACATCGCAAATATGCCGATTTCATTGGCCGCCCCGTAACGGTTTTTGATCGAGCGGATGACGCGGAATCGGCGATCGGCTTCGCTCTCAAAGTACAGCACTGTATCGACCATGTGCTCCAGCACCCGCGGGCCGGCCAAGGTACCGTCTTTGGTTACGTGGCCGACGATCAGCATCACCGTATTGCCGTGTTTGGCGTAGTACACCAAACTGGCGGCGCAATCGCGCACTTGGGAGACGCTGCCCGGGGCCGATTGGACACGTTCACTGAACAGTGTCTGGATCGAGTCAATGACGACGATAGCAGGCTGCTCATCGGCAAGCAACGGCAGGATCGTCTCTATTTGCGTCTCTCCCAGCCAGCGCAACCCTTGCGGTTGAATACCCAGCCTGTGGGCCCGCAACTGCACTTGCTGCAAGGATTCCTCGCCGGCGACATAGAGGCTGCGTAACCCGCTGTGATGGTACGCCGATGCCACCACTTGCAGCAACAACGTTGATTTTCCAATGCCTGGATCGCCACCGATAAGCACCGCCGTTCCAGGTACCAGACCACCGCCTAAAACACGATCGAACTCGCCAAGTCCGGTCGCTTGGCGGATCGCTTGGCACGGCTGGGTAGAGTCAAAATCACAGACCATGGCGGGATCCGCCGGACGCATCTTACGTATCCCACCGACACCATTCGCTGCGCGCGTCGCAACCGCTGCCGTTAGGGTGTTCCAAGCACCGCAATCGACGCACTGACCACTCCACTTGGTGGTTTCACAACCACAATCGGAGCATACAAATGCCTGTCGCGGCTGGGGCACCACGCGGTTCACAGCCACAGGGAACGCTTTCCAGAGAACAAAATCACGGCTCTGTCAGCCGCTGAACTGGCTGTCCCAATCACTGGGAGCAAAGTTTTCAAAGCGCGTCAAATGGTTCAAGAAGGTCAGCTGAATCGTGCCGATGGGGCCGTTGCGTTGCTTGCCGATGATGATTTCAGCCTTGCCTTTATTCGCGCTTTCTTCGTCATAGACCTCATCGCGGTAGATGAACAGGATCACATCCGCATCCTGCTCAATCGCGCCCGATTCCCGCAGGTCAGACATCTGCGGGCGCTTATCGCTCCTCTGCTCAAGCGCCCGATTAAGCTGCGATAAAGCAATCACCGGTATGTTGATTTCTTTTGCCAGCACCTTCAGGTTGCGCGATATTTCACCGAGTTCGGTGGCGCGATTCTCACGTGTGCCGCTCACCTGCATCAACTGCATGTAATCGACCACGACAAGCCCAAGGTCATGCTCACGCTTTAACCGCCGGCAGCGCGAGCGGATATTGGCCGGCGTCAACGCCGGCGTATCGTCAATAAAAATCTTTGTCTTGCTCAGCAACATAAGCTGCGATGTGATGCGCGGCCAATCCTGCTCACTGATATTCCCGGTGCGAACATTGTGCTGGTTTATCCGCCCCAACGAAGACAACATGCGCATGACCAACTGCGAGGCCGGCATTTCCATGCTGAACACCGCCACCGACAGCGCCGAGGCGATCGCCACGGACTCAACGATATTCATCGCCAATGCCGTTTTGCCCATTGAGGGACGACCGGCGATCACGATCAAATCACCCTCCTGTAAGCCAGCGAGCTTGTGATCCAGATCAGCGAACCCGGTCGGGATGCCAATGATAGGATTGCTGGTTTCGCTGAGACGTTCAATGCGCTCCATCACCCCCGGCAATACATCGCTGATGGGGATAAGCATCGATTCTTTGGGCGTGCGCTTATCCCCCAGCGCAAACACCAGCCGCTCAGCGTCCTCAACCAGCACTCCAGTATCGCGCCCCGCGGGATGACCGCCCAGCTCGGCGATGGTGTTGCCGGTGCGGATCAACCCGCGCAACACCGCCCGATCACGCACGATCTCAGCGTAAGTCCTGATGTTGGTGATGCTCGGGGTATTCTCCGCCAGATCACCGAGGTAAGGCAGGCCGCCGACGGTTGCCAACTTGTCGTTGGCGCTCAAGGATTCGGACACCGAGACTAGGTCGGCAGCTTGGTTGGCTTCGATAAGCGTCAGGATCGCCTGGTAGATGAGGCGATGGGGGGGGTGATAAAAATCATCGGCGACAACAATCGATGCGATGTGATCGAAGGAGTCGTTATCGATCAGCAACGCGCCTAACAGCGCCTGCTCGGCCTGTAAAGCGTAGGGCAGTTCGCGTGCACCGATGACCGCTTCCACGGCCTTAGTGTTGGGGCCAGTGGATTGCTTCATATAGGTAAGGCTCTTTTCCACATATCCATTATTTCCAATAACTTGGATTCAAGTTGTGGGCCGCTTAAAAAAACCAGCTTCGCTAGTTTTTCGAGTGCCCTGTGAGGCTTGTCTATTGAGGGATAAGCCCCTGCCAACCATCATTTCGTGGTACCGTTGAGCGGATCGTGAGGTCAGCGAACGGCACGCCGCCGCCACCCCTCATTAAAAATAAAACAATCCCTTCCCCCAACCCCCCTCCCGTTCAAGGTTTTTCGAGGTCCCCGTTGTAAAGGCAACTCCTGAAGAGTTGCTCCGAAGGTACGGCTGGGCGGCGCTTTGCTTACGCCATCGCCTTCAAGCTGGCTTCGATGAAGGGGTCTAGGTCACCATCTAGCACCGCTTGGGTGTTGCCGATTTCGACTCCAGTGCGCAGGTCTTTAATGCGTGATTGATCGAGCACGTAGGAGCGTATCTGGCGTCCCCAACCAATGTCCGATTTGGTATCCTCCAGGTCCTGCTTATTGCGCCTGCGCACAGATTGTTCGTGTTCGTATAATTTGGCTTTGAGTTGCTTCATCGCGGTTGCTTTGTTTTTGTGCTGGGAGCGGTCATTTTGGCACTGTACGACAATGCCGGACGGATGATGGGTGATACGCACTGCCGATTCGGTGCGGTTGACATGCTGACCGCCGGCACCGCTGGCACGGTAAACGTCAATCCGCAAATCCGCAGCGGCGATCGCTACCTCGATATGCTCATCCACTTCTGGTGCCACATACACCGCAGCAAACGACGTATGACGCCGATTGCCCGCGTCAAAAGGCGACTTGCGCACCAGCCGGTGCACGCCGGTTTCGGTGCGCAGCCAGCCATACGCATACGCGCCACTAAACCGGACGGTGGCGCTTTTAATGCCGGCTACCTCGCCTCCCGATAGCTCCAGCAATTCAGTGCCAAAGCCGCGCCGCTCGCCCCAGCGCAAATACATTCGCAACAGCATCTCGGCCCAGTCCTGGGCCTCGGTGCCCCCTGAACCGGCTTGAATGTCGAGGAACGCATGGTTGCCATCCATGGTGTCGGTGAACATGCGGCTGAACTCAATCCGCGACAACTGCACTTCCATGCGATCGAGCTCGGCGGACACCTCAGCGATGGTGTCGTGATCCTGCTCGGCAACGGCTAGGGAGAGCAATTCCAAAGCATCCGCAAGCCCCGTCTCAAGATGATCGAAAACATTGACTTGCGCTTCTAACGGCACGCGCTCTTTAGCTAACGCCTTTGAGCGAGCGACATCGCGCCAAACTTCGGGTAACTCTAACTCTCGCTGGATCTCTTCCAGCCGCTCCCGTTTGGCATCAAAGTCAAAGACACCCCCTGAGCGTATCGGCGCGTTGGCGCATCGCTTCAATCCGTGCTTGTATCGGAGCCGTTTCGGTATTCATGGGTCTATAGCCTTTATGTGAATTGATGATTTTAGGGTATCCGCAGACAGCCGTGTTTGAGTGCCCTGCTGAACCGCGCTTTATGAGATAAGCAACTGGCTGCTCACGTCGCCCAAGCGCGGCACCTTTTGCTGCTGCCTAGGATCTTGAACGGATATAAAAGCGGCAGCGCGGGCAAAGCCACGGCCTTGGCTTATGCTCAGGCCGGCGCAGAAAAATGCGCTGCAACTGCTACACGCGACAGCCCGCTTTGCGTCAATGCTGCGCCGGGTGCCTCCAGCGTATCCAGCGACCAGCGTGGGTAGGTAGCAAATTCAAGCCCGCCACACTCGCCTGCAAACAAGCGCAACCACCCGCTGTACGCGATCATTGCACCGTTGTCAGTGCACAGTTCGAGCGGTGGAAAGTACACCTGCGCGTCCAGTCCGGTCAAGCGCTGACGCAAGCGTTGGTTGCAGCCAACGCCGCCGGACACCACCAGCCGACCAAAGCCGGTCAGCGCTAGTGCGCGGCGGCATTTTATCATCAGCGTATCGACCACCGCCTCCTCAAAAGCAGCGGCAATGTCCGCTCGCGGCAGCGACCCTTGGGCGCTGTTGATGATCTTGGCAGTATGCGTCTTCAGACCGCTGAAACTGAAATCAAGCCCCGCCCGGTGTGTCATCGGACGCGGAAAATGGAAGCGCTTGTGATCGCCGTCTGTGGCCAGTCGCGCCAGTGCAGCACCTCCTGGATAGGGTAATCCCAACAACGTCGCGACTTTGTCAAACGCTTCGCCGACGGCGTCGTCGACCGACTGCCCAAGGATT
This sequence comes from Gammaproteobacteria bacterium, assembly GCA_965222535.1. Taxonomy (GTDB): domain Bacteria; phylum Pseudomonadota; class Gammaproteobacteria; order HK1; family HK1. Next base: position 1,017,952 of record OZ244957.1, read on the forward strand.
CTGTATTGACCAACGCCGCCAACCTGCACCAGCAGAGTATGGCCGCCAGACACCAACAGCGCAAGAAACGGAAACGCGGGCGCGGGCGGGTGCAGCATCGGCGTTAATAGATGCCCCTCCAAGTGGTGAATGCCGATCGCCGGTATGCTACGCGCAAAAGCGAAGCTGCGAGCGAAGCCGGCACCGACCAGCAGCGCGCCGATCAACCCAGGCCCCGCAGTGTAAGCGATCCCGTCAATCGCATCGCTGCCACTGTCGGCGAGCACCGTGCGCACCAACTGTGGCAGTTTGCGCACATGATCACGCGACGCCAGTTCTGGCACCACGCCGCCAAAGGCCGCATGAAGCGCGGCTTGGCTATACACCTGGTGGGCGATCAGTTGGCCCGCACCGCCATCATAGACAGCCACTCCAGTCTCGTCGCAGGAGGTTTCGATCCCCAATACGCGCATCAAATAGGGCCTCTATCAGGCAGCGACCGTGGTCAAGCGGAGGTCAAGCGTAGGTCAAGAGCAGCGCGTGCAGCTGCATTAACCCGCTCAGTTCTTGGTTTTATCAACCAGTGCGTTTTTTGCGATCCAAGGCATCATCGAGCGCAGTTGCGCGCCAACGATCTCCAATGAATGCGCTTGGCTGGTGCGCCGCTTGGCTTTCATCGTTGCGCTGCCGGCTTGGTTTTCAAGGATGAACTCGCGGGCGAATTCGCCGCCTTGGATCTCGCTCAGAATACGCCTCATCTCTGCTTTTGTGCTCTCATTGACGATCCGTGGGCCGCGCGTTAGGTCGCCGTATTCGGCGGTATTGGAGACCGAATAGCGCATGTTGGCGATGCCGCCCTCGTAGATCAAATCGACAATCAGCTTAACCTCGTGCACGCACTCGAAATAAGCCATCTCGGGCGCATAACCGGCTTCGACCAAGGTCTCGTAGGCAGCTTGAATCAAAGCAGTCAAGCCGCCGCACAGCACCGTTTGTTCGCCGAACAAGTCGGTCTCAGTTTCTTCGCGAAAGGTTGTCAGGATCACTCCGGCGCGGCTGCCACCGATAGCGGAGGCATAGGATAAGCCGAGATTCAATGCGTTCCCGCTGGCATCGTTGGCGATCGCCAGCAGACACGGCGTCCCTTGTCCAGCAACATAGGTTGAGCGTACCAAATGCCCCGGGCCTTTCGGTGCGACCAACAACACATCCACTTCTGGCGGCGGCTGGATCTGCTGGAAATGAATGTTAAAACCGTGAGCAAATGCGATTGCAGCGCCCGCCTGCATATGCGGCGCAATGTGGTCACGGTAGATGTGCGCCTGGTCCTCGTCTGGGGCGAGGAGCATGACCATATCAGCCCACGCCGTCGCCTCGGCTACTTTGCGCACTGTCAAGCCAGCGGCTTCCGCCTTCGCCGCTGAAGCCGAACCTTGGCGCAGACCGACACATACCGGCACGCCAGATTCATTGAGGTTATTGGCATGCGCGTGTCCTTGGGAACCATAGCCAATAACGGCGACTTTTTTGTTCTGAAGCAAACTCAGGTCAGTGTCTTTTTCGTAGAAAATCTTCATTGGTAAGCTCTCTTTTGGGGTTAGGGATTAGGGTATTGATCTTAATTCTTAAGGCCTTTGCTTTGCAAATTCACTGCGGTTCGCCACAAAACCTGGCGCACGTCTTATAGGGCAAGGCTGTCAATCGTGCATCAAGCGGCGGTGATTTATCTACTTGAGCACCTCGAAAAACCCCAGCGGAATGGGGGTTTGGCGGAAGGGACATGCTGGCTTGTAACGTAAATCATTGATTTATAACCCTTCCCTCCATAGACAAGCGCCGCCGCGGTGGGTGGTTGCTCAAGGTGCCCTTACGGGAGCCCCCTGAGTGTCATGGACAACAAACTCACTGGCATATTTTGCGAGTTTTGCATATCAGTTGCACGTGGAAGATTTATCCACGATACTAAACAAGTGGCATCAGTACGTTTTCTTCAACGCGGTCATCGAAAAACCAAAGCGGGATGGGGGTTTGGGGAAAGTGACCTCATCACCTGTAACGTAAGCCGTTAATTTATAACCCTTCCCCAATAGACAAAGCCCCGCAAGGTCCCTCGAAAAGCGCGCTTCGCGCAGTTTTTCGAGGGACTCCAACGTACTAGAGAAGCACTTGGCAGCGGGGCCACGGGATGTCGGTTTGCTGGCCAGCGCGACATAAAACAACCATAACCTTCGCGGCATCGAGTAACTGCGCAAATGGCAGCATCTGACTTAGACAATGTCCCTGTTGCGGGCGGCGTTGAAGCACTCGCTGAAAAACCAAAATTAAAAAAACCACCGCTTTATAACGTGGTGCTGATTAATGATGACTACACGCCCATGGAGTTTGTGGTCGAGGTGCTTCAGTTATTTTTCGCGCTGCCGCAGCCAAAAGCGGTACAAATTATGCTGCAAATTCACACTCAGGGGAAAGGCATTTGCGGTACCTATGCCCACGATATTGCAGAAACCAAGGCACAACAGACAAACAGCTACTCACGGCAGCATAACCATCCGCTGCTATGCACCCTTGAGCTGACCTGATCGCAATACCGCTGGATGGCGGTCAGCCCAGTGGGTACCCCAAAAAAAGCCAGCTTCGCTGGCTTTCCGAGGTGCCCCATTGTAGAATCCTTCTGTCCCCCTCCACCTAGCGGCTCTAATCCACGTCTGAATAGCGGGCTAACCCTATGCTCAGCAAAGAATTGGAAGTAACCTTAAACGATGCCTTTCGCGCAGCGAATGAAAAGCAATTTGAATACCTGACGGTGGAGATTCTGTTGCTGTTCCTGCTTGACAACAAAACAGCAGTTGAAACCCTGAAAGCCTGCGGTGCTGACCTTGATCAACTGCGCAGCCAACTGGCGCAGCACATCAGCGAACACACCCCGCGCCTCCCCGCCAACACCACTCGCGATGTAGTACCCACCATCGGTTTTCAACGTATTTTGCAACGTGCCGTATTTCACGTGCAATCTTCCCAAACCTCCAAAACCGCTGGCGACAAGCAGGAAGTCAACGGCGCCCACCTGTTGGTTTCACTTTTCAGCGAGCGCGAATCGCAGGCAGTGTACTTCCTGCAGCAACAGGATATCAGCCGCTTAGATGTGGTCAATTATATCTCCCATGGGGTCACCAAAGAAACCGAGACCGAGACTGAAGCCTCGGCAGTCGATCAAGACGACAGCCCCCGGCAAGATCAAGACCCCTCCAACCAGAAGTCACCACTGAAGAACTTTACCATTAACCTCAACGAGCAGGCCATTAATGGAAAAATCGATCCGCTTATCGGGCGCCACGATGAAGTAGAGCGCACCATCCAGATCCTGTGCCGGAGGCGCAAAAACAACCCACTATTGGTGGGTGAAGCGGGCGTTGGTAAAACCGCCATCGCCGAAGGGCTGGCGAAGATGATCGTCGACGGGCAAGCGCCATCCGTATTGGCCAACGCCACGCTGTATGCGTTGGATCTGGGGGCACTATTGGCCGGCACCAAATACCGGGGCGATTTTGAAAAGCGCCTTAATCAGCTGCTGAAGGCGCTGATTAAAATTGAAGGTTCCATCCTGTTTATTGATGAGATTCACACCATCATCGGTGCTGGTGCCGCTTCGGGCAACGTCATGGATGCGTCTAACCTGATCAAGCCGAAACTGGCGTCTGGCGACCTGCGCTGCATTGGTTCCACCACGTATAATGAATACCGTGGCATATTCGAAAAAGATCGCGCCTTATCCAGACGTTTCCAGAAGATCGACATTACTGAGCCCTCGATAAATGATGCGATAAAGATCCTCAATGGATTAAAGCCAAACTTTGAGCGTTACCACCATATCCGATATTCACGCACCGCCATGCGCGCTGCGGTTGAGTTATCGCATCGCTATATCAATGAACGCTTCCTGCCAGACAAAGCGATCGACGTGATCGATGAGGCGGGAGCTTCGCAAATGCTATTACCGACCTCACGGCGCAAGAAAGTATTGGGTTTGACCGATATTGAGAACATTGTCGCTAAAATGGCGCGTATCCCGCCCAAGTCCGTGTCTGTATCGGATCGTGATGTACTGCTTAACTTAGAGCGGGATCTGAACATGGTCGTATTCGGACAGGAAAAAGCGATCACCACCTTAACAGCGTCGATCAAAATGGCGCGCTCTGGTCTGCGCGATACTGGGAAGCCGATCGGCTGCTTTTTGTTTTCCGGTCCAACGGGCGTTGGTAAAACAGAAGTCGCACGCCAACTAGCACGCCTGATGGGAATTGAACTGCTGCGCTACGACATGAGTGAGTACATGGAGCAACATACGGTCTCGCGATTAATCGGCGCGCCCCCAGGATACGTTGGTTTTGATCAAGGGGGGCTGCTGACAGAAGCCATCAATAAGCACCCTCATGCGGTATTACTGATGGACGAGATCGAGAAAGCTCACCCCGATATTAACAACCTGCTGTTGCAAGTGATGGATCACGGAACGCTGACCGATAATAACGGTCGCCATGCCGATTTCCGCAATGTCATTTTAATCATGACAACCAACTCTGGCGCGGTGCAAATGGGGCGTAGCTCAATGGGCTTCGTCCACCAAGATCACAGCAGTGACGGCATGGAGATAATTAAGCGCTACTTCAGCCCTGAGTTCCGCAATCGTCTGGATGCAGTGGTTAATTTCAAAGCGCTTTGTCCCGCAATAATGGCGCACGTGGTGGATAAGTTTATCGTCGAACTGGAGACCCTGCTGGATGATAAAAAGGTCACCATTGAGATCGATCAGAGCGCCCGTGCGTGGCTTATCGAGCATGGTTTTGATGCGCGCATGGGTGCCCGACCAATGGCGCGGGTGATCGAGGAACGCATCAAACAGCCGTTGGCCGATGCGCTGTTATTCGGCAAGCTGCACAAAGGCGGGCACGTCCGGGTCAGCAGCAACGGGTCGTCGCTGACCCTTGACATTGAGCCCGCTTCAGTTGCGAAAATCGCCGAAACCACCCCCTGCGCGATCACAAATCAGTAGCTCCTAAGATGCGTAAAGGGTGGATCCGCAGGCAGCGCATCCATGCCACACCCTCTAGTTTTATACTTGTAATCCTTCAGGATGCTTGATTGAACCCGTCCCCTCGCTTTTTTTAATCCGCAACAAGCAAACGGCGCTTGGTTGTTGCGGAGGATTTTGTTTGAAAGCACTGCTTATTTGGGGAAGGATTATAAATCAATAGCTTACGTTACAGGCAAGCGCCCCCTCCCCCCATCCCGCTTTGGTTTTTCGAAGTGCCATGGATGCGGTTAATGACCGTTCCCATCAACGCGATTCGCTTACTACACTGCCCCGCCGATGGCATCGACCTCCACTTTCATTCACGAGAAGGAGCGGACCTGCACCGGCTATTGAGGCGTCAGCTGCACAAGAAATGAACGCCACAGGAAGAACAAAATTCTCGCTAATATTCGAATTATGAAGACAGTTTACAATATCAGTGTGCCGCACCCGTTCCCCTATCAAGGCAGTAAGCGGGGTATAGCAAAGTATATTCTCCCTTATTTCCCTTCTGATGCCCGATGCCTGTTTGAGCCATTTTGTGGTGCAGGAGCAGTCTCGATTGCTGCTGCAGCCCATGGCCTTGCAAAGAAATTTGTTTTGAATGACCTGAATAAGCCATTAATGGATTTGTGGGTTGAGATTATAGAACGCCCCAGCGCACTGTGCGATGAATATGAAAAACAGTGGCTCGAACAACACCAAGATAGAAAAGCATATTTTTTCCAGGCACGCAATCAATTTAATGAAACCCATAGCCCAAATAAATTACTTTATTTGTTTTCTCGTATTGTGAAAGGGGCTGTTAGATATAGTTCTGATGGCGCATTCAACCAAAGCGCAGATAACCGACGCTCAGGTATGCGCCCATACTCTATGAGACAAAATATCTTTGGTGTATCTGCGTTATTAGCCAGAAAGACCATCATATCCGCGGTAGATTTTCGTAAAGCTGTAAGAACGGCAAAAGAGAAGGATTTGGTTTATATGGATCCTCCCTATCAAGGAACGTCATTTACGAGAGATCATCGATACCTCAACGGTCTGTCTTATGATGTTTTTGTTAAAGCCCTTTCGCTTATGAATGAGAAAAATATCTCATACATAATCAGTTACGATGGCGCTATTGGTAAAAAAACTCATGGTAAACTGTTACCTGAGAGTCTTTCCTTGAAGCATCTACTTATTCATGCTGGTAGATCGAGCCAAGCGACGCTATTAGGCAACAACTACGAAACCATTGAATCGCTATACTTGTCTCCATCTTTAGTTCATCGTTTGGAATGCGAAAAATCTGCTGAAAAAAACAATAAAGATAAAGGGCAACAAGAGTTCGCATTCGCATGACGAAACAGAATTATCCTCCCGAGTTTCTGAATCTGCTAAAAAGTGTTGAGGCAAAGCGTCCTAAAACTGTTATTGAACATATCCTGAAATATGGCCAAATAACAACAGAGGAACTTAAAGACACTTACGGCTATAACCACCCACCTCGTGCGATAAGGGATGTCCGAGAACAAGGCATTCCCGTAAAAACCTTTCGCGTTACTGGGTCAGATGGCAGAAAAATTGCTGCCTACAAATTTGGTGCCCCATCAGAAGTTCGTGCTACTCAACTTTCCGGTCGCACGACATTTTCATCAAACCTTAGAGATGCGCTAATAGAAAAATACGGCGGGCGCTGCAATATTTACCTTGAGCCATTCCCTATTAGAGAGCTTCAAATAGACCACAGAGTTCCGTTTGAAATCGCTGGCGACAATGGCAACCTTATCTGATGATGTTAGTGAATACATGCTGCTATGTGCTTCAGCAAATAGGGCAAAGTCATGGAGTTGTGAAAATTGTACGAACTGGAAAGATAAAGATGTCACTACCTGCCAATCATGTTATTGGGCGTATCCAGAATCGTATACACATATTGCTATGCGAGACGTGCGAAGGCTTGATATTTTATGGTCATGTGAAGAAGTGGCTGAATATGACGTGCTTATGAAAGAGGTCGCCAAAGTACAAGAAGAAGCACCAGAATACGTCAAGAATGTACTCCGTAGCCATTTCAAAAGAAAAAGCAGCTAACAGGCGGTCGCCTGTTGTCACCGGACGGCAAACGGGTCGAGGTCCCGACGGCCGCGGCGCTGTTTCCCACCGAATTCCTCTCCTGGCTGCCCCGCTCCTACGTAGAGCGCCTCTACAACATCACGCGCTGGACCGAGATGCCACGCGGCGGCCACTATGCCGCACTGGAGCAGCCCACGTTGCTGATCGAGGACCTGCAGGGCTTTCGCCCGCACCTCGTCTGTCAGACGCACGCTTGAACGCCCGGCATAATCTCTCCAGCACCGCGAGGGAGAAATAAAAAAGGGCGGATTTTATGTTTGTTGGAAACCGGCCCCTCGTTCAGCCTCATTTTGTATTGGACAACACTGGAAAGTAGAACAGCAACCACCGATGGCAAAAACAAAAGAAATTAGTAGTCCCTTTGCAACTGGAGGCGGCGGCCATCATTTTGAAGCCCGCGTGCAAGCCTCTTTTGTTGTGCTGATGCTCACAGGCGGGTATGCCCCTGGTGTTTAAATAAGGAACCATCCCATTGGAGGGCTCTTTTAAGGCGCTAGCTTTGCTAATTATTTAGTTTAGAGGTATATAAATATGTACAAAGACAAGCCATCAAAAAAATTACTGTATACGACTAGAGGGTCAAAGTGGCTAAACCAGTTTGATTATGGAGATCAAGAAAATGCCTCAAAGCTTGTACAATATCTAACACTTGTCTCACATAATGAATTTGAGAGAAATTTATTAAAATTTGTTGAGGATAACATCAATAATATCGGAGGTACGGTTGCACTCTTTGCTGTGCGAGAGGTAGATACAAATCAAACATTTTTTAATCAAGCAAAATCTTCTTCCAAAGGCGAAGTTTGTTTAGATTCTTTATCAAGAGGTAATAATCACGGTAGTGAAGCTCGTGTTGCTGCTATGATTAGGAATTTGTGCAGAGAATCATCAAGTACGATATTGAATCATCCTACAATAGAAAAAATAAGGAAAATGAAATGTAACGAAATCATATTTTTGGATGATTTTATTGGATCAGGAAATAGAGTATTTGAATTTCTAACCAGTTTTTGGCGTCATCCCACAATCGCATCATGGCTATCTCTTAAATATCTAAAATTTAGAGTGCTATCTTATTCTGGGACTGAGAAAGGAACCAAAACAGTTTCTAGGCATCGATCTAATCCAAAAGTTTCAACATGTTATCCTTGCCCTACTATAGAATCAATGCTTTGTACTAAGACACAAAGAGATGCTGTGATTGAACTATGCCGTAAGTATGGAGAAAAATCTCATAAGAATAAAAATATGTGGTTTGGTTATCGTCAGACCAAAGGCACTCTCATTTTCGAGCATGGATGTCCAAATAATGTACCTTCAATTCTTTGGGGAAGATATAACACCAAGGAAAGTTGGTATCCTCTTTTTCCTAAACGAACGGTGTCATCTGAGGAAGGGTCAATTTTCCCACATGAAATTATTCGCGGTGACCCAATTTCCTTACTGTTGTCTGTTGGGCAGAAAAGACTAGCAAAATCTGGAGCCTTTAACTATACAGATGAGGAAGGGGAAATCATATTGCTCGTTCTTGCTTTGCTAGCGAAACGACAATATAGAATCTCAACTCTTAGTTATGCAACAGCTTTAAACAAGAAAGATTGTGAAAAGATATTAGATCGATGTTTGAGGTGGGGGCTGATTACGCAAACGAGGCGATTAACTAAAAAAGGCTATAGCGAACTACAAGCCGCTAGAAAGACAAAGCTACCCCCTACGAAAAGTATGGCAATTGGTGATGATTATTATTATCCTATGCAGCTGAGGGTGACCACATCCGGCTAGTGTTACAAGCAACTCTAGTGTTGCTACAACTGCACTAATTGTGGTTGTTGGGGAGGGGAGTCCCAATTCCCTGTGAAGGAGCCCGCGCATACTGGAAGGCAAAGCGATCTACTATTTTTCCTCGTGTGCCTCGGGTAGCAGACCGCTTTGTCGTCTTCGACGATACATCGGGTAGCCGCCCGTGGTTCTGTCCCGGTATGTAGCGATGTATCGGAGTAGTCCGTATGTGGCACCCTCAACGTTATATTGAAAGAGGAAAAAAAGAAGGTCGTGAAGACGATCTTTTGCTTAACGCCAGTAACCAAATTGGCGATGTAAAAAATGGATATCATGAATTTCCAGGCATACTATCTCTCAATCATTTGTCGAAGCGTTCTGGTGTAGATTATTTTTTATTACGCCAAATTGTTACTCGTTCTAGTGACAGGTTTTACAAAAAATTTTCAATAAGAAAAAAATCTGGCGGCCGCCGATTTATTCACGTTCCTTTCCCAGGTCTAAGTAAAGTACAAAAATGGATACATCAACATATATTGACTCATAAGCGACCTCATGAGTCCAGTTTTGCATTTAGTCGAGGAGGTTCGATTGTTAAATGTGCTGCAAAACATTCTGGTGCACGTTGGCTTATAAAAATGGATATAAAAGGTTTTTTTGAATCAATATCTGAAATTCAGGTTTATCGCGTTTTCAAAAGTATAGGCTATCAACCTCTTGTCACTTTTGAGCTTGCGCGAATATGCACTGTTCCTGTTTCAGCTGAATTTAGTCCTCGTAGAGGTGATTCTGTCTGGAGGGTAAACAAGTACAACAAAAAAATCCCCTCGTACTCCGCAAAGATTATGGGATATTTACCACAAGGGGCACCTACAAGCCCTATGTTATCGAATTTAGTCATGGTGGATGTAGATCATAGAATTACAAATATCGCAAATAAATTTGGCCTAACATATACACGCTATAGTGATGATTTTACGTTTTCTACGCGATCCAATCAGTTTGATCGTATAAAAGCAAGCGATTTAGTTAAGCAGATAGGTGTACTATTGCATGCTAATGGTTTTCGGCCACAACACAGAAAAACCTTGGTTGTCCCTCCTGGTTCCAGAAAAATAGTCTTAGGACTTCAAGTTGATGGTGCTGTGCCAACTCTTAGGCGAGAGTTTAAAGATAATTTACGCCAACATCTGTATTATTTAGAAAAATTCGGCCCTCATGATCATTCAGAAAGAAGAAAATTTGAAAGCATGTGGGGCATGAAACGTCATATTAAAGGCCTAATTGATTTCTCTAAGATGGTTGATCATTCATATGCTGAAAAAATGCTCTTGAAATTCAATTCAATCGAATGGCCAATTTAATATTTCTCGCAAGTCGGTATGAGGGTGAATGAAGGCAATATAACAAGCACACATAGCTAAAGTCCCTTCGTCACTTTTGGGAAACAGCATTTTCGAGGATTCTGGAGATAGGATTGTCAAAATCATTCCGTGGCAAACTACCGCAGAATGTTATTGACCTGTCGCAATAAGCACTGCCACTACCCGGCCCGTCATAGTAGAGGGCGGGGCTCTGGAAATACGGCGGGCAGTGCTCTGGAAATGCAGCGGGCGCTTCAGAAGCCATCCGCATCATTGCCGTTCGCCGTGTTCTCACTCGCTTTTCCGCCGCGGCAGCGCGGCGATTGCGGCGCGGACTTAAGCGCGAGTTGGCTCCAAGCCGCTGCGGTATAGGTATGCAGGGCGAGGGCATGGATGCCGGCCTGCAACTCTTCTGCTAACAGCCGGTACACCAGCCGATGCTGCGCGACCGGCGTCTGATCGTTAAAAGCGTGCGCTACCACGGTTATCTTAAAATGCGACTCCGAGCCCTGCGGCACGTTATGCTGCTGACTCTCGTTGACAACCTCAAGGTAGATCGGTTTTAACCGCTCGGTAAGTTTTTGTTCCAGTTGCTGTTGTATGGACATGACGTATAAGGGAATGTGAGGTGTTGAAGACCTGCCCTGCGGGCAGGGCAGCGCTGTAGCTCAAACAGCCCGTGTCGCCGGCTGTCCGAGGTTCAAAGCGATAAAAAATACCACAATGACGCTCAACTGCCAACAAAAGATGCGCCACTGGCAATAGCAGCGATGGATTGTTGCAGAATGCGTTTGAGGGTATTGGTCGCATCGGGTTGCGAGGGATCGACAGGGATGTCGTTGGCGCGGCGGCGCAGCCAAGTGAGTTGACGGCGCGCCAACTGGCGCGTCGCGGCAATGCCTTTTTCCAGCAGCGCCGCGGCATCGGATTGCTGATCCAGCACTTGCAGCGCCTGACGGTAACCAACGGCGCGCATTGAAGGTAGCTGTGGGTGCAGCCGATAACGCCGTCTGAGCGCAGCCAACTCGTTCAGCAAACCGTCATCCAGCATCCGCCTGAAGCGCAGCGCGATACGCTGATGCAGTTGTTCTCGCGTTGGCGATTGCAGCACCAATGAGATGATCGGGTACGGTAAGCGGTGGTCGTGTTGCTGCGCGAGGAGCACCGATGGCAACTGACCGCTCAGCTGACATATCTCCAGAGCGCGCTGAATGCGCTGCGCATCGTGATGATGGATGCGCTCTGCGCTGATTGGATCGAAAGCGCGCAAGCGGGCGTGCAGCGCAGGCCAGCCCAGCCGCTCGGCTTCGGCGTTGAGCCTTGCTCGCAATCGCGCATCCGCCGCCGGTAACGCTGACAAGCCGCATTCCAAGGCGTGGAAGTACAAGCGGGTACCGCCGACCAGCAGCGGCAGCCGTCCTTGGCGGTGGATCCTGGCTATCGCAGCCAGCGCATCGAGACGAAACTCGGCAACCGAGTAGGGCTGATCTGGGTCGCGGATATTGACCAACTGATGGGGTGTCTGCACCAGAGTCTCAGCACTCGGTTTACCGCTACCGATGTCGAGTCCACGGTACACCATCACCGAATCGACGCTGATGATCGACAACGGCAGCGTGCTCGCTAAGGCGATCGCGAGTTCGGTTTTACCGCTCGCAGTCGCTCCCAGCAGAAAAATGATGGGGCGTTTGGCAGCGCTTACTTCAGGGACAGCCATCGGTTGAGACGCTCAGTGCTCAGCTCAACCATCGGCAGCGCGGCGGCATCACTGTTGCGCAACGCATTGAACAATATCGCTAGGCGTTGCGCTGCGGGCGTGGTGCTCTGATCGGCGATATCCGCTAAAGCCTGCGCGATAGAGTCGTCGTACAGCGCATCATCTGGGTCTTGAGCAGCGCTATCGCTGCTCGGAGTGCGCGTCTGTACACTATCGCTCACTGCCTGAAGCACGCTAAGCGGTGCTACTCCGGCGAGGACGATCGGTACCTGGCGCAATGACACACTGGCTTCCCCAGTGCGGCGAATTTCCACCCCCAAGCGGCGCAGCGACTGCTCGGCATGCTCAACATAATCAGCGACCGCGGTGCTTACCTCATCCTGATACGGTAACAATAACGGGCGACTCGGTACGGGTGCTGCGCGCAGCACCTGGCGAGCATGGATGACAGCGGCGGCGCAGTGGTCAAGTAACCAGTAGCGGTCGTCGCTGCTGATGATCGCATGACGTGCAAGCAACAGGACAATGGTGGGCGGCGCGCCCATGGGGAACGCTTTTGCGTGCGAGCGCGCGCCCACCGCCGCTACAGAGGCGCTGGGGGCGGGCCACTTTTGTGGCTGGACATCGTGTACCTGCAGTAACTGTGACTGCTCGGAATCGGTGTACGGTATGGTCGCGCTGCCGAAAGCATCACGGTAGCCTCCGCCATCACCGCCCACTACCGACAGCGGTACGCCGTCCAACTGCTGGCGCAAGCGGCGATGGACAAAATCATGCACCAGCCGCGCTTCGTGGAAGCGCACCTCATGTTTCGTCGGATGAACGTTGACATCAACCTGCGCTGACGGCAATTCGAGAAACAGTACATACCCCGGGTAGCGGCCTTCATCGATAACCCCCTGATACGCCAACCGCAGAGCATGGCGTATTAGCGGGTCACGTACGGGGCGTTGGTTGATATAGAACAACTGCAGATCAGCGTAAGCGCGCCCCACCGCTGCAGTGCTCGCCCAGCCGTGGAGGCGCAAGCTCTGTGCTTGCACCTCCACCCGCAGCACATTATCGGTGAACGCTTTGCCGCATACACGGGTTAAACGGTTGAGCATCGCGCTACTGGTCGCCGCCGTTGGCAGATTGTACAGGCTGCGATCGTGGTGGTTGAGGCGCCATTCGATGTCAAAGCGGCACAGCGAGAATTGGCGCACCACGTCACGGATGCGTCCAAGTTCAGTGCGCTCGCTGCGCAAAAACTTACGCCGCGCTGGGGTGTTGAAAAACAGCTCTCGCACGCTGACGGAAGTGCCACGGGGATGCGCTATCGGCACTGCCGGGCCTTCGCTGTTGCCGCCATTATGCGCCACGCGTGCGCCATGCTCACAGCCATCGCCGCAACTGACCAATTCCAGACGAGAAACCGCCGCGATGCTGGGTAGTGCCTCGCCGCGGAATCCCAAGGTTGCGATCTGTTCCAGATCGCTTGCGCATTCGACTTTGCTGGTGGCATGGCGATCGAGCGCCAGCGATAATTCAGCAGCGGGAATGCCGCTGCCATCGTCGCGTATGCGAATAAGGCCGCAGCCACCGCCTTCGATATCGATCTGGATGCGCTTTGCATTGGCGTCAAGAGCGTTTTCGATCAGCTCTTTGACCACCGAAGCCGGACGTTCAACTACCTCTCCCGCGGCGATCTGGTTGGCAAGCGCCAATGGCAAATGTTTAATTGCCCGCGCTCGGAGGGGAGAATCAGCCATGTGTCAGAGAGCCCCGATTGGGAGCAGGGTGGTTTGTGTCAGCAGCGCCGCACTGCATATACTCTAGGCTACTTGGAGACACAGGAAGGGGGGTATAACCAATCCTTTATAGCCAGAAGCAATAAACGAAGCTATCCCAGAGCATCAAACAGCGCAAAATGCAGGGTATCAAGACAGAGCCAAGACCTTGCTGGGGCAGGGGCTTGCGGGGAAAAGAGTGTCATTTTATTTTTAATCAGGACTCCAGCACCCGCAGCGATAATTCACGCAACTGAGCGGGCGCGATCGGTTGCGGTGCACCGGTCAGCGGATCATTCGCCGTTTGGGTCTTCGGAAACGCGATGACGTCGCGAATCGAGGTTGCGCCGGTCATCAGCATCACCAGACGGTCAAGGCCGAACGCAATTCCGCCATGCGGCGGGCAACCGTAGCGCAATGCGTCCAGCATAAAGCCGAAGCGATGCTGGATCTCTTCCTCAGCAAGCCCCAACGCACGAAACACCGCCTGCTGCACCTGCACATCGTGAATGCGTACCGAGCCGCCACCGATTTCGCTGCCATTTAGTACCATATCGTAAGCGTTTGAGCGCAGTGCGGCGGGACGTGCCAGGATGGCTTCTGGATCGTCAGTGTCTGGCGCAGTGAATGGATGGTGTAAAGCCGTGTAGCGCTTATCGCCCGCACTCCATTCAAACATCGGAAAATCGGTGACCCACAAAATCCGAAAGCGGTCTTCAAGAAGCCCCCTATCTTCTCCCAGTCGGGTGCGCAAAGCACCCAAAGAGGCGTTGACGGTAGCGTTTTTGCCCGCGCCGAAGAATACCAAGTCACCGTTTTGGGCACCGCAGCGCGCAAGCACGGCGGCTAAGGTTTGCGCATCGATAAACTTGACAATGGGGGATTTCAAACCGTCAGCGCCAAGCGCCAGATTGTGGATCTTGATATAAGCCAGACCTTTGGCACCATAGCGCCCAACAAAAGCGGTCAGCTCATCAATTGCCGAGCGCGGCAGTTGCTCGCCCTGCGGAACCTTCAGGGCGGCTACCCGGCTATCGCGTTCATTGGCTGGGTCAGCGAATACTTTAAACGAGCAGTGCGCGACCAGATCGTCGATGGCGGTCAGTTGCAGTGGGTTGCGTAAATCAGGGCGATCAGTGCCGTAAAGACGCATCGCATCATCATAGCGCAGACGCATAAAAGGCTGTGGCAGATCGACCGCCAGCACATTACGAAATACGCTGACGATCAGATCCTCCATCTGCGCCATGATCTGTTCGCCGCCAAGGAACGAGGTCTCCACGTCTAATTGGGTGAACTCTGGTTGGCGATCGGCGCGCAGGTCCTCATCACGAAAACAGCGCACGATTTGGTAGTAGCGTTCCATGCCGGCCATCATCAGCAGCTGCTTAAATATCTGCGGGGATTGCGGTAGCGCAAAGAACGCGCCTTTGTGGGTGCGCGAGGGCACCAGATAGTCGCGCGCGCCTTCAGGAGTAGCCAGAGTCAGCATTGGGGTTTCAATGTCGATATAGCCAGCGTTATCCAAATAACGGCGTATCGTAGCAATGATCTTCGCTCGCATAGCGAGCCGGTTATGCATCTGCGGTCGTCTTAGATCGAGGTATCGATAGCGCAGCCGGGTCTCTTCATTTACGTCCTGCTCATCATGGTGAAAGGGGGGGAGATCGGCGGTATTCAACACTTCGAGCTGTGTCCCTTCAACCTCAATGCGGCCCGTTTGCAACTCATTATTGACGGTCCCCTCAGGGCGTGGGCGCACCATCCCGGTGATGCGCAAAACGTATTCGCTGCGCACTTGTTGTGCGCTCTCGAAGGTCGCGGGAGATGCAATATCTGGGTTATAGACAACCTGTACTACACCGCTGCGATCACGTAAGTCGATAAATATCACACCCCCGTGGTCGCGCCGCCGATTGACCCAACCGCACAGCGTAACGGCGTTATTGGCATCGGTCATGCTGACTCGACCGCAAAAATGCGAACGCATCGTGGTTATCCTAGTTTGAGTATCAGCCGATCAAATAGCGAGAGCTGCTTAGCCGGGTAATAGCTATAGCTTGTCGTTGGCGCGTTGAAGCGCAGCAACGAGCTTAATCCTTGCTGCTGGATGCAGCGGCTTTATCGGCAGCCGTGGTTTTTGTTTTGGAATCGCTTTCAGTGGTGGAAGCTTTTGGTTGGGTGTCTTTTTTGGTGTCTTGTTGGGTGTCTTTTTGGGCCTCGCTTGTTGATGCGTCAGCGGTCGGCTTGTCACTTTTATCCTCATCTTTTGATTTGGCTTTGCTTTTATCGGAGTCACGAAAATCGGTTACGTACCAGCCAGAGCCCTTGAGATGAAAGGCTGCGGCAGAGATCAGTTTTTGCAACGCAGGTTCTCCGCAAGAGGGGCACTCACGCATCGGTTGCTCACTGAATTTCTGAATAAATTCATGCCGCACGTTGCAAGCGCTGCATTGGTATTCATAAATCGGCATTCATTGCTCCATATAGGGTTGGATGAAAATGTTTTGCGCGCACAACAAGGGGGGGCTTTGTGACCGCGGCTCCCCAAGGCGTTTTGCGCCGCATCAAGCCGCTCAGCTAACTTGTCGCTGCCGCAACGGTCGCCGCCATGCGGCTGAACTGCTCTGAAGCCTCTTTGACCAGCTCAGCGATAATGTCCGCCGTTGGCGCAAAGCGCGCCAGCGGGGCACCTTGCCCGGCCCACATTGCAAGGAAATCCACATTGTCGCTGCCAGCGGCGGTGCGCAGGCAGTCAAATAGCGAATACTGCGCTGAAAACGGCAGCAACTGGTCAGCATGGGGTGTCATTTCATCGATATACCGCGTACGAAAACCGCGTGCTGGTCGACCCGAGATGACGCTTGTTATGACGGTATCCTGATCCGAGCAATCCAGCACCCGGCGGCGCCACGGTTCAGCGATCGGGCTTTCGTGCGCCGCCAGAAAAGCGGTGCCCATCTGCACTCCAGAAGCGCCCAAGGCCATCGCCGCTGCGATCCCGCGCCCATCCATAATACCGCCGGCGGCGATGACCGGTACCGATACCGCATCAACGACTTGCGGAATAAGCGCCATACCGCCGATCAGCGATTGTTGCCAGTGCCCCTGAAAAGTACCGCGATGACCGCCCGCTTCAGCGCCTTGGGCAACGATCACATCAACCCCCGCCTGATCGAGAGCACGTGCTTCAGAGACCGTTGTGGCGGTGCCGATGATAATGATACCTTTGCGCTTGAAGGCCTTCAGTGTATTCGCTGGAGGGATGCCTAAATGGAAGCTGAATATGGGCACTCGCTCCTCCAGCAACACCGCTGTTTGCTTTTGGAAAGGGCCGAACAGCGTACGCGGCTCAGGGGGATCCGTGATTCCCAGCTCATTTAGGTACGGCTTCATCAGATCACAAACTTTTTTCTCACGCGCCTTGTCAGCCACGTAGCGTTCGTGATCGGGGACAAACAGATTCACCCCGTAGGGTTTGTTGGTGAATGAGCGGATCCTGCTTATCGACTCGCGCAATTCCTCGGGCGGTATAGATGCGGCACCTAAGGAACCCATGGCGCCGGTATTGGATACCGCCGCTGTCATGCCAGGGTTAGTCGCCCCCGACATCGGGGCCATAACGATGGGGTGCTCAATTCTGAGCAGGTCACACAGACGACGGTCAGGCCACATAATATAGCTCCTGCGAATAAACGGAACATCCTTGAATAGCGCCGGCTTAGGGCTTAGCGGGCTGAGAGTCTGAGATGAGTTTCGTCGACAATCCAGCGCCAGCGCAACAAAAAAACGTGGTTGCAACGATAGCCTCGGCGCAGCCACGGTGAAGGCTGCTATGCAGCCGCTTCAGCGGTAGGCTTCATAAGGCGGCGGTATTGGTGAACGCTTCAGCGTCCATATCCATCAAACTCCTGCAACCGCTGCGGATAATCTGTGACAAGGCCGTCGATTGCGGCAACAGGCGTTGATAGAAATAACGCGCCGTTTGCAGCTTGGCTTGGTAGAAGCCGGAATTATCCTCGGTTTGTCGGGCAAGTGCGATGTTCGCCGCCTGCGCCCAGATATAAGCGAAAGCGACCAAACCTATTAATCTTAAGTAATCGTATGATGCCGCACCAACTTCGTTGGGATCTTTTTGCGCCGCGTCTGTGATCCAGGCGGTATCGGATCGCAATACCGCAAGTACCCGCGATAGCGGCTGGGTAAATTCATCCAGCGCTGAGTGATTATCGGCGTTGCGGGTGAAAACCTCGATCTCAGCGAGGTAATCCTTTATTGCCCGTCCGCCGTGCATCGGGAGCTTGCGCGCCACCAAGTCAAGAGCATGAATACCGTTTGCTCCTTCGTATATTTGCGCAATACGTACGTCACGCACCAATTGTTCCATCCCGTGATCCTTGATATAACCGTGACCGCCAAACACTTGCAGGCAATCATTGCAGGCATTAAAGCCGTTGTCGGTAACAAATGCCTTGACGATCGGAGTGAATAACGCCACCTTGTCTTCGGCTTTTTGGCGCACCGCGGGATCGGGGTGCGCCTGGGATAGGTCGTATTGCATCGTTACCCATCCCAGCAGTCCGCGCGCACCTTCATTGAGCGCGCGCGTGGTGAGCAACAGGCGCCTTATATCGGGATGGACAATAATCGGATCAGCAGGGCCGTCGACGTCAGTACCGTGAGCGGCACGACGCCCTTGGAATCGCTCCCGTGCGTACTGGCTCGCGCTCTGATACGCCACTTCAGCGACCGACAATCCCTGTTGGCCCACCATCAGGCGCTCATAGTTCATCATGGAAAACATCGCACGCAAGCCACGCTCCGGCTCGCCAAGGAGATAGCCAGTGGCCGCATTATAGCTCATGGTACACGTGGAAGCCCCTTTGATCCCCATCTTATGCTCAATTGAATCGCAACTCATGCTGTTACGCGGGCCCAGTTGACGATCGTCCTGGGGCAAGTATTTCGGCACCAGAAACATGCTGATGCCACGCACTCCCGGCGGTGCTCCTTTAATCCGCGCTAACACGAAATGGACAATGTTTTCGGTCAAATCCTGCTCGCCTCCAGTGATGAAAATTTTGTTGCCGGTGATGCGATAACTGCCGTCATCGTCAGCTTCGGCGCGGGTTCGCAGGAGTCCCAAATCGGTGCCGCACTGGGGCTCAGTGAGGCACATCACCCCGCTCCAGAGGCCCTCAATAAGAGGGGGCAGATAACACTGCTTCTGCTGTTCGTCAGCGTATTGTTCAAGAGCGATGGCGGCCCCGTGGGATAACCCAGTGTAAAGCGAAAAAGACAGATTAGCCGATTGCAGCATTTCATCAAAAAACAACGCAATCGTATAAGGCAGGCCCTGGCCGCCGTACGCCGTTGGCCCGGCCAGCGACAGCCACCCCCCCTCCAGCAGGGTGTTGTAAATGCGTTTGAACTCGGCTGGGGTTGCTACTTTCCCGTCAATCCACTGGCAACCTTGGCGATCGCTACTGTGCAGAGTTGGGAAAATAAGTTCCTGACAAAGCTTTGCGGCTTCGCGCAAAATCGTGTCGGTTACTTCAGCACTGGCTTCTTGGAAGCGCTCGATACCGGCGAATTGCTGCTCTATCCCCAGTAGTTCATGCAGCACAAACTGCATATCGCGAAGGGGTGCGGTGTATGCGGTCATTGGATCTCTGTTGTGTTGTGTTGCTCAAAAACCGATCCTGCCGGTAACGCGCAAGCGATGACGGATAACCGAGGATAGCGGCAGGTCATCATTGCACTTTGCCGGCGGCAACGGTGTATCCCGCGCCAAATGCCACTCAGTGTAAACGGGTTGCGCCAGAGGCGTTTACCCAATTGCGCACAAGCAGGTTCGCGGATGAACCGCAGGGCTTGTCTATTGGAGGAATGGATATAAATCAATGGCTTACGTTACAGGGAAGCATGCCCTTTCCCCAAACTCCCATCCCGCTGCCATTTTCCGAGGTTCCCATGAGTGAATCCGTGAGCGCACTATTCAATATAACGATAACGCAGCAACCAGCAAAAGTCGATACAGCCTGATCATCGCAAGCCTTGGCAGGGCGCTGCAAAGGCAACTCAAGAACGGCACCTAGCGCTATCGCCAGACGCTCCATGCCCGCTATCTGCCGGTTGTGCATTGGCAAGCCGAGAAAGCAGCAGTTGACGCTATCGGTCATATCCATATAATGGGCTGTGATGCTCTCTGCGGTATACGCGAATGATCGGATACTCTGATCTGATTCTATACCCTGAGGGAGAGAGCGTGGCGCTGTTGTGCACTCGACTTGTCTTGAGAGCCTGATGCGCTATTGATTCTCCTCCCGCCTTTTACTTAATTGGTTCAGGGGTGTCGGTTAATTGCGGTACCGGCGGAGAGCATTTGTTTAATCTTTGCCGGTCATGCAAGAACCCCTGTCATCGTGGAACGTCGTGTAGCACGTCCAAAACCTTTGTCAGTGACAGAAAAACGCGGATAGTCCCACGCCAATGCGCTCATCATCCCTTATGCAAAACCCTCTATGAAAAGAACTTTCCAACCCAGCAATTTGAAGCGCAAGCGGCGCCACGGTTTCAGAGCACGCATGCAAACGAAAGGCGGTCGTTGCATCATTCGCAATCGCCGCGCCAAAGGTCGCACCCGACTGTCAGCGTAAAGTCCTGCACAATGCGTCTGAACCGATTGACGCGGAGGATGCGGCTATGCAAGGCCTGCGATTTCACCAACATCTTTCGCTATGGTTGTCGCTTTCATTTCCGGGCGCTGACGCTGCTTGTTGTTGATAACAACCTTGGCTACCCGCGCTTGGGTATTGTAGTACCCAAGCGACGGGTGCGTTTTGCTCATCAGCGCAATCGTATCAAACGTGTCATCCGCAATGCCTTTCGTCACCACAGGGCGCTGTTTGGCGCTAAGGATGCCGTCGTCATGGTGCGCGGCGATGCGATCAAAGGCACCGCGGAGATGGTCGAGGCAGTGCTCAAAATGCAGGGAAAGGGCGGCCAAACCAAGCATCCGCGTTCAGCATCAGGTGTTTAGCCTCATCAGAGGGCAGCTCGAAAAACTGCGCGAAGCGAACTTATTCGAGCTGCCCTCTATTGGGGAAATGACCCTTCCAACAATCATTTCAGGGTGCCGCTGACCGACGAAGACCGGTCAGCGAACGGTGCGCCGTTAGGCGCTCCTTATTAAAAATAAAACAATCCCTTCCTCCAAACCTCCAGTTTTTCGATGCCCCCCTAAATAGGGCGGCCTGGTAAATCCACCTTGAAAATTCATCTTCCGATGACTTCTGACCAACTTCGCTTTTTCCTGATCATTGGGTTGCTGATGACGGGATTCCTGCTGTACCAAGCATGGCAAGCGGATTATGCACCAAAGCAACCTGCGGCACTGGGTGTTGCTCCAGCGACCACGCCCATACCAACGGATGGCGTGCATCGTCCCACCGTTGGGCTGAGCGATGAGGTGCCGGTTATTCCCCATACTGCTGCGCCCTCATCAGTGAGCAGCCAGGCGGCGGCAAACGGCGAGCGCATTCGCATTGTAACGGACGTTTATGATCTGTGGGTCGATCCAGTGGGTGCCGGTCTGGTGCAGGCCGAATTGCTGGCCTATCCGATAGCCGCCGATCAACCCGACGATCCAGTGCGGCTACTGAATGAATACGGCAGCGATGTATTCATCATGCAATCGGGGCTGCTGTCGTCGAACAATACCGACGCGCCGAGTCATAAATACCCGTTCACCACTTCGCAAAAGGAATATGTCCTAGAGCTGGGGGATAGCTCCTTGGCGGTTCCTTTCGTGTGGCGCTCAGACGATGGGTTGGTGGTGACCAAGACCTACCACTTCACGCGCGGCAGCTACCTTATCGGCATCACAACGCACATCGATAATGCGTCGGAACAGGCTTGGAGCGGCCATTTTTATGGCCAGTTCCGGCGTTCTGAGCCAACCTCTTCAGGCGGACTCTTCACCACTTATACCTATACTGGGGGCGTACTTTCCACCCCAGATCAGCGGTACGAAAAGATAGATTTTGGCGATATACGCCAGCAGAGCTTAGATCAGAGCGCCACGGGTGGATGGGTAGCGATGATCCAGCACTACTTCGCTGCGGCGTGGATTCCACCGCTAGATGACGTTAATCACTATTATTCCAAGGCGCTCAATAGCGGCTTATATCGCCTCGGGGTGCTGACCGCGCCGCTGCAAGTCGCGCCCCGTGATCAAGCTTTGTTTTCCGTAAATGTATATCTCGGACCAAAGATCCAAGCGTTGCTAAGTGCCGCTGCGCCGCATCTCGAACGCACTGTGGATTATGGCTTTCTGTTTCTGATAGCAGAGCCGTTGTTTTGGGTGTTGAACAACATAAACCACTTTGTCGGTAACTGGGGGTGGTCGATTATTTTGTTGACCATGATGATCAAGCTGTTGTTCTTCCACCTCTCAGCCACCAGCTATAAGTCAATGGCGCGGATGCGCAAACTGCAGCCGCGTGTTGCCGCTCTGCGCGAGCGCTACCTGAACGACAAAACGCGCATGAATCAGGCGATGATGCAGCTTTACAAGGACGAAAAGGTCAACCCGCTTGGCGGGTGCCTACCGATCCTGATCCAGATCCCGGTCTTTATCGCGCTGTATTGGGTACTGCTTGAAAGTGTCGAGATCCGCCAAGCTAGTTTCATCTTCTGGTACGATGATCTGAGCGTACACGATCCCTATTTTGTCCTGCCGATTCTGATGGGGATATCGATGCTGGTGCAGCAGCGGCTGAACCCCGCCCCACCGGATCCGCTGCAAGCCAAGATCATGGCCGCGCTGCCGTTTATTTTTACGTTCTTTTTCCTGTTCTTCCCCGCCGGGCTGGTACTGTACTGGTTTGTTAACAACCTGCTGTCGATCCTACAGCAGTGGTTTATTACGAAGAAGATCGTCGGGTAATGAACGCATCCCGCGCCCGGCGTACTGACGCTTCGGTGTTTTCTCACGAAAGCGGGGGCATCATGGGACCGATCGTCAACCCTGCCGCTTGAAATCTATCGCTGCCGTGGGCTGACCTGATCGCTTGCAACGCTACCGTTTCATCCACAACACCCTTGGTGTAAGCGAAGACGGCGATGGACGATTTCATTGGCAGGAAAAATTTAATCCCACCCGAGCGGCTGCGCCAACTGACTTTGCGCAGCGATTGGCAGGGCGCACGGCAAACCCTCAGTCATTTTGGTGCCCTCGGTGTGACTGGCTGTGGGCTTTACCTGAGCTGGGGTAGCGGCTGGGCGGTTCCGCTTTTTATCCTGCATGGGATGCTGCTGAACTACCTGTTCGCCGCCCAGCACGAGTTTAACCACTATACTGCCTTTCGCACACGTTGGATCAACGACGTCTGCAACCGGATTACCGGCTTCTTGGTGCTCTACCCGCGTGACTATGAACGCTGGTTCCATTTCGAGCACCACCACCATACCCAAAACTGGCGACGCGATCCGGAGTTGCTCACGCGTGAACGCTACCGCTTGGGCAATTATCTGCTGTATCTGTTGGGTATTTCATATTGGTATTCCCGCATACAGCGCCTTGTGGTTCAGGCTGCGGGGCAGGTGGAAGGCAGCTACCTCAGCGAGGCGCAGCGACAGCAGGTGGCGCGTGAAGCGTGCGTCCACGTGCTCGCCTATGGGGGGCTGGCGGCTGCATCGCTGCTGCTGCAAAGCGGGGTGCTGGTGCAGCTCTGGATAGCGCCGTTATTGCTCACCAAGGTACTGCACCAGGTACAAAACATCACTGAGCATACAGCCCTGACGCACCACCCCGATGTGGTGCATAACACGCGCACGATTAAAACGTGGCCGGTGCTGCGCTGGATGGCTTGGAACATGCAGTATCACACCGCACACCATACGTATCCAGCAGTACCGTTCCATAAGCTGCCGGCACTGCACGCTGAAATGGTCGCTCGCCTTGGCTATCAACCGCCCACCATCGGCTATCTTGCGTTCCAGTACCATTTTATCCGCCACCTGCTGCACGCCCCAGAGCCGCTCGAAGGGCTTGATACAAGCGCCAATGGCGAGTCGTCAGCATCGTCAAAGAGGCGCTAATTGACTGCCTTGAACCCCGAAAAACCTTGAACGAGAGGGGGTTTGGGGGAAGGGATTGTTTTATTTTTAATGAGGAGCGCTAGCGCAGCACCGTTCGCTGACTTCTCGATCCGCTCAACGCCACCACGCAATAATTGTTGGCAGGGGCATTTTCCCCATAGACAAGCCCCCCGCGGGATCCCTCGAAAAGCCAGCGAAAAGCCAGCGAAAAGCCAGCGAAGCTGGTTTTCCGAGGTGCCCTATTGCAATTGACGGCGGGTTGCTAAGCGCACGGCAACATAGAAACTGAGCGCGCCCACCGCTGCGATATAACCAAGATGCCAGAATATGCCTTCTAGCGGGGCACCGATAGCCAGCGGCCGGATGACGGCGACGGCATGTGTCAGCGGCAATATCTGCGATAGCCATTGGATCCCGTCAGGCATGCGCTGCAACGGAAAAAAAACGCCGCCCAACAACAGCATCGGGGTGAGAACCAATGTCGTATAGTAAAGGAAGAATTCATAGCCACGTGCGGCGGCGGTAACGACCATCGCCATTGACGCGAAACACAGCCCGGTCAGCACCACAACCGGCAGTGCCAACACCATTGTGGGCAGCGAAATGCCACCTAACATCATTGCCACCAAGGCGATCGCGCTGGCGTTGATCAAGCCTTTGGCAGCCGCCCATACGATCTCCCCGGCGACCACGTCAGCGGTGGACAGCGGGGTCGTAATGATGGCATCCCAAGTCGCCTGGCTGGTCATGCGGGTATAAGCGGAGTACATCGCTTCAAAGCTGGCGGTGGTCATGGTACTTGAGGCGATGATGCCAGAAGCGATAAAAACGCGATACGGCAGCCCCTCAATCTCACCAACAAAAGCCCCCAGACCATAGCCCATCGCCAGCAGATAGAGCACCGGTTCGCCGAAATTCCCAAGTAGCGAAGGAATCGCAAGTTTGCGCCAAAACAGAAAGTTACGGCAAAATACGGGGTACCAGCGCAGCATATAATGCGGCAACTGGCGCCTTCCCTGCAGCTGGGTCAGCGGCGGCACTCCGCCAGCTTGCGCATCAGTCATCGCGTAAATCTCTACCGGTCAGCTTCAGGAATACGTCCTCCAGATTGGCGGGACGGTACAAATAGCGCAATTGCGCTTGCTGATGCAACGCCAGCAGCAAGGGGCGCTCGTCTTCTAGGTAATAATAACGACCATCGCCAACCGCTTCGCTGTCGTCGGTCACGGTTTGTCCGACACGCTGATGCCACGCCGCAAGCCCCTCGCCATGCACCTCTACCACGTGCGCTGGGATGTGGCGGTTAATCAGATTTACCGGTGCATCGCAATCGAGGATCTTGCCGTGGTCCATGACCGTGATGTGATCACACAGACGCTCTGCTTCGTCCATATAATGGGTGGTCATGATGATCGTCATGCCGTCGTTTTTGAGTTCCCTGAGGCGTTGCCAGATCAATTGCCGCGCTTGGGGATCAAGCCCGGTGGTGGGCTCATCCAGCACCAATAACTCAGGTTGGTTGATCAATGCACGGCTCAGGCTCAAGCGCCGCTGCATTCCTCCCGACAGGACGGAAATCGAGGCCCGTGCTTTGTGCTCAAGCGCCGCAAAGCGAATCAGGTGCTGGATGCGCTCCTCTACCTTTGCGCCCGACAGTCCGAAATAAGCCGCATAGATGCGCAGATTCTCAGTCACACTAAAGTCTGGATCGAGGTTATCACGCTGCGGCACGACGCCGATCCGCGCCCGTATATGGGCACCATCTTGCGGCATTTTATGCCCCAGCACCGCTAACGACCCACGGCTGGGGTGGGTTTTGCCGATCAGCATGCGCAACAACGTCGTTTTGCCCGCACCGTTTGGCCCCAGCAACCCCCAGCACTTGCCGCGCTCAACGCGAAAGCTGACGCCAGCGACAGCGCAGTGATCGCCAAAGCGTTTGTACAGATCGGTCGCCTGCACCACGGCCGGTGGCGCTTCGCTGTCGCTGGCCTGAGTGGGAGTGATCATGGCGGAATCAAAGGCATATACTAGCAATCCTTCAAGATACTTGGTTGAACGCGTTGCCAAACGGTGCGGGGGAACTCCCCTCTCCCTCTGGGAGATGACCGAGGTGCATTGGTTCTGACTGGGTGCCGTGCATTTTGCGTAGCCAAGCGCTCTGGGAATGCTGCGGGCGGGGGATCTGGGATATTTGACATTTTTATCCTCAAACAGCCAAGCGGTGCTTGGCTGTTTGAGGAGGCGTTGTAGAAAAGACGGTTATAGTGAGGCAATGCCCCTTCCAGCCATCATTTCATGGTGGTGCCGCTGAGCGGATCGAGAGGTCAGCGAACGGTGTCCCTTTCTCCACACCATACAAGCCGCACGGGTTGCCTCTCTCCAAGAACTCACGCATTCTCTCTACATCATGGCGAAGAAATCCAACCCTCGCGATCGTCACCAACCGGCGCTGCGTGCGCCATCTTCAGCGCGATTGCCTGAAGCCCCATTTTACGCCATTTCGTGGAAGCTTGACGGAATCGGCTTGGCGTTGCTGTTCAGCACGGCTCTTTGCTTATACTTGTTGTCAACGCCGCGGACGGTCATGTTCGAGGACGACGGTTTGTTTATCGCGGCGGCGGTGTTTGCTGGAGTTGGTCATCCTCCGGGCTACCCCTTGTTTGTCTCATTGGGTTGGCTGGCTTCGCACTTGCCGTTTGGCAGCATGGCGTTTCGCATCCATGCGCTAAGCGGACTGATGGGAGCACTGACGGTTACCGTTATCGCCTGGCTGGTGCTGCGGCGCAGCGGTAACCGCGCCGCAGCTTATCTTGCGGCGGCAGTGCTCGCGGTCTCCGATCACTTTTGGTCGCAATCGATCATCGCGGATGTTTATACCACCAATACCGCGCTGCTGTTGCTCGCTTTGGTGACGGTACAGGAAGCGGTTACCCGATCCGATCGCCGCTATTGGCTGGCAACAGCCATCCTGTGCGGTCTTGGGATCGCCAATCACTGGCCGCTGTTTATTCTCAGCAGTCCAGCACTGTTGATCTGGGCGTTGGCGGCGCGCGCCGATTTTTGGCGTCGGGCGCTTTATCTGCTGGCGCTGGCGCTCGCCGTAGCAGCGTTGTTTTATGCTTGGATGGTATGGCGCTCGTATCATTCAGTGGTAAATTTCAGCGGCGCGATTGAATCGTGGCAGCAGTTTGTCTCATTTGTGCGCCGCGACGCGTATACCCGCATCGATAACAGCGCGACCGCCGGCCTAATGGACAAGTTACTGTTTGTGCGCTATGCCGGCAGCCAACTGCTGCTTCAATTCGGCGTCTTAGGCGGGGTGTTGGCGTTGTTTGGGGTGGTGCAGGCGTACCAAAACGGCTGGCGGCTGTCGCTCGTTGCCCAAGCCGCCACTTTGCTGCAAAGCACGCTGGTGCTGATCGCGTTACTCGGATTTGATTACGAATTTATCAAAATCGCCATCTTCCGCACCTATTTGCTGCCGGCGTATTGCATCGTTGCATTGTGGCTCGGGTATGGCATTGATGCACTGGGAAAAGCGGTCGCGGCGTGGCGCTGGGCGTCATCCTCGGCCTACCTCGGCTGCGCGCTATTGACGCTCGCATGGGGCGGCATCAATAGCCGCTTTAATTACCGCCCGCACGATACGTTTGCCGCTGAGCAGGCGCAGGCGATGCTGGCACTGACAGAGCCTGATGCAATCCTCATCGCCAAAGGCGATCCTTATTTTTTCCCGTTACTGTACCTGTGTCTGGTCGCTGACCAGCGCCCCGATGTGCGGCTGTTGCACAGCGAGAATTACTTCCTGCGCGATCGCATCAGCAACAATTCACTGACGCCTGAGCAAAGGATCACTGCGTGGGTCGCGTTTCACCACCGCAACAAGCGTCCGACGTACTTCACCCCGTCGGTGCACAATATCCAAAGCGCCTATGTGCATTATGGTTTTGTCAAAAAAATAAATAAGCAGGCGGACAACGCCACGGGCGTTATGATCAACCCCAGCGATAGCGCCAAGGCGTATTTTAAAAAACTCATCATGATGCCTGAACCACACGGTTCTTGGGCATATATCCAGCGCAAACAGATGATGGATGGCTATGCCGAGTACCTAGCCTTGGTACAGCTTATCGACAACCCGTCGCTCAACGCATACGCCGCGGATGCCCTAGCATTGGCAGAGAATAACCCGTTGACGTTAAGATTGATGGCTCAGGCGCTGCGCGCTTATGGTGATGAACGCCATGTACCTGTCGCTGAGCGCTACCTCAATAAAGCCGTACAACTGGAAACAGCGCGGTAGCTGGCGGCTATCTCTGCTTGGGCATGGCCTGCTGTCAAACAGCACCTACATTGGGGTACCTCGAAAAACTGCGCGAAACTAGCTATTCCGAGGTGCCCTGCTGGGCGTGTCTATTGAATAAATAGTTATAAATCAATATCTTACGATACAGGTAAGCATATCCCATCCCCTCTCATCCCATTCAAGGTCGTTCGAGGTTCCCATTGGGTTGCGTGTAGCGGTTCAGTTGGATGGTGGTATAGACCTAAGGTGATACCCTTTGCTGATAGAAGAAGGGAAATCCAGCCCTGCAAGGAGTGCCCTATGAACCTATTACTGCATAAAAACACCAGAACCACCCCAACGACAACCAGATACCTCCCGCCATGAACCACTACGACACCGCTGCGCTACGCCCCTGCGCGGCGAATTATGCGCCTTTGACGCCACTCGTGTTTCTTGAGCGTGCGGCGTCAGTGTATCCCGAACAGTTGGCGTTGATTGATGGCACCCGGCGTTACACCTGGGGGCAGCTTTATGCGCGCTGTTGCCGTTTGGCCTCGGCGCTGCACCAACACGGCATTGGCAACAGCGCTACAGTTTCCATCATAGCACCGAATACGCATGCGATTTATGAGGCAAGTTTTGGTGTTGCGATGGCCGGAGCAGTGCTGAACCCCATCAACATTCGCCTGGATGCCAAAACCATTGCGTTTATTTTAGAGCACAGCGAAGCCAAAGTGGTGTTGCTTGACCTTGCGCTCGCGGGTGTCGTTGGCGAAGCGCTGGCAACGCTGAAATCGAGACCGTATGTGATCACCATCAGCACCGCGGGAGAGGGGGGCGATCCGCCAACTGCGCCGAGTGCCGAACACCTTGGTGATATCGCATACGAAGATTTCTTATGCCGTGGTGATGCGGGGTTTGAGTGGCAGCGAGTGGATGACGAATGGCGCGCTATCTCGCTTAACTATACATCCGGCACGACCGGCAACCCCAAAGGGGTGATCTATCACCATCGCGGCGCTTATCTGAACGCTATCGGCAACATTCTGGCGTGGAATTTACCGCATCACCCGACCTACCTGTGGACGCTGCCGATGTTTCACTGCAACGGCTGGTGCTTCCCGTGGACGCTGGCGGCTATCGCGGGCACCAGCGTGTGTTTGCCTAAAGTCAGCAGCGAGACGCTTGCACAAGCGCTCAAAGATCATCGCATCACCCATTTTTGCGGGGCACCGATCGTGTTGCAGATGGCGTTGCAAGCCACCCGCGGCAAGCCTCTGTCGCAACGCGTGGCGGTGATGACGGCGGCGGCACCGCCGCCAACCGCAGTGCTGGAAGCGATGGCGGCGGCCGGGTTTGATGTCACCCATGTGTATGGGCTCACTGAAACCTATGGCCCGGCAACCCTGTGCGCTTGGAAACCGCAGTGGAACGCATTGCCAATCGATCAGCAGGCGGCATACAAAGCGCGCCAAGGCGTGCGCTATCATGTGCTGGATGGGCTTGAGGTGATGCACCCTGAAACGATGCTGCCGGTGGCGCGCGATGGCAAAACCTTGGGTGAGGTCATGCTGCGCGGCAATATCGTGATGAAGGGCTACCTGAAGAACCCTGACGCCACTGCTGAAGCGTTCCGTGATGGCTGGTTCCATTCGGGGGATGTGGCGGTGATGCACCCCGACGGTTACTTACAGATCAAAGACCGTTCCAAGGATATCATCATCTCCGGCGGTGAAAATATATCCTCGATCGAGATTGAGGATGTGCTGCATCACCACCCCGCCGTTCTCGATGCGGCGGTGGTTGCCCATGCGGATGATTATTGGGGTGAGACGCCGTATGCGTTCATTGACCTGAAATCCACCGCAGTCGCTATCAGTGCACAGGAACTCAGCGATTTTTGCCGCCAACACCTCGCCTCATACAAGATTCCCCGACGCTTCATCTTCGGTGCCTTACCCAAGACTTCGACCGGCAAGATCCAAAAATTCGTGCTGCGTGAGAGGGCGCAAAAGGATGCCGACTGAGGCGCGCCGCAGCGTCATCGTAAATGGCTGGTATTAACCGGGCATCTCGAGAAAATTCAACCGGCTGAGGGTTTGAGGGAAGCGAGCGCGCACCTATAGCGTAAGCCCATAATTGATAACCCTTCCCCCAATAAGCAAGTCCCGTTGGGCAACCAACACCGCTACCCTAGCAAAGCGGTGGCTGAATAAGGGCGGCGACCCAGCATGAGGGGGCCGTGGAAGGGGTTTAGATCGACGCGGCTGAGGCGTCTCATCCGTTGCGTGCGTGGGCGATGTTCATGTGCGCCGTTGCAGCAGCTCGCGCTCTAGCAGTTTGGTGCAGCCCGCCTCAATCGTATCCAATGCCGCTTCAAAGCCGTCCGCCGCGCCGAAATACGGATCGGCGACCTCGTCAACCGGCGCTCTAGGGTAGTCCATCAACAGCTTGATCTGCGCTGTTGCGCCCTTCGGGCAATGCTTTTGCAGCCATTGCAGATTGGCACGATCCATCGCCAAGATCAGATCGAAATCGGAAAAATCCGCAGGCTGGATCAGCCGCGCCCGCTGGCGCTCTAGGTTGTACCCACGCGCTGCGGTACAGGCACGGGCACGCGCATCCGGCGGATCACCCAAGTGGTAGTCGCCACAGCCAGCGGAATCGACGGTCACCGCCGAATTCGAGCCTAGCATCGACTCAAGCACCGCCTGCGCCATCGGCGAGCGACAGATATTGCCAAGACAAACCATCAAGACTTTCATTTTCTTTGTTTCCATCAAAGCACCCATCGCTGCATCCGACAGGATCCTTCCAAAACCAGAAGCCTTCGCGGCCAGCACTCCAGATAAATCAGGCGCGGCATGAAATTGAAAAGCTGTAAATTGAAAAGCTGTTCCCGAAAATGACTCGCTCTGAAGACCCCGTATCAGGCTTTTTCGGGCAACCATCCCGTTATCGTGCAGACGACTTGAATCTAGGTTGCTCGGAATCTTTTCCTTATTAATAAGGATGGTTTCGCAATACGTCATCCATGGCTATCTTGGTGTTCCAGTACGGAAATAATATCCATGAATACCAATACTTTACGAATTCATCAGGGGCACTAATAATGGCCAAAGCAGGATCAATCGGACATTTTCGTGCGCTCATTAATAAGGCGTTGGGAGCCAAACACTATGTTCATCTGGAACGCGCTTCTAGTTCCCTTTTGCTGCAATAACGGGTGTTGGGGAACTTCAGTATTGCACGCGTTATGTGCCCGTTTACAGATACCCTCTATCTAGGGCAAGAGAGGTACTGAATCCGCTTGCCCCAGAGTCGGACAACAATCAACTATCGACCCCACCCGCCACATTATCGCCAAGTAGTGCCAACGTCAACACGCAGCCTTGTGCCGTGGTTCGCCAATTTTTTGCACCGGTGAAGGTGCGTTCTGCGCCACTGCGGCATCGTTTCGATAGGGGGGAGTGTGCTCCCCCAACCCCCAAATCAGTAAAACGCAACGTTCTCGATCAGGTTAATTTCCGGTTCGCTTAGCGCGATTGAAGCGCTGGCCAAATCGCTGCGCATGTGCTCATCGTTTGAGGTTCCTGTCAGCGGCAACATGCCGACTTGGCGAGCAAAAGCAAACACCAATTGTGGCAGGGTACAGGATTTTTGTTCGCACAGCGCCTCGATGCGTGGGCTGCTCAGTTGGCGGCTGTTGGCTGTTAGCAGCGAAAACCCTTGATATTGGATGCCGTTTTGCTGACAGAAATCGCGGATATGGCGATCCCATGTGCGTGCGGCGAAACAACGGTTTTGCACATACAGCGGCTTGACCTTCGCCTTCTCGCACAGCAACTGCAGTTGTTCTAGGCCAAAGTTTGACACACCCAGCGCACGCGCAGCTTTTGCCTGATAGATGCTTTCCATGCTCTCCCAGGCTTCCCAATCTTCAGCGCAAAGTCCCGCTCCCAGCATCGGACCGTGAAGCAAAAGAGAATCCACGTAGTCACTCTTGAGATGAACCAAAGAGCTTTGCAATGAAGCGCGCACCTGCTCAGCAATCGGAGAATCGGGGTCATACGGGGTGCGATGGTCCTGCCCCCGCACAAAGGTGAACTTGGTCTGGATAAACAGCTCCTCACGCGGGACCGCATGGGCTTGCGTCCATTCTTGGAGCGCTTCGCCAACCATTGCCTCATGGTAATGCCTACGCTGGTTAGCCGTATCAATCGCCCTGAACCCAGCGTCCAGTGCCAATACGGTCAGTGCCTTAGTGCGCTCCTCTTTCCACGCAGTACCGTAAATGAAATCAAACACATCTTATCTCCTTTTGGATGGTTGGCAGCAACCGCATAACGGTCGCCATTGGCGCTCAGTTATTGTTGCCCGTTGAGGTGTTAGCGGAGGGAGGCGACAATCACCAGCGCCCACTGGCAACGAGACTTGTCTATTGGGGGAAGGGTTATATACTCATGTTACTTGAAGATACAGGAAGGGGCTATTCTTATTATGTTCTCGTTCCCAAGCTGTGAACACGGCATTCCCAGAGCACCAAACGCAGCCGCGACTTATAGGGTGCACAAAACCTCCCCTCCGGCGTTTCGGTTCTTTCCCTAAGAGAGGGGCGGCCTAGGCAAAGCATGGGAGCGAGAGCAATCAAACACCTTGAAGAATTACAATTATTTATCAACGGCTTACGTTACAGGTGAGCGCCCCCCAGCGCATTCAAGGTTTTTCGCGGCTGCCGAAGCTAAGCTTTAACCTGGGGTGCCCCCAAAGGTTCTAAGTGCTATGGAACAGTTACCGATCTTCATCAACATCAAAGGACAACGTTGTTTAGTGGTCGGTGCCGGTCAAGTGGGCCTTAGTAAAGCGCTGACACTGGCAAAAGCCGGCGCGGTGGTCGATCTGGTCGCTCCACGGATAGCGCTGGGGGGCTTGGATGAGATCGCCGAGTACCCCAACATCCGTTTCCACCAACAGCGGCTCGCTGACCACCATCTTGAGGGTAGCAGCGCGACTCTGGTGATCGCCGCCACCGCTAACGCGGCGCTCAATCGTGATATTGTCAGCCGCGCCAAGCAGCATCGGGCGCTGGCCAATGCGGTTGATGATCGGGAGTGTAGCGACTTCATCATGCCGGCGATCATCGATCGGTCGCCGGTGATCATTGCGGTATCAACCGGCGGCGCATCACCGCTGCTGGCGCGCTTCATGCGCTCCCGCTTGGAAACCTGGATCCCCCACAATTTCGGGCGGCTGGCAACCATCGCCGGCGAGTTTCGCGACGCGGTAAAAGCACGTTTCGCGACATTACGCGAGAGACGCGCTTTCTGGCAGGCGATATTTACTGGCGCGGTGGCCGAAATGCTGTTTGCCGGGCGTGAGCAAGATGCGCGCCAGCGTATTGCCGAAGCGTTGGATAAGGGCACGCAAAGTGCAAGCGGCGAAGTGTATCTGGTGGGTGCCGGACCAGGCGATCCGGATCTGATTACGTTTCGCGCGATGCGCCTGATGCAGCAGGCCGACGTCGTCATATATGATCGTCTGGTATCGCCGATGGTGCTTGATTTGGTGCGCCGCGATGCGCAGCGTATCTATGTCGGCAAGCGGCGGGCGACGCATACGTTGCAGCAGACCAACATCAACGTCCTGCTGGTGCAGCTTGCCCGTGAAGGCAAGCGAGTATTGCGGCTGAAGGGCGGCGATCCGTTCATTTTCGGGCGCGGCGGGGAGGAGATCCAAACGCTGGCGAAAGAGCAGATCCCGTTCCAAGTGGTGCCCGGTATTACCGCGGCCTGTGGTTGCGCCGCCTATGCCGGGATTCCGCTGACGCACCGCGACCATGCCCACGCCTGCGTGTTTGTCGCCGGTAATATGAAAGAGGGATACGCTGATCTGAACTTCGCTCAACTGGCCCTGCCATACCAGACTGTAGTGCTGTATATGAGCCTAGCGACGCTGCCTGCTATTTGCCGCGAACTGATCGCCCACGGCATGGCGGCGGATATGCCGGCGGCTCTGATCGAGCACGGTACGACCGCTCAGCAAAAGGTGCTGAGCGCAACGGTTGCAACGTTGAGCGCCGCGCTGGAGCAACACCAACCGCAATCACCGGTGCTGGTGATCATTGGTACGGTGGTCACCCTGCGCGAGGAACTGCGCTGGTTTGAATCAACAGAGAGCCACGAAAAAACCTGAAATGGGAGGGGCGAAAGGGTTGCTATGACCAATTTTGCAAGCTCCCCCAACAACTGAAATACGTTGAGCGTGCTGGTCAGCCTAATGGCGGTTGCGCTTCAGCGGTTTTTTGGGGGGGGAAAGTGTAACCGCACAGAGCCAAACAGCGCACCGCTTGACTGAGGGGGCGATGGCCTGCGCTGCTTCAGTTATCGCCAAGCGACCAAGCGGTCAGAGCAGCGTGGCTTCTTCTGCAACCCAGCGGCGGGCCGCGTCAGCATCGCTGCGCTTGCATTGCACCCAGCGTTCAGTGCTGGCGGTGTGTTCTTTTTTCCAGAACGGGGCGCTGGTTTTCAGGTAGTCGATGATGAACTCGCATGCAGCGAAGGCGGCTTTGCGGTGGGAGCAACTGACCACCACCAACACGATAGCATCGCCTGGATACAACGTACCGCTGCGATGCACAACCCGCGCCTCGGTGAGGTTCCAGCGTTCACTGGCTTGGTCGATGATGCTGTTGATAGCGCGTTCCGTCATTCCGGGATAGTGCTCAATAGTCATTGCCGTGATGGCATCCCTTTCACCCGCATTTTTATCGCGCACTTTCCCACTGAAGCTGACGATCGCGCCCGTCCCGTGGTCGCAACCGATGGCGACCATGCTGCGCGCAACATCCAGCGGCGATGACAGGATCTGCACGCGATCGAGGGTTGATGGGCGGCGTGTGCTCATCCGAGTAAAGCCGAGAACGGGAAGTACGTTACCGGGTCGCCGTTAGCGATCACGCGCCCTTCAGTGATTTCGGCCAGTCCATCCGCCCATACCATTGAACTCAGCACATCCGATCCTTGCTGGCGATACAGCAGCACACCGCTCGCCTGACCGTTGGCGGACTCAAGGCAGACGCGCACAAACTCACGCCGCTCAGATGGCCTTGACCAGCAAAAGCGCGCTGGCAGACGGAAGCCGATGCCCCAACCGTAACGCTCAGCACCCGCATCATTGCGCCCCGAGCGGCGCAGCATAAATGGCCGTACAAACAGCATAAACGCGACCATCGTCGATACCGGATTGCCCGGCAAACCAAACACGTCGGTGTCGCCGATACGCCCAAAGATCAATGGCTTGCCCGGTTTTACGCGGATCTGATACAAGGTGACCCGTCCGCAGCGCTTGAGGGCCGCCAACAGATGATCCTCCTCACCGACCGAGGCGCCGCCTGTGGTAATGATCAGGTCAGCTTTGGCGGCCACGGATTGTAGCCGCTCGCAGGTTGTCTGGAAGTCGTCAGGTATGCTCATCGCGGCCACAATCTCGCACGGCGTAGTGGCCAGTAGACCCTGCAGGGTGTAGCGATTGGAGTTGTATATCTGATTGCCGATCAACGGTTGCGGCGGCATAACCAACTCGTTCCCGCTGGATAAGATGCCCACCCGCAACCGCCGCTTGCAGCGCACCACAGCGCGCCCGATGGCGGCCAGTACGCCAATCTCCTGTGGGCGAAGACACACCCCGTGGCGCAGCAGGACAGCACCACGGGGAATATCGTTGCCGCGCCGCCGCACGAATGTTCCAGCAGCCACGTGCGGTACGATGACATGGTGTTGATCGTGCTGACAGTCCTCTTGGATTGCAATCGCATCGGCACCCGAAGGCAATGCAGCGCCGGTGAAAATGCGCGCTGCCTCACCGGTGCCGAGCGCTTTTGGTGCCGCGGTGCCAGCGCTGATGCGCTGCGCTATGCGTAACCGCGTGGTGCCGCCTGGATGCAGGTCGCCGCTGCGAATCGCGTACCCATCCATAGCGCTGTTGTCATAGCCCGGCACATCAATGCTTGCTGTCACCGTCTCTGCGGTCACGCGCCGCAATGCCTGCTCCAGCGGCACCTCTTCCGTTGCAGCGATCACCTGCGCTTGGTGGTCAATGATGCGCTGCGCCTCTTCCACGGATAGCAGCGGGGCAGGCGCAGCTGAAGCAGCTTGCGCAGGTGGTGGTGTGGGGAAAGGTGGCGTATCCATCTTGATATCATCGCGGATGCGTTCAATATATACTTGGGCACCTTGGAAAGCCCACGAAGCTGGTTTTCCAAGGTGCCCACTTGTAATCCTTCAAGATGCTTGATTAAATTCGTTCCCACACGGGACGTGGGAAAGGATGCGATCGCCTGACTGATAAGTGTGCTGCCGCGTTTAGCGATCTGATTATGCTCTCGTTCCCGCAGCATTACCAGAGCGTCAACCGCAGTTGCTCTGGAATGCTGCGAGCGGCTCTCTGGAAATGGAGAGCAATGCCCCTTCCAGCAATCATTTTATGGTGCCGCCGGCGCTCCTAATTAAAAATAAAACAACCCATTACCTCCATCCCGTTGAGGTTTTTCGAGGTTTACAAAGGCAGTAGAACTTGGATTCAGGCAATCACAAGGTGGACCACAAAGCGACATGACTAAGCCTAAAGCCGGGAACCTTGCCAAGGCGCAGGAGCGGGATTTTCTGCGCAAAGCCGAAGCGGCTTTGCACGCTGGACGGATGAGTGCTTGTGAGCGCCATTGCCAGCGGGTGCTGAAGATATCCGAAGCGCAGCCGGAGGCATTGCATACGTTGGCCTTGGTGCGTGCTCGGCGCGGCTCCCTGAAAGCGGCCATCGACTTGGCGCAAAAAGCGCTTGCCGCTGCCCCCGCTGACGTAGCCATCAGCAACACCTTGGCCAATCTACTCTATGAAAACGACGACATCGTCGCCGCCGAACAGCAGTGGCGACAAACGCTGACGCTTGATCCGCAGCACCTGAGCGCCTTGTACAACCTTGGTTTAGCGCAGTTACTGCGCGGCCATCAACGGGTTGCTAGGGCAATGTTGGCGCAGGCGGCGGCGCTGGCACCGGATGATGCTGAGGTGCAGGTGCGCTATGCCCGCACCTTGGCGGCTGATGGCGAATTGAACGCAGCCGCAAGAGTCGGCGCTCGGGCCACCCAGTTGGCTCCGCGGACTGCCACAATATGGAACGAGATCGGCAAAATCCACGCCACGGGCGGCGATTTTGAGCACGCCAAAATGCATTACCGTACAGCGCTAAAACTTGCCCCGGGGTATGCGGCGGCGGCGCTTCATTTGTCAAAAGTGCAACGTTTCACCGCTGTTGCTGACGGTAGCGCGGCGGATGCCGATGCGCTGCTGATTTACCAGGCGGCGGAGCACGTTGCGCGCAATGCGCACTGGCGCGAACAACGCGATGTCCGCTATGCTCTTGGTAAGCTGTGTGATGATCGCGGCGACGTATCAAGCGCATTTGCTCACTATTGCACCGCCAATGGACTCCAGCGGCGTCATGCCAAAGGCACCGTGGATGACGAACGCAAAGGCGTCCTTGCGGTACGCAAGCATTTCGATGCCACCCTGTTCCAGCGCCTCAGCGGTGCCGGCTGCGCTGATCCAGCGCCGATTTTTATTGTCGGCATGCCGCGCTCCGGCACCACCTTGGTGGAGCAGATTCTGGCAGCTCATCCACACGTACACGGCGGTGGCGAATTGCAGCTCCTTGACCAGATCGCGCAGCACATCCCGCAGCGCTGCGGCTACGAGAAACCCTATCCGGCCTGCGCCAGCGCATTGTCAGCCGCTGATTGCGCGACCATCGGCGACGACTATGTCCGTGGCTTGCGTAGCCATGCGCAGGCCGACAGCGCTTTCATCACCGATAAAATGCCGGCCAACTACCTGCACTTGGGGTTAATCGCGCTGTGTTTGCCAGCAGCGCGGATTGTCTGGTGTGAGCGTGATGCGCTTGACAACGGGCTATCGCTGTTCTTTACCGATTTTGCGGTTGGCCACCTGTACACGACCGATTTGGCCGCTATCGGTGCGATGATTGGCGCGGTCAGAGCGCTGAGGCAGTACTGGGTTGAAACGTTGCCGATCCCGATTTTTAGGATCGAATACGAGGCCTTAGTACGCGATCCAGAACGCTGCACGCGCGAACTGCTGAAGTACTGCGGTCTTGGGTGGCACCCCGACTGCCAGCAACCGCATCGGCTACAGCGCGATGTCAACACCGCCAGCGCATGGCAGGTGCGTCAACCCATCTACACTGACGCCGTTGCGCGTTGGAAACGCTACCAAGAATATCTCGCTCCGCTGCAAGAAAACCTTGCGCCTATGGAGTGACAGGGTTCATAGCTTTCAAGACGGGGTACTCCGAAAAACCAGCTTCGCTAGTGTTTTCCAAGGTACCCCTGCGGGGCTTGTCTATTGGAGGAAGGATTATCAATCAACGACTTATGCGAGCGTGCCCCTTTCCCTAAACCTCTATCCCGTTGGCCCCATTCAAGGTTTTTCGAGGTGCCAGACGGTTTATTCCTTCAGTCCAGATGCGTTGTGCAGCATCCAATCGACGACGAAGTTGACGGCGATGGTCAACAAGGCGATGGCGCTGGCGGCCATCAGGGGGAGAGCGGCGGTCAGCGGGCTGTAGGCGGCGTAATTGATAAATAATGACAAGTCCCTGACCATCGTTCCCCAGTCAGCCAACGGCGGTTGGATGCCAACGCCGAGGAACGACAGCGAGGCGATAGTCAGGAACACGAAGCAAAAACGCAGGCCGAATTCGGCCAGCAGTGGCGCATAGGCGTTCGGCATAATTTCGTGGAACACCAGATAGTGCATACTTTCGCCGCGCAGCTTGGCCGCCTCAAAGTAATCCATGACCACGATATTCATGCCTACTGCGCGCGACAACCTGAACACGCGGGTTGAATCAAGCACCGCGATGATGATGATCATGTAGATCGTCAACAACCATTGCTCGGAGCCAACCCAGGCAGTGGCAATGGTCATCAGTAACATCGCAAAAATAAGCTGCGGGATCGACATCAGCATATCGACGATACGCGACAATCCCTGATCCAGCCAACCGCCGAGCGCCGCAGCAAGGAAACCGAACGTGATGCCGATGAAAAATGCAAGGCAGGTCGTAATGAATGCAATACCGACGGTGTTTTGCCCGCCATAGATCAGGCGTGACATCAGATCCCGACCGATCTGATCAGTGCCAAGAAGATGATTCGGATCACCACCGAGCTGCAGATCGCCGCCGGGCAGCACGTTAACCTTGGGGAAAATCTCAGCTTGCCCATAAGGGGCGATCCACTCGGCGAAAATCGACACGATGGCATAGACAACGATCACCAAAATCCCCAATGCCGCCGTGATCGGCATCTGATGAAACGCTTTTTTGCTAACCGTTGTGCCAACATACCGCCCCAGCAAACGAAACACGACGCCGGCTACCCCCAAGAACACGGCCCCCCACAGTGCCCATTTAAAAAATATCACTTCCTTGACAAAATACAGCACAGCCATCTGGTACAGCAGCACGGCGCTCAATACGTAACCAAACGCACTGAGCAGAGTCATGCCGCGCAACCGTTGGGGAAGAAGCCTTCGTTGCGGCTGACTGGCAGCGCGCAACCCAAAGGTAGCGATGGCGATCCCAAGGAGCCAAACGAGCAAAGAGGCACTCAGCATATCTGACAAAAGCCCGCTGAAAGTTGGTTGCCGCCACCGGCTGGTGGCTGGCTGTTTAATACTGACACGATGGGTATCGAAGCAAGCATCATTTCGGGATGCGCAGACGCGGGTTGGATAAGATAGCCATGATATCCGCCAACAGATTAAGCAGGATATAAGCCGCGGCAAATACCAAACAGCAGGCCTGCACTACTGGAATATCACGAGTTTTGACACTATCAACGAATAGCTGACCAATGCCGGGGTAAACGAATACGACTTCTACGACCACCACGCCGGTGATCAAATAAGCCAAGTTCAGGGCGATAACGTTGATGATCGGTGCCAGTGCGTTGGGCAGCGCGTGAAACACGATGATGACCAACTGGCTCAAGCCTTTCAGCCGCGCCATCTCGATATACGGCGAAGCCAAGAGGTTGACGATTGCGGTGCGCGTCATGCGCATCATGTGGGCAGTGACCACCAATGTCAAAGTCAATGCTGGCAACAAGGTTCTTTCCAAGCGTTCGGTAAAACTCATGCCATCAAAAATATTAGACAGCGATGGCAACAATGGATTGAGCACGGAAAGAATCAAAATCAGCACATAAGCGACAAAGAATTCAGGGCTGGAGATCGAAGCCAAAGTGCTCACATTGGCAACACGATCAAACATTGAGTTGCGATAAAGGGCCGCCAGAACCCCAATGGTCAGCGACAGCGGGACAGCTATCACCGCGGTGACCATAGCGAGGAAAATGGTGTTGGAAAAGCGCGGTGCCAGTTGCTGCGCCACCGAACCAAAGTTAGCAGCGGCGGTATCGCCGCCATACGTACTGAAATTGAGCTGCGCGAAGCTGTTGCCGAAATCACCTTTCAGTGCTTTCCCAAACCAGTCGAAATAGCGGGTGACCAGACCCTGATCCAAACCTAAATCGCTGCGGATCGCCTGCACCGCTTCTAATGTGGCACCCTGACCGAGGATCGCCTCGGCAAAATCCCCTGGCAGCATATTCACCGACAGGAAAATTATCACCGAGACCATGAACAAGGTCAGCAGCCCAAGGGCAAGGCGTTTCAGAATAATGAAAAGGATGCTGGGCATCTTGGGTAGCCTTAAAAAAATCGTTCGGCAGGTGGGCTGCCCCCCTTGGGCTTATGCCATCATAGCATAAGGTTATGTTCGAAAGTCCTGAAACGGTGGAAGTGCATCCTCAGGTAGGTCTGATCACTTGCCGACTGCGCCGCCCCTACTGAGCGCTTTTCTCGCGCTCCCACGGCACTATTTTCCAGCCCAAGCATCGCTGGCGCGATAGCCGGTATCGCGGGCAAAACGCCCTAGGATGCCTTTGACAATGATTTCCAACTGGCTGTTTTCGGTGTAATCAGCAGGAGCTACAAAATTGACTCGATCTTCGGAGATCAGCTTGTAGAGCTTTTGTCGCTGCTGCAGTGCTTGTGCCTGTCTCTGCTGGGGGTCGTAAACGGCGATTGAAAAGCCGCCCTGGAAGCGCACCATCTTCATTGACGGGATATCGGTATCGCCATCCCCGATAAAGATCATGCGCGTGAACGGCAGTGGGCGCTCATCCAGCGGTTGCCAGCGGTTGACGCTGTCGTTATCCCAGTGGTTAAGCACGTCTTTGTTGATGCGGAACAGGTATTGCGTCTTGGTGGTGTAATTAATCGCAACCCCGGGCGAGACCGCCTCGCCGTGCGCGTCATAGATAAACTTCGACGCAAACACTTTTTTGAAGCAGCGCTTAATCGTACAGCCGTCGATGATCTCGGCGTTCCCCGACGACACAACGTAGTGCTCAAGCGCCAGATCAAAGCGCCTAGCATGTTCATTGATGCGCTCAAACCAACCGTCAACGCCCTCAAACAACGGAATGCACTCACCGTGGCGGCGCAATCCCTCGCGCGTGATGGGGGTATTTTTAGCGCGCGCCTCTTCCAGCATGCGCCACATCAAGGTCAAAATCGCATCGCTGTCATGCGTCTGCGCTAAGCGATTGAGCTGTGGCCAAAACGCTTTCGGGTCAATGCCGAGCGAGGGCATAAAGCTGTGCTCTTGGACATTGCCTCGCGCTAAGGTGCCGTCAAAGTCGTATACGATCGCGCTGCGGTGCATAGGTGCGTTTTTTCTCGCTTTAATGGCCGTCTCGCAAAGCTAAAGATTCGAATAAGGGTCCCGACATAATGCAATCTGAAGCGCCTTTCGAAAAACTGCGCGAAACTAGCTTTCGAGGGTGCCCCTGTGGGGCTTGTTTGGGAAAATGCCCCTTCCAGCAATCATTTCGTGGTGCCGTTGAGCGGATCGATAGGTTCCTTAGCTTTCGTAGCTCCTTCTGCAAACAAGTGTAGCGCTTCAGGGCCGCTCCGAGCAGTGCCAAACCTTCATTCAGAGATGCAGAATTCCTTGATTTGCGCGGCTACGCGTCATAGCCAGTCGGTGTGAAAAAAGCGCCACCCCGCTGACGGATCACGCCAAGCACCTAAACAGTGATCAGCGCGTTGCCGAGACGCGACAGGTTTTTGCTGCCGTTTTGGGTGACCAAAAAAGTCGAGCCGAGGCTCATTG
Organism: Gammaproteobacteria bacterium; assembly: GCA_965222535.1. Taxonomy (GTDB): domain Bacteria; phylum Pseudomonadota; class Gammaproteobacteria; order HK1; family HK1. Next base: position 1,060,403 of record OZ244957.1, read on the forward strand.
CGGTCTTGCTGTCGCTGTCCAGCAAAATGATGTGAATGAAGAAAATCATCCCCGCGGCAGCGCACACTGGATTGTTATGGTACAGCATCGGCCAATCCATCCAGCTTGGGGCAAAAACAGCACCAAGGCTGTATCCCGTAGCGTTGAAGCGGTAGGCGTGCATACCGTGGGCATCGCAGGTTGCCGCATAGGCATCGAATACCTTGCCGATCGGTGCCCCCGGCACCAGTGCTTCGTGACAGCGGTGCGCCGCTTCAACGGCGACTTGGTGCATGGCGGTGTGTTTTGCCGAAACTTTGCCAATGACAATGGTGCGCATCAACGCCGCATGGTAATGCTTGAACGTCGCGGCAAATTCCACGGTCAACTGATCGTGAGCGTCAAGGCACCTCCTCCCGGCATGAGAGCGGCACAACAACGCATGTTCGCCAGAACTAAGGATAAACTCATTACCCGAATACTCTCCTCCAGCGGTAAAAATACTGCCTTGCAGAGTCGCCAGAATCTTGCCTTCGAAAGCTTGTGGTCGAATCTCCGGCAACGTCGTTTCCAAGGCATCGTCGGCGAGCAATGCCGCTTTCTCGGCATAGGCGATTTCCTCCGCACTTTTGACCACGCGCAACTGGCTTATCAAGTATGACGCATCCGTTAACTGGCAAAATCCAACAAGCGCTGCCTCCAGCTTTTTGCAGTTAGCGCCGGTCAAACCATAGGATTCGTATTCTACCCCCAAACGCCGATGCGCAAGCGCAAATTCCTGCAAAATTGCTTTCAGATCTGCACCGGGATCGCTACCTTCGCGATCTTCCCAAATGCGGATGTCTTCAATGATCGACGTTAGCTGCGCTTGGCGCAGATCAGGCGCGCGCGTCAACAGGCACAACCTGCCGTCGGCTTTGAGCAGCAGGCACTGGAAGAAGACATAACCGAAACTGTCGTAGCCAGTCAGGTAATACATGCTCTCTTGGCGAAAGATCAGCATTGCGTCAAGCTGCTGTTGCTGCATCAACTGCAAGGTATTGGCGATCCGCTCAGAAAACTCCGCAACCGTGAAATGTAATGCCATGCCGCCCTCCTGCTTTTTTAATGGTGTCAGCGCAAAGCAGGAAGGTCCCCTTTTGCCCTCCCTTCAGCAATGCTCTTATAAGGGACATTGTTGCTTTGCGGAGCCAATGGCTAAGCGAATCCAAGGATGATCCCTCACCCGTTGGCTTCCAGCGCGGCTTCAGCCGTTGTCTTTGGCGCGCTCGGCACTACCGGCAAGTCGAAAAGTGGCTTTTCTTCCAGCACTGACAGGCGACAGTGCTTCTCCCGGCAGCTACGTGTCAAACAGCAGAGAGATATTGGCATGAATGGGGGCAATATCCAAGCACCCGCGTAAACGGCGTTACGCGACCCTCATGATTGACCGGAGTTGTCTCTGAAGATATGGTGCTTAGCGCTATCAATAGAGCGGACGAGTGGAGGCTCCAAGTACTTCCATAAGGTTTCCATAGCGGCTCTTTCTTGTGGGATCCCACAGAAGCGCTGCGTACAAGTGGTCAACTGACGGGTTGCATCATCAATAAATACGCTCCATGTACAAACCGACCGGTGGCCTTCAACCCCGTCATGTGGTAAGCCGTCCACTGGTATCAACTCGCCAAACCGCAAGCCTTCGCGGGTGGTGCTGATGAATGCGGGCTGGCTATCGCTGCCCCATGGGGGTAATTATGCCTTTGGGCTGACACTCCCAATTAACTTAACTAACCCTTGGGCACCTCAATTAACATCCAAAGCCCAACGCACATGCTCGCGCACCAGCAGTGATGGTGACTCTGCACGTTGCACTAATCCGGCGCGGATCGCGCTTATCGCTGTTGCCGCGTGGTTGTCGGTAGCGTTGTGTTGACTGATAGCGTGCCGCAGGGCGTTTCCCAGAGCCACTGCGAGATTACGCAACCAGCGTTCGTAGCCGATACGACGGATCGCGCTGCCTTGCGTGCTGGTGCTGAACTCGCTTTCGCTCCAAGCGAACAGCGTCAGCAGGTCACTGGTATCCAATTGGTGGCGCACTGCGAAATCTGGATTTGTACTGGGTTTGGCGAAGCGATTCCAGGGGCATACCAACTGGCAATCGTCACAACCAAAAATGCGGTTGCCTATCAGCGTTCGCAAGTCCTTGGGGATGGAGCCCTTAAGCTCAATGGTCAGGTAAGAAATGCAGCGGCGCGCATCGAGTTGATAAGGAGCGATGATCGCCTGGGTGGGACAAATGTCAATACAGCGGCGGCACTCGCCGCAGCTCTCTGCCACCGCTTCCGAGGGCTGTAACGGCAGATCGGTATAAAGTTCGCCAAGGAAAAACCAGGAGCCGGATTGTCGATGCAGCAAATTGGTGTGCTTGCCAATCCAACCAAGCCCGGCATTGCGCGCCAAGGCGCGTTCCAGCACTGGCGCGCTGTCAGCGAAGGCGCGATAGCCAAAATCACCGATCAGCGACCGAATATGTTCCGCCAAACGTTGCAACCGCTTGCGCATCAATTTGTGGTAATCCCGCCCAAGGGCGTAGCGGGCGATATAGGCACGGCGCGGGTTGTTCAAGGTTTCCCACGCATCGGTAACGTTGGCTGGCAGGTAGTCCATGCTCACGCTGATCACGCTGAGGGTGTTATTGACCAGCTCTGCGGGGCGCGACCGACGTTTGCCATGCGCCGCCATGTAGTGCATTTCGCCGTGATAGCCGTTATCCAGCCAGTTCAATAGGCGTTGTTCATCCGCGCTCAGGTCGATCTCAGAAAAGCCGACTCGGTTGAAGCCGAGCGCCTTGGCGCGTTGACGGATAGACGCAGTTAGTGTGTCAGAATCCATTAGCTACAGTGGCCCCTATCAGCAACCCACGCTTGGAAAATGAGCATCTTATTTATTAAATCTTTCAAAGTACTTATCAATTTCATCTCGGAGTTCAATTCCTACACGTTCAAAACAAATTAATAAATCCTGATAGGTGCCTTCACCGCCAAGAAAATCCCAAAACTCTTCAGCAACTTTCAATTCATTGGGTAAATCAAGCATTCCAATCATTGTCCAGCGATTATACGGTTTTGGTGCGTAAGGATTATATGGTATTGCAATCAGTGTATTAATTTTTGCTTCTGGGTTATCGAACAAAAAAGTTGCTGACCACTCCAAAAGTGTTCTCTTAAGTTCTTTAAAATCACCTTTGTTTGGTTTGGCAGTTTTTATATCAAAAAGATATATTTTCTTGTCATTATCTTCAAGGTGAACATCTACCTTTGTGGGTTTAACGGTTCTAATTTTTCCTTCTTGACAAACCTGCCTGATTATTTCAATTTCTTTTTGTTTATTTGGTTTTTGAGTTGCGGCACTTAATTCATCCATAATTTTCTGGATTTCAGTTTGTGCAGCAATGCTAACTTGGGTACCAGATGTTACTTGAGAACTTGCAACTTTGAATCTGCTTTCAGGCAATGATAGGGCAACTGGTTGAAAAATTGTTGTGCCAAAATTTGTACTCAGAGAATGTATGAACGAATAAAGTACAAGCCTGTCTTTACCAAGCAATCTTGTGTGAAATGGCATTATAGCTGGTTCTGGATTGTAGGTATTAAATTTTCTTCTTAAACTATCTTTAATAGTAAATTGCACTGAATTAATTTGTTTTTCAGTTAATACCATCAACTTTTCCTCTTTAAGTGAAAAATGATCTCTGAATATGCCGCTCTACTTTTCTCAACTCGATTTAACACAGGTCTTTTGTACTCATTTGCAATCTTCATATTTACCCGTTCAGCAATTTGTGAATATAGATTATATTTATCATTAGCCACTAAGAATATATCATAATCTGGTTTTAAGTAGTGCTTGCAATTATTCAAAACATCAGATATTCCTTTCACATAAGAATTTCGAGCTTCTAAACCTTGGCCTTTATATAATGGGCCAATTTCAAATTTATCTTTCCTCTCAAAATCAAGTAGATCGTATGCGTAAGCATGTTGTTCATGGTAATCTATTAACCCAACATATGGCGGACTTGAAAAAATACCAGCAATTTTATTGTTCTCAACAGGATATGAAAGTTTTGGAAACTGAGTGTTTAATTCTTTAATAATATCTATGCTTCTACTATCACCAACTATACATGTTTGAAGAGTATTTGATCTAAGAGAAGCAAATTGCTTAATTCTTTTAATGGTATCTTGAGAATACCGCTGCCACCAACTTAATATAGAAAATAGAGGTTTACATATTTTTCCATGTTTTTTACAGTAATATGTTGCTGTAACTGGATATTTTAATGTTCCCAAATCAGCATGTGTGGTTGCTCTGCACGAGCGTATTGTTCGAGTTAGTATTAAGTGAAGAACTTTCTTAGTATCTTGGTTTTTGATTGATTTTATCTCATTAAAAATAAAGTCAATTTCGTCTCTAACGGCCTTCAAAAACCATTTATCAATAAATGACTGGTTTGCCTGTTGTCTAAGCTCTATACTATAGTTATCTATGAGTTTATGATATGTTTCAACAAATTCCTTGGATTTTTCATTGCCATATTGTGTTTCATTTATTTTATTTTGCCTTACATTATATTTAAATTCTGGTGATGGAAAAAACTTCTTATTAAATATCTTTAATTCATCTAAAAGTTTTTGTTGGAATATCACATTATTTTTTTCTTTTTGAAATTCACTAAGTTTATATCCAATTTCCAATGATGTTTTTTTTATGCTGTCAGTGTCATGATTTTGAATTTTGATATTAGTTATGAATGAATTAAAAGCCGAAATATCAATCCCTAATGCGTTAATTCCAAGCTCGTTAGCCTGAACAAGAGTTGTTCCACTTCCACAAAAAGGATCTAAAATAATATCGCCTGATTTAAAAAAAACTTTATTTTTAAATTTATCAATATGCTCATCCAGAAAATATTCAACTAATTGAGGAATAAATTTCCCTTTGTATGGATGTAAGCGATGAACATGCTTTGTTGTTTCTGATTCCTTGTATTCATAAAATGACAAATTCCAATTCAAATCATTGCCTAATTTTTTTTTCCATCGGTCAGCTTTTGTTTCATGATAAGATTTGTAATATTCTTCTAAATCATACCTATTAATTGCAACAGTTCCATTATCACTATTTTTTGGAATCCTGCCATATTGAATGAGGTAAGATATATTTGAGGTAGTAACGGTTTTTTTTAAATACTTCGTTGCCCAGACACTGGCTTCTTTTATTGTCATTAGATTTTTCATTTATTTATAATCCCTTTGCTTATATGTCGGGTTCCGTGAGGTTGCAGGTGTGTTCTTTGAACAGATGAGGGGATTTTTGTTGCCACTGTTGCATAGCGCTCATAAGGGGATAGGTGACCTAAAGACTTCTGGGGAATGGCATGATTGTAGAGTCTAACATAGCGAAGGATAGTTTGAGACAGGGTTTGAGAGGAGTCGAAGGGGTAGGTATTGAGGATTTCTGCGATACGGCCGTTGAAGCGTTCAATCATCCCATTGGTTTGCGGGTGTCGGGATTTGATGAGGCGGTGCACGATATTGTGAACTTGGCACGTTTTATCAAAGGGATGACGCCCGGTGGGCTGCCGTTCACCCGTGGCACAGAAACGGTCGGTGAATTCCTTGCCGTTGTCGGTAAGGATTTTATTGATGGTAAAAGGTGCCTTGTCAATCAAACGGCTAAGAAACTCATTCGCGGTTTGCGCCGACTTGTTGTCATGGATTTCGACATAAACCCAGCGGGTTGAGCGGTCAATGGCAGCGAACAAGTACTTGTGTCGAGGCTCGTCAGGCATTTTAGGAAGGTATTTGATGTCTGACGTGGATAAATCCGGGGTCATCGTCCTTGAAGGGTTTCGGTTTGGCAGTCGCAGCGGAAGGTTCAAGCTGCTCACGTAACACGTTGAGATTAGAAACGTTATGTCGGCGCAAACAACGGCTCACCTCCGAACGCGAGACCGAGGTGTTGATGAACTCATGTGTGACGGCCAGCCGGTCGTCCAAGGGGAGTAGCAGGTTGGTTCGCAAGGCAACCGTTATTTGCTCTTGTGCAGGGGAGAGATTGGCGTGAATGGTATGCGGGCGGGAGGATGCCTCGGCAGTACCTTGACGCTTGCGCCACTTGGCTACCGTGTGGCGCGTTGAGATGATAAATGTCGCCCCGCTCTTTGTTGCTGAGAAGCCGGCTGGGCTTGTCGTTCTCGGCGGATAGCCGGTGAGGTGCGTGCGTTTTTGTGGAGTTGAAGGTTCATCGTTTCGGTGCCTCGGAAAATGTTTGATGTAAGGGAAGCGGACGCCAGCCGGCGAGCTATAACCGAAAGTGGTGTATGAGGGGTTGAAAAAGAGCGGCGACTCTGATTGATTGGAAGTTGTAAACAAACCCATCAATCTTAAGGAGAGTCGCCGCTATGAGTAAGCATAACGCAATTGCCCCAAGCGGTGTAGAGGAACCCTTTGACCCATTGAGTGAACTGCTGCTGCAGGGAGCTAAGCAGTTGGTCCACCAAGCCGTGGACGCCGAGCATGAGTTGCTGCGGCAGTTTGAGCATTGCCGTACACAGGGTGGCAATGCCGCGGTGGTGCGTAACGGTTACCTCCCGGAGCGCACCCTTCAAACCGGAGTTGGCGCGGTTTTTGTGAGAGTGCCGAAGGTACGCTCACGGACTGGAGAGCCAGTGGTTTTCCACTCACTGCTGGTACCACCGTATGTTCGCAAAACCCGCTCTCTGGAAGCGGCGCTGCCGTGGCTGTATCTAAAAGGCATCTCAACGGGTGACATGAGTAAAGCACTGAAAGTACTGGTGGGCCCGGATGCAGCGGGCTTGTCAGCCACCACGGTGCCGCGCTTGAAGCAGCGTTGGGCTGATGAGTACCGGTGCTGGATGCAACAGAGATTGGATGATGCGCGCTGGGTTTATATTTGGGCTGATGGCATTTACAGTGGCCTTCGAGCCGAGAATGCGAAACTGTGTGCTACTTGCTGGTTATCGGTGTGAATGAGCGCGGTCAGAAGCACTTTCTGGCCATTGAGGATGGGGTAAGAGAATCAACGCAAAGCTGGCGGGAGGTGTTATTGAAGCGGAAAGCGCGCGGATTGGATGCCCCGGAATTAGGGATTGGTGATGGTGCGATGGGGCTCTGGGCAGCCCTTGAGGAGGTATTCCCAACGACACGCCAGCAGCGCTGCTGGGTACACAAGACGGTCAACGTGTTGAACCGCTTCCCCAAATCAGGTCAGCCAAAAGCCAAACAAGCGCTACACGAAATCTGGCAGGCAGCCACCAAAAAGGAAGCAGAGAAGGGGTTTGACCTGTTTCTCAAAACCTACGAAGCAAAGTACCCAAAGGCAACCGCCTGCTTGAGAAATGACCGCCACGCGTTACTAACCTTCTATGATTTCCCCGCACCACACTGGCAAAGCATCCGCACCACCAACCCTATTGAATCGAGTTTCGGCACACTTCGACATCGGACGCGGCGCTCAAAAGGCTGCCTCTCTCGTGAGGGAATGCTTCACATGATATTCAAATTAGGCCAGTGTGCCGAGAAAAAATGGAACCGTTTGAGAGGCTTTGAGGCACTGCCTGCGGTCATCACTGGAGTGACATTCAAGGATGGTATTGAAGTGACAAAATTTAATCAGACCGCCGCTTGATCCAATCTTCCCATACACCAGATTTGACTATAGCTCATGGGTACACAATGTACCGGCACGTAACAAATATACATACTCGACAGCAAAAAGCAGAGCGACGAAGGAACGGCGCTTTTTGCCATTGCGCTTGTTAGCTGTGTTTATCTACCCACCGCGCTGAAATATGGGCTATTCTCTCTCCGAATTTTTTTGCCGTTGCAAGATCTCCCGGCAAAGGTCCTTCATCAACACTTGCATCAGAAGGTGACTGAGCCATCAAGCCAGCAAATGAACCCAGATAATTAATATCATTTCGTTGCGCGGCTTTATCACTGGCTGGCATCATACCCGTGCTTATCCAAATCATCGAATGTTGCATAGACAGCGTATACATATAATGAAGAGTGGATAGTTTATCCCCATTCATTGTTGATGAATTGGTAAATCCCGCAACAAGTTTATCCTTCCATTCTTGCCCAAACCACTGTTTGCTTGATGTGTCAGCAAATTTTTTAAATTGCCATGAAACGGTTCCCATATACGTTGGAGAACCAAATACAATTGTGTCAGCATTCGCCAATAATTCCCAGCCATCATCAGATATATTTCCTTCTGTATCGATGGGGAGGAGTGTAGCTTCTACATCGGAATCTCCTATCAATCCAGAAAGCACAGCTTCAGCTTGTTTCTGAGTATGTCCATAACCGCTGTGATAAACAATAATAATAATCATAAGTAAAACACCTCATATATTTTAAGAAGCTGTAGTGTGAAATACACGCATACTAAATGTGATAGTTTCGCAAGAAGTCCCATTCAGCCTGTTTTTGGCGTTATGAATGCTCGTAGCTAATCCATAACCTATTGATATTTATGAATATTATTTTAGCTCCGGAATTCTACTTATCGCCGTAGACGACTTATTGCGAGAACATTAAATATGCAGCTAAGGGCACCTCGGAAAACCAGCTTCGCTGGTTTTCCGAGGTGCCCTGTAGACAAAAGCCATGAGTCGTAGCCAAGATTGATTTGTACATAAATACCCGGCAGAAAACAGAAAAGCCTCCTTCAATCTTCACATAGAAGGGTTTGAAGGAGGCTTTCAGGTATGAAGAAATGCCCGATGTTGACCTACTTTCACATGGGGAAACCCCACACTATCATCGGCGCTGAGCGTTTTCACTTCCGAGTTCGGAATGGGGTCGGGTGGTTCCCGCTCGCTATGGTCACCGGGCAAAAACTGCAACTTTTCAGATCAGGAAGAGAGTAGTGGTCGCAAATGCTGGTAAAGCACCGCTACAGCCGATACATCAGCCGCCAGCGATGACTACTAGGGTACGCCTCAAAAGCACAACAACACGCAGAACTGCTTGAGTGTTATATAGTCAAACCGCACGGAAAATTAGTACTGGTTAGCTGCACGCGTTACCGCGCTTCCACACCCAGCCTATCAACCTCGTAGTCTTCAAGGTTCCTTTAGGGATCTCTAGGATCCGGGAGATCTTATCTTAGGGGAGGCTTCCCGCTTAGATGCTTTCAGCAGTTATCCCGTCCGTACATAGCTACCCGGCAATGCCACTGGCGTGACAACCGGAACACCAGAGGTACGTCCACTCCGGTCCTCTCGTACTAGGAGCAGCTCCCTTCAAATCTCCAACGCCTGCGGTAGATAGGGACCGAACTGTCTCACGACGTTCTAAACCCAGCTCGCGTACCACTTTAAATGGCGAACAGCCATACCCTTGGGACCGGCTACAGCCCCAGGATGTGATGAGCCGACATCGAGGTGCCAAACACCGCCGTCGATATGAACTCTTGGGCGGTATTAGCCTGTTATCCCCGGAGTACCTTTTATCCGTTGAGCGATGGCCCTTCCATTTGGAGCCACCGGATCACTAAGGCCTGGTTTCCCACCTGCTCGACTTGTCTGTCTCGCAGTCAAGCACTCTTCTGCCTTTACACGCAACGCACGATTTCCGACCGTGCTGAGAGTACCTTCGCGCTCCTCCGTTACTCTTTAGGAGGAGACCGCCCCAGTCAAACTACCCACCACACACTGTTCCTGAACCGGATAACGGTCCTAGGTTAGATCTACAAATACACTAGGGTGGTATTTCAAGGATGGCTCCACGAAAACTGGCGTCTTCGCTTCACTGCCTCCCACCTATCCTACACAAGCATATCCACAAACCAGTGTGAAGTTGTAGTAAAGGTTCACGGGGTCTTTCCGTCTAGCCGCAGGTACGCTGCATCTTCACAGCGATTTCAATTTCACTGAGCCCCTCGTGGAGACAGCGTGGCCATCGTTACGCCATTCGTGCAGGTCGGAACTTACCCGACAAGGAATTTCGCTACCTTAGGACCGTTATAGTTACGGCCGCCGTTTACCGGGGCTTCGATCAAGAGCTTCGCCCTAACGGGCTAACCCCATCAATTAACCTTCCGGCACCGGGCAGGCGTCACACCCTATACATCCTCTTACGAGTTCGCAGAGTGCTATGTTTTTAGTAAACAGTCGCAGCCACCTGGACACTGCGGCCTCCAGTAGCTCCAGAAGCATGTTGCCACGTTCTTTCACCACCAAAGGCACACCTTCTCCCGAAGTTACGGTGCTATTTTGCCTAGTTCCTTCACGAGGGTTGTCTCATACGCCTTGGGATTCTCGCCCTGCCCACCTGTGTCGGTTTGGGGTACGGTCCCCTACTACCTGTAGCTTAGAGGCTTTTCCTGGAAGCATGGCATTAATCACTTCCTCTATCCGAAGACAGAGTTCGTCATCACGTCTCAGGATTGCACTGCCGGATTTGCCTAGCGGTGCTCCCTACGCGCTTAAACCGGGACATCCAACACCCGGATGATCTAGCCTTCTCCGTCCCCCCATCGCAGTAGTAGGAGGTACCGGAATATTAACCGGTTCCCCATCGACTACGCCTTTCGGCCTCGCCTTAGGGGCCGACTCACCCTGCGCCGAATAGCGTTGCGCAGGAACCCTTGGGCTTTCGGCGAACGGGTTTTTCACCCGTTTTATCGTTACTCATGTCAGCATTCGCACTTCCGATACCTCCAGCATGCTTCACAGCACACCTTCAACGGCTTACGGAACGCTCCCCTACCATGCAAGTAAAATACTTGCATCCGCAGCTTCGGCATACAGTTTAAGCCCCGTTAAATCTTCCGCGCAGGACGACTCGACCAGTGAGCTATTACGCTTTCTTTAAAGGATGGCTGCTTCTAAGCCAACCTCCTGGCTGTTTATGCCTTCCCACATCGTTTCCCACTTAACTGTAATTTGGGGGCCTTAGCTGGCGGTCTGGGTTGTTTCCCTTTCGACGACGGACGTTAGCACCCGCCGTCTGTCTCCCGTGATTGCACTTCTCGGTATTCGGAGTTTGCATCGGTTTGGTAAGCCGGGATGGCCCCCTAGCCGAAACAGTGCTCTACCCCCGAGAGTGAGACACGAGGCGCTACTTAAATAGCTTTCGGGGAGAACCAGCTATCTCCGGGCTTGATTAGCCTTTCACTCCTAGCCACAGCTCATCCGAAGATTTTTCAACATCTCCCGGTTCGGGCCTCCAGTGCGTGTTACCGCACCTTCACCCTGGCCATGGCTAGATCGCCCGGTTTCGGGTCTACTCCCAGCGACTGATGCGCCCTATTAAGACTCGGTTTCCCTACGCCTCCCCTACACGGTTAAGCTTGCCACTGAGAAGTAAGTCGCTGACCCATTATACAAAAGGTACGCGGTCACCCCAGTCTCCACGGTTGGAAAGATAAATCTTCCCAGCCAGTGTTAACTTAAGGCTCCCACTGCTTGTACGCACACGGTTTCAGATTCTATTTCACTCCCCTGACAGGGGTTCTTTTCACCTTTCCCTCACGGTACTGGTTCACTATCGGTCGACAACGAGTATTTAGCCTTGGAGGATGGTCCCCCCATCTTCAGACAGGATAACACGTGTCCCGCCCTACTTGTTGCACACTTAGTTCCACAACAAACTTTTCGCATACGGGGCTATCACCCTCTATGGCGGAATTTTCCAAAACCTTCTACTAAGTTTGTTGCTAAAGAGTGCTGGCTGTTCCCGGTTCGCTCGCCGCTACTAAGGGAATCTCATTTGATTTCTTTTCCTCCAGGTACTTAGATGGTTCAGTTCCCTGGGTTCGCATCAACACCCTATGAATTCAGGTGTTGATAATCTGGTTATCCAGATTAGGTTTCCCCATTCGGACATCCCCGGATCAAAGCTTGTTTGCCAGCTCCCCGAGGCTTATCGCAGGCTACTACGTCCTTCATCGCCTGTTGTCGCCAAGGCATCCACCCTGTGCGCTTATTCATTTGACTATATAACCTCAAACAGTCCCTGCGACAACCACACTGTTCAGTCATTCGACTAAAACTGAACTGCGCCAGAAGCAACAAAGTACAAAACTGTTCAAGACCTTGCTTA
>OZ244957.1:1077500-2761428 GCA_965222535.1 Gammaproteobacteria bacterium
TTGGCAAACACGCTTAAACGGGTTCTTGGCGCGCAAACTGCGAAACGACAGCGATTGCAACTGCTGCGCCGAGCATCACAGGATTTTTTACTTCCGGTAACCTGAATCCCCTACTTATTGAGCGCTAGCTGGCTGCACTCCCGGCCCTTTGGCGACAAAATCAGGATTGCAAAAACCAGGCTTGCAGTACCCTAAGACGCTCCCATCCAACGTACATATCACACCACCCGCGGCGTCAAGTATGGCGTGCCCGGCCGCCGTGTCCCATTCCATCGTGCGCCCAAAACGAGGGTACAGATCGGCAGCACCCTCAGCAATCCGACATAGCTTCAGTGAAGATCCAGATACAATTGTCTCAGCAATATGGAATTGATCAAGGTAGTCGCGCATCCGGGGATCAGGATGATTACGGCTGCTGATTGAGGTAAGACCCGCGGGAGGCGGCTGACGGCATTGTATCGACGAAGGTGCTGCTTCACCCTGACACAACCGGTAGGCGACCATCCCATCTGTCCAGTAGGTAGTGCCAGAAACCGGTACATGCACCACTCCAATAACCGGTTTGGCATTCTCAATGAGGGCTATATTGACCGTGAACTCTCCATTGCGCTGGACAAAGCTACGCGTTCCATCCAACGGATCGACAAGGAAAAACGGAGCGTCAGCGATGGACAGAGGCTCCTGTTGGCTGAAGCGTTCCTCAGAGATCACGGTAATCTCTGGCGCGCAAGCACGCAATCCCTCATGGATAAGATTATCCGCGCTCAGATCCGCGCTGGTCACCGGCGAACGATCCGATTTGAACTTTATCGCAAAATCAGTCTCGTAAACGGATAGGATTTCACGCCCAGCAGCCACCGTCAAAGCCTTCAGATGAGGCAGCAACGCTTGATAGTCTGAAGAAGGCATTATCGCTTTAATGGTTACACTGCTTTTCAGTGCCACCGCCCTCTGCATGCCATGGAAAGCAGCCCGCTGGTCCAGCACAGCACCAGCGAACTGCGGAGCGACGGCTTTTTAAGTAAGTCACCACACCAGTATGCTGAAACACCAGCGGCTTTATTGCATCAACAACACCACTCTTCGATTAACCGCACGCCCTTCTTTAGTATCATTTGATGCCAATGGCTCAGATTCTCCACGTCCCTCTTCGGTGATCCGATCTCCATTTATACCTCGACTGCGCAGATACTCGCCCGCCGCACGCGCCCGCCGTAGCGACAGATTAAGGTTATATTTTTCGCTGCCAATCGCGTCCGCATGCCCCGTTATGACCATCACCAACTCGGCATCTTGGCTTAGCGCATTGACCGCTTGATCGAGTATCGCCTTTGATGATGCACTCAATTCAGTGCTATCGAACTCAAAGTTTATATTGTAAGAAATCAATGGTGCTGGAATAACTGGCTGCTGATCTAACTCACAGCCAACCGTATCAACCTGAGCCCCTTGTGGGGTATCAGGACAGCGGTCAATGCCATCATAGACACCATCGTTATCGGAATCATAGGGGCAACCGTTGTTACGCACCAGAGTACCTTGTGGGGTATTGGGGCACGCGTCAAGATAATCAGGCACGCCATCACCATCACTGTCAAGGGGGCAACCCGCTCTATCCACGGCAACCCCGTATGGTGTATCAGGGCAGCGATCGTAGTAATCAGCAACGCCATCACCATCACTGTCAAGCAAGCAGCCTTTAGAATCCACTGCTGCAGGGTATGGGGTGTCATGGCAACGGTCAAGGTAATCGAGCACCCCATCACCATCACTGTCAGGCAAGCAGCCCTTGGAATCCACCACTGCTCCAACAGGTGTGCTAGGACAACGGTCAAGGTAATCCAACACTCCATCCTGATCACTATCGGTTGGGCCGGTAGTCAACTGATCTTCATCTTGGCACTGATGGCTCGCAGCCACTATCAGTGCTGCCCCCGCACCAAAAAGACCACTACCTAACACCCCTAGTCCGGCTCCTGCGATCGCTCCAGAAGCAGCACCAGCAATGATGCATTCAGCAGTGCTCAAAGGCTTATTTTCTTCGCCTGCAGCAGCGGCGCTGAATACTACAGACGGCAACAAAGCACAAATGATATATTTATTCCAAGGCATGATGTTCTATTCAAGGTGAGATTCTGAGTGAAATAATTTGTACCCCGCGTCTTATCAACGACGTACTATTAGGTTCTGCTGCCTGATAGCGCTCAAACCCCTATCTTTTTAATTCGTTTACTCCCGTCACCCGAGGCTGGGTAACGTTGGTTGCTAACCGTAGCACATGACTCTTAATAAATCACTACCAAAAACCCACGGCGGCCCGTTTGCTTTAGCGGCCGGTAGCCGAAAGTAGCTAAAGCGCTGCACTAAGCTGTCAAACATTCCTGCGTGTCTTGAATTCCCCCGAGCTTCTTCACTCACCAGCGGAGCATCCCGCTGGCCCCAAAGTCACGCACCTGGTTGCCAAACAACGAAAACTGCAGCCTGCCTTTGTTCAGCTTCACACCAAGGCTCATATCCGACTTCGTATCACGCCGCATCACCACGGAGGTATAAGGCCGCAGCTCAACGCCGCCGTAACCCAATCCGTAGCTCAACAACAACTGCGCCCGATCCGGTGCCAACCCGCGCCCACTGGTGTTGGTGCGCCGCAGCGCTGTAATTCCATCCGCCCACAGCTTGTTGGCCTGCGTTACCTGCCCCCAACGCGGAATCAGCTTCAGCGCTAAGCCGCGTCCCAGCAACCCCGGCTTCAGCTCGAAGATCGCATCCAGACCCCACTCGTGGTAATCCTCACTGTGCGCCACCAACAACCGCACCCGTGAACTCACCGCAAGTCCCAGCGCCGCATCGCTATAACCCACTTGCGCGCCTATATCCAATCCCTGGCCTTTGACCGCGTCCCCGCCATCGGCACGCACACCAAGCTCAACGCCCGCTCGGCTGCGAGCCGTCTTGCTCAGCCGCCAGCGATTGTTTGCTGACAACGCCAAGCGCAATTGATGCACATCCGAATTCGTCGCGTTCAGATAACCAACAACTGCATCCGATTCCATCGCTACGACAAATCCATCCGCTTTCACGCTGACCCGTACACCGCCCAGCGATAACAACCGGCGCTTCACGCCAAACAGCACGGCAGACATTTCAACATCCGTCTCTCGTACGCCATCCTGCTCATCACGATCATCGAGCTCGGCTGTCCCCGTCCCGTGCCCAAGCGCGCCCCAGAAACTCAAACCAGCACCAGAATCCCAATTCGCATACGGCCATACCGCCGCCATCGCCGTATCTACATCAATGCGCCCCGTACCGTCAGCCGCCTGCTCGGAATGCCCCTCACTTGTGCTGTGCGACAGCGCCACCCCCAGCAGCAACGCCTTCGTCGCTTGGTAGTCGGCTCCCAGATACCCCGACAACGACCGCCCCTTCAAGCGCAGTCCATCACTCACCCGCTCATACCCACTGGCGTGACCTCTGCCCCATACCGTCCATCCCATAAGACCAGCCGACGCACCCCCCTCCGAGGCCCCCAACGGCATCAGGAATGAACTGCCGCTCACTAGCCCTTTGCGGAATTTATTCCATTGCGCCCGATACCCATCAAACTGCCGCTGCCAATCCGCCTCAAGCCGTTCCCAGCGCTTGCCTAAACCAAAGTCACCGGAAAGCTCGCGCTCCTTCCCACTCCACTCCCCGCTACGCTGCACGTAATCCCAATCCATCCAGCGGCTCAACTGCGCCCACTGACGCTCCAAGCGCCCGCCCCATTGATCGGTTAACTCGCTCGCTCGCGCACCATTCGCCCAGTGCTTCAGCTTCAGCGCGTTCCCCGATACAGTGATATGCTGCCCCGCATCGAATCGGCCTTCGAACACAGCCGCCGCATTAATCACCGCATCACGTCCCACACCGGCTAACACAGCGGCCACCCTTTGGGTGCGCGTGCCCATTACCACCGTCGGACGCACCGTCGCCAGCACCACCGCCGATGCACTCAGTCCCTCTCCATCGCTGGCGCTCACCACTAGTATGTAGCTCATATCATTGGCAACCGCCCCACCGTTGTACTCAATCACACCGCTCGCCGCCGCCACACTGAATACCTCGCTGCCGCCACTCACCAAACTGTAGATCAGCACATCACCATCCGCATCCATTGCTTGAACGCTCCCCAGCAGCGTCTCCGTATCATTAATGCTGAACGTATAACGCGCCGCCTCAAACGCAGGGGCCGTGTTCACTATCGCCGTCACCTCGACCGTCACCGCCGCCGTGACGCTCAAACCGCCTGCATCCTGCGCACTCACCACCAACGTGTAGCTCACCGTCGTAGACACCGTATCGCCGCTGTAGCTCACCACGCCGCTCGCCGCAACCACACTGAATACCCCGCTGCCGCCACTCACTAGGCTGTAGCTCAGCGTGCCGCCGTTTGCATCCGTTGCAACCACCGTCCCCATCAACCCCGCAGCATTCACCGTGAACACATAACTCGTCTCGGCAAACGCCGGTGCTACCGCCGTTGCCGTAACCACTACCTCGACCATCGCCGATGCACTCAAGCCACCTGCATCCTGTGCACTCACCACCAACGTGTAGCTCATCGCCGTAGACACCGTATCGCCGCTGTGCTCGACAACCCCGCTTGTCTCACCCACGCTGAATACCCCGCTGCCGCCACTCACTAGGCTGTAGCTCGGCGTGCCGCCGTTTGCATCCGTTGCAACCACCGTCCCCACCAATCCCGCAGCATTCACCGTGAAGCTGTACAGCGCGGCAGCAAACAGCGGCGCGTTGTCGTTTTCGTTGCTGATCAGCACCGTCACCTCGGCAGCGGTAAATACCGCAGCAGACGCGCCATCGGTGGCCCGTACCGTCAGCGTATACGCATCCGAGCGCGTCTCAAAGTCCTCGCCCGTGCCGATGTAACTCACCACCCCGCTCGCGCTGCCCACACTGAAGCGCTCCGTAGCGCCAGCGCTCAAACTGTAGAGCGGGGCGACACCATCGGCATCGCTGGCGCTGACGCTGCCGATGACCACCGGGCTCTGGGTGCCGGATTGCCCCTCGGGCACCGTGAAGCTGTACGGCGCGGCAGCAAACAGCGGCGCGTTGTCGTTTTCGTTGCTGATCAGCACCGTCACCTCGGCAGCGGTAAATACCGCGGCGGACGCGCCATCGGTGGCCCGTACCGTCAGCGTATACGCATCCGAGCGCGTCTCGTAATCCTCGCCCGTGCCGATGTAACTCACCACCCCGCTCGCGCTGCCCACACTGAAGCGCTCCGTAGCGCCAGCGCTCAAACTGTAGAGCGGGGCGACACCGTCGGCATCGCTGGCGCTGACGCTGCCGATGACCACCGGGCTCTGGGTGCCGAATTGCCCCTCGGGCACCGTGAAGCTGTACAGCGCGGCAGCAAACAGTGGCGCGTTGTCGTTTTCGTTGCTGATCAGCACCGTCACCTCGGCAGCGGTAAATACCGCAGCAGACGCGCCATCGGTGGCCCGTACCGTCAGCGTATACGCATCCGAGCGCGTCTCAAAGTCCTCGCCCGTGCCGATGTAGCTCACCACCCCGCTCGCGCTGCCCACACTGAAGCGCTCCGTAGCGCCAGCGCTCAAACTGTAGAGCGGGGCGACACCGTCGGCATCGCTGGCGCTGACGCTGCCGATGACCACCGGGCTCTGGGTGCCGAATTGCCCCTCGGGCACCGTGAAGCTGTACAGCGCGGCAGCAAACAGTGGCGCGTTGTCGTTTTCGTTGCTGATCAGCACCGTCACCTCGGCAGCGGTAAATACCGCGGCGGACGCGCCATCGGTGGCCCGTACCGTCAGCGTATACGCATCCGAGCGCGTCTCGTAATCCTCGCCCGTGCCGATGTAACTCACCACCCCGCTCGCGCTGCCCACACTGAAGCGCTCCGTAGCGCCAGCGCTCAAACTGTAGAGCGGGGCGACACCATCGGCATCGCTGGCGCTGACGCTGCCGATGACCACCGGGCTCTGGGTGCCGGATTGCCCCTCGGGCACCGTGAAGCTGTACGGCGCGGCAGCAAACAGCGGCGCGTTGTCGTTTTCGTTGCTGATCAGCACCGTCACCTCGGCAGCGGTAAATACTGCGGCGGACGCGCCATCGGTGGCCCGTACCGTCAGCGTATACGCATCCGAGCGCGTCTCGTAGTCCTCGCCCGTGCCGATGTAACTCACCACCCCGCTCGCGCTGCCCACACTGAAGCGCTCCGTAGCGCCAGCGCTCAAACTGTAGAGCGGGGCGACACCGTCGGCATCGCTGGCGCTGACGCTGCCGATGACCACCGGGCTCTGGGTGCCGGATTGCCCCTCGGGCACCGTGAAGCTGTACAGCGCGGCAGCAAACAGCGGCGCGTTGTCGTTTTCGTTGCTGATCAGCACCGTCACCTCGGCAGCGGTAAATACCGCAGCAGACGCGCCATCGGTGGCCCGTACCGTCAGCGTATACGCATCCGAGCGCGTCTCGTAGTCCTCGCCCGTGCCTATGTAACTCACCACCCCGCTCGCGCTGCCCACACTGAAGCGCTCCGTAGCGCCAGCGCTCAAACTGTAGAGCGGGGCGACACCGTCGGCATCGCTGGCGCTGACGCTGCCGATGACCACCGGGCTCTGGGTGCCGGATTGCCCCTCGGGCACCGTGAAGCTGTACAGCGCGGCAGCAAACAGCGGCGCGTTGTCGTTTTCGTTGCTGATCAGCACCGTCACCTCGGCAGCGGTAAATACCGCAGCAGACGCGCCATCGGTGGCCCGTACCGTCAGCGTATACGCATCCGAGCGCGTCTCGTAGTCCTCGCCCGTGCCGATGTAGCTCACCACCCCGCTCGCGCTGCCCACACTGAAGCGCTCCGTAGCGCCAGCGCTCAAACTGTAGAGCGGGGCGACACCATCGGCATCGCTGGCGCTGACGCTGCCGATGACCACCGGGCTCTGGGTGCCGGATTGCCCCTCGGGCACCGTGAAGCTGTACGGCGCGGCAGCAAACAGCGGCGCGTTGTCGTTTTCGTTGCTGATCAGCACCGTCACCTCGGCAGCGGTAAATACCGCGGCGGACGCGCCATCGGTGGCCCGTACCGTCAGCGTATACGCATCCGAGCGCGTCTCGTAATCCTCGCCCGTGCCGATGTAACTCACCACCCCGCTCGCGCTGCCCACACTGAAGCGCTCCGTAGCGCCAGCGCTCAAACTGTAGAGCGGGGCGACACCATCGGCATCGCTGGCGCTGACGCTGCCGATGACCACCGGGCTCTGGGTGCCGGATTGCCCCTCGGGCACCGTGAAGCTGTACAGCGCGGCAGCAAACAGCGGCGCGTTGTCGTTTTCGTTGCTGATCAGCACCGTCACCTCGGCAGCGGTAAATACCGCAGCGGACGCGCCATCGGTGGCCCGTACCGTCAGCGTATACGCATCCGAGCGCGTCTCGTAGTCCTCGCCCGTGCCGATGTAACTCACCACCCCGCTCGCGCTGCCCACACTGAAGCGCTCCGTAGCGCCAGCGCTCAAACTGTAGAGCGGGGCGACACCATCGGCATCGCTGGCGCTGACGCTGCCGATGACCACCGGGCTCTGGGTGCCGGATTGCCCCTCGGGCACCGTGAAGCTGTACGGCGCGGCAGCAAACAGCGGCGCGTTGTCGTTTTCGTTGCTGATCAGCACCGTCACCTCGGCAGCGGTAAATACCGCGGCGGACGCGCCATCGGTGGCCCGTACCGTCAGCGTATACGCATCCGAGCGCGTCTCGTAGTCCTCGCCCGTGCCGATGTAACTCACCACCCCGCTCGCGCTGCCCACACTGAAGCGCTCCGTAGCGCCAGCGCTCAAACTGTAGAGCGGGGCGACACCATCGGCATCGCTGGCGCTGACGCTGCCGATGACCACCGGGCTCTGGGTGCCGGATTGCCCCTCGGGCACCGTGAAGCTGTACGGCGCGGCAGCAAACAACGGCGCGTTGTCGTTTTCGTTGCTGATCAGCACCGTCACCTCGGCAGCGGTAAATACCGCAGCGGACGCGCCATCGGTGGCCCGTACCGTCAGCGTATACGCATCCGAGCGCGTCTCAAAGTCCTCGCCCGTGCCGATGTAGCTCACCACCCCGCTCGCGCTGCCCACACTGAAGCGCTCCGTAGCGCCAGCGCTCAAACTGTAGAGCGGGGCGACACCATCGGCATCGCTGGCGCTGACGCTGCCGATGACCACCGGGCTCTGGGTGCCGGATTGCCCCTCGGGCACCGTGAAGCTGTACGGCGCGGCAGCAAACAGCGGCGCGTTGTCGTTTTCGTTGCTGATCAGCACCGTCACCTCGGCAGCGGTAAATACCGCGGCGGACGCGCCATCGGTGGCCCGTACCGTCAGCGTATACGCATCCGAGCGCGTCTCGTAGTCCTCGCCCGTGCCGATGTAACTCACCACCCCGCTCGCGCTGCCCACACTGAAGCGCTCCGTAGCGCCAGCGCTCAAACTGTAGAGCGGGGCGACACCATCGGCATCGCTGGCGCTGACGCTGCCGATGACCACCGGGCTCTGGGTGCCGGATTGCCCCTCGGGCACCGTGAAGCTGTACGGCGCGGCAGCAAACAGCGGCGCGTTGTCGTTTTCGTTGCTGATCAGCACCGTCACCTCGGCAGCGGTAAATACCGCGGCGGACGCGCCATCGGTGGCCCGTACCGTCAGCGTATACGCATCCGAGCGCGTCTCGTAGTCCTCGCCCGTGCCGATGTAACTCACCACCCCGCTCGCGCTGCCCACACTGAAGCGCTCCGTAGCGCCAGCGCTCAAACTGTAGAGCGGGCGACACCATCGGCATCGCTGGCGCTGACGCTGCCGATGACCACCGGGCTCTGGGTGCCGGATTGCCCCTCGGGCACCGTGAAGCTGTACGGCGCGGCAGCAAACAGCGGCGCGTTGTCGTTTTCGTTGCTGATCAGCACCGTCACCTCGGCAGCGGTAAATACCGCAGCGGACGCGCCATCGGTGGCCCGTACCGTCAGCGTATACGCATCCGAGCGCGTCTCGTAGTCCTCGCCCGTGCCGATGTAACTCACCACCCCGCTCGCGCTGCCCACACTGAAGCGCTCCGTAGCGCCAGCGCTCAAACTGTAGAGCGGGGCGACACCATCGGCATCGCTGGCGCTGACGCTGCCGATGACCACCGGGCTCTGGGTGCCGGATTGCCCCTCGGGCACCGTGAAGCTGTACGGCGCGGCAGCAAACAGCGGCGCGTTGTCGTTTTCGTTGCTGATCAGCACCGTCACCTCGGCAGCGGTAAATACCGCGGCGGACGCGCCATCGGTGGCCCGTACCGTCAGCGTATACGCATCCGAGCGCGTCTCAAAGTCCTCGCCCGTGCCGATGTAGCTCACCACCCCGCTCGCGCTGCCCACACTGAAGCGCTCCGTAGCGCCAGCGCTCAAACTGTAGAGCGGGGCGACACCATCGGCATCGCTGGCGCTGACGCTGCCGATGACCACCGGGCTCTGGGTGCCGGATTGCCCCTCGGGCACCGTGAAGCTGTACGGCGCGGCAGCAAACAGCGGCGCGTTGTCGTTTTCGTTGCTGATCAGCACCGTCACCTCGGCAGCGGTAAATACCGCGGCGGACGCGCCATCGGTGGCCCGTACCGTCAGCGTATACGCATCCGAGCGCGTCTCAAAGTCCTCGCCCGTGCCGATGTAACTCACCACCCCGCTCGCGCTGCCCACACTGAAGCGCTCCGTAGCGCCAGCGCTCAAACTGTAGAGCGGGGCGACACCGTCGGCATCGCTGGCGCTGACGCTGCCGATGACCACCGGGCTCTGGGTGCCGGATTGCCCCTCGGGCACCGTGAAGCTGTACGGCGCGGCAGCAAACAGCGGCGCGTTGTCGTTTTCGTTGCTGATCAGCACCGTCACCTCGGCAGCGGTAAATACCGCGGCGGACGCGCCATCGGTGGCCCGTACCGTCAGCGTATACGCATCCGAGCGCGTCTCAAAGTCCTCGCCCGTGCCGATGTAACTCACCACCCCGCTCGCGCTGCCCACACTGAAGCGCTCCGTAGCGCCAGCGCTCAAACTGTAGAGCGGGGCGACACCATCGGCATCGCTGGCGCTGACGCTGCCGATGACCACCGGGCTCTGGGTGCCGGATTGCCCCTCGGGCACCGTGAAGCTGTACGGCGCGGCAGCAAACAGCGGCGCGTTGTCGTTTTCGTTGCTGATCAGCACCGTCACCTCGGCAGCGGTAAATACCGCAGCAGACGCGCCATCGGTGGCCCGTACCGTCAGCGTATACGCATCCGAGCGCGTCTCAAAGTCCTCGCCCGTGCCGATGTAACTCACCACCCCGCTCGCGCTGCCCACACTGAAGCGCTCCGTAGCGCCAGCGCTCAAACTGTAGAGCGGGGCGACACCGTCGGCATCGCTGGCGCTGACGCTGCCGATGACCACCGGGCTCTGGGTGCCGGATTGCCCCTCGGGCACCGTGAAGCTGTACGGCGCGGCAGCAAACAGCGGCGCGTTGTCGTTTTCGTTGCTGATCAGCACCGTCACCTCGGCAGCGGTAAATACCGCAGCGGACGCGCCATCGGTGGCCCGTACCGTCAGCGTATACGCATCCGAGCGCGTCTCAAAGTCCTCGCCCGTGCCGATGTAGCTCACCACCCCGCTCGCGCTGCCCACACTGAAGCGCTCCGTAGCGCCAGCGCTCAAACTGTAGAGCGGGGCGACACCATCGGCATCGCTGGCACTGACGCTGCCGATGACCACCGGGCTCTGGGTGCCGGATTGCCCCTCGGGCACCGTGAAGCTGTACGGCGCGGCAGCAAACAGCGGCGCGTTGTCGTTTTCGTTGCTGATCAGCACCGTCACCTCGGCAGCGGTAAATACCGCGGCGGACGCGCCATCGGTGGCCCGTACCGTCAGCGTATACGCATCCGAGCGCGTCTCGTAGTCCTCGCCCGTGCCGATGTAACTCACCACCCCGCTCGCGCTGCCCACACTGAAGCGCTCCGTAGCGCCAGCGCTCAAACTGTAGAGCGGGGCGACACCATCGGCATCGCTGGCGCTGACGCTGCCGATGACCACCGGGCTCTGGGTGCCGGATTGCCCCTCGGGCACCGTGAAGCTGTACGGCGCGGCAGCAAACAGCGGCGCGTTGTCGTTTTCGTTGCTGATCAGCACCGTCACCTCGGCAGCGATAAATACCGCGGCGGACGCGCCATCGGTGGCCCGTACCGTCAGCGTATACGCATCCGAGCGCGTCTCGTAGTCCTCGCCCGTGCCGATGTAACTCACCACCCCGCTCGCGCTGCCCACACTGAAGCGCTCCGTAGCGCCAGCGCTCAAACTGTAGAGCGGGGCGACACCATCGGCATCGCTGGCACTGACGCTGCCGATGACCACCGGGCTCTGGGTGCCGGATTGCCCCTCGGGCACCGTGAAGCTGTACGGCGCGGCAGCAAACAACGGCGCGTTGTCGTTTTCGTTGCTGATCAGCACCGTCACCTCGGCAGCGGTAAATACCGCAGCAGACGCGCCATCGGTGGCCCGTACCGTCAGCGTATACGCATCCGAGCGCGTCTCAAAGTCCTCGCCCGTGCCGATGTAGCTCACCACCCCGCTCGCGCTGCCCACACTGAAGCGCTCCGTAGCGCCAGCGCTCAAACTGTAGAGCGGGGCGACACCGTCGGCATCGCTGGCGCTGACGCTGCCGATGACCACCGGGCTCTGGGTGCCGGATTGCCCCTCGGGCACCGTGAAGCTGTACAGCGCGGCAGCAAACAGCGGCGCGTTGTCGTTTTCGTTGCTGATCAGCACCGTGACGGTAGCCGAAGCGCTCAAGCCCCCTGCATCCCGTGCGCTCACCTCCAACGTATACGCATCCGAGCGCGTCTCAAAGTCCTCGCCCGTGCCGATGTAACTCACCACCCCGCTCGCGCTGCCCACACTGAAGCGCTCCGTAGCGCCAGCGCTCAAACTGTAGAGCGGGGCGACACCATCGGCATCGCTGGCGCTGACGCTGCCGATGACCACCGGGCTCTGGGTGCCGGATTGCCCCTCGGGCACCGTGAAGCTGTACAGCGCGGCAGCAAACAGCGGCGCGTTGTCGTTTTCGTTGCTGATCAGCACCGTCACCTCGGCAGCGGTAAATACCGCAGCAGACGCGCCATCGGTGGCCCGTACCGTCAGCGTATACGCATCCGAGCGCGTCTCAAAGTCCTCGCCCGTGCCGATGTAACTCACCACCCCGCTCGCGCTGCCCACACTGAAGCGCTCCGTAGCGCCAGCGCTCAAACTGTAGAGCGGGGCGACACCATCGGCATCGCTGGCGCTGACGCTGCCGATGACCACCGGGCTCTGGGTGCCGGATTGCCCCTCGGGCACCGTGAAGCTGTACGGCGCGGCAGCAAACAGCGGCGCGTTGTCGTTTTCGTTGCTGATCAGCACCGTCACCTCGGCAGCGGTAAATAC
This sequence comes from Gammaproteobacteria bacterium, assembly GCA_965222535.1. GTDB lineage: Bacteria > Pseudomonadota > Gammaproteobacteria > HK1 > HK1. The sequence continues at coordinate 1,089,970 of OZ244957.1, forward strand.
CGCAGCAGACGCGCCATCGGTGGCCCGTACCGTCAGCGTATACGCATCCGAGCGCGTCTCGTAGTCCTCGCCCGTGCCGATGTAACTCACCACCCCGCTCGCGCTGCCCACACTGAAGCGCTCCGTAGCGCCAGCGCAGCGGTAAATACCGCAGCGGACGCGCCATCGGTGGCCCGTACCGTCAGCGTATACGCATCCGAGCGCGTCTCGTAGTCCTCGCCCGTGCCGATGTAACTCACCACCCCGCTCGCGCTGCCCACACTGAAGCGCTCCGTAGCGCCAGCGCTCAAACTGTAGCGCGGGACGACACCATCGGCATCGCTGGCGCTAACGCTGCCGATGACCACCGGGCTCTGGGTGCCGGATTGCCCCTCGGGCACCGTGAAGCTGTACGGCGCGGCAGCAAACAGCGGCGCGTTGTCGTTTTCGTTGCTGATCAGCACCGTCACCTCGGCAGCGGTAAATACCGCGGCGGACGCGCCATCGGTGGCCCGTACCGTCAGCGTATACGCATCCGAGCGCGTCTCGTAGTCCTCGCCCGTGCCGATGTAACTCACCACCCCGCTCGCGCTGCCCACACTGAAGCGCTCCGTAGCGCCAGCGCTCAAACTGTAGAGCGGGGCGACACCATCGGCATCGCTGGCGCTGACGCTGCCGATGACCACCGGGCTCTGGGTGCCGGATTGCCCCTCGGGCACCGTGAAGCTGTACGGCGCGGCAGCAAACAGTGGTGCGTTGTCGTTTTCGTTGCTGATGAGCACCGTCACCTCGGCAGCGGTAAATACCGCGGTGGACGCACCATCGGTGGCCCGTACCGTCAGCGTATACGCATCCGAGCGCGTCTCAAAGTCCTCGCCCGTGCCGATGTAACTCACCACCCCGCTCGCGCTGCCCACACTGAAGCGGTCGGTAGCGCCAGCGCTTAAGCTGTAGCTCGGGGAAGCGCTGCCGGCGTCGGCATCACGCGCGACAACGGTGCCGATGAGCACCGGGCTCTGGGTGCCAGACCGCCCCTCGGTCACCGTGAAGCTGTACGGCGCGTCAACAAACTCCGGCGCCTCTTCCACGTCCGTTACCGTAACCACCAGCGGGGTAGTGGTGAACAACGCGGCGGACGCGCCATCGGTGACCCGTACCGTCAGCGTATACGCATCCGAGCGCGTCTCGTAGTCTTCGCCCGTGCCGATGTAGCTCACCACCCCGCTCGCGCTGTTGACGCTGAAGTTGCTGGTTTCGCCAGCGCTCAAGCTGTAGCTCGGGGAAGCGCTGGCGGCGTTGGCGTCACGCGCGACAACGGTGCCGATGAGCACAGCGGTGGGTGTCCCGGAATCGTTCTCGACCAGGGTGAAGCTGTACGGCGCGCCAACAAACGCCGGCGCTACCGCCGTCGCTGAAACCACTACCTCAACCGTCGCCAATGCACTCAAGCCGCCTACATCCTGTGCACTCACTGCCAACGTGTAGCTCACCGTCGTCGCCACTATTCCACCGCTGTAGCTCACCACGCCGTCCGCCGGGCTCACGCTGAATACCCCGCTGCCGCCACTCACTAGGCCGTACGTCAGCGCGTCACCGTTTGCATCCGTTGCAACCACCGTCCCCACCAACCCCGAACCGCTCACCGTGAACGCATAACTCGTCGCCTCAAACACCGGTGCCGCTACATCTAACGAGAAGGAAGCCGTGGATACGTTCAAAGCAACACCCGTGTTGGTGTTGCCGGCAATAAACGAAGCACTGTCCAACCTTATGCTTGCATGATCATTTGCAGAAAATTGAACCGCAGCACTCGTGGTTCCACCTGCCGGAACTCCCGCTGTCCCAGACTCGTCGCTGCCACTGCCGCCACTCGCAACCCATTGGACGTTTAACTCCGTCACCGCACGGGAACTGACCACCCGTACGCCGGTTCCATCCACTTGTACTGTTATGTCAACTGGATAATTACCGGTGTTATCTTCAGTTATCGAAACATTGGGGTTGAATAGTTCCAACATCGTCAAAGACTCTAGCCCGGCAAACAAATCTTCCGACAGACCGGCTAAGTCTATGCTATTTAGAGAAAGGTCTATGCTTTCCAGACTGGTCATTCCGGTGAATATCCCATCCGGTATCTCAGATAAAGTCTTAGTTAGAGGAGTAGTGTCTGCATTGTGTTGGTTGATCAGCCCAAGCGTCTCCAGATGCCTCATCGGCGTAAATCCAACCTTGGTTGTGCTAAATGTATCCGCCGTAAGAGCGCTGAGTCTGCCGTAACCTAAATATATTTCGGTAACATTACTTAGCCCCGCAAATGTCCCTTGCGGTAGCGAAGGGATCAGTAGGTTGCCTATAATCAATCTATCCAACTTATGCAAATCTGAAAACACACCCTCTGGAAGAGCGGTAGGCCCACTGCTTTCCCCCGGTACTGTCGTGTTGCCACCAAATAGGTTTATAGAACCTCTAAAGTTGGTCAGACCTAAAAAATCCCAAGGCTTCAACGGAAGTGGATTACCGAGAAACAATGTTGCTGTAGAGGTAATAGCCTGCAACAGTGCCTGGGTCACTTCATCGCACTGGTTAGTGCTCAACTGACCAAGAATCTGTGATCGCACAATCGACGTCCGATTACATATCCCAACCAAAACCACGACTGTCGCCTGCACGTCCCCCCCACCGTTAGTCGCGCGTACGATCAAGGTATAGCTCGGTTTATACGTCACGTCTTCTACGCCATCGCCGACATAGCTGACCACCCCGTTAGCACTGCCGATGTTGAAGCGCGTGGTGTCTCCGCCAATCAGACTGTAACTATCGGCGTCCGTCGCGCTGACACTGCCAACAATAACTGCGCTACCCTGGTGCTCGACAAAAGCAAAACTGTACAACGTAGTGGCAAACGTCGGCTGCGCCCGTACCTGGAGCGGGATACACAGCAGCACCGCTATCCACAGCAATAGCAAACCCGCACCCGCATAGCGCCACCATGCACTTGATGGCGCTATGCGGGAAAAACCTAGGCAGCGAGGGAATAGTTGCGGCATCAAGTGCCCCATTGCCGGAGAAAGCTGGTAGACGTATCCATCACATAATCATAGTGGTGTTCACGATCCGCAACACGCAACCTATAGGATGCACGGAATGCTTGATTAATGGACCCGCGCGCCGTAATCGAAAAGCGCCCGGCGGGGTTCTGCGTCAGCACGTAACTTGACGCAGTGACACCACCGCTGTCGGTGGCGCTTACGGTGCCAATGACAATGTTATTGCCGGTGTCATCGTCATTGGCATTGGGGGGCCCCTTGGCGAAGGTGTATGAGTCAGTGGTAAATGCCAACTGCGCATTGACCGGAGCAACACCCAGCAGCAACACCAGCAACACCAGCAACACTGGTCCTTTGGGAAACGCACCGGGATGCCCTCGCTTTGGGCTGGCAGGAGGCACCATAGCGGTTGCTATCTGGGTATCAAGACACCCAGACGGAGGGCACAGTCGCGGGGCAGCGCGGCTACGCATAACGCCTGCCAGCATCTGACAGCCCACCCGCCAGCAGCCCCGCCGTTTCAGGGCTGGACGATACGGGGTAGCAGGAATCGATGGCATAAGCATTAAGCATAAGCATAGCCCCTGTCCACACCATGAGCGCTCATGGCATACCTTTGAACGCCAGCAGGCCTGCAAAGCCTATCCGCCGCATCACTCCGCGAGTGCATTTCCTTAGCGCCGCCAGACATGTTCCTTAAATAAGGGCTATCATCTGGCATATCGATTCTCTGCTACAACAACAGTATTCATACTCATCAAATTAATCCAACCCCTCTTCTCATCTTGAGTGGTACGCACAAACCAACCCCCGCTGAACCAGCCCCTAAGCCCCGCACAGAAAAGCTACAGCTTCTCCTAGCGGTTTGCTTGCGGCTACCTCGAATGAACGCGCTTCGCTAGCTTTTCAAGGTGCCGTATGGGAAAATGCCGCAAATGATGCGTCGTTCCAGAAATTTGGTACATACTCTCCCATTATAATTAAATTTGGATGAGCAGTATATTCTGCAAAGGTTTGCTTTGGCAACCTCATTATTTTTTTTGTCAACACCAAGCTAAAATATCCCCTTTTGCCCCATTCAGAAATATCCCCATGGGGACATTTCTGAATTTGCCGATTTTCTGCGTAGGTTTTCTCCATGGATGATCAACAGGAGGCTTCCAATGCGGGTTTTGTGGTTGCCTTTGACGTGCTTGCGCTACCTGCCACTGTAGCGACTTCTCGTTCGCTATCGCCAATGGGGGCTTCGCTTTGTTGTAGCGCACGAAAAGCCAGCGAGCGGCCTTTGTACAGCAGCGTAACCGAGCCGTCCAATGCCAAACATACGGTAGCGGTCGCTCCTCGAATGCGGTAGCCTTTCCCAACATCCCAGAGCGGGTATTCGGTATTGTCAAACTGCATAGATAGGTTCTTTGACAGCTTCCGCTGATACGGGAAACAGAATATCTGTTCCTACTCTGCGGGAGTGTGTAGGGCACCTCGGGAAACTAGCTTCGCGCAGTTTTTCGAGGTGCCCTATACACCGATACCGGACGGCCTAGCTTGGCTATGTGTTCCTGTAGCGTCTCCATAGTTGCCTTTGTCGACTCCACGGGAGCAAAGCGCAGGGCGGAAGGCTCTGGAATGGCTTCGAGAAATGTACTGGAAATGCTTCGAGAAACGCTCTGGGATCCTTTAATATTTTAATCTGCAAACTGCACAAGCTGCGCTTGGCAGTTGCGGAGAGATTTGTAGAAAAAATGTTTGTATTGGGGGAAGCCTGCTATTGGCAATGCGCTGATGTATCGGAGAAGAAGAACCCTCCAGCGGTAATTTCATGGTGCCGCTGACCGGTCTATGCCGGTCAGCGAACGATGCGCCGTTAGGCGCTCCTTATTAAAAATTAAAAACACAGGCGTGTTTAACCCACCTAAACGCGGTACTCCCTTCCCCCAAACCCCTAACCCCAGTACATCTTTCGCTTTCGGCTTAGCGCCGTGCATCGCGCGTGCGCACCAATTCAAGCGCGTGGTTGCGTACCGCCGTATCAATCGCGTTATGCGCTGGTTTACCGCGGTGCTTAGACACCAGCCCTTGAACACCCGCTAGCCGATAAGCGCGTACCAAGCGTCTGACATGTCTTACACTTAGGCGCAACTGGCTGGCTGCCTCAGCCTGGGTGAGTTGACGCTGCAGAACCGATACAATTACTGATACACGCCCCGCTGCTTGGTAACTCATGACGATTGTCTCCCTTGCCATCTTCCCCTCCGGTATGCAAAGGGGACATTTTAGCTTTGGATAAAGGGGACCTTACTGCTTTGGACTAACACGCGCAGACGACGTATTGCAGGGGCATTGCACTTGGGTTAAGATTGAGGGTCGGCTAAAATCAGCCGACGAGTAAGCCGTAGCACCTGCGCGTGCTTGGCTTGGTTCTTCCATTCCACTGCTGTTGGCGTACAATCGTTACACAAACTAAGGTGTGGCGCTCACCGCCAACCCCTAAAACCACAGGAGAGACAATATCGTTAAAGGAAAACGCAACCGGATCAATGATGAGATTACGGCACCACAAGTGCGCTTAATCGGGCGGGATAAGATCCAGATAGGGATCGTAACCTTAGCGGAGGCATTGTCCGCGGCAGAAGAAGCAGAATTGGATCTGGTTGAAATTTCTCCACATGCGGAGCCGCCTGTTTGTTTAATCGTGGATTACGGCAAGCATGTATTCCAGCAGAACAAAAAGCGATCGACAGGGACTCGTAAACAGCATTCCCATCTGAAGGAGATCAAATTCCGCCCCGGCACCGAAGAAGGGGACTATCAGATCAAGTTGCGTAATCTGAAACGCTTCCTCGGTCATGGCGACAGAACCAAGGTGACTCTGTGGTTCAGGGGACGCGAGATGATCTACCGTGAGGCAGGCTCCAAATTGCTGCAACGCATTGAGGCGGATCTGCAAGATGTCGGTAAAGTAGAGCAGCAGCCAAGATTTGAAGGACGCCGGGTGTCGATGGTCTTAGCCCCACAGAAATAACCTTGCATCGCACTGCAAGCCAGGGCCCGTTGGGCGCGCCGTTCGCTGACCTCTCGATCCGCTCAACGACACCACGAAATGATTGCTGGAAGGGACCTCCCCCCCAATAGACAAGCCCCGCAGGACACCTCGAAAAACTAGCGAAGCTGGTTTTTTTTGAGGTGCCCCTGTGCATTGAGGTGGGGAAAGATGGCAAGGAAGGCAACCGTCATGAGTTACCCCGCAGCGGGGGCGCGCCAGTGATTAAAATAGCGCTGGCGCAGATGACCTCCAGCGATGATTTTGACGCTAATATCGCTTATGCGCATGAGCTGGTAGCCAATGCCGCGGCTGAGGGTGCCGTACTATTGGCGCTGCCGGAGGTGTTCTCCTTGATCGCCGCACGCGAGCACAAATTAGCCTGCGCCCAGCCGCTGGATGGTGCGATGGTGTCGCGCTTTCGTGAAACCGCTGCCGCGCATGGTTTGATGATCCTGCTGGGCTCTTTCCATGAGCGCATTGATGATGACCCCGGGCACGTTCACAACACCTCAGTGTTGATCGATGCCGCAGGTGCCATCATTGCGGTCTATCGCAAGAGCAGACTATTCAACGCGGCGGTGGCGCAACAGCGCATCCGGGAGAGCGATACGGTACGTGCGGGTACCGCCCTCCCCCCGCTAGTGGACACGGCTATCGGGCGCATCGGTCTCACGATTTGCTTCGATCTGCGCTTCTCTGATCTGTATCTGCACCTGCGGCGACGTGCGGACATCGTATTTGTACCCTCGAATTTCACCGCGCCAACCGGCACCGCCCATTGGGAAGTGCTATTGCGTGCGCGGGCGATTGAAGGGCAGTTCTATGTCGCTGCCCCAGCGCAATGGGGTTGGCATAACCCGCACTACCAATCCTTCGGCCATACCTTGATGGTCGATCCATGGGGGCAGGTCGTTAGCCGCCGCGAGCACGGTCAAGGCCTGCTGTTCGCGGATCTGGATGCGGCCCGGATCAACGCTGTGCGCCGTGCGATTCCGATGCAAGGCGGCGTGGATAAACCCAAAGCGGCTAACGTTTAAAGCGTAAAGTGCATCTAAAAGCCCGCCGCCGATGCACCATGCAACCGCAGCGGGAGGGGGTGAAAAACCAGTCCGGGGTATCTCGAAAAACTAGCTTCGTTAGCTTTCCGAAGTGCCCCAAGGTGTGTACGCAGCGCCATACGCGATGCCAAAACGGCGCGGTTGGTGACCGCAAACGACAAGGCGCGGTTAAATGCCAACGCTGAATGCAAGCCCGTCAGCCGCCTGCGTGTTGCAGGATGTAATCCGCCACTTGATGCTGATCGTTGTCCATCACTTGGTAGCGCTCCTCGCGCTGGTGCAGATCGGAAAGCCGTGGCGGCAGCGGACATGGCGCGCCGCAGCCTGAACCGACGGTCGCCGCAAACTTCGCTGGATGCGCCGTTGCCAAGCTGATCATCGGCGTTCCTTGGCGCTGATGTTGCTGGCCGGCATAGACGCCGATCGCGGTATGCGGATCGATGATCCTGCCAGTCGCACGATGGAACGCGGCGATAGTCTCTAGGATCTGCCGCTCGTCGCAACGGCAGGCGGCAAACAATTGCTGCATCAGTGCCAGTGGCGCGGCTTTGATAGTATATGACCGCGATCGCGCCAGTTCATCCATCAATGCGCGGATTGACGGGCTGTCGCGCCCATAGACCTCAAACAGCAGGCGTTCAAAATTGCTGGCGACCTGGATATCCATTGACGGTGCGTTGGTCGCCTGGACCTGCGCTAAGCGGTGCTCGCCAGTGGTGATCGTGCGCGTCAAGATATCGTTGACATTGCTGGCGACCACTAAGCGATTAATCGGCAGCCCCATGCGCTTGGCCACATAGCCCGCGAAGGCATTGCCAAAATTCCCGCTCGGAACAGTGAACGATACGCTCGTGTCAGGGGCACCGAGCGCCGCCGCCGCGACAAAGTAATACACCACCTGCGGTAAAATCCGCGCCCAATTGATCGAGTTGACCCCCGACAGGTTCGTCTGCCGGCGAAGTACGGGATCATTGAACAGTGCTTTGACAATCGCTTGGCAATCATCAAAGCTGCCGTTGATGGCGATATTATGGACATTCGGTGCCAGCACGCAGGTCATTTGGCGGCGCTGTACCGGCGATATTTTGTCCTTCGGGTGCAAAATGAAAACGGTGCATCCAGGGCTGTGGCGCAGCGCTTCAATCGCCGCCGAGCCGGTATCGCCGGAGGTCGCGCCGATGATCGTCAGCGGGATCCCGCGTACGCCAAGAACATGCCCATAAAGCCGTGCCAGCACCTGCATTGCGATGTCTTTGAACGCCAGCGTCGGGCCATGGAATAACTCCAGCAGCCAGTGTCCGGCGCTGATCTGCTGCAATGGAACAACCGCAGGGTGGTCAAAACCGGCGGTCGCATCGCGCAGGATCGCGGAAAAGGTTGTCGCAGGCAGGGTATCGCCGATAAATGGGCGCATTACCGCAGCGGCGACCGCGGCATACGGCAGGGTGCGAAAGCCGCGGATGGCATCAGCACCGAGCCGCGGCCATTGCTCTGGCAGATGCAGCCCCCCATCTACCGCGAGGCCGGTCATCAACACTTCCTCAAACCCGAGCAACGGTGCCTGTCCGCGGGTGCTGAGATAGCGCATGCTCAGGACTCGGTCAGTGCTTCAAAGCCATACTCGATCGCCGCTTGTTGCAATGCCTCAAAAAGCGCCAAGCCATAACTACGAAAAACATACAGATCAAAACAATTCGGCATCAGGCAATGGAGATGGACGGTGAACCGAGCGAACAACGTCGAAGCACTGGCACCAGGGCGCAGCGCTTCGATATCGAGCGGTACGCCGCTGGCCAGCAGTTGGACACTGCAAGCACCGCTGACGCGCAGTACGCAGCGCGCATGGCTTTGATCGATCAATGTCGCATTGCTATCAAAGACGATGCGTTCCATGCGTTCCCGCAGCGCCAAAGCGGACTCATCGCGCGCCGCCAGCAGCCACGCCTCGGGGCCATTCCACAGTAGCGTGTGCGCATCACCGGCGACCCCGTAGTTCGGTTTTGGCGGTGCGCCAAAACCGAGCATGTCGGCGATCGTGTGCAGTGCGCTAGCGTCAATCCCTTGGAGTTGGAACAAAGAAGCGAAGCGCTGTTGCTGCACACGGACGCCGACAGTCCCCGCTAACGGCTGTGACAACACCGCCGGCTGGCTATGCAGCGCTGACAAACGACGACCGAGAATTGACATCAGGGAACCTTGAGAAACTTTGAATGAGATGGGGAGATGGGGAGATGAGGTTTGGGGGAAGGGTTGTATTTTATTTTAATTAGGCGCGCCGTTGGCTGACCGGCGAAGACCGCGAAGCAGCACCATGAAATAACGGCTGGAAGGGTCATTCCATTCCCCTCAATAGACAACACCTCGGAAAGCGAGCTTCGCGCAGTGTTTCGAGGTGCCCATCAGCCAATCCGGGAGCTAAGCGCCAGCGGCGGTTAGCTCCCGGCACTCGGCATCCCGCATCAACAGCGCGCACGCTGCCCCGAAGGATCGATAAACACCGCATCGACCACCCGCACCGCGACATGGCGGTTGAGCAACGGAGAGGACGCATACAGCGTTTTACCGTACCACTGGTTAGGGGTCTCAAGCAGCGCAAGGGCGATATGCTTGTCAAGGCTGGGGCTGTAACAAACGGCAGTAATATGGCCCATCACCGGGATTGGTTTGCTAACCACCGGGTTCCACACCAGATGCGCGCCACGCGGGATCCCCTTGCCGTCAAGCGACTCTAGGCCAACGATGCGCCGCCGCTTGGCGTCCCTGAGCGCCGTGCGTTCAAGTGACCGTTTGCCAACAAAATCCTCGTCTTTTTGCAGTTTGGCGAAACCAAAATCAACAGGAATGGTACGTCCATCCAATTCTCCCGTGGTCACATGGCCTTTTTCGATGCGTAAAATACCGATCGTTTCAGTACCGTAGGGTTGGATGCCAAACGGCTTACCGGCTTTGAGGATCGCCTCCCAGACAGCGATTCCATAATCCGCCGCAACATGGATCTCATACGCTAACTCACCAGAAAATGTCATGCGGATCAAGCGTACCTCAATGCCGCTGATGAAAACGTTGGCGGTCGCCATAAACGGCAGCGACTGAGCAGTGCTATCGGGCGTCGCATCACCACAGGCGGATTGCAGTACGTCGCGGCAAAGCGGTCCCGATAAAGCCATCGCCGCCCACTGATCGGTCACCGACGCTAAATGCACATGCAAATCAGGCCATACCGTCTGCGCATAGAACTCAAGATGGCTAAGCACTACCGCGGCATGAGCGGTGCTGGTGGTGATATAGAACGTATGCTCATCAATCCGTGTCGCGGTGCCATCGTCAAGGATAAAGCCGTCTTCGCGCAACATGAACCAGTAACGGCAGCGCCCCGGCTTGAGATTGCGGATGCGATTGATGCACATGCGGTGTAAAAACTCGCCCGCGTCACGCCCACGCACTTCGATCTTACCGAGCGTCGACACATCCACCAAACCAACGCGCTCGCGTACATTCAGCGCCTCACGGTGGATCGCCCGCCAGATATCCTCCCCCGCTTGCGGGTAGTACTGGGGGCGCACCCAATCGCCGGCTTCGACAAACACTGCACGGTGCGTTTGATGCCAGTGGTGCAGCGCCGTGCGGCGCAGTGGCCGCAGGTGTTTGCCGGTATCGGGGCCGGCAATGGTGCCGAGCGGCAGCGGCGCATAGGGTGGTCTGAATGTGGTATGACCCAGATCGGTGATATTGCTGTTGAGGTCGGTTGCTAGGAGACCGAGGCCATTGATATTGCTGGTGCGGCCCTGATCAGTGCCCATTCCCAAGGTGGTATAGCGCTTCAAATGCTCCACCGATTGATAACCTTCGCGCAGTGCTAAGCGCACATCATCAACGCTGACATCGTTCTGCAAATCGACGAATTGTTTTTCGCGCCGCCTGTTGTGTGACCGAGGCACGACCCACAGCGGCTCCAGTGCTGCTGTAACGGGCGCTGGATCGCAGCGCGGCGGCGCGGCTTCGCGGGCGCTGCAGCCCACCAAAGCGGCGGCGTCAATACCCGCCCTTGCGCCTGCTTGCAGGCAATCAGCGAGCTCGAACTGACCATTCGCAGCACCGATCGTGCGCTCCGCCTGAAACGAAACAGCGGGTACAAAAGAGGCGATTTGCGGATCGAAACGCAACTTTCCTTGGGATTGCGAAAAGAGATGCACGGTTGGATTAAAACCGCCCGATATGCACAGCCGATCGACGTTGACGAGGCGCTCTTGGCGCTTATCGTACGCGCCATCCGGGGTTAGCGGCGCGACGCTTATCGCACGCAATGCGGGACGTCCGGCGGTACCGACCACGGCGTGTCCGGCGAGCACTTCAATGCCATAACGTTCCGCCAGACGCTGCGCCGCTGCTCCTGGCCCGGCGCTGCGGCTATCGATAACAAGCGGTACGCTGACGCCACTTTGCTGTAACACTACGGCGGTTTGATAAGCGGCGTCATTGTTGGTGAACACAGCGGCGCGTATCGCGCAGCGAATACCGTACCGTAGAGTATAGGTTTGTGCCGCTTTGGCCAGCATCACGCCCGGGCGATCGTTGCCGGGAAACACCAGCGGACGCTCAATCGCGCCGGTCGCCAGCACTACTTGGCGCGCACGCACCCACCACAAGCGCTGGCGCGGCAAATGCGCTGGCGGCGCGCTCAGATGATCGGTAACGCGCTCGGCAAGCACGACCATGTTGTGATCGTAATAACCAACCGCGGTGGTGCGGCAAAGCAGCCGCACTGCGGGTTGGTGGTGTAACCCCTGCGCCACCGCCGCCGCCCAGTCGGCTGCCGGCATACCGTCTATCGTGCGTTGCGAAGCAAGCAGAGCGCCACCCGGCTCGGTGCCTTCATCCGCCACGATCACCCGTGCGCCGCTGCTTGCCGCGTGGCGCGCTGCCGTCAGTCCGGCGGCCCCAGCACCGACTACCAGCACATCGCAAAAAGCGTAACGGTGCGCATAACGATCGCGGTCGGCTTCTGTACCCGCACGCCCCAAGCCCGCCATTTTGCGGATCAGGTGCTCATAAAACATCCACCATGAGGGTGGCCACATAAACGTCTTGTAATAAAAGCCAGCGGGGATCAGTGGCGCAAGAAAGTTATTTACAGCACCTAAGTCGAAACCTAAGGATGGCCAACGGTTCTGACTGAAGGCGCTAAGGCCATCAAACAACTCAACCTGCGTTGCTTTCAGATTGGCCTCGCGCTGCGCACCTCGCTCAAGCGACACCAGCGCATTCGGCTCCTCAGCACCGCTGCCAAAAATACCACGCGGACGGTGATACTTAAAACTGCGCCCGACAACGCTGACCCCGTTGGCCAACAGCGCTGAGGCCAAGGTGTCGCCGGGATGCCCACAGTACGTGCGCCCGTCAAAGTAAAAGCGCAGCGTCGTGCCGCGATCAATACGACCGCCGCTCACGCTGCGCCATTGCTGATCAGGCATCGTCAACGCCTGCAGCAGGCGATGGTATGCGCCGCGCTCGGCAGTGCCGCGTGAAGACCTCAGGCATCGGCTGCATCCGGTGCCGCCAGAACACGATGATTAAAGGTATCGCGGTGAATTTTTATCCAGCGCCGGCAACCCGCGCTGTGCAGCCACCACTCGCAATGCGCACCGCGGGGGTTATCGCGTAAGTAAATATGATCCAGCCACGCATCAAGCGACACCGCGGCGGCATCGGAGGGGCGCTGGACGGTCGCATCGCCATGAAAACTGAACTCGATCTGCGGTCGCTCACCACAATATGGGCAGGGAAGTAAGAACATGTTAGCGTGCGTTGCACATGGGCAGTTGGCCTTCTTTGGCGTGTTTAGTGCCGCTCGTTCGAGAGTTTAAATTAAGGCGATTACTATGACGCACGATACGGCTTAACGAACATCGTCCCGGCGCGATTGGTATTCCTCATTCGTAAGCTGCCAGCCGTCTTCTTTACCGCTGCCTCGTTTTTGCGCACACTTCTCAACTTTACCGTTTTTAAGCAGCTTGTTTAACATCCCCCATGTAATGGCATCATTGAGCCCAGCCTCCGGTTTGCGGAATATCCCTGTACGCTTACCGATTTCAGCCGCGCCTAGACATTCTTCTTCGTGCCTTGCTTCAAGCAGTACATCAAGTATCGCCTCTTCCAAATAAAACTCACCCATCCGGGCAAACTGTTTAGGTCTGATTGTCATTGTTTGACTCCTCAATGCGATTCTTTGCTATTTCGACATAATGCTTATTGATTTCAATACCGATGCAGGAGCGGTCAGAGCGCTTTGCTGCTACCGCCGTAGTCCCGCTACCCAGAAACGGATCTAAAACAACTTGTCCTTGCACTGAAAACAATTCTATTAAGTGCTTTATCAACTGGACCGGCTTGACTGTAAGATGCCCGTTGTAGAGGCTCTTATGCGGCTTCTCAACAGTCATCATGAGCGTAGAAGGTTCAGTTGAAGGTTCAACAACCATGAGCGTAGAAGGTGTTTTTCCGTCCAATGACGCTGAAGCGTTCATCAAGCTCGTTTTATATTTGCCCCAGTTGTTTATGAATGTCCCGACCCGCGGTTTCTGGGCTAATACCATTGTTTCAAATTGGGGCCTTAACTGCGGAGTCTTGCGCCCGTAAAGGTTCTTTTTTAGCTCACTGCGAGCGGTGGGTGTGATATCCATCTTATCGATAAAATGATTCATGCTGAATGCTTTGGATTGAGCCCGGCACGTGAAATGCCATGCAAGCAAATCGCGGATCTCAAACCCAGCCTCTTCAAGCCCTATAGCCATACGGTGCGACAAGCGCGGCTGACTGAATACAACCGCGAACGCACCGGGTACCATGCAAGGCAGCATAAGCTCAGCAACCTCTTTAATGAATTTTTGTAGCTCATACCCTTGCTTTGGATCAAATTTCATGCCAACCGGCAATCCGCCGACTGTACCTGTTGCGCGCGTTGCTTGATTCAGACCTTTTTTCCATTCTGAATCCAAGCCATCAAGAAAGTAAGGCGGATCGGTAATCGTCAAATGGACACTTTCTCGTTTAATTTCCGGCAGTTTCTTGAGGCAATCACCGTGAATTATTTTTGAATAATGATTGGATTCATGCGAAACAGTAAATCCAGATGCCTCTTCAGGCGAAGACGGAATTGTGTGTTGGATTGGTGCGCTAGGCATTGTTTAAACCATCATAGAGTAATCGTTCAATGTGCGTGTACTCGTCAGACCTGAATTCACCCATGGATTTATAACCCTTATCACCCAATAAGTCACCAAGTATCGGGCACCTCGGCATCAATGCAGTCTCGGGCTTGCGCCGACACCGCGTTCATCAATCAGTTGGTTCCAGTTGGGCACCGTTCTCCTCCTTCGCTGTGTTATTCCGCGTACCGGTTGGTTCGCGACGACACGGCTTGGGTTTTTCGCCTACGCGCCCTAGATGCGCCAAAGTGCGGAAACGTTGCCGGTCTTCTGAAGTACCCAAACCCAGGGCACAGAACACCTCGGTTATCGCGTCTTGCTTATTGTCTTTGGTAGCCATACTGGGTTTCCCCTTTTACGATGTTTTGAATAAGCGGCGGTGGTGTTATGGACTCATTGAGGGCACCTCGAAAAACTGTAGCTTTGCTTAGCTTTCCGAGGGGTTTTACTGGGTGTTTAGTGGGGGAAATGGCTGTGTATCATTTTGTTGGCCCTGCGTGGTCATTCCACCACAACCAGCGCTTGCATCAATGCAGTCTCGGGCTTGCGCCGGCACCGCGTTCATCAATCAGTTGCCCGTGGTGGAAGCGCTCCAGCGTAAATGCCGCGTTCAGCGCGTGGGGGGCGTCTTTAGCAATCGTCCACGCATTGCACCAGCCGGACCCCGGGGTGGCTTTGAAGCCGCCGTAACACCAGCCGCCGTCAAGGTACAAACCACGCACTGGCAGCTTGCCGATAATCGGGCTGCCATCCATCGTCATGTCCATGACGCCGCCCCACGTGCGCATCAGGCGTAACCGGCTGACGAACGGGAGCAAGCTGATGGCACCTTGGATGATATGTTCCAAGGTGGGTAAATTGCCCCGTTGCGCATAAGAATTATGGGAATCGAGATCGCCGCCAAACAGCACCTCGCCTTTGTCCGTCTGGCTGATATAAAGATGCACTGCGCCCGAGGTTAGCACCGTATCAAGGATCGGTTTTACGGGTTCGGTCACCATTGCCTGAAGCACAAACGACTCGATGGGCAAGCGCACTCCGGCCATCGCCGCCAGCCTAGAGCTGTTCCCCGCGACCACGATGGCGACTTTAGCAGCGCTGATATAGCCGCGATTGGTATCCACCCCAAGCACCCGCCCATCCTGGGTGCGGATGCCGGTTACCTCGCAATTCTGGATGATGTCAACGCCACGTGCGTCAGCCGCACGAGCGAATCCCCAGGCAACCGCATCGTGCCGCGCAACCCCGGCGCGCGGCTGTAGCAAGCCACCCTTCACCGGATAACGCGAATCCACCGACAGCAACGGCACCCGATCCTGTAGCTCCCTAGTGCTGAGCCACACGGCGTCGATCCCATTCAAGCGCATCGCATTACCCCGCCGCATCGTCGCATCGATCTCGCTGTCACTGTGTACCAGATTGATCACCCCGCGTTGGCTGAACATCACGTTGTAGTTCAGATCCTGACTCAGCCCTTCCCAGAGCTTCAGTGAATGCTCATAGAAATGCGCATTCGCCGGCAGTAGGTAATTGGAGCGTACGATGGTCGTGTTGCGACCTGTATTGCCACCCCCCAGCCAGCCTTTTTCAAGCACCGCCACGTTATTGATCCCGTGCTCTTTAGCGAGATAATAAGCGGTCGCCAAGCCATGCCCGCCACCGCCTACAACCACCACGTCATAGCGCGATTTCGGTTGCGGGCTGCGCCATGCGCGGCGCCAGTTTTGGTGATTTGTCAGCGCGTTTCGCGCCAGACTGAAAATGGAATAACGCATAAGCTCTCGAACGTCAGATAGGTGGTTCGTTAGCGTTTGCCGGCACCCGCTGCCGCGCGCATTCGCATACCATGTCGGTGGGTTGAGGTGAGGTGGCGATTTTGCCGCATCGCGCCTATTCTACGAAGATGCTGGGGAATTGTAAAATTGTCGCCCTGATGCGGTTTGATCAAAACCAGTACAATGCGTCTTATGCTCATGTTACTTGGAGATACAGAAAAGGGGGTATTCACTCATCCTTACTACCGCCAGAAGCAATAAACGAAGCTATCCCAGAGCATCAAACAGAGCACAATACGCGGTGCCAAGACAGCGCCAAGACCGTGCTGGGGAGGGGTTTTGGGGAAGAGAGTACAGCTTCTTTTATTGCCCTCGGAGTGCCGATACCCTTCCAACAATAATTTCGTGGTGCCGTTGAGCGGATCGAGAGTCAGCGAACGGCGCACCTCATTAAAAATAAAACAAGCCCTTCCCCCAAGCCCCCATCCCGTTGAGGTTTTTCGATGTCCCCGTTAGGTACTCTGGTACGCCCGTTCATACTCATCTGCGTGTTGCGCCTTGGGCCGCAACACCTGCCGCAGTCGTGGTCACTGCTGCTCATCGCGCTGCTGGCAAATACGTTTGTCGGTGCGTTGTTGGTACAGCAACGCTCGGGTATTTACCTCGCCCTGCTGGTAGGCGCGAGCGGTGCCTTGATGCTCGGCATTCTCAGCGCCTCGGTCCTGCTCGCGGTGCGGCGCATGCAGCGGCTGCGCCAAACCCTTTGCGCGCTCGCTGGCTGTGGCGCTCTGATCGGCTTGATGTGGTACCTGCTCAATGCCTCGCTGGGCATATTGCCCGACCCGCACCAACTGCCGCTCGCAGCGCTGTTGTTGTTCACTGCGGTAGCGGTATGGGACCTGGCGGTGTCCGCGCATATCCTGCGCCACGCGTTGTCAGTGCCATTCTTCATCGGCCTCGCGGTCGCGGTCGTGTTTTATTTGCTGCAGATGCAGCTCTTCGACTATCTCTTCAACCACCTCTACTTTCCCGACGCATTCTGAGTATGCACCTGCACATCCTTGGGGTTTGCGGTACGTTTATGGCAGGGATCGCCGCCTTAGGACGCGCTTCAGGTCATCGGGTGACTGGCTCCGATGCCAACGCCTACCCGCCGATGAGCGATCAACTGGCCGAACTGGGGATCACCGTGCGGCGCGGCTATGCCGCGCACCACCTTGCTCCTCCACCCGATCTGGTCATCGTCGGCAACGCCTTGTCGCGCGCCAATGAAGCCATTGAAACCATGCTGAACGGCAGGCTGCGCTTCACTTCCGGCCCCGCTTGGCTGTATCGGCAGGTCCTCCAGCAACGCACCGTATTGGCAGTTGCCGGGACGCATGGCAAAACCACCACGGCGAGCATACTCGCTTGGATTTTTGAATATGCCGGTTTAAACCCCGGCTTCCTTATCGGTGGCGTACCGCGAAACTTTGGCGTCTCCGCACGTTTAGGTGGGGGCGGGCCGTTTATCGTTGAAGCCGACGAATACGATAGCGCTTTTTTTGATAAACGTTCAAAGTTTGTTCACTACTGCCCAAAGGGACTGATCATCAATAACATTGAATTTGATCATGCCGATATTTTTGACAGCATCGCCGATATTCGCCGTCAGTTTCACCATTTGATCCGCACTGTGCCAGCCAATGGACGGATCGTCATCAATACACCCGACGAGCAAATCGAGCAGGTATTGGCAATGGGTGTCTGGACTCCAGTAGAGCGCAGCGGGATCGGAGACAACGCTGATTGCCGCTGGCGCATTAGCCAAAAAAGCGCTGATTATCGCCGCTTCGCTGTATCCGATGGAGGCACGCCGCAGCCTATCGTGCAGTGGCGTTTGCTGGGAGAGCATAACGCACGTAACGCCTCAGCCGCGATCGCGCTGGCCGTTGCGTTTGGTGTCGCCCCCGCGATCGCCTGTAGCGCCCTTGAGCATTTTGCTGGGGTGCAGCGGCGCTTTGAAGTCTTGGGCGTTTGGGGCGGGGTTACGGTGTACGACGACTTCGCCCATCATCCGAGCGCAATCGCGGCAACATTAAAAGCGCTGCGTGCGCAGAACACCGGTGCACGTATCCTCGCGGTCGTTGACGTGGCTTCCAACACGATGCGCGCCGGGGTTCATCACGGTGCCGTTTGCAAGGCCCTCGAAGCCGCTGACCTAGCTTGGTTATACCAACGCCCCGACAGCCGCTGGTCACTGCCGCTACCGCCGCTGGGTGATGCGGCGCAACAACTGTGGGGCACGGATTCGATAGACGAGCTAACCGCTGCGATCGCCGCTCATGCGCGCCCGGGCGATCATCTGCTGATCATGAGCAACGCCTCGATCGAGGCGTTGCAGCAACAACTGATCGGTGCTCTTGAATAGCGTACGTCATGCCGCATTTGAGCTCAAATGCGGCATGACGTACTTTTATGCTGAGGCCGGATCCGCTTTGGGGGAGGGAGCATCGGCTTCGCTTGGTGTTTCGCTCTCATCAGCCTCGTCGGCTTGGCTCGCATCACTGACCGCAGCGTGTGCTTCATCCGGCGCACCATCGGTGTCTCCAGCATCCCTGCCAGTGGTCAGCGGGTTTCTGTATTGCGTCAGATCCTGCAGCGGCAACGGCACCTTGGTCACCTCAGCTCGCTCAACGATCCATTCAACGATTTGTTGTTCGAGCACCCGGTTAGCGAATTCTTCGTATTTTTCCCGATTGCTGTGAATAAAACGCTCAAACGCCTCTGCATCCTCGTACGTTGATGCCAGCACAGCAATTTCATCGCGCAGGCGCTGCTCGTCAAGGCTGACCTTGCCGCTCTCGACGATAGCGCTCATGATCAGGTCGCGCACCACCAAATGACGCGCTGTCTGTTCCATGAAGGGGGAGGTGGCTTTGGCGGGATCCGGATTACGACCGTCCACGGATTGTCCAGCCTTTGCAATGATCCCGTGGAGAGCGCCAAGTTTCTCCTTCAGCAGCGCCTCGGGGATATCCACTTTCACGCCTTCAATCGCTGTAACCACTTGCTCTTTGGTGATTGTCGCCAGACGGTTGGCCAGCGACCGTTCCATATGCTGCCGCAAATCAGCGCGTAATGAGGCGAGCGTGCCGTCTTCAACGCCATAGTCAGCGATAAAAGCGGCATCCAATTCCGGCAACACCCATTCTTTAATTTGGGCAACCTGAAAGGTCAACTCAGATGGCGCTGCGCCAGAAGAGGGCACGTCAGGCATTGCCTCAGCATCAGCAGGCGAAGCGGCGTCAGCAGGCGGTTGCGCCTTATCCGGCAACCACGGCAACTCAAGCGTATGCGAAGCCCCAGGCTGCGCAGCAGCCAAAGCCTGCTCCAACGCTGGGCAATGAGTGGAACCCAGCGTCAGGTGTGTTTCCCCTGCTTGAATGCACAGTTGTCCAGCGTAGCCATCCGCCGGCGCGGCGCCGGTTGCGGCTTCTGTCACGGTCAATCGCAGGATATCACCGCTTTTCGCGGCACCTTCGACCGTTTGGTTGCGTCCTTTCTGATTGCGCAGGCTTTCGATCATGCGCTCAATATCGGACTCTTCCACGCTTGACATCGGCAGCTCAATGGGCATGGCGTCAAGCTGCTCTAGGTTGATATCTGGAAATACCTCAAACGTCGCGGTGTAGCACAAGTCCTCTGCGTCCTCAATGATATCAACCGTTGGTTGACCGACCGGGTTCAAAGCGTGCTCGCGCAGTGCGGTTTTGAAGCTTGACTCGAGCTTCTCACCCAAGACTTCTTGGCGCACATCGTGACCAAATCGCTGGCGGATGATCTTCAGTGGTACTTTGCCGCGACGAAACCCAGGAATATGCGCGCCACGCGCCAGTTCTTTCAGTTTTTGTTCGATTTGGTCACGGATTACCGTCTCTGGAATCTGCACCTTCACACGCCTGTTTAACCCTTCGGTGGATTCAACCGACACTTCCATAGTTACCTGCTCCTGAAAGAAAACTTAATAAAAAAGCCAATAACAGGCAGCGTGACAAACTCAGAAATACGCCTTAACTTTGCCGCCGCACCGCCTGACAAAACATGACCGCCAAAGCTCTGCAATCTCTGCGGTGCCGAGTATCGAATGTTAATCACTCGATACCCGGCACCGCTATGGATTTATACCCCTTCCACCAATAAACAAGCCCCGCAAAGTACCTCGGAAAGTTAGCGAAGTTGGTTTTTCGAGGTACCTATTAAAGCGGGTTTATCACGAATTTACGCCGGCACCGCAAATTTGTACCCAAATCTTTTAATGTCAAGTTTGTACAGCTTAGACACTATCGCTAGGCTTTCGGCGTCATAGTATTCTGTATAAGGTTCATGGAGGGTTTTGTTCAGGTGTCGAGGTTTTCCCCGCGGAAGCCCCAGTATGGTGCATACGTGGCTTAATTCTTCTTCCAAATTTTCAAATCTACCCACAAAATCTGGAAGGAATGGAATAAAATTGGTCTGAGAATTCAAGTGATGGTTGTCTATCCTGGTGAGCACGGTTAAGAATTCCTTAAAGGAAAAATCCTGAACGTGGTTGAGCCAAGGCAGATCATACGACTCCAGTTGTTTGATCCTGTGTTTCTGTTGCGTGAACATAATGTAGTTGGAAACCATTCTGTCGTATGGGTTTCTTACGAAGGCAAACTTAAAATACGAGACGATATTGTGTTTAATAGCTGCACGACCTTGATGTACCGCATCGATTGTTGGAAATAACTGATCTTTGAGTGAGGTTGAGGCGCATTTCGGTACATCCATCCAGATGAATCTTTTATCATTGTCCACGTATATAAATCTATCTCCTCGTGTCTTGAGATAGTCGGGTAAACTTTGGCAACCGCAGGTAGGGGTATTGCATCGTATTTTATCAGTTGCCGGATTTTGGGTGTCCATGGTTCGATTTATTTAAGGAACAAGCGGGGTTTTCAATTTTCCATAGGAACCCCTCGGAAAACCCTAATATGGGATGGGGGGAGCAGGGGAAGGCGTGTTATGCCCAATTGCGTAAGCCCTCCCCTCCCATCAGTTGCTGAAATGGTGCGAAAGGCGAGACTCGAACTCGCACGGGTTACCCCCACTGGCACCTAAAGCCAGCGCGTCTACCTATTCCGCCACTTTCGCATTTCGGAGGGATGAAGGGTATCGTTGGTCACTGTTGATGGGGGTGTGGGCCGTGTAGGGATCGAACCTACGACCCGCTGATTAAGAGTCAGCTGCTCTACCAACTGAGCTAACGGCCCCCTGTATGTTTTTGCGCGTACCGTTTTGTCGGTGCAAGTGGGGTGAGCGATGGGATTTGAACCCACGACCGCTGGAGCCACAATCCAGTGCTCTACCAACTGAGCTACGCCCACCATCGATAAAACCGGCAGTGCGCCACGCGCTTGATCAAGATGCACGCCCGGCAGGACTCGAACCTGCGACCCGCGGCTTAGAAGGCCGCTGCTCTATCCAGCTGAGCTACGGGCGCTGTGAGCCACACTAACTGATCGGGGCAGAGGGATTTGAACCCCCGACCCCCTGCTCCCAAAGCAGGTGCGCTACCAGTCTGCGCTATGCCCCGCATTTTGTATGATAGTATAGGATCGCCTGTACATGTTAGCAGGATTAGTGCCGAATAGCTTCAGATTTGCCCATCTCCGGGCTATTTGATGCGCTGCGTGAGAAGGTGTGCTGAAACGGCGTCCAGCGCTGTCAATCAATGGTCGTACACACGGCTGTAGCTACATACTCGAAAATCACCATGCAACTCCTGCTAAATCCCTGGCGCGGCACAGGATTGCCTGCCTCTTATGCCACCTCCGGCAGCGATGCTTCCGCTTGCGCCGCGGTTTCAACCGACGTCGAGGCAGTGCAGGCACTGCTGGCGCAATGCCCACTGGCGAAGGAAACGCCGTTGCTCGCCGATCGCCCCTTGGCGCAACGCTTTGCGGTTGCCGAGGTGTGGCTCAAAGACGAGCGCCAGCGCATGAATCTCGGTAGCTTCAAGGCTCTTGGCGCGGCCTATGTGATCGCCAGGCAAGCGGCGGCGATCACCCCACAGCCGAACGCCGCCACCCTTGCCGGCGAAACGTATTGCTGCGCATCGGCTGGCAATCATGGTTTATCCGTAGCCGCTGGCGCACGTATTTTTGGCGCGGCGGCGGTAATCTATCTGGCCGCGGGCGTGCCCGCTGGATTCGCCCGCCGACTGATTGCCAAAGGCGCGCGCGTGGTGCGCGCTGGCAACCACTATGAGCAGAGCTTAGAGGCCGCCAAAGCGGCCGCGCAAGCCAACCGCTGGGTGTTGCTCGCTGATACCACCTGGCACGGCTATAGCGAACTGCCGCGCGCCGTGATGGAAGGCTATCTGGTCATTGGGGCTGAGGTCGCCGCGCAGATCGCCGCGCCACCGACGCATCTTTTCGTACAGGCCGGGGTCGGCGGCTTAGCGGCTGCAGCGACCGCCATGGCGCGCCGCTACTGGGGCACGCAAACCACCGTCATTGTCGTCGAGCCAAGCTACGCGCCAGCGTTACATCATAGCATCCGCGCCGGACACGCGCTGGTTGCCGGCGGCCCCAGTTCGATCATGGGGCGGTTGGATTGCAAGCAACCATCGCTGTTGGCCTTGGCTTATCTGGCACGTGAAGCGGATGCGTTTCAACTCATCGACGATCAGGAAGTGAGCGCACTGGTCGCGCAACTCGCCACGACCGAACTTGCCACCTCCGCTTCGGGTGCCGCCGGACTCTGCGCCTTAGCAACCCTTGACGCACCTGCGCGTGCGCAACTCGGCGTCACTGCCCAATCACGGGTTCTGGTCTATCTTTCCGAAGGTGCGACCGATTAATCGCCGCCGCTTTTAGCTCTAAGAGGAGATGGCTTCCGAAATTGCTCATGGCTACCCTCCCCCCAAACCCCCATCCCATTTCAGGGTTTTCGAGGTTTCCCTTAAAAGATGCAGGAATACACCACAGCACTGGACTTTGTCCATGATGGAGAAAGAGCGAAAGCAGTTGGGCTGATCGTCCTGCAAGCGGACGAAACCATCGAGAACGAGCTGCGCCCAGTGTTTGATGAGGCACCGCTGTATCACAGCCGTATCCCCAGCGCCCCACAGGTGAACGCCGCAACGCTGGCGCGCATGGAAGCCGAGATCCCCAAAGCCAGCGCCTTATTGCCACCCGCGGCGAACTTCGCCGCCATCGGTTATGCCTGCACCTCTGGTGCCGCCGTGATCGGCGGCAAGCGCATCAGCGCAGCGGTGCAAAGCGTTCACCCACAGGCGACGGTGACTCATCCGCTTTGTGCCGCTGTCGCCGCGTTTGCTGCTTTGGGCGCACACCGCTTAGCGCTGATCTCGCCGTATATTGCGGCGGTGAGCGACGCCGTTTGCGATCATTTCGCGGCGCATGGGTTGTTGCTCGTCGCGCGTGCGTCCTTTGAGCGTGAAGACGAGGCCGCCGTTGCGCGCATCAGCGAAGCCTCGGTGCTCGATGCCATTTCGCGGATCGGCACAAGCTGCGCCATCGACGCGGTGTTTGTCTCCTGCACCAATCTCCGCAGCTTCAGTATCATCGAAGCCGCCGAAGCGCGCATCGGCAAACCGGTATTGTCCAGCAATCAGGTGCTGGCTTGGCACCTGTTGCGCCTGGCCGGCTATCACCACCGCAAAAGCGGCCTCGGGACGCTGTTTGCGGCGCACTGAGCCCGAACACCACGCACTTGCAAGTAGCGAAAGGAAGACGATAAGGCTTGCATCTAGGGTACAATTATCGGTATCTTTAGCCCCACACGCAAAAGGCGCGTAGCTCAGCGGCAGAGCACCACGTTGACATCGTGGGGGTCGGTGGTTCAATCCCACTCGCGCCTACCAACTTCTCGAGAATTTTGCAGAAAAGACGTTTGTATTGGGGAAAGGGTGAAGGCGTGTTTAACATACCTAAATGCTGTACTCCCTTCTCCCAAGCCCCTAACCCCAGTATCTCCTGCGCCCTCGCCTCGACGCCGTGCAGGGCCGAGGACGGTAGTAAGGCTCTGGCATGGTATTCGGGCAATGTGCTGGAGGAGAAGATTGTTTTCGGCAATCATTACATGGTGCCGCTGACCGGTCTATGCCCCACGCTATTTGGCAAAACTCACACCGCTGAAGTTAACCTTCGCCTTGCGGCGCTCTTCCACCCATTGGTTCCACACTGCCCTACGTGCGGCGGCGCGTATCCGCCGTCAGCACTCGTCGCCACATATAGGCCAGTTGCTCGATGAGTAAGCGCTCATTCAGCATCGGTTGAGCGAGCAGCGAAAAGCGTGCGGCGTCGGTGTGGTCGTAAAGCTCGAGCAGCGCCTGCGCGCTCAAGCGCCGCGCCTGTTGCGGCAATACTGTGGTGAATTCACGCTCCTCTCGCGCTGGTGCATACCGCGACCGCGCAAGATGAGCGGCGATGCGATGCAGCAGCGACACCACTTGGCTTGCGCCAGCGGAATGCCACTTGGCGGCGATAGCGTTACTGGAAGCCGGCTGAGCACTACCGCTCGCATCCGCCAGCGCCTGCAAGTCGGCTTTTAACGCGGCAAACACCGCTAACCCTTCCGAGTGGTGTAAGTCACAGGCGCGCAGCGGCGCGCCACCGGCCAAGTCGAGCAGCGTTTCCCCCTGCGCCTTGGTCACGTCGTCGCCCAGTACGTCATGCAGCCAAGCAAGCGCCGGTTGACGCTGCGGCAACGGGAAATTGAGGCGCTGGCAACGGCTGCGGATGGTCGGCAAGAGCGTCCTGCCGCTATCCACCACCAGCAAAAACACCGTCTCCCCCGGCGGCTCTTCAAGGGTTTTTAGCAGCACGCTGGCACTTATCGCACTCATGCCGCCGGCGGGATTGATAATCGCCACCTTATAGCCACTGTAGTAAGGGGTCAGCGATACCCCTTCGATCAACACGCGGATCTGCTCGATCAGCAGTTGTTTTTTTCCCTCCAGTAAGCTGATCTCAAATAGATCGGGATGGCTGCCGGCGGCGTTCAGGCGACAGGCGCGACATACCGCGCAAGGGCGTACCGCGGCATCGTGCGCGCTACACAGCAGCAACTGCGCCAGACGGCGCACGAAGCGCCCTTTACCGACGCCCGGTGCGCCGTACAGCAACAGCGCATGTGGGAATTGGCGACGTTGCCAGCGACCGACAACCGAACGCCACTGCGGCTGATGCCACGGCAGCAGTAGGGGTAGCGCTGCGGCGCTCACCACAGCCCCTCCAGCGCCTGTCGCAGTTGCTGTTGCACCGCTGCGGCTGGCTGCGTGGCATCGATGACGCGATAGCGTTGCGGGTGCTCTTGGGCGAGCTTCAGGTATCCCTTGCGCACGCGCTCAAAAAACGCCGGCACCTCGCTGCTGAAGCGATCGGTGGCGCAGCGGGCAAGCGCCGTCGCCACTGGGCAGTCGAGCAGCAACACGCGGTGTGGGCGCAAGCGCCGCTGCACCATGGTCTCTAGGGTCGCTATTTTGCGAAACCCCAATTGCCGCCCCGCGCCTTGGTAGGCATAGCTCGAATCGGTAAAACGATCACACAGCACGTCACAGCCGGCAACCAGCGCCGGCCGGATCACGCTGGCGACGTGCTCAGCGCGTGCGGCAAACAACAGCAACAGCTCGGTCATGGCATCCATGTCCACCGCGTCATCCTCCAACAGCAACGCACGAATGCGCTCGCCGATAGCGCTGCCACCCGGCTCGCGCGTTACGCGCAGCCGCCGCTGATGGCTGCGGATATGCGCCGCCAAAGCCTCAAGCTGCGTGGATTTGCCAGCCCCGTCCAGCCCCTCAAGGGTGATCAGGCGGGCGCGCCGCTCAGCCACCAGCGGCCTTTTTTTTGGGTTGTTGACGCCGTTTAAGCTGGTACTTGCGCACGGCTTTGCGGTGCTCCTTATAAGTTGCCGAGAACTGATGGCTGCCGTCGCCGCGAGCGACAAAAAATAACGCATCCCCCGCTTCGGGGTGCATCACCGCGACAATCGCCGAACGCCCGCTGATGGCGATCGGGGTCGGCGGCAGTCCACGGTGGATATAGGTATTGTACGGCGTATCGCGCCGCAGATCACGGCGCCGCAGATTGCCGTCAAAGCTATCCCCAAGACCATAGATCACCGCAGGATCGGTCTCAAGGCGCATGCGGCGCTTCAAGCGCCGCACAAACACCCCAGCGATTTTCGCGCGCTCCGCCAGCAACGCCGTTTCCTTCTCGATGATCGAGGCAAGAATTAACGCCTCGTAAGGCGTTTTGAGCGGCAGGCTGCGCGCCCGTTGCCGCCATTCCTGCTGCAGCAGATGTTGTAAAGAAGTGTAGGCGCGGCGCAGAAAATCAACATCCGAAAGCCCGCGCGGATAGTGGTACGTCTCGGCCAGAAACAGTCCTTCTGGGTGCTGCTCAGAAGCATTGATAAGCGCTAAGATGTCAGCATGCGGCGTATCAGCAAGGGTGTGTGACAGCGGCTCTTGATCACCCAGCGCCTCCAGCAGCTGCTTAAATGTCCAGCCCTCGACGATAGTGAAGCTGTGTTGGATCACCTCCCCCGAGAGCAGTTTATCCATCAGCTCTTGCGGCGTCGTATCGAGCGCCAACCGGTACTCGCCAGCGCGGATGTGATCGGACTGATTGTGGAAACGCGCATGAAGCATCAACAGCCAACCGTGTTGCAGTACGCCGGCAGCCTCTAAGTCTGCGGCGATGCGATGCAGGTTCGAGCCTAGTGGTACCTCCAAGACCCGCTGGCGCGCATCTGTAAAATTCAGCGGCTGTTGCAACCACTGCTGGTAATGCACATAAACCCACGCCGCCGCGCCACACAGCAACAACAGCGCGACCATCAGCATGCGATAGATAATGCTCAACTGCGCTTCCTCTGTTGATGTCGGATTTTAAGTTTTCTGACCTTATAATGCCCTTATGGTAGCAAAAATGGAGGGCGCAGCGGTTTCCCTGCAACTGGCTTGGCCTAGCTTCCTGTCAACTTCCGGCGCAGAATGCGGATTGCGGTTGCAACTACGGTACGACACACCGCCATAAATACCGTCTGGTTATCGCCGGGGTGCCACCGCATCAACCACCCGTGCATCACTTCCACCTGAACCTACCAGAACCCTTCCTGAAATATCCCGATAGGGGCCCCCTCGAAAAGCAAGCCAAGTTAGTTTTCCGGGCACTGCGGGGCTTGTACTATTGGTACCCGATATGAAGAGTAGACTTTTAGAGTGGAGCGGGGTAATAACCGCGATCGTTTACGCTTTATTGGTGTCGTTTAATATCGGGGCAGAGTTCCTAGCTTTTTTTTTACTGCTTTTTTCGGCAGTATGTATCGGGTTATGGGCGTATCTGGGCAACCATAAAGGGATCTTGTGGTTACAATTATTTTACGCGGCGGCGGGAGTGATTGGGATGATCCGGTGGTTTTGAACGGTCACCTGAAGGGAATCCGTATGCCCTCCGACCAGAGGGATACTTGCTTCCTCCAAAACCCATCCTATGCAAGGCTTTTCAAGGCCCTTCAGCCTAAAGGCAGGCGTTTATGCTAAGCGACTATCCGCGCCAGCAGATTAGCGGGGTGATTCTTGCGGGCGGGCGGGCGCGCCGCATGGCGGGAGAAGACAAGGGGTTGGTGTGGCTGGCTGGTCGCCCGATGATCAGCTATGCGGTAGCCGCGTTGGCACCACAAACCGCACGGTTATTGATCAACGCCAATCGCAATCAGCAGCGTTATGCTGAGATCACGGGGTGTGAGGTTATCGCGGATACGGTAACGGGGTTCGCCGGCCCCTTGGCAGGGATGCTTTGCGCCCTGCAAACCTGCGATAGTCGCTATCTGCTGTGCGCCCCCTGCGACTGCCCACTCATGCCAGCCGACCTCGGACTGCGGCTATTTAGCGCACTGGCAGAAGAAGACGCCGAGATCAGCGTCGTCCATGATAGTGAGCGCTCACAACCGGTTTTTTCTCTGATCCAGGCCCAGCTGCAAGATAGTCTCGCCGCTTATCTGGCATCGGGTGAAAAAAAAATTGACCGGTGGTATCAACAGCACCGTCTTGCTTATGCCGATTTTTCCGACGCGATGACAGCCTTTCAGAACGTTAACACAATCGCTGAATGTAAGGCCATGGCGGCGCGTCTGAAGCAAAATGCCTGATGCGCCCTGATAAACAAACCGGCGTTGGTACCACACCTCGGGTTCGCCGCTTAAACGGTACCGGGGGAGACACCGGGATTAGTCGCCCTTGTTGACCTCAACCAATGCCTTTGCCACAAACCTCAAACCCAACCACTCCAGTATGCTTTGCGGCGTCATGGATTGGCTTTGGCGGCACCCGCTGACCTTGGTTCAGCGTGGGATAGCGGCGCGGGCAAGGGTGTCAGCGTGCTCGTTGCCCACGTTGCCAGCGTGTCCTTTGACCCAGATCCATTCAATCCGCCGGTTGCACGTGAGGGCCTCTAGGGTTTGCCATAAGTCTTGATTTTTCACCGGTCGCTTATGGGCGGTACGCCAGTTGCGTACCTTCCACTGTGGCAGCCACCGCATGATGCCGTCGCGGACATACGTTGAATCAGTGTAAATTTGTAGATCGCAGTTGCGTTTCAGTGCTTCCAAGCTGCGGATCACAGCGGTCAGTTCCATGCGGTTGTTGGTTGTCAGGGGCTCGCCGCCGGACAAGCTGCGCTGGTGTTCGCCATAGCACAGCAGGACGCCCCAGCCACCAGGCCCCGGGTTGCCGCTACAAGCACCGTCGGTATAGATCTGAACCTGTTGGGTGTTCATTTTGCACCATAAAGGGTGCGCTGCGGCGCTGCCCAAGTGGGCCGGTTTCGCTTCATGGTCGTGCAGCTCTAGTGGGGCGACGCTGGACAACGACCGGCAGCGGTCGCCAGATCGAGGTCGTGGTGCTTGTTGCGTTGGCGGCGTAAAAAGGGAGAAAGCGGCAGACTACGCTTGTGCGCCAGCACACAGTACACCGCAGCGCCAGGGCATTGCAGGCGCTGCGCGTAATGCTCCAACCAGCGCAACTGTTCAAACGCCGCCCGGCTCGCCAGCGGCGGACGGTAGCAGCAGCGCCGAATGGAAACGCATTTGAAACCCGCACTGCTAAGCCACTGTTGCAACCGGTGGAGGCTGACGAAACGCGCCTGCTGCGGCAGCGGCGCAGTCGGACGCAACCGTTGCCACCAGCGCCACAGGACGAACAGGCTAAATGGAGTAAAGCCGCAGATAATCATATATCCATCGTCGGTGAGGATGCGCTCGATCTCGCGCAATAAGGACAATGGCTGGTTGATGCATTCGAGAATATGGGGTAACAGCACGAGATCGATGGTGGAGCTGCTGATCGGCAGTGCCAGCGGATCAGTAATGGCGAGCGGCATGCCGTTGCTGTCACCACTCTCTGGCAAGGTGAGTAACGCCGCAGGTGTTTCTGGTTCAAGCACTGCACGGTAGCAGGTGCCACTCGGCGGTAAGCGGAGTGCTCTCCCAAAATGACCCATTTGTAACGTATAATTTCCGTCGGTAACAGCGATCAAGGCGTTGACGTGATCCACCTCGGCATGCAGCATGCGCGCGCCAGCACCGTGTGTCAGCCACGCCGATAGAGGTTCACGGTGCATACCGTGGTTTCCCTGAACCGATCTGGACATAACCCAACTCACCTCACAATAGACAGCATCTGGTAAAACGCGAGTATTCTAACCGCTGCGGCGATTTTATGAACCTAAGTTGATTGCTATCCCAAGGAATAACACATACTTTATGGGACGCGCCAAAAGGTTTGCCGGCGCGGAAGTCATCGTCTCACCCGGCACCGTGGAGCGTGCTTGGCCCTGCAACGTTGCGCCGCGGACGCGAGTTCTTCGTTCCCACTACACTGGCACCCCTAGCTGGCTTCTCCGCTTTTGATGATCCACCCTTGCAAAGGCAAGCGGCTCATTGCGCCGATAAGCACTGCTCAAACACCTCTTCTTCCTCCAACGGGGTGTCTTATTTGAGAAAGAGGTTATAAATCAGCGGCTTAGGTTAAAGCCGAGCGTGCCCATTTCCCCCATCCTCATCCCGTTAAAGTTTTTCGGCGTTCCCCGCTGGTATTCCGATAGGGCCTTAGGTATCGCTGTTGTTTATTTCTTCCAGAGCCCCTTGGCAGTAAGCGAATCTTGAAAACCATGGGGTTCTGCCCGCCATCTTTGGGTTCCCGATCTCGCAAAGCGCCAGCGCGCAGATGGGATAGACAAAGTTGACAGGAGGCAGGCTTATGGCAGATAGGCCTGCCAAGACAGCGTCGATAGCCAATCCGCTGGGGGGTACTTTCCCCCTTCAGCCCAGTGCATCAGAGCGGTGCGCATCGAGTTGCGTCAACACTTCAACGCCATCATCGGTTACCGCGACTGTGTGCTCCCATTGGGCCGACAGGCTACGGTCCTTGGTGACCACCGTCCACCCATCTTGCAGCAGTTTGACGTAGCGTTTACCGGCATTCAACATGGGCTCTATGGTGAACGTCATACCGCTGACCAGACGTTCCCGGGTGTGCGGTTCGCCGTAATGCAATACCTGCGGCGGCTCGTGGAAGTTGCGCCCGATGCCGTGACCACAGTACTCGCGGACGACCGAGTAATGGTGGCTTTCGGCATAGCTCTGGATAGCGCAGCCGACATCCCCCAGATGGATCCCTGGGCGTACCATGTCGATGCCGATCCACATCGCCTCGTAGGCTGTCTGGCACAGCCGCTTGGCCATCGGCGTTGGGCTGCCGACGTACATCATGCGGCTGGTATCGCCATGAAATCCGTCCTTGATAACGGTCACATCAATATTAACGATGTCGCCCGCTTTGAGCTTGCGCTCGCTGGGGATCCCGTGACATACCTGTTGATTGATCGAGGTACAAATCGACTTCGGGAAACCGCGGTAGTTCAGCGGCGCTGGAATGGCTTGCTGCACGTTAACGATGTAATCATGGCATCGCTGATCAAGCTCAGCGGTACTAATCCCAGGTTGCACATACGGCGCGATCATGCGTAACACCTCGGCGGCCAAACCACCGGCGATGCGCATTTTTTCCATCTCAGCAGGATCTTTCAGCGTATAAGCCATGTGTCGCTTCAGATGATGGGCGGGGGAACTCCCCTCTCCCTCTGGGAGAGGGCCGAAGGGCATTGGTTCTAACTGGGTGCCGTGCATTTTGTGTAGCTTGGCACTCTGGGATAACTTCGTTTATTGCTTCTGGCTGTAGTAAGGATTGGTTATACCCTCTTCCTGTATCTCCGAGCAGCATGAGTATAAATTATTGTTTTTTTTAATGTTTAATCGAGTACAGCGGCGACTGCTTGACAGCGGCTTATGGCATCCCGAAAAACCAGCTTCGCAAGCTTTTCGCAGTGCATTATGGGGCTTTTTATTGGTTAATGATTATTTATCAACGGCTTACGCTACAGGTGAGCGTGCTCCTTCCCCCACCCTCCATCCCGTTGATGGTTTTTCGAGGCTTCCTTATTTTAATTTGACAAGCTTCTTATCGACCAGCTCTATCCAATGGTACACCGGCACCTCAGCCTCGCGTGCGAGGTGCAGCAGGCAGCCAATATTGGCAGTTGCGATGGCGCTTGGCCGGGATGCTTGCAGGGCTGTCAGCTTGTTTTTCAGCAGTTGCTTGGAAAACGCTGGTTGCAGGATGGAGTAAGTACCGGCTGAGCCGCAGCAAAGGTGTGCATCGGCGACCGGCGTCAGCCGATAACCGGCCTGTTGCAACAGTGTTTCAACGTTGCCGCGGATCTGCTGAGCGTGTTGCAGGGTGCAGGGCGAATGGAACACAATCGCTGATTCGCTGCTGGTATCAAACGACAGGTTGGTGTTGCGGTATAAGGTCTCAGACAGATCGCGCACCAGCGCCGAGATGCGTTTGGCTTTGGCGGCATACTGCGGATCGTCAGCGAGCAGCGCACCGTATTGTTTGACCATCGCCGCGCAGGCGCTAGAGGTGATCGTGATCGATTCAGCACCTGCTTCAATACGCGACCACCACGCATCAATGTTGTGGCGCATCTGTGCTAAAGCACCTTCGGTTGCGCGCAGATGGTGTTTGATCGCGCCACAGCAATCGATCTCGGGCACGTTGACAAGGGTAATGCCAGCCTGATCCAGCACCCGCGCCGCGGCGCTGTTGATCCGCGGGGCGACGACCGATTGTACGCAACCGCCCAGCGTCAGAGTTTGTCGCCCATGCGTGCGCCGCGGCCACGCTTTTGCCGCGGTCCGCCGTGCCGAAGGAATCATCGCCGCCAGTTTGGGCGGCAGGATCGGCGCGAAGAAGCGCCCCAAGGCGAACAACGGAGCAAAGCGTTTGGGCGAGCTGAGGCAAGTTTGCAACAACCAGTAACGCAGGCGAGCAGTAACCGAGCGAGCGGCTATGGTGTCGATATGATCGCGCCCGATCTCCAGCAAGCGCCCGAATGGCACTCCAGACGGGCAGGTCGTCTCGCAGGCGCGGCAGTCGAGGCAGCGGTCCAGATGGGTGCGCGTGTGTACCGAGGCCACGTCGGTTTCCAACGCCTGCTTGATCAGATAGATGCGCCCGCGCGGTCCATCCAATTCGTTGCCGTTCAACAGGTAGGTCGGGCAGGTGGCGTTGCACAGACCGCAATGCACACACTTGCGGATGATCGCATCGGCAGCGCGTACTCGCGAGGTGGTGACTGCGTCAGTTGGAAAGCGGGTTTGCATTTTTTAACGTGTTGGTAGTGCGAAATGGCTTTGTTTCAAGTGATAAGTGATGGTCTTGTAATACGTTATTTATAGCTGTTCCGGATCGGCAGAGCTAAACCGCCTTGACGAAGCTCCGCAGAATGATTTTGTTTGAAAGAGTCGGAAGAGATCATATTTATGAAGCGACGCTGTGACCTTAGAGCTTCATCCAATAAGTCCAGCTTTAGCAAAGACACCAATAACGCACATGTACGAGCTTGGCAGTTGATCGATTTTTGTGGATTAAACTCGATATCGGTAAAACCCTTGTAGTCGTATAACCACTTCAGAAAATCCTGATACGGTTTAAGGGCAGAAAGGTATAACCAATCATAGAACGCGGTTTTTGGTATTAATGGCCATTCCTGCCCAAAGTATTCAAAACGTTTTAGCGGGCCTGATTCCCTTACCCTTGTATCTTTTTTCGCATCTCTACTATTTTTTTCATATATATCTGTGTAGGGGCCGCCGCTCTCAAATGCCTTGCTTCCTTGATAGGCGGCTTCAAGGCTTATTTTCCCAATATTTGTTTCAATCTTGAGGCTAAATGCACTCAATCTTTGCCCTAGGGTCTCCTCCGATTTTGTAGATACTTCGAGCAGCGGAGAGAGCCCTTTTATTTTAGCCGCCTCGTGCAGGGCCGCCACATTTTTTTTCTTTTGTATTGGAGCGAAGCCAGGATTCCATGCGAAATCTAGCAGCACTTCTTCAACTAGGTGCTCGGGCTTTCCGATGGAGATGAATACTGGACGTTTAGCCATTCTTGAAACCTAATATTTGCTCGATTGGAATAAAATCAGGGATAAGTATTTCTGATTTAATGGCCGCCTGTCGCCTCTCCTGTATTTCTGGATCTTTCCAATCCAGATATGTAAACAGGACCTCAAAATCGGTATGCTCTTTTGCTTCCTCAGCATTGAGGATAGCGACTCCCGATTTGTTGGAAACATCAGAGCAGAACCTCACTCCATCACCAAGTAGCACAGAGGATTTGATTTTTAGCCATACTGGATCGGGGCATTCTTCCCTCGTTTTTCGCACGAAAAAGCATTGGATGGTCATCGACAAAGGCCAAATGCACGTATTCATGTAGTCCCTTAATTCTATCTGCATCATGGCTCCACTTATTACCACCTGGGGCAGGTATGACAATCCTACGTCGTTCCGCCTCTCTTAGAGAGAGCAGCCCTTGGTGCTCCTTTATCAATTTAATATTTGATCTATCAGTGAAATGCCATACACCGTCGAATTTATATTTTTTGAGTATCGTTTCCATTTTATTCTCCTTAATTAAGTTCAACGATTGGGTTCCCTAACGTGGCAGCACGGAACAACTAAGAATAGAGGATGGCTACAGACGGATACTCAATGTGCCGGCACGGAATATCTAAAGTATGATATTCTGTTGTTGGTTCTTTTGAAAAATCAAGAGTGGCTTGTTTGATTTCTTTTCTTTTTAATATTTCTTTAATTCTATCAGAGCAAACTTTCATATAATCTATTTTCTGTACTTTATGAAGTAATACATTTTCGTTTTTCTCAATTCCTATAAATTTCCTATCTTCAAGAATAGCAGCAAGTAAAAAACTTCCACTGCCACAAGCATTGTCAAGAATAATATCATTTGGCTTAGAGAATGTTTTTATTAAATACCTTCCTAATTCAACAGGTTTTTGCGTTGGGTGATAAACCTTTCCTTCAGATTCTGCTGTTTTAACATAGATAAAATAATCAATAGTTTGTTCTTCAAACTCAATAACATCAGTAGGGTATCGGTTCCCATTGCTTTTTACGTGTCTTGGTTTAAAATCACCATAACTACCAGTATATTGATCTTTTCTAATTCCTTTGTCATACGCTTCGCCATTAGTCATTTGCGGTGTGTAGCTTGGTTGCTTCTTATAAAAAACACAAATATCTTCGTATTTTCTTAAGGGTTGTTTTTTTGCATTTAAAAAATTAGTTGATTTTGATTTTATCCAAACAATTTTATATTTGAAATCCTTTTCGTTACTTAAAATTAATTTTGCAGTAAAAATACCTTGAGATGTTAAAACAATCGCTCCCTCTTTTTTTACAATTCTATTGTATTGTTTCCACAATTGATTAAGATCAATTACAGAATCCCATTTATTCTGTGTTGTGCCATACGGTAAATCACAAAGAATCATATCGATACTATTAGCAGGTATGTCTGCCATAACGTCTAAACAATCGCCTTGTATTACTTTATTGATATATTCCAGCATTATTTTATGTTCCTTGTTTTTATGGTTCACAAAGAAAATAAGAAATCTATTGTTGTAACCGTCTCGCAATACTCCATCGGGAACCTCGAAAAACCTCAGTGGGATAGGGGTTTGGGGGAAGGGACATGATCTCCTGTAACGTAAGCCGTTGATTTATAATCCTTCCCCCAATAGACAAGCCCCGCAGGGTACCTCGAAAAGCTAGCGAAGTTGGTTTTTCGAAGTACTCCATCTATAGATTTGCCCTCAAAACAAAAGTTTTGCGTATTGGTCAGTTTCTCCGCCAGAGCGCACGTTCACAAGTCCGCATACAGCCGCCCAGGGTTCAATATCTGATGTGGGTCAAAAGCGCGCTTGAGCCGCTGATGGATAGCCAATAATTGCGGTGCCAGCACCGTCATGAACTCGTCGCTCCGCCGCACGGCAAGATTCGGTTGGCGAAAGCATACCGCATGGCCGCCTTGGTTACGCGCCGCTTGGTGGATCAGCGCGGCGTTGGCGGCGCTGCGCAGCCAACGCTGCGCCCCACCCCAGTCGAACAACTGTGGTACCCGGGTGTCGATCGCAACCGCTGTTTCGACGGTAGCGGCCGGCAGCGATATGCGCCACAGCGGAACCTCGCCAGCAAAAAACGGCAGTTGCTGCTCGCGCAGTTGATCAAACCAAAGGGGCACTGCATCTGTCTCACCGCCTAGGTGACGAGCGGCGCTGGTGACGCTGTTTTCGCTACCCGATAAGCGCACCCGCAGTTGGGTGCCTTCATGCGCCATCGCGCTGATCGGCAGTGGGCGACCCGCCCAGCGGCTCATCAATGTCAGCGCTCTTTCGGCATTCGTGTCGAAACAGCGCAGTTGCTCGGTTTCTGGTTGTGGCAGCACTTTGAACGTCGCTTCAAGGATGATCCCCAGCGTACCCATCGCGCCGACCATCAGGCGCGATACATCGTAGCCAGCTACATTTTTCATCACCGCGCCGCCAAATTTCAGTATGTCGCCTTTGCCGGTCAGCACCCGCACGCCAAGGACAAAATCACGCACCGCGCCGACGTACGGGCGGCGCGGCCCTGATAATCCGGCGGCGACCATACCGCCAATCGTCGCCGCGCCGCCAAAGCAGGGCGGTTCAAAAGCCAGCATCTGGCGATTTTCGGCCAACAACTGTTGCACCTCCGCGAGCGGCGTACCGCCGCGCGCAGTGAGTGCCAATTCGCTGGGCTCATAACTGACGACCCCACAGTGTTGGTTAACCTGCAATGGCTCGGCGTCGATCATACGACCGTAAAAAGCCTTGGTGTTGCCGCCGACAATGCGCAGTGGCGTGGCGCTTTTGAGCGCCGCGCTGACACGCTCGGTCAGCGCGCTGCTGCAATCGCAGGCGTTTGGCATCATTTCCCGTGGCATCGCTGTGATGGGTAGAGGGTGGTAAGGCGCGGGGCTGCGACCGTCAGCGCGCTCAGAAACGCTCAAGGTCAGGGAACGGCAGTTGGTTGCGGTGTACGTGCATCGCGCCGAATTCGGCGCAACGGTGCAAAGTTGGTACCGCTTTCCCCGGGTTAAGCAATCCAAGCGGATCAAACGCCTGTTTGACGGCATGGAATTGTAACAATTCTGCCGGCTGGAACTGCACGCACATCTGGTTCAGTTTTTCGACTCCAACGCCGTGTTCGCCGCTGATCGTACCACCGACCGCAACGCACAGTTCAAGGATCTTGCCGCCCAGCTCTTCGGTGCGTTGCAACTGGCGCGGCTGATTGGCGTCGTACAAGATCACCGGATGCAAATTGCCATCGCCGGCATGAAACACGTTCATCACCCGCAGATTGTATTCCTCAGCGAGCTCCTCAATGCGCTGCAGCACATCGCTCAAGTGCTTGCGCGGGATCGTTCCATCCATGCAATAATAATCTGGTGCCAACCGCCCGGCTGCCGGGAACGCGGCTTTGCGCCCCGCCCATAGACGAGCACGCTCGTCTTGGCTGGCGGCTACGCGCACCTGAAACGCATCGTTATCTTGCAAGATCTTGCGCACGATGGCGCTCTGATCCTGAACCTCCGCTGCGCTCCCGTCAACCTCACATAGCACCACGGCGGCAGCATGAGCGGGATAAACGGCACCCACGAAGGCGTTAATCGCTTGGATCGCCGGATTATCAATCAACTCAAGTCCCGCTGGAATAACGCCATTGGCGATAATGGCGCTGATCCCAGCGGCGGCTTTGGCGATATTATCGAACGCTGCCAGCAGCACCGCCGCCGCTTCTGGTTTTGGTAACAGTTTAACCACGACCTCAACGACCACCCCCAGCATGCCTTCGGAGCCAGTGATCAGCGCCAGCAGATCATAGCCAGGCGAGTCCAGCGCTTGACTACCTAACGTAAGGCGCTCACCGCTGACCGTGACCACTTCCACTTCAAGGATATTGTGCACCGTAAGGCCGTATTTCAAACAATGCACGCCACCGGCATTCTCGGCCACGTTGCCCCCGATGGTACACGCGATCTGCGAGGACGGGTCCGGCGCATAATACAGATCGAGCGCGGCTACGTGCTCAGAGATCGCTAAATTACGCACCCCCGATTGCACTCGCGCGGTACGGTTGGCCCTGTCCACCGACAGGATGCGGTTGAATTTCGCAAGACAAAGCAATACCCCATCGGCCAACGGCAACGCCCCGCCAGAGAGCCCGGTGCCAGCACCACGTGCGACCACCGGCACACGAGCACGATGGCATACACGCATTACCTCCTGCACCTGTTCAATCGTCTCCGGCAGCACCGCCAGCTTTGGCAGGCAGCGGTACGCCGTCAGACCATCGCATTCAAACACGCGCAACTGCTCCGCCGATTGCACAATGCAATCCGCCGGCAGTACGCGCCGCAAGGCTTTGATCAACCCAAAATCATTGACCGCAACCCCTTCTCGCTCGCTGACGCCAACCCGCGCCGGCTGGTGCTCAATCGTATCGTTTGTCATCGCTGTATCTCTTGCATTGAAAGGTTGATAAACTGAATCCTTGGTGGCGCTGAAACGGATTGTGGCCTATTCATCTTCTCTAGGGAAGCTCGAAAAACCCTGAAATGGGATGGGGGTTTGGGAGAAAGGTTGCTATACCTAATTTCGTAAGCCCCCCCATCAGTTGTGGACTTAATATATACCCTTTCCCCAATATATACTCATGTTACTTGAAGATGCTTGATTGCGCACGCTCCCCTATCCCCTTTATGACCGGCTCCCTGAATTAGCGCCTACAAATTGGCGCTTCGGGCAAAGCTTTGGGATGAGAGCATGACAATAGCCCTACCTGCATTCAGGGACTCCGATCATCTATCCGGCCATGGAAGAGACCAGGTT
Source organism: Gammaproteobacteria bacterium (assembly GCA_965222535.1). Taxonomy (GTDB): domain Bacteria; phylum Pseudomonadota; class Gammaproteobacteria; order HK1; family HK1. Next base: position 1,128,459 of record OZ244957.1, read on the forward strand.
TTTACATTCGTGAAAAACTTCATCGCTTCAAGCACCCCCTCTTTAACCCCGTTGCCTGAATCTTTGATCCCGCCGAACGGCGACATCTCGATACGATACCCAGGCGCTTCCCATATATTGACGGTGCCCACCTCAAGGCCATCGACGTAAGCCGTCATTCGGTCGAGCGCATTGGTGCATACCCCGGCGGACAATCCAAACGGCGTCGAATTGGAAAGGCTCATCAGCGCATCATCGTCATTCGGTGCTCTTATGATGGGGATCACCGGCCCAAAAGTTTCCTCGAATACCAGCTCACTTGCGTGCGGCACATGATCGACAACGATAGGCGGCAGCAGTGCACCAACGCGGCCTGGGTCATAGAGCACCTTCGCGCCCTGCGCTGCGGCGTCATAGACACGCCGCTCAAAGGTCGCCGCCGCGGCCGCATCAACGACACAGCCAAGTTGGGTTTGCGGGTCTTCCGGATCACCGAATTTTATCGCTTGGGCACGCGCCACAACCAACGGAACAAACCGCTCAGCGACATCCTCCTGAACCAGGATCCGCTTAACCGCAGTGCAGCGCTGGCCCGAGTTGCCGGTTGCGCCAGCGACCGCAATCGCTGCGGCTTTTGCTAGATCGGCGTCATTCAGGTCGTTGAGGACAATCAGCGGATCATTCCCGCCAAGCTCCAGTGCAGCGCGCTTATAGCCGACCTTCCCAGCGATTAGCTTACCGACCTTCACCCCGCCGGTAAAGGTGATCACATCGATATGCGGATTGGTGATCATCTCGCCGCCAATATCCTTTGGCCAGCCGGTAACAATCTGGAACATCTCGACGGGCAACCCGGCTTCGTAAAGAATATCAGCGAGTAGAATCGCAGAGAGCGGCGTCAATTCTGTCGGCTTGCAGACCATACAGTTGTTGGTTGCAATTGAGGGCGCAATTTTGTGCGCCACCATGTTCAGTGGATGATTAAAAGGGGTGATCGCGGAAATCGCAGTGAGCGGGCTGCGCTTGGTGAAAATCTTGCGCGCCTTGCCGTTTGGTGTCAGATCGCAGGAGAAGATCTGCCCGTCATCCAGGATGGTGAGCTGACCGGCAAGCATAAACACATCGTAAGCCCTGCCGGTTTCATACAGCGCGTGTTGATTGCAAATGCCAAGCTCAGCCGTCAGAACCCTAGCAAGCTGTTCGCGCCGCACCCTGATCAATTCCGCCGCCTTGAAGAGGATCTGCTGGCGTTCGTAGCGGCTCAGACGGGGGCGGTATCCCGCTGCAATTTCAAAGGCTTCTCGCGCATGTTCGGCGGTCCCTGCAGGGACAGTTCCGATGACCGTATTGGTATAGGGATAGCGCACTTCAATCAGCGCATCGGCAGCGACCTTGCGACCACCGATGCGCATCGCCTCGTTTATCATCGGACGCTTGGTTTGAATGTTGCGAATATCGTTCATGATCAATGCTTCCTGTCAACGGTTAACGGGGCACCCATTCCTTGATGCTCTGATCCTAGATCCAGACCCAGATCTAGGTCTAGCTCTAGCTGATTTGTGCCTTTGTTATCAAAAAGACTGAAACCTGAGCAATTTAGCAATTCTGTAGTTCTAGGGGTAACGTGAAGATCCCCCGTTATTTTCACTGGGAGCTTTTTATCATGAGCTTGAACGGCTTCGTGATATTCTGATGCAGGTAATTCAAAAGACACTGCTCTTTCCGTATCTTCAACAACCGCAACTACAGTTACTGTTCCAAATTCGACGTCACTGGCTCTATCAAGTTTTATAACAATGCCATTTATTGTTATATTTTCATATTCACGATAATTTTTTAAATACTCAGATATTTTTTCAATCTTTAGGACATCACTTTCTGTAAATACGTACTTCAATACGGATTCTTTCTCATGTTTTTCAACATTTGAATACGATATACTGATATCAAAACTTCTGCTCTTGTGCTCTCCGCTAAACCCTATAAGGGCATCGCACATGTTCACACTAACCCCACATTCGACCAACGAATCTAAAGAGAGCGGTGAACCATCTATTGCATCATCGGGTACATTTTTTAATGAATTCAAGCTATCGCTTAATGTGGAAGTAACGATTCTAGAAAAAGAAGGAGTGCCGGGCAATTCGTTTCTGTGCATCCTAGACAAAGGAACAACAACATTAACAACGTAACTCCCAATTTCAGTTTGACCCAGTTTCACACTAGATATAAAATCGGTAGCTATATTCGGTTTTTGTCCAAAGAAATGCCTCTTTTTGGAAATAGTAGACAACGCAACTGAAACCAAAAGCTCTTTTGCTTTCTCGAACAACCTAACACCATCTTCAAAAGGAATTGTTCCACCATCAACATCTGGATGAGCAACTCTAATAGAAACCATGTCAGAAAAATAATTCGCGACTTCTTTTAGTACTGCCGATTCAGTCCGCTGCTCGTACCTTGCCAAATTTCTAATAGCATCAACAATTCGTTCGAGATAATCACGAAATTTAATATCTTCTGGGAGAAGAATCTCATGCTCGTACTCAGCCTCGCTTTGACGGTGCCAAATCGTTGCGAATTCACCTAAACATCCATCTTCAGACCATTGATTGTATAATAAATACCTTCTAAGCTGGTCTGGCCGTATCGACTTCGCTAAATCCAAATCGAGAGTGTTCATATATATTCTCCCAGACTTGCCTTTTTCATTAAGCCCTCCAATGAATCACAACTAAGTATTTGGTCAATCGGAATTTCTATAGTAACTGAGCTTGTATTTTTCGTTTCTGGATATTTTCTTATCGAAACTCAATAACACAAATGCCTTAAAATAAGACAATCTTCTTTTAGTTCAAGCCATTTCTCTATGTTTTCAGGAACGATCAATACAACTAAATATCGTAGGACAGGCAGATCCTCTCCTCTTAAATCATTATAATTTTTTAGTTTTAATGGGAAATGTAGCTTAGCGTCTTTTATTATTTCTTTTCGCGAAGTACATTTTAGCTGTAAATCAAGCTGTGGACTTCTAACTTTTCCATCGTAACCTCGCCCAGATAATGACAGATCCACACTATCGTTATCTACACTCGGACGCGCATAGCTTAAACCAACTTTTGCCGCCATCGCAATAACATAGGCGATGCTAAATTGCTCTTGTTTCTGATTTCTATCCATGCGAATTATCTAAGGCACGATCGCGGCGCGCAAAATGGCATTCTCACTGGCGCGCTGAAAGGCTTCATCCAATCGTTCAAGGGGGAATTTTGCATCGACAATATCGGCGAACGGGAATCGATCGCGGCTTGCCATGACAAAATCCAGGGCCAGCACCAGATGGCGTGGGTGGTAGTTGTGGATCCCCCGAAGCGTTATCCAGCGCCGCAGGATCTCATGGCCATCCAACGTCATATTGGCGTTCGGGCTCACCAAACCCGCAATCGTGTAACGACCCCCAACGCGCAGCATCTTTAGCCCCAGCGGCACCGCCGCCGCTACCCCGCACACTTCAATCACTGCATCAGCCCCATCCGGCAGGCACCGCTCTCTGACAAGCTCGATTTGCCGCTCTCCCGACATGCCGGATATATCGACGGTGTGATCGGCACCGAACTTGCCCGCCATCGCCAATCGATGGGGTACCGTATCGAGACCAATGACCCGTTTGGCACCGCGGAACTTTGCGATAGCGCAGCCATAGAGACCCAGCAAACCCAGCCCTTGGAAGACGACCGTATCACCTTTTGAGATTTGCGCCGCTTCGATCACCGATACCATCGTTGCGATGCCGCAGTTGAGCGGCGTTGCTTCCGCATCCGTGATCCCCTCCGGCAGCTTGAGAATACCAGTCCCCGGCTGGATGTAACAATAGTTCGCAAACCCGCCCAAAAAATGCGGGTCTTGTTCAGCGTGTTCATGGCCGTATTTGCGAACACCCTCGGCTTTTTGCGGCATGTCGTGTACGTCGCGATAATACGATTTGCCCGCATGAAAGAACATGGTCCAGGTCACACGATCGCCACACGCCAGCGCGGTGCCACGCAGATCATGCGTCACCGATCGGCCGAGTTGCTCAATCACGCCGATGATCTCATGCCCTAAAATCCCGGGACACGGGTTTGGCCGCAAGCCATGATATGAATGGAGATCCGAGCGGCAAATTGTCGCCATCGTGATGCGCACCAAGGCTTCGCCATCGGTCACCTCGCGCAGCGCATAGTGGCGCATCACAAAAGGGGCATTCGGTGCTACATAAACCGCAGCTCGGCCAGTTTTTTTCATTCTGTGCAGCTATCGCTTACACGGTGCCGTTAAGGGCAAACTCAAAGATGTTGTGGCTGCGCAATCCGTTCGCCGCACGCGCTAGGTATTTTGGATTCAATGGTTTCGAGAGAATGAACGGCACGGCTGTTTCGTGGAGGCTGCCGTGGGTACGCAGCCGATGACCCTTGAGAGCAGAAAGATCGTGGTCAACGCAACGTCCGCCAATCACCGTGCGCTTATCCCCGACAATAGCGATATCGCCTTCACGGTCGAGCGGCTGCTCCAGCTCTCTGGCTGCATCCTCTGCCAGCCAGCAGTTCTCGACCCCCGCAATCCCCCGAATACGCTCGGCGATGGCCAGCTTTGATACGCCGTCTTGGGTATAGACGCGCACGAAACCACCGAGCGCGCCGTGATGCCCGATGAAGGCATCCGTTATCGGGCAAATGACCCGCGTTTTCCCTGCCCCAACAGCGGCGTCAAGCACATCCTGGAGCCAAATCACATTGGGCTTACCGTTTTCGTCGGCCTTGTCGCCCATGCCGTGATCAGCCGTCAACGCCACCGTCGCGCCAAGCTCAATCATGCGTGCGAAGCGCGCCTCCATATCGATGTAGAACGTGTCGGCGGCTGGATCGCCAGGGGCATGGGCATGCTGAATAAAATCTGTCAACGACAGGTAGAGGATCTTTGGTCGCCGCTCCTCGAGTAATTTTATGCCCGCATCGAGAACGAATAGCGACAGATCGGCTGAATACATGTCCGGTTTCTGCTGACCGACGAAGGCAAGAACGTTCTCAATGCCATTCTCGTCCATTGTGCAGGTATCTGCCGATTGCGCCGAAAAACTGACCGAGCCGTTAGTAAGCTGCATGTCTTTCTGAAGTTGTTTGCGCAACTTATCTTTTGCTGTTATCGATGCAACGCAGAACCCGTGCCGCGAAAATTCGCTCAAAATCGGTCGCGCACGCAACAGCTCTGGTCCGGTCATAACCACCGGCACACCGGTCTTTGGATTGAGGAAGAAGTTCCCCGATATGCCGTGTGTTTCCGGCTCCGTCGCGGTGACAATCGACATATTGTTGGGGCACGTGAAGCTCGGCATAGAGCCGCGTGCAACGGCATAGAATCCGTTCTTAATGAATCCTGCTGTGATGGGGATGATCCCAGCGGATAGCCCATGCGCGACATATTCGGGGTCGCCGCCATCGATACATACGACAACCAGAGGGGATTCTGGGCATCGGTAGCTGCGATCGTTGAATGTAATGCTTTGCGGTTGCAATGTGCTTGCCTCCATTATTTTGCCAATTTTTTATTGGAAACCTCGAAAAAACCATGAATGGGATGAGGGGGTTGGGGGGGTGGGGAGGAGTGACTGTTTTATTTTCAATTGGGAGCGCCGGCGGCGCGCCGTTCGCTGACCTCTCGATCCGCTCAACAGCACCACGAAATGATGGTTGGAAGAGGCATTTCCCCCAATAGAGGGCACCTCTATTTCATTTGCATAACCTTGTTGCGCGCCCACGCCGAGACGATCTCCGATATCGCGACGAGCACGACGATCGACAGCAGGATCGCCGCGACCCGCTCGCTCTCAATCTGCAGCACGTTGCGTTTCAGATACCACCCCATGCCGCCGGCACCGAAGAAGCCGACCACCGTTGCCGCACGGAATGCCACATCCCAAGTGTAAATGGCGATCCCCGTCAAAGCCACGCGCACCTGCGGCAGCACTGCAAACAGCATGATCTGAAACAAATTGGCACCTGTTGAGCGCATTGCCTCTACCGGCCCCATGTCAATTGCCTCGATTTCCTCGGCGAACAGTTTCCCCGCGAAGCCAATGCTGAAGAAGGTCAAGGCCAGCACCCCAGCCAACATGCCAAACCCCAAGATGGTGACGAAAATGATGGCAAAGATCATCTCGTGAACGGCGCGGCAGCTCATCGTGATCAGGCGTGCGATCGGATAAACGAAGGTCTTCGACGGCGTCATGTTGTAGGCACCGAACCAGCCCAGCGGCAGCGTAAAGATCAGCCCGAAGAGGGTGCCTAAGTACGCCATCTGGATGGTTTCGACGACATACTCGAAGTATTCCGCATCCATGATGTACTCAATGTCTGGCGGGTAGTAGCGGTTCGCTAAGGTGTCCCCCATGCGACCAAACATGCCGAGTAATCGATCAAGAGGTATTCCTAGGTAATCAACGCTGAAGCCCAAGAAGACAAACAAGCCCAGCCACGACACATAACGGATCATTGACTGCGGGTACCTGAAGCGACTCCAGGTGAGCGGGGCCTTATTTGCAGCGCGCCCTTGAGTCGAATGACTCATCGAAACCTCGCAAAAGCCAACTGCGGATAGCGGGTGTAGTGCGTGTATTGCCGGCGTGTCAAAGGGGCATCAAAGTTCCTCGGTCGGGTATTTTTTGTTTTCACAAGTTGATTTAATACCGCCCTCATTTGGCATACAAGGTGGCTATGAAGCGGGATACAAGGAGGCGTTGTCGAACAGTCAGGTGCTACATGTCTCGCAGATAAATAATAATTTTCCATATCTCTTCTTCTTTCAGAGAGCTCTTAAATGCCGGCATTGCCGTTTTGATAGGAATACCGCCTTCAGAGATTGTCCAAAACAAATACCCATCTGTTGCCATTGGCATTTTACTAAAATCAGCAATGTTTGATGGACGGGGGGTTAAATTTTTTCCTGCTGGACCATCGCCGCCGCCGGATGCTCCATGGCAGATTAAGCAATTCTTTTCATAAAGCATTTTCCCGGCACGAAGATTGTCTTTATTCACAAGCAGCAAATTCTTCCTTGAGGAATATGCAGAGCCTATCCCATTTCTCATCACGTAATGATGCCTAGCCATGGACATATTCATCATGCCTTTTGCTTTCATCATATGCATTGCAGCAAACCCTATCACCGCCAATAGCGACAGTATCAATCCACAAACCAATGCTATACGCATGACTGATACCCCTAGCGACAAGGTGCCGAGGCGACCAAGGCGCTCTCCACTCTCCGATCTCCATCCATCAGGCACCCCGCGCTCAAATGATGGCTTTACGGGCACGGTGGGAAACCACTTCACCGAGCAGGATCAGGAACAAGATGGCGGCGATCACCGACATCACGCCATAAAAGTTGAAGGTATTCATCTGCCTGAAGAACACCAGCCCCAAGCCACCGGCACCGACCAATCCGAGGATCGCCGAGCGGCGGATATTGATCTCCCATTCAAAAATTATGACACCCAAGACCTGCGGCAGGATCTGCGGCAAGATGGCATAGAGCATGACCTGAAACTCATTGCCGCCGGTGGCGCGGATCGCATCAACCGGACCGTGATCGATATTCTCGATAGCCTCCGCTGACATCTTGGCGACAAACCCGACCGAGCGCACGGCGATTGCCAGTACACCAGCCAACGCCCCCAGACCGACAGCGGCGACAAAGAACAAAGCCCACACGATTTCATGTATCGAGCGGCTCAACGTCATCATCATGCGCGCCAACGGATAGGTCAGCGGTTTAAACGGCGTGATATTCAGTGCGCCGAACCATGCCGCCGGGATGCAGAGAATGACGCCGAGAAAGGTACCTAGACAGGCGATCATCAGCGTCTCGAGGGTGGGATGCAGCAGATCGGGGAATAGCGCAAGATCCAGACCGACAAAGCGGCTGGCAGTCTCAAGAACCTTGCCGATCCCTCCCATGCGCGCCCAGTCGGTATCTTCTATCACCGTAACTTGAACACTCCAGACGACCGCTGCGATCACCGCAAGGTAGCTGATGGCGAGAATGATCCGACCCCGCCGCTTTTGCCTCTGGATGCGATCAATGATGCGATCACGCATCGCCATGTCGGATAGCACGGTACTCATTGGCACCCCCTCCCTCTACAGCACTTCCATCGCGTAGATTTCATTCAGCTTGGCTTGGTCCATCGCTTCGGTGGGGCCGTTAAACATCACCACACCATCTTGTAAGCCAATAATTTTATTGCAAAACTCGATCGCCAACGCGACATCATGGATATTGCAAAGGCAGGGCACCTTGAGCTCGGTCGCCATCTGTTTGATGAGCCCCATTACTTCACGGGAGATCTTTGGATCAAGGGCAGACGTCGGCTCATCAACTAACAACAGCTTTGGATTTTGCATCAGTGCCCGAGCAATCCCGACGCGTTGACGTTGACCACCGGATAATTCGTCAGCGCGCTTGTCAATGTGGTCGAGCAGCCCAACGCGATCCAATAGTTGCAGTGCGTGATCGATCGTGCGGCGCGGAAAGGCACGGAACAACGTTCTGAGATTGCCGGTGTATCCCAAGCGCCCCGACAAGACGTTATCCATCACGCTCATGCGATTGATCAGATTGAACTCCTGAAAGATCATGCCGATGTCACGCCGCATAAGACGCAACTCGCGCCCGCGCAATGACGTCACGTCGCGACCGTTGAAGATAGTGGTCCCCGCCGACGGCTTGACCAACTGGTTGACACAGCGGATCAGCGTTGACTTTCCAGCACCGCTCGGCCCGATTATGGCAAAGAAGTCATCGTGATCGACCGTGAACGAAACGCTTTTGAGGATCTCTGGGCCACTGCTTGCGTATCGAGCATGCAGGTCAATCACTTCAAGAGTCTTCATTTTTCTCGATCTCAAGGAAAGGCCCCCCTATCAGAACACATCCCGCCGGCGTCGGGTTTCAGGAGGCTATATTCCAATGGGCAGCGCGAAAAACCAGCAAAGCCTGCTTCCCACGGTGCCCTAAGGATTTTTGAGTAATTGGCTCATTATACTTGGCTTTAAAGTGTAAGTGCAGTTCCCGCAGCGTTGCAAGCAAGCAACGCCCCAGCAGCAGCAGAGCCGCCGTGCACGGTTAGCGCGGCTTGAGCTTGAGCACTGCCGAGCGCACATAGCGGTGCGCAAATGCATCGATCGCCGCTGCCTGCTGACCATCCGAGAAGTTGACATACCGCCAGGCAAGCTCGGTAGAGGTGACGCAGTTTTGCACATGGTCGAGGCATAGCCACTGGTTGTCAGGGAACGCCATCAGCGTTTTTTGCAACGTCGCCGCCGCTCCATCGGGGTTCAGTTGCCACAGCTTCACGGTACCGTCCCTCCCCCCAGAGGCAAGGTGCTGCCCGCTGGCGTCAAAGGCAACGCTTTGCACCCCAGCCTGATGTGCATCGATGGTTTGTAAGCAACTGCCGCTTGCCGCATCCCACAGCTTCACGGTACCGTCCTGTTCCCCCCCAGAGGCAAGGTACTGCCCTCTGGCATCAAAGGCAACACTTTGCACCCCAGCCTGATGCGCATCGAGGGTTTGCAAACAAGCACCGCTTGCCGCATCCCACAGCTTGACCGTGCCATCATCCGAAGCAGAGGCGAGGTACTGCCCGCTGCGGTCAAAGGCAACACTCAACACCCAACCCTGATGCGCCTGGATGGTTTGCAAACAAGCACCGTTTGCCGCATCCCACCGCTTCAGCGTGCCGTCAGTTCCCCCAGAGGCAAGACGCTGCCCGCTGGGGTCAAAGGCAACACTTTGCACCAAGAGCTGCTTTGTCTGGAGAGTTTGCAAACAAGCACCGCTTGCCGTATCCCACAGCTTCAGCGTGCCGTCCAACCCCCCAGAGGCGAGGCACTGCCCGCTGGCGTCAAAGGCAACGCTTTCCCCCCATTCCTCATGCACCTTTCGGGTTTGCAAGTTTCGGGGTTGCAAGCAGGCACCGCGTGCCGTATCCCACAACTGCACCGTGCCGTCCAACCACCCAGAGACGAAGCGCTGCCCACTGGGATCAAAAGCAACGTTTAGCACAAAATTCTTATGCGTTCCAAAGGTTTGCAGGCAGGCCCCGCTTGCCGCATCCCACAGCTTCAGCGTGCCGTCCGCCCCCCCAGAGGCGAGGCACTGCCCGCTAGGGGCAAAGGCAACGCTTTCCACCCCAGTCTGCTTCGCTTGGATGGTTTGCAAACAAACACCGCGCACCGCATCCCACAGCTTCAGCGTGCCGTCATTCCCTCCAGAGGCGAGACGCTGCCCGCTGGCGTCAAAGGCAATGCTTGCCACCCAGCTTTGGTGCCCCTGGAGGATTTGCAAGCAAGCACCGCTTGCCGCATCCCACAGTTGCACCGTGCCATCCACCACCCCAAAGGCGAGTTGCTGCCCGTCGGGGGCAAAGGCAACGCTTAACACAAAATCCTGATGCACCTGGAAGGTTTGCCAGCAGGCACCGCTTGCTGCATCCCACAGCTTCACCGGGCCGTCATCAAAAGCCGCAGCAGAGGCAAGGCGCTGCCCGCTGGGGTCAAAGGCAACGCTGGTAACACCATGCGTATGGCCTTCAAATGTACGCAAGCAGTCGCCGCTTGCCGCATCCCACAGCGTCAGCGTGCCATCATCCCCTCCAAATGCGAGACGCTGCCCGCTGGGGTCAAAGGCAACGCTGGTAACACCATGCGTATGGCCTTCAAATGTACGCAAGCAGTCGCCGCTTGCCGCATCCCACAGCGTCAGCGTGCCATCATCCTCTTCAGAGACGAGGCGCTGCCCGCTGGGGTCAAAGGCAACGCTCTTCACTCTACCCCGATGTGTCTTTCGAGTTTGCAAGCAGTGACCGCTTGCCGCATCCCAGATTTTTACCGTGCCATCCTGCCCCCCAGAGGCGAGGCGCTGCCCGCCGCGGTCAAAGGCAATGCTATCGACACTGCCTTGGTGGCCATGCATCAGTGGCGGCAATGCCCTATCCCAGCGCTTATCGGCTGCCAACCGTGGCTCAACAGCAGGGTACCTACGCGCGCCGTACGGTGCCAGCGCGGGCGCTGGGGCATCCGCTAGGGTCAGGAGACGCAGGTTGTTGTCGCCGTGCAATTCCACTGCCGCCAGGGTGCACCCGACAAAGGCGCTGCCGAACAGCGAGCTGTCTTCGATAACCAGCTCTTGGATATGACAACCGCGCCAGCGCGATTCCTCAAAGCGGCTGTTACGCAGCGTCAGACGCTGGCAGTGGATGCCGTCAATCGCAGCCGCATAGCAGTCCAGCCCGCTGAGGTCGATATGCGGGAACCCCAGCGCCGCCAGCGCTGGCTGCGTTACCAGCACTTTGAGCATCAGTTCACGCGCCGCCACGCTGTTGGTCCCATCTGCCAATAGCCGCGCCATTCCCTGGTACAGCGGTTGGTGCTCATCGCTGGCGTGCAGCAGTTGTTGCAAGAAAGCAAGCGTCTCTTTGCTCGGCAGGTGCTCGATCGAGCGCAACTGCTCCGCCTCGCCGTGCAGCTCGGCGACCAGCCATTTGGCGAAGAAAAACTCCTGCATTGCGCTATGGCCAAAACCAAAGCTGTGCTCGCCGCTGCGTACCAGCAGGCTGGAGTTGCGCAAGTCTTTTTCCAACACCAAGGCTTGATCGCCAGCGCCCGGGTACTGGTCGCGCAAGCCGCTGCTGCCAAGCCATTGCTGGTACCAGTTATTGAGGGCATCGATGCCGATCTGCTGGCTGTTGCGGTGCCACAGATGGGCCGCCAGATCTTGCAGCAGGCGGCGCTTGTGACGCCGATGCAGCAGGTGTTTTTCATCGTCACGCGACAGCGTGTCTTCGATGATGGCATCGAACACGGTGGCAAGGTCCAACGGCTGGGCAAGCCGCTGTTGGCGCTTGAGAGTCTCATGGCTGTGCGACAACAGGTTCAGCAGCCACGGGCGACTGGCGAGGTTTTTGAGCGGCGGGTTGGCTCCGAGCATTGCCCATACCGTGGCGCTGGCGACCTTCCCGATGCGCTTTTGCAGCAAGGCCTGCATCTGTTTATCGTTAAACGGCAGTAGCTCCACCGCCCGGTAGTCGCCGCTCGCGGTCCTGCCGCGGTGGGCATCCAGCAGGAAGCCGCTCTGGCTCGAAAGGCTCTCAAAATAATGGCTACGACAGGACAATAGCAGCCGTACGGGTGATCCCGCCTCGACCTGCCTCGGAAACACCCGCAGCAGCGCGGACATGTACGCTTGCTGCTGTGCGCGATGAAAATGCACTAGGCGTTCATCCAGCCCGTCCAGCACCAGCACCAACCGCCCGCTACGCACCTGCGCGATCACCGTCAAAACGTCCTTGTCCTCACAGGGGCGCTCGGCTAATTTCAGGATGCAGGCGATGATTTCTTCCAATGTCGGTACCCGCAAGTCGCCTTTAGTATCGACTAGGGACGGCGTATCGCGCAGGTCGATATAGAACGCTTTGACCGTCTGGGATTGGTGGTTAAAACGGCGGGCGAATTCACGGCAGGCGAAGGTCTTGCCCATCCCAAACCCCCCCAGCAGCGCATACAGCGGCGGGGCGGTGTCGCCGGACGTTGCCGTTGCCCAGTTGAGCATATCGGGGATCACCTCGACGGCTTTGACGCTGGCTTGCTCGGCTTCCTTCTTTGATAACGCCGCACTGACTTTCGTTTGGACAGCGATTGGTGCCGCTTGCGCATCGACTGCCTCTTGTGCCAGGTATTGCTCCTTGCGGCTGATGTCCGAAAGCCCTTGAGGCGTGCGGGGCGGTGCAACGTCTGGGAGGTTGCGCTGCAAGAAATTGCCAAACGCTGAGCGCAGTAGCCCTTCGACAAACCGCTGTTTGCTGCCGTCATCCATGCAGTCGCCGAAAGCCGCCGCTTGTTTGTGCTCGCGCAGTTCAAACCACTGCCCCTTCAACAGTTGCTGCAACTCTGCGGTACGTTTACCGAGGGTGCTTTTTTCTTTGGCATACCCACGCAGTGCGTCGCAGTTGCCCTCAATACTTTCCAGCGTGACGGGGATCAAGTTGAGTCGCTTCGGGTTATCTGCGCCAAGAAAATAGGGGAGTTCATGATCGAGAATATAATCGCTATCAAAGAAGGCTTTTGAGAGCAGCGCAAGACCGTAGTCGGCGCTCCGTATCGCTTTTTGGATTTCAGTATCCACCGGCGTGCCGGGGGAGATGCCATGGGTATCGATCCACGGCTCGAGCGGTGGCTGTAGCAGGTCTTTAGCCGCACGCTCCAGTTGCTGCAAAAATAAATCAACATGCTGCCGGTCTGCGCGGGCGTAGCTGATGAATAGCCGTAGTTTTTCAGGAGCAGCGCTGGGAGAGACGAAGTCAGTTTCCCGGTAACTGCGGTTAGCACTCGGTGAAATTGCCATCGGCTGGTCAAGTGCCGAAAACACCAATTGCTTGGGCTGACTGCCGCTTTCGCGCTGCGATGCCAAGCTGAACGCTTGCAGTACCTCGAGGCGCGCTTGGCGCTCTGGATCATCGGCGGCGCGCTTGCTTGCGACCGTGGCGGTATTGATGGCGTGCTTGACGCGCTGTACAAAAGCACGCAAGCTGGCATCGGCGGTGGCATCCTTGAACAACAGCGTGCAGGCCGCACGTGCCGCAATGCACCCTTCCGCATCCAGAGAGGGCAGCAGATCAAACAGCCGGCGACAATCGGTCGCCCCCAGTTCACCACAGTCTTCAAGCACCCGGATACTGCTCTCAATCGCCGCGAGCGTCATTTTTGTACCTCCAAATAATATAAATTGTAAAATAAGTAGTCCCAATAGATCATATTAATCTTAGCTCATGGCAACATAGAGTCAATACTTTTGTAATACAACCGTAAAGTTTGTAAAATAACCCGATGCGTTTCCCTGCTCTGCATACCCTGCTGCAAAACCGCCCCGCGAACTTTACCAGCGCGTATGCGCAGATCTGGCCCTGCGGCTTAGCGCCGATCGCGAGCGGCACGGTGGCGTCAGGCGTCTCCGCGCTGCTCGGGTTTGGCTTGAACTACTGGCTCGGCTGGCAGGCAACGCTGTGTTTGGCGCTGCTGGTGACGGTAAGCGGCACCATTGCGGCGCAGCGGTATTGTGCCGCAACCGGCGGCAGCGACCCGTCCGAGGTGGTCGTTGATGAGTTCGCTGGACAGTTGATCGTATCGGCTGCGGCAGGGCTCAATCCTTGGCTGCATGTTCTTGGCTTCTTCCTCTTTCGCTTCTTTGATATCGTCAAACCGGGGCCGATCAGGGCCTTGGAAGCACTGCCCGGCGGCATTGGCATCATGGCTGATGATGTGGCGGCGGGTCTCGCCAGCGCGGCGATCATCCTCGCCATCCCCCACCTCATCGCGGTAGTCTGACGCCTTGGGAGCGCCTTGCCTTTTCAGCCCGTTGGCCTCCCCTTGTGAACGTTGCCGCCCTGTGCGCGGCGGGAAGTGCTGCGAGTCGCTGTGCTAAAATGGCGGCGGTGAGCGCGCCAGCGGTTGCTTACCCCCTTGGATGACATGGACTTATTCGCCACATTGCATGAAAAAGCGAGCGCCACCAAGCGCTGCATCGCATTCCCTGAAGGGGAAGATCAACGGGTATTGGAAGCGGCGCGGCGCATCTGTGACATGGGCTTCGCGCAGCCGTTACTGATCGGCGATGCGGTGCTTATTGCAGCCGCTGCGCAGCGCTTTGGGGTATCGCTGGAGGGCATCCCAATCCGCGCGCCGCAGCCCAGCGAGGCGCTCGACAGCTTCATCACCGCCTACCGCCAGCGCAATCCCGCGCTATCGCCGCAGGAGGCGCTGCGACAAGTTGGCGCGCTGTACGACAGCGCCATCGCATTGCGTAGCGGTGCGGTGGACGCGATGGTCGCCGGCGCAGTGCATACCACGGCGCGCGTCATTCGCGTCGGTTTGCTGCAAGTGGGTTTGGCAGCGGGGGTGCGTATTCCGTCGAGCTTTTTTGTGATGCAACTCCCAGCGCGCAACGCCGCCCCGCCACGCCCGGTGCTGTTTGCCGATTGTGCGGTCAACGTTGCCCCCAGCGCAGCAGATCTGGCTGACATCGCGATCGCCTCGGCTTACAGTGCCCAGGCGCTGTTGGCGGTGCCAGCGCAGGTGGCGTTGCTGTCGTTCTCGACCGCCGGCAGCGCGCGTCATGCGCTGGTGGACAAGGTGCAAAAGGCGGTCGCGATGTGCCGCGAGCGCGCCCCAGAGCTTAACATTGACGGTGAATTTCAGGCCGATACGGCGCTTGATGCGACGGTCGCTCAGCGCAAGCTCGGCGACGCGCGAGTGGGCGTCGCGGGACGCGCTAACGTGTTGATATTCCCGGATCTGAATGCGGGCAACATCGGCTATAAGCTAGTGCAATATGCCGCCGGCGCGCAGGCCATCGGCCCGGTGTTGCAAGGCTTTGCGCGACCCATCTCGGACCTGTCGCGCGGCGCAACGGTAGCCGACATTGTCACCACCGCGAGCGTGCTGGCGGCTTGCTGCAACGCCTGACACGGATTGCCCTGCTATAGCGCTAAAGACACCAAAAGCCGCCCGCTATCGCGTTGCAGCACTCGCGGCAACATGCCTAGCACCGCGCAACATAAACCGACCCGCGGCTATACCTATACCCGCGGCTCAGCAACTTCCATTTCAGTACCATTAGAACTAAAAAAATGCAGACTCATGCACGGGTAGTTGTCATCGGCGGCGGAGTGGTTGGCTGTTCGGTGCTGTATCACCTGACGAAATTCGGTTGGACCGATGTCGCCCTAGTGGAGCGCGATGAACTGACCTGCGGCTCGACTTGGCATGCCGCCGGGGGAATGCACACCATCAACGGCGACCCGAATATTGCCAAGTTGCAAAAGTACACGATCGAGCTGTACCGCGAGATCGAGGAACTATCGGAGCAGGCAACCGGCCTGCACATCACCGGCGGGGTAATGATGGCGGCAACCACAGAGCGCTTCGATTGGATCAAAGGCTTGGTCGCCAAAGGGCGTTACCTTGGCATTGAAGCCGAGCTGATCAGCGCCACCGAAGCCCACGCATTGATGCCGCTGCTCGATCCAGCGCATTTTGTCGGCGGTATGCACACGCTGGTGGATGGGCATCTGGATCCCTCTGGCGTTACCCATGCGTATGCCAAAGCAGCGCGGAAATCAGGCGCGCAGGTGTATCGCCATACCAAAGTCGAGGATTTAGTGCGCACCCCTGGAGGTCTGTGGCGCGTGATCACCAATCAAGGGGAGATCCGCGCCGAACACGTGGTCAACGCCGGTGGGCTGTGGGCGCGCGAGGTTGGTCACATGGTGGGTATCGATCTGCCGCTGATGGCGATGGAGCACATGTATTTGCTCACCGACGACATGCCCGAGGTCGCTGCCATCAATGCGGCTACTGGCAAGGAAGTGGTGCACTGTGTCGACTTCGATGGCGAGATGTACCTGCGCCAAGAGCGCGGCGGAATGCTGATCGGCACCTATGAAAAAGCCTGCGTACCATGGTCGGTGCATGTAACCCCATGGGACTTCAGCCACGAGTTGCTAGAGCCTGATATTGATCGCATTGAGCCCTCATTGATGGTTGGTTTTGAGCATTTTCCAGCGCTCGCCAACGCCGGCATCAAACAAATCATCAACGGCCCATTTACCTTCGCGCCCGACGGCAACCCGCTGATTGGTCCCTTACGCGGGTTGCCCGGCTTTTGGTGCGCCTGCGGCGTGATGGCAGGGTTCTCACAGGCCGGCGGGGTGGGGCTCTGCATCGCCAACTGGATGATTAATGGCGATCCCGACGCTGACGTGTTCGCCATGGACGTGGCGCGCTACGGCCCTTGGGCGACGCCACCTTATACCCACGATACGGTCATGGAAAATTACTCGCGGCGCTTCTCGATCCGTTACCCCAACGAAGAATTGTCCGCCGCGAGGCCCTTGAAGACGACGCCGATTTATGACCTGCTACTGGCCGCCGGTGCCCAGTTTGGTGCCGCATGGGGGCTAGAGGTGCCGCTGTGGTTTGCGCCGAAAGGGGTCAGCGAACAATTTTCGTGGCGCCGCTCGACTGATTTTGAAGCCGTCGCCAGCGAGTGCCGCGCGGTGCGCGAGCGCGTCGGTTTGAGCGAGATCAGCGGCTTTGCCAAGTACCGTATCCGTGGTAGCGGCTGCCGTGATTGGCTGGATCGCCTGTTAGCCAGCAAAATCCCTGCCGCCGGGCGCATTACTTTGGCTCCGATGCTCGATCACCAAGGCAAGGTCATCGGCGACTTCTCCCTCGCCAACCTTGGCGACCTAGGTTTTCTGCTGATCGGATCAGGGGTTGCCGAGGAGTACCATCGGCGCTGGTTTGAGGCACTGCTGCCGAGCGATGGAACGGTGCAGTTGGAAGCGCTCGGCAACGCTTGGTGTGGGCTGTCGCTCGCCGGCCCGACGTCACGTGATGTGCTGGCGAAACTGACGCGCAGCGATGTCTCGAACAGCGCTTTTCGCTTTATGGATATCCGCGAGATGACGATCGGGATGGCGCAGGTAGTGGTCGGGCGGATCAGCTTTACCGGCGATCTTGGGTATGAGATATGGTGCCAGCCGGAGTACCAGCGTCACCTGTATCATCAGCTGATGAACGCCGGTCAGGCATTCGGTATTCAACTGTTCGGCTCGCGCGCGTTGAACGCGTTGCGCCTAGAAAAAAGCTATGGCTCTTGGGCGCGCGATTATCGCCCGCTTTACGGACCACTGGAAGCCGGCCTTGAGGTATTCGTCGCCTACCGTAAGCAAGCCGATTTTATTGGCAAGGAAGCCGTGCTGCGCGAGCGCGAGCAGGGGGGAAAGTGGCGCTTGCGCTGCTTCGTCATTGACGCCAAGGACGCCGATGCCATCGGCGATGAGCCGATCCTGCATAATGGCACAGCCTGTGGGTGGGTCACTTCCGGCGGCTATGCGCATCATACAGGGGTGTCGGTGGTGCTGGGCTATGTACCCAAAGAGCTGGCGGACAGCGCTAGCAACTGGAGCATCGAGCTACTGGGTGAAACCATCAGCGCCCGCTTGCAGCCCGTCGCGCTGTTCGACCACAACCGTGAATGTATGCGCAAGTAGTGACTATCGCTTGTGTACCGTTCCCTGCTTACGGCACCTCCCAAGCACGGTTTCCCGCTTGGCACCTTGATGGTACGAAACTTTGCATCTACTTTGGCGCTGTGTAACAATCGCGAACAGAAAAACCATCGGAGAACCTCGAAAAACCCTGAATAAGATGAGGGGGATGAGGGTTTGGTGGAAAGGAGTATCGTTTTAGTTTTTAATTAGGAGCGCCTGCGGCGCGCCGTTCGCTGACCGGCAAAGACCGCTCAGCGGCACCATGTAAATGATTGTTGGAAGAGTCATTGTCCCCCAATAGACAAGCCGTGATGTTGTGGGCACATTGTGGATACCACCTGTATGCGACAAACCTATACCTTTGATGAAGTCGCGCTGGTACCGCAGTTCAATAATATACCGTCGCGCTTGGTACCCTTGCTGAGCTCGTGGTTGACGCGCACTCAGCGCATCGATATCCCGCTGATCGCGTCCAATATGGACACCGTGATCGGCGAAGAACTGGCTGAAGTTCTGCTTTCGCACGGCTCCTTTCCGATATACCACCGCTTCACAACTTTTGCGCAGCAGAAACAATGGGTACAGCGCTTCCGTGATCGGACCTATATCTCGTGCGGCACCCAGGATAACAATCAAGTTGAGGCCCTGCTGGAACTTGGCGCTCTCGGCGTATGTATCGATATCGCCCACGGACACTCGGATCAAATGATCGGCTTCGTCGAGCAACTGAAGCGCCGTAACCCGGAAAAACAGATTATTGCCGGCAATATCTGCACCGCGATGGCCTATCATGATCTGGTCAATGCTGGCGCTGATGCGGTGAAAGTAGGTATTGGGCCAGGTGCCGCTTGCACCACCCGACAGGTCACTGGCTTTGGCGTACCACAGTTCAGCGCCGTGCAGGATTGCGCGCTCGTCGCTCAGAAGCTGCGCATACCGCTAATCGCCGATGGCGGCATCCGCAACAGCCGCGACATTGTGATCGCCCTTGCCGCCGGTGCCAGCTCAGTCATGATCGGCAAATTATTCGCTCTGACCGTGGAAAGCGCAGCGCTCAAGCGCCGCCTTGACAACGGCGAGATGGAGGGCAAATACCGCGGTCAGGCAAGCGCGGACTTTCAAAACGACTTCTATGGTGCCGTAAAACCCGATACAGTCGCCGAAGGGGTCGATTTCTGGGCACCGGTCAGTCGTTCAGCCGCGGCCTTGATTGTCGAATTGATGGGTGGGCTGCGTAGCGGTCTGACCTACGGCGGTGCCCGTAATATCAAAGAATTACAACGCAAAGCTGAGTTTATCGCGGTCGGGCCAGCTTATGCCAGCGAGAGCCAGCCGCGCCCGGTATCATAGGCTTGCGCATCACGGGCGTGGCTGCCCACGCTAAACCACCGTTCCCCTCTCAACAACCGCTTTGCTCCGCACAATTTACGGCAACCGCCGACAACGACGATGATCGATCCCAAAAAACTGGAACAATTTGCGCAGCAGGTCGAGGCCATGCTCCCGCAGGGGATGGTCAATGCGCGCGCTGATATGAGCAAAAACCTGCGTGCGGTGATCGCCTCCGTGCTGTCCAAAATGGACTTGGTAACGCGCGAGGAATTCGATATCCAGCAAGCCGTGCTGGCGCGCACCCGCGAAAAGCTCGAAGCCTTAGAGAAACGCGTAAAGGAACTGGATGACACGGTGCTTACCAAAGCGCCAGATGAATAATCCAAAGCGCCCGAGTGCAGGCACTGCGAACCTCGCAACGCCGCAGCACACTGCGCGCCACACTGCCAGCTCACCAAGGGTTGGTAATAGTTGCTTTCCCTAGGGTACGGTGTTTCCGTGTTAGCGCCCGAGCACCCCCTAGGCATCGTTTCAGAACGTTCATTGTTGCTGCTGGCGTGCGCCGCCCGCCGACCTCCTTTTGATCAATGCTTTGCTGTATTTGACGAATACCTCCATGCAGGAGAGCACGGATACCAGCAATCCAGCAAAACCATCAAGAAAACCGCGCTTGATGAGGTACAGCCTGATGAATCTCCAGCTCGCATGCGTTATCGGGCTCAGCAGATTGAAAGACTTGTTTTTGCGGATCAATTCATCTGCGCCGATCTCAGTGTACTTGTCGATGGTCTTCAGGTGATCGGATACACTGTCAAATGAGTAGTGCTCAATGTCGCCTTTCAGCAGCACGATATTGCTGCCCTCGGTGATGATGCGTTCGTGGAGATTGACGTCGCCGCCAAAGCGCGCCGTATTGCGGTTGAACAGCCGCGTTTTGATGTCTGGGTACCAGCAGTGGTTAAGCCAGCGGTAAACATAAAAAGTCCTGCGCGCCATGCGGCAGGCATCGACACCGCTCAGCTTGCCTTTCAGTGCAAGGATCGACTGTTGCAGGGTATCGCTCAGCCGTTCATCGCAATCAAGGCTCAAGATCCAGTCATGGCTGGCTTTCCCGGCGGCCAGATTTTTCTGCTCAATATAACCGAGGAAGCTCTGGTTAAAGACTTTGTCGGTGTAGCGTTTGGCGATGTTGACGGTGTTATCTGTACTCAGCGAATCAACAACAACGACTTCATCCACCACCGGTAGCAGGCTTTTGATGCAATCCCCGATTTTTTTTTCTTCGTTGTAAGCGATGATGCAGGCGCTGATCTTGGGCATCGGTGCGCTTCGCGGGTTATCTACCAATGACTGATCGGAAGTAATCGATGGTCGCACCAAGCCCTTCCTCCAGCTTGATGAGCGGCTCCCAGCCCAACTTCTCTTTCGCCAGCGCGATGTCAGGCTGGCGCTGCGCAGGGTCATCCCGCGGTAGTGGCAGGTTGATCAATTCCGATTTTGAAGCCGTCATGGCGAGGATCTTCCGCGCCAGTTCGCGGATCGTGAATTCCCTAGGATTGCCCAGATTGACCGGGCCGATGAGTGCGTCACTGGAATTCATCAGGCGGATGAGCGCATCAACCATTTCATCCACATAGCAAAAAGACCGTGTCTGCTGACCGTCGCCGTAGATGGTCAGGGGCTCGTTTTTGAGTGCCTGCACGACAAAGTTGGATACCACGCGACCGTCGTTGGCGTGCATGCGCGGGCCATAGGTGTTGAAGATGCGCGCGATTTTTATCTTCAATGAATGCTGGCGGTGAGAATCGATGAACAGCGTTTCCGCGCAACGCTTGCCTTCATCATAACAGGAGCGGATGCCGATCGGATTGACGCGCCCCCAGTAGTCTTCAGTCTGCGGATGCACTTCTGGGTCGCCATACACTTCCGACGTCGATGCTTGGAGAATCCTCGCGCCGCCACGCTCGGCAAGATCGAGCATGTTGATGGCACCGAGTACGCAGGTTTTGGTTGTCTGCACTGGCGTGTGCTGGTAATGGATCGGCGACGCCGGGCAGGCTAGGTTGTAGATCTCATCAACTTCAATGAACAGCGGTACCGTTACATCGTGACACACCAGTTCAAAGCGCGGATTGCCCATCAGGTGCAGGAGATTCTCCTTGGCACCCGTAATAAAGTTGTCTAGGCAAATGATTTGATTGCCCTCGTTCAGCAGACGCTCGCACAGGTGCGAACCGAGAAAGCCGCCACCACCGGTGATCAGAATTTTCTTTGGTTGTTTTCGATGCATCCGCAGAGTGTACAATCTGGGTCTGTTATCAAAGGACGCAAGGAGCCCCTCGAAAAACCAGCTTCGTTAGCTTTTCGAGGGGCCTTGCAGGGCTTGTCTATTGGTGGAATGGTTATAAATCAACAAGTTACTTTACAGGTTCCGATGTCCCTTCCCCCGCCCCCATCCCGCTAAGGTTTTTTGAGGTGCCTTACAATCATTCACATTCCCCAGAAATCTTTAGGCTACATATCCCTTATTCTCACTATGCAACAGTGGCAATAAAAATCTACACATTTGTTCAGAAAACACGCCTATAATCTCACGGAATGCGACACATGTCGGGTTCCGTGAGGTTGTAGGCGAGTTCTTTGAACCGATGAGGCGTTTTTTGTTGCCACTGTTGCATAGCACTCATAGGGGATAGGTGACCTAAAGATTTCTGGGGAATGGCATGATTGTAGAGTCTAACATAGCGAAGGATAGTTTGAGACAGGGTTTGAGAGGAGTCGAAGTGGTAGGTATTGAGGATTTCAGCGATACGGCCGTTGAAGCGTTCAATCATCCCATTGGTTTGCGGGTGCCGGGGTTTGATGAGGCGGTGCACGATATTGTGAACTTGGCACGTTTTATCAAAGGGATGACGCCCGGTGGGCTGCCGTTCACCCGTGGCACAGAAACGGTCGGTGAATTCCTTGCCGTTGTCGGTAAGGATTTTATTGATGGTAAAAGGTGCCTTGTCAATCAAACGGCTAAGAAACTCATTCGCGGTTTGCGCCGACTTGTTGTCATGGATTTCGACATAAACCCAGCGGGTTGAGCGGTCAATGGCAGCGAACAAGTACTTGTGTCGAGGTTCGTCAGGCATTTTAGGAAGGTATTTGATGTCTACGTGGACAAACCCGGGTTCATAGTTCTTGAAGGGTTTCGGCTTGGCAGTCGCAACGGAAGGTTCAAGCTGCTCACGTAACACGTTGAGATTAGAAACGTTATGTCGGCGCAAACAACGGCTCAAGCCCGAACGCGAGACCGTGGTGTTGAGGAATTCATGTGTGACGGCCAATAGGTCGTCCAAGG
The DNA here is from genome assembly GCA_965222535.1 of Gammaproteobacteria bacterium. Taxonomy (GTDB): domain Bacteria; phylum Pseudomonadota; class Gammaproteobacteria; order HK1; family HK1. The sequence goes on from OZ244957.1 coordinate 1,151,264, forward strand.
GGAGTAGCAGGTTGGTTCGCAAGGCAACCGTTATTTGCTCTTGTGCAGGGGAGAGATTGGCGTGAATGGTATGCGGGCGGGAGGATGCCTCGGCAGTACCTTGACGCTTGCGCCACTTGGCTACCGTGTGGCGGTTGAGATGATAAAGGTCTGCCAGCTCTTTGTTGGTAATAGAGGCCGGCTGGGCTTGTAATTCTCGGCGGATAGCCGGTGAGGTGCGTGCGTTTTTGTGGAGTTGAAGGTTCATCGTTTCGGTGCCTCGGAAAATGTTTGAGGTAAGGGAAGCGGACGCCAGTCGCCCTACGGGCTCCTTTCTTCCGCTTCCCTTACCAACTGCCCTAATACCTCTCTCGCTAAGAATAGAGGATGGCTACGGATGGGTACACAATGTGCCGGCACGGAATACCTATAAAAGATTTAGAAGATTCTTTTTCCGTTACTTATATAAAAATATATCCCTTTTCAATAGCAAAGAGTTAGCTTGTATCACCGATAAACATAAAAGTATTTTATGGATGCATTTCTCAGAGCCTTATATAGGCGATAGTTTAATGGATTTATCTTCTAGGGTATTATTAAAAAATAGGAATATAGATTTATTAACTGAAAAAAATATTAGTTCACTATATGAAAATGACTCAATATTTAATAGTATTTTCACAAACATTAAAAAATGTGACATTAGAAAATACGACTTAATTATAATAGATGCTTATAGACAAAGAACACTAAAAGTCATTAAAAAACATGTCGTAAAAATACCTTTCGTTACTATGTGTGGCTATTATCATGGACCTAATTTCAATAGAACTCTATTTAGTTTTTTTAGAATGAATCAATTGTTATCATATCCGTATGATGAAAAAGATATTAATATGATGGCGACACCATTGATAAGTATTAGCGCTCATAATAAAGAAATAATTGATAAAATTGGCTTACCTGATGTTTTTATCACTATTGCAATAGGTGGTAGAGATCATAAGCGTACTTTCAATAGATGGAGTGATGTCATTAGAAAAATTATATATGCTCATCCTAATATTAAAATTGCATTGATTGGTAATAACAGCAAAGAAGAGGTACAGAACATAAGAAATAAATATCCTGATAATATTATTAATTTAGTTGCACAATATAGCTTTAACCAAACAGCGCAAATCATAAAAAAATCACAACTACTATTATGCTGTGACGGTGGGCTTATGCACGCTGCTAATGCTACTAATACTCCCATTATTGCTCTATTTTGCCATGTTATGCCTAAAACGCGAACTACAGCAACAAATAAATCTTACGTGTTGTACAATAAAAATGATGTTAACTATATTGCAACTGATGATATTATTAACAAGTTCAAATTATTAATCGGAAGTATAAATAATGAGCAATGAAACTAGCAAAACAAATCAATTAAGAGATGATCATTTTTTTAGTAATTATTTGGCGGGCTGTAAAATAATAGATATTGGTGGCGGTAATGACTCAGTTGTTAAACATTCAGAAGTATTTGACATAACAGATGGTGACGCACAGTATATTAGCAAGTACAGAGATAAAGAATCCTATGATTGTGTTTATAGTTCGCATTGCTTAGAACATATGGCGGATGTGCCATCTGCGATCTTAGAATGGTGGCAATTGGTTAAATGCAATGGTTATATGATTATTATTGTCCCTGATGAAGACTTATACGAGCAAAAGTACTGGCCGTCTATTTTTAATACTGACCATAAAGCGACATTCAGAATAGCCAAAAATGATACTTGGTCTAGTGTGTCTTATGATTTACATCAATTATGCAAGACATTACCGTATGTTAAGATTATTGATATACAAAAACACGATGCAAAATATGATTATAATTTACAATACAAAAAATTCACTAAAGGTTTAAGAAAATTGTATAAGTGGCAATATTCTAAAAATCATATAAAAGAATTCATAGCTAAGATAATGTATAAAAAGTTATATAAAAAATATTACTTAAACAACAACAATATTGGTATACCTATAGATCAAACAACAGGAGATGCTCTGGCACAAATACAAATTATATTGCAAAAAACATTATGAAAGCTTTCAATTAGGAAAACGACTCTGTGTTCATGGTGTGCGGATGGTGCTTTCTTGGGATTATCCGGCTAACCTCACCGTATTGAGAGAGTTTGATGTTTGATTGCGCGCGATGATATAAATACTCAGCATACTTATCCCTGATAAGCCAAAGGTGCAAGAAAAATACTGAATAAGACAAATAAAATTTCTATGCCAATAGATATGTATAAAGAGCTTTGCACAAGACCGATAAGAGATCGGAATAACGACCATAGCTGCATAATATGTGGATAGAAACAAGATCAGACATACTCATTTATGACCAATAAATTCCTTTCTCGCACCTGTTTGCTTTACCACACTGCCGTTTTTTTACTTGTGCAAAGCTCTCTAATAGACCCGATTTAATAAATCGGGTGTTCATCACACGAAATCCAACATATATCAAGCTAACGCCAGTGCTCAGTTGCGTGAGCTTGCGAGCGTCCGCTGGAGCACTTTGTTAGCCATCAACAATGTGAGACCACACCATCCGACTAAACAGTATTCTTTCTCAATTAAAAACTTATAAAGCTCTGATTCCACAACCTCTACAAAGAGCGCAAGGTGTGTTTCTACGGCTATCAATGAGGGGTCATACCGCTCAAAATCGAGCGATTTCAGCACCTCCAAGTCATGCCCCTCGGCATCGACAGAAAGGAAGTCGATGCTCTTATCCTTGAACATTGAGTTATCTAGTATGTCTGTTAATTTTGCGCATCGAGTATTTTTTTGAATATAGCCCTTTTTCCTTGCCACGAAATCATCATCGAGAGAGGTGGTGAGTGAATAGAATCCATTCGCCCAATAAGTTATTTCCCCTTCTTTATTGCTAACAGCACAATGGACATTCGTATCACCGGGCCTTACCAGATCAAATCCCTCGATCTTGATCGAATCAATGTCAATATTTACGCCACGCCAGCCTTTTTTATAGAGCTTCCATGTGTTGTTGCATTTTTGGGGATGGAAAGAGCCCACATCAACAAAAAAGCCTTTGTATTTCTTTGGAAATAATCTATTAATAGAGACGTCTTCAGCAAATTGTGAATAATAATAGAATCGCGTCTTCGTTAGATAAAGTTTTCTAAGCAAAAAAAGCTTTCTAAAAAGCGGATTAGTCTCTAGCCACAATGGCAAATTAGTATAGTTAAGACTCATAATTTTCCGTGTCCCATATAGCTAACCGCACAATAAGTGGAAACACTGCGACAGCACGGAAGACCGAAGCCATCGCCCGCATCGTCTCCAAACCTCTCTGACTAGAGCCCCAGAGTAGGCTGTGGTAGCGCTGCGCAAAACGCTGCTGTTATCCCTAGATGACTTACGGGTCGTTTTAGTAGCGATTGATCGAGTAACCCGCTTTTAGCTATCTGGAAGTCGTGAGCAACAAGAGCACCGCTCACGCCCGTGCTTTCCTTGAGCGTCTGATTACAAAAGCTCCGTTCCGGATTAACAAAATCCTGACGGATACCGGAAAAAAATTTACCGACAGGTTCTGCGCCACTTTCGAGCGCAAACCCACGGGCAAGCACCTTTTCGATCAGGCTGTGCCAAAGAAAATATAAAGCACCGCTTGATCAAACCTCGGAAACCTCAGACCAACAGCATGGGTGAGCGTTTCAACGGTCGCATCAGCGAGGTTCTAAAAACGACACGCTTTGGTTCCTCTCAAGACCTCGAAACCACGTTGGAGCATTACCTCGTCCTCTAAAATGACCAGATCCAACAAAAATCTTTAGGCTATCGCTCCCCTATACAAGCACTTCAACAATGACGGGACAAACACCCGAAACGCGACTGTTAGATACAGTCATTGAAGATGTCTCTCTAAATCTTCTATAAGAGAGGTTTCGAGCTGTTGAACATTTTGTTCCACAGCAGATGCACACTCAATCCAAAGCTCACTGGCGGCAAGAAGCGTAGTGGATTGCCGTCTGCCTGCAGTGTCTTGTTAGCAATTTATTTTCGTGCAATAAGCTCGTCAAGTATTACTTTTGGAGTAATGTCTTTTACTTTTGATTCTTCAATTGCTCTTCGTATTTTATTTATTGGCTTTGCATATCCTTTTCCACTGAAGATATATTCAAGCCACCCTTTGCTATTGAGCCGCTTCCTGATCCTAGTTAGTGACTCAGCACTCGGTAAAACAATAGATGATGGTTCTTCCTTTGCTTCAAAGATAATTTTCAGATTCGATGACGTATCAACTTTTAAGACATTAAAGAATTGGCTAGCACACGCTATTAATGTATCGGCACTAAAATAAAAAACATGTGCTTTGAAATAGATATTGTTAGGAGAAGCATCATTAGTTTCAATCCAAGGAACTTCAACAAACAGTTTTCCGTTCGCATTTAGATCGCTGTGTAATTTTTTAAAGGCAACGATTGGCGATGGCAAATGTTCTAGGACATGGAACATGGTAATTATGTCGTATTTTTTCTCAATCGCTCCTAGCTCGCCGGTCATCACATTGCAGCCATATTCATTATTTGCGAATTCTGAGTAGCCTATACTCGGCTCAATTCCTTGTGATTGAAAACCAGATACCCCAGACAGATATACAAATTCTCCTCCACCCGCACCAACATCAAGAAGGGTACCACTTAAAATACCATTATCTTTCAAAAAATATATATGATTAAGTGCTGTTGTTCCGGCACGGTAAATATGCTTGGATTTTGGAGTATATGTGTTCTTGTAGTCCTTGCGATAATTATGAGAATAATAAATTCTGAGTTCATCTGTGGTAGGGATAGGGTTTTGCTGCACCAACCCACAATTACAACACATGGACACAAGAAGCTCTCTGCGGGACTTTGAATCAACATGCGAAACATTCTCAAATGATTTTTCGTTGCCACATAATACACACTTCATATACTTCGCCTATGGATGGTGGGTGAAATTGCTACCGTCAGAGCTGCCGGATTCCCGGTGATTATATTCCAGTTTATTAAATAAATCGGGTTTCTTTTGTTACCATTGATATAGATCGGGTGCAGGAGAGCGATAGCCTAGAGCTTTCTGTGGGGGGCCTCGAAAAACCTTGAACAGGATAGAGGTTGGGGGAGGGGTATAATTATCTGTAACGTAAGCTGTTGATTTATAATCCTTCCCTCAATAGTAAAGCCCCACTGGTCATCTCGAAAAGCTAACTTCGCGCAGTTTTTCGAGATGACCGGGGTTTGATGATTGTAGATCTGCAAGTAACGCTCACAGAGTGCTTTGAGGTCTTGGGGGCAATCAAAGAAGAGCGTTTTTAGAACCTCGCTGATGCGACCGTTGAAGCACCACCCAGCCCGTTGTCTTAGGTTTCTGAGGTTTGAGCAAGCGGTGCTTTATAGCTGAAATCCCTGCGTTCGGCACTGCAGAAACTATGCTAAGTTATGGATAAATAACATATAGCATTTTATAATATGGGCCCTCATAAACTCACTTTACCGGTGAGAAAGATGCAACGATTTCAGATTGAACAATCCCGCAAGGGAACCTCGAAAAACCCTGAAATGGGATGGGAGTTCGGGGAAGGGGATCGATCTACCTGTAGCGTAAGCCAATGATTTATAACCTATCTCCCAATAAACAAGCCCTGCCGGGTGCCTCGGAGAATCCACTTTGCTTAGTTTCTCGCGATGCCCGTCAAAGAGCGTGCCCCAAAGCGCTGCGCCTGACCGCTAGGGGTTGCGCAATTTTCCGCTGCGCTCCAAACCGCTGCGCTTTTGCTTGACAGCAAGTTTACTCAATATGCCACCCGTTGCGACTGCACTGACCATCGCTGGCTCGGATAGCAGCGGCGGTGCTGGCATCCAAGCCGACATCAAAACCTTTTCTGCGTTAGGGGTTTATGCAGCGTCGGTGATAACCGCCGTGACGGCGCAGAACACCTGCGAAGTGCGCCAAATCGTGACCTTGGAGGCCGACTTTGTGGGCGTCCAATTGGAAACGGTGCTTGATGATCTGCGCATCGATGCGATCAAGATCGGGATGTTGAGCACGGCACCGGTGATCAGCACGGTTGCCGCAGTGCTGAGGCAGCGCGTCACCTGCCCGATCGTGCTGGATCCGGTGATGGTAGCAAAGAGCCGGGATCGCTTGCTGCAGGCCGATGCAGTGGCGGTGCTGCGCGATGAGCTGATACCATTGGCGAGCGTGATAACGCCCAATTTAGCGGAAGCAGCGGATCTGCTTAACACCGATGAGCCCGCCAATGAAGCAGCGATGCACGACATGCTGCCGCGCTTGATGGCATTGGGCGCAGCAGCGGTATTACTCAAGGGTGGGCATCTCAGCGCCAGCGCTGTAGCGACCGATTGGTTGTGCTGCGCGGGCAAGCGCCTGCGGCTATCTGCGCCGCGTCTTGCGACCCGCAACACCCACGGCACGGGTTGCACGCTGTCAGCGGCGATCGCCGCCCGGCTGGCGCTTGGGGAGCCCCTGATCACCGCCGCCAAGGGTGCCAAACAGTATGTGTCGAGCGCCCTTTTGCAGGCCGATCGACTGCTGCTTGGCCGAGGTCACGGCCCGCTGCATCACTTCCATGGCGTGTGGTGAACCCGGCGACGTCACCCAGCGCCGCGCCTGCGGTTCACATCCGCGATGCTCACCTTCGCTATACCCATCGTGCGCTGTTTGAGGGGCTAAATCTCGACTTAGCGGCAGAACGCTTCACGTGCCTGTTAGGCACCAGCGGCAGTGGCAAAACCTCGTTGCTGCGTTTAGTTGCTGGCTTGATCGGCAGCGCCGCGTTGCACGTCAGCGTACAAATTTCCTGTGACGATGGTTACCCGCTCAAGGGTCGGTTTGCCTGGATGGGGCAGCAGGATCTGCTGCTGCCGTGGTTGACCGTCATAGACAATGTACTGCTGGGTGCAAAATTGCGCGCAACGATTAACCCGCAGCAACGCCGCCGTGCGCAGCAGCAGTTGGTCAATATGGGACTGGGTGAATACGCCAATTACTTGCCGAGCGCGCTCTCTGGCGGTATGCGCCAGCGCGTCGCTTTGGCGCGTACACTGTACGAGGACCGTCCAGTGGTATTGATGGATGAACCGTTTAGCGCGTTGGATGCGGTAACGCGCCATAAACTGCAAACCCTGTCGCTCAAATGGCTCGCCCGGCGCACCGTGTTACTGATCACCCATGACCCGATGGAGGCGCTGCGCCTTGGGCATTGCATCCACGTGCTGCAAGGACGCCCAGCGCAGCCGACGGCAGCGCTGTACCCAGAAGGAACACCACCACGGGAATTGCAGCGCGGCGATCTGAGCGAGCGGTATGCCGAACTGTTGCAGCAGTTGGCGGGGTCAGATCTCCCGGCGAGCGGCTGATGGTGCTATACGCAACGCTGATCACCAGCGGCCTACTCCTACTGTGGCAGTTGATCGTCTGGCTCAGCGGCGCACCTCCCTATATTCTTCCAGGCCCGTGGCAGGTCGCCGTTGCGCTGCATGATCACAGCCGCCTGATCGCCGGGCATGGTTTGGTGACGGGCAGCGAGATCCTCGCTGGCCTTGTGATCGGCACCGCGCTTGGCGCTGTATCGGCCATCCTGATCGTACGCTCCGCCGCACTGAAACGCTGGCTGTTGCCGCTGATGGTCGCGAGCCAGGCGATGCCGGTTTTCGCGCTTGCGCCACTGTTAGTGCTGTGGTTGGGTTATGGTGTTGCTTCCAAAATCGCGATGGCGGTGCTGATCATCTATTTCCCGGTAACGGCGGCATTCTATGACGGTTTGCGGCGCACCGAGCGCGGCTGGCTCGATCTGGCGCATACGATGGGTGCCAGCGCCGCCGCCGAACTGCGCTGCATCCGCATCCCAGCGGCGCTACCGGCGCTTGCTTCAGGCATTCGGGTGGCGACCGCGGTAGCCCCGATCGGCGCCGTAGTGGGGGAATGGGTGGGTGCCAGCGCTGGCCTTGGGTACCTGATGCTGCATGCCAATGCGCGCCTTGAGATCGATCTGATGTTCGCCGCGCTGATAGTATTGGCGATCATGGCGCTTGTGTTGTACTGCGCTGTCGATCGAGGGTTACGCCGGCTGACGCGCTGGCAGGCCGAAACCACCATCGGCTGAGCTGCCACCGCGGCGGCACGAGGTGCATCAAGAAGGCTTGGCATTTGAACGCGCAGCGCTAAGTGCGTCGCAACCAGTCAACGCTTCTGTGGGGAGAGTCAACATGATCTATTCGCTAGGTGATCGCAAAGTAACTGCGCAGGGAAATTATTTTGTCGCCGATAATGCCGCCGTTATCGGCTCGGTGGTGCTGCATGCCGATGTCTCGGTATGGTTCAATGCCGTCGTACGCGGCGATAACGATGTGATCAGCATCGGCGAACAGTCGAATATCCAAGACAGTGCCGTATTGCATGTTGACGAGGGCATCCCATTGACATTGGAAGCCAAGGTCAGCGTCGGCCATCTGGCGATGCTGCACGGCTGTTGCGTCGGCTATGGCTCGCTGATCGGCATTGGCGCTACGGTGCTCGACCATGCCGTGATTGGTCGCCACTGCCTAATCGGTGCAAACGCCTTGATCACCGAACGCAAGGTGATCCCAGAGCGCTCGCTGGTGCTTGGCTCACCGGGGCGGGTCGTAAGGCCACTGACTGACGCGGAAGTTGACAGCCTGCTCGCAACCGCCGCGCACTATGCCGCTAAGAGCGCTATGTATCGCACGCAGCTTGTGCCCCAGAGCCAGGTAGTCAAAACATCTTGAGGCCTGCATCAGATGCGCCGCCTTAAAATGACCCTTCCAGCAATAATTTTGTGGTGCCGTTGAGCGGATCGAGAGGTCAGCGCAACATCACGCCACAGGCGTTCTTAATTAAAAAATATTAAAGATTCCAGAGCGTCAAACGCAGCAGCGACTAAGGAGTGCACAAAACGGCCTCCCTCCCCCCCCTTGAGAGGGAACCCAGGGAAGCATGGGAGCGTGTTCAATCAAGATGCTTGATTGAACACCAGCATCGAAAAATTGACCGTCACAGTCAGGTGAAGCCCTGCATCAGTGTCGCGAACGGCCCGTCTGGCACCGATCCTCAGTGATTCTTTCCGTCACTCATGCCGGGACCCCTTGTTGGCGCAACCCGGAAGATCATGCGCTTCACATCTGGGGTTGTATTGATGTGAAGCAGCTCGATCGCTGGGTATTTGTTTGGAAAGACACGAAATATATTGTCAACCTTAGCTTACGCAACAGGTGCTCGCCCCCCTTCCCCCAAAAACCCAACCCCCAAGGTTTTCCGAGGCACCTCTTTGCGCCAGTATTTTCTATGAGATACCCTAGTGATCCTTCTGCTGTGGCGCGCGCTTGCCCTCGCTCGTGCGGCGGATGCCGCCAGCAGGCGTTGGCTGTGGCGTACAGCCGTTCCATGATCGTGCGTTAGGGTGTATCCTTCGCTTTTTATCGCCGCAAGCCACCATCCCATAACGCCATCGAACCCATAACCGAGTGTCTTTGATCGATTACGCGATCATCGTGGCGATCGCCATCTCAGGCGTTATCGCCGTGCTGCGTGGTTTTGTCCATGAGGCCTTGTCTTTAATCGCCTGGGTAGTGGCGATCTGGGTGGGCATCGGATTCATGTCGCCCCTAGCGCAGTGGCTTGAGCCGCATATCAGCATCCCGCTGTTGCGTCAGTCGCTGGCGTTCTTTGCCTTGGTTGCGCTGGTTTTGTTGGCAGCGTCAGTAGTCGTTAAGATCGCCAAAGCGGTGATCAGGAAGGTCGAACTTAGCGCAACCGATCGCGCCATCGGCTTGGTGTTCGGCTGCGGTCGCGGGGCGTTGATCATCACCTTGCTGGTTTTGTTTATGCAGCATACGCCGCTGTCGCAAGAGCGCGCTTGGCGAGAATCGCGCTTATTGCCTTATTTTTTATTGGCTGCCCAGCAATTTAAAGGGATTGTGCCGCAAGAGATCCAAGACAGCATGCGCGATCTCGGGCTCACGGCTTTGCCAAGAGAGCTTCAAGCTGTATGGCCTGTGAGCGGCCGCCTCTCCTAAACTTTTATACTGGGAAACCTCGAAAAACCTCAACAGCATCGCCTTGGCTTTGACTTGAGGTCGTGCATTCTGCTCTGTTTGGCACACGTCTTGGAAGGGCTGCGGGGAGAACCTCAAGAATAGCCCCCTTCCTGCATTTTCAGTTACCCTGATATATAACACCATGAGGGCGACACATGGCGATCCACTTTAATGGCATTAAACTCTGCGTGTTTGATGCCTACGGCACTTTGTTTGATGTTCACTCGGCGATCGCACGCCAGCGGCGGCAGGTTGGCGACCAAGCCGATGCGGTGTCAGACATGTGGCGGCGCAAGCAGTTGGAATACTCTTGGTTGCGGACGCTGATGGACCGCTATGTCGATTTCTGGCGTGTAACCGCAGATGCCCTTGACTATTCTCTGCGCGCCCACGGCATTGCGGATGTGAAACTTCGCAATACCCTACTGGACGCTTATCTGACGCTGGACTGCTATCCTGAGGTGCCAGCGATGCTGCAGCAGCTCAAAGCCCTGGGCCTGGATACCGCCGTTTTGTCCAATGGTTCGCCGGCGATGCTGCAAGCGGCGGTACGCAACAGCGGCCTTGAGCCACTGTTGGATGCAGTGCTTTCAGTCGATGAACTGGGGGTGTATAAACCGACCATGGAGGTTTATCAACTGGTGCTGGATCGCTTCAGTGTCGGGCGATCGCAGGTCAGTTTTCAGTCATCCAATGCTTGGGATGCGGCAGCGGCGGCGACCTTCGGTTTTCGCGTCGTGTGGTGCAACCGGAGCGCCCAACCAGCGGAGTACTTACCCGATCGAGCGGATGTTGAGATCGCCGATCTGTCGTTGCTGCCGAGCATTGTCGGCCCGCTTGGCGCACCGTAGCGTGGCGGCGATGATGCTTTATCTGATTAAGAGGAACTACCGATGTCTATTGATCGTGAACTGCTGTCGTTACTCGTTTGCCCAATCACAAAAACCGCCATTACTCCATTGGACCGCAAGCGGCTGCATAAATTGAACCAAGCGATCGCCGCACATACGGTCATCGCTATCGGCGGGGAAACCGTCAACGCTGAAGTTCAAGAGGCGTTGATTACCGTTGACGGACAAACCATCTACCGCATCGACGACGGCATCCCCATCATGCTTGAAGAGCAGGCGATCAAGACCTGCGAGCTTGCCGATTGGTGATGCGACCACCAACCTGTGAACGTCCCTCAAGCAGCGGTCATTACTCGCTTTGAGGGACGCACGGCTTTGCGTGTGCTGGAAGGTGGATGGGGCACCGCCTTGGGCGGCTTGGCTGGGGGACTAGGATTCGAACCTAGACTGGCGGAGTCAGAGTCCGCTGTCCTACCGTTAGACGATCCCCCATCCGCGTTGCACACCGTACACTTATGCTGTATCGCAGTCAGTACGGCTACCAGCGTCAGTCGTCATTATAAATGCATCCAGTGCATTGAGGGCAATAGCTTATCGAGCCCCTCGAAAAACTGCGCGAACTAGTTTCCCGAGGGGCTCCTGCGGGACCTGTCTATTGGGAAAATGCCCCTTCCAACCATCATTTCGTGGTGTCGTTGGTCAGATTGAGAAGTCAGTGAACGGCGCACCGCCGGTGCGCCTCATTAAAAATAAAACAATCCCTTCCCCCAGCCCCAGACATCGATCCCATTTCAGGATTCTTTGAGGTTTCCCCAATGGCATTTAAGCCACTGAGCGATTACATGACCATTAAAAAATTGCTGATGACCATCAACAGCGAAGGGTATTCGCTGAAAAACAGCAATCGGCTGAAATGTATGTTCGCCCATATCCCCCGGACTGCCGGCACGGCAATCAGCCAAGCGCTGTTCTCTCACCATGTGGGCCACTACCGACTGTCTCAATACAAAGATATTTACCCTCCACAGAAACTACAAGATTACTTTAAGTTCGCTTTTGTACGCAATCCATGGGATAAAGTCGCTTCTTCTTATTATTACCTGCAACAAGGCGGTTTTGGGCATCACGATAAACTATGGTTCCACCAACATCTGGCCGCCTTCAAGGATTTTCGAGCCTTTGTCAGGGGTTGGCTGCCAACCTCTGCTATCCACCTCGGTCATCATTTTGTACCGCAATCCAACTACATCCTCGATAGTCAATTAAAGATGGATTTTATTGGTTATTTTGAGAATATAGCCGCTGATTTTGCGTATGTGAAAACCCAATTAAAGGCCGATTGTGCGCTCAAGCACATCAATCAGCGCACGCAAAAAGACGATTACCGCAACCACTATGACGATGAGTGCCGGCAGGTCGTCGCCACGGTATATGCTGATGATATTAAGCTGCTTGGTTATGATTTTGACGCTACGCTGAAGCCCTGGGAGCAGCGGCGCGGCACCTGACAACATTGCGCTATCAGCTACCGCCGGCGCTAGAGGGTACCTCGGGAAACTGGCTTCGCTAGTTTCCCGAGGTACCCTGCGGGGCTTGTCTATTGGGGGAAGGGTTATAAATCAATGACTTACGTTACAAGCGATCATGCCCCTTCCCCCAAACCCCCATCCCGTTGCCATTTTTCGAGGTTCCCTAGAGTCTGTTGATGGGAGCGCGCCGTATGATCTAGGCTCGCTGACCGCGGCAAGTGTGCCCCGATGGGGGAGCACTTGAAGGGCTGCTCGATCGGATGGATGAGGGAATCCACCAGCACCTCTCACCTGTTTTGGCGTCTTATTATTCCACCGTTACCGATTTCGCTAGGTTCCGTGGTTGATCAATATCGGTGCCTTTAAGCTTGGCTACGTGGTAAGCCAGCAACTGTAACGGGATGGCATAGGCGATCGGGGTGATTGCCGTCATCATATCCGGCATCGTAATGACATGCACTCCATGGCCACACGAGATCGGGCTGCCCTGCCCAGCGAAGACATACAGTTCACCGCCACGCGCACGCACTTCCTCCAGATTGGATTCCAGTTTGCTCAGCAATTCATCGTTGGGCGCTACCGCGACAACGGGCATATTGGCATCGACCAAGGCCAGCGGGCCATGCTTCAGCTCCCCAGCCGGATACGCTTCGGCGTGGATATAGGAAATCTCCTTCAGCTTCAAGGCGCCTTCCATCGCCACCGGGTACTGCACCCCGCGACCGAGAAACAGTGCATGTTGTTTATTGGCGAAGCGTGGTGCCAGCTCGATGATGCGCTGCTCCAGTTGCAACACCGAGGCAAGCATCTCTGGTAGGGTGTGTAGTTTCTCAACCAAACGCCGCTCCAGATCGGCATTGATCCCGTGGCGTCGTCCCAATACGGTGATCAGCATCAATAGCGCGGTCAACTGAGTGGTGAACGCTTTGGTTGAGGCGACCCCGATTTCAGGACCGGCGCGTGTCGTCAGCACCAGATCGCATTCCCGCACCACCGAACTGTGTGGCACGTTGACGATCCCTAACGAGGGGCCGTAGCCCAGTTCTTTCGCCCGGCGTAAGGCACCCAAGGTATCGGCAGTCTCGCCGGATTGAGAAATAGCGACCACCAAACGATCGCTTGATGCTATCGGGTGGCGGTAGCGGAACTCACTGGCAGTTTCAACATTGCAAGGGATCCGCGCCAGCCCTTCAAACCAGTTACGCGCCACCAAGCCGGCAAAATAACTGGTGCCGCAAGCAAGAATCTGTACCGACTTGATGCTATCGAAAGCCACCGGCGCAGTCGGCCCAAACGCTTCATCCAGCACCTTGGTATCGGTAAGGCGCCCCTCCATCGTTGCATAGACGGCCTGCGGTTGCTCGTGGATCTCCTTTTCCATGAAATGTTGGTAGTTCCCGCGAGTTACTGTAAAGCCAGTATTCTGGTTGAGCATCTGCTGGCGTACAACCGCATTGCCGGCGCTATCAAAGATGTCCGCTTGAGTGCGCCGCAGATCGACAATATCCCCGTCTTCCAAGACCTGGAAGCGCTGTGTAACTGTGGTCAGCGCCAGCAGATCAGAGGTCAGGTAGTGCTCTTCGTCAGCGCTGCCAACGATCAACGGGCTGCCAAGTCGCGCTCCGATAATACGCTCAGGCTCACTGCTACAAAGTATCGCCAACGCATACGTTCCTTGCAGTTCACTGACGGCTTGTCTCACGGCAAGCAGCAAGTCCCCTCGCTGTTGCTGGTAATAGTGTACTAAATGAGCGATCGTCTCAGTATCGGTGCAACTGGTGAACAGATAACCCAGAGCCTCAAGCCGCCGCCGCAGCGAGCGATGGTTCTCGATGATTCCGTTATGCACCACCGCGATCTGATCATGGCTGATGAGCGGGTGAGCATTGGCCTCGCTCGGAACGCCGTGGGTCGCCCAGCGTGTATGCGCGATAGCCGTCATCCCACGCGCCGCCGTGCTTTGCCGTAGCTGTTTGGCTAAAGCGCATACCTTGCCTGCAGCACGACTCCGCCAAAGCACTCGGTCATCGTTCAGCAAGGCGATGCCGGCGGAGTCATATCCGCGGTATTCCAAGCGCGAAAGGCCTTGGAGCAGCGTTGGAACAACATCATGCCGCGCAAGCGCAGCGACAATCCCGCACATCAGGCCTCCCGGCGAGGTGAGTCATTCAGCAGCATAAGAGAAGAGAGCGTCCGCGATGGCAGGACGAGGGGTGCGTTGCAAGCACCTCAGCGCAGCGCAGCGTCACCGGCACTTAGAAACCATTGGCGACAGCGGTTTGTCTCGCATCAGGTCCAGCAGGGCAATGTTGAATTCAGGATATAAAATCACCCACGAAGGCCTGACACAGAAGACCCAAGCGCCTATTCCACGGGGAATCTCGAAAAATATGAAAGGGGATGGGGAGATGTGGGGAAGGGTTGCTATGAACAATTTCGTAAGCCCCCATCCGTTATGGATTAATATGCCCTCCCACCAATATAACACCATAAGGGCACTCAGAAAAGCTGGCGAAGCTGGTTTTCCGAAGCCCCCAACGGTGAATTATAGCCCTGCAATCACCTAGGATGCGCGATTGTTTTGTCAACGCAAAGCAGATGTTATTTTATTTACAAATGAGAATGGTTATTGTTATGATTCGCAGCCTTTAGCTGTACCTCCTCGAAACAACTATCACGATAGGTTGTAAAAATCATGTTTTTGAGCAATTCCAAAGCTGAATTACGTTATGCTGCAAAGGGTAAGCGCTATGCGGTGCTGGGATGCGCGCTGCTGGTCTGTTTATTATGCGCCGCCAGCACCATCAGAGCCGCTGAGATCAATCTCTATTCGTACCGTCAGCCGTTTCTGATCCAGCCGCTGCTTTCCGCGTTCACCAAAGAGAGCGGCATCAAGGTCAATGTAACCTTCGCCAAATCCGGCATCGTTGACAAAATCCGTGCGGCGGGAGTCAATAATCCAGCGGATGCGGTGTTGACCGTGGATGTCAGTCGCCTCGAAGCATTACGCAAGGCGGCGCTGTTACAACCCGTCGATTCGCCGCTGATCAACGCTGCGGTACCGCGTCAATGGCGCGACCCGCAGGGCTTATGGTTCGGCTTGAGTATTCGTGCGCGCGTTGTGGTGGCGCATCGCGACAGGGTTGCGCCAGACGCTATTCGCCGGCTTGACGATCTGACGGCAAGCCGCTTCCACGGTCGCGTCTGCAGTCGTTCGGGCAAGCACATCTATAACTTGGGGTTGCTGGCATCGGTAATCGCCAACCAAGGGGAGAGCGCAGCTGAGCGCTGGCTGCGTGGGTTGAAGGGCAATCTGGCACGCAAGCCGCAAGGCAACGACCGCGCCCAAGCGAAAGCGATCCATCAGGGCGTTTGTGATCTGGCGCTGCTCAATAATTATTACCTCGGGAAGATGTTGAGCAATACCCAGAAACCCGAACAGCAAGACTGGGCAAAAAACCTGAGGGTGTTCTTCAGCGATCAGAAAACGCAGGGTCAAGCCGTCAACGTTTCCGCCGTAGGGATCATCAAACACGCCAAAAACAGAGACAACGCGGTGAAGCTGATTGAATTTCTAGTGAGCGAGAAAGCACAGAATATTTATGCCGGGCAAAACTTTGAGTATCCAGTGCGCCCCGGGGTGGAACTGCACCCATTGCTTGAAGGATGGGGCGAGTTCAAATCCAATACGCTGAATTTGAGCACCATCGCACGCTATTTGCCAGCCGCCAGCCGCATGGTCGATCGCATTGGTTTTGATAACTAGCGCTGGTGGAGGCGGAGGGCGTGCGCACCGCCGGTTGCCGCGCCTTCGCTGTGACGTCTGGACGCTGCTGGCACTGCTGATCGCAGCGGCTGTGGGGCTACCGTTATGCGCCGTGGCAACGCTTGCGCTGACTCCCGCGACCCCCATCTGGGAGCACCTGCTGCAGACCGTATTGTGGCTCTATGTGTCGCATACGCTGTGGCTAGCACTGGGGGTCGGCATGATTACGGTGCTGATCGGCGTTACCACCGCCTGGCTGGTAACAATGTACCGGTTCCCAGGGCGCAGCGTGCTGTCGCTGGCGCTGCTGTTGCCGCTGACGGTGCCCGCGTATGTGCTGGCGTTTGTCATCACCGATCAGCTGGAATACGCCGGTACGCTGCAATCCACGTTGCGCGCCCTATTTGGCTGGCGCTCGGCAGCGGATTACTGGTTCCCCGAGATCCGCTCGCTGGGGGGCGCGATTGCGGTGCTGTCGCTGGTGCTCTACCCGTATGTGTATCTGCTCGCACGGGCGGCGTTCATCAACCACTGCGTTGATCTGATGGACGTCGGTCGCACCTTGGGGGCCGGGCCGGTACGCAGTTTCCTGACCATCGCGTTGCCGTTAGCGCGCCCGGCGATCGTCGTCGGCGCAACGCTGGCGCTGCTGGAAACGTTGAACGATTACGGTACCGTGTCGTTTTTCGCAGTGCCAACGATAACCGCCGGTATTTTTGATGTATGGCTCAACCAAGGCAGCATCGCCGGCGCGGCACAACTCGCAATGCTGTTGATCGTGCTGGTGTTGGGCCTGCTGTGGGTTGAGCAGCATAGCCGCAGACGGCAGCGCTATTGGGGCACCACCACGCGCACCCAGGCGTTGCGGCAGGTCACCTTGCGTAAACTGCCTGCGGCGTTGGCCTTGCTGTGGTGCCTGCTGCCGGTCATGCTGGGCTTCCTGTTACCGGCAGCGGTATTGCTGCATTACGCCATCGATTCGTATGCGCTAACCCTCGCCCAACCGCATTTCCTGCGCTACCTGTGGAACAGCCTAGGGTTGGCTCTTGGCGCAGCAGCGATCACCGTCGGCATTGGCATCCTGCTGGCGTATGGCGTGCGTTTATCGCGCAATCGGGCGCTCAGCGCGCTCAGCAGCGCCGCGACCAGTGGCTACGGGATCCCCGGCGCAGTGCTGGCACTCGGCATTATTGGCCCACTGGCAGCGTTGGATAATGCGCTGAACGCGCTGAGCCGCGATTGGTTCAGCGTAAGCGTGGGGCTGCTTTTCAGTGGCACCGTGGCAACGTTGCTGTTTGGCTACGGGGTACGCTTTATGACGATCGCTTATCGCAGTGTCGCCGCCGGCATGGACACCATCACCCCGGCCATACATAGCGCGGCGTGCGTCCTCGGTTGCCGCCCGCTGGCGACGTTGTGGCGTGTGCATGCACCGTTGCTTGGCGCGAGCATCATCACCGCCGTGCTGCTGGTCTTCATCGATACCCTGAAGGAACTGCCGCTGACCCTGATCCTGCGCCCGTTCAACTTTGAGACGCTGGCGACGTATGTGTTCCAATACGCTTCGGACGAATTGCTCGAAGAATGCGCCTTGGGGGCGTTGATCATCGTCGTCGCTGGATTACCCGCGGTGCTACTGTTGCACCACAGCATGGGCCGTTCACGCCCTAGCTGCGGCAACGGATAGCGCGCATAACGCAGGAGGCCCCTACCGACACCGTGTAAGGGAAACCGCCGGGGAGGTTCACGGCAAGCCCGGCGGTCTTCTGACTGCGGGATGCCTGACGCGACGATACGCTGCATCCACTGTGTCTTGCGTCAAACCGTCACATGCCCGCTGGGGTGGCACCTCAAAAAGTTAGCGCGGCCGGTTTTTCGAGGTGCCCTATACGCTCAGCATCAGAGTGCGTTATCGGCACCGCCTTCGCCTCCTCCCACCGCCTTGCAGGGCTTGCTCCGATCCTTACCTAGCGTGCCGGATCAAACGCTGCCGCTTGCGCTGTTGCCGCGGGGTGAGCAGATTGCGCCGTCCCTGGTAAGGGTTATCGCTGTTACGAAAATCGATCACGACCGGCGTACTGCGTAGTTGAAAGTGGCGGCGGAAGCAAGCCATGAGGTAGCGCCGGTAATGATCGGGGACACTTTCGGTTTGGTTGCCGTGGATCACGATCAGCGGTGGGTTGGAGCCACCTTGGTGGGCGTAACGCAACTTAATACTGTGGCGCTTTGGCTGCGGTGGCGGTACTTGTTCAATTGCCTGCGCTAGAGCGCGCGTCAGCGCCGGCGTCGGCAGCTTGCGCTGGGCCGCGCTGTAGGCAATATCGGCAGCGCGGAGCAGCCGCGATAACCCCCAGCCGTGCAACGCCGAGATCGGGCATACGCTGACATAGCTGGCAAATTTCGTGCGCCGCCGCAGTTCACCCTGTACCTGCTGGCGCTGCTCGTTGCTGAGCACGTCCCATTTATTGAGGGCGATGATCAACGCACGCCCGTGCTCAATAGCGATACCAAGCAGGGTTACATCTTGCTCGCTGATCCCGTCCTTTGCGTCGATTACGATCACCGCGACGTTTGATTCGGTGATCGCTCGCACGCTGCTGGCCGCGCTCATTCGTTCAATTTCGGTGTTGATGCGCCCCTGGCGGCGCACGCCGGCGGTATCGATCAGCGTATAACGGCAACCGTTGCGCTCACACAGCACATAAATGCTGTCGCGGGTCGTCCCGGGCACATCGCTGGTGATCACCCGATCAGCACCGACCAATTGGTTAACCAACGTCGATTTACCGACGTTAGGCCGCCCGGCGATGCTGATCAGCGGCAATGCCGCAGAGTCTTGCAAAACACTCACGTCGGATTGCGGCAAGCGCTCAAGGATGCAGCGCATCAAGGCTTGCAAACCACGGCGGTGCACGGCGGATAGCGGCAGTACGGCGACGAAACCCAAAGCGTAAAATTCCGCCACTGCGCTCGGCTCGTGCAGTCCATCCGTTTTGTTGGCAGCCACCACCACCGGCTTGCCAGAGCGCCGCAGTTGCTCTGCGATCTTCTGATCGGCGGTGGTTATGCCGGCACGCGCATCGACGATGAAGAGCAACGCATCCGCTTCATCCACCGCAATCGCCGTCTGTGCGCCAACCAACTCGCCAATGAGGCTATCCTCTTCTCCTAGGCCGCCGGTATCCACCACCAGATAGCGCCGATCGCCGATATGCCCGCCGCCATAACGCCGATCACGTGTAACCCCTGCTAAGTCGGCAACCAACGCTCTGTGGCGGCGCGTCAAACAATTAAACAACGTCGACTTGCCCACATCAGGGCGTCCGACAATGGCAATCAGTGGCGTCATTTTTTTGATGGGCACCTCGAAAACCAGCTCCGCTAGTTTTCGAGGTGCCCTAATGTTAAAGCAACGGTGGCAATTCAAGAGGCAGAGCGGTACCTGCTACAGGCGAGAAGAAGGCGCGGCAAAGCACGTTGTATTGTGCACCGCAGGGCGTCTCGCAAAACTTCAGGCGCGATGGGGTGAAAAACGAAAGGCGGGTCTGATACAAGGGATCAACCACGGGAACCCCAAGCACAAGGTTGTTTTGCATCGCCCATCGCTTTCATGCTGCTTTTTCCGCGACAAAGCGGCATCTGACATAATCGGCGAACCATGCACCATGATCGGTTTTCAACTGTTTGGCGAGCCTGTTGCATACAGCATGGATGAATGGCTGATGCGCAGGCGTTTCAATATCCTGCAAAAACGGCGCGGCGAATGTGCGCAACCAGCCTTCAACACCGCTAGGTAACGGGGTCGGTCTATCAAATACCCTGAGACTGATTACCCTGAACCCCCCATCGATCAATTTCTGACGATACTCTTCGGCACTTGGGAAATACCATGGATTATAGCTATCTCCCTTCAAACCTAGGTTGTTCAACTCTTCATAGATGCCGGCAACAATGGTTTTAACATTCCCTGCAGCACCAAATTCAGCACAGAAACGACCGCTTTGCCTGAGTGCGCGATTAACATTTTTTATCACCCGCTCGGCTTGCTTCATCCAATGCATCGCCGCGTTGGAAAAGACAACATCAAATTCATCAACGAACGTCATGTATTGCGCGTCTGTAACGGTCGCATTGACGCCTCTTGATTTTGCTGCATCTACCATTTCCTTGCTGCTGTCTATGCCACGCACCGAGCAACCCATATCGGCGATTATTTTAGTCAGAACACCATCGCCACAACCGAGATCGAGGACCCTGTCAGAAGCCCGGATGGGAAATTGAGCGATTAACGCTTTGCCGAATTCGGGAACGTATCCCGCATGTCGGGCATAGTTATTAACATTCCATTGCACCGTACACGTTCTCTGATTTGGGGAAGTCGCCCCTGCCACGGGAACCGCTGCCGGGCATCAAAGCCCGACTTCAATGGCGTTCAGTGCGCCATTGCGATGATAGACATAGAACGTCGCACCGGCTGCATTGAGCGGCAAAGTAACGGCGGCGCCGGCATCCCGGCGAGCGATAAAACGACCGTCCTCGCTGCTCATCCAATGCACGTAACCCTCGTAGTCAGCGACCGCCAACCAATCCCCAGAGCCAGAAAGCACCGGTCGCGATAGTTTTCGGCGGATCAGCTTGTCCTGACGCCACAAGGTCGCCCCCGATGCGCTGTCCAGCGCCCAAATGCGACTTTGATCGTCAGTAACATAAAGCGCGCCGCCGCCAAGCGTCATGCCAGCATACGATGACAGTTTGCGTTTCCACAGGATCGTCCCGGTGGCGGCATCAAGCGCCATCAGTTGGCCTTGATAGGCTACCGTATATACCACGCCGTCGGCGTACACTAGGTCAGCGTCGATATCCACCAGACGATCGAATTCGGAGTTGCCGGTCGGTGCTGCGACAGCCTCCTCCCATAGCAAAGTCCCGTTATGCAGGTCGATCGCGGCAATTTTACCATCATCAAACCCAGCGATCACGGCATCACCGACGATCACCGGGCTGCTGGCACCTCGCAAGGTCGCGCGTGGGATCGTACGCGTATGCGTCCATATCCGTGCGCCAGTGCTGACGTTGAGACCGAACAGTTTGCCGTCTAGGGTGCGCACCACCACCAACGGCACCGCGGCGGTGCTGATCACCGGCGTTGACAGGACTTCGCCGGTGACCTTGGCTTGCCAGCGGATCGCGCCTTGCGCACGATCGACGACCACGACTTCGCCGTTGGCGCTGCCGATGACCAGCAGTTCATCACTGACGCCAGGGCCTGCTGAAAACTCAAATGCAGAAGACAGTTCCCATAGCTTGCCGCCGTTGCTGGCATCAACGGCATGCAGCTGACCATTCTCCTCGGCGACAAAGAGCTGTCCGCGATCGAGCGCCGGATAGAGTTTCGGGTATTTTATATCGGTGCCGCTTGAGAACTTCAGACGCCACTGCTGGTGCGCCTTGACTTCGGCTTCAAACGCCGTCAACGCAGCTGGCTGGAACGAATAACCACCGCTGGCGCAACCAGATAACAGGAGCCACGCACAACTCAGCAGCAACTGCGGGGTCAGCAGCAGGATAATGCGCTCACGCAGCGTCGCGCCAAGCGTTGTTATGACGGTCAGGGGCTGCGTTGACATGAGCATAAGAGCGAGCATAGAGAGGGGGCCAAGCTGGTAAGTTATGAGGGGTGGAGCGCGGCGACATAGCGCACCGTGAACAACCCTGATGCCATCGGGTGCGACTGACTAGCCGCCTGCCACGCCCGTGGTGTCCGCTGTGGGCACAGCGATCTGGGGCGCTGTTGGCTGCAAGGAGTCCTGTTTGATTTGTGTGCGCTGATAAAAATCAGAGGTTCCATCATCGGCTTGCAGGGCATCCTCATAGGCCACGAGCGCCTCGCTGTGATCGCCAAGGTCGGTGTAAATGTCGCCGCGCAATTCGGCTCGCAGCCCGGTCATTAAATTGCCGGTGATGCTGTCCAGCGTATCGAGTGCTGCGTCAAGCCGCTTCTGATGGCGCTGGATGCGGGCGATGCGTACGCTCGCCATTGTCGCAATTTCAGGGTATGGTGCGTTGCTAATCACCCAATTCAGACGTTCAATGGCAGCGTCAAAGTGCTCCAGCGCAACAGCGCTTTGGGCTGCGAATAACGCCGCCAACAGCGCATAACCGCTGCCTTTGAATTGTTCGATCAGGCGTTCACTGTCAGCAATTGTCTGCTGGTGCTGTTCGGCTTCAACCTGCGCCACAAGCTGAACATAAGCAGACGATGCCTGCTGCTGTTGGCTGGCGTTATGTTGGTTCCAGGCGAGCACTCCGCCGATGCCGCCGATGCCGATCAAGGCACCGACCACTACCTGCTTGCCGTATTCTTTCCACCACGCCTTCAGGCGTTCAACGTCATCGTATTCATCAGCCATCGCGATCGCTTCCGTTTGTTGGTGGGGCTGCCGCCTCGGCGGAGGGTTGCGTCTCCATGATGCAGCTTAGGTATTCTGGCAGTTGTGACCAGGAAACATCAATTTGCGGAGCATTATGATACAAATCTTTCAGCTGCACCCGTTCTTGGCGCGCTTCGTTCTCGCCGATCAGCAACGCATAACGCGCCCGCTCGCGATCAGCGCGCCGCAGCTTGCTCTTAAAACTGCGGTCGGTGCTGTCGACTGCGATCCGCAAACGCGGCATGGCATCGCGTAACTGCTCGGCGACGCAGTGCGCAACCGCAATCGCCGCATCACCGACCGCCAGTAACGCACAATCCAGCGCTGTCGGCAATCCCGCGACACAATGCGCTTCGAGCAACGCAACCAGTCGCTCCAGACCAATCGCAAACCCAATCGCAGGCGTTGGCGGACCACCGATATCGGTGAATAGGCCATCATAACGTCCGCCGCCGCAGACCGCGCTCTGACTGCCTAAGTCGCGGGTGGTCCACTCAAACACGGTGCGGGTGTAGTAGTCAAGCCCGCGCACCAAGCGCGGATTGACTTTAAACTCAAGTCCAGCAAGCACCAACATGCGTTGTAATTGATCAAAATGGCACTTTGAGACCGCATCCAGATCATCAATGATTTTCGGTGCCTGTGCTACGAGCGTCTGCATTGAAGCGGCTTTGCTGTCGAGGATGCGCAGCGGATTGCTGGTAAGGCGCCGGCGACTGTCGTCATCCAGCGCCTCTCGGTGAGCAGCAAAATAGGCCACCAAGCGCTCACGATAGCGCGCCTGCGTGTCGCGATCGCCAAGGGAGTTGATCTCGAGCTGCATGTCATTGAGACCGCACTGACGCCACAGCCGGGCGCTCAGCAGCATCAACTCGACCTCCGAACTGGGGCCTGGGTCGCCGTAAATTTCCGCGTCCAACTGATGGAATTGGCGGTAACGCCCCTTTTGCGGACGCTCGTAGCGGAACATCGCGCCCATTACCCACAGCCGTTGCACCGCCGTTGCGCCCTTGCGCTCCACCAAGCGGTGTTGAATCGCGGCGCGTACACAGCTAGCGGTGCACTCAGGACGCAAGCTGAGACTTTGCCCATTGCGGTCGTTGAAGGTGTACATTTCCTTCTCGACGATATCGGTGACAGCGCCAATAGAGCGGCAAAACAGCTCGGTGCTCTCGATAATCGGCGGACGCATCTCTTGATAGCCGTAACTGCTGAGCAGGTCACGGATAATCTGCTCCATGCGCTGCCAACGCGGAGTCACTTGCGGCAGCAAATCGCTCATGCCGCGGATTGCCTGGATAGATTGCTTCACGGACAACAGAACTCAGTCAAGGATTGCGGTTGGGCGGGACTGGGCGTTGCACCATGGCACCCTTTGCATTACTCCCACTTGTCGGTTATAGCTTGGCGGCACCGCTGGCGTTAGCGCTTATGGCGCCACTGCTGGCGCTTCTGGTGCTGGTGCTGGCACCGATGAGCCGGCGACAATTTGTCGGTTGGCGCGGATATGGAAACGGGCGACGCCGTTAGGCGCGTATTCAATGATCGATTGCGGTTGTTGCTCAAGCCAGAATGAGACCCTCTCCGGTACGCCTATAACGATATCGATGGGCGCTTGACTGTGCAGCTTGAGATGGGTTCCAGGCTGCGCCGATCGGTAAGCGATACGTTTCCTTTCATCGCCTGCGTAAACTTCCACCCATGACGCGGCGCTGAAAGCGAGCGCTAGGTGGATCGCCCCCGGCTTTACTATCGGCGGCGCACTGTGTGACGCGCTGGTGTTTGCTCGTAACGCTGCGGCTGGCGACAACGCAAGCGTTGCCGCAGTTGCTGCATCGCTCGTTGGCGACGACAAGATTGGGGCGATTGGGCTCGCGCGAGTGGTGCTGGCGATCACCACGGGCGATAGCATCAGCGCGGCATCGCCCGTGGCGGTTTCAGCGACCGCGACGGAAGTCGCAGCGACGTCAGCGGCACCCGTAGCAGTTTCAGCAACCGCGGCGGAAGTCGCAGCGACGTCAGCGGCACCCGTAGCAGTTTCAGCAACCGCGGCGGAAGTCGCAGCGACGTCAGCGGCACCCGTAGCAGTTTCAGCAACCGCGGCGGAAGTCGCAGCGACGTCAGCGGCACCCGTAACGGCTTCAGCAACCGCGGCGGAAGTCGCAGCAACGTCAGCGGCGACCACATTGATGCTGGCGTCGGCAGCCACAGGGGCGGTCGCGGGATCACTTGCACGCTCATCCGTGCCACTTAAGCCCGACAATTTATCCTGAATTTTTTTAAGCCATTGCCGCAGCTTGCGTCCAGCGCTCGTTGTGGTCGCGTCAGCAGCGGCGGCTTCTGGTGCGACCAGCGCCGCCGCTTCAGCATCCGGCGCGGCAGCCTCGGATGGCTGCTGTTGTTGCCACCAGAGCCCCAACCCGACGATCAGTGCCACGGCGATAAGCACCGCATAAAGCAGCCTGTAGTTCGACGACTCTGAGATGTGGCTGTAGACCGTGGACGCAGAAACAATGTCCGGGAGCAGTTCCTGTGACACAGGGTTTTTGCGATCGTAGGCTTCAATGATCGGTTTTACGGGCAGTTGCAGCAGGTTGGCGTAGCCGCGCAGATAGCCACGCACAAATGCGGGTGCCGGCAATTCATTGTAGCGATCGGCTTCCAGCGCCTCGATAACCCGAGTGGCAAGCCGCAGCTGCGCCGCGATGTCACGCACCGTATAGTGCGTCCGTTCACGCGCTGCACGCAACATCGCCCCTGGTGCGGGGGGATCACTGCTGGCGGGATTTAGCGAGGCGTCGGCTTCAGACATATCCGTCTGCCTCTTTTTATGCGCCCGCACACTCTCTGTCGCCTGACCGACTGGATCTGTTTTATCGTTGTTCATCGTATCCTAATGCAGAGCAAAAGCACTCTGCCGGCAGCGCCCGCGATGCCAAAGGCGGTCACCTGATCCGGGCTTCATGCAGGCGCTGCGTGACACGCCGCGGGTGCCGCTGCGATGCCGCGGCGTTGTGCCACACGTTGGCTTTTTGGCGTTACCGCACCAACCAACTGACCACAGGCGGCGGCGATGTCTTCACCACGGGTTTTACGGGTAGTCACCATACACCCTTTGCTTTGCAGGAGGTTGCGAAAACGTTCGATAGCATCGGTTGACGAGCGCCGGTAAGCCGTGTTGGGGAACGGGTTGAAGGGGATCAGGTTGACCTTAGCCGGGAAGTCTGCCAATAGCTGGGCCAACTGAAGCGCCTGCGCCGGCGCATCGTTGACACCGTCCAGCATGACGTATTCAAAGGTAATATGTCGCCGCCCGGTCGCTTGGGCGTAGGTGCGGCAAGCCGCCAACAGGGTGTCGATCGGGTACTTCCGATTGAGCGGGATCAATTGATCGCGCAACGCATCATTGGGCGCGTGCAAAGACACCGCCAGACTAACCGCAGGCAACCGCCGGGCAAGCGCATAAATCCCGGGGACCACGCCGGCGGTGCTGAGCGTCACCCGCTTCCTAGCAAAACCATAGGCGTAGTCATCCAACATGATCTCCATCGCCGCCGCTACGTTGTCAAGATTGAGCAGCGGCTCGCCCATGCCCATCATCACCACATTGGTGATCTTCCGTTGCGCTCCTAGGGTCTTGCGCACTTGCCACAATTGCCCAATGATCTCAGCGCTGCTGAGGTTACGGTTAAAGCCCTGCTGCGCCGTCGCGCAGAAGCGGCAGTTCAAGGCGCAACCAACCTGCGAGGAGAGACACACGGTAGCGCGTGCGCCATCGGGAATAAAGACTGTCTCGATACAATTATCAGCACCTACCTTAAATAACCACTTGCAGGTGCCATCCGCCGCCTGCTGGTAGTCAGCGACCAGTGGCATGCGCAGCTCGCAATGCGCTTGCAGACGATCACGCAGGCGCTTGCTGATGTTGGTCATGTCGCTGAAGCTTGTGACCCCACGTTCATGCACCCACCGGGTCACCTGCGCGGCGCGAAAGCGCTTTTCACCGCTTTGGACGAACCACCGCTCCAGCGCGCTACGCGACTCGCCCAGCAGGTTAACCGGTGATGAGGGGATCAGATGCGCCGGCAAGATAGCGTTCTGTGGCATCGCGGCGTGCTTTTGTTAGCTGCTTTCATTCACAGACCTTAACAGAATCAATTTGACTCCTTGCTTAAGGCACAACCGCTCAATTTTATTTAGTAATTTCATGTGCTCCGAATCTTCATGTGCTTTACTCTCATCTATCAGTGCTAGAACACCAATACGGGTTGACTCATCTCCATAATGAATTGCCTGACCGAGGCCTTCATGCCATTTTTTTAAAAAATCAATTTCTATTGCATAAGCAGCCGTCATTACATCAACACGCCCTCGATCCACTGACACTTCTGTTTGACCATCCATTTTTCTTGCTAACGCAGATGTCCACTCTTTTTCAGGTGCATCTATATTTAAAGGCAAATGTATTATTGGCACTAGCCTATTGTCAGATATGCCGAGAAGCATTGGATTGCCAGTTTTTATTTGGGCTGTTTTGGAAGTGCCGTCATCAGCAAACCGCAGCAAAAACCCCAGAATAACCGATGAAATAATTACAGCTACAGCTACCTTTATCCCAAACGATAGTGGGCGATTTTGTTTATTTTCTATATCCATACTACTTCATCATTGCCAGCACAATAACACCGATTACAATAGCAACAACTATGATTACTGTATTCTTATGCTTGCTATTATCATTATCAACACGAATAGTCATTTTTCCACTCGGTGTTTCAGTCTCGACATCTACACCATAACCGCCTTCGGCATATGCTTCCAAATCTTTTACAGTTTGTATCAATGTTTCCATATCTTTATTTACATTAATATTTTTCATATCTGCTTCCGCCTTCTGACGCTCTAGTTCAATCCTGTAGTTAATCATCTTTTCAGCTAACTGTTTCCTTTGTTCATTATCCAAATCATCTAAGCTAATCTCAAGCAAATTGCCTAGCTTCTGTTGTTGAATGAGTGCAATTTGAAGTTTCTCTTCTGAGGCTAGTTGTTTTTGTTTGCTTTTCATTGGGTTACCTCTAAAAAGGCGTTGCATAAAAGTTTGTTTCTCTTTCTCAATAATCACATTGATATTGCCTTGCGGCAATTCAATTAAATGCCGGATGCTTTGCGTATGTGGAACATGATCTACAAGATGCTGCATCCGTTCAAATTCAATTGCTAGATAACTGACTCTTATTCTCGCCTCCTCATGTTCCAATGATGCTAGAATTTTATTGACAGCATCGACATCACCGTTAGTTAACCATACCGCTCTCTGCATTAATGTCTCTGGTAACTTAAAATCACTTGATACTTTAATCAAGTTATTAATTGCTGGTATTACATCGTCTTTCCATTTCTCGTAAGTTGTCGATATATGCTTTGTTTGTTTTTTTAAATAATAATCCCGTAGTTTCTTTACCAAATCATATTTGGTGTTCTGTGGCAAATATGGCGGAATTAAATTTAAAAGTCTTTCGGCTGTTTGCCCGCTTAGTATTGTTTTTCCATTTTCCCATTGGGGGAAAGTTTTACGCGCATATTCTTCAGCATTCTTCCCATGAAGTTGCCCGTACTTTTTAAATAATGTATCTAATGTTTCAGCGTTCAGAGCAAAGAATATTTTCTGAATATCCTTGTCTATTCCTGCAAACATAGTGGTCAATTGCTGGCGTTGATTTACATGGTATGCCCCCCATCTTCTACCGCTCCGGTGCCTCCTATAATATCTTGCCATTTGGCACCCACCCTGGTTCTATTTGCAGCTAACGCCAATATCCAACACCTCGTTAAAGATGGAAAGCCATCGCATAAGCATGGCGAAGAGGCGGGCATTGGATGATACAGGGCGGATTTTCAGCGGCTGGCGCGATGGACAACTCAGCCAGCGCAATCCCACACATGCGGTGTACGCTGTTTTTTATGCCGTCGCAAGCGGTGCATCCCGCGGCACAGAAGCTGTCCGCAAGCGCTTAGCGCACGCGAGGGTCGCACGCCTCTTGCTTCAGACACCAAAGCTCTCGCCGCAACCGCAGGCGTTTTTTACGTTTGGGTTATTGTATTGGAAGGTTTCGTTCAAACCGTCGCAGATGAAATCAATGCGCGTCCCATCAACGTATGATAAGCTGCTTTTATCAACGAAGATACGCACGCCATTGGATTCATAGACAACATCGCTGTGGGTTGGTGCCTCGTCCACGCCGATAGCGTAAGCAAAGCCGGTGCAGCCGGATTTTCTGACACCAAAGCGCAAACCCGACAAGACGCTGTGACCGACCAAAAAACGCTTGACGCGGTCTGCCGCGGTGATGCTCAGTTCAATGCTCATCGTACAGTCTCGACTGGGAAATTCGAAAAACTTCAATGGGATGGGGGGGGAAGATGCTCACCTGTAACATAAGTCGTTGATTTATAATCATTCCCCAATAGACAAGCCCCACTGTGTGATGACTTGGAGCAAGGTTTTAGCAAAAGCACTGACTTGCAACCAGCATACCACGCCGATGGCGGGCGCACAACGCAGCACGTGGTGCACGCCTTGTCTTTGGACTAACAGGTACCCTTTTGTATTGGACAAGGCGATGGCGTTCCATTATAATGCCTCGCCCGCTTATTGGTAGCGAGCAGACGCGCATTGAGTGGGGTTGCGGTGCGGCAGGGTACCGATGGTTTTTTTCAGTGAGGCTTAGCAGACGCAGAAGAATGATGAGTTGGGCGTTGCGTCTGCCACAGCAGACATCACTACGGCGGGCGTAACAGAGCAGCTCCATGCCGACCGCTGCTTGACGCAGAAGGCGCGCCAACAGGCGTACACTGACCGCTGCAAGCAAACCGCGAGCGGGCACCAACGATGAAATTCTTAATCAATCATTTCGTATCCCTAACGATCATGTGCATTGCATGATCGCAAAGCAATACCATCTATATCTGCCTTGTATCAGGCACTTTTCTGATAAAGCACCCTCAATACATAACGTGAGTCAGCCATCTGATTCTTTATGCGGGCTGCGTCAGTTTCCCGCGTCGCAGCGGTTTTTTAATATCCCAAAGGGCCCTCGAAAAACTGGGGGTTTGGGGGATAAGGATTGTTTTATTTTTAATGAGGAGCGCCGGCGGCGCGCCGTTCACTGACCTCTCGATCCGCTCAACGGCACTACGAAATGATTGTTGAAAGGGTCATTTCCTCAATAGACAAGCCCCTTGAGGGCTGACCCTACTATCCCGATTGGCACGGCAAAGGGAGTTGCGTGGCGGTTGTCTTGGCGCTTTCTTGTGTGTTATGCAGCGCGAAGGCGAGGATCCGGACCATGCAGTGCGGGTGTCGTAGCACCTTTTCGAAGCCATCATGAAGGGTTCTTGATTTTGTTGCCACACATATAGTTTTTGGCTAATCCACTTGTATTGCTCGTGATCGTCTTTTCAGGATGATTAAATAGGGTGTTCCTAGATGCTTGGGCGGTTAATTTGGAGGCGCAGCGATGAAGGATTTAATACAACGGTATCATCAGCAAAACGAAGGTGATCATTATTTTGACGCCATCCGCATTGGTTTGGCGTCACCGAATGACATCCGCTCATGGTCTTATGGGGAAGTAAAAAAACCTGAGACGATCAACTATCGCACTTTCAAGCCTGAGCGGGATGGGTTGTTTTGCGCGCGCATCTTTGGCCCAACGAAAAACCACGAATGCCTGTGTGGCAAATATAAGAGGCTGAAGCACCGAGGGGTGGTTTGTGAAAAATGCGGCGTTGAAGTGACGCAGGCGAAAGTACGGCGAGAGCGCATGGGGCATGTTGAACTGGCAAGTCCAGTAGCTCATATCTGGTATTTAAAGTCATTACCTTCGCGTATCGGCCTGATACTGGATATGACTCTACGCGATATCGAGCGGGTGTTATATTTTGAAGCTTTTGTCGTAACCGACCCCGGGCTAACCGATCTTAATCGCGGACAACTACTGACAGATGATGAATATCTGGAGACGCAGAAAAATTACTCACCCGATGATTTTGAAGCCAAGATGGGTGCTGAAGGCATTTACGAATTGCTGAAGGCCATCAATTTGGATGAAGAAGCGCAGTTGCTGCGCATTGAGCAGGAAAATACGAAGTCAGAAGCCAAGATTAAGAAATTATCCAAGCGCTTGAAATTGATAGAAGCCTTCAGAACTTCGAATAATCGCCCCGAGCACATGGTGCTGAGTGTTTTACCCGTGCTGCCGCCGGAATTGCGCCCTTTAGTGCCGCTTGAAGGCGGTCGCTTTGTAACCTCGGACCTTAACGATCTGTACCGCCGCGTTATCAACCGTAATAATCGTTTGAAACGCCTGTTAGAACTGGAGGCACCAGACATCATTCTGCGCAACGAAAAACGTCTACTGCAAGAAGCGGTGGATGCGCTACTGGATAATGGGCGGCGTGGGCGGGTGCTTACTGGTGCCAATAAACGTCCATTGAAGTCGCTGGCCGATATGATTAAGGGGAAGCAGGGACGGTTTCGCCAAAATCTGCTCGGTAAGCGGGTAGATTACTCTGGTCGCTCGGTTGTGGTTGTCGGTCCGACGTTAAAGCTGCATCAGTGCGGCTTGCCTAAACGGATGGCGCTTGAATTATTTAAACCGTTTGTCACCGGCAAACTGGAAGAGAGAGGTTTGGCGACAACCATCAAAGCGGCGAAAAAGTTGGTCGAGCGCGAGCACCCTGAGGTATGGGATATCCTCGAAAACGTCATCCGCGAGCATCCAGTGATGCTCAATCGTGCGCCCACCCTGCATCGTCTGGGGATCCAGGCGTTTGAGCCGCTGTTGGTTGAAGGCAAGGCGATCCAACTGCATCCGCTGGTGTGCACAGCGTTCAATGCCGACTTTGATGGCGATCAGATAGCGGTGCATATCCCATTGTCGATAGAAGCCCAGTTGGAAGCCCGTACGCTGATGATGTCAAGCAACAACCTGCTGAGCCCGGCTAACGGAGAGCCGATCATCCAACCAACGCAGGATATCGTGCTTGGCTTGTATTATCTGACAAGGGAACGGATCGGTGCCAATGGAGAAGGCATGGTGTTCGCTGATATCGCCGAGGTGCAGCGCGCCTACGGGACTGGTAATGCCGATCTACATGCGCGGGTTCAGGTACGTATCCGTGAAACCACTTTCGGCGCTGATGGCAGCCAGCAGGAGCACTGCCGAGTGGTGCAAACGACGGTAGGGCGGGCGCTGTTATCAGAGATTTTGCCGAAGCAATTGCCTTTTGAGCTGATTAACCGGACGCTCAACAAAAAGAATGTCTCGCGCGCGATTAAAGAATGCTACCGCCGCGTTGAGCTGAAAGATACGGTAATTTTCGCCGATCAGTTGATGTACATGGGCTTTCACTACGCAACCAAATCGGGTGTATCCATCGGCGTTGATGACATGATCGTACCCCCGCAGAAGCGTAAAATCCTTGATGAGGCGGAAAAGGGGGTTAAAGAGATCGAAATGCAATACGCCGCCGGCTTGATCACGGCCAAGGAGCGGTACAATAAGATCGTTGATATTTGGTCGCTCACAAACGAGCAGGTCGCTAAGGCGATGATGGAAAAATTGGGCACTGAAGAATCGACAGATCACGCCGGCAATCGCATCCAGCAGCAATCGTTCAACCCGATTTACGTCATGGCCGATTCCGGCGCACGCGGTTCCGCGGCGCAGATCCGTCAGCTCGCTGGGATGCGCGGGCTGATGGCCAAACCGGACGGCTCCATTATTGAAACCCCGATCACCGCTAATTTCCGTGAGGGACTCGATGTACTGCAGTACTTTATTTCCACCCACGGTGCGCGCAAAGGCTTAGCGGATACCGCTTTGAAAACGGCGAATTCAGGCTATTTGACGCGCAGGTTGGCCGACGTAGTGCAGGACATGGTGGTGCGCGAGATCGATTGCGGTGCCGAACAGGGCTTGACCATCACCTCGCTTATCGAGGGTGGGGATGTTGTTGTATCGCTGCGCGAGCGGGCACTGGGCAGGGTATTGGCGACTGACTTAAAAGTCCCCCGGACGAATGAGCTCATTGCCCATGCCGGCGACTTACTGGATGAGGATTTGGTGGAGCACATCGATCAGTACGGCTTTGATACGCTTAACGTCCGCTCGGTTATCATGTGTGAGGGGCGCAGTGGGATATGCGCTAAATGTTATGGGCGTGATTTGGCGCACGGCAGTCTGGTCAATATTGGCGAGGCGATTGGTATTGTAGCGGCCCAGTCAATTGGCGAACCCGGTACGCAATTGACGATGCGCACCTTCCACATCGGCGGTGCCGCTTCGCGTACCGCTTCGGTGGATGGAGTCCAAACTAAGACGAATGGCATTGTGCACTACCATAACCTCAAGACAGTACAACACAGGCAAGGCTACGTTGTCGCGATTACGCGCTCGGGAGAGATCTCCATTACGGAGGAGCAAAGCGGCCATGAGAGAGAGCGCTATAAACTGCCCTATGGTGCCAACATCCATGTATCTGAAGGGGATCAAGTACAAGCGGGTAACCGTATCGCCAATTGGGATCCGCATACTCACCCGGTAATCAGCGAGTATGCCGGGAAAGCGCGGATGATGAATGCAGTAGATGGCGTTACCGTTAACCAAGAAACCGATGAGGTCACCGGCTTGTCACGCACTGTCGTTGCTGACTTTAAACGCCGTCGACGCACGCAGCTGTCAGAGGAGGCTGCGTCAGCTGAGCAGGCATCCCCCGGCCCGTGGATCGAATTGGTCGACGATGATGGCCATAATGTACTTATCCCGGGCAGTGAAAAAGCGGTGCGCTACGTGCTCTCTCCAGGAGCGGTTATCACGCTCAGTGGAGGTGACGAAATCGGCATTGGCGATGTGGTGGCTCATTTGCCGATAGAATCGTCAAAGACGCGCGATATTACTGGCGGTCTGCCGCGCGTTGCTGATTTGTTTGAAGCGCGCAAGCCCAAAGAACCGGCGGTGCTGGCAGAAGTCAGCGGCACCGTCTCGCTGGGTAAAGAAACCAAGGGCAAGCAGCGGGTTATTATTACCGAAGACAGTGGTGAGTCAAATGAAACCCTGATCCCCAAATGGCGCAATCTGCTGGTGTTTGAGGGCGAACGGGTTGAGAAAGGGGAGCCCATTGTGGATGGCATGCGTTCGCCGCATGATATCCTGCGTCTGCTGGGTGTCAGGGAGCTTGCCAAATATATCGTCAATGAAGTGCAGGATGTGTATCGTTTGCAAGGGGTCAATATCAACGACAAGCATATCGAGGTTATCGTGCGCCAGATGCTGCGCAAGGTTGAGGTCGTCGCACCCGGTGATACTAACCTGTTGCGTGGTGAACTGGTACAGCGTGCGCGGATACAGGAAGAAAACAGCCGGATTGAAGCCGATGGCGGCGATATTTGTACCTTTAACTCGGTATTGTTAGGGATCACCAAAGCATCGTTGGCGACCGATTCGTTTATCTCCGCGGCGTCGTTCCAAGAAACCACGCGGATGTTGACTGAGGCCTCCGTCAACGGCAAAGTCGATAATTTACAAGGACTCAAAGAGAACGTCATTGTGGGGCGCCTGATCCCCAGCGGCACCGGTTTTGCTTACCACGAGAATCGTCGCGCACGCGCCCAAGCGGATGTGGGTATCAGCAGTATAGAAGCGGTGGAGGCAGCCTTGGCTGAAGCTTTCGCTGATGAAGAAGAGCTGAATACTACGTCAACACCTTCGGGGTGAAACACAACGGCACGCTATGATGCCCCCCTTCATCCCTGCAACCAGCACCTTTTGTGCGTTGCATCAGCAACACTCGCCAAACCATGCGACGACCATTGGTAGTTGGTAACTGGAAGATGAACACCCGCAGCCGCTCAGCGTTAACGCTGGCTACGGGCATTGTCGCCAAGGTAGAAGCATTGAATCTTGGCACCACAGAGGTGGCGGTCTGCCCGCCGGTTGTCTATCTTGATGCCGTCAGGCGAGTGATCGCTGCATCTACAAAGGTGCAACTGGGGGCTCAGGATGTTGCCGTTGAAGCCGATGGTGCCTACACTGGCGAAGTATCCGCGGGTATGCTGGCCGATGCAGGCTGCCGGTTTGTGATTGTCGGGCACTCCGAGCGGCGCTTGAAATTGGCGGAAACTGACGCCGTGATTGCGCTTAAGTTTGAACGCGCTGCCGCCGCTGGGTTAACCCCCATTGTGTGTGTTGGCGAGACGCTGGAACAACGCCAGAAAGGCGATACTGAAGCCACAGTCTTGCGTCAGTTGGATGCGGTGCTGGCGCTTGGCGGTACGGCTTTACTCGCTCGCGGACTTATCGCATATGAGCCGGTATGGGCAATTGGCAGTGGGCATACGGCGACACCGGCGCAGGCGGAAGCGGTGCATGCCTGCCTGAGGCATCATATCGAGGCTTTCGATCCCGCTGTCGCAAATGCCATCAGGATTGTTTACGGTGGCAGCATGAAAGCGGATAATGCGGCGGTGCTGATACGTCAGCCAAATATCGATGGCGGCCTGATTGGCGGTGCTTCGCTGCAGGCCGAAGCATTTACTGCGATTTGCAAAGCAGCCCATTAATCAGCAGGCAATCCGAAAAAATGGCACAGATTTTTCTTGCATTGCAGGTCTTCATCGGCCTCGTTCTGGTAGCGTTGATCGTCGTTTTCCAGCAAGGGCGCGGTGCCGATGCAGGCGCTTCGTTTGGCGGCGGCGGGGGCTCGGGTTCTTCGCTGTTTGGCAGCCGCGGCCCGGCGTCATTCCTGTTTAAACTGACCAGCGGCCTAGCGCTGTTGTTCTTCGTCAACAGCCTCGCATTGTCGATGTTGTCCTCGCAATCCCTGTCGCAGCGCAGCATTATTGATCAAGTGGGTATATCGGCGACCGCAACAACGGCGACCGCAGCTTCCAGCGTCTCTGGCTTGCCGGACGCGCCGTCGGCGTTGGTCTCTGAGGACGAAGACGTCCCCCAAGTACCAACGCAATAGCCCTTCACCTGCCGAAGTGGTGGAATTGGTAGACACGCTATCTTGAGGGGGTAGTGCCCTCTGGGTGTGCCGGTTCGAGTCCGGCCTTCGGCACCAAATGTTTCAGGGAGAGTAATCCACCTCCCATATTTCTAAGATGGCTTTAAAGAGAAAATCAAAAGCATTTGAAAAACTACTCAGAATGAGAACATCTGTATGAGCATGAAGCCTAACAAAAAACTAGATCAATTTGTTCAATCAATGCGGGCCGTACTTCAAGAAAACGTTAGTAGTACGTCAATGAAGAATGCAGAAGCATTGCTCATGTTATTACCGCACGATCTCCTGAATGATGATTTGGAATTTGGCACAACCGAAGACGGTTACGCGACGTTGAGCTGGTACACACTGAGCAGCACTGCCGCAATTTCAGTGGGAGAATCGCCTGATATTTACTTTTCTACAGTCAATAGGAACGGTCAGCGAGTGCGTGGATGCAAATCACTTGGCAATAGCGACGTTGTATTTGCATCAATCCGCGATGCCTGAGCCAGTTTCTGATGAGGAAGAAGTCCATCACTTCATATCCAAGGACGAACTAAACAACAAAAAGAGACTGAAATGGGAGGCTCTCATGCCAAGTTCCGATTTGAAGAAAAGCGTATGCAGATCTCAAGGAGGCCACGACGTCCGGAAGTCTGGAGAGGTTTACGCGGCAGAAAGAAGCCGAACACTATCGGGCTGGGCGACGCTTACTGGATATAGAATAAGAGACGTAGAACTCGAAGTAGTAGAAACGCCCTGACTCTACGATGGTTATTGCGACATTATTGGGTAGTCAGACAGTAGAGAATCCCAGCAAGAAGCCTGCTCCGAATTGGCACTGTGGGCCACCCTCCACATAATTGCCGTAAACGAGCGTCAAAAACGGTAGTTAATGTATCGGACGCCTATAACGGGTGGTTGGGAATGGTACTAGCCCCCATAGACTGTATGTGAATTGAACAAGCGCTGGCAGATGACAATCATGCTTGAAAACTACCTTCCCATCTTGTTGTTCATCCTTGTCGCTACCGGCTTAGGGGTGGTGATGATCACGGCGGGATTTGTCCTCGGCCCATCGCATCCTGATGGCGAGAAGAATTCACCGTATGAATGCGGCTTTGAAGCCTTTGAAGATGCGCGGATGAAGTTTGATGTGCGTTATTATCTGGTAGCGATTTTGTTTATCATCTTTGATCTTGAAATTGCATTTCTGTTTCCGTGGGCGGTGACACTGGATAAAATCGGAATGTTCGGCTTCCTAGCGATGATGTTGTTTTTAGCCATTCTGGTGGTTGGCTTCATCTATGAATGGAAAAAAGGGGCTTTGGAATGGGAATAGAAAGGCTCTTGACTGAAGGCGTGGTGACCACCACCGCCGATAAGCTGATTAACTGGGCGCGCACTGGCTCGATGTGGCCGATGACGTTTGGCTTGGCTTGCTGCGCGGTGGAAATGATGCACGCTGGGGCTTCACGTTACGATCTGGATCGCTTTGGCATCCTGTTTCGCCCCTCTCCGCGACAATCGGATGTGATGATCGTCGCCGGCACGCTGGTCAATAAAATGGCACCGGCCTTGCGTAAGGTGTACGACCAGATGTCGGAACCGCGCTGGGTGATCTCGATGGGCTCCTGCGCCAATGGCGGTGGTTACTACCACTACTCGTATGCGGTCGTGCGTGGCTGTGATCGTATCGTCCCGGTGGATATTTATGTGCCGGGCTGCCCGCCGACAGCAGAAGCTTTGATCTACGGCATTTTGCAGTTGCAACGCAAGATCAAGCGCGAACACACCATCGCGCGTTGAGCGCGCTTACTTGCGTATGCCAACGCCAGTTTCCGCATTACGCCGCCATATTGAAGACCACCTTGGCGCGGTGGTGAGCGAGGTTATCCAGCAGGGCGCTGAGCTGACCATGGTCGTCGCACCGGCGCAGTTGCTGGCGGTGGCGACGCAATTGCGTGATCAGCCGCAATTTGCTTTTGAGCAACTGATTGACTTATGCGGGGTGGATTATCTCAGTTTTGGCGACAGTCAGTGGGAAACCAGCGAGAAGGCGACTTACAGCGGCTTTTCGCGCGGCGTAATGAGCGAGCCCGTCGGCACTGCCGATGTCAGCACCACCAGTGAGCCACCTGCACCACGCTATGCAGTGGTGTACCATCTGCTGTCATACCGCAACAATCAGCGCCTGCGGCTGCGTTGCTGGTTGCCCGATACCCCGCCGCGCTTGCCGTCCATCATCCCGCTTTGGGCGAATGCCGACTGGTATGAGCGCGAAGCCTTTGACCTCTTTGGCATTTTATTCGACGGTCATCCGGATCTGCGGCGCATTCTGACCGATTATGGTTTTATCGGGTATCCATTCCGTAAAGATTTCCCGCTCAGCGGCGAAGTTGAGGCGCGCTACGATCCCGATAAGGAGCGCGTGATCTACGAGCCGGTCAGCATTCAGCCGCGGGTGTTGGTGCCCAAGGTAATTCGCTCCGATACCCGTTATGCGGCTGGCGATGGGAAAGAGTCCTGATCATGCCCGAGATCGAAAATTTCACGCTTAATTTTGGCCCTCAGCATCCCGCAGCGCATGGTGTTTTGCGGCTGGTGCTGGAAATGGATGGAGAAGTCATTCAGCGCGCTGATCCGCATATTGGCTTGTTGCATCGGGCGACCGAGAAATTAGCCGAGAGTAAGCCCTATAACCAGAGTATTGGCTATATGGATCGCCTTGACTACGTGTCGATGATGTGCAACGAGCACAGTTACGTAATGGCGATTGAGAAGTTGCTCGGGATCGAGCCGCCGCTGCGGGCGCAGTATATTCGCGTGCTGTTTGACGAGGTAACGCGCATCCTCAATCATCTGATGTGGCTTGGTGCGCACGGTCTCGATCTGGGTGCAATGACAGTCTTTCTGTACTGCTTCCGCGAACGCGAGGATCTGATGGATTGCTACGAGGCGGTATCGGGGACGCGCATGCATGCGACCTACTACCGCCCCGGCGGCGTGTATCGCGACCTGCCCGACAAGATGCCGCAGTACAGCGAGGCGTTGGGGCAATCCCGCAGCTCAGCGCACAAACTGAATCGCAACCGCGAGGGTTCGCTGCTCGATTTCATTGAGGATTTCATCGATCGTTTTCCCCGATGCGTGGATGAATACGAGACGTTGCTGACCGACAATCGCATCTGGAAGCAGCGCACCGTTGATATCGGCGTCGTGTCTCCTGAGCGAGCGCTTCAGCTTGGATTTTCGGGGCCGATGCTACGTGGTTCCGGGGTGGCTTGGGATCTGCGCAAGAAACAATCCTACGCCGTTTATGATCGGCTTGATTTTGATATCCCCGTCGGCACTAATGGCGATTGCTATGATCGTTACCTGGTGCGCATTGCAGAGATGCGCCAATCCACGCGCCTTATCAGACAATGCATCCCTTGGCTGCGCAATAACCCCGGGGCGGTGATGATCAGCGATGCTAAGGTCGCCCCGCCGCAGCGGGAAGCGATGAAGCAGGATATGGAGGCCTTGATCCAGCACTTTAAATTATTCACCGAGGGCTACTGTGTGCCACTTGGCGAAGCGTATGCGGCGGTTGAGCACCCCAAAGGAGAGTTTGGCGTGTATATCATCTCTGATGGGGCGAATAAGCCGTATCGGGTTAAGATCAGGGCACCTGGGTTTGCCCACTTATCGGCCCTGAACGAAATGATCCGCGGGCACATGTTAGCGGATGTAGTGGCGATTATCGGCACCATGGATATTGTCTTTGGCGAAGTCGATCGCTGATGCCGCAATCACCCCCTATCAGCAGTCTCGCGGTGAGCCAGCCGTTATCGTTGGCGATGGCCTGCGACTTGCTCAGCGAAGCCACGCGCCAGTCCATTGACGCCTGGTTGCAGCGTTACCCCGCCAACCAACGCCGCTCAGCGGTGTTGGCGGCGTTGCGCGCTGCGCAACACCAGAATCATGGTTTTGTGACTACCGCGTTAATGGACGCGATCGCGGCCTACCTTGAGATCCCGCCGCTATGGGTTTATGAAGCGGCGACATTTTATTCGATGATCGAAACCAAACCGGTAGGGCGGCATAGTATTTCGCTGTGCACCAATATCTCGTGCATGCTGCGTGGCGGCTGTGAGTTGTTGCAATATGTGGAACAAAAACTTGGCATCAAAGTCAGCGAGAGCACGGCGGATGGGCGATTCTACCTGAAGCCGGAAGAGGAGTGCCTAGCCGCCTGCTGCGGTGCACCGATGATGATGGTTGATCATGTTTACTATGAAAACCTCACCCCCGATGCGATCGATCAGATTCTGGATGCGCTGGAGTGAAGCTCAAGCCATCCGCGGTCATGCCGTGTGTCGGTATTGCCTACGCCATAGTGTTCCCTCTCCGCTAACTCCCCAAAAAAAGTCGCCCATGACCGCGGCAAATGCACCTAACAATGCCTGAAGCCCTCAATTCCGTATGCTACGCCACGTTGGCGCTACCGCAACCGTGGAGCTACCAGAGCTATTGCAGCGTGGGCGGTTATCAAGCTTGGCGGCGCATCCTGACGGAGAACATTCCGCCGCAGACGGTGATCGCAGAGGTGAAGAAATCCGGCTTACGTGGGCGCGGCGGCGCTGGCTTCCCAGCCGGGCTTAAATGGGGCTTCATGCCGAAAGCCAGCGACAAGCCAGCGTACCTAGTATGCAATTCCGATGAAAGCGAACCCGGCACCTGTAAAGATCGCGATATCCTGCGATTTAACCCCCATGCGCTGGTTGAGGGGATGGCGATCGCCGGTTATGCCATGCAGGCAGGCGTCGGCTATAACTATATGCGCGGTGAGTTCCAAGACGAGCCGTTTATGCGTTTTGAACAAGCGCTTGGCGATGCCTACACCCACGGTTTGCTGGGTGACAACATTCTGGGCAGTGGCTTCAGCTATCACTTATACGCCACCTTGGGTGCCGGAGCGTATATTTGCGGCGAAGAGACGGCGCTGATTGAATCCCTAGAAGGCAAGAAGGGGCAGCCGCGCTATAAACCGCCGTTTCCCGCTCAATACGGGCTGTATGGTTGTCCAACGACCATCAACAACACCGAGACGCTGGCATCAGTGCCGGCGATCATGCAGCACGGCGGCGACTGGTTTGCCAGTCTTGGAGTCGCTGGATCGAGCGGCACCAAATGCTTTTCGGTATCCGGGCATGTCAATCGCCCAGGCAATTTTGAGGTAGCGCTTGGCATCCCGTTCAGTGAACTGTTGGAACTCGCCGGGGGGATGCGCGATGGTAAGCGCCTGAAGGCCGTGATCCCTGGTGGTTCTTCAGTGCCGCCCCTACCGGGGGAGATCATGATGACCACCAACATGGATTACGATTCAGTACAAAAAGCAGGCTCAATGCTGGGTTCTGGAGCGGTTGTGGTGATGGACGAGACGACCTCGATGGTCAGTATGTTACGCCGCATCTCGCGTTTTTATTACGCCGAATCGTGTGGTCAATGCACCCCGTGCCGCGAAGGCACGGGCTGGCTGTACCGCTTGTTGTGCCGCATTGAGCGCGGTGAAGCAAAACAGGATGAATTGGATCTGCTGCTCGACGTCGCCGATAACATTGAAGGGCGTACAATCTGTGCCCTAGGAGATGCCGCAGCATGGCCGGTGCAGGGATTTTTGCGTCATTTTCGAGAAGAATTCCAGTACCACATCAAACACGGCACTTACCCGCCGGGCATCCAGCCCGGCCCTGATCTTGGCTGAGCCAGCAACTGACCGGCGGTGTTGCGTCGGTTGCATATCAGCGCCACTGCATCAGGGCTTATGCAAGCGCCTGCGGCAACGGCAAAACTAACGCTTGGACAACAGCATGAGCGATACTCTTACCATCGAGATCAACGGTAAAACGCTGGCTGCAAAACCTGGGCAAATGGTGATCCAGGTGGCGGATGCAGCAGGCATCCATATCCCTCGTTTTTGCTATCACCCCAAACTATCGGTGGCGGCGAATTGCCGTATGTGTCTGGTGGAAGTTG
The DNA here is from genome assembly GCA_965222535.1 of Gammaproteobacteria bacterium. GTDB lineage: Bacteria > Pseudomonadota > Gammaproteobacteria > HK1 > HK1. The sequence goes on from OZ244957.1 coordinate 1,193,039, forward strand.
CGCGCAGCAACAAACCCTTGCCAGCGTGCGCTACGCCAGTGGTGGATGGAATGCAGGTGAAGACACGCTCGAAACTGGCGCTGCAAGCACAAAAATCGGTTATGGAGTTCCTGTTGATCAACCATCCGTTGGATTGCCCGATCTGCGATCAGGGAGGCGAATGCGAGCTGCAGGACGTGGCGATGAGCTACGGTCGTGACATATCACGCTTTGCCGAGTATAAGCGGGTGGTTGTCGATCCTCCGTTAGGCCCTCTGGTGGCAACCGATATGACACGCTGCATTCATTGCACCCGCTGCGTCCGTTTCTGCGAAGAAATCGCGGCCACTATGGAGCTTGGGATGACCGGACGAGGGGAAGACGTGCGCATCGGCACCTATGTCGAGAAAGCATTGGAATCGGAGTTGTCGGGCAATGTCATTGACCTTTGCCCGGTCGGTGCGTTGACCTCGAAGCCGTTTCGCTTCCAGGCACGCGCTTGGGAGATGGAGCAACACCGCGGCATCGCGGCGCACGATGCAGTCGGCTCCAACATCTATCTACAAACGCGCCGCAATCGCGTACTGCGCGTTATTCCGCGTAGCAACGAAGCGCTCAACGAGACTTGGATATCCGATCGCGATCGCTTCAGTTATACCGGCTTATACACCGCCGATCGCATCAAAAAACCGGCTATCAAACACGCCGGCCAATGGCTCGAGGTGGACTGGAAAACCGCGCTTGAGTTTGTCGTTGAGGGGCTTTCGCGCGTGTGCACCCAGCACGGCGGTAGTGCGCTGGGTGCTTTGTCTTCCGCCAGCGCTACTGTCGAAGAACAGTTTTTGCTGCAACAGCTGATGCGCGGACTTGGGTGTGGGAACATTGATCATCGCTTGCGCCAAGTCGATTTTTGTACACCCGAAGTGGCACCTGGATTACCTGTCAGTCTGACGCAGGTTGAAACCGCTGATGCGTTGCTGCTGGTAGCGGCTGACCCGCGGCACGAGCAGCCGATGTTCAATCACCGGTTGCGTAAAGCGGCTTTGGGCGGCGCACGCATCGCGCGCATTGATGCGCTAAGGCATGTGTTTAACTATCCCGTCAATAACGACTGCATCGTATCGCCGGCGTATATCCCGCAGGTACTGGCTGAAATTGCGAGCGCGCTGGGGGTCGGATCGCCGCCGTTGTCGCAGCGCGAGCGCGCCGCCGCAAGCGCTCAAGCGCTCAGCTTATCGACCACTGCAAAAGCCATTGCAGCGCAATTGGCGAATGCCAAGCAGGCGCTCATCATACTGGGCGCGATGGCTGTCGCGCACCCACAATTTTCTTTGCTGCACACGCTTGGGCAAGCGTGTGCAGCAAAGGTCGGCGGGCGCTTGGCGGTGCTGGCGCATGGTGCCAACGCCGCAGGCGCTAACGCCGCGGGCGCGCTGCCGGATGATACTGGACTCAATGCGCTGCAGATGATAACCGAGCCACGCGCTGCGTATGTGCTGCTGGGGGTTGAACCAGAGCTTGATTGCATTGATAGCGGGCGGGCGCGCCAAGCGATGCAGGCGGCTGAATTTGTGGTCTGCCTGAGCGCTTGGCGCAGCCCTGAAATGGAGCGTTACGCCGATGCGCTGCTGCCCATCGCGAGCTTCGCCGAAAGCGATGGCAGTTATGTTAATCTGCAGGGGGATTGGCAGTCGTTCAGCGCGGCGGCGGACCCGCTGGGCGAAGCACGTCCGGCGTGGAAGGTATTGCGCGTACTGGGCAACGGTTTTGATCTGGCCGGATTTGACCAAGTAGATGCCGCCGAGGTGCTGGCAGCGGCACGCGCTGCAAAAACGATCGGCGCAAGTCGGTCGGGAGCAAAGCAGCCGTTGTCGCTGGTAGCGTCACCGCCAGGTGCGGGTCAGCTGCAACGTATCGGCGAGGTGCCCGCGTATGCTGTCGATATGCTGGTACGTCGTGCGCAACCGTTGCAACAGGTGCTGAACGCCTCTCAGCCGCAGCAGTTGAGGATCCATCCACTGACCTGCAAGCGCATGGGGTTGTCTGCCGACAGTTGGGTCACTGTATCCGAGGGTCAAACATCCATAGCAGCGCAGATCCGGGTGGACGACGCCGTCGCTGTTGATTGCGCCGCCTTCGCCGCTGGCATTCCCGCCACCGTTGGCTTAGGTCAGCCGTACGCTATGGTGCAGGTTGATAAGGCGTAGCGATTGACTACGCTTGGTTGCAACGCCCACAGGGCACCTATGCCGATTTTGCTGCAAACGTTAACACGATAGCAAAGTGCTAGGTTATGGAGGATATTAGGTAACGTATATATGATGCGCTCGCATAAACAGGTGCCTATCCTCGGTTTTGCCGCTTGGAGTGGCACGGGAAAAACGACGTTATTGTTGCACTTGTTGCCCTTATTGACCCAAATCGGTATCCATACCGCAGTCGTCAAACACGCTCACCATCGGTTTGATGTTGATCATCCAGGCAAAGACAGCTACGTATTGCGCCATGCTGGCGCGTCCCAAATCATTGTGACTTCGCGTTCCCGCTGGGCGCTGATGGTTGAACGCCCAACGCCGCAGGAGCCAAGACTGGTTGAAGCTTTACAGAAGCTGCACCACCAAACAGCGGATCTGATTCTGGTGGAAGGCTTCAAAGATGAACCCTTCCCTAAGATCGAGTTGTGCCGCCCGTCTTTGCGCTACCCCTTACTGTTCCCAGACGATCCATCGATCATCGCGGTTGCCACGGATGCGCCTTTAGCGAGGCAAACCACTTTACCATTATTGGCGCTCAATCAACCAGCGGCGATCAAAGATTTTATCCTGAATACGATCATCGGTGGCAAAAATCCTGCGCCTTCTGTCAAAAAAGGCTGAAATCGATCCGTCATATCTGTTTTGGGCTGACATACTCTCGCTGCAAGTGGCGTTTTCCAGTCCGTTGCTTGAGCGGATAATGCGCGTGTCAGTGATCATCGCCGACGATCAGCGCGATCTTGCCTTTGGTTTTGCGATCGGCGATCAGGCGCAGCGCGTCGGCGGCACGCTCAAGGGGCAGTGTATGCGATATGTAGGGCTTGATCTTGCCGTTTTGGTAAGCCTGAAGCAGGACGCTCAGTGCATCCGTCAGGGTGCGCGGGGAATGGCGCAAATAAGCCGCCATGTACACGCCGCTGATGCTGATATTTTTGTCCAGCACCTGGTTGGCCGCGATTGATGGGATGACACCGCTAGAAAACCCGATGATCAGCATGCGGCCCTCCCAAGCGATGCAACGCAAGGCTTGGTCAAAAGCGCTGCCACCCACCGGATCAAAAATTACGTCAGCACCGTGATTGCCGGTGATCTCATATACACGATCGGGCACCATCTCATCGTGATAACCGATAACAAAGTCAGCGCCTTGGCTGTGCGCCAATTCACGCCGATCCTCAGTGCTGACGACGGCGATCACGCGCGCACCGATTAACTTGCCCAGTTGCACTGCCGCCAGTCCGACCCCGCCGGTGGCACCATTGACCAGAAGAAACTCCCCTGGACTCAGATGCGCGCGGTGGTTAAGCGCGATGCTGGCAGTCCCGTAACCGACCGGCACAACCGCTGCCTGAGCAAAATCGATGCTATCAGGAATACGCGCCACCCCAACTGCTGACACAACGACCTCTTCCGCGAAGCCGCCAAACCCGCTAACCGCGATCACGCGATCGCCAACGGCAAATCCGCTCACCCCTGGGCCGAGTGCCGCTATCGTCCCGGCAACTTCAAAACCGGGGCTGAAAGGATGCGCTGGCTTCTCTTGGTATTTTCCTTCGATCAGCAGGGTATCGGTGAAATTGACACCGCAGGCGCGGACCTGTACGCGGACCTGTCCATTGCCGGGCTGTGGCATATCGACCTCAGCGATCACCAGATCCTCTGGCGGCCCCCACTGCTTGCATAATACCGCTCTCATTGCGCGGCCCTCTCTATAGATGAGCGTCCGTGCCAGCCATCGGCCAGCGAAGACGCACAGGATTGTACTGTAACCAAGCGTTAAGCAGCGCTGGCGCGGCATCAAACGCTGGCAAGATCAGGGTGAGTTGCGATTCGGCGCTAAGCGGTGCGATTCAGGCTGTTGGCATGGGAATGGGTAAAAAATGGCTTGACCCGACAACAGACAACCCTCAAATGGGGTTGCCAAATGCCAAAGCGTTGCGCTATCCCAGTGCAGGCTTATCCTCACCGATGTCGCCAGCGCCTGCCTCAAGCGCATGGCTGACAAACAGCAACCTGACCTTGGCGATATCGGGCTGATGCGCCATTGCTTTGCTTTCAAGCGTACGTTGCAATACTTGAGGGTCGCTATTATCCAGCACCGCCAGCGGCAATTCCACATCTACGAACAGCTTCTGGTTCAGATAATGCAGTCTGTAGTATAAAACTTGCTCTACCGCCTCGATCCCGTGCCAGCTATGCTGTAATCCAGTGACCACTGTATCACGTAATGGCAAATCCTGCCTGGAGGTGCTGTACTCATCATCTTCAGGGTCGATATGTACGGTTACATCGCTGATTTCTGGGAGTTCCTGGCACAGCCGTTGACGCACGATGTCGCTGATATGATGCCCCTCTGATACGCTGGCTTGTGAATGACGCAGCAGGACATGTACGTCCACCAGCACTTTCGGCCCCATGTGCCTAGTACGCAGGGTATGTACGCTGCGGATCCCTTGAACGCTGAGGATAACGGCGCGGATCTGCGCCACGTCTTCGGCCCTGAGCGCGGTATCGATCAACTCGGCAATATTGTGGCTTACCAGTTTAGCGCCGATGAAGACGATCAGCAGCGCTACCACTAGGGCCGCGATGGCATCCATCGCATACCATCCCAGTTGGGCACCGCCAATCCCGATGATGACCACCACCGAAGACCAAGCATCACTACGGGAATGCCAGGCGCTGGCTTTTAACATCGGCGAGCGCAATGCACGCGCATAGTGCATTGTGTAACGAAAGATGGCTTCTTTGCCGACCACCGACAGCAGCGCAATGAATAACGCGCTGGCGGCGGGCGCGTGCTGGGTGCTATCAAACAAGTGCAGCAGTGTCCGCCAACCCAGCAAAATGCCAATGGCAATCAGAATCAAACCTAAGGTGAGCGCTGCTACGGTATCAATCCGCTCGTGCCCGTAAGGGTGTTCGGCGTCAGCCTCGGCATGAGACAGCCGTGCTGCTATCAGGATCATGGCGTCGCTCGCCAAATCAGACAGCGAGTGGATGCCATCGGCGATCAACGCCTGAGAGTTTGTCAGCCAGCCGCCTCCAATCTTGATGATCGCCAACAACAGGTCAACCAGCGATCCAATCAGGATCACGCGCTGAGTCAGCCGCAGTCGTTGGTTATTTATCAATGGGAACCTCGAAAAATAGCAACGGGATGAGGGTTTGGGGAAAGGGGTATGATTGCCTGTAACGTAAACTATTGATTTATACCCCTTCCTCCAATAGACAAGCCCCAATGGTTAAAAAGACGCTTATCGGCAGTCGCCATAATCAGCGCCTGAAGCAGTGCCTAAGTTCCCGATGATCGAGCGATTCTCAATATCGGATGGGCGGGCCAAACGGCGGGCCTGTCCTTGGTAGTACAGAGAGTAAGCAAAGCGCTGGAAGTTGGCGCGTGTCCTGCCTAGATGGTTGCAGCGTGTTTCATGCAATCGCCGGATAGGTGATGCTGCAGTGTCGCTGATTTATGCGATCCATCTTGTGGGCTGACAACGCATCGTGGGTTTGGCAGGACTAATGCCACGCATTCAAAAAGTGCCGCACACTCATGGGGGCAGCGACTCAAGCGCATATAGCTCTTCAATGGTCTCGCGGCGGCGGATCTGATGCACGTGGTCGCCATCAACCAGCAGCTCTGCGGCGCGCGGACGGGTATTGTAGTTGGAGCTCATGACGAAACCGTACGCGCCGACATCGCAGATCGCCAGCAAATCCCCTTCAGTCACCGCTAACGAGCGATCCAAGCCGAGAAAATCGGCGCTTTCACAAACAGGGCCGACGATTTGGCGGCACACAGCAGGGAGCTCCTGCTGACGTTCGCGCACCGGCATGATCCGCTGCCAGGCATTGTAGAGCGCCGGTCGCAGCAAATCATTCATCGCCGCATCAACGATCGCAAAGTATCGCACACCATTATCCTTCAGGTATTCAATGCGCGTCAGCAATACCCCGGCCTGTGCCGTGATCGAGCGCCCGGGTTCGATCAGCAGGGTTAGTTTACGGCTGCCCATGCGTTCACGCACAGCGCTCACCAAAGCCGCCGCTGAAGGGGGTGTCTCATCGCTGTAGCGGACGCCTAAGCCACCGCCCATATCAATGTGCTGCAGTGTGATATGGCGCTTTTCCAGCTGGTCCACCAGTAACAGTACCCGCTCCAAAGCGGCGATAAAAGGCGCGATCTCAGTCAGTTGTGAGCCGAGATGAAAATTGATCCCGGTGACCAAAAGGTGCGGCTCTGCATGCGCCGCGGCATAGAGTTCAAGCGCTTTATCGAAAGGAATGCCGAACTTGTTCTGTTTCATACCGGTGGTGATATACGGGTGGGTATTGGCATCGACATCGGGATTGATACGCAATGACACCGCAGCGCGACGGTTCATCGCCGCCGCCAGTGCCGCTAGGCGCTTCAGCTCTGCTGCTGATTCAACGTTGAAACAACCGATCCCGACCGCTAACGCTGCCTTGATATCATCACTCGACTTGCCAACGCCGGAAAACAATACCGATTCAGGTGACGCATTGATTGCCAGCACGCGGCTCAGCTCGCCGCCAGAAACAATATCAAAGCCAGCTCCCAAGCGACGCATCAGATCCAATATCGCCAAGTTTGAATTCGCCTTGACGGCATAGCAAATGCGATGCGCGCAGCCCGCAAAAGCTTGCTTGAAGGCGAGAAAACGGTCTTCCAGCGCGGCCCGCGAGTAAACATAGCAGGGCGTTCCGTATGCATCCGCAATCGCGTCCAGCGGTACTTCTTCGGCGTACAAAGCGCGCTCACGATAAGCGAAGGGGTAGCTCATCCGGCATGTCGTGTCGGTATGTTGCATGATCCAGATCCTGCTTGAGTCAGCGCGACAGGTGCGAGGAAGGATAAAAAAATCGCAAAGCGTTCATTGTCGATAGAATAGCGTAAACCTTGGGTTCCCCATAGGCGACCACGGAAAAGCCACTGTGTGATTTTTGCGCGACCGCCTCGCCCTGTGAAGGAAGAAGTTATAAACCAAACAGTTCCCTTCTTTGCAACGTATTTCTGAAGCGTTTTATATCAATGCCCGACATTAATTCATGCCGCATGGTAGGTCTGGTCAACGTCGGTTGCTTCTTAATCGGGCGCACCTTCGTTGGCGTGCGGGTTGCAAACTGGCGTGATCTGCCCGAACAATTTTGATGGTATTATAAAACAACAGCTTAATGCCAATAGAAAACGCCATGCGCCCTCTTTCACGGCAGTAAACGCCCTTCACGATACAACTGCTTGGCGATTTATCTGTTGTGAAACCTCGAAAAACCCTGAAATGGGATGGGGGGGTGGAGGAAGATTGCTATGAGCAATTTCGTAAGCCCCCCATCAGTTATGGATTAATATACACTTTCCTCTGCTTGTAATTCTTCAAGATGCTTGATCTTGATTGAATTCGTAAAGTATTGCTATGCATGGATATTATTTTTCGTTCCTAGACCCAAAGATGGCCGCGGGGATAGCTTTGGTAACTTATTGCGAAACCATCCAAGAGTACCTCGGGAAACTGTGCGAGGCCAGCTTTCCGAGGTGCCCTGCGGAGCTTGTCTATTGGGGGAAGGGATATAAATCAGTGGCTTACGTTACAGGGAATCATGCCCCTTCCCCTAAACCCCTAAACCCCTAAACTCCCAGGTTTTCGAGGTACCCATGAGTATAATAAGGCGCTGATGATGCAAGCCGACGACCCCATGACAAGGCCGCGATACACAGGGCTCCCAACCTTCATGCGCGTACCCTACGCTGAAGATCTGAGCGGCGTCGATATTGGCTTGATCGGCGTACCGTTTGACGGCGGCGTCACCAATCGCAGCGGGGCGCGCCATGGCCCGTGAGAAATACGCAACCAATCGAGCTTGGTGCGCAAGATCAATCAGGCCACTGGAATTGCTCCGCACAGTCTGTGCTGCGTACGTGACCTTGGCGATACTTGGATAAGCTCTCCGTTTCATCTTGAGAGCAGCCTTCACGAAATCGAGGCGCGCTTTCGTGAAGTGCTGGCTGCCGGTATAACTCCTATCTCGGTAGGCGGCGACCATTCGATCACCTTACCGATCATGCGTGCGATCGGCAATGGTGCTATCGGGATGGTTCATTTCGACGCCCACTGCGACACCGGCGACGATTACCTTGGTTCACGGTTTCACCATGGCGCGCCGTTTCGGCGAGCGGTAGAAGAAGGCCTGTTGGACCCTGAGCGCACCGTTCAGATCGGTATTCGAGGCAGTCTGAATGATCCCGAGCAGTGGCAATTCAGCCACACTTCAGGAATGCGTGTGGTCTATATGGAAGAACTCCACGCACGCGGCTGGCAAAACGTGATGGATGAGGCGCGAGCGATTATCGGTGCTGGTCCGGCGTACCTCAGCTTTGATGTAGATGGGCTTGACCCGGCCTATGCCCCCGGTACCGGCACCCCTGAAATTGGCGGTTTCTCCAGCTTTGAAGCGCAGCAGATGATACGCGCCTTGCAAGGACTGGATTTGATCGGAGGGGATGTGGTTGAAGTTGCGCCAGCGTTCGATCCAAGTGGCAATACCGCACTGGTGGCGGCGACGCTAATGTTCGAGATGCTATGCGTCATCGCCGATTCGCGCGTGCGCCGCAAAGGCTCATAGAGCGCCGCCGATCGTCTATCAAAAGCAAAAGCCGAAAATCCAGAAAAAGGAGCTTGCAATAACACCGCTGATGGGTACACTATGCTTTTCTTTCCCCACTGGAGATTGACCAAAGTGAGCGACAAAATAGTTCATGTCACTGATGATAGTTTTGAAAAAGAAGTATTGCAATCCAAATCCCCAGTACTTGTCGATTACTGGGCTGAGTGGTGCGGGCCGTGCAAGGCCATCGCGCCAATCCTCAGTGAAATCGCCGAAGAATACGACGGGCGTCTAAAAATAGCGAAATTGGATGTCGAGCACAATCCAGAGACCCCGCCCAAATACAGCATTCGCGGCATCCCAACCCTGATTCTGTTTAAGGACGGCAACGTAGAAGCGACAAAAATTGGATCGCTGTCGCACTCACAGTTGTCCGCGTTCCTCGACAGCAATCTCTGATCGCTGTGGCGATCAGCACGGCTATGCTCAAAGTGATGGCACTATTTGGCGCCATCGCTGATAGCGGCGACGAATGCCGCATACGACTGAATACACGGCTTGGTTGGCAAAGGCACGCATTGCGTATGCTTAGGCGCATCGGAAACGATGCGGGCAGGGGCTGCTTTCCCCCTCAACTTTTTGTTTGAGGCTGTGGGAGCCTGCGGTGTTTGGGCGTACTGCCCAAGTGTGCTCTGCCGTTGAGCGCTACTGCGGTGCAGTTCGCAAGGTGTTTGCTGGAAGGTGGGTGTAAGCGATGGCACATACCGCGCTGGTGCTTGGGGGAGCACGGTCGGGTAAAAGCCGCTACGCTGAGGGGTTGGTCAAGGGGCCGCATCCAGTGTACATCGCTACCGCCGAGGCCTGCGATGCCGAAATGCAGGCGCGTATCTTGCAACATCAAAGCCGCCGAGGTCCGCAGTGGCGCACTTTGGAAGCACCGATTGCATTGGTCGCAGCGCTTGAGACAGCGTTTTCGCTTGCGTGCGGCAACCAGCACGCGGAAGAGAGTAGCGTGCTGGTTGATTGCCTGACGGTGTGGTCAGGCAACTTGATGCATCACGGGTGCGATGCGGTAAGCGCTGAAAGCGCCTTGCTTGAGAGCCTTTCGCAACACCGCGGAACGGTGATCCTAGTCGCCAGCGAAATTGGCAAAGGGGTGGTACCGGCATATCTGTTGGGGCGCCAGTTTCGCGATCGCGTGGGGCTGCTAAACCAAGCGCTCGCGGCACTCGCCGATCACGTGGTCTTGGTAGTTGCAGGTCTGCCACTGGTTCTTAAAGGCGATCCGTTACACTGACCGGGGCGCTAGTTCAAGGACGGAGGGGAAAGCTTAGGAGAATTTATCACCTCAAAGGAGAGGCATATTTGGCTGTGCCATGTGTGCTGGATTAATTCAACTAAGCGACAAAAATTGTGCTTTGGTACTTTCTGATACAAAAGGCAATCAATGCTTTAGGGGGAAAGTACTGCCTCTATCGAGGGAGCCCATGCGAGTCATCTACCTGCTGATAGGGCTTGTAGTTGTATTTTTTTGGATAGCTTTTGAACTACGCAGGAGCTACCCCGCCCTATCCCAAGTGTTCACTGGATTTGCGTTATTGTTTTTGCTGGCGATACTGACCGCCGCGCTAGGCCTGTATTAATGGGGTACCTTGCGCAACGATAACGCATGGCTTTGGCGACCTTGGTGCGGTTACGATCAAAGCGCCAAAGCCATTGTGACAGCCCGGGTATCTTAGCGTCATTCGATGCGATAGGCCGCCAATCCTTCCTTGACCTGCAACCTGTCGTACAACGACTGCGATAGTTCGGCTGTCAGTTTCCAACCCCCGTCCGCCAGTTCAACTTCATCCATGACGCTTGCGTGCTGGTAAAGCCAAGCACGCAAGTGCCCGGCTGATGCAGGAAAGCGGAAACGCCAGCGGTGGATGAGCGGCAGACAGTGTTGCGCGATGGCTTGCAGCACCGTGCCAAGCCCAGCTTTGCGCTCGGCGGAGAGCCATATCTCGCAGATGATCCCGGCGTGATCGCGCTCTGCGCGTGGCCATGCCAATGGCGTGGTTTGATGCAAAGGCGCACAGTCATCAAGGGCGTCACCATACCCGTTGACAGCGCTCGCCGTCACTCGATCGCATTTGTTGTAGATAATGATCTGTGGGCTGGTGGCATGGATGGTTTTGAGTACCGCGTTAACTTGTTCAATGCGCCGCTCAGCACCTGCGGTGGATATGTCAACCACATGCAGCAACACGGTTGCTTCCGTGATCTCCTCTAAGGTCGCGCGAAAAGCGGCGATCAGATCGTGTGGCAGGGCATCAATAAACCCCACGGTGTCGGCGATCATCAGCGGTTTGCCGTTGTACACTACCTTGCGTACGGTGGGTGTCAGGGTTTGAAACAACATATCGGCGGTGCTGACCCCAGCATCGGTTATGGCGTTGAACAGGGTAGATTTACCGGCATTGGTGTAGCCGACTAAAGAGGCAATCGGCGCGTCCGAGCGGGTGCGCACGCGCCGATTGAGGTGGCGGCGGGCGCGCACCCGCTCCAACTGTTGACGGATGCGCTTGATGCGATAACCGATCAAGCGGCGATCGGTTTCCAACTGCGTCTCGCCGGGGCCACGCACCCCGATGCCACCGACCTGCCGCTCAAGATGCGTCCAGCCGCGCACCAGCCGCGTCGATAGATACTCAAGCTGCGCCAACTCAACTTGCAGCTTAGACTCGTGGGTACGCGCCCGCTGCGCGAAAATCGCAAGGATCAGCGTACGCCGATCGAACACGCGACAACACATCAGCCGCTCAAGGTTACGTTCTTGTGACGGCGTCAACGGATGGTCAAAGAGGACCAATTGCGCTGACAAGGTTTCTACTGCGGTGGCGATCTCGAGCGCCTTGCCTTTGCCGATCAGATGCTTCGGATCGGCTTTATGTCGCACCACCGAAAATGAAGCCACCGGCTCAGCGCCTGCGGATATCGCCAGCGCACGAAACTCATCGGCATCGGTATAGCGTCCGCCGATGCGCACGTTGACCAGGACCGAGCGCTGATCAACCGTGCGCTGATCAGCGTTTTGCTCTATGGAAGGCGTTGTTATTGGCATCAAAAGTGCTGATCTGTGGACCGCGGCGTCATCTCCGGCTGCATGACCCTTTGCGCATCGCTACCTTAGTGCACCATAGCGCTGCCGCGTTGTCAGCCGACCCGTGCTGGGCTGGGCCGGGCTTGTCACGCTTTCAGTCGCCAACCCAAAGCGCCTCCTTGCATGACCGAACAGCTACGGCATCGGAATAGGCCCTGCATCGTGCGGAACGTGGTAGCCTTGCCGCACCGCAGGGCGCTCGGCGATGGCACAATACCAACGCTTCACATGTTCGAATTCGCCTAAATCGATACGCTGCCACGGGAAACGCGAAATCCACGGCCAAGTGGCGATATCGGCGATTGAGTAGTCGTCTGAGATATACTCATGGTGAGCAAGCTGGCGATCGAGGACGCCGTAGAGCCGGCGCGTCTCATCGTGATAGCGCTTTTCAGCATACGCCGAAACACCGGGATTGAATTGCAGAAAATGATGCGCCTGACCGAGCATCGGGCCGATACCGCCCATTTGCCACATCAGCCATTCGATGGTACGCCACCGTTGGTGCTGATCGGCGGCCAGCAGCTGCCCACTGCGTTGCGCTAAATAAAGCAGGATCGCGCCAGATTCCATCATCTGTACGTTGTGCTCGTGGTCAACAATGGCGGGGATGCGATTGTTCGGCGCGATCGCCAAGAAATTGTTTGAAAATTGTTCATTTTTGCCGATATCTATCGCGTGTACGCGATATTTCCAGCCGATTTCTTCCAGCATAATCGACGCCTTACGACCGTTCGGCGTCCCCCAAGTATATAAATCTATCATTGATTCTGCTTCCGATTAGCGCACGTTTTACAGGTTGCTATGGCGTACAAGGGCTGCAGGATACAAAATCAGCAACGCCGCTCCCAAGATCAAATGCTTCAGATGGCGGCGGCATCGCTATTTGAGCGTCCCCGATGCGGGTAAAGCCGTTGCGTTGTACTTGCCAAAGGTTAAGCGTGCGGTGCCTTGCCCGGCCGTTAGCGTTTTATGCCAATTTTGCGCCCTGCCTGCGGCGGCCAAGCGGTTAAATCCTGCCTCGCAGCGACAACGCTCAAGCGTTCGACCACCGCTTGCGGCCATGGCGTGGAACGCAAATCAGCAAGACCGACATGCATCAGCATCAATTCGTTGGTAGCCACCAAGCGGTCATCGGGTTGCAGCAGCATGCGATGAAACAGATGCGCCCGTTTATGATCGTGATCCAATAGCAGGGTCGATACCCGTACTGGCTGACCGAGCCGTACCTCGTACAGATAGTTGACGTGCATCTCGAGGACAAAGACGCTGTTGTCGGTTGCGCGCCGATAGCTTTCGCCAGCGCTGACGGCATCCAGAAATTTATCCGAGGCGTGGTCAAATATCAGTACATAATAGGCCAAGTTCATATGCCCATTATAATCGATCCACTGTGGTTGCACGGTTTCTTGGTGACTGCCGATGAGGTTGAACCATTCCTGTTCCATGTGTGCTGCGCCCTCCAAGGCGTGGATTTTCGGTAAGGCTTATGCCACCCCATAGACGAACCCCGTTGATCCACGCTGGGTTGCATCGCGGTTTCGAGTGCTGCTTATGACGGCATGGCGTCTTGAGGTGGATGATTTAAGCTGCTTCCGTGGCGATCGGTTATTGTTTGAGCACCTGAGTTTCTCCATTTGCGGTGGTGAATTGCTGCACATTGAGGGTCCCAACGGCTGCGGCAAAACGACCCTGTTGCGCGTGTTGTGTGGTTTGACGACGGCGGAGCACGGTGCGCTGCACCTGCGCTGTCAGCAGCGCCTAGCTAATGATAACCAATTTGCGCCCGGGATTTGCTATGTCGGGCATCAAAATGGCATCCGCGACGAGTTGACAGTAAGTGAGAATTTGCGTTTTATGCGAGCGCTGCTGGTGCATCAAAACGCATGCAGCGATGATCAGGTGCTGCACCTGCTGGAATTGCATCGCTACCGTGATCTGCAGGCTGGAACCTTGTCTGCTGGACAGCAACGGCGTCTTGCATTGATGCGTATCTTTGTCAGCCGCGCTTGGCTGTGGCTCGTGGATGAACCGTTCACCGCGCTCGATAGCGCGGGTATGCATTTGGTAAGCCAGCAGTTGGTCAGCCATGTCAACGCCAACGGCGCAGTATTGATGACCGGTCATCAGCCGTTGGCGCTGGCTGGGGCGCGGGTGCAACACCTTGCCCTGATGGAGCACGCTGGATGAGCATTGCGGAGATTGTCAGCCTGTGGTCAATGCTGCTGCGGCGCGATATACTGATCGCCACGCGCAGCACCGCCGATACGTTTCAATCGCTGCTGTTTTTTATCATCGTGGTTGTGATGGTGCCACTGAGTGTCGGCACTGACCGCGACCAACTGGCTTTGCTGGCACCCGGCATCATCTGGCTGGCGGTGTTGCTGGCATTGCTGCTTGGCCTCGATCGGTTGTTTCGTGCTGACCTGACCGATGGCGCTTTGGAGCAAATGGCGCTCAGCCCGTGTCCGCTGGCAGTGTTGGTATTGGCCAAGGTAACCGCGCACTGGCTGGTAACCGGGTTACCGCTGGTAGTGCTGGCACCGCTTGCAGGGGCACTGCTGTCGCTGCCGCTCGCGGCGTTGCCAACACTGACTCTGACGCTGTTGCTGGGAACCCCGGTGCTTTGCCTAGTTGGTGCCATTGGGGTAGCGGTTACGATTGGCCTGAAGCGCAGCAATGGCCTGTTGTCGCTGCTGGTGCTGCCGCTGTATATACCGACGCTGATCTTCGGTGCCGGCGCGGTAAGCGCCGCCGCCGCCACGCTGCCAGTCGCAGCACCGCTGTATATGCTGGCGGCGTTGCTGTCTTTAGCCCTGACGCTGGCACCGATCGCCAGCGCAGCCGCATTGCGCGTCAGCATCGAGTGAGAGAAACCCAAGGACACCTAAAAAACGCCCCACCAGAGTGATTTTATGAGGCGGATTCAAACCGTAAGTGCGGCAGGTGGAACTCTGCTTTGGACTAACACAGCGCTTATATTTAATGGAGTGATCATCGCCATGTGTGGTACACTGCTGCCAGCATAGGCTCGATCCATCATTTTCGCTTTATTCTTTCTCAATATTTTCCTTACAAAACGAGGGCTCTTTAATGAGAATTTTAAAAACACTAACCGCATCTGCGGTTCTTGCATCAGTATCCATAGTTGGCGCTCAGGCAGGTACCATGGAGGACGTGGAAGCCAAAGGGTTTATTCAGTGCGGAGTCAGCCAAGGTTTGCCCGGCTTTTCAAATCCTGATGTCAATGGCAATTGGACTGGCCTTGATGTCGATATGTGCCGCGCCGTTTCTGCCGCTATATTTGGTGATTCCGAAAAAGTAAAATATTCACCACTATCGGCCAAGGAGCGTTTTACCGCTCTGCAGTCGGGTGAAATTGACATGCTTTCGCGCAATACAACTTGGACTCTAGTACGTGACACCAAGCTGGGTTTGAACTTCGCTGGCGTCAATTACTACGATGGTCAAGGCCTCATGGTCCCTAAATCCCTTGGGGTGAAAAGTGCTTCTGAGCTTGAGGGCGCAGCGGTATGCACAAACCTAGGCACCACCACTGAATTGAACTTATCGGACTTTTTCCGTGCTAACAACATGAGTTTCACGCCGGTTGTGTTTGAGAAAGCAGATGAAGTCGTGGCTGCTTATGACGGCGGTCGTTGCGATGTTTATACCACCGACCGCTCAGCGCTCGCCGCACAGCGTCTGAAATTGAGAAACCCCGATGCCCATATGGTGCTGCCAGAGACGATCTCTAAAGAACCATTGGGGCCGGTCGTGCGCCATGGTGATGACAAATGGCTTGATATCGTCAAATGGTCGCTGTATTGCATGGTCGAAACCGAGGAATACGGTGTAACGTCATCAAATGCTAAGAGAATGAAAACTGCTGCTAACGCCAATCCGGTGATCAAGCGCCAGCTTGGGGTTGAAGGCAATACGGGCGGAAACCTTGGTTTACCAAATGACTGGTGCTTCGATATCGTCACCCAAGTGGGTAACTACGGTGAGAGCTATGCGCGCCATCTGGGACCCAAGACCCCGATTGGGCTTGCCCGTGGAGTGAACGCGCAATGGAGCGATGGTGGTTTACAATACGCGATGCCGATCCGCTGACAGTACCCCCTTGCCTCAAACCGATGGCAACAAGAAGTGTTCTAAGCGGGCAGATTTTTGCCCGCTTAGAAATCCCCTCTTCACAGGCATCGTTCTTGTGTGCGATGGTTGGTTCTCTGCTCCTGCCCAATCCCTCTTCAATGCGCGTTGTCTGTAGCCCATGAAGGATAACCAGACTACTTCCGCAGCACCAAGCCCAGGGCAACGCTGGTTCTGGAACGATCCGTTTTGGCGCGATCTGACGTTCCAAGCGCTGGTCATCGGAGGGGTCATCCTATTTTGCGGTTATCTGGTTTCCAACACGCTAGATAACCTAGAATCGCGCGGGATCAGTTCTGGCTTTGATTTTCTGACGACCACCGCCGGGTTCAGTATCGGTGAAACCCATTTTGGCTTCAGCTACCACGAAGAAGACAGCTATGGTCATACCTTTTTGGTCGGCCTGCTGAACACGATATGGGTATCGATGTGGGGTATTTTATTCGCCGCCTGTCTGGGCTTTGTGATTGGGGTATTGCGGCTATCGGATAACTGGCTGATAGTCAAGATTACGGTTGTTTATATTGAAACGCTGCGCAATATCCCCTTATTGCTGCAAATTTTCTTCTGGTATTTTGCGATCCTGCGACCGCTGCCTGGGCCGCGGCAAAGTGTTGCATGGCTCGATATGATTTTCCTCAACAATCGTGGTCTTTATTACCCGCAAGTCAATCCTGAAGCAGGATTCTATCTGGTAGGGGTCGCATTGCTGGTTGCCATCGTGTCAGTCATAGGATTCAGGCACTGGGCGAAGGCGCAGCAAGATAAAACCGGTAAACAATATCCGATACTCACCGTCTCAATAAGTTTGATCGTCGGCTTACCGCTGCTTGTTTTTCTCTTTATGGGGAGTCCGATAAATCTCGACTACCCTGCGCTCAAAGGCTTCAATTTCCATGGTGGGGCGGTGATATCGCCGGAGTTTATTGCGTTGCTGTTGGCGTTATCGACCTACACGGCGTCGTTTATCGCCGAGATTGTGCGTTCGGGTATCAACTCTGTCAGCAAGGGGCAGAGTGAAGCTTGTAAAGCGCTGGGGTTGAAGCGCACCCAAACCCTGCGTTTGGTCATTATCCCTCAGGCGATGCGGGTTATTATCCCACCGTTGACCAACCAATTCCTGAACCTTACCAAGAACTCATCCCTAGCGGCTGCAATCGCCTATCCTGATCTGGTGTTGGTGTTTGCCGGCACTTCAATGATGCAAACCGGACAGGCGATCGAGATCATCGGCATGACAATGGCCGTGTACCTGACGTTGAGCCTGCTGATTTCGATGCTGATGAACTGGTATAACAGGAAAGTAGCGCTGGTGGAACGATGACGGTTGTAGCTTCCCCTCCTGGTACGCACCCTGATTTGCCGCCGCCAGCAAACGAGATCGGCATCTACGGCTGGGTGTGGCGTAATCTGTTTTCCACCCCGCTGAACGCCACCCTGACGGTGCTTTCTCTGGGGCTGCTGTATGTGGCTATCCCCCCTATCTTTGAGTGGGCTTGGGGCAACGCTTATTTCGGCAATACGCGCACCGATTGTCCAGCGCAGGCTGGTGCTCGGGAGGGTGCTTGTTGGGCCTATATTGTGTTTTGGTTTAAGTTTTTTATGTACGGTCGCTATCCGGATGAAGAACTGTGGCGAATCAATATCTGCTATGGTCTGGGAGGCATCGGTTTGGCTTGGCTATTGATCCCACGCCTGCCCTACAAGGGCTGGGCCGGTGTATTTATGCTGATCGCCCTGCCGATCATCGCTTTCTTTATGTTCACTGGCAGTTTCTTTGAGGCCCTGACGCCAGTAGAGACGCCGCTTTGGGGCGGTTTGTTTCTAACCTTGGTAATCGCTATCACTGGCATTGTTGCATCATTGCCTATTGGGGTGATGCTGGCCTTAGGACGGCGCTCTGACATGCCCATCATCAAGGCTTTATGCATCGGCTTCATTGAACTGTGGCGTGGCGTACCGCTGATTACGGTATTGTTTATGGCCTCGGTAATGTTTCCATTGTTCATGCCCGAAGGCAGTCATTTTGACAAACTGCTGCGCGCCCTAATCGGCGTCATGTTGTTCTCGGCGGCGTATATGGCCGAAGTGATTCGCGGTGGCTTGCAAGCCATTCCGAAAGGACAGTATGAAGCCGCGCAAGCACTGGGGCTACCCTACTGGAAGATGATGGCACTGATCATTTTGCCTCAGGCACTGAAAATTTCCATCCCAGGAATCGTCAACACTTTCATTGGGTTGTTCAAAGATACCACGCTGGTGCTGATCATTGGCCTATTTGACTTCTTAGGTATGGCGCAAAGCGTGGCGACTAACCCCGAATGGCTTGGATTTGCAGTTGAGGGCTATGTTTTTGTCGGCTTTGGCTTCTGGATATTTTGCTTTAGCATGTCACGCTACAGCTTGTTACTGGAGCGCAAATTACACACTGGTCATTGACCCCCCCCCCTCAAAAAAAGCTACTGACCTGACATTTAACCATACACTTGGGGGCTTCCGTTACAGATGATCATGTCTCTTCCCCTAACCCTCCATTCCGTTGAAGTTTTTCGAGGTATCCTTGGGCATTGATCTGATCATCAACACTTGCTGACGGGCATTTTAAAAATATCTTGGAACTAAGGCCTGAGTGTGAGGTTTGTGATAAAAACCTTCCGCCAGATTCTACTTTGGCTATAATCTGCACCATCGTGTACTAAAAGCAAGCGGCTGCCAAGCCAAGACACAACAAAGCAAATTCAGCCAATCACCCAAAGCACCTCTTGTTCCTCGCGCTGCTTCCAGCGGCGGTTGATTTTGCGGCGCTCTACGGCGCATTGATACCCTACAACCGTCGATAGCAGCGCTCGCAAACACTGACTGAAACTGCTGATCAGCTGCTTGCGGACAGCGTTTTTCGAGCTGCCCTTGCTATCATGGAGTAACTGATGCTGAACGACGACACCAGCAACACCCAGCAAACCCCCGATCATCCACACCAGATGACCGTTAGCGATGAGGTCATGATTGAAATCGTCGCCATGCACAAATGGTATGGTCAGTTTCATGTACTGAAAAATATCCATCTCACGGTACATAAAGGTGAACGTATCGTTATCTGCGGGCCTTCTGGATCGGGGAAATCAACCCTTATTCGCTGCATCAATCGACTCGAGGAACACCAACGCGGTCAAGTGATCGTTGAGGGTACCGAACTGACGCGTGATCTGCACGATATCGAAGTCATTCGCCGTGAAGTGGGCATGGTTTTCCAGCATTTTAATTTGTTTCCTCATTTGACGGTGTTGGAGAATCTGTGCTTGGCACCGATTTGGGTCAAAAAAATACCTCGTCCCAAAGCTGAAGAAAACGCTATGCATTATCTTGAGCGCGTCAAGATTCCAGAGCAAGCGAGGAAATACCCAGGGCAGCTCTCTGGGGGGCAGCAGCAACGCGTCGCCATTGCCCGCAGCTTGTGCCTCAGTCCAAAAATCATGCTATTCGATGAGCCGACTTCAGCTCTCGATCCAGAAATGATCAAAGAAGTGCTGGAAGTGATGATCGAGCTTGCTGAAGAAGGCATGACGATGTTATGCGTAACCCACGAAATGGGATTTGCAAAAACCGTTGCGAATCGCGTGATATTTATGGATGTCGGCGAGATCATTGAAGAAAATTCCCCTGATGAGTTCTTTGATAACCCGCAGCACGACAGAACAAAGTTGTTCCTCAGTCAGATCTTGTAGTCTCGGAAAAAAACCCGTAGAGGAACCTCGAAAAACCGGAGGTTTGGGGGAAGGGATTGTTTTATTTTTAATGAGGAGCGCCGGCGGCGCGCCGTTCGCTGACTTCTCGATCCGGTCAGCGGCACCACGAAATGGTTGTTGGAAGAATCATTCCCCCAATAGATAAGTCCTGTAGCGATATCGCCGCTTCACCTCCATCAACTGTTCCCGCCACGCTGATGCGCCGTGGCGGCGCTGTCGGCTGAGCAAAGCGGTTGCCTTGCCTTGCTGCACAGCACCCGATGCACCCGACAAAGGCGTTGCTGCGCAAAGCACCATCGCTCTCAAGTGCTCATGCGGGTTATAATGTCCGCGTTGCTGACAGCCACACATCGGCTGACAGCTTTTAATACCCTGAAGAACACCTTTGGGCACCTCGAAAAGCAGGCTTTGCTGGTTTTTCGAGGCATCCCTTAGATGCTTGGCATGACCGATAGCGAGGACGACAAACACAATGGAAATCAGCGCAAGTCAAGTAAAAACGCTGCGTGAACGCACTGGTGCCGGCTTTATGGATTGCAAACGTGCGCTGGTCGCCGCGAGCGGAAATGTGGAACAAGCGGTTGAAGCCATGCGCAAGTCCGGGCAGGCAAAGGCTGATAAAAAGGCTGGCAGAATCGCCGCCGAAGGCACCGTTCTGATGCACATTACGGATGATCAACAACACGGCGCGCTGGTTGAGATCAACTGTGAGACTGACTTTGTTGCTAAACAACAAATCTTCCGCGAATTCGCCAAGTCAGTCACTGAATGTGTACTGCTGACGGCTCCCGCGGATCTGGATGCCTTGACCGCTACGCCTATCACCGTGGCGCATCAATCCCAAACGATAGACGCTCATCGGCGCGATATGATCGTTAAAACGGGAGAGAACATCAGCATTCGTCGCTTCCGTATCATGAGCGCCGCGAACGGTGGGCAGGTGGCTGGCTATGTGCACGGTGGGCGCATCGGCGTTTTGCTGACGATGAAAAGTGGCGATAAACACTGCGCGCACGATATCGCGATGCACATCGTCGCCAGCGCCCCGGTTGCCATTGACGAAAGCGGCATCCCATCCGCGACCCTTGATAAAGAGCGCGAAATATTCCGTGCACGCGCCGCCGACAGCAACAAACCACCGGCGATTCAGGAAAAAATGATCATTGGGCAGATGAAAAAATACATGCAGCAGATCACCTTGTCAGGGCAGCCGTTCGTCAAGGATCCCGATCAATCGGTGGCGCAGGTGCTGAAAGCCGCGAATGCCACCGTTGTCGATTATGTCCGCTTTGAAGTTGGCGAAGGGATCGAAAAACGCATCGACAATTTTGTCGATGAAGTCATGGCACAAGTACGCAGGAGCTGAACCATACACATGAGCACAAGGCTGCAAAACCGGCGGGTGTTGGTCAAGGTCAGTGGCGAGGCGTTCAGAGGTGATGATTCTGCCGCGCTGCTGAATATCCAAGCGATTGAGAGCATCGCAAGCGACATCCACGATCTGACCCGGCACGGGATACAGGTGGCGTTCGTCATCGGTGCCGGCAACCTGTTCCGCGGCGCTGACTTGGTCGCCAAAGGGGTGGAGCGGGTTATTTCCGATAACATCGGCATGTTGGGTACGGTTGTCAATGCGCTCGCATTTCAGGATGTACTGCAGCGGCGCGGCATCCCGGTGCGCACCATGTCAGCGATTCATATCAACCAGTTATGCGAACCTTTTGTGCGCTCTCGAGCGATACGGCATTTGGAAAAACAGCGCGTGGTTATCTTTGCCGCCGGCACCGGAAATCCGTTTTTCACGACCGACTCAGCCGCCAGTTTACGGGCGATAGAAATCGGTGCTGAGCTGCTGATCAAGGCGACCAAAGTGAACGGCGTGTATGCGATGGACCCGCACCATCATCCCGAGGCCAAGCGTTTCAAACGGTTGGGCTATGACCAGATGCTGCAAATGCGACTGAACGTGATGGACATGACCGCCGTGGTGCTGTGTCAGGAAAACAACCTACCGCTACGGGTAGTTGATATGCATCGCCAAGGCGCATTGTTGCGCGCCGTGCGAGGAGAAGACGAAGGCACTCTAATTGACAACGCGCCGCACTTGGCGATCAAGACCGATCGCCAGCCGAAAAAGCCGCAACTGCAATGATGGTTATTGACTGATCAGCCTCTAATACACACTGTAATCGCTGATTGCCTGCTTACAACAGAACCCGCATGTCATGTCCCCTGAACTTGCCGAGCTAGTAAAAGACGCGCAAACACGCATGGGAAAAAGCGTCGAGAGCCTGCGTCAGGAGTTTACGCGCATACGCACCCATCGCGCCAACGCTTCGCTGTTGGATAAAGTGACGGTGCCCTACTACGGCTCTTTGGTCAGCTTGTCTCATGCCGCCAATGTCAGCGTCGCCGATGCCAGTACCCTGATGGTGCAGCCTTGGGAAAAAAAAATGGTGCCGGTGATTGAGAAAGCCATTCAAAGCTCTGGTTTGGGTTTAAACCCGATGACCAGCGACAACATGATTCGTGTCCCGATTCCACCGTTGACCGAAGATCGGATCAAGGAATTGGTGCGTTTGGTGCGCGCAGAAACAGAAAACGCCCGCGTTGCGGTGCGCAATATCCGGCGCCATGGGGTACAGGAGGTGCGCAGCACGATTAAAAACAACAACTTAGCGAAAGACGAAGAGAAGCATGTCGGGGCTGAACTGCAAAAATTAACCGACCAATCGATTGAAGCGATCGACAAACTGCTGACTGAAAAAGAGAGCGGTTTGACAACATTCTGAGGTGCGGGTCGCCTACGACGATGCCATGCTGACCCGCTCAAACTACAATCAGGGCACCTAGAAAAACTCTGAAACGGGATGGGGGTTGGGGGTTGGGGGGAAGGAACATAACCACCTGCAACGTAAACCATTAGACTTATAATCCTTTCCCAATAGACAAGCCCCGCAGGGCACTTCGAAAAACTAACGAAGCTGGTTTTTCGAAGTGCCCAACCATGACCGGTGATGACCATGCTATCACGACCAGTGCTTCAACCCGCCGCTAGCGCTGGCTGTACGCTAGCGAAATCAGTGTCAATGGCTACAAAGGAGAACGCTGATGGGCAACAATGAGAGCAGTGGCGTCAGCGGCTTACTGGCGTTGTGGGGGCCATTAATCCTGATTGGGGCATTGATATTTGTATTTCAGGTCGATCGCAAAGCAACAGAGAATGCTGAAGAGATTCAGACCGCAGGTCCTGCAACAGCACCTGAGTCGCGCCACCAAACGGTGATTGCAAAACCCTTGGATCCCCCCAAAGGGATTGAAAGTGCTCCCGTCGCTGCTACCGAAGTAACGGCTGCTGCCGATGCGCCCCACTCACTGGATCGCCAAACCGTTGAGGGAACAACTGCAACGCCGCCTGAGAAAGCGCCTGCAGCCGCTTTGCCGCCTGAAGCGAACGTACCGACTCCTACCGCCGCAAGGGCAACGACTGCAACAGCACCGCAGGTCGCCACTGCATCGGCGGCATCCACCCAACCAGCCGTCGCCTATATCTTGGCCTACCCGCCGGTAAGCGGCCCTTATCGGCTTTCCGCTGGATGGCACGCGCCGCCGCCTTATGCCCCGCCGCAACCACCGCTTTTATCTCATCCCTGGCGCACACCCGATGCCAACGCACCGTCATCGCCGTACGCTGCTCAGTGGGCACCTTGCGCACCGCCCTATTACTGGTGTCGTACGCCCGGGCAAGCGTACTTCAAGCCCTAGCTCAGAAGGGGGCCCTCGAAAAGCCCCGCGAGGAATGGAAGATTGGGCCACGCGCTTTACCCAGCGCAACTTGAATCCAAGGTTTGGTTTATAACCCCTTTTGACGATACAGCACACAGGCCATCGGGCGATTCACTTCGCGCGTTTTTCGTGCGGCGCGGTAGTTGAAAAGTTCTCGCTGGCTAAGTAACTCGTAGCGATATGTCCCAACACAGAAGCAGCCTGTTGCTCTTCAAGGCATGTCCCGCGCCGTGCCAACTTTCGCACAGGCTGCGCCAACCCGCACGAAAGTACTCATCAGCACCCTGCCAAACGATGAAAGCACTGCACTTTCTACTGCTTGCCAGCATTGTGCTTATGCCTGCGGTGGGGCTGACAGAGAGCCCGGTTGCAGCCAGAGACGACCCGCGCATCCGCGTAAAAGTCGATGCGATCCGCGCCGAGCACCACCTGATAACGAGTGTGTACAATCAATACGCTGATCTCGCTAAGCAGCTGCAAGAAACGCTGGACCACCAAGATAAGATATTGCTCCAGCAAAAAAGACTGCTCGATCCAGGACTAACGAGCCAAGAGAGCAATCGGCAAGCCCTGATTAATTATCAACAGGAAACTCAAACTATTATCGACCAGACTACAGCGGCCAATCAGGAGACCTACGATGAGCATATCCAATGGCTTGCCGAGATGCGCGAGCAAGCGGACTATCTCAACCAACAGCAACAGCAGCAACGCACGCTTTATCAGAAAATGCGCGCCAACCACGATCAGCAAGCGAGGAAAACCCAAGAACTTATCAACCAATATAACCAGAAAGTGAGTGAGTACAACCAAGCGACTAACGCTGTACGCGTTGAGTTGGCGACGTGGCTGAGTTCAGTGGAACCGACCCTTGGACCTAACCGCGAACAAGTCAAGGTATTGCGTCAACGCGCTTTGGAACAGCATAAAAAACTGTACCAGATCCATGACGAGTTGGCGCTGCACATCCGCACGACTCAATCTCTGAAGCAGCAAAAAGAGCAAGCCCTGATCCGCGCCAAGCAGGAACTTGACGACTTCATCAATCAACGCCAGGCGGAAATAACACGGCTGCGCAACGCGCTATCTGCATCACGTCAACTCATTTATGCGCAGATGATGGAGGAACGTAACCTTGCGGCACAACAGGTGGCGCAGGCACGCCAATCAATTGAAGCCGCATTCAGTCCTGCTCATGCTGAATTCGCCAATGCCCTTGATGGTTGGCTGAACGATAACAAACGCGATGCCTTATTCCGCGCCGATGGAAAAACACCGCGCTTTGATACCACCTATGATCAACTGCGCAGGGTCTATGAAGCAATCACCGCTTGGGAGCAAATGGAAGCCGGGTTGCAGCAATCAATTGAGCGCATCCGATCGGGTGAAAAGCCTTGATCGAGCGTGCGCCGCACCGCGCCCTTTGCGATACCCTACACCCGCTTGGCACACCCTCGGTATGCCGCTGAACGCCAATTTTGCGCAAGGCACACGGGGCGCGCTTGAGCGTTGCATCGATTTCCACAGCGGCTCATCCCGTGGGAGCACCCCTCATCCCGCTGCGGGAGCCGCTTGTTGATGCCGGGGTGAGGATTTGGCTTTATTGACCTCAGGGGGAACTTGTCAGGATGAACCCGGGCGACTGCGAGGCATGCTATGCATGGCTCAAGCGCATCCGCATCGTATTGGTGGAAACCACCCACCCAGGGAATATTGGCGCTGTAGCACGCGCAATGAAATCAATGGGGCTGAGCGACCTAGCGTTGGTCAGGCCACGGCATTTCCCCTCTGCTGAAGCCACTGCACGTGCCGCCGGTGCTGACGATCTGTTGGTCGCGGCACGGGTAACCGCGGATGTGATGAGCGCGATCAATGATGCCGTCTGGGTTGTCGGGGCAACTGCGCGATCACGGCATATCTCTTGGCCGATCATGGAGCCACATCAGTTCGCCGCCGCCGCGATGGAGCACCAAGGGCCGGTGGCGATGCTATTCGGACGTGAGCACGCCGGGTTGACCAATGCTGAGTTGGATTACTGCCAGACCGTTGTCACGATCCCCACAGCAGAGCATTTTCAATCTCTGAATGTCGCCGCCGCAGTGCAAATATTGGCTTATGAGCTACGCAGGCTATGCTTACGGCAGAAACCCCTAGCGCCGCCGCAGTCACCGCCAGCACCCGAACCCGCAGTCACTTCCAGCGAGATGGAGGGATTTTACGCGCATCTGGAGCAAACTTTGATCGGCATCGGGTATCTTGACCATCAGCACCCTCGGCTGATGATGCGGCGCTTGCGCAGGCTGTTCAACCGCGCCCAGCCAAGCCGCCCAGAGTTGAATATTCTGCGCGGGATGCTAAGCGCCACTGATCGCCTGCCACCGCTGTCGCAGTCATCGTTGCCGCTGCCATCGGGGTCGGGATGAGGCAACCTCCAATGCAGCACCTCATGCCAAGCACCAACAGAAGGGTTCTGTGTCGATGCCGGATATGAGGCAATCCAGCGCCTGCGATCAATTCGCCGCCGCGATGGAGCACCAAGGGCCGGGGGGGTTGGGTTTAGGATACCGATCAGGCGTTGCCTGCTGGTACGGCGACACGCATGAAGCGCTGCAGCAAGCGATACGTCAATCCCCAGATGATCCCGCGTTGGCAGTGTATCCCCGGCGAGGAACCGTGCGCCGTGCGGTACTGTGTTTGATGGGTCGGATCGAGGATATCAGCCAGCGTTACCCAGAAGGCATCGCTTAATTCTGCACCATTGGGCTGCAATGCTGGCAGTGTGGCACCGCCCCAGTGAACGCTGGCGACGATCAAGGGGATCGCCCGAGCCAAGTCTCGGTTTTTGAGCGCTGCCAAAGTAATAGGCAACGCTGGCAATATCCCGCAGTATTGCCAGCGTTGCAATATAAGGCCAATCTCCTCTTGCGTCTCACGTACTGCGGTTGCAACCAGATCGGCATCAACATCCTCCTCCCAGCCGCCTGGAAAAGCAATGTCTCCAGACCAATGATCATTCTCTCGCTGCACACGCTGAATGAAGCATATCGATGGTGCTTTTGGCGCGCCCGCAATGATGATCGCGACCGCAGCACAACGCTGTTCGATCGCCGACCTGTCTGGCAGGTGGTATTGCGCCAACGCACTACGCAGGTGATCTGCATCAGTAATCCACGCTAAAGTGCTTACCTCGCTGCTGGCTGTGTGTCGATCGTGCATGGGATGGGAATCAAACTACGGATTTAACAAACCATAACGGGGCACATCGCATAATAACGCATCGCCGTGCGGCTTTGGCGAGCATCAAAAAGGGCACCTCTAAAGCAAGAATCCATCCACTCCACCAGTCAATAATCGAACGTTATTTGTTTCCCTTTGGGTGCCACAGGCTGCGCCGCCGGCTTGCTTATCGCTTGATTTTTTTGCATGTAATGTCCTGACGCACTTTTTTGCACCAGACCATCAAGCTCAAGATTGGACAGTGTCGCCGCAACGTTTGGAGTGCTCAACCCACTGTGCTGCACCAGTGCCTCCAAACTTGCTTGATCGTATTCTAGGATATCGAGAAGTTGCTGTTCGTCAGCAGTCAGCGTTCTCTTTGCGGCTTGCGTTGGCGACGCAGCAGGACTTGGCGCGGCCTCGCAGGCAAGCATCTGGCGTAATTGAGGGGCAAGCTCTTCTAATACGTCATCGACGCTTTCCACTAATATCGCGCCATCGCGAATCAGAGCATGGCAACCGCGCACCTTTGAATTATGGATCGATCCCGGCAGCGCGAACACATCGCGTCCTTGTTCAGCCGCATGACGGGCGGTCACCAGCGAGCCGCTGCGTTGCGCTGCCTCGATCACGATGACACCGTGTGATAAACCACTGATCAGGCGATTACGGTAAGGGAAATTGCGTCCCAGCGGCGGGGTGCCGGTGCCATACTGAGTGACAATCGCACCTCCGCCAGCGATGATCCGTTGTGCCAGCAACTGGTTACGCTGCGGATAGATGCTGCCAATGCCGTTCCCCAGCACCGCCACCGTGGTCCCTTTGGCATGCAGTGCGCCGCAATGAGCGGCGCTATCGATGCCGATCGCCAAACCGCTGGTCACCACCAGTCCAAAGCGCGCCAATCCAGCAGCGAACGCAAACGCGTCATCGGCACCACCAAGGGTTGGGTTACGGCTGCCCACGATTGCCAGCTGCGGCAGCGATAAAACAGTCGCATCGCCGTCAACAAACAAGCTCATCGGTGGGTCAGCAATCTGCGCCAACCGCTTCGGATAGTAAACATCGCCAATCACCACCAATCGGCGACTTTGCGATCCGCGCAACCATACCTGATCGCGTTCAATAGCGCGCCAATCGGGCGACTTGATGGCGCGTATCGTCGCTGCGCCAAGCCCTCTATTTTGCAACGTTTGCGGATCAGCGGCAAGAATCGCATTGACGTTTGGCAACACTTCCAGCAACTCAAGCAGCCGATGCCCATTAAGTCCTGGCACCCGCGACAGCACTAACAGCGCAGGCGTCAGGTCTGCAAAGGCATCGTGGGTTGGCATTGTTGCTGGCAGGTGCAGGATTTTGGATGCTGTGTGAGCCGTTTAAGTGCGAGCGACCCATGAGGGCACCTCGAAAAACCAACCTCGCTAGCCTTTCGAGGTGCCCTGCGGGGCTTGGCTATTTTGGAAAGGATTATAAATCAATAGTTTGCGTTACAGGTGGTCATATCCCTTCCCCCCAACCCCCCCATTCCATTCAAAGTTTTTCGAGGTTCTCATGGGGGGAAATACCAAGGTTGCCTGATTCGACGAAGAGACGAGCGATCTTTTTCAGCTATAACCGTCCACACGTGCACAGCGCACTTGAAACCCCCAATGTCAGTCGTTGGTATCTTTTGCCGGCGCGCTGGCTTGGTTTCGTCGGTGCTGTCTGAACGCCACCAGCGAGCGCAGTGTCAACTGGTAACCGAGCCAGCTACCGATCACCATCCACGGCAAACTGCCAATGAACAACGGGAGTCCGAAGTTATGCAGTAAGCCGTTGAGGTAATAGAATATCTGCGCAAAAAAATCGCTATCTAGGTTGGCTGGGAGCGCCAACTGGCGCTGCAACGCCTCATACCCTGAGAGCGTTGTTACTGAACGCTCCGCCCCAAATGCTTGCCCCATCAGGATCCTACCAGTAGTAATATAGAAATAATACATCGGCACGATCGAGATCGGATTACTGACCCAACTCCAAGCAAAGGCGATCACCCAGCTGAAGCGCCATTTTGCGGCCCAACGATTGCAAATCCACCACACTATGCCGATCAACACCACCTGCAATCCCAGTAGTGGGCTCAGACCGGCAACCAACCCCACCGCCACGCTGCGGGCTATGTATTCGTTTGAACCTTTGTGGGTACGCAGCGGGGCAATAAATTGTGCATGAATTCTAGCGTGGATCGATGACCCGAGAGACGATTTGGAAAATCTGCGCGGCGGCGTTTTGGGAGGCATTAACAATCCATGCTGGAGGTCGGCTGTTGCAGGTGCTCCCTGAAAGCAGCGCAGAAAAGCATCAAAACCGCGTTTAGTTGTTGGTAACTAGGTGTCTCGTTGAGACTCTCTGGCATCCATCGCTATAGGCTTTGGCGACTGTCATTGAACGCGGCGCCCGATCGACAGATCCCAGAGAATAACACGGCGAATTCAGCGTCTGTGTCAGGCTCATCTGATACTGGAAACACGGCTTCTGTTCAATCTCATTGGTCTTGTGCAAGACTAAAAATATCTATGGATAGGGCGAATTAGGGTATGATGGAATGTTCTTGCGCACCGTAATAAGCGGGCTTCGCAAAACTCAACCGGTGCATGAGGACAACTACGCCAATGCGCAGATTATAACATATTGATTTATAATCCCTTCCCCATGGCAAACGCATACTTCAAAGGATTCTACGAAACCCCTTTGGTCAAAGCCAAGCGGCGGTTTTGCGGGTGCTTCTTGAACCATTCCTGCACCTGAAAATCAGGCCCACCGCAGGGGCGCTGTTCCTATAAAATACCTTTATTATTTTCAACAACTTATCTATGATCTCCCCCCTACTCCCTTCCGCCAATACAACACCAATTGAGGCAGCCATCAGGCGTTAGCTAGGTAGGATGCAGCTGTTAAAGCTATCAGACGAACATGGTGAACAGGATCAATTCAGCGATCGTTAATGACCAAAAGGATAACCGATGAGTCACCATTTACAGCAGGTACAGCAGCAACTGCTGGCACCTGCTGATCTGTCGATCGATGATTTAGAGCTGACTTTGGGCGATGTGGCGCGTCGTCGCATTGACTACGCCGATCTGTATTTTCAATCTTCCCGCGCTGAATCATGGATGCTGGAAGATGGCATCGTAAAAGAAGGCTCGCACAGTATCGATCAAGGCGTTGGGGTGCGTGCGACCAGCGGTGAGAAATCCGGTTTCGCCTACAGCAACGATCTCCAGCGCCGTGCGTTGGCGGCGGCTGCCGATGCGGCGCGGGCGATCGCCCACAGTGGCGCAAGCGGCGGCATTGATGCGTGGCAGACGCCCTCAACCTCGCTGACAACGCGCTACGCCGCTGTCGATCCGCTAGCGGCGTTCACCGAAGCCCAGCGTATTGAACTGCTGGGTGCCACTGATGCGTATGCGCGCCGCCAAGATGCACGGGTACAGCAAGTGATCGTCCAGTTGGCTGGGGAATACAGTCAGATTTTGGTAGCCGCGAGCGATGGGACTCTGGCAGGGGATATACGCCCCCTAGTGCGACTCAATGTCAGCGTTATCGTTGAGCAGAACGGACGTCGCGAGAGTGCCAGCTTTGGTGGCGGTGGACGCTTCGGCTATACCTATTTTATTGACCAAGAGCGCGCCTTTGGCTATGCCAGAGAAGCGGTGCGCCAGGCGTTGGTGAACCTACACGCCGATGCTGCGCCAGCAGGCACAATGACCGTCGTGCTGGGCCCTGGGTGGCCTGGTATTTTGCTGCATGAGGCCATTGGTCATGGGTTGGAAGGCGATTTTAACCGCAAGGGCAGCTCGGTGTTCAGCGGTCGTATTGGCGATCGGGTGGCGACGCCGCAATGCACTGTGGTTGATGATGGCACCTTGCCGGATCGCCGCGGCTCATTGAATATCGACGACGAGGGGGTGCCGACACAATGCACCACGCTGATCGAAAACGGCATCCTCAAAGGCTATATGCAGGATAAACTCAATGCACGGCTGATGAACATGGCTCCTACCGGCAACGGGCGCCGCGAATCATACGCCCACCTGCCGATGCCACGCATGACCAACACCTACATGCTGCCCGGTCAATACTCTCTTGATGAAATCATTGCTTCCGTCGATAGCGGTTTATACGCGGTCAATTTCAGCGGCGGTCAGGTCGATATCACCTCTGGGAAATTCGTCTTTTCGGCGAGCGAAGCATACCTCATAGAAAAAGGCCGCATTACGCGCCCGGTCAGAGGGGCAACCCTGATCGGGAACGGGCCAGAAGTTCTGACGCGAGTCAGCATGGTCGGCAACGATCTGCAGTTCGACAGCGGTGTCGGCACCTGCGGCAAGGACGGTCAAAGCGTACCGGTAGGCGTGGGTCAGCCGGCATTGCGCGTGGATGGGCTGACGGTCGGCGGCACCTGTGTTGAATAACATTCTCCTAGCGCAGGCCACCCGCCAGTGGACAACAAAATATGCGTATAGGCATACCGGCAAAAAGCCGCGGCATGAGATAAAAGGCAGCAATGATTTACCGTTGTGGTATCGGGTGTTTGTTTTAATACGGATCCCGCAAGCAGTCGAAGGAAGGTCCCTGTAGTGCCTCATTATGAGCGCTTGAAAATAACCGTATAATCGTATTGGAGGGGGCTTACGAAATTGGGCATAGCAAGCCTTCCCTCACCCCCCTACCATATTTAGAATTTTGCGCAGCTCTCTAGTGGTATTTATGGATATTTTTATGTTATCCGCCCCTTGAGACGCTGCCCATGTATTGCCGGGGCATCTTTAATTGCTAATTGATGAATATTTGTACATCATGCAATACTTTCTCTACATCACTGCAACCCTGTTGTATTCGTTATATGGAGAGCGCCTGTGAGTGAAACCGAAATCCAATCAAACGATGAACTTGAGGATGGGCTTGAAGGCGAAGATGAACTTGATCTACGCGCTTTGAGCGATGAGGATCTGGCTGCCCAGATGCACGACGATCTGTATGACGGACTAAAAGAAGAAATCGTAGAAGGCACTAACATATTGCTGGAACGCGGTTGGAGTGCTAAAAGGGTGCTTGACAAGGCTTTGGTAGAGGGGATGCGCATCGTCGGCATCGACTTCAGGGATGGTATTTTGTTTGTGCCTGAAGTATTGCTGGCAGCGAATGCAATGAAAAGCGGCATGGCGATTTTACGCCCCTTACTGGCGGAGACCGGGGTCACCACCATCGGCACAGTGGTGATCGGTACTGTCAAAGGCGATATCCATGACATTGGTAAAAATCTGGTTGGCATGATGCTCGAGGGAGCCGGTTTTGATGTCTTTGACATTGGTATCAATAACGATGTGCAAAGCTATCTTGATGCGATCGAAAAACACCGGCCGGATATTCTTGGCATGTCCGCTTTACTGACGACGACGATGCCCTATATGAAGGTAGTGATCGACACCCTGAAGGAGAAAAACATGCGCGACGACTATATTGTATTGGTCGGTGGAGCGCCGCTGAACGAACAATTTGCGAATGCGATTGGTGCCGATGCGTATTGCCGTGATGCTGCGGTAGCGGTGGAAACAGCGCAGGATTTGATCACGCGGCGCCATAACCAACGGCGAGCGGCGGGTTGAACGCGCAGCCGAGGGCACGTGGCGCGCAGCCGAGCGGCGCGCTCGGTGATACGCAGGGTGAGCACCGCTTTACGGTATGTCAGTCGCTGGCTGAGTTGAATGTGAGATGACCGATACGATCATCAGCTCAGCAACCAAAGAGGTGGCGATCGGTTTTGAGCGCCCCTTCGTTGTGATCGGCGAGCGCATCAACCCCACGGGTCGCAAAGTGCTGGCAGCGGAGATAACAGCAGGTGATTTCACGCGCGTTAAGGCCGACGCGATAGCCCAGGTTGAAGCGGGCGCGCATATGCTGGATGTCAACACCGGCATCCCGTTAGTCGATGAGCCAGCGCTGCTGGCGCAGGCGATCCAACTGGTGCAGGATGTGGTGGATGTACCGCTGTCGATTGATTCCTCGATCGTTGCCGCACTGAAAGCAGGGCTTGAGGTGTATCGCGGGCGACCGCTGGTGAACTCGGTTACCGGCGAAGAAGAGCGCTTGGAAGCAGTGCTGCCGCTGGTCAAGAAATATGATGCTGCAGTGGTCGCCATCTCAAACGATGAGACCGGCATTTCCGAGGACCCGGAAGTGCGTTTTGCGGTGGCCAAAAAGATCGTCGAGCGCGCCGCCGATTACGGTATTCCACCGCATGACATCATCGTCGATCCGTTGGTGATGCCGATCGGTGCGATCAATCGAGCGGGGCGACAGGTGATCGAGATCGTCGGTCGGTGCCGCCGTGAACTCAAAACGAATACCACCTGCGGTGCCTCCAACATCAGTTTCGGGCTACCCAATCGGCAGGCGATTAATGCCGGGTTTTTGACCATTGCTATCGGTGCCGGCATGACGTCGGCGATCACCAACCCGAACGAGGCGCTGCTGATGCAGGCAATTCGCGCTGCAGATGTAATGATGGGGCATGATCCCGATTGCCGACGCTGGATCGCCGCCTACCGCGATCCCGCCATTGAGAGTGCCGCTGAGGTGCGCAGGGAGCGCCGTCGTGCGCGCCGCCGTGCGTGAGAATCAAGGCCTTCCCAGAGTTTGCCGATGAGCGCATCACCCGGCAACGACACTTTGAAAGGAGCGGGGACAGGACAAGCAGCATTGGCGCGAGTGGTGTTCACCCCCTCTGGTAAACGCGGCGCGGTTGAGATTGGTGCCACCGTATTGCAGGCAGCGCGTAAGCTAGGCGTTGATTTGGATTCGGTCTGTGGTGGGCGCGGCATCTGCGGTCGCTGTCAAGTTCGCCTGTCCGAAGGGGCGTTTGCCAAGCATGACATCGTTTCCTCAGCAGAAAATCTTTCCCCTTTCAGTGCCGTAGAGCAGCGCTATCACGATAAGCGTACGCCTTTGGCCGCTGATCGCCGTCTCGGGTGTTCGACGCAGATCCACGGTGATGTAGTTATCGATGTGCCACCAGAGAGTCAGGTGCATCGCCAAGTGGTGCGCAAGCGTGCTGAAGCGCGGCATATCGAAGTCGATCCGATTGTACGTCTGTATTACGTTGAGGTCATGCAGCCGGATATGCACGACCCGTCCGGCGACCTGCGCCGCTTGCAGGACGCCTTGGCAGCGGACTGGCAACTGCATGACATCGACTGTGACTTACAACTGCTGACGCGCTTGCAGGAGACATTGCGCCAAGGGCAGTGGAAGGTAACATGCGCAGTACACAGTAACACGCTCATCGCCATCTGGCCGGGATTTAAAGAGCGCGTCTATGGTGTTGCGATTGACGTCGGTTCAACGACCATCGCCGCTCATTTGTGTGACCTAACCAGCGGAGAGGTATTGGCCTCCGTCGGCAGCATGAATCCGCAGATCCGCTTTGGCGAGGATCTGATGAGCCGCGTGTCGTATGCGATGATGAACCCCGGTGGTGAAGTCGAGATGACCCGTGTGGTGCGTAAGGCAGTCGCGCAGCTGATCGCCGAAGCCACCGCCGAGGCCGGCGTTGCAGCCGATGCGGTGCTGGATGTGACGCTGGTCGGTAATCCAGTGATGCACCACCTGTTGCTGGGACTCAATCCGGTTGAGCTTGGCGGCGCACCGTTTGCTTTGGCCATTGACCGCGCCCTGTGGCTGCGCGCCAGTGAGCTTGAGTTGAACACCGCTGCTGGCACTAGAGCTTACGTATTTCCATGCGTTGCGGGACATGTTGGCGCTGATGCGGCAGCGGTGATCCTATCCGAAGGGATATATCTCGACGAAGCCCTCAACCTCACTGTGGATGTTGGCACCAACGCCGAAATCGTTCTCGGCAACCGCGCTCGTATGCTGGCCTGTTCCAGTCCCACCGGTCCGGCGTTTGAAGGCGCGCAGATCAGTGGCGGTCAGCGCGCCGCGCCGGGCGCGATCGAGCGGGTGCGCATCGACGCGGCTACCTTGGAACCACGCTTTCGCGTTATCGGTTGCGACCTGTGGTCGGATGACTCCGGCTTTGTTGAGGCGACAAGCGGGATCGGCGTAACCGGCATCTGCGGCTCTGGCATTATCGAAGTGATCGCAGAGATGTTTCTCGCGGGCATTCTCAGCTCTGACGGCGTCATCAATGGTGCGTTGACTAAGCGTAGCCAGCGCATCGCCGCCGATGGTCGCACGTTCGCCTATCAGCTCTACGACGGCGCGGTCTGCCTGCGCATCACCCAAAACGACGTGAGGGCGATCCAGTTAGCCAAAGCCGCGTTGTATGCCGGCATCCGCCTGCTGATGGATCGCCTGCAGGTTGATGTCATCGATCGCATCCGCTTGGCGGGTGCTTTTGGCAGTCATATCGATGTCAAATACGCGATGGTGCTAGGCATGATCCCCGACTGTGATCTGCGCCATGTAACCTCTGCCGGCAATGCCGCTGGGACTGGCGCACGCATCGCGCTTTTGGATCGCCGTGCACGCGACGAGATCGAATCGGTGGTGCGGCGTATCGAAAAGATAGAAACCGCAGTCGAACCGAAGTTCCAGCATCACTTTATCCACGCGATGTCCATCCCCCACCGCACTGCGGCGTTCCCACAGTTGGCTGAGAGTGTCATACTGCCAGCGCCGCTCTACCTTTCATCGGGTGCGAGCGCTGAAAGACGCTCAAATCGCCGCCGCGCTGCACGCACGCCATAGGGGCGCACCGCAGGCGACAGTTCGATAGCAGCCGCCGCCAAGATGCCACTTTGAGCACCGCCTCGGGCATCGTCGTTATAAATCCTTCGCTTCCACTATACACGCATGTCACGATTTATTTTTATCACCGGTGGGGTAGTGTCGTCACTGGGCAAAGGCGTTTCATCCGCATCGCTTGGAGCGCTCCTTGAGGCGCATGGGATCCAGATTTCACTGGTGAAGTTGGATCCGTATATCAATGTGGATCCCGGGACGATGAATCCAATCCAACACGGCGAGGTGTTCGTAACCCATGACGGTGCCGAAACCGACCTTGATCTGGGGCACTACGAGCGATTCGCCCGCGTCCAGATGAGCCGTGACAACAACTTCACCACTGGGCAGATCTACGATACGGTGATTCGCAATGAGCGACGCGGTTTGTATCTTGGGTCAACAGTGCAGGTCATCCCGCATATTACCGACGAGATCACAAACTGCATCCATAAGGGTGCCGGCAAAAGTGAAGTTTGTATCGTTGAGATCGGCGGCACCGTCGGCGATATCGAATCACAGCCGTTTCTGGAAGCGGCGCGACAGATGCACATTGCTTTAGTCGCCGAGCAGCGATCAATATTTATTCACCTCACGTTGGTGCCACTGATCAATGTCACCGGCGAACTGAAGACCAAGCCTACCCAGCAATCGGTCAAGGAGCTGCGTTCCATCGGTATTCAGCCCGATATCATACTGTGCCGTTGCGAAAAGACGCTCCCCGATGCAGCACGGCGTAAAATTAGCTTATTTACCAACGTGCCCGAAGACGCGGTGATTTCATCGGAGGATGTGGATAGTATTTACCGCATTCCACGGCTGTACCAGCAACAAAAACTCGACACGCTGGTGGCGCATAAACTTAGGCTTGAGGTTGGAGGTGCGCAGGCTGATATGCACGAATGGGATGAAGTCCTGCAGCGCATTGACAATCCGCGATCTTCGGTGCGTGTTGCGCTGGTAGGTAAGTATGTCGATTTAGTGGAATCTTACAAATCCTTAAGCGAAGCCCTCATTCATGCCGGCATCCAGACTCATACGCGCGTACATATTGAGTACGTTGACTCCGAGATGGTAGAGGATGAAGGCGTTGCCTGCTTACAATCCGTGGATGCCATTTTAGTGCCCGGGGCGTTCGGCAAACGCGGCATAGAGGGCAAGATCATCGCCGCCGGTTATGCGCGCCGCGAGCGCATTCCGTACCTTGGGATATGTGCTGGAATGCAGGTAGCGGTGATTGAGTACGCACGCCATGAAATCGGGCTTGCCGGTGCCAACAGCACCGAATTTAATCGCGACACGCCGCACCCGGTGATTGCTTTGGTCACCGAATGGCGCACACCTGACGGCACTTGGCTGCACCGTAATGAAACCTCTGACTTGGGCGGTACGATGCGCTTGGGTAACCAAGAAGTGCGCCTCGCTGAGCGCTCGCGGATGCGCAACATCTATAAAAAGGGGATTATTGTTGAGCGCCACCGCCATCGCTATGAGCTCAACAACACCTATCTCGAGCAATTGCAGAGCGCCGGCGACCTAGTAGTGTCGGGCAAAACGCTAGACGGCTGGTTGGCCGAGGTCATTGAGATTCCACAACATCCTTTTTTCATTGGCTGTCAGTTTCATCCAGAGTTTAATTCCACGCCACGCGATGGACACTGCTTATTCACTCACTTCATCAGTAGCGCTTCCGACCACTGCCAACAACGCCAATCCGAGCGCCAAACCATTGCAGCGATCAATAACTCCAGCGCAGCGGCTGATACCGTTACGCCGCGCCCGGATTCACCCCCGATGACACCTTCCAAGGCATAACCGTTTCATGGATCTGTGTGGTTTCAGCGTCGGTCTTGACCGCCCATTATTTTTAATTGCGGGGCCTTGCGTTATCGAATCCGAGCAACTGGCATTGTCCTCGGCCAGTCAACTGGTCGATATTTGTCGTGATCTGGGGATGCCGCTAATCTACAAGTCGTCGTTTGATAAAGCCAATCGCACCTCACATAGCAGCTACCGCGGCCCTGGCATTGAAGCGGGGTTGCGCATCTTGCAGCGCGTCCGGGAAGAGCTCAACGTGAGCGTATTGACCGATGTCCATGAGGATACCCCCTTGGATGAAGTCGCTGATGTCGTTGATGTGTTGCAAACGCCGGCGTTTCTGTGCCGCCAAACCAACTTCATCACCAACGTTGCGCGCTGCGGCAAAGCGGTGAACATCAAAAAAGGGCAGTTTTTATCGCCTTGGGACATGGTCAATGTGGTTAACAAAGCACGCGCCACGGGGAATCAGCGTATCATGGTATGCGAGCGCGGCGCGTGTTTCGGCTACAATTATTTGGTGTCGGATATGCGCGCCTTAGCGGTGATGCGCAATACCGCATGTCCCGTAGTGTTTGACGCCACACACTCGGTGCAGTTACCGGGCGGCAAGGGCGGCTGCTCTGGCGGCGAGCGTGAGTTTGTCCCCGTGCTGGCGCGGGCGGCGGTAGCCGCTGGCATCGCCGGGCTGTTCATCGAAACCCATCCACGCCCTGATCAGGCACTGAGCGATGGGCCAAACGCGTGGCCTCTTGGGCGCATGAAAGCATTGCTCGAGACCTTAATCGCGATTGACACGCAGGTGAAATCACGCCCTTTGCACGAAGGTTTGCCTGTCGCGTAGCGGCCGCAACCGTCATCACTAGGAAGCTGAAAGGATGCCCCGCATACAACGTATCCACGCACGCGAGATCATCGACTCGCGCGGTAACCCCACCGTTGAAGCGGAGGTGGTGCTCGACTCAGCGGCTTATGGACGCGCTGCGGTGCCCTCAGGCGCTTCAACTGGCGCACGTGAAGCACTTGAACTACGCGATGGAGATGCGCAGCGCTACCTTGGCAAAGGCGTGTTGCAGGCTGTGGCTAACGTCAATAGCATCATCGCCCCAGCGCTGCACGCTGCTGATGCAAGCGATCAGCAAGCCATTGACCAGCGCCTGATTGCGCTTGACGGCAGCCCCGACAAAAGCAACCTCGGCGCAAATGCGATACTGGCAGTATCGCTGGCGTGCGCGAAAGCGGCGGCCGCTGAACGCGATCAACCGTTATACCACTATCTTGGCGGCGATCGCGCGTATCATCTGCCGCTGCCGCTGATGAATGTTATCAACGGTGGCGCGCATGCCGATAATAACGTTGATTTTCAAGAGTTTATGATCGTACCGAGCGGAGCGAACAGGTTCTGCGAGGCGCTCCGCATCGGCTGTGAGGTGTTCCACGCACTGAAAGCCATACTGCGCAAAAAAGGATACAGCACAGCGGTTGGCGATGAAGGCGGCTTTGCGCCGGATCTGCGCTGCAACGCGGAAGCCATCGACGTTATCCTTGAAGCCATCCTCGCCGCGGGTTACCGAGCGGGCGAGGAGGTGTGCCTAGCGCTCGATGTCGCGGCGTCTGAGTTCCACCGCCAAGGTCATTATCGCATCGCCGCTGAGCAGCGCAGCCTGTCCAGCGATGCGATGGTCGACCTGCTGGCTGATTGGCTTGCGCACTACCCCATCGTCTCGATCGAAGACGGGATCGCTGAGGACGACGATGACGGTTGGCGGCAGCTTAGCCAGCGGTTAGGCGATCGTGTACAGTTGGTTGGCGATGATCTATTCGTTACCAACCCGCAACTGTTGCGGCAGGGTATTTCGCAGGGCATTGCCAACGCCATCTTGATCAAGCTCAATCAGATTGGCACCGTGAGCGAAACCCTAGAAGCCGTAACGATCGCGCAGCAGGCCGACTATAGCGTTATCGTCTCCCACCGCTCAGGGGAAACCGAAGATACGACGATCGCTGATTTTGCCGTCGGCGTAGGTGCCAGTCAGATCAAAACTGGATCGTTATCGCGCTCCGATCGGCTGGCAAAATACAACCAATTACTCCGCATCGAGGAGCAGTTGGGAAGCGAGAGCAGGTTATACAACCGCTGGGGAGGCACCCTAGCATGAAATTATTTGGCTTAGGCTTAACTATCATCGTGCTGCTACTGCAGTATCAGGTATGGATTGATGATGGCGGTCTGCCGAAGCAGCGCCAGCTGCAGCAGCGGGTTGCCGACCAAGTGGTAGAAAATACCGCTTTGCAGCAGCGCAATCAGCAAATCGCCGCGGTGGTCATGGATCTGAAGTACGGTCTGAACACCATTGAGGCACGCGCACGGCGCGAATTCGGCATGATCAGAAGCGATGAAACGTATTATCGCATCACCGATCATTGATCTTTGATCTTTGAACAGGCGTTTATCCTTTCTATAGGGCACCTCGAAGAATCCGAAAGCGAGTTTTTCGAGGTGCCCTGTAGCCTCATTCAGAGATGTCGATGACAAACTCTGACAAAAATAAATTTTCCCAACAGAGAGTACGCGATCCTGTTCATGATTTGATAGTCTTTGATGGAGATGAATTTGGAGATGGGCTTTGGAAAATTGTCCAGTCGGAACCTTTTCAACGCCTTCGCCGAATAAAACAACTCGGTTTCTCTGACTTTGTCTTTCCCGGGGCGACGCATTCTCGGTTTGCGCATAGTTTAGGCGTATTCCATATTGCTAAGCAGTTGATGAAAGTTATTCGCCGCCAGCAAGGTAGGAAGGATTATCTTGAAACCAAAGCAAACTCAGCCATTGCCGCGTCTCTTATGCATGATTTGGGGCACGGCCCCTTCAGCCATGCTTTTGAAGAAACGTGTTCAGAGCTTGAGGGGGCACCCAAAAGTCATGAAGAAATGACAAAACGTTTAATTACTGAATCTGATGTATGCAGCTTTGGAGGTTTGGGCTGTAAAACCGATGATATTATTGAGCATATTGAAAGCCCACAAACAATTTATGGCGCAGTTGTATCAAGCCAATTGGATGCTGACCGATTAGATTATATGCAGCGTGACTGCTTAATGACAGGTTCAAAACATCCTAGTATAGATTTTAACTGGTTGGTTGATAATATGAGGATTGGGAAGTATCCATCAAGATCAGATAAACAAAGCTCTGGAGAAGAAATAGAAACCCTCGTTATTGGTCCAAAAGCACATTATGCGGCAGAGACTTATATTCTGTCTTTATTTCATCTGTATCCGACGATTTATTTTCATAAAACAACCCGAGGTATAGAAACGTTGTTTAGAGCGATGTTGAAGGAGGTTTTCCATATAGCTAAGGGCGATTACAATCAAAAAGATTTAGGTCTTTATTCTACGCACCCGCTTATAAAATTCATTAAATCTCCCGATAAATTAGAGAATTATCTGGCTCTTGATGATACGATCATTTGGAGTAGTTTGCCATTCCTGAAAAACGCCAAAAATGAATTCATTAAAAACACAGCCGAACGTTTATTGAGCCGTAAGCTCTATAAAGCCCATGATATGATAAGCAAATTTATGGACAAAGCAATTCAAGAGTGGCCGCGAAAAAGTAGCCGTTCAGATGAATTAAAATCCGAAAAACAAAGATTGGCTTTTGTTACCAAAGCTCAGGCTATATTGGACCAAAAAATAGAAGAAGAAACTAATACAAAACCAAAATTCAAAGAAACCATTTTACTTGATCAAGGCCATCGTGATCTATATAAAAAAGACTCTAATGAACCCATCTGTATTCGATCTGACGCTAGTACCCAATCGGTTGAAGATATTGGAAACTTCTCTTCTATTATCAACGCTTCGTGTAGATATGAATTTTTCAGAGTTTATACTCCTGAAAAATCCTGCGATTCAGCCGAACTTTTAGGAAAGCTTGCTAAAGAATCGATTCGCGAATCTCTTAAAGGATCCAAGAACCTTTAAGAGGAGAATCAGGAATGAAAAAATGTGGTATTCCATATGTTGATAACACTGTTGCCATTATGTCACTAGCACAAAAAAAGACAATTATAGGTCGGACGCGTCTTCAAAAACTATTTTACTTACTGGAACTGGCAGATGAGGGAATAGGTTTTGATTTCACCTACAAATACTATGGCCCTTATTGCGAAAAATTGTCAAATGCGGTTGATGTTGCATGTGCTTTTGGTCTTGTTACAGAAGAGCGAAAATTGGCTGATTGGGGGGGTGTTTATTCGATATTTACCATATCAGGTGACGTAGAAGCAGGAAACGATAACTCCGAAGGACGCCGGCAACTGGTTCAGCTGTGCACGAAAGACGAAACAGGTTCAATCCCACTTGAATTGGCTGCAACAGCAGCTTATCTTTCCTATAATAAAGAAGAAAATCCATGGCAAAGGGTAGAACGTTTGAAATGGGATAAGGCCTCAAAGATTCCCCAGGCTAAAGAGTTATATGCCGAAATTTATAAAATAAAAACTAAGGAACCCTTTGGTGCTATACCCGATTAGCAATGCCAAGGATCTAACCTAGATAGTCTCATTCGGGAACTGCCGTTTATCACCTTGACTAAACCACGAGGGCTGGAGCGATGGACAGCCTGGCTACTATTCGGGACAATTTCGTTTGGCTTGATGATTGGGAAGAGCGTTACCGCTACATTATCGAGCTGGGCAGTGCCCTTGGTGCTTTGGCAGAAGATGCAAAAACAGACGCCAACAAAGTGCGTGGCTGTGTAAGCCAAGTGTGGCTGGTGTATCAAGTCAATGCTGCCGCACCACCGACGATCCATTTTCAAGGCGATAGCGATGCGCATATTGTGCGCGGCTTAGTCGCCATTCTGATAGCAGCTTATTCTGGCAAGACCGCAGATAAAATATTAGCCTTGGATATACGCGCTTTGTTCGCCGAATTAGGACTTGAAAACCATCTCAGCCCAAGCCGCAGTAATGGTTTTTTTGCGATGGTTGAGCATATCCGCAGTCTGGCGGCGGCGCACCGCTAAAGGACTTGGCTTTTACTCATCGCCTGCCCCAAACAGCATAACAACAGGACGCGGGCTTGCTCTGACCCGCTGCTTCTAAGATGCGCCCGTTCTTCGTTGCAACACCGCCTCACGCGATGTCCGATCCTGCACAAGCATTGGTTACCCTGAAGAACGCCGGCATTTTCAGGGCCGGTCGATGGTTGGTGCGCGGGGTTGATCTGGAGGTACACCGCGGTGATATCGTGACCCTTATCGGCCCCAACGGTTCGGGTAAATCGACCACCGCCAAGATGGTGCTGCAGATCATTCCTCCCGACGAAGGCGAGGTGCTACGCCGCCCCGGGATGACGATCGGCTATGTCCCACAACGCTTGATCATCGACTGGTCGGTGCCGCTGGCAGTGCATCAATTTCTCAGCCTAACCGCCCGATTGCCGACAGCGAGCATCACCGCCGCCCTCACCGATACCGGTGTTTTGCACCTTCGTACGACACCGATGCAGCAGCTTTCGGGGGGTGAGCACCAGCGCGTGCTGCTGGCGCGGGCGATCGCACAAAACCCCGATTTACTGGTGCTGGACGAGCCGCTGCAAGGGGTTGATTACCACGGCGAGGAAGCGCTCTACGATCTCATTGTCGCCTGTCGTAAGCGGCTGCATTGCGGAGTACTGATG
The DNA here is from genome assembly GCA_965222535.1 of Gammaproteobacteria bacterium. Taxonomy (GTDB): domain Bacteria; phylum Pseudomonadota; class Gammaproteobacteria; order HK1; family HK1. Next base: position 1,236,235 of record OZ244957.1, read on the forward strand.
ATCTCCCATGACCTGCACATTGTGATGGCCGCCACCGACAGCGTGGTGTGCCTGAACGGTCACGTGTGTTGCCGTGGGACGCCGCTTTCGGTCGTCAACAGCCCTGAATACCGGCAGCTATTCGGCACCCGTGCGACGAACCTTGCGGTCTATGAACACCACCACGATCACACCCATTCGAGCGATGGCGCGGTGCTGCCTTGCACCCCTCCAAAGCATGGGTGCTGACGCGCAGGCCGATTGACCAAGGGTGCGCCCGCCAAGCTCTCGTTTGACGAAGATAAGCCTTTCTTATGTTTGACGATTTTTTTGTCCGTGCACTGCTTGCCGGCGTTGGGGTTGCGCTGATAGCCGCTCCCTGTGGGTGTTTTGTGGTGTGGCGGCGCATGGCGTACTTCGGCGATACTCTGGCGCATACCGCTCTTCTCGGGGTTGCACTGTCGATTGCGCTCGCGACGGGCTTGATGCTGACGATGTTTGTATTAGCGATCGGCGTCGCCCTGCTGCTGTTGCTGCTGGAACAACATACGAGGATCCCCAGCGATGCGCTGCTAGGCATCTTGGCGCATAGCGGGTTGGCGCTAAGCCTGCTGTGGTTTGCGCTGATGGACCCCGTACGGGTCGATCTGATGGCCTTGCTATTCGGCGATATTCTGACCGTCTCGACCGCCGATATTGTAACCATCTACAGCGCTGGTGCCGCAGTATTAGCGTTGTTAGCGGCATTCTGGCGCCGCCTGCTGGTGGTCACCATTAATGCCGAGCTGGCGGCCGCCGAAGGGCTCAATCCACGCGCTATCAGCATTGTGCTGATCCTAGTGCTGGCTGCCGTGGTGGTGGTGGCGATCAAGATTGTTGGTGCGTTACTGATCACCGCACTGCTTATCATCCCCGCCGCCGCAGCGCGGCAGTTTGCGACAAGCCCGACCCAGATGGCCGTATTCGCCGCGCTGATTGGCATCGCATCGGTGATCGGCGGGTTGTTTGGTTCGCTGCATTTTGATACCCCGCCGGGGCCGTCGATCGTGGTCGCGTCGCTGGTGTTTTTTATCTTGAGCTTATTTCGTTGGCGCGCATTACGACCATCAACCCACTGACGATAACCAATGGGGTATCTCGAAAAACCAGCTTCGCTAGCTTTTCGAGATACCCTGCGGGGCTTACCTATTGTGAAAATTATTATAAATCAAAAACTTACGTTACAAGCGACCAGCTCCCTTCCCCAAACCATCGATCCCGTTGAGGTTTTTTGAAGTTCCCGATGGTGATGATCAGGGGCGGCATTATGAAATCCAAAATTAAAAGGCCTTAGCGCGATGATCGTCGTTCCTCCCATCGATCCAGTTGCTTTTGCCATCGGGCCGCTGCAGGTTCACTGGTACGGGCTGATGTACCTCATCGGCTTTGTCTCAGCGTGGTGGCTAGGGCGATACCGTATGAGCCAACCCTTTCGCGGCTTTGATCCGGCGCAGATGGACGATCTGTTGTTTTTCTGCGCGCTAGGGACAATCCTCGGAGGACGGATCGGCTATACGCTGTTCTACGCCACCGATCGGCTTATCGAAGAACCGTTATTTTTATTCAAAATCTGGCAAGGGGGAATGTCATTTCATGGCGGCCTGCTTGGGGCATTGGTCGCCAGCGCGGTTTTTGCGCAGCGGCACAACCGGCGTTTTTGGGAAGTCGCTGATCTGGCCGCACCGTTGGTTCCAATCGGTCTTTGCGCCGGGCGTATCGGCAATTTCATCAACGCCAACCTATGGGGCGCGCCAACCCAGCTACCGTGGGGCATGGTGTTCATCGGCAATCCCGCCGCCGGTGGCATCCCACGCCACCCGACGCAGCTCTACGAAGCGTTACTGGAAGGGGTGGCGTTGTTTGTTATCCTGTGGTGGTTTTCCGCTCGCCCACGCCCACTGATGGCGGTGTCGGGAGTGTTTATGCTGGGGTATGGCTGTTTTCGCTTCGCGGTGGAGTTTATCCGCATCCCCGATCGGCATATCGGCTATCTGGCGTTTGACTGGCTGACGTTGGGACAGGTGCTGACGCTACCCATGTTGATCTGTGGGGTAATACTGCTGTGGCTGTCGCGCCGGCAGCCGCTGCCGGTGCGCTAAGAAACCAAGCCCGTAGGGAAGGCTTCAGTTAAAGGAGCGTAGCTCCGCACGCTGTCCTTGCGGTTGGGAAAAATAAGCTTCAGATTCAGTGAGAACCATAGAATCGATCTCTTCAAGCCGATGCTTTAGCACTTCTACTAGTCGATTAATATTAATCGTGAAGAAAGCCATAACAAGCACTAGCACTGTAGAAACAGGTGAACTCCGCACAATATGGCTAGCAATAAGCAGATTCATAGAGAGAAGATATTTATTAACCAGATCTTTTTGTTGTTCGGTTAGGTCTTCCAAGTGGTGCTTAAACCTGTCAGAGAATGACGGCGGCAACTGGCCTTGCTGTTTTCGCAAGATCAGTATGAGGGCTATAGTGTGGAAGAGGTTTATTCGATGAGCAAATCGAACAACGCCGTTCATTGTAGTTCTCAACATTCGATATGCAGGATGCTCAAACGAGATCTGCCCCTTCACTGCCTCATCAAACAACTGATCCCGCAGGGAGAACATCTGTTGTCGAAGCAAATCAAGCCGATAATCTCGGTACAGCCAGAAAGCGAACACTAGAATCCCTAGTATCGATATTAGGGACGCCCACAGATTAACGTGGCTGCTCATAATTTATCCTCCTCTCGTGTATCTCCGCGTGGAGTTAAATTGCTTGACGAACGCTCCAGATCACATTGTCGCTCAAGTTCTATGATCCTCCGCTGCAGCCTTTCTACAGTGGATTTTCGCAGGGAGCGTTGTCGCCAACCGTATATTCCAAAACAACCAGTTAGTAGCCATGCGATAGTTATCGATACATCCAAGTCGCCGAGAACCTCTAGGCCGATACCAGCAATCGTCGTAGAGCCTGCAAGTGAATCAATAGACAGATAAGAAGCCGGTGACCGAAACCCATCGAATGGCAGTTAAAGCTATCTGTACCCAACCCTCCGCAGTATGAGCTTTTCGAAGAACGTCAAGTTCTGCTTGTAGTTGTTCTTTTGACTTTCCTAAATCCATCTCAAACTTATTTTATGGTTTCGCAATAAGTCATCCATGGATACCTTTGTGTTCCAGTACGTAAAATAATATCCATGAATATCAACACTTTAATAATTCATTATCGACGTAACGGTCAAAACAGGATCAATTGGATATTTTGCGAGATCATATAAAGCAAAAACTGTAGAACGCTAGGCAGTGTTGCTATCAAGCAGGGTGGGATCACTAACGAACGACGGTTGGCGGCTTGGTACAGTGTAGTGCTGGCGATCCTCAAGGCGCAGCGCTGTCAGGCTGCGCCCCCAGACACAGCCGGTATCCAAGGGCCATACATTGTGCTCCGCGGTGTTGCGGTAAGTCAATGTCAGCGTTGACCAATGACCAAATACGATAGCGGTACTTTGCATGCTGCGCTCGGGAAAAGCGAACCACGGCAGCAATGACGGTGGCTGCGTTCCAGGCAGATGATCGACTTTTAGCACCAGCGCTCCGTGGCGATCGACATAGCGCATGCGCGTCAGCGCGTTGCTGATATAACGCCGTCGTTCGGCACCTTGTAACGCGCCCGACCATTGCGCCGGTTGGCTACCGTACAATTCAGCATAGCAGGCGTCGCGTTGCAGTGCACGCTGTAATTCTGCTGCGCAGGCGCACGCCGTCGGCAGATCCCAAGCCGGCGGGATGCCCGCATGAACCATGCACACCTTGAGCTGCGCGTCGTAGTGCAGTAGCGGCTGACTGCGCAGCCAGTCGATCAGATCGCACCGATCGGGCGCGTTCAGCACATCCTCGAAAGTATCCGCTGGCTGCGGCGCACGTACCCCAAGTGCGGTGGCGATCAGATGCAGGTCGTGGTTGCCGAGCACCACTTTGGCGCTGTCAGCCAGATCGCGCACAAAGCGCAGAACCCCTTTGGAATCGGGGCCTCGATTAACCAGATCGCCAACCAACCACACGGTGTCGCGCTGGCGATCAAACTGAAGCAGCTCCAATAAATCACAGAGCTCGACCAAACAACCCTGAACATCACCGATAACGTAGTTGGACATTCAGCATTCAGTGCACAGCGTGCTTGGTGATCAGCTTGAGCTGCGGGATTTCAGCCTCAAAGCGGTTACCGTCATAGGTCACCATGTGTAGCTTCCAGCCACCATCCTGATCGGGGGGTTAATCGCCGCCGATCTGGTGTATTGGTATGGATCCCCAGCTGCGATATAGGGTTGCTCACCGCCGCCGCTGCCACGAACTTCCTGAACATTGTCAGCCTGGTCGGTGATGATCCAGCGTCGAGCCGTCAACCCCACCCCGATGCGATTGACGTTACGGATAGTGATCGTGTAAACGAACAGATAAATGCCTTGTGCTGTGTTCTCTCGATTAGTGCCATAGGCTACCAGCGGCTCTATATCCACCCTGTAAGGTGTGGCTGCAACCATCTCAGAAAGTATTGCCATTGTCGAGACGATAGGATAGTGCTTCGCTGATATGCTGCGGTTGAATAGCTTCACTGGCACCCATGTCGGCGATCGTGCGCGCCACCCGATGGACGCGGGTTTGCGCCCGTGCGCTCATGGCAAAGCGCTCGGTTGCGCGTTCAAGCAAAGCAGCAGCCGATGTTGCCAAGGGTGCCGATTGCATCAGCGACTGATCGCTCAGTTGGGCATTAATGCAGTCAGATCGACTGAGTTGCCGCGCCCGCGCTTGAGCGACACGTGCGCTGATGACGGTGCTCGACTCGCTAGCGTCAGAGGTTGAGTCGACGGTTACCAATGATTCCATGGTAATGCGCATATCAATACGGTCAAGCAACGGTCCCGAAATACGCGCCCGATAACGGCTGATCTGATCGGCGGTACAACGACAATTATGCCGCGCCGAGCCAAAATAGCCGCAAGGGCAAGGGTTCATCGCCGCAATTAACTGGAAACGTGCTGGGAAATCGACCTGGTATCCCGCCCGGGACACCGTGATCGTCCCAGATTCAAGCGGTTGCCGCAATACCTCCAAGACATTACGGCTGAACTCAGGCAGTTCATCCAAGAACAGCACCCCATGATGCGCAAGCGAGATTTCCCCTGGTCGCGGACGCGCGCCACCGCCAACCAGTGCAACCCCAGATGCTGTATGGTGCGGGCTGCGAAACGGGCGCTGGCGCCAGCGTTTGGCGTCAAGCCTGATCCCACTGACCGAGCGCACTGCCGCGGATTCCAGCGCCTCTTCCGTCCCCATTGCCGGCAACAAGCTGGGAAAGCGTTCAGCCAGCATCGTCTTGCCAACCCCAGGCGGGCCCATCAGCAGTATATGATGACCGCCGGTAGCGGCGATCTCAAGTGCGCGACGGGCGACGCGCTGGCCTTTGACAGCACCCATGTCGAGACCGCTTACCGGCTCAGATGGCGTGCACACCACGGGCGTCAGCAACTGATCGTCCATCAGATGCGCGCAGACAGCCGCTAGGTTGTCAGCCGCTAACACCTGTACCGTAGCGCACAGGCTCGCCTCAGGCGCATCGCTTGAGGATACGATCAACTGGCGCTGCTGTGCGCCGGCGGCGATCGCTGCCGGCAATACACTGCGCGCCGCACGCAGATCCCCAAGCAGCCCAAGTTCCGCAATAAACTCATAGTCCCCGAGTGCCGCGCTGGGAATCTGCTGGGATGCGGCCAGCACCCCAAGCGCAATCGCCAAATCAAAACGCGCGCCGTATTTTGGCAGATCCGCTGGTGCGAGGTTGATCGTTACGCGTCCATCCGGCCATAACAGGCCCGAATTCAAAATCGCGCTGCGCACCCGCTCTTTACTCTCGCGCACCGCGGCTTCGGGTAAACCAACGATGAGGGTTTGCGGCAAACCACTGCTGAGGTGCACCTCGACCTTGACCAATGGCGCTCGCACGCCTATATCGGAACGGCACAAAATGACAGCAGCGGTCATAATTCTGGCGCTTAGTTATCGGTTCAGCGATTGACTGGTGAGGGCGCTTTGGCGACCTAACTGTGCAGGCCATGAACAACGGTACGGTACGGTTCAGTATCCAAGAAAAGTCGCGAAGAGGTGCCTTGCGAGGCTTGTCTATTGGGGAAAGGGTTATATACTCATGCTACTTGAAAATACTGGAAAGGGCTACTCTTATTATGTTCTCATTCCCAAGTTGTGAACGCAGCCTTTCGAGAGCATCCAGCTACGCAAAATGCACGGCACCAAGCCAGAGCAATGCCATGCAGAGGATAGAGGGTTGGGGAAGGGGGGGGGTAGGCAGTTTTTATTACAATCAGAAGAGCTCATACCCTCCTTCCCCCAATATAACAGTCTTTTCTACAAAGCCTCCTCAAACAGCCAAGCATATTGATTAATATTATTATAAAACAACTCCTTACGTTACAGATAATGATATTCCTTGCCTTAATAAACAAGCCCGCAGGGTGCCTCGAAAAGCCAGCGAAGCACCTTGCGATGCTTCAGGCCACCCTCAACATCTTTTGTTTGCAAGCGCCCGCGCTGTGCCTGCTCTGAAGTAGCGATCCTAAAAAATGAAGCCCCCAATTGCGCCCATAAAGTCGTCGTCGTGGCGTCTGCACGGGCATCAGCGAAGCGATGATTATGCGTGGCTGCGCGACCCGAAGTGGCAACAGGTGATGCGCGATCCAACGTTGCTGAAAACCGATATTCGCGCTTACCTTGACGCCGAAAACACCTACACTGAGGCGTTGCTGGTGCCAACCCAAGCACTGCAACAAACCCTCTTCAGCGAGTTCCGCGGGCGCCTGCGCGAGGATGACAGCAGCGTTCCCGCAGTAGATGGAGACTTTGCTTACTATTACCGTTATCGCCAAAACGGACAGCACCCGATCCTGTGTCGCCGTGCGGCTGGTGAGAGCACGGCGGTCGAGCAGGTTCTTCTTGACGGTGACCTGCAAGCGGCGGACAGCGCGTATTTTGCCATCGGCGATTATAACCACAGCATGGATCATCGCTGGTTTGCCTATACCGCTGATCATAACGGTAGCGAGTCCTATGCGTTATCCATTCGTTGCCTTGACAGCGACGCGGGGCTTGTCGAGCGCATCAAAGGCTGTGCGCCCGGCTTTGCCTGGGCGGCGGATTCGCTGACCCTGTTGTATGTTAAGTTGGACCAAAACCATCGGCCTTACCGCGTGATGCGCCATCGTCTTGGGAGCACCGTTACGAGCGACGCCGTGGTGTACGAAGAGCGCGACAGCGGTTTCTTTGTCGGCCTTGGCGTCACGCAATCGCGCCGCTATATCACGATTGACGTCCATGACCACCAAAGCAGCGAAGTGTGGTTGGTGGATGCAAGACGGCCTGCAACTGCACCGCGGCTGGTTGCGGCACGTCAACCGCAGTTGGAATACAGCGTTGAGCACCGCGAAGATCAGCTGTGGCTGCTAACCAACGCCGCTGGGGCCGAGGATTTTAAGATCGTCACCACCACGGTGGAAGCGCCACAGCCAGCGTATTGGCGCGATGTTGTGAACCATCGCGCTGGGGTGCTGATCGTTGCTTTTACCGTGTTTGCCGACTGGCTGCTGCGGCTTGAGCAGGTCAGCGCGCTGCCCCGCATCGTGGCGCGCGAGCTTTCGAGCGGCGAAGAGCACTGCATTGCTTTTGACGAGGACGCCTATGATCTCACATTGATCGACGGCTACGCTTTCGACACCGACCAGCTGCGCTTTGCCTACGCATCGATGAAAACCCCGCGACAGATCTTCGATTATGACCTGCGCCTGCGCCAGCGCGTGCTGCGTAAAACCGAGGAAATCCCCAGTGGGCACGATGCCGCCAATTACTGCAGTCAACGGGTTCACGCCACGGGTGCAGATGGCGTGCCGATCCCCATCTCGCTGCTGTATCATCGCGATACCCCACTGGATGGCAGCGCACCATTGCTGCTGTATGGTTATGGTGCCTACGGTATCTCGCTGCCGGCGAGTTTCAGCATTACCCGCTTGAGCTTGGTTGATCGCGGCTTTGTGTATGCGATCGCGCATGTGCGCGGCGGTAAGGAATGCGGTTATCAGTGGTACCGCAGCGGAAAACTTGCGCAAAAACACAATACCTTTGATGATTTTGAAACCTGTGCTCGCGCCCTGATAAGCCGTGGCTACACCGCCGCTGGGCGCATCAGCATCCACGGCGGCAGTGCGGGCGGGATGCTAATCGGCGTCTGCCTGAATCAATGCCCGGCATTGTTCCATGCCGCAATTGCCGAAGTTCCGTTCGTGGATGTGCTGAACACCATGTGCGATGACACGCTGCCGTTGACCCCGCCTGAATGGGGCGAGTGGGGTAATCCGCACGCAAGCGCCGCAGATTATCGGCGTATCGCCGCGTACAGCCCTTACGATAACGTCGCCGCCCGGAGCTACCCGAACATCATCGTAACCGCTGGGATCACCGATCCGCGCGTTACCTACTGGGAGGGTGCCAAATGGGTGGCTAGGCTGCGGCGCTATATGCCGCCGGATCGGTGGCTTGTGTTGCACACTAACATGGCAGCCGGGCACGGCGGTGCTGCCGGTCGCTTTGAACGCTTACGCGAGACCGCCTTGGTGTATGCGTTCGTCTTATCGGCTCCCGCACGAAAGCCCTGATGGGCATCTCGAAAAACCAGCGAAACCCGCTTTTGGGGGCACCCCTATTATGGTGCTATAGTGGTGAAATAGTATATTAATCCATAACTGACGGGGGTTACAAAATTAATCATAGTAACCCTGCCCCCAGTCCCTCATCCCATTTCAGGTTTTTTCGAGGTTTCCTGATGACAGTCTTGTGTTGCAGGCGACCCAGTGCAGGGCATGCGAGAGTCATGCCGCTCTGATGCCGCCCCTCTTCCTAGTGTTTTTCTGACTCCTTTTCTGAAGCTCAGATAACGGATAAAGTCATGCGCAACATCAGCACTTTGGGAATCATTGGCAGCGGGATCATTGGCGCTGGATGGGCAGCGCGCGCGTTACATGCCGGCATTGATGTGATCGCCACCGATGCCAATCCGGCGATGGAGGACGCGTTGTCGCAGGCCGTCGCCAGCGCGCAGCCGGCGCTGCGTGCGCTGACTGAGGGCATCCCGATGCCACCGCAAGGCACCCTGCGCTTCGTCAGCGATCCACTAGAAGTCGCCGCTGTGGCGGATTTGATCCAGGAAAACGTACCCGAAGCGCTGGCGCTCAAACACACCGCCCTGACGCCGTTGAGCCACCAGTGCGCCGCCGATGTGATCATCGCCTCAAGTACTTCCGGCATCCTTCCCAGCGATATTCAGCAGCCCCTCGCTCATCCGCAACGGTTTTGTGTTGCACATCCATTCAATCCGGTGTACTTGTGCCCGCTGGTGGAAGTCGTCGGTGGGCAGTTGACTGCGCTTGAGACGCTCACTGCGGCGAGCGCCTTCTATCGCCGGATCGGGATGCACCCGCTGGTTTTGCAGCGCGAGCTTCCCGGACATCTGTCGGATCGCCTGCAAGAAGCGATGTGGCGTGAAATACTGCATATGGTCAGTGCCGGTGAAGCAACCACCGATGCGCTGGATCAGGCGATGGTCTATGGCCCGGGATTGCGGTTTGCGGTCATGGGAATGAACATGATTTTCCATATCGCCGGCGGTGAGGCGGGCATGCAACGCATGTTGGAGCATTTCGGCCCGGCGCTGAAATGGCCCTGGACGCGGCTTGAAGCACCTCCATTGACCCCCCAACTGATCGAACGCATGAGCGCCGGTACCGAAGCCCAAGCCGCCGGCCGCTCGGTCCATGAATTATCGCAGATCCGTGATGAATGTCTGGTGGCGGTACAGCGCGTACTGCGTCAGCACGACATCGCCTCTGGTGCTACCCTCAACGCGTTTGAACGGCAGATGCGCGAACTGCAACCACCGCATCGTCATCGCAAAGAGAGCGAATAAGAGCAGGATGCGCACTTGCCTGGGTGCGCGAAGCGATAAACCTGCATGCCGTTGTTATGCACTGCCGAACAACGCATCCCAGAGTTCCTCCACTGTGTCGTGTTTAACGAACTTCCCCTTGGGAACTTTTCGCATATCCGGCCGTTCTGCCTTATGGCCCTGGGCGTTACCTTTTGTGTGCGTTGCAACCTTGAACGACTCGATACTGGGGAGCTTAGCGCCCGGGCTGCCTCCAAAATAGCAAAATGGCCACAGTTCAAGGGTTTCCTCGTTGAAGTAAACCCAGACTATGCACCCTGACGGTTTTGCGCTGAGCGCGACGTGAACCTTTTGGTAAGCTGTCTTTGCACCCAGATAGGACCCTTTGAGCTGAATGTGTCGGATCACGCTCCCATATTCCGCGACGAGGTCGTAGCCTTTCCGGTCCACCTCTGGCTTCGAAATCTCTAGGCTGCAGTCGTGCTTCCACGACCGCTTCAGCAGTTCGCCTATCAGAAGATGTTCGATGAGCTTCTCCCGAAACGACGAATGGTGGAAGTGCTTGTCCATTTCACTAGAGGTGCTTACCGCACGAAACGGCAGCAGCAAGCCATTTGAGCGACGCCCGATATCGGTTATCATGGGAAATTGCTGGGGTGTAACAACATCACGCATCAGTTGCCACTGCAGTTACGCCTTGCGATTGCCGCCTGGGTGGCGAAACAGGTAGACGCAACGGACTTAAAATCCGTCGACCGATTGGTCGTGCCGGTTCGAATCCGGCTCCAGGCACCAGCTACCCGCTGTCAGGACGACTGCTGCGACCACCAGCGTTTGGCGCTTTCGCGCACTTCCTTACTGTGGAAGCGCGCCACTTGATGGGTCGGCGGCAGGCTCTCGGTGTAAAAAAAGGCCGGTAGCTCATCATCGTTAACGCAGAAACCAGCCAGCCGGTTGAACTCGTTTTCGTAGCGCAGGGTGGTTTTCCCCAGTGTCTCAAAAAACGAAGCCTCCAAATTAGCGCCGGTGGCGGCATTGATCGCGGCGGCGATCATCGGCAACTGATTATTTGTTACGTTGCGCCCGAAGATACAAAAGCCCAGCGAATCAGCCGCGGCCATCAGCACCTGAGTTTGCATGCTGACGTCAACCAACTCATCCACCGTTTTATTGTCGGTCTGCATGCGTGGCACATTGCCGGCGGTATGGTCTGCGCCCTGAGCGGTCAGCATCATCGTGATCCCAGTCGCCTCGATGACGCGCGGATCATACGCACTGATCGCCTGGCGCTTGATCACCGGTATGCGCTGCGCGTGTAAGTGCTCACCAACTTTAGCCGTGCCACTGGCGTAGAAGCGCCCACGCTCGCTGCCGCGGCGCATTTCTTCCAGCACTTCGATCATAAAGTTGACGTCACCGAAGTCACCGAGCCCCTGATCCATCAAGACACCGATCATCGCTCCAGTCTCAATCGTATCGATCCCGAGATCATTGGCGATTTGGTTCACCCGCGCCAAATCGTCGGGATCCGATAAACCGCAGTTGGTACCCATTAAACCGATCGTTTCGTATTCGACCGGCGAGACGATTTCGTTACCGTCCTTACCGGCATACACATTGCTGCATTCAATCAGGCAACCGGGCATGCACGCATGGTGTGTCCGCCCGCCGCGTTCAAGGATCAACTCGCGGATATGATCACCGCCTAAGCGCAACCGTTCACCGCTCCTGACCTGTTGCCCGGAGCTGAAGTTATGCACCGGCAGGCCACCGATATAGTTGGTGAAATCGGCCATCGTGGCAGTACCAATATCGCGATAAACCTTGGTCATCTCATCGGTTTTGATAAGCTGTCCGTAGGTTTTTACGCTTTGCAATACTTTCTTGCGATCATGCAGCGGCGGCATGCGATCCAGATCGGCAACGATGGCTTTGACCTTCTTCGCCCCCATCACCGCTCCGACTCCACCGCGTGCGGCCAGTCGGCTAGGGCGCCGATCGCTATCGCTGATGGCAATGCCAGCGACCAACCCCAAGTATTCCCCAACCGGCCCGCACAAAGCGATGCTGACTTTTTTGCCGTAGGTCTCATGCAATTTTTGCGCGCAGGCAAAATTCCCAAGGCGCAGGTAGGGCTGCGCTGAATCAAATTCGACGCCGCCGTCTTTTGTCAGGCGCACGATCGTCCAATCAGGACAACCACGCTCAAGCGTCAAACCGGCAATCAGCAGTTGTCCAAGGGCGATGCCAAAACTACCACCGGCATTGGCCTCTTTGATGCCGCCGGTCAGCGGGCTTTTACAACCAACACTGGTGCGATTGGCGTTGGAAAAACTGGTACCGGCGAACGGGCCGACCGAGAAGATCAGTGGATTGGCGTCCACATCCAGTGGATCAGCAACAGCAACCCCACTTTGCAGCAGGGTTTTGGCGATGAAGCAGCGACCAATGTTAACCAGATCATCCCCATCTGCCGCGGTTTTACTTACCGTTTGTGACGCAAGGTCAATCGTCAGATAATTACGCATCACTGTTTTCCATCAGTAACCAACAAGAACTTGGGAGTTTCAGCAGCGGTTAACATATATCACGCTCCCCGCCTCGGCAATACCACCTCGCACGACCACGAACGATGACTTGTTTGACTTTACTCTCATGGCGGCATCCTTTTTGACGAGTTGGCTTTGCGTCGCGGGCCGCGTTGTGTCGCTTTGACGCGAATGAATCAGGATCTGAGTATGGTGGGCATGATCGCCAAAAGCAACTCTGCAAATCACACCCAGCGCAACATTGTACCTTCCCTTCTCCCAGCGCCACGCAAAGCCTGTGTTATAGGCGCTATGCAAGAACTTTACCCAGCGTTGCCACCGACTCTCGACTTCCAGCGAGAGCCTCACCGCATGGCGGAAGGAAGTCTGGCGCTCTCTTTGGGTCGATGGTCGATGATCGAAGCGTAAAAACGCCAAACTCTATTGCCGGGTTAGCGTATCAAACGATACCCGCCATTGGTCCCGGTTGGCGAAAGAACAATTTGCCACAATTGGTTGTAGCGGGAACGGAAACCGCCCGCGCAAGACAGCAAATAATATTTCCATAGCCTATAAAACACGGCACTATAGTCATGTTTTATATTATTCCATGCGGTATTGAAATTATGATGCCACGCCATTAATGTCTTATCATAAGCAGTGCTCAGGTTATGCCAATCTTCTATGACAAAGTATTTCTCAGTAGCTGACGTAACTTGATTATAAGAAGGGATCATCGAGTTCGGGAAAATATATTTCTCAATCCACGGGTCAGTATTATTGCACGATATCCTAGTGCCTATCGTTTGTAAGACGAATATACTGTCTTCTGCTATCAGCTCAGATACTTTCTTCATATATATTGCGTAATTTTTGCTTCCGACATGCTCGAACATCCCGATTGAGTATACCCGGTCATAGTGCCCCGTCAGCGAACGATAGTCAGTCAGCTCTATTTTAACGTCCAGCCCTTTGCAGAAGTCACGCGCATATTTTGCCTGCTCAGAAGATACAGTGATGCCCGTAACCGAAACACCGTAATTTTCCGCCATGAACTTTGCCATACCGCCCCAACCACACCCAATATCCAGCACTTTCATTTTTGGTTCTAGTTTTAATTTATTACAAGTAAGTTTCATTTTATCCAATTGAGCTTGATTAAGATCAGTGGCATTCGCCCAATAACCGCAGCTATAATTCATATAAGGATCGAGCATTCTTTCGTATAAATTATTACCCACATTATAGTGCTGTTCTCCGACTTTAAAAGCACGAGAAATTTTCTGTAAATTGATAAAGCTTGCTTTGGTATAAGACAATAAATTAATCATATGATGTTTTCTAACTACTGGGCGTATATGATGCGCTATATAACGACTAAAGAACTCATCCAACTGCTCACAGTCCCACCAACCGCTCATATAAGATTCACCTAAGCCTATGGAAGACTGCAAAAACACACGCAAATAAGTACGTTTATCCAGAACCTTCGGATCCCAAGGATTCGCTCCATTGAGTTGAATACCGGCTTCTTCAAGGTGTTGTCTATATTTGTTTTCAAGCATAAGTGTTCAGGAGTACGTTGGCTTCACGGAAGACGGCCCGCGGTATATTTGAATAGCCAAACCTAGTTCTCGCAGGCAGCGCCATCTGCTGCCCTGCAACCGCGGTTGACAACTGGGAACATCGAATAACTCTGAAATGGGATAGGGAGCCTAGGAGAAAAGATGCTATGAGCCATTTCGTAAGCCCCTCATTAGTTATGGATTGATATATGTTCTAGGAGCCTCGAAAAACTGGGGGGTTGGGGGAAGGGATTGTTTTGTTTTTAATGAGGAGCGCCGGCGGTGCGCCGTTCGCTGACCTCTCGATCCGCTCAGCGGCACCACGAAATGATTGTTGGAAAGGGCATTCCCCCAATAGACAAACCGCAGGGTACCTCGGGAAACTAGCGAAGCTGATCTTTCGAGATGCCCTTCCACCAATATAACACCATGAGGATGCCTCATCTCTGCCAGAGGCACCCTACCGCGAGGCTGCTGTAACAACCACCAGTAACAGCAAAGCCCTGTCTGAGCCATACGGTAATGGGTTGATACGCATCAAGATACACACCTTTTTTAGCACTCGCAACCAGTACGCGGCAACGTGTATTGCACGACGCTTTGTCCCCTCCCAACGGTGGCGGTTTAACAATTGAATGCGTTAATGCGTTGGATGAGGGCCCGCTGCCGCTTATACTTACAATCCTTCAAAATGCGTGATTGAACGCGTTGCCAAACGGTGCGTAGGAACTCCCCTCTCAGGGGGGGTGAGGAAGGCCGTTTTGTGCACCCCTTAAGCCGCTGCTGCGTTTGATGCCTCTGGCATAGCGGCTACGTTTGATGCCTCTGGAAGAACAGTTCCGTTTAGTGCTCTGGAATCTTACGTTTTTTAATCCTGACATGCCAGGCGTTGCCTGGCAGTCAGGAGAATATTGCCAAAAGACGTTTATATTGGGGAAAAGGTGAAGGCGCATCGACCCAAAAAACGCGGTACTCCCTTCCCCCAAACCCCTACCCAGTACCGCCTTCGCTTTCGACTTAGCGCCGTGTAGCATGGCCGAGGGCGGTAGGTAAGACTCTGGAATAACCGCGGGCGGGGCTCTGAGAACGAGAGCATCAATAGGAATAGCTCCTTCCTGTATCTCCCAGTAGCACATGAGTATAGAAAGCCTCGCAGGGTACCCCGAAAAGTTAGCTAAGCTGGTTTTTCGAGGCGTCTCCTTGGCTATAGTAGGCGGTCAAGTGCTTGCGAAAGGTCTGCGATCAGGTCATCAGTATCTTCGAGCCCGGTTGATAGCCGTACTAGGCCATCAGTGATGCCAACCCGCTGCCGCTCTGCTGCTGCTATATCAGCATGGGTCATCGTTACCGGATGGGTAACCAGCGATTCGACAGCGCCCAGATTTTCCGCCAAGCTCCAGAGCTTCAGCGTATTCATCAATTGTCGGCCTGACTGCGCGCCTCCCTTAACTTCAAACCACAGCATCGCCCCGAAACCGCTTGCTTGGCGGCAGGCAAGCTCATACTGCGGGAATGACGGCAATCCCGGATACCGCACTGTGTCAACCATCGGGTGGGTTTCGAGAAACTGCGCGATGGTCAGCGCGCTGGCGGATTGTACTGCTAACCGCGTACTCATGGTTTTGATGCCTTGCAGAGTATAGAAAGCCACCTGCGCTGACATGTTTGATCCCAAGCAATTGCGCACAAACCGTATCTTTTCCAGCAGCGCCTGATCCGCCGCGATTACAGCTCCTCCGACGGTAGCATTGTGTCCATCCATGTACTTTGTCGTGCTGTGCACGATTAAATCCGCTCCCAGCGCCAGCGGGCGCTGATAACATGGGGAAAGAAACGTGTTATCTACCGCATGAATGATATTGTTTTTCCTAGATATCGCCGAAACAGCGGCGATATCCGTCAGCTTCAGGGTTGGATTAGCCGGTGTTTCGCTGAAGATTAAGCGCGTGTTGTCACGCACCGCAGCAGCGACTTTGTCGCGATCAGCGGTGTCGGCAAACGTCAACTCAACCCCGAAACGACTCAGCACCTGCGTTGTCATACGATGCGTGCCGCCGTAGACCACATCGGATAATACGACATGCTCACCACTGTTCAGGAGCGCCATCATTAGTGCGCTGGTTGCCGCCATGCCGGTCGTGAAGCACGCCGCGCCCGCGCCGTCTTCAAGCGCCGAGATTCTGTTTTCCAGCGCCGTTACTGTAGGGTTGGCGGTACGACTATAGGAATAGCCCTTGGCTAAGTATTGCTCAACTGAATCCTGTACGAAGGTCGTTGATTGGTAGATAGGGGTCAGAATCGCTCCAGTGACGGGATCAGGGGCACTGCCGGCATGGACTTCCAAGGTTCTGAAACCTAGCGTGGCATTCGATTTCATAAATAGTTTCTGCTGGTTGAATGACGGTTAAAGGGGCGTAGAAAACCCGCAGGGAGATAACCCATAGGACTCAACATGAGGCTTGTATGGGTGTTTTATGAATCTGTGGAGCACTTCATGTTGCACTTGAGTGAGCAAGCCGCCACTGTACTGAATAAGTGAACCACAATACAAGCGGCGCTAAGATTAAACATGCGCCCCGACAGGATCATGGGCTTTTTGCACGCTCGACCACGATACTCATGCTACTTGAAGGATCACACGTTCTATACTGGTGTTCAATCAAGATGCTTGATTGAACACGGTACTTGCTTCGCAAGGGCTCTGCTGCTGCATTTAACGCTCTGGCATAGCGACTGCGGGCAAGGCTCTGGGATTTTTAATATTTTTAATCCTGAGATGCTAGGCGTTGCCTAGCACATCTCAGGAGTCTAAGGAGGGTAGAGACGTTTGTATTGGGGAAAGGGGTAAGTCACTCCTAACACACCTAAACGCGGTACTCCCTTCCCCCAAACCCCTACAGCATCTCCTGCGCCCTCGCCTCAACGCCGTGCAGGGCCGAGGACGATAGTAAGGCTCTGGCATAGTGCAATGACCCTTCCAGCAGTTATTTCGTGGTGCCGCTAGGCGCTCCTTATTAAAAATAAAAACGATTATCTTCAAGTAGCATCGGGATATACGCCACACGATGCCCTGCAAACGATGACCAACACAAGCTCTTACGATGCGCGCCTGCAATACCTCAACGCGCAGGCCAACCATGCACTCAAACGGTGGCATCTGCCTGCGGATGCGCAAGCGTCATTGCTCAATGTATCGGAAAACACGACCTATCGCGTTGAATCCGCCAATGGCTTGCGCGCTATCTTACGCATCCACCGCGATAACTACCACACCTGCAACGCCATTCGCTGCGAACACGCTTGGTTACAAGCGCTGAGCGCCGAGGGGGTGGTCGCCACGCCACGCATCCTAGCGGGGCACGATGGCGACACGCTCCAAGCTGTAGCGGCCGAAGGACGGCCCGGGGAGCATTACATGGCGCTGTTTGAGTTCGTCGAGGGCCATGCGCCGGATCCACAACAGAACTTGACGGCTGCTTTTGAGGCTTTGGGCGCGATCGCCGCCAAAACCCATAATCACGCGGCCGCTTGGCACCGACCACGCGGCTTTACACGCCCGACCTGGGATTTGGACGCCGTCTTCGGGGCACCTGCCAAGTGGGGCGACTGGCGCGCCGCACCG
Source organism: Gammaproteobacteria bacterium (assembly GCA_965222535.1). Lineage (GTDB taxonomy): Bacteria > Pseudomonadota > Gammaproteobacteria > HK1 > HK1. Next base: position 1,253,949 of record OZ244957.1, read on the forward strand.
CATGTCAACGCTTCCATCCGCGGTCTCCTTGAAGCTGCTCAAACGGCAGTGGAAACGGCCCTCCAGCGGTACGGTAAAACAGCCGATCGCTATGGTCTGATCCATGCCGATATGCGCTTAGCTAACCTGTTAATCAACGATCAGGCGATCCACCTGATCGACTTTGACGACTGCGGGTTTGGCTGGTTTATGTATGATTTCGCCGCTTCCATCAGTTTCATCGAAGACGATCCGCAGATCCCACAGCTACAGGCGGCTTGGCTGTGCGGCTATCGTAAGCACCGTCCGCTTCGCGTTGCCGATGAGACGCAGCTGCAAACCCTGATAATGCTCAGACGCCTAGCGTTATTGGCTTGGATCGGTTCGCATCGCGAGGTTCCTACAGCACAGGAAGTAGCACCCCATTTCGCCGCTGGCAGCGCGGCATTGGCAGAGGCTTATCTGTCGCGTCTTACGCACTGAACTCCCCCACTGTACATTACCCCATGGCGACCCCAATGTGACGGATGATGTTCTGCTTGGCTTTACCACCTTGGCGCACCCCTCCACGATCTGAACCGACTGTCGGGTGCTGCCAAGGGTGGCTTTGGCGTGAACGTACATGTTGCGCATTATAGCGGGGGCATCTTTGCACCACGGCAACAAATATCAAAACTAAGCACCACATCACGGGGCTTGTACCGCCATCCTTATATTCCATATACTTACGATGCTACCAAGAAAGCTAGACCATCAAAGTCAGGAGTCGATGTTCCCCTAATCATCGATGGCCTATTATGAGAGACAGCGTTGGTTGGTTTTTTGATACAAACGGGTTTTTCTTCCCTGTTGACGTTTTTTCCGAAACACACGCGAAAAGCTGTGGCGAGGTTCTGGTGGACCAGTTGAAAAGCCAGAAGCCTCGCGATTGCAGCCCGCACGTTTCCGACCCGCATCTCTGCTCTCGGTTAGCCTATGATCTTTCGGTCGATCCGCAGCTACTGGATGTCGTCGGGGACCTGATCGGCTCCGACATCCTCATCTGGGTGTCGGGTCTCTTCGCGAAGGAGCCATTCACCGACCAAGCGACACCGTGGCATCGGGATCTTCCGGGCGATAACCTCTGTGAAGGAGGTTACGTGACCGCGTGGATCGCCCTGTCTCGCGTAACGCAAGACTAATGGGTGCATGCGGTTTCTTCCGGGTACGCACAAGGCCCCTGGTTCAGAAGCGCTCAAGCGCGCCCACAGCAGAAAGCGCTCCCGTCGTCACGGGAGCTGAATGCACAGACGGCGTCGACGAAAATGCGGCGGTTCCGGTCGAACTCAACCCGGGGCAGGTGTCGTTTCATCATGGGTATCTGTTACACGCGTCTTCTGCAAACAGTTCGGACACCCCTCGCATCGCGCTTGCGGTAACATACGTGACCCCCGAAACCCGGACCGTGCTTGCCCGCCGGGATTTCGCTGTTCTTGCCCGCGGTAGAGACAGATGCGGTTATTTCCGGCACATACGCCCCCGCTGGGAAGGACCAGAGCTTAAGGTAGGCCTGACACTATACTAGCCCGTCAAGGGGGCGTTTGGCTGCAAAACCAGTGGCGTGCGTTCATCAGATACGCCCCGGCCCGGCGGTCAGGCCCGCCGGCTCACGCGATCACGTCGGTCAGGATCACTTCCTTTCTGAATGAGATAGTCGATGGTCCAGCGGCAGGACTGTGGACTGCTCGGAGTCATTTTTCCCCTAAGCATGAGATCATCGTGTTGTGTCAACTGACATCCCGGAAAAAGCTGGAAAGAGCGGAAGTCTTAGACGGTCGGATCGTGAAAGGTATGGAGAGGGAATCCACGATTGTTCCGTAGCACCTCTTCAACCTGTTCGACATCCATTCCGAAGTCTTTCGACGAATATTGCCGCATCGCACATACCTCCTTGCAAATATCTGTTTGAACGCCAAGTCAGGATGATCTCAGCTGATCTTCAAGGTTATTTTTCAGTTTTCCCTCCGCAGTACCATCAGACCTGCGCCAGCGATCATAAACATGGCGACAATTGTGTAAGCGTCCGGGATTTCCGCGAAAATCGCGAAACCAATCAGCGGTGACCAAACGAGGTACATGTAGTCAAAGGTCACGATGATCACCGTCTTGGCTGATTGATAGGCGATTGGCAGGACGACGCTGTTAAGCGCGAGAACACCTGTCAGTATCGCGATGACGGCCCATTCCGTAGATCCCATTCCAACCCATTGACCGAACAGAAACGCGGACTTAGAAACAAGCGCTTCCGAGGGCTGCAGAGCGGCAATGGCTAGGCTGCAGAGCGGCAATGGCTAGGCTGCAGATCACCCCCATTGCGCAACGCGGCAGCCAGCGAAACCGATAGTGCAAGGGGTTCAACATGGCGGCATTTGCTACGCGTTATGATCGCTGAAATGGCGTAGAAGGCCCCGGCCAGAACCGGCATCAGCACCGCCCAGGTAAAGGCGTCGGTGCCGGGTCTTAGGTTCACTAGGATGCCGCAGAACCCAAGGCAAATGGCTAGGCATTCATGAAGGCTCACCCGCTCGCGCATGAGTAAGCGGCGAAAACAGCGCGGCCCAAAGCGGCGCTGTGTAAAGGCCGGCGGCCACGAGATCGAGGAAGGGGATAACCGAGAACATCGAGACATACATCAAGACGAACATGACCGCACGCATCACTGGCCAGAACGCCATCGCCTCGGACCAGATATCGCGGGAGCGCCCCCGGCGTTGCCGCGATGATCAGCAGCACAGGGATTAGGAACAACGAACGTACCGTGAAGATCTGCCAGATCGTCAAGTCCGAACTGGCGAATTTGAACGTTGCGCCCTAGGTCGCGGTACACATGGTGGAGATGATGATCATCACCACACCAAGAGCGACCCGGTCACCGTGCACTGGTCTGACGTTTGCTGCCATCGTCGCGGATCCTCCTGTGTCGTGCTACGCTCCCGCACGCGGAACTTGGGTCAGCGACGGCGAGGATTGATCGGCTAGGTAGGCACCATAGCGACGGATGGACCGCGCTTTGTCGTAAACTCTCGGGTAACGACTAGTAAATCATCCAAGAATTCTTGGGTATCGGGTGGTTAGCGTCCGATTTATTAAATAAAATCGGGTTTCTTTTGTTGCCCTTGATGGAGTGCTTGTACTGGGGAACGGTAACTGCCGGGTTATAGGCAATCATGTCCTTTCCCCCAAACCCCCATCCCGTTGCTATTTTTCAATGTTCCCGATAAATGAGCGCACGGTGTGGTAGAGCGCATCCGGCACTTCGATTGTGCCATCAACGAATGCCTGGCGTGCGGTATACCGGCGATTCGACGGTAGCCTCGTGCCTTCCTGCTCCAAGATACGCGTGAACAAGGTTTCGGCATGCGCCAGTTGTTGTTCGCGATCACTATTTGGCAGGCAGCGGGCCGGATCAATCGCGATCATGAACTCGCCACGGCATGGCAGTGCCGTTGATCCGGGGTTGCGTTCGGCGTGCGCAAACGAGAAACTGTCGCCCACCAGCGCCCCTGCCAACAATTCGATCATCAACGCGATCGAAGCGCCCTTGTAGCCGCCGAATGCGAGCTGAGCACCCTGCAGCGCAGCGGCTGGATCGGTGGTTGGCGCGCCCTCTGCATTGAGCGCCCAGCCGAGTGGAAGCGGTTCCCCGGCGCGCTGATGCAACTGGATCTCGCCGCGTGCGCAGACACTGGACGCCTGATCAAACACCAGCGGCAAGCGCCCGCCGCTGCGTGGCCAGCCGAAAGCCATTGGATTGGTGCCAAACAATGCTTTGCTGCCACCCGCTGGCGCGACATAAGCGCGGCCGCTGACAAACGCAAACGCCACTAGGCCGGCCTCAACCACGGTTTCGACTTCTGGCCACAAAGCGGCAATATGGCAGGCATTGTTGATCGATAGCGCAGCGATGCCTTGGCGGCGTGCGTGCTCAATGAGCAGCGGCAGCCCAACCCGCAAGGCCAGTGGCGAAAAGCCATTACCCCCCTCCACATGGACGACGCTAGGGGCAAGTTCGGCAACGCTTGGGGTCGCGTGCGGATTAAACCCCGGTGCCTTCATCGCCTGCACGTAAAACGGAATGCGAAATACACCGTGTGATATACAGCGATCACGCTCTGCGGCGGCGACGATGTCGGCGATCGCGTCCGCCTGATCCACCGAACAACCTTGCGCCACTAACGCACTCACGGTCAGTTGATGGATTTGTTGCAGAGTAAAACGCACAGCCGCCCCCCTACTTGTTACTTGGCGCGGCTGGCAACAGCAGCCGACAAAAGCCGCATTGAGGGCTTCATGCTATGCTGCATCATAGCGCGCTGTCATCGTGCAGTTGGATCCTGCCTTGGTGGATGCGCAGTGGGAAAACCGTGGCGGCTTCATACGCCGGCGGTGCCAACACTTCACCGTTGATCAGGCTGAAACACGCGCCATGGTAGGGGCATACGATAGTGTCGCCGTCAACTTCGCCGTCGGCCAGCGGACTGTCATCGTGGGTGCAGCGATCTTCAATCGCATACAACCGCCCATCAACGTTAACGATGACAACCCCTACCCCCTCTAAATGCACCACGCGGCGCTCGCCGGGTTTGATCGCATCCGAAGCGGCGACATCGATCCACTGATCTGCCGGCTCGTCGTTCATAACATCCCGAGTTCCAGCTTTGCCGCTTCGGTCATCCGATCCATCGACCACGGCGGTTCCCATACGATCTCTACCGTAGCCGATTCGATGCCCTCAAGCTGCTGTATGCTCTGTTCAACCCATTCGGGGAAGGTTTGCGCCACCGGGCACCCTGGGGTGGTCAGGGTCATGATGATCTCTACTTCTGTTTGGCTTTTGAAACCGATCCCATAGATCAAACCCAAATCATAAATATTAACCGGAATCTCGGGGTCATAGATGCTCTTCAGGGCATCAATTACCTGCTCTTTCAATGCGCTGTAGTCATCGTCGTTGAGCGCCGTTCTCTGAGGTTCCAGAGCTTGGCTGGGAAGGAGAGGTTCCGGTTCTAGAGCTTGGGGTTCCAGCGGAAGGTTATCTTGAATTTGATCGGAATCCATGGTTGTCCACCTCGCAAATGTTCGCCACGCACGCGCTCATCACGCGCGCGCAATGTGTCCGAATAGCTGCCGCACTTTCTGTATTCCCGCGTATAATTTATCGATGTCTTCGTAGGTGTTATACAGTGCCAGCGATGCCCTAGCGGTGGCGGGCACCTGGAAACGCGCCATCAATGGCATCGCACAATGATGGCCAGTGCGGATCGCGACTCCAGCCTGATCGAGCAACACCCCTACATCGTGCGTGTGAATGCCGGCAAGGATGAACGACACGATCGCCAATTTTTCTGCCGCAGTGCCAATAATACGCAGCCCGGGTATGGTTGAAAGTTTTTCGCTGGCGTATGCCAATAGGCCCTGTTCATACTCCCTGACAGCGCCGAGGTCTAGGGTGTTGATGAATCGGAAGGCTTCCGCCATACCAACCACCCCGGCAATGTTTGGCGTACCGGCTTCGAATTTATACGGCAAGTCATTCCATGTACTGCGCTCAAGGCTAACATTGCGGATCATGTTGCCACCACCTTGGTAAGGTGGCATCGCCTCCAGCAGCGCCTTACGTCCATACAATACGCCGCAACCGGTAGGGCCAAAGATTTTATGCGCTGAGAAGGCATAGAAATCGCAGCCAAGCGCAGCGACATCCAAGGGAGTATGGAAGATCCCCTGAGCGCCGTCAAAGAGCGTCGCGGCATTGACCTGCTTGGCTGCGGCGACAATATCCGCGATCGGGTTAACTGAACCGAGCACATTCGACGCATGGCTCAGCGCCACTACCCGGGTGCGTTCATCGAGCAGTTTGACATAGGCATCCAGGTCCAAGGATCCATCGTCCCATACTGGTGCTACGCGCAGTTCAGCACCGCTCTGGTCGCGCAGTATTTGCCATGGAACGATGTTGGAGTGATGCTCCGCTACCGAGATGATCAGATTGTCGCCCGGCTTCAAGAGCGGACGAGCATACGCCTGCGCAACTAAATTTATGCTCTCAGTGGTCCCCTTGGTGAAGATGATTTCTTCAGCGGCTGCGGCATTAATAAACGCTCGCACCAGCTCGCGGGCGTCTTCGTAGTGCTTCGTCGCCCGATCACCGAGAGCATGCGCACCACGGTGTATATTGGCATTGTCGCGCATATAGTAGCCCGCTATCGCGTCTATCACGCGCTGCGGTTTCTGGCTGGTGGCGGCGCTGTCGAGATAGACCAGCGGCTGACCATTGACTTCCTGCGCCAACACTGGAAATTGCGACCTCATCGACTGCGCGTCAAAATGACTGCGCGATTGGTGCTCTGGTGGCGTTGTCTGGTGGGGAGAAGTTGTCATCGATCTACTTTTGCGGTGCACTCGGTAGAAGTGAGCTTGACTAGGGGTGGGTTATCTGGGGGACGCTCGAAAAATCCTGAAATGGGATGTGGGGGAAGAGGTGCTAAGATAATTACGCAAGCCATTGATTAATATAGTATTCAGCAAATATAGCACGATGAGGGCACCTCGAAAAACCAGCCTCGCCAGTTTTTCGAGGTGCCCTTGAGCAGACAGTACCATGATTGGATCTATTAACGATGACCGCGCAATCTATCATCGGGCACTCTAGGTCCGCTTCAATATTAAAAGCGGCTCTTTTCCATGCCAGCGTTGCTGGTAGAGTGCCGGAATAGAGTCTGCCAGTTGAATTGTACACAATAATTAGGATAAACGCCCAGTCTTGTCCTGTATCCTGTGTAAGGGTAAGCTAAGAGATGTCAACACAAAGCTAAAATGTCCCCTTCAGAAATACCCCTTGAGAACATTTCTGAATTTGCCACTGCCTGCGCCAAGCGGCTCCACGGATGATCAACTGGAGGCTCCCAACGGCGGTTTTGTCGTTGCCTTTGAGGTGCTTTGCCCTGCTTGCCGCTGTACCGACTTCTCGTTCGCTATCGCGACGGGGAAGCAAAGAGCAACAAAGTGGCAGGTGGTGAGGCTGAGGAATTAGCCCACAAGGGTAAGGGAGCATTTTCTGCTTCCGACCCAAGCGGGCTGGTTTGCTTATGCGTTTGATACAATGGCGCGCCCGGAGGGACTCGAACCCCCGACACCCAGGTTCGAAGCCTGGTACTCTATCCAACTGAGCTACGGGCGCGTTATGGATGACAACGATTACCCAAGGCCTTTCTTAACTGCGTTTGCAGTGCCTGCGCTTTAGCCGCCGAGGCCGTGGCAACCGCCTGCTGCCATGTTTCAAGCGCCTCGGCCCGGGTGACGTCAAAGGCGTACATAACACTTCTGGCGCTTACTGCCAGAAAACCAAGCCCGCGCTTGTCGCTAGCCAGCGCGACGGCCTCCATACTACCGCCCTGAACCCCAATGCCCGGCATCAAAAACAATGCTTTCGGTGCTATCTTGCGCAACCTACGTACCGCATCGGGGTAGGTTGCACCGACCACTAGACCGACCCGTGAATAACCGCTTGCGCCAATCGCCTGCTCTCCCCACTTGGCCACCAGCACGCCCATTTGCTCAAACACCGTACGGACCTCGTGGCCCTCGTGGCGTATCGTCACATCCTGAAACTCCTCAGCCGACGGGTTGGACGTTTTCGCTAGAATAAACACACCCGCTGTTTTGCTGACACTGAGAAATGGCCGGATGCTATCCTCGCCAAGATAACCGTTTAGCGTTATAGCATCTGCGCGCCACGGATTGGGGGTATCAATGAACGGCCGGCGGGCGGCGAGCCACGCATTCGCATACGCACTCGCTGTGTGCCCAACATCATTTCTTTTGCCATCAAAAATAACCGGCAGGTCATTGTCCCGAAGGTATGTCAGCGTCTTTTCCAACGCCGCAAGGCCGGCTCTTCCATACTGCTCATAAAATGCCGCTTGTGGCTTGAACGCCGCCGCAAACGGTGCCGTACTATCGATCAATACACGGTTAAATTCAAAGATAGTCTCTTCAATTGTGCGGTGCTTCGCCAAGACCTGACGCTGCAAGCATTGGGGGAATTGACTCAACTCCGGATCCAGTCCAACGGCCAGCCACGAACCGATTTCAGTGCATCGCTCAATAATGCGATCAGCAAAGTGTTGCGCTCGGGCTGTTGTCTTTTCATTAGCCATCGGTGGTCACTTAGCGATTTGATGCACTCGCCTAAAAAACACCCATCAGGGTACCATTCCAGCAATATAACACCCTAATACGGTGCCCCATTGTCCCGCTTCAGCCGCTGCTGCTAAGCGCAGGGTTCAACTGCGATAACTGGCATTGATGGAGACGTAGTCGTGGGATAGATCGCAGGTGTAAACCGTCTCTGTTGCACTGCCGCGTCCGAGTTCAACGACAATATGCAACGAAGCCGCCGCCATCACCGCGCTACCGGCTGCTTCGCTATACGACGCTGCCCGTTGCCCAGCATACACGATCGCCACATCGTTGATCGACACATGCACGCACGAAGGATCGAGCGCCGTCAACCCGGACTTGCCAATCGCCATGATCAATCGCCCCCAATTCGCATCATTTGAGAACAACATGGTTTTAACCAGCATTGAGTCAGCGATAGCATAGGCGACCGCGAGGGACTCACTGCTATCTTTTCCGCCGCACACTTCCACTATTACAAACTTGGTCGCGCCTTCGCCATCGCGCACGATGGCCAACGCAAGATCATGGCACAAGCGCTGCAAAACGTTGCGCAAGACTGCATAGTCGGCGCTGCCAGTGGTAGCGACCTGCGGTGCGCCACTGCCGCCAGTTGCAGCACAAGCACAAGCGTCATTGGTTGACGTGTCCCCATCTACGGTGATGCGATTGAAGCTGCTGTTAACGGCCTCGCTAAGGGCCGTTTGCAGGATCGCGGGCGAACAACCGGCGTCGGTGGCGATAAACGCCAGCATCGTCGCCATATTCGGTTGGATCATGCCCGCGCCTTTGGCAATCCCCGTCATCGTACACGCTATCCCACCGATCTCGAAGCGATAACTCCCGCTTTTGATGCATGTATCGGTGGTGCGTATCGCATCGCCCGCAGCCTCCCAGTGTTGCTCGTCCAGACCAGCGACTAGGCGCGGGATAGCGCTTTCATACGGTGCAACATCCAACTCCTCACCGATAACACCGGTAGAAAACGGCAGCACCGCCGTGGCTTTGGCAGCGCAATGGTAAGCTACGCGCTGGCAACAATATTTAGCGGCTTCAATCCCTGCTTGCCCGGTGGCGGCGTTGGCGTTGCCGGCGTTGACAAGCCAATACCGCGGCGGCTGTGTATCGCCCTCGGCTAAATGCTCAGCGGCAACCAACACTGGTGCTGCACGAAACGCATTGCGCGTAAATACCGCCGCCACTGCTGAACCGGATTGCAGTTCAAAGAGGGTCAAATTAGGGCGCTGTTGCCGCCCCTCACCCAACGTAGTAACCGCAATGCGCACCCCTCGCACGGGTGATAATCTGATCGATGCTGGTTCAACTGCTGGCATTATTGCAGCCTTCCATGGCAATGCTTGAATTTTTTTCCTGAACCACACGGGCAGAGTTCATTACGACCGATCTTACGCTGCATCCTGATATAGGGTTTAGCCACCTCGGACGTGCCCGCCTCAGCACCGTCGCCGGTAGCCATTGGCTTTGGCTCTTCTTTATGGTGTTCGGCACCCGTTTCTGATGGCGCAGCGGCGTGTCGTGCTTCAACGGCTTGCGGGCGCTGGTGCTCGGCTTCTATGGCGGCGATTTGCTCGACTGTCGGCATCGTTACGTGTGCCAAATAGCGAATCACCTCCTGTTTGATGAGCACGCTGAGCCGCTGAAACATCTCAAACGCCTCGCGCTTGTACTCTTGCTTCGGGTTTTTTTGTGCATAGCCGCGTAAGCCGATAACCTGACGTAGGTGATCCATCGACACCAAGTGCTCCTTCCATAAGTGATCGAGTACATGCAGCATAATCAGTTTTTCATATTGCCGCAGGCGCTTTGGATCAATGCGCTCTTGTTGTTGCTGTTTGTCCTCCAGCATCTCAAGGATACGCTGCTTGATGGTTTCTTCATACCACTGATTGTCTTGATCGGCTTCAAGCCATTGACTGATCGTGCACTCAAGTTCGAAATCATGCTTCAAAGCCTGCTCAAGCGTTGCGAGATCCCATTCTTCTTCCATACTTTTAGGTGGTATGCAACTGTCCAACAGGTGATTGATATGCTCTTCACGTAAGGTCTTGATGCGCTCAGAAATATCCTCTTCCGACATCAATTCGTTACGCAGCGCATAGACTTCTTTTCGCTGTTCGTTAGCAACGTCATCGTATTCCAGTAATTGCTTGCGCATATCAAAGTTGAAAGCCTCGACCTTGCGCTGTGCATTTTCAATCGCCTTGGTGACTAGCGTGTGTTCAATCGCTTCGCCTTCTTCCATGCCCAGTTTCTTCATCAGCGCTGCTACCCGATCTGATGCAAAACGGCGCATCAGATCGTCCTCTAGAGCCAGATAAAAACGCGATGAGCCAGGATCTCCCTGACGCCCAGAGCGCCCTCTTAGCTGATTGTCGATGCGCCGTGAATCATGCCGCTCAGTACCAATAATATGCAAACCACTCGCCGCCAAAACCGCTTCGTGGCGCTGTCGCCAATCGGACTGGATCGCCGCAACTGCAGCATCGTCGGCAGCAGCAGCTAACTCGTCCTTGCTGCTGCCGCCAAGAACGATGTCGGTACCGCGGCCGGCCATGTTTGTTGCAATCGTAACCGCCCCCGAACGTCCCGCTGCGGCAATGACCTGCGCCTCCCGTTGGTGCTGTTTGGCATTCAACACCTGATGCTCAATACCCTGCTTGCGTAACAGGCGTGACAAGTGCTCAGAGGTCTCAATTGAAGTCGTCCCGACCAGCACCGGCTGTTGTAGGCTGTGGCAATCGCAGATATCTTCAATCACCGCATTGAATTTATCAGCTTTAGTTAAATACACTAAATCGGATAAATCCTCTCTTATCATCGGCATATGGGTTGGGATAACAATCACCTCCAAACCGTAAATCTGGAAAAATTCCTGCGCTTCAGTTTCAGCTGTTCCCGTCATGCCCGCGATTTTGTCGTACAGGCGAAAATAGTTCTGGAATGTAATAGAGGCTAAGGTTTGGTTCTCATTTTGTATTGCTACGCCTTCTTTAGCCTCTATTGCCTGATGCAAACCATCCGACCAACGCCGTCCCGGCATCGTACGGCCGGTAAATTCATCGACAATAATCACCTCACCATTACGCACAATATAATCCACATTGCGGGCGAACAGCACCTGCGACCGAAGGCAGGCGTCTAGGTGATGGCATAACGTAACATTCGCGGCGTCATACAAATTGTCGTTGGAGTTCAGTATGCCAGCGCTAACCAGCAGCTCTTCAACCCGCTGATTACCGTTATCGGTCAGGTGGATCTGGCGATGTTTCTCATCAACAGTGAAATCACCCGCACCGTCCTCTTCGATCTGCCGCTCAAGATGCTGGGTTATTTTATTGATTCGTATGTACAGGTCTGAGCTTTCATCGGTCGGACCAGAAATAATCAATGGTGTCCTAGCTTCATCAATTAAAATCGAATCCACCTCATCGATGATCGCAAAACTAAGCTCCCCCTGCATCCGATCGACGGCACGGAAAGCCATGTTGTCGCGCAAATAATCAAATCCAAATTCGTTGTTGGTTCCGTAAACGATATCGCAGGCATACGCTCTGCGCTTGGCCTCCAGAGCCATATTCGGTGCCACAACCCCCACTGACATGCCGAGAAAACGATAAATCTCTCCCATCCACTCAGCATCGCGATTGGCCAGATAATCGTTAACTGTAACGATATGGATGCCACTGCCGCTGAGCGCATTCAGATAGGCCGCCAGCGTAGCCACTAGGGTCTTGCCTTCCCCTGTGCGCATTTCAGCGATTTTACCCTGATGTAATGCGATACCGCCGATCATCTGCACATCAAAATGTCGCATCTGCAGCGTTCTTTGCGCTGCTTCACGCACGACCGCGAAGGCTTCCGGTAATAGCTTCTCTAAGGGTTCTCCGGCCCGGTAACGGGCTTGCAGTTGGGGCGTCAGCGCCCTTAAACCGGCATCGTCGAGCGCCTGCATGCGCGGCTCCAACTGGTTAATTGAAGTTAAACCGCGCCGCATGGTCTTGACCATGCGGTCGTTACGACTACCGATAATTTTTTTCAACGTATTGAAGATCATTAATCGTAGATAGGTATTTTAACCAATAGCGAATGAAGAGACTGCGGGAGGAGCGTAGGCTTACTTTCGTGAGACTGACCAAACCGTTCCAGCCGCAAAGGCAATTCTGCTGTTCATAACAATAGTTTTAAGTTTTTAAATCTAAAATGAAATTGTTTCTGTTATTAACGTTGTGGATAATCCCGTTAGGGGCACTCGGTGAGTTTTGTTTGGCTGCCTTAAAAATGCCAGTGATAAGCTACAAAGTATAATATAATCGGTGGGTTATGTAGGCTCTGATGGGTCTTTGTTGAGTAGTGTTTGGGTACCCTGGAATGCAACTTTGCGCTTGAAATGTTGTCTGTAACGTGGTTGTCAGCATGTGGATAATAGGTGACTAATTATCGCATCAACGTGCGTCCTGATTTTCCTGCACAGAATATCCACTGCTGATTAGCAGTGTTTTTCATCCTTTTTCCACAACAGCTTCCAGCCAAATTGGTGTTCCTGATTGGCAACGCAGCTGGCGACTCCAAGTCCTGCTACTGCGATCAATTGCTTGTCGCGATAAACCAATGGCATGCAGTAGCGCTCCCACGGTGGGACAGCGTATTTTTGCCACAGGTCTTTTAGCGGTCGGGTTTTGCTTTCCATTGATAGTTTAAGACGCTCTCCACCTTGGCGAAAACGAACACACAACGTTTGATTGGCGAGATTAGCATGCAGCAGCCCCGGGCCTTTGGTATATACAGCGCATAGTATGCCAGTAGGTAAAAAAAGCTGTACTGGCGGCGTCCATAACCAATGTTTTACTCTAAGTGCTTTGGTTGCTGATTCTGATAGCGGGTTAACAAGATAAAGATACCTGCGGTAGCGCCGCACTTCGATGGTACTAAGCTGCATTAATGGCTCTCGATCAGGACCTGCCAATAATGCACTTTCTAACCATGTATTGAGCTGCTCTGAACGTGGATAAGGGTGCCCTTCCAGTTTAATCCACAGACGGATCACAGCGCTGGCGCGCGGGCGTGGCAAGGTGGCTAAGGCATCGCAGCTTAAGGCATTCTGGCCGGGTGTACGTACTACCATCAGGTCCTCGGCGGCACGTGCTTTGAGAGCCTCGGCAGCGGTCTGCTGCAAGCGTGCGCTGCGTACCAGCGCCTTGGTAATACCTTGGTAGCGCTGTTTCAGTAAGGGCACTAGGCGGTGCCGCACAAAAGCACGCGCTAAAGCCTGATCGACATTACTCGGATCATGCACAATACGCACCATAGGATAACGCTTCAGATAATTTGTGATGGCCTCCTTTGTTACGTTAAGCAGTGGTCGATGCAGCCACCCCACCCCGAGTCGACGCCATACCGGCATCGCCGCCAACCCTTCCGGACCACTGCCGCGCAGCAATTGCAGTAGCACTGTTTCTGCTTGATCATCACCGTGGTGAGCGGTGCAAAACACCTCCTCATCGGCCAGCAAGCCTGCAATCGTAGCGTAACGCATCTTGCGCGCTATCTCCTCTTTGCTGTTGCCAGCAACCTGGCGGACAGCAATCCGCTGTTCGTGGTACTCGATATCTAACCCAGAGCAAACGGTGCGGCAGTGCACAGCCCACGCATCCGCTTCCTTGTGTAAGCCGTGATGAATGTGTAGGGCGCTGATCAAGGGGCTTTGCGGTATCGATTTTATCCAAGAGCAAAACAGATACAGCAAAGCGGTTGAATCAGCACCGCCGCTGAAGCCAATCCATATCCGTTTGCAGTGCTCTAGATTTTTAACCAGCGATGCAAAAGTGGTCTTGTCAAGGACAGTTTTCATGTCCCTTTTCCCAACAAGCTCACAATTTTTCGAGATGCCATTTCGTAAAAATAAGCTGCCAAGCGGCGGTAGCACCAACTGGGGCGGCCCTACTTATTGCAATTGATTGATGGCGCAAAACACGGCTTGCAAAGAGGCGGTGGTGATGTTCGTATTCATTCCTACGCCGAAAACGGTTTTCTGATCATCTTTTGAACTCATCTCAATATAGGCGATGGCGGTTGCGTTGTCGCCATGCCCAAGGGCGTGCTGGTGGTAGTTGATGACATTAATATTAATACCGTAATAGGTTGCAAGTGCATCCACCAGTGCTGCTATGGGGCCATTGCCAACGCCGTCAATGGTTTGCAGAGCGCCATTGCAACGCAGGTTCACGGTTAGTCGCCGCATCCCTTGATGATCGGGATCGGGAATGCTCCAATGCTCTTGGTATTGGTAGTGCCCATCAAGACGGAGGTAAATGTCTTGGAATAAGCGCCACAACTGCGCTGAGGTGATCTCTTGCCCCGAAACTTCGGTTGCCTGTTGTACATGACGGCTGAACGCAATCTGTAAATTACGCGGCATATCCAAGTGATAATCGGTTTTCATAATGTAGGCGACACCGCTTTTTCCAGATTGCGAGTTAACGCGGATGATGGCCTCGTAGGTGCGCCCGACGTCTTGCGGATCGATCGGCAGATAGGGTACTTCCCAAAGGGTGCTGTTGCTGCGCTCAAGGGCGTTCATCCCTTTTTTGATCGCATCTTGGTGCGAACCTGAAAAAGCGGTATATACCAGATCGCCGGCGTAGGGGTGGCGCGGGTGTATCGGCAGTTGGTTGCAGTGCAAAGCAACGGCTTTGATGTCGTCGATTGATGATATATCGAGTTTTGGATCGACCCCTTGGGAGCACAGGTTCATCGCGAGGTTAACCACATCTACGTTACCAGTGCGCTCGCCATTGCCGAATAAGGTGCCTTCAACACGCTCGGCACCGGCCAGCAAGCCAAGCTCCGTGGCGGCGGTAGCGGTACCGCGATCATTGTGCGGATGCAAGCTGATAATGCTGCGATCACGGTAGCGAAAATGGCGGCTGAACCATTCGATCTGATCGGCGTAAATGTTTGGTGTCGCCATCTCCACAGTAGCGGGTAAATTAATGATGACCTTGCGCTCTGGCGTCGGCTCGAACACCGCACATACTGCCTCGCAGACTTCAACCGCATACGGTAGCTCGGTGCCAGTAAAACTTTCCGGTGAATACTGGTAGAGAATATCGGCGTGTGGCATCTGTGCCGCGTTGTCACGGACGATTTTGGCACCGTTGACAGCGATCGCCGTGATGCCGGCGAGGTCGGTGTCAAACACCACCCGTCGTTGCAATTCTGAGGTGGAGTTGTATAAATGTAAAATCGCCCGCTTGACCCCGGCTAAGCTTTCGAAGGTGCGCTGGATCAGATGTTGGCGTGCTTGAGTGAGCACTTGGATCGTCACATCATCGGGGATGCAGTTTTCTTCAATGAGCTGGCGTACAAAGTCAAAATCGGTTTGTGAGGCGGATGGGAATCCCACTTCGATTTCTTTGAAGCCCATGCCGATAAGGGTTTCAAACATGCGCATTTTGCGACCTGCATCCATCGGCTGAATCAGCGCCTGGTTGCCGTCGCGCAAGTCCACGCTGCACCATACCGGAGCGCTTGTAAGCGTGCGCTGCGGCCATTGACGATCGGGTAGATCTATCGGTGGAAACGCTCGATATTTTTCAAACCCCATGGTTTTCATACACGCGCCTCTCGGCAAGTCAACAACAGATGGATCAAAGAGACTGTTCTTTTTACGGAGATATAAACAGATAAGGGTATTGGAGAGCTTTGCATAAGCCGCACCGCGGCACAAACAAAATATGTCCTATGTTAAAGCGTATGAGATAGTAGAAACATCAAAATATTCAAGGGGCTATTTCATGGCGTGGCAATCGCTGGGACAAATGAGTTCAGCGGCTTCGCGGCAAGCGCATCATTCTTGTTCAGAAGAACTGAATGGAGTGGATTCGCTCATCATCTTGGATTGAGAGGCTGCTTGAGAATCTCCATGTGAGGCACCAAGGGCAACCGGCAGGGAGAAGCTACTGATGCAGGAGTTTCTCGTTCCCGCAGACGGGGCCGCTAAATCACAAAATTAATCAAACGTTGCGGCACAATCACGGTTTTGCGCACTGCGCGTTCAGCGATAAAGCGCGCAACGTTTGGATTGGCGTACGCCAGTTGTTCAAGGGTGCTTCTGTCGGCATCTGTCGGCACTGTAATATGACCACGCAATTTGCCGTTAACCTGAACCACGATCGACACGGTATCCGACACCAGTAGGTGCTGATCGGCAACCGGCCAAGAGGCGTCTATCACCGCCGCACAGGGCCACGCGGGTTGCTGCCCTTGCGCTGGTTGCGCGTGACTTTTTACTGATCGGGCAGGGTCCTGATGGGCAGCCGTTTTTTGCGCTAGGGTTTGCAGAGCGTTCCACAGTTGGTGACCAATATGCGGCACGATCGGTGACAGCATGAGCACAACCGTAGATAGTATATCATGGACGATAGCGCGATCGACGGTGCCTCGCTGCGGATAACTGTTGACCTCATTTAACAGCTCACGGCAAGCAGCGCAGGCGGTGTTGAAGCGGTAGCGCTGCCCGATGTCATGGCTGACCTTAACGATGGTTTGGTGCAGTCGCCGACGCAAGCGGCGCTGTTTGCTGGTCAGCACCAGCGTACTCGCAGCGAGCGCCTCGCTATCAACCGCGCCCGCGCTGACGTGTGCATAAACGAGGCGCCATAAGCGGCGAAGGAAACGTGACGCGCCTTCGACGGCACTGTCGGACCACTCCAGCGCTTGGTTAGGGGGGCAGGTTTCCATCATATAAAGGCGCACTGTATCGGCACCGTAAGTGGCTATCAGCACTTCTGGATCAACGCCGTTGTTCTTTGATTTGGACATTTTCTCAATCGCACCAACAGTTACCGGCTGCCGATCGGTTTTCAGTATAGCGCTGACGATAGCGCCCTTGCCATCGCGCTCGATCTCAACCTCGCTGGGCGAGAAATAGATCTTTTTGCCACTCCCACCTGCCCGGATCTCTACGCGATAGTAGGTCTCCGCGACGACCATCCCCTGGGTCAGTAAGTTGGTGAATGGCTCATCGATATTAACCAGCCCTGCGGCGCGCAGCAGGCGACAGAAAAAGCGTGAATACAAAAGGTGCAGGATCGCATGCTCAATGCCGCCAATGTATTGATCGACCGGCAGCCAGTAATTGGCGCGTTCATCTAGCATCGCCTGGTCGTTGTCGGGGCAAGCAAAGCGTGCGAAATACCATGATGATTCGACGAAAGTGTCAAGGGTGTCGCTCTCGCGCTCGGCGGGCTGTTGGGTGTCGGGATCAACAGTGCAGAGAAATTCAGGGCGTTTCGCGAGTGGCGCGGTATCGCTTGCGCTCGGCAGTACTACTGGCAGTGCGGTGTCGGGCACCGTTTTCTCACCATCAGCGGTATGGATAATCGGTACCGGGCAGCCCCAGTAGCGTTGCCGCGACACCCCCCAGTCACGCAGGCGGTAATTGACTTTTCGCTTACCGCTGTGGTGTTGCTCGACAGCGTTACCGATCCGTTCAACCGCGGCATTAAAATCAAGGCCGCTGAACTCGCCAGAATTGACCGTGATAATATCGTAGCTGACAAACGCCTCGCTTTGTACATTGACCGTAGCGCCGTTTGCTGGTGCAACCACTTGGCGAATAGCAAGGCCGTGTTCGCGGGCAAATTCGTGATCGCGCGCATCGTGAGCTGGTACCCCCATGATGGCACCGGTGCCGTAGCTCATCAGCACGTAATTGGCGACGAAGATGGGTACTTGCGCACCATTCATCGGGTTGAGTGCCACAAGACCGGTGTCCATCCCGCGCTTCTTTGCGGTTTCGGTCGCCGCTTCGGCGACCGACCCGGCGCGGCACTCATCAATAAACTGCTGCAACGCTGGATTTTTGCGCGCACTCGCCAATGCCAGCGGATGGGAGAGGGCGAGGGCCATGAAGGTAACGCCAAACAGGGTGTCTGGTCGCGTGGTGAATATACGTAGTGTGTGATCGCTGTCGGCAACCGCAAAATCAAGCTCAAGCCCGCTGGATCGCCCGATCCAATTGCGCTGCATCGTTTTCACTGACTCTGGCCAACCGGGCAATCGGTCCAACGCAGTCAGCAGGTCTTCGGCGTAGTCGGTAATCTTCAAAAACCAGTGCGGGATCTGGCGGCGCTCGACGGGCGCGCCAGAGCGCCAGCCGTGCCCATCGACAACCTGTTCATTGGCCAACACGGTCTTATCGACGGGGTCCCAGTTGACTTCGGCATTTTGCCGATATAGCACGCCTTGGTGGTGCAAGCGAGTCAGCAACCATTGCTCCCAGCGGTAGTAAGACGCATCGCAGGTAGCTAATTCGCGGCTCCAGTCATAAGCAAAGCCTAAGCGTTTCAACTGGCGCTTCATATCGACAATGTTTTGTTTAGTCCAAGCGCTGGGCGAAACCTGATGCGCCATAGCGGCGTTTTCCGCCGGTAGGCCAAACGCGTCCCACCCCATGGGTTGCAGTACGTTTTTGCCGAGCATGCGTTGGTAGCGGCTGATTACATCGCCGATGGTGTAGTTGCGCACGTGCCCGACGTGCAGCCGACCGCTGGGATACGGAAACATCGACAAACAGTAGAATTTTTCTTTTGTCGCATCTTCGAATACGGCAAACGCTCTGGTTTCGTCCCAGAAGCGTTGTGCTTCTGCTTCAACTGCCTGCGGGTCGTAGTGTTCTTTCATAAGTTAAAGTTCAAGCACAGCGGTCCAACATAAGGGGTTTATCTATTGGGGAAATGCCCCTTCAATAATCATTTTGTAGTGCCGTTGACCAGCCCTGCCGGTCGGCGAACGGTGCGCCTAAATTAAAAATAAAACAATGATTTATAACACTCCCTCAATAGACAAGCCTCGCAGGGTACCTCGGGAAACTAGCGAAGCTAGTTTCCCGAGGTACCCTATCATGCTTTTTGCGGGCGTGGTCGTTGTTTTTCAGGGTTTTCTGCCAAAGCTCTCTTCGAGCAGTTGCCCCACGATAGGTTGAAAGGGTCTGTAGGGTGTCTCCAAAGACCTCATAATTATAAGGGAGGGCATGATATAACAGAACTACCTTTGGTCCCCTAGGGAGAGAAGATCATGATGAAACGCTCGGCTATCAAAATCGAACAGATAACCATATCCCTTCCCCCAACCCGTTGCCGTTTTTCGAGGTTCCCTAAAGTTAGATAAATCAAGCGTTCGGCTGACTCAATTGGAGGAATATATTGATTTTGCGGCACTTGCGGCAGCGTCGCCCCATGCCCAGCTAAATCCCAAGATGGCATCTCAAAAAACCAAGCAAAGCGGTAACGGACACGGCCTCCAGCAGTGACGCCCAGCGCTTTGATGCGGTACTGGACTTAGCAAATAATACCAGCCACGAGCGCGTTTTGCTGTGGTGATGAGTAGCGGCCTGTTATAGCATAAGACGGCTGACTTATTTGCAGCGGACTGGGATTGGTGCCTTGTGACGCCAAAAATGGGCCAAAGGGCTGAAAAAAAGGGACATTCTCAAGTCAGGGAAGAAGATTTACCCCGTATTACCCCCATCCCGTCTTGAATTTCGAAAGCACCCCTTGCACAGATACATCTGTTCCTCCATTGAACTTCAGTACGGGGGGATTTCGGGGTACCCTCGATAGCTTTTACGGGTGATTAAAACAGCGCAGCAGGCAAAAGCAGGCAAAAGCAGACAAACGGGCAGCGGATCTGAGCTTATCGGAGAGGCTGCGCAAGGCTTGCCGCAGTCGATTAAAATGATGACCAACTAAGATTGGTAATAATCCGATTGAATAAGGGACTAAACAGACGGGAAAGGGTTGCAGGGTACCCCTAGCGGTCGCCCTCCCTCCGTCATCGTGCGGTGCGTTAAAACCTCAATCAGGTTTTACATAAAAGGCGCGGTGGGTGGTCTTTGGGGTGTATTATGGTGCCAAGATGGTCGCGCTGTTTCTTATTTTAGGGCACCTCGAAAAAACCTGCGTTGCGGATTTTTCGAGGTGCCCTTTCCGATCTTCCTAATGCCTTGATGGTGGTGCTAGTGCCTATCGTCAAGGCTAACTGTGCACCGCTACACAATCAGGCGGTACCCAGAACTTATACCAGAAACTCAGGCTGTATTGAAAGCCTCACTTGCGGATCCGTGAATATGTTAGATGACCTGAAAGCGCTGTGGCAATGCCTGTCCGCTTATCAAGGGAAACTGCTTAAAGTGCAAATACTGATTGTGGTATCAGTATTTTTAGAAAATATCAGCATTGCTTTAATTGGAGGCTTTATTGCATTATTAACCAATATAAGTATTTTACAAGAGAATATTTATTTGGTCTATTTTTCTAACTTTGTCAATATCAGTAACACCAATGATTTAATTATTTATTTGTGTTTTTGTCTTCTTGGTTTTCTTTTTATTTCAACGTTAATCAATATTTTTTCTCTATGGCATATTGCTTTATTTGCCAATAAAGTACATGTTGAATTAGGAGATGTTTTATATCAGTACTATTTATCAAGATCTTGGTTATTTCACACCAAACATCATAGCACTCAGTTAATAAATAATGCCCTTATCGAATGTCGGCGGATTAGTAATGAAGTAATATCTCCATTGATGCAGATCAATACACGGGTTACTTTCGCGAGTTTTCTGTTAATTTGGTTGATGATACTAGAACCTGTCTTGACGCTGTTGGTTTTTTCTGGCTTTGCCGTGGCGTATCTGCTGATTTTTAAAGTGGTAAAATACCGTTTAATTTCCCATAGTAAGCAAATATCTCGAATAAACCAGCAGCGCCTGCGATCCATGAATGATACTTTTGGGGGGATTAAAGATATACTATTGTTAAATTGCCAAGCTAAGTTTAATCAATATTTCGAGCGCGCAGGAAAACAGTTGGCGCGCAGTCAAACGATTAATGTAGTGCTAGCTGGAGCCCCTAAATATTTTATTGAATTAATGGGGTTTTCTATTACAATTTTAACAATTATTTATTTGTTCTATCAATATAATGATTTAACAAAATCACTGCCAATATTAGGTGTTTATGCTTTGGCTGGAATTAAATTGCTGCCTGCCTTTCAGCAAATATATTATGGAATATCAACACTAAGAGGCGGTATTGTTGCTTTTAATAATGTTAAAAGTGATTTATTTAATGCGACAGCGCAAAAAAACAAAAGCAATGCTACAGCACGCGAACAACTTGAAAATATCAAGCAATCTATTCAGCTGAAAGGTGTTAGCTTTTCCTATCGTCAAGATAAAATACTGGATAATATTAATATCAACATCAAAGCCAAGAAAATGGTTGGTTTGGTTGGGAATTCAGGCGCGGGAAAGTCAACTTTAATTGATATTCTATTAGGTCTTATTCAACCTGATGAAGGTTGTTTAATGGTTGATAATCAAATTATTAATGCCGCTAATATGCAATCTTGGCATAGTCAATGCAGCTCAGTACCGCAAGATATTTTTATCTCAGATGCGAGCGTGATGGAAAATATTGCGTTTGGCGTAATCAAAGATAAAATTGACGAAGCGCAAGTTAAACAGGCTATCAAATGGGCGTGGCTTGATGAAGTCGTCGCCGCTATGCCGGACGGTATGTGTACGCATTTAGGTGAGCGAGGGGTACAACTCTCAGGCGGGCAAAGGCAAAGAATTGGTATTGCTAGAGCCTTGTATCATAATACAGAGGTGTTGGTTATGGACGAAGCAACGAGCGCCTTAGACGCTGTTACTGAAACTTTAATTATGCAGCAAATCAATGATTTGCCGTGCCGCAAAACGATCGTAATGATTGCCCACCGCCTGCAGACTGTGAAAAAATGCGATGTCATTTACTTTATGCATCAAGGCCAAATTGTTGATAGTGGGACCTATGATGAATTATTAAAATCCAATGCTGATTTCAGAAAAATAGCGTTTGCTACTTAATCTTCGCTGTGGCGGATTATTTTCTTTGGGGCCCCCCGAGAAACCTTGAATGGGATGGGGTTTTGGAGGAAGGGATATGCTTACCTGTAGCGTAAGCTATTGATTTATAATCCTTCCCCCTAATAGACAAGCCCCGCAGAGCACCTCGAAAAGCTAGCGAAGCTGGTTTTTCGGGGTGCCCGTTGGTATCGTTCCTCCCCCAACGGTTAGTTCAAACACTGTGTGACCAACAATCCATCCCCCCACTACTTAGCGACATTTCAAGTGAGCACTCAACCATTAATCAGCCACCCGACAGGGGCTGTGTACGCCACGAAGGAGGCCCCGGCAGCGTACGCTGATGCGGTTGTCGCGATCCTGAAAGCACGGCGTCCGGCGTATTCGCTGCCGGCGGCGTGCTATCGCTCGACGGCGTTCTATGCGCGTGAGTGGGAGTGCTTATTCAACGATAGCTGGTTTTATGCAGGGCACGCCAGCCAGATCCCCGCAAGTGGCGATTATTTTCTGTTTGAGTTGTGTCACGAGTCGGTAATTGTCGTGCGCGACGACGACGGTGTTGTCCGTGCGCTGGCTAATGTGTGTCGCCACCGTGGGTCGCGGGTGTGTTTAAATCCACAGGGGAATACGTGCAATTTTGTCTGTGGTTATCATGGCTGGGTCTATGACCTGCGCGGCAAACTGAGATCCAAACGGCACATGGGGGGCGACTTCGATCCTGCGGCATTTGGCTTGAAGCACGTGCCATTAACCGAGTTCCAAGGCTTGTTGTGGATCAATCTCAATCCCGCCGCTGAACGCTTTGACGCCTCGGCGATCGCTGTCCATCTGGCACCGTTTGAGCTTGGCGCAACGCACGTCGCAGCAACCCGCAGCTATACCATTGCGGCGAACTGGAAGCTCGCCATCGAAAACTACCACGAATGCTATCACTGCGCGCCAGCTCATCCAGAGTACGCTCGTAGCCACAGTCTCAAAGAGCCGGAGCAGCGTACACTGGCGTTACGCCACGCGATGGAGGCGTGTACCACCGGTATCGGCTATGGCACCGTGGATACTAAGACGGCATCGGGCATGGAGCTTTATTATGGGCGCTATCCGCTCTACTCAGGCTACCTCAGCGGCACCGAGGATGGGAAACCGGCGGCACCGCTGCTGGGTAAGCTCAGTGCTTATGACGGCGGTGCCTCGGATGTCAGCTTCGGTGCTTTCAGCTTCCTGCTGGTGTATTCCGATTATGCCGTGGTGTATTGCTTTAAACCGCTGACAGTGCAGTCCTCGACAGTTACCCTCAGCTGGCTGGTGCGCAGCGACGCCAAGGCCGGGGTAGATTACGATTGCGCACGTCTGTGCTGGCTGTGGGAGGTCACCACGCAGGCTGATCAAACCATCATCAGTAATAACCAACGTGGCATCAATTCGGCGTATTACGCCCCGGGGCCGTTGTCCACAATGGAGTCTTATGTGGCGCGCTTCCACGATTGGTATGCCGCAACCATGCTGGCGTCAAGCCGCTCAAGCGCAACTGCCAACACCTGAAGGGCACTTCGAAAAACCAGTTTCGCTAGTTTTCCGAGGGACTCTGCGAGGCTTATCTATTGGGGAAATGCTCCTTCCAGCCATCATTTCGTGGTGCCGTTGAGCGGATCGAGAGGTCAGCGAACGGCGCGCCGCCGGCGCGCCTAATAAAAATAAAACAATCCCTTCCCTAACCCCCCCAGTTTTTCGATGTCCCCTGAAGAGGATATAGCGTGTCCGCGGATGCACCGCTGTGCCGTTTAGAGACTCGGATCGATCGCCTGATCGCGCTCTGCCGATCGCTTGCCGAACAAAATCGGGCACTACAACTACAACAGCAACGCTTGCGCAAAGAGCGTGCGCAGCTGATCAAGCGCCAGCAGGAGGCGCAGACGCGTCTTGAAGCGCTCGTGGCGCGCCTCAAGATGCTGGAAGCGGGCCGCTGAGCGCGGCGACCAGGATATAAACCATGGTGCAGCAAAAACTTACGCTGACGATCATGAATCGCAAGTATCCCGTGAGGTGCAGCGCCGATGAAAGCGACCTGCTGCAACAGGCGGCGCGCTTGTTGCAGCAGCGCATACACGATAAGCAGCAGGCGGGCAAGTATCTGAACAACGAGCAGCTAGCCGTCATGGTGGCGCTGGATGCAGTCTATGATCAGCTGTCGACGCAACAGGAGCTCCACCAGCGTGATCAGCAGGTACTGCGGCTGCTGCACAAGATCGACAGTGCTGGTATGCAGGACGCCGAAGGTTTGCTGCAACAGGTACCAAATGATACGGAAACAGGCGGAAAATAGTCCTTGAAAACCTCGAAAAACCAAGCCGGGAGGGTGCGTTTTCCGCCCCTCTTCCCCCGGCAAAGCGCACTCGCCAAACCGCGGGCCGGGGCGCTGGCTAAAAGGCGCTGATGCCGGTTTGGGAGCGACCAAGGATGAGCGCGTGGATGTCGTGCGTGCCTTCGTAGGTATTGACGGTTTCAAGGTTCATCACGTGGCGGATCACGTGGTATTCGTCAACGATCCCGTTGGCACCGAGCATGTCTCTCGCGCTACGCGCAAGCTCCAGTGCCTTGCCGGCTGAATTGCGTTTCAACAGCGATACCGCCTGATGCGCGGCGCGCCCCTGATCAAGTAACTGTCCGACGCGATGGCAAGCCAACAGGCCGAGACTGATCTCGGTCTGCATGTCAGCTAGTTTTTTCTGGATTAGTTGGTTGGCCGCCAGCGGTTTGCCGAATTGCTTGCGCGCCAGCGTGTAATCGCGTGCTGTATGCCAGCAGCACTCAGCGGCACCCAGTGCACCCCAGGCGATGCCGTAGCGCGCCATCGTCAAACAACTGAAAGGGCCTTTCAACCCTTCAACATTGGGCAGTCGATGGGTCGCGGGGACGAACACATCGTGCATTAATATCTGCCCTGTCGGCGCGGCGCGCAAGCTGCATTTGCCCTCAATCGTCGGTGTCTCAAGGCCATCCATGCCGCGCTCCAGAAGGTAGCCGTGGATACGTCCCTGCTCGTTTTTAGCCCACACCAGCAGGACATCAGCAAACGGTGCATTGCTGATCCAGGTCTTGCCGCCGTTCAGCACAAAACCGCTATCGACGGCCTGCGCGCGGCTGCGCATCCCCTGCGGATCAGAGCCGGCATCGGCTTCGGTGAGACCGAAGCAGCCGAGCCACTCACCGCTTGCTAGGCGCGGTAAATAGCGCACGCGTTGGGCTTCGCTGCCGTAGCGATAAATGGGGTGCATCACCAAGCTCGATTGCACGCTCATGAGAGAGCGATAGCCGCTATCGACGCGCTCGATCTCGCGCATTATCAGACCATAGCTGATATGGTTCACGCCGGCGCAACCGTATCCCTTGAGCGTTGGACCAAGCAATCCCAGTTCGCCCATTTCGTGCAGTACGCGGCGATCAAATGAGGCTTCACGATAGGCGGTGAGGATGCGTGGCTGCAATTTTTGCTGTGCAAACTGATGCGCGCTGTCGCGCACCATGCGCTCTTCAGAAGTCAGCAATTGCGCCAGCAGCAGCGGATCACGCCAGTCGAAATCGCGTGTCAGACCGCTGGCATCGGCTGTCTTGGGTGCTGCTGGCAGCATCGGCATGTTCCCCCGTGCGGGCTATGAGGGCGCTCTGTTAGCCCATTGCCCCGCCATCGTCGCGGGTGATGGCGATCAGTGATGAGCGCGGCGGGGTATTGCCGCCCGCCGGGAAATGGCTGTCCACAAGCGCTCCTGGATGTTGGATGTTGACGAACATCGTTTTGCGATCAAAGCTCCAGCATAAGCCCGTTATCTCGCAGCCATTGGGCCCAACCATAAAGCGTTTGATAGCGCCGCTGGCGGGATTGGCGAACAGCATCTGGTTGTTGCCGTGCCCGGCATAGTTGCCTTGATTGGAGAAATTGCCGTCGGTCTGGATCCACAATCCACCATGGCTGTCAAAAGCGAGTCCATCTGGGGAGTTGAACATGTTGTGGATGTTGATATTCGGCGAACCCTTACGATCATCGCTGTGTATCGCCGGGTTGCCGGCGACGACGAACAGATCCCAAGCAAACCCCGCCGCGCTGTGATCGCCATTGTCAGGTCGCCAGCGCACGATTTGCCCGTAGCGATTTTTGAGGCGTGGATTGGGGCCGCCTAGCGGCATTTTGTCGCCGCCTGTGTTGGTTTTTTTACCGCGGTGCTTATTGTTGGTCAGCGCGCAATAGACCTCCGCCTGATGCGGGTTGCTGGCGACCCACTCGGGGCGATCCATGGTTGTTGCCGCGACCGCTGATGCGGCCATGCGGGTGTGGATGCAGATCTCGGCTGCCGAGCGCAGCCCAGTGGCGGCAGGGGAAAGCTCCAGCCATTCGCCGCGCCCAGCAGCGTCAAAACGCGCCGCATACAAGGTACCGCTATCGAGTAAATCACGGTCGCGTTGATCGCCGCGGTAGGTACCAGAGGAGACGAAACGATAGAGGTACTCGCCACGCTCGTCGTCTCCTAGGTAAACCACCACGCGGTTATTGTCAGCGATCACCAACTCGGCGTTTTCGTGCTTCAGACGCCCAAGTGCGGTCAGCTTCTTCGGAGTCGAGTGGGCATCTACCGGGTCAATTTCAACCACATAGCCGCAACGATTGGCTTCATTGGGGTGTTTGGCGAGGTCGAAGCGCGAATCAACCGCCGCCCAGGCGTAACCCTGATCGTGGTGTTTGAATCCGTAGCGCCGCCGCGCCGCGCTGATCGTCAGCGTCGGATCGCTGATCGAGAAATAGTTGTCAAAATTTTCTTCGCACGTAAGGTAAGTGCCCCAAGGGGTTCTGCCGCTGCCGCAGTTGTTCCACGTTCCCAAGGTGTGGGTAGCCGCTGGATCGGCTGCCGTTTGCAGCCATGCGTGACCACGTGCCGGCCCGGCTATGGTCATCGGGGTATCGGGGGTAATACGACGGTTATAGGGGGAATCTTTGACTACCGACCAGCGCCCCCGGCGTTGCGTGATCTCGACAATGCTGATCCCGTGGGCGGCTTTTCCCTTCTTCACATCGTCTGCGGTCAGTAGTTTTCCCGATGGGAACAATGCCTGTACTGAAATCGATTCATGGTTAATTGCGATCACGCTGTGGCCGTCGATATGGAACATCTCCATGCCATCCGCATGGTCGCCAAACGCGCGCTGTTGGCTGGCGGCGTCGCCACGCGTTACGGGATCAAACGCGGCTGTGTGGCGCCATAACGGATCACCTACGCTGGCGACTACATGCCAACTGAAACCGTGCGGAACAGTCACTGTATCGCGCCGATTGGCTGCAACCGGCGTGAATTCCAGCCAGTCGCCCGCGCCCGCGGTGCTGGTTTGCGGCAACCCCACGCTAGAGACCCAAGCGGCGAACCCGAGAGCGCTGCTGCGGTGCAGAAAACGCCGCCGTGACAGGGGCGTATCCAACATCGCAGTGAACTCTGTGGTGCTCGGATCGTGATCCGCTGTGCGACTCCCAGCGTGGGCGAAAGCGGGGTTGGTTATTGGCTTCACTGCGTAGCGCTGCTTCATGATGCTCAAACGGATGCTTCGGTTGGCAAAAGATGCCAGAAAGCAAGTCCCAGTACGGCATCATTGTAGCGAATTAAAATGTTAGCAAAAAACAAAAATGTTCCCTCTGGGCAACGCTGTGATAGGATCCAACGATGGCTATGCAACATTGGCTTACGTAACAGGTGAGCGTGCCCCTTTCTCCACCCCCCTATCCCGTTGAGGTTTTTCGAGCTTCCTTAAGGTAATATCTCGCCAGTGGCGGGTAGATTCGAGCACTTGCCGACGACTTTGACTAAAGGGGTGCCTTATTGGGGAAAGGGTATTAAATCAATAATCCGCATCACGCAAGGGAAGCACTCGCATGACTGAAAACACAACTAAAACCGGGCGTCGCGCCGGCGGTCGCAAGGCACGCAAAGCGCTGCGCGCGGCACCGTTGTCCGAAGCGTTGAGACCCATTCACCCCGGGCTTGAAGGTGGCCTCTATAACCCCATAAAACCATCCGACCTCGACTTGATTCATGCTGCGGCATTGGAAATATTGGAGCACATCGGTTTATGCGATGCACCCGAGACGGGGGTGCGCATCCTGACCGCCGCCGGCGCGCTGGCCGGCGCTGATGGGCGCATCCGTTTCCCGCCGTCTCTGGTCGAAGATACGTTGAAGATCGCAGCGCGCGACATGTTTCTTTTTGCCCGCGATCCGGCGCGCGATTTGCTGCTGTCGGGGAATCGGGTTCACTACGGTACGGCTGGCGCGGCGGTGCATCTGGTGGACCCAGAAAAACGCGAATACCGTGACTCCACACTGCAGGATTTGTTCAACGCGGCGCGCATCGCCGATAGTCTGGACAACGTGCATTTCTTACAGCGACCGATGGTCTGTCGTGACGTCAGTGACAACTTCGATATGGATATGAACACGCTGTACGCTGGTTGTCGCGGCACCGCCAAGCATGTCGGTACCAGCTTTACCGAAAAAAGTTATGTTGCCGAAGCGTTTAAGATGCTGCACTGCATCGCTGGCAGCGAAGCCGCGTGGCGCGCCCGCCCCTTCGTGTCAAACTCCTGCTGCTTTGTCGTCCCACCGATGAAATTCGCTACCGAGAGCTGTGGTGTGCTGGAGGAATGCGTCAAAGGCGGGATGCCGGTGTTGTTGTTATCCGCAGGTCAGGCAGGGGCGACAGCGCCGGCTTCGATCGCCGGGGCGGTGGTGCAGGCGGTCGCCGAGTGCCTTGCCGGTTTGGTGTATGTCAACGCCCTCCGCCCGGGGCATCCAGCCATCTTCGGTACCTGGCCGTTCGTCTCCGATTTGCGCACTGGTGCGATGTCCGGCGGCTCTGGCGAGCAAGCCTTGCTGAGTGCTGGATGCGGCCAGATGGCGCGCTATTATGGCTTACCCGGCGGGGCCGCAGCGGGTATCGCGGATTCCAAGCTGCCGGATATGCAAGCCGGCTGGGAACAAGCTATCTCAAACGTTATGACAGGGCTCTCAGGGCTGAACTTAGTCTATGAAAGCGTGGGAATGCACGCTTCACTGCTGGGATTTTGCCTAGAAAGCATGATTTTGGGCAATGATCTGCTCGGACAATGCCTGCGCTGCGTACGCGGCATTGAAGTTGACCGAAAAAATCTTGCCCTTGATACAATTCGCAATGTTTGCCTAGAGGGGCCTGGGCACTACTTAGGCCACGCCCATACGCTGCAAGTCATGCAATCACACTATGTTTATCCGCAGCTCGCCAATCGCATGTCGCCCAAAGAATGGAACGAGGCCGAGCGCCCCGACTTGATCGAGCAAACCATCGAGCGCAAACACGCGTTGCTTTCACAGCACCACCCAAAATTCTCCGCTGCTGTCGATGGTGCCATAAGAAAACACTTCAATATCTATCTTCCTGCCTGAAGCGCGGGTGTGGACCATGACTTTCAATGACCAGTGCCGGTTTGGGAGGCTGCGTCACCTCGTGATGCAACCCGCTTTGTGCGCCGCCGCTTGATCGATGACGCGGTGCAAGGTGAGGATGTCACGGGTGCAATCGGATTTTGAGTTCTTTGCTGCGATGGGCTATGGTAGTGCATTGTCCGCCACGCTGTGACACGCAAAGAGCCAGCGATGACTTTACCCGCGGGTAAGCGGGTATGCAATCGAATCGAATCCACGCAATGGCGTTAGAAGGCACTGATCAACAGCATACTGTGGTGTTGCAGCTTTCACCGGCTGAAACGCTGCGGTTGGTGAATTTCTGTGGCCCGATGGATGACTACCTGCGGCAAATGGAGAAGTATCTGGATGTACGGATTGCCTGCCGCGGCGACAGCTTGCGTATTGTCGGCGCGCCGCAGAAGGTGGCTACGGCAAGCAAAGTGGCGCAGCTGATCTACCATGAAGCCGAGGCTGAGACGATCACCCGAGAGCATATCCATCTGGCGATCCATCAGGTCAATGAAGCCGAGCACCGCCAAAATCTTTCGTGTGAAACGCCTGACATAAAGAACGCGATCATCAATCTGCGCAACAGCCAAGTACGTGCGCGCAGCTTCAATCAGGCGCGCTATATTGAAAGCCTCTACACGCATGACCTCAATTTCGGGATCGGCCCCGCCGGTACTGGAAAAACCTATCTCGCGGTGGCATGTGCGGTAGCGGCGATTGAAGCGCGCCGCGTACAACGTATGGTGTTGGTGCGCCCAGCGGTTGAAGCGGGTGAGCGCTTAGGCTTTTTGCCCGGCGATCCGGCGCAGAAAGTCGATCCGTATTTGCGTCCCTTGTACGATGCGTTGTACGACATGCTGGACAGCGCGCAGGTAGCTAAACTGTTCGACAGCAACCGCTTGGAGGTTGCCCCATTGGCCTATATGCGCGGCCGCACGCTGAAGGATTCTTTTATCATTCTTGACGAAGCGCAAAACACCACTGTTGGGCAGATGATGATGTTTCTGACGCGCATCGGGTTTGGTTCCACTGCGGTGGTGACCGGCGATATCACCCAAGTCGATCTGCCGCCTGGGATGCCATCCGGCTTGGAGCATGCGGCGACGGTGTTGCGTAACGTAGAGGGGATCAGCTTTACTTGGTTCGACATCGATGATGCGGTGCGCCACCCGTTGGTGATCAAGATCCTCAATGCTTACCAGTCACAACAGGCAATGAGCACGGCAACGCAAAGCGGTGACGGCGCGCCCGCGCCGCATGAGACGCCGGTGCCATTAATGCCCAAATGTCCGTGATAGCGGTGCAACAGGCGGTCGCCACGGCCTCATCGCCGCCGCCTGAGCGATTGCGTCAATGGGCAAAGCATGTACTCGCCCACCAACAGATCGTGAATGTTGAATGGACCGTGCGGATCGTCGATCTGCAAGAATCTGCGGCGCTGAACCAGCGTTATCGCGGTCACGCTAAGCCAACCAATGTATTGTCGTTTTCCATGCCGTCGCTATCGGGCTTTGAATTACCGGCGTTAGGCGATATCGTGATCTGCGCCGCGCTTGTCGAGCGCGAATCGCAGGAGCAAGGCAAGCCGCTTGAATCCCACTGGGCGCATATGGTGATCCACGGCGCGCTGCATTTGCTGGGCTACGATCACAAGACAGAAGCCGAAGCGCAGCACATGGAATGGCTGGAGGCGACGTTAATGGATGGGCTGGGGTTCACCAACCCTTATGAGGTGACACAGTGAGTGATCGCGGACGTGGTTCGGGTGCTAAACCCTCGCCTTGGCGTAAATGGTTGCAGGGTCTTAGCGAGCCGCAAGACCTCGAAGAGTTGAGGGAGTGGCTGCATGGTGCCGAGCGGCGACACCTGTTTGACGCCGAGGTCTTAGGTATGATCGAAGGTGCGCTGCAAGTCGAGAACAAACAGGCGCGAGACATCATGGTGCCGGCTGCCGGCATGGTCAGCGTTCGCTCAGATCAATTGCCCAGCGAGTTCATTGACGAAGTGATCGAATCGGGGCATTCGCGGTTTCCAGTGCTCGGCGATAGTCGCGATCAAGTTGTGGGGATTTTGCTGGCTAAAGACATGTTGCATCACCTTGCCCATCCTAGCGATGGACATTTTGATCTGCGCGATGTGATGCACCCGGTGGTGTTCATTCCAGAAAGCATGCGTTTGACAACGCTGCTGAATGAATTTCGCTCACGGCGCCATCACATGGCGGTCGTTGTCGATGAGTACAGCGGTGTCGCTGGCTTGGTTACCATTGAAGATGTGATTGAAGAGATTGTCGGCGAGATCGATGACGAGCACGATGTTGATGTTGACAAGGATGAATATATCAGCGCCGACGGCAACGGCCAATTTACCGTCCAAGCGCGTACCCCGATCGCCGATTTCAATCGCTATTTCAACACCCATTACAGCGATGAGGAATTCGATACGATTGGCGGCATGGTGCTGCATCGCTGGGAGCGGTTGCCTAAGGTCGGCGAAACCATGTCCATGGACAATTGGTGCCTGACGGTTATACAGGCCGACAATCGCCGCTTACATACACTGATGTTTAGCGACTCCAAGCAGCAATAAGTGAGGCGTGTAAAGGTGCAGGTGGCGTTTGGTGCTCTGGGATTTTTAATATTTTAATCCGCAACTGCACAAGCTACGCTTGGCTAGTTGCGGAGAGATTTGCAGAAAAGACGTTTGTATTGGGGGAAGAGTGAAGGTGTGTTTAACCCACCTAAACGCGGTACCCCCTTCCCCCAAACCCCTAACCCCAGGATCTCCTGCGCCCTCGCCTCGACGCCGTGCTGGCCTCGGGCTTTGGGCAAGGCTCTGGGATGGTGGAGGGCGGCGCTCTGGAATTTTCTATTTTTAATCCTGAGATGCTAGGCAACGCCTAGCATCTCAGGAGAATAAGGATGGTAAAGACGTTTGTATTGGGGAAAGGGTGAAGGCGTGTTTAACCCACCTAAACGCGGTACTCCCTTCCCCCAAACCCCTAACCCCAGCATCTCCTGCGTTCTCGCCTCGACGCCGTGCTGGCCTCGGGCTTCGGGCAAGGCTCTGGCAGGGCTTCGGGCAAGGCTCTGGAGTTGGGACAATGCCCCTTCCAGCAATCATTTCGTGGTGCCGTTAGGCGCACCTAATTAAAATTAAAAACGATTATCTTCAAGTAGCATGAGTATAGTGCAAGCAATAGCATGGATAATTTTCCGCTTATTGTGCTGTTGGGTGTGTCAAATAGATCTAGAAGGTTGTAGGGGATAAAATGTTTCACTTGCTCGTAGCGTATGAAGGATGGGCAGAGGGCTCTGATACAATTTCTAACAGCCGAATCTATATTAAAGAGAAGGACGAACTGGGGAAACAGTTCCTAACCAATGGAAAGCTTGATATTACACAACTAAACAAGGTACCTGCATTGTTGGTTACGGAAACTGGCGGTACTGGTCTTCAATTTGCAAAAGTTGCTCACATTATCGCCATTAACCAAGACTCAAGAGATACTGAAATCCAATATGCAATTGATGAAAGCATACGACCAATATCAAATACAGATCTAGAAAAATACACAGCGCAACTCGGAATAAGTAAATCCACTCTAAAGCATACCCATTGGGAAGTAAATCAAGCCGATTTATTCAAGATTCTTTTGCTAAACCAACAAAAAAATATTCTAACTCCTTCAGTTTTCAATATTGAATCGCTCGGCAACCAGGACTCAAGTCTTGTGTCTGTAATGATGCCATTTCAAGCTGAGTTCAATAATGCATATGATGCAATACAGACTGCTGTTACTTCGGTGGGATTTAATTGCGTAAAAGCAAATAATTTCTGGAAACATGACTTCATAATTCAAGATATAGTGGATTTGATAGCAAAGGCAAAGGTAGTTATATGTGATTGCTCTGGCAGAAATCCAAACGTATTTTACGAAGCGGGAATTGCTCACGCACTAGGTAAAGAAGTTATATTAATTGCACAATCAGACCATGACGTTCCTTTTGATCTGTATCACATTCGCTATGTGAAATATTTAAACAATGGCGAGGGGTTATTAACATTGGGAAAAGAAGTCATATCACGAATCCAAACCTTAGCAAGATACAACCTTTGAAGAACAGTAATCACATAACAATCACATGCACACCGGCAGCAAAAAGCGCGCGCTTGTTCCTTGCTCTGCTTTTTGCTGCCGGTGATGCGAGGCATTAGGGCTAAAAGGAGGCATAAGAATGAAGTGGATTGATAAAACGATATTCTGTTTGCTATTTTTGGTGGCAGTCCCCGCATTCTCTGGACAGGCTGTTGCTATCGGTTTGGGCAAAGACAATCCAGACACCCTTATTGGCACAAAATCAACAGATTACAGCATCGGTGGTTTTCGACTCGGCCTTACCCATAAGCAAACTTGGAGGATGCTTGAGAAGAGCAACTTATTTCCGGGAGAAAGATCTAGTACCAATCCATCTCTTTATCTATGTCTACAGTCGCAATGTTGATGGATCCAAGGGAAAGGGGGTTTTATACCTAATATGGGAACTAGGAGAAAGAAAAATGAGAGAAATAACGGTGTTCCAAGACTGCCGTAGTTTTCTTTCACAGAGTTTTCGCCGATTACTGACCTTCGAAGCGGTAGACGATAGTTCTGAATTCAAGAGAAAGTTCATAGGGTATGCAAACAATTCTAAGATCACACTGGACGTGCCCGATAGGAAGCATGCAACCTACTTCTATGATGAAATCGGACTTGAAGTCACCTACAAGCATAGTTCCTACGGCGATGAAGTTGTATTCGCAATTATGCAACCAAAGCCCTAACAAGACGCTCCACCAGACGGCAATTCTGTTGCACTCCATTGCGTCGCTGAGTTTGACCGTTAGGCATTTACAGAACGTAGCCCTGCAGATACTTGGATTCTATTGGCGGCATAGATGGAGGTAGCTATGGCTATTGGGGCAATGACCCTTCCAGCAATCATTTCATGGTGCCGCTGACCGGTCTTCGCCGGTCAGCGAACGGCGCGCCGTAGGCGCACCTTATTCTCCTGAAAACCAAGCGCAGCTTGTTTTTCAGGATTAAACAACGCTTCAGATTCCAGAGTCTTACCCGAAGCTATTCCAGAGAGCTAAACGGAGTCATTCCAAAGTGTTGGGAAAGAACTTGGGCGGTGTCTCTGGGATCTTTTAATATTTTAATCCGCAACTGCACAAGCTACGCTTGGCAGTTGCGGAGAGATTTGCACAAAAGACGTTTGTATTGGGGGAAGAGTGAAGGCGTGTTTAACCCACCTAAACGCGGTACCCCCTTCCCCCAAGCCCCTAACCCCAGTATCGCCTGCGCCCTCGCCTCGACGCCGTGCTGGCCTCGGGCTTCGGGCAAGGCTCTGGCAGGGCTTCGGGTAAGGCTCTGGCATAGTGGAGGGCGACGTCTCTGGAATTGGGAGCAATGACCCTTCCAGCAATCATTTCGTGGTGCCGTTAGGCGCACCTAATTAAAATTAAAAACGATTATCTTCAAGTAGCATGAGTATAGTGCAAGCAATAGCATGGATAATTTTTCGCTTATCAGCCCCGTTAGATAAAAATTACCCAAAATGATTGAGAGATAGAAAAATGGATGAGATATTAATTTGGTCAGCACCTCTGTTGTCAGGCATTAGTGTATTGCTACTGCTACTGCTGCTGCTTCTTATTGCTGTGATAAAAAAACGAGGATCAAATAGCGGAGCAGTTACTGAGAGAGTGGTTC
The DNA here is from genome assembly GCA_965222535.1 of Gammaproteobacteria bacterium. GTDB lineage: Bacteria > Pseudomonadota > Gammaproteobacteria > HK1 > HK1. The sequence continues at coordinate 1,289,319 of OZ244957.1, forward strand.
GTGATGAATTTAGGGAGACACGAAAAGAAACCGCAGAAGACGCACGGAGGCTTAGAGAAGAGGTGTCGGGAACCCAGAAGGTAACAAACGAAACTGTGGTAAATACAATTTCAGAAATAGGAAAATCACATCAGGAAGGCATGGATGCAGTTGAAAAACGCGTTAAATCTCTCGTTGATTCGAACGAAAGTCGCTTGGACAAACTTCGTGAAACCATCGAAACGCAGATGAAATTAATTCAGTCTAGTAACGACGAAAAAATAAAGAATATGCAGGATGCAGTTACAAAAACGATCAGCGAGATGAAAAAATCCCAACAAGATGATTTGCACTCAGTTGAAAAACGTGTGAAGTCCTTGGCAGATTCAAACGAAATCCGTTTGGATAAGCTGCGAGAGACTCTTGATAACAAGATGAAATCATTGCAAGAGAATAATGAAAAGAAACTCGATCAAATGAGGCAAACTGTAGACGAAAAACTTCAGAGCACATTAGAGAAGCGACTTGGCGAATCGTTTAAGTTGGTTAGTGAGCGCCTTGAAGCTGTTCAGCGCGGTTTGGGAGATATGCAGAATCTTGCAACCGGTGTCGGCGATCTGAAACGTATGCTCACTAATGTAAAAACACGTGGAACATGGGGTGAGTTTCAAATAGCTGATATTCTTGAACAACTGTTAACCCCGGAACAATATGGAAAAAATATCCAGCCCAAGAAAGGTTCGAGTGAAACAGTGGAGTATGCTATTCGCCTACCCGGACAAAGTGATTCGTCAGAAGTCTGGTTGCCAATAGACTCTAAATTTCCTCAAGAAGACTATCAAAGATTGATAAATGCATCTGAAAATGCGGATTCAGAAGCTGTTGAAAAATCAACGGCAGCATTGGTTCGCTCAATACAGAATTCAGCCAAAGATATTGCAGATAAATATGTAGATCCACCACATACAACTGATTTTGCAATAATGTTTCTTCCAACCGAGGGACTTTACTCTGAGGTTTTAAGACAACCTGGGATGGTGGAAAAATTACAACAACAATATCGTGTAGTCGTAGCTGGTCCAACAACATTATCTGCTATTTTGAACAGCTTGAGGATGGGTTTTAGAACATTAGCTATTGAGAAACGATCGAGCGAAGTCTGGACGGTCCTTTCAGCTGTAAAAACAGAGTTTGGTAAATTTGGTGAAGTACTATCTAAGGTTAAAAAGCAACTTGACACAGCATCTAATACAATAGAAAAAACTGGTGTCCGCACGAGAGCAATGGAAAGGAAGCTTCGAGATGTTGAAGAGCTACCAGTGGATGAATCGACTAAGTTACTGGGTCTCGATAACGTAAATAATCCGAACAATAACGAGGATAAGAGTTAGAAATCATCTAACAAGGCAAATGCATATGGACGGCAAAAAGCGCCACTCCTTTGTCGCTCTGGAAATGCGGCTGCGGGCGCAAGGCTTTGGGACCTTTAATATTTTAATCCGCAAACTGCACAAGCTGCGCTTGGCAGTTGCGGAGAGATTTGTAGAAAAGCCGTTTGTATTGGGGGAAGGGTGAAGGCGTGTTTAACCCACCTAAACGCTCGCTGTACTCCCTTCCCCCAAGCCCCTAACACCCAGTACAGCCTGCGCTTTCGGCTTAGCGCCGTGCTATTGTGCTTCGTTGGATGCTCTGGAATGGCTTTGGGCAAGGTTTCTGAGATCTTTTATAATCCCTTTTCCCAATAAGACACCCAGTAGGGCGCATCGAATCCGAAAAATAGTCTTCGCCCCATGAATCCCAGCGCCTCTATCAGCACCGTTATCCCGACCTATAACCGCGCTCACTGTATCAAGCGCGCACTGGACAGTGTTCTGGCGCAGACGCGACCGGTGGATGAAATTTTGGTTGTTGACGATGGCTCTGGAGACAACTTGGCGAGCGCGCTTGCACCGTATGCTGGGGCGGTGCGCGTTATTCGCCACCCGACCAATCGGGGAGCCAGCGCGGCGCGCAATACCGGTATTGAGAATGCCTGCGGCGATTATGTTGCCTTTCTCGATAGCGATGACACTTGGCAACCCGACAAAACCGCTTGTCAGGTAGCGTTTATGCACACCACTGGAGTTCCTGTCAGTTGCGCGGATATCATGGTCGTCGTCAGCTGCCAGCCGCCACATGTTATCGCTGTCAACCGCCCGTATGATCGCATCATGCCGTTATCTCAGCTGGCGTGGGGGTGCTATCAGAGTCCGGGTGCTACGATGATCGGTGATCGCCGGTTGCTGCTGGCTGTCGGTGGTTTTGATACGCAGTTTGCGCGCTACGAGGATTGGGATCTGTTGCTGCGGATGGGACTCGGCGGCTATCGCATCGGCTATCTCAGGCAGGCGGTAGCGCATTACTATCAGGGGATAAATTATGTACCGTGCAGGGCGCATGCATCACTGGATGCGCTCCTCGCCAAATATGCGCCGCTGTTATCCGATCAACCGGCCCTTTATCGGCGGCTAAGAGCGGGGGCTGCATTCAATCGCGCCGCGTTGTATACAGCGGAAAGGAAATACCTTGGTGTCGCTGCTGAGCTGCTGAAGTCACTTTATTGGCAGCCGCTCAACTGGCCGATACGGGTGGTTCTGAGGCAATCGCTGTTGCGGCGCATGCGCCGCAACAGGAGACAGTAGGCGGGAAAAAGGATATGCCTCCGCGCTTTACCGGCGACATAATAGGGCAGTCGAATGTGTGAGGGCGGTTTTTGATCTGCCATAGAGACTATGCTATGGTACCTTTATTCACTGAAGGGCCTGACCATGAGGGCCGGGGCAGCTATTGTCCGTGCACTCAAGGCATTGCTGCATGAAGAATACTATCCATAAATACCAATAGGGAACCTCGAAAAACCTTAGCGAGATGGGGGGGGGGTGAAGGAAAGGGAGCGGTCACTTGCATCGTAAGCCAATAAGTTATGACCCTTCCCCCAATAGACAAGCCCCGCAGGGTGCCTCAAACAATCTGCAAAGCGGATTTTTCGAGGCACCCAATAGGTTATAAATTATCTTGGGGTGTTCATAATGAGCACAATCGGACCAATTAATACGTTTTGCGAGACCATCGACTATGTTGAAGTACGTTTTACAGCTTGCCGGCGCGGGGTTCCCGCTGCTGTTATCAGCAACCCCGGTCGGGGCGCAAGATAGCGCTCTTGACAGCGGTGATACGGCCTGGGTGCTGGCTGCCAGCGCCTTAGTCATGCTGATGACATTGCCAGGATTGGTCATGTTCTACGGTGGGCTGGCGCGCTCCAAAGCCGTGTTATCGGTAGCGATACACTGCTTTGCGATCGCCTGCTTGGCGGCGTTGTTGTTTGTTTTTGTAGGCTATACCTTGGCCTACGGCAATAGCGTCAACGGCGTTATCGGTGGTTTGGAACATCTATTTTTGTTCGGCATCACACGTGATGCCTTGCATGGCTCAATCCCAACCACCGTGTTCGTTCTGTTTCAGATGGTATTCGCTATCATTACCCCAGCGCTAATTGTTGGTGCCTATCCAGAGCGCATAAAGTTTACGGCGGTGTTGATCATCAGCGGGGCATGGCTGTTGCTGGTGTACATCCCGATCTGCCACTGGATATGGGGAGGAGGTTGGCTTGGTCAGTTGGGCGTGATGGATTTCGGCGGTGGTTTGGTAGTGCATGCAACCGCTGGGGTGGCGGCGTTAGTGATTGCTTCGATGGTAGGGCCGCGGCGTGGTTTTCCTGATCATCTTTATCCGCCGCACCAACCGGGGATGACGGCGATCGGCGCAGCATTGCTATGGGTTGGTTGGTTCGGCTTCAATGGCGGTAGCCAACTCGCAGCCGATGGGAATGCCGCGATGGCGATCGTCACCACCAATATCGGTGCCGCCAGCGGTGCTATTGTCTGGTCATTGATCGAGTGGCGCAAATGCGGTAAGCCGTCTTTGATCGGCACAGTCACCGGAGTGATTGCAGGGTTAGCAGCGATCACCCCGGCTTCTGGTTTTGTTGGCCCGCTGGGCGCATTGATTATTGGTGCCTTATCGGGATTGGCGTGTTATTTTGCCGTCTCGTGGATCAAGTATTCGCTCAACATCGACGACTCACTGGATGTGTTCAGCGTACACGGCGTAGGCGGCATAATTGGTTCGCTGCTGGTGGCGCTATTGGCGACCTCCTTTTGGGGCGGCAACGGCTTATCCGTTGAGAGTGGGACGATTAAGGAGCAGCTTGGCGTACAGTTGATCGCCGTATTGGTGACTGGGGGTTGGACCTTTGTGGTGACGTATATAATTGTCAGGCTGACTCGCGTGTGGGTTGGTGAGTTACGGGTTGATGAGGAAGAGGAATGGGTCGGGCTGGATCTATCGACTCACGGGGAGCGCGGCTATGATCTTGGATGATATGTCGCTGCAGCCACTGGTACCAACGTGACCGCTGTACAGCCATCCTTTTCAGGGGCGTTGCTGATGACGTTGGTTGGCTACCGGCTTGGATGCATTTTATTGGAGAAAGGGAGTATCGGTTGATGGGTGGTTATGAGCGTGCGTTGGGCGAAGCGTTGGGCTCAGTTCCTTACCAACTCCATCCTTAGGGTTTTTTCGATGTACACGTAACGTACTATGGGATACTGCGCGATGAAATTAATTACTGCAAGAATCAGCCCCTATCGACTGGATAGCGTGCACGCGGCGCTGGTCAGCCTTGGAATCGAGAACATGATGGCGACTGATATCAAGTATTTTAATAAAACCATGAGTCATACCGAGGTGCACCGCGGGCATACGTATAGCGTTCAGTTTATGCCGATGGTTAAGATAGAAGCGGTAATAGCAGACGATATGATCAAAACCGTGGTGGATACTCTTTACAAAACCGCCAATCTGGAGCGCAGCGAAGGTGATGGCGCAAGCAGCGAAGGTGATGGCGCAAATAGTACAGTCCTCGTCTCTGATCTGCTATAAGCCTCGGCTGACGCCGCACTGATCAGTGGTCACGCTGGAGGATCACGAGGGTGAGTTTCGCTATGTGGGTGCGATGATCGCTTTGCTGGCGGTGTTTGGAGGGGCATGCTTTGCAATCAAATTTTTCAAGGAGCCAATCGACGGCGCTTATAAAGGCTGTTGCTAAAAATTGCCGTTGATGTGAGTTAAGTGTTACCGGGTTATACATTAAAAAAAACGGGTATAGTCTGCGATGATAGCTCTTTCCAAAGGGCTCTCCTCGTGGTTTTCCGAGGTCACAAAAGCGCCAAAGCCCGATCTTCAGCACTTTAGGCGATCGGCAGTCGGTAGATGCGCATCAGTAGTTGTCTAAATTAGGAATAGAGTTAATGGAAATTTCCACTGAACGAGACGATAAAACCGTCGTTATCACCGTTAACGGTCGCATTGATGGCTCGAATGCACGTGCGTTTGAAGAGGGATTAAAATCCTCGATTAACGTTACCGATACTGCTGTCATCGTTGATCTTGAAGGCTTGTCTTATATCAGCAGCGCGGGGCTTCGGTCGATTCTGTTGGTGACTAAACTGCTGCGTAAACGTAATGCTACAATAGCGATATGTTCGCCTACGGATTCGATAAGAGAAATTTTTCACATCAGCGGCTTCGATAAAATTATTCCACTGCGTCCCTCCAGAACACAGGCGATTGCGGCGCTGACCAAAAAACCCAAAGCGGCTACGGGTACCAAATCCGCGCCGCCGGCCGGTGGCGAACGCTCCCTCCCCGGCGGTGCTCCAGCGGCGCGCCCACGCCCGCCAGGGGCGGCTCGCCCGCCTGGGGCACCGGGTGCACGCCCGCGACCGGGCCCGCCAGGGGCGGCCCGCCCGCCTGGGGCACCGGGTGCACGACCGCGACCGGGCCCGCCAGGGGCGGCTCGCCCGCCTGGGGCACCGGGTGCACGACCGCGACCGGGACCGCCAGGGGCGGCTCGCCCGCCTGGGGCACCGGGTGCACGCCCGCGACCGGGACCGCCAGGGGCGGCTCGCCCGCCTGGGGCACCGGGTGTACGACCGCGACCGGGACCGCCAGGGGCGGCCCGTCCACCTGGGGCACCGGGTGCACGCCCGCGACCGGGACCGCCAGGGGCGGCTCGTCCACCTGGGGCACCGGGTGCACGCCCGCGACCGGGACCGCCAGGGGCGGCCCGTCCACCTGGGGCACCGGGTGCACGCCCGCGACCGGGACCGCCAGGGGCGGCCCGTCCGCCTAGGGCACCGGGTGCGCGCCCGCGACCGGGCCCGCCAGGGGCGGCCCGTCCACCTGGGGCACCGGGTGCACGCCCGCGACCGGGACCGCCAGGGGCGGCCCGTCCACCTAGGGCACCGGGTGCGAAACCGCGACCCTCAGGGGGGACGCCACGTGCGCCAGCAAAACCGCAGCAAGCTGCGGGCAATGATTTTGCTGAGGATTAAAGGGTTTGCAGGTACTTTTAACCCATGCTGCCGTGGTGCCTTTGCTATTGCGATCAGTCTGGATGCCAACGGGAGCGGTATTCCGCGGCGCAAAGTTACTGTGCTGGATGGCGTTTTTCGTCGCGCTGCTGGTTTCATCCACAGCGTTTGCCAGTAGCATTCAATTCCGCGCTGAATTCGATCTCCGCTGGTATGGGATGGTCGCTGCCAGGACCGTTTGGTCGGTCCAGGAGACGACCACGGGTACTGTCGTGTTTGCCTCCCATACCGTACCATCGAAGCTGGCAGCGCTTTATGACAACGGAGAAATCATCGAACGCAGTGAATGGATCGAGGAAGCGGGCCAGCTACATCCTTTGTTATACAACTATTCACGCAGCGGCAGAAAAGCACGCTATGTCCGCATCCGTTTTGACTGGGAGAAACGCATCGCCTACCACGACACTGGCGGTGAGCCTTGGCAGATCGAAATCCCCCTTGGGACGCTTGATAAACTGAGCTACGTGGTCGCAGTAATGATTGATCTGTCACGCGGAAAGCAAGAACTGAATTACCTGGTCGCTGACGGCAAGCGATTGAGGTACTATCACATTGAGCATTTGGGAGAGGAGCGCATCGATACCGTCCTTGGGACGCTTGACGCCCACGTCTTGCGCTATAAGGGCAGCAACAACCGCCAAACCACCTTCTGGTGTGCTCCTTCACTCGGCTATTTTCCTATCCGCATCGTTTACCGCGAGAAGCACGGTGGAGAATTTGAAGCCGTGGCGCGTTCCCTAGATATGCAGCCTCTATGATCCCCATAAGGGGCTTGCCTATTGGGGGAAGGATTATAAATCAATGACTTACATTACAGGCAATCATGTCCTTCCCCCCAACCCCCATCCTGCTGAGGTTTTTCGAGGTACCCATAAGGTCTGTTGCGCAAACTACCCGAAAGTTCTCTTGCGGGCGACGAAAAGCCATCGGGGATGGCAGCCGTTGGGAGTCGGTTACCCAACGCAACTGATAGGCGCTCGCTGGATAGCCCCTTTACCCGGTAAAACCCCGTTCGAGGCGCTGCTGCACGCGGCAATGCCCAACTGGGCGTTAACCATCGTTGCCATATCACGCGTATGCAACATGAGCTGAACCACCACGCGATCCAAGCGTTTCGCACCGAAGTTCGCGAGTTCATCCGCACCCATTTGCCGGATGATATTCGGGCTAAAGTGGCTGCGGAGCGCATGGATCTATCAAAATCGGACCAGCGCTGCTGGCATCGCCTGCTATATCGCCGTGGCTGGGCCTGTCCCGGGTGGCCAGTCGAGTACGGTGGGTGTGGTTGGAACGATGCGCAACGCTATGTGTTCGAGCGCGAGATCGCCCTCGCGGATGCCCCAAGGTCAATGGTTTACGGTGTCAATATGCTGGGGCCGACACTCATTGCGCACGGCACCGAAGCGCAACGGACGGAGTACCTGCCCCGTATTCTGAGCGCCGATGATTTCTGGTGCCAAGGATTCTCTGAGCCAAACGCCGGTTCTGATCTGGCATCACTTAAATGCCGTGCCGTGCGTGATGGCGATCACTATCGCATCAGCGGCTCTAAGATCTGGACCAGTGAAGCGCATTTGGCGGATCGCATGTTTGGTTTGTTCCGCACCGACAGCTCGCGACATAAACACTACGGGATCAGTTTTCTGCTGTTGGATATGGATGCGGATGGCATTGAAGTACAGCCCATCCGTACTTTTGACGGCGGCGGCCCGGAGATCAACCATGTGTTTTTCACCGACGTTCGGGTGCCGCTCAAGAATCTTGTCGGTGATCTGCACCAGGGATGGAAGATCGCTAAATACTTGCTCGGCTTGGAGCGCTTCGGCACCGCTGAAATCTCTCGTTCGATGCGCAGCCTGCAGCGTATTCGGACCTTGATCGCCGAGCATCCGCCGGTTAAACAGCGCTTTCGTAGCGAACCGTTGCTCGGTGATCGGCTGACTACGATCGAGATCCAACTGCAGGCACTTGAACTGACCGAGCAGCGCTTGCTGTTCTCTCCCGACAGTGGTGCTGCTGAAGCGTCGTTATTGAAGCTCAAAGGCAGCGAAATACAGAACCAGATTTTACAGCTGCTGCACGATGTACTCGGCCTTGAAGCATTGGGGCTGACGCGCTCCTCAACAGTTATTGCGACTGAGGCTGCCGGCTTCGCCGCTCGTGCCCATTTTAACTACCGCAAAACGATGATTTATTCCGGCACCAACGAGATCCAACGCAATATCATTGCCAAAGCCGTATTGGGTCTTTGACCGTCAAGGAACCGCACCGATCGCATGCTATTGCTCGAAGAAGAATCCCAGTTATTGCACGATACAGCAGCGCGCTTTTTGACGAAGCATGTCAACGGCGGCACCCGACACCCAACGGCACTTGCCAAGAATTTGGGGTTTGATCCTGCACTGTGGCGGCAAATGGCAAGCATGGGGTGGACCGCGATTCCTTTCCCCTCGCAGTACGGCGGACTGGATGGATCGTTACACCAAGTAGCAGTGCTGATCGAGCAATTTGGCCGTAAGCGCTACCTTTCACCGTATCAGGCGAGCGTGGTTGAAAGCGGCTGCATCCTGCTCAATGCGGCAACCAAAACGCAACGCGAAACCCTGATACCGCTGATCGCCAGCGGTCAGGGGATCGTCGTCTGCGCGCTGGACGATAAGCCGGGGATAACCAATCAGGTCGAGGCTAAACAGCGCGGCATAGGATACGAGCTATCCGGCAGCAAACACTTGACGCCCTACGCCAATGCCTGTCAGCATCTGATCGTCAGTGCGAACCTAAAGCCCATCAGCAGCGACGACAGCGAGATGGCGTTATTTGTGGTCGCTGCTGATGCCGCTGGGGTGGCCATAGAGAGCTACTGCGGCTACGATGGTACGTTGTTTGGGGAGGTGCGGCTGGACGGGGTGAGGCTATCCCCAGAGGCGCGCATGGCGGCTGTCGCAGTCGGTCAACCGACGCTTGATCTACTGCGTCTGAAGTCTGATCACAGCGCCGCGATGCTGGCGGTTGAGGCTTCTGGGCTGATGTGGGAGGTGCAGCGGATGACTCTCGATTACCTTAAAATGCGCCACCAGTTTGGTCAACCCCTAGCTAAATTCCAGTCCCTCGCGCACCGTGCTGTGGACATGTATGTGCAATGCCAACTGGCGCAATCATTGGCGTGGGATGCGGTCGAGTCGATTGCGTCCCCCACCGCCGATTGGCGTCACCGTGCGCGCCGCGTCTCCGCTGCCAAATCGTTTATCGGCACCGCAGGTCGCATGTTAGGACAAGAAGCAGTACAACTCCATGGTGCTATCGGCATGACCGATGATTACCCCATCGGGCATTATCTTAAACGACTGACCGCCATTGATGTGCTTGAACAAAATGCTGACTGGCATCGTCGGCGTTACCAGTCATTGGCAAAATAGCGCTTCTCCTGATAGTCGGTGATTGACTGATGAGCCAATGCATCCCTCAACCCAAGCGATGGTCAGGTGCTGGCATGTCGTAGTGCCGACCATCGGCTTCTGATCGTTCTGTTTCCGAGAGCATTGCATGACTATATTAGTTTGCGGTTCGATGGCTTACGACACCATCATGCACTTTGAGGATCGATTTAATAATCACATCGATTCCTCGTGCGCTCTCAACGTCGCCTTCCTGGCCCCGCAGATGAGACGTGAATTCGGCGGTTGCGCTGGTAATATCACCTATAACCTGAGGCTGCTGAACGCTGCCTCGGTGGTTCCCATGGCGACCGTTGGCAAAGATTTTGCACCGTACGCGGAATGGCTCGATCGATGTTCTATCAGCCGTGATTTCATCACCGTCGTCGATTCCGAATTCACCGCGCAAGCCTTCATCACTACCGATAGCGACGGGAATCAGATCACCGTATTCCATCCCGGGGCGATGAATCATGCTGCTATAAACAGCGTCTCCAGCGTTTCTGGGGTGAGCATCGGCATCGCTTCTCCAGATGGACGTGAGGCGATGCTCAAACACACCGAGGAATTTGCCTCCGCGGGCATCCCGTTTATTTTTGATCCAGGCCAGCAACTCGGGGTATTTGACTCGCCTGAGCTGATGCAAATGGTCGCTCGCTGCCGCTGGATGGTGCTGAATCGCTACGAATGGACGCTATTTTGTGGACGCACTGGCACCACCAAGGCGCAGATCCTGAAACGCATCGCCGCACTGATCATTACCCACGGCGGTGAAGGCTCAACTATCCATACCCTCCAGCATGAGATAACCATCCCACCGATTGTCGCCGCTGCGGAAGTTGATCCGACTGGTTGCGGTGATGCGTACCGCGCTGGCTTGCTTTACGGTCTGGCCGCTGGCATGGATTGGGATACTACCGGGCGCATCGCGGCGTTGATGGGGGCGATCAAAGTGGCCGCTCCAGGTACCCAGAACCACCACTTTCTGCGCCCTGATTTTGACACTCGCTTCCACGAACAGTTTGGTCGCAGCCTAAGCTGAACCTAGTAGTACAGGCCTCTTTTTGCAGCCCGTCGCCGTATCGCGATCATCCGTTGGGACGCGCACCTTGCGAAAATGAGCCGGGAAACAGGCGCAGGGTTAGGCGACTCAAAAGCTCAAAAACAAAACCATCTCTTGGTCGTATAGTGCGTTATGCGGACTTAATGGCAAAAGCGCCCCCCTCAAACCTGACAAGGCTTACGTTACAGCTGATCGTGCCCCTTTCCCCACCGGATCCTTCCCGTTGAGGTTTTTCGAAGTCCCCGGTGGGTGTTTGGAGGGGGGGTCAGGATGCTGCCCGGGGGATAGCATCAAAGATAATATATTCAACACCGTTGTAAACTAGGAAATGGCGCCCCTTTGCTCTGGCGATCAGGATCATGCCCAGATTCTGCGCCAGCTCGAGGCCCATGTGGGTAATGCCGGAACGCGAAAGAATCGCCGGGATCCCCATATAAGCGACTTTCATCACAATCTCAGAAGTTAATCGACCGGTCGTATAAAACAGCTTATCGCCACCGCTGATCTGCGAAAGCCACATATAACCGGCAATGGTGTCCGCTGCATTGTGGCGTCCTACATCTTCCGTAAAACGCATAATTGAGGCACCGCAACACAGTGCGCAACCATGGACCGCCCCTGCTTTGCGATAAATTTCGTTATATTGCGTGATGGTATGCAATAGCTGGTAGATGGTTGACTGTTGCAAGCTGATCAAGGGCAGTGGCTGTTCATACAGTTGGTTCAGCGTGTAATTAAACACGGTGCCTTGCCCGCAGCCGGTGGTAACGATGCGGTGCTTTAATTTTTCCCGCCAATCACTGATGCCGCTCCCTTCTTTGGTGGAAACGTCCACTGTTTCTTTTTCCCAGTCAACGACAACCGCAGCAATATCTTCAAGGGCATCGATCAAGCGTTGGCTTCGCAAATACCCCAAGGTCAGCTCTTCGGGGTGGCTGCCCAACGTCATCAGTGTCACGATCGTATGCCCATCCACTTTGATCGTCAGCGCAAACTCGCCCGCAATGTGCTTGGTATGCACTACGCCGTATTCATCACAGGCGCTTACCGTATGAGTCGGCGTGAGGCCCGCGTTGCTCATTTGTGGGCGATCGTTTGCAGCGGCGGTGGTTGTTTCGCTTGTCATGGGGTCCATGGGGCTTTCTTTAGTAGTGAGGGGTGTCGGCTAGGTGTTAAGCCGGAGGCTGGCTGCCTGCCTGTAGTGTTCGGTGTAAGAGGGTTTTGCGGTATTCCTGTTCCCTGATCGGATGGTTGATGCCCGCCTGCACAAAGCCTGATCAGCTATTTTTGATGGTTTCGCAACAAGTCATCGCGGCTATCTTTGTGCTCTGTCACGTAAAATAATATAGATGAATATCAACACTTTATGAATTAATTATCGGATTTTAATAATGGCCAAACTAGGATCAATTGGGCATTTTTGCGAGATCATCATTCTTGATTTTTGTCCTCTTCCTCGACAAGCCGCATGTGCCAATCCTGTAATTCCGCCAAGGACTTTGTGCGTAGAGGTCCATCTGGGTTAGGGTAAAGACCATAATGAGAAGGTAATCGTTTATATTCCTGAGTTCTACGCGGCCATTGGGCGATAGTTGACTTCCAGAAGCATTGCCTGATCATGGTGTGGTCATAAGGTATGAACTCTTTCCAGCATTCCACAAGTGCATCTTTATTCTTTAAATCAATAATCTCAACATGGCTAAATTCGCGCACTGGAGAGGAATTCCAAGCATCACGGAGAAGCCGTCTAGCGTTGTAATCGGTTTGAGGCCCAGAATAGCCAAAAATAGTCAGATGAAACGAATCTCGCAGTGTATCCTTCACGAATTCCCAATCGCGGTTGATAAATGTGTCCTTCGTGTAGTCCTTTTTATCATCGGGAAAGATCAATCTACTCTTTGTAAGAGGCTCATGGCAGTCGGGGCACCGCTCTCCAGGTGCACCAAAAATGTCGTGCTGCTGACACGAAGCAAATCCGACACCCCCATGAAGGAATCGAGCATTAGGCGATTCGCCGATCTCTCGATTTCTTTTGTGCGCAAGCATTAGCAATGGATCCCAGTTAAAAGTGGCGATAACATCTCGCAGCCGTAATCCAAGTACCAAATGATCGTAGATCGTGGCCTCGTCTGGTAGTTCAAGATCCTCAAAGTAGGTTTCTATTTGTTCTTCTATTCCGGCAAGCTCGTCGTCCCAACTTCCTTGCGAACGAATCCATGAGAACTGGGCTTCAAATCCTTTTTTTGGCGGCGAAGCTCGGTTAATAAGCCGATCCCATGGCTTTCCAAGGATTGTCTGAAGGTCGTAGATTAACGGAAGAGGCTTCCCATTACGATCCCCTGAAGGGAAAGATGCCCTACTTGCCCCTGCGCCAAGTATGACTACGTGAGAGCGCGGATCGTCAAGCGGCCATTTTGTTTTTTTATTCACTATGCCGAAGTGTGGCAAAGGACGAAGTGGGACTCGATGGGGTTGGTTGTCCTGATCTTTGTCAGTGCAGTGCCGAAAAATCATATACTCGTAATCCTTCAAGATGCTTGATTGAGCACGGTCCTATACTTTGGGGAGGCTCCCTAAGGGGATGAGGAGAGGTGGCATTGGTTTTGTGCAGTTGCGTAGCTTGGGGCTCTGGGATCTTTTAATATTTTTAATCCTGAGATGCTAGGCAACGCCTAGCATCTCAGGAGAATAAGGAGGGTAAAGACGTTTATATTGGGGGAAGCCTGCTATTGGAAATGCGCCGATGTATCGGAGAAGAAGAACCCTCCAGCAGTAATTTCATGGTGCCGCTGACCGACATTAAAAACGATCCACAATAATAAAACACTTTACCCCCTTCCCCCAAGCCCCTAGCCCCAGTACAGCCTTCGCTTTTGATGCCACAGTCCCGTTCACTAACAATCAGGCCGAACGGGACTTGCGGAACCTGAAGGTGAAACAGAAAGTCAGCGTGCGGATTCCGAACCGTGGCGAGGGCACAGATCCATGCGTGGCTTCAAGCGGTGATTTCCACCCTCCCATTCGCTACTATCGAAACCTCCTTTCTTTAGGTCGCCCACTGCCTATCTCTTGGGGGTAGGTAGTTACCCCTCCTCTATGCAAAGGGGACATTACTGCTTTGGACTAACACAGGAGAAGGCTTCTCCTTGCCTCGGCCCCAGAGGGCTGTTATTCTGCTGTTCGTATTTCGAGAGGCCTCGGCGAATGGGTGTCGCGTTCAGTGAACGGAAGTAGCACGACAGATGCCAGTCAGTAATACGCCGAGGCTACGTTTCGACTCCAATTAATAGGAGCTAGAGATGATATCCGTTATCAAAAACATTCGTAACCGCCAGTCGGGAAAAAAGCGGAGCACCCTGAGTATCGTCGCAGGGCTGGCACTGGGGGTTCTGATAGCCTCGTCGCACAATGCGCTCGCCGCTTGTGAAAATCCAGACGCGCTGACCTTCGCGATGATCCCGACCGAAGAGTCGGTCGCCGAGCTTGAACTTTACAAGCCAGTAACGGATCGGCTTGCCAAGCTCACGGGGAAGAAAATTGAGTTCTTCATGCCGACCTCGTATGCGTCGGTTGTTGAGGGATTGTTAAGCCATTTCGTGGATGTCGCGGTTCTGGGTCCCTACACCTACGTCATCGCGAACTCCAAAGACCCCAGCGTTCAGGTGTTTGCGACCTATGCCAAGAAGCCGGGCTATTTGCAGGAAGAAGGCCCCGGCTACCGCGGCGTATTGATCTCGAAAAAAGGATCGAAATTCACAACCATCGCATCGCTCAGAGGTGCCACGCTGGGTTTGACCGATCCTGGTAGTACGTCGGGAAACTTGTTGCCGCGTGTGGTGTTCTCGAAGGTCATCGGTGAAGACCTAGATAACTACTTTGGCAAAGTTGCCTATACCGGCAGCCATGAGCTATCGACCGTTGCGGTGGTGCAAGGCAAGGTCGATGCTGCGTTCGTTGCATCGCATCGTTTCGACAACGTTGTAGAGAAGGGCGAAGCGAGCTTGGACGGTGTCAACATTCTCTGGAAATCAGATCCGATTCCGCAAGACCCGTTCGTCTATCGGAGTACCTTGTGTGACGATATTAAGCAGAACATTGCGGATACCTTCCTAGGGCTTAAAGGCGCACCAGAAGCGAAGGAATTTCTCGCCAACGTAAAATCGAACACCTTTGTACCGATGATGTCTGAGGATTACGACATTATTCGTGACCTCAAGAAGGCCAAAGATGCACGCAAGAAGAAATAAGAACTAAGCATCTCTGCAAACTGGCCCGGACTGTGCCCTCAGCACGGTTCGGGCCGATTTTCTGGACCAATCCACGGTATCGTTCCGTGCATCCGCGAATTCGCTTTGGCAGGATTTGTCTAGATATCGGGTATCGAAGAGCAGGTGTCTAAGGGACACATCTTGCATGATGATATGAGGCCTTTGAGAATAAATAAGTGTTGCGTTTTGACTGAACATTTACGCAGCCATCTAGGTCAGCGAATGGTGCCAACCGTTATGTTCCCAACTTCAAGTCAGAGTAATCATAGCCCCATGAGGATCTGAATAGTGGCCGGTTTTGATAAACACACGATAGAGGATTGGCAGCGTTTAGTTGAGACTGAATTGCAAGGCGGTGCGCTGCCAACGCCGCTATCGCAAAGCACCGGTGGGGCCGAAGAGCTGGCTATCAGGGCGCTCTACACCGCTGCAGACCTTGAGGGCTTGGAGCATTCAGGGGGCCTCCCCGGTTTTGCCCCGTTTGTGCGCGGCCCGCACGCATCGATGTATGCGGGCCGACCGTGGACCGTACGCCAATATGCTGGATTCTCGACAGCCGAAGAATCGAACGCTTTTTATCGCGCCAATCTGGCCGCTGGGCAAAAGGGTTTGTCGGTGGCTTTTGATTTGGCGACGCACCGTGGTTACGACTCCGATCATCCGCATGTTATCGGCGATGTAGGCAAAACCGGGGTTGCCATAGACAGTGTTGAAGACATGAAAATTCTGTTCGCGGGGGTACGCCTTGATCGCATGTCGGTGTCGATGACTATGAACGGCGCGGCGTTGCCAGTGATGGCGATGTACATTGTTGCCGCCGAAGAGCAAGGGGCTTCCCAAGATAGTCTGACGGGTACGCTACAGAACGATATCCTGAAAGAGTTTATGGTGCGCAACACTTACATTTACCCGCCACAACCGTCGATGCGGATCGTCGCCGACATTATTGCTTACACGATCCGGCACCTGCCGCGCTTCAATCCGATCTCAGTTTCTGGTTACCATATGCAGGAAGCGGGTGCCACTGCGGTGCAGGAGTTGGCGTTCACCTTGGCGGATGGTCTTGAATACGTGCGGGTCGCTGAAAAGAAAGGTCTGGATGTTGCCGCGGTGAGTGCGCGGATGTCGTTTTTCTTTGGCATCGGCATGAATTTTTTATTGGAGATAGCGAAGCTGCGAGCAGCACGTTTATTGTGGGCGCGGTTGATGCGCCGTCACTTCGGCGTTTCCGATCGGCGCTCTTTGATGCTGCGCACACATTGTCAGACTTCGGGTGTCAGCCTCACTAGTCAGGATCCTTATAACAACATTGTGCGCACCACAATCGAAGCCTTAGCGGCCGTTCTTGGGGGTACACAATCGTTGCATACGAATGCTTTCGATGAAGCCCTAGCACTGCCCAGCGAAGCGTCCGCGCGCGTTGCACGTAACACGCAACACATCATCCGCGACGAAACCGATGTGGCGGCGACCATCGATCCGCTTGCGGGCTCGTACTGCATTGAGAATCTGACGGCTGCATTGGCGACGCAGGCGCAGCAGCTGATCGATAAGGTGGAAGCCATGGGAGGGATGGTGCAGGCGGTGAGTGCAGGATGGCCAAAGCGCATGATCGAAACTGCCGCGGCGCACAGACAAGTACGCATTGAACGTGGCGAGGATGTGGTGATTGGTGTCAATCGTTATCGCAATCCTTTGGAACCAGTGATCGATATTCTACACGTGGATAATACCGCGGTGCGTGAGGCGCAGATAGCGCGTTTGGCGAAAGTGCGCGCTAAGCGCGATCAGCAACGCTGCAAGCAGGCCCTGCAGGTGCTGGCCGGCGGGGCTTCTGATGAACGTTTGAATCTACTGGAGCTTGCGCTTGAGGCGGCGCGTGCGCGCGCCACGGTGGGTGAAATGAGTAGCGCTCTGGAGCGCGTATGGCCACGCTATCAAGCGACTAACGACTCTGTCAGCGGGGTTTACGCCGCTGCTCGAGCGGATGACAAAAACTTCACCGAGGTGGTTGATAAAGTCAGCGCATTCGCTCGCGAAGCCGGTCGGCGACCGCGCATGCTGGTGGTCAAATTAGGTCAAGATGGGCATGACCGAGGTGCCAAAATCATTGCCGCCGCATTCGCCGATATGGGGTTTGATGTCGATATAAGCCCCTTGTTTCAGACGCCGGCTGAGGCTGCGCAGCAGGCGATCGACAACGATGTGCATGTCATTGGCGTATCCACCCAAGCGGGTGCCCATAAAACCTTGGTGCCACAGCTCATCAGCGTGCTTGGTGCCACCGGTGCCGATGATATATCGGTAATTTGCGGCGGTGTTATCCCGCCTTTGGACTATGCTGAGCTGCGCGCCGCCGGCGTGGCTGCGATCTATGGTCCGGGTGTTGACATCACCACCGCCGCCGCCGAGGTTGTGGCATTGATCAGTGCTCGGGGTAGCCACTCAGGTCAATAGATCGGGTTGCGGATCAGGGATAAAACTGAACCGCGAAGGACTTGGCAACTGCTGATCGTGGCGACTTTGAGCGTTGTTCCGTCCCATATGAACGATAGTTCAGCGGTGCCGTTGAGGAAGCCAGTCCAATCGTCTGTATCGGCGATACGCCCCGATGCAGTCACCAGCGCGTTTGATAGCTGCAACAGATCGCGGTCGTCGACTTGTCCGATTTGCCGGTCAGCGAATTGCAGCAAAAGATGGCCGCCTTCGTCAAGAAAGGCGGCGCTTGGGTGGTTAATCCGCTGTCCCGTGTGGGTTTCTAAACGCCCCTCGGCGCAGAGCTGGACGATCCACGGCGTATAGGCCAATGTGACAAAAACGCGTTGCGGGCCGTTTTGAAAAAACCAGCGCCCGTGCTCGTCAGCGGCATAGTTACGCGCTATGAAGGCGCGCATGCTCGGGTGATGCACCGCTTTGCCGTGCAGTTGCCAGCGTCCGCGTCGGTCCAATGACAGCCAATCGAACACCGCTGGAACATTCGGCCATTTGGCCATTGCTTGCAGTACTATTGGATCCATTATCGGCGTGCCGTGGAGCATTCAGTAACCGTTGCAGCGGGGTTGCCTACCTGAGATGATGCATCCATTGCTGCGCAACAGAGGCGCTGTTGCCGCGGGTGCGTTTTCCTTTCCCACCACAACGCAAAACCGGGTTATATACCGGTGTTACTTGAAGATGCAGGAAAGGGCTATTGTCATGCTCTCATCCCAAAGCCTCGCCCTCAGCCCTTTTCCAGAGCGTTTATCGAAGCCCTCGGATATGCACGGCGGCGAGGCGAGGGCGCAAGAGATACTGGGGTTTGGGGTTTGGGGGAAGGGAGTACAGCGTTTAGGTGCGTTAAACACGCCTTCACCCTTCCCCCAATATAAACCTCTTTACTCTCCTTATTCTCCTGAAAGCTAAGCGCAGCTTGGTTTTCAGGATTAAATAACGTTTCAGATTCCAGAGCACTGCCCGAAGCCCTTTTCAGAGTGTCAAACGCAGCAGCGGCTTAAAGAAGGGGTGCACAAAACGGCCTTCCTCACCCCTAAAGGGAACCCACGCGAAGCAGGAGAGCGTGTTCGATCAGCATCTTGATTGATTATCAGTATAATATCAGTAGGGAACCTGCGAAAAGCAGGCTTTACTGGTTTTTCGCAGGTTGCCCAGTACAGGCATTTTGGCAATGCCTGCCATGGCGTAGCCTAACCGACAGCGATATACTGATGCGTATTATTCAGTCTGCGGTTGCTATATGCTACACCTATTGTTCCTCAACCGTTCCCCAATCTGAGCCTGAAGGACGATCAGCCATGCGATACTTACCTCCCCCGCTCTGTTGTTCACGACTCGCTTCCAGTTTACTTGATTTGCGCGGTCTTGGCTTGCCTGCCGCTTGGGCGCTGCGGCTTATTGCGCGGTACGCCAAAACATGCCGGCTGTGCTGGGTATTGTGTGCGGCTATTGGGTTGATGGTTGGTTGCAGCAGCCAGCCGCAGCAGTGGTCACAGGCCGCAGCGGAACAAAAAACCGCAACCGGTGTCAGAATAGCGCCCGAGATCGGTGTACCAACGACGCCTTCAGTAGAGTATATCCGCGTCCGCATGACCGATACTCTGTTTCTTGATCCGCCTTTATCGGATCACCCGCAGGTCTATTTAAACATTCGTAATACTTCAGGGCGCGATGCGTTAGGCCTGCACCACAAAATAGCGCAACAACTTGAGCAGAAAGGCTATCGCCTGCTTAGCAATGCAAAACAGGCGGACTACATTGTGCAGGGCAATATTCTGTTTGCCGATGAAGTATCAGCAGCGGAGCTTGCGCAGTTGGACGAAACCACCTTCGGTAACGACCTAGCCGAGATCATCGTTGACATCGGGATTGGTGCCGGCGTCGGGGCCGCTGTCGGGGCGGCGACGGGCGGTGGCAAAGGTGCCGCGATCGGTGGTGCCGCCGGTGCCGTGATCGGTGGCGTAGCCAGCGTCATTCAGGATCATTCCCGTAAACAGCGGTTGCGCGCAAAACAATCGATTCGCTATTTTTCAATCGTTGTCGATATCCAGCTCCGTGAACAGATTAAAGGCAATGGAGTGGTGAGGATCGCTGGCAACAGCGCGCAATCGACACGCCAAACGGCAGGCAGCGGCGCGATCAGGGAAAACAGCGCTTATTCACAACAGCAAACCCAAACGTACTCAGAAACCAGCAACTGGAAGCGCTATCAAACCCGAGTCATTGGTAAAGCCAAGGGGAAACTGGTTGCATTTGAGGACGTAGAGCAAAACTTTATCAATCAGTTAGCGAGTTCAGTAACTGGGCTGTTGTGACAACCGATCAGCAACGCTTGATGCCGCATGCCAATCGTTGTCATAGCGCCGATTCTGCGGATGCTGCGAGTGTCGCTGGCGGTGGCGGTGTTGCTGTTGCTGTTGGGGTGCAGCGGTCAACATCACCGAACGTTATGGGTACCGCCGGCTGACCCGCTGAAAGCGGCGGCGGATTGGGATGTGGCTTCGGCCACGTGTGACGCAAAAGCTCTGGCGACCCAGCTATCGGAGGCGGAAAAATCCCGCTTATACCGCAGTGCTCCAGACATTGATAAGCACGATGAGGATGGCGCAGAAGTGCAGGAAGGCATCGCTGCGGTTTTGATGTTCCTCTATGCGTATCGTGTCGCGGTCGCTGAAGAGAATAAAAAACAGCGGGTATTTGTCGATTGTATGCAATACCTAGGTTGGCAAAAGCAGCCCGGTGCGCTAAGCGTGCTGGCGCGCCCCTCAGAGGACATCGAAAAACCCTGAAATGGGATGGGGGGTTTGGGGGGAAGGGATATGCTTACCTGTAACGTAAGCTATTGATTTATAATCCTTCCCTCAATAGACAAGCCCCTCTTGCTGGCGCGCCCCGACTACCGGGCCAGCCAGAACGCCCAACTGGAGGTGCCTTTTCAGTCGGCATGACACGCCCGGTGAAGGCACTGTCTGCTGCGCAGTGTTGCCCTCTCCCCCCGAGCACTCATGCCGTTTTCACTCAACTAAGTCCGCCTGACAGGCACCGCACACGCTGGATTCTGGCTCAGTTGACAAAAAATCCAACGCTGGCCCTTGATTTTTTAAATCCCGCCCGTATTATAAGCACCCATCTGGGGTGAGTGCTAACAATAGCGCCTCAGGTAACACTAGGGCTTCACCCTCAAAGCTTTTGCAGGGTTTGTTATACAGCGGAGTTTTAACGAGGGTGGGTATGCCGATCTGGCTCAGCGACGTTACGGGGGAGAAAACTGCTGAGTAGAAAGGCTGCTTTTTGATTTTCATTCATTTTTAATGCCCCCATCAATATAGAACCATCATACAGGAGGAGTTTATGAATATCAGGCCTCTACACGATCGGGTGATCGTAAAGCGGCATGAGGAGAAAACCGTAGGTGGCATCGTCATTCCTGATTCTGCTGCTGAAAAACCAAGCCGAGGAACAATTACTGCAGTTGGTAACGGTAAAGCTCTGGATTCTGGTGAGATTCGCGCTTTGGAAGTGAAAGTAGGCGACCGAGTGCTGTTCGGTAAATATTCGGGCACCGAAGTAAAAGTTGATGGCGAAGATCTCCTCGTGATGCGCGAGGAAGACATCATGGCGATAATGGAAGACTGATACAGTCTGAACCATTAATCATCATTCAACCGTATAACACCACACAGGACTGATACAAATGGCAGCAAAAGAAGTTCGCTTCGGCGAAGATTCCCGTACGCGCATTGTTCGAGGGGTCAGCATTTTAGCGAATGCGGTGAAGGTAACGTTAGGTCCCAAGGGACGTAATGTTGTGATAGAAAAAAGCTTCGGCGCGCCCACCATAACGAAAGATGGCGTCTCCGTTGCCAAAGAGATCGAACTTGAAGACAAGTTTGAAAACATGGGCGCGCAGATGGTCAAGGAAGTGGCTTCCAAGACATCTGATGTTGCCGGAGATGGCACTACGACGGCGACTGCAATAGCTCATGCGATGATGAGAGAGGGTTTAAAAGCAGTTGCCGCTGGCATGAATCCAATGGATTTAAAGCGCGGTCTGGATAAAGCAGTGACTGTCGCTACCGAAGCCTTGGAGAAGTTGTCCAGACCATCTCAGGATAGCACTTCCATTGCCCAAGTTGGCACGATATCAGCCAACGCCGACAGCGCTATCGGCAAAATCATCGCGGATGCGATGGATAAAGTCGGTAAAGAAGGCGTGATAACGGTTGAAGAGGGTCAGAGCCTTCACAATGAGTTGGATGTAGTGGAAGGCATGCAATTTGACCGTGGCTACATATCGCCGTATTTTGTCAATAATCAGGAATCAATGACTTCTGAATTGGATGCCCCATGTATTTTGTTGCATGATAAGAAAATCTCGAATATCCGTGATCTTTTGCCAATTCTGGAGAGTGTTGCTAAAGCCAGCAAACCGTTGCTGCTCGTTGCCGAAGATGTTGACGCAGAAGCCTTGGCGACGCTGGTGGTCAATAACATTCGTGGCACTGTCAGAGTGTGCGCCGTGAAAGCCCCTGGGTTTGGCGATCGGCGTAACGCGATGTTGCAGGATATGGCGGTATTGACCAATGGTCAGGTGGTTTCTGAAGTCGTTGGCATGTCGCTGGAAAAGGTCTCGCTCGCCGATCTTGGCTCTGCTAAACGGATTATTGTGGGGAAAGAGAATACGACGATTATTGACGGAGCAGGCCACAAAGAGGAGATCCAGGCGCGCGTACAGCAGATCCGTACGCAGATAGAGGAAACCACTTCCTCCTATGACAAGGAGAAACTGCAAGAGCGCGTCGCTAAGTTGTCTGGCGGGGTAGCGGTTATAAAAGTGGGTGCCGCAACAGAAGTGGAAATGAAGGAAAAGAAGGCGCGCGTTGAAGACGCTTTGCATGCCACCCGCGCCGCCGTTGAAGAAGGCGTAGTGGCTGGCGGTGGCGTTGCGCTGATCCGCTGCCTCCCGGCGCTGGAGGGTCTGATCGGCGATAATGAGGATCAGAACGCCGGTATATCGATCGCCCGTCGGTCGATTGAAGAGCCGCTGCGTCAGATCGTCGCCAACTCTGGAGGCGAACCATCCGTGGTGCTGAACACAGTCGTCGAAGGCGATGGCGATTTCGGCTACAATGCGCAGACCGAAGTGTTCGGCAACATGATCGAGATGGGGATCATCGATCCAACCAAAGTCGTACGTACGGCTCTCCAGAACGCAGTCTCTATCGCGGGCTTGGTGATCACTACTGAATGCTCGATCGCTGAAAAGCCTAAGAAAGAGGATCTACCGATGCCGGGCGGCGATGGCGGCATGGGTGGTATGGGCGGTATGGGCGGTATGGGCGGCATGATGTAACACGCCCGAGGATCAGGCTTTGCATTTGTATTCCGCGGGGAGCTTTGGTATCATCTAAAGCTCCCCGTTTTTTATTAACTTTCCAGCCGGAAGTACAGGTGCTTGTTGATAATGGCGATGCGTTTTGTTGCACCCCGGCACGCTGACCTAGGTGAGAGCGGAGACGGTTATACGTCCTGCATCAGTCAGGTGCTTGATCTCACAGGTCATGGTTTTGTCGCATGACAGTGGTACCCATGGTTGAGCATCGTAAAGAAGGCGGCTTGGCAGCACCGACGCGCCATCCCCTAGATTGGCGCTCCTCCGATTTTTACGACGAGGAGATGCTGCACAGCGAAATGCGGCGCGTATTCGATATTTGCCACGGCTGTCGGCGCTGTTTTAATCTTTGCAATGCTTTTCCGACATTGTTCGATCTGATCGATGCTTCGTCGACGATGGAAGTGGATGGAGTCGCTGAAGAAGACTACAGTCAGGTGGTGGAGCATTGCTATCTTTGCGATATGTGCTTTATGAGCAAGTGCCCTTACGTGCCGCCGCATGAATGGAACGTTGATTTCCCCCATTTGATGCTGCGCGCCAAAGCCGTGCATTTTCAGCAGCACGGAGCAAAAATGCGCGACCGGGTGCTCAGCGCGACTGATACGCTAGGCAAACTAGCGACGATCCCAGTGGTAGTGAATGCCGTCAATCGCGTCAACCGCACGCCCGCGCTGCGCGCTGCGATGGAGGCCACGCTCGGCGTGCATCGCAGCGCGTGGGTGCCAGAATACACCCAGCAACCTTTCAGGAAAAAATATCAGGCGACCCGCAAAACCACGCCTCTTGCATCGGTCGCCAAGCCGGTTGGCAAAACAGCGCTGTTTACGACCTGCTATGGCAACTATTGTGAGACCGCGCTGTGCACCGATCTGATTACCGTCTTTGAGCATAACCGCATCCGTGTCACAATACCTGCTACAGAGCAGTGCTGTGGTATGCCTAAATGGGAGCTTGGGGATCTGCATGCGGTGGAAGCCGCGATGCACGCCAACCTGCCAATCCTTGCTGAGCTGGTTGACCAAGGCTTTGATATTGTTGCGCCGATCCCGTCCTGTGTACTGATGTTCAAGCACGAATTGCCGCTGATGTTTCCAGACAACGAGGGTGTCGCCAAAGTGAGTCAGGCGATCTTCGATCCGTTTGAATACCTGTGGAAACATCACCAGCGGGGGGCATTGCGGCTCGATTTTCACCGCCCCCTAGGGCGCGTTGCGTACCATGCTGCTTGCCATCAGCGGGTGCAGAATATCGGCCCCCGTACGCGTGACGTATTGCAGCTGATCCCTGGTGCCGAGGTCATGATGATCGAGCGCTGCTCGGGGCACGATGGTACCTATGCGGTCAAACGTGAATACTACCCCGCAGCAATGAAAATAGTGCGGCCGGTGGTAAAACAGATCAGTGATAAAGCGCCCGATTACTACACCAGTGATTGCGCGATGGCCGGTCACCATATTGAACACGCAGTGGCGTCTGGGAAACCGGTCAGTGCGCCGTTGACATTACTGAGATACGCCTATGGCATCTAATCGCAATGCGCTCACCCGCGCTGACCTGATGCCGTTGGAGCAATACGCTGAACAGCGCGAGGCCTTCAGGGGTAAGCTGTCAGCACACAAAAAACAGCGCCGGATCGTGGTCGATCGCCATGCGGCTTTTTACTTTGAGGACCGCTTGACGATCCAGTACCAGGTCCAGGAAATGTTGCGGATTGAGCGCATATTTTCGCGTGATGGCATTGAAGAGGAATTGGCGGTTTATAACCCGTTGATTCCAGATGGCAGAAATTTAAAAGCAACGTTCATGCTGGAATACTCTGTTCCTGAAGAGCGGCGGCGCAAGTTGGTGGTATTAGCGGGGATTGAACACGCGATTTGGATGCAGGTCGCCGGATGCGATCGCGTGTATGCCATCGCTGATGAAGATTTGGCGCGCACGACTGAAACGAAAACATCAGCGGTGCATTTTATGCGCTTTGAATTTTCGCTCCCTGCGGTAGCGACGTTCGCGACGTGCGCTGTCGTCGAGATCGGGATCGAGCACCCGCAATACCCGCATCGCGCCACCCTTAATCGCGCCCAGCAGGTAGCATTGGCCGCTGATTTTAGCCACCCCCCCCATCCCCATGGTTGATACTCCCCTTCTTTTGAGCACCATCGCCATGTGCTCTCAACCAACCATTTTCCCTCCCTACTCTCTGCGAGGTGGTATTGATGTCACGCTTATCTACACTGCTGATCACTGCCTTACTGTGCTTGTTAGCCAACACTGGCATTGCCCAACCGAAAGCAAAACTATGGGACATCTGGGCAGTCAGCGACCCCAGATCAACCCTGACAGTTGATCATTCGCCTTGGCAGGATGTGTTAAACCGCAATCTGCGCGGGTATAAAAAACAGACCCGTTTTGCCTATGCTTTGATCAGCGATCAGGATCGAAAAGTTCTTGAGGATTATCTGGCGTCTCTGTCCAAGGTACGGGTCAGTTATCTTGCGCAGGCGGAGCAGCTCCCATTTTGGATTAACCTCTACAATGCATTGACGGTGCAGGTAATCCTCGATCACTATCCAATTGATTCGATCTTTGACATTGACATATCGCCTGGGTTGTTTTCGAACGGCCCTTGGGGGAAAAAGTTGGTCGTTATTGAAGGTGCCAAGATCGGTCTGGATGATATCGAACACCGTATTTTACGCCCGATCTGGCGCGATCCACGCATTCATTATGCGGTCAACTGTGCTTCGATCGGCTGCCCTAATCTGTCTCCGGTCGCATTTACCACTGATAACACCGAAGCACAGCTCAATTACGCGGCGAAGCTGTATATTAACCACCCACGGGGGATAAAAATAAAGCGCGGTAAGCTTTATACATCTAGCATTTATGAATGGTTCAGAGAGGATTTCGGAGATACCGATCGCCAGCTAATCGAACATCTGAATGCCTTCACTTTACCAGAGCTTCGGCGCAAGCTAATTAAAATTAAGAAAGTCAGCGATTCCCTTGAATACGATTGGGGATTAAACGGCGTCCAGCAGCCGCAGTAGCATTGGCAGCAGAGCGCATTCAGGTATATGTCAAGGAAGGTGGGGGCGGGCGGTGTCGGAAATAAGGTGCTTGCAGGTGCATAAAAAGCGCTATTGTGGCGTGCAACGTTGCTGGTTCCTCAATTCTTCCCCTTCATTCTGCGTTGAGGGCATTGAAAAGAGCCCCCAAAGCTCTTGACGTGCGCGGGCGCGTTGTTTTTTAAGAAAAGCGTTCCCCCTTTAGAGCGTCGTG
This sequence comes from Gammaproteobacteria bacterium, assembly GCA_965222535.1. GTDB lineage: Bacteria > Pseudomonadota > Gammaproteobacteria > HK1 > HK1. The sequence continues at coordinate 1,315,703 of OZ244957.1, forward strand.
GACAAAAATAGACAAACGGATCCAGGTTATTGTAGAGTTGCTTTGTTTCTCGTGATGGATCCACAACAAACTGCCCTCAACTATTGCAAGGACTCTTTACGACTAACAACCATATAGAGATATGTTACTGGTTGTTTATGGTCGCTGCCAAGGGCGAAAAAAACAAGTCGGACTTCTTGCGCGATGATCGTTGAGGATCCTCGAAGAACCTCAACGGGATGAGGGAGTTGAGGAACTGGCGGCGTTGCATAATAAGATTGCAGGCTATTTTAAGGAATACGAACAAACTACCGTTGAACATCCTCCGTTTGAAGTACCGAATGAGCTACGATATGCACTCCGTTCGATTATGGAATTGCACATATGTGACGATGAAAGCCGTCGGGCTATTCTGATACAGCAAGCCAAGATTGCATTTTATTGTGCGTATCACGATTTGCTTGATGGTGTCTTAATAGAATTATCCATGTATCTTAATAAATCTATTGGAGAATACCCAGACGAAACGCTCAAGGTGATGGGATCTAAATATATAGAAATCATTAAATTTGTCGCTGAGGTTGAAGAGAAAATTAAAGAATCTCGAAAAGATACTAAAAAGCGCCATGAGATATACAACGAGATATATCGTGATTTTGAAGCATTAATTATTCATCTCAAATTCTTCAAGCAGGATTGTTTTCTCCAGATCGTAAAAATATCGGAGAAACTAGAAAGCAAAGCGAAATACAATCAGCGGATCGGTATTGCTGGTATCGTTGTCGGTATTGCTGGCACATTTGTCTGTTTTTTGTTATAATCCGAGCATGGCTTGGCAGACGCCATGCGAAAAAAACGCTGAACGTCAGATAAAACCTGCCATTATTCTCGGTTGTCAATCACTCCCTTATACGCCCGATGGTTGTAGCTGTTCCCTCCGCCTTGCCCATCTCTCCCGTTCAGTTTTTTTGAGGTGCCCTTCGATCAGATAGGCGGTTTGCCACGCTGCCGGGGAAGAGCTACCATCCAGTTCAGCGGTCATTTACTCGGAGATGCTTTTCTCAGATAGAAACAACAGCACATGAATTTATTGGACTACCTGTGTTTTGAGACGATGAGCGTACACGCCGGGCAACAGCCTGATCCAGTTACTGGCGCGCGCGCATTACCGATCTACCAGACCAGCTCGTATGTCTTTAAAGATACCGACCATGCAGCAGCATTGTTTAATGCCGAACGCCCGGGGCATGTCTATTCGCGTATTACCAACCCTACCGTAGCGGTACTCGAGGAACGCATCGCGGCGCTGGAAGGCGGCGTCGGGGCGATTGCCACCGCCAGTGGACAGGCGGCGTTGCATCTCGCCATTGCGACCCTGTGCAATGCGGGTCAGCATGTGGTTGCCGGTAGTGCGTTATACGGCGGATCGCATAATCTGTTGAGCTATACCCTACCGCGCTTCGGCATTCAAACGACGTTTGTCGATGCCCGCGATCCGCAGGCATTCGCCGCCGCTATCCGCCCCGAGACGCGCGTGTTATTCGCCGAGACGCTCGGTAATCCAGGGCTTGATGTACTCAATATCCCGGCGGTTGCCGCGGTCGCCCATGCGGCGGGCTTGCCGCTACTGGTGGACTCTACGTTCACCACCCCGTATCTGTTGCGCCCGTTTGACCATGGCGCTGATTTGGTGTTCCATTCAGCAACAAAGTTCCTCAGCGGTCATGGCATTGTGATCGGTGGTGTGCTGGTGGATGGCGGCATCTTTGATTGGCAGGCATCGGGTAAGTTTCCACTGTTGACCGAACCCTATAGTGGGTTCCACGATATGGTGTTCACCGAAGAATATGGACCGGCGGCGTTTATCATGCGTGCCCGCAAAGAAGGCGCGCGCGACTTCGGTGCCTGCATGAGCGCAACCACCGCCTTCCTTGTATTGCAAGGGGTAGAGACGTTGTCCTTGCGGATGCAGTGCCATATCGAGAACACGCGCCGCATTGTCGCCTTCCTTGATGCCCATGAAGCAGTTTCGAGTACCGTCTATCCCGAATTACCAAACCACCCCGATCATGCGCTGGCCAGTCAACTGCTGCCACGCGGTTGCGGCGCGGTGTTCAGCTTTGAGCTCAAGGGGGGGCGCGAAGCCGGTCGTGTGTTCATTGAAAGCCTCAAAATATTCTCGCACCTGGCCAATGTTGGCGATGCGAAGTCGCTGGTGATTCATCCCGCCAGCACCACCCACCACCGCATGAGCGCCAGTGCGTTGCGTGCCGCCGGTATCGGCCCCGGCACGATCCGGCTTTCGGTTGGGATCGAAACCGTGGACGATCTGATAGCGGATCTGGCGAGTGCCATCCACCGTTCGCAGCGCGCCGGACCACCCAACGCCAAGACAGCGCCGCCGTGAAGCTCTCCGTTGATGGTGCTAACACCGTGGTGTATCGCGGCGGGCGAGCGCCAACAGCAGGTGATTCGTATAGCGTGTTTATCCACGGTGGTGGATTGGACCACAGCGTTTGGTTGTTGCAATCACGCTACTTTGCCCACCACGGGTTCAATGTGCTGGTGCCGGATCTGCCTGGGCATGGCGGCAGCATGGGTGAGTTGCGCAGCGACATACCAGCGATGGCGTGCTGGGTGATAGCCTTGCTGGATGCCGCTGAGGTAGAATCAGCGGCGCTGATCGGGCACAGCATGGGTTCATTGGTGGCGTTGGAAACCGCGGCACTCTACCCTGAGCGGGTGACTCAATTGTCATTGCTCGGTGCCGCGGCACCGATGATGGTGACGGATCCACTGCTGCAAGCCGCACGCCAAGACAAACATGCAGCGTTTGATATGATTACCCTTTGGGGACACGCCAAGCGCTCTCAGATCGGAGGCAATCCGGCGCCTGGCATGTGGATGGTCGGCGGTGCCCTGAGATTGCTGGAGCGCAGCGCCCCCGGAGTGCTGTTCAATGATCTGAACGCCTGTAATGAGTACCGTCACGGTCTTGCATCAGCCGCTAAGGTCAAAGCTGCGACGCAGGTTGTGATGGGGATCGCCGATCAGATGACGCCGCCGCGCGCCGTGCGTCCGCTGGCGGCAGCGCTGCCCTCCGCCAAGGTGTGTCAGTTGAATTGTGGGCACATGATGTTGAGCGAGGACCCAGACGGCGTTTTGGATGCACTGAAAGGTTTTTTGTTGTAGAAGAAGAGGCACTCCATGGCACCGATGACGCCTTCCATTGGGCCTGTTTCGCTTGACGCCATCCGAGAGCAACTTGATCGGCTGGCCGATGCCATTATTGCTGCTCTGAAGCGCCGCCACGAGTTTCCGCAAAATCCTGCTGTCTATAGCCATGATGCAGGCTTGGTTAAAGGCTTTCCGCGGCGATCGTTACTGATACACCACGTTATGCAGTTGGAGCGTAGTGATGCGGCGTCGCCCCCCCTTGGTCGGCTGCAAGAGCCGTTCAGCGACAGGGGCGTTGAAGCGGTGCGCAGTGCCGAGCGGTCCGTTACCAGCCCGCCCGATAATCCGTTTAAACCGCTATCTCTAAGTATTCAAGCGGCGTTGCTTGGGTATTATCAACGGTGGATTGAGCGTTGCTGCACACCGGGCGAAGCGCCCGAGGGCTACCGCGAAACGGTGGTTGTTGACGCCGAAGCACTATTGGCGCTCAGTGAACGGATCCATCTGGGGGAGCTTGTCGCCGAGTGTAAACTGGCGACAGCACGAGCCGAGTTCGAGGCCACTCTGGGTGCTGAGGCACCGCTGCGGACGTTGATAAGCCGACCACAACGCGAGCAGGAAGTGTTCGACAACGTAAGGCAATTGGCGCAGCGCCGCGGGTTTCCGGTGGATCAGGCTGAGGCGTGGTGGCGCTGGATCATCGACACCACCATCGCTGTCGAGATCCGCTACATTCGCCATCGCCTTGGATTCCAATCACCGGCAGCGCTGGCTTAGATGCTAGGCAAACAAGGTGCTCAAGGCACTCTTTGTACGGCGCTCTGCGCCGGGTTTGGCAGCGCTGAAAGCGTACAACCCGGCATCGGGTCGCCGAGGTAAATCAGCGCATCAGCGGTGCTCTGCGCAAGCAAGGTGGCCACTGCACCCTGTCGCGGAATGTAGCAATCGGGTGCTATTTCGGCAAGCGGTGCCAGCACAAACGGACGCTCTCTGATCCCGGGGTGAGGTACCACTAGGCTCGGCGTATTGATGCTCTGGTCACCGTAAAGCAGCAAGTCCAGATCGAGCGTTCGCGCCCCCCATTTTCGCTGTCGCATCCGCCCATGCAATGCTTCTAAGGCCAGTAGCCGGGTAAGCAATGCGGGCGCGGATAAACGGCTTTGCACCCTGACCACTGCATTGCAGTAATCCGGCTGATCGGCAGGGCCCATCGGTTTGCTGCGGTAAAGCCCAGAACACGCTGTCAATTCAGTATCAGCAAGCCACCAGCGCAGCTCATTGATGGCGGATCGCAGTTGTAGCACAGGGGCCGCGAGGTTACTGCCAAGCCCGATAAACGCCGTTACCGCAGCACGCATTTGTGGTACGCCTCGGGCGGAATCGCCAAAGCACACATCCAAGCCATAAAAAATGTGTCCCCAAATGAGTCGAGCATACTATGGAGAACCTCGAAAAATGGTAATCGGATGGGGGTTGGGGGAAGGGATCGTTTTAATTTTTTAATTAGGAGTACCTGCAGCGCGCCGTTCGCTGACCTCTCGATCCAGTCAGCGGCACCATGAAATGATTGTTGGAAGGGGCGTTGTCCCCCAATAGACACCTCGCAGCTAACGAAGCTGGTTTTTCGAGGTGTCCGCAACTGATGATGCCGCCTAGCTGCCGTCAGTTGCCACGGCAGTCCTCAAAAAACGTCTAGCGAAGGATCAAGAGGTGCGGTGGGTGAGTTGACGGATGCTGAGTGACGGCGTGTTCGACGTTTGCGTGGTGGTTTTTGGTGCGTGGCTTGGCGGCTATCCTCAGAGGGTTGTTGGCAGTGCGTCCAGCGGGTGGCGGTTTTTTGCAGCGGCGCGCCTGCTTTGACTCGCAACAAGAGAAAGTCATAGGCGGCGCGGAAGCGCGGATGACTCATCAGGCGCTTCGTTTGGGCGCCGCCTTTGCAGTGTTCCAAGCGCGGTTGCATCAGCCATATTTCGCGGGTTATCGCGGCGATCCGGCGCGGTAATGACAAGGGCCCCGACAGTCGTTCAAGGTTCTCCACGCAGGCCGTATCATAGGCTTGTTGCCTAGGAAGCCCACGTGCGATGCCGGTTGCTGCACCATGCCATACCGGCACCCACAGCAAAGCGGCGAATAAGAACGCTGGGGTATTGGCTTTCCCTGCGGCTATCCTCGCGTCTGTATCGGCTAAGGCAAAGCGTGTCAATCGATCGGAGAATCCTCCCGGCTCGTGGTGAGAATAGCATTGCTGTTTGCTCAACAAACAGAAAAATAAGCCATATTCAAGCAACAACTGATAACTGCGCTCAGCGCATCCAGTCATCAGCAATTTCAGCACTTCTTCGTACAATCGAGCCGCCGGGACTCCTTGGAGCTTAGCGCCATACTGATGTATTGGCACCGCCGTCTCGTGTGCGATGTCAAAGCCCAACTTAGCCGCAAAGCGCAGCGCTCGCAGAATGCGCACGGGGTCTTCTTGGTAGCGCAGGTCAGGATCGCCGATGATCCGCACTGTGCGCTTTGTGAGATCGGCGACACCGCTATTGAAATCAACGATGGTATCACTGCTGGGATCGTAGTAGAGGCTGTTGATCGTGAAGTCTCGCCGCTTGGCATCCTCTGCTAAGGTGGCAGTGTATTGATTATCGCGCACGATACGACCGCTTTCATTGACGTTGCAGGAGGGGGTGTCAATGATCGGCGCGGCACGGAAAGTGGCGACCTCAATGACCTCGCGCCCGACACGGACATGCACCAGTACAAAACGCCGACCAATCATGCGGCTGCGGCGAAACAGGCTGCGGATCTGCTGCGGCTCGGCAGCGGTTGCGATATCAAAATCTTTGGGGCGCAGGCCGACCAAAATGTCGCGTACCCCGCCACCCACCAGATAGGATTCAAAACCCGCTTGTTGTAGTGTCTGCAAAACGGTGAGTGCAGCACGGCTGACGCTATCCGGCTTTATGCCGTTTTCCGCGCCTGAAAGCAGGGTTGGGTGATCGCTTTGAGGCGCGTTTGGTTGTTTGGCGGTCAAGGTGGGAGTGGAGTAGAGCGTGAGCAGGTTGTGGGCACCTCGAAAAATCAGCTTGGTTAGCTTTCCGAGGTGTCGTCTATTGAGGGAAGGATTATAAATCAATAGCTTACGTTACAGGTACTCATATCCCTTCCCTCAAACCCCATCCCGGTGCCATTTTTTGAGGTTCCCTTGAGGGATTAGTCGTCATTAAACGCAGGCCTGACGAGCGTCCCAACTGGACTTTGGCGTCCGCGCCAATGCATGACCGTGGACGATAGTGCGTTCGGCCCAAGCACCATCTTCCCAGCCACCGCTGCGCAGTTTGCCCATCAAATAATGCGTTGTGACCGAATACTGGCGAGAGTGAGGTGCTTGTGCCGCAGCAATCCGATGTTCTGTGCTCGCCAATAGAAAATATCCCTTGGATGTACAACTCATCCCCCCACTAGCAAGTTGCGCAAGCGTTTCAGATCGTCAAAGGCCTTGCGCTTATCGATCGGGTTGCGCAGCAGATACGCCGGATGGTAGGTCACCAATAGCGGAATATCAGAATCCAAGCAGCGATGCTGGTGCAGGCGCAGGTGTTTGATCGAATCTGTGGTGCGCGCCAAGTGCTGTGCTGCAACGCGACCAAGGGCGACAATCACCCGCGGTCGCACCAATGCAATCTGAAGACTAAGATAACCTTGGCAGGCGGCGATTTCTTCCGTCAGCGGGTTACGGTTACCGGGCGGTCTGCATTTGACGATGTTAGTGATATACACCTGCGATCGAGATAAACCAATGGCTGCCAGCATGCGATTGAGTAACTGCCCAGCGCGACCAACAAAGGGCTCCCCTTGCCGATCCTCTTCCGCTCCGGGCCCTTCACCGATCAACATGCAGGCGACCGATACGCGACCAACACCGAACACCGTCTGCGTGCGCGTCTTGCAAAGGGCGCAGCCGGTGCAATCAGCCACCGTCTGGCGCAGTTGCTGTAGCTTGTCTGTGGCGGGGGTGCTAACTGGATCTGCCGCGTCAGTGGACGCATCAGACGGGCACTGACGACGCAGATAAGGCGTGATGCCAAGAACCCGGAGGTACTGATCGCGACGCTGTTGCTGCAACCCGAATTCTCTCCGCGAGAGGCTGAAGGGTACCTCGAAAAACTGTGCGAGGCTCGCTTTCCGAGGTGTCGTCTATTGGGGGAAGGATTATAAATCAATGGCTTACGTTACAGGTATTCATGTCCCTTTCCCCAGCCCGTTGAGTTTTTGAAGTTCCCTGAAATCTAAGCCGTACCGGGGCGCTATGCGGTGCTTTGCTTATTGGCGACTTTGCCAAGCACGTTGACGCCCAGCGCGGCGCTTGCGGATCGCAAGCAGTGTCAACACGGGCCCCGATAACACATAGCCGGTGAACAACAGGCATAGAGTAAGAGGCGGGTTGCTGAAAATAAATACGAATAACAAGACGATCGCCAAGAGCGCGGCAAACGAAATGCGCCCGCGCAGGTGCATCGTTTTGAAGCTGTAGAAACGCACGTTTGAGACCATCAGAGCGGCCGTTATGACGGTTACCAGCAACACCAACGGGATCCCTTGCGCGCCGCTTATCTGTTGTTCGATTAACAGCCACACCACGCTTGCTACCGATGCCGCTGCAGCGGGACACGGTAAGCCTTGGAAATAGTCTTTTTTAGCAACACTGAGCTGGCTGTTGAAACGCGCTAGGCGCAGCGCGGTCGCCGTAGCGTAGAAAAATGCAATCAACCAGCCAAGTTGATCGAGGTTAACCAGAGACCATTGGTAGATCAGCAGCGCTGGCGCGATACCGAATGAGACGACATCAGCAAGGCTATCGTATTCGGCACCGAACAGGCTCTGGGTATTGGTCAGGCGTGCGATACGTCCATCCGCGCCATCCAGTACGATGGCGATCAGGATCGCTAATATGGCAGCCTCAAAATCACCTCCGATGCATACTACCATCGCATAAAAACCGGCAAACAAAGCCGCGGTGGTGAACAGATTGGGCAATAGAAAAATGCCGGGGATCGGCTTTTTCACAGTTGTTCGAGGAGGAACCAGTGGTGCTGTCATGAGACACCCTCTGCGGGTAATGAAACGTGGATATAAAATCCGGGAAGCTCTCTCACGAGTCCAAAATAACCTAGCGCTGTTATACAGCCGCTCTTTTGCTGATACCCAACAGTTATCTTCTCTGGTCTCAGCGCGCCTTGCTTTTTGAACCAAGGACTAGGCACCTCGAAAACTGCGTTTCGCGGGCTTTCCGAGGTATCTTGCGTGGCTTACCTATTGAGGGAAGGATTATAAATCAATGGCTAACGTTACAAATGATCAAGTCGCTTCTGCCAAACCTCCATCCTATTCAAGGTTCTTCGAGGTGCCAAAATAAAAGACCGGCCGAGGAAAATCTACGCATCAATGAGTGATTTTGGTTGCGTCAGCGACAACAACTGACCGCAACCGGCACCTAAATCCGACCAGTCATCGGGTAGTTCAAAGCGCGCGAGGGTTGCTGTTGGCATAATTTTTGCGTAACCAGCCAGTTGTTGTTGATTACTACACAGGTAGTACACCAGCTCTTCCATCGCTGGATTATGCCCCACGATCATCACGCATGGCGCCTTTGGATGCGTCTGCAGCAGCGTAAGGATTGTCTCAGGTGCTGCCATGTAGATCGCATGCTCAAAGTGTACGTTTATGGCTTCTGCTTTGGCGGCGCTTTGCAATCGCTCCAAGGTTTGCCGGGTACGCACTGAATCTGAACTGATGATCGCCTGTGGCAAGTACCCCTGAAGGCGCATCCAGCGCCCCATGGCTTGCGCATCGCGCTGTCCACGAGGTGCCAGTGGGCGCTCAAAATCGCTATCAGCGTCACTGTCCCATGCCGACTTGGCGTGACGCAACAGCATCAGCTCGCGGCTCATAATCGGCTACCGCTATCGTGCATTCGCATTAGAGAACCTCGAAAAACCCTGAAGCGGGATGAGAGTTTGGGAAAGGGGTGCTATGATTAATTTGGCAACCCATTGATTAATATACCATTTAAACAATATAACAGCAAATTAAGGCAGCTCTTTAGTCCCTGCGGGCCGATAGCACGTGGCATAACCCTAACAGCATTGTCAATAATATCAGTCCACCCGCTTGGTGCATCGACGCCAGTACGATGGGTACCTGTAGCAACAATACGCTAATCCCCATAGCGGCTTGTAACAATACCGCGATGGTGCTACCTACCAACCACCAGCGCACCTTGGCGGCGCTGTAGAACCAACCTGCGATGGCTAATGCCAGCAGTGCGATAACCATCAGCAGCGCCAGCAGACGGTGTATCCATTGCACGGTGACAGGGTTAGTAAACAGATTGCGCCATCCTAGTTCAAGCACCCACAAGCCCGGAGGTGCCCAGTGCTCTCCCATTTTCGGGAAGGTATTGTAGCCATAGCCAGCTTTGGTGGCGGCGACAAAGGCACCCGACAACAGCAACACCAGCAATAACGCTGACACCCAGGCCGCGCCTCGGCGTAACCACTGCGGCTGATCGGGAACCGAGCGCTGCCAGAAGCCCAACCATAGCCATAACAGCATACTGAATATCGCGATTGCCAGCAACCAGTGTGCGGCTAAGCGGTAAGGGCTCACGGCAGGCACATCGACCAACCCGCTTTTTACCATATACCAACCGAGCAGCCCTTGCAAACTACCCAATACCAGTAACAAACACAAGCGCCACAACAATCCTCGGCTAAGCCAGCCGCTGAGGGCGAAACAGAGTAACGGGACGGTGAACGCGACTCCAATCAGACGGCCTAGCATACGATGCGCATATTCAAACCAGAACAAGGGTTTGAACTCGGCGAGACCGATGCCGAGGTTAACTTTACGGTACTCAGGAGATTGTTGATAAGCGCGAAAAAGTGTATCCCAATCGTTTGGCGACAGCGGCGGCACGACACCGCTAACCGGTCGCCAATCGACCATTGATAAACCAGAACCAGTGAGCCGAGTGATGCCACCAAGGACAACCATTGAAGCCACCAACAGCAGGCAGCCCAATAACCACCACTTAATCGCCCTCGCGCGAGAGCGGGAATGACTACCGTAGCAGCGATTGTCAGATGGTGACGGCGGGATGATCGTTATTTTCGCAAAAGTGCCAATGGCGGCGTAAGCAGTGGCGCTAAAAATAGCGCCAGCGCCACATAGGAGCAGATGTCAGATGGGTATGCCGGAGGCGAGAGTCGAACTCGCAAGCCCGCAGGCGGAGGATTTTGAGTCCTCTGTGTCTTCCAATTCCACCACTCCGGCAAGTAGTCGATAGGGTAACGTAAAAAATCCTTGCGTCAAGATAAAAGGGATACTCTAAGGCAAATGCACGCTTCAAAAAGCGCGGCTGATAATGAGCTAAAAGCAACAAACCAGCCCATCCCAAGCCGCTGAGCAATTCAACTCAGCCAAAGACCGCCTGTTTCTATAACTTCATGAACGTCTCCATTCCAAGGCCTAAATATTGGCTACAATGCTCTCCTCTTCAGGCTCATTTCTGGATTAAAAACACCATGGGTACTCGAAATTTTCTCCTTTATCTGCGATTAGGCACTTCGATAATACCTCAACTGCCAGCAACAAGCGGTAACTATTATACGGTAAACCTTCTATCGATACGGAACAGCTAATCCTTCACTACAATAGCCCCCCAAAGTACCTCGGGAAAATCCGTTCGCTGAGTTCTTCTAGGTACCCTCTACGGAGTTTGAAGCGGCTGCTGACAAAACCATGAGGCGGAGGTGTACGGGGGGCGACAGCGCCTTGCCTGCGCCTAGCAGCAAATAGCACCTAGAGTAGCTGGAGAGGGTGTTTGGTGTATTCAAGCAGGATGTTGGGATCGCAAAAAACCGAACAAAGGGCTGAAACCAAAACGGGCGTGCGGAGGATGATGGGTACTGCACTCAATACTGAAGCGGGTGACCACTACTCAAAACCAATGCGGCGGGGGGCGTTCCATAAGTCCGTCTAGCGGATAGGGGTTGGATAGAAAAGCGGCGGTTGCAGCCAATAATTCATACCTCTACAGGCCAATCCCTGCTTCTCAAGACAAAACGCTGTTTTCCAAGGAGAACCAGCCACCGACGGTGTGTTCCCCCTGTCTTATTGAAGCTATCTTGCCTTGCTACTGGACCTAGATCACTCCCCTACGATGATAATTTTAGGCGTGTACTCCCCTGCGTTCATCTTTTTCCTAGCTTCATACAGCCCCGCATCGGTTACCGCATACCCTTCAAGTGCCATCACCTTCAGATGCGCTTCACGGGTAACTAAATTTGACAACACATACCCCATAGCATTTGCCTGGTGAGCATAGTCCAAGTGAAAATATCGCCATAATCTCATTTTCCTACGCTTGCTGTTTGTCAAGGCATTAATATCATCGACCCCAAACTCATCGCCAATCATACGCAGCCGCCGCGCTTGCTGAGCGCGCCGGTCATAGACAACGATTTGATCGATGAAATCATCTCCAGAGGCACTAAACAAAAACCGATAGTCATCAATAAATTCTGGATATCTGTTATAATGAAATTTCACTGGAAGATCGGGCATTGCCGGTGCGTACCGATACCCCGCATTTGGCCCCATAATGAATATGTTGTTGTCTCCATATAAGTTTCTGTATGCAGTAAAACTAAACAGTCTATTACTGCCCGCCCCCTTTTTTAGCCGCTCTTCTTCAGCCACCCAACTCGATTTTCGATCAATGGCCCGAAGAACTTCACCATTAAAAATAAAATCCTGATCGTTTGGCAGATAACGAGGCCTTCCATACACATACATCTTAAACGGGGTCAAGCGTCTATATCCGCTGCCATCAATGGCTATCTCATGGTAACTGGGCCAACTGACCCAAGAGCTTGCTCGCTTCTTTTCCTTTGCAGAATAATTATAATACGTATCCGAGGTCATCGCATAGATCAACTTATCTCCGCGGTTTGAGAAGGATGGGCGCAGGGCCACGGCTCCCTTGCGGCGCTCGGTCAGAATTCTCATGCCACTGCCGTCCGCCTGCATGATCGCCAACGGCCAGTCATAATCTTGATACTGGGCCGAAAAAGCAATCCGTTGGTTGTCTGCAGAAAAGGTAGCCCACCGTATCTTAAAATCATTCTGCGCTGCCCGGTAGATGCCGACAAATCTTTTCTTCTTAATATCATACAACGCCGTTCCGCATTGATGACCGATAACGAGCTGCATATACTTTCTATCGCAATAGAGTAATAATGCTTGCGTTGCATCGGATGAAATACTCATGCTCTGCACGCTGTATGGCACGTCGTCAATCCCTTTTCTGCCGCCACAGGCGATCACGAGCGACAGCATCATTAATACGCTAATCGCCCGGATTTTATTTTTCATCGGAGGGAGGACTTTGAACATCATCACGGGTGACCATGCCAGTTGCCCCACGCGACTCTCTGTATGAATGTTATGAAACAAGCGTTCTATCCGCCTCCAATCGGTCACAGCGGCTACATTATCCAATTCTTTCAAGCACCTATGCTCGTTCAATAGCTTTATCGGCAAGACTCATTTGCTGGATCTGTTTCCATGCCATTACATAGTCCTCTTGGTAGTTGATGATTCTATTATTATCTCACATACTTCACTTATCATCTACTCCTTTTACCAGCAGACTTGTGCAAAGCTCTCTTCCTATACTTTTCGCGCGCGCATTTTCGATATGGTTTATGAATCTGGTGATTGAATTTGTGTTTGCGGCTTGAATAGAAAGTTGTTGCAGTAATCCACCGCGTCCCAAAAGCGTCCCGGAGTGTGGCGTTGATGAACTTCCGCGTCGAATTCTTCCACGGGGCGGAGACCGTCGGGGGCAAAAAACGAGCCTGTGTAGCCACGCTCCAGGAGGAAGGCAAACACATCCGCCATTGTGTGCTCAGTGAGGTGCCGGGTTTCGCATTCAAAGAGAATGACAGGAGCGTGTTGCCCTATGATTTGCTCCGCGCCGCGGAAGACCTGCAGTTCGAACCCCTCTACATCCACCTTGAGAAAGCTAACTTGTTTGCTGCCCTGCAATTTAGTGTCGAGCGTGTCCACTACGCAGTCGTAGGAATGGTTCGGGCCATATTGGCTGACGTGATTCCCCAAGGAGGCGCTTGGGGAATCACCGTCGCCCGGAACATGTAGGCGGGAGGTAGCGGCACGGTCGGCCAATGCGCATTCGTGGACGAACACGTTTTGCCAATGCATGGTGTGGGTGATGGTCTGCAAATAAGCGGCGAGGGACGATTGCGGTTCAAAGGCGTGTACTTTGCCAGCCTTACCGACCGCGTGTTTCAACCAGTAGAGATAGGCACCTTTGTGGGCTCCGATGTCGGCTGCGGTGTCGCCTGGGTGTAATGCGGCTCGGGCGGCGGAGATTTCATGTCGTTGGTCCCGGTAACGGGCCCTATATGCCCTGTAAAGGTAGCGAAGTTTCATCAAAAAGTTTACCGGATTTAAGTTTCGTGGGCCTTCGGGTTATGCAAGAATATATTGTGAGAGCTTTGCGCTAGAGAGGCATAAGGGGTGGGAGAAGAGGTATGAGGTTTTTTCAGGAGTTTAGGCTCAGACCGCCGCTTGATGCAATCTTCCCATACACCAGATTTGACTATAGCTCCTACTATGTTCCGTGCCGCCAAGATCCCTATAATCCCTGCGAGCGGTTTTGTTCCGCTGCCTGCTTCCATTCCTCCGTTGATGGGCACGAACACAGCAGATGGCGATCCCCGAAAGCGTTGTCGATCCGGCTGACCGGAGGCCAGTATTTGTTGGGTTGGTGATTGCCGTTGGGGGCAACGGCCTGCCGCCGACTGTAAGGATGGGTCCATTCATCGCCAAGCAAATCCTCCGCCGTATGGGGGGAATTGACCAGCGGGTTGTCTTTTGCTGACCAGCGTCCTTCAACCACCATCTCGATCTCTTCGGCAATCGCAATCATGGCATCACAGAAGCGATCAATTTCGGCCAGGGATTCCGATTCGGTTGGTTCGACCATCAGTGTTCCCGTTACTGGAAACGACATGGTTGGCGCGTGAAAGCCGAAATCAATCAACCGCTTAGCGACATCTTCATTGCTGATCCCGCATTGCTCCTGAATCTTGCGCAGATCGACGATACATTCATGCGCCACCCAACCGTTATTACCTCTGTAGAGTACCGGGAACTTCGCTTGCAGCCGCGTTGCCACGTAATTGGCTGACAGGATCGCCATTGCGGTGGCTTTGGTCAGACCGTCAGCCCCCATCATACGGATATAGGCATAGGTGATCGGCAAAATACCGGCGGAGCCGAAAGGCGCGGCGCTGACCGCGCCAACTCCGCCCAGCGGCGAGCCGGGCAAAAACCGGGACAAATGCTTGGCAACGCCGATCGGGCCAACCCCCGGGCCGCCGCCGCCGTGTGGGATGCAGAAGGTTTTGTGCAGATTAAGATGGCTGACATCGGCACCGAATTGCGGCGGCGCACAATGTCCGATCAGCGCATTCAGATTGGCACCATCCACATACACCTGACCGCCGGCTTCATGGATACGCTTGCAGATATCCACAATGGCTTGTTCAAACACCCCATGCGTTGATGGATAGGTCACCATTATCGCGGCCAAATGACGGCGGTGAGTCTTGATCTTGGCTTGCAGATCATCAATATCAATATTGCCTTTATTATCGCATTTGATCACCACCACCTTCATTCCGGCCATTGCCGCCGATGCCGGGTTGGTTCCATGTGCTGAGGATGGGATCAGGCATACATTGCGATACCCTTGGCCATTAGCTGCATGATAACGGGAGATCGCCAGCAATCCGGCAAATTCACCCTGCGAGCCGGCATTGGGTTGCAGGGAAACCGCGTCATAGCCGGTGGACTGGGCCAGCATCTCTTCCAGCCTGGTTATCATCTCACGGTAGCCGATTGCTTGATCTTGCGGCACATAAGGGTGGATTGCGGCAAATTCGGGCCACGTCACCGGCATCATCTCAGCGGTGGCATTGAGCTTCATCGTGCACGATCCAAGTGGGATCATACAGCGGTCAAGCGCCAGATCACGATCCGCCAGACAGCGCATATAGCGCAGCATATCGGTTTCGGTGCGGTAACGGTGGAATACCGGATGCGGCATGAATGGAGCGCTGCGAACCAGATCTGCAGGCAAGCTGGAAGGGATGGTAGCGGCTGGCTTGTCCCCACCCAATGCGGTCAGGCACCGTGTCAGCACCGCATCATCGCTGGTTTCATCAAAACTGGCAGCGACAGCGCGATCGAGGATCCGCAGATTAATCCCGACATCCACCGCCGCTTCAGCCAAGACATCGCGATCTTCCGGCGCTTCAATTACCACGGTGTCAAAAAACACATCATGGCGGACGCAGCGACCAGCACGGCGCATAGCATCGGCAAAGCGAACCGCCAGATCATGGGTATGTCTGGCGATTCGGATTAGCCCTTCGGGGCCGTGCCAGATGCCATAAAAACCTGCCATGATCGCCAGCAGCGCCTGCGCAGTGCAGATGTTTGAGGTGGCTTTCTCACGCCGGATATGTTGTTCGCGGGTTTGCAACGCTAGGCGGTAAGCCGAACGCCCGCTGCGATCCTGAGAGACGCCAACCAGTCGCCCGGGAATCGAGCGCTGCAATGCTTTCCGGGTCGCAAAAAAAGCCGCATGTGGCCCACCATAGCCCAATGGCACTCCAAATCGCTGGGCATTGCCAAGAACTATATCAGCGCCCATGTCTCCCGGCGTCCTGAGTATGCAAAGGGCGAGCAGATCGGTCGCCACGACGGCCAAACCGCCGCCACTATGGATCGCTGCAATCTGGTCGGAAATATCCTGAACCTTGCCGCAACTGCCAGGATAGCTGATCAATGCACCAAAGCAGTCGGTAGCAATCTGTCCATTCGCCACTGCCCGGCGTAAGGTGATGCCAATCGGCCCTGCTCGGGTTGCCAGCACCGCCAGCGTCTGCGGATGAGTATCGGGATCGACCATAAACACAGACCGCTTGCCATGATCGATCCGCCATGCCATCGCCATTGCTTCGGCAGCAGCGGTAGCAGCATCCAGCAGCGATCCGTTGGCAATATCCATTCCGGTCAGTTCGGTCACCATCGTCTGATAATTAATCAACGCTTCAAGCCGACCTTGCGAAATCTCCGCCTGATAAGGCGTATAAGCGGTATACCATGCCGGATTTTCGAGCACATTACGTTGCACCACTGGAGGGGTATAGCAAGGGTAATAGTCCATGCCGATCAGCGAGGTCATCACCTTGTTCTGGCGGGCAAGCTGACGCAGCTCATCAAGAGCTTCTGCTTCAGACAATGCGGGGGCAAGCTGCATTGTGTCGGTACGGCGGGTGGTTGCCGGGATCACCTCATCGAGCAGTTGCTTTACGGAGTCAACGCCAACCACACGGAGCATCTTATCGACTTCGCCGGGGCAAAGACCAATATGTCGGGTTGCGAACACCGCTTGGGGCGTTTTTGTGGTCGATGAGGTTGTTGATGGCGATAAAGATCGTATCGACGGCATTGTGTTCTCCTAGGAACCTCGAAAAACCTTGAATGGGATAAGGGGGTGAGGGGGGTGAGGGAAGGGACATAATTACCTGTAACGTACAGGAATTGATTTGAATATCGCTGCTTTAAGCGATTGTGTCGTTATAAGCCGCCTCGTCCATCATGCCGTCGAGATCGCTGAAATCAGACAGCCTGATTTTGTATAACCAGCATTCCATCGCCCGCTCGGGGGTAATCGCGCTCGGGTCTTCCGGCAACTGATCATTGACGGCGATGATCTCGCCACCTGCTGGGGAATAGATGTCGGATGCCGCCTTGACCGATTCAAACACGGCAACCGTATCGCCTTTAGCCACTGTGGTTCCGCGATCGGGTAACTCAATAAAAACAATGTCACCCAGTTGTTCGATGGCATGCGGTGAGATACCGACGGTGCCGGTATCCCCTTCAATATCGATCCATTCATGATTATCTGTGTAATGCCGCATGTTTTTCTCCATGGTTTTGGTGTCCCCTGATCCTCAGCCGCGATAATAGCGATGCGGCGTCAGTGGCAGTGCAGTCACCTGGACGGGAGTTAATTGGCCTCGGGTATCGGCCAGCAGTTGGGTTCCGGCGCTGGCAAGCTCGGTTTCGACAAAACCCATCGCAGCCGGCGCGTTGAGGCTGGGCGCAAAACCGCCTGAAGTTATCTGGCCAACCGGGCGCTGGCCCTGAAATAATGTGGCCCCAGCGCGCACCGGTCGTCGGCTTTCTGGTCGCAGACCTGTCAGCAGGCGGCTTGGGCGGTGTTTGAAATCGGCCATGATCGCCGTTGCCCCGGGGAAATCTGCTGCTTCTCGGCGGCGTTTGGATAAGACGAACGCAACCCCGGCTTCCACGGGGTTGATGTGTTGATCGAGCTCATGCCCCCACAATGGCAGGCCCGCTTCCATGCGCAAGGTGTCACGGGCACCAAGCCCGGCAACGGTCACGTCGTCGCACGCCGCCAGCGCACTGGCAATCGTGACCGCTCGATCGGCAGGAATCGAGATCTCAAAACCGTCCTCACCGGTATAGCCAGAGCGGGTAATGATGCAGGCAGCCCCCAACAGTTCACAGCGGCGGGCAGCCATGAACCTCAAATCACTCAGCTCAAGTCCAAATCCGCTCAACACCACTGCCGCACCAGGCCCCTGTAAGGCCAGCAACGCCTTATCGTGATGTACGGTCATCACTGTGTCATGCCCAAGGTGGGCTTTCAGGTGGGTGATGTCATGCTTGGTGCGGGCGGCATTTACCACCAATTGCAACGCCCCATCTAAGCGGGTGATCATCAAATCATCAAGGATCCCGCCGGTTTCGCTTAAAAACATGGAATAGCGAACCCTGCCGTCTGTCAACATCCCCAGATCGGTTGGCGTCAGGCGCTCCAGCAGCGCATCAGCGCCGCTACCGGTCAATTCGATCTGGGCCATGTGCGATACATCAAACAAACCGCAGGTTGTCCGGGTTGCCAGATGTTCGGTCTTGATTCCAGAGGGGTAATGCAGCGGCAAATCCCAGCCGGCAAACGCCGCCATGGAAGCACCGTGGGCTAAATGGAAGTCATGCAGGGGGGATTGACGGTTGCCCACGTTGCTGCTCTCCTTTTTCCGACGACAGACGGGTGCCGGATACATCCGGCGTTGCCCTTTCTGTCGCGGAACCTGAGAGATTAGCCACACCACCAAGGGTGCCCCTGATGGGTTTTGAGTGGTTTTCCCCGTCGGTGGGCACCATTAAAAAAAACGGCACCGCTTTCCAGAGTGCTCACATAAGAAAGTACGGGTACCTGAGAGTTTCTGGGGTATTGCTCCTTCGGTGTCGGCATAAACAGTTGACGCTAAGCGCCTTGCTGCCGAACTCTCCCTTCTGATGTATTGAGCGCAAGTGCACAATACCCCAAATCGCAATAAAAAGGAACAGTCTTGTCCAATACGAAATGAGCTTGAACGAGAGGCGCTTTTCCAATATGAAATGAGCCTGAAATACCGAAGGAGATGGTTCATGATCAGAGGATGAAAACGATCATGAACTGTGAACAACTGACAACTATCGAGGATATCCAGTCATTTCTCGCGGGCACTCAAGCAGTGATGTTTACTGTGGTCACCTGCAAGGCCGAGCGCTATGACTGGATCCGAGAAGCCTTGGGGCAAGCTGCGTTACAGGGCTCTGCGCAAGGCCGATAAAGGCGTCGTCACGCGCTATCTGATTGATACGAGTCTGGCTATCCCCATGCCCTGGTAAAACGACTGATCCAACAATACTGGGCACGAGCTGGCCTTCAGAGCGTTTTCTATTGGGAAAGGGTTATATACTCATGCTACTTGAAGATGCAGGAAGGAGCTATTCCTACTGATGCTCTCGTTCCCAGAGCCTTGCACTCGCAGCCCCCCACCGGCTAATCTGCGGGCTTTGCCCTTGATTTTCTCCCCCTCAAGGGGGGAGTAATTTTGTCAGGGAGACCATCCCAGAGCCTTGCCAGAAGCCCTTTCCAGAGCGTCAAACACAGCAGCTTAAGGGGTGCACAAAACGGCCTTCCTCACCCCCCCGAGAGGGAACCCACGCGAAGCAGGGGAGCGTGTTCAATCAGCATCTTGATTGATTTCAGTATAAATCAGCGGCTCACGCTCTATGTGATCGTATCCCTTCCCCCATCCCGCTCAAGGTTTTTCGATGTTCCTCGGGATATAAGGGGCATTGTTGCTTTCAGCATTACACGGTCATCCTCTTCGGTCACTGTGTTACTTGGAAAACCAACCCGGTCAGCCTCACCTGTAGGCAAGCGCAGCGAACAAAGGGTGTTACCTCCCTATCCACACTGCCATTAAAAGCTAAATCATCAATGCAGCTTTGGTAGGGGGGGCTGTCAGGGGAAGGGTCAGCCACCCATGGCTTGCGCAATTGGTGCTCCTGCCTGTCTCCCCCAAACCAGTCCATCCCGTGGGGTGTTACGAGGCAGCCAGCACCGGAATCCCCGCCGATCAGGCGGCACTGAAGATAAGCTCATCCCTCCCGCTTCACATACAGCCGATCCAGTCTCTTATCCCATACCTGGTGCCCACTTTCGTTCAACCTCCACATCCAGGTGCCCAGGCGGTTGGCTGGATAACGCAACCCTCCATAGAGATCATAGTGTTCAGAGTGACACACGATACCGGGGTATAAGCACCGACAATGTCTAGTTAGCCTAGTCCAAAGCAGTAATGTCCCCTTTGCATACCGGAGGGGAAGATGGCAAGGGAGACAATCGTCATGAGTTACCAAGCAGCGGGGCGAGGATCGGTGATTGCATTCGGCTCTGCGGCGTCAGCTCACCCAGGTCAAGGCAGCACGCCAGTTGCGCTTTTGCGTAAGACAGGTCAGACGCTTGGTAGGTGCTTATCGGCTAGCGGGTGTTGCAAGGGTTGGTGTCTAAGCACCGCGGTAAACCAGCGCATAACGTGCTTGAATTGGTGCGAACCGCGCGCGATGTGGTGCCTCGAAAAACTGCGCGGAGCTAGCTTTTCGAGGCACCCTCAGGGCTTGTATTCCACCAAAGCGGCGGCGGCGAATGCACGCACAGCGGCACACACCCGGTCAATATCGGCGCGGCTGATATTCAGATGCGTCACCAACCGCAACGGGTTGCGGTTGGCGATGCGGATGCCGCGTTGGTTCAGAAAATCCACCAAGCGTTCCAGATGAGAATCCGCCACCTCGGCGAATACCATATTGGTTTGTATTGCATCTTTATTAACCCAGATAATGGGCAAATCACTGAGCCCCTGGCCCAGACGCATTGCGTTATCATGGTCCTCAGCCAGACGCTCGACATGATGTTGCAATGCGAAAATACCTGCGCTGGCTAATATCCCGGCTTGGCGCATCCCGCCGCCAACCATTTTACGCCACCGCCGCGCCTGCTCAATAAAGTCCCGTGAACCTACCAGCACTGAACCCACCGGCGCTCCCAGTCCCTTAGACAAACACAGCGATACGCTGTCAAATAGGCGGGTGACAGTATCCACCTTGCATTTCAGCTTCACTGCCGCATTCATCACCCGGGCACCATCCAGATGCAGCCCTAATCCATTCTCATCAGCCAAGGCACGCATGTCATGCAAGTAGTCCAGCGGCAACACTTTTCCGCTATTAGTATTCTCAAGACATATCAAGCGGGTGCGGGCAAAATGGATATCCGGCTCTTTGATCGCCGCCTTTACCAGCGCAAGCGGTAAGGTTCCATCTGGATTAAATTCCAGCGGTTGAGGCTGGATCCCACCGAGCGCCGCCGCGCCGCCGCCTTCATACTTATACGTATGCGCGCTTTGACCCACGATATATTCATCACCACGCCCACAATGGGTTAGTAATGCCACCAAATTGGTTTGCGTGCCACTGGGAGCAAATAGCCCGGCCTCGTGACCAAGAAGCGCCGCCGTCATCGCCTCTAAGCGACAAACACTGGGATCCTCCCGGTAAACATCATCCCCTACTTCCGCCTCGGCCATTACCGTCCGCATGGCGGCGGTCGGCAAGGTGACGGTGTCGCTTCTCAAATCAATCTGTTTTTCGCTCATGGGAACCTCGAAAAACCTCGGCGGGATGGGGGTTGGGGGGAAGGGATATGATTACCTGTAACACAAGCTATTGGTTTATAACCCTTCCCTCAATAAACAAGCCCCGCAGGGTACCTCGCAAAGCTAGTTTTGCGCAGTTTTTCGAGGTGCCGCTCATAGGTAGAGATGTTGTACACCGGCAAAGTCTGTACACGAAATGGGAAGCGCCGCCTCTGCTCTGCTGTCAAAGGGGCACCTTACCTGCTTGGCATCTATCGGCGACCATGGCGTTTGATGAAAAGCCAAAACAGCGTGCCCTTACAGTATACTTTGAAGGCGTGTTGGAGAAATATACTGTGCGATGGTTTAAGATGGTTAAGGCTTCCTATTAGGAAGCCCGAAGGACCTCAACAGGATGGGGGGGTGGGGGAAGGGAAGGGATGCGGACCGACGCGAACCGACGCTCTGGCGCACACTGACCCTCATCGAATGTTATTATACTGAGTCCTTTTGTTGAC
Source organism: Gammaproteobacteria bacterium (assembly GCA_965222535.1). Classification (GTDB taxonomy): domain Bacteria; phylum Pseudomonadota; class Gammaproteobacteria; order HK1; family HK1. Next base: position 1,337,535 of record OZ244957.1, read on the forward strand.
ACCCAACAGGTACATCGTGTCCTGATGCCCTTTCACAACAACTCAAAGCTGGTTTGCGCACACCGCGGTGCCGTGATCGAACTAAGGCCCTTGGTAAGTAATTTACAACTGCGTTACGCAGCCCTTAACGCCATTTGGGGCAACGGAGTGTGCGGTGGTTGAGCCGCAAGAAGCGCCACTGGCTGCATGTGGCGTTGCTGACGCCGACGCTGGTCGTCCGCACGGTCAGCACGTGGCGCAATGCCTCCCCGGCGACCGCGGACGGATGCCCTTAATGCCTGCGCGAAGCCAACTGCCGGCGGTCGGGCTTTACGCGATCACCCCAGAGCCTGCGCAATTACCGATAGCACTTGAAGATGCCGTACGTGCCGCGATTGCGGGAGGGGCGGCGCTCGTACAATACCGCGCTAAACAGCGCAGCCGCCATCAGCAAGCGATCGATCTTGGGCGGTTGTTGCCATTGTGCCGCAACGCCAAGATAGCATTGATCGTCAATGACCACGTTGACCTAGCCGCCGAGGTTAGTGCCGACGGCGTTCATTTGGGAGAGGATGACCTCGACCCGGCAAGCGCACGTCAGCGACTTGGGGAGGCATCTATTGTGGGTGTATCGTGCTATGACTCACTGCAACGCGCCCGTGACGCGATCACAGCGGGTGCTGATTACGTTGCTTTTGGCAGTTTTTTCCCCACCCGCAGCAAGGCCATTCAGCGCCGTCCAGAGGTTTCGCTGTTAGCCAAGGCGCACGCGGAACGGATCGCTCCAGTGGTGGCCATCGGCGGTATCGAGCACTACAACGGCGGTGCCCTGTTAGCCGCTGGGGCGCAGTTTCTGGCCGTCATCGCGGGGTTGTTCGGCAGTGCAGAGACAACGGCTATCACCGCTGCGGGGAAACGTTTTCAGCGCTTGTTTGCAGCACACTCAAGCAACCTCCCCCCTGCGATGGCAGGTCCGGGCACTGGCGCTGACACTGACACTGGCACTGGCACTGGCGCTGACTTGTAGCACCGCGCTGACGTCGTGCGGCATCGCACGTTAACCTTTCAGCGCTAACAAGGCGTCTCATTGAACCAGCGATGACAACCCAAGCAGCACTTTACGCACATGCTAAGCGCTTCATCGCCGGCGGCGTTAACTCACCAGTGCGTGCGTTTAAGAGTGTCGGTGGAACGCCGATATTCTTTGAATCCGGCAGCGGTGCTTGGCTGACTGACACCGACGGACGCCAATACGTTGACTATGTCGGCGCTTGGGGGCCACTGATTGTCGGTCATGCCCACCCTGCGGTGGTTGCCGCGATCACCAAGGCCGCGGCGCACGGCTCAGGCTTTGGCGCGCCGACGGTGTTGGAGACGCAACTGGCGGAGCAACTGTGTACATTGCTGCCAGCGCTGTCACGGGTGCGCATGGTTAACTCAGGAACCGAGGCAACGATGAGTGCGATTCGTCTGGCGCGCGGCGTCAGCGGGCGCCATCGGATCGTTAAATTTTCCGGTTGTTACCACGGTCACGTCGATGCCCTGCTGGTTGAAGCGGGCTCTGGTGCGTTGACTTTGGGGGTGCCAACCTCCCCCGGCATCAGTAACGCCGTCATCGAACTCACCATCGTCTTGCCGTACAACCGCAGCGATGCGCTGGAAGCCGCGTTTTCGCGTCACGGTGATGATATCGCGGCGGTCATCGTCGAGCCGGTAGCAGGGAACATGAGCTGCGTCCCACCGCTGCCGGGCTTTCTGCAAGACTTGCGCAGGTACTGCGATGCACACGCAAGCCTTTTAATCTTTGACGAGGTGATGACTGGGTTTCGCGTCGGACCACAGAGTGCTCAAGGACTGTACCAAGTGTTCCCCGATATGACGACCCTCGGTAAGGTGATCGGTGGCGGCTTGCCGGTCGGTGCTTTTGGCGGCAGCGCAGACCTCATGGCAGCGCTTGCCCCGGATGGGGCGATCTATCAGGCTGGCACTTTGTCCGGCAATCCGATCGCGATGGCCGCTGGATTAGCCACCTTGGAACTTGTGCAGGTGCCCGGGTTTTACCAGCGCCTAGCGGCGACCACCCGTGCGTTGTGCGATGCGTTGGCGCAGCGTGCGGCGGCGGCGGGGATTGCTTTGCGTACCCATGCCGTTGGCGGCATGTTTGGCTTGTTCTTTACCGAAAAAGAGCGCATCTGTTATCTGGAGGATGTGATGCAGTGTGATAGCGATCGTTTCAATCGCTTCTTCCATGGGATGCTGGCCGAGGGAGTTTATTTTGCCCCGTCGGCGTTTGAATCAGGGTTCGTCTCCAGCGCGCACGATGATGGTGCCATCAACCACACCCTTTGTGCCGCCGAGCGCGTGTTCAAAACGCTGCAGTGACGCCTAAGCCGCTTGCCCACGCCCACGCATTGCTTGCCATCGCATGAGCGCAGCGCCCTTTCCTCATTGCCAATGAACATTGCGCGCTACCAGCAATTTGACGAGAGCGAACTGTTGGCGCGCCTGCAGTGCACGCGCCTGCGTGGTTTCGACAACGCGGAGGTGTACCGCAAGGCACAATTAAAGCTGCTGACAGCGGTTGACAGCGACGCCTTGACGCCGGCGCAACACTACGTGCTGCGCGCCGGTGTTGCAACCATCATTGCGCTCTACCATAGCTTTTGCACCCTTGGGATCGATATCTTCGGGTTACGCGGAGGGGTTCTTTTCTGGCCTGAGAGTGCTGCCAAGGACGCCCCTCCGATCCCATTAATCCCCCCCGTGGTGGAAGAATCGGATGAACCCGACGGGCGACGGGTGCATCTCATCAACGATGGCATCCATCGCCTGTATGCCGCAAGGAAACTCAATATCCGCCCGAATATCGTGCTCGTGCGGCAAATTCCCACACAATATCCCTATTACGCCTATGCGCTGAACGGCTGGCATGAAGTCGCCGAACTGGATCAGCTTCAACCCGGGCACCAGAAAAAAACCTATCGCATGCCACATAACTACAAGGCGCTGTTTCGTGATTTTAACGGTATCTTCAGCGGCGTACAGCAGCAACGTCCAAGAACCAACCCCGACCATCTCAAAGCCTGAGCGAAAAACCGCTTTGCGGATTCTTCAAGGTACCCGACGAGGCTTCTCTATTGGGGAAGGATTATAAATCACAACTTACGTTTCATGTGATCGTGCCCCTTCCCCCAAACCTCCATCCTGTTGAAGTTTTTTAGGTTCCCATAAAGAATATAACACCATGATAACGACTAAACGACTATCGCATTTCTTAGGCTATGTGCTGTTGTTAGTGCTCATCAGTTCTTGTGCCACTTCACCGACTGGACGTTCTCAACTGGTGCTATTTACCACTGAAGAACTAGCCGACATGGGAATCGATGCTTTTGAAGAGATAAAGGACAAAAATAGCGTCGTTACCAATAAGCAATACGTTGATTATGTTAACTGTATTGTCGAGTCTATCTTTGAGGGGAACACTGCTACTGCTGTTGTCAGTGCTACTGGTAATGACTGGGAAGTTGTTATTTTTGATAACAAAATGGTAAATGCATTTGCTTTACCGGGGCAAAAGATCGGCATTTATACCGGTATTATGGACCCCCGTATTGCCAATAACCAACATCAGTTGGCTTCTGTTATCGGCCATGAAATAGCGCATGTGCTCGCTGATCACAGCAATGAACGATTATCCTATCAACTGCTCACCCAACTGGGCATGAGAGCTGCAACGCAGGCATTGGGGCAGAGCAGTAGCGCCAGTAACCGAATAATTCTTGGCGCATTAGGACTCGGAACCGAAATCGGCATACTGCTGCCGTTCAGCCGAAAGCACGAATCCGAAGCCGATATTTATGGTTTAAGATTAATGGCGCGCGGCGGTTTTGATCCTCGTGAAAACGCCAAGCTATGGGAGAATATAGCGACCGCTAAGAAAAACAAAAAACCAGATTGGTTATCCACCCATCCCAGTGATGAAACTCGCATTCAGCAACTGAAGGACTATGCCGATCCTCACGGGTTAAATTTGTACCAAGAAGCGCAGGAAGCGGGGCGGCAACCGGATTGTCAGCAGCCCGATTATGAACCGCCTGGCTCGGTCAGTTAAGCTCTATACTTGTAATCCTTCAAGATGCTTGATTGAACTCGTTCCCATGCTTCGGGTGGCGCTCTGGGATCTTTAATATTTTTAATCCTGAGATGCTAGGCGTTGCCTAGCCCATGAGCTATAACCGAAAGTGGTGTATGAGGGGTTGAAAAAGAGCGGCGACTCTGATTGATTGGAAGTTGTGAACAAACCCATCAATCTTAAGGAGAGAAGCCACTATGAGTAAGCATAACGCAATTGCCCCAAGAGGTGTAGAGGAACCCTTTGACCCATTGAGTGAACTGCTGCTGCAGGGAGCGAAGCAGTTGGTTCACCAAGCCGTGGACGCCGAGCTGCACGAGTTGCTGCGGCAGTTTGAGCATTGCCGTACACAGGATGGCAAGGTCGCGGTGGTGCGTAACGGTTACCTCCCGGAGCGCACCCTTCAAACCGGGGTTGGCGCGGTTTCTGTGAGAGTGCCGAAGGTACGCTCACGGACTGGAGAGCCAGTGGTTTTCCGCTCACTGCTGGTACCACCGTATGTTCGCAAAACCCGCTCTCTGGAAGCGGCGCTGCCGTGGCTGTATCTAAAAGGCATCTCAACGGGTGACATGAGTGAAGCACTGAAAGTACTGGTGGGCCCGGATGCAGCGGGCTTGTCAGCCACCACGGTGTCGCGCTTGAAGCAGCGTTGGGCTGATGAGTACCGGTGCTGGATGCAACAGAGATTGGATGATGCGCGCTGGGTTTATATTTGGGCTGATGGCATTTACAGTGGCCTTCGAGCCGAGAATGCGAAACTGTGTGCACTGGTAGTTATCGGTGTGAATGAGCGCGGTCAGAAGCACTTTCTGGCCATTGAGGATGGGGTAAGAGAATCAACGCAAAGCTGGCGGGAGGTGTTGTTGAAGCGGAAAGCGCGCGGATTGGATGCCCCGGAATTAGGGATTGGTGATGGTGCTATGGGGCTCTGGGCAGCCCTTGAGGAGGTATTCCCAACGACACGCCAGCAGCGCTGCTGGGTACACAAGACGGTCAACGTGTTGAACCGCTTCCCCAAATCAGGTCAGCCAAAAGCCAAACAAGCGCTACACGAAATCTGGCAGGCAGCCACCAAAAAGGAAGCAGAGAAGGGGTTTGACCTGTTTCTCAAAACCTACGAAGCAAAGGTTCCAAAGGCAACCGCCTGCTTGAGAAATGACCGCCACGCGTTACTAACCTTCTATGATTTCCCCGCACCACACTGGCAAAGCATCCGCACCACCAACCCTATTGAATCGAGTTTCGGCACTATTCGACATCGGACGCGGCGCTCAAAAGGCTGCCTCTCTCGTGAGGGAATGCTTCACATGATATTCAAATTAGGCCAGTGTGCCGAGAAAAAATGGAACCGTTTGAGAGGCTTTGAGGCACTGCCTGCGGTCATCACTGGAGTGACATTCAAGGATGGTATTGAAGTGACAAAATTTAATCAGACCGCCGCTTGATGCAATCTTCCCATACACCAGATTTGACTATAGCTCGTGGGATAAATGGACTACCGAAAAGTGCTTCTCGATATCTATAAGGACTTTCCGTTTGAGGAACATCCATTCTGGCAAGGTGTCCTGACTCATTCCCTCACATTTGATGAGATCATCCGCGGAGAAATTCAGCATGTCATCCGCACACGGGAAGGCAAAGAATTGCGTTGGTATGCACTGCATGTAGCACCTGACGCCAGCCGCATACCTGAGCTACATAGACTGCTAACCAAGACTTACTTGGAGGAATGTACAGAGGACGAATCCGGCCCGAGCCACCTTGAGTTGATCAAACGACTTGTCCTCCAAGGTGGAGCATCGGAGGAAGACCTAATGGTTGCTGAACCCACGCCTGGGAATGCCGCTGCGATCGCGTTGTACAAAGACATCACCCAACGCGGTGCTGCCTGCCATATGTTGGGTGCAGGGGTTGTTGAATGGTATTACTCTAAGCTCTCACCTAAGGTGTATGACGCCTATGTCAATCATTATGGCATGAGCCCCTTTCATGCTGAGACATACAGGATTCATGGCCCAATGGATGAGAAGCATGCCGAACGGGCATTTGAAATCCTTGACGCTGCGATAGCATTTCACGATTGGGCAACGATTCGATTAGCTGTTCGAGATGCGTTTGTTGGTACATGCCTCCATTACGATGGCATGTACCAAGCTGCGAAGGGCTGTTTGACGTACTGGAATGGGAGACGCTGATGAAATCTTATATCTACAAGATGTATCGAGGAGCAGACCCCAGCCATGGCTGGTTAATGAGCGATCCAATTTTTGGTGATCCAGCCACTCTGGGAGCGTGTGTTCCCAATATCCGCCGACTGGTTGAGGTAGGTGATCGTATATTTTGTATCAGCGGCCGTGTTGAAGGCGCAAACCCGTACATAGTCGGTGGCTTCAAGGTCAAGGAAAAAATTGATGCGCTGGCTGCATATTCTCGATTACCTCATAATCGCCTATGCAAGCACGAAAACGGGCAAACACTCGGCAATATTATTATCAATGCAGACGGGACCCAGCACCCACTCGATACCCATGACAATTTTGAAAAGCGGATCGAGAACTATATCGTCGGAGAAGACCCGGTGTGTCTCACCCAGCCTTGGCACATTGCCAGAGCACGAGAGGAGACTCTGGATACCCTATCCAAAATTTTCAATACGACAGGCAACCGAGTGTACGATATTATCGCAAGATGGCGTCGCATGAATGAAAAGCAAGCGCAACAGCTGCTGGAATGGTTTGGCAACATCAAACAAACACCGCAACCGCAGGACTGAGCCCATGTTTGATATTGATAAGTTGTTGTCCCGATTTGAGTGTAATCGCCGCCGTTTCCAAGAACTGGTGGAACTCCCACAAGAACGCTTCGATCAAATACTGGCTGGTGCCCGACCATCGCTCGCCGAACTTCGAGCAATTGCTACAGCATTGGGTGTTCCTGTGGCCCATCTCGCCTCAAAGGCGGAAAAAATCACTCACACCGGGATGTTGTTCCGCAAGAGTCTGGCCGAAAACGAAAATGTCCCCTCGCAACTATTGGATGCGCTGAGCGGACGGGTGTCAGACAGCATTGATTTGTTGGAGGACAGCAAAAGACTCTTTTGGGCTGATGCTTTTGAGCCTGGCGATCGCAAACTCGCGGATGCAGAGCAGATGGCACTGAAATATCGGGATATATTTTTCGCTGGCGATTACAGCAGCCCGCTGCTGACACTGCCACGCATCGTGGTTGAAGATATGAATATTCTGCTATTTGTACTGAAGTTCAACGGCGTTGAGGGTGCCGCCGCCTGCATCAGCGGACACCCCTTTATTTTTCTGGCAGCGCGCTTTTCACCGCGAATGCTGTTCACATTGGCGCATGAAGTCGGTCATCTACTGTTTGACCGTAAGCACATGTCGGATTTTGCCCATCTAGATAGTGATGCGAAGGGGGCTAAAAAACACCATCACTTACCCGCCATTGAGCGATTTGCCAATGCGTTTGCAACTGCTTTGTTGCTCCCGGTGGAGGGGGTAGGGAGGAGTCTTAAAACCATTCGACAGGTGACCAAAACTGCGGATGATGCACCACTTGGCGACCTTGATATTATCTTACTCTCCCGCATCTACGGTACTAGTTTCCACGTGGCTGCGATACGTTGCGAGGGTCTCGATCTGTTGCCGCGTGGTGGTGCCAAATCGCTCTATGATGAAATTTGTAAGCGACACAAAAGCCCAGAAAAGCGCGGGGATAGCGCCGGATTACCGGCCCGTTTCCCGATAGGGTTCCCCAGCCTGCAGCGTCGTCTGTTGGATGCAGCGGTAGGAAAAATCAAGCGCGGGCAACTGTCTATCGGCAAAGTTGCTGAGATGTTGGGGATAACCATCCCTGATTTAATGGATGAGAATGCTCCGATACCCCAGTGAAGATTGTCACCGACGCCTGCTGCTTGATTAACTTGATCGCAGGAGGTTGTATTGAAGCTGTCCTGCGACTGCCTGAATGCAGGTTTCTGGTTGCTCCCGTCGTGCTTGAGGAATGTGCGCGGCATCGCCAAGTTGCTGAGCGCGAAATCGCTGCTGGAGCATTAGGGCTTATAGCCAGCGATGACGTTCTAGGTGACCGTTTTCTTGAACTGCTGGATTATGGATTGGGTCAAGGTGAAACCGAATCCATCGCATTATGCGAGCACTACTCCCACTATACCTTCGCCAGCGATGACAAACGGGCGCGAGCAGTTGGATGTGAACTGCTTGGCGAGGAACGGGTAACGGGTACTTTGGGGCTACTGCAACGCGCTATCGCTGCTGACAGAGCGTCCGCTGGGGAGGCGGTTGCGTGGGTTGAGACAATGCGTAAAGCAGGCGCTTATCTTCCTCCAGTTAATGAGGGTTTTTTCGTGTTTTAGCGGTAGCTGGAATGTCAGGTCTAATATTACTACAGGGCACCCCGAAGAATCCACAAAGCAGGTTTTTAGAGGTGCTCATCGGCGCTTTAAAGTGCTCTGGAGCGCGCTTCTTCGTACAAATCGAAGTCTTGGGCATAGACTCTTTCGATTTTGCGCCTGATATCTGGGTCGCTTTCAACCACGTCGTGGAGGAAAGCGTATTGGCTATTCCTCCTGTCGGCTAGCTGCGTAATCCCTCGCCAGTTGGCATAGTTGGCGTGTGCCAAGGAATACATGGTGTAAATTTTATCCAGAAAGGGAACATTGCGCCGCAGGCGCTCCTTGATTTTTCTGAAAAACCAAGCGCAGCTTGTTTTTCAGGATTAAAAAACGCTTCAGATTCCAGAGCCTTACCCGAAGCTATTCCAGAGTGTTGGGAAGGGATTCGGGCGGCGCTCTGGGATCTTTAATATTTTTAATCCTGAGATGCTAGGCGTTGCCTAGCACATCTCAGGAGAATAAGGATGGTAAAGACGTTTGTATTGGGGGAAGGGTGAAGGCGTGTGTAACGCACCTAAACGCTTTACTCCCTTTCCCCAAACCCCTATCCCCAGTATCTCCTGCGCTCTCGCCTCGACGCCGTGCATGGCCGAGGACGGTAGTAAGGCTCTGGTATGGCTTCGGGCAATGTGCTGGAGGAGAAGATTGTTTTCGGCAATCATTACATGGTGCCGCTGACCGGTCTATGCCGCTCAGCGTACGTCGCGCCGCAGGCGCTCCCAGTAAAATTAAAACTCTGCGCGGGACCGCTTGGTTGAAACGTCTGCTTGGGTAAAACTCTCGGAGTGCTTCCATGACGCGCGTTGCTCTGTTCTCTGGCGGGGAGATGATCCTGTATGCGCGGCATGGCGCGCAACTGCCGCCGCCGCTTACATTTGGTGCGACCGCCGCCGGGTATGCTGATTTTGCGGCGTGCTTGCACAGTCATCCCCGAAGTCCGATCCAACTGCTCATAGACGTCACTGAGGAAGAGTTTCGCGAGCAGGCGACGCCGTGCGTTTATGGTGGCGAACGCCGTGAACTATGGCGCGCCCGAGGGCGACGTTTGTTTGGCGACGCGTCGTACCATTATGCAAAGCTGCAGGGGCGCGAGATAGGCGGGCGCCGCGATGACCGGGTGTTATTCAGCGCCATCAACCGCGCCGAGCAATGGCTATCCCCGTGGCTTTCCGCGATCGCTGAGCAGGATATTCCGCTGATCGGCATCTCGTCGCTGCCTTTGCTGACCACCCAACTGCTGCGCTGGTTGCGGATTGACAGCGAACAAGCGCTGCTGATCTCGCTGCAGCGCAGCGGTAATCTGCGACAGAGCTTTTTCCAGCAACGCCAGTTGAAGGTCAGTCGACTGGCAATTCGCGCGCATCTTCCCGAGATCACTCTGGCAGCGTTTGTGCAGCATGAATTGGGCAGCATTCGCCACTATTTGCATCGCTCAAAGCTGATTGCGAGTGACACTCGCTTGGCGGTGTACGTGCTCGCCAACCAAACACTGTATAACGCTTTGACAGCGCCGGCGAGTACTCCGCGCAACCTCGATCGAATGCAGTGCGTCTTATTGGATGTAGCGCCTCACGTACAGCGTCTGGCAAAGCGGCTGCGCCTGCATGTCGCTACGCATGCCCCAGCAAGTAACGGCAGCGCTGCCGACACAGGCAGCGGGGACGCCGCGAATATGCTGTTTGCGTTATGGGCCTGCAAAAAAGGAGTGCGCAATCATTACGCCAGTACACAACAGCGGTATCGCTATCGGCTTGCCCAGATCAAACGCGGCCTGCTGGTGGGTGCCTGCATGGTGCTGCTCGGCAGTCTGGGGTATGGCGCATGGCAGACGCTGCTGGGACTCCGGCTGGAAAGCGCCGCCGCTGCGCTGAAGGACAAGGTGGCAAGCCATAGTACTCGCTACCAGCAGCTCAAAAGCTCCCTACCACCGATTCCGTTACCCTCAATCCAGTTGCAGGAAGTCGTGCAACTGGCGCGGCGCTTAGAGCAACAGCGCGATCGCGCCGACCCGTTGCGCATGATGCAGATCATAAGCCGCGGGGTTGCCGCCACTGATGGTTTGGATATGCAGCGATTGACGTGGACTGTTAGCAGCGACACGGCTTCCAAGCTGCTGTCCGCGACCGCCACGAAAGCGCCCTCGAGTACGCCCGCGGCGAGCAGCGCGGGCGCTGCTGCGGGCGCACCACCGCTATACCTCATCGCTGTCATTGAAGGCGAAGTGAACGCCGAGATCGATTACCCCTTGGCGGTCGAGCGCGTCATCCATTTTGCCGCTGTGCTGCGCGCCTTGCCGGAGGTCGCATCCGTGGCGGTGCTGTCACTGCCTTTCAGCTTGGACACCCCGCGTGCTGAAAGCAGCGGTGCAGGCCGCAGTCGGTTTAAAGTCCAGCTTGCCTTGCGTGCCGCTGCAGCGCCGCCCGGGGCGGCATCACGATGATTGAGCCGCCTCTGAGTCGTCAACTGTGGCGCGATCTGCGCTTACCCCTGCTGCTGTTGCTGCTGGTTGTCGGTGCCAGCGCCGGTATTGCTTTCACCACCATCAATTTCTCAAACCAGTGGCAACAGGCTTACCAACAGCACCAGCAGCAATGGCGAACGCTGCGCCAGAACCACCACCAGTTGGAACAAGACCAGCAGCGGATCGACACTTGGTTGCCGGCTTTTGAAACCCTCCGTCAACAGGGTTTCATCGGCGAAGAAGATCGCTTAGCCTGGGTGAACGCGCTGTACGCGGCCGCCGATCGGGTACAACTGCCAGCGTTGCACCACCGCTTTGATGCGCAACGCAATTATGATCCCAAAGGGGTGCCCGTCAGCAGCGGAATCAAACTGCAGGTCAGCAGGATGACCATCCAAGCCGAGTTACTGCACGAAGAGGATCTGCTGCGCTTATTGCGCTCGCTCGCTCACTACACTGGCGCGTGGTATAAATTGCAGCACTGCTCGCTGCAACGCAACCGACAAGCCGTAGCGCAGCCGTTGGTCGCTGGCAACCTGACCGCAGTATGCAGCTTGGACTGGATTACCGGCTCGATCAACCGCGCTCCCTAATACATACCGGTGTTACTTGAAGATGCTTGATGGGTGAGGGAGACCGTTTTGTGCACCTCGTTGAGTCGCGCTGCATTTGACGCTCTGGAAAGGGCTTCGGGCAGTGCTCTGGAATGGCTTCGGGCGATGTCTCTGGGATCTTTTAATATTTTAATCCGCAAACAGCACAAGCTGCGCTTGGCAGTTGCGGAGAGATTTGCATAAAAGAGGGTTAGATGGGGGGAAGGGTAAGGGCGTGTTTAGCACCCCTAAACGCGGTACTCCCTTCCCTCAAACCCCTAAACCCCAGGATCTCCTGCGCCCTCGCCTCGACGCCGTGCAGGGCCGAGGGCGGGTAGTAAGGCTCTGGGATGAGAGCATGACAATAGCCCTTTCCTGCATCTTCAAGTAGCATGAGTATAGGTCGCTTTTGCAGGTGAAAATGACCCCGGTTTGCTTTGTGCTGACATGAGGACAGCTCCGATGCAGATCCCGAATATCGATTTCAGCCGCTACCGGCAACAACAGCCCAGTTCATGGCTGGATCTCGGTCAGCAAGTACCGCAGGCCTTGACGACGGATGGTTTTATGACAGTAACCGGGATTGACGTCAGCGATGATTTACGCAACCGCATGTTCCAATTGTGTAAAACCTTTTTCGCCCAACCGCTGGCGACGAAAAAGCGTTGGGGCTACAGCAGCGCCGCGGAAAATTTTGGCTACCAAGGAGTCGCCGAAGAATATTTGGCACCCGGTACGACCGCTGACCTGAAAGAAGCCTTCACAATGAGCAACGTCCATCACATGCAGCACCATCACAACCGTTGGCCATCCGAACAATTTATGCAGTTGGCGATTGAATTTCACGCCGCCTGCCTACAGGCAGCTTTCAGGGTCTTGCGTGCACTAGCAGCCGCACTCGCCGCGGTGGGCCATACGGCGACACCTTTGGAGCCATCAGGGGCCGCACCACATACCGATTACGGAAGCATCACGCTGCTATTTCAAGATGGCGTTGAGGGGCTTGAGTTACGCGATAAACAACAGGCCTAGCACGCAGTGGCTGCGTGCCAAGATCGCGTGGTTATCAATACCGGCGATATAATGGAACGATGGACGAACGGTCAATGCCGCTCTACACTGCACCGTGTTCGCGCCATGGTTGGACCGCAGGAGCGCTATTCGATCGCGCTGTTTGTTGATCCCGATGCAGACACTGTTATTGAGCCTATCGCCAGTTGCATTGACGCGCAACATCCTCACGGTTTCCTGCGATTACCGCTGGCGAACACATTCAACAGCGCATCCGGGCGAGAAACGGTGATTATACGTGATCATCACACCCCCCTGTGCGTCTTGTCCAGAGCCTTATGAACGCCGAAAGCAAATATATAACCTGCTGATATTTATGGGAACCTTGAGAAACCTCAACGGGATGGGGGGGGCGGAAGGGGTACCATCATCTGTATCGTAAGCCGTTGATTTGTAACCCTTCACCCAATAGACAAGCCCTTATGGGTATTATTCTTCATATCAGGAACACTACCAAGGGGCATCTTGGGGGTTCGTTTTTAAGATGGTATGCTGTTGTTTCTATTTGCCGCTGGTACCTTTGCGGATGTTATACTGCGAGAGCAACGGGTAAGGCTGTAGCGTCGCTCTCCTGATGGTAAGCTCCCTCACTGACGATAAGCGTTGCGAAGCGACAGCCTAGGTATTGCGCGCATGAGTCGGCATTGTCTTGACAGGGTTTGGAAAAACTTGAATGGCATCGGGCGTGGGTGGAGAGAAACCACTGCTGTCGGTCGTATAAGGTCTTGCATCAAAAGCCCAACATTGCAGATAGGTTGGTATTTCACGAATCAGAGAGCAGTGCATGTTTGAGCATCTATTATCTATACTCCTCCCTTGGATGAACGAACTTCCGACAAATTCAGATGGCGAGGGGATGAGTATTGGCGTCAGGATTGCTTTATTGATGTACTACGATATCAATGGTCGTTACCGTAAGTTCAAGAGGTTAGCCAAGATAGAGGGCCGTAGTGATTCCATGCTATTCCAGATATGGTGGAGAAAAAAGCCCCTATACAGGCTTGGCTACGCAGAAAACCGTTCGCCAAGCAAGCTGCATATGTATTTTGGCAATATGGAATACAACAGACCGTGGTATGCGCCTTGGTACAAGTATTGATGCCATTGCAATGAATGCTTCCCCAGAGGAGGGCGTGCAGCGGCGCTGTTGGCTGGCTCTGATGGAGAGGCAGCGCCACGCGCTTCAGGCAAACGTGTGCCACAAAAATTAAGTCTTGCAGCTTGTGATCCTGAGCGTCTGCTTGCGCTCCAACCCAATACCCACTTCAATCGCCTCATCCTCATCTGAGACAGGATGCGGGTGGGCGGTAGCGATCGAAGAGTCGTCCCTGCAACATACCACGGGAAGTGAAATCAGCTGTATGTCAGCGACAAAACGCCCTTGAATTCCCTGCCGGGAACCCCAAAAAAAACTAAAATGGGATGGGGTTTGGCGGAGGGGAGAGCATCACTTGTAACGTAAGCCGTTGATTGATAACCATTCCCCCAATAGACAAACCCCGCATGGCACCTTAAAAAGCGAGCGAAGCTGGTTTTTCGAGGTGCCCTAATATACCCTTTCCCCAATATAACACCACAATAGGCGTGCCTCTATGCCAACGTACGTACGCACCGACAAATGCGACGGTTGTAAGGGGCAGGATAAAGCTGCCTGCATGTATGTTTGCCCCCATGATTTGATGGCACTTGACAAGGATGGCTCGCAGACCGGTCATGCCATGAAGGCTTGGAACCAGGAACCAGAGCAATGCTGGGAGTGCTATGCTTGCGTCAAGAGCTGCCCTCAGCAAGCGATCGAAGTGCGCCATTATGCTGACGTCGTGCCGTTGGGTGCCAGCGTACAACCGCTGCGCGGCAGCTTGTCTATCTTATGGACGATCAAATTCCGTAACGGCAAGATTAAACGCTTCGATTTTCCGATCCGCACAACCCCCGAGGGCTCCGCCAACCCTTACGGCAATACCCCGGCACCAGTAATGGCTGAGATCAGCGACCCCAGCATTTTGTTCACCCGCAGCACGCATCGCTGCGATATGAGTCAATTCATCGAAAGCTGAGGATGCGGCGTTGGGGTTGCCTTCTTTATCAGCGATCAGTGCATGTACGGCGGATTTTGCTGCAACCAGCCGTTATTCCTGCTGCGCCGGCCTTCCTTCCCACAGGACGCTGGCGCAGCGTAGCTTTTGTATAACACTTTAAATTATCAATCCGTTGATGCGTAATTACAGTTTTGGCAACCCTGAAATCGTTGAAGAAGAGGTTGACATTCTGATCATCGGCGGCGGTATGGCGGCATGCGGCTGCGCTTTCGAGATCGGGCGCTGGGCCGAGGCGATTGGTAAGCAAGGCCATCCGCTGAAGATCAAACTGGTCGATAAAGCCGCGCTGGATCGCTCTGGGGCCGTTGCGCAGGGATTGTCTGCGATCAACACTTACATAGGAGAAAATGATCCGTCGGATTATGTGCGTTATGTACGCCAGGATCTGATGGGCATCACGCGCGAAGACTTGGTCTTTGATGTGGGGCGTCACGTAGACGACTCGGTGCATCAGTTTGAAAAATGGGGCTTGCCTATCTGGAAGCAGCCTGGGGACGAGAGCAAGACTTTAGCCGATGGCGGTAAACCGGTGCGTTCCGGTCGCTGGCAGATCATGATCAATGGTGAATCCTACAAGTCGATCGTTGCCGAAGCGGCCAAAAAATCATTAGGCACAGCGCATATTGAAGAGCACGTGTTCATTGTCCGCTTGGTGACCGATGCCAATGATCCGGCGCGCGTGTGTGGTGCCGTGGGATTCAGCGTGCGCGAGCACCGGTTGTATATCTACAAGTTCAAATGCTGTCTGTTGGCCGCCGGTGGCGCGGTCAATGTGTTCCGCCCGCGTTCGGTCGGTGAAGGCACCGGACGCGCTTGGTATCCGGTGTGGAACGCCGGCTCGACTTATGCGATGGCCGCTGAAGTCGGTGCCGAGCTGACGCTGATGGAGAATCGCTTTGTTCCAACGCGCTTTAAGGACGGTTATGGGCCAGTCGGCGCGTGGTTTTTGCTGTTTAAAGCCAAGGCGATAAATGCTGCTGGCGAGGACTACCAAAGCAAAAACGCCCCTCTGCTTGCGCAACATAATTACGGCAACTATGTCAAAGGGCAGGCGATGAGTACTTGCCTGCGCAACCATCTGATGCTGCACGAACTGAAAGCAGGGCGAGGGCCGATCTTTATGGATACGCCAACGGCGATGAAAAACCTTGCCGCCAACATGACGCCAAAAGAGATCAAGCACCTGGAAGCCGAAGCATGGGAAGATTTCCTCGATATGACGATCAGTCAGTGCGGCGTATGGGCTGGTGAAAATATCGAACCCGATAAAGAAATGTCGGAATTGATGCCGACCGAGCCCTATCTGTTAGGATCACACGCCGGTTGCGCCGGTATTTGGTGCTCAGGCCCTGAGGATATACCCGGGGTGCCCGATCATTATCACTGGGGTTATAATCGCATGACCACTGTCAAAGGGCTGTTCACCGCCGGTGACGGCGTCGGCGCTTCTGGTCATAAGTTTTCCTCGGGATCGTTCACCGAAGGGCGCATCGCGGCCAAGGCGATGCTCAAGTTCGCCCTCGACAATGTCGATTGGCAGCCGCAACTTGAGCGTTCCAACGCCGAGCTGATTGAAGAAGTCTGGCGCCCAGTGCGCAATTTTCTGAAGCACAAGGATTACACCACGACAATCGACATCAACCCGCATTACATTACGCCGAAAATGTTCCAGTCCCGCTTGCAAAAAGTGATGGATGAATATGTCGCCGGTGTATCCACCCTGTATCAAACCAATGGGGCGATGCTCAGAATTGCCGAAAAGAAGCTCAATATGCTGCGCGAGGACGCGCTGAAGATGCGCGCCAAGGATGTGCACGAGCTGTTACGCGCTTGGGAAAATTACCACCGCCTGTTGGCTGCTTTTGCTCATATGAAGCATATCCAGTACCGCGAAGAGACGCGCTATCCAGGGTATTATTACCGTACTGATCATCTCGATCTGGATGATACCAACTGGAAATGCTTCGTCAATTCTGTGTACAGCCGCGATACTGGCGCATGGTCGCTGAAAAAAGTGGCATGGAAACAACTGGTTAAGAACTGATCAAAAGAAGTCCAGAGCGCACTGCTTGGTTGTTTAATGCGCTGATTATGAGGTTTAGCGCAGCGCGCTTACGGTCACGATGGCGCTTGCCGATTAGGGTATCGCGTATTTGGCTGTTCAACTGGGGAGACGTTGACTTGTTACAGTCCTTTACCGATGAGGCTCGGGCGTCATCAACGCATGGCTGCAGCGAGCAGCACAAAAGGAGAGGGAGCGACGCTATGAGAAGGTGTTTATCGGTGCTGTTGGTCAGTGTTTTTATGGTGTTGCCGGTGCATAATAGTCAAGCGGCGGGCGATGCCGCCAAGGGCGAGGCTAAAGCGGCGGCGTGTGCCGCGTGCCATGGTGCCGATGGCAATAGCACCAATCCTGAATGGCCAAAATTAGCGGGGCAACACGCCGCTTACTTGGTTAAGCAAATCACCGATTTTCAGGCTGCTGCGATGCGATCAAACCCGCTGATGGCACCGATGCTGGTAGGAGTCAGCGAGCAGGATGCGGCGGATCTCGCGGCATACTTCTCGTCCAAGCCGCCAACGCTTGGTTTCGCCAGCGCCGAGTGGCATGATCTGGGCGAACGCATCTACCGCGCCGGCATCAAAGAATCCGGCACCCCCGCCTGTATTGCGTGCCACGGACCACGCGGGCTTGGCAATCCATTGGCCGGCTTTCCACGGCTCGCCGGGCAGCACGCGAAATACACCCTGAAGCAACTCGAGAATTTCCGCTCTTTGACACGCCGCAACGATGTGGGTGAGATGATGCGCGATGCGGTGCGCTATATGACGCCGGCGCAGATGCAGGCGGTGGCGTCATACATCGCCGGGCTGCGTTGATAGACGACAGCCGCTGATAACGCTTGATAACGACCGCTGATCATCCGTGATCGAGGGGCGTTGATGATGAGTGATGAGGGTTCGCTGATGATTGGCGATCACGCTGATAAAGAGCTTTTCTATTGGGTAATGATTATAAATCAATGACTTACGTTGAAGGTAAGCATATCTATTTCCCCCAACCCCCATCCCATTGCCATTTTTCGATGTTCCCCATAGGTTAACTTAAAATGCTACGTTTTGTGTCGCTGTTGCCGTTGCTGCTTTACGCCCTCGCGCTGGCACCGCTCAATGCCGAGGAGGCGTACTCGATCGCCGGGCGCTACGAACCCATTAATCCACCGCAGCCGACGCTCAGCAACAGCGGTAACGATAAGGTCGAGATCGTTGAGGCTTTCTGGTACGGCTGCCCGCATTGTTATCGTCTGCAGCCCCTCATGGATGACTACATTCACAATGCACCCGATTACGTCGAACTGCGGCAGCTACCGGTGATATTCAGGATCGCTTGGAGTATGCATGCCAGAGCTTTTTACATCGCAGATGCGTTGGGCATCGTCGAGCAATCCCATGCGGCGTTTTATAAAGCGCTCCATGAAGATAAGCGTCAAATGCTGACCAAAGAGGAATTGCAGGCGTTTTTTGCTGATCTTGGCATTGGCGATAAGGAATTTGATAGTCTGTTTCGTTCTTTTGCGATCCAATCGAACCTGCGAAAATCCGAAATCATGCAGCGCCGCTACGGCGTAAGCGGTACTCCGACGTTGATCGTCAACGGCAAATACCGCATCACTACGCGCTTGGCTGGCAGCGCCGCTGATATGATCAAAACCGCCTCTATCTTGGCCGCCAAAGAGTACGCAAACAACAATTGATCAACGCCTAAAACGCCAAAGCTAAGGTCTTTTTAATCGAACCACTTGCGACCACTGGGGGTTGGGTTGGGCTGCGGGATGCTTTCGCGTGGCGCTGGATCGCGACATTGGCTGCCCCAATTCTCACCGCAGCAACGCCCCGCAATTCAGAATATCACTCAGAACTGTTATGGTGGTGTAGATCCCCGCCAAAGCAACACACGGAAGAGGAGCTAAGCTAATGGAAATTGCCCTTAACGGACAGCCCCATGTGGTTGCACAGGGGGTTACGGTTGCACAGTTATTGCAGTCCTTAGGGTACCATCAACGCCGACTCGCGATTGAGGTCAATGAGGAAGTCATACCGCGCAGCCATCACTTGGCGCATCAGCTTGAAAATGGCGATCGGGTCGAAATTGTCCATGCGGTTGGCGGCGGATGAGGGTGTATTCAACGATGTCGGCCACGGTTTTTCACGCCCACTACGACACCAGAGCGCCACGTGCGGTGCTCATTGGCTATGTAGCGCACGATCCTGATTGAATGAGTGATGAGCAAACCAGACACGCCTATTGACAAGTTGGTAGTGGACGGTATCGAATACCGTTCGCGACTGCTGATTGGCACCGGTAAATACCGCGATTTTGACCAGACAAAAGCGGCGATTGAGGCTTCTGGAGCGGACATTGTCACGGTCGCCATCCGGCGTACGAATATCGGTCAACATACCGACGAGCCCAACTTGTTGGACTACCTGTCGCCGCAGCGCTTCACCATCTTGCCGAATACGGCGGGGTGTTTTGATGTAAAGAGCGCCGTACGCACGTGTCAGCTGGCGCGTGATCTGCTGGATGGTCATGCTTTGGTGAAACTTGAGGTGCTGGGCGATCAGCGGACGCTGTTTCCCAATATAGTACAGACGCTCGAGGCGGCGCGCTGGTTGGTCAATGATGGTTTCAAGATCATGGTTTATACCAACGATGATCCCATCGTTGCCGCTGAACTGGAGGCGATCGGCTGTGTCGCGATTATGCCATTGGCGGCGCCGATCGGCTCTGGCTTAGGGATCTGCAACCGCTACAACATTCTGACGATCGTTGAGCAAGCCAAGGTGCCGGTGCTGGTGGACGCGGGCGTTGGCACTGCTTCGGATGCAACCATAGCGATGGAACTCGGTTGCGACGGGGTGCTGATGAATACCGCCATTGCTGCCGCGCGTGATCCGCTGCTGATGGCCCGCGCAATGCGCAAGGGGATCGCCGCCGGGCGTTTGGCTTTCCTAGCCGGGCGCATGCCGCGCAAGCGTTTCGCCTCGGCGTCGTCGCCGCTCGACGGGGTATTGGAGTAGCGCTTGACAGCGCCGATCGGGCTTGTTAACAACACCGCTGCGCCGAATCCGTAGTTATGCGCGCCGCGGCGGGCGTCTTACCAGTGCGCAGGCGCGTGCTCTGGAAACCTTGCAACAGCGCTACGTGGTTGCCCCGAGTACACGCTTTAACCGCCAGCGGGTATACCACCGACAGGCACCGGGGTGCATCGAAATCGGTTGCGGTAACGGTGATACGTTGCTGACTTTGGCGCGTACCAATCCGCATAAAGATTATCTTGGGATTGAAGTGCATCCCCCTGGGATCGGTCGCATCCTAGCGGCCTTGGACAAGGAAGGCATCACCAACGTGCGCTTGATGGTGCATGACGCCGCCGAGTTGTTCAGCCAACGCATGGTGGGAGAGCACTGGTCGCAGCTATTGATCTACTTCCCCGATCCGTGGCCGAAGAAGCGCCATCACAAGCGCCGCCTTATCCAGCCGGCTTTCGTCGCTGATGCTTGCGCGCTGCTTGAGCACGGCGGGCGGCTGCGCATCGCAACCGATTGGCCGGCTTACGCCGCGCACATCCTTGAGGTCATCAACCAACAACCCGGGCTGCGTAATCTATCGCCGGATAAGACGTACCTAGCGTGCGCCGCCGATCGACCGCTGACACGCTTTGAGCATCGCGCTCAACTGCAAGGCCGCGCAGCACTTGATCTCGCATTTGAACGCGCATGAATAGTGACTTTTTGGCGCTGTTAGGCAACGTAGCGGCAATGCTTTTACGCTTTTGCTGAGGGTTACGCGGCATGTCGAGCAAACGGTGCTTACAAGGACGCCCGATCAGTGGGATCGTATTACTGGATAAGCCAGTGGGGATCACCTCAAATAAGGCGCTGCAGATCACCAAAGCGGTGTTTCAGGCGCGTAAAGCCGGGCATACCGGTAGTTTGGACAACCTAGCCTCGGGGTTACTGCCGATCTGTTTTGGTGCTGCCACTAAGCTCAGCGCTTTTTTGCTGAACGCCGATAAGCATTATCTGGTGACCTACAAGTTGGGTGAAGTATCTGCTACCGGCGATGGTGAAGGGGAAATTATCTGCCGCCGCCCCGTACCACCTCTCGATCGCGGTGCCATTGAACAGGCGCTGGCCCGCTTCCATGGTGACCTTCAGCAGGTTCCACCGATGTATTCAGCCCTAAAGCACGAGGGCCAGCGTCTTTATTCATTGGCTCGTCAGGGGATTACCGTGGATCGACCACCGCGCACCGTGACTATCTACAAGCACCGTTTGATATCCCATCAGGAAGACTGGATTAAAGCGGAAGTGCACTGTTCAAAAGGGACCTATATCCGCACCCTAGCCGTCGACTTGGGTGAAGTGCTCGGTTGTGGCGCTCGCGTACAAGCGCTTAGGCGCACTGGTGTTGGGCACTACAAAGATCACATGGTATCGCTTGAGACGCTGCGGCAAGACCGCGATAAAGGCATCTTGGATGAGCATATTCAGCCGCCTGAGTCAGTGCTGCATGGCTATCCTGATATACATATATCTGCCAGCGCCGCGTTTTATCTGAGCCGAGGACAAGCGACACTGGTGCCGCATGCGCCCGCTGATGGGTGGGTCAAACTGTATGCCAACAGTAATAATTTCGTTGGCGTTGGCGAAGTATTAGAGGATGGGCGTATCGCGCTGCGCCGCCTGATAGGGACGCTCGGATAGTGCCCCAGCCCTTGGAGTAAGCGGCGCGCAAAACCCGCAGAGCGGTTTTAGCGCGGCGCGGCTTGATCGAGCACAAGACACGACCCTAGTAGGTGCCCTAAAAGAGCCTCGAAAAACCCTAGAATGGGATGGGAATTGGGGGGAAAGGTTGCTATGAGCAATTTCATAAGCCCCCCCATTCGTTATGGATTACAATATATTTCTTCAAATATAACACCCTTTGGCCCCCCGCAAGAGATGAGACTGAAGATGCGTTGCCTGCTTCCAGCTGAAAACCGTGATGACCAACCAGAGTCTTTCGATGATGCCTGTCTTTAAGCGAGCGTATTTTTATGCGCTGCCACAGCAGCGACTGCATGTTTGCTTGCGATGCGCCTTGGCGGTGCTGTTGGCGCTCTCTCTGATGGTTTGTCAAGCGCTGCAGGCGCAGATCGAACTACCGGATTTTGGTGATCCTGCTGAAGCCGATTTTTCACCTGCCGAAGAGAAGGAAGCAGGAAAAATCTTCATGCAGTATATCCGGCAGAATTTAAACCTTATCGCGGACGCTGAGGTCAGTCGTTATATGCAGCGCCTTGGTGATCGGCTGCTGAACAGCAGCAAACAGGTCCATCAGCCGATCCATGTATTTCTCATTCATGATCGCGATATCAACGCTTTCGCTGGCCCCGGCGGTAACATTGGGCTCAATTCTGGCATGATCCTGATAGCCGATTCAGAGAGCGAGTTAGCCGCCGTCATTGCGCATGAGCTGGCGCATGTTACTCAGCGGCATATAGCGCGCTTAATCCAGCGCAGCAAAGAGACTTCGCTGTCAACTTGGGCTGGCGTGGCGACTGCGCTGATCATCGGCATGTACAACCCCCAGGTTGGCGGTGCCGCATTAGCGACCCTGATCGGAGGGAATATACAAGCCTCTTTGGACCACAGTCGCGAGCATGAAAAAGAGGCCGATCGCGTCGGTGCCCAATACCTTACCGGCGCCGGCTTTAATACCAATGGCATGTATCGGTTTTTTGAAAAGCTGTACCGCGATACGCAATTTTCCGAATCCCCGCCGGAGTTTTTATCCACTCATCCGCTATCCATCAACCGCATGGCTGACATGCGCGATCGCATCCCGTCATCGAGCGTGGCGCAACACCGCAGTTCTCTAGATTTTTATTTGGTCAAAGCGAAACTGCGCGTGTTGACCTCAACGCGGCTACTGGAAACCTTGGAATGGTTCACCCAGCGCAGCAAGGATGTAGTACCTACCGAGCGCCTGAGCGATGAGGCGGCGACTGCAACCATCTACGGGCGTGCGCTGGTGCTGAACAGACTGGGGCGGTTTGCAGACGCGACTGTGGTGCTGCAACAACTGATCCAAGCGTATCCAGAGAAGCTCTCGTTCTGGATTGCCTTATCCGAGGCAAAAACGCGCAGCGGCGATGCAGCGGCGGCGCTGGCAATCTATGAGGACAATATCGACCTGTACTTTGATCACAAAGAATTGGTACAGAGTTATGCTGCAGGATTGCTACAGCAGCGCGCCGCCGCCAAGGCACTGCAACTGTTGTACCGCCACGGACGCTCCTACGGTTTCAATGCGCCGCTCTACCGCCTACTGGCTGAGGCCTACGACCAGCAAGGGAAAGCCGTGGAATCGCATCTCGCGATCGCCGAGTATCACTATGCCAACGGGCACCTTGGCAGCGCGATTGCGCAGGTCGAGTATGCCCAAACCATAACCCCTGACAGTGACTATCTCGATTTACGCTTGGCGGCGCGCCTAGAGGAATTAAAAGCCGAGCGCAAGGGCCTGCCTTTTGGTATCCAAAAGCCCGCAAAAATCAAGCCGACCCATCTGAGCCACTCTGACATCACAAGCCGCCGATGACTTATTGCAGGACGACTAAAAATGCACCGATTTAAGGAAAGCGCCTCGATCCCTGACCCGCCTCCTCAGACGACGCTGATTTCGGTCAGCAAAACCTTTGCCATCGATTCGGATTGGCAGACACCAGCGTTCATTGAACGCAGCGAGCACGTACCGCTCATCGACCCCAGCTACCGTTTTGATCGCGACACCACGCTTGCCATCCTGTCAGGGTTTGCGCATAACCGCCGAGTGATGATTCAGGGTTACCACGGCACCGGTAAATCGACCCACATAGAGCAGGTTGCGGCACGCCTCAATTGGCCTTGTATCCGCATCAATCTGGACAGCCATATCGGCCGTATCGACCTGATCGGCAAAGATGCGATAGTGCTGCGTGAAGGTCAACAAGTGACCGAATTCCGTGAGGGTATGTTGCCGTGGGCGTATCAGCACCGCTGCGCGTTGGTATTTGACGAATACGATGCCGGGCGTCCCGACGTAATGTTTGTCATCCAGCGTATGCTGGAGGCCGATAGTCGCCTGACGCTGCTCGATCAATCACGGGTGTTATTGCCGCACCCAGAGTTTCGCTTGTTCGCGACCTCTAACACGATTGGCTTAGGCGATACCACTGGACTTTACCACGGCACCCAGCCGATCAATCAGGGGCAAATGGATCGTTGGAGTTTGGTCGCCACCTTGAATTACCTGAGCCATGAAGCCGAAGTCGCCATCGTACTGACCAAGGCACCCGCATACGACAACGAGGAAAAGCGTAAGATCGTTAATGCGATGGTCTCTTTGGCAAATACCACCCGTTCAGGCTTTCAAAGCGGTGACATCTCCACCGTGATGAGTCCGCGTACGGTGATCACCTGGGCCGAGAACGCGCTGCTATTCAACGATGATCTGCAATTTGCGTTTCGCCTAACTTTCCTCAACAAATGCGATGAAGCTGAGCGCTCGATCATCGCCGAGTACTATCAGCGTTGTATGGGGAGCGAGTTGGATGCAACTCGCATCAAAGGCAGTGCCGCTGGATAGGGCACCTCAGAAAACTAGCTTCGTTAGCTTTCCGAGGTGCCGTCTATTGGGGGAAGGGATATAAATCAATGGCTTATGTTACAGGGAATCATGCCCCTTTCCCAAAACCCTATCCCGTTGCCATTTTTCGAGGTTCCCGATAGTCTGTTCAGCATCAACTACAGGGTTTGCGCATATCATGGACTTAAACGACACATCGCTATATATCAGCCAGGAATTGAGCCAGCTTGAGTTTAATCGGCGGGTATTGGAACAGGCCTGTGATGAGAGCGTGCCATTGCTCGAACGCTTGCGTTTTCTGTGCATCGTCAGCTCAAATATGGACGAGTTTTTTGAGGTGCGGGTGGCTGGCTTGATGCACCGCATCGACTACGGCGCGGCACAGACAAGCGCCGATAGTCTAAGTCCAAGTCAAAATCTTAACTGTATCGCCACAGTTGCCGATGATCTGGTGCGCAAGCAGTATTCCCTGCTGAATGACACCTTGCTGCCAGCCCTGCAACACCAAGGCGTACGCTTCTCGCGCCGCGGGGAATGGGATGACAAGCAACAGGCTTGGGTACGGCGCTATTTTGAGCAGCAGATCCTGCCCATCGTCAGCCCGATTCGCCTTGATCCATCCCACCCATTTCCGCGCGTACGCAACAAGAGCCTGCACTTCATCGTGCAGTTGGAGGGCGAAGATGTGTTCGGCCGTCCAGGTGGGATGGCAGTTGCCCAGGCACCGCGACCACTGCCGCGCCTGATACAACTGCCGCCTGAGATCGCCAGCAGCCCGTTCGAGTTCGTCTTTTTGTCATCGGTCATTCACGCCCAGGTCAGCGACCTGTTTCCCGGCCTTCGCGTCTCTGGTTGTTATCAGTTTCGCGTTACGCGCAACAGCGAATTGTTTGTCGATGAAGAAGAAGTCGATGACCTGCTAAGAGCGCTGGAGGGCGAACTGCCATCGCGCCGTTACGGCGATTCGGTGCGTCTTGAAGTCGCCGACAATTGCCCAGATGAGGTGCTGGAGTATTTGTTGCAGCAGTTCAATGTCCATCGCCAGATGGTGTTTCGCGTCAATGGCCCGGTAAATCTGCACCGCCTGATGGCGTTGCCCGATTTGGTCGATCGACCGGATCTAAAATGGTCAAGCTATGTGCCACACTTGCCGGCGCGTTTGTCACAACCGAACCATTTATTCGACCTCATCCGCAAACAGGATATTCTGCTGCACCACCCGTTTGAATCGTTCGCGCCGATCATCGACTTGGTGCGCCAGTCGGCGATCGACAGCAACGTCCTGGCGATAAAACAGACCTTGTACCGCACCGGCAGCGAATCGGTGATCGTCAACGGACTAGTCCAAGCGGCGCGCGCCGGCAAAGAAGTGACGGTGGTTATCGAGTTGCGTGCGCGCTTTGATGAAGAGGCCAACATCTCCCTCGCTTCGCGCCTGCAAGAAGCCGGTGCGCACGTGGTGTACGGGATTGTTGGCCATAAAACACACGCCAAAATGATGCTCATCGTGCGCCGCGAAAATAATAGCCTCAGACGCTATGCTCACCTCGGCACCGGTAACTACCACGCCCGTACCGCCAGGATCTACACCGATTACGGGTTGCTGACGGCAAATCCCGAAATCTGCGAGGACGTCCACAAGATATTCATGGAGTTAACCAGCCTCGGTGCCTCGCTGCCCTTGACTCATCTGCTGCAATCACCGTTCACCTTGCACCACGATCTGCATCAACTGATAAACACCGAGATCGAAAATGCAACGCAAAAGCGACCAGCGCGCATCATCGTCAAAATCAATGCCTTGATCGAAAAGCGGCTCATCAAGGATCTATACCGTGCTTCAGCAGCGGGGGTTGATATCGATCTGATCGTGCGCGGCATGTGCGCTCTGCGGCCGGGCGTGCCGGGCATATCGGATAACATCCGGGTGCATTCAATCATTGGCCGATTCCTTGAACATTCACGGGTTTACTATTTTGAGAACGGCGGTACGCCAAAGGTGTTTTGCGCCAGCGCCGACTGGATGGATCGCAACCTGTATCGGCGCGTTGAGGTGTGCTTCCCGATCCTTGACCCTCAGCTGCGCCAACGCATCGTTGAACAGGGGCTACAATACTACCTAGACGACAACCTGCAAGCGTGGTGCCTCAACACCGATGGCACATGGATACGCCGTCAAGTGGAAGGCAATGCCCCGGCGCAAAGCGCGCAGCAGCGCTTGCTGGAGACGCTGGCGGAGTAAGCACCTTCTGTTGTCCTTCTCCTCCCGCCGCTACCCATCCCTTTGCGCGTGCGATGCCGCGCCTCGCGCTACCCCGCACGCGGTGTCGTTGCGCTGGCGCTTGATCACAAAAGCTGACCCGCCGAGTGAAAAACTTTGATGACCGACCTGCATGTCGTAATCCTCGCGGCGGGCAACAGCCGCCGCATGCGCTCGGCGACCCCCAAAGTCGTACACCACTTAGCCGGTAAGCCGTTGCTGGCGCATGTCGTTGACGCGGCACGGCGCCTAGGGGAGGCTCACATCCATATCGTCTGTGGTCGCCAGCAGCCGCGGCTGGCGCAAGCGCTGGCACCCTTATCTCTTCCTCCCGATGCACTCAGTTGGGTGCCACAGGCGATGCAATTGGGCACTGCCAATGCGCTTGCTCAGGCGATGCCGGCGATTCCGTCCGCAACCACAACGCTGGTGCTCTACGGCGATGTGCCGTTGCTCGATAGCGATACGCTGAAAGCAGCGGTCGCGGCAACCGCCACCGGAGCCCTTGGCCTTGTGACGGTAGCGCTTGACGATGCAAGCGGTTATGGTCGCGTGGTGCGTGCGCACGATGGTGCGGTGCAGTGCATCATTGAAGACAAAGACGCGAGTCCTGAAGAACGCACGATCAGCGAAGTCAGCACCGGCATTCTCGCGGCGCGCAGTGGAACCCTAGCGGCCTGGCTGCGGCGCGTGGATAACCACAACGCCCAACGGGAGTATTATCTGACCGATGTGATCGCCTTAGCGGTTGCTGACGGGATCGCGGTGCAGACGATTCGCGCTGCTACCGCAGAGTCGGTCGCCGGAGTCAACGATCGCGCTCAGTTAGCGCGCCTTGAGCGCTATGCGCAGCAACAAACCGCCCAGCGTCTGATGTGGCACGGTGTAACGCTTGCCGATCCAGCGCGCTTTGACGTACGCGGTGAGGTCGATATCGCCCCCGATGTGTTCATCGACATCAACGTCGTGTTGGAAGGGAAAGTCACTCTCGGCAGCGGGGGAACCATCGGCCCCCACAGCGTTATTCAGGATTCCGCAATCGGTAGCAATACGCGCATTTTGGCCCACTGCCATATCGCTGGGGCGCAGATCGGCAGCGATTGTTGCATCGGCCCCTTCGCCCGCTTGCGACCAGGTACCATACTCGGCGACGGCGTTCATGTCGGTAATTTTGTCGAGATCAAACACAGCAACATCGGCGACCATTCCAAAGCCAACCACCTCAGCTACCTCGGCGATGCGCGCATCGGTAGCGAAGTCAACATCGGCGCGGGTACCATCACCTGCAACTACGACGGCGTTGACAAACACCCAACGGAGATAAAAGACGGTGCCTTCATCGGCTCCGGCTGCGAACTGGTGGCACCCATCACGGTCGGCAAAGGCGCTACGGTCGGTGCCGGCTCAACCCTAAGCAAAGACGTTGCCGCCGATTCCCTAACATTCAACCGCGCCCCGGTGCAAACACTCAAGCGCTGGCAGCGCCCACGCAAGAAACCCGTCTAGCCTCCCCCGCCAAACCTGCCTTAGCCCCACCGAGAGCGAACATGCACTTTACTCGGCTCCAATTAAAAAACTGGCGAAACTTCACCGCCATCGATCTACCGCTGCAACGGCGCGTTTTCATTATCGGCAACAACGGCTTAGGCAAATCCAACCTGCTGGATGCGTTGCGCTTTTTACGCGACATCGCCAAAGAAAAAGGCGGAGGATTGCAAGAAGCGATCGACAAGCGCGGTGGGATTGGCCAGATCCGCTCGCTGTTTGCCCGCGCAGGCACCACGGAGATCACAGTGGCTGCGGAAGAAAGCGCTGCGGCTGCGGAACCGCCGACGCGTTGGCAGTACCAGTTGCTGCTGAAGCAAGAGTCTGACGGGAAGCACCGCCCCTGCGTTGAGAAAGAAAGTGTAACCAAGGACGGCGAGTCCTTATTGAACCGACCAGACGATGGCGACAAAAAAGATCGTGAAAACCGGATCCAAACCGCTCTGGAGCAGACCCGCGCCAACGCCGGTTTTCGTCCGTTGGTTAAATTTTTCCAGAATATGCGCTACCTGCACATGGTGCCGCAGTTGGTGCGTCATGCCGCCGACTTCCAAGGCAAGGTACTGGCCGATGATCCGTTTGGTCAAGGGTTGCTGGAGCGGATGGCGCAATTACAAGCCAACTCCCGTGCTTCGCGTCTGCGGCGGATCAGCAAAGTGCTGCAACAGATAAAGCCCCGGTTCGGTGATTTTGAGTTTAAACGCGACCATAAGACCGGAAAACCGCATTTGCGGTTCCGCTATCAGGATTGGCGCAAACACGGTTCGTTTCAAACCGAAGAGCATTTATCGGACGGTGAATTGCGCTTAATCGGTTTAGTCTGGACGTTGCTGGAAAGCAACCCGGTGATCATGCTGGAAGAGCCGGAGATCTCGTTCAATGAGGGCATCGTAAACGCCTTGCCGGGGATGTTCGCACAGGCAACCAGAAGCCGCAAAAAAGGCTCCAGCCAGATCATCCTGACCACCCACAGCCGCGCCCTGTTGAGCGATGAGGGCATCAGCGGCGATGAAGTCGTACTGTTGAAGGCTACCGGCGAAAGTACGACAGCTATCTTAGCGAGGGACGATCCGTCTGTTTTAGCTCAACTGAAGGTTGGGTTGATGGTCGCCGATGCCGTGCTTCCCCACGCCCAGGGCAGCCTTAATCTTAATTTTCTCGATTAAGCTGCCTGCCGCTAAACCCGATGCCGATTGATATCATCGCTGCCGCAGAGGATCAGCTACTGGCGGCGATAGCGATGCGGTTGCTGCAAGAATGCGGCGATAAATACCAGCTACAAGGGAGGATACAAACGCTGAATGGGAGTGTGGAATTGGACAAAAAAGCACGGAAATGGAATCAATCGGCGATCAATGGCAATGTGCATTTTGTACTGCGGGATCTGGATACCTTGGCTTCGCCACAAGATTCCAAGTACTGCCCGGCCAAGAAAATTGCCAAGCTGTTGGAAAAAGCGGAAAAACACCGCCGCTTTTTATTTTGTATCGCGGTAGCGGAGGCCGAGAATTGGCTGCTTGGTGATTTCGAGAATCTGTGTCAGTTTTTGAAATGCTCTGTAAAGGTGCAACAACCTGCCCCAGACACTATCAAAAACGGGAAGGAATTTTTGCGGGATCTGGTGCAGTGCTCCCGAAGCAAAACTATCCGCGAAGGATTATCACCGCACGGAACCGCCAAGGTAGGGCCACTGTGGAACGCACTGTTGCCGCAATTCGTGCGCGAAGACTGGTGCCCTGCGATAGCAGCCGAGCGCAGTAAAAGCCTACGATTTACCCGTACGCGGCTGCGCGACTTTGAAAAACCGTGCGGCAGGCGCTCCTAATCAAAAATAAAACGCTCTCCCTTCCCCAACCCCCATCCCGTTCAAGGTTTTTCGATGCTCCATGAATTCTCCCAGTGGATTGGCGGATGAGGATTCAAGGATTCTGCTCAGGAAAAAATGCTTTCCACAAGGAATCACCGCATTCGATTCGCCGAACCACTTCGTTTTGTTGGTGAAATTTAATTTTATCCAGTGGTTTTCTGATCCCCTTCCGTCCATATTTACGTTTAATCGAGCCGCCGCAAGCGACAATCGGGCGAAACTTGAATGTTCTGCTTTGCTCCTCGTTCGGTAGCAGCTTTTCTGCGGTGCGCGCACCGGCTCGAAGCTGTAACACTACTTCACTGACGTCTGGGCTGCCTGATTTCAACTCCAGCGGGGCAACCCAGGTGGTTTCTTTACCTTGTACCCGACCGATGAACAGGTAATCACAGCGCTTGGCATTTTCTTCGATTAGGGCGCTGGCCTTGTCCATATCGATCAAAACGTATGGCTTTTGTAGGTTTCCCAAACGCAGTCGGCACCCATCACCGCATTTATCGGCCATGGGGTATGCCTTACGGATCTTAGCTATCGGATCATCCATGGCTTTAGCCCGGATCGGCACGGGACGAAACCTCCGCCCACTCGTTATGCAAAACCCTCGCCACTTCATCAAAGCCGGATGGATAGGTATCGGATTCTGCATCCAGCTTAATCTCATTCACCAGCGATCCTTTGGGACGTTGGCTGGGGCTGAATAACCAGACCCCTACCTGCGCGGGCGAAAGCGCCTGCTCGGCGCTGGGGAGGCCGGCGCGTTGCGCTTCCGGGATGTCCGAGGCACGTACCAGATTGGCAAGCTCTTCGAGGATCCACTCGCTGTGGGTGGTAACGATGATCCGCACCCCGGCACGTACGGCACGCCCCAGGTGGCGGATGAACGCTACCTGCATCGCCGGGTGCAGGTGGGATTCCGGCTCTTCGATGATCAGCATGTCCCCTTCCCTGACGACATGACGCAGGTATAACACCACGGGTGCCAGCTCCGAGACCATCGACGAGGCGTTCATCAACGGCAAGCTCTTTTTCCATCCCTCAGGGCGGTAGAAAAACGCCGGGTAGCCTTTGCCCAGCAGCGGGTTTGGCTCATCCCGCACCGAACCCTTCAGGACCTGCTGCTCCAAGCCGTTGGCAAGTGCCTCGCCGATTCCAGTGTCTCTTCCTCGGGCCTCGCCCATTCCAATCAACTGCTCCAAGAAATCCGCCAACACCCCCGATAGCAGAGGCACCGCTGGAGCGCGCCGAATCCCGGCGCTGGTTGCATTGTCGATCAAGGCACTGACTACCACCCGGTGCGCATGCATGACACCGGTACGATCGGCGGGCAGGTAGTAGGTGGGCTGTCGCGCATCATCGAAGCTATCCCTGAAAGCGCTCAGCGCGATTAGGGAGAGCATTCTTGTCGCGATCCGTTCCTGAGAAGCTCCTGATTCCTCTGTATAGCCAAAGCCCCTGCGCAGAAAATCCAAAATATCCCCGCTTATCGATAATGGCGGATTCTCTGGGGTGATGCTGGGGGCTGGGGGCTTGGATTGCCCGATGTTGAAGCGGTATTCAATGGAATCATCGGTGCCTCTCCTGTTCAACATGATCTGAGTCTTTTTCGCGCCCGGACGGTGCACCAGTTGCTGTGTGCCCCCAAGGCCAAAACAGCGTTGCAGCTCGGTATCCAACTCATCCTGGAAAGCGCGTACTAACTGAAGCAGATGAGGACGCACCAGGGTTGCGATCGCATCCGGTAGCCGAATCCCTGCCGAGGAGGTATTTTTGCGGGGCTCCGAACTGATTTGTTTCAGCCAATCGAGCACTTGACCGGCCTGTTGCGCAGAGACTTTCGACTCTGGTGGGAATTCCATTAAATGACGGCCGAGTCGCCTGTGTCGCCTCATCAATCCGTAGCCTAGGGGCATGTGATCGACGCTGTCCACATAGCCACCAAGCACCCGCTGCAGGGCGTAGATCAGGATCGCCAGATAGGATTTACCGGTATTGCTCGGGCCGACGAATACCGTCAGCGGCCGCAGTTCGACGTCTGCTGTAACGATGGGGCCAAAATTACTTACCTTCAGCCGCATTGGGTGCTTTTCTGATCGGCTCATGGACGGGTCATCCTGCAAGATGCGTGATTGAACGCGTTTTCACGCGGTGGCGTGGCAACGCCCCCTGCCTTGGTGCCGTGTATTTTGCGTAGCTTGGCGGGGCGGGGCGTCTTGGGATAGCTTCGGGCGGGATCTCTAGGAATGAGGGGCAATGCCCTTTCCAACGATCATTTCATGGTGACGATGAGCGGATCGAGAGGGTCAGGGGGCTGGCAGGGTGTCAACCTCTCAGCCGCTTTCTGGGATGCGACATACATTACTTCTCGGCATCCGTTACGGTGTCACCCGGCGCGGTGCCGGTGTTGAGATGGCTATAGTAAACGTCATGGCGATCGCTAAGATCCGGTTCGCCGCAGCGCGCAAGGATCTGCGCGCGCGTCTGCTTGCGCAGCTCAAGCGCACACTGCATGGGGGTTCCCTGTGCAATCGGGGCAATCGGGGCGTCAATGTGGAATTGCACCAATCCGCTGCGTATTATCCAACTGTTACCGCGCAGAATGCTACGGTTGCCGCGCACCGTGATGGGCACCACGGGGACCTTGGCTTTCGCCGCGGCGGTGAACGCACCGAGGCGAAACGGCAGCAGCCCGGGCATGCGGTGGAAAGTGCCCTCTGGAAACATCCCCGCGGTGCGACCGTGCTGTAACAGCGCCACCAACATCTCTGCTGAGTCGATGCTGTCACGCGTACTTTCACGCTTGACGAACTGGATCCCCATGCGCTCCAGCACGCGACCGAGCAAGGGGATTTTTCTTATCTGCTGCTTCGCCAAAAACGTAATCGGATACGGGGATATGGCAGACAGCATGAACGCATCTAGGTAACCCGTGTGGTTGATTACTAACACCTTTGGTTGCGGGTTTTGGAGGTGTTCAATGCCACTTGTGCGGACACGAATGCAGGCCAACCGCAGTAGCCAGCGTGCGATCAGGGCACCGCTGCGCCAATACTGCTGCTGACTTAACGGCAGCAGCGTCACCAGCGCGCCAACCAGCACCGCCAACCCGGTGGTTAGCGCCACCCACGCCACCTTGGCGACTTGCAGCAGTTTGGTCAGTTTCTTGCCGCTGCCACTGCGCACACCGGCCAACCCCAAACGCAGGATCTGCAGCCACACGATCGGGCGCGGACGCTCCAAGGTGCCTTGCTGATACAGATCGCGCATCGCGCTGCGCCGGATTTTGCCGCTGGAAGTTTTCAGCACCGTATGCGGTGGCACCAAAAAGATGGCATCGGCAGCCAAATCCAATAGCTTGGAAGTCACTTCCGTAATGCTTTGTTTAATCCGTTGCTGGTGCAAAGCTGCGCGTTGCCGAGTTTCGGCGACGATGATCAGCTGTTCACTCTCGCGTTGTGTCGCCGCGGCACCAAATACCGCCACGCAACCGCTGCGCACGCCGTCAATGCCGCCCACCGCGATTTCTAGATCATAGGGATAGATATTCCGCCCAGCGCGGATGATCAGGTCTTTGTCACGCCCGGTGATATAGAGTTCGCTGTCGGCAACATACCCCTGATCGCCGGTGCGTACCCAATCGCCATCAAACAATGCCTGTGTCGCCAAAGGGTTGCGGAAATAGCCGCAGGTCGCCGCTGGACCGCAAAATTGCACATGGCCAACCTGGCGATCGGCTATCTCAGCGCCGCTATCATCGGCGATGCGCACCTCAAACCCTGGGATCGGGATGCCGCAGGATACTTGCGCGATCGCGCCCGCGCTGGCCTCCGGCTGCGGGTCCGCCCATTTCAGGGCGGATAGCTTGGCGGCGTTGATCCAATCCAGACGCGGCGCACGCGGCAACGGTGGGATGGTAACGCCAAGGGTCGCTTCCGCGAGGCCATAAACCGGTGTCAGTGCGTCAGCGGAAAAATGGCAGCGACCAAAGCGCGCCGCAAATTTTTCCAAGGTGCGGGCATGAACCGGCTCAGCGCCATTGAAAGCAATGCGCCACGATGACAGATCGAGAGTCGCCAAGTGCTCCTCGCTGATGCGCCGCAGGCACAGTTCATAGGCGAAATTGGGTGCTCCTGAGAGCGTTCCGCGGTACTTCGAAATGGCTTCCAGCCAGCGGTTGGGGTGCAGCAAAAAGGTGAGCGGCGACATCAACACCAGCTTTATGCCGTGGTACAGACTGCCAAGCCAAGCACCGATCAGCCCCATGTCATGGTACAGCGGCAGCCATGATACGAAGACATCCGCCGTGCTGGCGTGCATCGCCTGTCCCATCGAACGCACGCTGGCCAACACGTTGGCATGACTTAGCATAACCCCCTTAGGCTGACCAGTGCTGCCGGAGGTGTACTGTAAGAACGCCAGCGCATCGGCGACAACGTGGGCATCGCCGCTGACAGCCGCACGGCGCGCTTGCAGTTGTTTGACGGTCACGACCTGCCGCAATCCTGTGACCTGATGCGCCAGCAACCGCGAGATCCTCACCGCTGCGTCAAATGTCACCAGCAAACACGCACGAGCGTTGGTCAGTATTTTTGCATGGCGCAATAAATGGTCTTCCAATTGCTGCGGGCGGGCCGGTGGGTAGATCGGCACCGGCACCCCTCCGGCAAGCAAAATACCGCAGAAAACCTGCAAGTATTCAATGCCCACCGGCAGCATAATGGCCACCGCTTCACCCGCTTGCAGGTCGCCCTCGATTAGCGCGGCGGCGATCTTCTGGGCGTCTTTGTATAACGCTTTATAGGTGTACGCGGTCTCGTTACCGTGTTCATCTTGAAACAGTACATGCACCTTATCGGCATTGTGCGCCGCGTGCCATGCCAGTACCTGGTTGAGAGTTGTCAGATTATCGGGGATCGTCTGCTGTGTCGGTTGATCGATGGCGTGCGCGCTTGCTGCCGGCATCGACGGTGTGGATACGTCAACGTTTATGTTGCGCATCGCCTGCAATAACTCGCGCGGCGTGTCGGCAGCAAGCGCGCTCGATTCCGTCAAATATACCCCCAATTCACTCTCGATATAGGCAATCAACTCCATGCGCAAGATACTGTCCAGCCCTATCGCCTGGCTGATCGAGGTATCAAGATCGATATTCCGCAAAGGGCGATTGCCCTCCTGATACGTTGCGGTGAACTGTTGAATAGCGCTCAATAGCTGCTGCGCATCAATGCGCGTGGCGGCGCTTGGCGGCGTGGTGCCGCCAAGCCCACCTTCAGTTGGCGCTTGAGGGTTGGCTTGAGGGTTGGCTGGTGCGTCTGTCATCGCTGCCTATTCGCTGCTTGCAGCGCGCCTCATTAACGTCACCACGGCTTGATAGGGATCGATATCCTCAGTGAGCAGGCGATATACCTGCTCGCAAATCGGTAACGACAGCCGGTGCTGGCGTGCGATGCGGATCGCTTCCTGGCAGCTGTGCCTGGATTCAACCACTCCGTTGATCGATACCAGCGCATCGGCGATGCACATCCCCCGCCCGCGCGCCAGACCAAACTGCCGATTGCGCGATTGATCATCGGTGCAGGTCAGGATCAAATCGCCGATGCCGGATAATCCCGACACGGTGCTGGCTTGTGCTCCGAGCGCTGTTGCAAGCAACTGCATCTCGCGCAGGGCGCGGGTTATCATCGCCGCGCGGCTATTGGCACCTAATCCGATCCCATCGATCACGCCCGCTGCTACGGCGTAGATGTTTTTGGTTGCGCCGCCTACTTCAACGCCGATCATATCGTCGTTGGTGTAAACGCGAAAATGATCGTTGCGGAACCAAGCGGCGTGATTGGCAAACCCATTTCCCCGTCCGGCGAGTACAACCGCCGTTGGTTTACGGTCACCGACTTCAGCGGCGAAAGAAGGCCCGGACAAAACCCCCATGACCTTCACCGCGGGCAGATACTCGGCCACCACCTGATGCAACAAACGGCCGCTGCGTGGTTCAAACCCCTTGGTCGCCCATAGCAACGCTGCAATGTCCTTACGCTGTTTGGCGATCTCAGTAACGAGGCTGCTGAAGGCTTGGCTCGGGACTGCCAGTAGGATCATGCAGCAATCTTTGATGGCTGCGCCGAGCTCTGCGGTGATGCTGACAGTGGCAGGAAACGCAACGCGCGGCAGGTAACGCGGGTTACGTCGCAGGCGAGACATTGTCTCAACGTGACTGGCATCACGCGCCCATAACCGCACTTTGTGACCGTTATTGGCTATTAATACCGCCAGTGCTGTCCCCCACGCACCGGCACCAACGACCGCAATGTGCTCCATTTTGCCTGCATTCGCTATGGTTGCTGCTGTGATGGAGGTTTTGGTTGCTGTTGTTTTTGCTTCTTCTGATACAAATTATCGAAATCCACCGGGTTCAGGAGCACTGGATAGAAACCGCCACGGGTTGACATATCAGAGATTATTTCGCGTACATAAGGGTATAACATCCCGGGGCAATCACAGCCCAGCAGGTACTGTAGAAATTCGCCGGAGAAACCAACTATCGAAAACAATCCAACCATCTTGACTTCAATTAAAAATACGCTCATCTGCTCGGCAGTTACGCTGACCGTTACCATTAACTCAACCGAATAATCACCATCGCCGGCATGGGTGTGGTGCGTATCAAGGTTAACTTGGTATGCAGGCTCTGAGGCTTTACTGAAAATCATTGGCGTATTGGGTGACTCGTATGACAAATCCTTGAGATAGATCTTGTGGAGTCTGAGATGACCGCGTTTCTCGCGTTCATTCTTTGGCGTGGCATCGCTTGGTTTTGGGGTTGCCGCGGCGGCTGGTGGATGCGATTCTGTGCTCATGGGTATCGTCTCATTTTGTAGTCAGTGGGAGGTTGGCGCTGCGCCATGCGGCGATGCCGCCGCTGAGGCGAAGGACTTCTTTAAATCCTTGTTGCTGCAACTCAGCACCTGCTTTACCTGCGTCCTGTCCGGTGGCGCAGATCACAAGAAGCGGTCGATTGCGGTGCTTTCCGAGTGTGCTCAGGCGATCCTTCAGGTAGTTGGAGGGGATGTGGATGGAGTTAATGACATGGCCGTCGTGAAACTCATTTTCACTGCGTATATCAACGGGAAGCGCATTGCTATGACTTAGCATTTGGATCGCTTCGCTGGTGTCCACTGAACGGATGCCATGCGCGCTACGCACCCATAGCGTTATCAGTGCCACCCACAAACCGGCGAAGATCGCGCACAAAAACGGGTGGTTAGCAATAAATTCAAACAATCTGTCCATAGCAGCTATGCATACAGGCGTAAGACATCTGGGCACCTCAAAAAAAACCAGCTTCGCTAGCTTTCCGAGGGACCCTGCGGGGGTTGTCTATTGGGGGAAGGATTATAAATCAATGACTTACGATAATAGATAATGAAGTCTTCCCCCAAACCCCCGTCCCATTGAGGTTTTTCGAGGTCCTCGTCTGTATTTTAATCTCTCCTAGCTTGTACAGGGGGTGGCAGTATTCACCGCTGCAGATCAAAGGAATGCGGCAATCTAGGTAACCACCGCTTGCAGAGCGTTACAAGTGGCGTTCAATAGGCGTACGCCGTATTCACAACCGGCCCATGATTCCAATGGGCTGTTTATTATAGTACAGCGAAAAGTTTTGGCGCATGGCTTTATTTAGCAATCCGATGGGTTATTTATGCCAAAGTGCGGTTACTCGATGGCGCGTGATGGCTCTAGGCGCTGCTCCCAGTAGAAAACAAACAGGGCGAACAGCAACGCTAAGGTTGAAGACACTAACATCAATGTCAGCAGCGCATAAGCCGCATTGCCCTCATGCAGCACGGCACCGGTCAGTGATGTCAAAGCAGAGCCTGCCGTTGCCATCATGGTGCCTGAAAGCCCCGCAGCGCTACCGGCCAGTTGTGGGCGCACCGACATCGCACCGGCGCTGCTGCTGGGCATCGTTAGGCCATTGCCAAGGCCGACAGATGCCGCACTGCCGCACACCGTCAGCGGCGTTACTATGCCACCGATGACAAAACCGCCGCCAATCAGTAGCCCGCCACAAGCCACCAACCGCCCGACGATCATCAGGGTTGTCAGTTCGTGATGCTTCGCCCAACGTCCCGACATAAAACTGCCCAACAGGAACCCTGCGGTAATGGTTCCCATACATAGCCCGATTGCGACCGGCGTCAGGCCCAGAGCAGATTTGGCGACAAGCGGTATGCCGCTGATAAAAACGAAAAATGCGCCAACCGAAAAGGCCATGCACAGGGAGTATCCCCAAAACTTCGGTGATCGAAGCAGCGCCGGGTAAGCGCGGAACTGGGCGGCGAAAGTGCTCGAGGGGGTCTTATGTGACTCGCCGAGATCGACCCAGCACAGCATCAGCAGCGCCAGGCCGAATGCGCTGAAAGCCCAGAAGTTTGCCCGCCACCCGAGCCATTCACCAAGAAACCCGCCGAACACCGGCCCGACAATCGGCGCAATGGCCATCGCCATGTTGACATAGCCCATTAAACTGGCGGCTTCCTTAGCGGGTGCTAGGTCAAGAAGAACAGCGCGCGATAATACGGTGCCGACAACGATGGCCCCTTGCAGCGACCTGAAGCCAAGAAACGTCCAGACGTTGGTCGATAACGCGCAGCCAACCGAGGCTAAGGTAAAGATAATCAGACCCAGCAACAACAGTGGGCGGCGCCCATAGCGATCAGACAACGGCCCTATGATGGCTTGCAGGATGGCGGTGATCGCCAAGTAGAGCGAAATGGATAAGTTGATAACCGCGTAGTCAACCTGATAATCGCTGGCGATGACGGGTAGTGAGGGCATGAACATGTTCAGCGACAACAGCGCCAGCGCCGT
The DNA here is from genome assembly GCA_965222535.1 of Gammaproteobacteria bacterium. GTDB lineage: Bacteria > Pseudomonadota > Gammaproteobacteria > HK1 > HK1. The sequence continues at coordinate 1,376,509 of OZ244957.1, forward strand.
AAGCAGCACTAATGTCGAAATTCGTGGAGCAGAGGTGGCAGCATGTAGCATGGCGTTCATGGTTTTGTCAGTTGTGCTATCACTATCACTATCACTATCAGTGGCGCAGCGCGCAACCAACGTGGCGAGTGCTGGCGAAGGCGAGGTCGCGGACCAAGCAGGGTGCCGTCACATTGCCGCGAACGAGCCGGTCAACGCTTTGTGCTATAGCGTTGCTCAGGAATCGTCTGTCGCGGCTGCCATATCTTCACGGTAGCGTTCAACTTCAGCTTGATGGCGTTGCCGCCAGATCGCTTTGCGCTGTTGGATGCGCTGTTGGCGCCCTGCCTGGCGCATTGGAATGCTCGGTTCGCCGAACAATACTTGGCGTAAAAACCGCATACTGAAACGCAGCAGCTCGGTCTCGTCAGTAACCAATCGCTGTAACTGCTCGCTGCTGAGGGCAAATAGCTGATAAAAGCCGGACAACTGAATAAACTCCCTGAAACTGTCGAGATCGTAGCTGCACATGTCGAACAACTGCATGCTGCGCTGTGAGGGTTTGCCAATGGACGCGCCGGCAGAGCGTTTTTTCAGTACGATGTCACGCCATTCACGATTGGCGTTATCGTATTCCTCGATACCCTGATCGCTGCGGTACTGTGCCACGCTGCGCGTGCGCGGTTCACGGTGGCCTTGACAAAACGGCTCTTTGACTAGGAAAAACACTTCTTTTGTGACGCTTTCGTGTTGTGCTTTGACCCCCATGTTGCCGAGCGCGTAATAGCGACACGCCAGCGGTCGGTCAGTATAAACACTGCAACCTGCGGGCTTGAGAAATACGCATTTGGCGGTGCCGGGTTTGGTTGCTAACTTCAGTCCAGGCAGCCCATGATGATCGATTTCAAACGGTACCGTATGCCCCGCCACAAACTCACGTGAGGTCATTTTCAGCCGCCGTTTGAGGCGCAGGATGTCGTAAGGCGTCAGGGTTATATTAGTGTTGTGACAGCACGCGTTAAAACACGCTACCCCGGGATGGCAATCAAACTGCAAGCGACTGTCGGCGGTAAGTGCCACGGGCTCAATCGGCGATGCCGCCGCTGCCGCTGCCGCCGATGACGATGATGGTTTCGGTGGTTGAGATGACACGGTTTACCGCCTTCAGAAGCCACGTGGCGGCGCTGAGGTGCCGCTTCGAATAAGCTCCATAAATCTATAACTCAAGGCCAGAGGGAGGTGCCATTCCTGCTTTGGCGGGTGCGTTTTTTCAACCATCGGGCACCTCGAAAAACTGCCGAAGCTTGCTTTTTGAGGTACTCAAATAGGGTGTTGTATTTGTAATCCTTCACGATGCTTGATTGAACCCGTTCCTCTGCTATGCGTGAGTCCTCCTCATCCCTCTTCTGGGAGAGGGGGCTCACCTGTAACGTAAGCCAATGATTTATAATCATTCCTTCAATAGACAAGCCCCGCCGATCAACCAAACTACACATCAAAACTTGCAGGATACGGCATTATTCTTACACACCGCAATGCCATTGCCTTCAAACGCGCCGATAGCGACACCGCTCAACGCTTCAAAGCCCTCGCTGAACAGGGCCCATGCGGGGCATCAATATCTCTTAAGACAGCTTCTTTCCGCCCCCTGTGCAAGTATCATTGCGCCATTGAAATATACTGTAGAGTCGCATATGCTGGTGTTGAATTCAAAATTGTACGCACTGCCGCCAAAGCACCTATGGAAAACAGCCGCTGCTATAATCGGCGCATGTTCGCCTCCCACCCCAAGCCCCTGCTAAAACCTTTGGTGCCTTGCGCGCTATACCCGCCACCTCCAGCAGGAAGCACTATGCGGTAATGCGCTTGCCGCTGCTTACGCGACATCATAAAGACCCGTGCCGCCGCCCGCCTTGCTGCAACAGCCCGCCTGCTGATAACGCTATGAACGACGTCTCGCGCTGCGCACTGATCACTGGCGCTACCGGCTTTCTGGGGCGGCATTTGGTGCCGCTGTTGGTAGCACGGCAGTGGTCGGTGGTGGCGTTGGCGCGCCGCGCCGCGCCCGGCCCTTGGTCCCGCATGGTGGTGCATGATCTGGAGCGCGAGCCGTTGCCGCCGGCGGTGCTTTGCGGTATCGATACGGTGTTTCATCTTGCCGCACGCGCCCATGCAATGGATGCCCGCGACGCAGCGCTGCCCGCTTATCGCCGGGCGAATGTTGACACAACCGACCATTTACTGACGCTCGCCGGTGACTGTGGGGTTAAATGCTTTGTCTTCGCCAGCAGCGTCAAGGCGATGGGCGAGGGCACCGCCACGGTTCTTGATGAGCGTAGCCGCTGCGCGCCGCTGACCGCTTACGGGATCAGTAAATACGAAGCCGAGCAGCGGGTTCTGGTCGTTGGTGCGCGCAGCGGTATGCGGGTGGTGGTGCTGCGCTTGCCGCTGCTGTACGGTGTTGGCGTGAAGGGGAACCTTGCGGTGCTGCTACGGCGCATCGATAGCGGCGGCGTCCTGCCATTACCGGAGTTCGGCAACCGCCGCTCGTTCGCCAGCGCCAATGATGCCGCACGCTTACTCGCCCAGTTGGCGATCGATGAGCGCGCCGCGGGGGAGGTGTTTATCCTGACCGATGGGCGCGATTACTCCACTCGCCAACTGCTCGATCAGATGCGCCGCGTCTGCGGGCGACCGATACCTCGCTGGTCACTGCCGCACTGGGGGCTGCGTGCGCTCGCGCGGATCGGCGATGGTGCCGGCGCAGTGTGTCGCCGGCGGGTGTTGTTTGATTCGGCGGCATTGGCTAAGCTCGCTGGTTCGGCGCGTTATTCATCGGCGAAAGTACGCCAGCGTCTGGGTTTTACCCCCCAAGACTCACTGGAGCAGGCGTTGCCGTCGATGCTGGCGGCGCTGCGCCGTACGTGATGAGCATCTTGTCAGCGCTGTTGATCGCGTTGGTGGTACCTGCGTTGGTGTTGAGCGTGCTGCTGCGCCTAGGGGAGCGCCGCTGGTTACAAGATCAACCCAACCACCGCTCGCTGCACTCGCGCCCGGTGCCGCGTTTTGGCGGCATTGCGATCGTCCTCGGCTTAGGCGGCGGCGTTGCGCTGCTGTGGTGCTTGCTGCCAACTCCAGACGGTTTCCTGTGGTTGTGCAGCGCCGCCACGCTTATCGTGCTGGTATCGTTGGCCGATGACGCGTGGTCGCTGCCGGTGGGGCTGCGCCTAGTCGCTCATAGTAGCGCCGCAGTGGCCGTCGTTGCGGTTGGCTTGGGGGTGACGTGGCTGCCATTCCCCGGTGGGGCGCTGCCCCTTGGAATCATTGGTGGCAGCGCATTCTCGCTGTTATTTGTCGTCTGGATGATCAATCTGTATAACTTCATGGATGGCTTAGACGGACTCGCGGCGGGCATGACTGGCTTCGGGTTTAGCGGATTATGCCTGTTATGCTGGTTAAGCGGTGACAATGCCTATACGCTGGCGTGGCTGTGCGCTATCGTAGCGGTCAGCGTTGTAGGCTTCTGGTGGTGCAATTTTCCGCCGGCGCGGGTGTTCATGGGGGACAGCGGGGCCTCGGTGCTCGGTTTCCTAGCGGCGGTTTTTTGTCTTTGGGCGGAACGCCTCGGGGCCATCTCGCTATGGGTCTCGCTGATCCTGTTTTCGCCGTTTATCGTCGATGCAACGGTGACCCTGCTATGGCGCGCATGGCGGCGCGAGACACTGTGGCAGGCGCACCGCAGTCATTGTTATCAACGTTTGGTTGGTGCCGGATACAGCCATCGTCAGGTCGTGATAGGGGAATATTTGCTGATGTCAGGATGTGTGCTGCTCGCCGTGGTGGCGCATCTGCGCCAAGCATGGCTGCTGCAATGGGGGCTGCTGGGAGCACTCGCCGTTATCTATGCACTGCTGATTTGGCTGGTTCACCGCGTCGCGTCAAGGCACATACGAACGACCTCATGCGGGACGCACTGAATTGGGAACACGCCTGATGCGCATCCGAGAGGCCTGGCGCGTCATCTTTAATCGGCGTGCGCATATCTACGTGACGCTGCACGATTTGGTGATCGTGGCGCTCGCATGGGTAGGTGCCTACTGGTTGCGTTTCGATATCGCGACGATCCAGAACAACTATGTCGAAGTGTTGGAGCCACTGCCGCTGCTGCTGCTGATTCAGGGATCGGTATTCGGCTACCTGGGCCTGTACCGCGGGTTGTGGCACTTTACCTCGCTGCCGGATATTCTGCGCATCATCAAAGCCGTTGCGATCGGCACCGCATTGTCAGCGGTGACGATGTTCCTGTTCTCACGCCTCGCGGGAGTGCCACGTCTGGTGTTGCCGATATTCGCGCTGCTGCTGCTCCTTGGCCTAGCGGGTATGCGGATGTGCTACCGCTTATTCAGCGATCGGCAATTGCACCTGATAGCGGCTCATCAGGCGCAGCGGGTGTTGGTTGTCGGTGCCGGGCACGCGGGTAAGCTGCTGGTCAATAACCTGATCAGCGACCCCTCGCATGGCTACCGTCCAGTCGTTTTTGTTGACGACGATCCGCAAAAAAACGACCGTGAGATCATGGGCATCCGCGTGATCAGCGGGATCGAGCACATTCCTCGCCTAGTGCGTCGTTACCATGTGGATACGATCCTGCTGGCGCAGCCGGCGCTGCGGCATACGCCGATGAGCCAGTTGTTCGAGGCGTGCAATAGTGCCGGCGCGCCGCTGCGTGTGCTGCCATTAATTCACGATATTGCATCAGGCAAAGCGTCGATGCACCCACTGCGTAAGGTGTCGGCGGAGGATCTGCTGAGACGCAAAACGGTGGTGCTCGACCAACAAGCCATCATGCGCGGCCTACGTGGGCGAACGATCCTGATAACTGGCGGAGGCGGGTCGATCGGTGCCGAGCTATGTCGCCAACTGCTCAAATGCAGCCCGCAATCGCTGATCGTTGTCGATAACAGCGAGTTTAATCTGTACACCATCGACAGTGAGTTACGCCAGCAGCAAGCGCACGCCGTTGCACTGTTAGCCGATGTCTGCGATGCGGTCGCGATGCGGCGGGTATTTGCGCGTTATCGCCCTGATCTGGTATTTCACGCTGCGGCATACAAGCATGTACCGATGCTGGAAGTGCAGGAGCGCGAAGCGGTGCGCGTCAACGTATTCGGCACTGAGTGCGTTGCGCGGCTGGCCGATGAATACGGTGCCGATGGTTTTGTGCTGATCTCGACCGACAAAGCGGTGCATCCAGTGAGCGCGATGGGTGCCTCCAAGCGCATCGCTGAATTATTGTGTCAATCCCAATGGACGCAAGCTTCAAGGACGCCGCCACTGCGCATGATCACCGTGCGTTTCGGCAACGTGCTCAATTCGGCCGGTAGTGTGCTCCCGTTGTTCAGACAACAAATCGCCGCCGGCGGCCCTGTGACCGTCACCGATCCGCGTATCAAACGCTATTTTATGACGATCCCGGAAGCCTGTCAGCTCATCATGGAAGCCTGCGCGATCAGCAGTGGCGGTGAGATTTTTGTGCTGGATATGGGGGAACCGGTCGCTATTGACGATCTCGCACGGCAGATGATCCAGCTATCCGGTTTGCGCCCCATGCAGGATATTGCGATTCACTATATTGGCCTGCGAGCGGGAGAAAAACTGTTCGAGGAATTGTTATACGATGAAGAGATCAGCAAAACCCCCCACGATGGTTTGTTACTCACCCGACCGAGCGCATTCGATAACAGTGCATTCGCTGACCATATCGCGGCCCTGCGCAAGGCCTGCGATGATTTTGACGACGACCTGCTACGGGCGCGGTTGTCACTGATGGTGCCCGGTTTTCGCGCACCCCAAGCACAGACGATAACAACGCCTTCAGCGAGCGCATGAAGTGCGGTTGCTTGCAAAGACTGGCATGCTGCATTATCAGTCGCGGGTGTCTGACAGTCGTCCTGCTGCAACCGGCGCTGCCGATGGATTGCGCAGCGCTTTGGTCAATGCCTTGACGAGCGGTTCCCTTAGCCGTTTATAACGCAAATGCCTTCGTCAACCATACGCAAGGCGGTGTTTCCGGTTGCGGGGTTTGGTACGCGGTTTTTACCGGCGACAAAATCAATCCCTAAGGAAATGCTGCCGATCATCGATAAGCCGTTGATCCAGTATGCCGTAGAGGAAGCACTGGAAGCTGGTATTACACAACTCATTTTTATCACCGGGAATAAGAAAAAAGCGATAGAGGATTATTTTGATCGCGATTGGGAGCTTGAAGACGCACTTGCGAAGACCAACAAACATGCCGCGCTCGACGCTATTCGCAACACCCTGCCCTCTTACGCTGAGTGCATCTATATCCGTCAACGACAGATCCTGGGTTTGGGTCATGCGGTATTGCAAGCCCAATCGGTGATCGGCGATGAGTACTTTGCAGTGCTGTTAGCTGACGATTTGATCTATGATACCCCCGGCTGTCTTTCACAGATGGTCAAGGCCCATCAGCAAACTGAAGCCAGTATCGTAGCGGTGGAAAATATCGCGTTGACCGATACCCGCCAATACGGTATTGTCGATATTGACGCCAGTGCCGATGCCGCGCTGCCGGCGCTCCGGGGCATCATCGAGAAACCACTGCCTGAAGATGCCCCGTCAACCCTTGGTGTTATCGGTCGCTATGTATTATCCCCAGCCGTGTTTGACTGCATCCGAGACGCTGGGATCGGATTTGGTGGTGAGCACCAGTTGACCGACGGCATTGGCGGCCTATTGGTCACACAATCGGTGAGGGCTTTCCCGTTGCGTGGCGTGCGTTATGATTGCGGCAGTAAGCGCGGTCTGCTGGCGGCAACCATAGCCTATGCGCGGCAGAACCCAGAGTTCTCCGACTTGCTGGGGGAGCCCTCGAAAAACCCGCTTCGCTAGCTTGCCGAGGGACCCTACGGAGCTTGTCTATTGGGGGAATGCCCTTTTCCGATAATCATTCCGTGGTACCGTTGAGCGGATCGAGAGATCATGAAACTTAAGCATCCGCCTTGGGATTCGCACAACGCAAGCTGCTTCGCTGCGGCTTAAACCTCGCCCGATTTAACTGCCACGCTGTTTTTAACTCTGGAACCTCGTCCCGTGAACGTTACTCCCCAAAATTATTCTTCCCGTGCGATGATCGAACGCCTGATCGCCTTTCCTACAGTGTCGTGCGACTCCAACATGGCCTTGATCGATTTCATCCAAGAGTACCTGCATGAACACGGCATAGAGGCGAAACTGGTACCCAATGCCGACGCCACCAAGGCCAATTTGTACGCCACTATCGGGCCCGCGGTTGCCGGTGGGGTGGTACTCTCCGGGCATACCGATGTGGTCCCGGTGGATGGTCAACCCTGGGATACCGATCCTTTTGTCGTGAGTGAGAAAGGCGGTCGCTTATACGGTCGCGGGACCTGTGACATGAAGAGCTTTATTGCGATCGCTTTAGCGCTGGTGCCGACGATGATCGAAGCCATGCACGCGGGCCGCCTGAGGCAGCCGATTCACTTCGCGTTTTCTTACGACGAGGAGATCGGCTGCTTGGGCGCGCCGTCGATGATCGAGCGCATTGTCAGCGAATTCCCCGCGGTGCGCGCCGTTATCGTAGGCGAGCCGTCGTCGATGAAGGTGATCAATTCGCATAAAGGGATCACCGCCTACGAGACCACCGTGACCGGCCACGAGGCGCACTCCAGTCAGACGCATCGCGGTGTCAGCGCCGTCATGAACGCCGCACGCATCGTCGCTGAAATCGATGCTATCGCTAAACGCAAGGCCACCGCCGCGGATCAAACGCTCGCTGTTACCCCGCCTTATACAACCATCCATGTAGGCCTTATTCATGGCGGCACGGCAACCAACATCATCAGCCGCGAATGCCGCTTCCACTGGGATATTCGCCAGATCCCAGGGGATGATCCAGAACGCATCGCCGATGAAGTACACGCCTTTTGCGAGCGTGAACTGCTGCCGCAGATGCGCGCTGTTGCCCCAGAGTGCGGCATCAGCCACCAACTGCTGGAGAGCGTGCCGGCGTTGACGCCAGAGCCAAACGGCGAGGCCGAACGCATCGCTAGAGCGTTAACCGGCAACAACGATACCGGCGCCGCCGCCTATGGCGCCGAAGCCGGTCAGTTCCAGCAAGCCGGCATGTCAACCGTGATCTGTGGCCCCGGCTCTATCGACCAGGCGCACAAGCCGAATGAATATATCGAGCTGGCGCAGGTTGAAGCCTGCGAGCGTGCGCTGCGCCGCTTGATTAACCCCCGGCTGTAAGCCGCGCTGTTGTCGTCGAGTTGCCACGCTCATTGCCGTCACTGCGAGGCTTGTCTATTGGGGAAAGGTCCCTTCCAACCATCATTTCGTGGTGCCGTTGAGCGGATCGAGAGGTCAGCGAACGGCGCGCCACCGGCGCTCCTCATTAAAAATAAAACAATCCCTCCCCCCCCCGTTTTCCGACGTCACCTGTGACCAATCCGTGTCAGTACCAGCCGACAGCTAGGTGCCTCTCACGGATGCAAAGACGCGGCGTTTAATAGCCCCTGACCGTGTGTTTGGTTTTCGTCGCGTGGCGTGCGCACCCTGACTATCCACTGCTAGTGGCGGCAAACCGCGATGAATCGCATAATCGCGCAACGCAGGCCGCGCATTGGTGGCGACCCACCACGAAGGGTGCGCAGCAGCCGATGCTGCTGGGCGGGCGCGATCGGCGCAAAGGTGGGAGTTGGATGGGAATAAACCGTAACGGACGATTCGCCGCGGTGACCAATTTCGAAGCGCCAGCAAGCCCGGATGAGGCCTTGACCTCGCGCGGTCAGTTGGTCACCGATTGGCTGTCAGCGACCACCCGCGTTGACCAAGCTTTACAAGCGTTGCCACAGTGCACCGCCGCGTACAATCCGTTCTCGCTGTTGCTGGCTGACAGCACCGCTCTTGGCTATGTCTCGAATCAGGAAATCGAACAGCGGCGTTGCCTAGCGCCGGGTATCTACGGTCTTAGCAACCATGCCTTGGATAGCTCATGGCCGAAGATCAACAGCGGCAAACGGCTGCTCCGGCAATGGCTGAGCGATGCCGATCGCGCCCTGCGGTTGACCACCGCAGCAGCACCGGTTGACTGGCTGCTTGAGATGATGCGCAGCGAAGCCCCGGCAAGCGCGGCGGGCACCGCCGATCGCCGGCAAGCGCGGTTTGTGCGCCACCCGATCTACGGCACCCGCAGTACTACTGTCCTGCTCCTTGCGGATGACGGTAATGCGTTGTTCCACGAGCGCAGCTTCGCGGCAGATGGCGCTGTTACCGCTGATAACCGGTATACGTTCACGACCACGACCACCTGAATCCAGGATCGCCTTTCAGTTCCTTCCGCATCTGGCGCAAAACTCGCCGATCGATTTTGCACCGCACGCCTTGCTCTGAAAAGGGCGAGACGTGCGGTTGAAGATGTGGACAGCACCTGTCAACGTGCGCTGCGTGAACCGTTTCATGGCGTTTACTCAAGGGGTGATCTAATCGGTTCATCCGATTGCCTAGTACCTCCGTTACGCCATGCGTACGAAACTCAATAGTCATTGGCGGCGCACGTGAATCTCGCGCATCTGGTTGCGTGAGGTTAATGCCATGGCTTTGATAAAAACGGGTTCGCGGAGGTGTTTCTAAGAAGCCTAATGGCCCCCTTGGCCGCAGCAACGTGACGGTGATTTTGGCGGCACTTGAAGTTCAGGATTGGTTATAATGCAGGGGCTTGCTTCAGCGTGTGACTTTAGGGCACCTCGAAAAACCATCAATGGGATGGGGGTGGGGTGGGGGAAGGGACACGCTATCTGTACGTAAATCGTTGATTTACAATCCTTCACCCAATAGACAAGCTCCGCAGGGCACCTCGAAAAGCCAGTGAGGTTAGTTTTTCGAGGTGCCCTTAGAAAATTATGCGCCAATCCAGATTTTCAAGCTGGGTTTACATTTTTGGATTACTGCTGCACTGTGCGGGAGCGTTATTTTCACCCCTTGAATCTAGGTCATTTCTCCATATAACACCCGCTTTGGTGGAAGCATGGCGCTGTTTTTAGGTTTGCGCTGCATGCTCCCACACCGCGGTGCCTGTTCTTGAGCATCCGGCTGCTCAAGCCCGCAAGCGATACACCGACGGCAACGCCTTCCGAGGTTGACTGCCAAGGTCAGTCAGCCTTTGCTGCGTTATTCGCCAATCCCTTACATGCAAAGCCTTTTTATGAGCCAAACACATCCATCACTTGTGCGTTTGAAGAGCATCATCTCCCCTGATGCGCTCACTGCGTCGGTACTGGGGACCGAGCGCAGCGGTAATGGGATCGTCATTACCAAAAGTCAGCTGATCGTCACCATCGGTTATCTGATCACTGAAACCGAGCAGCTATGGATTACCGATTCCAGCAATCGTACCGTGCCGGGGCATGTTGTTGGTTACGATCACGAGTCAGGGTTGGGTTTGGTGCAGGCGCTGCAACGTATCGAAACGCAGACGCTGGAGGTGGGTGATTCGTCTGCGTTGAAGGTGGGCGATACTGCCTACATCGCCAGCAGCTTGGGGGATGAATGTACGATTGAGACGCAGCTTGTCGCTCGTGCGGAATTTGCCGGCCACTGGGAATATTTGCTCGACGAAGCATTGATCATCGCGCCTCCCCACACTCATTGGGGTGGCGCAGGGGTGGTCGATAGCGATGATAAGTTGCTGGGAGTCGGCTCGCTGCTCATCCAGACGCATGACAGTGAGGGGGAACCTTCCGACGCGAATATGGTGATCCCGATCGAGTTGCTGTCGCCAATATTTGATGATTTGTGCAAATATGGTCGACCGAATCGGGCTGGCCGACCATGGCTGGGTTTTTTTGTCTATGACAACGACGGTGATCTAACGGTGATCAACACCTATCAGGATTGCCCTGCAGAGCTCTCTGGGGTACGCAAAGGTGACGTTGTCGTCAAGGTGGCGGACAAGGAAATCATCAGCTTGGGGGATATGTATCGCTCGATTTGGCAACTGGGGACGGCCGGCACGATCATCCCCTTACTCCTCGATCGCGATGGCACCCAGATCAAAGTTGAGGTTCCGTCAGTGGACCGCGATGATCGCTTGAAGGCGCGAAAAATACACTGACCGTTTTGCTTCAGAGGCAGCATCGGAAAGCCCCGCTTGGGAACCTTTAAAAATGGCAACGGGACGAGGGTTTGAGGGCAGGGGCATGATTGCCTGTAACGTAAATCATTGATTTATAATCATTCACCCAACCATCGTTCAGCTTCATCAACTGACCACCGCCGGCGAGCGCGCCGCTAAGTGCCACGCCGCAAGTGGTTGCCAGCAAGCGATAACGTCTGCGATGACACCATCCGAGGTACCCTTGGCTCGCTCAGACAAACCGTTTCGTTTTTTTGAGAACCGCGAAAAATACTTGTTATTCGCCACCACCTGTGGCGAAAAATGGGCTATCAGCCAACGCATCGGGGAAGAGCTGAAGCGGTTGTCTCCTAAGCCTCCGGCGTTGCGCCTGTTGGATGCCGGCTGCGGTGAGGGCACCGTGCTCGTCAACGTGTTACGTCAGTTGCACGGGCTTTTCCCGCACGTGCCGATCCTGTCCGTGGGCAAAGAGATCAGCCTTGAGGATTTGCGTTTAACGCTGGACAAATTGCCTGATCGCTTCTCAGAGCATCCGCAGAGCGTGGTCGTGATGACCAACATTCACTACCACGAAATACCCAGTTTCCGCCTGACAAACCAAAACCGACCGAATCACTGGCACACTGTCGCATTGGAAGGCACCTGCGCGCACGAATTTGAAGTACAGATCCATCATCTAAAGCAGCGTTTGAGCCAGATGTGGCACGTCACGCCGAGCGTCAAAAGCGGCAACCCGATCTATGACCAACCGACGATGCTGGTACTGTATCGTCGCGATCAGGAATTTAATCTGCACAGCATCATCCCAACCGCCTCCACCAACCCACCGCGGTACGATCTGGTGATCGCCGCACAACCCTACCGTGCACGCAGCTCGGCTGATATCAAGGTGAAGCAGGTGTTGGAACCGTTGGCGCAAGCGTTAGTTGTAGGTGGTCGCCTGATCATCATTCAGTCCACCGGGCAAGATCCGGGCATGGAGCTGATTCAGCGCGTATGGCCGGGTGAGATGCCCTTCCAGACGCCGGCACCGATACTTATTAATGCCTTAAAAAGCGCTCTCACCAAACACGGTCCGCAACGGCGCTATTACTTCGACAGCGACACGCAGCCTTCCCTGCGCTACCACATGCATTTGATGCCCAGCGAAATCTCTGAAACGATTGGCAGTTCAACGCTGTTGGCTGCATGGAATGCAGCCACGTATGTCGCGCAAATCGACGACAGGCGCATTACTGAAGCCATGTCAGGCAATGCCTATTTGGCGATCACCAAGGAAATCCTCGAACACAATGGCGGTATATGGTTTGCCGATGAATCGTTTGTGCTGGTAAGAAGTGGGTAAAGGGGGATCAACCGCGCCCGTTGTCTCTTCTTGCTTCCCCCAAGTGCGATGGTTTTCTATGCTGTCCCGGCAAAAAATAAACACTGCCGAGAACCTCGAAAAACCTTGAATGGGAAGGAGGTTTGGGTAAAAGGGTACGCTCACAAGTAATGTAAGCCGTTGATCTATAACACTTCACCCAATAGACATACCCTGCAGGAAAGCAAGAGGGATTAGTGTAACGACCATGCTTCTCTCACCCCCTGTTCGCAGAGTGAAGGCGAGCGACACCGCCAGCAGCCCCATGAGGTCTGCTGGCGGTGTTATTGTGCTTGGTTTTTGCTCTCAGACTTATGCGCCGCGTGCGCTTTGCATGCTGTCAATGAAATGATCGAACAGCGCCGCCAGATCGTGTGGTCCGGGGCTTGCTTCAGGGTGCCCTTGGAAGCCAAATGCCGGGTGTTGGGTGTGGCGGATCCCTTGCAGGCTGTTATCAAACAGTGAGCGGTGCGTGGCGCGCAGGGTCGCTGGCAAGGATTCCTCATCTACCGCAAAGCCATGATTCTGGCTGGTGATAAACACTTTCGAGCGATCGGTCAGGTCATGGACCGGGTGATTGGCACCGTGATGACCAAATTTCATCTTCACCGTACGGGCACCACACGCTAATGCCAGCAACTGATAGCCAAGGCAGATGCCAAACAGCGGTACGTTGGCACGAAGAAACCCGCGAATCACCTCAACAGCGTATTCGCAAGGCTTTGGATCCCCCGGACCATTCGATAAAAATACCCCGTCTGGCTCAAACGCCAGCGCCTGCTCGACGGTCGTGGTTGCGGGCGCTACCGTCACATCACAACCCCGATCAACCAACATGCGCAGGATGTTGTGTTTGATGCCAAAGTCATACGCAACGACACGAAAACAAGCAGCGCTGGCTGCAACGCCGGCGGTGCTGCTGGTGTTTGCCGCCGTAAATCCAGCATGACCGTAGCTGCTGCCTTCAGACCAGCGATAGCAGGTGGGAGTCGTAACAACCTGCACCAGATCAAGGTTGGTCATCCCATGGAAGGCGCGCGCTTTGGTGATCGCTGTTGCGGCATCCGCAAGATCGCCAGCTTCGCTCGCCATGATACAACCAGACTGACTACCTTGGTGGCGCAGCTTGCGCGCCAATTGGCGGGTATCAATACCGGCGATAGCGACTTTGCCGTGCCTTATCAAGTAGTCGGACAGCGATTCTTCGCCACGCCAGTTATTCCAAGATAAGGGCATGTCTCTGACCACTAGGCCGCTGGCATGGATCTGCGAGGACTCTGTATCCATCGCATTCACCCCAACGTTGCCGATATGTACGTTGGTCATCGTGATGATCTGCATCGCATACGAGGGATCTGTCAGGATCTCCTGATAGCCGCTCATCGCAGTATTGAACACCACTTCTCCGACCGCGGTGCCATCGGCACCGATCGACTCGCCAGAAAACACGGTGCCGTCAGCCAATGCAAGAAATGCCTTGCGAGTCATAGGTTCACTCTCAATTCTACGGAATTTTTATATTCATCGCTCAGCGTTCAGGCGCTGATGGTAGGGTGGGATAACGGATTCTGCGACCGTCTTGGATGCTGAGGATCAACAGCAGGGCTGCCATCCCATCGTATTCTAAGGGCTGGGGAGTGGATGATTGCTGTGATCCGATAACCTCACCGTTACAGCGGCTGAGCGTGGTACCGCCATTAAAAATCCAACCTGATACTAGCATTTCCGACCCAGCCCCGCAACGGTATTTCTGCGCCTGTTAGCACCAAGCTAAAATGTCCTCTTTTGCCCCATTCAGAAATGCCCCCTAGGGAACATTTCTGAATTTGCCGATTTTCTGGATAAGTGCCGCTGGAAGGGGCATTGTTCCCAATCCCAGAGCCTTACTAGCGCTCTCGGCTATGCACGGCGTCGAGGCGAGGGCGAAGGAGATCCTGGGGGGTAGGGGCGCTGGATCAACCGACCGATGCACTAGCCGCGGAAGTGATCAAACCCCTTGGGGGCGTGGATCGCGCCGCCGTTGCCATCGCTGAGCAACGGCTGCGTGCGCGCTACGATATGACCGATGGGTTGCAGGCGACAATCAAACCGCGCTCCAATACTTTCGATCTGCGTTTTTTGTGACGCGGCGGCGGTGAAGCACAATTCATAATCATCCCCCGCGTTTAACGCTAAGCGGCGCGCCGCCGCCACACCACGGGTGCGGATTAATGCGCTTGACAGCGGAATTTGCTCGATGGCGATACGTGCGCTGACGTTGCTGGCTTTGAGTACATGCACCAAATCCTGACACAACCCATCGGACAGGTCGATCGCGCAGCGTGCGACCCCGCGCAATGCCTGCCCTAAACCGACCCGCGGTCGTGGGTAGTCAAGGCGCGCCAACAACTGCCGCTGGTCGGCATTGGATGCGTCTTTGTGACCTTGCCGGATGCCAAGGCCGGCGCTTGCATCGCCAAGTGTCCCTGAGACATAGATGATGTCCCCGATGCGGGCTGCTGAGCGGCGCAGGGCGGTGCTTGGATCGACGTATCCGTGGAGTTCAACCGTCAACGCTAGGGTCTTGGCGCTGAACACCGCATAGTTAAGGCGGATGCCGAACTTTGCTGCGATCGCATCGCACCCGCCACGGATGGAGGGCACACACGTTGCGCCGGTGGGTGGTAGCAGCAGGCTGACCAGCCCCCGCTTTGGCGTTGCTCCCATCGCCGCTAAGTCGCTCAAATTCACCGCCACCGCTTTGTAGCCGATCGCATCGGCGGCGGTTTGCGGCACAAAATGGACACCGCACACCAAGGTATCGACGGCGATCACCAAAGCGCTGGGGCGCTTGCCTGCACAGGACGCTGGGTGGTCATTGCCCCAACGGTGGACGGCAAACTCACCCATCGCAATCCCACGCAAGACGCTGGCGCAACTTCAGGACTGGAATTCGCTGGCGCGAAAAGCGCGTGCGGCGCTATCGATGACGCCATTGATGTAGCGGTGGCTTTGCTCAGCGCCAAACGTGTGAGCGAGGTTGATGGCTTCATTGATGACGACGCGCACGGGCACCGTTGGGCAATAGCAAAGCTCGTAGGCCGCGATGCGCAAAATCGTTTTTTCGACCGCCCCTATTTGATGAAACGGGCGATCAATCCAGCTGCGCAGGCTTTCATCCAACGTTTGATGGTGCTCAACGACACCGTTAAGCAGCGTGGCGAACAAGGTGTCGTCGATGCCTTTGTAATGTTTGTCGTCAATGAACTGTTGCTTGATCTGAGCCGCAGGCAATGCCGTCATGTGCCACTGGTATAAGGCCTGCAATCCCGCCTCGCGCGCACGCCGATACGCGCTGATTCGCGGTATTACAGCCGCTGATCGAGGTTTCCGCATCTTAGTGCTCCCGCTCAAACATACGCGACAGCGCCACCATCTGAAGCGCCGCCAATGCTGCCTCTTCACCTTTGTTGCCGCAGACGCCGCCGGCGCGCTCGTTTGCCTGCTCAACGGTGTCCGTCGTGAGCACGCCGAAAGCGACTGCGCGATGGTGGCGCAGTCCCACTTCCATCAGCCCGCGGCTGCACGCATCAGCGACAAAATTAAAATGCGGTGTATCGCCACGGATCACGGCACCCAGTGCAATGACAACTGAAAGCGGCAAGCGCTGCAACAGCAGATCAGCGGCGAACGGCAACTCGTAGGCACCAGGCACGCGCAGCAGCGTAGTGTGCTCCTGATCGATACCGTAACGCGCCAATACCGCTATCGCGCCTTCGATCAGAGCTTCAACGATACCCGCATTGAAGCGTGCCGCGACGATAGCGATCCGCGGCGGGTCCTGGCTGTCAAACGCAATGGTATCGAGATCAACAGGCGCTGTCATCGCTATTCGGTGTCGTATAAGTAATCGACGATATCAAGCTCGAAACCGGATATGCCGTGGAGGTATTTGGGCGTACTCATGACCCTCATGCGGCGCACCCCAAGATCGCGCAGGATCTGAGCGCCGATGCCATAGGTGCGTAGGTCGGCAGCACCCTCTGCTGCGAGCTGCGCCTGCGTTGGCGGTGCCTGGTCCTCGTTGGCGTAAGCCTGGATGCGATCGATAAACGTTTGATCCTGCTCAGGGTAGCGCAGGATCAATACGATCGCGTTGTCACCGGTTTTGCCCGCGTAGGTCAACGCCTTCGATAAAGCCCACTCGCTGGGGTTACGCAAGCTGGCGGTCAGATCATGCAATGAATCTTGGATGTGGACGCGCACCAAGGTCGGTTCAACCGCTGAAACCATGCCTGCCGCCAAGGCCAGATGCAGGGCACCGTCAGTGCTGTTGCGGTATCCGTGAAGGGTGAACTGACCGTACTCAGTTGGAAAACGACAACTGCCCACATGGGTAATCGTTTTCTCGTGTAATAAGCGATGCCGGATCAGATTGGCAATGGTGCCGATCTTTAGTCCGTGTTGTTCGGCGAACAGCTCAAGGTTTGGACGCCGCGCCATGGTGCCGTCTTCATTCAAGATCTCGACGATAACCGCCACCGGTTGCAGCCCTGCAAGACGGGTGATGTCGCAAGCCGCTTCAGTGTGACCAGCGCGTGTCAACACGCCACCGGATTCGGCCAGTAACGGAAAGATATGCCCGGGCTGAACAAAATCATTCGCCGAGGCCGTTGGGGAAGCGGCAGTGCGTATCGTGCGTGCCCGGTCAGCAGCCGAGATGCCGGTGCTGATCCCGTGCGCGGCATCGATCGATACGGTAAAACGAGTGCCTTGAGATTCACGGCTATGCTCAACCATCAACGTTAACCCGATCTGCTGACACCGTTCCTGGGTCAATGGCATACAGATTAACCCCCGCGCATAGCGCGCCATAAAATTGATCGCATCGGGGGTAACATGCTCTGCCGCCAGCACCAGATCGCCCTCATTTTCGCGATCTTCATCATCGACTAGAATAACCATCCTGCCGCAGCGGATATCGGATATCAGGCTTTCATTGGTGCTGAACGGCATCGCGCTATCCAATAAACTATACTCTTGCTACTTGAAGATAGAGGAGGGGGGGGGGGTCTTACGAAATTTCTCATAGCATCCCTTCCCCCAATAGACAAGCCCCGCAGGGTACCTAGGGAAACTAGCGAAGCTGGTTTTTCGAGGTACCCACAAGTTTAAAGCACTCCGCGACAATCGACAATCGGTCATTAAAATAAAAATCAGCTGTAGCCTTCGCCACCAACGCCGGTTTTCGCGATTTCACGTTTGCGGCGCGCGACATAGGCATTGAGTTCTTCGACGATCGCCGCATCCAGGGGCGGCGGCTGGTATTCCGCCAGCAACTGCTTCCAGACGTGATGCGCTCGCTCAGTGACGGTATGCGATCCTTTCTCCTGCCATCTCTCGAAATTACACCACTCGGATACGATCGGCTTGTAGAAGATGCTGTCATAGCGTTGCAGCGTATGCGCGGCGTCAAAAAAGTGCCCGCCAGGCGGCACTTCCTTGATCGTCTCAACCGCCAAGGTATCCTCATTGATCGTAATCGGTTGCAGGTATTGCGCCATCATCTGCAACATTTCGGCATCTATCACTATCTTTTCGTAGGAGGCTGTCAAGCCACCTTCGAGCCAGCCACCGGCATGATTGACGATGTTGGTATGCGCCATCACCGCCGCCCAGATTGACATCTGGCTTTCATAGGCAGCCTGTCCATCAACGCAATTGGAAGCGTTGGTGCTGCTGGCGCGATAGGGTAAGCGGTAGCGCCGCGCCAACTGCGCCCCGGCTTGGGTTGCGATCGCGTACTCTGGCGTGCCAAATGCTGGAGAGCCGCTTTTCATGTCAACATTCGAGGTGAAACCGCCATACACCATCGGTGCCCCTTTACGCACTAACTGCGCCAGCGTGATGCAAAACAGCGCTTCGGCGTTTTGCTGCACCAGAGCGCCGGCGATCGTCGTCGGTGCCATCGCGCCGAGCAGGGTGAACGGGGTCACGGTAACTGGTTGACCATGCGCTACCAACTCCAACATGCCGTCCGACATGCTGGCATCCAGTTGGCGCGGCGAGTTGGTGTTGATATTGCCCGCTATCAGCGGCGGGTGATTAATAAGGTCGCTGCGTGCGAGGCCGTGCACGATCGCGATCATTTCGATCCCATCGCGGGCGCGTGCGGTACCTAGCAGGTTCGCCTGCCAGAATTTGTCATGCAGGGTGATCGCCGCAAGGTACATATCCAGATGCCGCGTGGTCGGTGGCAGATCCATTGGCGACACCGGTGCCGCGCCGCCGTAGTGCAAGATATTGAGGCTATGCGAAAGCTTCATCAACTCGCAAAAATCAGCATAGCAAGGATTACGCCGGCCACGCTCCAGATCCGACACGAACGCCGGACCGTTGACGATCGAGAAATTGATGTGGTTGCCACCGACGATCAGCGATTTTGCGGGGTTGCGCGCCATCAGGGTGATTTCAGGTGGTAGGTAGCGCAAGTGTTCTTCGACCATGTCCGCATCCATGCGCACCATCGCGCTGGCTTCATCCACCTGCGCCCCTGCGGCTCGCAGTAAGCCACGTGCACGGGTGCTCAACACCCGCATGCCCCCTTCTTGTAATACTCGCAATGAGGCACGGTGGATGTCATCGATCTGATCTTCATTCAGCACCTCAACCGGCGGGTGCGGGTTACGCACTTGGCACCAAGGAAGAATGGGGATCTCATTTACTCCACGCTGCTTACGCCGTTGGCGCTGGCTGTGGCGCCGCTTGCTGGCGGTTGTCATCTAAACGTCCTCATAAGTTGCAGATAGTGTGTAATGCAAACAGGTGGTTCTTTTTAAAGAGACCCTCGAAAAACCCTGAAATAGGATGGGGGCTTGGGGGAAGGGCGGCTATGAGCAATTTCGTAAGCCCCCATCAGTTATGGATTAATATGACCCGCCCTCATATAACACCCGCTGTAGGCTCCTCGATCAAACGGCTTGAGTTAGCGCTGTCGCACGATTTGGCGGTTGTGCTACAAAGTGACCAGCAGCGCAGCGGCGACCTTGCGATCTTCGGCGATCAACATGTTATAGGTGCCATAAGCACTGGGGCTGGTCATCGCCTCGATGCCAATGCCGCGGGCGTTGAATTGACAGACAAGCTCTGCGGGCAGCGGGCGGTGAGCGCTGCCGGTACCGAAAATAACCACATCCGCAGCGTTGGCGTTGGCGTCGAAGATAGCCAGCAGCGCCGCACCGATTTGGGTATTTTCAGCCGGGAGCCAATCGGTGATCAGCTGAGTCGGCAAGATGATCACATTTTGCTCAATGCGCGTCTCATCGAGTATGATGTAGCCACTACCGTAGGCGGTAATCCGGCGACCTTGGTTAGTGCCTAGCGTATGCAGTTTCATCCGCCTGCACCGTAACTAGGGAATGCTTCGGGGTGTGCTATGGTTCGCATGAGCGACCTTCTCTTAAAATACCGCCGGGGCCATCAAAAAGCTAGGGGTTTGGGGGAAGGGATTGTTTTATTTTTAATGAGGAGCGTCGGCGGCGCGGCGTTCGCTGACCTCTCGATCCGCTCAACGGCACCACGGAATTATTGTTGGTAGGGGCATTTTCCCAATAAACGGCACCTCGAAAAGCGAGCGAAGCGGGTTTTTCGAGTGCCCACCAGCGGTTATTTTATCACTGTAGCACTCTGTTTTGTATTGAAGCTGATAGTCTGTTTCCAACCCTTGACTACTTCCCTCTGGATATAAAGAAACGATGCTGTCGATAAAGAACTTGTGCGTTAATGTAGATGGCAAGCACATCCTCAAGGGTTTGAATCTTGAGGTAGGGACTGGCGAGACGCATGCGCTGATGGGCCCAAATGGTTCTGGCAAGAGCACCTTAGCGCTCGTGCTTGCCGGTCGTGACGGGTATCAAGTAACGGACGGGAGCGTCACAATGAACGGGATGGATCTGCTCGCACTCAGCGCCGAAGAGCGGGCGCGCGAGGGGTTTTTCTTGGCTTTCCAATACCCAGTGGAAATTCCCGGTGTCAACAATACCTACTTCCTGCGGGCGTCGGTCAATGCGGTGCGTAAACACCGCCATCAGGAAGAACTCAACGCCGCTGATTTTTTACGCCTTATCCGCGGCAAACTGCAAATCTTGCATCTGCCTCAATCACTGCTCAAGCGGGCTGTCAATGTCGGTTTCTCGGGGGGAGAAAAAAAACGCAACGAGATTTTTCAGATGGCCGTTATGGAACCCACGGTCGCTGTATTGGATGAGACCGATTCTGGGCTTGATATCGATGCGTTGAAAGACATAGCCAACGGTATCAACGCCTTGCGCGATGGCGCACGCACGATACTGATCATTACCCACTACCATCGCCTGCTGGAACATGTCGTCCCCGATCGCGTGCATATCCTCAGTGATGGGCGCATCATCCAGTCGGGGCTGGCGGTGCTCGCACGCCAGCTTGAAGAGCAGGGTTATGACTCAATCAGTGAGCAGGCGAGCGGTGCAGCGAAAGCCGCAGCACCAATCGCAGCGAGTGGCACCCTCGAGCGGCAATGATCACCGCCGCCGACTACGCCGATGCATTCATCGCGGCGCAGGCGCAGCAGCGTGCTGCATACGTGCTGCCGCCGTGGCTGGACACCGTGCGTCAATCCGCGCTGCAGCACCTGCGCCGGAACGGCTTTCCAGGGCCACGCGACGAGGACTGGAAATACACCCGCCTTGGCGCTATCCAGCAAACGCTGTACCGCCTCACCGGCGACGATGACGAGGCACCTTCAGACGCTCATATCCGCGCCATCGTCGCGGCACATGCGCTGCCCGATGCAATGGCGCTGCTGGTATTCGTCAATGGCCATTATCAACCACAATACGCCATGCCCGGGGGCCTCGCAAAGTTACCCGCGGGCCTGCATATCAGCACCTTGAGGCAGGCACTTGCACGCAACCCACGGCAGGTAAGCGGCTATTTCGGGCACTTGGCGCGTAACGAGGACTCGGCGTTCACCGCGCTGAATACGGTTGCCGCCGCCGATGGCGTGCTGTTGATTGCCGCCGCCGAGGCGCAGTTTGAGCAACCAGTGCAGTTGTTATTTGTCAGCAGCCCCAAAGGAGCGCCGATCTCGCTGCATCCGCACGTCATGATCCATGCACAGGCAAACAGCCAACTGTCTGTCATTGAGCATTTCGTTGCGTCACCGGACGCCAACTATCTGACCAATCGCGTAACCGAGGCGTGGCTCGATCAGAGGGCTACGGTGCGCCATTATCTGCTCCAAGAAGAAAGCCTGTCTGCCTGCCATATCGGCCTCCTTGCGGCATATCAACACCGCGATAGTCATCTCGAATCACATAGTTGCTCATTGGGTGCTGGGCGCTCAAGAACGGCTATTGACATCCATCAGCACCATCCCCAGGCGGATTGCCTAGTTAATGGATTGTTCGTTGCCAGCGGGCGACAACACGTCGACTTTCACACCAATGTCGAACACCACAAGCCACACGGCAGCAGCCGCGCCTATTTTAATGGCATCTTGCAGCAACGCGCACGTGGCGTATTCGATGGGCGAATCAGAGTGCACCCACAGGCGCAACAAGTCGATGCGCATTTATCCAACCATAACTTGCTATTGTCAAAACAAGCCGAGATCGATACCAAGCCGCAGCTTGAAATATACGCCGATGATGTCAAATGCTCGCACGGTACAACGATTGGGCAACTGGATGAGGAACTGCTGTTTTATCTGCGCTCACGCGGCATCGCCGCCACGGATGCGGCAATGCTGCTGACCGCTGGCTTCGGGCGACAGGTCGTTGATCGCATCACTGACCCGGCGATACGCCAGCAGTGGGATGCCAAACTGCTACAGCAACTGAGTGACAAGAGGGCTATGGAACCAGGCTAAGCCAGTCTTGGGGGTACCTCGCCCCCCTTCGTCAGCATCGTATTGGTCCATTTCACCGCTTTTTGGAACTTGCCATGCTCCACACCAAAGACCCCCAAAGTGGCCTGTTGTTTGACCCGCTGGACGATCTTAGCCCAAGACGTCTAAGAAGCTGCTGCAGACGCCGTGGGCTTACGAGTTTCGTCAGGGAACTGCGAAACACCCCAATGGGATGGGAGTTTGGGGGAAGGGGAATAATCACCTGTAGCATCCACTGTTGATTTATAATCCTTTATCCAATAGACAAATCCCACAGGGCACCTCGAAAAGCTAGTTCCGCGCAGCTTTTCGAGGTGCCGCATCGCGCGTGCGCACCAATTCAAGCGCGTGGTTGCGTACTGCCGTATCAATCGCGTTATGCGCCGGTTTACCGCGGTGCTTAGACCCCAGCCCTTGAACACCCGCTATCCGATAAGCACCTACCAAGCGTCTGACCTGCCTTACGCAAAGGCGCAACTGGCGTGCTGCCTTGACCTAGGTGAGCTGACGCCGCAGAACTGATGCAATCACGGATCCTCGCCCCGCTGCTTGGTAACTCATGACGATTGTCTCCCGTGCCATCTTCCCCCCGGTATGCAAAGGGGACATTTTAGCTTTGAATAAAGGGGACCTTACTGCTTTGGACTAACAGGGCAAGGATCCGCCTTGTCCGACAGGCTGTGATACGTTATTATCGCCGCTCGTTTGCAGGTGAGCTAAGCCAGCGTTGGCGACACTCGATTCCTCAACTCCTTGCTATCTGCATTGAATACATCCAGATGGCGACACCAAAAGGGGTTTATATGCATCATTATGAAGTAGTTTTTTTGGTACATCCCGATCAAAGCGACCAGATCCCAGCAATGATCAATCAGTATCGTGCGATGGTCGAAGACGCCGGCGGACAGATTCACCGGCTGGAGGATTGGGGGCGCAGGCAGCTTGCTTACCCGATCAATAAAATCCATAAAGCACACTATATGTTGATGAACATTGAATGCGACAAAGAGGTGTTGAATAACCTCAAAACCGCTTTTCGCTTCAATGACGCCGTGCTTCGCACCTTGGAACTGGCATGCAAAGAAGCCATTACCGAACCATCGCCGCTCGCTAGAAGTAACGCCTCAGCGGACCCGGAGAAGCCGCCACCAATGGCACAGAGCCGGCGCGCAGCAAGGGGCGATAATGCATCCGGGGCTGATCCTGCGCTGCTTGAAGGCGATGCGCCATCCGCGGGAGCGGCGGAAGATGCCGCGAAGGAAGCCAAAGACAGCGCGGGAGCAACTGACGATGCGCCATCCGCGGGAGCGGCGGAAGATGCCGCGAAGGAAGCCAAAGACAGCGCTACAGCAACTGGCGATGCGCCATCCGCGGGAGCGGCGGAAGATGCCGCGAAGGAAGCCAAAGACAGCGCGGGAGCGACTGACGATGCGCCATCCGCGGGAGCGGCGGAAGATGCCACGGAGGAAGCCAAAGACAGCGCGGGAGCGACTGACGATGCGCCATCCGCGGGAGCGGCGGAAGATGCCACGAAGGAAGCCAAAGACAGCGCGGGAGCAACTGACGATGCGCCATCCGCGGGAGCGGCGGAAGATGCCACGGAGGAAGCCAGAGACAGCGCTATAGCGACTGACGATGCGCCATCCGCGGGAGCGGCGGAAGATGCCACGAAGGAAGCCAAAGACAGTGCTATAGCGACTGACGATGCGCCATCCGCGGGAGCGGCGGAAGATGCCACGAAGGAAGCCAAAGACAGTGCTATAGCGACTGACGATGCGCCATCCGCAGAGTCCAAAAACCAGCCAGAGTCTGCCGCCGCTGTGGTTCGCAGTTTGGTCGATCATGAAAACAGTTAGAACCCAACTAAGAGTATAAAAAGATGCCACGTTATACACGTCATAGACGGTATTGTAAGTTCACGGTTGAGGGCATTAAGTCGGTTGATTACAAAGACATCGACATCCTTAAACAATTCATCACGGAGACTGGGAAAATCATCCCCAGCCGAGTCACCGGCACCAAGGCGCGCTATCAGCGCCAGCTCTCGCGTGCGGTAAAAATCGCCCGTTATCTTGCGCTGTTGCCGTACAGCGATGCCCATCGCTAGCGCTCAGGGGGCGACTCAACCAAGGGGACATGGCAGTGAAGCGGGTTGTGACGTTTATTATGCAGTCTCGCGTCAATGCCATCATGGCGGCCACGATAGGACTGCTGTTTCCGCTGCTGAATATTGCAACCAATAGCATCGTTGGGGTGG
This sequence comes from Gammaproteobacteria bacterium, assembly GCA_965222535.1. Taxonomy (GTDB): domain Bacteria; phylum Pseudomonadota; class Gammaproteobacteria; order HK1; family HK1. The sequence goes on from OZ244957.1 coordinate 1,401,191, forward strand.
TGGCGTTGCGCCATGGTACAGTCAATGGTGTATTGGTGCTGGTTGCCGCAACCGTGATAACTATCGCAGCGACCGGGTGGTTCAGCAGCCCCTTAGTGGTGATCGTGATGGCGCTGACGACGGGCCTACCGGTGCTGCTCTTGGCAGTGCTGCTGCGCAGGTCGTGCTCGTTGTCCCTGAGTCTGTTGGGCGGGGCGTTGTTGACCGCTGCTGGATTGTTGTTGATCGAGGTGATAACGGGTGATTCGCTGGCGTGGTGGCGTTCGCTGTTGCAGCGCATTCTGCTGCCCCCTGACTCTGGCGCAGAGGCTGTGGCGTTGAGCAGCGAAGCGCTTGACGTCCTCGTTCCGCTATTCACCAAACTGCCAATCGCGGTGTTTGTTGCCTCGGTATTTGCACTGCTGATCGCTCGCTGGTGCCATGCGTTGATCGATCACCCCGGGGCATTTGCCGATGAGTACCGGCGCATGCGTTTATCGTCCGCCGTTGCCGGGTTGGCACTTGGGGTTGGCGTATGGGCTTTTATCAGCGATATTGCACTGGTTGATGAATTGATGTATGTCGTGGTGATATTGTTCTTCTTTCAGGGCATTGCCATCGTCCATGCTGTCGTTGGTGGCCGTAAAGAATCGCAGGCATGGGTGGTGCTTATGTATGTCATGGTCATACTTGTGCCGCCGTCGATTGTCATGATGGCGTTGATCGGCTGGTCGGATGTGTGGTTGAACTACCGCAGAAGGCTCAGTTCCGGCTACTAACTCGCAGGGTAACTTGCTTTATACGTTGCAACAGGGAGAAAAACGGTGCAGGTCATTTTGCTGGATACAGTGCAGAACCTCGGCGGGTTTGGCGATCGCGTCAGAGTTAAAGCAGGCTATGCACGTAACTTTTTAATCCCCAAGGGATATGCCCTTAGCGACACCGCGGAAAACCGCACTGCCGTGCTGGCGAATAGAGTTGAATGGGAGCGCCAGCAACAAGATGAAATGGCGCACGCACGTGCGCGCGCTGACGCTTTATCCGGCTTCATCCTGACAATCCCTTGCAAAGCGGGGGAGTTGGGGCGCCTCTATGGTTCAATCGGCGTCATTGACATTGTAAAAGCATTGGTGGCTCAGGATCACCCGATTGAGCGCCCCGAGGTACGCATCGGCAAGCAAACATTTCGCGAAGTCGGCGACTACCCGGTCACACTGTTGTTTCACCGCCAGGTCGAGACCGTCATTACTGTCAGGGTCGTCGCTGAGGTTAAAGCCAAAACCAAGGCCAAGGATTAAGTCAAACATGCGCGCTGTCACCGCGCGCTATCGCCTTGGGGGGGTAACGCTGTTGCAAATAACTCGCCAAGGCCCGCAGCCCCATCGCTTCACCGCCTTCTGGTCGCCCCGGCCTTGACTTGGTATTCCACGCCATCAGATCAATATGCACCCACGCGGTTTTTGTGGTGACAAAATGCTGCAGAAACAGGGCGGCGGTGATGGCCCCGGCATGAGAGCTAGGGGCGTTGTTACACAGATCAGCAACGTTGCTGTTCAGTAGATCACGGTAGGGCGCATACAACGGCATCCGCCACAACGGATCACAGACCCGTTCGGCATGATCTAAGATGTCAGCAGCGATCCCATCATTGTTGCAGAACAACGCCGGTAGTTCAGCGCCAAGAGCGACTCGCGCAGCACCGGTGAGGGTTGCAAAATCGACCACTAGGTCCGGTCTCTCCTCGACTGCGGCGGTGAGGGCATCGGCCAGCACAATTCGCCCTTCGGCGTCGGTATTGTCAACCTCGACGCTGCTGCCGCTGCGTGTCATCAGCACATCCCCGGGGCGGTAGGCGTCGCCAGATATGGCATTATCGACGGCTGCAATCAATACGCGCAAGCGCACTGGCAAGTGTGCTTGCATGATCATCATCGCCAATCCCAGCGCATGCGCCGCGCCGCCCATGTCTTTCTTCATCAGCCGCATGCTGTTACTCGACTTAATGTTCAACCCGCCGCTGTCAAAGCATACCCCTTTGCCGATCAGAGTCAGCAGCGGTTGGTCAGTGCTATCGCCGCTGCCGCGTTTTTGCCAGCGCAGTTCGATCAACCGCGGCGCGTGGGCACTGGCGCGACCAACGCTATGGATCGCTGGGAAATTCGCAGTGATCAGCCGATCGCCCACGATGTCACGATAAATGGCACCATACTGTATGGCGATCTCCTCGGCTTCACGGCTCAAGTCCTGCGGCATCATGTCCGCCGGTGCGGTATTGATCAGATCGCGAACTTTAGCGATAACGGCTGCTTGCTGCACTGCCGCATCGACATCAACACCCTCGCCGGGCCACAACTGTGCAATCGGCGGTGCTTTACTGCGATAACGATCAAAGCGGTAACACGCCAGCAACCAACCAAGTGCTGCTTGTTGCCGATCGGCGGGCGACCAGTTACATTCCAAACGGTATGCTTGCAAGGGCAACACCGCCGGCAGATGCGCTAATGCGAATAGCGGTTGCGCAATACAGCCGGTGGCAAAGTGCGATGCGTTACCTGCGGCATCTGCAATCGGGCACCATGTGTTAGCGCCGCCGATGTATCCCAAACTTTTGAACCAAGCCAGCACATGCGGTTCAAATCGCTGCTGGGCATCGCATTGCCATTCTTCATCCGTCATCGCGATCAGCGTTGCCGCCGATGGGGGTGGTACTTTCAGTAGGCTCATTGCATTGGGTGACCTCAAAAATGCTGTTGAGGGTGAGGGGTAAGGGAAAAGGGTGATGCTCCAACGTGGATTATAGCAGTTTGAGAGTCTCCCAATCAGTAATCCGCGCTTCAGAACTGTGCTGGGATAAAATAGATACCCATGAATATCAATAGGTTATGAATTAAACTGAGGCGTTTATCATAACCAGAGCAGGATCACGGATTGCGGGCAGGATTATCAGCTGGGAACCTCGAAAAACCCCACGGGATGGGGGAAGCCCCCCATCTGTAATGGAAGCCGTTGATTTATAATCCTTCCTCCAATAGACAAGCCCTGCGGTTTGATTTGCAACCCTTCCCCCGAATAGCGATGGCACTCAAAGCCAAAGCGGTGCGCATTAACGCTAAGCGGGACTTGTTTCCGATCGCGGACTTTCTGCACAGAGCGCTTCGGGAGACAGCATAAGCGAGGTTTTATGATAAAATGCAGGCACCTGCCAGAAAACACGGTGCAGTACAAAAACTTGTTCGCCAGCCATTATCGGTGAGCACAGATTGACAGTGAAATGGCCTCTGCTTGGACTGAAATTGAACTGAATAGTCATTCTTGCTTTTGGCGTATCAGCAGCAGCGCTGGATCAGATATTCCTCATGCGCAGAGAGGTTCAAGGCAAGTCTGTCGAGTTATCCTGATGCCTTCTGGCAGCCGCAATGGAGCGCTCGGTTTGATATGCACCGCTGTTACTTTAGTTACATAAGCCAAAGGGCACCTCGAAAAGCTAGTTTCGCGCAGTTTTTCGAGGCGCCCCAAAATACCTCCTGACCCGCTACTGGCATAAACCGTCAAAGCATCCAAAGCCTTCGTCCCCGCCTATCCTAGCGGTCGCCGTAAGCGGCACCATTGATCGAGGCGGCTTACGGGAAAGACACCCCCTTATGAAAATTATTGTTGCCGTAAAACGGGTCATTGATTACAACGTCAAGGTGCGGGTTAAGGCCGACCAGAGCGGTGTCGATCTGACCAACGTCAAGATGTCCATGAATCCGTTTGACGAGATCGCGGTGGAACAAGCGTTGCGCTTACGTGAAGCCGCTCAGGCGGATGAGGTTATTGTGGTATCAATGGGAGTGCAGCGTTGCCAAGATACCCTGCGCACAGCCTTAGCGATGGGGGCTGACCGTGGGATTTTGGTACATACAGACGATGAATTGGAGCCATTGGCGGTTGCCAAACTGCTCAAGGTGATCGTTGAGCGCGAGCAGCCGGGGCTGGTGATCCTTGGCAAACAATCGATCGATGGGGATCATACGCAGAGCGGTCAGTTGCTGGCAGCCCTGCTGAACTGGCCCCAAGGCACATTCGCTTATCAGTTGCAGATCAGCGATCAGGAGATTCACCTAACGCGGGAGATTGACGGCGGTCTTGAGACTTTGGCGCTGCAAAAGCCAGCGGTGATCACCACTGATCTGCGGCTCAATGAACCGCGCTTTGCATCCCTGCCGAACATTATGAGAGCCAAGAAGAAACCCATCGCCACCCTGACTCCCGTCGAGTTGGGTGTAGATACCACGCCGCGGGTCAAGACTCTGCAGGTAATCGAACCACAAAAGCGCCAGGCTGGGGTTAAAGTGGCTGATGTCGCTGAACTGGTGCAAAAACTCAAAACTGAAGCGAAGGTGATCTGAATGCACGTCCTAGTCGTTGCTGAACACAATAATCAAGCCTTGAACATGGCTACCTTGAGCGCCGTTGCGGCGGCAACGCAGATCGCTGATGCGGTCAGCGTCCTTATCGCCGGCAGCGATTGTGCGACAGCCGCTGGCGAAGCAGCGAATCTCAAAGGCGTGAATCGGGTGTGCGTTGCAGATAACGAGGTGTTCGCGCATCAGCTTGCCGAAAGCATGGCGTTGCTGATCCAGCAGTTGGCTGCCGACTACACCCATATCCTGATCGGCGCCAGCAAATACGGCAAAAACATCCTGCCGCGCGCGGCGGCGTTGCTTGATGTGGCACCGGTCTCGGATATTACCGCAGTACACGCGGCAGATACCTTTGAGCGCCCGATCTACGCCGGTAATGCGATTGCAACGGTGCAATCAACCGATGCGCTGAAATTTATCAGCGTGCGCCCGACCGCGTTCGAGCCGCTCGGCGATGGTGGTAACGCCACGATTGAAGCGCTGAGCAACAGCGTCATCAACGACTTATCGCGCTTTATCAACCAGGATCTGACCCGCAGCGAGCGTCCCGAGTTGGCTTCAGCACGGATCGTAATTTCGGGTGGTCGCGGCATGCAGTCGGGTGATAACTTTGGCATGTTGGAGCAGGTAGCCGATCAACTAGGGGCTGCTGTAGGGGCTTCAAGGGCCGCCGTTGATGCCGGTTTTGCACCGAACAATTACCAAGTCGGGCAGACAGGCAAGGTAGTGGCACCGGATCTGTATATTGCGGTTGGCATTTCAGGTGCGATCCAGCATCTTGCAGGCATGAAGGAGAGCAAAATCATCGTCGCGATTAACAAAGACGAGGAAGCGCCGATCTTTCAGGTCGCTGACTACGGGCTGGTGGCGGATCTGTTTCAGGCCATCCCAGAACTTGGTGCCGAGCTGAAAAAGCAAAACGCTACGGATTAGCCGGTGCTGATCAAGTGGCAGCGCAGGCCTTGAGCGCTGTGGTCAGCGGGCGCGCCTCTCCAGTGCGCTGTTCAGTGAGCGCCAGCGCGTACGGCGCGGATTTTTTCCCATGCCTGCTTGATGTTGTGGGTTTTTTGGTTGGCAATGCGCATCGCTTCCTCGGGCAGCCCTTTGGCGACCAGCTTGTCGGGGTGATGGCGGCTGAGCATGCGCCGATACGCCTTCTTAACCTCAGCTTCTGGGGTAGTAGGCGAGACCCCCAAGATCTTATAAGCATCCTGCAACGACATTGACGGCTGGTGCGGGGTGCCCGCTCGCCGCCGTTGGGTCTTGTCTCGTGACTGGTAATTCTGCTGTTGGTGGTAGCCACCGGCGGCCATGACAAACGCTTCGGCGTTCGCCTGATCCTGCGCCGAGATGTTTAAATGGCGGCAAATATGGGTTATCAGCGCTTGCTCAGCAGGGTGGTAGTGGCCATCAATGCAGGCCATGTCGATCAGGATCTCAATGAACATGCGCGGCAAATCGCGCCCCCGCCCGCAGTGCCGATAAAACTCCTGTAACACCTCATCCAGCGGGAAATCCGCTGCTTTACCGCTGCTGAATAAGCGCTGGGCGAACTGGCGTTGGCTAGGTGCCAGTTGCAGTTTATCCATCAGCGAGGAAACCAATCGAATTTCATCAGGGGTTACACGGCTATCGATTTTAGCCATGTGACCCAGCACCGGAAAAAGGGCGCTGAAAAACGCCGCTTGGCGGCGGTGTTGCTGATTAAACCCCTCCTCTGGATCAGAGTCATAGCCGAAAGCGCCACGGCGATCGGTGGAAGCATACGAAGATGCCATCGAAGCATCCAAGTTATGACCAAGGGCGGCACCGACCAAGGCCCCCAAGGGGCCGCCCAACATGAAGCCGATGGCACCTCCGGCGAGCTTGCCAAACCAACTCATCGCCTGTCGTCCATCCGCGACCAACGCGCTGGCTTTATCTTGCCGTATGCGCCTTCAGGGGTTTGCATGACTACTGGAATCATCGGTTAAGACTCCTTTAATATAAGGGGCACATCGAAAAACCTTGAATGGGTTGGGGGGGAAAGGACATCCTCATCTGTAACGTAAGTCGTTGATTTATAATCCTTCACCCAATAGAGACAATGCCTGGAAAAGCGAGCGAAGCTGATTTTCCGAGGTACCCTAATGAGGGTTGTGAAGGGTGCACCATCACGCGGCTACCGAGCGCCTTCGGTCGATCGCCGCCAGCGCGTTCCTTGAGTGGTGTCCTCAAGCGCAATGCCCATCGCCTGGAGCTCTTGGCGGATGCTATCGGCGCGAGCGTAGTCGCGCTCACGCCGCGCCGCGCTGCGCTGCTGCATCAGTGCTACCACGCGTTGCTCGGTTGTTTCCGCCGCCGTGCCGTGAAAATACGGCTCGGTGCGGTGCTGCAAAATCCCCAGCAGCCAACCACCGGCAAGGAGTTGCTGGCGCAACTGTCTTATCTCGGAGGAGGCTTGCTCGCCGGCTTTCAATAGCTCTGAGGCGATGGCGTGCATCGCGCTTAGCACCGCGGGAGTATTCAAATCATCGCACAGCGGCGTGCGGATGGGGTGTGGCAACTGAAGCAGTTTTGCGTTGGTGTTGGCGGCGGCTGCATCCTGATCGTAGTCGGGCTCATGCAGCCGTTGGTTAGCTGTCGCTAAAGCGCGATAGAAGCGGTCGATACCGGCCTTGGCCTGCACCAGAAGGTTAGCATTCCAAGTCAATGGCGAGCGGTAGTGAGTTGACAGCAGTGCATAGCGCAGCACCTCCCCGTGGTGTTGCGTCAGCAAATGCCGCAGGGTGAGGATATTACCCAGACTTTTTGACATTTTCTCATGGTCGATATTCAGCATGCCGTTATGTAGCCAGTAGCGCACATATTGACCATCATCAGCAAGGCTGCAACCTTGCGCGCGTTCATTCTCGTGATGAGGGAATACCAGGTCAGCGCCGCCGCCGTGGATATCAATGGCGCTCCCTAAGTGGCGCAGAATCATCGCTGAGCACTCGATATGCCAGCCGGGGCGCCCGTAGCCCCACGGGCTGTCCCAGCCCGGAATTCCCGCAGCAGAGGGCTTCCATAGCACAAAATCCTTGGCGTCGTGTTTGTCAGGATTGACCTCAACGCGCACCCCATCCCGCATGTCTTCGATCACCTGCCGCGACAGGCAGCCGTAGTTACGATCCGATGCGACCTCGAAAAATACGTGATCATGTGCTGTGTAGGCATGACCGCGTACAATCAGTTGGCGGATAAACACAATAATCTCGGCGATATGCTCGGTGGCCCGCGGCTCTACGCTGGGGATCAATAACCCTAGGGAGGCCATGTCCTGGTGGTACGCCGCTTCATAGCGCCTGCTAATCGCGCTGATATCTTCACCCGTGGCCTGCGCCGCCTGATTAATCTTATCGTCAACGTCAGTAATATTACGTACGTATTTGACCTGCGGATAGTGGCTGCGCAACAACCGATACACAACATCAAACACCACTGCTGAACGCGCGTTGCCGATATGCACATAGTCGTACACAGTGGGGCCGCACACATACATCGTCACCTGATCCGGGCGCAACGGCGTAAAGACCTGCTTGCTGCCGCTCAAGGTGTTATGGAACGTGATAGTCATACAGGGCTATCAAAAGTGTATCGGCGGCAACCGCCGGCGCGCACGCAAACGCTGCCGCTGGGCAAGCGCAACCACGGGAGGGGAGCAAAATACCCGATCTGGCATGTTATTGCTAAGCCCCTTGAGGGGGCGATTTAAGTAGCGCCATGCCACGTATTATGCGGTGGGGAGGTGAAGTTTGACTGATCGCACGGCAGTGCGGACTTAAAAACAGGGCTGGATATTAATATCCGGGTTGAGGTGCCTTGCCGCCGTGTTGACTATAAGGCATCGGCATCGCTGGCGGCTTCTGCCGCTTCGATGTCATTGAGTATTTGCGTCAATTCCTTGGATTTATAGTTTATCATCAAGCGCCCTTCCCCTCTGAGTGTTCCTTCAATTTTTATATCTACACTACCACTGGAATCAGCTTCCCAAACCGAAAACCAACTCCCGCAGCCAGCATACCGCAAGCATTGATAGAACTCGTCATCCTCGTCGTATAATTTCCGGCCAACGTACTCGTACTCGCTGGCTGGTTGACCGTATTTCTTACCCAAACTCGCTTTAACCTTGGCATATAGTGCTTTCCCCTCGGCTCCTGTGCTGTCATCGCTGATGTCTTGTCCAATGATTCCAGCTCCGATAAGCCCTTTCTGTGGATAAAAAACCAAATAATAGAAATCCCCAAACGAAACCGGCTTTGGTGGATTCATCGTGCGACAAATAATTAGCCCCTTACCGTTTTTACATTTTCGCAAGATCACGCCTTGTTTTTTGACTTGTTCTTGGCTTAGCCCCCAGGTCAAGCCTAGCGGTGCTGTGCTCTCTTTTGCTAAGAGCGTGACGGGCAGCGAAGCGGCGAGTAGGACGGATAGCAAGATAGTGTGTTTCAATGGAATGCTCCACGTGAAGTCTCAAAGGTTAAAGCGGTTTATACTCATGTTACTTGAAGATGCAGGAAAGGGTTATAGCTCCATGCTCTCATCCCAGAGCCTCACCCGAAGCCCTTCCAGAGCGCGTCGCCCGAAGCCCTCGGTCATGCACGGCTCTAAGGCGAGGGCGCAGGAGATCCTGGGGTTAGGGGTTTGGGGGAAGGGAGTACCGCGTTTAGGTGGGTTAAACACGCCTTCACCCTTCCCCCAATATAAACGTCTTTACCCTCCTTATTCTCCTGAAAAAGCAAGTGCAGCTTGTTTTTCAGGATTAAAAAACGTACTAGATTCTAGAGCGCCGCCCGAAGCCCTTTTCCAGAGCGTCAAACGCAGCGCGACTCAAGAGGTGCACAAAAGGTCTCCCTCACCCATTGAGCATCCTCAAGTAGCATGAGTATAACTAAGGTTAAACCTAAATGATGCCGCTCGCAATCGGATTTCTTGCACGATCATCAAAACGTGGTTCTTGGGTTTTTCATTTCCCCATAATTTCTGGATTTTACTATGTCAAACGTTGAAGAAGTTTTACGTCGCAGGACTTTCGCTATTATCTCGCATCCGGATGCGGGGAAGACCACGCTGACCGAGAAGTTGTTGCTGTTTGGCGGGGCAATACGGCTTGCCGGGGCGGTCAAAGGGCGCAAGGCGGCGCGTTATGCGACCTCCGACTGGATGGCACTGGAGCGTGAGCGGGGCATTTCAGTGACCTCGTCGGTGATGCAGTTCTGCTACCAAGGGCGCGTTATCAATCTGCTTGACACCCCGGGGCACAGCGATTTTTCCGAGGACACGTACCGCACCCTGAGCGCAGTTGATTCGGCGTTGATGGTGATCGATGCGGCCAAGGGGGTGGAGGAGCGCACCCTCAAGCTGATGCAGATCTGTCGCCTGCATGGGATTCCGATCATGACCTTCATCAATAAACTCGACCGCAATAGCGGCGAGCCGATCACGCTGCTCGACGAGATTGAGTCGGCGTTTGACATCCGCTGCGCACCGATCACCTGGCCCATCGGCAGCGGTGGGAATTTTCGTGGCATTTACGATCTACTGACGGATCAAGTGCATTGTTTAACGCCCGGCGACAGCGCTCAACAGCGACCCGAAACGCTCATCCAGGGACTGGACAACGCGGCACTTGAGGATACTTTGGGTAACGTTGCCGGCACCTTCCGTGAAGAGATTGAACTGGTGCGCGGGGCCAGCCATACGTTTGATCGGGCGGCGTATGCCGACAGCAGCATGACGCCGGTGTTCTTTGGCTCGGCGATCTGGAATTTCGGCGTCAAGGCGCTGCTGGATCGTTTTGTTGACTATGCGCCAGCGCCGCAGCCACGGCATACGGAGCAGCGCCAGGTGGCCGCTACGGAAAGCACGTTCTCTGGATTCGTGTTCAAAATCCAAGCCAATATGGACCCGCAACACCGTGATCGGATCGCGTTCACCCGCATCACTTCCGGTTGTTACCAGCCAGGGCTGCGGGTGCGTCATGTACGCACTGGCAAAGAGCTGCAATTGAACCATGCGATGACCTTCATGGCGAGCGAGCGCGAGCGCGTCGAGAGCGCTTTTGCGGGAGATATTATCGGCATCCATAACCACGGCACGGTCGCCGTCGGCGATACTTTCACCGAAGGAGAAACGCTGAAATTCAGCGGCATTCCAAGTTTTGCCCCAGAACTGTTCAGGCGTGTCGTCCTGAGTGATCCGTTACGCATGAAAGCGTTGCACAAAGGGCTTGATCAACTCAGCGAAGAGGGTGCGACGCATGTCTTCCGCCCGCTGCTGTCAAACGATCTGATCCTGGGGGCGATCGGTACGTTGCAGTTTGACGTGATCGCCTGGCGACTGAAGAACGAATACCGTGTCGAAAGCCGCTATGAATCCCTGCCAATCCAAGCCGTGCGCTGGGTCAGTGGCGATGACGCCGAGGCGCTTTCGCTGTTTCAGCGTAAGAACCGCGGGCAGCTCGCGTTTGATGCCCGTAACCGCTTGACTTACCTTGCGCCATCGCTGGTCAATCTGAACTTGACCATTGAACGCTGGCCCAAACTTCGGTTTATCGACACGCAGGAAATTTAAGCGCTGACCCCGCTAAAGGTGATCGCCGTAAAACCTGAGAGGGGCGGGGTTATAACCGAAACGGATGGTTGAGGGGCTGAAAAAGAGCGGTGCTTCTGATTGATTGGAAGTTGTAAAGAAACCCATCAATATAAGGAGAGTCGCCACTGTGAGGAAGCATAGCGCAATTGAAGTGAGAGGTGTAGAAAAGTCCTGTGCCCCCTTGAGTGAACTGCTGCTGCAAGGGGGCTAAGCAACTGATAAGCCAAGCCGTGGGTGCCAAGCTGCAAAGCTGGCGCGGCTTGTTTATTAGGAGAAGGGTTACAAGTCAACGACTTACGTTATAGGTAATCATGTCCCATGCCCCAACTCCCCAGTTTTTCGATGCCCCCAATAGGGTTTCTGATTCTCCTAACCGCTCCGGGAAAATCGCTTCTGGGTGATGTAACTGACAGTGTGCGAAACGAGCCTGTCGACAGCTAACGTTGCTACGCGGCGTGGCACCGACAACGGCATCATAAGCCGATCGCTGCGGCGGTAACTAGGGAGCAAAGTCAGAAAATCAGCACTGCAAACGATCCCGAGCGCTTCTGTCAATGAGTGCATGGGAGCATGGGAGGCATGGAAGCATGAAAGGTATTGCGCTTCAGAACAGAAGGTGTTTATAATGTATCAGGCAGAGGAGGGGGGCGTTTTGCAGGCTCATTGCAGAAGAAGCCTTTCATGCAGCGTTAGGTTCGCAATGCGGGCCATGACAACTCCCCCGCCTAGAAACACAATCGCCGCTGTGGGGTTTGTATGGAACAAAGCTCTCGATAGTTATTTTACGGCTGCATATTCTATTAGCTAGTGCACCATAGTTATTTTACGGCTGCATATTCTATTAGCTAGTGCACCATAGTTATTTTACGGCTGCATATTCTATTAGCTAGTGCACCATAGTTATTTTACGGCTGCATATTCTATTAGCTAGTGCACCATAGTTATTTTACGGCTGCATATTCTATTAGCTAGTGCACCATAGTTATTTTACGGCTGCATATTCTATTAGCTAGTGCACCATAGTTATTTTACGGCTGCATATTCTATTAGCTAGTGCACCATAGTTATTTTACGGCTGCATATTCTATTAGCTAGTGCACCATAGTTATTTTACGGCTGCATATTCTATTAGCTAGTGCATCATAGTTATTTTACGGCTGTATATTCTATTAGCTAGTGCATCATAGTTATTTTACGGCTGTATATTCTATTAGCTAGTGCATCATAGTTATTTTACGGCTGTATATTCTATTAGCTAGTGCATCATAGTTATTTTACGGCTGTATATTCTATTAGCGAGATCATCCTTGCCTCCTGCGCCACGCAGCATGTCACTTAAATCACTCCCAAGGGTAAAAGATAATGGCTGACAGCAACGAAACAAGCACTACCACTACCTCCTCTTCAGGACAGCAGGTTAGCGGTACAGAGGAGCGTTGCGCGCTGGAGTTGCGCGCCGAGACGATCAATCTGGTGGCGGTGAAGAGGGCCGAGCGTCGGGGCGTATCGGACCGTCTGGAGATCGGCAAGGAGTCGGCTAGCGATACCGCGACAGGGCACGAGGAAGTGAACGTTGAGGGTAACTACAGGCTGGAGGGGAGAGACATTGAGACCAGCGCGAGTATCGTGAAAAGAACCTTTCGCGGTCGTCTGAACCTGCGCCTCTACTCCGATACGCTGATGCTGAGCGGGGCGGTGTCGGAGACATTTGTGGGAGTGGTTACGTCTGGCGCAGGGATGTGCGATGTGTTGGGCGCTGCGGGTGGTTTGCGCGTAACAACCAGCGGCGATTTCCGTCTGATTAACGGGTTGGCGGGGATGGAGGAGAAGCCTGGCACCAGCATCAATGACAAGTTGCTGTTGGAGATTGCCGCCACCTCATTTCAGCGTGAATACGGGGTGGCGAGCTACAAAGCCGCTTTCGCGTCGTATAGTGGGGAAAAGCTTCTTTCGATGGAGGCGGGGACGTGGTCGATGCTGAAGGCGTCGTTAGGGTTTCGCCAGCAGATTAAAGGCCAAGCGAAGCTTAAGAGCGGCAGAACAGCTATGAGGCCTAATCCTAGTATGGCGCCGGCCGCCGATCCTGGATTGAGTGCAGCAGTCCGTTTTGGTCTTCTAACGGGCACTGGCAGGGGCATTAAAAGAACGACATCTCTTATTAATATCGATTCTATGGCGAAAACTGCGGCCAATGCCGCTGACTTCCCCCCCCCCCCTGTGCGCAGCCCATCGGTGGATGTCTTCGCAAACCACAGGGTGTTTCTACCAGATGAGATTGCACCAGGGGCGGGGGAGCCAATTCCCCTTCCCATTAATTTCGCTGCGCGGTTAGAAAGTCTCAATCAGCCGCCGCCCGTCACCACCATTTACCCCATATATACATCACCGCCCGCCTCCACCCTTCAGCTACCTGAATCGGGGAACTCCTCTTATCTGAATCAACTGAGTGTTTCTGATCAGGTATCAGAGAGTTTATTCACTACGGCGGACAACGGATCAAACAGCCACCGATTAAGTTCTGCTTCTGAAACGGAGTTGATCGGCTATGGTGATGATGTTCTTGGATCACCTCCAGCGAATCCGCCGCCCTCAATAGTCTCAGATATGGGTGGTATCCCACCGGGGGCAGGAGACAAGCCGGGTAACCTGGCTAACCGTGATCTAACACTGCCTATAAGTGCGGATGCAACACTGGCCCTAAAAAACTTTGCTTCAAAAACAGGCCTTACGCATCCCACACTGCCATCGACTTCGATACTCAGGCGGAACCGTGGTCAGAGTGCTTCTCTGCCCTCAATACCGGATGGGTTGTTTCTTGAACCATCACAGCTAAAGGCGGGAAGTGAAGCAGAGCAAAAAAATACAAAGATTTTTAGAAGACACAGCAGCGCTATGCAATATGATGCAAGAGATAGTATTTCACCGCGCCCAAGACTCATGAAGGAAGAGACTGATTGGGCTTCACCGAGAATCTCCAGATCTGAAAACGAAACCTACAAACTCGTCAATCCTAGCACTACTGCGCTGAATAAAAGTGATAGTATTGAGGATCTCGAGCAAATTAGCGACAGTAGAAGATCCTCTATTGTTTCCCCAGATACAGAAATATCCGGCCAGCAGATAATACAGAACAACGATGATCAGAAATTTAAGTTAGAAAATGTCGCTAATAATGATTCACAGAAGACTGAACTTCTTAACAGCGAGGATACTTATGAGGAAATAACCTCTATTCCAATCAAATTAGAAAAGAAGGAGATCACACCTGAATTGCTCCCGCCATTGGAAAACCTCGATACAAAAAATAAATTGCCACTTAACGCTAGAGATCCTAGTAAATTATCAGATACTGACTCTTATTCAGCAATAGATCAAGCAAGAATCTCTTCCGATCTGCTTCATGAGTCACAGGGCACAGAATCTTCTATTTCGGACATTTTCAATACATCAGTAGAAACTGTGGAACAAACGCCCCACGTGGAAATTCCACTAAAAACAGAAGCCACTGTACCGGTAAGAGATGAGCTATTAGAAAGCTCTATAAACAACCAGCAAAAGATTGTTAATAATCTATTTAATAATAGAGAGTCCTATACAGCACTGCTTGGCGATGATCCTAATTTCCCTATTGGGTCCGACAATTATCATCTCGTAAAGCAAATCTACGCGTCGGAGAGTGCTCCGAGTGTGATGAAACCAAAAAGCACCTTTCCAGAAACTAGTCAGGAATTTATGCTGCCAGAGAATCTCAACTTGGATGCTTTTAATTCTATTCCTAGAACACCGTCGCTGCAGCTAAGTGCCACTCAAAATGGATCGCGGCCATTTGGCAACTCTCGAATCAGTGTACTGAGAAACGAAAATTCCAGTATTACAGAGAGCTTATCTAGCAATTCAATAAATAATGCCCCACCCTTAGTTAGGCAAACCAATGAGAGCAATAAAACGCTCGTTGGACCGAATCCAACTTTTGATGGAAATAAATCAGCACATAATCTTAAGAACGAACCGAAAACTAAAGGCAATCCTAAAAATAAATCTTTGCCTAATCTAAAATCACAAAATGTAAAAAATACAAAAACATCAGATAAGGTGCTTCCCGGAGTAAAATCAGTGCCACGAATTGATGGTGATAGAACGAAACAAATTTACCTTGAATCAATAGAGACAACGTTTAATAAAAAAGGTAGTTTAGATAGTTTCGAACAAAAACTAGAGACAGCTAAACAAAACTATAAGAATGCTAAAAGTAAAAAAACCGAAACCGATCTAGCAACTAAACAGAAAGCTTTGGAAGATTTCAAGGTTCAAGAAAAAATGAAAGGATTCGTTGTAAAGATTGCGGGTGGGGTAGATTATACTAATAGCAGGCAATATGATGAACTAGTCAGAAAACAAAGGGATAAATTTATAAAGAATGATGTTGATTATAAAAGTACTAAAAAATCTAATCCTAGAATAACCGATACAGAATTAGATAATCAAATGAATCACTACAAGAATTTACTCCTAAAAAGAGCACAGGATGCAGCAAAGTCTGAAATGTCAAAACTGGCTAACAAGCCAGCAGTTCCATCATCAACGGCTAAGGCAGGATTATTATCATCTGAATCACCAGGAGAGCTGACGAAAATAGATGTGAATTCGTCACCAATATCATCCCAGAATGTGAACACTGATCCCGTTAGCAAGTCGGATAATGGTTTGCCAATCGGCAAGAGAACAAAGCACGTTGGTGAGGCGGGGTCGCCCAAACTGCCAGAAGTAGAATTTGAGAATAAAGAAGTTCTACTAGAGGATACACTACCAGCCTCTCTCGCTACTGACTCTTCGAAATCGCAGAGCACCCCCCTCGTGTTGGACAGTAAAACTGACAGCAGAGCTGGTGTCAATCTTGAAAATAAACCTTTGGCTGATGCAAACCTATCTTCAGCAAGTAAAGATCTAGAAGATGGATTGCTAAATTCTGAGAATGTATTGCCAAAGAGCAAGAGCAAGATCATAAAACAGGCTGATAAAAAAAGTATTGAGCAGTCCGCCAGTGCAACTACTAACTCAGCTAAAGCCAGTACTGAAAGTAAACCGTTGTCTCATAAAAAACCACCTCAATTAACATCAGCAACTAAGTCTGCATCCAAAATGGATTGGATTGAGAATCAGCTTTATGAGTTAAAAACTGCTCAGGAGCATGTGTTTATTAGATACCCGTTGAATGAAGAGATGTCGGTGATCGATAATTTAAATCGTACACGGAAATTAGAAGAGATTGAGCAAGAGAAAAATTTCCTGAAACTATTACAAACCGGAATTTCTGAGAAGGATGGTGGCAAATATCTTGCAGATCTAAGAAATAAACTGATTTCTGAAGGAGGTTATAGCTCCAACCAGCTAGCGATTTTTTTTGACAAATTACTCAAGGATTTCGATGCATATTTGTATTCGAGAAGTGGCAATGAAGTATACTTAAATTTAAAATTTGAAGTAAAAAATCCTAAAATACCACCATCAATCAAATTGAATCCAACAACTTCATCTGACAAATCTAAGTTTGCAACTTTAACATCACCGTTTAAGAAAATATTAAATAAACACAGATCATCAAGCGTACTGACATCTACTAATATAGAAACGTCACCAATACCGCACAGTATAAGCAAGGGTACGAATAATGGTTTGCCAACGGGCAAGGGTATAGAGCAGGTTGGTGAGGCGGAGTCGCGCAAACTGCAAGAAGTAGAATCTATTGATCAAAAAGATCTACTAGAGGATACACTACCAGCCTCTACCGCTACTGACTCTTCGAAATCGCAGAGCAATCCCCTCGCGTTGGACAGTGGAACTGACAGCAAAACTGGTGTCAATTTTGAAAATAAATCTGTGGAAGAAGGGGATAAAATTAAACATAAGTACTTTATTTCGATTGATCGGCGGCTTGAGCGGCTAAAAATTGAGCGGGAGAATTTGATTAACCTGACTAATGAAAAGATGACGATGAGCGATGGTTTGGAACGTGCACGGAGATTAGAAGAGATTGATCCAGAGGAAGTTTTACTGAAAAAATTAAAAACCAGACTTCCTGTATCTGAAGGTAATAAATATATTAAATCTGTAAACTCGAAACTGAGAAATGATGGTATTTTGGACAGAGATCGGCGGATCAATCTTGTGAAAAAATTAACCTATGAGCTTTTGGAGTATGATGGACAATACAATAAGTTATCTCAAAATACAGGACTTAACGTAGCAAAGTCTGAAATGCCATCATCGATCAAATCGGAGCCAACAACTTCATCTGGCAAATCTAGGTGGGCAGATTTCAAATCACGGTTTAGTAAAGTATTAAATAAATACCTGCCATCAAAGGTACTGACACCTACTATTGTGGAAACGACGCCAATACCTTACAGTGCAAGCAATGATATCATTGACGATATACCGATTGATTTGCCAACGAGCAAGAGCATAGAGCAGGTTGCTGAGGCGAAGTCGCCCAAACTGCCAGAAGCAGAATATACGGATCAAAAAGATGTATCAGAAGAACTGCTATTAGACTCTCACGCTACTGACTCTTCGAAAGCGCAGAGCAATCCCCTCACGTTGGGCAATAAAACTGGCAAAGCTGAGGCCAGTACTGAAAATAAACCTTGGTTTGATCCAAACCAAATAAACGATTCACTGCTAACTCCTGAGAAGGTAAATACTGATCTCGTTAACAATCCTTATAAGGATTTGCCAACGGGCAAGATCACAGAGCGGGTTGATGAGACGGGGGCGTCCAAACCGCAAGAAGCAGGATATATGGATCAAAAAGATGTATCAGAAGAACTGCTATTAGACTCTCACGCTACTAACTCTTCGAAAGTGCAGATCAATCCCCCCGCGTCGAGATCTGAGCAACTCATCAGTGAAATTGATGGCAAAGCTAAGCTCAGTACTGAAAATAAACCTTTGCTTGATCTAAAACCACAAGAAGCAGAAGATGAGGTGCTTTCCGGAGTCGCACAAGGGCCACAAACTTTGAGTGATAGAACGAAACAAATTTACCTTGAATCAATAGAGAAAAAGTTTAATACAGACCATGATAGTTTAGATAATCTCAAACAAGAACTAGAGACAGCTAAACAAAATCATAAGGCTTCTGAAACTAGAAAAAGCGGAAACACTCTAGCAACTAAACAGAAAGCTTTGGAAGATTTCAAGGTTCAAGAAAAAATGAAAGGATACGTTATAAAGATTACGGGTGAGGTAGATTATACTAATAGCAAGCAATATGATGAACTAGTCAGAAAACAAAGGGATAAATTTATAAAGAATGATGTTGATTATAAAAGTACTAAAAAATCTAATCCTAGAATAACCGATGCAGAATTAGATAATCAAATGAAGTACTACAAGAATTTACTCCTAAAAAGAGCACAGGATGTAGCAAAGTCTGAAATGTCAAAACTGGCTAACAAGCCAGCAGTTCCATCATCAACGGCTAAGGCAGGATTATTATCATCTGAATCACCAGGAGAGCTGACGAAAATAGATGTGAATTCGTCACCAATATCATCCCAGAATGTGAACACTGATCCCGTTAGCAAGTCGGATAATGGTTTGCCAACGGGCAAGATCACAGAGCGGGTTGATGAGACGGGGGCGTCCAAACCGCAAGAAGCAGGATATATGGATCAAAAAGATGTATCAGAAGAACTGCTATTAGACTCTCACGCTACTAACTCTTCGAAAGTGCAGATCAATCCCCCCGCGTCGAGATCTGAGCAACTCATCAGTGAAATTGATGGCAAAGCTAAGCTCAGTACTGAAAATAAACCTTTGCTTGATCTAAAACCACAAGAAGCAGAAGATGAGGTGCTTTCCGGAGTCGCACAAGGGCCACAAACTTTGAGTGATAGAACGAAACAAATTTACCTTGAATCAATAGAGAAAAAGTTTAATACAGACCATGATAGTTTAGATAATCTCAAACAAGAACTAGAGACAGCTAAACAAAATCATAAGGCTTCTGAAACTAGAAAAAGCGGAAACACTCTAGCAACTAAACAGAAAGCTTTGGAAGATTTCAAGGTTCAAGAAAAAATGAAAGGATACGTTATAAAGATTACGGGTGAGGTAGATTATACTAATAGCAAGCAATATGATGAACTAGTCAGAAAACAAAGGGATAAATTTATAAAGAATGATGTTGATTATAAAAGTACTAAAAAATCTAATCCTAGAATAACCGATGCAGAATTAGATAATCAAATGAAGTACTACAAGAATTTACTCCTAAAAAGAGCACAGGATGTAGCAAAGTCTGAAATGTCAAAACTGGCTAACAAGCCAGCAGTTCCATCATCAACGGCTAAGGCAGGATTATTATCATCTGAATCACCAGGAGAGCTGACGAAAATAGATGTGAATTCGTCACCAATATCATCCCAGAATGTGAACACTGATCCCGTTAGCAAGTCGGATAATGGTTTGCCAACGGGCAAGATCACAGAGCGGGTTGATGAGACGGGGGCGTCCAAACCGCAAGAAGCAGGATATATGGATCAAAAAGATGTATCAGAAGAACTGCTATTAGACTCTCACGCTACTAACTCTTCGAAAGTGCAGATCAATCCCCCCGCGTCGAGATCTGAGCAACTCATCAGTGAAATTGATGGCAAAGCTAAGCTCAGTACTGAAAATAAACCTTTGCTTGATCTAAAACCACAAGAAGCAGAAGATGAGGTGCTTTCCGGAGTCGCACAAGGGCCACAAACTTTGAGTGATAGAACGAAACAAATTTACCTTGAATCAATAGAGAAAAAGTTTAATACAGACCATGATAGTTTAGATAATCTCAAACAAGAACTAGAGACAGCTAAACAAAATCATAAGGCTTCTGAAACTAGAAAAAGCGGAAACACTCTAGCAACTAAACAGAAAGCTTTGGAAGATTTCAAGGTTCAAGAAAAAATGAAAGGATACGTTATAAAGATTACGGGTGAGGTAGATTATACTAATAGCAAGCAATATGATGAACTAGTCAGAAAACAAAGGGATAAATTTATAAAGAATGATGTTGATTATAAAAGTACTAAAAAATCTAATCCTAGAATAACCGATGCAGAATTAGATAATCAAATGAAGTACTACAAGAATTTACTCCTAAAAAGAGCACAGGATGTAGCAAAGTCTGAAATGTCAAAACTGGCTAACAAGCCAGCAGTTCCATCATCAACGGCTAAGGCAGGATTATTATCATCTGAATCACCAGGAGAGCTGATTAATGCGAATTCGTTACCAATATCACGCCAGAATGTGAACACTGATCCCGTTAACAAACTGGAGCATAGTTTGCCAACGGGCAAGATCACAGAGCAGGCTGATGGTGCAGTGCTACAAACTGTTGCTGATAGAATGAAACAGATAGTCATTGAATCACTACAGAACGAATTAAATCAATCCATTAAAAGTTTAGACGACCACCTCAACGAAATAAAGATATCTAGGGGTAGAGATAATGTTAATTCCAATACTAAAAACTCAATCGATCTAACAGCTAAAGAAAATGCTTTGCCGGCTTTCGATGATAAAGTAAAAATACAAGAAGAGATTTTAGAGATTGCGAAGCTGGTAGATTATACTCAGGGGGATAAATTTGCTAACCCAGTCAAAAAAGCAATAAAGGAATTTTTACAGAATAGCCATGAGTATAAAAACATCAGCCAACCTAAAATTAAAGGTAACGCATTATATGAGCAAATGTTCAAATACAATGATCTTCTAACTAAAGCGCATAACGCAGCAAAGTCTGAAATGCTACAATTGACCAAACCCAAGGTAAAAACTTTACCAACTTCACCACCAACTTCACCATCAACTTCACCACCAACTTCACCATCAATGTCTAAGAAAATGCTCTTTAACCGCGGATCAAGATCACTGACGCCTACGGTTGTATTGACGACGCCAAGCCCACGCAATAGCCTCAACCTTGATATCCTCGTAGAGGCGGAAGATGTTGTTGAGATAACGAAACAAGAATTCTTTCGCTTAATGCGCAACGATTTTAATCAACAATACCAAAAAGATTTAGCAATTCATAAAAAAGAAATAGAAAACATTAGAGCTCAGCATAATGAAATTAATAACAGCGAATTAAATATAGAGAATGAACATAAAATTGAGCAAGCATTCGAAGCTAAAAATAAGATAAACAAAGATGCTTTAACTATGCTGGATAATGTACCTTATGAGATAAATCAATTTAATATGCAACTCAGGGGAGAAATAATAAAATTTACTAAGAACAGTAGCTATGAAGTAAAAGAAAATGCCTCAAAACTAAAAGAACTACAAGATCAAATATACTCACTCAAGACACGTTTTCTAGATCAAGCACATGAAACAGCAAAGGCAATATTGTCGGACTTGCCGGAACGATTGGACGAAGGTCCATTAGTAGCACCTGACAAAATGCTCCCAAAAAAGATACTATTAACAGAGTCGAAACCTTCACGGTCAAACACATTGCAAATTACTGCTGAGAAAACGAGACAAATTTTCATCAGCAAAATACAGAAAGAAGTTAATCCAAGATATGAAAATGGTTACCCAAACTCACTACAATCATTAAGAACCGCTGAATTTGAATATGCTAATGATAAATCTAACTCCAACCTATTTAAGGTACATAAAAAACACTTGATTATGGAATTAGAAAAGGCTAACTATAAAATAGCTCAACATGCTTTAAGTGCCCTAGGGAATATGGATTATACTGATTTTAGTAAATTTGAGGACCTAGCGGACAAACAAATATCAAAACTTGCTCGTGGTGAGTTTCGAGACGTAAAAAGTAGCAATGAACTACAAAAAATACGAGATAAGATGTTCGAGTACAAGAAGTTATTCCTAGAAAAAGCGCATCAAGAAGTAGTGGCCCCCAAGGCAAAGTATTCAATGGATGATGAGATGCTAATGTTGCAGGATCCAACGGTCATAGAGAGGCTTATTATGGAAGATGATATAAGTTCTGTGTTTAAGATCCCGGAAAAGAAATGATTACCTGTAACGTAAGCCGTTGATTTATAACCCTTCCCTCAAACCCCTATCCCGTTGCCATTTTTTCTCGGCACACTGGCCTAATTTGAATATCATGTGAAGCATTCCCTCACGCGAGAGGCAGCCTTTTGAGCGCCGCGTCCGATGTCGAAGTGTGCCGAAACTCGATTCAATAGGGTTGGTGGTGCGGATGCTTTGCCAGTGTGGTGCGGGGAAATCCCAAAAAATCATCGGTTAGCAACGCGTGGCGGTCAGTTCTCAAGCAGGCGGTTGCCTTTGGGTACTTTGCTTCGTAGGTTTTGAGAAACAGGTCAAACCCCTTCTCTGCTTCCTTTTTGGTGGCTGCCTGCCAGATTTCGTGTAGCGCTTGTTTGGCTTTTGGCTGACCTGATTTGGGGAAGCGGTTCAACACGTTGACCGTCTTGTGTACCCAGCAGCGCTGCTGGCGTGTCGTTGGGAATACCTCCTCAAGGGCTGCCCAGAGCCCCATCGCACCATCACCAATCCCTAATTCCGGGGCATCCAAGCCGCGCGCTTTCCGCTTCAACAACACCTCCCGCCAGCTTTGCGTTGATTCTCTTACCCCATCCTCAATGGCCAGAAAGTGCTTCTGACCGCGCTCATTCACACCGATAACCAGCAAGTAGCACACAGTTTCGCATTCTCGGCTCGAAGGCCACTGTAAATGCCATCAGCCCAAATATAAACCCAGCGCGCATCATCCAATCTCTGTTGCATCCAGCACCGGTACTCATCAGCCCAACGCTGCTTCAAGCGCGACACCGTGGTGGCTGACAAGCCCGCTGCATCCGGGGCCACCAGTACTTTCAGTGCTTCACTCATGTCACCCGTTGAGATGCCTTTTAGATACAGCCACGGCAGCGCCGCTTCCAGAGAGCGGGTTTTTTGCGAACCTACGGTGGTAGCCCCAGCAGCGAGTGGAAAACCACCGCCTCTCCAGTCCGTGAGCGTGCCTTCGGCACTCTCACAAAAACCGCGCGAAGCCCGGTTTGAAGGGTGGCTCCGGGAGGTAACCGTTACGCACCACCGCGGCCTTGCCACCCTGTGTACGGCAAGGATCAAACTGCCGTAGCAACTCGTGCAGCTCGGCGTCCACGGCTTGGTGAACCAACTGCTTCGCTCCCTGCAGCAGCAGTTCACTCAATGGGTCAAAGGGTTCCTCTACACCGCTTGGGGCAATTGCGCTATGCTTACTCATAGTGGCTTCTCTCCTTAAGATTGATGGGTTTGTTCACAACTTCCCATCAATCAGAGTCGCCGCTCTTTTTCAACCCCTCAACCACCACTTTCGGTTATAGCTCAAGAAATGATTACCTGTAACGTAAGCCGTTGATTTATAATCCTTCCCTCAAACCCCTATCCCGTTGCCATTTTTTCTCGGCACACTGGCCTAATTTGAATATCATGTGAAGCATTCCCTCACGAGAGAGGCAGCCTTTTGAGCGCCGCGTCCGATGTCGAAGTGTGCCGAAACTCGATTCAATAGGGTTGGTGGTGCGGATGCTTTGCCAGTGTGGTGCGGGGAAATCATAGAAGGTTAGTAACGCGTGGCGGTCATTTCTCAAGCAGGCGGTTGCCTTTGGGTACTTTGCTTCGTAGGTTTTGAGAAACAGGTCAAACCCCTTCTCTGCTTCCTTTTTGGTGGCTGCCTGCCAGATTTCGTGTAGCGCTTGTTTGGCTTTTGGCTGACCTGATTTGGGGAAGCGGTTCAACACGTTGACCGTCTTGTGTACCCAGCAGCGCTGCTGGCGTGTCGTTGGGAATACCTCCTCAAGGGCTGCCCAGAACCCCATAGCACCATCACCAATCCCTAATTCCGGGGCATCCAATCCGCGCGCTTTGAGCTTCAATAACACCTCCCGCCAGCTTTGCGTTGATTCTCTTACCCCATCCTCAATGGCCAGAAAGTGCTTCTGACCGCGCTCATTCACACCGATAACCAGCAAGTAGCACACAGTTTCGCATTCTCGGCTCGAAGGCCACTGACAATGCCATCAGCCCAAATATAAACCCAGCGCGCATCATCCAATCTCTGTTGCATCCAGCACCGGTACTCATCAGCCCAACGCTGCTTCAAGCGCGACACCGTGGTGGCTGACAAGCCCGCTGCATCCGGGCCACCCGTACTTTCAGTGCTTCACTCATGTCACCCGTTGAGATGCCTTTTAGATACAGCCACGGCAGCGCCGCTTCCAGAGAGCGGGTTTTTTGCGAACCTACGGTGGTAGCCCCAGCAGCGAGTGGAAAACCACCGCCTCTCCAGTCCGTGAGCGTGCCTTCGGCACTCTCACAGAAACCGCGCGAAGCCCGGTTTGAAGGGTGGCTCCGGGAGGTAACCGTTACGCACCACAGCGGCCTTGCCATCTTTGTGTACGGCAAGGATCAAACTGCCGTAGCAACTCGTGCAGCTCGGCGTCCACGGCTTGGTGAACCAACTGCTTAGCTCCCTGCAGCAGCAGTTCACTCAATGGGTCAAAGGGTTCCTCTACACCGCTTGGGGCAATTGCGCTATGCTTACTCATAGTGGCTTCTCTCCTTAAGATTGATGGGTTTGTTCACAACTTCCCATCAATCAGAGTCGCCGCTCTTTTTCAACCCCTCAACCACCACTTTCGGTTATAGCTCATAGCTCTTGCGGGGGGGGGGCATCTGCTTTATCCCCTTTGAAAGGCTGAAAGGCTTACCCTTACGGAGGTTCGGAATGGCATCAAAATCATTCTTACCCAAAGGCAGTTGAGTGACGTCGGCGCTGATCCGCTCTATAGACGGAATGCCATGGCGTTCCGCACCTTTTCGTAGCCCCCTCCTTCAAACAAGCAGCGGTTCAGAGGCTGGCACGATCAGTGCCAAATCTTCCTTCAGAGGTGTAGAATCCCTTACTGGATTTTAATTCAGGTGAGAAGCGCTCAATCACGTTGTCGCTCACTTCCAGATGGCGTTCGGGACACAGATACGCTTGTCCATGAATAAGGCATCCCAATAAAGCCACCCGCTACCCAATGCCGGATAATGATAAGAGAGGAGAATATGATGAACAGCCGCGGGTTAGCGCTTACTCTTTTTCTCGTGGGAGCGGTAGCTGTGTCGTCGGCGAGCAGCGCCGAGCCGCCGGCGGCGTTGAAAGCAGTGGTGGCGAGGCTGTTGCCGAACATTACGGAGGATGCCATCACCCCATCCCCCATCCCGAATATTTACCAAATCGTGTATGGCGCTGAGATTTTGTATATCACCGCCGACGGTCGCTTCATCCTCAAGGGGGATCTGTTCGATCGGCAAAGCCGCGCTAATCTTACAGCGCAAACACGCCAGCAAGTGCGCCGCCGGGCGGTCAATGCGCTGGGCGATTCCTCGATGATCGTATTTCCCGCCAAGGACAGCAAATACACTGTTACGGTATTCACCGACGTTGATTGCGTTTATTGCGCTCGCTTCCACCGCCAGATGGCGGAATACAACGCGCACCGCATCAGTGTGCGATATGCGGCTTTCCCGCGCAGTGGTATGGAGACGGCGACCTATGCCAAAATGGTATCGGTGTGGTGCGCCAATGATCCGCACTGGGCAATGACGCGCGCTAAAGCGGGGCAATCGATCGCGCCCCGCAACTGCAAAAACCCGGTTGCCGAACACTACCAAGCCGGCCAAAGGATAGGGGTGCGCGGGACGCCGTCGATTGTATTGGATTCTGGCGAGTTGGTTGGCGGCTACGTCTCTCCCAAGGATTTAGCGACCCTGCTCAACTCACCCGGCTGATAGACCGATCAGCAGACGTAGCCCCTTTCTTCTTTACCCTTGTCTCTACTTGCGGCATTCCCATTGGCGGCACCAGTGCTTGCGTTGACGTTGATGCCGCAGCCATCCACGCTGCTCAAGAGGCACTGGCATTGACTTTGCCGAGTGTGGCGGCGATTGCAGTGGTGCTGAAGGGCTACCCGCGCGTGTCTGAGACCTTTATCGCCCAAGAACTACTGGCCTTGGAGCAGCGCGGGTTGGTGTTGCACATCATCGCCCTGCGCCGAC
The DNA here is from genome assembly GCA_965222535.1 of Gammaproteobacteria bacterium. Classification (GTDB taxonomy): domain Bacteria; phylum Pseudomonadota; class Gammaproteobacteria; order HK1; family HK1. The sequence goes on from OZ244957.1 coordinate 1,427,275, forward strand.
CGACCGATACGCTGCAACATGCGCTGCATCAGCAGATCAAGGCAGCGGTACGTTATCTGCCGGAATACTTGTATCAACAGCCGTTGCGTCTGTTGCGTGCTTTCATTGCGCTGCGAAAAACCCCGGGGTATGCCCGCGCACGTGCGATCTGGCTGCGTGATTTGAGGCGCGATCGCAGCGCAAGCCGCGTGCGGCGGTTCGGTCAGGCGTTAATCTTGGCGCATGAGCTGGTCGATAATGTACACCACTTGTACGCGCATTTCCTGCATACCCCAACCTCGGTGGCGCGTTATACGGCGTTGCTGCGCGATCTGCCGTTCAGTATCTCGGCCCATGCCAAAGATATCTGGACGCTGCCCGACTGGGAGAAGCGCGAAAAGATTGCCGCCGCCGCGTGGACGGTAACCTGCACTGCGTATAACCACCGTCACCTGCAACAGTTCGGCTCTGCTGGGTCGGTGACCTTGCTATACCACGGGATCGATCGCAGCCGCTTCCCCGTGCCAGCAGCAGCGGGTCGCCAACGCGACGGCAGTTGCGCTGAAGATCCGCTGCAGTTACTGTCGGTTGGGCGCCTGGTCGCCAAAAAAGGCTATCACGATCTGCTGCGCGCCTTGGCGAACTTGCCACCCGATTTGCACTGGCGTTTGACGCATATCGGTGCCGGGCCGCTGGCTGGCGCGCTCAAGCGGCAGGGCTACCACCTTGGTCTTGGCAATCGCATTGACTGGCGTGGCGCTCAAGCGCAGCGCCAGGTCATCGCGGCTTATGCGGACAGCGATGTGTTTGCTTTGGCGAGTGTCATCGCTGGTGATGGCGATCGCGATGGCTTGCCGAATGTGTTGCTGGAAGCCCAATACATGCAGTTAGCGGTGGTCGCCACGCGGGTATCCGCGATCCCCGAGCTGATCGAACATCAAACCAATGGTTTGCTGGTCGATGCTGGCGACATCGCGGCGCTTTCGCTGGCGTTGGCGAGCCTGATGCGCGACCCTGAACGGCGTGCAGTGTATGGCGCTCGCGGGCGTGAACGGGTAGCGCGCTTGTTCAAGTTCGCGGATGGAATCGATCACCTAGTTTCACGCCTGCAACCCGAGGCCCTCTGACAATGGGCGCCGTGCAATGAACGCGGTGCGGCGGCGCTGCTATCGGATCGCCTTTTACGCGCCGTTGAAGTCCCCCTCCCATGCGGTGCCTTCCGGCGATCGTCACATCGCACGTTTGTTTGTACATGCTTTGCAAATGCAGGGACATGCGGTTGAATTGGCGGCGCGCTTTCGCAGTTTTGAGGGCAACGGCAATCACATCCGCCAGCAGCGCATTGAACGCATCGGGCGGGCGTTGGGACAACGGTTGCTGCGGTTTTACCAGCACCGCGCCAAAGGGAGCACGACCAGCGATCCAGTTGCCAGTGCCGCAGCGCCAGCACCGGATTGTTGGTTGACCTACCATTCCTACCATAAAGCACCGGACTGGATCGGGCTGGAGGTCGCGACGCGGCTTAACATCCCCTATGTGGTTGCTGAGGCTTCAGTCGCGCCAGCGCAGCAGGGCGGTCGCTGGGCGAGGGGGCATGAACGTGCGCTACAGGTCGTCCGTGCCGCCGATTGCATCATCAATATTAACAGCACTGATAGGAGTGGCGTACTGGCTGCCCGAGGCACCGACCAAGGCGTTGTTGAACTGCCGTTGTTTCTCGATCCAGAGCCCTATCGCCACGCATCTAGGAAGCGTGCGACCTTGGCTTCTGCGCATCGGCTTGCAGTTGATGTACCGTGGTTATTGTGCGCGGCGATGATGCGCAAGGGGCGCAAACAGCGCTCGTTTGAGGTACTGGCGGCGGCCTTGGCGGGCGTTACGGATCTCCCCTGGCAACTGCTGATCGCCGGCGATGGACCCGCATCTGGGGCAGTGCGCACGGCGTTTGACAACGCCGGAATCGCCCAGCGCGTGCACTTTTCAGGGCTGCTCGATCAAGCGGCGCTGATCGACTGGCTGCGGGCTGCGGACTGCGGACTGGTTTGTGTGGCCCGCACTGGGTGAGCCATTGGGGATGGCCATGCTGGAAGCACAGGCAGCAGGATTACCGGTGATCGCCGGTAGAGGCAAAGGCGTTGCGAGCGTCGTGCGCGATGGCGACAGCGGGTGGTTGGTCGATGAAGCGCAACCCTCAACTTTTGCCAAAGTGCTGCGCAAGGCGCTGGCAGATCCACAAAAACGCAGCGAAATGGCGCATAACGCGCTCGCTTATATCGATCGCGAGCACAGTATCAAAAGCGCTTCCGTGCGCCTAACCGCACTGCTGCATCAGGTTTGCAAGCAACGTTTTAGCGGAACCTGAGGCCTTACTGGTGAGCAGGTGTTAATCAAAAGTAAAAACGGCGCTCTGGAGCCTCTAATATTTTAATCCGCAACTGCACAAGCTGCGCTTGGCAGTTGCGGAGAGATTTGTAAAAAAAGAGGTTTATATTGGGGAAAGGGTGAGGGCGTGTTTAACCCACCTAAACGCTTTACTCCCTTCCCCCAAGCCCCTAACCCCCAGTACCGCCTTCGCTTTCGATTTGGCACCGTGCATCTGGCGTAACTTGGCGCTCTGAAAAGGTGGCGGGCAGTGCTATAGAATGGATCCTTGGGCATAGCGCAGCGTAGCTTCTTCCCAACTCTTCAGGAGTTGCACTTATATCTTGACTCCAATTTTCTCGAATAAGTTCCGAAGTTGATTATCTGTATTGGCACTATAAAAACCATCTTTATCCATTCTAAATTGACGGCTCAGATATTTGTCAGGCGGGGTGTTATTCTGCGCCAATGCTTCTTGACCGTTTTCTAGAAACCATTCCGTTGATACTTTATACTGCTCCGGGCCTTCTTTTCCTGCGAGAGGCGGATTCTTCCGATATTCTGCTATTTTATTTTCCAGAGTTTTCTTGAGCTCTTCAAGTCGCTGGACTTCTGGGTCGACGGCCTTGTTGGCATTAGCGCCTGCTTCGGTTTTCTTTGCCTCGGATAGCACTACTTTATTCGCCTCCACAGGAAGCGCATTCTCTGCTTGCGCTATTGGTTTGGCAGGCACTGGCTGCGGAACGGGTGCCTTTTGCGCCGCATTCGCATTGTCATCAAGCAGTTGTTGAACCTGGGTTTCCATTTTCTCGAATAAGTTCCGAAGTTGATGATCTGCATACACACCAAAATTGTCCATTATCTTATCAGATTTGAATTTCTTTAACAGATGTTCATTTGGCGGTATTTTATCCTGCGCCAATGCTTCTTGACTGTTTTTTATAAACCATTCCGTTGATTCATCATACCGCCCCGGTTGTTTTCTATCGAGAGGCGGATTCTTCCGATATTCTTCTAGTTGATTTCTCAAAACTTGGTTGGATGCTTCACGTTGTTGGACTTCTGTGGCGACGCCCTTGTTGGCATTAGTGCCTGTTTCGACTTTCTTTGTCTCGGGCATCACTACCTTATTCGCCGGAGGAGGCGCATTCGCTGCTTGCGCTGTTGGTTTGGCAGGCACTTGCGGAACAGGTGCCTTTTGCAGTACCGCTTTAGCACCACCGCCAGCCAGAGCATCGACTCTTGCTTGCAGTGCAAGGGCTTCTTGCTTCAAAGGTTTAAATTTCTCTATATAGTCAAACCGAGCAAGCCGATCTTGAAGAAATTCAACCGCTGATCCTTTAGCATTAATAGCATCATAAGCATAAATACGGAACACATGGTCTGTTGTTTCTAATTTGCCAACTTTCAGTTTCTCTTCTATCTCAACAATTACTTTTCGCAGCGCATCTCTGTAGGCCACGTCATCAGCGCCTAATGGGGCTATGTTATTCTCTGGTTTGAGGTTAGCAGCACCATCACCTTTGATGATAACTCTAGTCTCCGGCGTGCCTTGTGGTGGTTGACCTTTGATGATAACTCCAGTCCCCGGCGTGCCTTGTGGTGGTTGACCTTTGATGATAACTCCAGTCCTCGACGTGCCTTGTGTTGGTTGACCTTGAACCCAATCGCTTAAATTATAACCGAGGCCTTTCTCGACAGGATTGGATTTCCTGACAATAAACTCAAGACTTGGCTTATTTTTGGCGCTGAAAAGTTCTCCACCCTTTTCTAGATCATCTAATACCGAAGTCGGGTTGTTGATCCTTATCCATCCTATTACGGCGTCTCGTGGTATTTTGGTAATATTAACTTCACCACCTGTTTCATCAACTTTACCAAAATTATCTGTAACGATTTTCCCTAAATCGTATGCTTTCTCATTACCAATCTTAGTAGTGTCTATTACATATATAAAAGATGAATCACTAAAAGAGGCACCTCCAGTAGAATATGTAATAGCACCTTCAAGGTGTTTTGCCGTGGAAACCCCCTGTCGACCTGAGGTCCCTTTCGCTTGACCTAAACCAGCCTGTTCTAATTGCTCACCCAGCGTAGCAACGGGTTGGCGTGGCGCAAAAAATGCGTCTTCTGAACTCCCCAGCCGGATAGGAGTCCTCCCATCCCCTCTGTAAACAATGCCTTCGTATTTGTGCAATCTGTAGCCCTGTAGTGTCTCATCTTCTATTGTCACGCCAACCTTCTTTCCATACGTCGATCTGACAAACTCCTCCAGTTGCGCAGGGGTCTCTATATTTTTTGGAACTCCTTCGATTCCTTTGTGGCCATCAGCGCCTGCTTCGGTTTTCTTTGCCTCGGATAGCACTACTTTATTCGCCTCCACAGGAAGCGCATTCGCTGCTTTCGCTATTGGTTTGGCAGGCACTTGCGCAGCGGGTGCCTTTTGCGCCGCATTCGCATTGCCATCAAGCAGTTGTTGAACCTGGGTTTCCATTTTCTCGAATAAGTTCCGAAGTTGATGATCTGTATTGGCACTATAAAAATAATCTTTATCCATTCTAAATTGACGGCTCAGATATTTGTCAGGCGGGGTGTTATTCTGCGCCAATGCTTTTTGACCGTTTTCTAGAAACCATTCCGTTGATACTTTATACTGCTCCGGGCCTTCTTTTCCTGCGAGAGGCGGATTCTTCCGATATTCTTCTAGTTGATTTCTCAAAACTTGGTTGGATGCTTCACGTTGTTGGACTTCTGGGGCGACGGCCTTGTTGGCATCAGCGCCTGCTTCGGTTTTCTTTGCCTCGGATAGCACTACTTTATTCGCCTCCACAGGAAGCGCATTCTCTGCTTGCGCTATTGGTTTGGCAGGCACTGGCTGCGGAACGGGTGCCTTTTGCGCCGCATTCGCATTGTCATCAAGCAGTTGTTGAACCTGGGTTTCCATTTTCTCGAATAAGTTCCGAAGTTGATGATCTGCATACACACCAAAATTGTCCATTGCCTTATCAGATAAGAATTTCTTTAACAGATGTTTATTTGGCGGTATTTTATCCTGCGCCAATGCTTCTTGACTGTTTTTTATAAACCATTCCGTTGATTCATCATACCGCCCCGGTTGTTTTCTATCGATAGGCGGATTCTTCCGATATTCTTCTAGTTGATTTCTCAAAACTTGGTTGGATGCTTCACGTTGTTGGACTTCTGTGGCGACGCCCTTGTTGGCATTAGTGCCTGTTTCGACTTTCTTTGTCTCGGGCATCACTACCTTATTCGCCGGAGGAGGCGCATTCGCTGCTTGCGCTGTTGGTTTGGCAGGCACTTGCGGAACAGGTGCCTTTTGCAGTACCGCTTTAGCACCACCGCCAGCCAGAGCATCGACTCTTGCTTGCAGTGCAAGGGCTTCTTGCTTCAAAGGTTTAAATTTCTCTATATAGTCAAACCGAGCAAGCCGATCTTGAAGAAATTCAACCGCTGATCCTTTAGCAACAATAGCATCATAAGCATAAATACGGAACACATGGTCTGTTGTTCCTAATTTGCCAACTTTCAGTTTCTCTTCTATCTCAACAATTACTTTTCGCAGCGCATCTCTGTAGGCCACGTCATCAGCGCCTAATGGGGCTATGTTATTCTCTGGTTTGAGGTTAGCAGCACCATCACCTTTGATGATAACTCTAGTCTCCGGCGTGCCTTGTGGTGGTTGACCTTTGATGATAACTCCAGTCCCCGGCGTGCCTTGTGGTGGTTGACCTTTGATGATAACTCCAGTCCCCGGCGTGCCTTGTGGTGGTTGACCTTTGATGATAACTCCAGTCCTCGACGTGCCTTGTGTTGGTTGACCTTGAACCCAATCGCTTAAATTATAACCGAGGCCTTTCTCGACAGGATTGGATTTCCTGACAATAAACTCAAGACTTGGCTTATTTTTGGCGCTGAAAAGTTCTCCACCCTTTTCTAGATCATCTAATACCGAAGTCGGGTTGTTGATCCTTATCCATCCTATTACGGCGTCTCGTGGTATTTTGGTAATATTAACTTCACCACCTGTTTCATCAACTTTACCAAAATTATCTGTAACGATTTTCCCTAAATCGTATGCTTTCTCATTACCAATCTTAGTAGTGTCTATTACATATATAAAAGATGAATCACTAAAAGAGGCACCTCCAGTAGAATATGTAATAGCACCTTCAAGGTGTTTTGCCGTGGAAACCCCCTGTCGACCTGAGGTCCCTTTCGCTTGACCTAAACCAGCCTGTTCTAATTGCTCACCCAGCGTAGCAACGGGTTGGCGTGGCGCAAAAAATGCGTCTTCCGAACTCCCCAGCCGGATAGGAGTCCTCCCATCCCCTCTGTAAACAATGCCTTCGTATTTGTGCAATCTGTAGCCCTGTAGTGTCTCATCTTCTATTGTCACGCCAACCTTCTTTCCATACGTCGATCTGACAAACTCCTCCAGTTGCGCAGGGGTCTCTATATTTTTTGGAACTCCTTCGATTCCTTTGTGGCCATCAGCGCCTGCTTCGGCTTTCTTTGCCTCGGATAGCACTACTTTATTCGCCTCCACAGGAAGCGCATTCGCTGCTTTCGCTATTGGTTTGGCAGGCACTTGCGCAGCGGGTGCCTTCACAGGCGGCGGTTGCTCCTCCCCAAATATTTGGCGATACGCTTTCCATAAATAGTCTTTATCCACAGGTCTTGTTCCAGTTCCCTCTAATCCTTCGATATATTGCCTCATCGCGACAAGCGGATCGCCGCCTCCGGCCAATGCCGCTTGCGCTCTTTTGAGCGCTTCCTGTTCGTAATACATTTGACTCGGAATCGGAAGATTATCTTTCGCTGCATGTTCTTCGACACTACTCAGACCATCGAGGCGTTTTATCAACCTATCCGCTGGTGTTTCCCCTATCGCCCCAGCACCGGCAACCCTCTGGCCTCCCGGCGGCAGCTCGGTTGGCCGGGCGGCAGGCGGCGGGGGCACCTTATTGGGGCCGGGCTGCTGCGGGGCTGCTGCTTGCCTATAGCCGGCATCTTGTGGGGCGAGCCCACCTTGCCGTCCCCTTGCCGCGTTATTACCAAATAACTCGTCAAACACCTTCTGCACGTGTGCCTTAGAAGCACCGGTTAATTCGCCTAGGTAGGAACTAACTACGGCAGCCGGATTGCTTCTAGGCGCCGCTTCGACTATCCGGGTATGCGCTGTCCGCTCGGAACGCAAGTGCTCCGGAAATGCCTCTCCTTTAATCCTGTACTGTTCTTCTAACCCGTTTAGCTCAACGATTCGATTCCACGACCGATCTGCCGCTGCTTCCTGGATCGCCTCCGCGTTGTGGGCGAGGGGGCCCTCCGCCCCAGCATCGGCAACCCTCTGGCCTCCCGGCGGCAGCTCGGTTGGCCGGGCGGCAGGTGGCAGGTCCCCCTGATGGGGGACGGGCTGCTGCGGGGCTGCTGCTTGCCTATAGCCGGCATCTTGTGGGGCGAGCCCACCTTGCCGTCCCCTTGCCGCGTTATTACCAAATAACTCGTCAAGCGTCTTCTGCAGGTGCGCCTTTGCATCACCCGATAATCCATCTATCCCTAGGTGCCGCTTAATCACGGCAACTGGATCACCGTCGTCGAGCGCCGCATTGAATGCGCTTTCGATCGCTTTTTTCTCGTAACCCAAGTGTGCCGGGAACGCCTCTCCCTTACCCTTATACTGCTTCTCTGAAACGTCTAATTCAGCGAGCCGCTTTAACAACTTATCCGTTGGGGTTGCTTCTTCGGCCGCCTCCGCGTTGTGGGCGAGGGGGCCCTCCGCCCCAGCATCGGCAACCCTCTGGCCTCCCGGCGGCAGCTCGTTTGGCCGGGCGGCAGGTGGCAGGTCCCCCTGATGGGGGGCGGGCTGCTGCGGGGCTGCTGCTTGCCTATAGCCTGCATCTTGTGGGGCGAGCCCACCTTGCCGTCCCCTTGCCGCGTTATTACCAAATAACTCGTCAAGCGTCTTCTGCAGGTGCGCCTTTGCATCACCCGATAATCCATCTATCCCTAGGTGCCGCTTAATCACGGCAACTGGATCACCGTCGTCGAGCGCCGCATTGAATGCGCGTTCGATCGCTTTTTTCTCGTAACCCAAGTGTGCCGGGAACGCCTCTCCCTTACCCTTATACTGCTTCTCTGAAACGTCTAATTCAGCGAGCCGCTTTAACAACTTATCCGTTGGGGTTGCTTCTTCGGCCGCCTCCACGTTGTGGGCGAGGGGGCCCTCCGCCCCAGCATCGGCAACCCTCTGGCCTCCCGGCGGCAGCTCGTTTGGCCGGGCGGCAGGCGGTAGGTCCCCCTGATGGGGGACGGGCTGCTGCGGGGCTGCTGCTTGCCTATAGCCTGCATCTTGTGGGGCGAGCCCACCTTGCCGTCCCCTTGCCGCGTTATTACCAAATAACTCGTCAAACACCTTCTGCACATGTGCCTTAGGAGCACCGGTTAATTCGCCTAGGTAGGAACTAACTACGGCAGCCGGATTGCTTCCAGGCACCGCTTCGACTATCCGGGTATGCGCTGTCCGCTCGGAACGCAAGTGCTCCGGAAATGCCTCTCCTCCAATCCTGTACTGTTCTTCTAATCCGTTTAGCTCAATGACTCGATTTAACGACCGATCTGCCGCTGCTTCTTGGATCGCCTCCGCGTTGTGGGCGAGGGGGCCCTCCGCCTGTTGACCATCGACACCCCTCGCGCCAAATCGTTGCTGCTGTTCCACCAGTCCCCGAGCACCGTGGCCGCGATGCTGTGCTGCGGCATCCAACGCCTCAGCATTACGCGGGAGGTTATTTTGCGGCATAACCTCATAAATAATATCCTCGTCTCCGTGCTGCCTTGGTACTTGCCGATTTGCTATATCATCATCATATATATCAAAATTATCTGCCCTGTCTCTGCCTGCGGCTTCGACCCTAGCTCTATCCAGCGCCTCCTCGCCTATCCCCGCATAAATCGGCTCATCTTGCCGTCTCACGGCATCCAGATTCGCTGTCTGCACTTTATAATTCTGCTTAATGGCATCAATTTTCTGTGTCTGTAGTTCGTCAATCCCTTTTACAAAGTCAAGATATTTTGTCGCCACTCCTTTTGGAATGGCAGCGCCATTTTCTTTAGCCAGAAAATGAAGCGCTTGGTTGGCCGCAGCACTAGGTGATTTGCCGCCATCGATGCGCTCCAATGCCCCTTTGTACAACGCTATTTCTGTCTCCAAGTCGGCTCGTCTAGCATCATCAGCGGCATCCAACTGTTGGGTAAGATCCTCTATCCTGTTTTGGAAATGTTGCGTGTAGAACTGCGGCTTATCCTGGAGCGCTTGGCGGATCTCTGCGTCCCTTGCTTGCTTCAGTTCTTTTTTGGCTTGTTTCTTTAGTTGCTTCGGCCCTTTCGCTTTATTCGCCTGCTTGCGCGAGAACAGTTTCTTGATGCGCTTCCATAGGTTCGGAAGACGGGGAGGCTTCTTCTGCTGCGCTGCCTTTTGTAAAGCAGTAGCCCCCTGCAGGCCAAGATCCTCCAGTATTACAGGAGCACCTACTATGTTGTCCACCGGCTGCGCGATTTGAATCTCATCGAAGGCTGCGATCGGAGCTGCCTGCTGCTGTAGGCGGTTGCCGGGTGGCATCACAGCGGGCAGCAGTTCCTCTTCAATAGCCAACGGCTTGTGAGGTGCCATGGGAGCAGCCGCATGTAGCTGATCTGCCGGCAGGATGCCGTCATCTAGCACCTCATTTGGAAGAAAGTGCTGCGCCTCATCCTGCGGCGCAACATAGTGGCGCACCTCATCGCCGACATTCCCCGCATTCGCTAGTTCTCCATACACGCGCTGCTGCTCTGCATTCCCTTGCTTCAATTTGGCAAGCTCCTCTGGGGTTTTCTCCTTCTGCGGGGGCTTATAATCATTCTTTGCCTTAACCCCCGGCGGCGGATCACCTTCACCGCCCTTGGCCTTACCCTCTCCTCTATTCAGAGGGCCTTGGTAAGCTCTCTTGCGTTCAAATGGATTCTCTCGCGGCGTCAATTCGATGTTCAAGTTGAATGGCTTCCGATTGTTCACCACGTCGTCTATTGGTTTTGCCGCATAGGCTTTCAGCTCTTCTGAGGCATACCTGCTGAAGGTCGGATTATTATCAAATGTCACATTGTCAGAGCCACTCAGACGAATAGCCGAATGACGCTCATTCTGCAGCCCCCCAGCACCCGGAGGGTCGTTTATCGATGCCCTGAGGATCACCGTATTTTGATCCGTTGATGTAGGAATATTGCTTGGTGCCAACGGTACTTCACCAGCATTATCTAAAAATGCCTCTCCTGATGTGGTGTTTATCCGTACAATTTGATTGCCTTCCGATAATCCCTCCACATTATTGGCTAATGGTTGCCATTCATCGGGGATCTGTTCAGGAGTGACAAAGTCCAATTCCGCCCCCGCATTTTGGGTACGGCTCAAATCCGTAGCACGAGACGCCTCTCGACTTCCTGCGGAGAGCTCTTCGTATTGGCTTAGCTGTTGATGTATAGGATCCACATCATCAAGCTGTGATTGATACAGTGAACTATCCGTTTTGCCTTCCACAGCAGATAAAGAGGCGTGCTCTGTTTGCAGCCGATCGTTCAGATCAGTACTTTCGCTGGATAAACGGCTTTTGTCGCTACCGTCGTTATCGAAGAGAATATCGAGGTGGTAACTTGATTCATCTGTGACGGCAGTTGATGTGGAGGATTGACGAGAAAGCGAACGCGTGGTGTTAGGATAGGCTTGCCCCCCCCCCGCACTGCCACCTTTGCCTTCCCAGGTTGCGCTGAAGTGCTGTAACTCGGGCGCTGGCGTTTCCAAGCTCTGACTGAGCCTTGCGCTACTTAGCGAGGAATCACCATTTAGGGTGTTTTTCGACGGCGATATACGGAGTTGCGAGGGAGACAAAGAAAGACCGCTTAAATCACGGGAATCTCTTGCGCGCCGACTTTCCAAACTATTCAGCACTCGATTGCTGTTTAAACCAGACGATGGATCACCAAACAAAATACTTTGGTGCGAACTATCAGTGACCACATCCCCCAGGTTTCTACTCCGGCTAAGTGGACTCATGGGGGGTAGAACGGGTACATATATTGGCGTATTACCAGCCACATCGCCTGCATCGGAATGTCTGGCGAGGGCTGAAAGGGGCGATGTGAAGTCATCATCGAGGAAGTCATCGAAGCTGGACGATGCACGGGATCCGCTTGTTGCATCTTCAGTGCTTCTCAGTGAACCCTGCCCTGCCGTTTTATTAATTTGCTGAATAGTCCCATCGTAAATATCATCTTGGGATGAACTTAAATTACTTATCTCTCTACGTGGAGGAGGGGCATCGTATACGAGATATTCTTGAAGTTGCTGCTGAAAGAAAAAATCAGCATCATCTGGCGGAGCATAGGCATTTGGATTATATTGCTGCCTAGCTTTAAAATAAGCTTCCGGATCAATTCCATTTTCTAATGCATATACGATATCTGTTCTTATTCTGTAGCCTAAAGCTTGTTCAGCGAGGGTTTCAGTCTTTAATAGAATAATTCTTCTACCTCTAGGCTTAATAGACTTGGAATTTTCTAAATCATTAATGTCGAGAAGAAGTTCTTTATAATTCTTTTTAGCAGCTACATTGGATTTCCTTATATTGCTTTTAATTTGGTTAATAGATTTTTCCCCCTGGGTATAATTTTTTATATCAAGTGCTGGAAGAGGAGGTAGATCTTCTTGGTATTTTAATACATTCACATTGTCAAAAACTTGACTCAATTTTTTTGTTAAGCTAGATGGTATTATATCCAAACTTTTATAACCAGGAATAGATAAAGCAGCTGCTTCAGTCTGCAATTTCCTTACGATTAGAGAAGATATATCTATATTAATAGCGTTAGGATCGATTTCATTCAGATAAATATCTATATTTCTCAATAACTGCACTCTGTTTCTGGATAATTGCCTTTTTAAAAGGGAATATCCGGTTAGGGGCTTTATTTTTCTAAAGAATTGGTTAATTTCAACCTTATTAAGTTGTGACTCAATATTACTATCAATGGTTTTCTTAATCTGTGCTATGATTTCTGCATTTTCCTGTGCTTTGGCTGCCTGCCGTGCTTGTTCTGCCTGCTGTGCTTGTTCTGCCTGCTGTGCTTGTTCTGCCTGCCGTGCTTGTTCTGCCTGCTGTGCTTGTTCTGCCTGCCGCGCTTGTTCTGCCTGCCCTATTTGCTCTGCATGCTCTTGCAGCACTTTAGAAGTTTGCCGAATATTACCTTGTTCGTCTATTAATCGATCCCCCGCGATAAAGTATGTATGAATTTCCCCATCGGCTCCCTCGATAGAATGTACTTTATATGCAGTGTTAACATCAAATAATTCTCCATAAGGGCGGAATCCTCCAGCGCTTGCGGCATTTATTAACGCAAGCACTTGATCTTCGTTCAGTTTCAAACGATCGGGCAAATGTTTAAGAATAAGGGATGTAGGGTCGTGAGTGACTAAAAATGGCGGGTATTTTGCTATTTCTTCACCAGATGCATGTCTCAGATAACGCGGTAAGTCATTTGGATTAATTTCGTCTATTCTTATAAGCTTATTTCTAATATCGCGAAGAAACGATGTCTTTTCAGGATCTTTTATTGTAGCGATTTCTTCATCTAGTAAACGCAATGGATTGTTTTTCTTATGAATTTTGTTTAGGATATTCTGTTTATATTGTAGATTAGGAATTTCTTTAGTCAGTCCGGGATCTTGTACTTTGTGTGTAGTAATGTCTGTTGTGTTTTCAAAAGCATGTGCTGGTGTTGCTTTGCCATCCAAAACCTCGTCCTGGATGCCGATATTTTCCCTTGCTTGTTGCTCTGCAACGTCTAGCCATCTACGATATTGTTCTTCTTCTTTTTTTATGAACCCACGCCTGAGATCAGAGCGTAAATCGTTCACCGACCCCTCAAGGGGCTTCGCTGGTGGGAGAACATCAGTCGATGGCGTACCACCCAATGCCTCTAGCTGTCGCGCTGTCTCCGGGGGTCTTGGGGTTATTTCAATCGCCAACTGATCTGTGTTCCACACCCTGTCTGTTGCTGTCGCATCACCCACTTTTCTGGCGTCGCTCACAGTATCCGCCTGTGCTGCCGCCGATCGGGAAGAAAAAAGCGAGTTTATACGCCTTAACTTGCTACCCTTGGTGATCATTTTCGAACTTGACTTTGTCCCGCGGCGCACGGTATTTAGGTTTGGTACTCCCAATGCAGCCTCGGCGGGCAGTTCCGCCATACCAGGATTAGGCCTCATAGCTGTTCTGCCGCTCTTAATCTTCGCTTGGCCTTTAATCTGCTGGCGAAACCCTAACGACGCCTTCAGCATCGACCACGTCCCCGCCTCCATCGAAAGGAGCTTTTCCCCGCTATACGACGCGAAAGCGGCTTTGTAGCTCGCCACCCCGTATTCACGCTGAAATGAGGTGGCGGCAATCTCCAACAGCAACTTGTCATTGATGCTGGTGCCAGGCTTCTCCTCCATCCCCGCCAACCCGTTAATCAGACGGAAATCGCCGCTGGTTGTTACACGCAAACCACCGGCAGCGCCCAACACATCGCACATCCCCGCGCCAGACGTAACCACTCCCGCAAACGTCTCTGACACCGCCCCGCTCAGCATCAGCGTATCGGAGTAGAGGCGCAGGTTCAGACGACCGCGAAAGGTTCTTTTCACGATGCTCGCGCTGGTCTCAATCTCTCTCCCCTCCAGTCTATAGTTACCCTCAACGTTCACTTCCTCGTGCCCTGTCGCGGTATCGCTAGCCGACTCCTTGCCGATCTCCAGACGGTCCGATACGCCCCGACGCTCGGCCCTCTTCACCGCCACTAGATTGATCGTCTCGGCGCGCAACTCCAGCGCGCAACGCTCCTCCTCACCGCTAACCTGCGGTTCTGAAGAGGTGGTAGTGGTAGTGCTTGTTTCGTCGTTGTCAGCCATTATCTTTTACCCTTGGGAGTGCTTAAGCGACATGCTGCGTGGTGCAGGAGGCAAGGATGATCTCGCAAAAATGTCCGATTGATCCTGCTTTGGCCATTATTAACGCCGATGATAAATTCGTAAGATGTTAATATTCATGGATATTATCTTTTATCCTAGAACACAAATATAGCCATCGATGACTTATTGCGAAACCATCAATAGTGCTCTAGATAATAGAATATGCAGTCGTAAAAAGCCACCCCTAGCCTTGTCTATTGGGGAAAGAGCCCTTCCAGCAATCATTTCATGGTGCTGCTTCGCGGATCGAGAGGTCAGCGAACGGCGCGGCGTAGGCGCTCCTGATTAAAAAATTAAAACGATACTCCCTTCCCCCAGTCACCATTTCATTCAAGGCTTTCCGAGAGGTTCTTTTGTTTATGAGCAAGCCGAGAGGCGGGGCTCTGGTTGGACAGAAAACGGTCAATAGCGGTTGCCGCCTCGCGTCCTTCGCGGATCCCCCAGACGACCAAGGACTGGCCGCGACGACAATCACCGGCGGCAAATACGCCTTTGAGGTTGGTCTGATGGAATCCGAAACCGGCTTTGATATAGCTGCGCGGGTCGGTGTCTAAACCCAGCTGCTCAATAAGCATGGGTTCTGGGCCGACAAACCCCAGCGCCAAAAAAATGTGCTGTGCCCGCCATTCCTGCTCAGAACCCGGTAGGGGAGACATGCGTCGGCGACCATTGGTACCTTTGGTCCAGTTGACCTTGATGGCGCGCGCCCCCGTGACCTTGCCTGCCTCGTCGCCAAGAAAGCATTGGGCTAGGATGCTGTATTGGCGCGGATCTTCGCCATCACGGGCGATCGCTTCACTATGCCCGTAGTCGGTGCGCAGGATTAATGGCCATTGCGGCCAAGGGTTATCCGCAGCGCGCGTGCTGGGTGGTCGCGGCATCAGCTCAAAATTCACTAAGCTGCGACAGCCATGGCGCAATGCCGTAGCGACACAATCGGTACCGGTGTCACCACCACCGATCACGATCACATCCTGATCCTTGACACTAATATAGCACCCATCGGTATGCGCCGAATCAAGCAGGCTTTTGGTATTTAAGCGCAAAAAATCCATCGCCTGATGCACGCCGCTAAGTTCCCGACCGGGTAGCGTCAAGTCATTCGCTTGGGTAGCGCCGATCGCCAGCAGCAGCGCATGGTGTTGCTGGCGCAGTGCTTCTGGATGCACGTCGACGCCAACATTGACCCCGGTTACGAAGCGCACACCCTCGCTTTGCATTTGTTCAAGACGACGGTTGACCAGGGCCTTGTCCAATTTCATATTGGGGATGCCGTACATCAACAACCCCCCAAGGCGATCATCGCGCTCATACACGGTGACGCCGTGACCTGCGCGCCGTAATTGCTGGGCAGCGGCAAGGCCGCTGGGGCCGGAACCAATGACAGCGACGCTTTTGCCGCTTTCAACTGGCGGTGGGTAAGCGCTTACCCATCCTTGCTCAAAGCCGTAATCGATGAGAGCTTTCTCGATATCCTTGATCGCCACCGGCGCTTCATTGATCCCAAGAACACAGGCACCTTCACAAGGCGCGGGACAGACACGACCAGTGAATTCGGGGAAATTATTGGTTTGGTGTAACTGTATAAGCGCTTCGCGCCAGTGACCGCTATAGATCAGGTGGTTCCATTCGGGGATCAGATTAGCAACCGGGCAACCAACCTCTGACTGACAAAAAGGCACCCCACAATCCATGCAGCGCGCACCTTGAACCTCCAGTTGCCCTTTGGTTGTGGGCAATACAAATTCATTAAAATGACGCAGCCGCTCAAGCGGGGAGAGCGTGTCAGGATCGCTGCGCCCGAAATCTATAAAACCAGTAGGACTACCCATGTTCGATGACAAAACCTGACTTAAGACTTAATTGCTCATTCAAGGCATGCGCCATAGCAAGCCGCGCTCCACTATCAGTGACCTCGAAAAATCTCAATGGGACAGGGGGCAAGCTGCGACAACCTATGGGGGCCTCGAAAAATGGCAACGGGACGGGGAAAAGGGCATGCTCACCTGTAACGTAAGCCGTTGATTTATAATCCTTCCTCCAATAGACAAAAGCCCCATAGGGGATTATACTCTCTTTCACCAATACCCCCCCCCTATGACGACTTGAATTGAATGTGGCAGCCGCGTGGATTTTATGCCGGCATTGCCGCCGTTGCAGCATCCTTACCAGACAGCGTCGCCGGTGGCGGGGGGGCTGCGTTGCCGCCGCCCATCGCCTGCATATAGTCGATTGGCATGACCTTGACGAATTGCGCCAGTACGCGGTGCCAGTTCGCTAATACGCGCCGACCGACGACGGAGTGGGTCAGCGCAACATGAGTGCGGATCAGGCCTTGCAGCGGGTCCAGATCGGCGGCGGCGAGGGGAGAAAGCATCACCATGCGGGTATTGCAACGTTCAGCAAAGTGCCCATCGAGGTCAAGGACGTAGGCAATGCCGCCGCTCATGCCGGTGGCGAAATTGCGGCCAGTAGGCCCCAGCACGACCACTATCCCACCACTCATGTACTCGCAACCATGATCTCCGACTCCTTCGACCACAGCGTGTGCGCCCGAATTACGCACCGCAAACCGCTCAGCGGCGTGACCGCTGATATAGGCTTCGCCTGCCGTCGCGCCATACAAACATACGTTGCCGACGATAACGTTATCGGCGGCGGCGAACAGCGCATCCGGTGGGGGAAAGATGGCGATGCGACCGCCGCTGAGCCCTTTGCCGCTATAGTCGTTGGCTTCGCCAGCAAGCGTCATCGTTACTCCAGGCGCTAACCATGCTGCAAAGCTCTGCCCGGCGCTGCCAACAAAGCGCAGCGTGATGGTGTTGTCGGGTAAGCCCTGCGCACCGTAGCGCTTGCAGATGGTGTGGCTCAGCATCGTCCCTACGGCGCGATCCGCATTGTGGATGGGGAACTCCGCCGTCAGCGACTGTTGCTGTTGCAGCGCGCCCAAAGCGGCGGCGATCAGACGGTGATCAAGGGCTTGCGAGAGACCGTGATCTTGGGAGGTGGTACAGCGCACCCCAACGCCCGGGCGTGGCCTTAGCGCATTCTCAAGGAGCGGGCTCAGATCGATGCCGGCTGATTTCCAATGCCGCATGTCGGCATCGGCGACCAGCGCATCGCTGCGCCCGATGGCTTCGTCAATACTGCAAAAACCAAGCCGTGCGAGTTCCTCGCGCGCTTCTTCAGCGACCAGAAACAAGTAGTTGATCACCTGCTCTGGGACACCACTGAACTTTTTCTGCAGCCGCGGGTCTTGGGTGGTGATTCCTACCGGACAGGTATTGAGGTGGCATTTTCGCATCATGATGCAGCCGAGACTAATTAGCGGTGCAGTTGCGAAACCGAACTCCTCAGCGCCCAGCAAGGCGGCGATCACGACATCACGACCGGTACGCAGCCCGCTATCGGTTTGTAGCGTAACCCTCGAGCGCAGATCGTTGTGTACCAAGGTTTGATGCGCTTCAGCCAACCCCAGTTCCCAAGGCAGGCCAGCGTGTCGGATGCTGGTCAGCGGGGAGGCACCGGTGCCGCCATCGTGACCCGAGATCAGAATGTGATCGGCATGCGCTTTGACGACCCCGGCGGCGATCGCCCCGATGCCAACCTCGGACACCAGCTTGACGCTGATACGTGCCTTTGGGTTGGCGTTCTTGAGGTCGTAGATCAGTTGCGCTAGATCTTCGATCGAGTAAATATCGTGATGCGGCGGTGGGCTGATCAAGCCGACTCCAGGGGTTGAATGGCGGATCCTCGCGATCACTGCATCTACCTTGTGCTTGGGCAGTTCACCGCCCTCACCGGGTTTGGCACCTTGGGCGACCTTGATCTGCAATTCGTCGGCATTGATCAGGTAGTTGAGCGTTACCCCAAAGCGCCCTGACGCTACCTGCTTGATCGCCGAGCGCCGACAATCGCCGTTGGGGTCTGGGTGATAACGCGCTGCGTCTTCACCGCCTTCGCCAGAATTGGAGCGTGCGCCGATGCGGTTCATCGCGATCGCTAGGGTTTCGTGCACCTTGGCGGACAGCGAGCCGAAGCTCATCGCGCCGCTGCAAAAGCGTCTGACGATCGCCGCCGCTGGCTCAACTTGAGCTAACGCAACGCTGTCGCCGTTAGCCGCTTCGCGCAAGCGCATCAAACCGCGCAAAGTGGTGTGCCCCTCGGTATGCTGATTGATCGCGCTGGCGTAGCGTTTATACGCCTCTAGGCTATTACTGCGCGCCGCTGCCTGTAACGCAGCGATGGTCGTCGGCTGCCAAGCGTGCGATTCGCCGCCAAGGCGATAATGAAACTCGCCTGGGTTAGGCAGGCGGACGTTGTCGGCATCACCCGTAGCCGCACCAACAGGAAGCGCATAGCCGAGATCGTGACGCTGCTGTAATTCCTCGGCCAGCACCTTAAAATCGACCCCTTGGAGGCGGCTGGCGGTACCGCGAAAGCAGCGCTTAACGACCGTTTCGTGCAGACCGACAGCCTCGAATATTTGTGCCCCTTTGTAGCTGCGCAGCGTCGAAATCCCCATTTTCGCTATCACTTTCAAGATCCCTTTGAGCGCGGCTTTTATATAGCGAGCGACGACCTCCTCATCGCTGATGGAGAGCGCCAACTGACCGCTGCGCAATGCTTGCCACAGGGACTCAAACGCCAAGTAGGGGTTGATGGCGTCGGCACCATAGCCTGCCAACAAGCAGAAATGGTGTACCTCGCGCGCTTCGCCGGTCTCCACCACAATACCAATACGGGTGCGCTTGGCGCAGCGGATCAGGTGATGGTGCACCGCGCCGCAGGCGAGCAGCGCGCTGCTCGGGACATGCTTGTGATCGATCCCGCGATCGCAGAGCACGATCAGGCTGTAGCCGTTGTCAATTGCTTGTTCAGCCTCGGCGCAAATGCGCGCTAAAGCCTGCTCAAGGCCATCGCCATCGCCAGCGCCAGCGTCTTTTGCCCCTCTATCCCAACAAATGTCGATCGTGTGCGCCCGGAAGCCGCGCTGGTTGATATGCTTTAGCGCCGCCAGTTGGCGGTTATCCAGTAACGGCTGCGCCAGACGCAAACGTTTGGCATGTGCGGCGGTGCTGGTCAGCAAATTACCCTCAGGGCCGATGTAACACTGCAACGACATCGCCCATTCTTCGCGGATCGAATCGATGGCCGGGTTGGTTACTTGGGCAAACAACTGCTTGAAGTAGTCGTACAGCAAACGGGGGCGCTCAGACAAACACGCCAAGGCGCTGTCGTTGCCCATTGAACCAACCGGATCGCGCCCTTCGATGACCATCGGCAGCAGCATAAACTGCATCGTCTCGTGCGTATAACCGAAGGCGCGCAGGCGTTGCGCGACGGTGTGAGGGGCATAGCCGTGCACCTTGGCGTCATCAACCGGCAGCTGATCAAGCTCAAAGCGCTGGGCTTGCAGCCATGCGCCATACGGCCGTTGCTGACTGGTGCGCTGCTTGATGTGTGCATCATGGATGATCGCCTGGCGTTCGAAATCAACGACCAGCAACTGCCCCGGTTGCAAGCGCGTCTTGCGTTTGATCATCGCCGCTTCAAGCGGCAGCACGCCAACCTCGGAAGCGACGATCAGCCGATCGTCATGGGTCAGCGTAACGCGGCTGGGACGCAAGCCATTGCGATCAAGGACGGCACCAATGCAGTGACCATTGGTGAACAATATCGATGCCGGTCCATCCCACGGTTCCATCAAACAGGCGTGGTATTCATAAAAATCGCGCTTACGCGCCGCCATCAGATGATCATTCTCCCACGCTTCCGGGATCATCATCATCAGCGCTTCGGCTGGGGAGCGCCCGGCCATCAGCAAACACTCAAGGCTATTATCGAACACCCCGGAATCCGAGCAATTGTGCTCAATGATCGGCAATATGCGAGCCAAATTGTCCCCAAGAAGCTCACTTTCCATCATCCCTTCGCGTGCCTGCATCCAGTTGATGTTGCCGCGAATGGTGTTGATCTCGCCGTTATGGCAGCTTATCCGATTCGGTTGCGCGCGCTCCCACGAGGGAAAGGTGTTCGTGGAAAAGCGTGAATGCACCATTGCCAGATGGGAGGTATAGTCCGTTGCTTGCAGATCAGGGTAATAAACGTAAAGCTGCTGCGGGGTAAGCTGCCCTTTATAAACGATCGTCGTCGGTGACAGCGAGCACAGGTAAAAACGATGCTGGGGGGCCAATGCCTGCATCCGATGCGTCGCTTGTTTGCGGATAGCATAGGTCAATCGCTCGAAGTCGCTATCGCTTACTCCATCGGCGGCGGCAATGAAGACCTGCTCTATCAGCGGCTCGCAAGCGCGCACTGAGGCGCTCAAGTCGGCGGCATCGGCAGCCGTCGGCAGCGAACGCCAAGCCAACAATCGCTGACCGTGCGCGGCTGTTATCCGCGAAAACTCGGTTTTCGCTTGCGCTTGCGCGGCTTTGTCCTGCGGCAAAAATGCGATACCGGCCGCGTAACGTCCCGCTGCCGGTAAGGGCGTCGGCAACATATCGCCCATCACGCGGAAAAAAAAATCATGCGGTATCGCCGTCAGTACGCCAGCCCCGTCACCGCTGTTGGCCTCCGCTCCACAAGCGCTGCGGTGACTCATGCGGCACAGGATCTGGTACGCATCTGCGACGAGCTGATGGCTGCGCTGCCCCTTGACGTGGGCGATAAAACCAACCCCGCAACTGTCTTTTTCGTAGCGCGGATCGTAGAGCCCTTGGGCTTTGGGATAATGGTGCATGAGGCGCGCTAATCCTGTGCGATTGGCTTGATAACGGTGAGAGGGTAAAGGAGTCTCTCAGAGATCTCGAAAAATGGGGTTTGAGGCGTTGACCCCAGCCGGTGCAGCGATCTTATCAGTCAGCGTAGATTATAGCAGGGTAACATCTGTTGTGCCCCGAACAGGGCAGCCTCTTGGAGAACTAAGCAAGGCTTAGGGAACCTACTGTCAAACGTTCATGATGCGGAGTCCATGCGTGCAAAAGGGGGTTCCCTGCGGGATTTGTCTATTGGGTGGAAGGGTTATAAATCAACGACTTACGTTATATGTGATCATATTCCTTCCCCCAACCCTCCATCCCATTGCCATTTTCCGAGGTGCCCAAAGGTTATTTCTCCTCAAAGGAGTGCGCTTTTTGTCTGATTTTCAGCGGGCACATGCCAATTTCCACGCCCCTTGGTTTTTGAGGGACTGTTTCAGCGTTTTGGCATTGGCGTGCACCCGCGCTGTCAGCAGCAGAAGATGCCAATTGAGACCTAGTGCATCGCCTGCTGGCGCGCCGTTGGTCTTAGGGGGGCGTTAACAGCACATAAAAAGCACCGTCACCGCCGTCGCAGGGGCATGCGGGACAATAATCGGAGATGCGCTGATGGTCTTTCTGGTCTTTTAGCCAGCACTCTAGGGCCGGTCGCAACACCGCGCCATGGGGAGAGAAACGCCCCTTCCCAGAGATGATCAGCACGCATCGGGTGTGATCCTGCAATGAAGCCTCCAAGAAGCGCTCGGCCGCGGTCAAAGCTGCGCGTACGGTTTTGCCGTGCAGGTCTAGCTGATCGGTAAAGCGCACCTTGCCCTTGCGCAGCCGTTTGTGCAGCCCGTGCTTCGCTGCCTCGGGGTTCGCTCGCACCCCGAGGGGCTTGTCGTGCTCTTTGGGCGTTATTGCTAACGCCTTAGGTATCAGCCAAGCACCATCGCCATCGCCATTGCATCGCATAGCGCTGGCGGATAGGCCTCGTCGCGGCCGCGACCGCGGTCGCGCTGGCAAGGACGCAGGAGGATGGTGAGAGGGCACTCGCCCATCATCGGTTAGCGGGCGTACCTCACGCACGGCTTGGCGAAACAGCGCGCGCTCTTCATCCGAGGGTTTTTTAAAGGTCATGGCACAACTCAAGCAACGCGAGAGCCATTAGGTGTTTGGTATGCGTTCAGCAGTATAGCCACAGCATACGCCGTACGACAATTAGGTCGCTCGGTGCGGCCTATATTATCAACCGGGCACCTCGAAAAGCGGGCACAGTTGGTTTTTCGAAGTGCCCAAGCGATGAGGGTGCTAATGCCGTGCGGCGGATGCTCTTTGCTGCTTTGACAGCCAATTTTTGACCCTTGGGAGCCGCAATAACATCAGTATTACGAAGCAACCCAAGTAGATCAATGGCTCACGCAGGTCCGCCTTTACCAACCACAAAAAGTGCAATACCCCCGCCGTCGCAGCAACGTAAACTGCCTGGTGTAGCCGCCGCCAGCGCAGCGGGCCGAGTTTAAGCAACATCCAGCGGTTGGAAGTGATCGCCAGCGGTATCAATATCGAAAAGGCAAGAAATCCTGCGGTAATGTAAAGGCGATCGAGTACATCTTCAACGATATACGCCACATCAAATCCAGCGTCTAGGACCAGGTACGTCATAAAATGCAGCACTACATAGAAAAAGCAATAAAGCCCCAACATGCGGCGTAAGCGCGTCAACCACACCCATCCGCTGAATAGCCGCAGCGGGGTAACACACAGCGTGATCAGCAAAAAACGCAGCGCCCAATCACCGCTGTGGTGGGTGATTGTCTCCACCGGATTAGCGCCCAGCTCATCGCTGATAAAAGCCCATATCAGCCATGCCGCGGGCAAGAAAGCAACGCTGAAGAGCAGCGGCTTCAGGCAATAAGAGACCAGCTTCTGGCTGTGTATCGCTACCATCTATGGGGCATCTCGAAAACCTAGGGGGGTGGGGGAAGGGGGGCAATCGCCTGTAACGTAAGCCAATGATGGATAACCCTTGCCCCAATAGACAAGTCCCATAAGGTGCCTCGAAGAATCCGCTTTGCTTCGGTTTTTGAGGTGCCGCTGCGCTGTGCTGATGACTGTAGCTGCGCGGCATGGCGGCTGAAACACCGGCGCCGTAGCGGTTTTGGCATTTTTAGCCCGGAGCAACCGCTAATGGCAGCGAGGGTACCCAGCAATACCCCTCAGAGTCGCTGACAAAAGCCTCCCGCAAGCCGTGCGGTTTATCGTGGGCAGCGGCAATGATACCCCAGCCCTGGCGCGCAGCGCGGATAACCACTGCATCCGGATCGGCACCGTATAAACGCAATTCAATGCCAGCGCCGCGCACCCCGAACTCGGGTAAAAGCGCTAACAGAGGGTGGTTCGCATAGGTCGCATCGGCATGCACTTGCAGCAGGTGCGCATGGCGGTTGTCACTGTCGCTGGCATCCAGCGGTGGCCATGCCAGCAGCGCGTACTGCGGCGCATCTTGGCGAATCAATTGCAACCCCAACACCGTGACCAGCGAAGCGGCATAGGAGCTTATCTCCCGCACCAGCAAATTGACCCCGAAGCCGGTTAACCGACGCCCTAGCTGCGCGGGTGTCATTGAGGCATAGCTGGTGGTGTGAAATTGTTGAGAGATGGACATGTACTGCTCCTTTTAGCTTTAAAATCACCAAAGGGTACCTCGAAAATCTGAAACAGGATGGGGGGCAACCGCTTGATTATAATTAGTTGATTTATACACCACAAAAGAACCTAAGAATAACTCAAAAAGAGAGTTTTCTGAAGCGTCTGTTAAATCTTTGGGTAACCAAAAATTTCAAAATCTTTTGCATAAATTTGGTTGATGATCTTTATTGAATCGGAAGATATGTTTGGGTCTTTTATTTCTTGAGTATGGTATTTTTTTATATTAATATCAAAATTTATTTTAGCACTAAAAATCTTCATTTCTGCTGTATTTTCTATTTTCAATATCTTTATATGCCTAAAAGAAAGTCTTTTTATTTTTCTAGGTTGTATAATCGGTTGGTTTTGGTTTTTTGTAGTGGCTGTTGTTTTGAATAAAAGCGGGTACATTACCCAATGCTGTGGTGTCAGGTGGAGATCAGCATTGTATATTTTTGGCAACATGTAAATAAAATCATCAAACGAAGTATTGATTAATTTATCTTTAATTTGGGTTTTAGAATCTATTTTTTCATCAATACCCAAATAAGGAAGGAGAATTTTTTGAGAACTTTGTAGTTCACTATCACTTGAATAAAGCTTTAAGAATTTATCCTTATAAAAAGAGACAATTTTTTCATATGGGTTCCTGACTAATAAATAATGCTCTAAAAAACAAACATAGTTTTTTTTAATAAAAAATGGGAGCCAATTTTCTAATTGGATTAAAATTCCTAATGGGAATAATTTCTCTAATTCAATACAGTGTGTGCAAACGTGGTTGGAAAAATATCTGAGCGAACTGCTCATTACTTTAAAATTTGTAGTGATGAGAATTTTTTTGTCTTTACAGTAAAAGTGAGGCATTAAAGTGAACTCAAAAAATAGACCAAGTACAGGGTACCTCGAAAGACCTCAAAGGGATGGGGAAAAGAAATATCGTTTTATTTTTAATTAGGAGCGCCTGCAGTGTGCCGTTCGCTGATCGGCAAAGAGCGGTCAGCGGTGCCATGAAGTGATGGCTGGGAAGGTCATTGCCCCCCATAGGCAAAAGCCCCGCAGGGTGCTTCGGAAAACTAGCGAAGCGGGTTTTTCCGAAGTGTCCGACATTTAAAACAACCCGTCGATCTGACCGGCGCTGTTGATGCCGATCGCTTCAGCGGCGGGGGTTTTAGGTAACCCGGGCATGGTCATTATGTCGCCACAAACGGCGATCACAAATTCGGCACCGGCGGACAAGCGGAGTTCGCGGATGACGATTTCGTGGCCTTCGGGGGCACCTTTCAAGGCTGGATCCGTACTGAAGCTGTATTGCGTTTTGGCCATGCAAAGCGGGAACCCGCCGAACCCCGCATCCTGCAATGCAGCGAAGCGGTTGCGCAGCGCTTGGCTAACGCTGATGCCTGACGCCCGGTAGATTCTTTTGGCGATTGTCTGTGCTTTGTCGATGAGCGGCATCGCATCATCATAGAGCGGTTTAAATGCGGCCGCACCCGATTCCGCCAGCTTCACGACATGCGCCGACAACTGCTCGGTG
Organism: Gammaproteobacteria bacterium; assembly: GCA_965222535.1. GTDB lineage: Bacteria > Pseudomonadota > Gammaproteobacteria > HK1 > HK1. The sequence goes on from OZ244957.1 coordinate 1,452,641, forward strand.
CCGGCCCCGCCATCAGCCCAGTGGGAGCACTGGATAGCAGTGGCACCCTCAGCGCTCGCCGCCTCGATCACCGCTTGCATCTCGGCTTCAGTATCCCCAGAGAATTGATTGATAGCAACCACCGCAGGGACGCCAAATACCTTCAGGTTGGCTAAGTGGCGCTGTAGATTGGTACAGCCAGCAGTGACCGCAGCGACATTCTCGGCCTTGAGATCCGCTAAGCCAACGCCGCCGTGCATTTTCAGCGCCCGCAACGTGGCGACCAACACCACCGCAGCAGGTTTGATCCCGGCTTTGCGGCATTTTATGTCGAAGAATTTCTCGGCTCCCAGATCAGCGCCAAAACCCGCTTCGGTGACCACGTAATCCGCCAGCTTTAGCGATGCCCGGGTGGCTATCACCGAGTTGCAACCGTGCGCGATGTTGGCAAATGGGCCGCCGTGGATGATCGCCGGATTATGCTCCAGCGTTTGTACCAAATTCGGTGCCAGAGCGTCTTTGAGCAGCACCGTCATGGCACCCTCAGCGGCGAGCTCGCGTGCCCGCACGAGTTGCCGGTTGCGCGTTTGGCCGACGACAATATTACCTAATCGCTGGGTGAGGTCATGGATATCGGTGGCCAGACAAAAGATCGCCATAACCTCCGAGGCGACGGTGATGTCAAAGCCATCGCTGCGCGGGAAGCCGTTACTGATGCCACCAAGCGCCGCGGTGATTTCACGCAGTGCGCGGTCGTTCATATCTACCGCTCGGCGCCAAGATATGCGGCGCGCATCCAGATCCAGTGCATTGCCGTGGTGGATGTGGTTGTCGATCAGCGCCGCCAAGAGGTTATTGGCGCAGCCGATAGCGTGAAAATCGCCGGTGAAATGCAGATTAATGTCTTCCATCGGGATCACTTGCGCGTAGCCACCGCCGGCGGCACCGCCTTTTACGCCAAAACAGGGACCAAGACTCGGTTCACGCAAACACACGACGGCGTTTTTGCCGATGCGATTGAGACCATCGACAAGCCCCACCGAAGTGGTTGTTTTGCCTTCACCGGCTGGGGTGGGGGTGATCGCCGTCACGAGGATCAGCTTGCCCTCCGGTTGGTCGCTTAGTGAATGGAGGTAATCCAGATCAATTTTTGCTTTGGTATGGCCGTAAGGGATCAATACATCCTTGTCAAGGCCTAACCGCTGGCCGATCGCTGTGATCGGTTTTGCCGGCGTGTCGCGCGCAATCTGAATATCGGTTTTAGGCATATAGTAAGGCTCCGTGGTGAGTTATTCGGGGGTACCGCAAATTTTAAAGGAAAGGGCACGAGGCCCGCCCAAGGGTTTCCATAGTTGATATAAAATGAGCCGTCGTGGAAGGGGTACGCTGGCGTGCAGAAGGGGCATTGACAGGATTTTGCAATGTTTCAAGGAAGCAACTGTCGTCTCTCGCAGGCTCATACGGGTTTTTACACACAGGCCTGAAGGGTGTATCGTGCGGTCATTGCGGCATTGCCTGAAGCCCCAAACGCTGGGGATGCACCTGCCGCTGGGGAAACCGCGCTAAACCGCTTCAGCGCAGCACTTGCAGCGCGGCGCAGGCCGTTCCAAACTGAGCATATACCGTTACATCGAAAAACGGCAACGGGATGGGGGGGTGGGGGAAGGGGCATAATCACCTGTAACGTAAGCCCCCATTCGGTTATGGATTTATAACATTCCCCCACTAGACCAGCCCCGCTCACATTAACCTCAACATTAACCTCTCACTACCGTCTGACGGTAAGGTTTCTGCATTGATCCCAGTGATATTAAGCGGTGGCGTCGGCTCCAGATTATGGCCGCTGTCGCGCAAAAAATACCCTAAACCTTTTATTGCGCCGGTCGGTGGACGTACGACGTTACTGCAAAACACGGTTATGCGCGCCGCCGCCCTGCCTTCCGTTCATGACATCGTTACCGTGACCGGCCGCGATCTGTTGCTGGAAACCCGGACTCAATACCAAGCTCTTGCGCCTGCCAGTTGCCATCGTATCAGGCAGCATTTTATCCTTGAGCCGAGTGGTCGCAATACCGCGGCGGCGATCGCTGTCGCGTGCATCTGGGCGCATAAAACTCATGGCGACGAAGCCATGCTGCTGGTGCTACCAGCCGATCATGTGATATCTGATGAAGCGTCATTGGCTGCCGCAGTGCATCAGGCGGCGCGTATCGCGGCGGATCATAAGCTGGTCACCTTTGGCATCACCCCCGCCAAAGCGAAGAGCGCTTACGGTTATATTGAACATGCTGCTGACAAGGTGCTGCGATTTATCGAAAAACCCTCCCCAGAAAAAGCGCGCGAATACCTCCAACAAGGGTGTTTTTTGTGGAATTCCGGCATGTTCTGTTTTACCGCAGGCACGATGCTGAACGAACTTGCGCTGCACTGTGCCGATATTTTCGCCGCCTGTCAACAATGCATGACCGTGGCGGCGCAGTTGAGCGCCCCGGATGGTGGCACCCAGATTGAACTTGAGCCTGCCGGGTATGCCGCGGTGCGTGCGGAGTCGATCGACTACGCGGTGATGGAGCATACCCTGAATGCAGCGGTCGTACCCTGCAATCTAGGCTGGGATGACGTGGGGGATTGGGGCGCTTTTGGCGATCTACAACCCCCCGATCCAGCACGCAATCGATTGCACGGTGACGTGATCGCGCACGCCAGTCATGGCTGTACGATCCATGCCGCCGCTTCTCGGGTGGTTGCCGCAGTTGGTCTGCAAGATACGATCGTTATCGACACAGATGACGCGCTGTTGGTGCTCAATAAAGCGGACGCGCAGGATGTCAGGCAGATCTACAACGCCTTGGAGCAGCGCTGCCACCCGACCCATGTGCGCCACCGTACCATCGGATACGCCTGGGGCCGCTACACCGTACTGGATAGCGGTGCCGATTTTAAGGTGGGGCGGCTTACGTTATGGGGGGAGCAAGAGGTCAGCCTGCAACTACCTGCCGCGTGCGCTGCACACTGGACGGTCGTCCACGGCATAGCGGCAGTGACCCTGCACGGCGGTGCTGAGCTTCGCCTGCGAGCGAGCCAATCGGTCGCGCTCAAGAGCGGCCAGTTGCATCGTCTAAGGAACCTTCAAACGCAGCCACTGATGGTCATTGAGGTACAGACTGGGGATGATCTGACGGAGGACGCTATCGTGTACGATTCGGCCAATGTTCCGTCTCCACAGAAAAGGGCTTCCATACAATAGCATACGGCGATTAGGGCTCTGGGATTTTTAATATTTTTAATCCTGAGATGCTAGGCGTTGCCTAGCACATCTCAGGAGTCTAAGGAGGGTAACGGCGTTGGTATTGGGGGAAGCCTGCTATTGGCAATGCGCCGATGTATCGGAGAAGAAGAACCCTCCAGCGGTAATTTTATGGTGCCGCTGAGCGGTCTATGCCGGTCAGCGAACGATGCGCCGTTAGGCGCTCCTTATTAAAAATTAAAAAACACAGGCGTGTTTACCCCCCCTAAACGCGGTACTCCCTTCCCCCCAAGCCCCTAGCCCCAGTACAGCCTGCGCTTTCGGCTCGACGCCGGGTATGGTCGAGGGCGGGTGAAGGCTCTGGCATAGTGGCGGGCTGCGGGCGCAAGGATCGGGAGATCACTCTATATTTAGCACTTGCTCACGCAGTTGATCGATCAAAAGTTTGAGTTCGATAGCCGCATGGCTGGTTTCGATGGCGTTTGATTTTGCGCCCAAAGTATTGGCTTCGCGGTTTAGCTCCTGCACTAGGAACTCCAGTTGACGACCGACAGCAGCGTTGCTGCTCAGCAATCGACGGACTTCGATCAGGTGGGTGTCGAGGCGGTCAAGCTCTTCGGTGATATCCGCTTTCTGCGCCAAGATGGCGATCTCCTGATCGGTACGCAGTTCGCTTACAGGGTGTTGGTCAACGGCGCTCAACAGCACCTTCAGGCGTTGCTGCAAGCGGTCGCGCTGACGCTCAATGAGGTCAGGCAATTTCCGCCGCAGCGCAGTGACGATACTGTCGATGGCATCGCAGCGTTCGCGCAAGCGCGCCGCTAAAGCTTCGCCCTCACGTTGTCGGGCATTGATCAGAGCATTCACGACCTGCTCTACGATCGGCAATACAACCGAGTCGGCGGACTGCAGGTGTTGCTGCCGAAGCGGTGGCTGGATAACCCCAGGCCAGCGCAAAACGTGCATCGGGTTAATCGCGGTGGACTGCCCCGCATGCAGCGCAATTTGTTTGCAGGCGGACAGTACGCGGCGCGCCACGGCTTGGTTAATGACCAGCTCTGCCGCTTCTCCCGCTTCCTCCAGTTGCACATGGCATTCAATCCGACCGCGCTTGAGCCGCGCCGACAGGCGTTCCCTTATCTTCCCCTCCACGGTGTACAACGCATCCGCAAGATGGAGGTGCAGGTCCAGATAACGGCTGTTCAGGGTGCGCAGGCGACACTCAACCACGCCGATCGCGGTGGTCTGCTTGAGGTGTGCGAAGGCGGTCATACTGCAAGGCATGTCAAGCTCCTGTAATGTGTTAGTCAAGCATCAAGCGGCGGGCAGCCGCACGGAATGATCGCAGCACCCGTACCATCAGCGCTTTTGCATCCCTAGGTTGCATAAACCATACCACGCTTCTCACAGCGGCGCTATCTAAGTACGGTATTGTTAATTTACTGATGGGCACCTCGAAAAGCTAGTTTCGCGCAGTTTTTTGAGGGGCACATCGGCGAAAGTCCCCTATCCTCTTACGACTCTCAAGGAGAAACAATGTTTAGCACAGCCGTCATTGAACAATTGGGCTATTATGTCTATTTTCTTAAAGATCCAAAAACAGGCAAGGTGTTCTATGTTGGAAAAGGCACCGGGAACAGAATCTTTAATCATCTTGAATGGGGCATAGATATTGACGGAAAAACAGAAAAATTAGAAAAGATCCGTGAGATCATTAACTCTGGGCAGAAGGTACAGCATTTTATTTTGAGACACGGCCTTACAGAAGAAACCGCATTTGAAATAGAAGCCTCTCTGATTGATTTTATAGGCAAGGAAAACCTGTTAAATATTCAAGGTGGGCACTATTCCAATGATTATGGTCTGAAAACAACAGAAGAAATATCAGCAATGTATGAAGCCGAGGAATTGGCTACTGCCGAACCAATCATGTTAATCAATCTCAATAAGGAATATCGCCGTGATATGACTGAATCAGATCTATACAAGGCCACCCAAAAGCGTTGGGTTGTTGGCCGAAGAAGAGAAAAAGCAAAATATGCAGTTGCCACATACCGTGGTTTAACACGCGAGGTCTATCAAATAAAAGAGTGGTATCCTGCCCCCAAAGACGGCAAAACCCGCTGGGGCTTTAACGGTGTTACAGCAAATAATCATGTTCGCGATAAATTGAGATATAAATCAATTGCTTCTTTTTTTCGCAAAGGTGCAGCGAATCCAATAAGATATGTCAATTGTTAAAATGAATGAGAAAGAAAGCATGGCACATTTAATCAAACCAATTTGTGGTACTTCTATCCCCGAAGCAATAAAGGTGCTAAGAAGGACTCACCGTTTGATTGTTGATCGGGCAAGAGATACTCAGTTAAGTATTGGCACAGATTCTAGCATTTGGGGTTTGAATCTCAAGAGACTCAAAATTTCTCTTCCTCTCAATGAAGAATTGATCGGAAAAGCCAGTGAAAATTTCGTGGAAGTAATAAATATACTTGCAACGACAGAAAGAACAATTTCAGCATTAGAATGGCTATCAAACAAGTATCCCAAATGCTCCATTAAAGAATGTCATCCCTCAACAAGTGCCGGCGTTGATGGAAACGACATTGTTTTACTCAACTCACATCAGAATGTAATTGTTCGTTGCGAAGTTACAGACGTTACGTCTTCAAATGCTGGCCAAAATGGCAAAGAGAAAAAGGATCTGGAAAGTCTAGGGTGCTCTTCCCAAGTTCCTAGCGACACCACTGTACGATATATTGCTACATCAATAGAATTTGCACGTGCATTGATATCGCCAAAAAGAAAATGGCAAAACATGCATTATCGGTATGTGAAACATCAAACTACTTTTACCGATCAAACAACCCTGCTTGAAATCAAACCAAAAGCCTAACAAATCTATTCGCCTTCCTACGCGCAGCACGCGAACGCGTTCAGTGATGATTTCAAGGTTTCGACAGATCAAGTACGCCGCTGATACTTGATGAAGGACGTGAGTGCTGCCACGCGATCATAAAGCCGCCGTGCCGTTTCATTGAAATCTTGGGTCAGCCAGTAAACCGCTGGCGTTCCATTGGCATCAGCAGCTTCATAGACTGCCTCAATTAATGCACGACCGATACCCTTGCCGCGCACAGAGGGATCAGTATATAGGTCTTGAAGATAACACACATCCTCAACGCGCCAGTTATGGGGATGAAATATATAATGCACGAGTCCAACTGCCTGCCCGTCATTTAGCGCTATCAGAGCGTTTTGCTGCGGACGGTTTGCGTCTAGCAGCCGTGTGAAGGTTGTCTGATACACCTCCTCGGTCACGCTGGAATTGTAGAATTCCAGATACGCGGTCCACAGTCGGCGCCAATCGGCTTGGTCCTTAGCGCTTAGGGAACGAATGGTTAGTGTCATACGTGATCTCAAAGTGTCCGTCCAAGAATATATGTCGAGTAAAAGAGCAAATCATATTTTTGTATTTTTCCTGATTCAAAGTTTTATACTCATGCTACTTGAAGTATGCAGGAAGGGGCTATTCTTATCATGCTCTAGCATCATAACCCAGCATTCCCAGAGCGCTAAGCGCAGCAGCATCAAACGTAGCAACGACTTATGGGGTGCCACCCCCAATCCCATTCAATGTTTTTCGAGGCCGCCTTTGTTTGCCTCCTGCAGCAAAGCCCCTCTTGAACGTTATAATGCTGCTATGCCAACTATATACGACAACATAAACGACAAATTAATGGCTGGGCTGGGCGCAATGCTCGAAGATGCTCGGCGCGCTGATTTTTGCGTCGGTTATTTTAACCTTCGCGGCTGGGCGAAGCTGAGACCGCACATAGACGCGCTCAGCGGAGAAAACGGCCAATACTGCCGGCTACTGGTCGGTATGACCTCCGATCCCGACAACGCCGTGAAGCATTTATACGGCAGCGGGATCAGCCGCATGACGCAGAGCGAAGTGGCCCAATTACGCCGCCGCATGAGCGTCAGTTTTGCCCGCCAGCTTACCTACGGGACGCCGACAAACAGCGATCAGGACACCCTGCGGCTCCTGGCCGGGCAATTGCGCGGCGGTCGATTAAAAGTAAAGCTCTACACCCGGCACCCGCTGCACGCCAAGCTGTATTTGGTTCATCGCGCCGACCGCATTGCCTCGCTGACCGGTTTTGTCGGCAGCAGCAACCTCACCCTGTCCGGGTTGGCGCAAAACGGCGAGCTGAATGTAGACGTAGTGGAGCAAGATGCGGCGCAAAAGCTCGCCGATTGGTTTGAACAACGCTGGGATGACGCCTGGAGCATCGACATCAGCGATGAACTGGCAGAGATCATAGAAGCAAGCTGGGCCAACGGGCCAGTCCAGCCATACTACATATACATCAAAACAGCATGGCATTTATCGCGCCAAGCGATTTCGGAATCCGAACGCTTTCGCCTACCGCCGGATCTGGCAAAAGACCTGCTGGAACACCAGCAACGAGCGGTGTCTTTGGCGGCGCAACGCCTCAACCATCAGCGCGGGGTGATTGTCGGTGATGTGGTCGGCCTAGGTAAGACCTTGGTCGCCACTGCGGTGGCGAAAGTATTCCAGGAAGATCACGGCCATAACGTATTGGTCATCTGCCCGCCGGCATTGCTGCAAAACTGGAAACAGCACCTGCACAAATATCTGATAGCCGGGAATACGTTGTCGCTGGGTAAGGTGGATGATTTAAAGGACATGCACCGTTACAGGTTGGTCATCCTGGATGAATCCCACAACCTGCGCAATCGCAAATCATTCCGCCATCAGCAGGTACGCGATTATATTCGCCATAATGATTGTCGGGTCATTATGCTAACCGCAACCCCTTATAACAAAGCCTATCAGGACATCGCCAGCCAGTTGTTGCTGTTTCTGGACGGTGGCGAGGATCTAGGCATCGTCCCTCAAGAGATGATAGACAGCAGCGGCGGCGCGGTAGCGTTCCGCGCCAAGCACCCTAGGATACTGACCTCCTCGTTAGCGGCATTTGAACTCAGCGAACAAGTGGACGATTGGCGGGAATTAATGCGTTTGTTCATGGTGCGCCGCACCCGCGCCCATATCAAACAACACTACGCCGAATATGACCCGGCGAAATGTCGGTATTATTTAACCTTCGCCGACGGCAATCGGTTTTATTTCCCGCAGCGCGAGCCGCGCCGTTTGGACTTCAAGCTGGCAGACGATGATCAATACGCCCGCTTGTACTCCGATCAGGTGGTGGAATGGATAGCCAACCTTAAGCTGCCGCGTTACGGCTTAAAACACTACCTGATCGCCACCGCCGAGCAAACTGCAAGCGGTGATGATATAAAAATAATAAAGCATCTAAGCCGCGCTGGCAGACGCTTGCGCGGTTTTGCCCGCACCGGTTTATTCAAACGTCTGGAAAGCGGCGGCGACGCTTTTTTGCTGTCATTACGGCGGCATATATTGCGCAACGCCATGTTGGTCGCTGCGATTACCAAAGGCGAGGCGCTCCCGATCGGCCAGGTGTTACCCGCCATCATGGATGATCAGGAAGAAGAGGACGATGAAAGCCAGTGGAGCGATGGCGATGGCAATACCGCGCCGACCGAATGGGAACAATGCCTGATCGCTGGAGAGCGGCTATTGGCAACCCTCAACGAGGATCACCAGCGCCATTTTGACTGGATAAGCAGCCGCTATTTTGATCCCTCCTTAGAGGTTGATTTGCGCAGCGACAGCGAAGTTCTGTTGCGCATATCCGCCAGAGTGGAACACTGGGATCACAGCCAGGATCGCAAACTGGACGCATTGCGTACATTGTGCGTTACAACCCACGGCAATGAAAAAATCCTGATCTTCAGCCAATATAAGGATACCGTGGATTACCTGCACCGCCATTTAAGGGAAGACATCAACGCCTTGGGGGTCGTACACAGCGATACCCAGTGCTTGCAATCCACCATCCAGCGTTTCAGCCCGCGCGCCAATGCGGCGGCAATCCCCGCCGCCGATGAGCTACGGGTACTGCTCACCACCGACAAACTCAGCGAAGGGGTCAACCTGCAAGACGCCCATATCGTCGTCAATTACGATCTGCCGTGGGCGATTATCCGCCTGACCCAGCGCGTCGGGCGGGTGGATCGGATTGGGCAAACCGCCGCTACCATCTACTGCTACAGCGCCATGCCCGCAGAAGGCATAGAGCGGGTTATCAATCTGCGCCACCGGCTGCGCCAGCGGATGACCGAGAACAACGAGCTCATCGGCTCTGATGAGCGCTTCTTTGAAGGGGAGAACGAAGCAACCTTCCGCCGCTTCTACGCTGGCGACGTCCCGTTGGAGGCGGAAGAAGAAGGCGACGATGAAACCGACCTGATCTCCCGCGCTTATGATATATGGCAGCAGGCTATCAAGGAAGATCCAGGGCTTTCGGCCATCATTAAGAAACTGCAAGACGTGGTGTATTCAGCGAAAACATCCAAGAAAACCAAAGGGGTGGTGGCATATATTAAAGACAATCTCAACCGCCATTTTCTGGCGCTTATCGATCGGGAGGGGGAAATCATCTCGCGCTCACAACACAAGATACTGGAATTGCTTCGTTGTGAAGCGACAGAGGAAACAATGCAGGCAGCCGAGGATCATCATGCCTTGGTGGAAAAAGCAGTGGACTACTGCCGCCAGGCGGATTCCACCTTGGGTGGTCAATTGGGCAGCGAAAACAGCACCCGTCACCGGGTATATAAGCGCTTATCCGATTACCAGCGAAAACAGGATTCGATGCTGATTAAAGACGAAGACAGTGATGACCTGAAACATGCCATAGAGCACATCTATCATTGGCCATTGAAGCAAACTGCCAGTAATAAATTGCAACGGGAGATAAAATTTAAAATAAAGGACCGTGATCTGGCAGCGATGCTCTTGAATTTCTGGCGCGCTGGCGATTTATGTGAAGTACCGAAAAACACCGATGAAAAACCAGAGCCTCAGATTATCTGCTCTTCAGGGTTGGTATAAGGGCAGCCCAGTCTATTGAGGGAAGGTTTATAAATAAACAGCTTACGTTACACGTAATCATCCCCCTTCCCCTCACCACCTATCCCGTTGACAGTTTTTCGCGGTTCCCATAAAAATAATGAAACGCGCGCAACAAGAAAAATACATTCGAGAACGGAACTTTGAGGATCTGTTTATCGAACAGGGCTGGGATGAAGCCCACGCTGCGCCGGTTTATTTGCCGTACCCAGCGGGCGAGAAATTTAAAATCCAAGCAAAATTCCAAAAAAGGGGGTTTGCGGTTTGTTTTTGTCAGGATCAGCGGTTTTTAATCCTGAGCACTGCCGACAGGAAACGCTTGTTACACGAACTGAGCAAGTTCCATTACGAACATTTGCTCATCGCTTATGGAAAAAATGCGAACGGCGCAAACGAGCAGCACTGGATGGTATCGATCCGACCGCACCATCGCCCGCAGCGGGTAGCGATGGTGCAATGGCGTGAAGGTCAGGCTTTACAGGGATTGATTGAGAAACTGGAGGGTTTAATTTTCCCGCTGGCGGAAGAGGATGCACTGACCATTGTCGATGTGGTTGAACGGGTACGCTTCGCTTTCAGTGCCAATGCCGAGAAAATATCTAAAACCTTTTATCGTGAATTTCAAACCGAGTTAAAACGCTTTGAGGGGTTTATCAGCGGGCTCGAAAACATTGTCGGAAAGAAGGAATACGCGGCATTGATGTTGAACCGCCTGATGTTTATCTATTTCATCCAGAAAAAGGGGTTCCTGAATGGAGAGACTAATTATCTGCAAAACCGCTTGCAGCAGACCCAGCAACGCTATGGCAACGATCAATTCTTCGATAAATTTTATCGTGAATTTTTACACCGCCTGTTTCACGAAGGGCTGGACACCCCCAGCGATAAAAGAAGCGATGAGATAAACCAACTGTTGGGCAAAGTCCCGTACCTGAACGGCGGCTTGTTTGACTCGCATACCTTGGAGAGCAAAAACAGCGATATCCATATACCCGATGCCGCTTTTGAAGCCCTGTTCACTTTCTTTGACCGCTATAACTGGCATTTGGACGATCGTCCCGCCGCCAGCGGACAAGACATTAACCCCGAGGTGCTGGGGTATATATTTGAGAAATACATCAACGACCGGGCACAGATGGGGGCGTATTACACCCAGGAAGACATCACCGGCTATATCGCCAAAAACACCATACTAACGTTCTTGCTGCGCCGTACCCGCGAGAATTGCAGGAATGCTTTTGCACCCAGCGGGATCTGGCGGCTGCTGCAAGAAAATCCCGATCATTATATCTACCCGGCGGTTAAGCACGGTTGCGAGGTGCCGGATGAGCAACTACCAGAGGATATCCGCCGCGGTATTGCCGTCGATCCGCCGCAGTTGCGGCAGCGCCGCCAGCATTGGAATACCCCAGCGCCAGAGGCGTTCGCGTTGCCGAGCGAAACCTGGCGCGAGGTCATCGCCCGCCGCGCACGCTGTGCTGACCTACGGCAAAAGCTGGCAGCCGGGGAGATCCAAACCCCGGACGCTCTGATCACCTACAACCTCGACATCACCCGCTTTGTCGGGGATGCCATCTTGGAATACGAAGGGGCCGATTTCATTGCCGCCCTGTTCCGGGCGATAGCCGGGGTACGCCAGCAATGGGTGCAGGGCACCAACGAAAAGGTCAAACGCGGCATCAGCGTTTTGGACCCGGCCTGCGGCAGTGGCGCGTTTTTGTTTGCCGCCCTGAATGTACTGGAGCCACTGTACGAGGGCTGCATTGAGCGCATGGAGCAATTTGTCGCTGATGACGACGCAAAGCAAAAAACCGCCAAACCGAAGAAACACCCGCTGTTTCGCAAAGTGCTGGAAGAAATAGATCAACACCCAAACCGCCGCTATTGGATCTTCAAGACCATCATATTGGAAAACCTGTACGGCGTGGACATTATGGCCGAGGCGGTAGAGATCGCCAAACTGCGCTTATTCCTGAAACTCGCCGCTGAAGCGAAATACAAGCCAGACGAAAAAAACCTCGGGCTGGAGCCATTGCCGGACATCGATTACAACATCCGCACGGGCAATTCCTTGGTCGGCTTTGCCAGCATGCAGCAATTTGAGAACCTCGCCGGCGCGACATTGGATTTAAGTGACGGACTATTAGGCAAAGTACGCGAGCAGGCGCAGACGATCCAGCAGATAAATAACCGATTTCGCCAGGCACAAGACCGCGGTGATGGCAGTTACGTACAGGAAAAGAACACCTTAACGGCAGAGCTGAAAGAACTGAATAGTACTCTGAATCAATATCTGGCTAAAGAGTACGGGAGCAACGACGGCAATCTCGATCACTATCAGCGATGGAAAAAATCCCACCAGCCCTTCCATTGGTTCGCCGATTTTTATGGGATCATTGAAGACAATGGCGGCTTTGACGTGGTGATTGGGAATCCGCCGTATGTAAAGTATTCTGAAGCCAAAAAATCATACACAGTTAAGGATTATGCTACACAAAAATGCAACAATCTATATGCAATGTTTATTGAGCGTATCAATACACTAACAAAAAATCATATCGGCATGATTGTACAACTACCTTTAGTTTGTACTGATGCTATGCAGCCAGCACAAGATATTCTACGTAAATTTTCTGTTTGGTTCTTAAATTTTGATGATAGGCCAGGCAAATTATTTTCAGATTTGCAACATATCCGTGCGTGTGTTTTTATAACTTCATTAAGAAATAAAAATATTAATGATTCTAAAATCCACACAACAAATTATAAGAGATGGCATAGCCATATAAGATCGACTATTTTTCAAAATATCAGTTTTATCAATCAGGATACAATAAAACAATCTGTAGGTTCAATTCCAAAAATAGGCGACAGCCTAAGCAAGGCAATTTATCAGAAAATCAACGCGGTTGACAATGTATTAGGTAATTATCTTTACGGAGAAGATTCATGTTACTTCCATAATGCTCCGCAGTATTGGATACGCGCTACTGATTTTATTCCCTATTTCTGGAATGAAAGAGACGGAGAAAAACAATCAGAACATATCAAGAATTTGTCTTTTTTAGATAAGGAAAAATCTATTATTTCTTCTGCAATTATAAATAGTTCTTTGTTTTATTGGTGGTTTATAATTCTTTCTAATTGTCGTGATCTTAGTATGCGTGAAATTAATAATTTCCCTATCAACTTAACAGAAATAACAAAAAACAATTATTTTAATTTATCCAAAGTCAATAAAGAACTAATGGTTGATTATCGTCAACATGCGATAAGAAAAGAAGCGATATATAAAACGACGGGTAAAGTAGTGTATGATGAGTTTCATCCATCGCATAGTAAGAAAATTATTGATCAGATAGATATTATCCTTGCTGAACATTATGGCTTTACCGACGAAGAATTAGACTATATTATTAATTATGATTATAAGTACCGCATGGGAGGAAGCAATGAGTAAAGAATTAATTGACAATTTATTTGAACTTCAAGTTGACTCATTAAACCAAAAATCACGAATGAAATTTCGCAATGCATTATCTAAATTTGTGATAGTTATTGGAAAAAATGACAACAAATGGGAACATTATTTTTGGCAGCATTTCGGAGAAGATATACTTGCAATGCAGCATGAAGATATTTATCTAAACAATACGCTTTCTCCTGTTGTGATAGAAAAATTTAACAAATTTTTTCAAGAAAGTCAATTAACTGAAATTTTTTCTTTATTGAGCTACGTTTTATCTTCTTCTGATTTTATGGAAGAGAATCAACAAGATGCTATATCAAAAATATTTTCTCTACAGAACCTTGATGATCCAACAACTAGATTAAATAAATTTATATTTAATATGGGGAAAAGTATACTTAAAACAAGTATAATTAAAGAAATGATGTATCAACCAATGTTTGAAAAAAATATAAACAAAATACTATCAGAAGAAAAAATTGCCTATATTCTTAATAAAGAAAAATTTGTTCCTCACTATCCTAAAGAAGCACAAACCAGTATAGACGAGGCAATGAATTTAAAGCATGTTAATCCCGCTAAGCATATCAAGAAAGCAGTTGTGCTTTTAGAACACCACCAAAACCCCGACTACGCCAACAGCATCAAAGAAAGCATCAGCGCGGTGGAATCGCTGGCAGTAGAGATCAGCGGGGAGGGCAGCTTTGACAAAGCCATCGCCCAATTAGAGCAAAACGGCATCCTACTGCACCCGCAGTTTGCCGCGGCAATAAAAAACATGTATCGCTTCACCAGCGACGAGGATGGGGTCCGTCATGGCGCAAGCGGCGAGCCGCTGCAATGCAACCCAGCCACCGCCCGCTACATGCTGATCATCTGCTCAGCGATGGTCAACTTTATCGTCGCCAGCACGTCGTGAGCCCTAACGCCAGAGCGGAAGCGCAGCAGATCGCGATAGCCGCCTGGCCCAAACCGCTGTTTGTGCTCGGCGATGCGCAGCTCCTTTCCGCCCCCTTGACGGGCTTTTTGTGCTCGCAGGAATTTCCAGCGAAGGCGGTGCTGCCGATCTACCACTGGGCGCGTACCGCCCGCGATAACGGCGAAGGCGTTATCTGCGGGTTCCATGCGCCGTTAGAGCGCGATGTGCTGAACTTCCTGCTCGCGGGCACCCAGGCTATCGTCTGGACGCCGGCGCGATCCCTGCCGCAGCGCATTCCGCGCCACCTGCAGGCCGCCTTGACCGCCGGGCGGTTGCTGATAGCCAGCGCGCTACCGCCAGATGCCACACGCCCCACCGCCAAACATGCGGCGCTGCGGAATCGGTTTATTATGGCCATCGCCGCAAAAATCGTGGTTGGCTATGCGGCCCCCGGCGGCAGCTTAGCGCAGACCCTCGCCGCCGCCGATCCAGCCGTTGCGCTGCAATATATCACCCCGCCGTCAGCAACCGCGCACCCAGCGCGCTAGATAGAATCAACCCAAGGTGCCCTAATGGAGGTAGATATTAATGTTTTCAAAAATTTCACAAGTTATTATCCAAAAATTATTGCGCTGGCCGTTCATTGCCAGTGTGGTGATTAACCGCCTAACCAATTCGGCGCGTCCTAGGCCGAGTCCGTCTAGCTTGTGGACAGCACGCCCCGCTCTTCCGCCTTCTGCTTCAAAAGAGGAGAAGGCAGCGGCGGAAAAGAACTACCTCAATTCGGTTGGGGATTATACTACGTGGGTTGGGTTATTTGACCAAACATATACCAAACGGCATTTGCCGCCAGCATCCAAAGAATTTGTTAATTCCCTGCCACCTGTAAAAGATTTGTTGGAGCTGTTTAGACGGAAGCAACCTATTCCTAGCAGCGATAATGCGTCGGGTAATGTTTCCAAAACAACATCCGTATTATTTCCATTTTTTGCTCAGTGGTTCACTGACAGCTTTTTAAGAACTGACTTTCCTGATTGGCATAAAAATACATCCAACCAGCAAATAGATATGTGCCAGATTTATGGATTAAACGAAGCGGTTACTAACGCGTTGCGTGCTCACGAAGGTGGTAAATTGAAATCCCAAATGATAAACGGTGATGAGTATCAACCTTTTTTGTGCGAAAAAGACAGCATCGGCAATGTCATTATTAAACCAGAATTTCAAAAAATGCTTAATATGGAAAGTGCTTTAGAAATTTTTGACAATGTTTTTGTGCCTCAATCCAAAATAGATGCAGAAGAGCAAAAACGGCGGAAGTTAGAGTTTTTTGCTGCCGGTTTAAACCGAGCGAATTCATCCATCGGTTATACTGTGATGAATACTATTTTTCTCCGTATGCACAATCAAGTTTGCAAAAAATTAGCCGATACATACAAGCACTGGGATGATGAGCGACTTTTTCAGACAGCCCGCAATATAATAATCGTTATTCTGATAAGAATCGTTGTCCTAGATTACATAAAACACATCAGCGGGGGTATTATTTGCGCTATGCCACCGATAGGTTTTGCGGAAAAGCAGAAATGGTATCGACCAAATTGGATGGCGTTAGAATTTTCATTGTTATATCGTTGGCATATTCTCATGCCGGATAAACTAGCATTAGCTCTCAATCAAATACCAAATACAGATTATAAAGATTTTATGTATAACCCTTCATCGGTTATTAAACATGGCCTCGCATCGTTGATAACAGCTTGGTCACAGCAACCAGCGGGAGCATGTGGTTTGTTTAATACACCTCAATTCCTCATGTATGTAAAAGAACTCAGTCTTGAACTTTCCAGAAGAGCCCGTTTGAAATCATTCAATGAATACCGCAAAGCATTTGGCAGCAAAGAACTGACATCGTTTGATGAGTTAAATACAACGGAAGAATCGCGGCAGGCGTTGCGGGAACTGTATAACAATGACATCAATAAACTGGAATTTTTGCTTGGTTTGTGGGCAGAGCAGCCCTCTCTTCCTCTGTGCCCCTCCCTAACCGGTCTTTATGGTAATATGTTTGGTTCTAGTATGCTCACCATGGTTGGTGTTGACGCTTTTTCGCAAGCGCTAACAAATCCCTTGTTATCAGAAAACGTCTACGGTGAGGCGACTTTTTCCACCGAAGGGCTAAAAATTATTAACAGCATAAGCACTTTGGAACAGTTGGTAAATGAAACTGTTCCTCAAGCAGCAAATCAATATGTTTCTTTCCGCCTTGCTTCTTAGCGTCAGTTGAGGTGTTGTAATAGAGTCAATGAAGCCCTCCAGCAAGAAAAAGTTGGCTTTCGATTTGCCGATGGAAGGTTCATCCCTGCCATCAGCGATGAAGAGATACAAGCGATAGAGCAAGCCGCCGCTTCACCTTTTGATAACGCCAGCAACCATCTCAAAAAAGCCATCGCCCAATTAAACCAAAACGGCATCCCATTGCACCCGCAGTTTGCAGCGGCAATAAAAAACATGTATCACTTCACCAGCGGCGAGGGTGGGGTCCGTCATGGCTCCAAGCGGTGAGCCCCTGCAATGCAACCCAGCCACCGCCCGCTATATGCTGATCTATCTGCAAAGCGATGGTTAATTTTATTGCTGCCAGCAAAGCGTGAGCCCTAACCCCAACGCAGAAGCGCAGAAGCGCAGGAGCGCAGGAGATCGCTATAACGCGCAACCGACACATGTTTCACATAGCCCTGCACTTTGTAGTTCCAGCCCTACTAACCGGTCTTTTCTTTAGGAAACACTGGAGGTTAGCCTACTGCTTAATGATCGCGACAATGCTCATAGATATCGACCACCTATTGGCTGATCCGATATACGACCCCCATCGCTGTGGTATTGGATTCCATCCATTACATGGGTTGTGGCTTGCTTTTTTTTACGCTGCTCTTTGCTGTGTGCCAAAGATGCCTAAGATACGCCTCATTGGTATTGGCTTGTCGGTGCATATCGCCCTAGACGCGATAGATTGCCAAGTAACCAGAGCTATAGTCAAATCTGGTGTATGGGAAGATTGCATCAAGCGGCGGTCTGATTAAATTTTGTCACTTCAATACCATCCTTGAATGTCACTCCAGTGATGACCGCAGGCAGTGCCTCAAAGCCTCTCAAACGGTTCCATTTTTTCTCGGCACACTGGCCTAATTTGAATATCATGTGAAGCATTCCCTCACGCGAGAGGCAGCCTTTTGAGCGCCGCGTCCGATGTCGAAGTGTGCCGAAACTCGATTCAATAGGGTTGGTGGTGCGGATGCTTTGCCAGTGTGGTGCGGGGAAATCCCAAAAAATCATCGGTTAGCAACGCGTGGCGGTCATTTCTCAAGCAGGCGGTTGCCTTTGGGTACTTTGCTTCGTAGGTTTTGAGAAACAGGTCAAACCCCTTCTCTGCTTCCTTTTTGGTGGCTGCCTGCCAGATTTCGTGTAGCGCTTGTTTGGCTTTTGGCTGACCTGATTTGGGGAAGCGGTTCAACACGTTGACCGTCTTGTGTACCCAGCAGCGCTGCTGGCGTGTCGTTGGGAATACCTCCTCAAGGGCTGCCCAGAGCCCCATCGCACCATCACCAATCCCTAATTCCGGGGCATCCAATCCGCGCGCTTTCCGCTTCAACAACACCTCCCGCCAGCTTTGCGTTGATTCTCTTACCCCATCCTCAATGGCCAGAAAGTGCTTCTGACCGCGCTCATTCACACCGATAACTACCAGTGCACACAGTTTCGCATTCTCGGCTCGAAGGCCACTGTAAATGCCATCAGCCCAAATATAAACCCAGCGCGCATCATCCAATCTCTGTTGCATCCAGCACCGGTACTCATCAGCCCAACGCTGCTTCAAGCGCGACACCGTGGTGGCTGACAAGCCCGCTGCATCCGGGCCCACCAGTACTTTCAGTGCTTCACTCATGTCACCCGTTGAGATGCCTTTTAGATACAGCCACGGCAGCGCCGCTTCCAGAGAGCGGGTTTTGCGAACATACGGTGGTACCAGCAGTGAGTGGAAAACCACTGACTCTCCAGTCCGTGAGCGTACCTTCGGCACTCTCACAGAAACCGCGCCAACCCCGCTTTGAAGGGTGCGCTCCGGGAGGTAACCGTTACGCACCACCGCGGCATTGCCACCCTGTGTACGGCAATGCTCAAACTGCCGCAGCAACTCGTGCAGCTCGGCGTCCACGGCTTGGTGAACCAACTGCTTCGCTCCCTGCAGCAGCAGTTCACTCAATGGGTCAAAGGGTTCCTCTACACCTCTTGGGGCAATTGCGTTATGCTTACTCATAGTGGCGACTCTCCTTAAGATTGATGGGTTTGTTCACAACTTCCAATCAATCAGAGTCGCCGCTCTTTTTCAACCCCTCAACCACCACTTTCGGTTATAGCTCAAGTAACCAACGGGGTCTGGTTCAATTAATATTTATCAAGAAGGAGCAGCTAACAGTTTGGTATCGGATGATTGTATATACTCATGGGTACCTGTTCCGTGCCGTCACATTCTGTACCCATCTGGGATGGGTACAGAACAGGTAGTCAATGAACAGCCTTCCAATGGTTTTGGCCAAGGATCAGGATTCAGTCCGAACGCGGCCATGGTTGCTGCGATGATAGAGTCGTGAGAAATGCACAGAACATAGCCATCTGTGCTCGGGTGCAACTCTTTGACGAGATTCGAAGCGCCGATGGAGCGATGCCGCATACCAGGGATGTCCTCACCTGCGACATGACGGTGGAGGAATGTCCAATCATTATTTTCTTGAGCATAAGCCACCAGCTTGTTGACCTCCTCGTTGATCTTGCTGAGGACGAACGGACCTGGGACGCCGAGCATCTCGGACTTAATCGCCTTAAAATTCCAATTTGCTCCTTCGCTGATCCTCTCACCCGTGTCAACACATCGTTGAACAGGGCTCGCATAGATGGTAAGCGGAGGATGTGTTTGTAACCCTCGACCACATGACAAACACTCCTCAATGCCTTCGGGAGTGAGCATGGCAGACAAAGGCGGAATATCGGGGTCAATTCTAGGGCCATGCCGTATCAGCAAAATTCCATTTGATGGCGGCTTGTCTCCAGGAGACCATCTTTTCAAGCTGACTTTCATTGACCACCTCTGCTACCCTCGGTTAAAGTGAACACCGAGTGATCACGCCATTTTGCGGTTTGGGCAACCATTTTCCCTGCCCTAGTGAATAGATTATGCCATTCAATCGCACTTCTCTCCCGGCCACCGGTCGTCAACAACATGTTCAGGCTCAGCAACCCATGTTCACCTGCGTCATTGACCCGATCGATGACGATGATGCGGGACTGCAGCGGAAGCTTCAGGAGCAAGGAGAGGGCTTTGGGGTCGGGCCAATCGTGCAGAACCCTTGATAGCAGATAAACATCGGCTTCTGGGAGAGCATCTGCGAAGAAATCCAATGGGACGGTGTCAATCCCTTTAATCTCCAACCCACTGATGACTTCGGGCCTCTCAACCAAGAGGCGCTTTCCTGTATGACCTTTGAGCTGGCAGAGAAGGGTGCCGCGTCCACCCCCGAGATCAACAACAGTTTCACCCCTGTTGATTGAGAGAACCTGTACGATGCCATCCCAGTCTTCAACGGCGTATGAATCCATGACCCTGTGGATGAGCTTGCTCAACACCGCATTATGTGAGTGGAGTTCGAAAAAATCTGTGCGGGTTTCTGGGTTGGTCAGTCGGTATTCGGCCTCGATCCAAGGAGTCAATTGAGGCCCCGTCCAGTAGAGTGCTCGGTCAATCAGTTCGTCACAGGATGCCAAGGTCTGGCCCAGATGTGTCAGCTTGAATCTTGAGTCCAGAAGCCCAAGGGCCACCCAAGCCTGTTTTACAACCTCAAGGTCAGACTCCGCTATAGGAAGCACTGCTTTTTGGCCTGCGAGTCCAGTCAGGATCCCGAGACGAATCGCGATTGGATGCCAGTACGCTGTGAAGGATGTATTGAGTTCCGATTCCAGCTCTGATGCAGCACATGAAATATGAGTGCGCTCCTCCCCCGCTTCATCAATGACAGCGAGTTCTCCGCTCAATCTTTTAACCAGTGCTTGGCCATTATAAAATGGCTCAATACTTGAGTATCGTCGGCCTTGGGAGATATCCGCTCCGTTCATGTTGATGTGATGCCAGCCCTGAGAATCTCTTGCTCGGGCAAATCCCTTGTGGAACACATCAAGGTCAAAGAAAGCATGCTCATAAAGAGGCTTGCCTTCCAGATCTACGTGGCAACAACGGCCATCAAATCCTCTGACCACTGCCGCACCTTCCCTAAAATCCCCCGCATACGCGATCGGGCTGGATTCAAGAGCCATGCCATCCTTGAGGATATGCTGATATCGCCCTTTGTCGTCTCTGACAGTGCAGCGATCCTGCTGAAAGTTACCGCACCATGACCAACTCATTGCGTACGCCCGGGTTCCATCGGAGCGGATGTGAAACCACTGGCCAGCGTCTGCGACGGCAGCGAGGCCGCAATAGAAACCAAAAGCTCGGCTAAATACCTGTGGGAAAGCAGGGGTTCCATTTGGAAGAACGAAGAACCAGTTTTTGCCATCAAACACAGGCGCCAGACCCGGTGGATGGAACGGCAGCACTGACTCGAATCTGGCCTCATAAATCGCAGCCTCACTGGAGGTGCAATGGTGCGTACCATCCCGATGGGGTCGGGAACACCGCCAATCGTCACTCCATCTGACAAAGTGATTGAACGGTGATGTCGAATCGTATGACAGATACGAGGTGACATGAGGGATTCGTAATGACCCTGAGAACTTTTCACTGCCGCCATTGACTTGCGTTCGCACATGAGACCAGATCGCTTTCCGTGATTCGATCCAATCCTCTTTCCAAGGACCATGCTGTCTCAGGTCGGCTTCGGATCGAAACTCAAGATACCAAGTATATCTGGGAGAACCAGATAACATGGGCTCCGAGTAGTGGACACAGTTCGCATCATGGATAAGTGCATCTCCAGCCTGAGTTTCAATCGGTTTGAATGAAGAGCGCGCGAGCTGGCCCAGAACGCGAACTTCTGCCTGCGTCAGAGCACCTGCCTGATGGCTGCCTGGAAGGAGGAACACCGGGTTGTGAGCATCATCGTGAAGCGACAAACCGATACTGAACACATTGCCTTTAGTGGTCTGTAGAGCCAGGTCCTGATGAGCCTGAACCTCAGTCTTGGAATGCGGCTGTTTCACCAAGACATCCTCCCAAGTGAGTACCGCATCCCCATTAGGGAACAGTGAATCAACCAACTCAATCAAAGCAAGATTCTGGAGTGAGACTAAGAATGCTGGATGCCTCGACAAGGGGTACCTGAGCTTGATCGGATGCCCTCGCTCATCCAGCACGGTATCATCGCAGTCCAGGTCCATCAGGAGAGAATCAATGGCAGTGATGAGCTGTTCAACCGCTTCTCGGGAAAACACGCTTTTTTCGAGAAGAAACCCATCTTCTGACAACGAGCCCGAAACCTTAGACATTCGAATTACTCAGGAAATTGCCTCATATTGCATCGCCGGCAGACATCGTTCTCCAGATAATTCGTCAGTAGTTTGCGGTATTTCTCACTCCGCCAGATCGCCATAAACCCATCATCGTTGACGTTGCCGTAGTAGCCGAGGGTCTTGCGAAGTTCATCAGGTGAACAACAAGGATCAAACCTCCCTGCGTGATTCACCCATGCCTCTTGACCCAGAAAAGGACAGGTCGCAGCCGGATGGAGTTCTCCACCGTATTTAGGATCCAACTCGCAGATGTTCGCGAGAACAATGCGTTTTCCGTTCGGCAACGGATTGTTATCAGCGATCTCGATGGCTTCTCTTGCAATCGCATTCCAGCACTCAATCGCATTCGTGCTGCGCCGCATGTCCTCATCCTTGATCTCAGCGAAGTGTGCCCACAGGTGATGGCCTTTGACGCGATCTACGCCTTCCTTGATGGCGAGTTCAACGACACGTGGCACTTGGTTGAGATTCATTTCCATGAAGGTCATCTGAAGGGTCACTGAGCAGTAATTGCCCCCTGCACTGGCATGTTCATCTCGGATTCTGATGAATGTCCTGAGATTTTCCATGTTTTTCTTGAAGTCATTTTTGATCATTACGAGGCTTTGAGCGCTCTGATCCGCTCCGTTCCAACTCAGCTTGACATCTGAACCGACCGGGACGATCAACCTCGCCCATCGCTCAGCTCCGAATCGTGGAAAAGTGCCGTTCGTGGTGAGGTTAAGTTTCACGCCATGCTCGTGACAGAGCTCAATGATGCGTGGCATGTGTTTGAAGATGAGCGGTTCGCCCATCGTAGAGGGGATGATCTCCTTTAGCCCTCGCCCCGCGCATTCTGCAATGACTTGCTCGATAACCTCAATGTCCATGCGTCGGTAAGGCAATCCACCTCTGATGCGTGCTTGATGAGAGGGACTGTATGGCGAGTGCTCTTCGCACATCACACAGTTCAGATTGCAGTCATCGGGGTTAGTATCAAACGTAATCCGCCAAGGGACAGCTCGTGGTCGTAATTCCTTAGCTTGTGGTGATGTCATTGCCGAACCTCCACTTCGGGTATGGGGTTGAGTAATCGATCATAGTGAGCGAGAACTACCGTGGTATGTTCCTCCTTCGAAGGGATGCGCCCAATCTCCGAATAGAGGTAACCAGCCTTACCTAGGGACTCCAGAGCTTTGGGGTTGGCGACTGCTTGCTGCATAGCGGTGAGAAGGCTGTCTGAATTTCTGTGCTCAAATGTAAGCCCGTTGACGCCGTCTTTGATATATTCCCCCATTCCCCCATGTGCAGCAGTAATCACAGGTACACCACACTGTTGGGCCTCATGGATGACAAGAGGAGAGTTCTCATCCCAGATAGATGGTACGACGATGCAATCACAGCGGTTGAACACATCCGACACGATGTTCTCATTATGGTACTCTGGAAGCCACTCAACGCGAGATCGAGCATATTGAGAACTATCGACACGTCGCTTCAACGACTGAGTCAACTGCCCCTGTGGGCGTCCCCAGATTCGAAGTAATGTATCTCCACGGAGTTGTTGAAAAGCATCGATCAGCAGGTGGATGCCTTTTGAAGGATGATGGCGTCCGATGAATCCGAAGATGAATGGTTCCCCGGGTTGATTCGTGCGACCATTTAGGCGATCAAGGTCAAAGCCGTAGTCCAGATACTCGATCTTGTCCTTTGCTAGGCTGAATTGTTCAATATGCCGAAGCTTCAATTGTTGCGACGGAGCGAGGAATAAATCAACCGCATCGCAAGCTGCCCGACTCGCTCTCATGCGACTTCCAACCCATGATTTCCAATGTTCCAACTCGCTGGAAAGATCAATGCCTTCTACGAACCTGTTGAAGCATTTAGCGGCACACTTGGAATCATTCTGACCATCGCACAGTTTCCAAGGCTCATCGGCTGTCAGCCCAGATTGCAGGAACTGACCTCGGGGACACATCATCCAGAAGTCGTGAAGGGTGAATACAACAGGGAGGTTGCGCTGCTTGGCAACTGATGGAAGTCCCATAGAGAGGTGATTGAGATGACCGAAGTGGACGATGTCAGGTTTGAACTTGTCCAATACTTCTTTGAATACCTCTTCAACACTCGCATTCTGGAATCTCGCATTGGATCGGGCATGGTTCACCAGATACACATTGATGCCAAGCCGCAGCGGGTCCGGCTCTGTGCGAAGATGATAATCTGGTAGAAAAGGATCCTCTTCACGAGCGAATACGCAGACCTGACAAGCTGCATCCGCCAGACCATGCGCCAGAGTCTGTGTGTACACCTCTGAGCCAGCATTGTAGCGCCGTGGATATCCGTGAATCACTAGGAGTACTTTCATGAATCCCTGCCTCTGTTTTTGCTTCTTTGTCGGTGCCGTTCAATGCACCGAGACACACCACTTTCGGTTATAGCTCGTTTCGATCGGATGAGGGTATGATTTTTGACAATAAATACAGTTTATCGCGGAATCATATTTTTCCATATTTTTCCAGATTTTCATTATCTGAATAGATAGATAGGGCAACCGACACATGTTTCACATAGCCCTGCACTTTGTAGTTCCAGCCCTACTAACCGGTCTTTTCTTTAGGAAACACTGGAGGTTAGCCTACTGCTTAATGATCGCGACAATGCTCATAGATATCGACCACCTATTGGCTGATCCGATATACGACCCCCATCGCTGTGGTATTGGATTCCATCCATTACATGGGTTGTGGCTTGCTTTTTTTTACGCTGCTCTTTGCTGTGTGCCAAAGATGCCTAAGATACGCCTCATTGGTATTGGCTTGTCGGTGCATATCGCCCTAGACGCGATAGATTGCCAAGTAACCAACGGGGTCTGGTTCAATTAATGGGTACTTCAAACGGTCGCATCGCATCAACGAGGTTCTAAAAAACGACATTCTTTAATGCCTCCCAAGACCTCAAAGCGCTCTTAGATCGATATCTATCCATCTATAATCACCAAATCTCGCAAAAAAGTTTAGGCTATCGCTCTCCTGCTCAAGCTCTACACCAATGGTAGCAAAAGAACCCCGATCTATTTAATAAATCAGATGTTAAACTCCCGGTCATCGACATTTACTCATAGCGGCGACTCTCCGTATATTGGTGGGTTTGTTTATAGCTTCCAAGCAATCAGAGTCGTCTCTGCTCTTTTTCACCCCCCATACACCACTTTCGGTTATAATTCGCTCGATCCGGCAGCTACCCAAGTTTGTAGTTGTACAATAAGAGGAATCGCATGAAAAAAATAATAGCTGTGATAGGAGACGCCAATCTTGAAAATGATATAGAAAAACAAAGGATTTCATTTGAATTAGGAAGATTAATAATTGATAGCGGTTATATTTTAGCTACAGGTGGTTTAGGTGGAGTAATGGAATATGCCTCGAAAGGCGCAAAAACATCTGAAAATTATTCACCTAATTCTATAATTGGAGTATTGCCAGATTACAATCCTGATAATGCAAACCCGCACATTGATATTTGTATTCCAACAGGGCTTGGATTATCAAGAAACTTAATATTAACCAGCTTAGCAAGTGCTGTAATTGCTGTTGGTGGTGGATCAGGAACATTGAATGAAATCTCATCTGCTTGGCAGATGGATAAGCTTATTATTGGTTTAAAAGCAGGCGGTTGGAGCGAAAGATTATGCGGCACAGCACTTGATGAGAGAAGAAAAGATATAATATTTTGTGCAGAAACACCACAAGAAGCAATAGGAATACTAAATGAAAAATTACCTTCCTATAATAAAAAATTTTTTGGAGTTAGAAATTCAAGAATTGGGAAAAAGAGAGCAAAAGAAATTCTAGTTGAATTTTTCATACTGGATACAGATAATGTTGAATTTCTTGGAAAAGGAAGCGAAGGTTATGTTTTTACTGATTATCAAAGTATCTATAAAATTATTGATGCGCATAATGAGTATTATTCTCAAAAAATATTTTTTATATTATTGTCATGTTCAGAAAAATCTAAGAATAATAAACATTTTAAACATATCATTCCTTTTGAAGTTTTTTTAGATAATAAAAAATTCATCCTCATAAGAAATAAATATATTGAGTCACAAGTGTTTGGTGAACAGTTTTCCCAGGAGAAAGAATTCATTTCACTTTTGAAAGAATTCAAAAGAATAAAATTAGTTACGACCGATTTCCAACCTAAAAATTTAAGAGTTTCATTAGAAAAAACTATTTTTGTTTCAGATTTAGGTCATAGTTTGGCATCGTATTCTGAAGTTTTATTTCAAAGTATGTCTCGTAGAGCATTTATAACATATAAACTTCAAGGTAGATTTGACAATTACAAGAGTTTTAAAAAATATCTTTCTCCCGCGAATACAACAGATGATTTTTCTTTAATGTTAGAATTAGGATTTGATCTCAATGACTTAAAGAGAGAGTTTGTTAAATTTTATCAAAAAGTAATAACAGCAAATAAAAATGAAGTTTTAATCCCGGTGATCAAAGAAATTTTCACAAGTCATATAAAAGTTTATGATGTGTTTGATTATGGTTCTGGGTATGGTGATATATCTGCAACATTAAAGAAAACAGGGTTGCGTGTAGTTGCCTATGAGCCGGATAGGAAGATATTTGAAAAATATAGAGACAGCTATTATAAAGACATAGAATGTCTTAATTTTTCAGAAACTAAGGAATTAATAAAAAATAATAAAATCTTTGATAGTGTTTTATGTTCGCTGGTTTTGTGCCATTTTTTAGCAGAAACAAAAGAAAAAAGATTACAAGAAATTGATGGAATTATGAGTCAATTAACCCGGCTATCAAAAAAATATATTGTGATAGTCATCTGCAATCCTTTGTATACATATCAATCTTATTCGTTACTTCAAAAACGAATTCTGCCTCAAGATTTTAATTATCAAGTTGAAGTAGAATTTAAAAAACATATTTTTTCATCAGATAGAGAAAGATTTGACATACACAGACCTATCTCATTTTATGAGAACCTTTTCATTCAACATAAATTAAATATAAAAGAAATAATTCAAACAAATGATGATAATCCAACGAGTGGAATAAAAAATTCAGATTTTATGATTTTTATTTTAGAAAAAAAATGCCCCCTCCAAACATCTTGATGTTTCATAGAGTGCAGGTTGATAAGAAACAAAATATCAACAAACTGTACTTTCAGCGAAATATGGTTCAATCTATTGATAATGTATTTCAAGTTATTGAATATTACATAAGTAAAGGTTATAAAATTGGAAGCATTAAGCAGGTACTTGAAGATGACGTTTTTTTTCATTTAACTTTCGATGATGGATTTAAAGAGCATCTTGAGGTTGCTTATTTATTGAAGGAAAAATATAATTTCATTGATGAGAACGCTACATTTTCAATAAATATAGGAAACTCTTTTACACAAGAATACACTGGTATGGATATAATTTATGAAATCATTTCAAATAATGAGTTACACAAGCTATTGCAATTTATAGAAATTGATGCAATGTTAATTGAAAAATCAGATGATAAAATTAATAAAATAAAAGATATTGTTGCTGTCTTAGCACCGAAAGATTTAAAAGAAATATCTAAATATTTTACTGAAACGCATGAAAAATTAAAAAATGTTTTTATAAATTCCAAAGAAGTAAGTGAATTGTCAACTATTTTTAATATTGCAAGTCATGGTGTAACGCATAGATTTTTACCTTATCATCAAAAAGAAACATTAAAAGAAATCTTATTATCTAAAGAATTTTTGGAAAATGAAATAAATAAAAGAATTAATACTTTTTGTTATCCGGAAGGAAAAAATAATTTAAATATTCAAGCTTTTTGTGAAAAGGCTGGCTATACATTTTCTTTGTCTATTTCACACGAAGATAAAAATAACTTTTGTATTGGCAGAAAATCTATTTGAGAATTATTATGACTTATAAAAACTCAGATCCTATAATAGTAATAATTGCAGCAAGTGGTGCAAGAACAGAATTGTTATATGAGCGATCTTTAAGATCTGTTTATCAACAAAAAAGTATCAACCCACATCAAATATACATCGTCGATGATAACGTTGTTCCTAAAAATATGGAGTATTCCCCTGAGTATAGAAAGATTAAAGAAGTAATTAAAAAGTTAAAAAATGAAATATTAATAGATAAATTTGAAAAATTCAAAAAAGAAAACAAATTTCCTAACTTTAAATTTGATAGTTTCTTTCATACAACATTATTAAAAAACAAACGAACAAAAGAATTTTCTGGAACTGGTGCATGGAATACAGCTGCTTTTAAAGCTTTGCAATACCATAGTAATTATTATATTGCTTTTTTAGATGATGATGATAAATGGAATGAAAAATACCTTGAATCCAATCTCAAAGCTGTAAAAAAACCTCAAGATAAAACAGGAAAACAAAAAAACATCAAGACTGTTGCAGTTATATCTTCGATTTTACGGATTGAAGAAGATAAACGCATTGAAATACGATCAAATATTAATGATTTCACAAAAGAAAATTTCTTTTTAAAAAATCCGGGATTGCAAAGTAGTAATTTATTTATTGACTTACGAACATTTTGGGAAATAGGCGGGTTTGATGAAAGTTTAAAAAGTGCAACCGATAGAGATTTAGCAATTCGATTGATTGACTATGTCAATTTAAGAAATTCTAAAAAAATAGAAACTCTCGATGAAATATTGGTAACGCATTATGCCAATTCCGACAAACGAGTAACATCAGATTATAGCAGTAAAACGCAAGGACTAAATACATTTTATCGAAAATACTTACATCAATTCCCAGAAGAACTACAAAAAAAATCATTGGAAAGAGCGCAGCAACTATTCAAATATAATTTACCAAACAGCAATGTAGAAAATAATAATGATGCAAAGTTATCAGACAAACCTACTGAAAATCAAAAGGTCAGTATAAAATTTAACATGATAGTAGGAACAGTATCAGATAGCTCTGCAAATTTAACTCAGCTTTTGAAATCTTTTCATGAGTTGTTGTATAAATATGGTGATTATTTATTAGATTATCAATTCTTTGTTTTGGAAAATTCAGAATGTGAATACACAATAAAACCTATAATTAATTATTTCAAAACCAAAAAAAATATCAAAGTTAATATGCTTTTCAATAAGCAACTAGGAGTATCTATTGCGAAAAATAGAACTTTTTTGCAGCAAGAGATATACAAGAAAGGAATGAAAGATTATGATGGAAAATTTGTTACTTGGATAATTGACGATGATTGTTTATTTAAAGTTGATATTTCAGAGGATGAAACAATAATCCCACATTACTTTAAATTTATCTCGGAACAACTGAAAGGAAACATTGATGCATTTCTTGGTCTTACCAGTGATGCACCGCCACTCCCTTTTTTAAGTACACTAAGGACCCAACTCATTGATTTTTATTACAATTTAACTAATTTTGTCAACTACAACCCGGATGAAAGGTTCAAGCTGCATCCATTGCAAGAAACAAATGAACGGTGTGGCGAATTTTATTACGATCTTGCCAATAAAAACCCCTATCTTGAATATCCCTTCTATGAAAAAATCTCTGAAATCTCTGATCAACCTTGCAAGGAAGTATTTAAATGTTTCTTAGAAAAAACGACCTCGTTATCAGATGGTGTGAATGTTTTTAGGAAAATAATTTTTCCACAAAAAGAAATTGGATATCTTGGAAAAGAATCAATCCATCGCGGCGGCAATACTATTGTCTTGAATCCTGATCTGCTTCGTATTCCAAATTACACACCGGATATAGAAAATTACAACCGCAGAAGTGATTTTAATTGGGCAATTATTAATAGATATGTTTTTTATAGAAAAATATATCAAATTACTTTACCTTTAAAACATGATCGGTATTTGCAGAAAACATCATTACTTATAAATAAAGAAAAACTAAAGGGAGATATACAAGGTTTGATTTTTTATCGTATATTAGAGCATATTCTACGTAATCACGATTTGAAAAAAGAGATAAACTTCAAAAACACCCTAAAGTTATATAATTGCTATTCAAAAACAGTTCTAAATAATTTAAAAATTAATAATTATAGAACTCAATCTTTGATATATAAAATATTGCACATTCTTGAAAATAAAAAACTATGGTGGTTTAAAAACGAATACAGAGATGACCTGAATCATCTGATATATAAAAATATTTCTATGTTGGAAACAATAAAATTTGAAACAGGTAAACGAAAGCTTCAGCAGTTTTTGAAAACATTAGAAGGAGAACTAAATATAAATGAAGAATTTTTAATAACTATTGTTTCAAAAATAAAGGATATCAAGAAGGATGAAAATGAGCTATAGTCAAATCTGGTGTATGGGAAGATTGCATCAAGCGGCGGTCTGATTGAATTTTGTCACTTCAATACCATCCTTGAATGGTACCCCCTTGATGACCTTGGCAAGGTCATCAAACCCTCTCAGCCGGTACCCCTTTTTCTCGGCACACTGCCCCAGCTTGAATATCATGTAAAGCATCCCCTGACGAGAGAGGCTGCCTGCCAGACTTCGTGTAGCGCTTGTTTGGCTTTTGGCTGACCTGATTTGGGGAAGCGGTTCAACACGTTGACCGTCTTGTACCCAGTAGCGCTGCTGGCGTGTCGTTGGGAATACCTCCTCAAGGGCTGCCCAGAGCCCCATCGCACCATCACCAATCCCTAATTCCGGGGCATCCAAGCCGCGCGCTTTCCGCTTCAACAACACCTCCCGCCAGCTTTGCGTTGATTCTCTTACCCCATCCTCAATGGCCAGAAAGTGCTTCTGACCGCGCTCATTCACACCGATAACTACCAGTGCACACAGTTTCGCATTCTCGGCTCGAAGGCCACTGTAAATGCCATCAGCCCAAATATAAACCCAGCGCGCATCATCCAATCTCTGTTGCATCCAGCACCGGTACTCATCAGCCCAACGCTGCTTCAAGCGCGACACCGTGGTGGCTGACAAGCCCGCTGCATCCGGGCCCACCAGTACTTTCAGTGCTTCACTCATGTCACCCGTTGAGATGCCTTTTAGATACAGCCACGGCAGCGCCGCTTCCAGAGAGCGGGTTTTGCGAACCTACGGTGGTACCAGCAGTGAGTGGAAAACCACTGGCTCTCCAGTCCGTGAGCGTACCTTCGGCACTCTCACAGAAACCGCGCCAACCCCGCTTTGAAGGGTGCGCTCCGGGTGGTAACCGTTACGCCGCACCACCGCGGCCTTGCCACCCTGTGTACGGCAATGCTCAAACTGCCGCAGCAACTCGTGCAGCTCGGCGTCCACGGCTTGGTGAACCAACTGCTTCGCTCCCTGCAGCAGCAGTTCACTCAATGGGTCAAAGGATTCCTCTACACCGCTTGGGGCCATTGCGTTATGCTTACTCATAGCGGCGACTCTCCTTAAGATTGATGGGTGTTTACAACTTCCAATCAATCAGAGTCGCCGCTCTTTTTCAACCCCTCATACACCACTTTCGGTTATAGCTCTGTCGTTGCAACGTTTCTGCGTAAGGGTAGCCGAAAGCCAGTATTAGCATTGCTGCCCAGCGTTTAGCCGTCTGGCGCTCCAAGGCACCTGCCCGCGGATATTATTCGTCAGAGTCCGATCCGCCCATCGTTTAAAGTGCGGGATCCGAGGCCACCCGCACCCCACCTGTCAAATTACCCAAGCGCTCTTTTTGGCACCCGCTGGCATCGAAATTCTGCGGGTCAAGCCACATCTGAAACGCCGACTGCAAGGCCGGCCATTCCTGATCGATGATAGCAAACCAAGCGGTATCCCGATTGCGCCCCTTGATGACGGTGGCCTGGCGGAAAATGCCTTCATAACTGAATCCGAGCCGCTGCGCGGCGCAGCGAGAGGGCATATTCAGCGCATTGCACTTCCATTCATAGCGCCGATAACCGGCCTCAAAAGCCCATTGCATCATCAAAAACATCGCCTCGGTGGCGGCGGGCGTTTTTTGCAAAGCCGGGGCAAAGGCGATATTGCCAACTTCGATACGGCCCTCCGTGGGCGCGATGCGCAAATAGCTGGCCACCCCTGCTGATAGGCCCGTGCGTAGGTCGCGGATCGCGTAAAACAAAACATCATCTTTGGCGGTAACCTTCGCAACCCAGCGATAAAATTGTGCCGCCGACGAAAACGGCCCATCCGGCATGTAATCCCAAACCGCATCATGGTCGCGAAAAGCCGGATACAGGTCGGCGGCATGGTGGTTGGCGGACAAAACTTCCAAGTGGGCAAACCGCCCTAGGATCGGTTCCGCGCCAGGCCGCGGCGGCGGCACCCATTTATCCACTCTAGGGCCGAGTAGTGCCTGAATCATTGCATCGCTTGCCGCAGCCCTCATCGATCAATTTGCGGCGACGGATGAGCGCCGCGGTCGGGGAACGATCTCACCACCGCAGTTTGGACCACAACCAGCCAGAGGGCCATTGACGCACGCGGTGCAAAAGGGGCCTTCGTAGCTGCATATCCGCGCCTCGGTGCTGGTGTGCGGCAACGCGGCATCGCAGCGCTCGCAGTTGGGCTTGAAAGGTAGCAGGACTTCACTGTCTTGGCCTTCGGTCGCGCTGCCCCGCTGTTATTGATAGCGTCCGTGCCGTTGCAACACTTCGATCTTATAGCCATCCGGATCCTGCAAAAAGAAAAACCGTGCCATCAACCCCCCATCACGGAAGAACTCTTTGATAGGGGTCGGCATCGGGTCAAGCTCAAGGGCTGCGAGCCGCTGGTGCTCGGCATCCAGATCATCTACCGCCACCGCGACATGACCGTAGCCGTTGCCTAAGTCATACCCGTCTTCCTGCCCATGATTGTGGGTCAACTCCAGCTCAAAATCGTTCTCGGGATTGCGCAAATAGGCCAGCGTGAAGCCGTCAAAGTCAAATCGATCGGCAACATCCAGCCCTAGCGACTTACGGTAAAAGTCCAGCGATTTATCAAGGTCGCGCACCCGCATCATCGAATGTATCATTTTCATGCGAAAAGCTCCTGCATGGTAAGGGTTCGTCTATTTTAATCCGCAACTGCACCAGCGGCGCTTGGCAGTTGCGGAGGCGTTATAGAAAAGCCGTTGGTATTGGGGGAAGGCTTAGGCGGTAAGCTGCGGCATGTGATTTTGTTGCGGCTTAGGCGGCGCTAATGTGAGTAACAGTCTTTCGATGAATGACAGACGTTCCAGCAGCGGTAGCCCATCGAGGGTGTCACGGTCAAGTGGTTTGCCGATGGCGGTAGAAACGATCTCCGAAGCAAATGGGGGATCCAAAGGGAGTGCATACTGCCCTTTTTGGGATTCGATTGGCATCAGCCCCTCGGCTTCACCATCGAAGTGCAAATCCATCGACTCCAAACGCTCAAACAGCGCGGTTGCAAACTCTCGTGAGTCGCCATCGTATAGCGTGAGGTGGGGGACGTAGCCGGCGAAATCGGGCTTTTTCCAGATTGCGCGTAATGCATCTGAGACACATTTGAGGAACACGGTGTGTTGGTTTTTGGCAAAAAAAGTTCCCGCATGGTGAATTGAAATTCGGGAACCTTTGATCTTCCTCGCAGCGGCCTCCAGATTGTATTTCCGCTTGTAGGGGCCCCGAACAGTGATATGCGGGCGCCACTTCGCTTTTGGATTGCAGAGCAGGCGGATTGCCTGAAGGCAATCCTCAATACCTTGATCAGCGAAACAGACAACGTAGAAAACTTTCGTATCCATGGCCGAGAAAACGATATAACGTAACATGCCGCAGCGGGCGAGGTGCCCAGGGTGAATATACTCATGTTACTTGAAGATGCAGGAAAGGGCTATTGTCATGCTCTCATCCCAGAGCCTCGCTATCAGCCCTTTTCAGAGCGCCGCCCGAAGCCCTCGGCCCTGCACGGCGTTGAGGCGAGGGTGCAGAAGATCCTGGGGTTAGGGGTTTGGGGGAAGGGGGTACCGCGTTTAGGTACGTTAAACACGCCTTCACCCTTCCCCCAATACAAACGTCTTCACCTTCCTTAGACTCCTGAGATGTGCTAGGCAACGCCTAGCATCTCAGGATTAAAAATATTAAAAGATTCCAGAGCCTCGCCATCAGCCCTTTTCAGAGCGTCAAACCCGTGCGCCAATTCTCATCCGCCGAGGAACAGGGCTTCGACCTTGGGGTTTGCTAACAGTTGTCGCCCGGTGCCGGCGATGGCGACGTGCCCAGACACTAGGATATAGCCTATGTCGGCAAACTCCAGCCCTTTTTTAGCGTTTTGCTCGACCATGATGATCGTCTTTCCTTCGTTATCGCGCAGATCGCGCAAGATCTCAAACACGGTGTCGATATAGCGCGGCTCAAGCCCGATCGAAGGTTCATCCACCAGCAATACCTCTGGATCCATGACCAGCGCGCGCGAGATCTCCAGCAGCCGCCGTTCGCCGCCGGACAACACCTTCGCTTGATGCTTGCGCCGTGCCGCCAAGCGCGGGTATTTGTCAAAAATCTGTTCCGCGGCACGCTTGGCGGCGCTTGGCTGCTCCTTCAGAAACCCTCCCATCCATAGGTTTTCCTCTACGGTCATCGACGGGAAAATGGATTTATTCTGAAGGATATAGGCGATCTTTGTCTGCGCCAGCTTGGTGCTGGCTGGCAGAGCGGTGATATCCCGTTGGTGCTTGCCCTCGCCGATGCGAATGTGGCCGGAGAATATGGTGCAAAAGCCGAATATGGCGTGCAGCACCGTCGATTTACCGGCACCGTTAGGGCCAATCAGGCAAAGTGACTGCTTACGTCCGACGCGCAGGCTGATGCCGTGCAGGATCTCTATTGGCCCGTAACCGGCGCACAACGCATCGATGACCACATACGGGGCATTTCCCGCCAAATCATCGAGCTGTCCAGTGTCAATGACGGTGCTGATGGTTGCCGCCTGGCGGGCGACTTCATCGACTGAGATGACGGTCTTGACACCCCCGCCGCCATAGCCGTGGGTTGGTGTTTTCTGATCCATGTTGCTGCCGCGGTCAGTGTCGCTAACGGTGTCAGGTGACCCCGAGGTAAGCGTCAATCACCCGCCGGTCGTTCTGGATCGCCTGCGGGTTGCCCGCGGCGATGACCTCGCCATGGGCGAGGCAGTATATTTTGTCGGCGATGTTCATGATCACCCGCATGTTATGTTCAATAATGAGCAACGTGATGCCGAACTCGGTGTTCACTTGCTGCAAGCGTTCAATGACACCGTTGATCAGCGTTGGGTTAATGCCGGCAGTCGGCTCATCCAGCAGCAGCGCCAGCGGCTCATTCATCAGTGCCATCGCAAATTCGAGCAGTTTTTGCTGCCCAAACGACAGCGAACCGGCACGCAGCAGACGTTTTTCATAGAGGCCGAAAAACGTAAGCAGATAATGCGCGCGTTCAAGATCCCGTTTGGTATTGTGGGTAAATGCGTCAAAGAAGCGCAATTTGCGATGCGGCAACGACACCATCATGTTGTCGGTGGCGCTCATGGCGCTGTAAATTCGCGTTTGTTGGAAGGTGCGCAGGAGTCCTAGGCGAGCGATATTCTGTACGGGCAACTGGGATATTTCCTGTCCAGCGAAACGGATGCTGCCGCTGTCGATGGGATGGTAACCGACAATTGAGTTAAACAGGGAGGTCTTCCCAGAGCCATTCGGCCCAATCAGCCCCGTGATCTTGCCAGTCTCCACCGCCAGTGTCAGATCACGGTTGGCGGTGATCCCGCCAAAGGACTTGTTTAGCCGCTCAATTTCGATGATATTGATCAATGGGCCTGCTTCTCAAGCGCCGTTGGTGCCGCGTCAACGCGGATGCCAAACCATTCAGGGCGGCGGCGCATTAGCCACCCCATGACGCCTCCCTGGAAGTACACCGCGGTGATGACAATCAAGGCCCCCAGCGCGATCCACTGCCAGCCGAGAAAATAATTCCAAGTGATCTCTTTGAACAGGTGGAACATAATCGCCCCAATAACCGGCCCCCACAGCGTCCCTTTGCCGCCGAGGAGCACGCAGACAACCATGAAAATCCCTAGGTTGATCGTTTGATAAGCGGTTTCCAGCGGCTCAAAATGGATCAACTGGAAAGCTGAGATGGCACCAGCGATACCGACAAAGAATGCCGCAATGCTCCAGGTGGCGAGCTTATAGCGCAGGGTATGCAGCCCCATCGCTTCGGCTTTTTCCTCGTCATCACGGATGGCGTTGATGTTGATGCGAAAGCGTGTACTGTAGAGCCATTTGAGGAAGACAAACAGCGCCACCCCTTCGCCCGCGAAGAGGAAATAAAAGAACAGTTTGCCTTCTTCTAAATCGTTCGGATACACCGGCAACGCGATCCCCTGACCACCGCCGATCCATTCCCAGTTGGACACCAGCTCGCCGGCGGCGATGGCAATGCCGAGGGTGCCGATGGCGAAGTAAGGGCCGCGCAAGCCAAAGGTAATATAGCCAATCACCAGTGCACACAGCGTGCACAATACGCCAGCGCCCAGCATGCCCAACACTACCCCGGTAAAGTACTCGGTGCTGGTGAAAGTGTAGATACCGCCGCTGAAAGCATTGGTGTATTCACCGACATCGTACACCAAGGCGATGGTGATCACCGCCGCGGTGTACATGCCGGTGCCGTAGAAAAATATATTGCCGAGCGAGTTATAACCCATTTGGCCGCCGGTCATATCCCATGTCAAGGAGACGATGATCATCAGCCACAGGGTTGCCAGTTGGACTTTAAAGTCCGGCAATAGGAAGGGTGCCACCACCGTTGCGACCACTGCGCACAGATAGAACAGCGTGCGTTTGTGCGTCATCATCGTTCGCTGTTGCTAACCCAAGCTCTGGCGTTTATGGCGCTGTTGCATCAGTCGCAGGATCAACACCAGCAGCAGTAGCAACACCGCGATCGCCTGCTGGTAGCCAACCCCGAAGATATGTGCGCCGTACTGCTCCAGCGCACCGATGCCAAGCCCGGCGGCGATAACGCCAGGGAAATTCCCCAGCCCGGCGGCGGTCACGATGACAAACGCGCGGATCGAGTGGGTGATCCCGTAAAACGGCTGGATCACCCACACCATCACGATGATCGCGCCTGCCGCGCCGCAAATCGCGGCGTTCAGAGAGAACGTGAAGGCGTACACTTTTTCGGTGTCGATACCGAGGACGCGGGCGGCGCGGGCGTCCTGCGCCGTCGCCCGGATCGCTTGCCCGATGCGCGAATACTTTATGAACAGCATCACCCCGGCGGCCAAACTAACGGCCAACAACACCCCGATCAGCTTGGCGATCGGTACATCCACCACGCCTTCAATGAAATACAAGGTGTCGTAACCCAATGAGACGCTTTGGGTATCGGAACTGAACAGCAGGTTCAGCGTCTGGGCGATCATGATCGCCAGCCCAAACGTTGCCAGCAACGAGGTGAACATATCCTGCTCAATGATCCGCGAGATCAGCAGCTTGTAAGCCACCCAGCCAACTCCCCACATCACGATAAATGCCGCGGGCACGCCGAGCAGGGGGGGGACTCCCAGACCGGCGACCCACCACGCGACGTAACCGCCGGCGATGACAAAATCGCCTTGGGCCAGATTCTTGACGTTCATCACCCCCCATACTAAGGCTAACCCATAGGCGGAGACGACGAACAGCGAGCCGATCATCAAGCCATCCACAATGATCTTGATATTGACCGTCGGAAACAGCAGCAACAGGGAAAAATTGCTTAGGATATGGTCCACGGCGAAGACTCAAAAACGGCAGTGCGCGGCCGGCGGCGTGAGCCGCAGCGCTGGCGGCGCGGTGCTGCATAGGGAGGTGTCGCTAGTATTGTGCGAAAGCGCACCGCTACCGGCCACCGTCGGCGGCCGGTGTGCGTGCTGACGCCAACAAACCAAGCGGATACGCATTAGGGCATCATGCGCGGCCAGTTCAGCGCGTGAGAAGCAAACGCCGAGGGCGCGACGACGTTATATTTACCATCCTGGATCTGGCGCAACACCATCGGCTTGGCGATATTATTGCCGCCCTTGGAAAACCGAATGTCGCCGTAAAACGTTGCCAGATCGGTGGCTGCAATGGCATCGCGCAGCGCTTCTTTGTCAAGCGTGCCGGCGCGCTCAAACGCATCTTTGAAGACATACACCGCGGCAGATGCCTGTGCCGTCTGATAAGGCACGGTCTTCTTTTGGTACACGGGATAAGCCGCCTTGAAGGTGCGCTCATAGTTAGCGGCAGTGCCGAACAGCGGGTCCTCATAGGACAGCGTCTCAGCCCATTGCGTGGCGCATAGAATATCGTTGGCGGCGGCACCAAACTTGCCGACCACATCGGCGGCTTCACAGTGGGTT
The DNA here is from genome assembly GCA_965222535.1 of Gammaproteobacteria bacterium. Lineage (GTDB taxonomy): Bacteria > Pseudomonadota > Gammaproteobacteria > HK1 > HK1. Next base: position 1,491,197 of record OZ244957.1, read on the forward strand.
ACGGCAACCATCGGGGCATTGACTTTTTGTTCACTGATTTGGCGCACCGCTGTTGCCGCCCCTTTTGAATGACCGCTGATGATCAGCACATCGGGTTTGAGTAATTTGACTTTGGTCAACACCGCACTCATATCGGACAGATCGCGCGGCAGTTTTTCATCGATGACCACCGACATGCCGTATTTCTCGGCGTCTTCTTTTACACCGGCGCGGATATCGAGAGAGAACGGATCGTTTTCCACCGCCACCGCGACCCTTACCGATGACGCCGCTTTACCGTGGGCTTTGGCTTGTTCGGCGGCCAATGCGATCGCCGAGGCGAGGTATTGCTCCGAGGTTGACAGCACGGCGAACAGGTAGCGGTAGCCTTTATTGAACAGCGAGCGCGAGGCACCCTCGGCTTCGATCATCGGGATGCGGTATTTCTCGGTAACTGGCGCGATGGCTTTGGTCAGACCCGAGGAATAGGGGCCGAGTATGTACTGCACTTTGTCTTGATTGATCAAGCGCTCCGCCAGTGTGGCGCCGCGATCACCTTTGGATTCATCATCGTAGTAGATGACTCTAAAGTTATAGCAGCGATCGCCAATTTTGATGCCGCCAGCGTCCTTGATTCGCTGAGTGGCAAAATCATAACCATTCTTGGCATGAAGCCCGTTGGTAGCGTATTTGCCGGTTAGCGAGATGGCTGAGCCAAGGATGATCTCGTCGCATTCACGGGCCATCGCAGGAAATGAAAACAGCAAGCCGAGGCTCAGCAGGCAGCTGGCAACGGCAGCGGCGTATGTTCTCATCAGCAAAACTCCTTTGGTTGTGGTGGTTGATAAAGATACGATTTGCATCACTTGTCAGTATATCCACATTGGCTGCCGGCGTCATTAAAAAGGCAGGGCACTTCCGGAAGTGCCCTGCGAGGCTTGTCTATTGGGGGAGGGTTATAAATCAACAGCTTATGTTACAGATGAGCAGGTCCCTTCGCCTACCCCCACCCCGCTGCGGTTTTCGAGGTGTCCTGTTTTAAATCATTATGAATCAAACAGTTATAATCAACATAAGTTGGCGTCCTTGCCCAGAACCCGCTCCCCGAAAGGTTTTTCGCGGTTACTTTAACTGCACTGGACAAAGCTTAGGGTGATATCAAGCCATGGTATTCAGTATAATGGGGCTTGCAATGGTTGCTAGGCAGTGCTTCAGCGAAGCACCGCCTTGGTTTTATCTGACTTTACGATTCTGTTGACGCCATATCCAACAAGAGGGTGATACCGTGGCGAATTCCCCACAAGCCCGTAAACGGGACCAGCAAAGCAAACAGCAGGGCAAACACAACGCCGCCCAGCGCTCGCGTATGCGTACGTTTATCAAACGCGTGCTCCGTGCGATCGGGGCCAAAGACCTCGAGCGCGCCAATGCCGAATTCAAAACAACGATGTCGATCATCGACAACTACGTTAGTAAACGGCTGATCAAACGCAACAAAGCGGCGCGTCACAAGCGGCGGCTCAACGCACGCATCAAAGACTTGAAAGCCGCCATCGCCGCTGCGCCCTGACGCCGCCGCGAGAAGTGTGCGAACAGGCATCGGGGATGGGGGTTGGCAAGGTGCTGCAAAAATGCGCGGCGCTGCGGGGTTTTGCGGTATTGCACAAGCAGGGCTTTTGTTACCCTCCGCGCCGCAAGTCACTCACCTAAAAAAGCGCCCGTGTCGCCTTCTCCCATTGGTTGGCAACGTATGATGCTGGAGTCTTAACGGATGGCTGCTAAAACTTTGTACGACAAGCTGTGGGATAGCCATTTGGTGCGTGATCATCAAAATGGAGCGGCGCTGATCTATATCGATCGCCATTTGCTGCATGAAGTAACCTCGCCGCAGGCGTTTTCCGGGTTGCGCAAAGCACAGCGGCCGTTGTGGCGGGTGGACGCCAATTTAGCGGTGTCGGATCACAACGTACCGACCACCGATCGCCGCGTTCCGATCCAGGATGCAGTCGCCAAACTGCAAGTTGACACCCTCGATCGCAATTGCGACAACTACGCCATCACCCAATTCAAAATCAACGATCGCCGCCAAGGGATCGTCCACGTAATCGGCCCTGAACAAGGCGCGACGCTGCCCGGCATGAGCGTCGTGTGCGGCGACTCGCACACTTCCACTCACGGGGCGTTCGCCTGCCTCGCGACCGGTATCGGCACCAGCGAGGTGGAGCTTGTGCTGGCGACCCAGTGCTTGTTGCAACGGCGCATGAAAAACATGCGCGTGCTGTTCCACGGTAGTCTGGGTGCGGCGGTCACCGCCAAGGACATGGCGCTTACCCTGATCGGCGCTCACGGCGCTGCCGGCGGTGCCGGTTATGCGGTGGAGTTCGCTGGCGCAGCGGTGCGGGCGTTGTCGATGGAAGGGCGCATGACGCTGTGCAATATGTCGATCGAGTTTGGTGCACGCAATGGGATGGTGGCGGTGGATGAAAAGACAATCGCCTATTTTGAGAAACGCCCGTTTGCGCCGACTGGCGCTCTGTGGCATCAGGCGGTCGCCGACTGGCGCTGCCTGTACAGCGATGAAGATGCCGTTTTTGACGCTGAGATTGTGATCGACGCGAGCCGCATTGAGCCGCAGGTGACGTGGGGCACATCCCCCGAAATGGTGGTGCCGATCGGTGGTCGGGTGCCTGATCCAGAGGCGGAAGCGGAACCAGTGCGGCGTCAATGGCTGGAGGGTGCGCTGCGCTATATGGATCTGCAACCCAACACCCCCATCACCGACATCTATATCGACAAGGTGTTTATCGGTTCATGCACGAATTCGCGCATCGAGGACTTGCGCGCCGCCGCAAAAGTAGTCAACAAGCAGCGCCTTGCCGACAATGTGCGCTTGGCACTGGTGGTGCCCGGCTCGGGCTTGGTCAAGCTGCAAGCCGAGCAGGAAGGCTTGCACCGCGTGTTCACTGATGCCGGTTTCGCATGGCGCGAACCGGGCTGTTCCATGTGCTTGGGGATGAACGATGACCGCCTGTCCCCTGGAGAACGCTGCGCCTCGACCTCAAACCGTAACTTTGAGGGGCGCCAAGGCGCGGGTGGACAAACCCACCTGCTCAGCCCGGCAATGGCCGCCGCCGCTGCCATCAAAGGCCATTTTGTCGATGTGAGAGGGCTTTGATGGCAGCCTAAGCTAGCGCGTTTCGTCAGGTGCCTCCAGCGTCCTCAACCGCTTGCGCGGGAAATGGCAGGAGAATCGGCTGCCAACGCCGAGCTTGCTATCCACCTTCAGCACCCCGTCATGGATCGCGATCGCATGTTTGGCGATTGAGAGCCCCAGCCCGGTACCGCCGAGATTGCGCGAGCGGGCGCTGTCAACGCGGTAAAAACGCTCCATCAGGCGCTGCTGGTGATGGGCTGCGATGCCACTGCCGTTATCCAAAACGGCAAATTCCGCGCCGTCGTCGGTTGCCCGCCAGATAATGCGAATGTGCCCCGCAGCGGCGGTGTATTGCACCGCGTTATAGACCAGATTGGAGAAGGCGCTGAACAATATCGCTTGATCGCCCAATAACTGCAGCGCGGCGTCAATCTCGAGCGCAATGGAGCGCTCGGCGAACTGTAAGCGCTTGGCGTTGGCGCATATATCAGCGACCATAAGGCTAACGTCAACGGCTTCCATCGCTGCCTCGGCAGCACCTTCAAGTTGCGATAATTGCAGCAAATCCTCAACGATGCGGGACATCAATCGGGTCTGGTGCTGCATTTGCGCCAGCGGCGGCCCCCAAGTCGCGGCAGCTCTTGGATCATCGCCAAGGGTTTCTAGGTAGCCGATCAGCACCGTCAGCGGGGTGCGCAGCTCGTGCGACACGTTGGCGATGAAATCGCGCCGCACTTGCTCCAATTGATGCAAGCGCGTGACATCGCGCACTAGAATCAGGTGATGATCGCTGCCGTACGGCACAATGCGCAGCAGCAGTTGCACGCCTTCGGTGATTGCCGACGACAACGCCAGCGGCTGTTCAAACGCGCCACTATCCCAGTAGTGAATAAAATCCGGGGTGCGCAAAAGATGCGTCAGCGGATGATTCAGGTCTTGCGGAAACTGCAAACCGAGCAGCCGCACTGCCGCCGGATTGAACCACACGATGAAATCCGGCTCGCGCACGATGATCGCCCCATCGGGAGAAGCATCAGCCGCCTGGCGGAAGCGAGCAATCGCTTGCCGAAGACGCTTTTTGCGCTTGCGACTGCGCTGCAGCAAGCGCTCTAAGGGAGGTGCCAAATGCCGCCATATACCGCCCATCGGTGGCGGCGACTTCTGACATTCTTTGAGGAACAGCCAGCGATTGAGAAAATACAGCTGGCGCACATGCCAAGCGCAATACAGCGCGCTGGCGATCCCCAACAGCGCCCAAGTAATGCCCAGCGACCAGCCGACGGTGCCGATCAGCGCCAGCGCTAAGGCGATGCGCCGCAATTCCTCCCACCACTGGCGGCGGTTGATCACCGTTATAACGAAAAGCGATAGCCGACGCCGTGCACCGTTTGCAGCAAGGTATCTTTACCGAACGGCTCAAGCAATTTGCGCAAGCGTCTTACATGCACATCAACGGTGCGCTGCTCAACGAAAGCATTCAGCTCTGCATTGCGCAGCAATTGCCCGCGCGTGAAGACTCGCTCGGGGTGGGTCATGAAGAAGTGCAACAGATTGAATTCGGCACGCCCGATCCGGATCCGCTGACCCTCGATCAGCAACCGATGGCTGTCTCTATCGATCTGTATGCCGTGGCATTCAAGCGCCTCTTGTGACGGCATTCGATAGCTGCGTTTAAGTACCGCGCGCATGCGTGCGACCAGCTCTTTTATGGAAAACGGCTTGATTATATAGTCATCCGCACCGGCATCGAATCCTGACAGCCGATCACGTTCCTCAGCTTTGGCGGTGAGGATGATGATCGGGGTCTCGCGGTAGCTTGCGGATTGACGCAACTGGCGTGCGAAGCTAAGCCCGTCGATCCCGGGCAGCATCTGGTCAAGGAGGATCAAATCCGGACGTTGCTGCTGCATCGCCGCTTTTGCGTGGGCGGCGTCGGGTGCCCGCCGGACGATGAACTGATGGCGCGCAAGCGTATCCTCCAGCATCGCTGCTATCGATGCATCATCTTCAACTACCAGAACCTGGGACTTGTCGGAAATAGGCATTGATGGAGTGTATCAAAACGCTACCTGAAGGGCTTGTGTATTGGGGAGGGGGGGGTATGAGCTTTCTGATGGTAATAACAACTGCCTAAACCCCAATCCCTAACCCCTAACCCCAGCATAGCATTGGCTTTGCCTTGGTGCTGTGCATTTAGCGTAGCCAAGCGCGCTGGGAATGCTGCGGGCGGTGCCTCTGGAAATGCTGCGCTGGGGTTCTGGAGGAAAAGATCTCTCCAGCAATCATTTCATGGTGCCGCTTTGCGATCAGCGTCATAATTTTGTCATATTTTGCTAATACTTTTGCAACATTTCGAGGGACATAATGAGCGCTGTCTGGTTTTTTTTCTAACCCCCTAAGAAAATGGCGCAAGAGATGCACAAAAGCGTACTCAACTGGTTCACCGCCGGCATCTTGGTGGTTGCCGTCAGCGGTGCCGAGGGGCGTGACTACATCAGCATTGTCGGCTCATCAACGGTATATCCATTTACCACTGTGGTTGCCGAGCAATTCGGCAAAACCACCCATTATAGAACGCCCACTGTCGAATCGACCGGTTCGGGCGGCGGCTTGAAGTTATTCTGCGCCGGCATTGGGACACAGTATCCTGACATTACCAATTCATCGCGGCGCATCAAAGCGAGCGAAGTGGCGCGCTGCACGCGCAATGGCGTCAGCGCCATCGTGGAAATCAAGGTCGGTTACGATGGGATCGTCATCGCCCATGCCAGAAAAACCGCGCCGGTTAATTTTACGTTGCGCGACATCTACCTAGCACTGGCGCAGGACATCCCGCACGTCAACGGCGGCCTGCAAGCCAACCCGGCCCGAACGTGGCGCGACGTGAGGCACCACCTACCGCCATACGCCATCGAAGTGATGGGGCCGCCGCCGACCTCGGGTACGCGCGATGCCTTCGCCGAATTGGTGCTTGAGGGCGGGTGCAAAACTGTGGACTGGGTCAACGCGCTGAAGAAAAGCGATCAGCCGCGCTATAAACGGATATGCCATACAGTGCGCGAAGATCGGGCGTATGTGGAGCTTGGGGAAAACGATAACCTGATCATCCAGAAGCTGGAAGTCAACCCGACTGCCTTCGGTGTCTTTGGCTTCAGCTTTCTCGATCAGAATAGCGATCGCGTCAGCGGTGCGTTGCTCAATGGCGTCGCACCGACGTTTGACAACATCGTCAGCGGTGCGTACCCGGTATCGCGTCCGCTGTATATCTACGTCAAGAAAGCGCATGCGGTTGCCATCCCTGGCATACGTGTGTTTTTAGCGGAGTTCACGAGTGCCGCCGCGTGGGGTGAGGAGGGCTATCTTTCCGATAAGGGGTTGATTCCCATGCCCGTTGCAGAGCGCGTGCATTTTCGCACCGCCGCCCGTGCGCTGACGGAACTTAAATTGTGATCGGGAGCCGCGAAAAACCAGCAAAGCCAGCCCTTCGCGCGGCCCGATGGTGGATGACGGTGGCGCTACGGTTTGAGGCGCTGGCGGTGCTTGAGGCGCTGGCGGCGGCTGTAGTTGCCTTTTATATGCTCAAGCGGTGTCGCCAGACGGTGCTTTGGCGGGGTTGCCTGACAGGTGGCGCAGGCCCATGAGTCTACTGTGGCTGTTGCTGGCGCTGCTGCTATTTGGCAGTTGCGCTTACCGCCTTGGTAGTCGTCACGCACGTAACGTCAGCAACGCCGCGGCGCAACGGCTGGATTCGCTGCCGGTCTATCACGGCATGTTCGCGATGCTGTGCTGCACGCTGCCGGCGGCGGCTGTTTTTCTCATCTGGCTGGGGTTTGAGCAGGCACTGCTGACGACCCTAGTGGTTGACGAGTTACCGAAAGCGATGCGCGATCTGCCGCCGCGCCATCTGGCGTTGCTGATCAATGACCTGCATAACCGTATCGCCGGCAATATCAGCGCTGGGCAGACAACGCCAGCGCTGCTCAGCGCGGTACAACGTTACCGCACGTTGCAGGCGCATGGCTATGGATGGCTCAGTGCCCTGATGCTGCTGACCGTGAGCGGCGGTTTTGTGTACGCGATGCGCCGCATTACCTTGCACGCCGCCGCACGCCAGCGCATCGAGACGGTACTCAAAGCGTTCCTCCTGATAAGCTCAACGATCGCCGTCCTGACCACCGTTGGCATCGTGCTATCGATGTTGTTTGAGACGATAAGGTTTTTTAAGCTGGTGCCGATAACGGATTTTTTGTTCGGTCTCAACTGGAGTCCGCAAACCGCGCTGCGCAGCGATCAGGTGGGTTCATCGGGGAGCTTCGGGTTTGTCCCGTTGTTCCTCGGCACGTTATTGATCGCCTTTATTGCGATGCTACTGGCGACCCCACTCGGCTTGTTTTCAGCGATTTATCTGTCCGAGTACGCAAGTCCTAGGATGCGCGCCATCACCAAGCCGATGCTGGAGATCCTAGCTGGTATTCCAACCGTGGTGTATGGCTTTTTTGCGGCGCTGACGGTGGCCCCGCTGATACGCGACATAGGGCAGGCGATGGGGCTGAATGTCGCCGCTGAGAGTGCCCTCGCGGCGGGCTTGATCATGGGCGTGATGATCATCCCGTTGGTCTCGTCCCTTTCCGATGATGCGATCAGAGCGGTGCCGCAAAACCTGCGCGATGGCTCGTACGCGCTGGGCGCAACGCAGTCGGAGACGATAAGGCGGCTGGTTATCCCGGCCGCCCTGCATGGCATCATCGCCGGCCTTTTGCTGGCGGTGTCGCGCGCTATCGGGGAGACGATGATCGTTGTTATGGCGGCTGGCTTGGCGGCTAATTTGACGGTCAATCCGTTGCAGGCAGTAACCACCGTTACCGTGCAGATCGTAACGTTGCTGGTCGGCGACCAGGAGTTTGACAGCGCCAAGACGCTGGCAGCCTTCGCCTTGGGGCTGACCTTGTTTGTGGTCACCCTGTTTCTCAACCTGATCGCGTTGACGGTTACGCGCCGGTATCGCGAGAAATACGAATGAGCATCTCGCAAAACCAGCTTCGCTGGCTTTTTAAGCTGCGCGGCGGGCTTGTCTATTGGGGGAAGGGCTATAAATCAACGGCTTGCGTTACAGGTGAGCGTGTCCCTTGCGCCCTTCATCCCATTGAAGTTTTTGAGGTTCCCGAATGAATACCAGCGCTGCGTTCGCCAAGCGCCTCGCGGCGCGTAATGCCGCCGAGACGCGCTTTCGTCTCTATGGACTGCTTGCCATCGGCACCAGCCTACTGTTTCTGTTGGGCTTTTTTGCGAGTCTTATCAGCCAAGGTTACAGCGCCCTCAGGCAGACCGTTATCGCGCTTGACGTCAGCTACGATGCGCAGGTACTGGGGCTTGCTGTGGATCACAGTTTCGCGGCGTTGCAACATGCGAACTACCCGGCGTTGCTGAAAGCCACGCTGCGCGAGCAATTTCCCGAGGCGCGCAGCCGCAGCCAGCGGCGTCAGTTGTATGCGCTTATCAGCAGCGATGCACGCTATCAGTTGCAGCAGCGGCTGTTGCAGGATGCAACGCTTATCGGAAGCACCGAGCGCTTGTGGGTACGCGCTGACGACGATGTCGATATGCTGCTCAAAGGCTACCTCAGCGCTGCCAGCGATCGGCTAAGCGAGCGGCAACGCGGCTGGATAGCGCAGTTGCAGCAAAGTGGGCGCATCCAACTGCGCTTCAACCACCGCTTCTTCAGCGCGGGCGACTCACGCGAGGCGGAACTCGCAGGCGTCTTCGGTGCTTTGGTTGGCTCGCTGCTGACGCTTGGCGTGGCCTTGGCGCTGGCGTTTCCGATCGGCGTTGCCACCGCCATCTATCTTGAGGAGTTAGCGCCCACCAACCGCTGGATCGATGCGATCGATTTGAATATCAACAACCTCGCCGCGGTGCCCTCGATCGTGTTCGGCGTGCTGGGGCTGGCGCTCCTGATCGATTTCGCTGGAATGCCGCGCTCAGTGCCGCTGGTCGGCGGCATTGTCCTCGCTCTGATGTCGCTGCCGACTATCATCATCGCCAGTCGTGCCGCATTGAAATCGATCCCGCCGTGGATCCGCGATGCCTCCTTGGCGCTGGGGGCTTCGCGCATTCAATGCCTGCTGCATCATGTCCTGCCGTTGGCGCTGCCGGGCATTATGACCGGCACCATCATCAGCATGGCGCGTGCTTTGGGCGAGTCGGCACCGTTGTTGATGATCGGCATGGTGGCCTTCATCGTCGATATTCCACGCGGGCTTATGGACCCATCCACGGTGCTGCCGGTGCAGATCTTTTTATGGGCCGACAACCCCGAGCGCGCCTTTGTTGAGCGCACCGCCGCGGCGATCATCGTGTTGCTGCTGCTGTTGGTGGCATTGAACGCGGTAGCGGTGATCCTGCGTCGAAAAACCGAACGCCAATGGTAGCGGTGCGGCGCACGCCGCGCCGCAGGGCCAGCCAGCTAACGCCCTAGCCAGCTAAAACGCCAACTGCAAAGGACTGTTTCATCCCCTCGCCATCGCTATTTCAGTGGGAGTCGAAGCGTGTTATACGAGATCAACCGCAGCCCCGCCAGCGCTGCATCCAACTTAATCCCTACCCACTATATGCAGCCCCAGCGCGGCACCGCCCGGCAGGTGCCGCTGACGCCCGCGCCGCTGCGTATAAAAGCGCGCAACGTCAGTGTTTATTATGACCAACACGCTGCTGTCAGCGACATTGACCTTGACGTATTCGACCATCAGGTGCTGGCGCTGATCGGCCCCTCCGGTTGCGGTAAATCAACCTTTTTGCGGTGCCTGAATCGGATGAACGATACCATCCCGAACTGCCGCGTCAGCGGCGAGATTCTGCTCGATGGCAATGACCTTTATGATGCCGAACTGGATGTCGTGCAACTGCGCTTAAAGGTCGGCATGGTATTTCAGAAACCCAACCCGTTCCCCAAGTCGATCTATGACAATGTGGCTTACGGGCCGCGCATCCACGGTCTTATCAGCAGCCGCGCCGATACCGACCAACTGGTGGAAAAATGCCTCAGCAAGGCCGGACTGTGGTCGGAGGTTAGGGATAAGCTTTATCTGCCCGGCACCAGCCTCTCTGGCGGTCAGCAACAACGTTTGTGCATCGCCCGCGCCATCGCCATCGGCCCCGAGGTGATCCTGATGGACGAGCCGTGCTCGTCACTTGATCCGATCGCGACCGCGTATATTGAAGAACTGATCGATAACCTGCGCAAGAAATATACCATCATTGTGGTGACTCACTCGATGCAGCAGGCCGGCCGCATATCGCAACGCACCGCGTATTTCCACCTCGGTCAGTTGGTCGAAGTCGGCGATACCAAACAGATGTTCACCGCCCCACGCGAACGCCTGACCAACGACTATATCACTGGACGTTTCGGCTAAGCATCCGGTCCCCTTGGGCTGGCGGCTGCGGGCGGTGGCTCTGGAAGTGTGGAGCTCTGGAAAGGCCGCCATGAAAAATCACTCCCCCCTTGAGGGGGAGTCGGTAAATCAAGGCAAAGCTCGCAGATTAGCCGGTGGGGGGCTTCGGGCGAGGGCTCTGGGATCTTCTATTTTTAATCCTTTGATGCTAGGCGTTGCCTAGCATCAAAGGAGAATAAGGAGGGTAACGACGTTGGTATTGGGGGAAGCCTGCTATTGGCAATGCGCCGATGTATCGGAGAAGAAGAACCCTCCAGCGGTAATTTCATGGTGCCGCTGACCGGTCTTCGCCGGTCAGCGAACGATGCGCCGCTAGGCGGTACTTATTAAAAATTAAAAAACACAGGCGTGTTTAACCCACCGAAACGCGGTACTCCCTTCCCCCAAGCCCCTAACCCCAGCATCTCCTGCGCCCTCGCCTCGACGCCGTGCATTTCAGCACAGCTTGGCGCTCTTGCAGCTAGACTAGCGCCTTGCTGCATCTTCAAGTAGCATGAGCTATATCATGGAGCGGCAACTTGTGGAACAAATCAAAGCGGATAAACAGCAGGTGCAGCCGGTTCACCAACCTTCGGAGTGCCTGAGATGATGCGCCCGCAGGCGGTTGCGACATGCCTGATTGACGATGCGCGGGTGCGTGTTATGCGCTTCGATTTCGCCCCGCAGGCTGAAACCGGTTGGCATCGCCATGGCTATGATTACGTCATCACTGCGGTGAGCGATTGTTCAATGCTGATCGAAGAGCCAGGAGGAGGGACGCGCGCGACAAAGGTCGCCGCTGGTACGGCGTATCGCCGCGATGAAGGCGTAGAGCACAATGTCATCAATGACGGTACGGTACCGATGTCTTTTGTTGAGATTGAGTTAAAATAAACGTGCCCCCTGCATAGTCGCCCCAAGACGTCGCCATCACCTGCCATGCCGCCTGTTAAAATCGCCGCTTCCATATTATCGGCTGACGTTGCGCAGTTGGGCCTTGAGGTTGAGCGCGTGGTCGCCGCCGGTGCCGATTGGATCCATTTCGATGTGATGGATAACCACTACGCGCCGAACCTGACATTTGGTCCGTTGCTGTGCAAAGCGATCCGCCCGTTCAGCGGCGAAGCCAGCATTGACGTGCACCTGATGGCAACTCCGGTTGACCGTCTTATCGGTGAGTTCGCCGACGCCGGTGCTGACTGGATTACGTTTCATCCTGAAGCAACGCTGCATATCGATCGCAGCCTAGGGTTGGTACGCAAATACGGCTGCGGCTGCGGTCTGGCGCTCAATCCAGCGACCCCGTTAGCGGTGCTTGACTGCATCTTGCCGCAACTCGATATGGTATTGCTGATGTCGGTCAATCCGGGGTTCGGCGGGCAGGCGTTGATCCCCTACGTGCTACCGAAGATCGCGCAACTGCGCGCCCGCATTGACGCTTGTGGCAAGCCGATCCGCCTCGCCGTGGATGGCGGCGTCAACCTTGATAACCTAGGCACTGTGGTCGCTGCCGGTGCCGATACGCTGATCGCCGGCTCGCTGATTTTCAACGCCGCCGACTACGTCAAAGTGATCAATGACATGCGATCGAGGGTGGCGTGCGCCAACGCCTGAGACGTTGCTTGGCGGGTGGTTATCAACACAGTTGTTCGCCCCCTTTTCCCCAAGCCCCCATCCGGTTGCCATTTTTCGCGGTCATCTAAGGAGCAGCCAATGATAAGTGCCAAGAACATAATGTTGGCGATAGCGTTCAGCGTGCTGCTCGGCGGTTGCGCCAAGGAGTACGTGTACACCCCGCCGGCTACCGCTGTCGGCAGGCAATGCGTGGCACACTGCGAACGCAGCCATGCGGTCTGTCAAAGGCGTACTGGAACGCCAGCCCATGTTCACCCCCCCAAGCGGCGCTATCGATCAGCGGCGACGCGCGCTTGTGGCAACGTATTTCGCGGTTGCTACCAGCACTGCGGCGGCACGGTCAGAGTCCTTCGGTAGGCCGCCTGCGCTGTGCTCCGCCGCGTTCAGCACAACGCCACCCTCACCGCTTCGATTTGTTTTACTCAACAGGAGATAAGCTCCCGATGGCACACCACAGAATCCATCACTTTTTGCGCCGTGCGCGTGCGCCGGCCAACGTTTCGCTACGCAATATCCTGCCTGCCTGTGTTGGCGTTGCCTTGGGCCTGCTGGTGTCATTTGGCAGCAATGTATTCGCCAACAAAGCAATCGACTCCTTGCCGCTTGCGGAACTGCGCACGTTCAGCGAGATCTTTAGCCGCATCAAACAGCAATACGTAGAGCCGATAGAAGATCGGCAAATGATCGAGAATGCGATCCGCGGGATGCTGGCTGGCCTGGACCCACATTCGGATTACCTGACCCCAGCCAGCTATACCGATTTACGCCAGAATACCCGCGGCCAGTTCGGCGGCCTTGGGATCGAAGTCGGCATGGAAGATGGTTTTATTAAAGTCATTGCTCCGATCGATGACACCCCCGCCGCTCGTGCTGGAGTTAAAGCCGGTGACCTAGTGATCAGGCTCGATGATCTGCCAGTAAAAGGCTTAACGTTATCGGAAGCAGTCAAGATCATGCGCGGCGAACCCGGCACTTCGATTACCCTGACGATCGTGCGCGATCAGGAGTCCCAGCCGCTGTCGATCGCCATCGTGCGTGATGTCATCACCGCCACTCGGGTACGCGGACGCCTATTGGAATCCGGTTATGGTTATGTGCGCATCAGCCAATTTCAGGATCGCACCGCGCAACGCCTGATCGACGCCATTGAGCATCTGGAGGACGAATACGGCGCGCCGCTGCTCGGCTTGATTCTAGATCTGCGCAATAACCCCGGCGGGGTGCTGAGCGCCGCGGTATCGGTATCGGACGCTTTTCTGGACGGCGGTTTGATCGTTTATACCAAGGGGCGCAGCGCGGCTTCAAAATCCGAGTACTATGCGCAGAGCAGCGACATCCTCAATAACGCCCCGCTGATCGTACTGGTCAGCAGCGGTTCGGCATCGGCCTCGGAAATCGTTGCCGGTGCGATCCAGCATCATCGGCGCGGACTCGTGATGGGCGCGAAGACCTTCGGCAAAGGCTCGGTGCAGACCATCTTCCCGATGTCGCAGGGGGCGGCGCTGCGTTTGACGACCGCACGCTACTACACCCCGTCAGGGCGTTCGATCCAGGCTAAAGGGATTACCCCCGACATCGAAATCGAACCGCTGCAGGTAACCCGGTTGGAACCCAATCGCTTCCTCATCAAGGAAGCGGATCTTTCGCGGCATTTGTCCAATGACGATGGGACGACAGAGGCTGCCGGGGTTGACGCCGCTGCTGACAAAAATGACGACAGCGAAGCGGCTGATGATTCGCTGGTCAGCACCGATTTCACCCTCTACGAAGCCCTCAATCTGCTCAAAGGGTTGGCGATTCTGGACTCCCGCTGATCCCTTCCCCAGCCCAGCCCCTCCGCTGGTGCAGGGAGGGGGAGAAGGGAGCACCGCGAAAAACCAGCTTGGCTATAGTTTTCCGAGGCAGCGTCTATTGAGGGGAATGGAATGACCCTTCCAACCATCATTTCGTGGTGCCGCTTCGCGGTCTTCGCCAGTCAGCGAACGGCGCACCGCTGGCGCTCCTCATTAAAAATTAGAAACGATACAGCGAACGCGCACGCCGCCGGTGCTTCTTATCAAAAATAAAACAATCCCTCCCCCCAACCCCTAGGTTTTTGAGGTACCCAAGGGATAAAACAACAGGATAAACGCTGTCGCCGCTATTGCAGCGGTTGAAGGTTCGGTTTGAAGGATTTCAAGAAAAAATTTCTACCAAAACTGTAGCAGGGGAGGGGCGTATGAGGAACCCGTTGGATCAGTTGCAGGCTTGGCGTTTGGAGCAGGCTCATCCGCAGCGCGGCCTGCCCGCTTTCGCCTATACCGATGCCGATTTCTGGGCCACTGAATGCAACACGGTATTGTCCCGCCGATGGGTTTTTGTCGGCTTCGTGCATGAATTCACCAACGAAGGCGATGCCATGCCGATCGATGTCGGCGGCAAGCCGGTGTTGCTGTTGCGAAATCGTAGCGGTGGTATCGTTGCGTTTCATAATGTTTGCCGGCATCGCTGCCTGAAGCTCGTGGATGTGCCTAAGAATGTCGGTCCCATAATTCGTTGTCCATACCACTCATGGGTCTATAACCTTGATGGCTCGCTGCGAAAATCCCCGTTTTTTGGGGGAATAGATAACCATACGCCGAGTGGATTTACGCCTGCAGAGCATGGTCTTGTCGCGCTGCGCTGCGCCATCTGGCACGATTGGATATTCGTCAATCTGGACGGCAATGCGCCGGATTTTGAATCCTATATAGCCCCATTGGTCAAGCGCCTAGCGGGGATCGATTTTGGCATGGTTCAGCCCGTTGCAACGCTGGACTTTGGCGAAGTAGCGACCAACTGGAAGTTCCTTATGGAGAACTTCATTGAACCCTACCATGTGCAATTTGTCCACCAGAGCACGACCGACCAGCCGCTCAAGGATCATTCAACGATCGTTGATGGTGTGTGTCTGGGCAGTTTTGTTGATCTGCCAGAAGGGGTTGATGGGGGAAGTTCACTGGCGGTGAGCTCACGCTATCTGACCCTGTTTCCGAACTTTGTCATCGGGCGCTATTTCCCGAATCAGCTTGGCGTCTATCTGAATGAGCCACGCAGCCCCGGGCGGACGGCACAAAGGCGCGTCATCTATAAAACCGACGGCCAACTCCCGGATGAGGCCGAAACGGCGCATTTGAAAAAACTCTGGTGGGATGTACACAAAGAAGATCATGTGATCTGCGAGCGCTTGCAGAGCGGACGGGCGTCCCCAGTCGCCCAATGCGGTGGCCTGTTGTCACCGCATTGGGAAGACAGCGTAAGGGCGTTTCAGGAGCTCGTGGCAGCGGAGGTCACCTTGGAAAACTAGCTTCGCTAACTTTTCAAGATGCCTTGCGGGGCTTCTCTCTATTGAGGGAATGACCCTTCCAGCAATCATTTCATGGTACCGCTGACCGATCTTCGCTGGTCAGCGAACGGCGCGCTGTAGGCGCTCCTCATTAAAAATAAAACAACCCCTTCCCCCCAACCCTAAGTTTTTCGAGGTGCTCATAAGGAGTAAAGAATGGCAATGACTGATAGCCCAAACACCAGCGGTTGGCGATTGGCGCATACCATGATGCGCGTCCGTGACATGGAAAAATCCCTGCAATTTTACTGCGGCATTTTGGGTATGCAGACGCTGCGCCGCAGCGACTATCCCGACGGTCGCTTTACGAACACCTTCATCGGCTATGGCCCGGAAGCCTTATCTCCGACCCTAGAGCTTACTGAGAACTGGGATCAGGAAGAAGACTATGACAAGGGCAACGGCTGGGGGCATATCTGTATTGAGACACCGGACGTATATAAAGCCTGCGAGGCTCTGACCGCAGCGGGTGTCAACATCACCCGCGCACCAGGCCCCATGAAGCATGGAACGCGGGTGATCGCGTTTTGCGAAGACCCGGATGGCTACAAGGTCGAACTGAACGAATCTATTTTGAAGTGAAGCAGCTAAAACAGGAGAGAAACATGGGAAGCACACCACAGCTTTATAAATTCAAAGATATTGAACACCGCCTCCACACGCTGGAACCCGGCAAGTCCTATATCAAGCCATTCGTGACCAGCGCCGTCAGCGACACCATGTGCGGCGGGTTGAATTTTCTCAATCGGGTTTCCGTCCCATGGGATCTGACCTGTGATGAAATCATCTATTGCATGGAAGGGACGTTCCGCCTGACCTGCGACGGCGTGGCCTATGTCTGTAACCCTGGAGACGTTCTATATATTCCAAGGGATAACCATATCGCCTATGAGTGCGACGAAAAATGCGTCATTTTCTATGCCGCCTATCCGCACGACTGGAAGCAACGCGGCGGGATCACTTTCGTTCCGGGTATCGACCCGGAGGACATGCCAAAAGCCGACTGATTAAAAGATCCCAGAGACATTGCCCTCCACTATTCCAGAGCCTTCACCCGCCCTCGGCCCTGCACGGCGTCGAGGCGAGGGCGCAGGCTGTGCTGGGGTTAGGGTTTGGGGGAAGGGAGTACCGCGTTTTGGGGTGCTAAACAGGTCCTCACCCTTCCCCCAATATAAACCTCTTTTTTACAAATCTCTCCGCAACTGCCAAGCGCAGCTTGTGCAGTTTGCGGATTAAAATATCAAAAGATTCCAGAGCGCCACCCAAGTTCTTTCCCAACACTCTGGAATAACTCCGTTTGGCTCTCTAATCTGAACGTTTTTCAGGAGAATTAGGAGCGCCTAACGGCGCGGCCGATGGATAGCGTTAAGTGCATGAGGCAATCATATGAACAATCAATG
Organism: Gammaproteobacteria bacterium; assembly: GCA_965222535.1. Taxonomy (GTDB): domain Bacteria; phylum Pseudomonadota; class Gammaproteobacteria; order HK1; family HK1. The sequence goes on from OZ244957.1 coordinate 1,508,159, forward strand.
TTTGTGCTGTGAAAAAAAAATGACAACAAAGCGTCCTCGTATTTGTCCCGAATGTGGTTATCAATTTAAAGGGAACGGCTGGGGTGGTATTGACGCTCATTGGAAGGCAAAACATGAAGATATTATGCCCTATCAAGACTTTTGGAATTGTCTTTGCAGTGAACATAAATCGGAGGTGCTACCACAAGAGAAGACAATGACTAACAAAATCTACTATACCAGCATCGAAAGCGCCATCGAACGCAACCGCCCGCGTATTCCGCCATTGCGCAAGCAGTTGGAGGACGCGGGCGTCAAATATGTCCTGTCGAGTTGGATTGATCTGCATGGCATTCCAAAAACCAAGCCGGTCCCGATGAGCGATCTTGAGGCGCTCTGCCTAGGGAAGGGGCCGCAATTTGCGGTTCATTCCGTTTCCTATGTTCCAGAGCTCTCCCCCGCTGACAGTGACCAGATCATGCTCCCTGATCTGGACGCGGTCTATGTTTGTCCTTGGGATCCTTCTATGGCAATCATCTTTGCCGATCTGTTCTGGGAAGGAGGCCCCTACAATGTTTGCCCCCGCCAAGCCCTGAAACGCGCCATGCAGAGCGCACAGGACAAAGGTTATGCGGGCTACGCCGGGGTCGAGCCCGAGTTTATCGCGATGCGCTACGATGAGAACGGGCAGCCGGTCAAAGCCATTGATAGCGACCCGGCAAACGGCATTCGCCCACGCCGTCAGGCTTTTGGCTATGACGTCGAGCATTCAATGGATTCGATGGCGTTCCTCAAGGAACTGATCGACAGCCTAGAGGTTCTCGGCTGGAACCTGCATGACGTGGTGGCGGAGGGGGCCTATTCACAGTTCGAGCTTGATTTCCACTATACAAACCTGCTGGAAATGGCCGATCGCTTGGTGTTTCTGCGTCTGCTCCTCAAAGAAATCGCCAAAAAACACGGCATGTTTATCACCTTCATGCCCAAGCCAACCATCGGCGATTGGCGCTCTGGGGCGCATATCAATTTCTCCTTACAAGCGCTGGATCGCCCGGGAGAAAACCTCTTTCAGGATGGCGCTGGTTGGTCAGCGGCATCACGGCACGCGGTGGGCGGGCTTATGGCCCATGCCGAAGCACTTTGCGCGATCACCTGCCCGACGGTCAATTCCTATAACGGGCTGGTGCCACGGGTGGGGGGATTCGAGGGCGGAACCGTGACTTGGGCACCCACCAATATCACCTACGGGCACAACAATCGCTCGGCCCAGCTGCGGCTGCCGCAGAATCGCTACTGCATCGAGAATCGCGCTGCCGACATGACGATGAACGCCTATCTGGCGTTGGCCATGACGCTGGCGGCAGCACTTAGCGGGATTGAGGCCAAGACCGACCCCGGCCCGCCAACCGATCTCAACCTTTATGAGATGAGCGAGGCCGAATTCGCCAAACTCGGTATTCGCCGTCTGCCGCGTACGCTTTTTCACGCGATAGACGCCCTGAAAGTAGATGCCATGGCGGCGCAAGTACTCGGTCCCGTCATGTTAAAGTCTTATATGGCCTATAAAACCGACGAATGGGAGCGCTACCACCAGGCAGTTACGGATTGGGAGGTTCAGGAATACCTGCGGCTCTACTAGGGAAGCGGCAATGCAAAGCTATGCTGTTTTTGACTTAGGTGATGTGATGCTGGAAAGCGGTGGCACGCTGGTGAACGCACGGCTTGCCTACAAAACATACGGGCAGTTGGATGCCTCCTGCGCAAATGTCATCGTCCTGCCGACTTTTTACACCGGCACGCATGTCCGCAACGAAGGCTATATCAAGGCCATTGATGCGCTTGACCCCAGCCGCTATCTGATCGTGTCGATCAACCTATTTGGCAATGGCCTGTCGTCATCGCCGAGCAATGCGGTCGCTGCCTGTGCCGGCCCCAGATTCCCGGTGGTAACGTTGGGCGACAACATTGCCTGTCAGTACCGCCTGCTGACGGAGCGGCTGGGTGTCAGACGCATCGCACTGGTTGCTGGCTGGTCTATGGCGGGCTGCCAAGCCTATCACTTTGCAGCACAATTCCCAGACATGGTGGATGCTATTTTGCCGTTCTGCGCGTCTGCCAAGACCTCGCCGCATAACTATGTGTTTTTGGAAGGCGTCAAGGCGGCGTTGCTTGCCGATCCTGACTTCAATGAAGGGGCGTATGAAAGCCCACCCCAGCGTGGCCTCAAGGCATTTGCCCGGGTCTATGCCGGTTGGGCCTTCTCGCAGGCTTTTTACCGCGAGCAGCTATTTCGCGAAATGGGCTTTGACAGCATCGAGGAACTGCTGTGCGCTTGGGAACAAGACCACCTGACATGGGATGCCAACAACCTGCTGGCGAAGCTGGACAGTTGGCAGCGCAGCGACATCAGCGCCAATGAGTGCTACGGTGGCAATATCGTCAAGGCACTTGAAGCGATTACCGCGCGTGCTATTTTGGCACCGTGTACCACCGACCTGTACTTCCCGCCGGCGGATAATGCACTTGAAGCAGCGCATATACCAAGAGCCGAATTGCGGCCGTTCGATTCGCCTTGGGGACACTGTGTTGCTACCCCCGGGCGCGACCGCGGATTTACCCGCTTTCTCGATCAGGCGATTACCGAGTTGCTCAACCAGCGCGATTGAGCGTGCCCCGCAAAAAACGCCACGGAGAGCTGAAAATGCAGTCAAACGGCAGCAACATTGAGAAAGACTTATGGCAGGCAGCCGATGAACTGCGGGCGAACTCGGGGCTGAAGGGATCGGAATACTCGCTGCCGGTGCTGGGGCTTATTTTTTTGCGCTATGCCGATCACAAGTTTCAGGCAACGGCAGCGGAACTGGCAGCAGAGCGGACAGGCGAAGGCGGCGCACGCCAGCGCATCGCGGGCGAGGACTATGCGGTCAAGGAATCTCAGGCCGACTACCAGGCCGACTACCAGCTTGATGACTATGCGGTCGAGGACTATCAGGCCAAAGGGGCACTGTACCTCCCCGCAGCGGCGCGCTTTGCGACGCTCACCGGCTTAGCCGAGTGGCGTGACGTAGGCAAAGCCATCAACGAAGCCATGGCTGCCATCGAGGCGCAAAACCCCGACCTCAAAGGGGCCTTGCCCACCAGTACCTATGCGCGCTTTGATAATGACCTGCTGGTTTCGTTGATCAGGGCCATGAAGCGGATCCCGATGGATCTAGAAGGGGATATGTTTGGCCGGGTGTACGAATACTTTCTTGGCCGTTTTGCCAGCGCCGAGGGGCAAAAAGGCGGCGAGTTCTTCACCCCCACGGCGATTGTAAAGCTGATCGTCGGCATCATCGCACCGTACCACGGGCGCATCTTTGACCCCGCCTGCGGCTCTGGCGGCATGTTTGTACAGAGCGCTCGTTTTATTGAGGAACACCGCAACGGCCCCGCTGCCACGCTCTCGATCTACGGACAGGAAAGAGTAGCCGAGACGGTGCGCCTGTGCCGCATGAACCTCGCTGTGCACGGGCTCGCCGGGGATATTAAAGAAGGCAACGCCTACTACGATGACCCCCACACATCCAGCGGCAAGTTTGACTATGTCATGGCCAATCCGCCGTTTAATGTCAACCGGGTTGAGCGTGAACGCCTCAAGGACGACCCGCGCTTCCCGTTTGGCATGCCGCGTGCGGACAACGCCAACTTTCTCTGGATCCAACTCTTTTACAGTGCCCTTAGCGCACGCGGTCGGGCGGGTTTCGTGATGGCTAACTCGGCCTCAGATGCCGGCGCTTCAGAGCAAGCGATCCGCCAGCAGATCATCGCATCCGGTGCCGTGGATGTGATGGTGGCGGTCAGCCCCAACTTCTTTTATAACGTCACCCTCCCCTGCACCCTGTGGTTTTTTGACCGCGGCAAACAAGACAGCGCCCGCGCCCGCCAGGTACTGTTCATTGACGCCCGCCAGCTATACCGCCAAATCGATCGCGCCCACCGCGATTGGACACCGGCGCAGGTCGAGTTCCTCGCCAACATTGCCCGCTGGTATCGCGGCGAAGCCGCCGAGAACCTGCACGCCAGCGCCGATCTAACCGCCGCGCAATTCCCCGAGGGTTGCTATCGCGATGTGCCCGGCCTGTGCAAAGCGGCAAGCATTGAGGAGATTGAAGCCCAGGGCTGGAGCCTCAACCCCGGGCGCTATGTCGGCATCGTCGAGCGCCTAGAGGCGGATTTTGATTTTAACGAGCGGCTGAGGGAACTGAACGGGGAACTGGAGGCGCTCAACCTCGAAGCACAGCGGCTGGAGCAGCGGATCGCCGAGAACGTGGCGGTGCTGTTGGAGGAGAAGTGATGGTTGCCGTTTCAACAGCAATAAATTCATGGCAAAAACGCAAGTTGGGCGAAATGGCTGATGAGGTGCGCGACCTATTTGAACCATTAGAGTCTAAACAATTTCCTTATATTGGTTTGGAACATATTGAGCAAGGAACTCTTCAGTTAAGCGGTAGAGGTAACTCAATCACTACCGTCAGCACCAAGAAACAATTCAAGAGTGGCGAGATTCTTTTTGGCAGCCTCCGCCCTTACTTTAGGAAAGTTGTGCGACCTAAATTTGATGGCGTTTGTTCAACAGATATTACAGTCATTAGGCCAAAGCCAAACTGTAGCCCTGGTTTCATTCAGTATTTAGTCGCAAGTGAAGCGTTCATTGCACTTGCGTCGAATATATCCAGTGGAACGCGGATGCCTCGTGCTAACTGGAATATCCTCTGCCAATCAGAATGGCCATTTCCCCCTCTCCCCATCCAGCGCAAGATCGCGGCGGTGTTGTCGGCTTACGATGATCTGATCGAGAACAACCTGCGGCGGATTAAGCTTCTGGAGGAGATGGCGCAGGGCCTTTACCGCGAGTGGTTCGTCAAGTTCCGCTTTCCCGACCACCAAAACGCCCGCTTCGTCGATTCCCCCCTCGGCAGGATTCCAGAGGGATGGGGGGTGACAAGTTTGGGAGAGCATTTGAATGCACTGGAGAGTGGGAAACGTCCAAAAGGAGGAATAAAGGATCGACAATCAGGCATTCCTAGTGTGGGCGCAGAAAATGTTCGGAGGATTGGACAACATAACTTTCAAAGCGAAAAGTATGTTCCACAAGTTTTTTTTGAATGTATGAGAAAAGGCATTGTGAAAGATGGCGATGTCGCTCTTTACAAAGACGGTGCCTACATTGGGCGGTCATCATATTTCCGCGATGGTTTTCCATATACGGAGTTTTGCGTCAATGAGCATGTCTTTTTATTGCGAACCAATGGTAAAACTTTAACCCAGAATTATCTCTATTTGTGGCTACAAGAACCGGATTCTGTTTCTGTGATACGCGCCACAAATGGAAACGCAGCTCAGCCTGGCATTAATCAGGTTGGAGTAAAGGGACTGACTCTCGTTCTGCCTGAAGAAAATACAGTTCAAGACTTTGATCGGCTAGTTGAAACGAATATGGGGCTGATAATCAATTTGGCAAAGAAAAACGCCACCTTGCGGCGCACTCGTGATTTACTGTTGCCGCGGCTTATCTCCGGCGCGTTGGATGTGTCCTCTCTTCCACTCCCAACAGCGGCGGCACCGAGGGCTCACAACGGCATCCGCCGTTATGGTTTTATTGAGCGCATTGCGGCGCTGCCGTTTGTCGCTAAAATCGTGCTGTTCGGTTCGCGCGCACGCGGCGATCACGATAGCCGCTCGGATATTGACCTCGCCATCTTTTGCGCAACCGCCAGCGAGGAAGAATGGTGGCAGGTGCTGGATTGTCTAGAGGAAGATCGCATCGATACCCTGCTGAAAGTCGATTGTATTCGCTTTGATGCAGCCGATGGGGTATTGAAAGAAAACGTTATGGACGAGGGGAAAACCCTGTATGAAAAGAGCCACCATCGCGCTAACAAAAAGAAACCCACGGGAGGTAACTGGATGAGCGAAATAAAACTGGCAACCCGCATCCAGAACGCGGATAAAAGCCTGCACCATCTGGAGATCGCCGCCAGCATCCCGCTGGATCAGCAAAAGATGAACCTAAATGCCACTATCCATCGCTTTAATATTGCTTTTGAAACGCTGATGAAAGCCCTGGATGCGTATCTGGATGAGGTACTGGAACTGCCGGAGGAACAACGATCAGGGGTCTTTCAGCGCTTCCAATCGGCCTATAAAAACCATTTAATTGACGGTGACGATGAGGCAATATGGCTTGCGATCCGGAAGGCGCGCAATGCCACCGTGCACGAATACGATGAAGCACAAGCTTTGGAGCTATACCAGCGGATTAAGTCCTATGTTCCCTATCTGAGGCAATTGCTGGAGCGGATCAAACACTCCCCCGATGCCACCTCCTGAAGACAACCCTTACAGCGAAGACGCCCTAGTCGAACAACCGGCGATCGCCTTGTTCGCCGCGTTGGGCTGGGAGACGTACAACGCCTGGGCTGAGTTCGAGCAGGGCTACAGCCCCCTTGGGCGCGAGACCAAAGCCGCGGTCATCTTGAGCGAACGGCTGCTCCCGGCGCTGCGACGCCTGAACCCCGCGCTCGCCTTGGATGCCATCGAGCAGGCGATTGTCGCGCTGACCGGCGATCATTCGAGCATGAGCCCGGCGGCAGCGAATCAAAAAATCTACCGCTGGCTGAAAAACGGTATGCGGGTTACCGTGACCGACCCTGTCAGCGGCGGCGCAACCGTCGAAGTGGTGCGGCTGATCGATTGGCGGCAACCGCGCAACAACGATTTCTTGCTTTGCTCGCAGTTCTGGGTAACGGGTGAGATGCACACGCGCCGGGTGGATGGGGTGGGTTTTGTCAACGGCCTGCCGCTGGTGTTCATCGAGCTCAAGGCGGTGCACACCGCTCTGGAGAGCGCCTTCAACGACAATCTGCGCGATTACAAAGACACCATCCCGCAGTTGTTCTGGGCGAATGCGCTGATCATCCTGTCGAATGGCAGCCACAGCCGGATGGGCAGCATAACCGCCGGCTGGGAGCAGTTGTCTGGGTGGGAGAGGGTCGAGGATGAGGCCGAGCCGCGGCGGGTATCGCTGGAGACGATGCTGCGTGGGGTCTGCGAACCGGCGCGCTTGCTCGACATCGTGGAGAACTTCACGCTGTTCCATGAAGCCCCCGGTGGTCTTTTCAAGCTGATCGCCAAAAACCACCAATACCACGGCGTCAACCGTGCGATCGATGCACTGACCGCGCCAGACAACCACCGCCGCAAGCTGGGGGTGTTCTGGCATACCCAGGGCAGCGGCAAGAGCGTCTCGATGGTGTTCTTCGCCCAGAAGGTGCTGCGCTTGTTGCCGGGCAACTGGTGCTTTGTCATCGTTACCGATCGCCAGGAGCTGGATCGGCAGATCTACAACACTTTCGATGCTTCCGGGGCCATCACCGAAAGCCACACCCAGGCCGTAAGCGGTGCCCATTTGCGGCAGTTACTGACCGAAGATCACCGCTACGTCTTTACCCTGATCCACAAGTTCCAAGAAGCGGAGGCGATCTCCACCCGCGATGACATCATCGTCATCACCGACGAAGCGCACCGCAGCCAATACGCGACGCTGGCGCTGAACATGCGCACGGCAATGCCCAACGCGGCGTTTCTGGCTTTCACCGGCACGCCGCTGATCGCAGGCGAGGAGAAGACGCGCCAAGTGTTCGGCGCTTACACCAGCATCTATGGCTTTCGCCAGTCGGTCAACGACGGGGCGACGGTGCCGCTTTACTACGAGAACCGCCTCCCTTCGCTGCAATTGAGCAACGCCGACCTGAACGACGACTTGGAGCGTCTGATCGAAGCGGCGGCACTGGACGAGGCACAGGAGAAACGGTTAGCGCGCGAGTTCGCTCGCAATTACCACCTGATCACCCGCGACGACCGCCTAGAAGCCATTGCCAAAGACGTGGTAGCGCATTTTACCGGGCGCGGGTTTGCGGGCAAGGCGATGATGATCTGCATTGACAAGGCGACCGCTATCCGCATGTATCACAAGGTGCGGCAGCATTGGGACGCCAAGACCGTCGCGCTGCAACGACAGTGCGCAAGCGCTGACACTGAGGCAGCCGGTCGGTTGAAACAGGGCATTGACTGGATGCAGGAAACCGACATGGCGGTGGTAGTCTCGCAAGGGCAGAACGAAATCGCCGACATGCAGGACAAGGGGCTGGATATTCGCCCGCACCGCAAGCGCATGATCGATGAAGACCTAGAGACGCAATTCAAGAATCCGGCCCATCCTTTACGGCTGGTGTTCGTGTGTGCGATGTGGATGACCGGCTTCGATGTGCCGATCTGCTCGACGCTGTATCTCGACAAGCCGATGCGCAACCATACTCTGATGCAGACCATCGCCCGCGCCAACCGCGTCTATCCAGACAAGGAAAACGGCCTGATCGTGGATTATATCGGGGTATTTGGCAATCTTGAGCGGGCGCTGGCGATTTATAGCGGCAGCGATGACGGTGATGACGGGGGAAAACCGGTAGCGGATAAAAGCGTACTGGTGGCCGCATTGCGCCGGGTGCTTGATGAGGCGCAGGCGCTGTGCCGGGGACGCGGCGTTGATCTGGCGGCGATCGATGCCGCCCAGGGGTTTGAGCGCATCCGCAGGATCGATGAGGGCGTTGAGGCGCTGGTCAGCGCGGAGGCGATCAAACAAGGCTATCTTGAATTGAGCGACAACGCCTGGCGGCTCTACAAGGCGGTGCTGCCCGATCCGGCGGCGCAGGAATTCTCGCTGCAAGCGCGCCCGCTGAAGGTCATCGCCGCCACCATCCGCGCCCTTACGCCGGCGGCTGCGGTTATCGATTCCGTGATGCAACAGGCAGCGGCTTTATTTGATGATTCGATCACCACCGAAGGCTATGTTATCTGCGATCCCCGCGCGCCTTATAGCGACGACGATTCCCTGATCGACTTAAGCAGCGTCGATTTAAGTACTGTCAATCTCGACAAGTTGCGCGAGAAATTCAAGACCGGACGCAAGCATACGCTGAATGAAAAGCTCAAAGGTGCCGTCAGGCGAAAGCTCGTGGCGATGGTGAAATGGAACCCAACGCGCATGGACTATCAGAAAAAGTTTGAGGAGATGATCCGCAGCTACAACGCCGGCAAACAGAATGCCGATGATCTCTTTCAGCAGTTAGTTGAGTTTGCCAAGAGCCTTACTGACGAGGAGCAGCGCGGCCTGAAAGAGGGGGTAAGCGAAGAGGAACTGGCGTTGTTTGATCTCCTAACAAAGCCAGAAGACATTAAGATCAGCGATGCCGATCGGGACAAAGTCAAAGCCGTTGCCAGAGAATTGCTGCAAACGCTCAAGGACGGGAAGCTGGCGCTGGATTGGCGCAAACGCCAGCAGGCCCGGGCACAGGTGCGGGTGGCGATCAAACAGGCGCTGGGTAAGGGATTACCGCAATCCTTTACGGGGGAATTGCTCGATCAGCAAACCGCCATCGTCTTCGATCATATTTATACGGCTTATTATGGCAATGGCAAAAGCGTTTATACGCAGGTGGCATAACCCGTCATCCTCGCCAGTGTTGACTCGGGGCGCTGCGTCCTTATAGTAATTACATTAGATCACAAAACCGCTTAGCATAGGATATTTTCCGAGGTGCCCTTATGCGATTCATTACAGCAAAAGAAATATTGGAAATTAGTCGCAAACGATGGTAGATGGCAAAGTATAGTTAGGCATATACAATCTCAGATTCCGACAATTTGCTACTTCCCTACATTTCTATTTGAGTTTCCATCTCGCGTCTATTTATCCCACACCCCAGAGCAATACGAACCGCAAAATAAATACTACCAGCAGATCATTCAAGATGTATTAGATTCTTTAGAACGGGGATTGACTATCAAAGATCACATCGTTGATCGAGTAGAAAAAACTGACGAAGGTTGCTCATGGGATCTATTCACATTTTTCCAAAGCGATCGTAAAAAACAAGTTGACGCGGTTATGAATCGCTTGGGGAGTCAGATAACAAGCACATTCTTTACCCGTTGGAATGAAATATTTGGCGCAAAGTTCACAAAAGACATAAAGATTGAATGGGGTGTGGACAAAGATCAGCAAAATCCACCTGTCTATCTTAGCTTCAGCGTGCAGGATGGTCCATCTACCTATAGTATCGCGGAACGTTCTTTAGGCTTTCGTTGGTTCTTCTGCTTTTTGCTTTTTACGCAGTTTCGGAAATCTAGGCGAGATAGTGGAACACTCTTTCTTCTAGATGAGCCTGCTTCTAACTTGCACGCAACGGCCCAGCAGCAACTCTTAGAAAGTTTCAAAGCCGTGACAGAGGGAGACAACAGCCTAATTTATTCGACACATTCACATTACATGATCAATCCCCGTTGGCTAGAAGGCGCATTCATTGTTCAAAACGGAGCGATCAAGTACGATGAGAAAATTTCGAGCAGGCACGAATATCAAGTGCATGAGACAAATATCAAGATCACACCATACAAGCGGTTTGTTGGTGAGAATCCAGACAAATCCACTTACTATCAGCCAATTCTAGACGCTCTTGATTACAAGCCCGCAGCTCTAGAGCATCAAACTGGCACGGTCATGGTGGAGGGGAAAGGCGACTTTTACATATTGGCATACTTTATGAAGGTAGTATTCAAGCGTTTTGACAGGTTACGGTTCATGCCGTCATCTGGTGCGAATGACATCGGGCCTTTGATCTCGCTGTATCTTGGATGGAGCTACGATTTCTGTGTGTTGCTAGATGACGATAGTGCGGGGAAGAAGGCCAAGATGCGTTATATCAACGAGTGGTTTTTAGATGAAGCCACTGTCTTTGCAATCGGGGACGTAGATAGCCGCTTTAAAAAAATGAAAATCGAAGGCTTGATTACAAAGGACGGCAAGCAGCAAATAGCCGCTGCATTGGGTGTTACTCGGGTGACCAAAAAGCAAATATCGCATTACTTTCAAGAGTTATTAGCGCGGGACGAGAAAGTAGAGTTTGATAAGGGCACGAACGACAACTTCAAAGCCATATTTGAATATTGCGAGAAGGCGTTTGGGCGATCATCGGGTACTTGACAACAAAGCTCACCCACGAAGAATCCAATGCCTACAAACGGCTTTATTGTCAACCGGCTGGATGCTGAAGGCATCGTTTGTCGGCTTGAAGCCGAGAATGCAGTCGCATTACCATTACTGCGTGCTGACTATTGCGCTTGGTTGGTGCAACAAGCACAAATGATGCCGTGGCGCGCGGCGCAGGCAACGGTAGGCCAACCTCCTGATCAGGTGTTGCAGCGCATGGAGGTATGCGAACACTTTCCACCGGATAGTGTTTTTCTCGCCTTGGTCGGCACCTTCCAGAGCTTATGCGATCAGGCTTTTGCGGGCTGCCAGCCGTACCCATTTGAAGCACCGCTGCGCTTCAATGATTTGATGTTGCAGCGCTATGCGGTCGGAGACACGGGGATCACCCCGCATCGGGATCGCACACACTACCGCAACCTGATCGTATTGTTTGTATTAGCCGGTGTCGGTCGGTTTCGTATGTGCACTGATCGCAGCGCTAATCAGGGGGTCGAGATCCCCAATGTGACGGGCGATGCGATCCTGATCCGTGCGCCCGGTTTTTCGCACAGCACCTTACGCCCTTTTCACGCCTTGGATCGCATTCAAAGTCGGCGCTATGTGTTCGGCTTACGCCACGACCGCAGCAAGCCCTTCGCATTCTGAGCCAGCGAACCCGTAGCCGTAAGGAACCAACAGCCATGACCATCCTCTATTTTTGCATCCACCGCAAAATCCGCCGGCAGGGGGGTTGGTGGGGAAATAGGTAGCCACGGTGATCGCATCAGGTAAACGCCGGGGGCGTGGTGCGCTGACCAATGCAAGCGGCCGTTACGAGCAACTGCAACGCGAAGTATTTGATGATGGCTGGGATGCAAGCGATGCGTTAGCGGCACCGCTAAAAACCACGCTCCAAGTGGATTCCAGTCGTTCGGTGATTAGCCGTAATCGATCCCCAGATGTGCCGTTTGAGGCCTCTATCAACCCGTACCGCGGTTGCGAACACGGTTGTATTTACTGCTACGCGCGCCCGACCCACGCTTATCTGGGGTTGTCGCCGGGGTTGGATTTTGAGACAAAATTATTTTTCAAGCCCGATGCGGTCGCCTGCCTGCGCCAAGAGCTGGCGCATCCCGGATACGTTCCGACCCCCATTGCCTTAGGCTCAAACACTGACCCATATCAGCCGCTCGAACGCAAACTGCAGATCACCCGCAACGTATTGGAGCTGCTGCTGGAATGCGCGCATCCGCTGATGATTATCACCAAATCGGCGCTGGTGGAACGTGATATGGAGGTGCTGAAGCAGTTAGCCGAGCGCCAGTTGTGTACCGTCGCGATCTCGCTAACGACGCTGGACCGAACGTTAGCACGCCGCATGGAGCCGAGAGCTGCCGCGCCACAAAGACGCCTGCAGGCGGTGCAGCGCCTAGCCGCGGCGGGCATACCGGTGAGGGTGTTGATGGCACCCGTTATCCCGTTTCTGAATGATGCCGAAATCGAAACCCTGCTGGCCGCTTGCGCCGCTGCGGGTGCGCGTAGCGCGCACTATGTGTTGCTGCGCTTACCGTCAGAGATCGCCGAGTTATTTGAACAATGGCTGCGTGAGCATTATCCGTTGAAAGCCAATCGCATATTAGCGCGCATCCGCGATTCGCATGGCGGCCTTAACTACGATCCACGCTTCGGTCAGCGCATGCGCGGCAGCGGCCCCTACGCTGATCTAATCGCCGCTCGCTTTCATACAGCCTGCCGCCGCCTAGGGCTGGAATCGGGGCGTGAGATAAAACTGGACTGTGCTCAATTTCACCCACCGGGCGGCGGCAAGCAGTTGTCATTATTTTGACCAGAGGGCTTTTCAGGTCGATCTGAATCCCCAACCTAGAACCAAGCGCGTAGAGCCGCCGAAGCCTCTTGTAGGAAATGGCTTGATCACCCGTGGAGGCACCGCAGGAAATCGGCAAATTCAAAAATGTCCCCTAGGGGGCATTTCTGAATGGAGCAAAAGAGGACATTTTGGCTTGGTGTTGACACTTGAAAAAAAAGTTGTTGATTTCTGTTTGGAAGTCGATTACCATCAGGAGGAAATTTTCATAAGCATTTTGAAAAGTGCTCGCTTGTCAAGGTTTCTATTGCAGGCTCTAAGGTTATCTATCAAATGCTGTTAGTTCATGCCCTGTTATTTCTTCCTCCCGTTGGGGTTTTTCGAGGTGCCTGTAGGGTGCCGAAAGCCAGCGCCTGCTGGATACGGGGCGGCAGGAGTAGCGCAGGATGCCAGCCAGTTGCGCCTTCAGGAAAGATGCGACAGATGACATCTCTAGCGATGAACAAGTATTTCCTATCACCCGATGCCGGCGGCGGCCGTTATCGGGTGGCAGGAATTGAGCGGGCAATCCGCTCGTTTCAGTGGGGATTGGCGCAACGCTACCCTTTCCCCTCGCCCCCGTTAGCAAGTGCACTTTTGTGGCACCCCTCCGTTACGAACCTTAACTTAACGAGGTGAAACCTGATGAAGGATTCAAACCAGTACCTGCTGATGCAACCGCCGGCCGATAGTACCCACTACCCGTATGCTGGGGCAGCGAGGTGCCCCCAGCGGGGGTGGTCACGCTGGGCATTGAGCCTGCTCAGCGCAGCGTTGCTGCTGGGTATTGCTCCGGTCAATGCGCAGTTGGCATTTACCACTGACTCATACACCTTCGCCAAGGACACCGGCAATAACATTGTCATTGGCACCGTAAGCGCCACCGACAGCGGCGGTGGCACTGCGTCAAATTACGTGCTTACGCAGAACCCCGGCGGGCGCTTTGCGATCATGGGCGACGGCGTCATCCGCTATGTTGGCAGTGGTGAAGAAGACGTAACCCTAACCCCCAGCTATACCCTAATAGTGCGTGCGATCGAGGGTAGCTCAGAGGGGCTGTTCGTGGACGCTACGGTGCATGTAAGTGTGGGGATCTGCGACCGTACCCCGCCGGTGCAAAATTATATTGTCAATAATTTTTCCAGCATAAGCGCTTGTACTGATGCAACGGCAGCGAAACTGGCGGTGGCGACTGGGAACAATGGTCCGAATGTGGCAAGAATCCTGAATGACATTACGTCATTGAAAAGCTGGGATTTTGCTGGCTTGATAGATCTTGGAGGTCAGCTTTTCCTTCGGCCTCCTCTCCACGAGACTTATGGAGTCGCCATCGGGGGGATGACCAGCTTACCAGAAGGGGTGTTTACGGATCTGAACAACTTGGATATTTTGGATGTATCGAGTCACAGGTTCAGCAGCCTGCCAAGCGGGGTGTTTGTCGGGCTAAACAATTTGACGCATCTGCAGTTGGACAATCAAGCGGATAATATCTTGGATGCTTCTCCTCCTAGTTCGACGAAGACCCTGAGCAGCTTGGCGGCGGGGGTGTTTAATGGCTTGGGTAAGCTAGAGGAGTTGAATTTAGCGTATAACAATCTGAGCAGCTGGCCGGCGGGGGTGTTTAATGGCTTGAGTAAGCTAGAGGGGTTGAATTTAGCGTATAACAATCTGAGTAGCTTGCCGGCGGGGGTGTTTAATGGCTTGAGTAGTCTGACAAGAGTTGATTTATCGAGGAACCCAGGGGTGCCATTCAGTATTAATTTAGTGCCGCAACAGGAGCTTGGAAGTGCTACGGAAGTGCGGGTTAGCAGCTCTATGGCGGCCGTAGGCATTACTGTAAGGTGGACTGCCAGCGGCAGCAGCGCATCGGCTACGGAGACTGATACAGTAGCGATTTCCGCTGGCGCTACTACCAGCGGCGTCATAACGCTGACAGCGCCCGATCATGCAATTTTTGCATTGAGCGGTGCAGCGTTCGCTGCTACCCAACTGGTTTCACGTGGCAACGTCTATGACGAAAACTACGGCCTTGCCTTAACCGTATCTAGTACTAGTCTGGGGAGCCCCCCTACATTTCCTCCGGTCAATGCGCAGTTGGCATTTACCACTGACTCATACACCTTCGCCAAGGACACCGGCAATAACATTGTCATTGGCACCGTAAGCGCCACCGACAGCGGCGGTGGCACTGCGTCAAATTACGTGCTTACGCAGAACCCCGGCGGGCGCTTTGCGATCATGGGCGACGGCGTCATCCGCTATGTTGGCAGTGGTGAAGAAGACGTAACCCTAACCCCCAGCTATACCCTAATAGTGCGTGCGATCGAGGGTAGCTCAGAGGGGTTGTTCGTGGACGCTATGGTGCATGTAAGTGTGGGGATCTGCGACCGTACCCCGCAGGTGCAAAATTATATTGTCAATAATTTTTCCAGCATAAGCGCTTGTACTGATGCAACGGCAGCGAAACTGGCGGTGGCGACTGGGAACAATGGTCCGAATGTGAAAAGAATCCTGAATGACATTACGTCATTGAAAAGCTGGGATTTTGCTGGCTTGATAGATCTTGGAGGTCAGCTTTTCCTTCGGCCTCCTCTCGACGAGACTTATGGAGTCGCCATCGGGGGGATGACCAGCTTACCAGAAGGGGTGTTTACGGATCTGAACAGCTTGGATGGTTTGGATTTATCGAGTCACAGGTTCAGCAGCCTGCCAAGCGGGGTGTTTGTCGGGCTAAACAATTTGACGCATCTGCAGTTGGACACTCAAGCGGATAATATCTTGGATGCTTCTCCTCCTAGTTCGACAAAGACCCTGAGCAGCTTGGCGGCGGGGGTGTTTAATGGCTTGGGTAAGCTAGAGGAGTTGGGTTTAGCGTATAACAATCTGAGCAGCTGGCCGGCGGGGGTGTTTAATGGCTTGAGTAGTCTGACAAGAGTTGATTTATCGAGGAACCCAGGGGTGCCATTCAGTATTAATTTAGTGCCGCAACGGGAGCTTGAAAGTGCTACGGAAGTGCGGGTTAGCAGCTCTATGGCGGCCGTAGGCATTACTGTAAGGTGGACTGCCAGCGGCAGCGCATCGGCTACGGAGACTGGTACAGTAGCGATTTCCGCTGGCGCTACTACCAGCGGCGTCATAACGCTGACAGCGCCCGATCATGCAATTTTTGCATTGAGCGGTGCAGCGTTCGCTGCTACCCAACTGGTTTCACGTGGCAACGTCTATGACGAAAACTACGGCCTTGCCTTAACCGTATCTAGTACTAGTCTGGGGAGAACCCCAGCATTCATCTTTCCCCATTACACCTTCGCCAAGGACACCGGCAATAACATTGTCATTGGCACCGTAAGCGCCACCGACAGCGGCGGTGGCACTGCGTCAAATTACGTGCTTACGCAGAACCCCGGCGGGCGCTTTGCGATCATGGGCGACGGCGTCATCCGCTATGTTGGCAGTGGTGAAGAAGACGTAACCCTAACCCCCAGCTATACCCTAATAGTGCGTGCGATCGAGGGTAGCTCAGAGGGGCTGTTCGCGGACGCTACGGTGCAGGTGAGTGTGGGGATCTGCGACCGCACCCCGCCGGTGCAAAATTATATTGTCAATAATTTTTCCAGCATAAGCGCTTGTACTGATGCAACGGCAGCGAAACTGGCGGTGGCGACTGGGAACAATGGTCCGAATGTGGCAAGAATCCTGAATGACATTACGTCATTGAAAAGCTGGGATTTTGCTGGCTTGATAGATCTTGGAGGTCGGCTTTTCCTTCGGCCTCCTCTCCACGAGACTTATGGAGTCGCCATCGGGGGCATGACCAGCTTACCAGAAGGGGTGTTTACGGATCTGAACAACTTGGATGTTTTGGATGTATCGAGTCACAGGTTCAGCAGCCTGCCAAGCGGGGTGTTTGTCGGGCTAAACAATTTGACGCATCTGCAGTTGGACAATCAAGCGGATAATATCTTGGATGCTTCTCCTCCTAGTTCGACGAAGACCCTGAGCAGCTTGGCGGCGGGGGTGTTTAATGGCTTGGGTAAGCTAGAGGAGTTGAATTTAGCGTATAACAATCTGAGCAGCTGGTCGGCGGGGGTGTTTCATGGCTTGAGTAAGCTAGAGGGGTTGAATTTAGCGTATAACAATCTGAGTAGCTTGCCGGCGGGGGTGTTTAATGGCTTGAGTAGTCTGACAAGAGTTGATTTATCGAGGAACCCAGGGAGGCCATTCAGTATTAATTTAGTGCCGCAACGGGAACTTGAAAGTGCTACGGAAGTGCGGGTTAGCAGCTCTATGGCGGCCGTAGGCATTACTGTAAGGTGGACTGCCAGCGGCAGCGCATCGGCTACGGAGACTGGTACAGTAGCGATTTCCGCTGGCGCTACTACCAGCGGCGTCATAACGCTGACAGCGCCCGATCATGCAATTTTTGCATTGAGCGGTGCAGCGTTCGCTGCTACCCAACTGGTTTCACGTGGCAATGTCTATGACGACAACTACGGCCTTGCCTTAACCGTATCTAGTACTAGTCTGGGGAGAACCCCAGCATTCATCTTTCCCCATTACACCTTCGCCAAGGACACCGGCAATAACATTGTCATTGGCACCGTAAGCGCCACCGACAGCGGCGGTGGCACTGCGTCAAATTACGTGCTTACGCAGAACCCCGGCGGGCGCTTTGCGATCATGGGCGACGGCGTCATCCGCTATGTTGGCAGTGGTGAAGAAGACGTAACCCTAACCCCCAGCTATACCCTAATAGTGCGTGCGATCGAGGGTAGCTCAGAGGGGCTGTTCGCGGACGCTACGGTGCAGGTGAGTGTGGGGATCTGCGACCGCACCCCGCCGGTGCGGGATACGATCAGAGGCACAACCCCTTGCGCCGCTGTGACGCTAGGGGATTTGGGCAGTATTTCTGGGGCGTTGAATCTGGGCGGTAGCACTCTCACGGCATTGAAAAGCGTTGATTTCGCCGCTCTGACCAAGCTGCGAAAGTTGTATTTGAACGAAAACGACGTGGGCGCGCTGCCGCTGGGCGCGTTTGCCGGTTTGACCAGCCTGCAAGTACTGAATTTGAGAGGAAACCAATTGGGTGCGCTGCCGGCGGGTGTGTTTGCCGGGCTGACCAGTTTGGAACTGCTGAATTTGTACAACGCCGGATTGAACAGTCTGCCGGCGGGTGTGTTTGCGGATCTGAGTCGATTGAAAAAGTTATGGTTGTTCGCCAACCAACTGGATGCGCTGCCGGCGGATGTATTTGCGGGTCTGACCAATCTGGAGCTGCTGCAAGTGCATCAAAACGATGGCGCGCCTTTCCCGATTGAGTTAGCGGCGGAAGCGGTGGTGGACGCTCAGTTCATGGTGCGCAGTGATTTTGCTGGCCCGAGGATTACGGTCGGTTGGGAAGCCAGCGGCGGCTCAGCGGCAGTGACGAGTGGGACGGTGGTGATCGCGGCTGGCACCACGGCTGGTGCCCTAGTGTCCCTTGGCTCAGCCGCTTATACGAGCGTTACCCTGAGCAACCCGTCGCTTTACACCGACTTCATGGGATTTGCGTTATCGCTATTCATTCCTCCGCCTCATCCGCTGGACGTGGTGTTTGACCAGGATAGCTACACGTTTGGGTTGACAGGCGGCACTGGCGCGGTCGCGCTGGGCACCGTGTCAGCGGGTAACGTACTCACTAGGATCAGTGATTATTCGATTACTGCGGGTGACGGTGCGCGCTTCAGTATCGGTAACGACTATGCCAACGCTGGGGTCGTTTATTATATCGGTGCGGGCAATGAGGATGTCAGCCGCACGCCGAGCTATACCCTGACAATCATCGCCAGCGCCGGCGCTCAGAGCGCCACCGCAGCGGTGCAAGTGAACACTGGTATTTGCGCTCGCACGCAGCAGGTGCAGGAAGGGATCGTCGCGAAGATCGATGGCGTAACCAATTGCGCCGCTGTGACGCTAGGGGATTTGGGCGGCATTGCCGGGGCGTTGAACCTAGGCGGTCGCACTCTCACGGCATTGAAAAGCGTTGATTTTGCCGCTTTGACCAAGCTGCGAAAGTTGTATTTGAACGAAAACGACGTGGGCGCGCTGCCGCTGGGCGCGTTTGCCGGTTTGACCAGCCTGCAAGTACTGAATTTGAGAGGAAACCAATTTGGTGCGCTGCCGGCGGGTGTGTTTGCTGGGCTGACCAGTTTGGAACTGCTGAATTTGTACAACACCGGATTGGACAGTCTGCCGGCGGGTGTGTTTGCGGATCTGAGCCGGTTGAAAAAGTTATGGTTGTTCGCCAACCAACTGGATGCGCTGCCGGCGGATGTATTTGCGGGTCTGACCAATCTGGAGCTGCTGCAAGTGCATCAAAACGATGGCGCGCCTTTCCTGATTGCTTTGGAAGGGGAAGCAGTGAGCAATGGGTTCGTGGTGAACAGTGATTTTGCTGGCCCGAGGATTACGGTCAGTTGGGAAGCCAGCGGCGACACAACGGCAGTGACGAGTGGGACGGCGGTGATCGCGGCCGGCACCACTGCCAGCGCCCTAGTGTCCGTTGGTTCAGCCGCTTATACGAGCGTTACCCTGAGCAATCCGGCGCTTCACACCAGCTTCATCGGATTTGCGTTATCGCTACCTTCCCCCTCCTTTACCCTCGCCGCGTCATCGCTGATGCAGAAGGCGCTGCTTGCCAATGAGAAGCCGCTGTTCGATAGCGACCACTACAGCTTTACGCTGGCGGCGGAACACAATGGGTCGGTGGCGGCGTTCGCACTCGGTGCGGTCTCGGCGCACGACCCGAACGGGGATGCCGTCGGGTACGCGCTCGGTGTCGATGACAGCGGCAAGTTCCGCATTGACGGTGACAGCGGTGCGCTGTACTACATCGGCGATGGCGAAGTCGCTGGCAACAGTATGGCATTGGTGGTGAGCGCCAGCGATGGGACGTTGAGCGCAAGCGCAGCGGTTACCATCACGGTGGTGGCATCGCAGAGGGTGGAGAAGCGTACCCAGATGGCGCGCATGGTGTTGTCGCAGGTAGGGCACAATATCGCTATCCATACCATCGATGCCCTCAGCGGCCGCTTCGCTGCCGCGGCGCATACGCGGATTGCGGGTCGCGAACTGACGTTGGGTAGTTGGCTGGGCGATTGGATGAATGAAGGGAGGGCTGCTGCTTGGGACGAGGTAGAGCGCGAGGTTGATCTGACCGCCGAGGGGCGCAAACTGAAACACGACCTAGAGGAGCGCCTGCGCAGTGGCGGTTCCTTCCTGCTGCCGCTGGGAGGGGCTGGTGAGGGCGGCGGTCTGATGCAGAATTGGAGCATCTGGGGGCGTGGGAAGGTCAGTAGTTTTGCTAACCAAGCCAGCGAGGTGAGCGCGACAGGCGATAAGTGGGATGCGTGGTCGGGGTACTTAGGGGTGGATTACCGCACCCGCGATGATCTGCTGATCGGTGCGGCGGTGTCGCGCAACGTGGACGCAAGCACCGCGCAGTTGGCTAGCGATGTCGACAGCCGTACCGAGGTGGGCAGCCAATTGACGGGGGTTTACCCGTACCTGCATTGGTCAGGGGTAGGTCATCGGGTATGGGGGATGTTCGGCTACGGATGGGGAGAGGCTGAGGTAAGCGATAGCACTCTCGGAGAGTCGGGGATTGAAACCGACCTTGAGCTGAGCATTCTCGCCGCGGGGACGGAAAAGACGCTGTTGGCGGCGGGAGCGGTGGAGATAGCGGCTAAAGTAGATGCCTTCGCGGTGAATATGAAGTCGGCGGCGGTGAGCAATGAGCTAAATGCCACGGATACGGGTTCGCGGCGGCTACGGGCATTGCTGTCGGGGAGCCGCAGTTGGGGGTTGGAAGGCAGTGGCGGCAAGTTCATCGCTGGGGCTTCGTTTGGCGGACGCTGGGATGCAGGGGATGTGCTGAACGGTGTGGGGCTGGATGTGGGTGCAAACCTTCACTACGAGGCAGCGGCAATGTCATTGAAGGCACGTGGGCGGTGGCTGGTGCTCCACAGTGAAGATAGCCATCAGTGGGGCTTGGATGCGGCGCTGCGCTGGCGACCAACGGCACTGAATCGCGGCCTGTCGGTTGTTTTGGCACCGGTGTGGGGTCAGCCTGAGGCAAAACCGGAGACGCTGTGGAATAGCGGTGCTGCGGCGCTTGTCAGCAGCACTGCCAGCACGGGCAGCGGTTGGACCCCGGATCACACCAAACTATCGCTGGGCTATGGTATTGGCTACCACAGCGTATTGGTTTCTCCGTTCGCTGAGTTGGAGATGGAAAGCCACCGTATGGGACGTTTGCGCACGGGTATAAAGCTGGATTCGGATCGGCAGTCGAGTGCTGATTTGCAGCTATCCGTGTTCGGTGAGCGGCGCAACGGCAGCAGCAGCAGCACGGAAACCCCGGCGCGCTGGATAGGGTTTGAGGTGCGGATGGGCTTTTGAGTGGTAGCGGACAGCCGCTTAAGGCGGCGCTGGGATAGAGGACGGGGGGCGCAACGCCCCCTCATACGAGGTGATCGGCGCGCTCGTTGGGGCAAACCAGACGAATGCTGAGGGCGCTAAGCCAGAAAGCGCAGGCTGTACTGGGGTTAGGGGCTTGGAAGGGAGTACCGCTTAGGTGCGCTAAACACGCCTTCACCCTTTCCCCAATACAAACATCTTTACCCTCCTTATTCTCTTGAAAAGCAAGTGCAGCTTGTTTTTCAGGATTAAATAACGCTTCAGATTCCAGAGCACCGCCCGAACATGGGGCGTGCTCAATCAAGCACCTTCAAATAGCATGTGTATACTCATGACGGGAGGGGGTTAGCGGAAGGGATTGCTTTATTTTTAATGAGGAGCGCTTGCGGCGCGCCGTTCGCTGACCTCTCGATCCGCTCAACGGCACCGCGAAAGGATGGTTGGAAGGGTCATTGCCCCAATAGACAAGTCCCACACTCATGAGGGGACACTAGGCTGTCAGGGTTTGCTGCAAGGCGTTGACGACCACAGAAAGTTGCGCTTCGGTGATCACCAGAGGCGGCAGTAAGCGGATCACGGTCGGGCCTGCCGGCAGCGCGATCACCCCCTGCTGCAGCAGGGTTTGCAGGTGCGGCGTTGCTTTTTCTTTCAGCTCAATGCCGATCATCAAGCCGATTTGCCGCAGCTCACGCACGCGCTGCGGTAGCGGTGCGCCAAACTGTGCCTTAAAATACGCCCCTTTGTCTCTCGCCTGCGTGGCCAGATCGTGCTGCTGCATGAAGGCGATCGCAGCATTCGCGGCGGCACAGGCCAAGGGGTTGCCGCCAAAGGTTGAGCCGTGGACGCCAACGCCTGCGGCAACCCGTGCGGAACACAGCACCGCCCCCATCGGCATACCACCGGCAATGCCTTTCGCGAGGCACAGCAAATCCGGGGTGAGGTCAAACGCAGCGCAGGCAAAAAAGTGCCCGGTGCGGCAAAATCCGGTTTGCACCTCGTCGATGATCAGCAACGCGCCGCGTTCATCACACAAGCGCCGCGCTGTTGCAAGGTAATCGGCTGTTGCCGGTCGCACGCCGCCTTCACCCTGAATCGGTTCAAGCAGCACCGCGGCGGTGTCGTCGGTGACCGCCGCCGCCAGTCGCGCGCGATCGTTGAACGGCACAAACGTGCAACCGTCAAGCAGCGGCTCAAAGGCGTCGCGGTACTTAAAAGTGGCGCTAAGGGCACCCAAGGTGCGGCCATGAAAGCCGCGCATGGCGGCGACCAAGCCGAACCGTCCGGTGGTTCTACGGGCCAGCTTAATCGCGGCTTCAATGCTCTCGCTGCCGGAGTTGCAGAAAAATACGCGCTGCAACCCCGCTGGTGTCAGGTTGACCAAGGTTTCCATCAATCGGCTGCGCTGGTCGTTGAAGAACATGCCGGGGCAGGTCGTCAGCGTCTTTGCTTGGTGCGCCAAGGCTTTGGCCACCGCAGGATTGGCATGGCCGATATTGGCGACTCCGATGCCGGCGGCGCAATCGAGGTATTCGCGCCCCTGATCGTCCCACACAACGGCCCCTTGGCCTCGGGTAAGGCTGATCCCGCGGGTTGGATAAACCTTAAGGCTGTAGCGCTCTTCCAGCGCCTGAATACTCATCGGATGAGCGTCCCGCCACCGCCAAGCGCAGCTTGGATCGGATGCTCAACGCGCCCGTCGGCGATCACAACCTGACTCGCCCCTTTGCTGAACAAACCGCGCAGAGCCAGCATTTTGCGCTTCATGCGTCCTTCAACCGTCGCTTCACGTTGTTCCAGCTCAAGCCGGCTCATCCGCGGTACTAGGCTTGTAGCGTCCCTTGGGTTCGCAAGAAAGCCCGGCGCTTCGATCAGTTGCAGGATTTTCGCGGCACCCAGCGCGGCTTGCAACACATTGATGATGTCGTCGTTTTCTGAATTAATCGCAAACCCTTTTTCATCCACAATGGGGATGCTAAGAACCGGCCGATACCCCTGCGTCAGTAAGGTGTTTAGCAATGGCGCGTTGAGCGTTTTGGGTTTGCCGGAAAAATCATGTTTGATCAGGGTTTTGCCGTTCTCGCGCACGCGAATCCCACGGTTTCTGCGTCCCTCGATGAGACGCCCATCCAAGCCGCTAAGTCCGAGGGCGTTCACCCCGTGGCGCTGGCACAGCTCGACAAAACGGTGGCTGCGTAGCCCAGCGTAAGCCATCATGATCACATCGATCGCCGGCGCATCGGAATAAACGCTGGTATAGCCGGAAATCGACGTCAGTTCCTGTTTCTCCCAGCCCAATTGCTTTGCGATTTGATCGCGCAGTGCGTTGGCTCCCAGCACCACCACGAAAAGCGTGTCCAACTGCGCCAGATCCTTTGCAATCCCGCAAAGGTTGATTGCAGAGCCGCCCCCGACTTTGATGATGAGCATAGTGGTGGTTGCGGCTTCAGAGCATTTGAAACGAGCGCCCGGCGATCGCGTGCCAACCGCTTTCACCGGCATAGGGTTCGGAGCACACCAGATCAACCCCCAAGTGCTGCCGGCGGTGCATCTGAAAGTAGGCCGGCTGCTCATTGAACAGGGTTGCCAACAGAGAGGACTCCCTGCTGGCGATGATGAGGTTCATGGCGCGAATGTAGCGCGTCTTTTTTTCAATGATGCGGATCGATTTTTCGAGCCCGCGCACACCACCAGAGAGGGCGAAGCGTTTGATATAGTTAAAAATCTTTTCGGCACCGATGCGACCGTCTTGACGAATGCGCACGCCGCGCAGTTCGCCGTTAAAAATGAATACCCGTGCGCCATCAAAAAACGGCATATTGTTTTCCACCGCTATCCCTTCGTCGCGAAACGCGCTGCGTGCGTGAGCCAGCAGCAATGTGGTGCTGCCAAACTGCGACAATCCGGCTTCCCAAATGGGATTAATGTCATGGTGCAGGCACCACCCATCCCTTGCAAGCCAGGCGCATCCCCAGCCGTGGCCTTGATATTCTGAGCTGTTTCTTGCAACTGCCGCGAACCGCTCAAGATACGCGGGAATCGCAAACGGCTGTGTCGATCGTACCCACAACAGACGGCACATGATACGGCTCAGAGGGGGTGCAGCCCGGGGAAAGTCAAGCCAGCGGTCTCATCCAGCCCGTGCATCAAATTGAGGCACTGAAGCGCTTGTCCCGCCGCCCCTTTCATCAGGTTATCGATGGCGCTGATCACCACCAGGCGCGTTGACGCTGGGTCGCGCTCAAACCCAATGTCGCAGAAATTGGTGCCGGTCAGCAGTTTGGGCTCTGGGTAGCGGTGAATGCCGCTGCGCTCTTTGACGATACGCACGAACGGCTCGCCGCCGTAGGCCTCGCGCAGGATTTTCCACACCGCTTTGTCTTCCAGCGGCTGGCGCAGGAAAACGTGGCAGGTGGCTAAGATGCCGCGTACCCTCTCGATCGCCGTTGCCGAAAAGTGAATCGGCGTATCCCCTAGGGATTGCTCTAATTCGCCGATGTGGCGGTGCCCAGTAGGGCGGTAGGAGCGCACCACCCCGCTGCGTTCGGGGTGGTGGCTGGCGTCACTTGAGGCATTGCCGCCTTCACTGGAGCCAACCTTCACTTCTATGACGCTCGACTCCACCAGCGCACGCTGGGTGAACGGGTGCAGTGCGAGGGTGCTGGCGGTGGCGTTGCATCCGGCGCAGGCAACGCGCGTCGCCAAGCGGATGGCATCACGGTTGATTTCCGGCATGCCATAGGCAAACGATCCCAACAAATCCGGGCGGGCGTGCTCAACGCCATACCAACGCTTGTAGGCGTTGCTGTCGCGCAGGCGAAAATCCGCGCTCAGGTCAATCAAGCGCGGCGCAAGGTGCAAGAAGCGGTCGATCGACGCCATCGCTTTGCCGTGCGGCAGACACAGAAAAAGCACATCGCAGGGGGACAGTTCATCCACCGTGCAGTATTTAAGGGCCGTTATGCGCCTCAGATTGGGGTGCGTGTTGTGGACGCTTTTTCCCGCAAAGCGCTCGGAAGTAACCTGCAGCAGCGCGCATTCCGGGTGAAACAACAGCAAGCGCAGCAATTCGCCGCCGCTATAGCCCGATCCGCCAGCAATCGAAACGCGTATCATGCAAAATGCTCCAGAACAGGGTTAGCCCAAAGGCGTAAGGGGGCCCCCTGTCCTTGTTCAGGGGAGGGGCGATGGGAAAGGCGATATGCCGGATAAGTCATCAGGAAGTTGGCGTGCAACGGTGATTGGCTCCATTGCAGTGCGGCGCTTCACATAAGAGCATTGCGAAAAGTTGGCAAAGCTGGCTTTTCAAGGCATCCTTATGGTGATATATTGGGGCAAGGGTATATTAAGCCATAACTGATGGGGGGCTTAAGAAATTTCTCATAGCACCCTTTTCCTAATAGACAAGCCCCGCAAGGTACCCTTCTGTTTATTTTTACCCGTTATGTGATTCGAGGAGATGCGAATAATGAAACAATCCAGAGTGCACGCGCTTGACTTCGTCAGGGTTTCAAGACCTGAAAAGCGGCTGATTTGGATCACTGTATTGCTGTTGGTAGCTGCGGCGTGGTTGCCGCAGGCACACGCACAGGCGTTGGACGATATGGCTTTTGGTATCCGGGTTGAGGTGCCGCTGTTTAGTGCCGGTGATGCTGCAGCGGATGGGATAAAGTCGTTCGTTGGCGTTACGCCGCAAAGAACCTTCGCTGGCGCATCGGTATGGGATCCCGCAGCCGCTGCGCAGCGCTTGGCACCACCAGCGATGCTGGGCGTACAGCTTACCGGCCGCGGGAGCGTGCAGGATGTCTGGAGTTCTAATCTGGCGCGCAAGAAAAAAATCTTTGTCCTCGTCGCTGCCACGTCGATCGGTATCGTTACCTACTGGTTGACTTCAGATGAAAGCAGCGGCAATAAAGTCGTGGTCACATTAGCAACGAGCAGTTTAGCGTTCCTCAGCTTTCTTGCCGCAGATGAAGATGAGTAAGCGATTGACTGCGTGAGCGCCGCGCTGACGCGAAGGAGAAAATACAGTGGAACCATTTACCGCCTATCGGATCCATCGTCAGGAGGGCACCATAGCGGGGCGCTTGGAGTCGATCACGCTGGATGATCTCAGCGCCGGCGATGTGATCGTTCAGGTGGCGTGGTCGGGAATCAACTATAAGGATGCGTTGGCAGCGACCGGCAAAGGGAAAATTCTGCGGCGCTTTCCGCTGGTAGGCGGCATCGACTTGGCCGGCCACGTGTATCGCTCAAGCGATACACGCTTCCGCGAGGGCGATGCGGTGTTGATATGCGGTAGTGGACTAAGTGAAAGCCATGACGGTGGCTATGCAAAGTATGCAAGGGTTATGGGGGATTGGCTAGTGCCAATCCCTGATGGGTTATCGCTGCGCGAGGGGATGGGCATCGGCACTGCTGGTTTTACTGCCGCGGCGGCGATTGATCGCATGCAGCACAACGGTCAATGCCCCGAAAACGGCCCCATCTTGGTCAACGGTGCCACCGGCGGTGTTGGCAGTTTTGCCATTGATATGCTATCGGCCCTCAAGTTTGAGGTAACCGCCTTGACTGGCAAACGCGATCAGCAACCCTATCTTGAATCCCTAGGGGCTGCGGCATGCCTGTATCGCGATGAGCTCACGATGGGAACGCGACCGCTGGAGCAAGCAATATGGGCTGGCGCAGTTGACAATGTCGGCGGCAGTCAGCTCAGTTGGTTGACGCGCACCGTGATGCCGATGGGCAATATTGCATCCATCGGGCTTGCCGGCGGGATTGATCTCGCCACCACGGTGATGCCGTTCATCCTGCGCGGCGTGAATCTGCTGGGGATTAACAGCACGATGCTGCCAGCGGCGCGGCGGCGGCGCGTCTGGGCGCGGCTTGCGACCGATCTGAAACCGCGGCATATCGATCGCATCGTGACCTCGGAGATTGCATTGGCGCAGTTGCCGGACGCATTCCAGCGCTATATGGACGCTGCCGTCACCGGGCGAACGGTGGTGCGCATCGGTGCTTAGCTTCCTTCCCCCAAACCCCTACCCAGCATAGCAGTGGCTCTGCCTTGGTGCCGTGCATGGTGCCCTGCTTGATGCTCTGGGATGGCTTCGTTTATTGCTTCTGGCAGGTAGTAAGGATTGGTTATACCCCCCTTCCTGTATCTCCAAGTAGCATGAGTATATACCCCTTTCCCCAATAGACAGCACCTCGAAAAGCCAGCGGAACTGGTTTCCCGAGGTGCTTGGTTGTGACAAAACCGCTGCAATTGCCGTGCTCAACCGTTTGGCGTTAGCGCTGTTGCAAACCCTCGGCGGTTTGCCGTTTCCACTACGGCGCTTCGTCGGGGGGCAGTTGGGGAATGCCATGCGCTTGGTGATGCGCCAACGCGCCCGCATCGTGGTGCGCAATCTGGAGGCCGCTTTCCCCGAACTGCCGCCGCCGGAGCATCAGCGGTTGATGCGCCGCCATTTTCGCTGCCTTGGCCAAATGGTGCTGGATGATATCTGGTCGATGCGCGCTTCAACCGATCAACTGCGCGCCTTGATCAAAATTGAAGGCGTGCAACACTTCCCGACCAATAGCGCGGTTATCGTGTTGGTGCCGCATTTTCTGGGATTCAATGTCGGCGGTCTGTTAGTAACGTGGCTGCATAAAAACAGCGCGTTTTTGTACAAGCCACTGCACGACCCGTTTTGGGGTCGGGTGGTTTCCCGCATGAGGGAGCGTTTTGGCGCTATCGGCATCAGCGCCAAACAGCCCCTGCTGTTGCGCCATTGCGTACAGCACCTGAAGGCTGGCGGGTTGTTGTATTATCTCCCCGACATCAACCTAGTACGCAATAAGCACACCGTGTTCGCTAGGTTTCTCGGAGTAAAAAACACGGCGACCTCGGTCAGCGTAAAATCCCTAGCGAAACTCAGCGGCGCGCCTGTGGCACCGTGCCTGTTCAGCATCACCAGCGAGGGTTATAAAGCCACTATTCTGCCGCCTCTTGAAAATCTCAAAGACTACAGCGATCACGCCGTGGCTGAGTGGATTAACCAAATCATCGCCAATCATGTGAAAAAAGCACCAGAGTCATACTACTGGATCCACCGCCGCTTCAAAACCCGACCAACCAACGAAGAAGCGGATTTTTATAATTGAGCCGACCGCGGTTGCTGATTGGCGTTATAATCCCTGCCCGCCAGACCACCGTCTAGGTGAAGCCTAAAACGACAAAACCATGCCTGCTGATCCTCTCAATCGCATCGAATTCGGTGGTCGCATAGACCGCAGCCAGCAGCTTGCTTTCACCTTTGATGGCGAGCGCATGCACGGCTATGCCGGTGATACGCTGGCTTCGGCGTTGCTGGCAAACGGCGTGCGATTACTGGGACGCAGCTTTAAATATCACCGTCCGCGCGGTCTGCTAAGCGATGGTGCCGACGAGCCGAATGCGCTGGTGCAACTGGGTCACGGGGCGCGCACGATCCCTAACCTACGGGCGACGCAGGTTGAGTTGTACGCCGGCCTGACGGCGGTCAGCCAAAACTGTTGGCCCAGCGTACGATTTGACGTAGGTGCCGTCAGCAGCCTGCTGTCGCGCCTTATTCCAGCGGGGTTTTACTATAAAACCTTCATGTGGCCAGCAACTTTCTGGATGAAATACGAGTATTTCATTCGCCGCGCCGCAGGCCTCGGGCGCGCCCCGACAGCGCCCGATCCAGACCGCTACGACAAGCACCACGCGCATTGCGACGTGCTGGTGGTCGGTGCCGGTCCGGCTGGATTAGCCGCAGCGTATGCCGCAGGGCGCACCGGCGCGCGGGTGATTCTGATGGATGAGCAATCAGAAGCCGGCGGCTATCTGCTGGGGCGGCGTTATATGATCAATGATGGGCCGGCCATGCGGTGGGTCAGCGAGCAGTTGAATGAGCTCAAAATGATGGACGAGGTGCAATACCTGCCGCGTACCACCGTGAGTGGCTACTACGATCATAACTACCTGATCGCGTTGGAGCGCTGCACCGATCATTACAACCCATTGCATCCGCATCAGCCCCACCAGCCACGGCAGCGGCTGTGGAAAATTCGCACGCAGCAAGTGGTGCTGGCTACCGGGGCGCACGAGCGCCCGCTGGTGTTGCGCAACAACGACCGCCCCGGCGTCATGCTTGCGGCGGCGGCCCAGGCGTACGTCAATCGCTACGCGGTGCGCCCGGGGCAGCGTGCCGTGGTATTCACCAACAATAACAGCGCCTATGACGCCGCTAAGGATCTGGCGGCAGGCGGGATTGAGACCACGCTGCTCGATTTGCGCAGTGAGCCGCCAGCCGCCTTGGTGCAACAGGTGCAGCAAAGTGGGGTGAGCGTGATGCTAGGGTGCGCGGTCGCCAATGTTCATGGTCAGCACCAGGTGAAAGCGGTCAGTGTCGGCAGATTGAATGCCGCCGCCAGCGGCTATCGCGATGCCTTGCAGCGCTTGTCTTGCGATGTATTGTGCCTGTCCGGCGGTTGGAGCCCGGTGGTGCATCTGTTTTCACAGTCACGCGGTCAGCTTATGTTTGATACAACGCGCGCCTGTTTTGTGCCGAGTCGTGCGGTGCAGCAAGTGCAATCGGCGGGGGCCTGCAACGGCGCTTTTGAATTGAGCTTCGCCTTGGCCGAGGGGCGTGAAGCCGGCAAAGCTGCCGCCGCGCAGGCGGGGTTCAGAAAGCGTGGCGCGGGCCAGGCACCGGTGGTCAATACGACAGAAACGGCGGCGGTCTCCGCGTGCTGGCTGGTGCCATCAACGCACGCCGCCAATAACAAGCACTTTGTTGATTTCCAAAACGACGTTACGGCGGCTGATATTGCATTGGCGGTTAACGAAGGGTACAGCTCCCACGAGCACCTGAAGCGCTACACCACCTTGGGCATGGGCACCGATCAGGGGAAAACCAGCAACGTCAACGGACTGGGCATTTTAGCTTGCGAACTCGGCCAGGGGATTGCCCAACAGCCACGCGCAATGCCCGCAACCACGACCTTCAGACCGCCCTATACCCCGCTGACCTTCGGTGCCTTAGCGGGCCGCGATGTCGGCGCATTGTCCGATCCGATCCGGCGCAGCGCAATGCACGATTGGCATGTCGAGCACGGTGCCTTGTTCGAGGACGTTGGGCAGTGGAAGCGCCCTTGGTACTACCCCCACGCGGGCGAGGACATGCACGCCGCGGTCAACCGCGAATGCCTCGCGGTACGCACCAAAGTAGGTATTCTTGATGCTTCTACGCTGGGTAAAATTGACCTTCAGGGTAGCGATACGGTGGCCCTGCTGAATTGGGTGTACACCAATGATTGGGATACGCTGAAATTGGGTCGCGGGCGTTATGGTCTGATGTGTGGCGAGAACGGCATGGTGTTTGACGATGGCGTTACGCTGCGTTTGGGCGCGGATCACTACCTGATGCATACCACCAGCGGCGGTGCGGCACGCGTACTTTCTTGGCTGGAAGAGTGGCTGCAAGCCGAATGGCCGCATCTTAGAGTCTATTGCAACTCAGTAACCGAGCACTGGGCAACCGCTTCCATCGCCGGTCCCGGTGCACGCCTTTTGCTGGCGGAGTTGTGCACTGATATCGATCTGGATGCCGCCGCGTTTCCCTTTATGGCGCTGCGCGAGGGGACGGTGGCGGGCATTCCGGCGCGTGTGGTGCGGGTGTCGTTCTCCGGCGAGCTGGCATTTGAGATCAACGTTCCCGCCGACTACGGGTTATCCGCATGGAACGCGCTGATGACCAGCGGTGCCAAGTATGGCATCACCCCCTATGGCACCGAGGCGATGCACGTGCTGCGCGCTGAAAAAGGATTTATCATCGCCGGGCAGGACACCGATGGCACGGTAACCCCGATTGACCTTGGTTTGCAGGGGTTGGTATCCAAGCGCAAAGATTTCCTCGGCAAACGCTCGCTGGCGTGCAGCGACGTGGCAAAACCCGAGCGCAAACAGTTGGTTGGCTTGCGCACCGAGCCCGCCGACCTAGTATTGCCTGAGGGCGCGCAGATCGTTGAGCAGCCCCATTCAAGCCCGCCAGTTTCGATGATAGGGCACGTCACTTCGGCGTACTGGAGCGCAAGCTTAGGTCATGCGATTGCCTTGGCTTTGGTGCACGATGGGCGTCGCCGGAGGGGAGAGCTGGTACACGTCCAGTTGTCCGATAAGGGCCGGGCGGCACGCGCACGCATCGTCGATCCGTGCTTCTATGATCCCAAAGGAGAGCGTCTCCGTGGTTGAGTCTTATCTGCGCCACAGTCCTTTAGCTTCCCTCGGACTGCAAGCGCTGTCTGCGGCACCTAGGCAACACCATTGCCTGCGGTTGCGTGAGATGCCGGTGCGCGGGCAATTGGCGCTGCGTGGCGGCGATAGCGACACAGCGGAAGCATTTGCCACCGCTGTCAGCGCGGTGTTGGGATTCCCCCCGCCGCAACCGTGCAGCGCCAGCGTTGCGGCGGCGGACAACGCCGACAAAATGCTTTGGCTCGGCCCCGACGAATGGTTGGTGAGCGTGCGCTACGGGATGCAAGGCGGCGTCGAGACGGCGCTGCGCGAGCAATTGTCGCCTCTCCACCATGCCATCACCGATGTATCCCACAGCCGCTGCATCATCGAGGTAAGCGGCGACAACGCCCGCAAAGTGCTGCAAAAAGGCTGCGCCATTGACCTGCACGAACGCGCCTTCAACGTTGGCGACTGCGTCCAATCTCAGTTGGCGCGCTGCCATCTGCTGCTGCATCAGACAGCCACTGCGCCGCTCTGCTACGAGCTCTATATCCACCGCAGCTTTGCTTGTTACGCCTACCACTGGCTTACTGACGCTGCCAGTGAGTACCAATCCATCAGCGCGACTTGAAGGCCGCGCACCGCCGCGGTACAACGCGTTGGCGCGCCCGACAGGATTTGAACCTGTGACCTTTGGCTTCGGAGACCAACGCTCTATCCAACTGAGCTACGGGCGCTGATTGACTGGGGCGCGGAGATTATATGCCAGACGCAAAACTTGCATTTTAGGCAATCGAGCAGCAACAGACAACGCTAAAACCTGCCTAACGCAAGGGGGCCTCAACTCGCTTGTGAGCCAAAACTCCCCATAAATCAAAAAAATGCTACACTTAATGCTCCCACAACAAGTCGTCTACGGCGCTATGCGGCGCTTGCGGGTTAAAATAATATCCATAAATATCAATAGGTTATGAATTCGTTATCCGTCCTCATGAGCTCAAAAAAACTTAATTGGACCTATTGCGGGACTATTAAACTTGGTTCAACCCATCAGTATTGTTGTATACTAGATTGGTGTACGACCCGATCATTCAATTGCAACGGTTGGATGGTTATATCATGTTTAGATTCGCGTAGTTCTCAAAACCGTCAAGGTTGATATCATGAGCGATTTACAAGAGACCGATACCGGCACCCCCCCTTATCTTGAGCACTCGAACGCTGAGTCCAAAGAACGACTCCCCGCTGAAGAACAAGGGGGCAGACTGAGTGATAGTGAGATTGAAACTCGGCTCAAACAAATCAATGAAGCCCGTTATCTTAAGCACTCAGACGATGAGTCCGAAGAACAAGAAGGCCAGTTGAGTCTTAGTGAAATTGAAGCTCTGATCACAGAACAGGAACGGGAGCTCAAAATTCCAAACCGTTCCGATACCATTCGGAATGCTATCCTTAGTTTCAATATCTATCCTGAAAGGGATCCCTCAAGGTACTTCATAAAAGCCAACATTGCCCGTTCGTCCGCAGCCGCACTGGCATCGGATTGGAATAACGTATTTAAGGATTTGCACGTCTCTTTTTTGAGAGGCATCGCTAAGATTAAACGCTAGTTCGTTCGAACAAACAAAAGTCTCCCGGTAACCATTCTCATGGTAGCTAAACGCAGGAAAACCAGAAATAGTCGAACAAACAAAAAACACCCGGGGGCGTTAGCACAACCATTACCTGATGAGCGTAGCCCAGAAACCATCAAGAGCGAGCAGTATGGGGGTATTCTCGCAGTTAAATCTGAGGAGTTCTCCGGTCCCTTACCTCCTCCTGAGCTTCTCAAGCAATACGATGACATTGTCTCAGGTTTCGCTGATCGTATTATCTCAATGGCCGAGAAAGAACAGAGCCATAGGCATCAATTAGGGCAATCAGCACTGAGCGGTGTAGTAGCTTCTGCGAAAAGGGGACAAATTCTCGCTTTTACAATTTGTTCGCTGCTCCTATCATGCAGTGCTGGACTTATTGCATTGGACCATGACATAGCGGGTGCTATTCTCGGTGGCTCCACTCTCGTCGGATTAGCCTGCATCTTTATTACTGGACGTCGCAAAAAAAACAGCAACCCAACAAGCGACACCTGATCGGATGTCAACGCAAAGCTAAAAGGTTCCCTTTTTTGTCGTAACTACCTACCCCCAAGCGATAGGCATAGGGCAACCTAAGGACAGGTTGCTTGAATCCAACGTCAGGTTACGGCACTGACGATCGCTATTACGATACTGATACCCGCTATTGCCCACGCTATCTTCTTATCGCGCCTTTCTACCCTTTCTCGCTCCTCCGCCTATCCTTTCTCGCTCCTCCATACGATCCGACATTTTCACTATTTCGGGCAAGTAGGCATCCTTGAAAGCATTATAATGCTCGATCAATAAGGGGAAATCGCCATATATTTCATCGTATATCTTGTGGCGGTTTTCAGGGTTCCTACGGGAGTTTGCAACTTTGCTATTAAGGCGGGCGATATCTTTGATTAGATCGGGATATTTTGCTACCAACACTTGATACGCTGCATCCGGGTATTCTTGGCGAACTACATCCAGCTCTTGAGATAATTCCAATAAGACACCATCAAACAAGTCGTGATACGCACAATAAAGCGCATGTCTTATTCGTTGTATCAGCTCGGGATGACGGTCTTCCTCTTCACACGTGAGAAATTCCATGACTGCCCGAAGTGCATATCGAAATTCATTCAGCACTTCAGCCGGAAATTCTTTCTGGTGTGCTCATAGTCCTTACATCGGCCTGCAATCGGATTGTGCAACTGCGCCAGTTGTTGAATTTCCTTCTTTCGATCCATTGATCAGATGCCAAAAAATTCTTTCAGCCTGACCATGCGCGCCGGTTGCTCTTCACGCATTTTTTGTATTTCTTCATCAGAGGTAACCATGCCCCTTTGAAGCAGAAGATTGCCTCTTGCCAAGCGCTGCATCCTCGATTCCGATATTTCGTCAAGGATGCGCTGTACCTTCTCCTCAACTGTATTATCTGCTTTTTTCATGTGACTCTTCCAATAGCGTGGACAATAATAAAATCAGAGGGGTATGAAAAACCACGAGGATTGCCCGCAAGGACTGAGGGGCAATTCTTTGGAGGGGCGTCAGACTGCATCCGATGTCGGACGCAAGTCTGGCTGGGTAGCTTATAGCAAAGCTTAAAATCAAGGTTAGCCCCATTCTCTTCCGCCCCAAAGGCGGGGGCACTGGGCTTGTTGCAGCAGCGCCGTTCGGCTCCAAAACCGTGTCAAGCTTCGCCTGCCCTCACTCCTGTGGAATGGCTTTCTCCGAATGGGGGGAGGGCAGCGTAGAGAGCTTTTGCATATTCCTTACTACCAGCCGTATCTTTTATGGCTAGCTTCCGTAAAGTATATTTACAATATCAAGAATCAGCAATAACTTCTGATACTTTCACAAACAATCCATTTGTTTCTGTTTATGGCGTTATGAGGGCCGATAACAAATCCATAACTTATTGGTATTTATGAGTATTATTCTTACCTGTGAGTGTCGCATATCGCCGCAAACGGCTTATTGCGAGACCATCAATGTTGAATTGACCGACACGATTTTGCGCGAAGCCGTGAAGCTGTATCAGGAGTTGATCTTCCCAACCCTACACAGCAGTGATGCCTAGGGTTGCCAATACAGTGCCGAGAACGTCGCAACGCCAACCGGATTCAAACACATTTACAACACCCTGCGGGAGGGGGCTGGCGCCTGTCGGGCCGACCTTCAACAGCCGGACAAACTCAAGCCAGCTGCAGCTCCTGAAAGCGGCGTTGCGGTGCTTTGTCAGGCGGCGTCGAACGCAACTTTTTGGACACCTGAAAGATCGGCTACTTTCCTCGCTAAATATAGGTCATAGTTGTGCTGCATCGCCAGCCAACTCTCTGGAGAGCGGCCCAGCCCCTTGGATAAACGTAGCGCCATTTCTGGGCTTATCCCGCTGCGCTCGCTAATAATGCGCGTGAGGGTCGAAGGGGACACCCCCAAACTATGTGCCAACGAGCGAATGCTGATACCGAACGGCTCGATGTAGGTGGCTCGGATAAACTCCCCTGGATGTGGAGGATTGTGCATATCAGTGATAATCCGTGTAATCTGAAACGTGTACGTTGCCGCCCTTGAACTCAAATGTAAGCCGCCAGTTTCCGCTAACCCAAATTGACCAGCGCCCCTTCAAGTGCCCCTTGAGAGGGTGGAGTCGGTAGCCCGGAATATCCATATCGTCAACGCTCTGTGCGGTATCTAGCGCCGCCAGTTGTAATCGAAGTCTGCCGGCATGCTGGGTCTGGATCCCAGATCTAGCACCGCTTTCAAAGAACCGTCGAAGCCCCTTGTGCTGGAAAGACGTGATCACGCACTAAGTATAGCTTGTTGCGCATCACGCAACAAGCTGCCTAGCGCCGTGCATGACCGAGGGCGGTAGTAAGGCTCTGGGATGGTTTAATATTTTAATCCTCAAACTGCACAAGCAATGCTTGGCAGTTGCGGAGAGATTTGCAGAAAAGACGTTTGTATTGGGGAAAGGGTGAGGGCGTGTTTAACCCACCCAAACGCGGTACCCCCAACTCCCAGTACAGCCTTCGCTTTTGCCTTAGCGGCGGCTTAGCGGGGCGACATTCGACAGCCGGACAAACTCAGCCAGTTGCAGATCTTGCGGGCGGCGCTGCGGTGCGATGGCGGCCATCGCCAAATGCTCGGCGCTGCACAGCGGGCGCAGCGCATTGGCGATGGTCTTGCGGCGTTTGCCAAAAGCGGCGGCCACCAACTGCGCAAAAGCGGCTTCATCCTCGGCGTGCGGCGTTGATCCCGGCGCATGCGGCGTCAGTTGCACAAGGCTGGAGTGCACCTTGGGCGGCGGGTAGAAAGCCTGCGCGTCAACCTGCAACAGCGTGCGGATCTCACAATAATACTGCGCCATCACGCTCAAGCGACCATACGCCGCGGTCGCTGCCGCCGCGGTCAGGCGCAAAGCGACTTCGCGTTGCAGCATCAGGTACATGGATATAATATGGTGCCGACTGCGCAGCAGATAAAATAACAACGGAGTCGTAATGTAGTATGGCAGATTGCCGATCACGCGCAACTGCTGATCGCGGTCGAGAGCGCAATCGTCTGCCCACTTCCGAGACAGAATATCGGCGCAGTGTACGCGCAGCCGCTGCGCGTCAATAAACCGCTTGGGGAGCGCTTTGGTGTGCAACTTACGCGCCAAGTCACGATCAATCTCGAACACCTCAAGCCGGGCACCGCGTTGCAGCAGCGGCTCGGTCAAGGCCCCGGTGCCAGGGCCGATCTCGACCAGGCGCTCATCTAGGGCAGGGTTGATCAACGCTACAATCTGCTCAATGACGCTGCGGTCGCGCAAAAAATGCTGCCCGAAACGCTTGCGTATCGTATAACCTTTAGGCATCGCTAATAGGTGCCGTGGGAAACCCGCTGCGCCCGCTTTTCGAGGCCCCAGCTTATGCGGTTGGATTGGGGAAAGGTAATATTAATCAATGGCTTACGAAATTACTCAGAGCACCCCTTCCCCTCCATCCTGATCCCCTTCAAGGTTTTTTTTAGGTTCCCTGATGTAATTATTTGACGCCGCAACGCGCTTGTCGAGTTAAAATGCCGCGATGACAGCCGCGGAAACATGCCGCAGGTGCTTGTGCTTCGCATCGGGTGGCTGGGTTTGCCGCTCGGATTTGCCGCTCATTGGGGTAGATGGAGCGGCTGATCTGCACCGCTTAGCATGGGGGTTTTGCGCACCGCCCGCAAGGGCAACGGCAAGGGCGAATGACTGACTACGATACCGTCATACTACAGGGGGCCTCGAAAAACCTTTCTAGGATGAGGATTGGGGGAAGGGGCACC
This sequence comes from Gammaproteobacteria bacterium, assembly GCA_965222535.1. GTDB lineage: Bacteria > Pseudomonadota > Gammaproteobacteria > HK1 > HK1. Next base: position 1,545,691 of record OZ244957.1, read on the forward strand.
ATGCAAAGATACATAGTCGAGCAAGGGAGAAGATAATGGCAAGAGGCATCAACAAGGCAATCCTGATCGGTAATCTTGGTGCCGATCCAGAAACCCGCTATACCGCCAATGGCAGTGTGATCACCAATATCCGTATCGCCACAACCGATCAATGGCGCGATCGTCAAAGCGGCGAGTTGCAGGAACGCACTGAATGGCATCGGGTGGTGTTTTTCGGTCGCCTCGCTGAAGTCGCCGCGGAGCACATGCGCAAAGGATCGCAATGCTACATTGAAGGCAGGATCCAGACGCGCAAATGGCAAACGCAGGATGGGCAGGATCGCTACAGCACTGAGATCATCGCCAGTGAGTTTCAATTCCTCGGCGGGCGCCCGTCCTCTGGCTGGCCCCCTGCAACCGACCACGGCGCGGGGGCGGCCCACGGCATGCCTCAGGAGGAGGTGGAGGGGGGGCTTGCGCCGGCGCCGCCTGAGCAAGCATCAAGCAATCCCCCAGCGGAACCACACCAGAGGCAAAGCCAGCCCCCAAGCCAACCCCAACCCCGAGCAGCGACCGGCGCCCCCCCCTTTGACGATGATGATATTCCGTTCTAAGGGGGAAGTGTGGAGTGCGCTGCGGCACTTGATCCGCCGCGCCAGCGGCGTTCAAGGATCGGGCAAGCGTGTACCGGGTTTTCAGGATTGAGGCTCTTTGCTGACCGAAACGCAGTTATTGATTCCCAGATCTTCGATGATCTGTATGAGTTCGCTCTGGAAGGCGTTGGCGATCGCCGCGTCAACGCTGACGCTGAGAGTGATGGCCGCCTTCAGGCCGTCGCCGGAACGCAATTTCGGGATTAGCTTGCTACCCATGCGGTTCCACATTTCCGGCGGCACCTTGCCCGCAATGCAGATAGTGTGGCGCGCCCCAGCAATTTCTGGTGCGCCCTGCGCGGCGGGTTGCGGGGCGTCTGCTACGCCGCCCCCCTGAGGGTGCACGGTCGCCGCCGCTGCCGCCGCCACTTTGAGCGGCGTGGCGGGCATCGTCAGTGCGGCGGCTGTTTCCTTGCGCAACAGGAACACCCCGGCCTCGAACGTTACCTCGTCGGGGTCGATCGCTTCCTTGAACCAGATGCGTTGGTAGGTAGCGTCTGGCTGTTCCCCAGAGGCGAGGCCAAACTCGCCCTTTTCCACGCATTCGACGATCTTATTTTTGAGGGTGTGGTCGGGATCGAACAGCCGTGTCAGGGTGCCGTTGAGGAAGCTCTGGCGCAGGCCCGAGAGCGGCCAAGCACCCGTCGCTATAAGCGCGGGCGGCCAGTTGCGCTCCACATAGCCTGCGCCGACGGATTCGCTGAGCAGCGCCTGCGATTTGAGTGCCGTGGTGATGCGTCCGCACAGGCTCTCGCTGCTGCTGGCGTGCCCCACGCCAAGGTCATAGTGCGCGATCCCGTCCGTTTGATCCTTATCAGCCAGCACCACATAGCGGTAGTCGCCCCAGATCTGGTCGCGGGCGACATCCTTGGCCTCGGCCGTCTTGTGCTTCAGGTCGGTTCGATCAAAATCGCTGCCCAAGGTGCCGGCGGCGACCTCTTGGGTGACGCGCTGCCAAGCCAGCCAGCGCGCTACCTTCTCTTGCAGCGTGCGCCCCGGTTCCTTGAGCGTGAACACCAACGCGCCCGGATAGAGGCGCGGTGCGGTGCCGCGGTGCTGCGTCCATTTGGCGATCTCCTTGCGCACCGCGGCATCATCGCCACTGGCGTTTTCTGGCTCGCTTACCACCAAGGTCAGCCGCGGTAGGTCGGTGATGGCGCTGCTGTCGGTGGGAAAGAAGACACGCGGGATATTCGCCCCCGCATTGAACTCCCCCTCGATCAGATCGCGCAGGGCGGGTTTGATCTCGCTGTCTTCATCGAGTGCCGCGCGGCGATCGTTGACCACCTTTTGCAATGTCGGCGTGTGACCTATCTTGAAGCCATCGCTACCGACTTTGCGCAGGTAATAGGCGCGGCCTTCTAGGGTCAGGGCCGCATTGTCCACCGAGGTGGTATCAACCCCGGGCTCACCGAGGGCAAAGCGCAACTCCATCCGGTGGGCGACCTTGTTCACCTGACCGCCAGAGGACTCGAACAAGATGGTAGTGCCGACGCGGCGGTGGATATCGCGCAGCGCCCCGGTGGCGTCCGCATCGAGGGCGCGTGCGTGGGCTTGCTCGCCGGCGATGTCGGAGTGGATAGCGGCAGATAGGCGCTCCTCGCCGACCTGCCCCAAGACCGTGCTGAGGAATTGCGGATCGTCGAGCGGTGCTGAGCCGAGGGTAATCAACGGCTCGTCGCGTGCCTTGGAAAAAGCGTCCCGGTAGGCACCGGAGAGCCACTGCGCCAGCATCGCCAGCGTGCCTCGCGTCTGTTGGAACTGCGCCAGCGCCTGCCATTTGCGCTGAAACACCGACAGCGTGGCGGGATGGAAGGGGTAGCAGGCGGCAAAGCGTTGGCGCAGGCGGGTACGCGCTTGGGTCTCGGTATTGGCGCTGTCCACCGCCGTCCACTCGGGCGGCAACTGCGCGCGGCGCTCGAAGCACCAGTCGGCGTAAGCCTTGGCGACCTTGGTGCGCGTCCGCTCGTCGCCCAGCGTATCAAACAGGCGGCGGCGCACCACCTCGCTGATTTCGGCCTCGTCGTTGGCGATCAAATCCTTGGCAACGCGGCGCACCACTTTGGTAATCCGCTCCTGCCACAGTAAGTCGAAGTCGGTCATCTCAACTTCGCTGCGCGGCAGGCTGATCACCGCCGCGCTATGGGTGGTGGCTGTCATGGCGATGGTCAGGTTCTGGATGAAGGCATGAAACGGCTCGGCCAAGGTACGGTGGCGGTTGATGAAGTTCAACACTTCGTCAAACAGGACCAGCACCGGCGCGTCCGCGGCGGCGAAAATGCGCCCGAGCGCGGCGGTGCCGGGCGGCGCCTGCCTGGCATCCTTGCCCAGTGCGGCAACGCCGGCATCCCCGGCGATCTGCCGCGCTAAGTCGATCCACGGCATCTCGTGCCCGGCCTGCGGATCCCAAGCGCTGCCGACAAACACCGCCACCTTGGCGTGGGGTGCTTTGCCGATCCGTGCCCGCTGGAGCAGCTCTGCCACCCCATCCAGCTTAGCGACGTCCGTACCCGCGGTGGCGATATGATACAGCGTCGCCAAGGTGTGCGTTTTGCCGCCGCCGAACTGGGTCATCAGCGCCGTTACTGGCGGGGCGTTGAGCGTCTGCCCAGCCAAACGCCGCAGCACCATGCCGGTGTGTTCGCGCAGCGCCCGCGTAAAGCAGGTGCGGGCGAAGAACTGCCGCGGGTCGAGGTAGTCGGCGGGTGCGTTGCCCGCCACCACTTGTTCAAGGTCGATGGCGAACGCGGCGGGGTCGAAAGAGCGCCCCTCGCGCACCTCCGCACGCGGGATGGCAGCGTGGTACCAAGGGGTTAGTTTGGACGGCATCGTGGTTCTCCTTAAGGGGCTTGTCTATTGGGGGAAGGGTTATAAGTCAATAGCTTACGTTACAGGTGATCATGCCCCTTTTCCCAAACCCGCAGTTTTTCGAGGGGCCTTTAGGGGCAACGCACTTTAGCGAAAAAATCCAGTGCCGGTTTTTTCAATCGGGCGAGGTTAGCATAAGCCACCGGCGCAAAATCCTGCTGCTGATCGCAGACGTGGTAGCGCAGCCCGTCGGTAACGATGAAGTCGCAGCCGACACCCAGACGGGTTACGTAATCCTGTGCTTGCTGTTTTGCACCTTCAAGGCCACTGCCAAAGCGTTTGGCTTCGAGCACGAAACGGCAGTGCGCCGAAGTACGCGGCAGCGTGCCAAACAGCGCGACGTCAATGTGGTGCCATTCCACGGCGATCCGCTCGGGCGGCCAGCCGAGGGCACGCAACAAGGGCACGACCAAATGGGTGACAATCTCGCTCTCGTTGGGTGCCTCGCCAAAACACGCCGGATCAGCGTAGAGTGCGGCGAGGTCGCACGCCAAACCGACCACCTCACGGAGTGCCTTGGGTGCCTCGTCAAGCGCCTCTTGGACGGGCGGCAAAGCCGGCAGCGGTGCCGTCTGCCAGTGGGTGAAGCCGGAGGCCAGGTAGGTCTTGGCATAGTTTGCTACCGCCCTATTTTGCACCAGCGAGCAGGGGTTGGTGCCAAATACGGGGCTGTCAAAGCGGTACGGCTCGGGCAGGCGAAACCAGCGTACGCGGCGGGCATGGCGCAGATCCAAACCGTCCACGTCATCAAACGCCTCAAGGCATTGGTAGCCGCCGGCAACCAGCCCGATTGCCTCCACCGTGTCATTGGCGGTACGCAGCAGCACTAGGTCGCCTTCACGCAGCGCCGCGGCAAAACGCCGCACGGGATCCGCTGATGGGCCACTATCGCGCTGATCCGGACGGCCTTTGCCAATCAGTGCCACGCCGTACTTCAGGAAAACCTCGGCATAACGGCGGCGCTGCATTCCGCCGCAGATCTGCCACACCGCTGGGGGGCGTCCAGCGTTCATCGGTACCTCGCGCTCATCGCGGCAGCACCAGCAGCAGCGCATCGAGCAGGCGCCTTTCCTCGCAGCCCTTGGGGTAGAGTGCCGAGAGGGCGTTGGCGAGGCGCAGGAACCCCCCGCCGCGATCCTGCTCGGCTTTCAGCAGGGCGCGCAAGGCGTGGGCGTGCCCGGCACGCTGCAACAACATCGCCGTATGCACGCGATCCAGCGTGGTGACGCTGCTCTGTACCGCGGCAGCGGCGTCAATCGCTGCCTTCTTTGCGGTGGGGCGGGTGCGCTTTGCGGCGGCGGCGCCCCTGTCGAGGGATAGCTCGCCCTGCGTGCTGCTCTCTAGCCGCGCGGCAGTGGCGCTGGCACCCGCTTTGCCGAACAGTTGTTCGGCACGCTTAGCCACCGGCAGCAGGTGCACCACGCCTTTGTCAAGTTTGATGATACGCTGGCTCGCAAGATCGATCCCCATCGGCTGGGCGATGCGGCGGACGATGTCAAACGGCAGGCTGAAGCTCTTGCCGTTACCGTTGCTCTTGCCGTTGCCGTTACCGTTACCATTGCCGTTGCCGTTGCCTTTGCCCTTGCCGTTACCGTTGCCGTTGCCGTTGGCGGGCGTGCTGCTCCGCAGCGTCCACAGGAACAACGCCGTCAGGCGTGCGTCCGCTTCTAGGGCGTCGGTGGTCGCCGCGTCGCTGCCGAGCACCCGCTCCAGGGCCGCACGGCTCACCACTTCCCAGACTTTTTCGAGGTATTCGGGCAAGCCGACCGCGTGGCCGGCGGCAGTCTCGACTGCGGCGTAGCGGCTAAACACCTCCAGTGCCGGGCCGATGCAGGCAAACACTAGGTCAGCACCATGAATCCCCTCGCCCTGCAAGCGTTCAAACCACGCCGCGACACGCTGCTGCAACCCGCGCAGCACCGCTGCCCATTCGCCGATCGATGCCTCCTTGGGGCGCGGGCGGCAGATCAGATGGATACTGGTGGCAAGCGCCGCGGAGTCGCGTGCCCGCAGGCGCGATGCCATCTCGGTGGCAATTGGCCAAGAGGCGGTGATCGTCCAGCCGCCGCGGATCAGGCCAGACAGCAATGCCTCCCAGCCGGCGGTGGTCTTGTGGGCGAACACCACCGTACCGATGCCGTCCTCGCGCAGGATGCGGCGTCCTTCGGCAAAGGCTGCCGCCATGCCGCCTTCAAAGAATTGTTGGTCTTTTTCTGGGTAGCGCACCGCGTCCCAGTGCCTCATCTCGCACAGTTCTAACCTTTTGGGGGTTAGTTGGTTGTCGGGGTCAAAGGGGTCACGTAACAGTGGATGGTTGGGCAGCGCACGCTTCAGCCAGACGAAAAAGAAATCCGAAAGATCTGCGTAGGGAATGGCAAAGTAGTAGGGCGGGTCGGTGAACCACACCCCGGCGCTGTGGTCAGGCAGTGGATGCTCGGTGGCATCCGCGGATTGGACTTGGGCAGGTTTTTGCAATGGCTGATTGACCACCTGCGTAAGCCACTCAGTCTGCGTCTGAAAATCACCAGTAGAGCCACCAATGGGGTTAGACTCAGCAAAATCCCATACGATTGGTAACGCTTGACGACCAAATGTGTCCATAAGTGACTCTCCAGAGGTCTTCCACCGGCAACCAGTGCTGTTCTGCATGGAAACCTTATCCACGCAAAACGCCATTGTTGTCCGTACCACATCGCCGTCCTCACTGGACCACTTCCGCACCAACCTCACCAACGCCACCAACGCTACCTTCTGGCGGGCGGTGAACAGGTCGCCCCAAGTATTCATTCCATAAAGCGGTACGTTGAAGACCCCACTCATCAACGGCAAGGGCTCATCCGGTATCGGGCACAGCCCCTGCCGACCGCCCTGCTGCCACTCCGCTAGGATCGTCGCTGCCCGCTGCTGGGCGTGGTACACCGCGGCGTAGTCAGCAGCATTCGGCAGGCGGTAATGGCGTCCGCTCTGGCCGGGGCGCAGGGTTACCACCGCCGTCAGGCGCGCCCCGCCGCTGCGCTTGCCTTGCGCATCAAACACCGCATCGGCCCCGCCGCGTTGCGCCGCCAGTTGTGCCCGCACCCGCGGCGGCGGCAGCACCGTGCTGCAACACAGGCAGCGCGCCTTGGCACGTTCCACCGTGCCGCCGGCGACCGCGCTGTCGCTCACGGGGGCAAAGATCTCAAACGCGACCTGCGGCGGTGCACCTTCGGGGCGCACGACAGTGGTACGCAGCGCCCACTTGCGCTGGGGCTTCTTGCACAGCCACAGCGAGCGCAGCAGCGGCATCTCGGCACCGCAGTGGGGCGCTTCACAGCGCACCGTACGCGCCCACAGGTAGGCAATCGGCGTGGCACCGAAAGGGTCGCTTGGGTACAGGTCGGCGAGCTCTTTTTCAGCCGCCGCCTTGATTGCCGCACCGGCGGTACGCAACTCGTGCGCCAGCCCCGCCCCGTGACGCGGGATGTCCGAAAGCATCACCTTCAGGATCAGCAGGGCGACCGGGTTCAGGTCGCTGGCAAATGCCTCGCAGCCGAGGCGCAACGCCTCCAGCGGGATCGATCCGCCGCCGGCGAAGGGATCGATCCGCCGCCGGCGAAGGGATCGACCACCAGCGGCGACTCCTCGGGATGGGCGGCGCGTACCAGGGTGCGGGCGGCGGCGAGATAGGCGGGATTGGCAGCGTTGTCCCAGTTGGCACAGTCGGCAATGAAGTCCAGCAGGATCTGCCGTAGCCCCTCATCCGACTCGACTTTCTGCGTCCACCCCGCGGGGCGACCGTGCAGTGCCAGCAAAGCGGCGCGTGCGGCGGGCTTGAACGCCGGCGGGCAGTGCGTATCGCACGGGTCGGGCAGCAGCAGTGCCAGCAGCACCGCGCGCGATGAAGCCAGCGGGCGCCGTGCCCACCACAGATGCAGCGTCGAGGGATGCCCGTGGCGGATCGATTTTTCGCGTGCCGCGTGTTTCGATACCGCCGCAATCGGAAAATCGACCTCGGCGAGGCGCTTGCATTCCTTAGGGATCATGGCGGCTCTCCATAGGGCGTCTCGCCCTCGTTGACCTGCATCGGTTGGGTCATGGCATCTACGTTTAGATAGTAGTGCTGCACCTTGCTGACCTCGTGCCAAGGATGCTTGGCGGGATCAAAGATCGGCTCTTGCAGCCGCGGTGTGGTGGCGCAGTGGGTAACAATGTAGAGCCAGTAGCAGTCGCGCCGATCCTCGGCCACGCGGCGCTCGTTGGGCGTTAGCAAGATGGTGCCGCTGGGTGCCGAGAGCCCTTTGACCTCGATCAGGCGCATCTCGCCCGAGCGCGTATCGAGGCTGGTGAGATCGTAGCCAACATTGCGGGCGCTGACATCCGTAACGCTACAGCCGCGGGCGCGCTCGTACCCTATCACCCGCTCCATGGCGAGGCGCTCGACGCTCAGATCCTGCCGCAGTTGGGTGATCTCGCGCGATAAACGCTCAGGGTGAGGCAGTACCAGCACGCTGGTCAGGCGCTCAACCGCCTGCAACGACAGCGCCCGCTGGCGTTGCAACGCCAAGCGCCGCTGCGCACGCCGGGCGGTCAGATCGGCGTGCCGTTTCTCGGCTTTGGCAAGCCGCCCCTCGGCACCCTGTTTGTTGTCCTCAATATCGCCGACAGCACGCCCAATCTCGTCATCGGCGCGCGTAAGCAGCGCGGTCAGCGATAGCTCGACATGCTGTTCAATGCGCGCAACCTCGCTGTTGCGCTCGGCGCGCGTGGCCGTAAGAAAGGCCAGCAAGGCGTGCTGGTACAGCCAATCGAAGGGCTCTGGATCATCGGCAACGGCAGGCCGCTCGCACGGTGCCGCGGCGGGGCTGAAGTTCCCCAGCGCACTTGGCTCGCGCAGTTGTGGCTCGGCACCGTGGCGTAGCTCGACGGCGAAAAGATTCTCGTGCACGACCTGGCCTAAGCCGTCCACCACCCGCGCGCGGAAAAAATCAATGCGTGCGGGCGCGGCGTGGGAGAGGGAGTAGAAACAAGCACCGTGACCGAAGGCTTCCGTGGCTTGAGCGCGTACATGGCGGCGGATCGACTCGAACAGCGGGTGACCGGGCGTTACCCATTCAAGGTTGTGTTGCTCGGCGGTTTGCCGATCGGTGGAACAGCGCGGGTAGCGATCGGCGAGCCGCGGCAGCTTCCAATCCGGGGCGCGCTCGTAGCGCCGCAGCACCGCGGGGGTACGCGTCGGCTCGAAGGTATGCGGGCGATCGCCAACGACCTTAAGCGCGATGCCAGCGAAGCGTGCCGCCTCGCGCAAAAAACGCGCGATGCTCTCGGGCACCAAGCGGCGCTCTTGGGCACGTGCGCGGCGCTCAATAAGCATCGCCAAGTTGAGTTTTTTGGCAGCCAGCCCCTCTAAGGCATTGTGGCAGATGTTGCGAAAGCGGTGCTCGTCAACATCCCTTAGCAGGCGCTCCTCAAGGTCCGCATCGCCCAACTGACCGGCGTAATAATCGCGCAGCACGCGCTCGACATGCGCCGCAGGCAGCACCTCGCCGATCACGTTGAAGACCGCGTCATCGTCAAGCGCATCGCGGATCTCTTGCAGCTTGTCGAACAGCCGTTCCAGTACCCGCCCCTCAATGGTGTTGGTGGCAACAAAGTTGAAGATCAGGCAATCCTTGAGCTGCCCATAGCGGTGGATGCGCCCCATGCGCTGCTCAAGACGGTTGGGGTTCCACGGGATATCGTAGTTGAAGAGGATGTTGCAGCATTGCAGGTTGATGCCCTCGCCAGCCGCCTCGGTGGCCACCAGCACCTGGATCTGGGCTTCACGGAACTGCTGCTCAGTGTGGATGCGGGTGCCCTCCTGATCGCGCGATCCGGGTTTCATCCCACCGTGGATGACCCCTACGCGAAACCCCCAGTGGTTAAGATTCTCGACCAAGTAATCAAGGGTGTCTTTGAACTCGGTGAAGATCAGCAGGCGGCGCTCGCGGTCGCCAAAAAAGCCTTCGTTTTTTAGCAGCGCTTTGAGTTTTGCCAGCTTCGCCTCGGCGTGACAACGCTCGACACCCACGGCTGCTTGGGTCAGCTCGCGCAGTTCATTGATCTCCTCATGCACCAGATCGGCGCTGTCAGCGAGGGTGATGGCTTCAAGCAGCCGCTCCAAGCGCTCACGCTCGCCTTCCTCCATCTCCTCCATCTCCTCTAAGTCGGGGATCTCTGGCGGAGCCCTCTTGGCGAGGCCCTGCGCTTCTTTGAGACCGTGCGCAAGACGCCCGGCGCGATTCTCAAGGCTGCGCCGCATGGCGCGGGTGCTGGAAGCCAAGCGCCGCTGGTAGAGCGCCATCAGGAAGCCCACGGCGCGCGCCCGCCGATCGTTACCGCGCGCCGCTGCGCGGGCGCTCTGGCGCTTTACAAAGCGCGTGATGTCGCGGTACAGATCAAGCTCCGCGGCGTCAATCAAAAACCCGACAGTGCGCGGAATGCGGCGCGTGAAGATCTTGCGTGCGACAAAGGTCCCGGCGGCGGTGCGCTCGGGAAAGTCGATCATCGCCTCCTTGGTGCGGCGCAGGTAAAACGGCGCACGCTGGTGCTTCATCGCCTCTTTGATCGACGAAACGTCAGCGTAGGCGTCGCGGTCGAGTAACTGCAAGAAGAGGGTGAAGTTGAGCGGATCGCCTTTGTGCGGCGTGGCGGTCAGCAGCAGGCAGTGATCGGAGGTATCGCGCAGTAGCTCGCCGAGCTTGTAGCGCTGGCTCTTGTGGCTCTCGTCGCGCGCTGACATGCGGTGCGCTTCGTCGATGATCACCAAGTCCCAGTGCACCTGCTTGAGCCCCGGCAGGATGTCGTGGCGCTTGGCGAGGTCGAGCGAGGTGATCACCTTGTTCTGCTCAAGCCACTGGTTGACGCCGAACTGGTCGCGCAGGTCGCTGCCCTTGAGCACCAAGAAGGGCTCGTCGAACTTCTCCTTGAGCTCGCGCTGCCACTGGAAAGCCAAGTTAGCCGGAACGACAATCAGGATGCGTTCGGCAAGGCCGCGCAGTTGCAGCTCGCGCAGCAACAGCCCGGCCATGATGGTCTTGCCAGCGCCAGCATCGTCAGCCAACAGGAAACGCACGCGGGCGAGCTTCAGCAAGTGCTCATAGACTGCCTCAAGCTGGTGCGGCAGCGGGTCAACACGCGAGATCGAAAGGCCGAAATAGGGATCGAACTCCCAAGCAATAGCGAGCGCCTGAGCCTGCAAGCCGAGCCGCAGCAAGGCACCGTCGGCACCGTAATCAAAGGCCGCCTCTTGGATGGTAAGCGACTTTAGCTCCTCCGCCGACAGGTTGACCTTGCGAAAACGCTCGCTCTGGACGCCGACCAAGCCAACGCTCCAAGTGCCGCTGGGGGACAAGCGCACTGTCTCAACCCGCATCGGCTCACTGAACAGGTCGCCGGTCAGGATTTGGCCGGTGCTGATCACGCCGCACCCCGCACGCTCGCACGCGCCGCTGCACTAGCGGGTAGCAGGTGGCGGTGGCATAGCGGCTGCGGTTGACGCTCTGGCATAGTGGTAGGCGGGGGCTCTGGAAGGGCCGCTCTGAAAAATCACTCCCCCTTGAGGGGGAGTCGGCAAATCAAGGGCAAAGCCCACAGATTAGCCGGTGGGGGGCTTTGGGCGCAAGGCTCTGGGATCTTTGATATTTTTAATCCTGATATATCAGGAGAATAAGGAGGGTAACGACGTTTGTATTGGGCCTGCTATTGGCAATGCGCCGATGTATCGGAGAAGAAGAACCCTCCAGCGGTAATTTCATGGTGCCGCTGAGCGGTCTATGCCGGTCAGCGAACGATGCACCGTTAGGCGCTCCTTATTAAAAAATTAAAAAACACAGGCGTGTTTAGCACCCCTAAACACGGTACTCCCTTCCCCCAAGCCCCTAACCCCAGGATCTCCTGTGCCCTTGCCTCGACGCCGTGCAGAGCCGAGGAAGGGTGAACGCTCTGGCATTGTGGCGGGCAGTGCTCTGGAAGGGCCGCTGGACTTTCGCCGTTAGGCGCACCTTATTCCAGAGCCTTACCCGTGTCGATACGGAACAGATAACATGGAGCGCAGCTAAATTGTCGTCCGAGCGCAACGACTTATTATGTTTTATTTTTCGCATTGGTAGGAATTGAAATAGATGAGTTAAACTCTACAAGATTCTTCCAATCAATTGCTCCATTGCTATCAAAAAACATGTTTCCAAATTCCAATGTGAACATATTGATTCGATTTGAATATGCATTAATAAAGTCATCATTTCTTTCTTTAGCTTTGTGACCTAGCGGTTCTATTATATTGGTATAAAGACTCTTGTTGCCTGATATGAATTCCCAAAAATTTTGACCGCAGTATTTGTAATAATCTCCTTTATCTGATTTGTTATCACGACCATAACAACATCCATTCACACATACGATATTCAATTTTGAATTACTAGTTCTTAATATACGCTGTGCTGTTTTAAAGTCAGATTTCATCTTGGATATTTGACTGCTATTTCCCCAATTAGGCCCAGATTTTATATTCACAATATATCTTATATTATCGTAGTCAAATTCTAAGTCTATTCCTTGTATGCCTGATTTCCATCCTCCATAAATTTTGTTATTTATGAATATTGCAAGCCCCTCTAACCAGTCGCCAAATATTGTCTCTTCATTAGATGAAATATGCGCATCAACAAGCCCCTTAACTATTTCTTCAGATGTCAAAACATGCTTTGCTCTAAATAAATATGGATTTTTTCTTTTGAGGACTTTGCTAAGACTCAGAGTATCAAGGTTTGATATTCTTTTCTCATGAAAAATTCCGATGGTGTCTTCAACGTACTTGATTACATCATTCAGATCGATTGGTTTCATATTTAACCTTTGGTTCAAGTAAGAATAGCTCAACAGATGGAATTTGAGCTTTCACCATTTTATAATATTCTGGGACTACTTCTATCCCAATCGAATTTCTATGCATTTTATTTGCAACAATATTGGTTGTTCCAGAACCCATGAAAGGGTCTAACACCGTGTCGCCAACTTTAGTAAATAACTTTATAAACCATTCTGGTAAACTTTCAGGAAATGCAGCACTATGATTTTTATTGTTACACTCTGTAGATAAATGAAGAACATTTGTTGGGTATGCTTTATCTCTTGTTAGCCAGTTAGATATATTTTTTCCGAAACCACTTCCAACCTTAGACTCATCCCTTATTTTATCTGTTTCACTAAGATTTTTTAATCTTGTTTTTGCCCAGTCTCCCATAGGCACCATGACCGCTTCTTGATACATGTTAAAATTTTTATTTTTATTAAATTGTAGTAACCGCTCCCAGGCATCCCTGAACCTATTTGGCCACTTACCGGGGTAACAGTTTTTTTTGTGCCAGATAAATTCTTCCGTCCACAACCATCCTTGCTTTTTCATGGCAAGGATTAGTTCCATTATATATGTACTCCTTTCGCCACTTACCACTTTCTCTTTGATATTGAGAACAAAGGTTCCTTTTGGTTTAAGAACCCTCAACATCTGTTCCGTCTTGGGTAAAAACCAGTCTACATAACCATCGGGATGAATTCCTCCATATGTTTTTTTTCTCTGATCAGCATATGGTGGAGAGGTAAAAATAAAATCCACTGAATTATCAGATATTTCTCTTAGAATATTCTGACAGTCTCCAAGGTACAAATCGTGTTTTATTTCCATTCTAATCTCTTCAAATCTGTATCTTTCTTGTGTTTCTATGGAACACTTACTCATAGTGGCGACTCTTCTTATATTGATGGGGTGGTTTATAACTTCCAATCAATCAGAGTCGCCGCTCTTTTTCAATCCCTCATACACCACTTTCAGTTATAGCTCCTACTTCATTTTCGGATCGTGAGTCAACTAACATTGTATTGCTTGGTCATGATCCGCTCGAACAACGAATTCTTTTGGGTTCCATGACGCAGGCATGGGCACTCTACAGTTAGAGTACTCCATAGAGTTTCACGAGCCACTAATAGCCGTATGCTATTATACAGAAGTCCTCTGTCGATACAGAACAGATACGAAACATCGAGCGCAAAACCCTCTTTAATAAAAAAACTGGCTGTGCCCTCCTTTCCCTAAGCGCTATCCTATCTCAGGGTTTTGAGGTTCCCAGAAAATAGTGGGTGATTGGCGAGAATGTGTCAATAGTGCTCGCCGCAGGGCGGCTGCACGCCAGTGCTTGGGGTTGATAGGGGAGAAGGTTGGCGCTGGACTTTCGCCGTTGATTTGGTTATCTTTGGTGCACTTGCCAACCCCAGAGAATAAACCGATGCGCCTTGTTGTTGATGCAAAAACGATCGCCGTGGATGAGGACGGCTACCTTGCCTGCGCCGCCGATTGGAACCCCCAGGTCGCCGCTGTCATCGCCTGCGGGGACGATTGCGAGCTTAGCCCCGACCACTGGGAAGTGATCCATTTTCTGCGCGAGTACTATGCCGAACATCAGATGACGCCGGCGATGCGCGTACTGACTCAGGCGATCGCCAAGCGCTTGGGGCACAGCAAAGGCAATACCCGCTATCTGTACCAACTGTACCCTGCGGGGCCGACTAAACAGGCCACCCGCTACGCGGGCCTGCCAAAGCCGATCAGCTGCATTTGAGGCGGCGCATCAGTTGACGATGCGGGCGGCGGCGGTCGATAAGCGGAGGTGGGTCGCGCCCGCAAACGCGGTGGTGCTGAATACGGCGTTGCCGAGCATGATCATCGATGCTGCGCCGCCGTTTTGCTGAATCGCTGCAATGGTGTCGCACACCCGCGGGTCATGCAACAAACCACTGTCTAGGGCAAATTGTCGGGCAACCTCTATGTACACTTCAAGGCCATTGGTCGGTGCCTGCGCTAAGCGGGTCATGCGTTGCAGCGCGGTGCTGGCGGCAGCGTTGATGGTGTTGCGCCGCGCCACATCGCCGATGATGCTGCGGGTCAGCAGCGGGCTGAAGTACCGATACCAGATCGGTTGTTCAGGGATTGCCAAGCGCGTTGCGGACAGCGGCGCACCGGCGGTGTTTTTCAGATTGCAGCCGCCGAGGAGCTGACCGCATACGTCACCCAGTCCAGTCAGGTTGGAGACCTCGGCAACATGGGCGATCATCCCCAACTGTTCACGCGAAAGCGCAAGTTGGAGCAGCTGATCGATAGCCAAGGCGCTGGCCAATGCACTCGCCCCGCTCAAACCAAAACCGGCGCTGAGCGGTAACTTCGATTCGATGGTAACATGCATCGGGTGATTGCTCATCTGCGCAACCACTGTCCTAACGGTGGGAAAGTTGATCTCACGGTGGTTAAACCAGACACGTGTATCCTGCGCCGCGCGGACACTGACCAAAGCGCCGGCGGAAACGGTGAACCCCATACCCAAGGCGTGCATTCGGCGCGGATCGGCGTTAGCTACGATTTGAAACACCATCGATACATTGCCCGGAGCAAAGGCGGTTGCGCTATTCATCGGGAACCTCGAAAGGCCTTGAATGGGCTGGCGGCTGGGGGGAGGAGAGGTGCCCCTCTCTTCTGTAACCTAAGCCAATGATAAATAACCTTATCCCCAATAGACAAGTGCCGCAGAGCGCCTCGCAGAAGCCACTTTGCTTCGTTTTTCGAAGCGCCTCGTTCCTTGAGGCAGCAACTTGCAAGGTGCCTAAGGCGGATAACGGCAAGCGTGCCCTCACGCGCCACTAAAGAAGATGAAAGCTGGCGGGCGGCGCGGATAGGCACTTGAATCACTGCACCGTAAGCGATATTCTTCCCATTGTTGGCGATAACCCACAACCCATGGACGGCGGCTTTGGCGCTGCACCGTTTGCCGGCTGACGGCTTGGCGCGCGTGCGGCGGCGCATTCAGCCTTAGGCTCCGTACCAATACCTCGAAATAGCCCCTGTCAAATGACCGATATTGCAAAAGAAATCCTCCCGATCAACATTGAAGAGGAGATGAAACAGTCGTATCTCGATTATGCGATGAGCGTAATCGTCGGGCGTGCGCTTCCCGATGTGCGGGATGGCCTGAAACCAGTGCATCGCCGCGTATTGTATGCGATGAGCGAACTCGGTAACGACTGGAATAAGCCGTATAAGAAATCGGCCCGCGTGGTGGGCGATACGATCGGCAAGTACCACCCTCACGGCGAGGCCTCGATCTATGATGCCCTCGTGCGCATGGCGCAGCCGTTTTCGATGCGCACGCCATTGATCGACGGGCAGGGTAATTTCGGCTCAGTGGATGGCGATTCCCCAGCGGCGATGCGTTACACCGAGGTGCGCATGGCGCGGGTAGCGCACGAGATGCTGCACGACCTCGATAAAAACACCGTTGACTTCGCTCCCAATTACGACGAATCCGAACACGAGCCACAACTGCTACCAACGCGCGTGCCCAATTTGCTGGTCAACGGCTCGGCTGGCATCGCGGTGGGTATGGCGACCAACATCCCGCCGCATAACCTGTCTGAAGTGGTCGACGCCACGGTGGCGCTGCTCGACCAGCCGGCGCTTGGCATCGACGAGCTGATGCACTATCTGCCGGGGCCGGATTTCCCGACCTGTGGCATCATCAACGGCGCTGATGGCATCAAACAGGCGTATCACACGGGACGTGGGGTTATTTATGTACGCGCCCGGGCGGGCTTGGAGGAGGACGAAAAAAGCGGGCGTCAGCGGTTGGTGGTAACTGAGTTGCCGTATCAGGTCAATAAGGCGCGCTTAATCGAGAAGATCGCCGATCTGGTCAAGCAGCGCAAGTTAGAAGGGATCGCCGAGTTGCGCGATGAGTCCGACAAAGACGGCATGCGGATGGTCATTGAACTTAAGCGCGGCGAGCAAGCAGAGGTGTTGCTCAACAACCTGTATCTGCATACGTATATGACGAGCAGTTTCGGCATCAACCTAGTGGCCCTGGTGGATAACCGCCCACTGTTGCTGAACCTGAAGCAGATCCTGTCGGCCTTTATTCGCCACCGCCGGGAGATCGTTACCCGGCGCACACGCTTTGACCTGAATAAGGCGCGTGAACGCGCGCATGTACTGGAGGGTTTGGCGATTGCGCTGACGAACCTCGATGCGATCATCAACTGCATTCGCGACAGCGCTAATTCGGCGGCGGCGCGTAGTGCGCTGACCGCACGCAACTGGGCTGCAGGAGAGATCGAGGAACTGCTTGAACGCGCTGCTGACACTATGCTCAGTCGCACGGATACAGCAGCGGATGCGCCGCGCATCCGCGAAATGGGCCACGCAACGGGACTTGTCGAGGGCGGTTACCGCCTGTCAGGCCCGCAGGCACAGGCCATCTTGGATTTACGTCTGCATCGTCTGACCGCCCTTGAGCAACATAAAATCACTGAAGAATACCAGCAGATATTGCGCCACATTGAGGAGCTGATCCAGATCCTGGGGAATCCTGAGAGGCTGCGCACGGTGGTGCGCGAAGAATTAATTGCGGTGCAGCAACAATACGCTGACAGCCGCCGCACCGAGATCCTCAAGCACCCCATTGGTCTCGAAACTGAGGATATGATCCCGCGCGAAAACGTGGTCGTTACGCTGTCCAAGGTCGGCTATATTAAATGGCATCCTTTGGACGCCTACCCCTCGCAACACCGCGGCGGCAAGGGGCGCGTGGCAGCCACGATCCGCGAGGCCGACCTGATCAAGCACGTTGTCGTTGCGCATACCCACGATACCGTGCTGTGTTTTTCCAGCCATGGGAAGGTGTACTGGAAGCGGGTGTTTGAGCTGCCGCAGGCGACCCGCACCGCACGCGGCAAACCGATTGTCAACTTGTTGCCGTTGGCAGCAAACGAACGCATTAATGCGATCTTACCGCTGACCTCGTGTCACAGCGGTGGCTATCTGCTGATGGCTACGGCGCGCGGCTTGGTCAAGAAAACACCTCTTGCGCAGTTCCAGAGGCCGCGCTCCACAGGATTGATCGCGCTCAGTCTGCGCCCCGACGATTACCTGATCGGCGTCTTGGTAACGGAAGGCCGCCAAGGGCTGATGCTGGCTTCAAGGAATGGTCGCCTGATCCACTTCGACGAGCAGCAGATCCGACCGACCGGTCGCGGCTCTCAAGGGGTGCGCGGCATGCGTATCGCGGCTGACGATGAAATCATTGCGCTGATGGTTGCCAACCCGGATGGGATGGTGCTGAGCGCCACCGAGTACGGCTTCGGCAAATGCACCAAGGCGACCGCCTATCGTCAGCAGGGGCGTGGTGGGCGCGGGCTACTGTCGATCCGCGGCAGCGAGCGCAATGGGCGCGTGGTTAGCACGTTGTTGGTCGCTCCAGACGATGAGATCATGCTGATTACCGATAGCGGCAAACTGATCCGCATGGCGGTCAGCGGCATCAGCGTCCTGGGTCGCACGACCCAAGGCGTGCGCTTGATCCGACTGGGAGACAACGACCTGCTGGCCGATGTTCAGTCGATCATTGAAGCCGATGAAGGCGGTGCTGATGAAGGCGGTGCTGATGAAGGCGGTGCCGATGAAGGCGGTGCTGATGAAGGCGGTGCTGATGAAGGCGGTGCTGATGAAGGCGGTGCTGATGAAGGCGGTGCTGATGAAGGCGGTGCTGATGAAGGCAGTGCTGATGAAGGCGGTGCCGATGAAGGCGGTGCCGATGAAGGCGGTGCTGCATGACCCGACTTGACCGCATGGTCGGCGCGCCATACGCGCCGCCGCAGGCGGTTGCTTTGCTCCTATTGCGGGCTGCCCGGCGTGGTGCCGCAGCGCCTGCTTGTGCGCCCGCCGCCCAGTGCCGCTGCGCTCCCTGACTACCATCCAAAGCAGCCCCTGCGAAGGAAACTCCGTGCCCCCCATTTCCTATGGTCATCAACGTGTATTGTCTGGTATGCGCCCCACCGGCCCGCTGCATCTGGGGCATTACCACGGCGTATTGAAAAATTGGATTCGCTTGCAGCACGAGTACGAATGCTTCTTTTTTGTCGCCGACTGGCATGCGCTGACAACGCATTACGATGCCCCTCAGGATATTCAGCACAACACCTTGGATATGGTGATCGATTGGTTAGCGGTGGGGATCGATCCCGGTGATGCGGTGCTGTTTATTCAATCCAGAATACCAGAACACGCAGAGCTGCATCTGCTGTTATCGATGGTTACCCCGTTGGGGTGGCTGGAGCGTGTACCGAGCTACAAAGAGCAGCAGGAGCGGCTGCATGATCACGACCTGAACACGTACGGTTTTCTGGGGTACCCCGTGCTGCAAAGTGCGGATATTCTGATTTACCGCGCAACGCAGGTGCCGGTCGGTGAGGATCAGGTTGCTCATATCGAGCTCACCCGCGAGCTCGCGCGCCGTTTTAATTACCTGTTCGGGCGCGAAGTGAACTTTGAAGAGCGCTGCCAGGCGGCGCTGAGGAAAATCGGCGGCAAAAACGCCAAGCGCTATGAAGCGCTGCGCAACGCGTATCAGGAACAGGGCGACGGCGAAGCCCTAGTAACCGCCAGAGTCCTAGTGGAAAACCAGAAGAATATCAGCCTCGGCGATCAGGAGCGGTTGCTCGGCTATCTCGACGGCAGCGGCAAGGCGATCCTGACCGAGCCGCAGGCCTTGCTGACCGATGTTGCAAAATTGCCGGGGCTGGATGGTCGCAAAATGTCAAAGTCCTGCGACAATACGATCCACCTGCGCATGGCACCCGATATCCTGCAACGCAAGCTGCGCACGATGCCCACGGACCCGGCGCGGGTGCGCATTAGCGATCCGGGGGACCCGCAAAAATGCCCAGTGTGGCAGTTGCATCAATCCTACACCGATGACGCCACGCGGCAATGGGTGGAAAACGGCTGCCGCAGCGCGAGTATCGGCTGTATCAGTTGCAAGCAACCGCTGATCGATGCGATGGTGGCGGAATTACAGCCGATCAGGGAACGCGCCAAAGAGTATCAGGCGCAGCCGGATAAAGTGCGCTCGATCATCACGGATGGGTGCGAACGGGCGCGCGATGTCGCACGCGAAACGCTGACCGACGTGCGCCAGGCGATGGGGCTTGGCTATCGTTAATCGGCCTTTGCTGCAGCGCTGAAAAATGGGCACGGCACACAGGCGAGAACGCAAAGGCGTCTTTTTTATCAGGACGCCGCGGTAGTGGCTTGCTGGTAGCGCCTGACTTTGGCGCGTGGCTTTAGTGAAGGATCATAAAGATCGGATGACGGATCTGCACATAACGGCCGCGCCGGACGGGGCCGCAGCACACGTCAGAATACACCGCCTGGATCGCTTGTCAGCCACCGAGCGGCGCTGCCTGCTATCCCGCAGCGGTGCTGATCTGAGCGCGTTTATCCCCAAAGTCGAGGCGATTGTTGAGCGCGTGCGGCAGCACGGTGATGCGGCGCTGGCGCACTACGCCAGAGAATTTGACGGCGCTGCGCTGAGCGGCGCTGCGATCGCTGCCACCCAAGCCGACTTTAACGCGGCTTTTGAGCGGCTTGACCCAGCGCTGATCGACACGCTTGAGTACGCGGCGGAGAACATCCGGCGCTTCCACCAAGAACAGTTGCCCGGGCCGATGTGGCTGTGCCCCATCCGCCCGGGGGTATTGGCTGGTCAGCGCTTCACCCCGATCGACAGCGTTGCCTGTTATTCACCGCGCGGCAAAGGATCGTTTCCATCGGTTACCCTGATGACCACGATACCGGCGGTGGTCGCCGGGGTGAAGCAGCCGATCGTGCTGACCCCCGCCGGCCGTGATGGCGAAGTGGATGCAGCGACGCTGGTGGCGGCGCGCATTGCCGGCGTTGAACGCGTGTATAAAGCCGGTGGCGCAGCGGCGGTGGCCGCAGCGGCGTTTGGCACCGCAACGATTCCGCGCTGTGACAAGATCGAAGGCCCCGGCGGGTTGTGGTTTATGGCCGCGCGCCGGGTGCTTGCCGAGCGCATCGATTCACGCCTGCCCGCGGGCCCGAGTGAGAGCATCGTCCTCGTTGACGATTCGGTTGACCCTCGGCTGGCCGCCCTAGATGCCTTGATCGAAGCCGAGCACGGTGCCGACAGTTCGGTGTTTCTGGTGACTTGGGATGCACACATCGCAGCGCAGGCGGCGGCGGCGATTAGCACTTACCTGCAGTTGATGAGCACTGAGCGTGCGGCCTATGCCAGCGCCGTGCTCAGCGGCGATAACGGTGGCATTGCCCTCGCCAGCAGCGCCCAACAAGCCTACGATTTCATTAACGACTACGCCCCCGAACATCTGCAAATATTGTCACGCCAGGCATTTGACCACCTCCCGCAGATCACCCATGCGGGTGAGATTTTATTGGGAGAATACGCCCCCGGCTCGATCGCCAACTACCTGATGGGCGCGAACTGCGTCCTGCCCACCGCTGGCACCGCCCGCACGCACTCGCCACTTGGCGTACATGATTTCCTCAAAGGTTCATCGATCGGGCACCTGACGCGCAGTGGCTACCGGCAACTTGCCGCGCATACCCACCGCTTCGCAACCTACGAGGGTTTTGACGCCCACGCCAATGCCGTATCAGAAATGCGTGAGGAAATTCTTGAAAAATGAGCCGCGTGGCCCATTAAAAAAAGCTCTACCCCCTTCCATCTATTTTAATCCGCAACTGCACAAGCTACGCTTGCTTTTCAGGAGAAGAAGAACCCTCCAGCGGTAATTTCATGGTGCCGCTGACCGGTCTATGCCGGTCAGCGAACGATGCGCCGTTAGGCGCTCCTTATTAAAAATTAAAAAACACAGGCGTGTTTAGCACCCCTAAACGCGGTACTCCCTTCCCCAAAACCCCTAACCCCAGCATCTCCTGCGCACGCTATCCTCGCCGCCTTGTTCAATCTCGTGCAGCATGGTTTGCACGACCTGGCGGGTATCGTCTTCGCCGGTGGTCGGGTTCTTAACGTTGGATTTAATAATCTGAATTGCCATGAGAATGAGAGATGACTGGACGCCGGGGGGCTCCTGACTCAGCGCTATCAGTGAGGATAAGCAATTCGGTGGGCTACACGGTCAGCCCACCGCGCTATTACTCGAAATCCTGCCGTTCACGGTCTCAAATCGTCGTTTCGTCGCTTATCGCAGGAAAACTCATCAATTCGGCCGTAAGGTTGTGGTGTGCAACAAACAGCCCATCACCCTGGAGGACGAACAATGACTGCAAATACCCCTTCCCCTTGTAAAGCCATTCGCCAATCCGGTCAACGCAAAAATCTGCGTTGCCTGGGGTTACTCACCGCTGCGATCGTGCTGTCAGTATCCACCCCGGCGCTGGCTGCTGATCTGGAACTGAAGGTGACTAATATCGAATCGGGCACTGGCGAGATTCTAATCTCCCTTTATTCCAATGAAGAAGCATTTCGGTCCGAACCGCTTAAAACCCACAGACAAGCCGCGCAAACCGGTGACATCGCGGTATTGCTTAACGACCTGCCAGTTGGTGACTACGCTGTTATGCTTTTCCACGATATCAACAGCAACGGAAAATTGGATACCAATTTGATTGGCATACCAAAAGAGCCATGGGGTGGGTCCCTGAACGGCACACGCGTATTTGGCGCACCAAAATGGCAGGATGTAAAATTCACCCTGCCGGCTGAAGGCGTCTCCGTCAGTATTGAATTGCAATAATTCAAACTACAGATAGCCGCCGTATAGAGTTAATGGCTTGTCTATTAGGGGAAGGGTTATAAATCAACTCCTGTACGTTACAGGTAATCATCCCCCATCCCCCATCCTTCCTATCCCGTTCAAGGTTTTTCGAGGTTTCCTTAGTATTTTCAGTAGTCGGATCAAATCATGTTAAGACGGGACTTATTAAAAGTGCTGGGAGCCGCGAGCCTATCAACCATTGGTGGCACGGTGCCCTATTCAGCACTGGCCAATACGTCCACTAACTGTGTTGAGAGCGAGCGTGCAACTTTACAACGCGCCTTTCGAAGCAGTTTTGACGGGGTGGCAGAGACACTGGGCCCCACTCACATAAAATTCGACGCACCATTACCACAAGGACTGACCGGCACCTTTTATCGCAACGGGCCGGCGCGGATGCAACGAGGCGATACACAATACAAGCACTGGTTTGACGGCGACGGAATGATACAGTCGTTCGCGATTTCGGCAGACAGACTGACCCATCGGGCCAAAATGGTACGCACCAGCCGCTATGTTGCCGAAGAAAAAGCCGGGCGATTTTTGTGGAGTGGTTTTGGTACCGCCTTCGCAGATGGGTTGTCAGTAAAAAAACCCGACGACGTAAACGTTGCCAATATTTCCGTGCTACCCGTCGGGGATGAATTGCTGGCCCTTTGGGAAGCGGGCTCTGCATGGGAAATCGATCCAGATACACTGGAAACCACCGGCAGGAAAGTGCTATCACCCGACACTGACGGTGTACCCTTTTCAGCTCACCCCCGCGTGGACCCCGGTGGGCGAATCTGGAATTTTGGCTATTTGAGCGGTAGCGATAAACTGGTTTTATATGATCTGTCTCCAGCCGGCAAGCTTAACAGAGCCACCGTCATCGATGCACCCAATACTAATATGGTGCACGACTTCGCCGTTACAGAGCGCTACCTCGTGTTTGCACTGATGCCGATCACCTATACTCCAATGGAGTCAAATAGTGCTAACGCATTTGCCGACCTACTCGGCTGGGACGCGAATGGAACGGTGGATATACTGCTGATCGATAAACAACAGTTAACGATTGCGCACCGATTTGAACTGCCCCCTTTTTTTGCCTTCCACTTTGGCAACGCCTGGCAAGACGGGAATCAGATAAGGCTCGAAACCGCCGTCGCGCCACCATGGGATGAACTCAATGAAACGATTATGCGAGCCACGATGGGGCACCCTCAAAAGGATACATTCGACGAACCACCGGCGCTGGACATCATACTGAATCTGAAGACCGCTACCGCGAGTGTTGAGCAACTACCACACGCTGGAGCGGAGTTTCCGGTATACGACAACCGCTTTACCGGGTTAAAGACTTCGCGACTGGTCATGTTAGCGCGTAGCGAGCAAATGCCGCCGGAAGTATTTGGTTTTAACCGCGTGCAGTCATTTAATCGAAAAACAGATCAGCTTCAGGCCTTTGACTATGGTCCCCACACAATTGCAGAGGAGCATGTATTTGTTGCCAAATCCGGGGCCACAGAAGGTGAAGGCTGGCTTATAGGGACAAGTTTCAACTGGAAAACCCGTCGCACTACTTTAACAATACTCGACGCAAGCCATTTGGAAGACGGGGCCATAGCCAGTGCAACATTACCCTACCACTTGCCATTGGGCTTGCATGGGAAATTCGTTGAAAGCTGAGACCCATGAATGGCTGCGGACACTGCAACCTCAGAAGTTGTTCAGCGCAAGGGCACTTATTGTTCTGCTAATTAACTCGCTAATCTGCACCGGGGTGGCAGTTGCTCTGTGGCTCATCGTGCCAGGGCTTACCAGACACAGTTTGCTTAACAGTTGGGTGTTTGCGCAGTGTATTGGCCAGTCTATTTGCCTACTCTATTTGTTGACTGGCCAATTTGTGCGCTCAAGTCTGATCAGCTATCCACAACTCATTATTCTGTCTCACCCGGCGATCGTATTGTCTGGATTTTTAATCGGTAGCTCGCTTGGCAAGTTCTTCCTGAACGTGCCACACGGAATATGGGTTGACCGACAAACTATAATTGCCTCACTGTCAATTACGATACTGGTTTCAGTAGCCTCAACCTGGTTTTATTCCACTCGTGAACAGCTAGCATCCCTAAAACTGGCAGTGGCTCAAGAGGCCGCACAAGCATCACAAGCGCGGCTGGCAATGTTGCGCGCGCAGCTTGAGCCACACATGCTTTTTAACACGCTGGCCAACCTTCGCACACTGATGGGGGTGGACCCGCAGCGCGCCCAGTTGATGCTGGATCAACTGATAGAATTTCTGCGTGCTACCCTCGATAGCTCCCAAACCACCCACAATACCCTCCAGGCTGAATTCAACACCTTGCAAAACTACCTCTCCCTGATGCAAGTCAGGCTAGGTAATCGATTGACTTTTACCCTCGATCTACCCTCGCAACTGGCCCTATGCCAGGTGCCGACCCTGTTACTCCAGCCACTGGTAGAGAATGCCATTGTGCACGGAATAGAGCCCTCTATTGATGGCGGCTCTATTTCGGTGCAAGCACGTATGCTCGATGATGACAGTTGCCAAAATGCCGTGTCCGTCGAATACAGTATGGCGAATGACGGCACACTACTGGAGTTAAAAGTCATTGACACGGGCATCGGCATGAAGACGGATAATGTCCAGTCCGCCAACGGATTTGGTTTGCACAGTTTGCGCGCGCGTCTTCCTGAACTTGCAAATAGGGGTCACCAGCATGATCACTATTTACAAATAGAATCTCCACCGGCTAATTTGCCTTCAGGCACGGCGGTAACAATAATAGTGCCTTTCTCACCAGCCTTATCATTCACTCTTGGGAACCTCGAAAAATGGCAATGGGATGGGGGTTTGGGGGGAGGGACATGAGCACCTGTATCGTAATCCGTTGATTTATAACCCTTTCCCCAATAGACAAGCCCCGCAGGGTATCCCGAAAAGCTAGCGAAGCTGGTTTTTCGAGGTACCCTCCTGTTACAGCCAATGCCAATGGCAGCCAGAGCCATGCCTGAATCAATATCCACAGATACTTACACACCGATTGCACTGATAGCCGACGACGAACCTCTGCTACTTAACGCACTGGCTGCAGAGCTTGCGCGGGCCTGGCCGGAACTGAAAATCGTCCACACGGTTGAAAACGGAACACGCGCCATTGAACAGTTACTTTCCAACCCGGTTGATATCGCGTTTCTGGATATTCGCATGCCAGGTGCCACTGGCATTGAAGTGGTGCAGGAGATCGTTGAAGAATGGCCCGACTCAAGCATCATTATCCCGCCGCTTGTTGTGTTTGCTACCGCTTATGGTGACTACGCCGTTGATGCGTTCGACCTTTCTGCGATCGACTATATCCTGAAACCCTTTACATCAACTCGCCTGGATCAAACTGTAGAACGGCTAAAAAAGCACCTTGAAGACAGAAGCAACAGCCAATCGATCGAGGTGCTTGGTGAGCGATTTAAAACCCTGCTTGATAACAGCACCCGCGATACAGCGGAGCAGGACTTTTTGCAACACATACGAGCCAGCGTCGGTGACACCGTACATATTATCCCGATAGACGATGTGGTTTTGTTTCAGGCATCCGATAAATATGTAGAGGTGCACACGGTCGATCAGCAGCAACTATTGATACGCGAGTCACTGCGAGATTTGCTGCCAAAGCTCAATCGCTCCCGTTTCGTACAGGTTCATCGTAGCAGTATCGTCAATCTTGGATTTGTTGCTGCAGCCACTCGAAGAGAGAATGGACAGTTAACTCTGTGTCTTAAACACAGTGAACAGCAGCCGGTTGTTAGTCGACTGTATCGTCATTTATTTCAGGCGATGTAGAGGACTTACAATCTCAAGCGGGCCGCTAATCTTCAAAAAGAATGTTAGGCGCTGACGGGATAAGTGCGTCCACAATAGGGAAATTGAACCGAAAATGGCTGGTTTTAACCGTTGATTTCCAACCAATGAGGGCATCACTGCCTCTTTTGTACTCCCTTCCCCAAAACCCCTAACCCCAGCATCTCCTGTGCTTTCGGCTCGACGCCGTGCAGGGCCGAGGGCAGGTGAAGGCTCTGGCATAGTGGAAGGCGGGGGCTCTGGCATGGCTTCGGGCGGGGGCTCTGGGATTAGCGTACGGCGCGCCGCTAGGCGCTCCTGATTAAAAATAGAAATAACGCATTTTTACTTTTATGCTGAACGCTGATCTTCTATGCTAACGCCTATCCTGTTACACTTTTCTCAAGGAGCGCTCCATGACCTTTGTTGTTATTGACAGCTGCATCAAATGTAAATACACCGATTGCGTTGAGGTATGCCCGGTGGATTGCTTCCACGAGGGGCCTAACATGTTAGTGATCGATCCCGAAGAGTGTATCGACTGCACCTTGTGCGAGCCGGAATGCCCGATCAACGCTATCCTCTCGGAAGATGAACTGGAAGCAGATCAGCACCATTTCATCGAGCTCAACGCTGAACTGGCGCAGCAATGGCCGGTACTCACCGAAAAGAAAGACGCGCCGACAGATGCCAGCGATTGGGAAGGGGTGGCGGATAAGCTCCAGTATCTGGAGCGTTGATCATGGGATACGCGCCAGCCGCCATCATCATCTTGCCAACTGATCGCGGTGTGTCAGCAGCATGTCCACTGACGCCCTCCGCACGGCGGCGGCGCGGCGCGATTTGAGCGCATTGCTTATTGTTGCTTCAGTACTTACAGGCATACAACAGCCCTCCGATGGCGCAACCAGCGTAAAGCCCTGTTGCCATCAGCAGGCGGCATCTGGCTTGGCGCTTGCGCCGCGCAAGATTGTGCCCCTGCCCCCACTTTGACCAACAACTAGCCATGGAGTCGCACAGCCGATGAAGCTTAGCTTGCCTCGCCGTGGGATTTCCCTGTGGTGGCGCAGCGAGCAAGGTCTCAGCGTATTACTCATCAGCCCGGCGCTGTTGTATGCGATTGCGTTGCTGGCGTTCCCGTTGCTGATGGTGTTTGCCTTCAGCTTCTGGACCGAGAATTATCTTGAAATTGACCGTACGCTAACACTGAAGAACTATATTGCGGTATGGACCGAGCCGATCTACCGCGTACTGATGGGGCGCTCGATAATAATCGCTCTTAGCGCAACCTGCATCACGCTTATCCTCGCCTATCCCATTGCCTATTATGTTTCGTTCCATGTCACTAGCAACAAAGGGCTATGGTTATTACTGATCACGATTCCATTTTGGACCAGCTACCTGCTACGGGTATTCTTATGGAAAGTGATCCTCGGCTACAACGGCGTACTCAACAGCTCACTGCAATGGCTTGGGATCATCGAACAACCGCTGACGTTTATTCTTTACAACGCCAATGCGGTGGTGATTACCCTAGCTCATGCGTGGGCGCCATTCGCCATCCTGCCGATTTATGTCGCACTGGAGAGGATTGACCGCCGTCTGCTTGAAGCGGCTACCGATCTGGGTGATGGGCCAGTGAGGCGCTTTCTGCGCATTACCCTGCCGCTGTCCATGGCTGGCGTGATCGCCGCCTTTCTGATCGTCTTCATTCCGACCATAGGCGACTATGTGACCCCACGCTTAGTGGGCGGTACCGACGGCCTGATGATCGCCAACATCGTGCAAGTGCAATTTGGCAAGGCGAATAACAAGCCGCTTGGAGCGGCGCTTGCGATCACCTCGATCGCGCTGGTGACTTTAATCTCGATGCTCGTGGTATGGCTGAATAAACGCTATGTCAAAGGGCAATAGCCATGGATAGCACGATTGCCCGCAGGCCATCAAAACTGCGGTTCTACGCCTATGCTTATCTGATCTTCTTGTATGCGCCGGTGCTGCTGCTGCCGGTTTTCTCCTTCAACAACAGCCCGATCATCAGCTTTCCACTCAAAGGATTTACGCTGCACTGGTTTTACGTCCTGACCGCCAATCAGACCCTGCTCATAGCGCTGAAAAACAGTTTGTACATTGCTTCTGCGACGGCGCTTATCAGCACCATGCTGGGGGTGCTTGCCGCCCGGGCGTTATCCCGCGGCGTGCTCTTCGGGCAGCGTCCGATCACCGGGTTTGTCATGCTGCCGCTGTTCTTACCTGAGATCATCATTGCGGTATCGATCCTGGTGGTATTGCTGCAATTGGGGTTCAATCTGTCGTTGTGGAGCGTGGTCCTTGGTCATGTGCTGATCTGCATCCCGTTTTCCATTGTGGTGCTACTATCTGCTTTTCGTGGACTCGATCAATCCTTGGAAGAAGCCTCAATGGATTTAGGCGTGGGACGGATGCAGACTTTCTTGCGTGTTACCTTGCCATTGGTGCTGCCTGGCATCGTTTCCAGCCTCCTGATCACGTTCACCTTGTCGTTGGATGAATTTATTATCGCTTTCTTTCTGACTGGCACCGAGCCGACGTTGCCGGTATATATCTGGAGCCAACTGCGTTTCCCAGCCAAGCTGCCGAGCATCATGGCTTTGGGCACGATCCTGCTGCTCTTTTCATTAATCATGCTACTGCTGGCCGAAAGGTTCCGCCGCCGCTCGGCGGCGCGCACCGGCACCGCCAGCGCGCCTACAGGGATGATATGACCGCCGCCGCCCTCGCTGCCAACGACCACAGTCGCCCGGTGCCAGCGCCGATCATCGAAATTCGCGGGGTACATAAGTTGTTCGGCGACGTGGAGGTGATCAAAGGCATTGACTTTGATGTCAACCAAGGTGAATTTCTCTCTTTGCTGGGTGCCTCGGGTTGCGGCAAAACCACGCTACTGCGTCTGATAGGCGGTTTTGAGGAACCCTCCAAGGGGACTATTGCGATCGCTGGCAAGCCGATGGCCGGGATTTCCGCCAACCACCGCCCTACCAATATGGTATTCCAAAGCTATGCCATCTTTCCTCATCTGAACGTCGGCGACAACGTAGGCTATGGCTTGCGCGCGAAAAAACCAAGCCGCAGCGCATACCAACGGCAGATCAAGGATGCCCTGGAGATGGTTAGCCTGGATGGCTACCAAAACCGCGCCGCCCATGAATTGTCAGGCGGGCAGCGCCAGCGGGTCGCCTTGGCGCGCGCCTTGATCATGCACCCTGAAGTGCTGCTGCTGGATGAACCGCTATCCGCACTCGACCGCAAGCTGCGCGAAAACATGCAGATAGAGTTGCGCCGACTGCAACGGGCGGTAGGTATCACCTTTATTTTGGTAACCCATGATCAGGAAGAAGCGCTGATCATGTCTGATCGTGTGGCGGTGATGCACGATGGTCAGATTGAACAGTTGACGACACCGCAGGAGCTCTATTGCCGTCCGATCAATAAACGTGTTGCGACCTTTATCGGTACGATGAACTTATTCAATGGCCGGGTTATCTCCGCTGATTCAGACACCGTATCGATCGACGCAGCACCCTTTGGGCAGGTTACCCTACCGCGTGCGCAATGCAATACCATCAAAGTGAGCGGGGCGGTGGTTGTCGGCGTACGCCCCGAAATGTTCAGCGTTTTGATCGATCCCGAGGATCGGGCCGAGCAAGAAACTAAGGCGACCGTAACCAATGCTTGCTACTATGGTGATATGACCTATTATAATCTCCGCCTTGCGGGGTTTGATGGTAATACGGTGATTGTATCGATGCGCAACACCGCTGGACGGCGCATCTTGCAGCCTGGAGAGCACGCCCGCATTGGTTGGGGCAATGAATCGCTGATCGTACTCTAGCGGTATCGCCCTCTTACGGGATAAACTACTGATGGACGAACGGTCATATGAGGGTGCCTTGAAAAACCAGCGTCGCCAGCTTTTCGAAGCACCCTCCTAGTGTTATATTGGGGGAAGGGTATATTAATCCATAACTGATAGGGGCTTACGAAAATTGCTTATCGCACCCCTTTCCCCGAACCCCCATGCCATTTCAGGGTTTTTCGAGGTTCCCTTGAGGCTACACCGACTTTAAACACCCACAGGACATGCTTGCAAGCAACCACCGCTTTTGGCGTTGCTTGGCGCGCCGCCATGATGGGTGCAGTTAAAACCACACATTTTGAGATGAGCTTATGCGATTTAAGATCGACCGGGAAAAGTTACTAAATCTGCTGCAGACCGTGCAAGGCGCTGTTGCTGTAGAGCGCCGCCTGCCGAAGCCGATATTGTCCAATCTTTTACTCACAGTAAAAGACAACACGCTGGCCATTACGGCCACTGATCTGGAAGCTGAGATTATCGCTTGGACCACTATCAACGATGTATCGCAAGAAGGAACGACGACCGTATCGGCGCGCAGAATGATAGACATTGCACGCTTGTCGCCAGAAAACACGCCGATTGACTTTGCCTTGGAAAACGACCGGCTGCTGATCCGATTTGGTCGCAGCCGATACAATCTGAGCACTTTGCCGGCAGACGATTTCCCGACCACCAGCACCATAACTGACCAGCAGACGGTGCAATGCCCGGCAGCCGTACTCAAGCAGTTGCTCCAGTTGGTCCAGTTCTCGATGGCGCAGGAAGCCGCTAGGCCGGCGCTGATGGGGACCTTAATCGAGCTCAACCCAGGGAAAATAAAAACCGTAGCCACCGATGGTCACCGCTTGGCATTGGCTGAACACTCGCTGCAATGCGATGTCAGCGAGCAGCACCAGATCACCGTGCCGCGCAAACCGATCACCACTTTGAATCGGTTGCTGAGCAACAGCGATGCAATGGTCAATATCGATATTGGATCAAACGTGGCGCGATTTAATCTCGATCATGCGGTGCTCACCAGCAAACTCATTGACGGCGCTTTTCCCGATTATGAGGACGCTATTCCGGATATCAGTACAAGCAATCATAAGCTCAATATCAACCGCGAGGACTTGCGCACGGCATTGAACCGCATCTCGGTCATGTTCGGCGATGCCAACCGTAGCGTCAGACTGTCACTGGCGGAAGAAGACACCCCTTTACTGTCCCTGTCCGCTGAAGACATTCAGGCCGGCGATGCGCAAGAGGAATTGGATGTTGCCTATTCAGGTCTGCCGATACAGATTAACTTTAACGTCACTTACCTGATTGACATCCTTTCAACACTCTCCCAAGAAACCGTTGAGCTGATATTTTCAGACGCTTATAAGGGCTGCCTTATGCGCCCACAAGACAGCGCTGGATGCCTCTTTGTGGTGATGCCGATCCGCACCTAACATGCCCATGGTCGTGGCATCGCATCGCTGACAAATCAACAAAGAAGCCTGTATTCACAGCCACATTCAGATTCGCTGCTGCTGCGCTCACCAGCAGCGTAGCGCTGCGCTGCCACCTACGGTTACGCAGCCCGCTTGCCGACTATCGAAAGCGGTGCGCTGCTTGAATTCAGGATTAAAAACAGATGACTTCGCCCATGGCTGCCCCAACCGCCCCGTGGTCAGATGCTACCGAGAACGACAGGATCGATCGGCTTAGGCGCGATATCGCCGCCACCGGTCGCGCTTTGTCGCATAACGCAGCGTTGGATTTGCAGTTCTTGGTTCAGGATGCACCGCCGCAGCACCACACACTGCGGCTGCAAAAACCAAAATGGCCGTTGCAACACCCGCAGGTCGATCGCATTCGTGGCGCAGTGGACGCGGTGGCACTGCACCTCCTGCATCACGACGCCGCCATCCATGATCGCTACCGGCTGCAAGCTAGCGATGCCCAGCAGTTGTTTGATATCCTTGAGCAAACGCGCTGCGAAGCACTAGGCGCACGGTATATGCTGGGGGTTCAGGGGAATCTTGGCAGTGCGCTGGCGTTTAGTCTGCAACAACAGGGGATCGATACAACTGCGTGCGATAAGGTCCCGTTGCCAGTAGTGATGCAACTACTCGCAAGTGAGGATTTATATCACTGCCGACCGTCATCAGCCGCTGCTGTGATCGACCACTGGCGTCCCAAGATCGAGAGCAAGATCGGCGGATTGCTGGCGCAATTG
This sequence comes from Gammaproteobacteria bacterium, assembly GCA_965222535.1. Taxonomy (GTDB): domain Bacteria; phylum Pseudomonadota; class Gammaproteobacteria; order HK1; family HK1. Next base: position 1,577,784 of record OZ244957.1, read on the forward strand.
CAACAGTCGGTTGCCGATCAGGCGAAATTTGCGCAGCTCTCACTCAGTGTGCTTGAGGGCTTGGGGTTTGTTATGCCCCCGCCCGTTAGCGATGACCTCGGCGCGGCATCCGACGATGCGCAGCCAGACGCTGACGAGAGCCGCAGCGGTGATAATAACGATGCCTTGGATCAGTGCCTTGATGAAGTCTTGGAGGCGGTTGATGGGAGCGCCGAAGAAGCCGCCGATACGCTCGCTGTAACGGTTCCTGACAGCTTCGATTCCAGCGCTAAGAAGGTTCCCGGCGAGGTCGCACCGCAACCGTTTGTAGCGCCGCGCAATGAGCCTGAAACCAGCCCCCCCCAGTATAAAATCTATACCACTGAATTTGATCGTGTTGCCCCTGCCAATGAGCTATGCGAAGCAGCGGAACTGGCGCGTTTGCGCGGTTGCCTCGATCAACAATTGGCGGCTTTTTCGGGGGTTACCAGTAAGCTCGCCAACCGCATGCAGCGGCAGTTGTTGACCCGGCAATTGCGCGCATGGGAATTCGATTTGGAGGAAGGCTATCTGGACACTAGCCGTTTGGCGCGGGTGATCGCTAACCCAACGCATGCGCTTTCTTACAAGATGGAGCAGGAAACCAGCTTTCGCGATACCGTGGTGGCGCTGCTGATCGACAACTCTGGTTCAATGCGCGGGCGCCCGATCTCCATCGCTGCGATAACCGCCGATATCCTAGTGCGCACCCTTGAACGTTGTGGCGTGAAAACCGAGATCCTGGGTTTTACTACCTGTGCTTGGAAAGGTGGTAAGACGCGCGAACGCTGGTTGCTTGAAGGCAAACCAGCGAATGCCGGGAGGCTCAATGATTTACTGCATATCATCTACAAATCAGCCGATATGCCGTGGCGCCGCGTACGTAACAACCTGGGTCTGATGCAACGCGAGGGAATGCTCAAAGAAAACATTGATGGCGAAGCGCTGCTGTGGGCGCATGAGCGATTGCTCCGTCGGCCTGAGCAGCGGCGCATCCTGATGGTGATCAGCGATGGTGCGCCGGTCGATGATTCCACTTTGTCCACCAACCCCAGCAGCTATCTTGATCGCCACTTGCGCGAGGTTATCAGCACCATCCAGAATCAGCGATGCGTCGAGCTACTGGCTATCGGTATCGGGCACGATGTCACCCGCTACTACAAACGTGCGGTGACGTTAGTCAACGCCGAAGAGCTGGGTGGCGCAGTGATAGAGCAGCTGGTAACCCTGTTCGATAACGATTGGGAACAGCGCAACAGGCGGCGCCAAAGGCACTTGCCCGCCACCCCATTGTCACAGCGCGCCTGATCTGTCAGAAGGCCATGCAAAACTGGCCTGACGATACTCCCTAGGAGTTCTCAAAAGCACTCTCGCCATGCGGGATGTGACGAGTTCCCCGCAAAGCGCTTAGTACGCATCATGAGCCCAGTTTACGTTATATCACTCAAATGGCAAACGGCGCTGCGCGAGCGCCTTAAAGCGCGATTGGAGTCGCTGGGGATTGAGCACGAGATTGTCGATGCGCTCGATGGCGCAACCATTGAGCCGTCGCAGTATGCCCACCGGTTACAGGATCAGCCAACCGCCGTGCTGCGCGGAGAAGGATTAACTCGAGGTGAAATTGCTTGCTATCTGAGTCATTATCGGTTGTGGGGCAGGATCGCTGACGAAGGCATCCAACACGCTGTTATCCTTGAAGATGATGCCGTCTTAGCAGACGATTTCCGGGATATCATTGAAGCCTTACCCAACCTCGGCTGGTATTGGGATATCGTACGCATGTCGGCTACCCAGCCATGCAAAATCACGCGGGTATTGTGCCCGGTGGTGCGCAACCGGATACTGGTGCGTTACCGTGAGCCAGTATGGGGCGCGGTAGCGTATGCAATAACGTTGAACGCGACCAAGGTGCTGCGCGATTATTGTTATGTGATGCGACAACCCATCGATATGGCGTACGAGGAGTGGTGGAAAGCCGGGCTGCATTTTTTTGCGGTTCAACCACCAGCCGTCAGGTTCACAACCGAACACAGTGCGCTTGAGGAAGAACGCAATGCCACCTGGAGCAGAACCGATTTCTCGCCTCGCTACTTGGCGCAAGTCCGCCGGCAGGAAAGGCTTCGTTCAGCTCAGCGCTACTGGTGGGGATTCCTCCATCCGCCTAAGAGGATCCGCTGCCCATGAGCGGCAACGCAGCGCCCCCCGCTGATCCCCGCGCAAGTTGGGGTCGGTAAGGCCGGTATGAGATGCTTGGCTGTGCTGTGCTGTGTTGCGGTGTGCTGGCGGCGCGCTGGCGGTGCGCTGAGAGCCCACAGGCGTTAGCGGTCAGCGCCAATTATTAGCCATCGGTTTACCCATGCCCCCGGTTTACGTTATATCCCTCAAATGGCAAACGGCGCTGCGCGAGCGCATTAAAGCGCGATTGGAGGCGTTGGGGATTGAGCACGAGATTGTCGATGCGGTCGATGGCACAACACTGGATCTGTCGCAATACGCTGATCGTTTAGATGATCGCAAGATCATTAAACTGCGCCAACAAGGGCTGACCCGCAGTGAGATTGGATGTTATCTGAGCCATTATGGTATGTGGCAGCGGGTCATCGCCGATGGTTCCCCGTACGCTGTTGTTCTTGAAGACGACGCCCTCCTGGCGGACGATTTCCCGGCTGTCATTGCCGCGTTGTCCAGCATCGGCTGGTACTGGGATGTGGTGCGACTGTCTGCCACCCAGTCGTGCACAGTCACGCGGGTGTTGTGTCCGATTGGGCGCAACCGCGTACTGGCGCGCTACCGCGATCCAGTATGGGGATCGGTAGCCTATGCAATAACGCTGCATGGCGCGCGGGTGTTGCGCGATTATTGTTACCTTATACAACAACCGATCGATATGGCGTACGAGGAATGGTGGATATCTGGACTGCATTTTTTCGCGGTGCAACCGTCTGTCGTCGATTTCTCAACGCAGCATAGCGTTCTTGATGCAGATCGAACGGCCGCTTGGCGGGAAACCCGCTATCCACTCCATCGGCGCGCGAAAAGCTTCCTGAGGCGCAGGTTCAGCCTTGTTCAGCGTTACCTGTGGGGGCAGCGCAATCCCCCCAGAAGGGTTTAGCGCCGCCCACCAATCACAGCGCGGCTTATCTATTGGAGGAATGGGTATAAATCAACGGCTTACGCTACAGATGAATGCCCCTTCCCTTCCCCCCATCCCTCCATCCCATTGAGGTTTTTCGAGGTCCCCTAGCGTGATGACTGATAGCGAAACCGCTATGAACGCAAAAACCGAACTTGTTGATCTTGATCCATTGGAAACCGCGGAATGGATCGCATCGATTCAGGCGGTGCTTGAACGCGATGGGCCGGAAAGGGCGCATCGGTTGCTGGAACGCTTGATCGATCATACCCGCCGCACTGGGGTGCATATCCCCTATTCGCCTAACACCGCATACCTCAACACCATCCCCGAGACAGCGGCGGAGCATACCCCCGGCGATCCAGCACTTGAGCGGCGTATTCGCTCCCTAGTGCGCTGGAATGCGTTGGCAATGGTGGTGCAGGCGAATCGCAAAGCACACGGTTTAGGGGGGCATATCGCCAGCTTCGCTTCCGCCGCTACGCTTTACGATGTCGGCTTTAATCACTTCTGGCATGCCCCAAGCGCTACCCACGGTGGCGATATGATCTACATTCAGGGGCATTCCGCGCCTGGCATTTACGCCCGCGCCTACTTGGAGGGGCGGATCAGCGAAGAGCAACTGCATTCCTTCCGTCAGGAAGTGGGGTGCGACGGTTTATCCTCCTACCCGCACCCTTGGTTGATGCCCGATTTTTGGCAGTTTCCCACTGTGTCGATGGGGCTTGGACCGATCATGGCGATTTACCAAGCGCGTTTTATGCGCTACCTGCAACACCGCCGTATCCTCAACACCGAGGGGCGCAAGGTCTGGGCTTTTATGGGAGACGGCGAGATGGACGAACCGGAATCCTTAGGCGCGATCACGCTGGCCTCGCGGGAATCGCTGGATAATCTGATTTTTGTGATCAACTGCAACCTGCAGCGACTGGACGGGCCGGTGCGCGGTAATGGCAAAATCATCCAGGAGTTAGAAGCAGCGTTCCGCGGTGCCGGTTGGAATGTCATCAAAGTCATCTGGGGATCGTATTGGGATCCATTGCTGCACCTCGATACCAGTGGCCAGTTGCGCAAACGCATGGAAGAAGCGGTGGACGGCGAATACCAGGCATGCAAGGCTAAGGGAGGGGCTTATACGCGCGAGCATTTTTTTGGCAAATATCCGAAGCTGAAGCAGCTGGTATCCAATCTGACCGACGAAGACATCTGGCGCCTGAACCGCGGCGGTCATGATCCGCACAAGGTATATGCCGCGTATGCAGTAGCGGCCAAGCACCGTGGGCAACCAACGGTGATCCTGGTCAAAACCGTCAAGGGCTACGGCATGGGCGAGGCCGGTGAAGGACAGAACATCACTCATCAACAGAAGAAAATAGGCGAAGCGGCACTGAAGGCGTTCCGCGATCGCTTTGATGTTCCGATATCCGATGACGCCATCGCCGAAGCGCCGTTTTATCGCCCCCCAGAAGACAGCGCTGAGATCCAATACCTCAAGCAACGGCGCCAGGCTCTGGGCGGCTACCTGCCGGCGCGCTACCCGAGCGCTGAGCGCCTGAAGATCCCTGAACTCCAAGCGTTTGCAGCGATGCTGGCAGGCTCTGGAAAGCGTGCATTTTCCACCACAATGGCGTTTGTGCGCATCTTGTCAACCTTGGCGCGCGATGCTGCTATCGGTCAGCGCGTGGTGCCCATTGTTCCCGATGAGGCGCGCACCTTCGGCATGGAGGGCCTATTTCGCCAATTGGGGATCTATGCTAACCGTGGGCAGCTCTACAAGCCGCAGGACGCCGAACAGTTGATGTTCTACCGCGAGGCCATTGATGGTCAGATTCTCGAAGAGGGGATCAATGAAGCGGGCGCGTTTTCGTCGTTTCTGGCAGCGGGCACTGCGTATGCCAATCATGGGGTGGCGATGATCCCGTTCTATATTTTTTACTCGATGTTTGGTTTTCAGCGAATCGGCGATCTGGCCTGGGCGGCGGCGGACAGCCAGACGCGTGGGTTTTTGCTCGGCGGCACCTCGGGGCGTACGACCCTTGCGGGCGAAGGCTTGCAGCACAACGACGGGCATAGCCATATCCTAGCGGCCACGATCCCCAACTGCATCTCCTACGACCCGACCTACGCTTATGAATTGGCGGTTATTATCCATGATGGGCTGCGCCGCATGCTGCATCAGCAGGAAAATGTGTTTTACTACATCACGCTGACCAATGAAAGCTACCCCCATCCCGCGCTGCCGGCGGGATGCGAGGCCGGCATCGTGCGCGGGATGTACTTGCTGCAACCGGCAGCCGCTGCGGATGGCAATGAAACCCTTGGCGAAGCGCGAGCGCAGGTGCGCTTGCTGGGTAGCGGCGCGATTCTGCTCGAAGTCGTCGAAGCCGCCAAGCGGTTGCGCGAGGATTTCGCGATCAGCGCCGAGGTCTGGAGTGTGACCAGCTTCACCGAGCTGTATCGGGATGGCATGGCGGTTGAGCGTTGGAACCGTCTGCACCCACAGCAACCGCAACGCTGCTGTTATGTACAGCAATGCCTAGCAGCAACGCCGGCACCGGTGGTCGCCGCATCGGATTATATGCGCCTGTTTGCTGAACAAATTCGCCCGTTTATAGCAGGCCGCTATGTGGTCCTCGGCACCGATGGTTTCGGTCGCAGCGATACGCGCGAAAACCTGCGCCGCTTTTTTGAGATTGACTGCTGCTATATCGTGATCGCCGCATTACGCGCGCTGGCTGACGAGGGCGTCATCGAGCTTGCCGTGGTGTCGGTCGCGCTTGCCCGTTACCGTATTGACGCTGAGCTGCCGCCGCCATGGACGGTATGAGCCCTGCTGCGGCTTCAAGCACAACCGGGCGTTCGCCGCTCGTGCGCCGCCGCCAAGCGGATAATGGCTGACAACCACTAGCCCCCTCGGATAATGAATAACCTCAATGCCTGCCCTGATCGAAGTCGTCATCCCCGATATAGGTGATATCAGCGCGGCGGTGGTGAGCGAGATCGCCGTTGCTGAAGGCGCGCAGGTGACCCGCGACACCACGCTGGTGGTGCTCGAAAGCGACAAGACCGCGATAGAAATTCCAGCTTCAGTGGCCGGTACGGTACACGCGATCGGTGTTGCGCTTGGCGACAGCGTGAGCACTGGTACGGTAGTGGCACTGATTGCTGCCACAGCACCAGCACCAGCGTCAGCACCAGCACCAGCGCCCGCCGTACCCGAGGAAGCCCCTGCCCTGATCGAAGTCGCTATCCCCGATATAGGTGATATCAGCGCGGCGGTGGTGAGCGAGATCGCCGTTGCTGAAGGCGCGCAGGTGACCCGCGACACCACGCTGGTGGTGCTCGAAAGCGACAAGACCGCGATAGAAATTCCAGCTTCAGTGGCCGGTACGGTACACGCGATCGGTGTTGCGCTTGGCGACAGCGTGAGCACTGGTACGGTAGTGGCACTGATTGCTGCCACAGCACCAGCATCAGCGTCAGCACCAGTATCAGCACCTGCATCTACGGCGCAACCCGGCGACGACCCAATCGCCGTTCCACCGACCGCAGCATCGCTTACAGGTGCGCTCAAAATCCATTACGCAAGGCAACCGCAACCGCAACCGCCGCCCGGGGCGCATCTGGCCCTGCCTCCAGCACCTGCCTTGTTGCCTTATGCGACTCCAGAAGTATACCGCTATGCCCGCCAACTGGGTGTTGATGTGGCGCACGTGTCTGGCAGCGGTCGCCAGCAGCGCATCCTGCGTGAGGATATCAATAACCATGTCAAACAACGGCTTGTAAGCACATCCTCGGAATCATCAGCGCGCCCGACTGAAAATCGCCCGTCCGCGTCCGCATCCGCGTCAGTGCCAGCCGTTGATGCGGCGCGCTGGGGTGCTGTGGAATCTCGACCGTTACCGCGCATCAAAGTTATTTCAGGGCAAGTGCTGACTGAGTCGTGGCGGACGATTCCACATGTAACACACCATGACGAGGCCGATATAACGGCTTTGGAAACCTTCCGCAAGGCCGCCCGCGCATCGCTGCAAGCCATGGGCGAGGGACGTTTAAGCTTACTGCCGTTTATTACCAAAGCCTTGGCGCTGACGGTCAGGGCCTATCCGTTGTTCAACACCAGCCTAGCCGCCGATGGGCGTCAGTTGCATTGGCGTCAAGCGCTGCATATCGGCATCGCTGTTGATACCGCTGAGGGGCTGGTGGTGCCGGTGCTGCGTGATGTCGTTCAACGGTGCGTGCGCGACATCGCGCAGCAAATCGAGGCGCTGAGCGCTAAAGCACGCGATGGCAAGCTGCGCCTAGAAGAGATCCAGGACGCTGGAATCACAATATCGTCACTGGGTGGGATCGGCGGGGTCGCGTTCACGCCCATCATTAACCCGCCGCAAGTCGCCATCTTAGGCGTATCACAGGCAAAAACCGCTGCAGTGTGGGATGAAGCGGCACGCACATTTACGCCTAAGCGGATGCTGCCATTGAGTCTGTCCTATGACCACCGTGTCATTGATGGTGCTGAAGCGGCGCGCTTCATGGTACGCCTGAGACAAATTCTGAGCACTGAAGTGGCAACGCTTGATTGATAGGTCGCAGGGCACCTCGAGAAACTAGGGAACTTACGAATAAGGCTGATAGGATTTCGCACATTCGTGTAAAATGGTTATTCCCCCTCGAAGGAGCGCGCTTTTTGTCTGATTCTCAGCGTTGCCATGCCGATTTTCCAACCTGTAGACATACTGCTCCTGCGTTGCAGCAACACGGCGCTCGGAGTATCTGTTCCATCCTGATAATATTCTGCTAAAGGGCACCACCAATAGTTTTGGATTCAAGTTGTAAGTGCCATGGATTGCCTTTCTTGGTCTGGTGCATCTCGGGATATCGCCCATTGGTTTTGTTCTTGGTCGATGTGGGTGCTTCAATAATGGTAGCATCGTCATCAATGGGTATGGGCGATGGTCGTTATCTGCCTTGGGGTAGTACGGCTCAATCACTGCCGCTAGTTTCCCCCCATGGCACAAGCTTTCCCATACGGCATGGAAACCTCTCTTTGCGGGTGAGCTATAGTCAAATCTGGTGTATGGGAAGATTGGATCAAGCGGCGGTCTGATTAAATTTTGTCACTTCAATACCATCTTTGAATGTCACTCCAGTGATGACTGCAGGCAGTGCCTCAAAGCCTCTCAAACGGTTCCATTTTTTCTCGGCACACTGGCCTAATTTGAATATCATGTGAAGCATTCCCTCACGAGAGAGGCAGCCTTTTGAGCGCCGCGTCCGATGTCGAATAGTGCCGAAACTCGATTCAATAGGGTTGGTGGTGCGGATGCTTTGCCAGTGTGGTGCGGGGAAATCATAGAAGGTTAGTAACGCGTGGCGGTCATTTCTCAAGCAGGCGGTTGCCTTTGGGTACTTTGCTTCGTAGGTTTTGAGAAACAGGCCAAACCCCTTCTCTGCTTCCTTTTTGGTGGCTGCCTGCCAGATTTCGTGTAGCGCTTGTTTGGCTTTTGGCTGACCTGATTGGGGGAAGCGGTTCAACACGTTGACCGTCTTGTGTACCCAGCAGCGCTGCTGGCGTGTCGTTGGGAATACCTCCTCAAGGGCTGCCCAGAACCCCATAGCACCATCACCAATCCCTAATTCCGGGGCATCCAATCCGCGCGCTTTCCGCTTCAACAACACCTCCCGCCAGCTTTGCGTTGATTCTCTTACCCCATCCTCAATGGCCAGAAAGTGCTTCTGACCGCGCTCATTCACACCGATAACTACCAGTGCACACAGTTTCGCATTCTCGGCTCGAAGGCCACTGTAAATGCCATCAGCCCAAATATAAACCCAGCGCGCATCATCCAATCTCTGTTGCATCCAGCACCGGTACTCATCAGCCCAACACTGCTTCAAGCGCGACACCGTGGTGGCTGACAAGCCCGCTGCATCCGGGCCCACCAGTACTTTCAGTGCTTCACTCATGTCACCCGTTGAGATGCCTTTTAGATACAGCCACGGCAGCGCCGCTTCCAGAGAGCGGGTTTTGCGAACATACGGTGGTACCAGCAGTGAGTGGAAAACCACTGGCTCTCCAGTCCGTGAGCGTACCTTCGGCACTCTCACAGAAACCGCGCCAACCCCGGTTTGTAGGGTGCGCTCCGGGAGGTAACCGTTACGCACCACCGCGGCATTGCCATCCTGTGTACGGCAATGCTCAAACTGCCGCAGCAACTCGTGCAGCTCGGCGTCCACGGCTTGGTGAACCAACTGCTTCGCTCCCTGCAGCAGCAGTTCACTCAATGGGTCAAAGGGTTCCTCTACACCTCTTGGGGCAATTGCGTTATGCTTACTCATAGTGGCGACTCTCCTTAAGATTGATGGGTTTGTTCACAACTTCCAATCAATCAGAGTCGCCGCTCTTTTTCAACCCCTCATACACCACTTTCGGTTATAGCTCTTTGCGGGTTGGATGTCACTTGGAGTGATATTAACTATAGGCAAAACTCAGTTGGTGTTCCATCGTATAATCCTCTTAGAGCGGTATACTTCAGACTTTTATTCACGAATAAAAATTAAGGTAAAAACAGATGGGTTACAGCCAATTATCGTCATGGAGAAGATACTTAATTTTGTTCTTGGGTTCAGTTGCGATGCTGGCGGTTGTATTCGTTTATTACCAGAAAATCTCAGGCTATTATCAAGTTGATTTTTCAGCCTACTACGCTGCCGCCGTTTCGTTGAGTCGCGGTGAAAATCCTTATTCCAACTCACCAGAGTTTGCCAGTGGGCAACGGTTTGAACACAGCCAGTTTTTACAATCACCGATAGTGGCCAGATTTTTCAGACCGTTTGCGTGGCTTCCTTACCATCAAGCCAAAACCTTATGGTTGGTGGTGCAATTTTTGCTAATCGTTGCAGTGATAGCCCTGCAAGTCCGTGATCCCGTCAAAACAGTTATCGTTGCGAATGTGCTGTTGATTTCTGTTCCACTACTATTCTGGCCAATCTATGCTCATTTTGAACGAGGTCAAACCGATTTGCTGGTGCTGTTTTTCATTGCGTGCAGTAAGTTTTTCTGGGATAGAAAAAACAGCGGGCTGGCAGGCGCATTGCTGGCATTTGGCGCCATCCTTAAGCTACCGACTGCTTTTATCTTCCTTGTCCCGCTTGCTGTTAAGGATAGAAAATTTGTGATGGGCGGGGTCGTATCTGTTGCATTGTTGTTGTTTGTGTCGGTTGCCATTGATGGCGCAGCGATAAATCAAGCGTATTTTTTGAAGTACTTGCCGAGTATTGGAAGCAGCGGGAAATTGCCAGTCGAAGTTTACGATAGCGAGCAACAACAAAGCGGGCTTCGCGCCGGTCGCTATATTTGGGATGGTAGAGAATATGCGGTAGCCATGGAGCTTCAAGCGGCTAGAGGTGCCCTTCGCATCCTTAACCCAGTGAGCGGAATTTTAGGATTTCTACTATCGACCAGTATGATCATCTTCTTTCTGAGGCGAAATGACTCGGCTGCGTCACGCAAGATAGCTTGGGCATTTGCAATGCTTTCGGTTCTTCTGTTTCATCCTATCTCTTGGGTGATGAACTATGTTTGGCTGCTTTTTATCGCTTTGGCGCTTTTGAGTTTGATACAGGACAATTTGGGCGGGTATGAGCAGTACCCGAAAATTATGCTTTACGGGATCGTGCTGGGCGGGTTGTTACTTATCGGAATGGGCGATTCAGTTGGCACACTGATACGCCAAGTAATCGTCTGGATAAACGACTTGTGGACTCACCCTTGGGAAGAAAATCTTATCAGAATAGTGAATGCCTGCCTGACTTACCGCGTACGAATGGGTGGGTTGATCTTATGGTTATTCCTGCTGGGTATAATCTTACGTTGGCGACGTGTTCCCTGATTGTTATGTACCTGAATCCGTGGGTTTGTTTCTTATTTTATCACTCTAAGATATTGATTTTATGCACATTATATGGTGGATTCAAATCACAAGTGCGACAGTTGGATTGATGCCAGAACAGACTTTGAGGAGTCTTCAGACCGAGGCATTTTCGCGAGCGGTGGTTCAATTCATCGATTAGCGTAACGCCTTTTGCCGATTGTTGGCGGGCGGCGTTACTTGCGGCGTAGCTGCGCCAATACGGCGAACGGTGATGGCGTGGCGTGTTGCCGGTCAACGGGCGTCGCGCTGTGTGGCACCTCACCGGTCAACGGGGGTACCTGACAATCCGCGCCAGCGTGCCTCGGTGCAAACGGCAGCGCCAAGATGATCTCATCGGCTATCAGCTCCTGCAGCGCGGCGTTGTGGCGGTTATCGACCCACCACACCTCGGTGCTTTGCGCCGCGGCGTGCTTTCCCTCACTCGCTGCGCTATCGACGACGATCACGTGTACCGCCGCCTGTAGCGACCACTCCATCCCCGCTAGGCAGCGTTGGCATTGCAGCCGCAGCGTGGTATCGATAGCGCCACTGATCAGCGGTTCGCCGCAGGCATTGAGCGTGAAATCAAACCAATAGCGCAGATCGCCGTCTGGTGCGCCACCGACAAGCTCGATAACCCGTGGCAATGCGGTAAGCGACAGCACCCCAGACAAACGCTGGTGTTCCCGCGAAAGCGCTATAATATCAACAACATTGTGCATGGCTACAAGCACCCATCAGCCGCCGGGTGTACGCGCCCGCGCCCGCGCCCTTTGTATCACGCTACGCTTCTTGAGCCGCGCCAGCCGCTCAACGCCAGAGTCCTGCATCGCAGGATAGGGACGCAGCGCGGCGCTTATGCGCACGCCTTACCCCAGCCTGTCGCGCAAGGCATAGTACATCATCCCTACGGCGAGCAGCGGCTGGCGCAGGGCGTTGGTGAGCGGAAAACTGCGGTGGCGCAGTTTGGTGAGTACGTCAAAGCGCTCGCTGCTGCCAGCGATCGCATCGGCAACCAGTTTGCCGACGGCTTGCGTGAGTGCCACACCGTAGCCTGAATAGCCGTGGGCGTACAACGCATTGGGTTGCAGATAGCCAACTTTTGGCATGCGGCTTGAGGTGATCGCCAATTTACCGCCCCAGGCATAATCGATCGGCACGCTGGCGAGTTGTGGGAATACTTTCAGCAGGTAGCGGCGGACGAAGGCTTTGAGGTCTTTGGGGTAGCGCATGGTGTAGATTTCCCCGCCACCAAACAGCAGGCGGTTGTTACCGACTAGACGATAATAGTCAACCACAAAGTTGGTTGAATGGACGCAGCAGCGGCTTGGGATCAGGCGCTTCGCGGTAGCCTCTGGCAGTGCCGCGGTGGTGAGGATATAGTTGTGGATCGGCATGATGCTCGATGCGATCCGCGGCTCCAGTCGCTCAAGGTAAGCGTTCACCGCGAGCAGCAGGAACTTTGCCTCAACGCTGCTGCCGTTATGACAGCCAACGCGCAGCGTTGTGCCGTAGTCAATGCTGACCGCGCGTGTGTTCTCGTAGATCTGGCCGCCGTTGCCGATCACCGCCTGCCCCAGCCCCAAGGCGAGATTGAGTGGATGCAGATGCCCGCCGCCGCTGTCATAAAGACCGCCGCAGTATTGATCGCTATCGACCCACTGGCGCATCAAAGCGGTGTCCAGCAAGGTGTATTGCTGGTAACCGTAGCGCTTCTCGCAAAACTCGGCCTCTTTACGGATTAGCGGCATAGCGCTGGGTTTGGTGCAGGCCAGCAGATTACCGCTTTGCCAGTCGCAGTCAATGCGCTGTTGCGCGATCAGGTTGCGGATGCTCTCCTTACCGCTTTCGCTGATTTCCCACAGCGCGTTGGCGATCGTCTCTCCGTAGCATAAATCGATCTCGGACATCGGCTGGCGCAGCGCGCTGCCGACCTGCCCGCCGTTGCGCCCAGAAGCCCCCCAGCCGATGCGCTCGGCCTCCAACACGACCACGGCGTAGCCGCGCTCGGCCAATCGCAGCGCGGCGGACAAACCGGTGAAGCCGGCACCGATAATCACCACATCGGCGCGCTTGCGGCCTTGCAGCGGTGGTTGGCGTTGATGCGCAACGGCACTCGCCGCATACCACGAGCGTGGATAGGATGGAAACGGTTGCGCCGCCGCCGTTGCTGCTGTCATTGGCATTGCGCCCCTGACGATGCGACCATGGCTGCCATGGAGGCAGGGAACGGCAGGGTGCAGGAGGTCGCCGCAAAGACGCCGTTTGGGGTGTGCACTGACACCGTGGTGTTGGGTTGCCAGAACGGCGTTTGCAGCATTGCAATGGCGATGCCGCATTGCCGATGCGGCGCAAAGGTAGCTGAGCTGATGTTGCCGATCAGCTGCGCGCCGTGATACACCGGCCAGAATTGAGCGCACACGGGTAACCCGGCGGCGCTGTCAATAGTTACGCCACAAATGCGCCGGCGCAGTGGCTCGGCGCGAAGGCGCTGCAGCGCCTTGCGCCCCATGCAGGGCGCTTCATCAGCCAAATCGCAATACGTCTCAAGGCCGCACTCCAGCGGGTTGTGCTCGCGCGTCATATCGCTACCATAGGATAATAACCCCCCTTCAATGCGTTCAATCAGGTTAGGGCAACCCGCACTGACCGACAGATCATCACCGGCGCTCATCAGCGCATCCCACAGCGATGCACCACGCGCAGTATCATCCACATAGATCTCAAATCCACCCTGTTTGCTCCAGCCGCTACGCGATACCAACAACGGTTTGCCATCAAACGACAGGTATTTAAAATTGAACGTGCGGATAGCGCACACCTCGGGACCAAACACGCGCGCCATCAGGGGATCCGCTTTAGGTCCCTGGACCGCCAGTGGCGACACATCCGGTTCGTTCAGGCGGACCTTAAGCCCCAGTCCATACGCAATCCCTTTCGCCCACAGCAAAACATCGGAATCGGCGATCGACACCCAGAAGTGATCGGGTGCTAGGCGCAATATCAGGGGATCGTTGATCATCCCTGCCTCTTCGTCGATAAGCGGGGCGTACGCACAACGCCCGACGTTAAGGCGCGATATGTTCCGCGGTGTCATCAACTGCACTAGTTGCAGCGCATCTGCGCCACGAATATCAACTTGCCGCTGGCAGGACACATCCCACAGTTGAACATGGTTCTTGAGGCACAAATAGTCGTTCCTGAGCGATTCAAACGTACTCGGCAGCAACATGTGGTTATAAACCGTATATTCCGTGACCTGCGGCTCAATCCGTGGGGTGAACGGTGTCGGTCGCAGACGCGGTGATAAGCGAATCAGAGGGGTATCCATAAAATAGCGCTTCCTGCTTGGTTTGGGTACCTCGAAAACCCTGAAATGGGATGGGGGCGGGGGGTGCTATAAACAATGCCATAAGCGTTTGATTAATATACCCTTCCCCCAAAGGACTTCGGGCAGTGCTCTGGAATCTGAACGTTATTTAATCCTGAAAACAAGCGGTGCTGGCTTTTGCAGGAGAATAAGGAGGGTAAAGCCGTTTATACTCATGTTACTTGAAGATGCTTGATGGGTGAGGGAGACCGTTTTGTGCACCTCGTTGAGTCGCGCTGCGTTTGACGCTCTGGAAAGGGCTTCGGGCAGTGCTCTTTGGGATGGCTTCGGGCGGTGTCTCTGGGATCTTTAATATTTTAATCCGCAAACAGCACAAGCTGCGCGTGGCAGTTGCGGAGAGATTTGCAGAAAAGAGGTTTATATTGGGGGAAGGGTGAAGGCGTGTTTAACGCACCTAAACGCGGTACCCCCTTCCCCTAAACCCCTACCCCCAGCATCTCCTGCGCCCTTGCCTCGACGCCGTGCATGACCGAGGGCTTCGGGCGGCGCTCTGGAAAAGGGCTGGGGGCGAGGCTTTGGGATGAGAGCATGACTTTAGCCCTTTCTTGCATCTTCAAGTAACGCCGGTATAAGCGTTTGATTAATATACCCTTCTCTCAATATAACACCCTATTTTAGTGCCTCCGAAAGCTGGCAATAACCAATTTTTCGAGGTACCCGTTTGCAAAATGAATTATCCAGTGTTTTTCTGATCATCCCCAACGCGCACCGATTATAACAGTTTGATGGATAACCCCTCGTCTCATAAAACACGCATCCGACGGTACGAAAAAGGAAAATCGCTGGCAGGGCGAGATGCCCAGCGTGGTGCGGGAAAGGAATTATAGCGGCATGTATTATGCTATCTGCAACGCTCGCCTGACTCCCAAAGCTTTGGGTTTGTACGCCAGTGCGCCAGTGTTGCGGCAACACGCTGCACCCATGGCGTTAGCGATGCTTTGTTGGCTGCTTTTTGCGCCGTGCTTACGCCCATTGTTGCGGTACCGCGGCGTTGCGGATTATCATCAGCTAGCTGCATCATTGTTCCCAAAGGCATATCGAAAAACCTTGAATAGGATGGGGGGCAAGGGAGGCGTTCACCAGTAACGTAAGCCCCCATATTCTATTACGGGTTTTTAACCCTTCCCCCAATAGGCAAGCCCCCAAGCGTTGCGCGAACGCTGCGGTGCGGCAAAAGATACGGCGACATTCTTATGCACATTTTTTACACCCCAGTGCCAACGGTTGCGCTGCCCCTGATGCGCCGCGCGATCCTGCTGTTGCTGCTGAGCGGTTTTGGCTATGGGGTGATGGCCGTCGCTGAAGTACAAATTAATGATGTGCGGATCTGGTCAGGACCGAGCCATACGCGAGTAGTGTTCGATACCACCGCAGCCGTCAGGCACGAGGCGTTTATGTTGTCCTCTCCAGCACGTGCGGTGATTGACTTTGAAGCGGCGCGGCTCAACACGCGTTTGCCTGCGATAGCAAACGGTACGCGCCTGCTTGAGCGTATGCGCTCAGCGGAGCGCAGTGGCGGCGTGCTACGCGTGGTGCTGGATCTGAAGGCTGCGGTGCGACTGAAAAGCTTTACCTTGTCACCGAATAGCGACTACGGTTATCGCTTGGTGGTGGACCTGATCGCGGCTGACAGCGATGCCGCCCCGCCGCCGCCACCGAAGCGCAGCGCACGATCGCACGACATTGTCGTGGCCATTGACGCCGGTCATGGCGGAGAAGATCCAGGCGCGATCGCGGTCAATGGTGATTACGAAAAAACGGTTGTGTTGCAGATCGCGAAGTATTTGGCGGCGATGGTTAACCAAGCGCCCGGCATGAAGGCGGTGCTGCTGCGCAAGGGAGATTATTATATTGGGTTACGCAAACGCACGGCGTTGGCGCGTCAATACCGCGCCGATATGTTCATCTCGGTCCATGCTGACTCGGCACGTAACCGCAAAGCGCGCGGTGCCGGCGTCTATGTCTTGTCCACCAAAGGAGCCAGCAGCGAGCAGGCGCGCTGGTTGGCCAATAAGGAAAATGCCGCCGATCGGATCGGTGGCGTTAGTTTTGACGATACCGTCCCCTTCCTCAACACGATGTTACTCGATATGTCGCAGACGGCAATCGCCAAGTACAGTAGCGACTTTGGCACCCAAGTGCTCAAATCGCTCAACCGCCAGCTCAGAAAAGTCCATAAAAAGCGCATCGAAAGAGCCGGTTTTGTCGTATTGAAGTCGCCCGATATTCCCTCAATACTGGTGGAAGCTGGCTTTCTCAGCAACCGCAAGGACGCCGCGCGTTTACGCACCCGCGAAGGCCAGCGCACCGTGGCGCTGGCGATTCTCGCGGGCATCCATGATTTCTTGCCGGCCCTGCGCCTTGCGAAGGGAGGATAATGGGGGAGGGGAAGGAACATGAACACCTGTAACGTAAGCCGTTGATTTATAATCCTTCCCCCCATAGACGAGCCCCGCAGGACCGCTCAAAAAGCTAGCGAAGCTGGTTTTTCGAGCGGTCCTTCAGTCATTGCTGCGGTAGCGTCCGCGTTGGAGCACGAACACCGCAACGCACGGCATCACGACGGTCAGCAGCGCCACGCTGATCAACAACAGCCCGAGCTCAGAGTAATCGGCGGCGATGGTAAGAGCGTCCGTTGTTTGATCGCGCACTTCGCGGGAGACGACAAAAATCTCGTTCAGATAACGCGAACCAAGGCTGCTTGCCGACAACGCGAGATTGGCGAAAGACGTGAACACCGCGAAAAAGGTGGCTTTCAGGTGATCAGGGGCGTTCCTTGCGATCCACGCAAGGAGCGGGATCATCGTCAATTGGAACAGCGGAGATTCTACAGCGCTGTTAATAAGGGCGATAAAGTGCGCATCCACGACGGGTGAGATGTTGGCGATCGTCCACAGCTGAACGCCGTAAAACAAGCCGATCCCAGGGAGGGCTAAAAGCCCTGAAAGCAGTGACAGGGTAACAATCAGGCCGGCGATCCGAATACGACTCAGCAGCGGCAAGAGGAACACGATAGCCGCCAACGTAGTTAGTGATCCGATCAGCGACAGATAGGACAGAAACGCTTCATCAAACCCCAGCTGATCGATGTGGAACCAAGCTTCTCCGGGGCCGACCGTCGGTACGGCGCGGAAGGCAAACAGGATGACGGCAGTGCCGATCAGGGTTGTGCGTCCACTTGGCGGCAGTTCAACGAGTAGGATCCCCATCAGAAAAACGATGATGGCCATCGAGCCTGTGAACACGATTTCCTGCGCGTAAGCGATGTCAGAAGCGCCAGTGCCGACGATAAAAACAACGAATGCCGCACTCCCGCCCACGATCCACCAGTTCATCGATGGCGTTGATTGCTGGCGCAGATCCTGCAAGTGACCGAGCTTTTTCAAGCACTCGGAAAACAGTACGCCGAGAACCGATACCAGCGGGATGCTCAACGCCAGCAGATAGATATCGGCGTAAACCTGTGCTTTTTGCGGGGTGTCGAGTTCATCCACCGAGGCAAACGCAATCACATTGATCAGGGAGACCAGCGCTGCGCCGCCGATGACGGCGAAACGGCTCAGCGACTGCATCAATGTATGGGCGCTTTTGATGGTTGCGGCGTCAATGGGGTTCCCTTGATGATCGGTGAGTGGAACCGCCTCAACGCTCATTGCATCCGCAACCACATCTTGCAGTACGTAGCCGATCGGGCTGATCAGAACACTGATGACGTACCACGTGGTGAGCGGCATCATCGCCTCCATGCGTGCGGTATGGGCGATCAGCGCATAGATGATCAGCAACCCCAGCGCGATCAATAAAGCCCCCAAAAACACTAGAATGCTTTTCCAGCGCCATATCAGATCGACCAAGTGCCCGAGGGGGATCTTCAGCACCCACGGCAGACCAGCCCAAAAGCCAAGGCCCGCAAGAAAAGCCGCCGACAGGTCAAGATAGTCTTTGACGATGAAAGTGCCGGCGATGGCAGTCAGTCCAGAGATCCCCGCCGCGAGGTAGACCATCAGCGGGGGGATGAAGCTGAGGCGCATCTGGTGCAGTACATGCCCCCAGTTGAGGGCATAAGATGCCAAATGCTGCATCGTCTTCATAGCGTATGCGGTGCGAAGCGATCAGCGCTGGTTGACGACCTAGCGCAGGGTGGGTGGAGCGGTGTCGGCAGGTTCATGGCACCAGCGGTGGTGATATGATTTCGGCAGGGAGGTTGTCGGTAAGCGGCGTGATGCTCTTTTGCGGCTCGATAATAGCGAACGGCAGCGCTGTGAGTCTGGTCGGTAGCGCTGGGATATCGAATTCACCGCGGGTTGTTGGCCCCGGGCTGGGGCGATCAAGCACCAAAGGGCTGGCGAGGGCACCGATGAACGCCAGCAGCGCGCCGGCCAGCAAGCGGTGCTTAAGAAACCGTGTCATTGCTGGCGGTCATGTTGTAAGGCCTGGCGCTGTTCGAGCCGCAGCGCCTCAGCGACCACCAGCACCGAACCGAAAATAATAATGCGATCGTTGCTGTCGCAGCGCTGGTAGGCAGCTTGATAGGCGCTCGAAAAAGTATCAAACGCGCTTGACGGACCGGGGCAGTGGCGGCATAGCGCCTCTGCCGCACGCCCGCGCGGCGCATCCAAGGTAACACAATACCAGTGCGCTACCTGCCAGCGCAATGCGGCAAGCATTGCGCTGGCGTCTTTGTCCTGCAGTACCGCGACGATCGCCAGCGTGTAGCGTGGGGACTGGTGTTTTTCCGTCGCACGTAAAAACGCAGCTAACGCCGCTGTCGCCTCTGGGTTATGTGCGATATCAACGATTACCTCGGGGGCTGGGGTGTTCTCTGATACCGGCGCTGTGGGTGCCAAGTGCAACTGCTGGCAACGGCCGCGGATGTTGGCCGCGGCGATTGCCGGGGCGATCGACATGGCGTCTGGACGCCATGCTTCAGGCAGCGCAAATACCGCGGCGATCGCGGTGGCGCAGTGTAAATGACGGTAGGTATCGGTCAGCCCCGGTTCGGGTAGCGACAGGCACCGCTGGGGGTCTGACCAGCACCAGCCATCGGCCTCGCGGTGATAGTGGTAGTCAACCCCGACGCGGGTCAACAACGCGCCGCGCGAAGCCGCCGTCGCAAGCAATGATCGCGGTGGGGCTGGATCACCGCATACCGCGGCGCGTTGCGGGCGCATGATAGCGGCCTTTTCCGCCCCGATCTGCTCGCGGTCAGCACCCAGCCATTGGCAATGGTCGAGCGCAATACGGGTAATCACCGCAACCGCAGGAGAGAAAACATTAACGGCGTCTAAGCGCCCTCCTAAACCGACCTCGAGAACCGCTATCGACACCTGTTGATGGCAAAAGTACAGCATCGCCATCAGCGCGCCACATTCAAAATACGTTAGCTCAACGGTGCCACGTGCGGTGTCCACCTGTTCAAACAAGCGCTGCAAAGCGGCGTCATCCACGTTTTTACCGGCCACCCGGATACGCTCACCAAAGCGCAACAGATGAGGTGAAGTCCAGGTGCCGGTGCGCTGGCCGGCGCTGTGCAAGATGGCCTCAATAGCGGCGACCGTTGAACCTTTGCCGTTGGTGCCGGCGACACTTATCAGCGGAAACGGCGGCGGCAATAACCCAAGCCGCCCAGCGACCGTATGGCAGCGCTCAAGCCCAAGCTGTATCGCGCTGTTGGGACGCAAGGCTTCCTGACGGTTAAGCCATTGCTCCAGAGTCTGCGACATGTCAGAGGGTTGCGTCCAAGCCGCGCCACGGTGGTGGCGGGTTGCCAATCAGTTGCCGTTTGCCAGCAATGCCAGCAGGGAAGCGATGCGGTCACGCATTTGCCGCCTGTCAATGATCATGTCAATCGCGCCATGCGCCAATAAGAACTCACTGCGCTGAAAATCATGCGGCAGTTTCTGTTTGATCGTTTGCTCGATGATGCGTGGACCAGTGAAGCAGATTAAAGCTTTTGGTTCGGCGATATTGATGTCGCCCAGCATCCCGATGCTCGCTGAGACGCCGCCGCTGGTGGGATCGGTGAGCACCGAAATATACGGCAGGCGGTGGCTGCGCAGGCGCGCTACTGCAGCGCTGGTTTTTGCCATCTGCATTAGCGCCAGCAGGCCCTCTTGCATCCGTGCTCCGCCACTGCAGGAGAAGCAGATCAAGGGCGTTTTATGCGTGATCGCGCTATCGACCGCTCGCACAAACCGCTCGCCAACCACTGAGCCCATTGAGCCTGCCCTGAAACCATACTCGAAGGCGGTGACTACGAGTGGCAAACCTTTGAGTCGGCCCATGATGACGACCAGCGCATCACTCTCGCCGCTGGTTGCCTGATCGGCTGTCAACTGCTCTTGGTAGACCTTATTGGCTTTGAAGTGCAGCACGTCCACCGGTTTTATATCGGCACCGATCTCAACGCGTGGTTGCGCATCCAAAAACAAATCAAGGCGGCGGCGCGCATTCTGGCGTATATGATGATCACACTTTGGGCAGACATCAAAGCTATGCGCAAGTTCAGTCACGTGCAGCACCGCATTGCAATGCGGACACTTGTTCCACAGCCCTTCCGGGATTTGGCTCTTGATGCGGTTGCTTTGGGTGCGGATGCGCTCCGGCAGTAGTTTCTGAAACCAGTTCAAGGTTGGTTATCCGGCCGTTTTACAGCACATGGCGGTGTATGGATTGGCATCAACAGCAGCATTGCCGTATAATAGCAGATACGATTGGCATAGGTTGCCGCTTTACTGCCGGTAGCATCAGCAGCGCTGCATGCTAAGTACCTTATGCAGCATTATATACCGGTGTTACTTGAAGATGCTTGATTGAGCACGCCCCCATGCTTCGGGCGGTGCTCTGGAATCTGAAGCGTTATTTAATCCTGAAAACCAAGCGGCGCTTAGCTTTCAGGAGAATAAGGAGGGTAAAGCGGTTTATATTGGGGAAAGGGGGGGGGACTATTGGATCGACTGTAATCAGTCCACGAAACGCCCCCTTCTCCCCAACCCCCTATCTCCTTTCCTTGTATGACCGGCTCTTCTGAATTTTCGCCTACAAATTGGGCTTCGATAAACGCTCTGTAAAAGGGCTTCGGGCGAGGCTCTGGGATGAGAGCATGACAATAGCCCTTTCCTGCACCTTCAAGTAGCATGAGTATATATGATGCGTTACAAGCGCCCCTTGGCAATACCTAGGTGATGCGTGTCTTATTGAGGAAAATGATTGCAAATCACATGGTTATGATCAACATTGAGTGTTGCCCCTTTCCCTCCCGCCTCCCCGAAAAGTTTTTCGAGGTCCCCTAGGGGGTAATAGCGCAAGGAGCGGAGCAGAAAAACCGCCAGCGCCGTTGCGCGCCACCACCGTTTTTCTATCACCACTGTTTGCTTGCTCGATGTCAAGCCTGCCCGCGTAACACGCGACCTGATTTTTATTCGATTGCCATTATGCCAACCGCCATTATAAATAACGGCAAACCCAAGGCAGATGGCTTTGCGTCCGAAAATGGTGCATTGGAGCGCACCATTACCACCTTGGAAATGCACCATCCACCCGATTGCCCACCACCACTGTACCAGATGCAGCCTTTGACGGTAATTGAGGCCAAGCAGTGCACGGTTTCTTTTTATCGTTACCTCTATGACGCCGTAGGAGACAAATGGCTGTGGTATGACCGGCGCTATCTGAGTAATGCACAGTTGAAGGCGATTATCAGCGATCCACAAGTCACTGTCTGGGTGCTTTATGTGGAAGGCGTACCGGCGGGCTATGCAGAGCTGGATGGGAGACGCCAAAATGAGATCGAATTGGCCTATTTTGGCCTGATCCCAGAATTTATCGGGAGGAGGCTTGGGCAGCCGTTTGTCGATTGGGCGGTACACAAAGCATGGCAGGCGAACCCCAAACGGGTATGGCTGCATACGTGTAATCATGATCACCCCGCAGCGCTTTCTGTTTACCGCCGCGCTGGATTCACCCCCTGCCGCCAAGCAACCCACTGGGTCAGAGCACCACGGGCAATGTCAGATTGAACCACTGCGATAGAATCCAAGAGGCACACATGCAAATTAATATTACCGGTAAGCATTTCACTATCTCTGAGAGCTTGCAGCATTATGTGGAACAAAAACTGAAACGCTTGGAGCACCATTTCGACTACGTAACCAATGTGCATGTGGTACTCAGCAAGATCGAAAAAACACGGATGAAAGCGGAAGCTACAGTGCATATTACAGGTGGCAATCTGTTTGCTGATGCTTCAGAGGAAACCATCTACGCGGCGATTGATATACTGGCTGACAAACTTCACCGACAGGTCATCCGACACAAAGAAAAGCTCACTAACCACCATCCGCATCGCAGTCTGGGGAGCACCTAATGCCCGCATCTGGCAGGCAGGTGCGGTGGTTCAGGGGGGTGCAGCAAGCAGAGGGGATGCCGCTGCGGGGAGTTTATGGACGAGGCGGTTGAATAGCAGTTGCAATGCGCGGTCGCTGCGAATAATCAGGTTGGAGCCAGCGATAACCAGCTTCACGCTGGTACGCGAGATCTTGATCTGGCGGGAGTGGGTGAATTGCGGGTGTGCGTGAATGTTGCGCAGCGTCAGCACCGCCATTGCCAATGCCCAGATACAGAAACGACGCATCCCGGTTTCACTGCGGGGCAGGATTAGGGTGTAGGTCAGCGCATTATGCAGGTGCTGCCTGACGATGCTGAGGAGCTTGTAAAATCCTGTCTGGTACTGTTGATTTAGGTTATCGGGGCCGAGATCACAGAGATTATAGCCAGCACTTTGGAATACATCCTGCGGTAACCAACACGTACCGCGTTGCTGATCTTCCCAGATATCTTTGATGATATTGGTCATCTGCAAAGCCTGACCGAATGACACCGCCAAGGGTAACAATTCCTCTTGGCGAGGGCGCAGTTGGTTGGTATAGTCACAGAATATCTCGGTCAGCATCTCGCCGACGACACCAGCGACGCAGTAGCAATAACGATCCAGTTGCGCCAGGTCAGGGAGTCCGTGAGTCGGTGCGGGGTGCTGGAACTCAAGCATCCCAGTTGTCATGATGCGCAAACAGCGCAGGATCGCTGCGCGCTGGGTTTGATTGAGAGCGTGGGTGATGTGGATCACCGATTCGGTATGCGCCACCAACTGACGTGCTGCGGTCGCGGTAGCCGTAGCCGTAGCAGGCAGGACGGCAAGACATCCAGCGGCGAAGCACTGCGCTGGCAGATCTCCAGCAACCGCTTCGATGAGTTGCTGCAACAGCGTCTGCTTGCGTTGCCAGTCGATAGTGGGTTCGTCTTCAACGGTATCTGCGAGCCGACACAGCAGATAGGCGTTTCCAACGGCTATCGCTAATGGTGCCGGCAGGGATGGGATGGTGAGGGCGAACGTACGCGAGACGCGCTGCAGCAACCAATCTTGGCATTCCAGAGCAGGATCTGGTAAGTGAGTACTCACTAACACATCACTTCTGACAGGCACTGCTGTTGGACGAAACCGCGCAATCGCGCTGCCGTCATTCCAAGGACGCTTAAAAACAAAGGCTGTATTTGTTGCATAGCTTTGATATATGCGAGAAATAGATGCACCTACATGGTATTCCATATCGGCGTCATACCGGCCTTGAGGTGACGCGCCAACACAGGTTGCATAGACACCGCTGCAGAAGCCCCGGCAGGGGTGTCCGGCGTTATCTGCTGCTTGTCTTGTGGCTGCTTCCAGTTTCGGCTTTGGGTGGCGGCTTTACGCGGTGCGCTGACGATACACTGACCCCTAACAACCGCATCAACGCCTGCACCATATTTTTACAAGCCGCCCAGACAGCCACAAACATCGCCAACGCATACAGTAACCGCGGGGTTGCTCACCACCATAAGGGAGAGTATCACTTGGCGATCACCGATTACAACCGCGCCCTGAAGCAGGCACCCGGCAATGCCCACACTCTCAATAACCGCGGCAGCGCCTACCAGGCCTTAGGTAATATCGCCAACGCCATGCGGGATTACGATCGCGCGCTCCGATTGCATCCGCGACTCGCTTCAGCCTACAACAATCGTGGCAACATCTATCGCGGCGACAAACAGTATGAACGTGCGCTGGATGACTACAATAACGCTATTCAGATTGAGCCTCAGATGGCTATCGCGTTTTACAACCGTGCTTATACTTATCGCCTGCAAGAGCAATTCGATAAGGCTGTTGACGATTACAACCGGGCGATCCAATTGAATGCGGATTATGTCAAGGCGTACATCGGTCGCGGGCGCCTGTTCAGCCTGCAAGGGGAATACCAAAGCGCGCTGGATGACTACAACCAAGCCCTGCGCATCGACCCCGAAAATCCTTACGCTTACAACAACAGAGGGGATTTGCATCGGCAGCAAAACCGCTTAGCCGATGCGGTGCGGAACTATCAGAAGGCGATTGAATTGTTGCCGCGAAACGCCGAGTTCTATAATAACCTAGCGTGGTTGTTGGCGACGACCAGCGAATCCTACAGCAGCGAGCGTGCGATTGACCTCGCCCAACGGGCTATCCAGCTCAACACCTATGGCCCCAATCGGCGAAATGCTGTCAGCGTGGCATTTCATTATGACACCTTGGCGGCGGCTTATGCCAAGATTGGACACTTTGACCACGCGCTAGAAGCACAGCAACGGGCGATCGACAAGATGCGCGAAAGCGGTGCAGAAGACTATATCGCTGATATGGAATATCGCTTAAAACTTTACCAGAAGCGGCACCCTTACATTGAAAAAGCCAGCGATATAAGGCGCGCAGAGAAGCCCCGCGAGCCGCAGTAAACAATTATCTTTGACGGTCTCGCAAGAAGTCCAATGCAGTCTTTTTCCGGCATTATGAAGGCCAGCGAATCTATACCCCTTTCCTCGATAGAGATGCCCTGTATTGTTCAAACGGAGTCCCCAATGTTAGGCAGATCAGAAACCACCGCCCCTGCACCGAGCGCTGAAGCGGGGGCGGATATCGACCGTATCATCCATTGGGATCGTGAGTCATTCCTGCATCCGTGGCAGGCAATGACCGATGCGCCGACAAAGCGCATCGTCTTTACCAAAGGAGAAGGTATTTACTTGTATGACAGCGCTGGGCGCCGCTACATAGACGGCCCGGGGGGGATGTGGAATGTCCAGATAGGGCATGGCAATGAAGAGATGGCGCAGGCGATCGCCGCCCAAGCCGTCGCTCTGTCTTACGCCTCGCCGTGGTCCTCGACCTCCGCACCAGCGGCTGCGCTGGCGCATCAACTTGCTGAGCGCTCGCCTGGCGATTTAAATACGGTGTTTTTTACCACCGGCGGCTCTTCGGCAGTCGATAGTGCACTGCGCTTCGTTCATTTTTACAACAACCGGCGCGGTAAGCCAAACAAGAAACGCATTATTTCGCGCGAAAAGAGCTATCACGGATCAACCTATCTGGCCGCATCGGTGTCCGGCAAGGAGCGCGACCACAGCTTCTTTGATACCGCCACAGAGATGGTGACGATCCTGCCTAACATCAACCCGTATGTTGCGCCCGAAGCAGCCAAAGCTGATTGGTGCGAGCGTAAGGTCGCTGATTTGGAAAACGCCATCCTAGCTGCGGGTAGCGATAACGTTGGCGCATTCATTGCAGAGCCGGTGCTCGCCTCCGGCGGCGTTATCGTACCCCCTTTGGGCTACCATCAACGCACCTTAGAGATTTGCCGCAAATACGATGTTCTGTACATATCGGATGAAGTGGTGACCGGGTTTGGGCGTCTGGGGCATTGGTTTGCATCAGAAAAGGTATTTGGCATCACCCCTGACCTGATTACTTGCGCCAAGGGGCTGACGTCCGGCTACCAACCGCTGGGGGCGGTATTGATCGCCGACCACCTGATCGCCGAACTCAAACGCAACGGCGGCGATGATGTCCTGTTTTCTAACGGTTTTACGTACTCTGGGCATCCGGTATGTTGCGCCAGCGCGTTGAAGAATATCGCCATCATGGAGCGCGATGGGATCCTGGAGCACGTGCGTGAGGTGGCACCTTTGTTCCAGCAGCGCTTAGGCGAATTGAAGCGCCATGCGATCATTGGTGACGCCCGTGGCATCGGCCTAGTCGGCGGCATTGAGGTCGATGTCAGCTTAGTTACCGAGATCAGCGACGAAAAACGCCTGGCGGCTGATAAAGCGATTGGCTATCGGATCGATCGGCGCTGCGAAGAAAACGGCCTGCTGTTGCGTCCGCTGACTAATATGTGCGTATTTTCACCGCCGCTGTGCATCACCAAAGACCAGATTGAAACCATGTTTGACATCATGGACGCGGCGGTCTCTGCGGTCAACGACGAGTTTTGTAAGGAATTAGGGTAAAAAGGAAAAACAAAGCGCAGTTTGGTTTTTGAGGATTAAAAACACATTGAGGGTTTTATAATGCGGGCGCACTTATTTATTTTTCTGGCATTGCTATTGCCGATAAATACCGCTTGGTCCGATTCTTCAGAAAAAGTAGGCAATGACCTCTACAGTGCGGGCGAGATTATCAATATCGAAGGATCGAGCATTGATAATGTGTTTGCTGTCGCCAGAGTGGTTAATCTGGCCGATAGCATCAAAGGCAGCGCACATGTGCTGGCCCAAAATATAACCATCAGAGACCGTATTGGGGGAAACCTCTACGCTGCTGGAGAAACCATTCACCTGTTTTCCCCTTTATTGGGGGATGCTAACCTCGCGGCTGAAAGTTTGATCATTATTTCTGGGATTGCCAATGATCTAAGAGCTGCAGGTGACTATGTTGAAATTAATAGCAACATCGGCGGGGATTTACTCGCGGTTGCTAAAACATTAGTCATCCAAGGCGTGGTTTCCGGCAGTGCCGCCTTGGCAGTGGCTGAGTTAACATTTTCTCCCGATGCACGTATTGACGGCCAGTTGATTTTGTACACGGACGATGCGCAGAATTTTACTATCCCAAACCATGTGATCCCTGCTGGGCGGGTTATTTATAAGAGCTTCGCTGACATTGATGATGAATTTTACACCGCTGCGGAGGACAGCGTCCACCAGCTGAAAGCAGCAGTCAAGCTATTTATTATCACGACCATCATTTTTGCCATTGTTACCTTGGCACGCCAAAAGAGCAACAATGCTTACCGACGCGCCTTCAAAAGCATTTGGGCCAGCTTTTTCCATGGACTTGTGGCGCTTTCCGTGCTCATCGGTGGGGTGATTAGCCTCAGCCTTACTGTGATTGGCATCCCAATATCGATACTCGTCCTTTTTGCAACGGTCATTATCTGCGTGCTGGCTTATTTGCTGGGGAATTACTTTATCGTCAGCCGTATCTGGGAAAAGCTGCGCGACACCCCTCCCTATAGCACGCTTGGCTTCTTTATCGCTGCCCTGCTCAGCGCTATATGTGCTGCAACAATTGTTACTGTCCCATGGCTAGGTTGGTTTATGATGCTTGCTGTCACACTGTTTGGCTTAGGCGGCATGAGCCCCTGGCGCTTGCAAGAACATTTTCGCAGCAGTCGGCAAAAGAAGGTTTCGCTAAGGCATACCGACTGAATAAAAATTCAACGGGTGGAACCCATATAGGGCACCTCGAAAAACCAGTTTCGCTCGCTTTTCGAGATGCTCTGTGCTTTAAAACCTTCGCTTGTTGGTCTGTTTTTTCGGTTAAAATAACCGACGAACCGTTTTCTTTGGGAGACTGATCGTGAAATTGGTTACTGTGTTGAGTTTAATGTTGCTTATGGCGTCACTAGCCGTCGCGTTTGACGTTGCGGATCAACAGCGACTACTAAATACGCATCGCTGTCCCGATTGCGATTTACGCGGCATAAAGCTCAAAGGCATAACGCTTGTTAATGCCGATCTGCGCAATACCGATCTGCGTGATGCTGAAATGAAAGGCATCGTTATGCGCGGTGCGAATTTGGAAGATGCCGATATGCGTCGCGCCGAGATCGAAAAAGCTGACTTGTCACATGCAAAGATGGGTTCGATTAACCTAGCTCGCGCGGATGCGGAAAAAGCGATTCTAGTCAAGGTCATCCTCAACAAGGCCAACCTGCGGCAGATCGATTTGGAAAAATCGAATCTGAATGGCGCGGAGTTAAATGAAACCGACCTGCGATCAGCGGACCTCAGCCGCTCGCACATGCAGCAGACGTCATTGCGCGAGGCTGATTTGCGCCGTGCCAATCTGGAGCGCGCCAATATGACGCAGGCTATTTTGGATAATGCGGATCTGCGCGATGCGCAATTGAGTCGGGCGATCGTGGTCGGTGCCAGTCTGCGCGGTGTCAAGCTCAAAGGCGCACGCCTCAAACGCACCGATCTAAGTGGCGCTGATTTTGCGGGCGCGGATTTCAGTGGTGCGATTTTGATCCGCACCAAATTATCGGCGGCCAAGCTGGCTGAAGCCAAAGGATTGAAGGTCAGCCAACTGCGTACATCTTGTGGTGATGACCAAACCACCTTACCGTTTGCGCTGGAATTACCTCCCTGCCCCTGATTAGCCGCTGAGCGGATCGCCATGTCAGCGAACGGCGCGCCGTTAGGCGCTCCTAATTAAAAAATTAAAACGATCAAGCACCGCTTGGCAGTTGAGGAGGGTTTGTAGAAGAGCCCTAAAAACTGCCTAGCCCCTTCCCCTAACCTCTATAACCCCTTCCCCCAACCCTGGGCATAGAGAGCACTGGCTTTGCCTTGGCGGCGTGCATTTCGCACAGCTTGGCGGGGCTTCTGCAGCTAGAGCATAAAAGGTTTCCGTAGATGGTTTTACTGCGCGGTCATCTTTAAATGCCCCAAGTCTCCCGCTTCCTTCTGCTTATTGACGACGATCCATAGCTTGAGGTGAACTGGACGATCGAGCAGTTGCGCGATGCGGTAGCGAGCGCGAGTGCTGATGTGTTTGATGGTGGTGCCTTGTTTGCCAATGATGATTGGTTTTTGACTGGTGCTGGTGATACCAATGCGGGCGGTGATGTAAGCGCTGCCACGGCGCTCGCGCCAATCCTCGATGTCAACGCTGACGGTGTAGGGCAGTTCCTGGTTGAGACGCCGGAACAACTGCTCGCGCACCTGCTCGGCAGCGAGGAAGCGTTCGCTGCGATCGGTTAGCTGGTGCTCTGGGAATACAGGCAAGGCGACTGGCAGATGGCGCATGATGGTGCTGTTGAGGCGGTCAACGTTCTCTCCACTGCGGGCCGACAAGGGGACGACTGCAATAACGCCACTGCCACCCTCAACGGCAAGGCTCAAGTCGCCCAAGCAGGATTGAATGGCGGCGATTTGCGGCAGTAATGCGCGCCGATCGGCGCGGAAATCGATCTTGTTCAGCACCAACAGCGTCGGCTTACCAGTGGCGCGGATGGTTTGCGCCAAGGGCTGCACCTGGGGCCGCCAGCGATGCGCTTCCACCACCCACACGACCACGTCGGCATCCACCAACGCACCCATCGCGGTGCGGTTCAGGTAGCGGCTCAACGGACGTTTGCTGCGTTGCGAAATGCCCGGCGTGTCAATATACAACGCCTGTGCGCTGTCAGTGGTATGAATACCAATGATCCGATGCTGCGTGGTCTGCGGTTTCGGAGAGGTGATCGATAACCGGCAGCCGATAAGGCGATTCATTAGTGTCGATTTGCCGACGTTAGCCGCACCGATGACAGCAACGAAGCCACAGCGGTAGGGCATCAGCATTGAGCAGGCGTCTTCTTCAATACAAAATAATCCTTGAGGTGAAAATCATTCATGATGGTTCCATAGGCAGGTAGGTGCCAAGATTGAGGTGAAAGGTGATCTGTCAGCAGCCTCTATTATAATCAATACTGTCATTATATCAATAACTTACGCTGCTATACCAAGCACCCATCTGACGCCTTCGGGCAAACAAACAGCAGGCGGCGCGTCACCAAGGAGTATACCTCAAGGGCACCTCGAAAAGCTGGCGAAGCTGGTTTTTCAAGGCACCGTATAGCGCGTTCGCCCCCCATCAGGTACCGTATCAAGCGCGTTATGCGCCGGTTTACTGCGGTGCTTAGACACCAGCCCTTGAACACCCGCTAGCCGATAAGCGCGTACCAAGCGTTTGACCTGCCTTACACCAAGGCGCAACTGGCGGGCTACCTCGACCTAGGTGAGTTGACGCCGCAGAGCGGATGCAAGCTGGCATCCTCGCCCCGCTGCTGGGTAACTCATGACGGTTGTCTCCCTTGCCATCTTCCCCTCCTGTATGCAAAAGGAGACATTTTAGCTTTGAATAAAGGGGACATTACT
The DNA here is from genome assembly GCA_965222535.1 of Gammaproteobacteria bacterium. GTDB lineage: Bacteria > Pseudomonadota > Gammaproteobacteria > HK1 > HK1. The sequence continues at coordinate 1,608,514 of OZ244957.1, forward strand.
GCTTTTGGCTAACACCGCCGCTGTTGTTATTGAAAAACCTCACCGATGTCGTGTACGATGCAGGTTTTGCTGTGATCGATGCGCGCCGTGCGCTACAGTAACAGCATGTGGGTATTTGGCATCATAATCGTAAGCGCTTCCTCAATGCGCTGGTAACCGATGGGATAATTGACAATGGCGGGTGATACCCTTACCTCAACAGGTTATATCCAGCACCATCTGCAGAACCTGACCTTAGGGTGGTTGCCGCAGCGCGGGCTGGTGTTTGCGCACGACGCTCAGGAAGCCAAAGCCATGGGATTCTGGGCGATCCATGTCGATACGATGTTATGGTCTGTTATCACCGGCGTGCTGTTCCTGTGGTTGTTTTACCGCATCGCCAGCAAGGCGAACAGCGGTATTCCAGCCGGGATGCAAAACCTTGTTGAGATCGTCGTTGAATTCGTTGATAACAATGTGCGCGGTACGTTCAGCAGCAAACATAAAAATGATCTGGTGGCACCCATCGCACTGACCTTGTTTGTTTGGGTATTGCTGATGAATACGATGGACCTGGTGCCCGTGGACTGGATCCCGTGGATCGCTGGTCTGCTCGGTGTTTCATATATGAAAGTGGTTCCCACCACCGATCCAAACGCCACTTTCGGCATGTCATTATCGGTGTTTGTGCTGACTCTGTATTACAGCTTCAAGGTTAAAGGAGGGCGTGGTTTTTTCGCTGAACTGGCATTCCAGCCGTTTCCTAAGATTTTTATGCCCGTCAATTTGTTTCTTGAGGGGATTGCTTTGATTGCAAAGCCAGTGTCATTATCACTGCGTTTGTTTGGCAACTTATACGCGGGCGAGATGATTTTTATCCTGATCGCGTTGCTGTACAGCGGGGGATTCTTTTGGGGTTTGCTGGGCGGTATATTGCAATGGGGCTGGGCCGTGTTCCATCTTCTGATCGTGATCTTACAGGCATTTATCTTCATGATTCTGACGATTGTGTACCTTGATATGGCACATTCGCAACACTGAGGCATGGCCCTTTGACGGAGCGGCCTGCCAGAGATCTGCGTACATCCTTTGTCAGGCCACTTTGGCGGTTGGGCATGTGCTGATAAACCTATCGCTTTGGTTATGCGCTTCGGTGTATTTTCAAGATAGCCGGTTTTTCCGTTATCGTTCACTACACTTTGGGTTCCTTTGAATCTTCATACAGGAGAAAAAACAGGATGGATATTGGACTGTTGTACATTGCAGGCGCATTGATGCTGGGTGTTGGCGCAGCAGGTGCTGCTATCGGAATCGGTATTTTAGCGGCGCGATTTATTGAAGGCATTGCGCGTCAGCCGGAAATGTTAGGCATGTTGCGCACCCAGTTTTTCATTATGATGGGCTTGGTTGATGCGTTACCAATTATCGCTATCGCTATCGGTTTGTACGTGCTGTTTGCGGTTGTCGGGGGCTAACGGCAGTTGACCTGCGTTATCACACGAGAGTTCAGTCATGAATTTTAATCTGACGTTAATCGGTCAAACACTCGCGTTTATCATATTCGTTTGGTTTTGCGCACGATATATCTGGCCATCGCTGATTGGTGCCATGGAACAGCGGCGTAATACCATTGCCGCCGGGCTTGCGGCGGCTGAGGAGGGGGTAAAAGCGCGTGAGCAAGCAGAGGCCAACGCCGGTGAACTGTTGGCTGAAGCGCGGGTGCAGGCTAAGGACATTATCACGAATGCCAAGCGGCGCGCCGATACCATTGTTGAAGAAGCGAAAGTCGATGCGCGTGGTGAAGGCGAGAGAATCATCACTACGGCCAAGTCGGAGATCGAGCAGCAACTCAGTCAGGCGCGCGAAGCGTTGCGCGGTGAAGTCGTTACATTGGCGCTCGCTGGCGCTGAACAGGTACTGATGCGCGAAGTGGATCAGAAAGCCCATGCCGAAGTGCTGGGCCAGTTGGCAACCCGCTTATGAGCGGGTGCAGGATATAAAAGGAAAGGGATAAGTCATGTCGGATGCAACCGAAATCGCACGCCCTTATGCGTTGGCAGCCTTCAAGCAGGCCAGCGAAGAGCAGGCCTTTGCGGCTTGGTCTGAGATGCTGGACTTGTTAGCGCTGATCGCTGCTGATCCAGTGATGCTCAATTTTATCGCTCACCCGCAAGTCAGTGCTGAGCAGTTGAGCGATTGTTTTTTGGCGGTGGCGGCTGATCGACTGAGTGAGACAGGGTGCAATTTCGTCCGCGTCCTAGCGCATTATCGGCGTTTGGCGTTATGCCCACAGGTCGCCCGCATCTATGCCGAAGAGCGCGCACGATACGAAAAGCGCAGCGCAGTAACAGTCACCAGCGCCTACCCGCTGACAGCAGCGGAGAGAAGCAGCATCACCGCTGCGATGACTAATCGTTTAGGTACTGAAGTGGTTCTCACCTTGGAAACCGACCGCTTGCTGATTGGCGGCGTGGTGATTCGCTTTGGTGACCAGATCATTGACGCATCGTTGCGCGGGCGACTCACTAAACTGTCGCAAGCGATGCGTTGATATGGGTTTAACTGACACACAGCGGTCGGTGTTTTAACCGACCATTTGAGGAGCACAGGGGTTTCAAAATGCAGCTGACAGCGGCGGAAGTTAGCGATCTGATCAAGAAGAAGATCGAAAGTTTTGATTTGGCGGTTGAAGCGCATACCGAAGGGACTATCGTCACCCTGACCGATGGGATCGCACGCATTCATGGCCTATCGAACGCGATGCAAGGAGAGATGATCGAGTTTCCGGGCGATACCTATGGGCTGGCGTTAAACTTGGAGCGTGATTCTGTCGGTGTCGTCATCATGGGAGACTACGGTCATATCGGTGAAGGCAATACGGTGCGTTGTACCGGTCGCATTCTGGAGGTGCCGATCGGGCGGGCGTTGCTGGGAAGGGTCGTGGATGCGCTGGGGCGCCCGATCGACGGCAAAGGTGCCGTCGCGACCGAAGCCACCGCACCAGTAGAAAAAGTTGCTCCAGGGGTGATCGCGCGACAATCGGTTAACCAACCGGTGCAGACCGGCTTGAAGTCGATCGATTCGATGGTGCCGATCGGCCGCGGGCAGCGCGAGCTGATCATCGGCGATCGCCAGACCGGTAAAACGGCGGTGGCGATAGACACCATCATCAACCAGAAAGACACCGGTATTAAATGTATCTATGTTGCGATCGGGCAGAAGAACTCTTCGGTTGCATCGGTGGTGCGAAAATTAGAAGAGCACGGTGCGATGCAGCACACGATTGTGGTGGCCGCGAGTGCTTCGGAATCCGCCGCGCTGCAATACATTGCACCCTACGCGGGTTGTTCGATGGGCGAGTACTTTAGGGATCTGGGCGAAGATGCGCTGATCATTTACGATGATCTGACCAAGCAGGCGTGGGCTTACCGTCAGGTATCGCTGCTGTTGCGCCGGCCGCCGGGGCGTGAAGCCTATCCCGGTGACGTGTTTTATCTGCACTCGCGCTTATTGGAGCGCGCGGCGCGCATCAACGAGGATTATGTCAGCACCATAACCGACGGTGAGGTAAGCGGAAAAACCGGTTCGCTGACCGCGCTGCCGATCATCGAGACGCAAGCAGGCGATGTCTCGGCGTTCGTGCCAACCAATGTGATCTCGATCACAGATGGGCAGATATTTCTCGAATCGGATCTGTTCAACGCCAACTTCAGGCCGGCCATCAATGCCGGGTTGTCCGTATCACGCGTTGGTGGCGCGGCGCAGACGCCGATCATCAAGAAGCTGGGTGGCGGGGTACGGTTGGCCTTGGCGCAGTATCGCGAACTGGCGGCATTCGCGCAATTTGCCTCCGATCTGGACGCGGCGACGCGGCGGCAGCTTGAGCGCGGACAACGCGTGATGGAGGTGATGAAACAAAAACAATACGCACCGTTGTCGGTGGCGCAGCAGGCGACAACCTTGTTTGCTGTCGACCGGGGCTATCTGGACGATATCACCCTTGATCAATGCAGTGCGTTTGAGGATGCCCTGCAAACCTATATGCAAACCAGCCAGCGAACGTTACTTTCGGAGATTAACGCCGACCCGGTATGGAACACCGATGTTGAGGCAAAGCTGAAAGCGGCGATTGACGAGTTCAAAGCGAATTACGTGTGATTGCCGTGCGCCTTGATCGCTTATCCGATGACGACGCAACGCGACCTGCGTTATGGCAACCCGCATGAAGTCGGTAGTGTGGCGTTTTGGTGCCGTTGTCAGCCTCATTGTCAGCAGCGTATTCGGCAGTATTGCGATGGCGAAGGGCGAGGGCTCTGATGGCACCGACTGGGACGGTGGCTACTTTGGGCTGCATGTTGGTTATGGTACGGGGGGGATTAGCACCTCAAGAAACGACGGCAACAAGGATAGGATCAGAGGGTTTGTCATCGGTGCGCATGGCGGGAAGAATTATCGGATTATCCCGGATTTGATCGCTGGTTTTGAGGCGGATGTCGATTATTCCACGATTGATGCCAGTTGTAGCCTGATCCTGTTCGACTGGAATTGCGAACTGAAGGGGATTTTGAGCGTGCGCGGACGCGTTGGCGTTGTCCAACCGCAGTATTTGCCGTTTGCCACCGCTGGTTTTGCCTATGCTTTGACTGCCTCCGATTCGGGTCCGGAGGTGCCTGGCTTGGGTGTCGTTGTTGGCGGCGGTGTTGAGTTTGTTAGGCAGAGCTACCAGCAGTCCTACCGCCCGCGTATAGAAGTGCTTTATTACAATTTGTTTGGCTTTGGTCTGACCGATGCCAACCTGTTTGTGGTGCGTACCGGGATCAGTTTTTAGCTTTGTTTTTGGCGGTTATATGTTTGGTATCAACTGATATAGGTAATAGGGTTTGCTGTGCTAATGGCGGGATGCGCCAGTGTTACTATACACCCAGAGGGTTCGCACCTATCGCATTGATAGATCAGAGGGTCTATTCATGGAGGATTCGAAAATGTTACAAAAACACAAAGACTTTATATTGCAGCAACTCAACCTAGAACCTATTGTCATTAAGGCAATGGACAAAGAAGAGGGGCTGGGTTGGTCATTTAGTTATGCTTTAGAAGTGTGTGATGAATATAGAAAATTTTTGGTACTGTGTTTGAAAAATCCAAATACTGCTATTGTACCATCAACTCAGATAGATGATTTTTGGCATTTGCATATTTTAGATACACAAAAATATGCACAAGATTGTAATGAGTGTTTTGGTTATTTTTTACATCACTTCCCCTATTTTGGTATGCGAGGCAAGCAAGATGCGCAAAGATTAAAAGACGCATGGGAACAAACTAAAGGTTTATATATTAATGAATTTTTAGCCATACCTGAACATTTATGGTTGAGTAGTAAGCGTTGTCCTAGTTGTGGCAGAAGAATTGAAGGCAGTGATGCCTTTATGGAGAAACGCCCATCATTTTGTGATTATCAATTAAATGCGTAATTTTATAAAATACTTGAAAGACCTTGCATGTAAATTTATAAAATACTTGAAAGACCATAAATTCTGGGTTATTTTTGCACCCTCGTTCTTATTATGGCTACCCTTCTCCTTTTGGATAACATGTATATATGGTGACTCTACAAGAGGATTAGCACTTCTATTAGCAGCACCTCTCGTAATTGTGGGCTTGTATTTTTCCAGTACACGCACAAAAGTATTAGAGTCTGAAAATAAAATAAATAGCGATCGCTTGCTTAATGAGACTTTTGCTAAGTCTATTGAGCTGCTGGGCAATGAGCAGGAAGCGGTTCGCCTGGGTGCAATTTACGCCTTAGGGAAAATTGCAGAAACAAATAAAGATGAATTTACAGTTGTTGTTAATACACTTTGCGCCTTTATTCGACACAATCAGTCATACTTAGAATATGGAAAATTAGATTATATAAAAAAAGAAGAATTAAAAAAACTAACCATAGATATTGAAGCAGCCGTTAAAACTATTGCCAAACTGACTGAAGGGCATGACGGAGATATAAACAGCACGAAATATGACTTATCCAATATCTATTTATGTTATGCGGATTTTAGGAACGCAAATTTATCCGATTTTAATTTATCAGATTCTTGGTTTTATGAATGTATATTTGAGGAAGTGAATTTTTTAAATAGTAACTTAATTGCTTCCAATTTTGAAAAATCATATTTTTTAAGCGCTAAGTTCAATAAAGAAACAAAGATAAATGAAACAGATTTTTCCAAAGCAATAGAATTAAGTGAAGAAATAACCCAAGTAACCAGCGCCAATGAAGCAAAACTTCCTGAATACATTACAAAACCAAACAGTTGAGATTGTTCAAATAGTTTGGAGAGTACACATCCCTTTGTTCATCATGCTAGAAACAGCAACTTATGACCATAAAACTACCTAACACGGAATAAGCGATGGCAGGTGCAAAAGAAATTCGTACCAAGATCAAAAGTGTGCAGAACACACGGAAGATCACGCGTGCGATGGAGATGGTCGCGGCAAGCAAAATGCGCAAAGCTCAAGAGCGCATGTTTCATGCTCGCCCCTATGCACAGAAGATGCGTCAGGTAATTGGTCATGTCGCTGCCGCTAACAGCGAGTACAAGCATCCGTTTTTAATCACCCATCCCGATATTTCGCGCGTTGGCTATATCGTGATCTCGACCGATCGCGGTTTATGTGGCGGGTTGAACAATAATCTCTTCCGCCAGTTGGTTTTCGAGTTGGATGCGTGGCGCGAGCGCGGGATCGACAGCGATTTTTGCATCATCGGCAATAAGGGAGCGGCGTTCTTCAGTCGCATGAATGTGAATCTGTTAGCAGCGGTTACCCAGATCGGCGATATTCCCAAAGCACAGGATCTGTTTGGTGCTGTCAAGCTGGTCATGGATCGGTATGCCGAGGGTACGGTTGATCGGGTCTATATCGCGTACAACGATTTTGTGAACTCGATGACCCAGCACCCCGTGATCGAGCAACTGCTGCCGCGTGAACCGGCGGATGAACCAGAAATCAAACACCGCTGGGACTATATCTACGAACCCGATGCGCACGATGTGCTCGATCACCTGCTGCGACGCTATATTGAATCGCTGGTCTATCAGGCGGTGCTGGAAAACATTGCTTCCGAGCAGGCGGCGCGCATGGTCGCCATGAAAGCCGCTTCCGACAATGCCGGCGATCTGATTGACGAGTTGCAGCTACAGTACAACAAAGCGCGCCAAGCGGCGATCACCCAGGAATTATCCGAGATCGTCAGCGGTGCGGCGGCGATATGAGTAGTAACACCTCGAAAAACTGCGCGAAGCTAACTTTTCGAGGTTCTCATTAGTATGCTTGCCATGCTGTTAAATCAAAGGAGGTTGGCATGAGTAAAAACCTTATCGCAACCATTCTGATTGGAGGGATAGTATTTCTTGGTGGTTGTGCAACCTCGCCAGATAAATTAAGTACAACTTATGTATCGCCGTTAAAATACAAAGATTATGACTGCGATCAAATCATAACTGAAATGAATCATGTGTCAGAAAGAACCACCGCACTGTATCAAAACCTCAATCGGACAGCAAATAATGACGCACTTCAAATGACTGTGGGACTGGTTTTATTTTGGCCAGCTTTGTTTTTTCTTGAAGGTGGCGACGGCCCTGAGGCGCAAGAGTATTCAAATCTTAAAGGTGAATTTAAGGCACTACGAACTGCGGCTGTTAAAAAGAAATGTGAATCCGAAGATTTTTCTGAATCTCCTGAAGAAATAATAAAGGAGAAAGCGGAACAAGAGAAAAGGAAACAAAGCAACTGATCTGCTTATCAGTTAGAGTGCGCTGAAGTAGCCTTTTAAAGATCAAACGTTTAACGCGTTATCCCTTGAGGAGCAACACATGAGTTCCGGCAATATCGTCGAAATAATCGGTGCCGTAGTGGACGCAGAATTTCCGCGTCAATCGGTACCCAAAGTGTACGATGCGCTGCTGACCGATGGTGGCCTAACATTGGAAGTTCAACAGCAGATCGGTGACGGTGTCGTGCGCACCATTGCGATGGGCTCTACCGATGGTCTGCAACGCGGCGTTGCGGTCAACAACACCGGCGGCCCCGTATCGGTGCCGGTCGGCGTTGCGACATTAGGTCGCATTATGGACGTATTAGGGTGCCCGATCGATGACAAAGGCGCGATTGGCAACACCGAATCGTGGCCGATCCACCGCAAACCACCCGCCTACGTGGATCAAGCCGCCGGGATCGAGATTTTGGAAACCGGCATCAAGGTCATCGATCTGATCTGTCCATTCAATAAAGGCGGCAAGATCGGATTGTTTGGCGGTGCTGGCGTGGGTAAGACGGTTGCTCTGATGGAGCTGATCCGCAACATTGCAATCGAACACAGCGGCTACTCGGTATTTGCCGGCGTTGGCGAACGCACCCGCGAGGGCAATGACTTCTACCATGAAATGCGGGGGTCGGGCGTGCTGGACAAAGTGGCATTGGTGTATGGCCAGATGAACGAGCCGCCCGGCAATCGGCTGCGGGTGGGGTTGACGGGCCTGACCATGGCCGAATATTTTCGTGACGACGGTCGCGACGTGTTATTTTTCGTCGATAACATTTACCGTTATACCTTAGCCGGCACCGAATGTTCGGCATTGCTGGGGCGGATGCCATCGGCGGTTGGCTATCAACCGACGCTGGCGGAAGAAATGGGCGTATTGCAAGAACGCATTACATCTACCAAAACCGGCTCGATCACCTCTATTCAAGCCATCTATGTACCGGCAGACGACCTGACCGACCCATCGCCAGCGACCACTTTTGCCCATCTGGATGCGACGTTAGTATTATCACGCCAGATTGCCGAATTGGGGATCTACCCAGCGGTTGACCCGTTGGATTCCACCTCGCGTCAATTGGACCCGCTGGTTGTTGGGCAGGACCACTACGATATCGCGCGCCGGGTCCAGGGGGTCTTGCAGCGTTACAAGGAACTGCGCGACATTATTGCCATCTTAGGGATGGATGAGTTGTCCAGTGAAGACAAGCTGGCGGTGGCCCGGGCGCGCAAAATCCAACGCTTCTTATCACAGCCGTTCTTCGTTGCCGAGACCTTTACTAACTCTCCCGGCAAATACGTATCGCTGAAAGACACGATCAGCGGCTTTAAGGCGATCTGTGATGGGGAAACCGACCATATTCCAGAGCAGGCGTTTTACATGGCCGGCGCTCTGGATGAAGTACAGGAACGCGCAAAATCGATGTAATTGCCTAGCGTTGGCGGCACGCCACGCGCTACAGCATTCAGCGTGACGCCATCACCGAGGGATAGATGATGACTGCAACCATTCGACTTGACATCGTAAGCGCAGAAAAAGCGCTGTTTTCCGGCGACTGCACGATGGTGATCGCCCCTGGTGTGATGGGTGAGTTAGGCATCTTGCCGCGCCATGCGCCGCTGATAACGCGCCTGAAGCCCGGGGAGTTGCGCGCTAAGCGCCCTGATGGCAGCGAGGATGACTTCTATGTATCCGGAGGCATTCTGGAAGTGCAGCCGCACATCGTTACGGTGCTGTCGGACACCGGTGAACGCGCTGAGGATCTGGAAGAGTCCTTGGTGCTACAGGCTAAAGCAGATGCTGAACGGATGCTGGCGGAGCGCAGCGGAAAGTTTTACGAGGCTGAAGCGCGCGCCGAACTCGCCCAGGCGGCAGCCAAGTTGCAGGCTTTGCGCAGGATCCGCAAGCAGCGCACGTAGCGCATCGCAGCGCATCGCGCCGCTGCTCCCGCAGCGCAGGTGCCACCCTTTAAGCCTCATCCCAGAAGTCGCGGATAGCGGCGATGCCTTGCCCGCCGTTTGACCATGCGGTTTCTATATCGCTGCGACAGGTTCCGCCTAACGCATACACCGGCAGCAGGGCATCAGCAGTCAGGGCGCGAAACGCGTCCCAGCCGATCCCCGGCGTGTCAGGATGACTAGGGGTACGGCGGATCGGCCCGAGGGTTGCAAAATCGGCGTTGATCGCAGCGGCTTTAGCGAGTTCGTCGGCATTATGGCATGAAGCGCCCACGCGACGATCCGGTGGCAACGGTCGGGAGCGGTATTGATGCAGTTGGGAAGCCGTTAGTTGGACGCCAACGTAGGGAAACCGGCGTGCGATCGCAACCGCACCGTTGATCAGTAGCGAAGCACCGTAGCGTAAGCAAAGCGGTTGCAGTTGCGTTGCCAGCCAGACGAGCTCATCTGGTGCGCTGGATTTCGTGCGCAATTGCAGCATCCGCACCCGAGAGATGCGCATAAGGTACTCCGCACGCTGCAGAAAAGCCTCTGTCCCAGCCGCTTTGGAAGGCGTAATAGCGTACTGATCGGGCAAGGACAAAGCCGTCAGCACGGCGGCATTGGTCGCCGGCAGTTGCGCCGCTTTGATAGCGGCTAATGGCAGCCATTGCAGGCGTTGGCCTTCCTGCCCCTGCGCGGCACCGGCGTAGTCAGTTACCCGCCAGAACGCAATCTGCAAATACAACCCAGGGTAGCGCCAGCGGATCGTGATTAACGGCCTCGCGGTGTTGACGGTGATCCCAAGCTCTTCACTGAGTTCCCGACGTAATGCGCTGAACGGGGATTCCTGTGCTTCAATTTTGCCGCCAGGGAACTCCAGCAATCCGGCGAGATGCGTCCCTTGCCGCCGTTCGCTAAGCAGCAAACTTCGGTCCTTACGCTGGATGATACCGGCAACAACTTTTTGTAACATATACTTATGCTACTTGGAGATACAGGAGGGGGGAGTATAACCAAACCTTACTATACTAGGGCACCGCCCGAAGTCATTGCCAGAGCATCCAACGCAGCAAGATGCACGGCGCTAAGTCGAAAGCGAAGGCTATACTGGGGGGGTAAGGGCTTGGGGGAAGGAACTCTCACGCACAGTGTAGAAACGATCTCAATCAAGTCTCTTGAAGGATTACAAGGACACACACGAGCGCCTTTGGAGCAATTGACAGGCTTGATTTAACTGCAAACTAGGATCCAAGCTATCTTATCCATGCCGTCACTGTACGGCTATGGCAAGCTTCTTGGATCGATCAGGAACCCCCGCCGCCGGCTTAGCTCAGTTGGTAGAGCAGTTGCCTTGTAAGCATCAGGTCGCGAGTTCGAGTCCCGCAGCCGGCACCATCCACCATCCACACCGCGCCTAGTCAAGCGGCTGATGCGCCTTGGCTGCGTTTTTGCAGGAGCGCGTAATAGAATCCATCCATCGCGTCATCACCGACAACGATCTGCCGTCCAATGCGCATGGCGCGTCCCCAATCTGCGGTTATCGGCAACACCACTGCGTCACGGTGGCGTGCGACAAAAGCGCCCACCAGCGCGGCGTTCTCGCAATCCAGCAACGAACAGGTAGCGTACAGCAAAATTCCGCCAAGCGACAGCAAGGGCCATAGCGCCTCAAGCAGGCGTTGCTGTTGCTCGGTCAGTGCCGCCAAGTCATCGGCGCGCCGGTGGTGTTTGATATCCGGCCAGCGGCGGATCACCCCAGTGGCACTGCACGGCGCATCGAGCAGGATGCGTTGTAGTGGTTTTTTATGCCACCACTGCTGCGGGCATGTTGCATCCCCGTGCACCACAGTCGCTTTGAGCCGCAGCCGGTGCAAGGTTTGTTCGAGGAGGGGGATGCGCTCAGCAGACACTTCAACGGCAAGCAACTCGGCGATCCGCGGCTCACGTTCGAGCAAATGCGCCGTTTTGCCGCCGGGCGCGGCGCATGCATCCAGTACCCGGTCACCGGGCTGTGGGGCGAGCAGGTCGCAAGCCAACTGCGCCGCCGTGTCCTGTATCGACACCCACCCCTCTGCGAAACCAGGCAATTCAGTGGCGCTACAGGCCTCCTCTAGGATCAACGCATCCGGCGCATACGCCACCGTACAAGAGCGCATCCCGAGCAACTGCAAGCGCCGTTGGTAAGCATCAATGCCGCCGCATCCGCGATGCACGCGTAAGCTCATCGGTGCTTTGATATTGTTGGCCGCAACGATCCTGCGCCAGTCATCAGGCCAATCATCACGCAGGCGATCAAGCAGCCAACGTGGATGCGACCAACGGCATTCTGGGGACTTATCAACGATCGCCAATAGCTCTTCGGCGCTGCGACTGATGCGATTGAGCACCGCATTTGCCAATCCCAGCGCCCAAGACTTACGGCCCTTAGCGATTAACTGTGTCGTGATCGCGATTGCTGCATAATGCGGCACCGCGGTATAAAGCAACTGATAAACGCTGACGATGAGCAGCGCCTGAAGGTCCGCATCGCGCGCGCGCAACGGCTGTTGCATGGTCTCTCGTAACAGCCCATCTAGGCGCCACCACCAGCGCAGTGAACCAAATGCTAAATGCTGCGCCAGCGCCCGCTCCTGACTATGTTGCAACTGATTGAGGCATTGCGGCAGCACTGTTGCTAAGGAGCGCCCGTTGTGTTGCACCGCCAGCACTGCGCGGCTGGCGGCTAAACGCGGCAGGCTGCCGCTAGCAGGTGAGCGTGGCGTGCTCAAAGCGCTGACAGCCATCGCTTTCGATCGATGCTGCTGCGCTTCAGCCCAGCAAGCACCCCGGTTGCAGCGGATGACCGTGGATATATTCAGCGGCGCTCATCGGCTTCGCCCCCGGCGCTTGGACAGTTAGCAAGCGCATCCCACCTTCTGCGCACTGCACCACAATGCCATCGTTATCGCTTGTCAATACCGTCCCCGGCGGGGCCTGCGCCGCTATCGCCAGCGGGCGCGCCCACCGTATCCGCAGCACCACCGGTGAGCGCAAAGGGTAGCGGATGTGGGTGTACGCTATTGGCCATGGGGCCATGCCGCGAATGTGTCTGTCGATCATTGCGGCGCTGTTATGCCAGTCGATCACAGCGTCCGCCTTACGCAGCCGTGGCGCATAGGTAACGCCTGCAGCGTCCTGCGGCAGCGCCGGGAGCGTGGCGTTTTCTATCGACGGCAAATGCGTAAGCAGCAGCCTTGCAGCGGCATCAGCAAGACGGTCATGCAACGTAGCGGCGGTATCTTCTGCACTGATCGGGCATTCGACAGCAGCTAGGAGCGGGCCGCTGTCCATGCCTTCGTCCATGCGCATCAAGGTAACGCCGGTGGTGGTATCACCGCTAAGCAGCGCATGCTGGATGGGTGACGCGCCGCGCCAGCGCGGCAGTAGCGAAGGGTGTACATTGATGCAACCATGGCGCGGCTTATGCAGCAGCGGCGGCGGTAGAATGCACCCATACGCGACAACTATCCACAGGTCCGCTGCTTCGCCAGCGAGCGCTGCGATCGCGTTTGGGTTGGCAAGCGTTGGCGGTTGCAGTACGCGGATGCGGTGGCGCATCGCGCAGCGCTTGACGGCGCTTGGCTGCGCGTGCAGCCCCCGACCGGCGCGCCGATCGGGCTGTGTCAGCACCGCATCCACGCTGACCCGCTGCGCTAACAGGGTCTCCAGAATGCATGCGGCAAATTCTGGAGTGCCGGCAAACAGTCGCTTCACGGCGTGGGTATTGTGGATGCCAGAATCCGCAGTCAGCGCGCCGCTTGCGCTTCGCGTTGCTGTTTGTGAGCTTGCTTGCGGATGCGCTGACGCTTCAGTGCGGAAAGATAATCAATGAACAGTTTCCCGTTCAGATGGTCGATCTCGTGCTGGATACACACCGCCAATAAACCCTCCGCGGTAGCTGTCTTCAGGATACCGTTGGAGTCCAGAAACTGGTAGCGGATATACTCGGCGCGCGCCACGATGTCATAAATGCCAGGTACCGAAAGGCAGCCCTCTTCGCTCTCGCAACGGCTTGCGGTGCTCATAATCTCGGGATTAATAAGGTGCAACGGTTGGTCGTGCTGCGGCGAAACATCAACGGTTACCAAGCGTAACGCAACGCCGACCTGGGTTGCGGCTAAGCCGATGCCGGGTGCGGCGTACATCGTTTCCAGCATGTCATCCAGCAGCCGTACCACTTTATCAGTGACCGCCGTAACAGGCTTGGCTTTATTACGCAAGCGTAGGTCTGGATAATGCAATATCGGTAGCAACATCATTGATCAGCTAAGGGTGTCTCAAGGTGTCCTAAGTGACAGGCAATAAAACCATAGCACGGTTTCGAAAGAATTTCGATAGGTACCTCAGAAAAAAACCGCCCTGCGGTGTTTTTCTGAAGCGTCACCTAGTTTATGTTTCATTGAGGAAGCGGTTATAGATCAATCTGTTATACTCTGCGTTGTGTTCCGCAAAGCGCCTCGATTCATAATCGTTTTTCGCAGTTCACTGGGTATTCTACCGTCTTGTCGAGCCAAAGTTAAAAAGCGCTCCTAAGGGTACCTCGAAAAACCAGCTTCGTTAGTTTCCCGAGGTACCCTGCGGGGCTTGTCTATTGGGGGAAGGGATTGTTTTATTTCTGATGGTTTCTCAATAAGTCACCCGCGACTATCTTTGTGTTCCAGTACGTAAAATACTATCCAGGAAAGCAACACTTTAGGAATTCACTAGGGGCGTTAAGGCGTTAATAAGAGCTAAAACAGGATCAATGTGCCCTTTTGCGAGGTCAACATTTTAATGAGGCGCGGCGGCGGCGCGCCGTTCACTGGCCCCTCGATCCGCTCAACGGCACCACGAAATGATTGTTGGAAGGATCATTTCCCCAATAGACGGCACCTCGAAATGAGCTAGTTTCGCGCAGTTTTTCGAGGTGCCCTAAACATCCAGTCGATGGCGTACGCGGGCTGGTTTATGGCTTTCGTTATTTTTCTTCACAATCTCGGGGGAACTATGTCAACCACTACTGCACCGCCGCCTGCGCGGCGTAAGCTGACGATCGTCAACCGCTCTGGGGAACACCTCGCGGCATTACTGGAACGTCCCTCAGCAGAACCTGTCGGGTATGCGATTTTCGCGCACTGTTTCACCTGCTCAAAAGATATTGCCGCTGCATCACGGATCAGTCGCGCCTTGGTCGCGCACGGGGTTGGCGTGGTGCGTTTCGACTTCACCGGCATCGGCAGCAGCGACGGCGACTTCTCCAATACCAACTTCAGTTCCAATATCTCCGATCTGATACAGGTCGCCGATCATCTGCGCCAACACCTGATGCCAGCGTTCCTGCTGATCGGTCACAGTCTTGGCGGTGCCGCGGTACTTGCCGCCGCCGGCGAGATCCCTGAGGTCAGCGCGGTGGTGACCATAGGGGCACCGGCGGAGCCGGGGCACGTGACGCATCTGTTCGCTTCCGATCGCGAGCAGATCGAGCGCACCGGGAAGGCGCAGGTCAACCTAGCCGGGCGCAAGTTCACTATCACCCGCGAATTTATCGAAGATATCGAGCAGCAGCGGCTGGCGGATCGCATTCGCTCAATGCGCAAAGCATTGCTGGTGATGCACTCGCCAATCGACAGCGTGGTTGAGATCGACAATGCGGCGCGTATTTTTGCAGCGGCCAAGCACCCGAAGAGCTTTGTGTCACTCGACGATGCCGATCACCTGCTGACCGACAAACGTGATGCGGAATATGCCGCAGCGACCATTGCCGCTTGGGCTTCACGCTATGTGATCGGGAGGCAACCCGGCGCGGCGCGTCCGACAGTTGGTGACACCGAGGTGCTGGTGCGCGAAGTCGGTGACAGGCTTACTCAAACCATCTTCACCGCAAGGCACCATCTGGCGGTGGACGAACCCCGGCACGTGGGCGGTGCCGACACCGGGCCTGATCCTTATCAACTGTTGCTCGCCAGTTTGGGTGCTTGTACGGCGATGACTTTACGCCTGTACGCCACCCGCCGCAACCTGCCGCTTACGCGCGTCTCGGTGCGTCTGCGACACCAGCGCATCCACGCCAGCGACTGCACCGATTGCGCGCAACAATCCGCATCGGACATGCTCGATAGCATTGAGCGCAGTATCGAGCTTGAGGGTGAGCTTGATGCCGCGATGCGCAGTAAACTGCTGCAGATCGCCGACCGCTGCCCGGTGCACCGCAGCTTGGCTAATCCGATCCGCATTGTCACCACCGACGCCGCTTTGACGGCGCAACGCTGATCGCATGCCGCACGCGGATCAGACGCGCATGCGTGCGCCGCTCGGGTCCCAAGGCGATGCTGGGATGATCGTCGCTTGGCGCGCAAGGTCAACCACAGGCACCGTGAACGCGGTGCCGATGGTGCTGTATTCACGCTCAACAAGCGCCAGTGCGAGCGAGCGTTCAACGGCATGCCCATAGCCGCCAGAGGTGATGAAACCAACGCGGCGATCGCCATGCCACAGCGGTTCATAGCCGCTTGCATCGGCATCCTTAGCGTCGATCGCAAGGGTGACTGAAGTGTGTCGCGTCAAGGTGCCTGGGGAAGGCTGCCGGCGCTCTCTGGCGGCGGCAGCCTTGCCGATAAAGTCGTCTTTGTCCCAGCATATCCAACGATCCATGCCGCTCATCAGCGGGGTGTAGGCTTGGGTGAATTCGGTTGACCAGACGCCGAAGCTTTTTTCAAGGCGCAGCGACGACATCGCGTTATAGCCGTATTCGATAAGTCCGTGGTCAGCGCCCGCTTCAAGCAGCAACTGGCGCAACGCGATATGTTCGCTGGCACGGCAGTGGATCTCGTAGCCAAGCTCCCCGGTAACGCTTAAACGTCCGACGCGAGCACCGATCATGCCAATGTCGAACACGCCGCAGCCCATGAACGGCAGCGCTTGGCTTGACACATCCTGATGGGTTACGTGCGCCAATACGCGCTGCGATTGTGGGCCTGACAGCGCAAAGCCGACGATGTCATCGCTGATGTCACACACGCAAACCCCGCTGTCAAGGTGCTGATGGAACCAGCGCATATGCCATTCCCGCAGGTAATACGAACCCATCAGCCACCATTGACCATCCGGCCATTGGAACGCCGTTAAATCGCCTTTAAGCCGCCCCTCGGGGCTGAGCATTAATGCCAGACGCACGCGCCCCGGTGCGGGCAGGCGGCTGGCGAGCAACCGCTGCAGCCACTGCTCGGCGTTGACGCCACTGACTTTAAAGCGGGAAAAGCCGCTGATATCGAGCATACCAACGGCGTTGCGTACGCGCTGGCATTCCTGTTTGACAATATCGAAGGCATTCGACCGCTGCAAAGTCGGCGTTTCGCTGAACCCGGGAGGGGCGAAATAAAGCGGTACTTCCAGACCCCATGAACACCCCCAGTGTGCGCCGGCGGCGGTCATTGCGGTATGCGCCGGTGCCATCCGAAGCGATCGCCCTGCCGGCAGTTGCTGGTTTGGGTAGGTCATCACAAAACGCCGCGAGTAGAACTGACCGGTGGTCTGACGCACATATTCGCGATTGCCGGCGAAGTCACCGTAGCGCGCCACGTCCATCGCAAAACAGTCGGCTTCCGGCTCGCCGTAGAGTATCCACTCGGCGAGCGATTTACCGACTCCGCCGCCTTGCAGGAAACCGGCCATCACCGCGCAGGCGCACCAGTAGCCGGGCACGCCGCGTATCGGCCCAACCAGAGGGTTACCGTCGGGGGAGAAGGTAAATGCGCCGTTGACCCAGCGTTTGACGCCGCTGGTTTGCAGCACCGGATAGCGATTGTAAGCCATCTCCAATTCATCCGAGATGCGATCGATATCCTCAGGATTAAGCTCCATGCCATAATCCCATGGCGCACCGTCCATATGCCAATGCTGGTAATTGCGCTCATAAATACCGAGCAGCACCCCTTGCTGATCCTGGCGCAGGTAAGTAAAACCCTCCAGATCAACCATCATCGGCACCTCGTTGACTAGTTGCACCAGATCAGGGATCGCTTCAGTCACCAGATAATGGTGCTCTAATGGAGCGACGGGCAGCGCAAGCCCCGCCATGCGTCCGATGTGCTTAGCCCACAGCCCGCCAGCATTGACCACGTGTTCAGCGACCACATCGCCGTGCAAAGTGCTGACCAGCCACTCCCCAGCGCGGGTTTGCTGCAAACCGAGTACGCGATTATGCTCCATCACCTGCGCACCGCGCAGGCGCGCGCATTTGGCGTAAGCATGCACTACGCCGGTGGTGTCAATATAGCCCTCGCGGTCAGCCCACAGCCCGCCGAGCAGGTCATCAACACGCATGATCGGGCACAATTCCTGGATTTTATCTGGCCCAATAAGGCGGCAATCTTCGATCCCCATGGTCTGGAAGGTGTGATACGTTGACTGCAACCAGCGCCAGCGATCCGGATCAGCCGCTACGGACACGCCGCCGGTCAGGTGCAGCCCGATCGATTGCCCCGATTCCTGCTCTATCTCGGTCAGCAACTGAATGGTGTAAGCTTGCAATGCTGACATGTTCGGATCCGCGTTTAGGGTGTGGACACCGCCGGCAGCATGCCAGCTTGAACCTGCGGTGAGTACGCTACGCTCGAGCAGCAGGCAATCGGTACAGCCGAATTTGGCAAGGTGATACAGTACCGATGCACCGACCACACCGCCACCTATCACCACCACCCGATAATGTGATTTCATGCCCATGGTATGCCTTTCTCCCGCCCTTCGTATTTGCCGGGCGTGCGCTTAGAATCAGCGTTTGTTATGAAGTATGAAGTATCTTAATAAATCGCTGGATAACAAGAATATAATGGGATCAGATAATGAACAGGTTTATTTTTGTGAGGCTTGCATAAGTTACTCTATGTTCTGAAAGCGAGTTATTTTTAAGCCGAAATCCGCCTATATATTATCTGCACCGCTTATTTATCACCCAACCGATCATTGAAGAAAATATTAGAAGCTATTTGTCGGTTATTATTCTAGGAAGTCTATTTGTTGGGATACTTTTCATTTTATCAATAAGATTTTTATTTCCATAATGGTGTTTTACATGAACCATATCTATCAGGCGTTTTATGTCATGTTTCTCTTCACCAGAGATAAAATAATATATACATATATGCTCAAGAGAAGCTGATACATCAAATAAATATATTGATTTTTTGGGGATTGATTTTATGTAGTTTTCAATGTACTTAACCCAACCTCTTGGTCTACTAAATATCAATAATAAAATTAATTCATGTTTAATTAATTTATTCTTTTGAACATCTATGAGATCGTATAACAAAGGTCCAATTTTTTTTGAAAATAAATCATCTTTAAACATACACAGGATATTAAAGGGAACATTTAGTATAATATTTCTTATTTTATCGATTGGTTTGAATTTATTATAATCATCTGAAAGAACAAGAGCATAACCATAAAAAGAGGCATATCCATGGCTTGCCAAAATAGGACTTAATGCAAAAAACACTTTTGAGAATAAATACCAACCTCTTGTTATTTCTTTTAATAATTTCTTTTTAGCTTCTGCATCCACATAATCACTATTTCTTAAAGCTCTGGAGCTTGATTTAATTTTCCCTAACAAAACCAAAAGAGTAAATTCTTGGAGAATATCAGAAATATTTTGATTATAAGGCTTGAAAGAATCATATTGCTTATCTGCATATTTATCTTTTACCGAATCAGGGAGATTAGATGCAAAAACTTCTTCCTTTATTCTTTGGTATGATTCTTCTATATTCTCTGAAAAATCCCATTTAAGATATTTTAGTAAATTGAAATCCTCATGCAATCCTGCTTTACCTTCTATAATATCACATTGATCGGATAATTGTTTTGTCAAGATTTCTATAATATCTAGGCGATTTCGATCAATTCCTGTATAGAATTCAATAATTAAAGGAAAAGATGAATATTGCTGACTATCAATAATATACTTAAAAAAATCTTCATTTTGATGCATTTGCTTTGCTGCAAAATAATAAATCCAATAAACTGATTTAAATCTAAATTTCCCTTCATGATTAACAATAATACGATTATCAAATAGTGTATTGAAAACAACCATAACATCTAAGTCAATTAATTTTTGTTTGCAAAACATCTCTAATTTCTCTAGAAACTCATTCTTATCAAATTCATCTTGTTTGTTTCTTATTAATTGTTCGCAGAAATATCCTAAAATATGTTCACAATCCTTAACATCTGGTTTAGATTTATATGTAGGCAGTTCAACTAAATCAAACAAAACAAATAAAACCATCTCTATCATTCTGGTTCTATTTACAGGACTCTCATCAAAATGTTTTTCTGATATTTTTAATAAAGTAAGGCAATTCAAAGGAGTTCTATGTATATTTAAAATATCTATATCTGTTATAATTTTATCCAAAACCATATTTTCATCACCTATGTTCTTCTTAGCATTGTATTCTGAGACTA
Organism: Gammaproteobacteria bacterium; assembly: GCA_965222535.1. Classification (GTDB taxonomy): domain Bacteria; phylum Pseudomonadota; class Gammaproteobacteria; order HK1; family HK1. Next base: position 1,628,753 of record OZ244957.1, read on the forward strand.
CTTTTCTTATACTGCTTCTTGGAAGTGCGGATAGTGTTAATAGATCAAATTGTCTCTCAATATTAATACTCTCTTTAGAAGAAAAATCAAAATCACCTATAGTGTTCATAACAATAATTGGCACATCTTTATATTGACTACAAATGCCTCTTAATAATTTCATTGATCCAGATTTCGATGTTTTCCAAGAATCAATTACAAAGCAATTTATTTCTTTATTATTTAATCCTATTTTATTAATTTCTCTATCGACTATTTTATTTATATCTATTGGATACTTATTGATTTTCTCCATATCTATATACAACCATAAACAGTTAATTTTCCAAGCCTCAATAATTAAATAATGTGACAAACAGGTAAGCCCAAATTGTGGAGATGCGTTTATTATCATTGAATGTGGATTATTAACAATATCATTGATAACGATTATCTCATCATCGGTTTTCTCTGTAGAAGTTTTACTTTCTCTTTTGGGTTTGCATAATGTCCGATCCACCCAAATTGTTGGTTGGTTAGAGAACATTGACAATGCTTCTTCTAACCTTTGTTGCAGCAATTTCAATATTTTCCAAGACGTATTTATATTTTTATCCTTATCTTCTAAGAAAAAACCCTGCAAATGTTTTGTTAATTTTCTCTTAAAATCACTAGTTCCTTTATAGTTTGAATATAATCCTTTTTTATCAGAAATCAACTCCCTAAATGCTTTGACATCCTTTAATTGATCTGGGTCTATAGAATGTATTGATGATGGAGGGTTATCATTAAAATATATCATCAAACTCATATCATTTTCTGAATTTGTAAATCTCTCATGTGCTAAAAAAAACTCCTCTACAGTTCCTGATTCTGCATTTTCTGTAGGTGTTCCAAATCGTGTAGACATTATTCCTATATATAATTGACAATCTTTGATTCTTCGATTAATAAGTTCTTGAGCGCTATTCTTACCAAAACCTGGTTGAACATCCTTTTCCCACCTTATTGATTCAATACGAAAATTAAATTTTTCTCCTATTGTTTCGTTTATTTCACTGAAAACTTGATCGCAAATCTCTCTTTCCTCCTGTGTATCGTTGGGAGATGAAATAAAGCACTTATAGATTTTTGCATTTATCATTACTCTACCCTCAAATCCTATCCGCAATTGCCTTAATTATGATGATCTCGCAATAAGTCCAATTGATCCTGTTTTGGCCATTATTAACGCCGATAATGAATTCGTAAGATGTTGATATTCAAGGATATTATTTTACGTACCGGAACACAAAGATAGACGCGGGCGACTTATTGCGAGACCATCAATTATGGTTTTCGAGGTACCGTCTATTGGGGGAAGGGTTATAAACCCATAACAGCAATGGGGGATTACGTTACAGGTGATCATGTCCCTTCCTCCTAGCCCCATCCCGCTGAAGTTTTTTGATGTCCGATAAAGTGTATGAAAATCAATGGATTACGGAATATCTCATAACATCTCTTGCGCCAAACCCTTATCCCATTTTAGGTTTTCTCAAGGTACCCTATTTTTATGTTAGCGGTTGATCACTCAATCGGCTGGTGCCGCTGGTGCCGCTGGTGCCGCTCGGGCTCCCTTGGCAGCGTGCGGCGCGTACGCCAAAGCCGCCATGCCATGGCGGCGTAACCTGATCCAGCCTCCATGCGTTTAGCCTGCATCGCATTTATCGTTGGCGTATTGGGCCTGCATTTTTGTGAGGCTCTCCCGTCTGGGTGGGTGCTCGGGTCAGTGATTGTCTGTTGCCTGCTGGTGGTTGTCAAACGCTGGTGGTGGGCGGCGTTCGCTTTGGCCGGTTTCGCTTGGGCTGCGGTCGATGCTAACAGCGCACGCGCACACCTGCTACCGCTTGAGTTGACCGGGAAAACCATCGTCGTAACTGGCATGGTCGTTGATCTGCCGGTTATGTTAGAGCAAGGCGTGCGCTTCTGGTTTCGCGTGGAGCGCATTGAACCGCAGCATACCAAAGAAGCGTCTGCGGCGGTGCCAACAGCAGCGCTGCCAGCGGCATTTTCCGGCTTGGTCCGGCTGACGCGCTACGATCGCCAAGCGCCGACGCTAAGCGCGGGTGATCGATGGCGTCTGGCGGTGCGTCTGCGCCGCCCGGTGGGTTTCAGTAACCCCGGTGGGTTCGACTACGAGCGCTGGAGTTTTCAAAAAAACATGGTGGCTTCCGGCTATGTGCGCGAGTTCCTAGCACCGCTGCATTCCCCGGCGTGGTCCCACCCGCTCGATAAAGTCGATCAACTACGCCAGCGATTAGCGGATACCATCCGCCGATTGCTGGTGCACCACTCCGAGCCGGCGGCGCTGCTGTTGGCGCTGACAGTGGGCGTGCGCAGTGACATGAGCGCCGCGCAATGGCGGACGCTGCAAGATACTGGAACCTCGCATCTGATGGCGATCTCCGGCCTCCATGTGGGTCTGTTGGCGATGCTTGCGCTGATGCTGGCGCAAAGCCTGTGGCGGCGCTGGTATTGGGGCTGCGCGCGGTTGCCGGCGCAGTGGGTCGGGGCCGTCGCTGGATTACTGGCGGCAATCGGTTATGCGCTGGTGGCAGGGCTTTCGGTACCCACTCAGCGGGCGCTGATCATGATCGCCGCGCTGATGTTTGGACTGCTGCGCGGGCGGACGATGTTGCCTGGCGCAGCGTTGGCGGCGGCAGCCTGTGTCATCGTCGCCCTCGACCCGCGGGCACCGCTGGGAGTCGGATTCTGGTTGTCGTTCACCGCCGTGGCAGCGTTACAATTCCTCTTGCTGCGGGCCGACGGTTTGGCGCGGATCACCTGGGGGCGCATAATTCGCACTCAAGCGGCTATCAGCCTTGGCATATTTCCGTTACTGCTGTTCTATTTTGGCAGCCAGCCACTGCTGGCACCGCTGGTTAACCTAGCGGCGATCCCCCTGGCCGGTTGGGGGATCGTGCCGCTGGCGCTCGCCGGCACCGCCATCAGTACCGTCTCCGAGCCGGTTGGCGCGTGGGTGCTGATATTCGCTTCTTGGTTAATCGAGCTACTGATGGCGGTGCTGCAGGTGGTTGCAGCGCTGGAATTAAAAGTTCATGTCAGTGGCGGCATCAGTTGGGCGGCGCTTGCGTTTGCGATAGTGGGCGTACTCTGGTTGGGTGCGCCGCATCCGTGGCCGGCACGCTGGATCGGGCTGATGATGTTATTACCGTTGCTGACAACAACGCCGGCGCGGCCACAACCGGGGCAGGCATGGGTTACTGTGCTGGATGTCGGGCAAGGGTTGGCGGTGGTGATTGAGACAGCAAACCATGCGCTGTTGTATGATACTGGCCCGCGCTTTGGCACCTCTGACAGTGATGCGGGCGAGCGCGTGGCGGTGCCTTATTTTCGCTATCGAGGGATCCAGTACATTGACAAGCTGATCATCAGCCACGACGATAAAGACCACGCCGGGGGGCTGGGCAGTATCGCACGCTTCCTCGAGGTGGGCGAAGTGCTCAGCTCACGCCCCGAGCGTCTGCCTCTGGCGGCTACAGCGTGTCGCAGTGGGCAGTCTTGGGTGTACGACGGGGTGATGTTTACGATTTTACACCCGCATCAAGTCAGCGATACGGATAACGACAACGATATATCGTGTGTATTACAGATCCGGATCGGCGACACGACGGCGTTGCTGCCGGGGGATCTGCAACGCGCCGCTGAGCAGCGGCTGATTGGCACTAGCGACCTATCGCTGATGAGCACACTGCTGATCGTACCTCACCACGGCAGTGCCAGTTCGTCCAGCGCACGCTTCTTAGACGCAGTGCAACCACAACTGGGGATCGTCAGCGCCGGTTGGTATAATTATTTCAAGCATCCGCGCAAGACCGTGGTTGAACGCTACCGCGAGCGCGGCATTGATCTGTTATCGACCAGCGAAAACGGTGCCATCCGCGTGCAGTTGGAGGCGCATCGGATTAAAGTCTTAAGGTGCCACCGCAGCCAGCATCAATGGCATTGGAATCGCCACCGTGTGACCGATGCGGTGGGCGAGGCGCTGCCGTTGCCGCCGCCGCAGCACTACCACTGCCCCTCGGCGTAAGCGCCAACGCTGCTTCATAACGCCTATTATGTGTGAAAATGGAGTAGTTTGGCATTACTAATTTAGTATAGTTTCTATTCCGCCATTCTTTTTGAGCATAAAAAGCACAACAGAATGGCGTAGCATTATTTTACTTTTACTATAGCATTTTGTCTTTCTAAGCCTCGCTAGAAAATGACGAAGGAGACTGCTATAACCTTCCTCTGTAAACGTTTCTGCTTTGGATTAGAGATGGATATTACCCGGAATAAATTGCTTGTAAGGTTTCCAATGATCTGTCATCACTTGCTTTATTTCTTTGTTTTCGATCTTGTTCCACTACCGCCTTCCAGTCTCGGTGCTACGGTCGCCAAGTACACAGTCGATAAATTTTTTTCCACATCTGTCAACAGTAGTCCATACCCAACAGTAGTTTTTTGACGATATATACGTGTGCATCTCATCCATCTCGACAATCTCTGGCGGAGAATCTGAGCGTATTTCCTCTACCTGTTCCCCAAATACTTTTATCCAATTGAGGATTGTCACATTGCTGCATTTCAAAATACGACCGATGGAGCAAAAGCCTAATCCTTCAAGGTAAAACTCAAGATCCCGTCTTTTACGCAACTCTTGGAACTACATTTCGGACAATGAGCCATGATAATATTCCTTTCTAAAGTAGAAGATGGTTTATTAATGATGATCTCGCAATAAGTCGCCCGCGTCTATCTTTGTGTTCTGGTACGTAAAATAATATCTTTCAATATCAACACCTTACAAATCCGTTATCGGCGTTAATAATGACCAAAACAGGATCAATTGGGCTTATTGCGAGATCATCATTATTACACGGCTATACTGAATAAGCAATGCCATTAAATAGTATGTTATTGATTACAAGGTTCATTCAGTTATGATCAGGTAGTCAACGAATGTTAGGGAAACCAGATATGAGTGGTATTTTAAGCCTGAGGGTAGACCACCTCGCGACTTTTTCATTAGCCGCACAGCAAAATGCGTACCCATTATTTAAAAATATTGGTTTGCAATATCCACTTTTGGATTGTGAATTGCCACAAAAGCAAAAACCATTCCGGCGACTGGCTGTTCAACTGACATGTAGTCCGGAGATTTTTGTACCCGAAGAGTGGTCTATCGATGAAATTCGACCTGGACAGGCTATATCATTGCAGCAACGACTTCTAAATATTAAAGATAACATCCTCTTTACCTTAACTGAAGAGCTGACGGTGTCAATTACTCTCACTGTTTATGATGTAGATAAACCAACAAATATCCTTGCTAAAAGAGATATTTCAGTGGCAGTGCTGCCAGCTAATTTTTGGGGAGGAGAGAGCCGTCAACCTGATCTTTTGGCTGCTTTTGTAAAGCCTAATGGAGTCTACGTTGAGTCTTTAGTGCGTCAAGTGACCGAACTTCTCGAGAAGGCCGGCCATGGCCGGAGCGCAGATGGTTATCAATCTAAAACACGAGAAAAACCATACTTAATGGCTGCTGCTTTATGGAATGTTATTTTCGCTCAAAGGCTCGCTTATGTCTCGCCGCCTCAAGACTTTGCGCGGCAAGGGCAGAGGATACGATTAGCCGCAGATATTAGCGCCTCGAAGATAAGCGCCTGCCTTGATACATCTGTGTTGTTTGCGAGCTGTCTTGAATCGATGGGACTAAACCCTGTTATTGGACTAGGGAAAGAACATGCATTTGTTGGTGTATGGCTGATAGATGAGCGTTTTCCAATTTTGACCAATGATGACCCTATGGACCTAAGAAAACGAGTTGATACTCGAGATCTTGTTTTGTTCGAAAGTACGCTCGTCACAAATGACTCCCCAGTAACTTTTGAGCAAGCAAAAGCACATGCGAGAGACTTGATAAGTGAGGAGAATGAAGAAGACTTCGTTTATTTAATCGATATAAAACAAGCTCGATCCAGAAAAATCAAACCGATGTCTACCTTCGAAGAAAAGAAGCCTGAAGAGGTAGGGCTAAGTGCGACTCCTGAGTTATCTTTACCTATTCCTCCACCTTTACCGCCCGTTAATAAGGAAGAGCAAGTCGTCGAGGAAACGCCTGATACGCGTATTGATGCATGGCAGCGAAAGCTATTAGATCTCACTAAACGAAATTCATTGCTGGCGCTAAAAGACAAAGCGGTACAAATTAAATTGTATTGCCCAGATATAGGTGCTTTAGAAGATAATTTAGCTAATAGGGGTTCATTTAGTTTCTTAGCTGCGGAAGAAAGTCCTTTGAATGACGCTGAGCGAAGCGAAGAGGCTTTTAGATTACAATCAGGTTCAAATATACATAAAGAATATGCTTTGGAGCAGCTTAATAAAAATGTTCTTTTGGTCAACATGGCGCAGAAGAATCTAGAGAAGAATGCAATTAGCTTGCTCCGCAAAGCCAAAAATGATCTCCAGGAGGGAGGATCAAACACATTGTATCTTGCCTTAGGTATGCTTCGCTGGAAGGAAAATCCTAAAGATGACCGATCCTATCGCGCGCCTCTAATACTCATTCCCGCAGAGCTAACCAGGACCAGTGCGAGGGCACAACCTAAAGTCAGACAATTGCCAGATGAGTCTCCTATTTTTAATATGACGCTGATCGAGTTTCTTTCCACTGAACACAGTATAGATCTTAATCAGTTTAGAGAGTCTTTGCCAGAAGACGAATCTGGCGTTGATGTGGATCTAATATGGCGTACTGTCCGTGCTGCAATTGCTGAACAACCGGGTTTTGAAGTGGTAGAAGACTTAGTTCTCGCATCATTTTCTTTCGCTAAGTATCTAATGTGGAAGGATTTAAAGGATCGGCTAGATGACCTAACAGAGAACCCCTTCGTTAAGCACTTAGTTGACAACCCTCAAGATAGATATAAGCAGAATGAAGTGTTCGTGCCAAGTGATGAAGTTGATGAAAAAATTGATCTGGAAAAAGTATTCACACCGCTAAATTGCGATAGCTCTCAACTTGCTGCAGTAGAGAGCTCTGGTCGCCCTCAGGACTTTGTTTTGGAAGGGCCTCCTGGAACAGGAAAATCGGAAACGATAGCCAATATTATCTGCCACAATATGGCGCTCGGCAGGAAGGTGCTTTTTGTCGCAGAGAAAATGGCTGCACTACATGTTGTATACCGCCGTATGGAAAAGGTTGGTCTCGACCACTTATGTTTAGAACTTCACAGTAATAAAGCGAATAAGAAAGCTGTTCTTGAGCAGCTAAAAAAAGCAACAGATAGGCGACATCACGCAAATAGTCTTGGTTGGGTTGATTCTGTTAAGGTGCTAAAAGGAAAGCGAGACCGCCTCAATATTTTTGTTAAGGCCCTGCACAAAAAGTCTATTTATGGGTTATCCGCACGCGACGCTATAGCTCGGGATGTTTTATATAAAACCGATCATTTCCTATCCCTTCCGTGGCCTACAGGATTCGAGTCTGCACCCGTTGATAGCGGTAGTCAGATGGACAAAATGTTCAAGACCGCAAAAATAGCGGCCCTAGCTTATAACGATATATCCCAGCTTAATGCTGCTGATTTTCGTATTCTTAAAGCCAGGAAATGGTCGAATGCTTGGCAAAGCCAAGTCATCGATAACCTTAAGCGTTATAAGTCATCTCTCAATGCACTCTATCCTACTGCTATAACGTTGGCATCAAATTTTAATATTAGCCTTCAGGACAACACCATAGCTAATATTACTTGTGTAGCATCCCAGGCGGATTTAGTTGAGTCCGCTGAATCAAATCCACTAAGTTACCTTGTTGCCAAGGATATTTTGAATCTATTAGATAGCTTGGAACAATTAAGCGTGGCTAAAAATGAATTTGATCAAACACTCAATGCTATTGGACATAGTGTCTCACCTGAAATTCTGGCCAACAGCCCAATTAAAGAGTGGGTAAACGCGTATGAGAGTGCAAAAAGTAGTTGGCTTAAGCGTTTCTTTGCAAAAATAAAAATTAATGGTGCGGCCAAAAAACTTGGTTATAAAAAATTCGTAGATCTGAATGTGTTATCCAACATTGAAAAGGCATCAGGTTTGCAAGACTTTATCCTGCGCTTAGCTGCGCCGTTTGAAGAGGATAGAATTTGGCGAGGATGGGATACAACGCCTGACAGCCTAAATGACGCGGTTATTCGTAGTAAAGCGGCGCACAAGGCTCTGTCAAATATTATTAGTCTGAGTGATGACCCAGCTGTTGTTCTTACTGCGATTAAATCTATGCTCGTTGATAGGCGTGATTTCCTAGCCACATCGAAGGTTGTTAAACAAAAAAACGAATTCAAGCAGTGTTGGGATATTTATATTGCCGCATCAAGCAATGCTACACGCCTAGGGCTAGATTTTGATGAAAATATAGCTGTCGAAAGAATTAATGCGACGATAGATAGGCTATTGGCGAGTGCGCCTAAGTTCAAAGTCTGGAGTGAGTGGCAGGCGGCCAAAGAGGACGCAGAAAAATTTGATTTAGCCATCCTAATTCAAAGTCTAGAGGCGCGAACTCTGTTGCCCAAAGATGCTGAAGATCAACTACGGACCGCATTTTGTCGGTGGGTTGCTCCGCAATTGATAGATGGAGATGATGAGTTGCGTCAGTTTAAGGCATCAACTCATGAGCAATTGATTTCTGAATTTAGAAAACTTGATGCTGAGGTGGCTGAGACCACAAGTGCATACGTGGCAGCTATCGCCGCTCAAAAAATACCTGATCCATTTGCAAAAGATAGTCCGAAAGAATTTGGCGTCTTAGCTAGAGAGCTTCAAAAGAAAACGCGACATAAGCCAGTGCGAGCGCTGTTTAATGAAATGGGCGAACGCTTATTAGATCTTTGTCCTTGTATGATGATGTCACCGCTATCTGTTGCTCAATTTCTACCTTCTGATTTTAATGGTTTTGACTTAGTTGTCTTTGATGAGGCATCTCAGATGACTACTTGGGATTCGGTTGGTGCCATTGCGAGAGGTAAGAATGTCATTATTGTTGGAGATCCTAAACAGATGCCGCCAACCAGTTTCTTTAGTGGTGCCGTCAACACAGACGACCCAGATGAAGAGGACCTGGAATCGATATTAGATCAAGCACTAGCCGCACGCTTGCCTCATCTTAGGTTGAAGGGCCACTACCGTAGTCGACACGAGACCTTAATCGCATTCTCCAACAGTAAATATTATGAGAATTCTCTGGTGACATATCCTTCATCAGATACTAAAGAATCTGCAGTTACACTACATCGAGTCAACGGTGTGTACTCTAAAGGGAAGGGGAGAAATAATCCGGTCGAGGCTCGCGTTGTAGTTAATGAGATAGTCGAGCGGCTGTTAGACCCTAAACGCTGCCACCAGAGTTTAGGAGTGGTTACCCTAAATACAGAGCAGCAGCGCACAATCGATGATTTGTTAGATGATGCGCGCAGAAAGCATCCAGAGATAGAGCCATATTTCAAATCTACAGACACATATGACGGGGTTTTTGTAAAAAATCTTGAATCTGTGCAAGGTGATGAGCGGGATATTATTGTTTTGAGTTTGGGCTACGGTCCAACAGAGGTTGGTGTCAGAACCATGAGTATGAATTTTGGGCCGTTAAATAAATCTGGAGGGGAGCGCCGATTAAATGTTGCCATAACAAGGGCAACCAGCGAAGTGTTGGTGTTTTCTAGCTTTGATTCCTCAATGATTGATCTAAGTCGCACATCAGCTGCTGCTGTCGAGCACCTGAAGCACTATATAGATTTTGCGGAAAAAGGACCGATTTCTTTGGCTGAGCAGGCCACAGCTAGTTACGGCGTTGATCAATTCGATAGTGACTTTGAGCAGGCTGTCGCTTGGGCCTTGAGAGATATGGGCTGGAAAGTACAGACGCAAATAGGTGTAAGTAAGTTCAAGGTTGATCTTGGGGTAACTCATCCTGACCACCCTGGTGTGTATTTGGCTGGTATAGAGTGCGATGGAGCTACTTACCATAGCTCACCATCGGCCAGAGATCGCGATCGCGTTCGGCATGTGATATTAGAAAGCCTTGGTTGGCGATTGGTACGTTTATGGTCCACAGATTATTTTCATGATTCTGAAGGTGCTATAACAAAGATAGATTCTCGCCTTAAAGAAATTTTAGAAGAAGATAGGGCTAAGGGTGAAGTATCACAAGAGAGTAAGACAACTGATGTTCCGGCGTCAATTGAAGTATAGGAAGTATATACTCATGTTACTTGAAGATTCAGGAAAGGGCTATTCTTCATGCTCTCATTCCAAAGCACTGCCCGAAGCCATTCCAGAGCATCCAACGTCGCAGAACAGTAGGCGTCAATTAAGATCTGCGGTCCTGCTGGGGATAGGGGGTTGGGGAGAAGGGGGGTACCGTGGACTTACTGGAATCGATCGATTAGTTCCCCCTTTCCCCAATATAAAACGTCTTTACCCTCCTTATTCTCCTGAAAGCTAAGCGCCGCTTGTTTTTTCAGGATTAAATAACGCTTCAGATTCCAGAGCACCGCCCGAAGCCCATTCCAGAGCGTCAAACGAAGCCAGTCTCCCAGAAGGAGAGGAGAGAGGCCCACGCGAAGCATGGGAGCGTGCGCAATCAAGCATCTTGATTGATTAATGGTATATATGTTCCGTGTCGATTGCGTTCTTCTCAAATACTCTGCTGCTGTAAAACTGTCCGTTTTGACAATCGCTGTGAATGCCTCCAACAGCTTAATATCTAATCGCCCTATCAATTTTGTTTCTCATTTTCTATGATCGGGTAGAATGTTGTAGAGACTGCTTTCTATCGGTCAACGTTGCAATGATCACTCCAGAGATGCAGATAGCAAAGCCAATTAAAGCAAGCGTAGCAATAGGCTCACCAAACATTGCCCAAGCCCATACTGCTATAACGGGAGGCGTCAGATATATAAGGTTCGAAACTCTGGTAGCTGTTCGATACCTCAAACACATCCAATAGAATCCATAAGCTCCTATTGTAGAGAATATTACAAACCATGCAACTGGGTAAATCAATGTTAGCTCTGTTGGAAACTTGAATTCTTCGTAAATGTATACGAATGGTACAAATAATATTGCAGAAATGAACTCTGAGCCCAAAGTGTTAGTAATATAGGCAGTTCCGAGTATTTTTTGTGGTTCTGCAATTTTTTAGATAAAATTGTTCCGATTACGATGCTTATCGTTCCAAAAAATGGAAACGAAAATGCCCATAGGGGTGCTTCACCAAGCGATCCTTGGATGGCAATTACGAGGCCAAGGAAACTGATGCAGATGCCTAACCACTGCCTGGCAGTCACAGTTTCATTCAGGAAAATGCCGGCGGCACCAGCAGTCACCAATGGTTGCAAAGAAGAAATCAAAGCTGCAGTTCCCAGTGGAACTCAAAAGTCCACGGCCTTGACGCCAAACACTAAATATCCAAACATTGCGAAAATGCCAATGAACATCTGGATTCCAATTGATGGCCAATTAAAGATTTTTAACATCGGGATCAGCACGAATGGAAATAGCAAAAAAGATGTAAAAGAAAATCTTAGAAATAAAATTAAAAATACAAAAGATGTATTTGAGGCGAGTTTTGCTCCTATAAATCCAGAACTCCAACAAATTATTAGTAGCAATTCAAGTATATATATTTATCTCATCTTTCTATAATATCCTATGTTAAACCTTTATCCGTGAATTGACTGATGCCGATAGCCTCATCACGAGGGCTACTCGCCTGATTTTTGATTCATCGTACTTGATGTCCACGGATAAGGCCGTTATTGCTGACGATACCAAGTGATGCCCTTCCTTGGTCAGCTTTTTCTCTTGGTTTCAGGCCGAATAGACGCAGTATTTCCTCGGGCTTGCCGTTGCCGCCGCCGCAGCACTACCACTGCCTCTCGGCGTAAGCGCCAACGCTGCTTCATAACGCCTGCGTTAGGCGTGCACCACAGGTATACCTTCCCCATGAGCGCAAAACGGTGGCGGCGGCGCTGGTTTACACGCACCCAACAGGCGCTTGAGCGCTTGTGGTACAGCGATTCGACCACGCTGTGGCTGGCACCGTTCGGTGGTGCCTATGGTGGGCTGATGCGCTTGCGTCATCACTTGTATCAACGCCGCATCCTGTCGCCAGTGGCGCTTGGGTGTCCGGTCATCGTGGTCGGCAATCTGAGCGTCGGGGGCAGCGGCAAGACGCCGCTGGTGATAACCATCGCGGGCTGGTTAAAACACCACGGGCTGCGGCCTGGGATCGTGTGCCGCGGCTACCGCGGGCAGGCGCGAAGCTGGCCGCAACGGGTAACGCCGGCAAGCAGCCCGGCGGCGGTTGGCGATGAAGCGGTGTTGCTGGCCGAGCAAACCGGCTGCGCCGTCGCCGCCGCGCCCGATCGCGTCGCCGCCGCGCAGATGTTGATCGCCGAATGCCGCGTCAATGTGATCATCAGTGATGATGGCTTGCAGCATTTGCGCTTGCCACGCGATGTTGAGATCGTTGTCGTGGATGCGCTGCGCGGTTTTGGCAACCGCCGTTGCCTGCCCGCCGGGCCACTGCGCGAACCCTGTGAGCGACTGAATACCGTCGACCTGATCGTCAACTGCACGGTTGACGGTACGGCAACCGCTACCGCCAACGAGGATGGCGGCATGATGCGCATGATCCTGCAGCCGCAAGATGCGGTAGCGTTACGCGCACCGCATCAACGCCGGGCGTTATCAGCTTTTAAAGGGCGTCCGGTGCACGCCGTGTGCGGTATTGGCAACCCACAGCGGTTCTTCGCCACCCTCAGAGGGGTTGGATTGACGATCATTGAGCATCCGTTTCCCGACCATCACTGGTTCAGCGCCGATGACATAGGTTTTGGTGACGATCGACCGGTGCTGATGAGCGCAAAAGACGCCGTTAAGTGTCGTGCGTTCGCAACCGCAGAGCACTGGAGCGTCGGCCTTACAACCCGGGTCGATCCTCGGGTGAAAGCGCACGTGCTGGCGATTCTGGAGCGCCATCAGCACTGCGCTGCCGTGCCCCCGGGGTGTTGACTAGCTAGGGATACGCTCCGCCCCGAGCGCTGCTAAGCGCTGTCGGGCGGCTGCTCCGCATCAGTATTGATCGTGCGCGATTGCATGACGGCATCAATTAAACCATAGGTGATAGCATCGTCAGCGCTCATAAAATTGTCACGCTCGGTATCCTGCTGGATGCGCGCAATGTCTTGCCCCGTATGCTTGGCGAGAAGTTTATTCAATCGCTCGCGGGTGCTTAGTATTTCCCTCGCGTGGATATCGATATCAGAGGCCTGGCCATGAACCCCGCCCATCGGCTGGTGGATCATGATCCTTGAATGTGGCAGACAGTAACGTTTTCCAGGGCTTCCGCCGGCCAACAGCAGTGCGCCCATGCTGGCGGCCTGACCGACACACATCGTGCTGACAGCGGGTTTGATGAATTGCATGGTGTCATAAATCGCCAATCCGGCGGTTACCATCCCTCCAGGCGAATTGACATATAAGTGGATATCTTTATCTGGATTATCGGATTCAAGGAACAGCAGTTGTGCCACGATAAGATTGGCCACCATATCGTCAATAGCGCCGCAGGCGAACACGATGCGCTCTTTCAGCAAGCGCGAATAAATATCATAAGCACGCTCACCGCGCGGCGATTGCTCGATCACCATGGGCACCAGATTCAGCGCACGGGTTGGTTGTGTGTGGTTCATATTCAACAGGGGCCTCGAAAAAAAAACCAGCAGAGATGGGCGTGGGAAGGAACTAGACCCAACGCAGATAATACAGCGATAGCCTCGCAAAACCATCAACAGGATGGGGGGATGGGGAGTTTGGGGGAAGGGACATGATTACCTGTAACGTAAGCCCCCCCATTCTGTTATGGATTGATAACCCTTCCCCCCAATAGACAAGCCCCGCAGGAGGGCATGGATGTATACCCCCTTCACGCCATAAAAACAAATCACGGCGCAGTGGTGTTGCGGTGCTCTATCATGGCCTATGGTTGTGCGGCATGCAGTGCGTCAACCTTGGCGGCCATGATGAAGTCGTTTTCATGCAGGCCAAGGATTTTGTGAGTTTGGAACATTACGATGCAATAACCCCAACCGGTAGTCAACTCGGGGTGGTGGTTTTGTTCCTCGGCAAGCGCCGCGACACGATTCGAGAACGCCTGAGCAAGAGCAAAATTATTGAAGGTGAAGCGGCGTGAGATGCGTGTCATATCCGCATTCGGTTGCCAGTTAGGGGCGTGTTCGAGATAGGGCTGCGCTTCGCTGCGACCCAATCGCAAAACGCCGCCGCGACAAGGGATGCAGTGTTGTTCACCCAAGCTTATGTCATCCATCACAGACTCCTTATGGGGTGCCTCGAAAAACCAGCTTCGCCTGCTTTTCGAGGAGCCTTCATGGTGTTACATTGGGGGACGGGTAGATTAGATGCAGGAAAGGGCTAAAGTCATGCTCTCATCCCAAAGCCTCGCCCGAAGCCCTTTCCAGAGCGTCAAACGCAGCAGCGGCTTAAAGGAGTGCACAAAACGGCCTTCCTCACCCATTGAGCATCTTCACGTAACATGAGTATAAACCTTTCTGTTCAGAGCTACCTTAATGGGCTTTGGCATTATCCATTTTTTTCGCCCCGCCTCTTGCTTTGCCGCTATCGACTGCAAGTCGCGCTTGGCTCCTTACGCAGGCGGCAAGCCCTTGCAAAGTTTCAAAGAGGGGCAACGATCAGCTGCCCGCTCGTCTGCTGTTGCCGGCGGCGCTGTTTTAGTCACCCGTAAAAGCGAGCGGTTGATGCGATGATGACTTTGTCGCCAGTGGTGCTCGCTGCCGTGCTGTTAGCAGCGGTGTGTCATGCGCTATGGAATGCGTTGGTCAAGGGCAGCAGCGACAAGTTGGTGATCCAAACCTACGTGATCTGCACTCCGGGCGTGCTTGGCTTGCTGATGATCCCTTTCCTGCCGTTACCCGCTGCCGCAAGTTGGCCTTACCTGCTGTTTTCCGTCGGCATACACAACCTGTACTACTACCTGCTGATCAGCGCTTACCGCCATGGCGATCTAAGTCAGGTCTATCCGATTGCCCGCGGTTTCGCTCCAGTGCTGGTCGCCGCAGGGGCGTGGTTGTTAGCCGGGGAATCGGTTACCCGCGTCCAAGTGTTTGCTTTGGCGCTGCTGTGCCTTGGGATCATCATGCTCTCACCGCTGGTCGCGCTGCTGTTGCCACGGCAGCGCTATCATGCGGGCGAAATGAAGCCCATTGGCTTTGCGCTTGGTACCGCGGGGGCGATCGCCTTGTATTCAGTCTGCGATGGCTTAGGGGTGCGCCACGCTGGCAATAGCCTCAGCTATATCGCCTGGTTATTCTTTCTCGAAGCGATTCCGCTAGGTATCGCCACCGCCGGGTTGCGGCGCGGGCGGTGGCGGGATTCGTTCAGCGTTGCGGTGCGCCCGGGGATCAGTGGCGGCATCGTTGCCTTTATCGCCTACGCTCTGGTCATCTGGGCGATGGGGCAGGCACCTTTAGCGGTGGTGACGGGGCTGCGCGAGACCTCAGTGCTGATCGCCGTACTGATTGGCACGCGCCTGATGGGCGAAGCATTTGGCCGCAGACGGCTGCTCGCCGCGCTGCTGGTAACGCTGGGTGCCGTGCTGTTGCAGTTTGGCGCTGCCACGCTGTAACGCACGGCACCACCGCTTGCGTCCCTACGGCAAGCGCCCCAGAAGGGGGCTACCCCAACTCAGCAAAGCCCTTCAAAAACCAGCACGAAGTCGCCGCACGTTCAATTCGGTATGGCCCCAAGAACAGTCACCTCCCCCGTCACCTCAAACATCCCCGTTATCTCCGCCGTCTCCCAAAGAAACTTTTTGGCACAACCGCTGTCGAATTCATGTCTATCAGCGCTCGTAACACGATTTACACTATCGCAACTGCGCGGTGTACCTAGGTAACTGTTAACCTGAAACATTAAAGCACTACCTTTATCCGTATTCGAAAAGTTCTGGTTATCATACAATGGGTCATAGGCGGCGTGGGTATGGTAACTGGCAACCCGGGTGGTGCCCGGTGGAAGTAAAGACTCAGGAATATCGACACTATCATTGTCACCGATGACCGCCTCAGTGTGCGCATAGGTGTTGTCCGCGTTACGGTACACCCAGCCACCGTACTCAAGGTTCATCGCCACTGAGGGTGGGTTATAAAGGGTTAGTGCCGCCAACCCAGCATCATCCTCAGCACTCAAGCGGATTGCGTTGTCGCTACCCTTATCACCCGAAGAGAGCAACAGCACAGCACCCACAACCGCCGCGCCACCGCCGATCAGTACCCCCGCGGAAGGCCATTGGGGCGGTAGATCGCCGGTGTCGTCAGGTGCATCCTCGGGGAACGGTTGTTCAGCCCCCTCATCGGGGATCACCACGGGGTGCCCGGGTTTGTTTGTCTCACCCAGTGCCAACTGATAACGCAGGCTGATACGCTGCGCATCACTCTCCCGATAGAGGGGGTTTTCTAGGTTTTCATAGCTCAGCGAAAAGGTCGATGCACGCCGTGAGAAGCTGATCCCGAGACGCTCAAGCCGGGCGCCAGTGGTGCTGCTGATGCGGTTGACAAAAAGCCGCCAAGAGGCGTCCCTCAAAGACAAATCAAACCCGCTGCCAACGCGATCGCGTCCCCTCTGGGCACGCAAAAACCCAGCCCCCAAGTGCTTGCCAGTGAGCCCCAGATAGAGCCCTCTGCGGGTACTGACGCCTGCCGAGCGGAGTTGGACGCCAATCAAGCGTGCGCCAAATGGCATCGCGCAAGTAGCGCATTGGTAGTTTATTCCAAGGCTTTTATAATTAAAGTCAGACAAGCTGCCGCCGTGCACAAAATACGGGTTCAAGCTAGGATATACGCTGTGGTTGGTTTTTAGGAAAGAGCGCCCGCTGCCACTCGCTAACGCCACCGTCGCATTGCCTTTACGCAGCGCGAAGCTGTGCTGGCGTTGATGGGAGGCGCGCTGATGGGAATAATAAAAACCGACCCCGGCGATCCCCTTAGAGGAGAGTGCGAAGCCGGTCAGCGGGGTCGCGTGATAACGCCTCAAGGCCTCATGCCGCGAGCGATAGTAGTCGCGCGATAACGATAAAACCACATCGTTTGGCAGGCGGTAACGGAGCTGAATGGCCCCCCCCTGCGCGGTGCTCAACACCTCCGCCGCTGGTGCCGCATTGAGTGCCAACAACACCGTCAGTGCTACGATTCTGCAATCAATACGCATAAAAAACCTCCACTTTAGGGTGCTGCGCGCCCCTTGGGGCGTGTCCATCCGTTGTGGCGGCTTGCGGTGCGGTGCGGTGCGACGACAAAGGAAGCATTGATTTGCACTGCCACGGCTCCAGTTTGCCGCCAATCGCCTCTTTGACGGAGCGCTATTTTAAGGGGTGGCGTTGTACCATGCCTCAACCAGTGCTGTGGTCAGTGCTATGGCGGGCGCGTTTGCGTTGGTGCTCTGCGCGCAACTGTTTACGGATGCGAATGGCTGCCGGGGTGATCTCCACCAATTCATCTTCGGCAATGAACTCTAGCGCCTGCTCCAGATCGAACTTTTGTGGCGACGTTAACTGGATATTCTCGTCCGACCCCGCGGCGCGCATATTGGTCAGTTGCTTGGCTTTCATTGGATTGACCACCAGATCACCGCTGCGACAATGACTGCCGATCACCATCCCTTCGTAAATCCGCTCCCCTGGAGAGATAAACAACCGCCCGCGTTGCTGTAAATTAAACAAGGCATACGCCAAGGCACGCCCCGCGCCATTGGCGACCAATACGCCGTTGGCGCGCTTCACAATTTGCCGGGGGTGACAAATAGCATAATGCGAAAAGCTGCGATATAGCAACCCAGAACCGGAGGTCAGCGTCATAAACTGGGTACGAAAACCAAGCAGTGCACGCGCCGGTAGCGTGTAGTCTAGGCGCACCCGGTCGCGGTTATCGGGCACCATATCGGTGAGGGTGGCGGCGCGTTCGCCCAGAATTTCCATGACCGCTCCCCGGTGCTCGCTATTGATATCGATCGTCAGTTGTTCATACGGCTCGCTGAGCTGACCATCGATATGCTTTAGAATCGGCTGCGGCGGCGATACGGCCAGCTCATAGCCCTCGCGCCGCATGGTTTCAATCAGGATCGCCAAGTGCAGCTCGCCGCGCCCCGATACAAGGAACTTATCCGCGTCATCGATGCACTCAACGTGCAGCGCGACGTTATGGATCAG
The DNA here is from genome assembly GCA_965222535.1 of Gammaproteobacteria bacterium. Taxonomy (GTDB): domain Bacteria; phylum Pseudomonadota; class Gammaproteobacteria; order HK1; family HK1. The sequence goes on from OZ244957.1 coordinate 1,647,078, forward strand.
TTCCCGATCCAAGCGCTGTTTAATCTGACGGCTGGTCAGGTAGCGCCCACTTTCCCCAGCGAACGGCGAGGTGTTGACATGGAAGGTCATGCTCACGGTCGGCTCGTTGAGCGAAAGTGGCGGCAGTGCCTGCGGTGCCTCGACAGCGCACAGCGTATCGGAGACGCGCAGATCATCAATGCCAACTACGGCCACCACATCGCCAGCACTTGCGGCTTCCATTGCGATGCGCTTTAATCCTTGCGAACACAACACCTGCTGCACCTGCGCGTAGCGGTTGCGCTGATGCCGATCGATGACGATGACCCGCGTATTCGGCCTGAGGGTACCGCGCTGGATGCGCCCGATGCCAATCGCGCCCACATACGGTGAGTAATCCAAGGTACTTATTTGCATCTGCAGCGGCAGATCAGGCGATACCTGTGGTGGTGGTACATGGGTCAAGATGGCATCCAGTAAGGGTGCCATGTCGCTACTGCCGACGGGGTTGCAGTGATCGGCGTAACCGCGCAAAGCAGACGCATAAAGCACTGGGAAATCGAGCTGTTCCTCGGATGCGCCAAGGCGATCGAACAGGTCAAAGGTTTGGTCCAGCACCCAGCTCGCACGCGCCGCCGGACGATCGACTTTGTTGATGACTAGGATCGGCCTGAAACCACGCCCCAGCGCTTTGGCGGTCACGAAACGCGTCTGCGGCATCGGCCCTTCAACCGCGTCCACCAATAGCAATACCGAATCCACCATCCGCAATACCCGCTCTACTTCGCCGCCGAAATCAGCATGCCCCGGGGTATCGATGATGTTAATGCGATGCGCACGCCACTCAATCGCAATGTTCTTCGACAGGATCGTGATCCCCCGCTCACGCTCCAGATCGTTGGAGTCGAGGATGCGGCTGACTCCGCTGGTGCGACGGTCAAGTGCGCCTGACTGTTCCAGCAGCTGATCCACTAGGGTCGTTTTCCCATGATCAATATGGGCGATGATGGCAATGTTACGAATCGATGTCATGGGTAAGTTCGGGGCTGACGCTCGCATCACAAGATACGGCGGTAAAAGGGTGGGGGGAGCGGTGCTTTTTAAGTGTTTTTTATAAAGGCTCTGGTGGATTTATCAGGGTTCCCGCGGCGGCGCTTTGAAGGGTGTTTTATTGCGGCGATGGTTGCTTCTCAAACTGCTATAATCCGCATCGGGCTATCTCGAAAAACCAGTTTCGTTAGCTTTTCGAGGTAGCGTCTATTGGCGGAATGGTTATAAATCCATGACAAAATTGGGGGCTTATGTTACAGGGGTTAAGGTCCCTTCCGCCACCCCCCATCCCGCTTTGGTTTTTCGATGACCGAAGTAATCCCAAAATCGCCTACACCACTCGCTGTGCCAGCGGCGGTACTGCGCCGCGGGTCGCAGGATGCCACCGCTCTAGGCGTTTATCTGACGTGCTTTCAGGAGGTTCGCATATGTCCGTTGCCGTAGCCATTGAGAAGGACGGCGTCATCGCGCTGGCTACCGATAGCCAGACCTCAATCGGGCAGGAAAAATTACCGGTCAAGAATTTCCATGACGACAAAATTATGCATATTGGCGATAGCTATATGGCAAGCACCGGTTGGAGCGTTTACAGCAACATCGTGTACGACTGGCTGGAAAACAACAGACACCCCCCACAGTTGCAAGATACCGCAAGTATTTTTCTCTTCTTCAAGTCGCTTTGGGCGGTGCTGCACGATCGCTATCACCTAGTTAAGGATCAGGAAGACGACAGTGAGTCACCTTTCGGCAGCCTTGACAGCTCATTTCTGATCATTGCCCCTAGGGGCATATTCTCCGTCGCGCCAGACCTTGCCGTGTCGCGCATCCAGAACTATTTTGCAATTGGCGCGGGGGCTGAGGTCGCGCTCGGCTCACTGTATACGACGCACTCCATGGCGCATGGTGCCGAGGCAATCGCAACCACGGCGATCGAAGCGGCGATTGCTCACAACATCTATTGCGGCGCACCGATCAACAGCGTCGTCATCCAACCCCAAACAGCCACCAGAAGCCCCTAAACCCTTCGGGCCACCTCGCAGGGGCAATGCCAAGCGGCGCAATCGCGCCGCTTGGTGCCTTAGTGCACCGCCTTACTTGCCGAAGATCAGCTTACTCTTTGAGGCGGGAGCGCCCCCCACCCCAAGCCCTGCTGCGCTAGGTATTCCAGGCGGCACGGCGGTTGGGACAACGATACGTGAACTGTCATCTCGTTTCATTTGCTGAGCGCGCTCCTGCAACTGGTTGATCTCCTGTTGCATCGCATCGCCCAGCTTTGAAAACGCTTCCTCAAGGCTGGAAGCTTCTATCCGCGCCTGTAGCGGCAAAGTACCGAATTGGGTCGCCAGCGTCGTTTCAGCAATGTATTCAACGCGGCGGTTGTGATCAGGTATGCCTTCTTTGGTCACCGGTCGCAGGCGACGAATCGTGGCCGCGCCCAAGTCAGTGAAAATATCCTCTTGGTACAACGCGTCGATATTAACCTCAATGGTGAGGCTGTCATCGGTGCCGATATCCATCATCATAGCTCCTTATGAACTGGGTTGAAGCGCTGGGTAAGCGAAAACAAGCGCTGATTTCAATTCAGGATGTTTGATGAGCCAAGCCAATCTGCCTCATCACCCACCGCCAGATTCGGCGCTCCACGGGATGCCGCCGACCAAAGCGGGTGGTCCAAGACCTCAGTGCTGCCAGTAATGGTCGATCAGCAGTTGTGCGACTTCAGGGCGGGTGATTTCCGGCGGGGGAGCAATCCCCTGCGTTAGCATTTGACGCAACTGGGTGCCGGAAATCAGCGTGAAATCGTCAGCACTGTGATCAGGCGCATCGCGCATCATCACCACCTGCCCAAGCTTCTTCGACCACGCGGTATGATCGGCGCGATAAATGGCGATCTGCAGTGCTCCCGCAGGCACTGCGTCAGTGAAAATGGTCTGCGCGTCAAACGCGCCGTAGTAATCACCAATCCCGGCGTGATCACGGCCGATGATGAAATCAGTGCAGCCTGCGTTCTGGCGGAACAGGGCATGCAACACGGCTTCACGCGGGCCGGCATACAGCATGTCAAAACCGTAACCCGTCACCAGCACCGTATCGCGCGGGAAGTAGTGTCTGACCATCGTACGGATCGCCGCGTCGCGTACTGACGCCGGCAGATCCCCGGGCTTGAGCTTGCCCAGCAGCATATGCACCAAGATGCCATCGGCGTTGCAGGCGTTGAGCGCCATTTTGCACAGCACCTCATGGGCGCGGTGCATCGGATTGCGCGTCTGAAAAGCCACTACCCGCTGCCAGCGGCGCGCCGTTATCGCATCGCGGATGTGCTGTGCAGTACAGAAAGTATCAGGGAAATCGCGCTCGAAATAGCTGTAGTGCAACACCTCAATGGCACCTTTGATGAGGTAAGCGCCTTGGGCAAAAAAATCATCAACCCCGCGATGCTGGCGATCCAAGGTGCGATATACGTTGAGCGCAATTTGCTCCAGATCGGCGGTGCTGGCGCGCTCTATTGAGGCAACTTCCTGAATCGCTAACGGCACGTCGTTATCAAGGTTTGGATCGAGCAACGCAATCCGCTTTGCGCCAGCGATAGCCTCAATATCATGGCTCCGATTGAGGATCGGCACCGGCCAGAACAAGCCCCAAGTGGTATGCATGTCGGTGGCGATTTGCAGCGCATCGGGCAACCCCATATACCCCCGCAGCGGGGTGAAATACCCACTGCCGAGCATCACTGCGCTGGCCGCCGCCGCCGAACTGAGGCGTATCGCCGGTAGCGATCGTGCGGACTCGATTAGCGCCATGCGCCGATCGTGATCGGCCACGTAGCAGGGGGTTAAAATATCGCTGCCGTGGGGGGGTATCATCTGTATTCTGTCGCAAATCGATGGGTAAGAGCATTCCGTGAGATAAAATCCGCAAAGTCGCATCCCGCAAGCTGGAGGTCGTGCGTAGAATAGAGTTTGTCAGTTGAATTGTACACAACAACAGGATGTCAGAAGTGAGCAGGAAAGCGTTTAATCAATCCATTGGACAGCTAAGAAGTCTTACGGTGAAACAACGAGCGCGGTTGTCGTCGCTGCTGGCAGGAAACAGTGCCACATCAAGCACTCAGATAGAGCTGTGATCTGGGACGGGGGAGGGCCAAACTCAGATCATCAAAGCACCGAAACAAGCATCATATGCGGTATCGACTGAAGGTTTGCCGTATAATAGCTACCGTTTATTGCGGGTTTGAGAGTCCTTATACCGAGTTCAAACTGACCATAAAAGGAGAGCTATGATGACTGTACCTCGCCGTGCTCGTACTACCCCTGCCCGGCGGCGTGAAATCCAGACGGGTTCGTTATCGCAACCAGCGATGGTCAATTATTTAATCCATCGGATACCATCCACCCGGTACCCAATAGTGCTGAAAGTCTTGTGATCATTATTCCGAGGAGATAAAACATGGAAATCAACGTACACATTGCGGTGGCGGACGAGCTGAAGGTTGACTGCTTGGTGGTCGGAGTCGCCAAAGGGCGGCGGTTGAATCGGCGGTTCGTTGGGCTTGGCGCTACGGCAAGCGCCGCGCTGACCGCGCTGATTGAACCGCTTGGCTTCAAGGGCGAAGCCGGCGAGAGCCTGTGGCTGCATGCCTGCAACGTGGGCGCGGCGCGCAGCTTGCTGCTGGTTGGCGTCGGGACAAGCGCGACGCTGAAGCCGGATGATTGGGACAAGGTGTTGCACGCTGTCAGCACGGCGCTATCGTCTGCGCCGGCGACACGCAGTATCGCCTGGGGGTTGACGGCGGTCACGGTGCGTGGGTGCAGCGCGCAGCGCGCCCTAGCGCAGGCAATCGAGGCGATAGGGTGCCTTGCGTACCGCTTTGAGCCGCTGAAGAGCGCTGCTACCCGCTCCAAGCAAGCGCCGTTTGAGGCGTTGCTGATCGCCGTCTCGGCGCGCGGCAAAGCCGCCGCCACCAGCGCCGTTACCGAAGCGCGAGCGCTGTTGAAGGGCCTGACCTTGGGGCGCGATCTGGCGAATCTGCCGGCGAATGTCTGCACCCCAACGTATCTTGCCGAGCAGGCGCAACGCCTCGCCAACGAATACCCACGCATCACCACCACCGTGATTGATGCTGCCGCAGCGGAAGCGCTGGGAATGAAGGCATTCCTCGCGGTCGCCGCCGGCAGCTGCGAGCCGCCGCAGTTCATTACGCTGAGCTACGCAGGCGGCAAAGCGGGTGCGCCGTCGATCGTATTGATCGGCAAGGGGGTTACCTTTGACGCAGGCGGCATATCGCTGAAGCCGAGCGCCAAAATGGACGAGATGAAGTTTGATATGTGCGGCGCGGCAAGCGTACTCGGTGCATTGGTCGCCGCCGCCGAACTGGATCTGAAGCTCAACATTGCGGTCTTGGTGCCAGCCACTGAGAACCTACCCGACGGCAAAGCCATCAAGCCGGGGGATATCGTGCGCACGATGTCAGGGCAAACGGTGGAGATCCTGAATACCGACGCCGAAGGGCGGTTGATCCTGTGCGATGCGATCCACTATGCCAAACAACACTTCGATTGCGATGCAGTGATCGATGTAGCGACCCTGACCGGCGCGTGTATCGTCGCCCTCGGGGCGCACGCCAGCGGCGTATTCAGCAATCACAGAGGGCTCGCCAAGGCGCTTTGCGAAGCCGGGGAAATCGCCGCTGATCGCGCTTGGGAAATGCCCTTGTGGGACGCCTACGGCGACGCCCTGAAAAGCCAGTTCGCGGATCTCGCCAATATCAGCAGCGACGGTGCGGCGGGGGCGATTGTAGGCGCGGCTTTTCTCGCCAAATTCGCTACTTCCTTGCGTTGGGCGCATATCGATATCGCCGGCACCGCATGGCGCGGCGGGAGCAAGAAAGGCGCTACTGGCAGGCCGATTGGCTTGTTGCTCCAGTACTTGTTGCAACGCGCTGAACGCAGCGCCAAAACGTGAGCCGGCCGGCTGTAGCGACCGTACCGTACGCCGTAAAACCATGAGCGAGAACGCTGCCAGCGTGAGCGCCAAGGTTGATTTCTATCTGCTCGACAGCAACCAGCGGCATCACCTGCTACGCTTTGCTTGTCGCCTGACGGATAAGGTGTTCTCTCTCGGCAAACGCATCTGGTTGCGCGCAGAGAATGAAGATGAAGCGGCGCTGCTGGATGACCTGCTGTGGACCTTCAGCGACGTAAGCTTTATCCCCCATTGCCGTCTTTGCACCGCGGCATCTGCCGCCAGCGCCGTTGTCGATAGCGCCGCGGATGGGAATGCAGTGCTGATCAGCGCTGCCGCTGATGCACGGGCGCCCAAAGCTGCCGAGGTGCTGATCAATCTTGCCCCAGTAATGCCTGACGCAGCCACCGACTGGACGCGCATAGCGGAGATCGTGGGTGCCGACGAAGCGCAGCGCGCCAATGCCCGCAGGCGTTTTAAACTCTACCGTGACCAAGGCATGGATTTGCACAGCCATTTTATCCAGAATTTAAATTCCTGAATTATCTCTTGCAGCCAACAAGTACCTGCGGCAGATTGCGCTTGTTGCGGGTTGATCTTTCCAATCCCGATGCTTCAAAGGGAGCCTTGGATCAGAGAAGGCATCCGGCGGTACCATACCGCTAGGGGGAAGGTCCTGCTGTGTGTACCCCTAGCTTCCCTAGGTTCATGCTTTCAAGCGCTTGTTATCCGCGTCCCACAGGGACTGCGTGGCGCTTACGGTGGCGCAAAGGCGGCGGCCATAGCTCTCGACTTCAAGCGGCGTGTTGGCGACCGTCAACGCCGGCGGTAGCATCGCAAAGCCGATCGTTTTGCCGCTGCGATAACCACGATTGGCTGAAGTGATCTCCCCTACCATGGCATCGTTATGCCACACCGTGGACATATACGGCGGGATCTGCTCACCGGCTTCGATGGTCAATACGGCAAAGCGTTTTTTGCTGCCCGCTTGGAGTTCTTTGAGCAACGCCAGACGCCCTGGAAAGTCGCCCTTGGAAAAGTGGATAAAGCGTTCAAGCCCGGCTTCAAGCATCGAATAGTCGGTGGACAAGTCGCCTTTCCAAGTGCGGTAGCCTTTCTCGATGCGCAGCGAATCCAGCGCATACATACCGAACGGCTGTAATCCCAGCGAGCCACCGACGTCGCTTAGCGCAGCGTAGATGGAGGGGAGGTTTTCGGGAGCCGTATGGATCTCAAAGCCTAGCTCGCCAGTGAAACTGACGCGCACCAAGCGAACTTCCTTGCCAGCGACCGCGGTTGCTTGGTGACGAAGCCACGCGGCCTGCAGATCCGCGTTGCTGAGGCGAGAGAGCAGGTCCCTCGATTTTGGCCCTGCCAAGATCAATGTACCAAAGTCTTCGCTGCGGTTGCTCAGCTGAATCGCGCCGCTGGTCAAGCGGCTTTTCAGCAGCTCCAAATCATGCTGCTCGGCAGCGGCGGCAGTGATCAGCCAGTAGTGATCGGTTGCCATGCGGATCATCGTCATCTCGGTAACGATGCGCCCGCGGTGATCGGCAAAATACACCAGCCCCATGCGCCCGACGCGTGGGATGGTGCCGGTGATCTGTGATCGCAACCAAGCGGCGGCACCTTCCCCGTTGACTTCAAAGCGCGCAAATCCGGGCAGGTCGAGTACTCCGGCGGCGTCGCGCACGGCCAAGCACTCGGCGCGCACCCGTGGCTCCCACGGCCCCGCAGCGTGCCACGTCAGGGTTGAGGGCTCGGCGGTTTCATCGCCGGCTTTGGCGAACCAGTTAGCCCGCTCCCAACCACCATACACTCCCATCTGAGCGCCGCGCGAAAGCAGCGCTTGATGCAGTGTCGAACAGCGCTGGTTGCGCCCCGCGGGCCATTCATGGTGTGGAAAGTGCATCGCGTACTCATTGCCATACACCTCCATGCCTTTGGCGGTTACGTAGTCCTGCGAGACCCAGTTGCCAAAGCGGCGCGGATCACAGGACCACATGTCCCACTCGGTGCCCCCGTCCACCACCCATTCGGCCAGCACTTTGCCAGCGCCGCCGGCCTGCGCGATGCCAAACGTGAACACGCAGGCCTCAAACGCATCCACCACCCCGGGCATCGGGCCGATCAATGGGTTGCCGTCTGGGGTGTATGGGATCGGGCCGTTGATAACGCGGTTAACCCCGACGGTGCTCATCAACGGCACACGTGCCATCGCATCCTCGATATACCATTCAATGCGATCGAGATCGTCGGGGTACAACTGAAACGAAAAGTCATGCGGCAGCGGATCATCCGGCTGCACCCAATGCGCACGGCAATTACGCTCATACGGCCCAAGGTTAAACCCGTGCTTCTCTTGGCGCAGATAATACGACGAATCAACGTCTCGTAGCAGCGGTAGCTTGTGCCCGACTTCCTCTGTCCAAGCCTTCAACTCAGGGCATTCTTCAGTGGTCAGATATTGATGCGACAGGGTGACCATCGGCACGAAGCGACCAAACATCGCGCCTACCTGCTGCGCTCGATAACCGGCGGCATTGACCACATACTGGCAACGGATGGCACCTTGTGCGGTGTCAACCACCCATTCGCCGTGCTCGCGCTGTACTCCCGTAACGGCGCAGAAGCGGATGATCCGTGCGCCCCGATCGCGCGCCCCTTTGGCCAACGCTTGGGTTAATTGCGCGGGGTCGATATCACCATCGCAGGGGTCATACAAAGCGCCTTCAAGCGCATGTGTTTCGATAAATGGGTAGCGCTCTTTCAGCGCGCTGACGGGGCATAGCTGGATATCCATGCCCTGGTAACGCCCCATGGTCACCACGCGCTCAAACTCCTGCATCCGCTCATACGAGTGCGCTAAGCGCAGCGATCCAGTGACGTGATAGTTCATCGGGTAGTCAACCGCCTCCCCAAGACCGCGGTACAGTTCGGTTGAATAGCGCTGCATGTTCATCACCGACCATGAGGCCGAAAACGTCGGCACGTTACCTGCCGCATGCCAAGTAGAGCCGGAGGTCAATTCGTTACGCTCCAGCAACACGCAATCAGACCAGCCGCGCAGCGCCAGGTGGTATAGAGCCGATACCCCAACGGCCCCGCCGCCAATGATCACAACCCGTGCCGTTGTAGGGAAATCTGCCATTTATCGCTCTCCAATGCCGTTCAATTTAAGGAAAATGTATTGCGGCTGCCCCTGCAAGAATAAACCATCTCCATAGGGAGGCCGCGTGAATCCCTCTCAGGCGTTGTTGGAAGCGTACAAATGCTTTCTGGTGGTGCGCAAGCAGTAACCACTGCAACCAGTGCATCCGCTATATCGTCGCGTGCGACATCCTTGCGGAGATAGTGTTTAAGCGACTCATCGGCAACCGCAGCCGCCATTGGAAGGGCTTCCTTTAGCAGGCGCATTCTCTCCGCAGATCCTGCCTTTGTCTTTTTACTGTGCGGCATGGGATTGCCGCCAGCCAACCCCCAGAAACATACTTCTGGGTGCACCTCGCGGACAATTTTTTGAGCGTGCCGGTCTGATGCAAGCAATTCGTCCACTTCCCGTATCCTGGGGATGATGCAGAACGTTTGTATGCTGAGACCTTTGCCGGTCAAGCATCGGTTCTTCTGTGACGCTGCTGCGTGGGTCTTCTCGGACAGCATCGCCCGAATCGGCGCTGGGAAGACGCTGGAGCGCCTTGGCCCTAAGCGCTTGCGAGCACCAACATCACACGGCCTTGGAAGCGCAGTATCATCTCGCAGCCCGATCGGTATATCCACCAGCACGCACGCCTTTTTTGGCGCGGACGAAACTATCTCTGCAAGAGTTCTAGAGATCCCGGCGGTCATCTTTTCCTCTTCAAGGCGGACAAAGAACCAGCCGTACGCGCAGCCATCAACGCCTATGTATGTCATGGGTTTTGCACTCCATAAGTAACCGGGCTGAATTGGGTCTGGCGTATTGGAGCGTTAGCCGCGCGGGTGGTGCTGCGCGTGCAGTTGTTTTAATCGCTCCCGCGCGACGTGCGTGTAAATCTGTGTGGTGGATATATCTTTATGCCCCAGCATCATCTGCACGGCGCGCAGGTCAGCGCCATGGTTCAACAGATGGGTTGCGAAAGAATGGCGCAAGGTGTGCGGCGAAACCGTCGCATTGATCCCGGCCAATACCGCATAATGGCGGATCTGTTGCCAAAAGCGCTGGCGGCTCATCGCTCTTCCGCTGCGCGTCGGGAACAGCACCTCGCTCGGTCGTTGGCCCAATAGCACCGGGCGTGCGCCGCTTAGAAAGTCACTGACGGTGTCGATAGCGACTTCTCCCAATGGCACCAGGCGCTCTTTTCGCCCCTTACCGATGACGCGCAACGCACCCTGGATCAGATTAACCTGCGACAGGGTTAGCCCGGTCAATTCCGATACCCGGAGCCCGGTGGCGTACAGCACTTCCATCATCGCCCGATCGCGCAAACCGATCGCGCTGGCGGGGTTGGCGGCAGCCAACAGGCGCTCAACGTTGACTTCCGACAATGCCGCTGGCAACGCACGCTTAACCGCCGCGCTGCCGATGCCTTCCAACGGCGTTTCAGCAATAATGCCTTCGCGCACCAAGTATTCATAAAAGCGCTTCAGGGTTGATCGCCGGCGCATCTGCGTGGCTCGCGCGCCGCTATCTGAGGTGCTGATAAAACCCAGCAGATCAGCACTATCGGCATCGCTGAGGTGGCGCTTACGGTTGGCCAGAAAGCGCGACAGTAAGGTCAGATCCGTACGGTAGGCGGCCAAGGTGTTGGGCGACAGCCGGCGCTCCAGCCACGAGGCGTCAAGGTATTGCTTGATCAACGCTGCGTCAAGAGCGGTTACTGGTTTGGCAGCGGGGTGTGTTGTGCGCGCCATCGCGAGTCTCGCTCAGATAAGGCATTGCTAAAAATTCCGAATCAATTTGATTTTATGAGAACTTTGAATTAGAAAGAAATGAAGGTGATAGGGTTCTGTTGAACAGATTTTTTTGAGAAGACTTGGTGTTAATGGCTCACATTAGTCATGAAAGAGAGTTTTTCAGGTGATTTGTTGGGGTTATTTGGCTTATAGCACTGCTTTTTTATCCATATCCCGTTTTTGGACGGACTTATCCTGCGAGTGCCAAACACTACTTTATATAGAGAATTTCTTTGATTTCTATCAATTGATCTCGTATAGAGATAAAGATAGCAAGCACACCACACACGCTTATTGCGAGAATACATCCGATAACAAAACCGACAATTATTCCAACGTGGTCAGCTACCTCAAGACCGATAATTATTTCAGCGTATTCAGTTGCTCCAGCACCTAGAAGCGCACCACCGATTATAAAGGCTAGTGCCAGAAATCCATTCAAGAAACAACAGTGCTGGCAAGAAAGTGGTTCATGGGTCTCTCTCCTATAAAAGGAACAATATTGATAAGTTTTGCAAATCCTATATCTGGCTGTGATGAGACTCAGATTTTTTCCTTCACCTTGACCGCGTTGCCAATCCGGTCACGCAAATAATAAAGCTTCGCTCGCCGCACATCACCACGACGTTTTACTTTTATGTCGTGGATCTGCTTGCTGTAGGTCTGGTACACCCGCTCAACGCCTTCGTCATGAAACAGCTGACGTACCGTGAACGAGGAATTGAGACCGCGGTTGCGTTTGGCGATCACGATCCCTTCAAATGCCTGCAAGCGCTCCCGCTTGCCTTCAATCACCCGGCTTTGTACAACAACCGTATCGCCTGGAGCAAATGCTGGGATTTCTTGGGTCATCTGCTCCTTTTCTAGCTCATCAATGATATTGCTCATCGGTTTATTTCCTTATGCCTTAAGCATTTTTGCTGATGGAAACCTCGAAAAATCTCAACGGGATGGGAGTTTGGGGGAAAGGACATGCTTGCCTGTAACGTAAACTCATTGATTTATAACCCTTCCCCCAATAGGTAAGTCCCGCAGGGCCCTGCGGAATTATTCCGTATCGGAGGTTTTGGAAGGACTTCCCCAATCATCCCACATCTGCGCCAGTAACGTTTGCTCTTCAACGCTAAGACGGGCATTGTCAATCAGATCAGGTCGCCGGCTTTGAGTGCGGCGCAACGCCTGCTCCAAGCGCCACTGGCGAATTGCCTGATGGTTGCCAGAACACAGGATCGAAGGTACCGCCCGGTCGTCGATTGTCCGCGGGCGCGTGTAATGTGGCCAGTCAAAGCCTACTCGCGACTGATATGAATCCTCGACAAGCGAAGCTGGATTCCCCAGTGCTCCTGGAATGCATCTGACCAACGCCTCGATCAATAGCAGCGCCGGTAATTCACCTCCACTCACGACAAAATCGCCGATCGACAAGTCCTCGTCAACCACCGCATCCAGCAAGCGCTCATCAATTCCCTCGTAACGACCGCATACTAGGATCAGTTCCCGGTGCGCATATAAGCGCTCCACTTCGGTTTGATCCAGAGGACGTCCCTGGGGCGATAAGTGCACCACCCGTGCGTGGCGTAAGTCCTGCCTAGCGGCTGCAATCGCATCAAACAGCGGCTGATAACACATCACCATGCCAGGCCCACCGCCATACGGGCGGTCATCAACGGTGCCATGGCGATTGTTAGTGTAGTCTCTGGGGTTATGGCATTGCAGCGCCAGCCGCCGCGCTTTCAGTGCGCGACTGAGCACCCCATAAGCCGCTACGCCTTCCACCATTTCGGGAAACAGCGTGATGACATCAATGTGCAGCATACGCCGCCTGCAAGTCAAAGCAATGATTGTAACAGGCGCGGGGCGCGCTTCTCAGAGCATCGCTCGGGCAGTACTTAAGCGCCATGTGCAGATGGCGGTACTAGCACACCGCCCGTAGGCCGCCAAAGCGTAACGCGTCTGCAGCAGGAGAAGCCATCAAAGCGGCGTTTTACACGTACCATGCAAGCTGAGATCTTATCGTCAGCGCGCCAAAGAGCGCCGCCGATTCAATGATCTGGAGTACCTGCTTCTTCCCAATCAACGACGATGATGCCACGCGCAGGGTCAATTTCTTTCAACACCTGATCGGGTATGTATGGAATCAGGTGTTGCTGTTCGGCCTGCACCACCAGCACATCATTAGCGCCAGTGCGGATCAGCTTATCCACGTCTCCCAACACAACACCATGCACCGTGATCACCTGCAGACCGATCAGATCAGCCCAATAATAATCGCCGGGTTGCAGCCGTGGTAGTCGCTGGCGGCTAATCGCTATTTCACTACCGCTGAGTTCAATTGCCTGATCGCGATCATGGCAACAATCAAGCTGCACTGCAATATAGCGAGGATGTATCGTGGCATCAAGGACATTGCACTGCCGCTGCTCGCCGTTGCCAAGACTGCCACCCAATAGCAGTTGCCACGGTGAGTAGGTCAGGATGTCTCCTTTTTCCTCAGTTATCGACTTAACCCTGACCCAACCATTGACCCCAGAAGCACCACTGATATATCCGATCGTCAGCAGCGCATTAATGCGCTGCGCGGCTGTCTGGGGAATCACTGTTGCCGACCGATTTTGCGGATAACAATTTTTTTACCGCAGCGCTGATCTGAGCGCCCCGCGCAACCCAATGTTCAATGCGATCGTGCTGGATGCGCTTTTTTTCTTCATTTGCCACCGCAATCGGATTATAAAAACCAACCCGCTCAATGAAACGGCCATCGCGACCGCTGCGGCTATCGGTTACCACAACATGGTAGAAGGGACGCCCTTTTGAGCCAGCGCGCGAAAGCCTTATCTTGACCATACCATCAGTACCCTCTAAATGAGTATAAAACGGTGCTTCGGGAAAAACCCAGAGCAGATTTTCGAGAGGTGCCACCTTCCCTGAATAGAGCACCATAATAGAGCATTGCTTGCATCGTAGAGCGTCCACAGCTCACAGGGAAGGGGAGATCTTGTCATCAATCGAACAAAAAGGTACGCGCATGGAAACGCGCCTCACGCACCGTGCTCGAAAACCAAGTGCCGGTACGTTGTATTAACGATCCCTTGATCTGGTCATTGACCGTAACGGCGCGGCGTATATCGGTTTCTACATTCGCAACGCGGAGCCGCGCTGTTTCAGTACGCGTATCTTCGGCAGCATGGCGGTTGCGCGTGGTGGACACAAAGTTCTCACCCGAAACATGCACCGTCTCGGCCCTGATCCCGATTCGTGGGGCTTCAATCATCACTGGCGCATCGGCAGCCCACACCAATGCGGATTGTTCATTGGCGCGTTGTAACACATTTAAAACAAAACACCGCTTATCGCCGCCAGTCCATACCAGTACGCGATCACCAACCTCGGGGCGCAGCAAGCACGAAGCCCCAATCGTTACTTGACGACCGTCATCTAAGACCCCTTCGCTACCCGACCACAGGGATATGGCAGCATCGCTTAACCCCTCACTTTGGGCGTTTGAAGCGCCGTCTTCCAACATGCGCTCCAAGATCGATGAATCTTGGAGCGGCGGCGTGCCTGGTGCTAACTCCGCTGTCGGTTGCGATGGAGGGTTATCAGCAATTGGTTTGTGTTGTGCGTTCATGGTGTAGGGTGAGGTGATAAATCGGCTCAGAGTCAGATAGGTACTCTGCGGGGCTTCTATTGGGGAAATGACCCTTCCAACAATTATTTCGTGGTGCCGCTGACTGGATCGAGAGGTCAGCGAACGGCGCGCCTCATTAAAAATAAAACAATCCTTTCCCTCAAAATCTCTAGTTTTTCGAAGTTCCCAGATATTATCGCGGGCCTATTTTACCCTCGGTAGGGAACTGTTGTATCATAACGCAGCTTATGATCTTAGATGAAAATTCATGACTGGCTACCCTAGAGCTTTGATCCTGACGCATAGCTTAGCATTGCTAGGCGTTATCAGGTCATCGCGCTACAACCAACCCAGCGGCATTGAACAGATAAAAACGCTTGCTTGGCAAGTTCCCCCAGAAGTTAATGATTGCACTATAATCTGGCTCTTACGTGACTTACTCGCCAAACATCCAATTGCCCCTGCTCGGGTCATTATTAACACCGATAATGAATTCGTAAAGTGTTGATATTCATGGATATTATTTTTCGTACCAGAACACAAAGATACCGCGGATGACGTATTGCGAAACCATCCTTAACTTGATTAGAGTGTGGTTTTTTTACCATCGCCTTTATGAGAGCAACGCATTATAATACAATGGTTTGGATGGGATGAAGGGTGGCCTCGAAAAACTGGCTTTGCTGGCTTTTCGAGGCGTCCTGTTATGTTATGCTGTTATACTCGGTAAAATGTATATTAATCAACAGCTTAAGAAATTTTTCATAGCACCTCATCCCCCACACCTCGATCTTTTTCAGGTTTTTTTTGAGGCTTCTATGAAGAATATGCCTGTAATGAGGTACCTGCTATCTTTGCAACCAACACTGACCCTCGCTTAGTCTGGAGGGGTGATTAAAATCAAATCGCGGCCCAAGCAATATCGGTAACCGTTATTCTCACGATGCCAACTGGCGGCGTAATCCGCCCAGAGTTTTTCAGCACATCTCCAGCAACCATTCCTCCCATAATCCGTAAAAGAGAGCGCATTATGCTTATTAACACAGCTCGGGCTATTGCCATCATGGTTACTATCAGTGCCTCAATGATCGCTGCTACGGCGCACGCCGCCGATGTCGCCGAGGGGAAAGTCAAATCCGCGATCTGCGCCGCTTGCCACGGCAAGGATGGTAACAGCAGCAACCCATTGTGGCCGAAACTGGCTGGACAACATGCCGCTTATCTGGCTAAACAGATGCGTGCGTTCCGCGCCGGCGAGCGTTTAGACCCTATCATGGGGCCGATGATGGTTGGTTCCAGCGATGAAGATATCGAAAATCTTGCTGCTTACTATAGCTCTCTGAAGCAAAAATAAGCGATCATGGTGTACTCTCGAGCACTGCTCGCGCCACATCCCGTGGTTGGCGGTGCCTTCAACTGGTGCATCAGCATAACCAAAGCACTATACTTGTAATTCTTCAAGATGCGTGATTGAACGCGTTGCTAGATGCGTGCGTGGGAATTCCCCCTCTCCCTCTGGGAGATGACCGAGGAGCATGGGTTATGACTGGGTGCCGTGCATTTTGCGCAGCCAAGCCTTTGGGAATGCTTCCGGCGGTGTCTCTGGAATTGGCGGGCATGTTGGTGCCGTTTCGCGGATCGAGAGGCCAGTGAATGGCACGCCGCTGGCGCTCCTAATTAAAAATTAACACGATACTCCCTTCCCCAAACCCCTATCCCCAACAAGGTCTTGGCTTTGCCTTGACACCGTGCGTTTTGCGCTGTTTGATGCTCTGGGATAGCTTCGTTTATTGCTTCTGGCGGTAGTAAGGATTGGTTATAGCCCCTTCCTCCATCTCTAAGTAGCATGAGTATATAGGTGGGGCTTGTCTATTGGTGAAATGATTATAAATCAATGGCTTATGTTACAGATCAGCGCGCCCCTTCGCTACCCCCATCCCAGAAAAGTATTTCGAGGCCATCTATGGTGAGTGCTATTGGCGGACCCAAGCAACTGCTAGTTTGCGGGGTGTTGATTGCAGTCCTTGGGGGACTGCCCGCCGTGCTTCTGGCGCAAACCGGCAGCGCTGACCCGATCACTGATCTACTGCGTCTGGATGGCGACACAAGCACTGCCAGTGGCGATTTCCTTGAGGTCGATCAGGCCTTTGTCGCACGCGCTGAAGTGCTTGCCAACGATAACGTAGCGGTGCACTGGGATATCGCCGATGGTTATTATCTGTACCGCCAACACTTCGACTTCGCGCTCAATGGTCACACAAACGCCATAGCCTCTGTTGCACTGCCCGTTGGGGAAGTTAAGCACGATCCCTATTTCGGCCAGGTAGAGGTTTACCATCAGCGCGTCGCAGCTCGCATCGTATTGCAACGCCCGTTGATGGTAGCCATGCCGCTGATGCTTAGCGTGCGTTATCAGGGCTGCGCCGAAATCGGCTTGTGTTACCCCCCGATCAGCAAACAGTTCGCGCTATCGCTGCCGGCAACTTTTGTCGTGGGTGCAGCGTTGGCACCTGCCGACAATGGAACGTTCAGCGAGACCGCGTTATCAGCCCCTGATCGCCTCACCCTATTGCTGCGGGAAAGCAGTTTATTAACCATTGCGTTGAGCTTCTTCGGGTTTGGGCTGTTGTTGGCGTTCACCCCTTGCGTGCTGCCTATGGCACCGATCCTGTCCAGCATTATTATCGGTGACGGCAAGCGTTGCAGCACCACCAAAGCCTTCGGCTTGTCCGCGGTGTTTGTGCTGGCAATGGCGCTTACCTACACCGCTGCTGGCGTAGTTACGGCCACATTCGGTGCTAATTTGTCGGCGATGCTGCAAACCCCGTTGCTGTTATCGATGGTGGCTGCGGTACTTGGCCTGTTGGCATTGTCCTTGTTCAGCGGCTATTCCCTTAGCCTCCCAGTCGCTTGGCGGGAAGGGTTGGCGGCGCTTAGCAACCGTCAACGCGGCGGGACGTGGCTGGGGGTCGCTGTGATGGGGGTGCTGTCGGCGTTGGTCATCGGTCCTTGCATATCGGCACCGCTTGTCGCGGCGCTGCTGATTATCGGTCAGAGTGGGGATCAAGTGCTTGGGGCGATCGCGTTGTTTGCCTTGGGGCTGGGGATGGGAGCGCCGCTGCTATTGCTCGGTACTGCGGCGGGGCGCTTGCTGCCACGCAGTGGGCGCTGGATGGTAGTGATCCAAAACTTGTTTGGGGTATTATTGCTGGCGCTGGCGATCATCATCCTAGAGCGCATTATCCCTGGTCAGGTGGTGCTGCTGCTGTGGGCTTTATTGCTGATCGTGACGGCGATATACATGGGTGCACTGGATGCGATCGCCAGCGGTGCCAGTCATTGGCGACGCTTGGCGAAAGGCAGTGGATTTGTGATGCTGTTATACGGCGCGATTCTGATCATTGGCGCTGCGAGCGGCGCCAATGATCCGCTGCAACCTCTGGCGCAATTGAACGTCATCCCTGCCAGTGATAAGCAGCTCCAGTTTCGCACCGTCAAGGGAATCCGCGAGATGCAGATGGCGTTGCAACAAGCGGCGGTCGCTGGTCGTCTGACAATGCTTAAATACGATGCGGATTGGTGCAGCAGTTGTAAACAACTGGAACGCAATACATTGGCTGACGCGACAGTACAACAGAGCCTCCAAGCGATGACCCTGCTGCGAGCAGACGTTACCGCCAATGATCGCCATGACCGGGCATTGCTGAAGCACTATGCGTTGTATGGTCCACCGGCGATTTTGTTCTTTGACGCCAACGGTAAGGAATTGCGTCAGCACCGCGTCATCGGTTACATGCCAGCGCCGAGCTTTCTACAGATCGTCCACCAAGTCCTCAATAATAAAGGAACAGCAACGGTGCCACCGCTGAAGGCGGCGCAGATCGAGCTATGAATGCTCACGCAACGGCGCTGCGATCGGGTGTTGACGCTGAAAGATACTACGGGGTTTGTCTATGGGGGGAAGATTCCTTCCAACAATTATTTCATGGTGCCGTTGACCGGCTTTGCCGATCAGCGAACGGCGTACCGCCGGTGCCCCTAAATTGAAAATAAAACAATCCCTTCCCGCCAAATCCTTGAGGTTTTTAGATGTTGCCCTATGATGAAACCACCGCATAGCGGTATGACACTCCTGCAACTGCTGATGGCGCTTGCCATTTTGGGGATCGTACTGACCATTGGGTTAGAGTTATACTTACGCCTTATCCACGTATGATGGCACCGCAGTCAAGGCGACCGACTGCTAGGCGGTCAGTTTTTTCAGTTGCCTGCACGGCGCTCTTCAGCGTGTTGTTTTTGACGTGGGGTCGTAGCTCAGTTGGCAGAGCGGTACGTTCGCAATGTACAGGTCGGCGGTTCGATCCCGCCCGGCTCCACCACAGCTTGAAAAACACAGGAAAGCGTCAGTAACGCGCAGCGAAACAACATCCACTCCAATACAATCTGACCGCCGCCTCTCGCCGCAAGACATACCCCATCATCAACTTGCTTGGATTGGACTCCCTAGCATCATTTAACCCCTTGGGGAACCTCGAAAAACCCATGAGGGCCCCCCTCTGTGCTTTCATGGCCCCGGTAGCTCATCAGGATAGAGCGTCCGCCTCCTAAGCGGAAGGTAACAGGTTCGAGTCCTGTTCGGGGCGCTCCAGATGCCTTACCCAGCAGTGCCCTGTCGGCTATCCAGCGGCTGACTGAAATAGCGCTAAGCGTAGCAGAAACACCATGCTTCCCGAGGACTATCCGCGATTGTCGCTGTCCGACCGATGGTACCTGCTGCGGCAAACGGTGTACCCCAAACGCTTGTTATCGATGCTGGTACATGGGATAACGCGGATCCACTTGGGTTTCTGGAAAAACTGGATGATAAGTCGTTTTATCCAGATCTATCAGGTCAATATGGATCACGCACAGTATTCACGACCAGAGGACTACGAGCATTTCAATGCGTTTTTCACCCGCGCGCTGAAACCGTCTGCGCGTCCGTTGGCGCTGCATCAGCAACATATCATCAGCCCGGTTGACGGAACGCTGAGTCAGTTCGGTCGCATTGATAACGGCTATTTTATCCAGGCCAAAGGGCGCTACTACAGCGCGCAAGCGCTATTGGGTGGCGATCCCAAGTTGGCACAGTTGTTCCATCGCGGCAGCTACCTGACGCTGTATCTCGCGCCGCGTGACTATCACCGCGTGCATATGCCGTGTAGCGGCACGCTGCAGCAGATGATCCACATCCCGGGCTCCCTGTTCAGTGTGTCACCGCGTGCGATGTGCACGGTGGGGCAGTTGTTCACGCGGAATGAACGCGTCGTTTCTTTATTCGGCGCTGATTCTGGAACGATGGCGATCGTGCTGATCGGGGCGGTATGCGTTGGTTGTATCGAGCACACATGGCATGGCGTGGTTACTTCGCCGCGCAAACATGCGTTGCAGCATTGGCGATACCCCGCAGATGCTGCCCCAGAGCTTTTGCAAGGCGAAGAGATGGGGCGCTTTAATATGGGCTCTACGGTGGTATTGCTGTTCAGTTCGGAGCAGGTTAGCTGGCTCTCGCCCCTGCGTGCTGGTCAGGCGCTATCCATGGGGGAAGCTGTCGGTGCTGTGGCTGGCGGTGATAAGCTGACCAGCGGATAAGCCATGTTGCAGCCACCCGCCAAGTACTACCCGTTGCTGAATACCGCTGATTCCACGGCATCGCACACGGCCTGACAAGAATACCTCTTTGAGTCTATACAACCATTTTGGCACTTAACATCTGATCATAGCTTGCTTTTGGCTGACAGGCGTTATCAGCTTTGTGTCGGCATTACTGCTTAGGGCTTGCATTCAAGGCATTGGATATTTGCTGCTGCATGGGATAAGGTTGCATCCGACGGGTTCGGCAGTTCAGAGGGGAGGCAGCCTTCCCAAACATGCAAGAGGCTTTAACTGACGCCTGTTTGTCCTCACCACATCAACGCTGTAGCGAAACCATAGCGAGAGAAAATCAATGCCCCCACGAGTCGCTGTCATTGGTGCTGGCCCCAGTGGGCTTGCACAACTCAGAGCCTTTCAATCGGCTAAGCAGAAAGGTGCAACCATCCCTGAAGCCGTCTGTTTTGAAAAACAGAACGACTGGGGTGGGCTATGGAACTATTCGTGGAGGACCGGTGCCGATAAAAACGGAGAAGGGGTTCATTGCAGCATGTATCGCTATTTATGGTCGAACGGGCCGAAGGAAGGGCTGGAATTCGCCGACTATTCTTTTGCGGAACATTTCGGGCGTGCGATCGCCTCTTATCCACCGCGTGCGGTGCTCTACGACTATATTATCGGGCGGGTACAAAAAGCCGATGTCCGTCAAGGGATCCGGTTTAATACGACGGTGCGCCGGGTAATCTTCGATAACGCCAGTGAGCGGTTTTGGGTTACTGTCGAAGACCACAGCAAGGAAACTGAATATACCGAAGCGTTTGATTATGTGGTGGTCGCCACGGGGCATTTTTCGACACCCAATGTCCCCCAATTTGAAGGCTTTCAGGCCTTCAACGGGCGCATCCTGCACGCCCATGATTTTCGCGACGCGCTGGAGTTCAAAGATAAGGATATTCTGATTATAGGCACCTCGTACTCGGCTGAAGATATCGGATCGCAGTGTTGGAAATACGGCTGTCGCTCGGTTACGGTATCCCACCGTACCGCAGCAATGGGATATGACTGGCCCGATAACTGGAAGGAGGTGCCGCTCCTGACCGAAGTCAAAAACAATACCTGCACCTTTAAGGATGGCTCTCAAACCGATGTCGATGCGATCATCTTATGCACGGGATACCTACACTATTTCCCGTTTATGGAGGAGAAGCTCAAACTCAGAACCAACAACCACTTGTATCCAGTCAATCTCTATAACGGCGTGGTATGGGTCGCCAATCCAAAATGTATGTATCTGGGTATGCAGGATCAGTGGTACACCTTCAACATGTTTGACGCCCAGGCCTGGTATGCTCGTGACCTGATAATGGGGCGCTTGGCACTTCCTCCGGCAGAGCAAATGTACGCCGACATTGAGAACTGGCGAGCCCGCGAGGATGCGTTGCCAGACGATTACGCTGCGATTGAATTTCAAGGCAACTATACCGATCACTTGGTGCAGATGACCGATTACCCGAGATTTGACATCACCAGCTCCAACAAGGCTTTTTTTGAATGGAAAAAGTATAAAAAACAAGGCATTATGACCTTCCGCGACCACGGTCATAAATCCGCTATGGATGGCATCGTCGCGCCTCCCCACCACACCGCGTGGGCTGATGCCTTGGATGACTCGATGGAGAGTTATCTGCAAACTGAAGCGTCTGCAACGGATTGATACCCTGCTGGGGCGCTCAATACCCAACCGCTATTATCCCATAGCGGATTTTCCACTGGCTATACACGCTGGAACACCCGACCATTAACACATCAACAGGAGTGCCCCTATGAAGATCAGCCGTAGAGATCTACTAAAAACCGCTGCCGCCGGCGCAGCCATGACAAGCGCGGGTGGGTTGTCGCCCCAATTGCTGGCGGCTAATTACAAGACGGTCAGGCTCGGCATGAACATTCCCATGACCGGTGACTATGCCCCTTGGGGGCTGCCGGGATTGTACGGTTGCCAAATTGTCGCTGACGATCTGAACGCCGCCGGAGGGGTTTCGATCGGCGGTGATCGCTATCACATTGAAATGGTCGCTTACGATCACGCCTATGACACCGAGAAGGCGGTTCAGGGTTATAAGAAACTGGTGTTAGAAGACGAGGTGAAGATGGTGATGATGCTGGGTGGCTCAACTGTCGCCTCAGTGCTGCCATGGGCGCGGCGCAAAAAGATGCTGACCACCACCTTACTGCCCAGTGATATTACCCCCGCATCCGATTATTTGATCGCCACATGTGAATCACATCCACTGTATAACGTAACAGGCGTGGAATGGTTAGCCGCCAATTATCCTCGGGCTAAAACCGCCGTAATCGTTACCAACAATGATGCCGAGTATGGGTTGCAGTCGGTCGCCACCTATAAGGCAGCCTTTGAAGTCGCTGGGATCCGCGTCGTTGATGTTAACTTGCATGGTTTTGACATCACCGATTTCGCCCCTATTGTTAGCTCAGTATTGGCCAAAAAGCCCGATATTTTCTGTATGGCGACCAGCTTTTATGTCACTCCTTTGATGGAGCAACTATATCACCAGGGGTTTGCGGGCAAGATCATCTCCTGCACACTGGATTATTATGATGAGATCATCGCCAAGACGAGTCAGGAATTTGTCAACGGAACCATCTTTCAGTTCCCTGATTTTGATGATCCAGCCCTTGACAGCCCCGGGATCAACTTTCCTAACCCCGCCGATTTCGATGCCAAATTTCGGCGTGCGCACCCCAATGACTGGTCAGCGGTGTCGTGGGAATACCCGGCCATTTTGCTCAATTGGCTGGAAGGCGCAAAAGCCGCCGGCAGCGTTGAGCCTACGGCTGTGTTGAACGCATTGAAATCGCAATCTCGGCCTGACTTCGTCTTCGGCGACGGCAGATGGTGGGGTAGCGAGCTGTGGGGGCTGGATAATGCCGTGGTGGGCCGCTGGCCCGTGGTAGTCATTGAAAACGGCAAGGCGCGAATCCAAGAATACGGCAGCGTTTCCGGCTGGCTTAAGCGCAATCAGGCGGTGCTCATCAAGCACATGAAGGCAATGGGCTTGAGAACAGTCTGAGTTTGAAGGTAATTGACTGTTGTAAGGGGGTTTATTACACCTCAGCCTGCCAGATATTCTCGCGGGAACCTCGAAAACCGCAACGGGATGGGGGGCTAGGGGAGGGACATGATTCCCTATAACGTAAATCGTTGATTTATAACCCCTTCCTCCAAGACAGTACCCCCCTTGGCGGTAAATCACCTGACCAACGGGCAAAAGTGCGATCACCGCAAACAGCAAGGGTACGTCGCGCCCTTGCTGTTTGCTTTCTGCAAAGAAACAAAACCCGCAGAGACCCTCGAAAACCCCGAATCGACCAAACGGGATAGAAGTTTGGAGGGGGTGGGGGAGGGACATGATTCCTTATAACGTAAGCCATTGATTTATAATCCTTCTACCAATAGATAACCCTGCCGCTATTGACTGCCTTTTTATTCCAGTGGAACTGATTCTCCAATCGTTGGTTAATGGTTTGATCCAGGGCGGTTTTTTTTCCTTGTTTGCGGTGGGGTTAGTGTTGATCTTCGGCGTCATGGGGGTAGTGAATTTCGCCCATGGTGAATTGGTTATGGTCGGGGCGTACACGATCTGGTTATTGCACGCCCAAAATGGCTTGGCTTATGTCCCCGCTGTGGGCGTGGCGATTGTTGTCGTAACGTCCATTGGTTTGTGCATGGAGCGGTTTTTGTTCAGACCGACGCGCAACGATCCGCTGGCGGGGCTGATCTGCTCTATCGGGGTGCTGTTTATTCTTCAGGTGGCCGCCACCTTAGTCGGTGGCGAAGGCCCGTCCAAACAAGTACCGCCCCCTTTTCATGGCACTTGGGTGGTATCCGATTACCTGCGGATCCCTTATCAGCGCTTGATAAGCCTGCTGGTATCGGCGCTGGCGTTGTCGCTCCTGTGGTGCTTCTTGACGCGCAGCAAATTGGGGTGGGCTCTCAGGGCGGTGGCATTGGATAGAGAAGCGGCGGCTTTACAAGGGATTAACATCAATCGCATTTCGATGATCGCGATCGCCGTTGGCGCTGCTTTGGCCGGCCTCGCCGGTGCCCTGATAGCGCCTTTGACCAATATCAATCCTCACATGGGGCACAACGTCATTATTACCGCCTTTATCGTTACCATTGTCGGCGGGGTGGGTAGTTTGTCGGGTGCGGTATTGGCGGCGATTCTGTACGCCTTATGCCATACCTTTATTACGGTGTATTTCGGTGGCACGGTGGCTACCATTTGCGGGCTGCTGCTGATGGTGGTGGTGTTAATTGTCAAGCCCACTGGATTGATGGGGGCTCGCGTCAGTGAATAATGGACGCCTGCCAGTGCTCAACGCCGGCGCAACAAAGATCATAGGCTGGGCGTTGTTGCTGGCGGCATTGCTGGCAACACCACACTTCCTCAAATTTCATCATCAGGATTTATTGATCTTTTTGACCATTAATGTGTTAGTGGTGGCGAGCTACAGAATCGTTACCCTGACCGGGGAGTGGTCGCTGATCCATGCGGTGATGATGGGCGTAGGCGGCTATACCGCTACCTTACTATTCAAGTATTACGCGGTGGGCATGTGGCTAACGGTGCCCTTAGCGGGATTGTTAGCGGCTGTTATCGCCGCGTTGTTATGCTTCCCGTTATTTCGCATGACACAGTTTTATTTTCTGATCGGATCGTTTGCGGTGGGTGAAGCGATCCGCCTGATTTGGATCAAATTCGTCAATCCATTCGGGGGTACTGGCGGCCTAAGTGGGGTGGAGCCTCCGATAATCGGCGCGATCGATTTTATTGAACCGATCCCCTACTACTATTTGACTTTGAGCGTGGTGCTGCTGAGCTTGCTGATCCTTTATCGGATCGAAAAATCAAGGATTGGATTGACCCTTCATGCAGTGCACTGGAAAGCGCCATTGGCTGAATCCGTAGGAGTCAATACGTGGCGTTATCGCGCCTTGGCTTTTGTTATCGGCTCCTTTTTTGTCGGTATTGCCGGGGGCTTAAAGGTGCACTATCTGGGAACCATTACCCCCAATCAATTCGGCGTCGGGTTTATGGTTTTTATCCTGATTTGGGTTATTGTCGGCGGTTATAACAAATTCTATGGTCCCATCTTAGGGGTCGTGGTGCTGACATTGTTTGACGAATTCATCCGTGGTTCTGAACAACTACGCCCGGCGATCTACGGCACGGTGCTGATCCTTTCTGTTTTGTTCTTACCGCTGGGGTTGGAGAGTATTCCGCTAAAGCTCAAAGCCTGGTTCAGCACTGCTTGGAGGGCTGGTCGCCCTTCTGCATAATCGCAGGGCTCAAAGGTGGGGAGAGCAGGGTTTTTTGCACTCCTTAAGTCGCTGCTGCATTTGACGCTCTGGCATAGCGGCTGCGGGCGGGGCTCGGGGATAGTGGAGGGCAATGCTCTGGGATCTTTAATATTTTTAATTCGCAACTGCACAAGCGGCGCTTGTGCAGTTGCGGAGAGATTTGCAGAAAAGAGGTTTGTATTGGGGAAAGGGTGAGGGCGTGTTTAACCCACCTAAACGCGGTACTCTTTGCCAACCGGTATGCCAAACTTGTTTCTTAGACTGAATCGGCTGTGATAAAATGTAAAAAAGACGACTATGGCATCTTAGAAAAACCAACGGTTGTATGGTAGGTGTTCCGTGCTGGCACATAACGACAAAACTCAGCAGCGATTTACCGTCCGCTGGAGTGGCTTGTTGGGCAGTGCTAGAATATCATAATGAGTCCTTACATCTAAGTTGTCCGATAGCCATTTATCTCCCTTCTTCAGAGGCTCTTCTTTAATTTTGTATGCAGTGTAATCAAGCTCTTCAAACAACTCAAGCATTTGTGAGCGGTACTTGAGATCAGTATTCTTGAACACTTCGGCCTTAATTACAGGGCGGTATTCGCAAATTAACTGTTCAATAGATCTTATTACATATAGGTCATATCCTTCAGTATCAATCTTAATGAAACTGAGTTTCGGCAGAAGGTCTGAAAAATCAGACATCAACTCCTTTTCGAGATTAATAGCGAAAACTGTTAGTTTATAAGCATGGCCGTGTGTTAAGCTCGAAATATTTTCGTGCCTACCCCCATTACAAAATCCAGAATCTGAGTATTCAAATTCTATAAATGTTTCCTCTAACCCAGCCGCCGCCATCAGTGTACTAATATTGCACAAACTTCTGTTGGACCGTGCTACTTTTTCCAGCACTGGATAAACAAAAGGGTTCGGTTCCAGAGCCAATACACACCCAGACTTACCAGTAGCTAAAGCCATGGGTAATGTCGTATCACCACTATGAGCACCTATGTCTATACAGAAATCGCCATGGCTAATATATTGCTTATATCCATTTACCAAGTTGATGCTCATCTTCTTTATACTTTCACGAGGATGTTTCCATTGCGCATACCTTGCCACTCCTATGTTATCGATGTCGTATTCCAAGACTTCATAAAAATAACGCTTAGTTTTTCCTTTAAATCCCATCAACTGAAACAAATTCTTTAACTTCATGAGAACTCCTCAATTATTCTGCCTAACTATTAGTAGGCATCCTATTATACTGGCCATTACAACTTTGTCAACCGGTATGCCAAACTTGTTTCTTAGGCTGAATCGGCTGTGATAAAATGTAGAAAAGACCACTATGGCATCTTAGAAAAGCCAACGGTTGTATGGTAGGGTTAACACCGCATTGGTTATCACTAATTGATCGATAATCATTCTTCAAAAGAAAATCCCAACCGAGAAGCGGAAACCGTAAGCAAAGTTCACGTTTTCAAGGCATCCATTCGTTTATATTTTATACATCCTAGAATCAGGGTGTCTTCTATGCCAGAATCAACTGCTCTGGGATCGGTCAAACAACGGCTTCAACGTTTGAATTATACGTTACGCACTGAGGGCAGTTACGTTAGCTGTTTTCGACAATTCATTTTATTTTATCAAAAATGCCTCCCTTCTGAATTGGGCGAAAACGAGATGGAACAGTTCCTGACCTATTTGGCGGTAGAGCGTAAGATGGCTCCTTCAACTCAGAATCAAGCACTATCTTTTGGTGTTTATGTATCGAGAGGTATTGGATAGATGATGATGCCCCTTCCCCCAAGCCCCATCCTGTTGAGGCTTTTCGAGGTGCCCGGTGCCCGGTGCCCGGTGATTGATGATGGGCGATGACGGCACACAACTGCAGCCGGTATTAGCGATCAGCCATGTCAGCAAGCGCTTTGGCGGTTTGGCTGCGCTGGATGATGTTAGCTTTGAGGTGCAATCAGGGAGAATCCACGGGTTAATCGGTCCTAACGGTGCTGGGAAGAGTACGTTATTCAAAAATATCGCTGGTTTTTACACTCCGACCAAAGGAGAAATCATTTATCAGGGGCATAACATTTGTGGCAAAAGTCCCCATGCCATCGCCAAACTGGGCATCGTTCGAACGTTCCAAGAAACCACCTTGTTTGAGGAATTGACGGTATTTGAAAACGTATTGATCGGATGCCATATCACCGCACGCACGGATCTTCTGTCTGCAATTTTGCATCGTGACCGGCGCAAACAACACAGCGCCGCTAAAAAAGCCACTGAAGTGCTGGAATTTATGGGGCTGAGCGAACGCAAACAGCAATTGGCTTCACAGTTACCGTTGGGTTCGCAACGTACATTGGCAGTTTCCATCGCCCTCGCGGCAGAGCCGAAACTGCTGCTGATGGATGAGCCTTTTGCCGGCATGAATCTGGAGGAAACGCGGCAAATGATGGAGCTGACCCGTAAAGTACAGCAATCGGGCATCAGCATCATTTTGGTAGAACACAACATGAAGGCGGTTATGGGCTTGTGTCACTATCTGACGGTGCTCAATTTTGGACAATTACTGGCCGCAGGCACACCCGAACAAATCCGCAATAATGACAAAGTCATTGAGGCCTATTTGGGTGGCGCAAACTAATAAACTACTGGAAGTCGATCAGATCCACGTCCACTATGGTCAGGTGGCAGCCCTGAAAGGTGTTTCTCTGGTCGTTGGGGAGGCCGATTTTGTGACTCTGATTGGTAGCAACGGTGCTGGAAAAAGCACTACCTTACGCGCCCTGTCCGGGCTCCAGCACCCCAGCTCTGGAAGCATTGTTTTTGATAACTGCGCCATCGAAAACACCCCTGCCGATCAAATTTTGAAGATGGGGATCGCCCATGTCCCTGAAGGGCGGCGGGTATTTAAAGACCTGTCGGTGATCGAAAACCTGCTCCTTGGTGCTTTTACCCGAGATGACAAACCCGCCATCCAGCGCGATCTCGACAGCGTGTTTGAGTATTTCCCGCGCTTGCGTGAACGCAAGCGCCAGTGTGCCAGAACCATGAGCGGAGGGGAGCAGCAAATGCTGGCTATTGGGCGGGCATTGATGTCACAGCCAAGGCTGCTGTTACTGGACGAACCCTCGTTGGGCATTGCCCCGATTATTGTCCATGAGATTATGCGGATCTTAATCGATATCAATCAGCAGGGAGTCGCCATTGTTTTGGTGGAGCAGAATGCGGAATTAGCCCTCAAGTCGGCGCGCCGGGGCTATGTACTGGAGCTCGGCGGCATCGCTCTGGCAGGAGAAGCCAGCCAGTTGATGAATAATGAACATGTTCGTAAAGCGTATTTGGGGGTTTAATGGCGCTTTGAATACCTGCAGCCAGCACAATGTGTTGATAAAGCGATCGCCGCCGGGCCTCGAGTGGATCGCGTTGAAGGCGTACCGCGAAGAGGTTGGTTTTGCCGCTATCGGCAGTTTGACGGCCAGCAACTACGGCAGGTGGCGTTGGATGAGCGCATTGAGCCACTAACCCGCTTTGCAGATTCTTCAAGCTGCCCTGCGGAGCTTGTCTATTGGATTAATGATTATAAATCAACGGCTTATGTTACAGGCAAGCATGCCTCTTCCCCAAACCCTCATCCCGTTTTGGCTTTTCGAGGTCATTGTTAAGTAATTCGTTGAGCTCCTGCAAGCGTTGCTGGGTGCCGACATCGTACCAACCGCCAGTATATATTTCGGCGGTGATGGCGTTGGTGCTGGCACCCGTGCGCAGCAATGCGCCAAGGGTTTGGTTTGCTGCATCTGCAACGCCAAACAACGTCGGATTAAATACCGCTATGCCGCTATACGTCAGTTGCGGACGATCATGATTGATCAGATAGCCGTTGGTCAGCGCAAAATCGCCACCGGGGTTGTGCGGTGGGTTGGGCACCAATACCAAGTGAGCTTGCTGAGGCTGCAGGTGCCTGAGGCAGGCATAGCGGTAATCGCTCCAAATATCGCCATTGATAGCAAGAAATGGGGCATTGCCCAGTAAAGGCAGTGCCTGCCGAATGCCGTTAACGGTGCCTAGGATTCCACTGGACTCATCCGACCAGCGGATGCTCACCCCCCATTGACTGCCGTCTTTGAGGTATCCAACCAAGCACTCCCCTAACCAGCCGTGATTGATCACCAGATCGTGGAATCCCTGTTGCGCAAGGGCGCTGATCAAATGCTCGATCAATGGGGTGCCGTTGACCTGAATGAGGGGTTTGGGGCAATGATCGGTCAGCGGGCGCAGACGTTTACCACGTCCAGCGGCGAGCAGCATAACTTTCATGGGGAGTTCGCTTGCGCTGCTTGTTGCAGCTTTTTAGCCACCCGCTTTGTGGACTAGTAAGCGCTGACCAGGGTGGAGTGATACGCTGTCTGACAACTGATTCCATTGACGCAGCGAAGCGGTATTGGTATTGAAGATGCGTGCTATGAGTGGCAGTGAATCCCCAGCTTGGACAATATAATGCACCCGGTCTGGATAGAGTTTAATCTCCCCGGATAGCGGTAATCCGGCTGGATCCGGCACCACCAGTAGTTTCCCGACTTGCAACAGCATATTTCTGGGGATCCCATTTAGGCTCATTAATTGTTCGATCGTGGTGGAATATTTTGCGGCGATGCGCGATAGTGAATCGCCGGGCTGAATGCGGTGCTTCAGTAATCCGGTGCCGCCGCCGGTGTTGGCGACGACGGTTTGGAGGGGTACCTGAATGGGTGATAGATCGAGGATTATCAGGCGCTGACCGGGTAATAAAACGGCATTCGAATCTAACCCATTCCAGCTGGCGATGCGGCTCACCGTGGTTCTGTAACGTTTGGCGATGATGCTCAGGTTTTCCCCACGGCGCACGCGGTGTATCGCACGGATTGAGGAGCGCTCTTTGGCACGCTGCAAATGTCGGCGCAGGGGCTTGCTCAATCCAGAGAAGCTCACCTCAGCGGCTGTTTTTGCTGATAACGTGTTGGGCACCACAAGGCTGCTGCCAGCGCGGATGAAAGTGCTGCTCAGGCCGTTTAATCGTTGTAAGGTAGTGATAGCGGTATGGTAGCGCTGCGCTATTGATGACAAGCTATCGCCATTTTGAATCACATAACGAGTCCATTGGCGCCGTTGTTCAGGTATAACTTGTGATAATCGGCGACTAAAATCCGCCACTGCAGTCAACGGTATGCACAACCGCTGAGGGCCTTCTGGAGCGGTGCTCCAGCGATTGTGGGCGGGATTGAGCATATACATCTCATCTAGGCTAATGTTGGCGGCTTCGGCCGCTAACGCTAGATCGATCTGGTGGTCCAGCTCAACAACAGCAAAATAGGGGGTATCAGGGATCGGGGGTAGCTTTATTTTGTATTTTTCTGGATCGGATATCAGCTCTATAATCGCCAGTAAGCGTGGTACATAGGCGCGGGTTTCCCGTGGCAGCTTCAATGACCAGAAATCGGTTTTCCGCTGGCGGCGTTGA
The DNA here is from genome assembly GCA_965222535.1 of Gammaproteobacteria bacterium. GTDB lineage: Bacteria > Pseudomonadota > Gammaproteobacteria > HK1 > HK1. Next base: position 1,678,136 of record OZ244957.1, read on the forward strand.
TTGTGCTTGATCGCCCGGGCTACGTTGCCTTCGCCGGTGTTATAGGCGGCGATCGCCAGCAGCCAGTCGCCGTTGAATCGCTGATGCAACTTAGTCAGGTAGTCGAGCGCGGCGCGCGTTGATTCAACGACATCGCGGCGACCTTCGTACCACCAATTCTGCTTTAGCCCATAGGCTTTTCCCGTAGCGGGCATGAACTGCCATAACCCGGCAGCTCCTGCAGGTGAATAAGCAAATGGTTGGAAAGCGCTTTCCACGATGGGCAGTAACGCCAGATCCATGGGCATCTGACGCCGCTCCAGTTCAGCGACAATGTGTGCCAGATAGCGTCGCGCACGTTCTCCGACTTGCGCCATGTAATGTGGGTGCTGCGTGTACCATTTCATTTCCTGACGGACACGTCGACTTTTGGGGCGTGGGAACTGAAACCCGGAGCGAATCTTACCCCACACATCGGCACCACTGCTCAACAGAACTTCCGCATCAAAAGGCGCACGCAAGCGCGGCTCGCGAATGGCCTGATCGTAAACCGTATCGTCAGTAATCAGTGCTGGCGGCAGGTAGTACGCTAAATTAAAAGAGGATTCGGGTGAAACCTCTGGTGGATCCAGCGAACTCTCTGGTAGCGGCTTCAGCGAAACCTCTGGCAAGGGACGCAGTGAGACCTCTGGGAGAGAAGTCCTAGGTGAAACCTCAGGCAGTGCCTGAACAACAGGTTTTTTTTGAGGGGGGAGGAGGGGCTGATCGGTACCTAATCTCACATCAGGGGCGCATCCCGTGATCAACACAAGCCCAAGCAGCAGGTGTAAATAATGCGCAGCGCACCCCATTGATCGAGAACGTGAAAGCAACGCCGTCAAGGAGTGAGCCAGGATTGATAGGCACATAAAAGAAGGGGTGATGGGGTACCGCATAAGCGCTCAGTGAGCGGTGATAAGGGGCGTATTCGTTGTGTCAACGAGAGAGAAGATCCTGAGAAACCAGACAATGCGTCAGGATGTATTCGATCCATCATACAGGAGGCATACAAGATGACCAAACGGCGTCGATCTGCAGCGGAATTAAAGGCGCTTGGGGCGCTGGATGAGATACAAGGAACATAAGGGTTAAACGCTGCGGTTGATGACCAGCTTTAGCGTATCTTTTACCAACAACCAAGCCGATCCAGCGCTTCAATGTTGCCGGTCAGGGCACCCAAGGTCAGAATCAAATCAAAAGTGTCAAATTTTCCCGAAGGCAAGCACTTCCAATCTAAGTTGCATTTTTCACCGTGCAAAGTGAGTGTATGGTACCCCCATATGATGAACTGTTATGTGTTATGGATCAATAATTTATGGGATTTGGCTATTGGGGGAAGGATTATAAATCAACGCCTTACGTTATACGTGATCATATCCCTTCCCCCAACCCCCCAGTTTTTCGAGGTACCCTTATAGTGATATAACAGCCACCTTCCTCACAGCTTCAGGCAATAGCCTTCTAACTTACAGATTCAGGTTATATGCAATTCCCTCGATAGATTGCAAAATAGCTGAGCCCCGGTCGGGGTAACCCTTACGGCTTCGCTGACCTCTACCCCCCAATCACCCATCTGCATGACCGCTATCATGTGGAAGCAAACATTAGGTTGTAAAGCGGTCGCATCGCCTTTTTGTATATTCAGCGTTTGCTCGCCCCAATCAGGAGGGTAGCCAATACCTATTGAATAGCCTGTGCGTGAGTCTTTTCTGATTTTATATTTATCCAATACCTTCCAGAATGCTTGCGCGACATCGTCGGCAGTATTCCCTGGTTGGGTCATTTCTAATCCAGCATCAAGAGCCTCATTGGTGGCTTTTAGCGTATCGATTTTTTGTTGGTCTTTTTTGCCCAACAATACCGTTCTTGCCATTGGACAATGATAGCGGCGGTAAACCCCGGATAGCTCAACAATCGTCGCTTCCCCGGAAATGAATTTTTCATCCGTCCAAGTCAGATGGGAAGCAGATGTTCCTTTCCCTGTCGGCAACAGGGTTGCTATGCTGGGATAATCTCCGCCGAATGCTTCAGTGCCTGCGGTTAACGCTTTTTGAATATTGGCGGCTGCATCGCATTGCCTTACACCTGGGTTAATGCTGGCGAAGGCTGTTTTCATTGCTGCCTCGGTTATGCGTGCAGCCGACTGCATTAATTCAATTTCCCGATCCGACTTAATGATTCTGACCCAGTTCACCAACCGCTGTGCATCTTTAATGGTGGCATCGGGCAAACCGTGTTTTATGGTGTGATAACACGTGGCGGTAAAATAATGACTATCCATTTCAACGGCGATAGTTAATCTATCCCATTTTTTCTGTTTAATGATTTCGACAAGGTACTGATAAGGATGAGAAGGCGGGGTATGAATATATTTCTCAGGGTAGTTTATTATATTTTGATGCGACAAATAGGTTTTTATATAAGCCCCTCCAACGTCTTGATCTCTTAAGAAACATATCGGCTCATCTTCATTAATATGCACCAGAACGCACTGAGCGTAATAGAAAGACCAGGCGTCGTATCCGCTGATATAATTCATATTCGCCGGATCCTGAGAAATTAATAAATCAATTCCCCGTGTTGCCATTACATGTTTAATGCACGCCAATCTGTGTTTGTACTCGGCTGTTTCAAAAAGCATCGTGGATCTCCGATGGATTATGGACACTTTGAAAAACCAACTTGGCTAGCTTTTCAAAGTGTCCAGCACGGTTACTTCGGCACCGAGCTTCAGTGCGGCGGATCCGCAAGGCACCCCTCTGGGGATTAAATTCTGACCGAAGCACACGCCACCTTGCGGATGACGGCGATAGGTGGCCAAGGTGCGCAGTGGCTCCTGATTCGGGCTGCGCTCACCGCTGGCCGGATCGATGGTGGTAAACACACAGCGTGTGCAGGCTTTAACCGCCTCAAAATGGATGCCGCCGATCGACAAATAGCGCCATGCGTCTTCGGCATAAGGCGTCGCGCCGCTGATCACTAGATTCGGACGAAAGCGTGCCATGCTGATCGGCGCAGTGCAGCGACCGCTGAGATCGCCAAGTGATTCTTCGGTGGTCAGCAGCAACGGGTAACCATCGGCAAAGCTGACGCTATCGCTTTCTTGACCATACACCGGATCGACCGGGCGCACACAGGCCTCGGTCATCTCCACTAGGCGTACCCGCACGCCCAATAATTGACTGAACCATGCAGCTGCCAAAGCACCACAATCGACGGCAGCGCATTGCGATCCCCAGATGGTCACGAAAGGGCCGGTGGTTGCCGCTGCAGCAGAGGTCACCGACAGCGCTTGCCACTCAGGTGCTTGCAGGCGCAGGCCGCCATCAATCAATGCCACGCTGACCTGCGTCAGGAGAGGGTATTCGCGCCCGGTAATAAAACGCCGCTGCATATCCACCAGCATATACCGTCGATCGCCGTGCAGTCCGCGCGCTTCAACGCCAGCCATCGACAACGCGACTCCACGGGTTGATTTGATCGGGTAAATGTAGATCCCACTTAGTTTCAGCATCGGCGTTTACCGGACGGTTGTCACCGTATCGGGCGCGCTGGGTTTGGTCGCAGGCACTGCTATGCTGCCTGTTATGCGCACGCCAACGCTACGCCGCTTATTGCGCAGTCCAGCCACCGTCAACTTTGAGGCTGCTGCCGGTTACAATCGCCGCCGCCGGGGAGGCCAGATACGACACCGCGGCAGCAACCTCCTCTATACTGCCGAAACGCCCGCTGGGGATCTTGCTTAGCATTTCATCACGAAAACCGGGCTGTTGCAGGAACGGTTGCGTCAAAGGGGTTTCGATAAAGGTAGGTGCTACGCTATTGACGCGGATATTATGGCGCGCCAACTCAACCGCCATGGCCTTAGTCAGGCCCTCAAGTCCGTGCTTGGTCATGCAATACACGCTGCGCCGCACCGCGCCGACATGGCCCATTTGCGAGCTCATGTTGATAATTGAGCCATAGTTGTTGCGTACCATCACGCGCGCTGCGCTGCGTGCTACGCGAAACGCCGCACGCAGATTCAGGGCTATCACCTGATCCAAGGCGTGATCATCGACTTCCAGAAATCCCTGCGGGATATTGGTGCCGGCATTGTTGACCATGATATGCAAACAATCTAGGGCTTCAATGCGCTGCAATACCGCATCCGCAGTGACATCCTCAGGCCAGATGTGCACCGTTCCCAGCGCTTCCGCCGCCAGCTTCTCGAGCTTTTCACGGTGGCGCGCAACGGCGATCACCGTGGCACCAGCGGCGGATAGTGCCAGCGCGCACCCACGTCCTAAGCCGCCGCTGGCACCGGTGACCAAGGCTACTTGGCCTTCGATCCCTTGCGCGAAGAACGGCGGTGCTGCTTTGCGTTGCTCTGCTGTCATGGGCATTCCCGTTTTCGATGTCTGATGGTAACAGCGGCAATCCGAAACAAGCAACTTGAATAGCGCATGCCGTTACCCCCCCCCCGCCGCGCCAATAAATATCCCACTCCTTCAAGGGGGGCTCCAGTGCACTTGTATCCTTGGGGGGCTTCTGTTTTGCCGTATAGCCCCCTCTGCTATTGACGTCACGGTCTGTTGTTTCATCGCATAGCTTCTCAAAGCAAAGGCGAGCGATACCCTTACTATAGCGGGCACCTCGAAAAACCTCAATGGGATGGGGGTTTGGGGAAAGGGATATGATCACATATAACGTAAGTCGTTTATTTATAACAATTAATACAATAGACAAATCCCACAGGGCACCTTGTGCAAGATGCCGCACTCTCCGTTTTTTTGAGGAACAATGCAGTGTCTGCACCACCTTGCCGGTCAGCGCAAGCGCTTTAGTGCTATGGTACCATGCCCGCGTGAGCCACCTTGCAAGCACCTCTTAGCGCACTCGTTATGCATCACCTGCGTAACCCGGCAACGGTATTGGTTGCTGGCTGCTTGATCTCACTGATCGGCTTCGGCGCACGCTCGAGCTTTGGCTTATACTTTGAGCCGATGACAGTCGCTCGTGGCTGGGACTTTGAGACCTTCGCGCTGGCGCTTGCCATCCAGAACCTGCTGTGGGGGCTATGCCTGCCGCTCGCCGCAGGCATCGCCGATCGCTACGGCACCCCGTATATCATCGGTGGCGGAGCACTCATCTATGCCCTAGGGATCTGGGGCATGGCCAACAGCGAGCAGGCGCTGATGCTGCACCTTACGGCGGGCCTGCTGACCGGTGTCGGAGTGGCATTCACCGCGTTTTCTCTGGCATTGTCGGCGATGTCGCGGGTGGTTGGCCGGTCGCATCGCAGCCTCGCGCTGGGCCTTGGCACCGCCTGCGGCTCGCTGGGTCAGGTGGTGTTTTCGCCGCTGTCGCAAGCCCTGATTGAGCGCCTCGGCTGGCATAGCGCGTTGCTCTATGTCGCGTTGCTGACGCTGTTGATGCTGCCGCTGGCGTTTCTGTTGCCGCGCTCAACGGCAGTCAAAGGCGAAGCCACCTCGAATCAGAGCATCACTGGAGCGTTGTCCGAGGCATTTACGCATCGCGGCTATCTGCTGCTTTCGCTGGGGTTTTTCGTCTGTGGTTTCCATGTCGCTTTCATTGCGGTCCATTTTCCCAACTTTGTCACACACGCGGGCTTCGATTCACGGGTCGGCGCGTATGCGCTGGCGCTGATCGGGCTGTGCAACATCGTCGGATCACTCGGCTCTGGCGTGGTTGGTCAGTATTACAGTAAAAAAAACAGCTTGGCGTGGATCTACGCGCTGCGCACGCTGACCATCATGGTCTTCATGCTGGTGCCGCTTTGCACCACCTCGATCTATGTGTTTGCTGCATTGATGGGGTTTTTGTGGCTCTCCACGGTGCCGCTGACAACCGCCATCGTGGCGCAGGTCTTCGGCGTGCGCTACATGGCGACGCTGTGTGGCTTCGTGTTCCTCAGCCACCAACTCGGTAGTTTCAGCGGCGTATGGTTAGGCGGCTACCTGTTTGAACACTACGGCTCGTATGACGGCATGTGGTGGGCCGGGATTGGCTTTGGTGCCTTCGCCGCGATGGTTCATCTGTTGATCAATGAACGTCCCCTGCCGCGCCTTTGCACCGCCGCGCAACCCGTTAGCTAGCATGTGATGCCATGCGAGGCTTGTCTATTGTTGGAATGGTTATATACTCATGTTACTTGAAGATGCTCAATGGGTGAGGGAGACTGTTTTGTGCACCTCGTTGAGTCGCGCTGCGTTTGACGCTCTGGAAAGGGCGTCGGGCAGTGCTCTGGAATCTGAAGCGTTATTAAATCCTGAAAACCAAGCGGCGCTTAGCTTTCAGGAGAATAAGGAGGGTAAAGCGGTTTATATTGGGGAAAGGGGGGACTATTGGATCGACTGTAATCAGTCCACGAAACGCCCCCTTCTCCCCAACCCCCTATCCCCTTTCCTTGTATGACCGGCTCTTCTGAATTTTCGCCTACAAATTGGGCTTCGATAAACGCTCTGGAAAAGGGCTTCGGGCGAGGCTGTGGGATGAGAGCATGACAATACCCCCTTCCTGCATCTTCAAGTAACACCGGTATAAATCAATAGCTTACGTTACAGGTAATCATATCCCTTCCCCAAAACCATCATCCGATTTTAGGGTTCTTTGGGGGTTCCAAGGAGGGAATATATGCAATATCTGCACACCATGGTGCGGGTCAGCGACTTAGATGCATCGCTGGCGTTTTATTGCGATCTGCTGGGACTGGTCGAGATCAACCGCCATGAGTCAGAGCAGGGGCGGTTCACGCTGGTGTTTCTCGCTGCCCCCGATGATCTTGATCTGGCAAAGGCACGGCATGCGCCGTTGCTCGAGTTGACGTGGAACTGGGATAAGGAGGACTACCCGGGAGGGCGCAACTTTGGTCATCTCGCTTATCGGGTGGATGACATCTATGCGCTGTGCCAGCGTCTGCTGGACGCCGGCGTTACCATAAACCGGCCACCACGGGATGGGCACATGGCGTTTGTGCGCTCGCCGGATGGCATTTCGATTGAGCTGCTGCAACGCGGCGCAGCACGGCCCGCCGCTGAACCTTGGGCTGAGATGCCAAACAGCGGCACTTGGTGAGACGCGCTTTGGCTGCACTGTCGGGGTAAGAAGCTGGGGTGGGTGGCAAACGCCTGAACCCTGCCCTCTGCCCCCAATAGACAAGTCACGTAAGGGTGCCTCGAAGAATCCACAAGCGGGTTTTCAAGGTGCCCAACCGTCTTTCCTACAAAGCCTCCCCAACAGCTACGCTGTGCTTGGTTGTTGGGGATTAAAATGTTAAAGATTCCAGAGACACTGCGTTTGAAGCTCTGGTAATGCTGCGGGAGCGAGAGCATAATCAGAGTGCTAAACACCACCGCGACTTATACGGCAGGCGACCTCCATCCTTGCCCACGCACCGCGTGGAAACTAATTTAACAAGCATCTGAAGGATTACAAGTTTATATGGTCGATAACACCACGGCCTTTATTGGCCTCGCGGCGCTTGGCCTGTGCGTCGGTAGCTTCCTGAACGTCCTCATTCATCGGCTGCCGGCGATCCTTTCGCGCCAGTACGCCGTCGATCTGGCGCTTAGTCTTGGCGATAGCGATGCAGTGTCGTATTACTATCACCCACAACGGCTCGGCTTATGCCGCCCGCGCTCGCATTGCCCGAACTGTCTTGCGCCGTTGCGGCCTGCGCATCTGCTACCTCTCTTTAGCTACCTCTGGCTGCGCGGGCGCTGCTGCACCTGCCATCAGCGCATCCCACTGCGCTATCCGCTGGTCGAACTGTTGAGCAGCGCGAATGCGGTCATCGCGGTGTGCTACTTCGGCTTTGAGTTTATGGCCATTGCGGCGATGGTGTTCGGCTGGTTTATGATCACCATTGGGGGCATCGATCAGCGCACGCAACTGTTGCCCAGCGAGCTCACGCTGCCGTTGTTTGGCTTGGGGTTGTTGTTGAATCTGAACGCCACCTTTGCGCCGCTTCCCAGCGCTGTGATGGGTGGTTTGCTCGGCTATGGTGTGCTGTGGGCGGTGAATTGGTTGTATATGCGCTTGAGCCGGCGCACCGGTATTGGTTATGGCGATTTCTCCTTTCTCGCCGCTATCGGCACGTGGCTGGGGTGGCAGCAATTGCTGCTGGTGCTGTTGCTGGCATCCATCATGGGGGCTGTCGTCGGCACCTTGCTGATGCTGCGCTATCAGCGTCACCTTGCTGATCCGATCGCCTTCGGCCCCTATTTGGCACTGGCCGCTTTTGCGATGCTGTACGGTGACTTGTGGCTACTGCCGCGGTTGTCCCAGTTGCCGTTGTAGTGGGTGCTGGTCGTTCAGCGTGCGAGCGTAGGGCTGTTCCATCCTTGGTCGTTGGCCTGACGGGCGGTATCGCGAGCGGCAAGACGAGCGTTTCTGATCATTTCCGCCAACTGGGAGCAAGCGTGATCGACACCGATGTCATCGCACGGCAACTGGTCGCCCGCGGGCAGCCGCTGCTGTTACAGCTTGTGCGCCGCTTTGGCGACTGGCTGCTTGACGCTGACGGCGCACTTGACCGCCCCGCCCTGCGCCAACGGGTGTTCCAGCATGCCCCTGATCGGCTGGTTCTGGAAGGCATCATGCATCCGGCGATTCGTACGCGCAGCTTGGAGTTGCTGCGCCATGCCGCCCCGCCCTATGTGATTCTCGTGGTACCGCTGCTACTGGAAAGCAAAACCCCGTATCCGATCGATCGCGTGCTGGTGGTGGACCTCCCGGTGGAGACCCAGGTAGCGCGCGCAAAGCAGCGGGATGGGGGCAGCGAACACACCATCCGCGCCATCGTCAATACGCAGATCGACAGACGCAACCGCCTTGAACGTGCGGATGAGGTGATCGACAACAACGGTGCTGCAGAGGCGCTTCGCGCTAAAGTACAGGTGCTGCACCAACACTACCTGCGGCTGGCGAAGCAAGGGGGCAAGCACTGATGGCGGCTGTGGTTGCGCCTTATCCACCGAGTCCTTGCGTTATGTGCCGGATGGGGCGGCTGCGCGATCCTGCAGCGCGGCGATTGCGGGCAACGGCTTGCCCTCCAGACACGACAGAAATGCGCCACCGCCAGTAGAGATGTAATCGATCCGATCGGCGACGCCAAAATGCTCAATAGCCGCCAGAGTATCGCCGCCGCCACTGACTGAGAATCCTTTGCTATCAGCGATAGCAAAGGCGATCGCGGCGCTGCCAGCGGCAAACGCCGGCAGCTCAAAGACGCTCGGCGGCCCGCTCCAGATAAGCGTGCCGGCGGCGGCGATACTTTTGCAGTAAGCGGCCACCGTATGGTGTCCCACATCCATAATTTTATCACCCGCTTCGATTGCGCTGACTGCGCGTCGATGCACATTGCCGGCGTTCGCGACGACAACGTCGCTTGGCCATTCAACGCGGCAGCCGTGTGCCGCCGCCGCTTGCAAAATGGCCTGTGCTTGCGCGATACAGCCCGGGTCATACAGTGATTGACCGATAGAGTGACCACTGGCAGCGAGGAAGGTGTTGGCAATCCCACCGCCGAGGAGCAGGTGATCGAGGTTGCGGCTCAGTGATCGTAGCGCGCCCAGTTTGCTCGATACTTTGGCACCGCCGACCACCGCTACCAATGGACGCACGCTGGTTTTCCATATTCTCTCAAGGGTTTGCAGCTCCGCCAGCAGCAACGGCCCGGCGCAGGCGATGGGCGCGTATTGCGCAACGCCGTAAGTGGATGCGTGCGCTCGGTGGGCACTGCTGAACGCCTCCATAACGAACACATCGCTCAGCGCCGCCATGCGCTGGGAGAGTGTTTTATCGTTGGTTTTCTCACCGTCATGGTAGCGCACGTTCTCGGCCAACGCGATTTCTCCATCAGCAAGATCAACGCCGCTCAGCCAGTCGCTGACAAAGCGCACTGGGCGTTGCAGCAATCCTTCCAAGTGACGTCCGACCGGACCTAAAGACGCGGTTACCATTTTCCCGTTGCCATCGTGGTGCTCCAGATGCGACATCAGCAGCACCTTGGCGTTTGCATTAACGAGCGCCTGTATCGTGGGTAGCGCCGCCTGAATGCGGGTATCGCTGACGATCGTTCCATCCACCATCGGTACGTTCAGGTCTAAGCGCACTAATACCCGTTTACCAGCGAGGTCAATATCAGCGATTGAGCACATGTTTCTTGCGGGGGATAAAAAGCAAGCACTTAGCGATCCCTCTGGTGTTTTGGCAGGGTGTTTATCTCTGTGTGGGTTTTTATGCTGAATGCGCATTGCTGGTGGTGCAACCTTTGTGAATGGAACCCGACCGCGATGCGGTCATGATCGGTAAAACGACGGTGTTGCGTCTGACCTTTATTAACGGGGATCGTCGAAAGACCCTAAATGGGGTGGGGGGTGAGGGAAGGGTTGCTAGGCCCCATTTCGTAAGCCCTTCACCAGATATGGATAACACACCCTTCCCACAATATAACACCCTACGGATAAGAGTCTGCTGGATCACGACAGCACGCCCAATCACGGCAAGTGCCGCTGGCGCACTGACCAATTATCCAGCTGATGAGTATGCAAAACGGGGCGTGATCGGTTTTGCCGCACGTGCTCCCGTGCGCGTACGCTGCGCCGCCTGATCGACAGGAGGAATGCCAACGCTGGGAGTCGAACGCCCAATGCCAGCGGTTATTTCAGGCCGCTCCGGCGCAGCCGCCGCAGGTGCCTTTGCCGCCAGTAGTCTGGAATACATTATTGAAGACAAACGTAGCACCGGTTTCATTGTTGATGAAATCGATCTCCACGCCTTTAATATAGCTGTGTGCGATCGCATCCACATAGATGCGGTAGCCATCGCCTTTCAGCGTTTTATCATACTCAGTGCATTGATCGGTGAAGGTCATGCTGTAAGTCATGCCGGAACACCCGCCACCGGCGACGAAGATGCGAACTGCCTCGATCCTCTCGTCATCCACTTCAGCCAGTAATTTCGCTAGCTGCGCCGCCGCCACCTCAGTGATGGCAATATCGGTGTCATCGAGTACGGCACGAAACGGCAGCGGTTGCATGCGTGTTGCCTCCGCCGTGCTGGCAACTAAGGTCTGATGCTGCATTGTCAGGTCTCCACCATTTCGAAATCATCCTTGTTCGCCCCACAATCAGGGCAGTACCAGTTGGGGGGGATATCCTCCCACCGGGTCCCGGGTGCGATTCCCTCTTCAGGCAAACCGTCCCTCTCGTTATAGACAAATCCACAAATGACACACATATACGACTTCATGCACTTCTCCTTTGGTCCAGTAACGCTGATCTATCTGAGACCAGCCCCTGTAACTTGCGGTCAGTGAAAAATCACGCAGCACGCCACTCAACGCCATCAAAGGCTACCACATGACAACAGGCATTTGCCCATTTTTTTATCGGAGTGACAAGCATAATCCTAGTTGGGCGGGAAAACATGTCGCCGATGTAAGAAGGTGGTTCCGTGGCCACCGAGCTTGGTTATCGCTCCTCCAACTGGCTGCTTGCAGAGTAGATGCTTGTGCAGCGAAAGCGCCCACCCAATATGGGGGCGCACGCCACCGATTGGCAGCGCTGATGATGCTGTGAGCGTTGCGCCGGGCGCTGGCGCAGTGTATTTAGCAGAGCCTCGGGATGTGCTCAGGCGGGGCGGCACCAGAGGCTTTTGTTGGGCGATTGCGTCTCTTCCTCTTCCTCTTCCTCTTCCCCTCTCCACTGCCTCTGCCGCACGCCAGCAGTGGAGACGTTAAACAGAGCGCCTACTGGTGGGGTGGATAACCGGGTGTGGGGAGGTCAGAAGATAGCGCTGGAATTGCTCGCAATAGCCAGCGAATCGGTAATTAGCGTTAGTCGCCAAAATTTCATCAGATGTTTGCCGCCAGCGCTTTGGAAGTTGGTACCAAGGCAATGCCAGGTAACGATGGTGTACCTCGTGCAGGTTGTTATACAGAAACAGCAGCGACATTAGCCGATTGGATTCGACGATAGCAGTGCGGCGTCCCAGTATGGTGCTTGGTTGATGCTCGGCGAATGAACGCAGCAGAGTCAACGATATTCCTGGATAAATATAGAGCAACACATATTCGGTGATCGGTATGTTACATACTGGCACCACCCATACCACTACCGGGATGCAGCATAGCAGATGCAGTAGCCAATTGCGGTGCGCATTGCGGTGCGGCGCATGCCACAGATCAGACACGGCTTGTCTGAAATTGATCGTGACAGCTATTAGCGGGCCGATAGTAAGACGCCCCAGCAAGGTCATGTTGGCGCGCCATAGCATACGCTGCCAATGCGGCAGCACTTGCCAATCGCTGTCGGTTATGTAGTACGACTCTGGGTCGGTGGTTGGCTCAGTCAGGTAGTCCACCTGATGGTGGATGCGATGGCTCCTGCGGTACTCACGAAACGGCAACCACAACCACAGGCTGGGCGCTATCAAGGCTTCATTGACGCCACGCCACGGAGTCGGGTGCTCGTGGATGACTTCGTGTTGCAAAGAACCATGCCACGCCAGCCAATAGCCGCCCAGGGGCATGATCAGCCATCAAGGCAACAACTCATGGAACCAAGTCAATAAGACAAACCCACCGTAGAATCAGCACGGCCACCGCCAGCGTCGGCCATTCAACAGCGTTCAGCCGCTGCATCTGCAGATTAGTGTCCTCCTGAAGGCGTTTAAGCGGGTTTTGAATCATTTGCACTGCTTCGTTTTTCGAGGTACCCTTATGATAATCTGCGCATGTTCAGCCTTTTGCCCGAAGCCCCATTTCCGATGGATTGTTCCCGATGGATTTTTCAATGTCGGTTAAAGAAAATGGGTTGATTATATACTCATGCTGCTTGGAGATACAGGAGGGGGGGGTATAAGCAATCCTTACTACCACCAGAAGCAATAAACGAAGTTATCCCAGAGCTTCAAACAGAGCAAAATGCACGGTGCTAAGGCAGAACCAATGCCCCTCGAGCATCTTGAAGGATTACAAGTACAAATCCGTAACAGAATGGGGGCTTACAGTACAGGTGATCATGGCCCTTTCCCCATCCCTCGATCCCGTTCAAGGTTTTTCGAGGTGCCCATTGTATAATCGAAGCAGTCGCAGCGTACGTCGTCTGGGTATGGGGCTGAAATACACGCTTGAGCGCTTCGAATAAGGCGCGCCTTGCTGTGTTTTTCGCACTTCCAAAGTCTGACGGCGCACGGGCTGGGTCGCTGACCTAGGCGCTGATTCGTGATGTCGCTTACCGCGCTTTGCCGCCTCTTCGGTCAGGGTTTCACGGTTTAACTATAAGGATGTATCGATGACTGGAAAAGTGTTGGTTCTCCAAGGTGATGGAATAGGGCCTGAGATCGTTGCTGAAGCGCTGCGCTTATTGCAGCGGTTGCGTGACACAGGCGCGATGGACTTAGAATGGCAGCAGGCATTGATCGGCGGGTGTGCGTTCGATGCCGTCGGTCAACCGCTGCCAGAAGCCACTTTCAAAGCCGCGCAAGCCGCTGATGCGGTGCTGTTAGGCGCTGTCGGTGGGCCAAAATGGGATCATGTAGCGCATCACTTACGTCCTGAAAGCGGGTTGCTGGCGCTGCGTTCTGCGCTCGGGGTGTTTGCTAATCTGCGACCGGTGATATGTTATGCGCCATTGGTGAGTGCATCCAGTCTCAAACCTGAGTACGTAGCCGACCTTGACGTGTTGATCGTGCGCGAGCTGATCAGCGGTATTTACTTTGGGAAACCACGCGGGATCGCGGTTGATGCCGATGGTCGGCGCAGCGGATTTAATACGATGCGCTACACCGAGAAAGAGATCGAGCGCATTGCCCACGTGGCGTTTGCCGCCGCAGCCGAACGCAAGCAGCGGTTGTGTTCGGTGGATAAAGCCAATGTGCTGGAGACCAGCCAGCTGTGGCGCGAAGTTGTGCGCCGGGTGGCCAAGGACTACCCGCAGGTTGAGCTGTCGCACCTGTACGTGGACAATGCGGCGATGCAGTTGGTGCGCGATCCCAAGCAATTTGACGTGATCGTTACGGGCAATATGTTCGGTGATATTTTATCTGATCTGGCAGCCATGCTCAGCGGCTCTATCGGCATGCTGGCATCCGCATCCATGGGCGATAACCAAAAGGGACTGTATGAGCCGATTCATGGATCAGCACCAGACCTTGCGGGGCGCGGGATCGCGAATCCGTTGGCGATGTTGCTGTCGGTGGCGATGATGCTGCGTCACTCATTCAATGCGCCAGCCGTCGCTGAACGCATAGAAAGTGCGATCATCGCGGTTCTTGAACAAGGGCTGCGAACCGCCGATCTGGTCGCCGCCCCAGGCGCTGCCTCAGTCAATTGTCAGCAGATGGGCAGCGCCGTCCTCGCCGCGCTTGATCTTTAACGTCAAGCGACAATGTTGGTCAACCGTGTCGCTGATAATTACCCAGACGTTGCACAAAGCCGCTAGGGAATCTCGAAAAACCCTGAAATCGGATGGAGGTTTGGGGGAAGATCTGTTATGAGCGATTTCGTAAGCCCTCATCAGTCATGGTGCAGCACAGCAGCTAACGTTGCCAACAGGATAAGGCATTGGTGTATAACCCGCTTCTCGCGATAGCTCACAAACGGTGCCACACAAAATTCGCTGAACGGGTTTCGTATGGCGCTCAATTGCGACCGACTTGACTGACGGCGGAAATAGATGCGACCGGCCACCCTGAGGCGCCGTCTGGCGGCTCTGTTCTACGATAGCCTAGTCTTGTTCGCGGTATTGTTTGCGGCCACCGCCGTGGTGGTGGCCGCAAACAGCAATCAAGCGCTTGCGGTGCATGTGTGGCTGTATCGCGGCTATCTTGTCGCCGTTAGTTTTCTTTACTTCGGCTGGTGCTGGACGCACGGTGGGCAGACCCTAGGGATGCGCGCTTGGGGATTGCGGGTGCAGACTGTGCAGCATAAGGCGCTGAATTGGCGGCAGGCGGCGCTGCGCTTCGTGGTCGGGGTGATCGCCGGCTTAATCGCTGGCATTGGCTTCTGGTTTGCGCTGTGGGATAAAGAGCGCCGTTGCCTGCACGATCGGCTTTCGGCAACCATCGTCGTGCGTTGCCGCTGAGCGGTGTTTGGTGGATGCGCGGTAACGGGTGCGGTAAATGCCGTCAGTGCAGGCGCCGTTGCAACAGGTAAGCGACGCCGAGCAATAGCAATAAGGGGGTAGCGGCACCAACAACCGGGGGCAAGCCCCAGGCAATCGTTCGCTGTTCCACTATCCGGCTGAGGATATAAAAGCCGACACCGCCAAATACGCCGATCATGATCCGGGCACCGAGCAGCGTTGTATTTACCCATCCCAGAATCAGCGGTGCCGCAGCCAACACCATCCCGACAAGTGACAGCGGGTAAAAGACCTTCGCCCAGAAGACCACCGCGCTGTGATTGGTCGCCATGCCGTTTTGCTGCAGGTAGGCGATATGCGCCCACAGTTGCGATAGCGACAATGTTCGCGGATATTTGACCGTGACGCGCACCAGCCCGGGATCGATATCCAGGGCCAACGCCTGTGTATCCAACTGCTCGGCATGTACCCCGGTGGGAGTGAACGACGAACGGCGGAGATCCGACAACAACCAACGATCAGCATCACGGCGCATCTTGGCGACGTGGGTTATGCTGCTCAACTCCCCATCGGTAAAATCGTAGATGCGCACTTCTTCGATCCAGTCTTGCGAGATCACCTTGCCAAGGCGGATGACTTTGGTGTCGCTGCGCAGCCAGATCGGATTGCCGCCGCCGGCGGCGATATGGCGGCGCTCTTGGAGGCGTGTTTCGCTGTAAGGCGTCAGCACCTCGCCAACAACCACAACCAGTGGGATCAGCACTACGGCTCCCAGCAGCGCTGACAGCGTGATCCGCGCCGGAGATACGCCAGCGGTACGGATCACGATCAACTGTGAGCCGGTGGCAAGGCCACCAAGCCCGATCATCGTACCGATCGCGATGACCGCCGGGAACAATTCATAGCAAAGACGCGGCAGCTTCAGCAGGGTTGTGCTGGCGGTGCTGCTGTAGCTGGCGTCTAATTTGCTGAGTTGATAAGCGTATTCCAACACCGAGAACAGCACCACCAAGACCACCATGGCGAGCATCGTTGCGCCTATCACATGACCTGCGATGTAGCGATCAAGAATACTCAGCTTCAATACGCGCATGGGTTTTGTGCGGTAACGCAAAGGATTTCTGAGAGCAGCTTGATTAGGGTTTTAGGTTTGAATTCAAGATAGGGTCACCGCGAAAAACCAGCTTTACTAGTTTTCCGCGGTGACCGATGTTAATGTCTGGATGCAATGGCTGGCCTAGTCGCTTGCCAGCGCCGCAGGTGTTGATAGCCGTTTATTTGCAGCCATATCGCCAGCAGTGCGATGAGTGCCATTGAGAGATGTATCGGCCAGACCCCGATGACTACCGGTAGCTCCCCTCTTTCAATCAAATTGCAGGCGATGCTGATGCTGTTGCTATAGATGAAATAGACCGACAAAGCGATCGCGATCCGCTGTATCAGGCGGCTGTGATGGGATGACGCGATACCCATCGGGATCGCCAGTAACAGCAGCACAACCACGCTTACGCCAGCCGATAACCTGCGTTGCAGCTCCGCCTGGTAGCGCCGCTTATCGGAACCCAGCAATACCCCAAGGGGCAACATTTCGGTATTAATATTAGTCACCGTTGCGGGCTTTGGGATTACTAACTCGTAGCGTGCTGCGGTTATCACCGTGTAATTCGCAGCACCCGGGGTGCCGCTATAGATGCGACCGTTCTCCAGTACCAAGGTACGCTCGCCAGCGTTGTCGCTGCGCCCTTGAGAGGCCGTGGCGGCGATATGCAAGCGCTCGGAGCCAAGGTAGCGCTTTACGATAAACGGGCGTTGCAATTGTTGTTGACCAGTGGGAGATTTTGATGTCGATTCAAAGTAAACAACGTACTGGCCATGGTCGAGCTCGATGAATTTGCCGGCGACCAACTGGGCGATCTCAATGTTTGATTTTGAGTGTTGCGCTAAGGTTTCCTGCCAGTAGCTGAGCTTTGGCGCAACGAACAACGAGAGCATCAGATTCAGTGCCGCCAACCCCAACGCTAAGCACAACAACCCAATCGTGATCTGAATGATATGCAAGCCGCTGGCAAACAGCACCACCATTTCGTTATCGTCGCACAGGCGTTTCAGCCCCAGCAATGTTGCCAGCAACAATGAGATGGGCAGCAGCTCTGGCAGATCCTCCAGCACCTTCAGCGCCAATACCTGTAGCATTGCGCTATCTGCCACCGGGTGTGACGTCATATACCCGGCGAGACGCACATAGCGCAAGCTGCAATTGATCGCACTTAGCACCGCCAAGACGCTGATGAACACTATGCACACTTCACGGCATACGTAGCGGTGGATGATCAACGCACCGTCACCGTTGCACTGCTATCGCTATAGCCGGCAAAGCATAGGGTGCTGCTGCCGAGGGCAGAAAGGAATGGGCTGTGACCGTCTTGCGACTTTCTCTAGGGTACCTCGAAAAACCTTGAACGGGATGGGGGTTTGGGGGAAGGGACATGACCGTTGTCAACGTAAGCCCCCATTCTGTTATGGATTTATTCATGCTACTTGGAGATACAGGAAGGGAGTATAACCAATCCTTACTACAGCCAGAAGCACTAAACGTAAGCTATCCCAGAGTATCCAACGGAGCAAAATGCACGGCGCTAAGTCAAAACCAAGACTTCACTGGGGTTAGGGGCTTGGGGGAAGGGAGTACGGCGTTTTTTTATTGTATTCGGAGAGCCCTCACCCTTTCCCTAATACAAACGTCTTTTTTACAAAACCTCCGCAACTGCCAAGCACCGCTTGGCAGTTGCGGATAAAAATATTAAAGATCGAGACTTTGCACTTCATTTTGCTTTCTTCTTGTGTCAGTTCTCCGCTGACTGCTTCAGCTAGCGGGGGAGGGCATCTTGGAGATGGCAGCGTCGCCAATGTTGTCAACCCCTCGCTGTTTCAGCAGTTGGTCAAGCCACGAGGGGTCCATTTCCGGCACCGAACTTAGCAACAAATCGGTATAGGGATGGTGCGGTGGTTGGAACATAGCGTCTCTCGGGCCCGCTTCAACCACTTGACCGTTTTGCATCACCACCACTTCGTCAGCAATCGCCTTCACGGTGGACAAATCGTGAGTAATCAGCATATAGGACAGTTTCATTTTTTCTTGGAGTGCGATCAGCAGTTTCAAAATCCCTTCGGCGACCAACTGGTCAAGTGCTGAGGTGACTTCATCGCAGATAATGAACCTGGGTTCAGCAGCTAACGCACGGGCGATACCGATCCGTTGCTTCTGCCCACCGGACAGCTCCGATGGCAGGCGATCGATAAAATCTTTTGGCTCGAGTTCGATTTGCCGCAACAGATCCTCAACGCGCTCGCGCTTAGCGCGACCTTTTAACCCAAGATAGAACTCCACCGGTCGCCCGATGATGTCACCGATCTTTTTGCGTGGATTGAGAGCTGTATCGGCCATCTGGTAGATCATCTGCACCTGCTTCAACTGCTGTGTGCTGCGCTGGCGGTAGCTGGCGGGCAATACTTTGCCATCAAAGATAATTTCTCCCGAAAGGGGCGGCAACAAGCCGGTAATGCAACGCGCCGCAGTCGATTTTCCAGAGCCCGATTCGCCGACCACTGCAACCGTCCGCTGTTCATGGATGTCACAGTTAATCTGGCGCAATACCGGTATTTTGTCATAGGCCGCAGTGACATTGTGGATGCGTATCAGCGGAATTGCATCGGATGTTGCCGGTGGCTTTTGCGGGCTGACAAAACTGCGTACCGCCCACAGCGATTTGGTGTATTCCTGCTTGGGTGCCGCCAGCATCTCGCGGGTTTTCGCCTCTTCAACCTCACGCCCGCGCAACAGGACTTTAATCCGATCTGCCATTTGCGCCACGACCGCTAAATCATGGGTGATATAAATTGCAGCGGTATGAAATTGCTCAACGATGTCGCGGATCGCAGCGAGGACTTCTATCTGAGTGGTTACATCCAGCGCAGTGGTGGGTTCGTCAAAGATAATCATATCTGGACGACAGGACATCGCCATCGCGGTCATCGCGCGTTGTAGCTGACCACCCGATACCTGGTGCGGATAGCGAAACCCGATCGACTCGGGCTCCGGCAAGCGCAATCGTTGATACAGATCGATCGCATCCCGCTCCGAATCAGCGCGGCTTTGAAGGTTATGGAATACCGGTGCCTCGGTATGTTGGTTGATGATTTTATGCGCGGGATTAAAACTCGCTGCTGCGGATTGGGCCACATAAGCGATGCGGCTGCCGAGCAATTTGCGCCGCTGCTCCGCTGTCGCGTTGAGCAGATCGACCCCATCAAAGACCACGGAGCCCTTTGTAATATGGCAACCGTCGCGGGTGAACCCCATACCGGCCAGTCCGAGCGTTGACTTGCCTGCACCGGATTCACCGATCAACCCCATGACCTCCCCGCGATGAAGATCAAGGCTGACATTAGTAATGATCGGCACCTTGGCGGTGTCGGTGATTCCAATAATATCCAGATTGCGCATCTGCAACAGCAACGAGTCATTGGTGGGCATCGGGTGCTCCTTGAAAAAGTCCTGCGATGGGCATGGGCTGGCTTAGAGTAACGTATCAAAGCCCATATAGGGGATGAGTGCTGGCGGGATGCGGATCGCCCCGTCGTTGGTCTGGTAGTTCTCCATGAGGGCGATCAAAGCGCGCCCTATGGCCACCCCAGAGCCGTTCAGCGTGTGCACCAGCTCTGGTTTTCCAGTGGCTGGATTGCGCCAGCGCGCATTCATGCGGCGCGCTTGGAAATCCTCACAGTTAGAGCAAGATGAGATCTCGCGATAGGTGTTCTGACTCGGCATCCAGACTTCAATGTCGTACGTCTTGGCGGCGGCGAAGCCAATGTCCCCAGTGCACAAGGTGACCACGCGATAGGCCAATCCGAGGCGCTGCAATACAGTTTCGGCATGGTGGGTGAGGCGCTCTAGGGTGTCGTAGGACTGCTGTGCCGCGACAATATGCACCAGCTCGACTTTCTCAAACTGGTGCTGGCGTAACATACCGCGCGTGTCTTTACCATAAGATCCGGCTTCGCTGCGAAAACAAGGGGTGTGGCTGACAAAGCGCAGCGGCAACTGGTCAGCACTGAGAATCGTGTCCCTGACAAGGTTGGTGAGCGGCACTTCGGCGGTCGGGATCAAATAGTAATTCTGCTTCTCGATATGAAACAGATCCAAAGCAAACTTGGGTAATTGCCCGGTGCCCTTGAGGGTCTCTGGATTGACCAGATAGGGTACATACACTTCTCTGTAGCCGTGCTCCTGGGTATGCAGGTCAATCATAAATTGAATCAAGGCCCGGTGCAGCCGTGCCAGCTTGCCTTCCAGCACGACAAAGCGGCTGCCCGCCAGCTTGCCTGCGCTGGCAAAGTTCATTAACCCGCGGTCGGTGCCAAGGTCGGTGTGATCGCGTGGCGCAAAATCGAAGTGCGGCGGCTCTCCCCAGCACCGTTGCTCGCTGTTATCGGCTTCACTCGTCCCCTGCGGTACGCTGTCATGGGTTAGGTTGGGCACGTTGAGCAGCATCGCTTCCTGCTGTTCCAGCAATTCTTGTAAGCGCTGTTTGTCACTCTCCAATTGGTCATTGACGTGTCCCACCGCCTTGTGCAGCTTGGCGCTATCATGCCCTGCGGTTTTGGCTTGCCCGATCGCTTTGGAGTGACTGTTGCGCTGGCGTTGCAATTCCTGGGTGTGCATCTGCACTGCTTTGCGTTCTTCCTCAATGCGCTCAAAACAGGCGCTGTCAAACACAAACCCACGCGCCTCTAAGCGCGCCACGGTGTCCTGCAAGTGTTTGCGAAACAGGCTCGGATCAAGCATCAAGAATTCTCACTTTTGGTTTACCGGTTGATGATCGGGGATTGATTGAGGGGGAGGGTGTTTGTTGCTTCGCTGGGTGGGGCACGTATCGGGAAGCAACTTTAAAGAGGTGAGATGTTAGAGGACGAAAGGCACGAGGTTAATTGATTTGTCATATGAATCTACTTCTTCGCCTAGCACGATTCCTTCTTACAGATTTAAATACACCCGTCAGGAAAAATATATATCCTAGAAGAAGCAATATATAAGAAACCACAATCTTTGATATCTCAAACTCGAATATAAATATGGTTTCATATTTACCAAAAAATGTATTACCCATAGCAAGACTAGTTAATATAAACAAAATTAATATAGTAATCTTATAGAAACCTTGTCCTTCTTTATACTGAGTAATTGTTTTAACGCCATTAATTCTAGCGTCAATGCTTGGCATACCTTCATAATCGCTAATTAGAGCCTTTATTGAAAACGTATCCTGTTTGTTCAATAGGACAGGCGAAAGAATAATTCTATTTTTTTCTAGCTGTGCGGTAATACAAAGTTTTCCGGGATATTCATCAATAACTTCATAATCTAGGATTTTTGCCTCAGAATTAACTCCAATACTCAAAGGGCGTTCATAGTCAGTAGAAGCAATTGATTGGTTTCCGTCATTTGAGAATTTTATGATGAGAAGATGAACATTTTTTACTTCCTTCTCTTCATATAAAACCTTAACCTTACCTTGTATTTCATCCTTTATACTTAGCTATTCCGTGCCGGCACATTGTGTACCCATCCGTAGCCATCCTCTATTCTTAGCGAGAGAGGTATTAGGGCAGTTGGTAAGGGAAGCGGAAGAAAGGAGCCCGTAGGGCGACTGGCGTCCGCTTCCCTTACCTCAAACATTTTCCGAGGCACCGAAACGATGAACCTTCAACTCCACAAAAACGCACGCACCTCACCGGCTATCCGCCGAGAATTACAAGCCCAGCCGGCCTCTATTACCAACAAAGAGCTGGCAGACCTTTATCATCTCAACCGCCACACGGTAGCCAAGTGGCGCAAGCGTCAAGGTACTGCCGAGGCATCCTCCCGCCCGCATACCATTCACGCCAATCTCTCCCCTGCACAAGAGCAAATAACGGTTGCCTTGCGAACCAACCTGCTACTCCCCTTGGACGACCTATTGGCCGTCACACATGAATTCCTCAACACCACGGTCTCGCGTTCGGGCTTGAGCCGTTGTTTGCGCCGACATAACGTTTCTAATCTCAACGTGTTACGTGAGCAGCTTGAACCTTCCGTTGCGACTGCCAAGCCGAAACCCTTCAAGAACTATGAACCCGGGTTTGTCCACGTAGACATCAAATACCTTCCTAAAATGCCTGACGAACCTCGACACAAGTACTTGTTCGCTGCCATTGACCGCTCAACCCGCTGGGTTTATGTCGAAATCCATGACAACAAGTCGGCGCAAACCGCGAATGAGTTTCTTAGCCGTTTGATTGACAAGGCACCTTTTACCATCAATAAAATCCTTACCGACAACGGCAAGGAATTCACCGACCGTTTCTGTGCCACGGGTGAACGGCAGCCCACCGGGCGTCATCCCTTTGATAAAACGTGCCAAGTTCACAATATCGTGCACCGCCTCATCAAACCCCGGCACCCGCAAACCAATGGGATGATTGAACGCTTCAACGGCCGTATCGCTGAAATCCTCAATACCTACCACTTCGACTCCTCTCAAACCCTGTCTCAAACTATCCTTCGCTATGTTAGACTCTACAATCATGCCATTCCCCAGAAATCTTTAGGTCACCTATCCCCTATGAGTGCTATGCAACAGTGGCAACAAAAAACGCCTCATCGGTTCAAAGAACTCGCCTACAACCTCACGGAACCCGACACTTAGCAACTGGGTATGCGATATAATTTCGTAAGATAATTTCTTGGTTTTTCGTTGTGCAAAGAAAATTATAACCATCACTAGCAACGCTAGCACTGCAATAGCAACCCCTACAATCTCCATAGCTGGTCTCCTGTAATTCATCCATTCATCAAACCTCACTGTCCCAATAACGCATCAATAACCAGTGCAGCTTTGCTGCATCTGATGCGGAAGGCGCAAGACTTGTCGGACATGAATGTATCGATCGCTGAGCTCTGCGATTCTGTTACTTGTGAAGCCAATAAATGCGTTCCCCTATTCTTTGGCGGCACGATCGCGGTCACGCCATTGTTGCAGCAGTTGGCGCAGGCGCAACTCATCGCCGCGATCGCTTGGCTGATAGTAGCACTGCGCTGGCATCGTATCGGGGAAATAGCTCTCGCCGGCGCAATACGCACCTGCCTCATCGTGGGCGTAACGATACCCTTTGCCGTAGCCTTGATCACGCATCAGGCGTGTCGGCGCAGTGCGAAAGCGCAGCGGCGTTGGCAGATCGCCGTATTTCTCAACATCCCCCATCGCGTGCTGGAAGGCGCGGTACACCGCGTTGCTTTTGGGCGCGCAAGCGAGATACACAACAGCCTGCGCTAACGCCAATTCACCTTCTGGAGAGCCTAAACGCTCCTGCACCTGCCACGCATCCAGACACAGCCGCAGGGCACTCGGATCGGCATTACCAATGTCTTCGCTGGCGATGCGCGTCAAGCGCCGTGCGAGATACGCCGGATCGCAGCCGCCATCTAGCATTCGTCCCAGCCAGTATAAACCAGCATCCGCGCTGGAGCCGCGAATGGCTTTGTGCAAGACCGAGATCTGCTCGTAGAAAATATCGCCGCGGTTGTCATAGCGGCGCACCCCAGCACCTGCAACGGCGGCCTGTACGACGGTGTCGTGCAGCACCCTCCCATGGCCGCCGGCGACCGCGAGGCCTGCGGCGATCTCCAGCAAATTGAGCGCCCGACGCGCATCGCCGTCAGCCACCGCCGCCAGCCGCGCAAGGCTGTCGCGGGAAACTTCAGGCGCATCATCAAAGCCATGCCGCTGGGCGTGCGCAAGCAGCGCGATAATATCGTCCTGCGAAAGGGCTTTGAGTACATACACGCGGGCCCTGGAAAGCAGCGCATTATTCAGCGCAAATGACGGATTTTCGGTGGTCGCGCCGATGAACAGCAGCGTCCCGTCTTCTATGTAAGGCAAGAAAGCGTCCTGCTGCGCTTTGTTGAAACGGTGCACCTCGTCAATGAACAGCACCGTATCGCCGCGGCTGTGCTGGCGGTGGGTCTTGGCCTTGACAATCGCTTGGCGAATATCACTGACCCCAGCGAGAACCGCCGACAGCGTAATGAATTGCGCGTTGGCGTAAGAAGCCACCATCCGCCCAAGGGTCGTCTTGCCACTGCCAGGCGGTCCCCATAGCACCATTGAATGCGGTCTGCCGGCAACGATCGCGCTATGCAACGGCGAGCCACAGGCTAACACATGCCCCTGACCGACAAAGTCATCGATGGTCTTTGGGCGCATCCGCTCGGCAAGCGGAATCGCTGGATAAACTGGCGCTGCCGCTGTGGTTGCAGGCGTTGCTGCCGCTGCCGCGTCGGGCGTTGCGGGTGCCACAGGGAATAGTTCAGATTGATCCATTGAACGCCACTCTAAGGGGGATCTCGAAAAACCTTGATGGGATGGGGGGTAGGAGAAGGAGCTATTCTTATTATACCCCCGTTCCCACACTGTGAACGCAGCAATTATCCAGAGCCTTGCCCTCCACTATTCCAGAGCCTCGCCCTCCACTATTCCAGAGCCTCGCCCTCCACTATTCCAGAGCCTTGCCCTCCACTATCCCAGAACTTCGCCCTCCACTATTCCAGAGCCTCGCTCTCCACTATTCCAGAGCCTTGCCCTCCACTATTCCAGAGCCTCGCCCTCCACTATTCCAGAGCCTCGCCCTCCACTATCCCAGAACTTCGCCCTCTACTATTCCAGAGCCTTGCCCTCTACTATTCCAGAGCCTTGCCCTCCACTATTCCAGAGCCTCGCCCTCCACTATCCCAGAGCCTTGCCCTCCACTATTCCAGAGCCTTGCCCTCCACTATTCCAGAGCCTTGCCCTCCACTATTCCAGAGCCCTAAGCCAATGGCTCGCCGTTATTGCGCGCCGTCGATGAACACATCCACCCCGGGCGGTGGGTCAAACACGAACAGTGCCGCATCCAGCACAGGATTGTGGTTGAGCTCAGTGAATTTTAAGTGGGTCAGTTGTCCAATACGATCCGCCAACGCCATCTGCCGCAGTTGCTGACCGTCAAACCCAATGCGGATAGTGGCGAAACTCGCTTCTTCGCTGTGCGGGATCAGTTCGATCCACTCGAGCCCCGGCGTTGGTGGGCGCTTACGTATCATGAAGGTCTCGGACAACGGGCGTTTACTGAGCAAGATAGCCGCCGGCGTGTAATCCAAGCTATGCGTCAAAGAGCGTACCGTTACCTGCTCAAGATCGGCATCATAGATCCACACCCTGCTGCCATCGGAGATGATTTGCTGCTGATACGGCGTGGTGTATTCCCAGCGCATGCGGTTCGGGCGTTGCAGATAAAAATGCCCGCTGGAGGTTTCGATCAAACGCCCTTGGGCATCGTACAACTGTTGCTCAAAGCGGGCTTCTAGCGCTTGCAACTCGGCGAGATAGCGCTCAATGACCAGCGGCGGTGCAGCGCTGGCGGCGGGCGCTGTCGCCCCACACCCCAGCACCAGCAGTGCCGCCACCGCCCACCAGTGGGCGCGGCGCACGGGGGGCGCTGGGTGTCGGTAAGCGGTGGATTGAAAATCCAAATCCTCAGACTCCTGCAACTCAATCCGGGATTAATAGGGCACTGCTTGGCACAGCACGGTTATTCATCAAGAGCGTCACCGGTTGAGGGTACGCTTTTCCCCGGCGTTGTTGCGAGGTGCCGTTTATTGGGGGAATGCCCCTTCCAACCATCATTTCGGGGTGCCGTTGATCGGATCGAGAGGGCCGAGAGCGCCGCGCCGCCGGCGCTCCGAATTAAAAATAAAACAACCCCTTCCCCCCAATCCCCATCCCGTTCAAGGTTTTTCGAAGTTCCCCGAGCGATATTTCACGCGCTGCCTGAGTGAAAAAGCGATTGATGACCGTTGGTCGTATCGCTCAGTCGTGCTCGGAGGCCCGCGGTGGTGGCGGTGCCAGCACCGCACGGCTGCCGTTGGTCGCCAGCGGCCCTACCACCTGTTCGATTTCCATTTTCTCCAGCAACCGGGCGGCGCGGTTATAGCCTATCTTCAGTCGTCGCTGCACTAAGGAAATGGATGCCTTGCGCGTTTCGGTAACGATATACAGCGCTTGATCGTAGAGTTCATCGTATTCCTCATCGCTGAGTGCGCTGGGCTCCCTTTCGCTGCTGCTCTCAAGCGTGGCGGTACCGTCCAGAACTCCCGCAAGGTAAGCCGGGGCGCTATCTTGCTTCAGATTATCGACGACCTTATGCACCTCGTGATCGGCAACGAAAGCACCGTGTACGCGCTTTACCGCCGAGGTGCCAGGGCCGAGGAACAGCATATCGCCATGCCCCAACAAGCTCTCGGCACCTCCTTGGTCGAGGATGGTGCGCGAATCCACTCTGGATGATACCTGAAAGGCTACCCGGCTTGGGATATTCGCCTTGATCAAGCCGGTGATGACGTTCACTGAAGGGCGCTGGGTGGCGAGCAGCAAATGAATGCCGGCAGCGCGCGCTTTCTGCGCCAAACGCACGATTAACTCCTCTACCTTTTTGCCTGTGGTCATCATCATATCAGCGAATTCATCGATTACCACGACAATGAACGGCAGTTTCTCCAATACTTCCTCGGCGGCATTGCCGCTGTGCAGCTCTGGTGGCATGTACAGCGGCGCGCCACTTTGAGTCGCCATCGATACCTTGGCGTTGTAGCCTGCGATATTACGCACCCCTAAGGTTGACATAAGTTGGTAGCGGCGCTCCATTTCCGCAACGCACCAGCGTAACGCATTGGCCGCCTGGTTCATGTTCGTAACCACGGGTGCCAGTAAGTGAGCGATCCCATCATACGCTGACAGCTCCAGCATTTTGGGGTCGATCATCAGCATCCTGACCGCCTCCGGCGAGGCTTTGTACAGCAAGCTGAGGATCATCGCATTAATAGCGACCGATTTACCGGAGCCGGTGGTGCCGGCGACCAGCAAATGCGGCATCGCCGCCAGATCAGCGACCAGCGGTTGCCCCGCAATGCCCTTCCCCAGAACCAAGGTCAGGGGTGATCGGCTGTTGCTATACACCGCCGATGCCAGCAACTCTGACAGCATCACCAGCTCGCGCTGCTTATTCGGAATCTCCAAACCGATGGTGGTTTTGCCGGGGATCACTTCCTCAATCCGCACGCTGATAGTGGACAACGAGCGCGCTAAGTCCTTGGCGAGACTGGTGATACGACTCACTTTCAGCCCTGGGGCTGGCTGTAACTCGTAGCGCGTAACCACCGGCCCCGGATGGATCGCCACGACTTCAACCTCAATGCCAAATTCAGCCAGCTTCGAGCGAACGTTCTTGGCGACCGCATCCAGTGCTGCCGGCGGTGCGCCATGTTGTCTTGCCCGCGGGGTATCAAGCAGCGACAACGCGGGTAAGTGTGTCTCCCCGGGGGATGCCGCCAGCGCTGCTGCCGGGGGCACGGCGTTTTGCGCTGCTGCGGTGGCTGGCGCGGCGGCGGACGCTGCGCTGTCATCCGCCACCGGGGCGGTTGGTGAGAGGGGGAGGGGGTGTGCGCCAGCCGAGCGTACGGGCGCGGCGGCGGAATGCGCGCCGTGCGCCACCGGTGTTGGGAAATCGACGATCGGCTCGCGCCTTGTTTCAGTAGGTGCCGCGGCGTTGCGTGTTAACCAGCCGTTGCGTAGCAACCTCGGGGCGATGCTGAAAACGCTGACGGCGTATCTACGCACCGTACAGCCGAGCATCAGGAGTACGCGCTGTGCGCCCGCGATAAGCGCCCCCCAAGGCTTCCCGGTTACCAGTATTGAGCCGATCAGAACATGCCAAGGAACACCAAGGTAGCGCCAACATCGCCGAGCATGACACGCAACTGCGCTGCGATCAGTTCGCCGACCATGCCCCCTGCGCCGATCCCTTTGAGTAGCGGGCGTGCGAGCTCAAGGTATAAAGTGGCCATTCCGCACCCAGCGATGATAGCGAGGCAAACGCCGCACAAGCGTATCAGCAGCGCGTAATCCGCTACGGTGCTGCTATCATCAGGCGCTTCATAGCGATACAACGCCCATCCACTATAGCCGATGATAAGCGGGAAGGCGTAGGCGACAACACCGAAAAAATGCAGCAGAAAGTTGGCGCACCAAGCGCCAACGATGCCGCCGCTGTTGGCGATCTCTCCGGCGGGCCCACTGTAAGACCAGCTCGGATCAGCCGCATCGTAACTGAGCAGCGACAACAGCAGATAGATCGTCAGCAAGCCGCAAACGATCAGGGCTATTTCACGCAAGGGGCGCACCAGCGGGGGACTTAGCGCGGGCGATGCGCCCGCGCTACCTTGCGTTGGCGGTGATGCGCGTTGCTGGTCACTGTGGCTCTGGGGAACATCGAAAAACCTTGAATGGGTTGGGGGGAGGGGGCACAGCCAGTTTTTTTTATTATAACCAGAAGACTCATAATTCTCTTCACAATCAAGCACAGCTTGGTTGTGAAGATTAAAAAACGTTTTAGATTCCAGAGCCCCGCCCGCCAGCACGCGGATAGTCGTATCCTTAGCAATAGGCTTACCTACCTCGCCACTGCGATCTTCGATAGCCCATGCTCGAGATCGGATTGGATATCGTCGGGGTGTTCCAATCCCACGGCTACCCGGATTAATGACTCCCCGATCCCCATGCGGTGCCGCTCGGCGGCGCTGATGCGGGTGTGGGTGGTGCTGGCGGGGTGGGTGATCGTGGTTTTGACATCGCCTAAGTTAGCGGTGATGGATACCATCTGGGTGGAGTCGATCACCGTCCATGCCTGCTCCCTGCCGCCGGCGACATCAAATGCCAATACGCCCCCGAAAGCCGATTGCTGGCGGGCGGCGATTCGGTGACCGGGGTCCGATTCTAAGCCGGAATAATAGACCCGGGCAACCGCCGGGTGGGTTTCCAGCCATTTGGCTAACGAAAGCGCTTGGTTGCTGTGAGCCTGCATCCGCAACGACAGGGTTTCCAGCCCATTGAGGAATAACCAAGCATTGAAAGGGCTCATGCTTGGCCCAGCAGTGCGGTTAAAGTTGAAGAAGCCGCTACCCAACGCCGCGTTGTTGGTGACGATAGCACCGCCAACCGCACGCCCCTGCCCGTCAATGTATTTGGTCGCCGAGTGAATAACGACATCCGCACCGAGGCGTAGCGGCTGTTGCAACGCTGGGGTACAGGCGACATTATCGACTACTAAGTGGCAGTTGCTGCGATGCGCCAATGTCGCCAACTCCACCAGATCGATGACCTCGCTCAGCGGGTTGGAAGGGGACTCAACGAACAACAACCGCGTTGCCGGGGTGATCGCGGCTTCCCACAGCGCCACAGAATCCATTGCTACATAAGTGGTGGTGATGCCAAAACGACCGAGGATTTTGTTGAACAAGTTGATGGTAGAGCCAAACAAGGAGTGAGAAGCCACAATGTGATCGCCGGCTTGCAGCATGACCATGCAGGTCGACAATATCGCGGCCATCCCAGAGGCAGTTGCGCTGCAATAGCGGCCGTCTTCCAACGCTGCTAGGCGCTGTTCAAAGGTGCGAACGGTGGGGTTTGTGAAGCGCGAATAGACGTTCCCGGCCTCGCGTTCGGAGAAGCGGTCGGCGGCTGTTTGCGCGCTGTCGAAAACGTAGCTGGAGGTCATGAATATCGGATCGTTGTGCTCGCCTTCGTGACCGCGAACCTGTCCGCTTCTGACCGCCAAGGTGTTGAACCGGCGATTGTCGGGAGTGTTGTTCATGCAAGGGTCCCCGCGAAATCTGAAGATCGATAATGATCGGCAGCGCGCTACACTGCCTGTTTAA
Organism: Gammaproteobacteria bacterium; assembly: GCA_965222535.1. Classification (GTDB taxonomy): domain Bacteria; phylum Pseudomonadota; class Gammaproteobacteria; order HK1; family HK1. Next base: position 1,708,091 of record OZ244957.1, read on the forward strand.
GCCCCAGTCGCTGATGCAACAGCGGGCTGGTGGTGGTGTATTGCAGCCTGACTTTCGCCTGCGGGCGTACCCGGCGGTGGATTGCAAAAGAGGCTAAAGCGGCTTCATGAAAGCCACTCAGGATCAGTTTTTTCTTGCCCGGATAGGTATTGATGTCGCCAATGGCAAAGATCCCCGGGATATTGGTCTCAAAGGTTTCGGTATCTACTGCGATTTGGCGTTGATTGACGGCAAGTCCCCAGTTTCCGATCGGGCCTAAGTTCGGAGATAGGCCATAGCAGACCAACAATTCATCTAACATCACGTTCTCGCTGCGGTCATCGTGCTCAATCCGCAGCCCTGACAATCGTTGATGGGATTCGATAAAGCCTTTGATCGGCGCAATCCGATAGTCGATTTTGGTGTTGTTAGCGTTTGCCAGCAGCTTGAGCTTGGCAACCGATGCAGGCGCTGCCCGAAATTTCTCGCGGCGGTGGATCAGGGTCACTGTTTCAGCGATGGTGCGCAGGTCCAATGCCCAGTCCAAAGCGGAATCGCCACCGCCGAGGATGACCATGCGTTGGTCTTTGAAGCGGTTGCGGTCGAGTACCTTATAGTGGAGATTCTTATTTGCGTGGTGTTCAATTCCAGGCAGCCTTAAGGGGCGTGGCTGAAACGATCCCAAGCCCCCGGCGATGACGATCGCTTGGGTCAGAAATTCAGTGCCTGCAGCGGTTTTCAGATAAAAACTATCCGCCGCATCGGATCGCAGCTCCACGACTTCTTGGTGCAGGTGAAACACCGGGTTGAACGGGCTTATCTGAGATTTCAGGCGATCGACGAGTTCTTGTGCGCCGCACACCGGCAGCGCCGGAATGTCATAAATCGGCTTATTGGGGTAAAGCGCGCTGCACTGCCCGCCGATATTCGGCAGGGAATCAACAACATGGGACTGGATACCGAGCAGGCCCAGCTCAAAGACCTGAAATAAGCCGCTGGGTCCGGCACCGATGATGACGACTTCCGTTTCTGTACTCATGGGTTTTCTCCAATAGGCACTGTCTTTAGGGGACTTCGAAAACCTCCAACGGGATGGGGGGAAGGGACATGATGCCCTGTAACGTAATTCACTGATTTATAATCCTTCATCCAATAGACAAGCCCCGCAGGGTGCCTCGAAAAACTAGCGAAGCTGGGTTCTCGAGCTGCCCTTTATGAGGTTGGATCCTCCCGTTAATGAACGCCATACGTGGGATTCGAGGGGCGCTTCAGGGATCTGAATGATGCCGCCGGGCGGCGCTGATCAGGTTGTTCTGGGTACCATAAGGGCTGCCCGATTGGTAGAAACGTTGATAACGAGAGGCAAAAAAAGCCGCATTGACATGTTCTGGCAGTTCAAAGGCGTTGATGCCGCAGCGCTGCATGAACAGTAGCTGATCGACGGCGAACGCGCCGCTCACGCGCAGTTCACGCCGGTAGTTCAGATGCTCCCTTATCCTTGCCGCAATGCTGAACAAGCGCCCATCCGCCGGATTGATAACATTGATCACGATCAGATCGAGGCGATCGATGTCCGCTTCCAGTTGCAGCGGATCGCTGGCGGATGCAAGCCGCACGCCCAATGCCAATCCAAGCCGTTGGGCATGCGCAAGGATGTGATCGCTGTCGCTGCACCAGCGCGCCAACCCCACGCTGAAGTCGTGCGAAGCGAGATCATCTGTATCCGTCAAGTGGAGCCAACGTTCGGTACGCAGTTCTCCATCAACGATCAGCTTAGCCATAAACCCGCTCACGGAACGGGGCGACACCGATACGATCCACCGTCAGCGGCAGCGGTTCATCCACTTGGCGTTGCGCCGCATACACCTCAAGAACTTTGGCGATGGCTGCTACGACCTCGGATTTTGGCACCGCAGGCCCGATTCTTTGTCCTAGGCGGGTGGTTTCTTCGGCTGCGCCGCCGATGGTGATCTGGTACCACTCCTCCCCTTTTTTATCGACCCCGAGGATACCGATGTGACCGATATGATGGTGACCGCAGGCGTTCATGCAGCCGGAAAGCTTGATCCGCACATCGCCAAGGTCGTGCAGGTAGTCTAGGTCGGCGAATTTTTCATTGATCCGTTTGGCGATCGAGATGGTTTCCGTGTTGGCGAGGCTGCAAAAGTCGAGCCCTGGACAGCAAATCATATTGGTCAGGGTGCCAATGTTCGGGGTAGCTAGGCGCTGGTGATCTAGGGATTGCCACAGCGGGTACAGATCGTCCATGGCGACGTCGGCGAGCAGCAGATTCTGGTCGTGGCTGGTCCTGATGCAGCCGAAGCTATAGCGATCGGCTACATCAGCGACGGATTCCATTTGCTCTGCCGTCATATCACCGGGTGGAGAAAGGGGTGATTTCAGAGAGACGAAGACGGCGCGATACCCATCTTGCTTGTGAGCGACGGTGTTAAAATCGAACCATTTGGCGAATTCACTGCACTGCTGTTTTTTGTCATTAAAGGCCGTTTTATCGACAGCAAAGCGATACGCAGGGGGGCGGAAATGCGCTGTGAAAGCGTCTATTTCCGGCTGACTTAGCAGCGCTACGTGTTCACGGGTGATTTGCCACTCGGCTTCCACCCGACGAGCGAACTCCTCGATCCCCAATGCGTTGACGAGGATTTTTATCCGTGCTTTGTATTTGTTATCACGCCGCCCTTCTAGGTTATAGATGCGCATGATGGCCTGTACATAAGACAGTAGATCCTGGTGCCGCAGAAATGCGCGCAACACCTTTCCGATCACCGGGGTGCGCCCCAGTCCGCCGCCAACCAGCACCTCGAACCCCGTTTCGCCATGGGGGCTCTTGACCAGCCTCAAGCCGATGTCGTGGACTTCTGTCGCGGCGCGATCACGCACCGCGCCGGTCACCGCGATTTTGAACTTTCGGGGCAGGTATGCGAACTCTGGATGCAAGGTGGACCACTGCCGCAGCAGCTCGCAATACGGTCTTGGATCGGCTATTTCATCGGCGGCGACCCCGGCTAAATGATCGCAGGTAATGTTGCGGATGCAGTTACCACTGGTCTGGATCGCATGCATATCCACCGTCGCCAGATCGGCGAGGATATCGGGCACGGTTTCCAGAGCCGGCCAGTTAAACTGAATGTTCTGGCGGGTGGTGAAATGTCCGTAGCCGCGGTCATAGCGCCTAGCGATCGCGGCCAGCATCCGCAATTGCTTGGATGACAGCACCCCGTAGGGGATGGCGACCCGCAGCATTGGGGCAAACCGCTGGAGGTAGAGTCCATTCATGAGTCGCAGCGGTTTGAATTCCTCGTCACTGAGCTCTCCGGCAAGATAGCGAGCGGTCTGCTGCCGAAACTCAGCCACCCGTTCCTGCATGAACTGACGATCAAAGGTGTCGTATTGGTACATGACGCTCTCCTGGCTTGAAAACCGTAGCGATGGATGGATGCTGGCTGGGGGGTGGCGGTGTCAGTTGGGGGTAGCGCGGCGGGCGCGGGAGCGGGGCGGCTCTCCGATCGTCGCTAACGCTGGGTATCACCTGGAAACGGACGCCAGACTCCAGCAGGATGGTCAGTTCTTTGTGGTTGCCGCGGTGCGCGTAGGGGGGGTGTTTGCTGATCCGGCATACCCGTTCACCCCCGCCGGCGCACTGGATCATCCGTTGCGCAGTCGTCGATGGGGCGTGGCTGTGTTGCGCGTCGCCAATGCAAATCGCAACCGCATCGCGGCGCATCATATTGAGCACTGCCTGCGCCACTTGACCGTCGTAAAAGACGGTATCCGCTTGCTGTAACACCCGCAGTGCTTTGAGGGTCAACAACTCTGGATCGCCGAATGCCACGCTTATCCAAGCGATATCCCCTGCCATTGGCAAGGCTTTAAAGCCATCCAGAGCGGCGTTGATTTGGTTTAATGGCGGCTGGTTATCGCCTTTTAAGATGCGTTCGGCGATCGCGCCCTGGAGCACTGTCTCCCAAAATCGGCGGCGCGAATCAGCGCTTGGCAGCATGGTTTTAACCAGCCCTCGCAACCTCCCGGCGAACAGCGCTAATTGGCCAAGGCGGGTGGGTAAAATCGCCTCCAAGTGGGTGCGCACTAGGCGAGCCAGCACTGGCGAGTTGCCGGCGGTTGAAATCGCAACGCAAAGCGGCGCACGATCGACGATAGCTGGAAAAATGAAAGTGCACAGTTGCGGCTGGTCGACAACGTTGACGGGTATGTTTTGCTTGCGTGCGATTTGCGCCACTTGGCGGTTTTCGCTGGGCTGCTCCGCCGCCGCGACGATAAGCGCGGTGTCCCGGGTTAAAAGATGGGGGTGAAAATGGCTTTGAATATGGGTAATGCAGCCGGTGCCCGCCTGTTTCTCAAGATCAGGACAGAGAGCCGGTGCTGCCACGGTGACGCCGGCACCGACGCGCAATAACAAGCGGACCTTAGGCACCGCCAGCTTTCCTCCGCCAACCACTAGGCACCGTCGTCCGCGACAGTCAAACGCGATCGGAAGATAACTAACGGGCTGATTTTGTTTCATGGGCGTGCTCACTGTGGAGGGTTATAAACGCAGAAAGCCGCCATTCGGATCCCGAATGGCGGCTTTCTGCGAAGGGAAGTTTATTGATTGAGCTTTATTTCAGTACACAGCCCCTGCTACAGAAGGCCCCATTCGGGTGCTCTGTATACACATACAACAACAGGTGACAGTAATTTTGAACATTGTTATTAAAATAATCTTACTCTTGGACAAGGGGCGCTAATTATTTCCCACAGAAGAGGGGTTGTCAAATTTTTTTAATTTTTTGTACCAGCGCAAAGCAGAGCCGATGACTAAGTGGTCAAGGGGCACCGATCATGCGTTGCGCCGCACAGCTCAAGCCGTGGTGCGCAGCGGGAACAGGCCACTAGGGCGTAGCAGCAGGATCAGCACCATCAGAGCGTAGATCGTAACGTGTGCAAACGCCGGCATCAGCACCTGACCGTAGGTATCGGCGACGCCGATGATCAGCGCTCCGAGTGCGGTGCCTTTGAGGCTGCCAGGGCCGCCGACGACGACGACGATCAGCGCCAGAATCAGGATCGACATGTCCATCCCGGGAAAGATCGAAAACACCGGTGCCGATACCACACCGGCGACGCCGGCGAGATAACAACCAAGGCAAAACACCAACACGAAGACGCGATCGATGTTGACCCCAAGAGCTGCTGCCATCACCCGATTATCGACCCCAGCGCGCACGCTGGCACCGACTCGGGTACCCTCGATCGCAAGATATAGGAGTCCTAGGATGAGCGCGCCAAGCGCGATGATAAACAGCCGGTAGAGTGGATAGGGCTGTCCCAAGATGTTGATGCTGCCGCTCAACAGCGGTGGTGCTTCGATCACATGCGGCAGTAACCCCCAGCCGATCCGCACCACGTCAAAGCCAATGAAAATGAGGCCGAAGGTCACCAATACCTGACGCATGGGGCTGGCGTTTTGCAACCGCTGCAACAACAGCAGGTAAAGACTTGCGCCCACCACGGCGACCAGAAGCGGCGCTAGCAGTAGGGCGATCCAGAACGACTCAAACCAGCGCACCGTACTAAGGGCGAAGTAGGCCCCCAGCATGTACAAGACACCATGCGCGAGGTTGATGAAATTCATCATCCCGAATACCACTGACAAACCAATGGCGAGCAGAAACAGCAGCATCGCCAGTTGCACCCCGTTCAGCGTCTGGACAACTAAAAATTCAACAGTCAAAGGCATCAGCGTAAAGTGACCACTCTGACGCACCGCACGGCGGTTTGGCGCTAATGTGAGGGAGGGAGTATCGTTTTAATGGGGAGTGTCTAACGGCGCGTTATTCGCTGACCTGTCGATCCAGTCAGCGGCACCATGCAATAACTGCGGGAAGGTTCTTCTCCTCCAAAACCTCAGCGCAGTATTCCCAGAGCGCTGCCCGAAGCAGCATTCCCAGAGCATCTAACGCAGCAAAATGCACGGCGCTAAGGCACAGCCAAGACCTCTCTGGGGTTAGGGGTTCGGGGGAAGGGTACAGCATTTTTATTGCATTCGGAGTGCCTTCACCCTTTCCCCAATACAAACGTCTTTTATACAAAGCCTCCTCAAACAACCAAGTTGCGCTTGGCTGTTTGAGGATAGAATTTAAATATCCCAGAGATCCCGACCCTTCAGAGCGTACAACCGTTGGGTGCATCCTGTACCGCTGGGATGGTCGCCAAGATGCGATGGCGCACTTTATCGCCCTTGGCGACCACCGTGGCAATGTGCATGTCCTGAATGACGTTATGTGTGCGCGGGTCGATTTTTATCCAGCCACGTGGACTTTGCAGTTTGGTTTCGAGCATCGCCGCTATCAGCGCCTGCTTGTTGCTGACATCGCCATTGACGCTGTGCAGTGCTGTAACGATCAGCTTCACGGCATCATAAGCAGCCACGCCGAACTCAGTGCCGTCACGTTGGTAGCGGGCGCGAAACTGCTTCTGGAAGGCATCGTTCGCAGGGTTGTCGATGGTCGGATAGTAATTCAGAATCCCCAACGAACCGACTGCGTTGCGGCCTTGTTTGTTGACATACAATGCCGAATGGAGCCACCCTGCACCCGTCAACAGGGTGTTTTTTTGCATCCCGAAAGCAGTCCATTCCTTGACGAATTTGATCGCCGGGCCGCCTGCGAAGAAGACAAAGGCGACTTCTGGATTGGCATTCCTGACCTTGGCGAGATAAGGGGCGAAGTCCTTGGTTTCTCCCAATGGCGGGTAGGCCTCACCGACGATATGACCACCGTTTGCCTCAAACGCGGCTCTGAAAGCGTCCATCATCTGATGCCCGGCAGCATAGTCAAATGCCATCAGGAACGCGCGTTGGTAGCCTTCTGCTGATAGATACGGCCCCATGTGGCGCACGATCTGGCTATTCGAAAACGATACCCGCACGATCCAGGGGCTGCATTGGGTACCAGTGAGATGGTTGTTGCCGGCATTGGTTATCACCAGCGGGATCTGCGCTCGATGCACATAATCGCGCACCGCGCCTGCGACTGCGGACGAGATCACGCCGACCAGAAGGTCTGCCTTATGCTTCAGGATTAACTTCTTGGCTTGGGCAAGGCCTGCATTGGGGCGGGATTCGGTATCACTGTAGATGAGCTTGATCGGGTGCCCGTTAACTGTACGCCCCCAAGTGTCAAAGCCCATTTCCAAGGCCTCGGTCTGGTCTTTACCGAGTACCCCGAAGACTCCCGTCGCGGGCAATAGCACGCCAATCCTGATCGGCTCATCGGCGAAAGCCGCTGATAGCCCCAGTATTAATCCCAGCAATCCGCCAACCACCGCACTGGCAATAGGGTTTCTGATTCTCATAACCGCTCCTGAATAATCGCTTCGGGGTGATGTAATGGACGAGTGTGCGAAACGCGCCTGCCGGCAGCTGACGCTGACAACGGCATCATAAGCCGATCACTGCGGCAATAACAGGGAGAAAAGTCAGAAAATCAGTACTGCAAGCGATCCCGAGCGCATCTAGGTGTCTCGAAAAATCAGCTTTGCCAGCTTTCGAAGTGCCCTCAACCACCACTTTCGGTTATAACTCGGGAGTTTTTGCAGCAGGCTCATTGCCGAGGCCTTTCTTCATGCAGCGTTAGGCTCGCACAATGCGCTCCATGACAACGCCTGCGCCTAGAAACACAATCGCAGCCTAGGGCTTTGTGGTGGAACAGGATCAGGGTAGTTTTTTACGGCTACATGTTCTATTATCTAGAGCACTATTGATGGTTTCGCAATAAGTCACACGCGGCTATATTTGCGTTCCAGTATAAAAGATAATATCCATGAATATCAACATCTTACGAATTTATCATCGGCGTTAATAATGGCCAAAGCAGGATCAATCGGACATTTTTGCGAGATTATCCTTGCCTCCTGCGCCACGCAGCATGTCACTTAAATCACTCCCAAGGGTAAAAGATAATGGCTGACAACGACGAAACAAGCACTACCACTACCACTACCACTTCTTCAGAACCGCAGGTTAGCGGTGAGGAGGAGCGTTGCGCGCTGGAGTTGCGCGCCGAGACGATCAATCTGGTGGCGGTGAAGAGGGCCGAGCGTCGGGGCGTATCGGACCGTCTGGAGATCGGCAAGGAGTCGGCTAGCGATACCGCGACAGGGCACGAGGAAGTGAACGTTGAGGGTAACTACAGGCTGGAGGGGAGAGACATTGAGACCAGTGCGAGCATCCTGAAAAGAACCTTTCGCGGTCGTCTGAACCTGCGCCTCTACTCCGATACGCTGATGCTGAGCGGGGCGGTGTCGGAGACATTTGCGGGAGTGGTTACGTCTGGCGCAGGGATGTGCGATGTGTTGGGCGCTGCGGGTGGTTTGCGTGTAACAACCAGCGGCGATTTCCGTCTGATTAACGGGTTGGCGGGGATGGAGGAGAAGCCTGGCACCAGCATCAATGACAAGTTGCTGTTGGAGATTGCCGCCACCTCATTTCAGCGTGAATACGGGGTGGCGAGCTACAAAGCCGCTTTCGCGTCGTATAGTGGGGAAAAGCTTCTTTCGATGGAGGCGGGGACGTGGTCGATGCTGAAGGCGTCGTTAGGGTTTCGCCAGCAGATTAAAGGCCAAGCGAAGCTTAAGAGCGGCAGAACAGCTATGAGGCCTAATCCTGGTATGGCGCCGGCCGCCGAGACTGGATCGAGTGCAGCAGTCCGTCTTGGTCTTCTAACGGGCATTGGCAAGGGCGTTGGCAAGGGCATTGCTAGATCGAAAAATCTTTTGGATGTGGATTCTGCGGCGAAAGCTGCGGCCAATGTCGCTGACTTCCCCCCCCCCCCTGTGCGCAGCCCATCGGTGGATGTCTTCGCAAACCACAGGGTGTTTCTACAAGATGAGATTGCACCAGGGGCGAGGGAGGCAATTCCCCTTCCCACTAATTACGCTGCGCGGTTAGAAAGTCTCAATCAGCCGCCGCCCGTCACCACCATTTACCCCATATATACATCACCGCCCGCCTCCACCCTTCAGCTACCTGAATCGGGGAACTCCTCTTATCTTCATAGAACGAGTACTGCCAATGGTGCGCCAGAGGGGTTTTTAAGTACGGCGGACAACGGCACAGTTATCTATCGCTATGAATCGGCAGCAACCTTAACTGACGAGATCGCCAATCATTTTAACATAAGATATAGCCAACTGGATCCAACCCGAATAGACCAAAATCTGAACATTATCCCAAAGCCACTGACCAGCAAGTCGAGTAGCCTGCCTAACCTTGATGTAATACAGCAGCAGCCAATAGGTGTGTATGAAACACTGGACCTAACAACCATTGCTTCAAAAACAGACTCTACGCATTCCACACCGTTACCGACTTCGATACTCAGGCGGAACCGTAGTCGGAGTGCTTCTATGATCTCAATACCGGATGGGTTGGAGATTGGACCATCACAGCTAAGGGCGGGAAGCGGAACAGTTGAACCAAGTACAGAGAGCTTTGGGGGCGGATACCGCGCTACGCAATATGATGCAAGCGAGAGCACTTCACCGCGCCCAAGACTCAGTCAGAGAGAGACTGATTGGAGCAGACCGGGTGCTCCTATACCTGAAGATAGTTCCCACTACGAAATTTTAGATCCTCTTCACAATCAGCCCATCACAATAGATAAGTGGAAAAAAGCTAAAAACCGCAAAGGATTTAAGCTGTCCAACACTGGCAGCGCAGATGATGCTCATCAACTTGATATTGTTGAAGAAAACCCATATCACAGCTTAGAGGATATACGTACCAGCACAGATGATGTCGAACAATATAGCAGCAGTAGAAGTTCCTCTATTGGAGATACAGAAACATCGGGTAATAAAATAGATGAAGAAATATCTGGCCAGCAGATAATAAGGAGCAACGATGAGCAGCAATTTAAGTTAGAGGATGCCGCTAATGCTGCTTCACAGAAGAGGATCCTGAGTCAAGACGAAAGCATCACGGCTGCAAAATTAGACTTGTATCGTCAATCACAGGAATGGGATTTTCATAATGCGATTACAGACTACGTCAAAAAACATGGGATTGGTGTTCAGGATACTTCGAGGAGAAGACAACTTTTCGAATATATTAATAAAATGAAACATGCTGATAAGATAGATGCTGAGGTAGTAGCTGAGATAAAAAAAATAAGTAGAAAAAAAATAACTCCCGATAATATAAATAAAAGAATAAAGATTGAGAAAAAGAAACTTAGTCAACTCCAAAATGCATTAAAAAAGAACAAAGATAAGTGGGGATATCAAAAAAGAGCCAATCATGGGATTCAAATTAGAAAACAAATAGCAAAGGTAGAAGTGTATGAGAATTTTAACAGTAAATTTAACGAATTTTTCGGTAACCCCACGCGGCAGGTGCCTAATTATTCTCCAAACTATGATATAAGAACATTTCATGAAACGGCTCAAAAGTATGTGGACACTAGCGTCAGCATAACAGAAAATCAAAAGAGCCTTATAGATCAAGGCTTTGCTATGATTAAAAAAGGTGATGAGCCGACTGCAGGTCTTAAAAAATTGATTTCAGATGGAGGTTATGTCGGAACTGAATACCAACTAGGAGATATTAGTGCCGCTATCGGGATGTTCGAACAATGGTTCACAGCAGCAAAAATTCCACCAAAAGAGAATGTACTAGATGTATTGCATAATTTTATCGACCGATACACCTATCTAGATCTCTACTTCCCGTCCTCAATTGATGAGGCTGCTAAGGTTGATGATGATATTTATAGCCAGTTAAAAGCCATCGTAGACCAATCGCCACAACAAGATAGCGCATATAAGACAGCACCAACGGATAAAGCTTATGTGGTGAAACTAGATGAATTACCTGAAAGTAGAGATCCCAGCAGATTATCCGATAACAACACCTTTAAAGAAGCGGAACAGGCACTGATCTCTTCTGCTGCCGGTCCCAATCCCAATCCCAATGTAATAGAGAAAAATGCTGAAGAATATTCCTCTCTCCTCATAGCTAGGGCCGAGGAGCTATTGAGGAGTGAGCATCTTAGCTATGAGGACATAGAGGAACTGAGTAGTCTACGAAGCACTATGAGTGAAGCGCTGAATAACAAGGCTCTTCCAGAAAAATTTAAACTTGATATAGCTTCAGCTAAACATGAAATCGACGAAATACAAACTGCTGTGTTCAATAGTGTTTCCCAACTCCAGCCGTACCGGACGGAGGCTCCTCTCCCAACAAACTTGGAAGACTTTAACCAGCTTGATGAGCTTAAAGACCTTGAAAACCTTGAAGACTCTCTAATCCAACAATCGGTATTTGAGAGCATAAATAAAAATATCTTAGATCAACATACAAGTCTTTTTTCCGATAGTAAGGCAGCTCAATTTGTTAATCCAGAGGATATCTATGCAACGCTACCGGGAAGAAACCAGGGTTCCAGTCCCGTTGCAGCTCTATCCAGAGGAGCAGAGAGCAGACCTAATGTGATCAAAATCCCAAGCCTCTGGGGTGGAGAGGAAGTGGGGTTGATAAAGAACCTCGACCCTGTTTTCCCCGATTCTATTCCTGCAACATCACCAGTGAATCTAGACAAAACAAAACATGGGAAACTGCCATTTGAGAACCCCCAAGTCAGTGTTCTGAACCAGACCAATGCTACAGGGGACGTATTAAGCGATGCATCGAAGTTTGTACCTTTAGGGGACGAAACGAGTGGAAGCAAGCAGTTGGTGAATCCTTCTTTTAACCCCCGATCTAAAGGCATATATGCAGATCTGGATGAATTAACTCAAACAGACTCGGTGACCGGTCTTCAGCACAGTGATGGACCGGGGTTTGTTCAAAACATAGATTTAAACAAAAGAATCTCTAGGAATCCGGGAGATCTAGAAAATACTCCGTTATCAAATAGTAATAGAAGAACATCCCCTAACAACTACAGGGGATCGCAGGACGAGGATTTTCTATCGATTGGGCCTGCTAAGGTTCAGGATGCGACTGCTGTCAGCAAGTCGGATAAATGGACGACAGTCGACACTTCTTCGATTTTCTCATTCTTATCTAGGAAGAAAAAACCATCGGCAAAGAAGGGGAAGAAGCTGCCAGTAGTGAATTCGGAAGCAGGGGGCACGCGACAACTTGCGGATGCCCCGCCTAATGAGGCGCTGGAATCACTCGCCCGCAGGGTCCTGCCACCGCCGCCACAGCAGATTGGCGATGGTCAAGAGGCTTCGCACTCTTTGAGGTCGTCCTATGAGAGCATTCCTCAGCAGGACATTGCTGCATCGCCAGCGATACAGGAGCTTCTTCCAACTAGCACTACCAGCAAACCCAAGAGAGCGCGCAGAGGCATACTGAAGAGGGTAGGCGATTTGTTTGGGCGCAAAAAGAGCACTAAAGGACCGGAAGCATCGGGGGTGCCAGAGCCAAATAAATTAAATAGGAGACAGAAGAAAGTGAGAAAAGAGATGAGGCAGCGTGCGGATGCTGTTGTCATAGAGGAGAAGAATGCAATTGAATCCGGAAAAAGCAATATAAAGGCGGAACAAGAGGCTGGTTTTCTAAATGAAGTTACGGCTCTAGAAGAAACACAAAGATTTGATATACGAAAGCAGATTATAGATCACATAGAAAATGGAAATTATACTGAAGCAAATAAGATAGTTAATGACCAAAAATCAAAACTGACCAGAACTCGAAATCAGGATTTTAACGAGAAATTTTTCCTCAATAGAATAGAAGAAAACATTTTGCGTCTAGCACCGTCTGGAACAGATCCAAACACACTTGACGATTTCTTTAAGCAAATGGCCGATCTGGATGCAGCTGAGGCGAAAACAAACCTGAAACACGCAGATAGTGCTGATCAGAATTTGATTGACCTGCCGACGACAAAGAAAGCGGAATCTCCATACGCAGATATCGATGAGGTGAATTTGGCTGACCCGACGATGACAAAGAAATCTGAATCTCCATACGCAGATATCAATGAGCAGAATTTGATTGACCCGCCGGTGACAAAGAAATCTGAATCTCCATACGCAGATATCAATGAGCAGAATTTGATTGACCCGCCGGTGACAAAGAAATCGAGTGATGTGGAGGTGGAAACAACTCTCGATCCACAAACAGAAGCCAGGCAAAAGGTGGCCGAATTAGTAGAAGAAGCAAAAGAACGTGCTATTGCCCAAGGCGAGGGGAATTTGCCAGAGGTCATAAAAGAACAAAGCAAACTTGAAGCAGAATACCAGAGAGGCGATCTAGGTGATTGGACTGAGGAGCAGTATACAGAAACTGTAACCCGATTAAAGACGGAGGAGGATTATTTAACGCATCTGAAAAATGGAGATATTAAGGCAGCAGACGCAGTTCTGAAAAACGAACAAAAAAGACTAGTAGACCTAGGCTATGAATTAGATGACAGTGAAAGTTATATTCGGATGGCGGCAGTCCATGATGTAGTAAAAACATCATTCACAGATTCCGAGGATGTAGCCGAAAATCTCGCTCTGCTCAAGCAGGCGGGGTACCCAGAGGATGTAAATCATCGTAATTTCCTTATCGCTGATCTGGATGCGGGTGCGGAGCCATCGACGCCGGCACGATCAGCTGATGCGGGTGATAGCAATAATAATTATGCCGTGCTCGATCACAACTTTGAAGATCCAAAGGCGACAAAGAGCGATCGTATTCCAGAAACAGCCTACACGGTTGTCGATACAGAACTTACGTTTAACTTAGCTGCGCTTCGTTACGAGACAGAGTTCAACAATCAGTTATTAAATGGAGTGCATATTGACTATGCAGAGACCCAAAAATATATTAAAACTCTAGTACACAAGCTGGAGGAGAGCTTCCCAGATTACCTCACTACTACTAGAGGATCAGCAAACTTTGATGATTTTAAGAACAGATTATTCGAGCGGTTTGGTGAACCTGAAGTAATGCAACCGGCTCCGCTAAATGACACCAAAAACATTGAATTAGAGACGGTTCAAGAGAAACCTCTGGATCAGAATTTGGCTGACCCGCCGGTGACAAAGAAATCGAGTGATGTGGAGGTGGAAACAACTCTCGATCCACAAACAGAAGCCAGGCAAAAGGTGGCCGAATTAGTAGAAGAAGCAAAAGAACGTGCTATTGTCGAAGGCGAGGGGGATTTGCCAGAGATCATAAAAGAACAAAAGAAACTTGAAGCAGAATACGATAGAGGCGAACTAAAACATTGGGAGGATTGGCAATATCAAGAAGAAGTAACCCGATTAAAGACGGAGGTGGATTATTTAACGCACCTGAAAAATGGAGATATTAAGGCAGCAAACACAGTTCTGGAAAACGAAAAAGCAAGACTACTAGATCTAAACTATAAATTAGATAACAGTGAAAGTTATATTCGGATGCAGTGGGTGCATGATGTAGTAAAGCCACCATTCGCAGATATCGAGGATGTAACCGAACTGCTCAAGAAGGCGGGGTACCCAGAGGATGTAAATCATCGTAATTTCCTTTCCGCTGATCTGGATGCGGTTGCGGAGCCATCGACCCCGGCACGATCAGTCGATGCGGTTGCGGAGCCATCGACACCGGCACGATCAGCCGATGCGGGTGATAGCAATAATAATTATGCCGTGCTCGATCACAACGCTGAAGTTCCAAAGGCGACAAAGAACGCTCCTATTCCAGAAACAGAATACAAGGTTTTCGATACAGATAATACGTATGAATTAACTGAGCTTCGTTACCAGGAAGAGTTCGAGAGGCTGCTTACACAGGGATTGCAGATGGACTTTATAGAGACCCAAGGATATATTAATTCTCTAGTACAGAAACTGAAGGTTAGCTTCCCAGATTACCTCGCTACTCCTAAAGGCATGGCAGGCCTAGATGGTCTTAAGAACAAATTAAGAGGTATTGTGGATGAAGCAAGCAAGGCGTATTATGGCACAGCAAGCCTAGCTGATTTTAAGAAAAAATTCCCCAATGCGTTTGATGAGTCACATCCCGCTAGGCAAACCTTAAAGGCAGAACTAGGACCACCAGTGAAGCCACAGGTTGGAGATGCTCCAGAGGTAATCCAGAATAAGCCACAGGTTGGAGATGCTCCAGAGGTAATCCAGAATAAGCCACAGGTTGGAGATGCTCCAGAGGTAGTCCAGAATAAGCCACTGAGGGCTACGGATTCCGGTTTGCAAGGAGAGGTAATTGATGAAGTAGCGGTTAAAACGAAACAAAATATGGTGGACTTGATCGATAAAGATATAGCTAAGGATGTGGCTCATAAGAATATGAAAAGAGCTACATTAAAAGTAAAGGCTCAAAGTTTTGTGGCAAAGGGTAATTTTTCAGATGCGGATAGTTTTGATAATTCAATCACAAAATGGATCGAAGATCATGGTTTTAAAAATGAACCCAACGTAAACAAACAAATACAAAAATATAAAAGTAAGTTTTTAGATGAAGCTATAAGTAAAGCAAGGAATTCTAGCACACTGGATGAAATAAAGCCTATTACGAACAAACCGCCGGCTTCACCGGGTAAATCGAAGTTGGGGTTCCTGTCATTCGCGCCTAAGAAAGCACTTACAGTGCAGGAACTACCACCCCCAGTGAAACCTTCGAGTGTTGATAAGCTACCGTCTCAGAACAAATTAGTAAGGAAAACGGGAGATACAGGGACTCCTGCTAAGCAAACGCCAACAGAGATAGGAGAGAAAACGAAACAAAACATAATTGACTCAGTAGAGAATAAAATTAAGAATAACCAACAAAAGAAATACGATAATATTAATAAGGGACTAAAAAAAGCGCAAGAACGGGTTGCTGCTGATGAGATTGCTAACAGAGTGGAGGATGTACTTTATAATCCGAGTAAAACGACTGCAGGGGTGCTAGAAAATAAAGCTAATAAGGCTTTGACCCGGCTTGGAATAGCAAACGAAGCATTGGATATTCTAAAAAAAGTCGATTATACAGATATCAATAAATTTGATGATCTGGTCTTACAAGAAATTAAAAACGCTGGCTCTAGTAATCCCGATGCACTAAAAAAGCTACTAGGATCATATAAGAAGGAGTATCTTGCTAAGGCATATAAAGCAGCATTATCATCGGATGTTGCTAAGCCAACACTGTCTAAATCGGCAGCAAAACTGGATGGTGCAGGGACTCTTCCTAGGCAAATACCGCCAGGAGTGTCCCCCAAAGCGGCAAAGATTTTGGGTGTTGATGAGGCAGGGACTCTTGCTAAGCAAACGCCATCAGATGTTGATGAGGCAGGGACTCTTGCTAAGCAAACGCCATCAAATGTTGATGTAAAGGCGAAACAGAAGATGGGTATTCAAATTAGTACAGAAATGACCAAAGAAGCTCATGATAGCAGGAATGCATTAATGAATGCGCTAGAAAAGTATTCTAACAAAGAAATAAGCAAAATAGAATTGGAAACAGCACATAAGAACCTCAATGCAGTTCAGGATCAACTGACTATAAAAACCGATTCCCTGAATATTTTGAATAAAATAGATTTCACTAATCCTGAAAATCTCGATCAGCTCCTAGAACATGAGATAGCAAAAAGCTATTCTAATGCTGAATATAAATCTGCTCTACAAGATCAACTGAATAAATACAATGAAGCTTTCCTTGATGATGAATATAAAATAGCTCGAAAAACAAGACAGAATATACTAGATTCAGTACAGAATGAGAATGTAAAATATAAACTGGATTACGAAAATAAAAGAGAAGCACTACAAAAAGCTCACGACAAAGTTAAGGATAATAGCAGTACTGCACACAAACAGCAGCAGAGCAAGGCAACCACAAATGTGAATAAAGCTGCCGCAGCGCTTGAAGTAAGGAAAGACGCTATAAAGATTCTTGAAAAAATAGATTTCACTAATCCTGCAAGTTTTGATCAGCTGGTAAAGAATGAATTAGAAAAGATCATTGGTAAAAGACCAGCATATACGGATGAACTAAAAAAACTACTCAACTCATATAGAAAAGATTTTCTGGAGACTTCGTATAACAAGGCAGTGACAGAAGTGTCGTCTTCCCGTATAGAAGAGGTTCTCTCCGTACCGCCTAAGAAAATATCTGTGACTTCAGAGTTGCTCACCAAACCGGATGATGCGTCGGTGTCACATAAGGTGCGGAGTGAGTCAGCACTCCCTGAACCTACAGCACAATCCGCTGATGCAAGGATTGGTGCTAAAGTACCGGCAGAAGCTGATGCAAGGATTGGTGCTAAAGTACCGGCAGAAGCTGATGCAAGGATTGGTGCTAAAGTACCGGCAGAAGCTGATGCAAGGATTGGTGCTAAAGTACCGGCAGAAGCTGATGTAAGGATTGATGCTAAAGTACCGGCAGAAGCTGATGTAATAGCGAAACAGAAGATGCTTGAGAGAATTTTTTCAGAACTTCAACCGCAGGCGGTGTTACCATCCCCACCAATGACAAAATTCCTTGATGGTACAATAAGCCAAGCGGATCTGGCTGCAGCACACACGAAAATAAATTCAACTTACGCTCAAGTGAAGATAAAAATCGATGCTTATGAGATACTAAAACAAATAGATTTCATTAGTCCTGAGCATCTTGATGAGCTTATAGAAAATAAGTTAGCGAAAATCCCAGATGGAAATACTTCATATAAATCTTCTCTACGAGATCAACTCATTAAATACAAAGAAGCTTTTCTTGATAATGAATATAAGATAGCAGCAAAAACGAAACAAAATCTGCTGGATTCAGTAAATGAAGATGTTCAGAAATACGCAGATTCATTCTTAGAAAGTGACAGCAAGTTAAAAACAGCAGAAGAAAAATATAATTCTGCTCCACGAAATAAAGATAACCGAATAGAACTAAAGGTAGCGCAAAAAACAAAGCAAGAAGCACTTTATCAGTATAAATTAAGAAACGAAGCTAAGGCTATTCTAGCGGAAGGTGATTATACAAAAGTTAAAGAATTTGATGCTCAAATCAAAAAGCAAGTCAAAGCCTCCAGCTTCAATAATCACAAGGCATTGGAAAAACAGATAGGAGAATATAAGAGGCAATTTCTTGATAAGGCAATTGAAACAGCAAAAACGGATATAGCTAAGCCAAAAACAACTGATCCTTTGAATGCGAAAGCAACGAAAGTACCTCAGAAACCACTGGATCAACCATCTCAGAAAGCGCAGTTGCTTGATGAAACGACTGTAAAAAGTAAAGAATACTTAGCAGTGTCGAGAAGAAATGTGGAGGTGATGGAAGATCTAGAGGAACTACACAATAAGAGGTTAGCGAACACTATTACAGAAGTGGAAGAAAAACAACTGCGTAATCTCGAAATAGAGAATGATCTGATAAAAAGGGTTCTCGACGACTATAAATACGAAGCTATCCCGGTGAGGGAAGGGTTTGAGACACATATCAAGAGAATGGTGAAAAACGAAGGCTCAGAAGGAGTTGAGGATCTGCTGCGCCGCGTAGCGAGGAATGCGCTTGAAGATGTTGGAAAACATGGCCTACCGGATGGAGCTCAGGATCCATCCAGCGTACGGCACGCTGCTGGATCCACAGAATCACCAGTGAAGGTGCAGGTTGGAAATGATCCAGTGGTAACCCAGAAGAGTCCACCGAGGGCTACGGATTCCGGTTCGCAAGGAGAGGTATTTGATGAAGCGGCACTTGAGAGGAGACTTGAGCGGCTTGAGAACGAGATCGCTATCAAGAAGTCAGATGGATATAAATTAAACGAATCTCCTATCCAATCGAGAAAAATAGAGGGAGAATACCTTGAAAAACTAAGCGCAGGGTTTGATTCTTATGAGGATGGTTTAGCGCAGGCTACAGCGTTACAGTCCAAGTTGGAGGACATCGCCGGAGCTCAAAGAGGCGCTTACTCCCAATTTGGCAAAAAATTAGCGGGTTATCTGGATTCATATAAACCCAACAGGGCTCCTCCGCTGGATAACATTCAAGCGAAGTCTGCTGTAAATAACCCCCCGCTTCCGCCTAAACTAAAATCAGCGGATCCTTTGAATGCGGATCCACCGCTAGTACCTAAGCAGACACCTCCGCCAGACGTTCTCCCGAAGAAGTCACTGGGATCAGGTACGGATTCTGGTTTGCAAGGAGATGTATTTGATGAGACGGCGCTTGTGCAGCGCCGTGCGGAGATTAAAACTTCCACAAATGTACTGGAGTGGCAATTGCGTAAGGGGAGTACCACCGTCGACATTCCGGGCACTCAACGGAAATTAGCCGCTCTTGGTTCCGAGGATACATTCTTGGAAGAATTAAGAAAAGGGTATGCTACGCGTGATGACGCTATGGAATCTATCGAAAATAGAAAGAGTAATTTTGCAGAGATAGAAGGAGCTACCGAAGCAGAGGTGGAGGCATTTGGCAAGACATTATACGATTATCTGGATACATATAAACCAAATAAAGCGGATACATTGGATGCTGATGTTAGGCGTGGCGAAAACCTAGAGATTGACAAAGCGGACGTTCAGCAGCGACTTACTGATATTGAGAATGAAAGGCAAGCATTGGGATCGCAGGATGCTAGCCAGTCAGCTGTCCAGCGGCAATACACTGAGCTTACGTTAGAGCAGGAGTTATGGGATGATTTAGCAAAAAGAGAGTTTTCGCGTGGTGACGCTGCGGATTATATCAAAAAGCAGCAGACGGAATTGGAAGGTATATTTCCCGGAGCTGAGGAAAGTGAGGCATTTGCCAAGAAATTAACCGATCACCTGGAGGCATTTGAAACAAGGAAGCCGGCTACACCGGAGAACACCCAAGGTGGTATCGCTTCTGAAGCAATAAAAATTCAACAACCAGCGGAACCTTTGGTGGAACCACCGCTAGTACCAGCTAAGCAGACACTTACAGCGCCGGAAGCGTCCCCAGGGAGCAGTAATCTGGAGCAGGCCGCAGTACACCAAGCAGAGGTAGAGGTGTCGCCGGTCACAGCAACAACGCCAGAATCGGTCATTAATAAATCAGCAGGAATTGAAGAAGCTAAGAATGCGGTAGAAGTTAAATTGCGGAATAAGAATATCAGTTCTCAAATGGTCGGTCCGAAAGGAGTGTTTGACGAAGCGGCGGCTCAGAATAGGCTTAATGTACTTAGCGCTAAACGGGGAAGCCTATGGGACCTAAAAATTATGGATATTAGAAACTCGCTCGTCGAGACAGTAAATATTGAGACAGATGTCATGAGAAAATTGGCAAGAGGTGAATTTTCTACTGTTGATGAGGGGATAGCATATATTAAAAATCGAGTGTCTAAAATGGATATATTGAACAAATCAGAACGTGGCGCATTGGAATCTACATTAACCATGGATCTGAAGGAATATCAACTAAGCAAAGCGGCTGGAAGTAAATCACAGGTTGCACCGAACCCATTTAGCAAGAGAGCAGCCGATTTTATGAAGAAACTTCAACCAAACAAACCGAGTGATGCAACGACGACTGCTAAGCACACAGCGGCAGATATTGCTGAAAGAACGAAACAAAATATACTGGAGGCGGTAAATCACAGAACTCAAAATTATCAAGCAATACATGACGATGCTTTGAAAAAAATCGAAGCACTGCGTAATGAAATTCCTTCCGATCCAATAGCTTCCAGAAAACAATTCGATATAGAGCAAAAAAAATATGGTGAGATTGCAGAACTTATTGAATTAAGAAATGATGCTTTGAAAATTCTGGAGGGGGTAGATTATAGCAAAATGAATAAATTTAATAGTTTGGTGAATAAAGAATTATCAATATTGCTAAAAAATGGATATCCTGAAGAGTATATCGCTAAACTGAAAGGACAGTTGGAAGGATATGGAGTCGATTTCCTTGATGAAGCATATCAGACAGCAAAGGCAGGTCCACCACCACCACCATCACCACTGGAGAAATCTTTGGGAGGCATTGAGTTTGATCTCGATACTGAAAGATATAAAGCCGATTTCCTTGATGATGTATATAGCGAACAAAATAAGGCAGCCACAGCGTCACGGCTTAGTACAGAGACTCCCGCTGATGAAGCCTCAGAGATAGCAACAAGAACGCCTGATACGCTCTCTGAAACAAAGAAGCTGGATTCGGAGACACCAGCGGGCGATGTGAGTCCAGCGAGTAAGGGGGATGGGGTGCAAGACGTGCCTGTTGTGCGGGAAGATATAGAGGCGGGAACCCAGAAATTATATGAACTAGCTGAAGAGCATAAAGCGCTGGATAAAAAGCATAAAGCGCAAGCTAGGTTTGGTGAAGATTTTAAAGCCACAGAATCCCGTGTGTATCGGCTCGCTGTCGAGACAAGGATGTATGCAGAAGCACTTGGAGCAGCCAACGATAGCGGATTAGCGGTGAGATTCGAGCTTGAAGGTGTGATCAAGCAGGCTCTGAATGATAAAGGATTGAATCCTAGCGCCAAGCCACATCTGAATAAAATACTGCAGGAACTCGCTCAAGCGGATGCTGCTCCGCCTGCTACTACGGATAATCTATTATCGACTCAACGGACAGACGTGCCATCAGAAACGGCCATTAAGCAAGCAACAAGTATTGAAGAAGCAGAGAATACCGAGAATGCGAAAGTAGTGAGTCAGCTGGATCCGAATGGTCGTATGTTACAAGAACAACAGACACAGCGTGCTTTGGACAGAATTGACTTTTTAGAAGAAAAAAGTGCTAAAACGGAAACAGAAGCATACGAACTGAGCGCATCCCGCAAAGCACTGGAAACTCTGGTGGATGACGATGGCGGAACTGCTGCTGCGGCTAGTGAGTTCAGACAAGCCATAAGCGAAGCGCCTGAAGAATTAAAGGAAGGGCTGCAGCAAGCGTATGATAAATTATTTGATGATTATTTGGTAGCGAAGCAAACAGACGTGTCTGGTAATCTGGAACGGCCAGTGCAAGGACGCCAGCTAACCCTAGAAGGTGATGGATTCCTGATGGACAGCGAAGGGAGGCATTATTATGTGGATTCGAATCATCAGATGGTACGTGTGGAAAAACCACTGGCGGAGGTGCCAAAGGAGGCGGTACTGAAAACGCGGGTCAGGAAGGGCATCACGGAGGTGGAGTTTGATGGTGCATGGCATGCTGCAGCAGTAGATGATCCACTAGAAACGTTCCCCAAGCAGCCGCAGCTGGCAGACGACGCGCATCAAGGAAATACTCCGAAGGGATACAAATCAAGCAATGTGGAAGAAGTGAAGAATACTGACGACACAAAAATGAGTAAGAAAGCTGCCAATTTATCAGCAAAAAACAAAGACCATATTATCGCCATGGCTCTTGAAAATCTTGGGGAATACCGGAGAGAATACAAGGATGCTGTACTGGAGCTTTTTGAACTGAAAAAGAATCAACAAGGCTTTGTCGTAGAACAGAGTAAAATTATAGCAAAACGAGAATCAATAGCTGTATTGGAAGCTAACATTAAATTAAGACGAGATGTTCTTGCTACTTTAAATAGTATAGATGATTATGCTAATGTGAAAGCATTTGATAGTCTGGTGGATAACCGATTAGTTAAATTAGAAGGATATCCAGAATATCAAAGTCAAATAAAAAGTAAACTAAATAACTATAAGAATTATTTAATTCGGCTTAACGAAGAAGATATTTTACAGAGTAGCAAAAAATCTCTATCTGGATCATCGACCAAATTTAATCCAGATGAAGCAAAGAAAATTAAACAAGATTTTGAAAAATATGTAGATACCGATGTTAGCAGGATGGAAAAAACACTCAACAAACAAAAAAACCACTTGTCACAACTGGAGGTATCAAAAAAATCAGAACAAACACAAAATATTTTAGATGAGTCAATATACGAAATAAATCAAACGCAAAAAAACATTGTTGCATTGGAAGATTCCATTAAAACAAAAAAGCAAGCGTCTGATATTATTTCGACTGTCGATGATTATACTGATTTAAAAATGTTTGAGTCTCAGGTGTATGGAGAATTAAAAAGTAGATCACTTTCTCCAGAAAATTATCAAAAACTTGAAAATCAAATAGTTAAATATAAAGACGGGAGTCTTCGAAGAATAATGAAAACTCCGATGCCGAAGATACCGAACAAACCAGGGAAAGGAGGAGTACATAGCTTTAATTTGAAGGAAGCTGAAGAAGCTAGTGGGCCTGGGTTGACTGGTGCAAGGAAACATAAGCAGGTGCTTTTGTCAGATCATCCGCTTCATCAAACAACACGACCACTTGATGGGATTCAAAAGCCGTCAGCATTAAACGATACTGAGCTGACTAGCGTGACATCTGACGTTGAGAGACATCTGGATGGAATGCTGCAGGAACTCGCTCAAGCGGATGCTGCTCCGCCTGTTGCTACGGATAATCTATTATCGGCTCGGCGGACAGACGTGCCATCAGAAACGGCCATTAAGCAAGCAACAGGTATTGAAGAAGCACAGGTTGCGCCGAAATCATTTAAAAATAAAGTAACTGATTTTCTGAAGAGAATTCAACCAAGCAAACTGGCTACTGCAACAGAGAAACCGAGTGATGCAGCGATTATTGCTAAACAAGCAGTGGCAGATATTGCTGAAAGAACGAAGCAAAATATACTGGAGGAGGTAAATTACAGAACTCAAAATTATGAAACAAGATATGACGATACTTTGAAAAAAGTCGAAGAGCTAAAAAATAAAGCCACTCCCGATACAATAGATTTAGAAAAACGTTTGTCTATAGAGCAAAAAAACCATGAGGAAATTGCCGAGCTCATTCAATTAAGAGATGATGCTTTGAAAGTTCTGGATAGAATAGATTATAGCGAAGTGAATAAATTTAAGAGGATGATGAATAAAGAATTAAAGGGATTGCTAAAAAATGGATATCCTAAAGAGTATATCGCTAAACTGAAAGGGCAGTTGAAAGTATATGAAGTCGATTTCCTTGATGAAGCATATCAGACAGCAAAGGCAGGTCCAACGCCATCATCACCACCACTGGAGAAATCTTTGGAAGGCATTGAGTTTAATCTCAATACTGAAAGATATAAAGTCGATTTCCTTGATGAAGCATATCAGACAGCAAAGGCAGGTCCAACGCCACCATCACCACCACTGGGGAAATCTTTGGAAGGCATTGAGTTTAATCTCAATACTGAAAGATATAAAGTCGATTTCCTTGATGATGTATATAGCGAACAAAATAAGGCAGCCACAGCGTCACGGCTTAGTACAGAGACTCCTGCTGATGAAGCCTCAAAGATAGCAACAAGAACGCCTGATACGCTCTCTGAAACAAAGAAGCTGGATTCGAGGACGCCAGCGGAACCTTTGGTGGAACCACCGCTAGTACCGCCTAAGCAGACACCTACAGCGCCGGAAGTATCCCCGAAGAAGTCACTGGGATCAGGTACGGATTCTGGTTTGCCAGGAGATGTATTTGACGAAGCGGCACTTGCGCAGCGCCGTGCGGATATTGAAACTGAAGCAAGCGCATTGGGGAGTGAACTTGGGCTGGGTGATCGGGTCACTCACCGGAAATTAGCCGCTCTTGCTTCCGAGGACGATTTTTTGGAAGAATTAAGAAAAGGGTTTGCGCCTGGTGACGCTGTGGAATCTATCAAAGGGATACAGAATAAATTTTCAACGTTAGATGGAGTTACCGACGTAGAAGTGGAGTCGCTTTTGAAGAAATTAGCGGGTTATCTGGATTCATATACCCCCAACAAGGCTCCTTCGCTGGATAACATTCAAGCGAAGTCTGCTGTAAATAACCCCCCGCTTCCGCCTAAGCCAAAACTAGTGGAAACTTTGAATGCGGATCCACCGCCAGTACCAGCTAAGCAGACACCTACAGCGCCGGAAGTATCCCCGAAGAAGTCACTGGGATCAGGTACGGATTCTGGTTTGCAAGGAGATGTATTTGACGAAGCGGCACTTGCGCAGCGCCGTGCGGATATTGAAACTGAAGCAAAAGCATTGGGGAGTGAACTTGAACAGGGTGATCAGGTCACTCAACGGAAATTAGCCGCTCTTGCTTCCGAGGACGGTTTTTTGGAAGAATTAAGAAAAGGGTTTGCTACGCGTGATGACGCTGTGGAATCTATCAAAGGGATACAGAATGAATTTTCAACGTTAGATGGAGTTACCAAAGCAGAAGTGGAGTCGCTTTTGAAGAAATTATCGGGTTATCTGGATTCATATACCCCCAACAAGGCTCCTTCGCTGGATAACATTCAAGGGAAGTCTGCTGTAAATAAACCCCCGCTTCCGCCTAAGCCAAAACTAGCGGAACCTTTGGTGGAACCACCGCCAGTACCAGCTAAGCAGACACCTCCGCCAGATGAATCAATACCAACACCGTCCCAACGGGTGGCTTCACTAGGTCCAGAGGATGGCAGACAGCCCACTATTGAGGAAGTGAGACAAGCTTCCGAGACTGGTGCGAGTCAAGATGCTCTCAAACACTCCACTGCTGCGGATGTCGAACAACAAAGCAAGGTATTGGCAGAAAGACGTGTTATCTTGGATAGAGATAACGATTCAGAATTCAGAAATATATTATCAGGACATGCTATTAGGGAAGATGTACTGGACTTCATCAATGGAACTGCCGAAAATGATATGATTTATAAAGCGGTCGAACTCTATCGACAAGGAATAGTTTCTTCGCCAATAGCTGGGGTTGATGAAGTGATTAGAAGAATGGCAGCAGGCGGTGAATCAGAGAGTATTTTGGATTATCTGCGTCAAGCACAGCAGGATATGTTTGGTGATCTCGTAAAACAAGGGTCACTGGATGAAGGTGCTAAAAGGACAACTGATACGGCGCAACCAGCACCTGCCGTGGCAAAACCACCGGAAGCACCTGATGATATTCAATATAAATATAAAGAGTCGCAAATTAAATATTTTGAGTCTAAAGTTCGTAGTGCAGAGGATGAATATGCCACTCAAGTTAGTAATTATACCAAACTGGATGAGCACGTTAGAACCCCCCTTGTCCATAATGATACCCAGGCTATATTAGAAATTGATAGTTCTAAGAATATAGAATCTATTCAGATAGCCAAGCAGCGGCGTGAAATGTCAGTAAAAATATACAACGCGCAGAAGGCGTATGAATCTAATACGGATATTCTCAATAAATTAAAAGCGGCCAATCCTCAACTAAAAGTGGATTATTCGGATGTGGAAGAATCGCTTTTCGGGAAGAAGTTAACCTCACTGGATAACACAAAATCTAGCACTAAGTCAGATCCTCTAACAGGAGTTCAAAGAACAGAACATAATATAGCACTTAAGAAGGAGTTAGAAAATATACTGACTAATAATAAGTTAAGCCCCTCGGATAGTACAGAGCTTAGCACTAAGGCAAAGCCCCTAGATACAATAGCTGAAACAACGAGACAAAATATACTAGAGGATGTAAAGTTCAGAACCGAGGGATATGATGATGCCTATAACAATGCCGTAAAAGAAATCGAAAACCTAAAAAATCAAGATCATTCCAATTCAAAGCAACTGCAGATAGCAGAATTAAGACTGAATGAGATTGAAGAGATTGTTGTATTAAGAGAAGATTCCTTCAAGATTCTTCAGAAAATGGATATTAAAAGAGTTATTGAAATAAGAGAAGAATCATTGGATCTTCTTAAGCAAATAGAAACTATAAAAACCAATATATCTCGCATGGATTTTGAAACCATAGGAACTAAGGGAACTAAGCAGCTAATAAATGAAATCGATATTGAAGATATTCGTGATCTTGCAGACGAATCCTTGAAGTTGTCTGATATTAAGCGTCTAGCTATAGATACAGATCCTGAATACATAAAACTTAATAATCTGTATGAAACTAAAGTAGATGAATATAGCGGAGTGATTAAGAAAGAATTAGAAAAAATAACATTACAGGATGATCTATATAGAAACAAGTTGGGAAATCAATTGGAAGTATATCTGAACGATTTCCTTGATAATGCGTATGAAAAAGCAACGGCAAATATCCAAGGAGAGCATTTCGATTTTGATAATAGTTTGGAACGTATTGGAACCAAAAATATCCAAGGAGAGCATTTCGATTTTGATGACAGTTTGGAATATGTTAATGTATATAATAAAACCGATAGCCCAGCATGGGATGCCGCCAAAGGATCGCAGTCGAAGCCAACCAAGCTAAATCTATCGAAGAAGAACCCCACGGAAGATATAGAAGTAACATATGAACATAAAAAATTCTCACCTAGAGATGCAGAGATAAAACAAATGGAGGAATATATTAATGCAGATATAGAACAAATACAGAAATATGTTGATACAAATGTAAAAGAAATAAGTGAATATATTAATAAAGATATAAAAGAAATACAGAAATATGTTGATATGCGTTTAGCTCAAGATACCGTCGATCAGCAAATGGTTAAAAAAATAGGCGATAAACTTTCTGGTCTTGATGAAGTTGCTGAAGCAAAATTTAAATACTTGGAAAAAAACGAGAAAATAAAAGGTCAGCTGCTCAATAAAATTGAATCAGGTACAACATCTGTGGCCGAATTGGATACGGCACTAGCAGAAAGGGCACACTTAAAGGTTAATCTTGCAAATGCTTACGAAAAGGCAAAGGCGGCAGTCCCACTGCCAGAACCACCCTCCAAGGCATCACAGGTAACGAAAAAACCGGGTGCCGTCTCGCGTTTGACGAATATGTTTGAAAAAATAAATGAATTGGATGCACCTGTTTCCAAATCGCAAGGAGGAGGAGGAGGTGACATCTCGCGTTTGACGAATATATTTGAAGAAGTAAAGGAATTGGATGCACCTGTTTCCAAATCGCGAGGAGGAGGAGGTGACATCTCGCGTTTCACGAATGTGTTTGAAAAAGGAAAGGGATTGGACACGCATGGTGCCAAATCGCTAGAAGTATTTGACGAAGATCTGATTCAGCGGCGGCTTGACTCGATTGAAGCTGAGGCAAATGAATTGAAGAAGCTAGAGGATATAACACAGGATCAGGAACTTAAATTACGCTACCTTCAAACCGAACATAGCGTACTGGAAACGTTAAAAACGAACTATAATTCTCCTGATGCGATTGAGGCACTATATAGAACGCTTCTAGAAGGAGAATACAATATCGTAGGTCAGAAGATAGTAACTGATTATCTAAATAAAGGTGCCCTCGAAAAGCTGAAAATGTATGACATGGGTGCCGAGCGTACGAGGAAATTTGAACTGGGTATCGATTATGAGTCTCCCCCATCGCAGGTTGTACCTAAACCGCAAACGCAACTTGATCGGCGGATTGCTGATGTTTTAGATGAGTGGAAGGAAAAATACCCTAGGGGATCTGTAGAATCCCCCAGCGATCTGGAAATCAAACAGATGGCCAGCTTAGATTCCGAGTATGACTTTTTGATAAAATTAAAAAACAAATTTACTTCGCTTGAAGACGCTATGGCACGTAAGGTAGAGCTACAGGTAGAATTTGCCAAGCAACCCGGCGTTAGCAAAGCAGATGTTGATGCATTTGGTGAGAAATTAACCGGTTATCTGGATTCATATAAACCAAATGAATGGGCTACTCCACAAGGAGTATTTGACGAAGTGGCACTTGAGTCGCGACTTACGGATCTTAAAACTGAATTAAAAGCATTGCAGAAGCATCCGGCGAATCAGTTGTCGGATCGTTCTAAGGGTGTCGCGGCCGCTCTGGAAATCGAACAAGAATCAAGTTATCGTATTACCCAGGTCGCATTCTTGGAAGAATTAAAAAAAGGATTTGCTACGCCTGAAGACGCTAAGAAATATATAATAAAGCTACAGAATTTACAGGCAGAGGAGTACCCAATTACCAAACTAGAGTATAACAGTGTTGGCAGAACATTAAACGATTATCTGGATGCATATAAACCAAAGAAGCCGGCTACACTGGAGAGCACTCAAGATGTTGCTGGGAATAACCCCCCGCTTCCGCCTAAGCTAAAACTAGCGGAAACTTTGAATGCGGATCCACCGCTAGTACCGCCTAAGCTAAAATCAGCGGATCCTTTGAATGCGGATCCACCGCCAGTACCGCCTAAGCTAAAACTAGCGGAAACTTTGAATGCGGAGCCACCGCCAGTACCGCCTAAGCTAAAATCAGCGGATCCTTTGAATGCGGATTCGCTGCCAGCACCAACTAAGCCGACACCTGAAGCGCCAGACGCGCCGTCGGCCACTAAGGGGGATGGCGTGCAAGACGTGGTTGATGATGTAAGGCCAGATATCGCAGAGGGGTACCAGAGATTGGATGAAATAGTTGCAGAGCAGGCAACGCTAGAGGCTAAGCTGGATGAATTGACACCGGAAGAAGCGTCTAGGAAGTATCAACTCGAAGTCGAGAAGCATGCGTACACAGAAGCGCTTGGAGTAGCCCAAGATAGCAAAGCACCGCTGAATGTCGAACTTAATAAGGCGATCAATAATATACTGAAGGGTGAAGGTTTGCATCCTGACTCTAATAAATATCTGATTGAAATACAGTCGAAGATTGGCGTGCAAGGCCAAAATCAGTTGGGGGATCTGATTGATCAGAAAATCACTCAAGCGAATTCTACTGTAAATAAACCCCCGCTTCCGCCTAAGCCAAAACTAGCGGATCCTTCTCATGCGGAGCCACCGCCAGTACCAGCTAAGCAGACACTTACGCCAGACGTGTCCCCAGGGAGCAGTAATCTGGAGCAGACCGCAGTACACCAAGCAGAGGTGTCGCCGGCCACAGCAGCAACGCCAGAATCACTCATTAATCAATCAGAAAATATTGAAGAAGCTCTGAATGTGGACGAAGTTAAATTACGGAATAAGGATATCAGTTCTGAAGGGGCACCTCAGCGGCGATCTGCTGCGCTCCAGGAGGAAATCATTAGGGTTTATGAAGAGGCGAACCAAGCATACGGTATAGAAGAGAGAGCGTTTCTGCACTATCTAGAAGAAGGATTTGATTCTTATGATGATGCTTTAAAGTATATTGACAAGTTAACGAACCAAGTTGACGATCTACAGAGTAAGCAGGCATTGGGCAAGAAATTAAACGATTATCTGGATATATATAACCCGAATAAAAAGACTACGCTGAATGACACCCCAAATGCTACAGGAGTGTTGGACGAAGCGACGGCTCAGAGGCTAATTAATGAGCTTAATGGTGAACTGCGCGATCTATGGGATGCAGAAATTAGGAATATCACAGACCCGCGCATCGTGCCATTAAATATTCAGATAGACTTCCTGACAAAATTAACAGGAGATGGATTCTCTTCTATTGATGAGGGTAGGGCATATATTAAAAATCAACTGTCCAAAGCGGATGTATTGAGCAAATCACAACGTGGCGCATTGAGAGATACATTAACCAAGGCTCTGAATAAATTTGAACCAAGCAAACCGGCTACGCCGGAGGGCACCAAAGCGGCCGGAAGTAAATCACAGGTTCCGCAGAAATCATTTAGCAATAAAGTAAGCGATTTTATGAATAAATTTGGATCAAACAAACCGGCTACGCCGGAGGGCACCAAAGCGGCTACGCCGGAGGGCACCAAAGCGGCTGGAAGTGAACCACAAGTTTCGCCTAAGAAAAAACCACCTGAATTTTCGAAGAATGTAGATAGCGAACAAAATAAGGCAGCCACAACGTCACGATATAGTACAGAGACTCCCAGTGATGAAGCCACAGCGTCACGACATAGTACAGAAATTCCCGATGAAACCTCAGAGATAGCAGTACAAACGAAAGAAAACATGTTGGAATTAGCTGAGTTACAAAGAAAGAATGCAGTCACTGAATTTGCCGACAGAAGGAGAGAACTAAACGCATTGGAAACAGAATATCAGAAAAACGCAAGTAAGAAAATTGGAAATAAACTGCATAAAGCAGAAGTAGCTAAGACTAACGCTGAAGAAACATTGAATCTAAGAAAAGATGCTATAAATGTTCTGAAAAACACAGATCATATAGATCCGGATAGCTTTAAGTATCTAGTTAATAAGCATATAGACGAATCCTCATATAATAATCCCGAGAAACTAAAAAAACTACTAGCAACATATAAGAAAGATTTTCTTAGTAAGGCGTATCAAGAAGCACAGGTGTATGTACGGATGTATGCACAAGATATTCATAAGGTTGAACTTGTAGAAGCAATAACCCCCACTTCTACTTATGCGTGGCAAGATATCGTGGAGGGGCATAATCACTTAGATGAATTAACTACAGAGTATCAGGTGCTGGAGGCGAGGGTGAATTTGACAGTGGATGCATTGGATAGGATAAAATTTCTCGATGAGATCAAGGCCGAGATAGATGTGTATACAGAAGCGCTTAAAAGAGCAGACGAAGGAGGAGAATCGCTGCAAGTAGAGCTTAATAAGGTGATCAAGGAGGTTCTGTATAAATCAAGCACGACTAGCGAGAGCGAGGTTGGCATAACATATGACGCTAAGACGCGTCTGATTGGAATACTGCAGGGACTCACTGAAAATGGTGGCGGTGCGAGATCAGCGAGTGATCAATATGTCGCAGCGCCGTACCAGGCCAGGGCCGAGGGACATCTGTATAGCGAAGCGTTTGAAATGGCAACCCGTAACGGAACATCGCTGGATGTAGAGCTTGATAAGGTGATCAAGAAGGCTCTGCATGAAGGAAGCTTCGCTAACGGCGTTGACAAGGCTGACGTGATACCGGACATTGAGAGACGTCTGGTTGAAATGCTGAAGGAACTCACTGGAAATGCTAGCGAAGTGCGATCAAGCGGTGCCGGCGGGCAAGGTATCGCGGATGGGTATCGTAAATTAGACGGACTACATCAAGAGTTTAAGGCGCTGGTTAAGGCAGAGCAGGGCGGTGCTACAATCGACGAAGCTAGGAAGTATCAGCTCGCTGCCGAAGGGAGTGTGCATACAGAAGCGCTTGAAAGATCAGCCGAAAGCGGTCGTCCGCTGCATGTAGAGACTGATCAGGTGATCAAGCAGAATCTGTATGAAGGAAGCATTGCTGACGTGGAGCACGTGACATCTAAAATTGAGAAACATCTGATTGGGATGCTGCAGGGCCTCACTGAAAAAGTTGGCGATGTGCCTAAGGGGGATGGCTGGAAAGATATCGCTAAGGGGAAACATAAATTAGATGATAAACTGTTGGGAGAGTATGAGGCGCAAGCGGTTGTGAATCGTAATAGTGGGCTTCCGTTGACACCCAGAGAATGGACTATGGTGCTGGAGGGTGATATGCAGCGGGCGGAGTTTACATCTGGAGAGTGGGCTAGGGTGCGTGAGGTCAAGGTCATCGAGGGAAATGTGTATAGCGCAGCGTTTGAAATGGCAAGCAAAAACGGCACATCGCTGAAAGTAGAGCTTGATAAGTTTATCAAGAAGTCTCTGTATAATGCAAAAATAGCCGGAGAATACGTGACACCGGACGTTGAGAGACGTCTGCTTGGAATGCTGCAGGAACTCACTGGGAATGTTGACGATGCGAGATCAGCGAGTAAGCTGGATGGCGGGCAAGATATCGCGGAGAAGTATCATAAATTAGATGAACTACGTCAGGAGTATCAGGCGCTGATTAAGGCAGAGCAGGACGGTGCTACAATCGACATTACTAGGAAGTACCAGCTTGAGGCCGAGGGACGTGTGTATACAGAAGCGCATAAAAGAGCAGTCGAAAGAGGAACATCGCTGAATGTAGAGCTTGATAAGGTGATTAAGGATGCTCTGGATAACGTAGACATGATTCCTGACGTTCGGAAACATTTGCTTGAAATGCTGCAGAACCCCGCTCAAGTGGATGCAGTTAAGCCAGCACTGCCCCCCAACCTCGCTCAAGTGGATGCAGTTAAGCCAGCACTGCCCCCCAACCTCGCTCAAGTGGATGCAGTTAAGCCAGCACTGGGGCCCAAACCCGTTCAAGCGGATTCTACTGTAAATAAACCACCCAAGACTTTGCCTAAGCCAAAACTAGCAGATCCTTTGAATGCGGATCCGCCGCCAGCACCAACTAAGCCGACACCTGAAGCGCCAGACGCACCGTCGGCCACTAAGGGGGATGGCGTGCAAGACGTGGTTGATGATGTAAGGCCAGATATCGCAGAGGGGTACCAGAGATTGGATGAAATAGTTGCAGAGCAGGCAACGCTAGAGGCTAAGCTGGATGAATTGACACCGGAAGAAGCGTCTAGGAAGTATCAACTCGAAGTCGAGAAGCATGCGTACACAGAAGCGCTTGGAGTAGCCCAAGATAGCAAAGCACCGCTGAATGTCGAACTTAATAAGGCGATCAATAATATACTGAAGGGTGAAGGTTTGCATCCTGACTCTAATAAATATCTGATTGAAATACAGTCGAAGATTGGCGTGCAAGGCCAAAATCAGTTGGGGGATCTGATTGATCAGAAAATCACTCAAGCGGATTCTACTGTAAATAAACCACCCAAGACTTTGCCTAAGCCAAAAATAACTAAACCTTTGGATGCGGATCCACCGCCAGTACCAGCTAAGCAGACATTTTCGCCAGACGCACCGTCGGCCACTAAGGGGGATGGCGTGCAAGACGTGGTTGATGATGTAAGGCCAGATATCGCAGAGGGGTACCAGAGATTGGATGAAATAGTTGCAGAGCAGGCAACGCTAGAGGCTAAGCTGGATGAATTGACACCGGAAGAAGCGTCTAGGAAGTATCAACTCGAAGTCGAGAAGCATGCGTACACAGAAGCGCTTGGAGTAGCCCAAGATAGCAAAGCACCGCTGAATGTCGAACTTAATAAGGCGATCAATAATATACTGAAGGGTGAAGGTTTGCATCCTGACTCTAATAAATATCTGATTGAAATACAGTCGAAGATTGGCGTGCAAGGCCAAAATCAGTTGGGGGATCTGTTTGATCAGAAAATCACTCAAGCGAATTCTACTGTAAATAAACCCCCGATTTCGCCTAAGCCAAAACTAGCGGATCCTTCTCATGCGGAGCCACCGCCAGTACCAGCTAAGCCGACACCTGAAGCGCCAGACGCGTCCCTAGGGAGCAGTAATCTGGAGCAGACCGCTGTACGCAAAACAGATGTACCGCCGCCAGAAACGGCCACCAAACAAACTAAATCAACAACTGAGTCTATAGATGAAACCTCAAAGATAGAAGCGAAACAGAAAGTTATGAAAAGGGTGGGCGTCAGTGTTGATAGGGCCAAGATGAAATTAGGCGACGCCGAGACGAAACTACAAAATGCCACAACAGACACCACCAGAAAGTTAGCAACAGAAGATAAGAAATCAGCCAATTTTGAGTATAACGTAAGAGCGACTGCTGGCAAGCTTATGGACAGCATTATGGATCGGTTAGATTATACTGATGCGAGAAATTTCAATGATCTAGCGAAGGAAGAAGTGGGAAGGGTGACAAGACTAACACCAGCACAAAGTCAAGCAGTACTAGAACAACTCCATCATTATAATAAGGTGATCGTGTCGAAAGTGATTGGAGTGGAGGAAACAATTTCACCACCAGCAGCTAAGTCTGCAGCCAACGCGCCACCCCCGACTACTAGACAATTGGCAACTGCTGAAGAAACGCAGAGTGTTAGCGATGTGAGTCCAGCGAGTAGGGCGGATGGCGGAGACCAAGACGTGCTTGATGTGGGCCCAGATATGGAGAAGGGATATAAGAGATTGGCTGAACTAACGGCAGAGCAGGAAGCGCTGGAAACTAAACCGGAAGGCGCTGTTTGGACAGAGCAAGAAACAGCGAGAGCGTATCAACTCCAATTCGATAAGCATGTGTACACAGAAGCGCTTCAAGCAGCCCAAGATAGCAAAGCACCGCTGAATGTCGAGCTTGATAAAGCGATCAAGTATGCTCTGGGGGATGGGAGTGGAGGATTGTCTCCTGACGCTGCTGGTAAGGCTTATCTGATTGAACTGCGGTGGCAGGTTGGTGTGCAAGGCCAAGAACAGTTGGAAGCTCTGCTTGATCATAGACTTAATGTAATAGAAGGAACAATAAATACTAGCGCTAACCCTAATCCGAACCATACTTTTATACAGATGGCATACCAGCAGATGACAGAAAGTATAGTAGCGGGCAAGAATCCGGCGACTGTGTTTAGGGCTACCATAGACAAGCTAACCAACATTTCAATGAAGAATCTCATGGAAAATGTTTATAAACAAGTATTTGGTGATAATGTTATGTGGGGCCAGAAACTGGATGTTACTGCGGCTTCGGCAGAAGTGCAGAAAGCCACTCCGCCACCTTTACCAACAAAGGTGCTCCATCCCCAAGATGAAGTATTAACTTCTCAAGAAACAGCAGCGTTTAGAGCAACCGGAGGATCGGAAATCCCAGGAAAAGCAGCAGTGCAGCCGCAGGAACCGCCACCTTTACCAACAAGGCCGGCACACATGCTCCAGGAGGAAACAGTAACTTCTCCAGAATTAACAGCGTTTAAAATAATTGAAGGAACGGAAAGCCAAGGAAAAGTAAATAAAATAGCTCCTGTGGAAGCAACAAGATCGGAAAACATCATCAAGAAGGATGGCAAGATAAGTAAACTAAAGAAGATCTTCTCGAAGGGCGGCAAATCAGTGAAAGCGCCGGATGCAATTCCTGCCAAACCAATAGCGAAAGCACCGCCGGCGCAAACGCCAGATCTGCTAAGAGAGCAGCCAGTCGTTCACCCAAAGGGTGGCAGTCTGGATCCGCAGACGCCTTCAACTGCTAAAACTGCCAATACCGCTACGGTCGCAGAAGAAGCGAAGAAAATTTTTCCTGTAGAGGCTGATGATGGGATTAATCAGCGGATTGCTGAGCTAGAAAATAAAATAACTCAGTATGATATTGCGGATGATATGCCGAAATTGGTAGAGGCTACGTCCGAGAAAAACTTCCTAAAAGAACTCAAAAAAGGATTTGATTCTAATGACGGTGTTGAATATATTAAATCTCTACAAAAGAAACTGTCCAAAAGTGCGATGGACGAAATAGGGCAAGAAGCTCTTATAAAAAAATTATACGGTTATCTGGAGGTATTTGAAGCAAACAAGAAACTTCCGCTGGATAACGCCAAACCCGTTACTGGAAATAAACCCCCGCTTCTGCCTAAGCCAAAAGCACCTGACGCACAAAAAACAGATGAGCTTATTTCGGACACAGCACCAAAACCGGCCTCAAAACAAGCTGAACCAACAATTGGGGCTATAGATGACGCCTCTGAGATAGCAGAAAAAATTAAACAGCGGGTGATGAAAAACATACAATCCAGAATTGACAACTACCAATGGAAATACGACGAGGCCGTGAAAAATCTAGAAAAAGCAAGGGCAGATCTACAAAGTAGTACCAGACAAATAGATATAAATGCAGCGCAAAGAGATATAAATAGTGCTAAAGCTGATATTAACCTACGAAATGATGCCTCTGATATTATGAAGCAGCTAGATTATACTGATTTGGATAACATTGATGTTCAGGTGAGAAATAAAATACAGGAAATCTATCAGGATAAGTCATATGAATACAGGGTGGCTCTA
This sequence comes from Gammaproteobacteria bacterium, assembly GCA_965222535.1. GTDB lineage: Bacteria > Pseudomonadota > Gammaproteobacteria > HK1 > HK1. Next base: position 1,744,637 of record OZ244957.1, read on the forward strand.
AGTCATCAAGTAAAAACATATAAACAGTTCATTCCAGAAACGAGTAAGGTTGCAGAAGGAGTCTCAGAGATAGCAGAAAAAATTAAACAGCGAGTGGTGGAAAAGGCGCAGTACAGAATTAACAAATATCAGAGAGATTACGACGAAGCCCTGCAAAATATGAATAAAGTAGAAAATAATAAAGCTGCCGATAATATTATGTTTAAGCAAGCACAAGAAAAACTAGCTAAAGCAGAGGCTGACATTAAAGTAAGAAAGGATGCTGCTGCGATTATGCAAGGGCTAGATTATACTGATGTGAGTAAATATAAGGAACTGGTTCGGAAGGCATTGGCAGGAAAAAATCTTGATGCGGATTATCATAAAATACTACTGGAGCAACTAGATTGGAATTATGAAAAGATCGTACTGGAAACGGCTAAAACGCAGAAATCCACTCCGCCACCTTTACCAACAAAGGGGCTCCACATACCCCAAGAGAAAGCAATAGCTTCAACAGGCACTGATGCCAGCAAGGTCGGTGTAGAGCAACTGCTTGCTGACGATGCTAATGCGGTGCAAAAGGTGCCCGTTCAGCAACAAACGCCTGCCAAACCAATAACGAAAGCACCGCCGGCGCAAACGCCAGATCTGCTAAGAGAGCAGCCAGTCGTTCACTCAAAGGGCGGCAGTCTGGATCCGCAGGCACCTTCAGCCACTAAAACTACCTATACCGCTATGAGCGCGGAAGAAGCGAAGAAAATTGTCCCTATGGACGATGATAATGGGATTAAGCAGCTGCTTGATGAGCTAAAAAATGAACAGCTAGCTTCCCCTAATCCATCGAGATATCTGGAGATTGAGTACCAGAGCAAATTCCTAAAAAAACTCAATAAAGGAGCTGATCCTAATGACCTTGATGCATATATTAAACGTCTACAACCGGAACTGGCCGAGGATGGTGATTTTTCCCCAGCAAGGCAAGAATTTCTTATAAAAAAATTATCCGGTTATCTGGAGGCATTTGAAGCAAACAAGAAACTTCCGCTGGATAACGCCCAACCCGTTACTGGAAAAAAACCCCTGCCTTTGCCTAAGCCCAAAGCACCTGAAACACACAAAACAGATGCGTCGTCGACCACAACGCCAGAAACGACCTCAAAACCGACCTCAACGGTGAAGCCTTCAACCGATACCGCTATGAGCGCGGAAGAAGCGAAGAAAATTGTTAAGGACTCTGATGCGATTAATCAGAAGATTGCTGAGCTAAACAAAGAATCGATTGGCTCTAGTTACTCGAAAATTATAGAGATTGAGTACGAGAAAATCTTCCTAAGAAAAATCAATAAAGGAATTGATCCTGATGAGCTTGATGCATATATTAAACGTCTACAACTGGATATGGTCGCTGATGATGATGGTGTGCTTTCCCCAGCAATGCAAGAAGTTGTTATAAAAAAATTATCCGGTTATCTGGAGGCATTTGAAGCAAACAAGAAACTTCCGCTGGATAACGCCCAACCCGTTACTGGAAAAAAACCCCTGCCTCTGCCTAAGCCAAAAGCATCTGACACACACAAAGTAGATAACCAAGGAAGAGTAAATAAAATAGTTCTTGATAAAAAGGTAGAACAAAATAAAAATATTCTGGAGAGTAACAAATCTAATAAATTAAAAAGTAAAGTAAAAACGGATCCCCAAGTCAAACCAAGACAGGATAACAGCGTAGTTTCACCGCGAGTAGAAGGTGCTCAGCGTGCAGAAGACGTATTTGCAGAACTTAGAGCGCGGGACGACTATGTTTCATACAAGAAACAAATTCAAGAGTTCGAAGATAAAATAAAGAAATATGAGAAATTCGACAAAAAAATAGGAAAGGCAGAAGGATTGAATAAAAATGACTTCAAGACTAAGTTAGCAGAGGCTCGTGGCGAGTTTCATAAATGGGAATCTGTACATAAAGGACAGCAAAAAGTCGATGCAATGGATCAAGCAATAGAGTTGCTACGCAAACACATTGATTTTAGTCAGCCAGATGCCCCGCGAGGCTTTGATGCAGCTCTGAGTGAAGCTGAGCATATTGCGGAGAGCGGCATGGCGAGTAAAAATCAGAGTTTGATAGAGATCGGTGTGCGTATCCGCCTTGAAGTGGGTACTATATATGACAAGCTTAAGGCGCTCCCCTCCGGCAAGATCTAACCCGGGGGCGATACAGGAAGCGGTACCGCAGCAGTCCCTCAGGCAATTCGCTAACGGGGCGCAACCCGGCCCCAATAAGGTGCCCCCGCCGCCTGCCGCCCGGCCAACCGAGCTGCCGCCGGGAGGCCAGAGGGTTGCCGATGCTGGGGCGGAGGCCCCCCTCGCCCACAACGCGGAGGCGGCCGAAGAAGCAACCCCAACGGATAAGTTGTTCAAGCGGCTCGCTGAATTAGACGTTTCAGAGGAGCAGTATAAGGGTAAGGGAGAGGCGTTCCCGGCACACTTGGGTTACGAGAAAAAAGCGATCGAAAGCGCATTCAATGCGGCGCTCGACGACGGTGATCCAGTTGCCGTGATTAAGCGGCACCTAGGGATAGATGGATTATCGGGTGATGCAAAGGCGCACCTGCAGAAGACGCTTGACGAGTTATTTGGTAATAACGCGGCAAGGGGACGGCAAGGTCTCGCCCCACAAGATGCAGGCTATAGGCAAGCAGCAGCCCCGCAGCAGCCCGGCCCCAATAAGGTGCCCCCGCCGCCTGCCGCCCGGCCAACCGAGCTGCCGCCGGGAGGCCAGAGGGTTGCCGGTGCTGGGCGGAGGGCACCCTCGCCCACAACGCGGAGGCGATCCAGGAAGCAGCGGCAGATCGGTCGTGGAATCGAGTCATTGAGCTAAACGGATTAGAAGAAAAGTATAAGGCTAGAGGAGAGGCATTTCCGGAGCACTTGCGTTCCGAGCGGACAGCGCATACCCGGATAGTCGAAGCGGCGCCTAGAAGCAATCCGGCTGCCGTAGTTAGTTCCTACCTAGGCGAATTAACCGGTGCTCCTAAGGCACACGTGCAGAAGGTGTTTGACGAGTTATTTGGTAATAACGCGGCAAGGGGACGGCAAGGTGGGCTCGCCCCACAAGATGCAGGCTATAGGCAAGTAGCAGCCCCGCAGCAGCCCGCCCCCCATCAGGGGACCTGCCACCTGCCGCCCGGCCAACCGAGCTGCCGCCGGGAGGCCAGAGGGTTGCCGGTGCTGGGGCGATAGGGGAAACACCAGCGGATAGGTTGATAAAACGCCTCGATGGTCTGAGTAGTGTCGAAGAACATGCAGCGAAAGATAATCTTCCGATTCCGAGTCAAATGTATTACGAACAGGGAGCGCTCAAAAGAGCGCAAGCGGCATTGGCCGGAGGCGGCGATCCGCTTGTCGCGATGAGGCAACATATCGAAGGATTAAAGGGAACTGAAACAAGACCTGTGGATAAAGACTATTTATGGAAAGCGTATCGCCAAATATTTGGGGAGGAGCAACCGCCGCCTGTGAAGGCACCCGCTGCAAGTGCCTGCCAAACCAATAGCGAAAGCAGCGAATGCGCTTCCTGTGGAGGCGAATAAAGCAGTGCTATCCGAGGCAAAGAAAACCGAAGCAGGCGCTGATGCCAACAAGGCCGTCGACCCAGAAGTCCAGCGACTTGAAGAGCTCAAGAAAACTCTGGAAAATAAAATAGCAGAATATCGGAAGAATCCGCCTCTCGCAGGAAAAGAAGGCCCGGAGCAGTATAAAGTATCAACGGAATGGTTTCTAGAAAACGGTCAAAAAGCATTGGCGCAAAATAACACCCCGCCTGACAAATATCTGAGCCGTCAATTTAGAATGGATAAAGATGGTTTTTATAGTGCCAATACAGATAATCAACTTCGGAACTTATTCGAGAAAATTGGAGTCAAGATATAAGTGCAACTCCTGAAGAGTTGGGAAGAAGCTACGCTGCGCTATGCCCAAGGATCCATTCTATAGCACTGCCCGCCACCTTTTCAGAGCGCCAAGTTACGCCAGATGCACGGTGCCAAATCGAAAGCGAAGGCGGTACTGGGGGTTAGGGGCTTGGGGGAAGGGAGTAAAGCGTTTAGGTGGGTTAAACACGCCCTCACCCTTTCCCCAATATAAACCTCTTTTTTTACAAATCTCTCCGCAACTGCCAAGCGCAGCTTGTGCAGTTGCGGATTAAAATATCAAAAGATCCCAGAGACATCGCCCGAAGCAGCATTCCCAGAGCTCCGCCCTCCACTATTCCAGAGTGCTTGGGTAGCGGGCTTGCAGCCGATCGATTTTGTCCGGCTGTTGCAGTTGTGTGTACAGGTGGAGCAGTAGCGACCAGGCAGGATTATCGGCTGTTGCGTGCAACGCCAGTGAACGCAGCCATTCCTGCTCGGCGTCGGTAGTGGCGCTTTCTAGGTTGCTCAGATAATCGGCGTCGATCTGGGTTAATTGGCTGCGCAGGGCGGTTGCGTAGAGCACCATGCCTTTAAGATAATGACGTTGCGCCTGCTCGCTGGCTGGGGTGTTTGAGTCCATCTGCTGATGCGCGCTTTTCAGTATGTCGAGTAACCGTTGCGAGGCTGTTCGCCCCTGCGGCTCCAGTAATTCGGGGTAATATTCAGCTAACCATAGCGTAACGAATGCGAGGGGGCCGTAATAGTCGTTTTGCAGTAGCTTATCGACCCATGGTTGGGTTTCCTGTGATTTAGGCCCAAACCCTACTAGCAGCCGAGCAAGATGCCCTTTTACCTTTTTGAAGTGCTGGCGATTCCACAGGTGCGTGCGTGCAGTGGTGTTTAAATCCGCCATATATTCCAACAATGGCGCTTCGAGTCTGAACGCGGTGGCACCCGCGGCGCGCTGTTTCTGGATGCGCTTATAAAGTCCAAAATCATCAATGCCGTACCCGTGATCAAAGGGGCTAAAATAGTACACTGCCCCCGGCGCATGGCGGATCAGAGATCGTACGCGGCTGCGCTGCTGGCGGGTGTTGGTCCAAGGCGAGTCGTAGCTATTGTTTTCCAGTATGCCTTGGATGTTGTGCAACGTGATATCGGGGCGAACCCCTTGCACCTGATTGAGTGCCCGCAGTGGAAAATGCTCATCACTGTCGATCAGCAGCGTCGCGTTATCATCTAGGTTGCTGAGCACAGTTTGAGCAAAATCGTATGCCGCTGTATCATTATGACGATCGTTGTCGGCATAGTTAGCCGCCGCAACGCTGCCTACCACCCCGATAAGGACGATATGGGAAGTGACCGTAAGTAGCGGCGGCGGCGGTGCCAGCAACGTGCGCATCTTATCCCATCCCGCCCGTATGCCAACCGCCCCCCATAGCGCAAATGCCGCGTAGGCTATCCCGGTATAAGCGCTGACGACATGCACCATCAATGCGTTGTGCTCAAAGTTCAAAATGGCGACCACCAACAGCCAGCTGGTCGTCATGTAGGTTAAGGTGAGCGCTGCGCTGATCCCTCTCCCCAACAACCGCCACTGGCAAATAAAACCCAAGCCAGCGAGAATCAGCATCACCCAGCCGTACTGATCCCCTGCATCGGCCAACAGAAACTGCATATACGCCAGCTTGCTATCCCAACCGACGCTTTGTTGATCGATGCCCGCATAACCAGAGCGCCCAATGTAATGGAACACTTTCGCCAAACTGTCCATCGCGCCATATTGGTCGACGAAGAAAGACGAATTGCCGCGTATCACCAGATAGATATACGGCGATAATCCAAGTCCCAGCGCACCCAGCAATGACAACAGTAAGTGCGGCCTGCGGCTGCAACTGGCGATCTGTCTTTTATTGCGCCATAGCACCAGCAGCAGCGCTGGAGTGGAGAGCACTATCAGCGGCCAGTGGTTGGATAATGCAAGACCATACGCCAGCGCCATCCCTGCCAGCGTCTGTGGGCGTGCATCACGGCGTACCATCAGTGCAAGCTTCAGCAACAGCATGAACAGCAGTGCATTCAGCGAATAGACTTCTGGGATAATCGCCTGCGCCCACATCGCATCGCATAAGCCCCAGGCAAGCGCGGCGATATAACCGTAAAGCGGATGCCCAAGAAGACTTACGGTGATGTTGTAGAGCAGCGCGCAGGCGAGCGCGGCGAGCAGCGCGCTGAGAAGGTTCAGGTTGATAGCCGGCGAGGCAAACGGCAAATGCGAGAAGGGGTAGCACAGTAGGCTGTATAATGGATAGCCAGGAGGGTGCGCTATGCTGCCGTTGTAGCAATTGAGGATGAAAAAGCCGGAATCCTCGAAGGTCACGACGACTGGCATGGTCGTTATATAGAGCAGCATCAGCACGATAAACACTGACGTCGGTGCGAGCCAAGGCCAGCGTTCAGCGCGGGGGGGTATGACTGTGGTGACGGTGGGTTTCTGCGCCGGCGCGCCGGTTTGCCGAGGCGCTGCTGGTTTATGGACCGGACGGCCCGATGATCGTGGTTTTTTCATACGGGTACACTGCTTCTGTGAGGTACTCGGCGGTCAAAACTAAAGGGGTGCCTCGGAAAACCAGCTTGCTGGCTTTTCGCGGTGCCATCGTGGTGTTATATTGAGGGAAGGATTATAAATCAATAGTTTACGTTACAATTAATCATATCCCTCCCTCCAATACAAACAGGCTTATTCTACAAAGTCCCCTCAAACAGCCAAGCACCGCTTGGCTGTTTGAGGATTAAAATATTAAAGATCCCAGGAGACACCGCCCAAAGCATTCCCAGAGCGCTAAGCTGCGCAAAATGCACGGTGCTAAGAGAATAGAACCAATGCCCCTCGGTCATTTCCCAGAGGGAGAGGGGAGTTCCCACGCACAGTTTGGAACGAGCGCAATCAAAAGCATCTTGAAGGAATACAAGTATGATGGTTTCGCAATAAGTCATCCGCGGCTATCTTTGAGTTCCGATACGTAAAATAATATCCGTGAATAGCAACACTTTAGGAATTCATTAGGGGCGTTAATAAGGGTCAAAACAGGATCAATTAGAGTTTTTGCGTGATCATCAAGTATAACCTCTTCCCCCAATTGACAGGCCTCGCGGGGCATCTCTCCCCCCAGCTCCTTTTCTGGCACCGTTTTCCGATGCCATCTGTATGAGATCAAGATGAGCACGGACACCGCTCAGCCGAATCAGAAACACGGTAGCAGCAACTTGCTGTCGGCGGCGGTTATCGTTGGCGGCGGCACGTCTTTGTCGCGTATTTTCGGATTTTTACGCGATGTCCTGCTGGCGCGCGTATTTGGTGCCGGGGTTGGCGTTGATACGTTTCTGGTCGCGTTCAGGATCCCTAATTTTTTACGGCGACTATGCGCCGAGGGAGCGTTTTCGCAGGCTTTTGTACCAGTACTCGCGGAATACCGTGAGCAATGCTCAGCAGCCGAGGTGCGTGATTTGATAGCGCATGTATTCGGCGCACTGGCGTTGCTGGTTGGCATACTGAGCGCTTTAGGTGTTGTGTTTGCGCCACTGTTGATCCTAGTGTTCGCCCCAGGATTTCATGGCGACGCTGACAAATACGCGATCAGTGTACAGATGCTGCGCATTACGTTCCCGTATATCGGCTTTATCTCCTTGGTCGCGTTAGCCGGCGGCTTATTGAACAGCTACGGTCGTTTCGCCGTGCCAGCGTTCACCCCGGTGCTACTGAATATCTCCCTCATCGTTGCGGTAATATGGATAAGCCCCTATATGGCGCAACCAGAAATCGGTTTAGCGCTTGGGGTATTCATTGCCGGTTGCGTTCAATTGCTATTTCAACTGCCGTTTTTATGGCGTTTGGGGTTATTGGTAGGCCCACGACTGGCATTAGCTCACGCCGGTATGCGCAAGGTGCTGTCGTTAATGATGCCGGCCATGTTCGGCGTATCGGTATCGCAGATCAACTTACTGATCGATACCGTGCTGGCTTCGTTCTTAGTCACCGGCAGTGTTTCTTGGTTGTATTATGCGGATCGCATGGTTGAACTGCCTTTGGGCGTATTCGGCGTTACATTGGCGACTATCATCCTGCCGTCGCTGTCGCGGTCTTATGCCAACGCCGACGAGCAGCGCTTTTGCGCCACCTTGGATTGGTCATTACGGTTTGTGCTGATCATCATTACCCCGGCAGCGATCGGACTTGCGGTGCTGGCGACGCCAGTGCTGTGCACCTTGTTCCAGTACGGTGCCTTCACCCCGCACGATGTCGCCATGACCTCTCAAAGTCTGGTGGCGTACGCTGCTGGGTTGCTGGGGTTCGCTTATGTCAAAGTACTGGCACCCGGCTATTATGCGCGTCAGGATATGCGCACTCCGGTACGCATCGGGGTTATCGCGTTGGTCGTCAACGTGGTGCTGAATCTGCTTCTGATTGGGTCATTAAAACACGTCGGACTTGCGATAGCGACCACTGTCAGTGCCTATCTCAATGCGTTTTTGCTGTACCGCGGTTTGCGTCGCAGGGGCACCTACGTTCCGTTAAAAGGCTGGCTGGAGTTAATCCTGAAGGTCGCCATCAGCATTGCGGCGATGCTGTTGCTGTTGCTGTTGTTGGGCGGCGATCGGGAGCTATGGCATACCGCTGATGCGTGGACGCGGGCGTACCATTTAGCGCTGGCGATTACGGGTGGCGGACTTGCCTATGGGGCTGCTATGTACGCACTGGGGATCCGCATGAAGGCCTTACGCCCGTCATAGCCCGACACGTTCAAAAGTTGGATCCCCTCGGCAGGGGCTTCTATTTCGCTCAAGACGGCTTAAAATTCGCAGACGCTGTGCGTGGGAACTTCCCTCTCCCTCTGGGGGAGGTGAGGGTGTCTTGGCTTTGACTTTACGCCGTGCATTTTGGTTTTGGAATAGCGGCGGGCGGTGTCTCTGGGATCTTTAATATTTTTAATCCTCAAACAACCAAGCACCGTTTGACGGTTGAGGAGGCTTTGTAGAAAAGCCGGTTATATTGGGGAAGGGTAGGGGCACTCCGATTGCAATAAAAAAAACTGTACCTCCTTTCCTTTCCCTTTCCCCCGCCCCCTACCCCGTTAAGGTTTTTAGAGGTTCCCGGTTGAATACGCTTGTGTCCTTATTACCAGAGATCATTCGCGGTCATCACTGCCTGCATCCACGGCATCGCGGTTGTGTTGTTGCTATCGGGAACTTTGACGGTGTCCATTTAGCACATCAGCATATTGTGCAGCAGGCTGCTGTGATCGCGAAGGCGCGGCAGTTGCCACTTACTCTGATCGTATTTGAACCCCAGCCGCAGGAGTTCTTCTGCCGCCAGCAGGAGGTGCCGCCACGCTTGTCCCGTTTGCGCGAGAAGATTTATGCGTTGGCACCGCTTAGGGTTGATCGCATCGTGGTGCTGCGTTTTAACCAGGCGCTTGCAACGATGTCGCCGATGGCGTTTATAGAAATTATTCTGGTGCAAAAACTGGGTTTGCACACCCTTGTTATCGGCGATGATTTTCGTTTCGGGCATCGCGGTCAAGGCAATGCGTTGACCTTAAAACAAGCCGGTGCGATTCACGGCTTTACGCTGTGCCACTGCGGCACTTACACCATTGACGATCAGCGGGTCAGCAGTACAGGGGTGCGTACAGCGCTGGTCAACGGAGATCTTGAATTAGCCACGCGGTTGCTGGGACGCCGCTATGCGATCGTCGGTCGGGTACGAAAAGGTCAGCAGCGGGGACGCAGCATTGGCTTCCCGACCCTGAATATCGCTTTGCAACGACGCGTTTGCCCATTGCATGGGGTCTATGCAGTGCGGGTGCAGGGGCTGCAGCAAGATGGCGTCACGTATCCCGGCGCGGTCGACTCAACAGCGCCGCAGGATGGACTGGCGGCGGTTGCCAGTGTTGGCACTCGTCCGACGGTAAATGGTGTTGAATTGTTGTTGGAAGTGTATGTATTCGACTTCAACTGCGCTGTTTATGGCTGCGAAGTTAGGGTTGATTTTGTCGCCTATCTGCGTCCCGAGAAGCGCTACGATTCACTTGAGGCGATGCGCCCGCAACTGGTGGAAGATGTACGTCAGGCAAAGCGGGTCTTGCATGGGGGCACCTCGAAAAACCAGCTTCGCTAGCTTTTCGAGGTGCCGTCTATTGGGGAAGGGTTATAAACAACGGATTACGTTACAGGTGATCGTATCTCTTCCCCCAACCCCCATCTCTTTGAGGTTTTTCGGGGTCATCATGGTTAATTGCTGGCTCTCCGGCGCTCAAATAGCATCTCTTCAGTAAAGGCGTACGCATGGATCCATCGTCTCGGTTGCAGTGGCGTCGTTGGTTATGGCTCGCGCTCATTGTCGCATTGCTCGACCAAGCGACCAAGTACATCGCTGAAACGTGGTTATTCTTGCAGGCACCGATCAGCATCACTTCGTTCTTCAATCTGCGCCTAGCTTATAACAGCGGGGCGGCGTTCAGCTTCCTCAGTGACGCTGGCGGTTGGCAGCGGTGGTTCTTTATTGCACTGGGGCTGGGGGTCGCAGTTCTGATTATTCATTGGCTGCGCGCAGCGAGATCGCAGCCCTATTATCTTTCACTGGGGTTGATGCTGATGCTGGGAGGCGATTGCGGCAATATCAGCGATCGTATCTTTCGTGATGGCTTAGTAGTGGACTTTCTTGATTTTCACCTCGGCAGTGCCCACTGGCCTACTTTTAATGTTGCTGACAGCGCCATCTGCGTGGGATTAATAATCGTATTTGCAGCAATGCTGAGAGAGGGCGCTAAACCAGACAGGTGACAAGAAACGCCCATAAAGCGCTGGAAAGTATCCCTTGGGAACCTCGAAAAACCTTGAACGAGATGGGGAGAGGATCGTTTTTATTTTTAATTATGAGCGCCTGCAGCGCATCGTTCGCTGACCTCTCGATCCGCCAAGCGGCACCATGAAATAACGCTTGGAAGGGGCATTGTCCCCCCAATACAAACCGTCTTTTTTACAGATCCTCCTCAAACAGCCAAGCTATGCTTGGCTGTTTGAGGATAAAAATATTAAAGATCCCAGAGATACTGTCCGAAGCTGGTTTTCCGAGGTGCTCCCTTGCCAATGTGTTATTATCGGCTGCTGACGGTAGTTGGAACTGCCCTTTCTTGCAGCGCAGCCGCTGTGGGAGTCCCCCCCCGACGATTAGGTCGATCGTTATTTAAAAGTTGTACAAATGTGGAGCTTTGATATGAAAATCAAACGTTTATTGCCCATGCTGATAGCCAGTATGCTGGTCGGCGGCAGTGGCAACTTGGTAGCCAGCGATCCTGAGTTGATCGTATTCGATTGGGCTGGCTACGAAGATCCAGAGTTTTTCAAAGGCTATAAAGAGAAGCATGGCGATGATCCAACATTCGTTTTTTTCGGCGAGGAAGAGGAGGCATTCCAGAAGTTGCGCGCGGGTTTCAAAGCCGATGCCTCACATCCCTGCTCGCAGTCAGTCGTCAAATGGCGTGAAGCCGGCTTGCTGGAAGCGATAGATACGTCGAGGATCCCCGCTTGGGGCTCGCTCTACCGCCAATGGCGCGAGATGCCGGGGTTCACCCATAACGGCAAAACCTACATAGTGCCGGCAGATTGGGGCAATACAGCGATCACGTATCGCACTGACGAGGTGCCCGAGGTCGATGTGCGCTCGTTACAGGTGTTTGTTAACCCAAAATACAGCCAACGTATTTCTTTGCCGGATAATGTGGACGATATTTATGCTTTGGGGTTCCTTGCGACCGGTATTACCGATTGGTCTGAAGCGACTGACGCGGATTTCCGCGAAGCTTCCAAATTTATCCGCGCTGCGCATCGTAATGTCCGCGCCTATTGGGCTGACGGTGCTGAGCTATCGCAACTGATGGCCAGCCGCGAAGTATTGATTGCTTGGGCGTGGAACGAAACCGCCACGACGATGTCCGCCAATGGCTATCCGGTGGTCATGAAGCGCGACACCAAAGAGGGTTTGAGTTCTTGGATATGTGGATATGTCAACTTGAAAAATGATCAAGGGCCAGAGGATAAGTTTTATGATTTTATCAATGCTTGGCTTGAGGCTCGGACAGCAAATTATCTGGTATCTGCATGGGGCTACGGTCATGCCAACGAAACCGCTATGATGGCCATTGAACCCGAAATTTTAATGAGCGCTGGTTTTGATAATATCGACAAGTTCAGAGATCGCACGCTGTTTCAAGGCCCCTTGCGCGCCGAACTGCGCGAACGCATGATCGCCGAATTCGAGAAGATTAAGGCCGGTTTTTAGGGTACCCTGACACCACAAACAGCAGGCAACCCACAACGCTGGCAGGCGTTGCGAAGGAGTGTATCCCTCTCTCCTTGGCTCTCTCTGATCAGCATCAGGCGTGCCGTGGGCGCGTGCAATCGGTATTGAGGAACGCTGTCTTGGTGCTCAAGGCGTACCAGAGACGCAGTGATGCCAAGGTGTGGAGGCGGGCGGCGTTCAACCGCCGGTAACCGGGGGGAAGAAAGCCACCTCGTCACCGTCGCTGACTGGATGGTCCAAGCTTACGTAGGTGAAGTTGACCGCTGCCAGTACATCGTCAGGTAGCGCAACGCTGTTAACCGCTTGCCAGCAACCAACCACTGTCGTCGCTTCGGTGGCGCACAGCTGATCTTCGGTGCGTCCGAGTTGTTCACGTAAACTAGCGAAATAGCGTATTTTTATAGTCATTGGTATAATACACAAGAAAAAGCTGGCGGTAGGCGTTTGGTGTTCCTGTACCAGCTCTCGGGTTGTTGGGAAGGGCGGCTGTCCAAAGACAGCTTTTTGAACGTCTGTCGGGAGTGTTTATGCGAACGACTGGAGGGCCTGCCGGTCGCCACCGCCGCCGGCGTATTTTCTCATTTTGACTTAATAAATTACAGAATTTATTGATGAGCGATTACCCCCCCACCGCTGATGTCATGACCCATTTTAACGCAGCCGGCGATGCGCATATGGTGGATATAGGCGAAAAAGCGGTAACCTGCCGCCGCGCTGTCGCCAGCGGTCAGATCATGATGGCGGCAACCACCTTGGAGCGTATTGAGGATGGCGCTAACACCAAAGGCGATGTGCTGGGAATTGCTCGTATCGCTGGCATTATGGCGGCGAAAAAAACCGCAGAGCTGATCCCGCTGTGCCACCCGCTGCCATTAACTCATATTTCCCTTCGCTGGCATATCGAACACGCACGCAACGGCTTACAGTGCGAAGTGACCGTCGAGACCGTAGCGCGCACGGGTGTTGAAATGGAAGCATTGACGGCGGTACAAATTGCCTTGCTGACGGTTTATGATATGTGCAAATCGACTGATCGTGCGATGGTCATTGGCGACATTCGGTTGGAGCACAAAAGCGGTGGTAAATCAGGCACTTGGATGCGGCGGCAAGGCGCGGTGTAACTAATCCAAACGCTATCGCTGGCTGCGAACCTGTTTCCCTCTGATGGCTGTGGACAAGCGTCTCATGTTCAGTAACACCGTTGCAATGAAAAAGCACATAGAAAATCTCAAAGCGCACCTTGAGCGTGAGAATCCACTGTTGCTGGAGGTGGTCAAAACATTCCTCGATCTTGATCAGGTCGCCTATCGCATTGGGTTATTGAACCGAGGAGAGTCGTATGCGATGAGGGTATCGTGGTGGCCGATGATCGCCATATTAGGTACTTTTTCGTCCGGCAAATCGTCCTTCATCAACCACTACCTCGGCGAGCCGCTGCAGGCCACCGGCAATCAGGCTGTGGATGATCGCTTCACGGTCATCTGCAATGGTGCGGACGATACCGCTCGCACCCTGCCCGGGGTGTCTCTGGATGCCGATCCGCGTTTTCCGTTTTACAAAATCAGCCGTGCGATCAGCGCTGTAAACGCTGAAGATGGAAGGCGCATCGATTCCTTTTTGCGCATGAAGATCTCGCAAAACCGTAAGCTGGTTGGGCGTATTCTGATCGACTCCCCTGGGTTTGACGCCGATGAACAGCGTACCTCAACGCTGCGCATCGTTGAACATATTATTGATCTGGCGGATCTGGTTCTGGTGTTTTTCGATGCCCGTCACCCCGAGCCGGGGGCGATGCAAGACACCCTCAAGCATTTGGTAGGCAACACCATTTCGCGTCCTGATGCGGATAAGTTCCTGTTTATCCTGAACCAGATCGACAATGCCGCGCGCGAGGACAATCCCGAAGAGGTGTTTGGCGCTTGGCAACGCGCATTGGCGCAGAAAGGACTCACCGCCGGGCGAATGTACACCATTTACAATCCCAGTGTTGCGGTACCGATCGCCGATGCCGCACTGCGCGAACGCTTTGAATACAAACGCGACCAAGACATGGAAGCTATTGAAGACCGCATGAGCCAGGTAGAGATCGAACGCTCGTACCGCATCATTAGCATGCTGGAGCAAAGCGCTAAGGATATTGAGCAGCATATTGTGCCGTTGGCGACGGAAGCCTTGCAGCAATGGCGTCGACGGGTCGTGTGGACAGAAGTGATCAGCGTTGCGATCCTGTTGCTAGGGGGCGGCTGGCTGGCGATGACGATGGGATGGGGGGCCTCTGTAGTAATGGCGATGTCAGTCTTTATTGCCGGGGGGTTGGTGGCGGTGGTGGTTGGAGTGGGGTTATGGCTGCACTATTTTATCCGTCGGCTTGCGGCTCGGTCGGTAATCCGGCAACTGCCGCGTAACACCGCGATCCCGCTGCTGCTTAGCGACGATGTGCAGCGGGTATTTATACACAATACCAAATGGTGGCGCAGTGCTTGGTTTGTGCGCATCAGCGGTTGGTCGAGCAAGCTGCGGCAGCGAATTGCCCAAGTGCTGGGAGATATCAATGGTCATGTCCAGTATCTCAACGATCGCTTCGCTGATCCGTCGGGCAGTGCTAACAAAAAATGAGGGCACCTCGAAAAACCAGTTCCGCTGGTTTTCTGAGGGAAAGATTATAAATTAACCACTTACGTTATAGGCGATCATGACCCTTCCTCCAAACCTCTATCTCGGTCAAGGTTTTTCCAGGTTTCCATGAGATCACACCGCTACTATGCAGCACGCCGTCAGGCATGCCGCGCACCCTCCCGTCTCCCCAATGCCTTCTCAGTGTGAGCGATGGCTGAATACCGCCGGATCCGTACCGTGACGGTCGGATCGACCCGGCGCACGATAGTGTTCGTCTCACCCCTTGCCCTTTTTCAGCCAATACCTCCAAGATGGCTGCGTTATGGTTGCTGAATGCGCTCGCTTCAATATGATAGAGCAGCAGATTCGAACGTGGAGTGTGCTCGATAAAGCGGTTCTTGAGGTGTTTGAGCGGATTCCGCGCAATGAATACGCACCCGACGATTACCGCGCTTTAGCCTTTGCTGACTTTGAGATTCCGCTAACCGCGGAGGCGTCCATGTGGTCGCCACGCCTAGAAGCTCGGGTGCTGCAGGCGCTTGCCTTGCAGCCCCATCACCGCGTGCTTGAAGTCGGTAGCGGCAGCGGCTTCTTTACTTCTTTGCTGGCGGCGCTATCAAGGCATGTCACTTCGTTGGAGATCGATCCGCTCCTAGCACGCCGGGCGAGCGACAATCTGAAGGCGCATGCGATCACCAATGCCTGTATCGAGTGTGGCGATGGGATCCATGGTTTTGAGCGCAATGCCCCATACCACATTATGGTGCAAACCGGCTCGGTTACCATTGTCAGCGATACGTTTATGCAACAATTGGAGATCGGTGGTCGAGGGGTGGCTATCGTCGGCAAGGCACCTGCGCAGGAAGCACAGCTCATTGAACGCTGTAGCGAACAGGAGTACATTTATACCAGTTTGTTTGAAACCAGCATTACGCCGCTGCGGAATGCCAAAGCGGAGCGTGCGCCAGAGCTTGCTTTTGTGTTCTGAAAGTGCTGGCTTGACAGCAAGCAGAGCAGCATTGCACGACAGTGGTTGTCGTGCGGATCAATAGGCAGGGCGTTTAACTGCATGGAATCGAGTGGGCACGTGTAAGGAATAAGCATGCAACGGATATGCATTCTCGGTGGTTCTGGATTCATCGGACGTAACTTGGTGGCGGCGCTGACGCGTCAGGGGATCGCTACCCGCATTTTGACGCGTCACCGCCACCGCGCTCGTCACCTGCTGGTATTCCCCAACTGCGAACTGGTGCAAACGGATATCCATTACACTTCCAATCTCAGTATGCATCTTGCTGACTGCGATGCGGCGATCAACATGGTCGGGGTGCTGCACGCATACCATGGTCATGGGCAAGGTTTTGAGGCAGTACACGCTGAGCTTCCAGGTAAACTGGCCGATGCGTGTTTGTTTAACCGCGTTCGTCGGATCATTCATATCAGCGCGCTGAATGCCGCCAGAAATGCCTCCAGTCAGTACTTACACACCAAGGCTATCGGCGAACGCGCTGTGCTTGCAACCGCCAAGGATGGTATCAGGGTAACCATTTTTCAGCCGTCAGTGGTGTTTGGTCCAGGTGACAGCTTTTTCAATCGTTTCGCAAAATTACTCACCGTCTTCCCGTTTGTATTCCCGCTGGCATGCGCGAATACCCGCTTTGCTCCTGTCTATGTCAACAATGTTGTCGATGCCATCATAGCCGCCCTGCCCAATCCGGCTACCTATGGGCAGTGCTATTCGCTGTGTGGTCCGCACAGCTATACGCTAGAGGAATTGGTCACGATGACTGCCAAGTATATTGGTGTGCGCCGTATGCTGATAAGGCTACCCCTTTGGTTGGCCGAATTGCAGGCGTGGGTGCTGGAGAAACTGCCGGGAAAACTGCTGACAACAGACAATCTGCGTTCCATGCAGTACGACAGCGTGTGCCGGGAAAATGGCTTATTGCGCTTGGGGATCAAGCCGATAGGACCGGAAGCTATCGTCCCCCGTTATTTGCGCGGCGGTCGCAGCCACATATTCAATAAGCTGCGGAGCACCGCCGGTCGTGGCGACCACTGAACCACTGCGCCGGCGAGCAACCGCAAAAAACCTGCAAGTGCCTTATTCTCAGAAACAGCATGCAGGATGTGGTGGTGCCGTCGCCGTTTGGTTATGCTGTAGCAGATGCAACGCTTGGTTCCAATACTGCATACGATGGGTTTCCAGTAATACTGAACAGACTCGGAGAAGGAGGGACTATGCACGAAACGGCAGACATTCGCAATCTTGCGGTAGTTGGTCATAGCGGTGCTGGCAAGACCTTGCTGGTTGAAGCGCTGCTGAGTGCAGGTGGTGCTATCGAAGCCATGGGTTCGGGTGTATCCAACAGTACGGTATGCGATTTTGAGCCACAGGAAAAACGCTATCAACATTCCTTATATGCGGCGGTAGCCAGCCTGCAATACAAGAAAAAACAGATCAACATTATTGATACTCCAGGGTATCCAGACTTTTTGGGGCAATCACTCAGCGTACTATCGGCGGTTGATGCGCTGATAGTGGTGATCGATGCGCAGGACGGCATCCAGTTAGCCACGTCGAAAATGATGGAGATCGCTGAGGCCCAAGGATTGCAGTGTATGCTGCTGGTTAATCGCATTGACCTTGAAGAGATTAATTTAGCGGTGCTGATGGAGCAAATGACTGCTGCATTCGGTGATCGATGCCTGCCTTTGAATCTGCCCTCTCAAGGCGCTGCCGAGGTTGTCGATTGTTTTCTCAAACCGAGTCAATCAGCAACCGATTTCTCCACTGTTGCTGAATCACATACGCGCATCATTGACCGTGTGGTCGAGATGGATGATGAATTGATGGAGTGGTACCTAGAGGAAGGCGGGGAGCTGACTTTCGATATGCTGCGTGATGCGCTTGGCAAAGCGTTACGTCAGTGGCACTTAGTCCCAGTGTGCTTTACTTCCGCGCAAGCTGGGGTTGGAATAGCAGAGCTGCTTGATCTTATCGTACAGATTTTACCAAGTCCCGGAACCAGTAATCGGGATAACCTGATCTACCGGCAAGCGAATGATGAGCCACTGGTGGGAGAGGCATCGGTTGCTTTCAGTAACGATCCACATGCGTCAGCGATAGCGCATGTGTTCAAAGTCACAGTGGATGCATTCATCGGACGTACAGGGGTACTGCGTATCCACCAGGGTATGCTGACTAAGGACTCGACGCTGCATGTTAGCGGCAGTCGAAAGCCGTTCAAGGTCAATCATCTGTTTCGCTTGCAAGGCGGTGAGCGGATAGAGATCGAACAGGCGATAGCAGGGGATATTTGTGCGATAGCTAGGATGGATAAGCTGGAATACAATGCGGTCCTGCATGAGGCAGCAGATGATGCGAGTCTTAAAGTGAAAGCAATACCATTGCCACAACCGATGTACAGTCGCGCAATCCAAGCGCTGAGCAGCGGAGACGAACAGAAACTATCCGATGCGATGCATAAATTATCGGCCGAAGATCAGTCATTCACGATACAGCACAATACTGTGTTGAATGAGACCGTGCTAAAAAGCCAAGGCGAGCTGCATACGCGGGTGTTATTGGAGCGTTTGAAAGAACGTTACAATGTCAATGTAGAGACTTACCCGCCACGGATTGAGTACCATGAAACCATCCAGGTTGCGACCGAGGGGCATTACAGGCATAAAAAGCAATCTGGAGGCGCTGGTCAATTTGGCGAGGTGTTCTTGTTCATTGAGCCAACTGAACGTGGCAAAGGTTTTGACTTTGTTGACAAGGTTGTTGGCGGCTCCATTCCCGGGCAGTTCATCCCGGCTGTTGAGAAGGGGGTCAGGCAAGTGCTGGCTGAAGGCGCGATAGCTGGTTATCCATTACAGGATGTTCGCGTCACGGTTTATGATGGGAAATACCACCCGGTTGACTCCAAGGAAGTCGCTTTTGTGACCGCAGGTAAACGCGCGTTTCTGGATGCGATCAGTAGGGCCCAGCCGATTATTCTGGAACCGGTCATGGATATTCAGATTATTGCCCCAGAGCAGCATATGGGTGATATTGTGGCTGGGTTATCCAGCAAGCGCGGACGCATCAGCAGTACCGGTGGAGAGGCTGATAATACGGTATCGATTATCGCTCAAGTTCCTTTGAACGAAATCGCTGCTTATCAGATTGAGTTAAAATCAATAACCGGTGGGGCAGGCTCTTACACGGCTGAACTAAGTCACTATGATGCCGTGCCTGCTCAGGTGCAACAACAGATCGTCGCTGAATATACACCGGCGGCGACAGACGACTAGATGCTGCACCCACGTCCTTTCAGGATCATTTTATGCCGGTACAAAGCCTTATTGGTTGGTGGTTTCGCAATAAGTCATCCGCGGCTATCTGTGTGCTCGGGTACGAAAATAATATCCATAAATATCAACACTTTACGAATTAATTATGGGCGTTAATAATGACCAGAGCAGGCCCAATTGGACCTTTTTCTAGATCATTCTTCAGGGGTTGCAATGGCACTTGTAGCAGAATACATTGCGCTTGGGCGACAGCGTAATAAAGGAGGTTTATGAATATGCAAACACCGTTATTTGATCGTTTTGAATCCGATAAAGAAGCCACCCTTGATAGTCTGGCGCGCGATATTGCTGACATTTTAGGTGCCCGCCGGGGGTTACAGGAAAATCTCCCAGGTGTTTTGGGTTGGGGGCTGCCGTCTATGATCGGTTTAACGCCGGCGGCAGAGAAAGATCGCTTGATGGTTGCTAATTTTATTCAGGAGGCGATTGAGAAATTTGAGCCCCGGTTAGTGAATGTCAACGTGATTCCGCTAGAGGGTGCCAGTATTGATTTTTCTTTTCAACTTGAGGCCATACTGGTGCTTGATGATGACAGTGAAGAAGTCACATTACGGATCCTTTCCCCGCGCCGTGGGGGTGCGCTGGGGGCAGACGTGAAGATCGTATGAATCATGCTGTGCTCGGAGCGGCGATGATGATGATGATGATGCATAAACTTGTTTGCCGTGGTATAGTGCGTCCCGGAAAATTGGATACCGAAAGGATAACGCCAATATAGCCAAAATGGCTTCGGTCAATGGGCTGCCCCCCCTCTTAGGACTCGCTTTATAGAAGCACAAATAGTGCAGGAAAATATTAACCATGATGGTCTCGCAATAAGTCGCCCGCAGCTCTCTTTGTGTTCTGGTAAGTAAAATAATATACATAAATATCAATGCTTTACGAAATTCATTATCGGCTTTAATTAAGAACCAAAACAGGATCAATTAGACATTTTGCGAGATCATCAACCGTACCTCACTCACTTAACTGCACACAAACATGACTTTAGGCGAAATTCTCATATTCACACAGCAACTGACTCATAGGATGGTCCTATCGTGATCGACACCCGGCTTCTTAACGCATATGTCGCAGAATTAGAGGCATTGCGTGATCATGGGCGTGATTTGGCAAATATCTATCCGGATATTGCAAGCCGCTTGGATATTGGGGGGCATCGCTCGCGTGACCCTCATGTCGAGCGAGTAGTTCAAAGTGCTGCTTTTCTGGCTGCGCGCTTGCGTTTGATGATCGACAGCACGGCAACTGAAATTCCTTTGACGGCATTATCCGTGCTGGCTCCCGTGCTCGCAGACCCAGTTCCATCAATGGCATTACTTAAATTCCAAAGTGGCACTGAGCAGCAGGAAATTCCGCGCGGTTCGCGGTTTGATTACCAGGTGGGCGGTCAAGTGCTGGCCTGTTTCAGTACCACAATGAGCGTAATCATTGCGCCATTGTCACTGAAGATACGGCGCTTGCAACCCTCACGCGCTTATCCAGATGGTCTTGCTATCCGGCTGTTAGGAATCCCACCTAAGACTGTGACCCTATGTCTTGGTAATGATGAGTTGACGGCGGCAACCTTGATGGATGGTTTTGATGAATTATTGTCAGGGGTTGAAGTCATTCAGCCGGGTGGCAGTGCGCCTATCAATATCCCTAGGTCTTACTTGCGGATCCACGGGTTCGCACGCAATGAAGCAGCGCTACCGGCACGCCCTGCGATACATCGAGCCCACCGCATCGTTACTGAATTTATGGTGTTCCCAGAGAAGTTTCGTTTTGTATCCTTGACTGGTTTGCCACTGCGAGCGAACTCCGAGGTCCGCTTCAGATTCTCGCGACCGCTTCATCTGCCATCAATGCTGCCGCCTGATCTAATAACTGTTAACCGTGTTCCCAGCGTCAACTTGTGGCGATCGGCGGCAACGCCGATCGATATTGACGGTCGCCAAATTGAATATCCAGTGCGGGTTGACGCCTTGCGTTATCGAACCGCAGAATGCCATACTGTAGAAAAAGTAGATATGCATGATGCCAAGAGTGACAAACCGATTCGGCTGGATCCGGTAGTGGCGCTGGGAGAAGTCCAAGGTACCGACATTCGTTGGGGAATCCGCAGAAGCGTGTCGCGCATGGGCAGTGAGGTGCTGATGTATTTTCAGGGACTTGATTATCGTGTGCTAGGGCGCCGTCATATGCTGATAACACCCAGTGTACTAGCGAGTAATCGAGACTTAGCGCACCGAACGCCGTCGGGGGCGGAGCTATACCCGGTGGAGAGTCTTGGGGATTGGCAATGTGCATTGGTAACCACACCGACTGTATACCGCCCCGCTATTACGGGTCTGAGAGCGATAGAAACCTTGGTGGGTTATTTGCAAAGCAGCATGAATGGTTTAATTGCAGAGAGTCAGCGCGGCTTGCTGCGTGACTATCTGAAACGTTTTCCGGGTGGAACCGAAGTGGGTTGGATTGATGGTATTAGCTCGGTATCACTGCATCCAGTTGCCTCTTTGAAAGGTGGTCATACACAATCCGGGTTGGCTATCGCGATAACGTTTGATAGCGAGCGGTACCGCACTACCAGTCAGGCAATGGTGAAGCGTGTCATAGGTGAGTTGTTCGAAAGCCAGCGTGGCATTAACCGAGTGGAGGAAGTTATTGTCCGATCCACGTAAACCCGCGGAGAACGCCGCTAAGGCGTCCTCTGACAGCACCTCGCACGCTAAAGACGCCCATGCACCGGAGGGCGATCAGGCCTTTGATGGTGACTATGACGCCGAGGCTGAGCAGGGCTATGACGCCGAGAGTGACCATGATCCCGAGCAGGATTATGAGGCCGAGGGTGACCATGATCCCGAGCAGGGCTATGACGCTGAGGGTGACCATGCTCCCGAGCAGGATTATGACGCCGAGGGTGACCATGATCCCGAGCAGGATTATGTTGCCGAGGGTGACCATGATCCCGAGCAGGATTATGTCGCCGAGGGTGACCATGATCCCGAGCAGGATTATGTTGCTGAGGATGAAGGCGAAGGGTTAAGTCATCCTTTGGCCCAGGATCTGATGCTCAATCCCAGCAAGTGGAGGATATGGCCTGCGATTGCAGTGATGCGTTGGTTGTTGCGCAAAATGAAACATGGTACGCAGCAAATCGTATATCGATCTAATCCCACATTGCATTTTTGTCCATCCGAAATCCATGACGTTGCGATTGATCCAGATGGCATGGAATTGATCTTGAATGCCCCAGGGATCGCTGCCCCAGGGTCCCCACTACCAACTGTTGATATCGACAGAATTATACGCGACAGTCGTCGTGGAGGAGCTTTAGCAGCGTGGTTGGATGGGCCAGGTGATCGTTTCATGCAGGCGCTTGAGTTGTCCAGAGCGCGCAATAACGCTGCTTTTGCATTGGCTACTGGCGGTTATATTGAGGTGCTGCGAGTCATTTCCAACCTGATTGGGCGATCAGCCCCTCTTTCGGCTACTAAAGGAGGGGTCCTGCAATATTCTTTTCGTCATCCACCTGAAGGGGCAACTGGGCTGGCAGGCCTGTTTGTCGGGGCTGCAAATACAGCTGGATTAATTGATTTGTTCAAAGCTTTCGTCGGCCTGCCGGTACAGGTGAAGGAATTCACTGGTGCTGAAGTGCTGATCTTAAGACCTGCGCGGGTAGGTAGGCCATTGGGATTGATTTTGGGGTCGAAATGTAAGCCTGCATCGGCAGGTATCGACATCATCATTGACGGAGGCAAAGATTCTGGAGCACAAAAGTGGGCGCGTGACCCAAAGCGGCGACAGTCATTGCATTTGCTGGCTACCTCTTACATTGGTTCGCCTTCGCCAGAGGCGCGTATTTTCTTGCAGTTGGATCGCAGCAATGTGTCCCCATCAGTGCTCAATGGTGATGCTGTTATCGGAGGGTTGGCGGTCATGGGGCCTCCTAAAGATACGATAAATATCCCTATTTATGCTTAATTCTGGTCTGAATTCGGTGACATTAGTATCGCTAGAATCAGCGGAAGTTGTTTATCTAGGCCATGACTGAGTACTTCGAAATAAGAATATTAAGGAGTGTGTCGCTATGAATTTGCGTAAACTTTATGAACACCTGAGCCATGACTCGCGTCGTAGCCTGCAATCTGTTGCTGATACGGCCGCCCGCGAAGGACGTACCAGCATTAGTGTCGAGTTTTTCTTGCTGGGACTGTTGCGTGACCGCAGTTCGGGAGCAGCGCTGATGAAAGCATTGGACAGCGCCGGTGTCGATTCGCCAGCGATAGAATCTGCGTTGGCGTCGCAAACTGCGAAGGAATCCCGCTCTCCCCGTGGAGGGCTGCCGTCTTTTGATGAATCGCTTGCTCATCTATTGCGCGAAGCGTGGTCTTTAGCGTTCGATGAATATGGGGATTCCAAAGTAACGCCGGTGCGTTTCTTTGAAACAGTTGCCCGGCGCGGCGATGCGTGGCCGCGGTTAGTTGCCTTGTTGCCTGGGTTTGAGCGTATTGATCTGGCCAGTCTGGCAATGGCCAGCAGTAGCTCCAAAGCACAGATTGCGCAAGCTGCTGACAGTGGCCCAGGGGCTTCAACGGATGAACGATACCCTGAACTGTCTCGCTATGGTTGTGATATGATCCGAGCGGCGTGCAATGAAGGTTTTGATCCAGTTATTGGTTTTGATACACAAATGGAAGCGATTTCTTCCATTCTGCTTCGGCGGCGGCAAAACTCAGTGGCGATTGTAGGCGATGCTGGTGTTGGTAAGACAGCATGTGCGCTTGGTTTTATCGATGCGGTAGCAAAAAAGTCAGTTGCCGTGCCGGCAATTCTGCATGAAACCCCGGTTTGGTCACTGGATTTATCCGCACTGCGAGCGGGTGCGGTAGTGCGTGGCGCTTTAGAGGAACGCCTGCAGGCAATCGTCAAAGAAATCGGAGATGCAGGTATGATTCTCTTTATTGACGATCTGCACTTGTTGTTTGGCGATCAAAGCCAAGGTGCTGATGCACTTCGCAGCGTACTTACTGGAGGTATGGTACGGGTTATGGGAACCTGTGGTTGGCGTGAATGGCGCCGTTATATTGAACCTGATCCAGGTCTTGCACGGCGTATTGCCTCGGTGCGCATACCAGAACCTGATGATGCTGAATCGTTACGCATTGTTGAAGGTCTCGCGCCTTCCCTAGGCAAACATCATGAGGTCGATTTCGGTGACAACACGCTTGAATCGTCAGTCGCTCTGTCGCGGCGCTATATGGTAGGCAGACAGCTCCCAGATAAAGCAATCGTAGTACTGGATTCCGCTTGTGCCAGAGCACGCATGAGAAAGCGCCCCAGCGAGGAAGCTGTCGCAGAAAAGACGGGAACTGATAGCGGTAAGGAAACGGGCAAGACGTTGGTTGTTGAGGACGATGTTGCCTCTGTCGTTTCAGATTTGACGGGTGTCCCTATTGGTGGTATGTTATCTAATGTCAGCAAAGCGGCGGCGCAGATTGAACAGACGCTTACTGAGAGAGTTGTTGGACAAGATGCCGCCTTGGCTCGTTGCGCATCACAGGCACGAGCCTACTTGGCTGGCTTATCCGATAGACGCAGACCGGTTGGTGCATTGATGTTTTGCGGACCGTCGGGTGTAGGTAAGACAGAGACTGCACATGCTATTTCCGAGGTACTGTTTGGTGGTCGTATCCTGACCATTAATATGTCTGAATATCAGGAGGCGCATACGGTTTCTGGCTTGAAAGGGGCACCGGCTGGCTATGTGGGATATGGCGAAGGCGGTGTGTTGACAGAAGGCGTTCGGCGTACGCCTTATTGTGTTGTATTGTTGGACGAAATTGAAAAAGCGCATGGCGATGTAATTGAAATGTTGTATCAGGTGCTTGATCGCGGTTGGATGGAAGATGCTGAGGGTATTGAGGCAGATTTCTCAAACGCATTGATTATCCTGACAACGAATGCGGGTGATACGGTTGTTGAAAAGGCTGCCAAGGCGGATCCGCCGATTCCAGAAGATGAGTTTCATCAGGCATTATCCAAAGCCTTGGCTAAGGACTTTCCAGCGGCGTTTATAGGTCGCCTGCAATTAGTGCCCTACTGGCCACTTGGAGAAGAGACTTTATCGATGATCGCAAGAATGCGTCTTGATCGGCTCGCCAGCGTTTATAATGCCTCCCATCGAAGAACTTTGATTTTTGATGAGGGTGTTCGCACTTGGTTAGCTGAGAGAGTCAAAGCGACACCTCAGGGCGCACGTTTTCTGGATGGCATCATTGCGCGCTCGATTCGACCGGTTGTAGCGGAGTACGTGCTTGACAAGCTGGGGATGGACCAATCTCCAGGTAATGCGGTTGTTTATCGCGAAGATGAAAAATTCGCCGTACGATCCGAGTAACGCACTGTGTGGGCTCTATCACAGAGATGGGGATGGAATTATGAAAAAAAACAAATGGGGACTGTCGTGAGAGTGCTATCTTTTGGCTTTATCAGCGCCTTCGTCATCAGCGTCCTTGCTATAAGTGGTTGTGCAGGCAATGGCGAAGATAAGGGAGAAAGTGCGCTGGAGTCGCCCGTTAGTGTAGAACGCGTTACATTAACGATGGGACTTGGGGCGAATAATAATTGGCCCGTTACGGTAGAGTTGGTGCGTATTAAAAAACCTGAACAACTGGCACAACTACTGCGTATGGAAACCGATCAGTGGTTTGAGGAACAAGGGGAGGTCTTCAAGCAAACGTACCTATATCCCGAAGCATATTACGATATGTGGGAAATCGTTCCTGGCACTACTGTGGGACCTATCTCGGTTGAAGAAGCTGATACTGAGGTTGCCGGTGTGATTTTTTGTCATACCCGACAAAAAGCGTTACCGAAGCGATTTGATATTGATGGCGATGCCATTGTGCAAATCGGTAACGAGGGTTGTGCATTAAGTGGAGGGACAATAATAGGCCCTTCTGATGATGAAGGGGGAAGACAAGATGAGGAGTCTTCTGACGATTCAAGTGTTTGGTCTTATCTTTGGCCATGGGGCGAGTAATGAAAGTACCAACAATTCCTGATGTAATTGCATGGCAGAACGGGTTGGTTTTAGAGCCGCCGCTTTTCCAGCGGACGGATCGTCGGAATGCGCTGCTGGCGCATATTTCAGCATTGATGGCCGATCCTTGGCCGTGGGGATTTGCATCTGTGTATGTAGATGAAACAGCCTTAGCTTCGGCGCATTTGCGGGTAGAATGTGAAGGTGTATTCCCTGATGGTGAACCTTTCAAGAAAACTGAACTCACGCAGGTGCTGCCGTCGGGTACAGATGGTAGCCAAGCCAACTTCTTTATCACTCGCCAAGCTGACAGCGGAGAGATCGCTATGCAGCAGGGCGATGACTCGGTCTCCGAGACTACTTTGCCAGTAGCGCGGCTTATTTACCAAGGAGGCGTCTGGGGTATGCAGTCTGATTGGTCTCCGCCAGCGTTGCTTATCGGCTCAGATCATCCGATGCGCCTTGATATGAATCGACAGCTGGGTTCGCTGGCTGCATTGGGTGCTGGATTTATGGCAACTTTACGACTTCCCGGTGCTGAAGAACGTCCAGCTGCGCGTGTTTTGCGGCAGGTCGCAGCGGCGTTGTCTGAAGGTGTAGGGGTGATGGAAGCGTTACTGGTTGCACCAGTAGTGTCTCCTGGGCGACTCGGGATTGAAGCTCTGCGGCTGGCTTTAGGGGTACGCAGTGCCGCCGGGATCTTTGAGCGTCTGGACCGGAGTTGGGATCCGGCTGATCAGCGTGGCTCTATGCGGCGTTTCCTTTATGGTGCTGAATCAGCTGCGTCGGGTATCGGACTGCCATTTAAGGCAAGCGTGTTCTCCGCAACGGATGACAGTGAAGTGTTGATTGTCCATGGCATGCCTTCAGAATTGCTATTGTTGGCAATTGAAGCTTCAAGGCCAGCTGATCTGATTACCGCCCGCTCTTGGCTTGAAGGCGCTGCATTGGCTGCGCCTGATCGTATACAGGAAGCTTTGACACGGCGTGTGGGTGGCTGCGCGCGCCGCCCTGTTGAACGTGATCCTCGCATCGGTATTTCCAGCGGGCCATTGCTGGGGCTGTATCATGTGGATGACGATATGTCTTGGCGTGGAGGGAATACGGATCTTGCGTTAGCATCCAAAACTCCCCCGCCGCCTAATACCTCTTTTTCGATGCTGATCCCTGAAGGGCTGAGATAAGCTGGCCTAGCAGGGAGATGGATATCAATCAAATGCAATTATTAGAACAGGTGATCTAACGTGAGCGTAGGATTTGCCATAGCTATCGGTGCGGTACCGTTCTTCGATCTATTGGATGAAGAAGAAGAGACTCTTGCAGCGCGGGTTATTGAGGTAGCCAGGGGCCCTGCTGTAATTACTGCTATGGAAACCAGCCGACGGCGGTTGGCGCAAGGAGTGGATGCTTTTGTCCGATCCTTGCCAGCTTCTGTACGCAATGATGCTAGTATCTCAAAAGCGGCGGCTTATGTGTTGGTCGGCTTGGCTGATGAACGCATGCTGCACCATCCTGCAGGAGGTCTTGACCGCTGGCGGGAGAAGCTACTTGAGTTTGAGTTGTACGGATCGGCATTGGCGGGTCAAGAGATTGTATCGCGCGCCAGAGTTGCCGCTGCTTCAGGTTCGAAAGCCGAAGCAAATGAGTCTGCTGTATTGGTTCCGCTTTACTTGGGGGTATTTCGTGCTGGATTTGAGGGTTCGTTACGTGGGGATGGATTGGCATTATCGTCACTCACTGCATCGCTTGAAGAAAACGTCGGGATAAGCCGTAGCCAAGAGATTGAGACGATAACGGATGTGCGTCCCAGTCGGATTGGTTTGGCACCAGTACCATTAGGGTTGCTTGGAGTCATATTATGGCTCTCAAGCGGTTTAGGCGTGTGGCTTATGTTGCCGCAGGCTTCATTACAGGAAGCACAATGGATGAAAGAACGCATTAGGGCAGGGCTTGAAGTTACCTCTGCTGCGCGTGATGCGTTGGATCGTAGCGTTGGCCCTTCAGGGTTGCCGCCACTGGATGAAATCTATAAGGCATTACGCATTGGGGATGAGGACGAGTCTGCTCAGTCATATGAATCCAATGATCTACCAACGACCGCTGCATCAGATAACCCTGAAAGGAGTAGTTTCTAATGTCGGCTATATTTGTGCAATTTGGTGATTACATCACCAAATTAATGTCAGGCGGAACATTTGAAATCGTTCTGCTGATCGTGCTGATCGTCGTAGGTTTGATACTTTTTCTGGTAGCGCTGTGGATTCTCTGGAAGTTATTGGTTTTACTGGGTAAAGGATTATTATGGGCGTTCCGTATCGGCGGAGAAAAAGCCAAGGAGCATTCACAAACAGCAAAAGATGCCCGTTTGGCAGCGCCACCGCCGGTGGCGACTGGCTGGGGTTCTTCACCACGCATCAGCTTGCGCCGTGCGCTTACTGAGGCTAGGCGCTTAACTGGACCTGACGCTGTTCGCATTGTTATTGTTGCGGGCGATGGTGTTCCCGATGTCTGTCGCAGCTTAGGGTTGACGCCTCCTGGGGTTGGTACGATCGGGGTTGCTGCGGGTGGCAACACAATATTGATTGATGCCTCAAAAGCTGAGCAGCGAGGTCTGCGTCGACTTGCCAGTACCTTGCCGTGGCGGCGCCCCTTGGATGCAATCGCCGTGCTGGTGGATGCAGATGGAGTGCCTGGTGATGCGATCGTGCGGGCGGCTACATTGTCGCGTGGGATTGGTATGCGCGTCGCAATGCATCTCGTGTTTCCCAGTTCCAGCAAACTCACGGCGTGGAGAGTTATTGAACCTAATGCTCGGGATGGTAATACGCTATGCTCTCAGTTGGCAGCCGATACCGTGCGCATCTGGTTAACAGGCGGCTCGCGTGAGGGGCTGACGCGGCTGGCTTTAGCGCAGAACAGAGAATTACCGGCATCGATCAATCGCGCATTGTCAAGTGCACCATCTTCGGTTGTTGATATTGCTTCACTCAGTTTTAGCGGCGCTGGACTTAAATCTGCAGTAGCACAAACATTAGAGCGTACACGACCTGCAACCGCTCCAGGAATCGCGATGGGAGTCGGCGTGGGAGTACTGGTGTTGGGTATGATCTTGGCTGGTCTGATTGCGGTTTCTGGCCTGAATAAGGCTTCGGCGCTGCGTGGGGTGGTCGATACTGCGGGGCGGGAAGCGGCCGTTCCATGGACTGCTGAGGGTATAGATTCGGTACCCAATGGAGCACGTATCCGCCGCATTTCTGGTTTGAGTGCACGCCTTTCTGAATTTTCCGAGTTTTCTCCGTTAATGCCATTGGCTTATGCGCTACCGAATTATTCCGCGCCTAAGGAACTGGCGTCTGCATTTCTCAGGGAGTATGTGCTACGCCCGCTTTCAACCTCTCTGGAGCGGCGTACACGGAAACTGTTGTCGCCCAGCGATGATCCACAAGAATGGCTGGAAAATGTCCGTATTGTTGGCGAGTGGTTTAGTGCATGGGAGGGGTTGGTTGATGACCCAAGACAAGTCGATCTGCGCCGCTTATTTGTTGATGCTTTTGGCGGAGATCAGACCGCATGGGCTGAGGGTACTGATATTGCGTTGCTGAAAAGCAACGTCAAGCCACCTCCTCCAAGTGAGGGTGGTTTGGACGTTGATGCCCTGACAGAATTAGCACAGGCAAATTTTGTAATTACTATGCAGCGTTGGGCGGATCAAGTCTATACCAATGGCCCAATCACCGTAGCCGCCAGAAAAGCCAGTGATCGCAGCGTGAACTGGCAAGAGCAACATGCGGCACTTATGAAGCTGCGTAGTGCGTTACAAGATCCATCACAGCAATGGCTGACAGCGACTAAAGATCGTCCAGATCATTTTTATGAATTGCGCATTCTCGGGCGTGCGGTCGCACTGGCTTTGTTGGGGCAAGCTACCGCACTTGAAGCGAAAGCAGAGATCAGTCGTATTCGTATCGCAGCACGCGAAGCAGTTGAGTATTTCCTGTTGCCCGACATCGGCCCGTTAATGTCACGGGCTGCGGGAAGTCCTTCTGGAGGTGGCCCGTCGCTGTCTTTAACGACCCCGTCATCCGCTTGGCTGAGCTTCTTGGATCGGGTTCAAAGCGCTGGGTTTGCCGATTTGCCGAAAGTGCCCCCTATTCCGCTGTCAGGCTTGATTACGGTAGATTCTGTTGCTGTAGGCGAGGCGCGTGAACGGTTGCGTGTTTTTGACCAGTTTGCGTCTGATCTCCCAACAGGGCTGCCGCCCGCAGTGGCTCAACGGCTGATTAATGAACTATCCAATGAGCTGGTTACTGGTGTTACCGTGGGCATCGAGCAAGCATTGCGATCCGCATCAACGGCTGGTATTCCCACGCAGCAGGCGCATCGATTGGCGCAGGTTGCACCGGCATTAGAAGACTTGGTTGAAATTGAAGAATGGCTTCGGAAGCGTCAAGCTGAAGATGAGGCAGAACGTGTATTGACTGCACGCGCCCGTGTTGCTGAGGGTGTGCTCGTTGCCAGCTCTGAATCATTAGGGGTGGAAGACCCGATTGGCCTCTACATTGACCCTGCCGCCGATAGTGAGGCTTTGGTGAGACGGTTCGATCGTGGTTTGGCACGCCTGCGGAGGATGCATGAACAGCTCGCCGCTCCGTTTATCGCATCTGCTTCTGAAGGTAACGGTTGGGCGGCGGTTGAATGGAAAGACATTGAAGAAGATCTAAGAGGGTATGAACGTGGCGACGCCAATTCAACGTTATCAGGTATAGAGGGTATGTTGCGCGCTTATGCTGAGGATCCGTCAGCCGTGTGTTCTGCACCACGTGCGTTATCCGCGGCGGGCAGAGATGACTATATTGCCCGTGCTATGTCGCGCTTCCGTTCACAATTAGATGGTGCATGTAACGCGTTAGGGCTTTCCGATTCGCTCAATGCATATTATACGATTACGAACTACTTCAACCGTAATATTGCATGGCTTTGGCCTTATTCAAGCGATCCAGGCGCATCCGAACTTCCGCCGTCTGCACTCAGCGATTTCGTTAGACAGTTACAGCAGGAGAGAGAGAATATAATCCGTTTAGATGAGCCGTTTGCCAGAATTCTAGTAGATAATTCTACATTCTGGTCACGGGATAGTGACGGTAGTGCGGCGGTACGTTTCAGAATAGAATGGCGTGCTCGTCCCGGCGAGGAAAGTTTTGCGGAAAACATTATCAGCTTCAGGTTGAATGGTGTTAATGTTGACGAGGACGGAGTACATCTGTGGCGTTACGGTGTGCCAGTGGCGCTGAGGATCCGGTTGGCCCAAAATTCAGAATACCGTTTTGTCAGGGCAGTTGACCCAGATCAACTGGAGCTGGTTATAAATTATGAAGGCAATGGTGGGTTGTTGAGAATGTTTGAAACATTGACTAATGGAGGGCTTTCATTGACCATGCCTATCGTAAATCAACGCGGAGAACAAAGAGTATTGCGTGCTACGGCGCGAGTGACTTATGCCGATAATACCCCTATATCACTACCTGAATTCACTAACCATCCACAAGGTGATCGTAGGCAATATAACTGATTATGAACTAAAGGATTAAAAATAAAATGGGCAACCCAATTTTTTTAGAACCGATAGCTGGTGATGATCCTTGTGGTGTGGATATGCGCTGGGATCCGCAGTTTGTTGAAATAATGCAGACGTTTGATGCAGCTAAATCAGAATCAGAAAATGCAGTTGTCGGTGGTGAACTCGCCACTACTGATACCGCGACTTATAAAATCGTTATCGGTATGGCGGAGAAACTAAGTCAAAGAACTAAAGATTTGCGTTTGATGGCTATGTATGTTGAATCTCTTTGGTATGAACAAGGTATAGCTGGATTTGCTGAAGGTCTCGAAGATACAGTTGCCATGATGCAAAAATGGCCTGATTTCGGTAGTGGTATATACCCTCGTGCAGATGAAGAAGACGGTGATCTGGGTGAAAGAAACGCACCACTTGGTAAGCTACTTAACGCAATACCAGCGTTGGTTAGTACGCTGGGCTGGGGTAAGGAATACCCGAACGAAGAGAAAATCAAGATTAATACTATTCTGAAAGGTATCTTCAATGCTTGGGTAGCCAGACTTGAACCTGCTTTTGGCAAAGATTTGCCACCGCGAGGAGATGCTTGGGCAGCACTCCAAAAGTTGCTTGTACAAGTACAAATAGCTGTTGCCGCACAGGAGGAAGAGGACAGCGGTGCGGCAGCGAATGCTGCGCAGGGAATGGTAGTAGCAATGGGAACTGTACCGATTGATGCTTGGGATTTGATACAGCGTGCTATTGAAGCGATGGATAAACAAGATCACCATTCGCCATCGATTCCTGTGTTAGACCTGTTGCTGAGCTGGCGCTCCTTGGGGATCATTGAGATCGCAGACGGCATGAAATCATCAGGCGTCTCACTTGAGCAACTGCTTGAGTCGATAAAAAAGCAAAAACAGAAGAAAAAGTAGTTGAAAATTTTCTAAATGTGTACTTCGGTGCTTGGGCAGATTCAATTCGCGGGTGTAATTAGTGAGTTGAATCCGCCTGTTTAGTGGTATTACTCAATGATCCTTTTCAGCCCTTCCCACCCATTTTAGGTGTCAGAAGGCGCAAGTTCTCACTCGTTGGCAAGTGCCCTGAGTGCCTCATGTTGTCACAGGCTTTCTCACATGACCTAGCTAAAGTGTCATGCCCCCGGCCAAATGCTGCGCAACAGCGCACCGACCATTGGAAGACAGCACCGCGCCCCCTTGTTCTACCTGCGACTGACCCCTTGCAAGCTGCTGGTGGCGGTGTTCTTGGCAGGCCAAGAGGTACCCCTCAAGCCCCTTCTTGGCAGTTGAGTAGGATTACCTGATCCAGCGACCGGTAGCTGCATCGCGGGCTTTACTGATAGAACCTTTAACCGCATAAATTGTTCCACTCGTGTTATGCTCAGTTGCACCTAGTGTATCTATTGCGTGAGTGCAGCTGGTTCCGTTACTGCTTGACCGCTTATACCCGCATTAGTACTGATTTTGTAGCCATGATATTGGGCTTCTATGCTTGATAGCGCGCCCCAATCCTTCTGATGCGCGCTTGGCTGGCTCCATCAACCGCCATCGCCCGATCCTCAAGGAGCCCCTTCCCTTCTTTTGTGATGTGCTGCGCGGGCGTCGGTAGCAGACTCGCACCCACCCCCTGAAGAGCGCACTGGGCATTATATCCTTCCTGCGCTGGTGGCTTATTCATGCCTTCACGTAAGGCGATCTCCTAGGGCAGCCGCCTCACCAATACACATTCTCGAAGGAGCAGACAGGCGTTCGCTGCAGTATCGTTGCGTGATGCCGCCATGCGCCAAAGCGCTACTTACTCATCCGCTCTAGTAGGTTTCTTGCTACTTTGCCCGTCCGACAAGTTATACAACCGTTGGATGAACTGAATCCGCACCATGGTTGCTGTCGGATACGCGGGCCGGCCCACCCCTCGTCGCTGGGCCGGCGTCGGGCTGCTTCAGCTACCTTTGGTGCTAATGCGATAAATTGAGATATTCTTTCAACTCAACCACTGGCTCTCCTAAGCTATCGATCTTTTCTCGCCGTTGTGTGCTGACCGAACAGGGCAATTTTTGATGGCGCTGCGTTCTGCCATTGTCATTGCCCGCGGTGGTTTTTTTGAGATGACCACCATTTATATCTAACAACTTGTAATGCTATACTAAGCAAACAACTCACGAAACCAGGAATACAACCTGATAAATACTTTCTGTTCAGAGGTTCTATAGGCATGAGTGCACTAATCCATAAAACAGCAACTATTGAGGCGGATGCGCAAATTGATGATACTGTATGTATAGGCGCTTATACTGTTATTGGGCCGAATGTCAGCATTGGTGCTCATAGCAAAATAGGCTCGCATGTGGTCATTAAAGGAGATACAACGATCGGCAGTAATAATCAAATTTTCCAATTTTCATCGATAGGAGACATACCTCAAGATAAAAAATATCATGGAGAGAAAGCTGTGTTGGTTATTGGTAACAATAATGTAATTCGTGAATATTGCTCTATTAACACTGGTGCTGATAAAACAATTATTGGAAACAATAATTGTTTTATGATGAATACTCATATCGCACATGATTGCCGTATCGGCAACGATATTGTTTTCGTCAATGGCGCAATGTTAGCTGGTCACGTAGAAGTAAGGGATTATGCAATAATTAGCGCTTCAACTAAAATACATCAATTTTGTCGTATTGGAGAATATTCATTTTGTCGTGATGCATCCATTTCCCAGGATGTTACACCTTATGTTATTGCAATCGGCTCTCCGTCTCCAAAAACGTATGGCTTGAATAAAATTGGACTACAGCGTCATGGATTTAGCAAAGAATTGATCGATGTTTTGCATCGTTGTTACAGGCAGTTAATACGCAACGTTCATAATAAAAATGAAACAATGCAGCAAATTGATGTTAATGAATATGCGACGGTCTATCCAGAAGTAAAGAATCTGATAGATTTTATTAAATCAAGCAAACGTGGAATTGTGCGTTAAGTAAACATGAATAAAGACAAGAGGGCACCTCGAAAAACTGGCTTCGCCAGCTTTTCGAGATGCCCTGCGAGGCTTGTCTATTGGGGGAAGGCCACTTCCAACAATAATATCGTGGTGCCGTTGAGCGGATCGAGAGGTCAGCGAACGGCGCGCCGCCGGCGCGCCTCATTAAAAATAAAACAATCCCTTCCCCCAAATCTCCAGTTTTTCGAGGGGTCCATAAGATTAACCTGAATCCGTGAGTCAGGTGTGTGTTATATGAACATAAGCTGTTGATATAGAAGATATAATACGATAGTCAATTCACGGATAAAGGGTTAACCAACGCGGCGCTCAGAGTTGCTGTCAGAGCGATCCAGAGCCTTGCGTAAAAACGCGCCGGTTGCTGAATCGGTGGCGGCGGCAACCGCCTCTGGCGTACCAGCGGCGATGATGCGACCGCCGGCGTCTCCGCCTTCAGGGCCTAGATCGATCACCCAGTCGGCGGTTTTGATCACATCTAGGTTATGTTCAATGACGACGATGGTGTTGCCGTTGTTGCGCAACCGATGCAGCACCGATAACAACTGCTCGACGTCGTAAAAATGCAGGCCAGTGGTCGGTTCATCGAGAATATACAGGGTGCTGCCGGTATCGCGCTTGCTGAGCTCGCGCGCAAGTTTGATGCGCTGGGCTTCGCCGCCGGAAAGCGTCGTCGCCCGCTGCCCTAAGCAAATATAAGACAAGCCCACGTCCATCAGCGTCTGGAGTTTGCGCGCCACCACCGGCACCGCGGAGAAAAACCCGCAAGCCGTCTCCACGTCCATCGTCAGTACCTCGTGGATGGTCTTGCCTTTATAGCGGATATCCAAGGTTTCACGATTGAAGCGTTGCTCATGGCAGATATCGCAGGGAACGTAGAGGTCGGCCAGAAAGTGCATCTCGACCTTAATCACCCCATCCCCGCTACAAGTCTCGCAGCGACCGCCGCGAACATTGAAGCTGAAGCGACCGGGGGTATAACCGCGCGAGCGGGCTTCCGGCGTATTGGCGAATAATTCACGAATGGGCGAGAACAACCCGGTGTAGGTCGCTGGATTTGAACGCGGCGTACGTCCTATCGGCGTTTGATCGATTACCACCACGCGGTTGAAGTGTTCGCTGCCGCTGATGCTGACAAACGCCGCCGGATCGAGGACACTAAGCCCCAATTTGCGGGCCATCGCACGATACAATGTATCATTGATCAGAGTTGATTTGCCGGAGCCCGAAACGCCGCAAACACAGATCATCAAGCCTACTGGCAAATGCAGTTCGATCCCTTTGAGGTTATTCCCCGAGGCACCGCTTAGAATCAGCTGGCGTGCCTTATCGAAAACTGCGCGCTGCGCCGGGATCGGAATGCTGCGTTGACCGTTCAGATACTGGCCGGTGAGCGAATCGGGGTTATTCGCTACCTCAAAGGGGCGACCGCTGGCGACCACGTGCCCCCCGTGTACTCCCGCCCCGGGCCCTATATCGACGACATGATCAGCAAACCGCATGGTGTCTTCGTCGTGCTCAATGACAACGATGGTATTCCCCAGATCGCGCAAATAAACCAGGTTATCGAGCAGTCGATGGTGATCACGTGGATGCAGGCCAATCGACGGTTCGTCGAGGATATACAGCACCCCGACCAAGCCCGCGCCAATCTGGCTGGCTAGGCGGATGCGTTGCGCTTCCCCACCGGATAAGGTATTCGCAGCGCGATCCAGCGACAGATAGTCAAGGCCGATATTCAGCAGAAATTTCAGCCGTTGGCGCGTCTCGTGCAGAATGCGCTGGGCGATCGTGGCGCGCATTCCATCCAATGTCAGGGCGTCAAAGAATTGCACTACAGCCTTGATCGGCATTGCTGTCAGTTGGTGGATCGCGCAATCTGCTATGCGTACATGACGCGCTTGGACGCCGACTCGTGCGCCATCGCAGACGCTGCACGGCTTGGTGGCGATATACTTGGCAAGGGCCTCGCGCACGGTATTGGATCCCGTCTCATGATAGCGCCGCTCTAGGTTCGTAACGATCCCTTCAAATGGATGGCGACGTTGGCGCACGCGACCGCGGTCATCCGCATAAGCAAACGCGATCGAGTCCTTGCCGCTACCGTGCAGGATCACGTCCTGTACCGCCTCGGGCAGCTTGGCGAATGGCTGTTCAAGATCAAAATCGTAATGTGCGGCCAGCCCCTGGATCAGATGCAGGTAATAACTGCTGTGCCGATCCCAACCGTGGATGGCACCCGCCGGCAGGCTTAACTGTGGCTGACGCACGATGCGCTTGACATCAAAAAAGGTCTGTACGCCTAAGCCATCGCAGGCTGAACAAGCGCCAGCGGGGTTGTTAAAAGAAAATAGCCGTGGCTCCAATTCGGGCGCACTGTAATCACACTCTGGCTCTGGGCAACTGAACTTTGCTGAAAAGAGCAGCTCTTCGTCATCGCCCGCATCCATAGCCGCTACGATCGCCCGCCCATCGGCGATTTGCAGCACGGTTTCAAACGATTCACTGAGGCGCAAACGCATGCCATCGCGTACGCGAAAGCGATCAACCACCACTTCAATGGTGTGTTTGGTATTCGCCCGCAGGGGGGGCAGCGGATCCAGATCCATGATCTCTCGATCCACCCGCACGCGCGTAAAGCCCTGTGCACGCAGATTTTCCAGCAATTGTTGTTGCTGCCCTTTGCGCGCCGCCGCGACAGGGGCGAGCAGCATAAGACGCCGCCCAGAATCCAATTGCAGCACCCGATCGACCATCTGCTGGACGGTTTGGGCACACAGCGGCAGGTTGTGCCGGGGACAAAACGGCTGCCCAATGCGGGCATACAGCAGACGCAAATAGTCGTAGATATCGGTCAGTGTGCCGACCGTTGAGCGTGGGTTATGGGTGGTTGTCTTCTGCTCTATCGAGATCGTCGGCGACAAGCCATCGATGTGATCGACATCGGGTTTTTCCATCACCGACAAAAATTGCCTAGCGTACGACGATAGCGACTCGACATAGCGTCGTTGCCCCTCGGCATACAAGGTATCGAAGGCTAGGGAAGACTTTCCTGAGCCCGACAAACCGGTGATCACAATCAGTTGGTTGCGCGGTAAATCGAGATTGATATTGCGCAGGTTATGGGTACGGGCACCGCGAATTTGAATCGATTTCTGCATACCCGATCAGCACCTTGCGCGGCGGCGCACGACATGTTCACGATGAAACACATAAAGCCCAGAAGCGACGATAATGGCAATGCCGAGCCAAGTTGTATTGGTGGGAAGATTACTGAACACCCAGTAACCGAGGGCAGTGGCGCTGACGATCTCCAGATACTGGAACGGTGCCAGCATCCCCACTGCGCCAGAGCGCAGCGCATACACGACAAACAAATGCCCGACGGTGGCAATCAAGCCCATCAATAGCAGCAGTTGTAACTGCTCTGGGGTCGGCCAGCGCAGCGCGAGTAAGGTGAGCGATAAGCCGTCACCGATGAGCAGTGCCGGCGACAGCAACGCACAGCCAAAAAAACCCGCCCAGAACTGCATCTGCACGGGCGATTCGCGTAATGCCGCGTGCCGTGTCAGCAGAATATAGCCGGCAAAGGTCAGCGCACTGATGATCGGCAGAACCGCCGGCCAGCCGAAGATCGTAAAACTGGGTTGAATGACCAATAACGCACCACAAAACCCAACTGTCACTGCACTCAAGCGCCGCCAGCCGACCGTCTCACCGAGAACAAATGGCGACAACAGGGTGACCACCAGCGGTTCAATGAAGAAGATCGCGATCGCATCCGCCAGCGGCAAATAGCCAACAGCGGTAAAAAAACAGAGGGTCGCGATCGCCAGAAACAGCCCGCGCAACGCATGTGTTGACAGCGCCGGTGGCCCCGAGCGATGCCAGTACAGCAACGGCAAAAGCAGCATTGATTGGATGAAAAAACGACACCAAGCAATCTGTCCGGGAGATACCGCACCCGATAGCCATTTGCTAATCGCATCAATGCAAGGCAGTAACAGTACCGCAATCACCATCAACCCCATCGCTTTTGTGGCGCTGGCTGGCGAGTCACCAAGCTCGGTATCCGACATTCAGCATTCAAGCTCGCAGCCTAGCGGTGGCAGCGGCGTTCAGACTGCCATCGCTGTTGAGCGCCACGCCGTACTCATCCGCCGCCGCCGCACGTGAGACCAAGCCGTTGCGCACATCCTCAACCACGCGCTGCGGATCGCGCTCAAGCGCCTGACCGAAGCCCCCTCCGCCTGGCATACGTAGGATCAGGCGATCGCCAGACGGGATGGTCTGGGCACCTTTGGCACGTAGCCGCTGACCGGACTTGAGTTCTATCGATCCCGTCATGCCGTTGTTCCCGCCGGCGCGCCCGCGCGCCGGGTGATCGACGCGGTCAAACATCGCTCCCAGCGTGAACGGGGCATTCTCAATGTTGCTGATTTCCATTTCCTGACCCAAACCACCGCGAAACTCACCGCTGCCGCCCGAGTCCGTGCGGTATTCCTTTTTCCAGATCACTAGAGGCGTTATCGATTCGGTGATCTCGACCGGGGTATTGCGCACCCCAGAAGGAAACGCGGTGGTGGATAAGCCATCTGCGGTTGGACGGGCACCCGTACCGCCGGTATGGAACAGGTTAACTACAAACGGAGTGGCGTTACCAAAATCGGCCTCTGGAACCAAGCCGTGACCGCCCATCAGGATCGGGTTCCACAGGCACGAGGTACCCTCAGCGGGGACGCTGTCACCGATCACCTGATACAGACAGCCGAGCACCACATCGGGCAGCATCTGGCCGATGATATGACGCGCCGAAACCGCGCATGGGTGCGGTGCATTCAAGATACAGCCGACAGGCGCGGTGACCTTAACCGGCGACAGCGAGCCGGCATTATTTGGTACTGTCCCTCCGACCACACACCGCACACCAAAGGATGCGTAAGCCTGGGCATAGGTCAGCGGCACATTAATGCCATAGTTGGATACCCCCGAGGTACCGTCAAAATCAACCGTGATGCCATCGTCACTGATAGTCAGCGCGGCGACCAGATCGATCGCCCGGTCGTAGCCATCGATGCGCATCTGGTTACGATAACAGCCGCGCCGCAAGCGCCGGATCTGCGCCAGCATGGCGTTATTGGATTGACGCACGATATGTTCGCCTAGGGACTCAATGGTGGTGATGTCAAACTCGCCCAGCATTTCGACCAAGCGCTTGCAGCCAGTGTCGTTACAGGCTATCAGTGAGTACAGATCGCCCTCCACCTGCAGCGGTTCGCGCACGTTGGCGCGCACAAACTCGAGCACCGTATGATTGATTTCCCCTTGCGCCACCAGCGGCAGAATTGGAACATATAGGCCTTCATCGTAAACCTGTCGCCCATCGGCACCGAAACCGAGGCCGCCGATATCAACCACATGCGTCGTGGAAGCAAACAGGGCCACTGCGCACGAGCCGTAAAAAGCAGGGGTTACGACAGTAAAATCATGCAAATGTCCAGTACCCTTCCAAGGATCGTTGGTAATGTACACATCCCCTGGACGCATCGTCGCCAAGGGGTATTTCTGCAGGAAAAAGCTGACCGAGGCAGCCATTGCATTGACATGCCCCGGGGTGCCGGTTACCGCTTGGGCAAGCATCCTGCCGTTACTGTCAAACACCCCCGCAGATAAATCTCCGGCTTCACGTGCAGTGGTGCTGAACGCTGTGCGCATCAGCGTCTGCGCCTGCTCCTCAACCACCGCGATCAATCGATTCCACATCAGTTGGGTGTGGATCTCAGCAAGACTGGAATTTGTTCTCATGGAAATTGAGCCGTGTAGAGCCCCCCTTGATGCGTGTCTTATGGAATGAATGAGTTATAAATCAAACGGTTATAATCAACATAGGTTGTCACCTGTGGGTCAATTGAAGAACCAGCAGCCAATCATCAGAATCCATTAGGCGCTCTCCTGAACCTTGACCAGTTCGAGGCAGCCGGTGGTGTTCACGGTGAGATCAAAACCGCGATTTAAAATGGTGGTGGTCTGCTCTTCAGTGATCGCAGCCGGTCCTGACAACTGTGTCCCGGGCGGCAAATCAGCGCGACGATATACCGCTACCTTGGTTGCCTCCAGCTGATCCAGAGCGAAAATCCAACGCTCGTCAACGATCGCCGGCGGCCCCGCTTTGGCGACTGGCTCAACAGGCTGCAGAAGTGTTTCGTGGGGCTTTGTCAAGGTCAATGAAAAGGTCAGTATTTCAACCGCCATGGCAGGGATAGTACGCCCGAAATGGTTGCGGTAAG
This sequence comes from Gammaproteobacteria bacterium, assembly GCA_965222535.1. Taxonomy (GTDB): domain Bacteria; phylum Pseudomonadota; class Gammaproteobacteria; order HK1; family HK1. The sequence goes on from OZ244957.1 coordinate 1,785,762, forward strand.
CACTATCAAAAGCTTCTTTCAGGCGGTTAGCATCGGCGTCAACCAATGCACGCTGAGGTAGTTCGACGTCGATTTCGTGGCCCTGCCCGACATAGCGCATATAGGCCGTGCGTTGCTCTTCTAGGTACCCGTCATCAACGATGGATTGCAGCGCTTCGGCGCGCATTCCAGTAAACAGAGAATTGATATCCGAAGCATCGAAATGCTGTAGATTGCAATAATGGCTGCGTACTATCTCAAACCGAAGCGGCGCTCGCAAGAACCCGATTGCTGACCCGACACCAGCACCGACCGGGACAATGATGCGCCGCATTCCCAGCTTTTCGGCGACGCGACAAGCATGCAACGGTGCCGCGCCGCCGAAAGCAATCAATACTCGCTCGGACAGGTCCTTGCCGCGCTCTACCGCGTGTACCCGCGCCGCATTGGCCATGTTATCGTCAACCAGCTCGCTGATCGCAAATGCTATCAGTGCCGGCGTCATGTTCAGCGTTTCCCCCAGCGCAGACGTTAATGCTGCGCTGGCGTGTGCGGGCACCAACTCGACCTCACCACCGGCGAACCCATGCGGACAAAGCCGACCGAGCACGACATCGGCATCGGTTACCGTGGGCTCTGTCCCGCCGCGGTTATAACACGCCGGCCCGGGGGTTGAGCCGGCGCTTTGCGGCCCTGTCTGTAAGCGGTGCATTGCATCTACGTGGGCGATTGAGCCACCGCCAGCGCCAATCTCGATCATGTCGATCACTGGGATGCGCAACGGCAGGCCGCTGCCTTTTATGAAACGGTACTGGCGATCAACCTCGAAACTGCGCGAAGTTTGTGCCTTGCCATCATCAATGATGCAGATTTTGGCAGTCGTGCCGCCCATATCGTAGGATAGCGCCTGATCAATGCCGCACTCGGCGGCGATGCAACTGGCAAGCACCGCTCCCCCTGCCGGGCCCGACTCTATCAAACGGATCGGAAAGCGGATCGCCGTATCGATCGTCGTCAAGCCACCACCAGACATCATCATGTACAGCGGGCAAAGAAAACCGCGAGCGTTTAATGCCTCCTGCAATTGCAGCAGATAGCCGGCCATCTGGGGCTGTACGTAAGCGTTCGCACAGGTAGTGCTGAGGCGCTCGTATTCGCGCACTTCAGGGCATACTTCGCTGGACAGGCTGAGCCACAATTGGGGCATCTGATCGCGTAAAATGTGCGCCACGCGCCGCTCGTGTTGCGCATTGGCGTAGCTGTGGATCAAGCCGATTGCAACGCTTTCGACAGCATGTTGTTGTAACCACGGGATCAAGCACCGCACGCTGTCTTCTTGGAGCGGCGATAGCACTACCCCGCGCGCGCTGACACGCTCGGTTACCGCTAACCGCAAATAGCGCGGCACTAAGGGTTGTGGTTTATTGATAAATATATCGTACTGCTCAAAACGGTGCTCATAACCCATCTCCACCGCATCGCGGAAGCCGTCGGTGGTGAGCAGCGCGGTGCGGGCACCTTTGCGCTCAATGACGGTATTAGTGACAAACGTGGTACCGTGGATGAGGGTGTCAATACCGCTGACCTCAATGCCGCTTTTGGCGAGCACCTGCTCTATACCGTGCAGGACCGCCGCTGCCGAGTCATAGCGGGTCAATACCTTTGCGGTATAAATGCGATCATTGGCTTCCAAGGCGACATCAGTAAAGGTGCCGCCGATATCAATCGCCAGCCTAGCTGGGGGTGATCGCATCATGGCTTGTTGGAGATCCGATAGGTGGGTAGTTGCAGAGAATGCGCAGCATCATAGCATGGGTGAGGTGGCCCCATGCGCACGATGGGTGTTGGCACGACCCAGTGTGGCAGATTTGCGGTCCGTCGATTATGTATGGGCATCTCGGAAAACCAGCTTCGCTAGTTTTCCGAGATGCCATGCGGGGCTTATCTATTGTGTGAAGGATTATAAATCAATGACTTACGTTACTGGTGGGGATGTCTTTTCCCCTACCCCCCCAGTTTTCCGATGCCCCTGTACAGCAATGCCAAAAAACACGCGGGCTTTGTCCAGTCAGCAGAATGCATGCTGCTGATCACTGCTTCTGACACGCATCAGAAAATAGCCTCTCCCTCTTGAAATCCAGGTTCCTATTTGTTATGGCCTCCTTAACCGAAACACGCTTAAAATCAACCTTGCAGGTTCTTGGCCTTGAAGTCCCGGTCGTTACGTTTACTGAGCTGACGCATACTGCTGAGGCGGCGGCGGCGGCGCTTGATTGTCCAGTGGCAGCGATTGCAAAATCGCTTATCCTGCATGCCCGCCGCAGCGATCAGGCATTGCTGGCGATTATGAGCGGGGGGAATCGGATTGACACGGAGAAACTATCCCGCTTAGCAGGAGAAAAAGTAAGACTCGCCAATGCCGATTTCGTGCGTCAACGCACCGGTTACGTGATTGGCGGGGTGCCACCGATTCATAGCGGACCGATACTGACTTTTATCGACGATGATCTATTCTTTATGGGGCAGATATGGGCATCTGCGGGCAGCGCGTGCAGTGTATTTGCAACGACCGCGCAACAACTGCTTGAAGTAACCAATGGTCAGCGCGCTAAGATAAAAGCGTAGCATCAAACAGAGCAGAATGCACGGCCTCGGGTAAAATCAAAGCCTTGCTGGGGATAGGGGTTTGAGGGAAGTGACATGCTTACCAGTAACGTAAGACGTTGATTTATAAACACTAAATAAATATCAAAACCCGTTGTTATCAAACAAAACCCTCCACAGTAACCAAGCTGTGCTTGGCTATTGGGATTAAAGAAATTAAAGATTCTAGAGCGTTAGGTGTAGTAGCTATGCTAGGGTGTTACAGCCGCAGCGTATGGGTGCACCTCCTCTCTCGCCCTTGTCCTGATGCGGCGGAAGCGTTATTGCATTGTAGCGTATAGCCATGTAATATTTGCCTTGGTCATGCGAGCCGCCTGTGACAACATAAGGTGCTCGGGTTGCTTGCGGCGGGTGGGGTCAAAAATAGGTCAAAGGGCCTGAAAAAGACCATTGACTGGCTCAAAACAAAAACACCCACCTCAACCAACCGATTCCTCAGGCATTCAAAGAATGCATCGGATTAAATGGTTTGCCTGACGATTTTACATCGGTTGCCTCTTTTTCTGGGGGTACCCCATGGTGTTTTTATTGATCTCTGAGATCCTTCTATGGCTAGACAGCGCAAAAGCAAGAAAACGACTGCGGAAAGTATTGCAGCTGATCTCAACACAGCACAACAACTCATTCGGAAAGGGGCGTCCCTGCTGCAAAGGGAGCACTTCGAAAGAGCCCTTGAGACCTACATGAAAGTCGAGAATCAGTTTGGCGCACGACAAGAGGAGGTGTTGGCTGAGCAGGTCGCGCTGGCTCTGCTTAAGAGCAGCGTGATCGTTGGGGTGTTATCGGAAGCGGATGATGCGATTGGCATTTGTGATGCTGTCATTGAACGCTATGAAACCAAAGATAGCTTAGCGCTGCAAGTTCAAGTGGCCAAGGCTAAACTGATTCAGTGCCCGTTCTTGGATAACAATGAAGAGGCAGATGAAGCCATCGGCAACTGCGACTGGATCATTGAACGCTACTATCATAGTGAGGAATTGAAACTGCTTGAATGTGTCGCACAAGCAATCCTCACCAAAGCCAACTCGCTGAAGAACGCTGAAGAACCACTGGAAGAGCAACTCGAATTATTTGACCAACTGCTGGATCGGTTTCGCATTGGTCAATCATCCGTTATCGATGATCAAATCAGCACTGCCTTAGGGAATAAGGGAGCGCTGCTCGGGCTGGTCATGGAACGCGAAGAAGAAGCCATATTCCTCTATGACAGATTAATTGAGCTATTTGATGTTGAACAATCCACCGTGGTTGCCTTGCAAATCATCAAAGCTTTGGTCAACAAAGCCGTAATATTTAGCTTGCTGGATCGCTTTGAGGAAGCCCGTGGGGTATGCGATAGTGTTGTGACGCAATTTGAATTCTATCCAGAGCCCTATGCCAGCGAACTATTGCCGGCGCAGCAGATTCTTGATATCTGCGATGGCGATGATGCGACATTAAGCCGTATCATCGGGCTGCGCGTGCGCGCGCGCACCTGTTTTGCCAACGGCGATGAAGAAGCCGGCGTACGCACTATGGAAGAGTTGTTAGGGATTCTGCCAAGATTCGGTTCGGTGAACAAACCGCTGCTCGATACGCTGGCGTTTATTGCGTACCGTTCCGGCCCAATGCGGTTGCTGGCTCTGATCGAAGCCTCTCCATCGGTGGATATGTTGCAGCCAATGGTCGATTCCATCCAAACCGAGATAGCCAGCGGCAATCTTTAAGGAAACGCCGCTATCCGGCGCATGACCGCGGGGCGGCGATCGCCTTCGGACGGTACAACCCGCCCCACCCAACGCAAGCAACACCATTGGTTGAAGATTCAGGACTTCAAAGCGATGTAACGCCGGGCTACCTGCGGTGGTCTTGTAGTTGCACCCAATGGGTGCCGGCGGGTCTTTGTTTAGCACCGTGGTTACTGACTCACGCTTGGCGTGTGCCGAACCTCGCTTTGCGGCGCAAACGATCGAGGAGGGGCACGATCACGTAAGCCAATGATTTATAATTCTTCCCCCAATAGACAAGCCCCGCAGGACAGCTCGAAAAGCTGGCGAAGCTGGTTTCTCGAGGTACCCATCTGTAGCGCAACCCGCCAAATCCGATAGTCTCATGCGGCGCATCGTTCCATCACCGCTGCACTCAACGTACCGCCTTGCGCTTCCGCCGCCTGCTGGTTCCTTAGCACTGCCAGCGATGGGCAGCAGAGCCGCGCTTACAGCGGCGCGTCCGGCAATGCAGATGTTGGTTTAAGGAGCGAGCGCCTTGTACCAAGCCACACAGCCGTTGTCTTCACCTCCCAGCGCCAGCAAGCACCCGTGGCAGCCTTTGTTTGCCGGATTGCGAAAGCTGATGGGCGATCAGTTGTCGCAAAGGGATGCGCTGCGCGAGCAACACGCGCACGGCGAATCCTACCATGCGGGATCCCTGCCGGATGCGGTCGCGTTTGCGCGCAGCACCGATGAGGTGGTGCAGATCATAAAGGCCTGCGTTGCGCATCGCTGCCCGATGGTTGCGTTTGGCAGCGGGACTTCGTTAGAAGGCCATGTGAATGCGCTGCACGGCGGATTGAGCATCGATATGACGGCGATGAACCAAGTGTTGCAGGTCAATAGCGAGGATCTGGATTGTCGTGTGCAGGCCGGAGTAACGCACCGGCAGTTGAATGCCTATCTGCGCGACAGCGGTTTATTTTTCCCCGTCGATCCAGGTGCCGATGCGACGCTGGGAGGGATGGCGGCGACGCGCGCCTCGGGTACTAACGCCGTACGCTACGGTACGATGCGCGAAAATGTTCTCGGCCTGACGGCGGTAATGGCTAGCGGCAGTATCGTTTGCTGCGGCGGGAGGGCGCGCAAATCAGCCGCTGGCTATGACCTGACGCGGTTGCTGGTCGGTTCAGAGGGTACGCTTGGGATCATTACCGAAGTGCAACTGCGCTTATACCCAATTCCAGAATCGATTACCGCCGCCGTGGGTGCATTCGATACTTTGGAAGGGGCTGTCAATGCGGTGATCATGACGATCCAGTGCGCTATCCCGATCGCTCGCATTGAGCTACTGGACGAAGTCCAGATGCGAGCGGTGAACCGCTACGCAAAACTGGATTACGCTGAAAAGCCAACGCTGTTTTTTGAGTTCCATGGCGCTGCTGCTGCGGTGCACGAGCAAGTCGAGACGGTTAAAGATATCGCCGCTGAGTGCGGCGGGGGTGCTTTTCGCTGGGCGACGGCGGCTGAGGATCGCAACCGCCTGTGGCACGCACGGCATAATGCGTACTACGCCGCGCTGGCGTTGCGCTCTGGGTGTAAGGGGTGGGCTACCGATGTTTGCGTGCCGATTTCGCGCCTAGCGGAATGTATCATCGCAACCCGCAAAGATGTGGACGACTCTGGCTTGGTGGCACCGATCGTGGGGCATGTGGGCGATGGCAACTTCCACGTGTCGTTCATCATCGATCCAAGCGCCAAGGACGAATTGCAGCGTGCGCATGCCGTCAATGAGCGCATGATTGCCAGAGCGCTTGCTATGGGCGGCACTTGCAGCGGTGAGCACGGGATCGGTTGTGGCAAGATTACGCACCTTCCTGAAGAGCATGGGGTGCCGGCGATGATGGTTATGCAGCACATAAAGCAGACCTTAGATCCGTTGAACCTGATGAATCCCGGCAAAATTTTTACAGCACCGCCATGCGCTACAGGCTGAATGCGCTACGCCAAGCTGACACGCTCAGTGCGTCTTGGGGTAAGCTGCGTGAGGTCATGGCACTCCTCTTGCCGGTGGATTAGAGAAAACCGTAGAGCATCCCGCAGTTCACCTTACTGACCAACCCTTCAAGAGCTGCGCTTACAACTTGAATCCAAGTTAGGTTAATAACTTTCTCGCTTGGAAGAAAGGTCAGCTACGAACCGGTATGCAACATAGCGGTACTGAACAATTGCGGCGGCTGGCGGCAACACCATTCGGTGCAGCGACTATGCCACGTATGGAACGCTCGAATTATCCGCCACTGCATTGGAAGCGTTAGAGGCGCGCAACTGTTGTTTGCGGGCTAACCATGGCGTTATCGCTACGGGGGCGAATTTAAAGAAGGCGCTATGGTTGGCTAAGAAAGTGGAGGTACTTGCTCAGCAGTATGTTTTTCCCAGACTCTTAGGTGGGCCAGAAATTTTATCTGCCGCCGAAATCAATCGCGTCATTACTAAATTTAAAGATTACGGCATTAAATCCCGAATCGGAGGCATCGAAAAACCGCTTTGCCAACTTTCAAGGCACCCTATAGCCGCTGACGCGGTGGCGCGGCAGCGGCTGCTAATCGGCGGCAAGGGTACGCACAAAGCGGTACAGCAGGCGCGCTGCTTTGACTGGATGCGCGGCGCGTCTGGCGTTGCGCGTCAATTGATACAGTTGGCTGCGATCAACCTCGGGGTGGTCGGCGATCAACGCAGCGATCGCTGTATCGCCGTGCTCGATCAGTTGCGCGCACCAGTGTTCGGTGCGTTTGTGAACCGCTGCTTGCGCTGCCCCGCTGCCGTGGAGGTGTTCAAGCGAGGCATTGACAGTGCTCACGTCGATTTTGCGCAGCAATCCTGCGATATGCCGGATGTGGCGTCGGTAAGCGCTTTTTTGCATCGTTGCCGCCGCCGCTATGGCAAGCACTAGGGGCTCCGGCAGGGGCAGTAAATGGCGCTGCTTGGGTGGTGCCTGAACCAATGTTTCAGCCAATTTCTGCAATGCGGTGGCATCGCGTTTGCGTTGGCTTTTTGAAGGGCGCTGCGCGGGTTCGGCTGCCGAGGTCGGTATCGGTGGTGGCGGCGTCAAAGGATGCTGTGGCAGATCAGGCATAGCTCATTTTCCTACGTGGTGTTTTATTTGGGAATGATTATAAATCCGACGGTTATAGTCAACATGGGCTTTTGCCCCATCCCCCAATCGATAAGCCCCAGATCATAAAGCGGCGGCTACGCGCCGCCAAATCTCGCAAGTGACAGCATCCAATACACCGCCAAAGGCGGTACGATTCGACGATTACAGCCCCTCGGCGTATCTGATCGATAACGTCGATTTGCGCTTTGAACTGCGACCAGAGGCTACCGTGGTGCACGCACAGCTTGCGTGTCGGCGCAATCCTTTGCGTGCGCGCAACGCTACCTGCATTGCGCTTAACGGCCTGCATCTGGAAACCCGCTACGTGGCACTTGATGGGCAACCGCTGTCCCCCGCTGATTACCGCATCGAGGATCGCAAGACGCTGGTGATTGACGCTGTCCCGCCGCGCTTTAGGCTCGATACTCTGGTTATTATCAACCCCAAGGATAACAAAAGCCTTGAGGGTTTGTATCTCTCCAGCGGCAACTTTTGCACCCAGTGCGAAGCCGAGGGTTTTCGCCGCATCACGTGGTATCTCGATCGCCCGGATGTGATGGCGCGCTTTACCACAACCGTTATCGCCGACCGTACGCGCTACCCGGTTTTGCTGTCGAATGGCAACCCGCTGGAGCGCGGCGTATTGGATGGTGGGCGCCACTTTGTACGCTGGCAAGACCCCCACCCCAAACCGGCCTATCTGTTTGCTTTGGTTGGTGGGGATCTTGGTTGCGCTGAAGATCGCTTCACCACCTGCTCAGGGCGCGAGGTGGTGCTGCAACTATGGGTCCAGCACCACAACCTAGAGCGTTGCGCGCATGCGCTGAAGGCGCTGAAGAAAGCCATGCGTTGGGACGAAGAGACGTATGGCCTCGAATACGACCTCGATCGCTACATGATCGTCGCCGTTGATGACTTCAATATGGGCGCGATGGAGAACAAAGGGCTGAACATATTTAACACCAAGTGCGTACTCGCCTCCGCCGCTACCGCTACCGACGCCGATTACAGCCACATCGAAGGGATCATCGCACATGAGTACTTTCATAATTGGACGGGCAATCGGGTCACTTGCCGTGATTGGTTTCAGCTGAGCCTGAAAGAGGGATTAACGGTGTTCCGCGATCAGGAGTTCTCATCCGATATGGGGTCGCGTGCGCTCAAACGCATCCACGATGTGCACTTTCTCAGAAGCTGCCAATTTGCCGAGGACGCGGGCCCGATGGCGCATCCAGTACGCCCTGACAGCTATATCGAGATCAATAACTTCTATACCCATACGGTGTATGAGAAAGGTGCTGAACTGGTGCGCATGATCCATACCCTAGTGGGCACCGCCGGCTTTCGCGCAGGGCTTGATAGGTACTTTCAACGGCACGACGGCGAAGCGGTGACGGTGGAGCACTTTGTTGCCGCGATGGAAGACGCCAATGGGGTTGATCTGCGCCAGTTCCGCCGCTGGTACAGCCAAGCAGGCACCCCGCAGGTGACGGCGGTCGGCACCTACGATGCAACGCGCCGGCACTATCGCCTGCAGCTTACGCAATACTGCCCCCCCACCCCCGGGCAGGCTTTGAAACAGCCGCTGCATATTCCTTTGCGACTGGCTCTGTTCGATCGTGATGGGCACGCTTTGCCGTTACGCACCGAAGGCACCAAGCAACAGCCGAGGGAGCGCATGATCGAACTGCGTGATGCAGCGACCACGCTGTTGTTTTACGACGTGCCGCAGATGCCAGTGCTGTCCATCGGCAGAGGGTTCACCGCACCCGTGAAGCTGAAGGTTGAACGCGATCTGTCTCAGCTGGCGTTCCTTGCCGTCCATGAAAGCGACGCTTTCAATCGCTGGGATGCGGCGCAGATGCTGTTTGAGCGCATCTTGTTGACGCGCGTTGAAGCGCTGCAACGGCGGCAGGTGCACCGCCTACCGGCGGTGTTCCAGCAAACCGTAAAACGGTTACTGAGCGATCCTGCACTGGACCCCGGGGTGACCGCCGAGTCACTGCATGTTCCCAGCGAGAGCGACTTGGCCGATGGGCTTGCGTGCATTGACGTAGAGGCTGTCCACACCGCACGTCACACGCTGATCAAGGATATGGTGGCAGCGCTCGATGGTTTCTGGCGCGCCGCCTACCGCACCCATCAAAGCCGCGAGCGCTATCACTTCGATAGCACCGCCGTCGGTCGCCGCAGCCTGAAAAACCTCGCTCTCGGTTATCTAATGCTTCGCGCCGATGAGGAAGTGCATCATTGGTGCGAAGCGCAATACAAGAACAGCGATAACATGACCGATACCCTTGCCGCGCTCGCTGGTTTTGCGCACAACGAGACCCCTCAAAGCCAATCCGTGATGGATGACTTCGAGCGGCGCTGGCGGCATGACCCGCTGGTGTTCGATAACTGGTTTGCCCTGCAGGCGAGCGCGCCCACTTCTGGCGTCTTGCAGCGGGTGATGGCATTGTGTAATCACCCAGGGTTTGATCTGCACAATCCAAATCGGGTGCGCGCCCTGATCGGCGCTTTTTGTCGCAATCAGCGCCAATTTCATGCTGCGGATGGCGGTGGCTACCGCTTTTTGATCGCGACCGTGCTTGAGCTGGATGCGTTCAACCCGATGATCGCCGCAAGACTCATGGGCGTGTTCAACCGTTGGCGGCGCCTTGACCCACCGCGCCAGGCGCTGATCGAGAGCCAATTAGAGCACTTGTTGACGCGCCGTTCGCTGTCGGCCAATCTCTATGAGGTAGCGAGCAAGACCCTTGGCGGACGCGCCGCCGCGGCACCTCCAGAGGGTGTTTCGAAAAACTGACTGTGCTAGTTTTTCGAGGCGCTATGAGGCGCTATGAGGTGGTTTGCAGACCGACGGGCGCGCCTACGAGATCCTGGTATGAACCGTGATACAACACCGATACACCAGGATCTGGTACTGATTGGCGGCGGTCACAGCCATGTGATCGTGCTGCGTCGCCTCGCTTTGCAACCGCTGCCCGGGGTACGGGTAACGCTCATCAGCAAAGACGCCAATACCCCTTATTCAGGTATGTTGCCCGGGTATATCGCGGGACATTACAGCAGCGATGCGATTCATATCGATCTGCTACCGCTGTGCCGTTTTGCCAACGCGCGTTTTTATCAGGATGAGGTGGTGGGGCTCGATCTCGCGCACAAGCGCATCGTGTGCCGCAACCGTCCGGCGGTGGCCTACGATGTGCTATCGATCAATGTCGGCGCAGCACCGGATGTAGCGGCCCTCGGTGACAGCGCGCGGTTCGTCACTACAGTCAAGCCGATCAGTCGCTTTGTCGCCCGCTGGCAGACCTTAGCGGCGCGTGCAGCGACCCATGATGGCGTGTTGTCGATCGCTGTTGTCGGTGCCGGTGCCGGCGGCACTGAACTGGTGTTGGCGTTGCAGCAGGGGCTGCTGCAAGGAGCGGCACCGCAGCGTGGCGCTGAACGGTTGCGCTTTCATTTGTTTGCCAGCGGGCCGCAGTGCTTATCAGCGACCCATCCAGCACGGCTGCGGCGGCGCTTCGGGGCGCTGCTCGCGGCGCGTGGCATCTGCTTGCACAGCAACGCCCCGGTCTGCGCTGTTGCGGCGGATGCCTTGATCACTGCCGATGGTCAGCGCCATGCGATGGACGCGGTGTTATGGGCGACCGATGCAAGCGCCCCAGCGTGGTTTCGCACGAGCGGTCTTGCAGTCGACGAACGCGGTTTCATTGCGGTTGACAGCAGTCTTGAGTCGGTATCACACCGTGGCCTGTTCGCCAGCGGCGACTGCGCCGCAGTACGCGATCACCCGCGTGAGAAAGCGGGCGTGTTTGCGGTGCACCAGGGTAAGCCGCTGGCCGCTAACCTGCGCCGCAGGTTGTACCGCAAAGCGCTTCTCCGGTTCACTCCCCAGCGGCGTTTTCTGAGCCTTATCAGCACTGGAGATCGGCGAGCGGCGGCGGCCAGAGGGCCTTGGTCACTGGCGCCGGCGGCTTGGATCTGGCGCTGGAAAGATTGGCTGGATCGGCGCTTTATGGCGCAATTTTCTGACTTACCGACACCGGCCAGCGCGTTGCCGCCAGCGCCGCCATCCGTGCTTGACGCTGCGGTTGGCGCGGCCTCGATGCCAGTCCCCGCTGCGCTGCGCTGCGGGGGCTGCGGCGCTAAAGTTGGTGCCGGCGTATTGCGGCGGGTATTGCAGGAACTCAACCAATTGCCCGCTGACAACACGGTCGAGATCGGTTTTAAGCATTTTGATGACGCAGCGGTAACGCAGGTGCCACCCGAGCGGCTGCTGGTGCAAAGCGTCGATGGTTTTCGCGCCATGATCGACGATCCGTACCTGTTCGGTCGCATTGTCGCCAACCATGCGCTCAACGATATCTATGCCATGGCGGCCACTCCAACCACGGCGCTGGCGCTGGTGACGCTGCCATACGCAGCTGAACGCCAGGTCGAAGACACCCTGCGCCAGTTGATGAGCGGTGCTCTGGAGGTTCTCGGCGAGGCACGTGCCACGCTGATCGGCGGTCATACCGGCGAGGGCCTGGAATTGAACCTAGGGCTTGCGCTTTGCGGCAGCGTAACCGCCGATCAGTTGTTGCGGAAAAGCGGCATGCGCTGCGGTGAGCGTCTGATCCTGACCAAACCCATCGGCAGCGGGACGTTGTTCGCTGCCGATATGCGCTACCGCGCCAAGGGACGCTGGATCGTGGCGGCGCTCGCGACGTTGCAACAATCCAACCGCGCCGCGGCGCAATGCTTACAGCGCGCCGGTGCCAGCGCCTGCACCGATGTCACCGGTTTTGGACTCCTCGGTCACTTGCTTGAAATGCTGCCGCTTTCGGCCTCTGACGCGGCGCATGCCACCCTCGGAGTAACCCTCAACCTGAATGCCATCCCACTCATGGAAGGCGCTCTGGAGACTATCAGCAGCGGCATCACCAGTACCTTGCAAGCGCAGAACATGCAGGCTGCACGGCATCTCGAGGCACCTGCCGGAATCGCCCGCGATGGCCGCCACGGGGGGCGCTACGCGCTGCTGTTCGACCCGCAGACGGCCGGCGGTCTGCTGGCCTCTGTGCCCGCTTCCCGGGCAACCGAGTGCCTCAAAGAACTACGCGCCCAAGGATACGGGCAAGCCGCCGTTATCGGCGAGGCAGGCGCACGCAGCAGCACTGCTTTGGTGCGCTTGCGCTTGGATTCCTGATGCCTTGCGGTGCAGCGGAATCAGCCGTCTATCCGTTGATTGCCATCGGGCCGAGCCCCGGCAGCATGCCGATAAAGGTCCCAATCAGGCACCCGGCGATCACATATCCTGCTCTTCGATAGCATTTCTGGTATCAATGCTGCCTACTTGCCAGAGCCTTCACCCGCCCTCGGCCCTGCACGGCGTCGAGTTAAAGTGCCGATCGTAGGGGATACAAACCCTACCCTACAGTAGTTTGCGCACTGCGGTATCGGCGATGACACGTCCTTGGTTATAAACTTCATGGTTGGCTTCGATTTGCGAAAGGCGGTATAGGTAGTTGACCATCATGCCCGCGGATTGTTCGATACCATGCATCGAGCAATCGGCGAGCCAATTGATGCGGTGCAGGCTGGCACCGTTGTTGAGGTGGAAATCGGCGACCGGGTCATAAGCGCGCTGGTTACGCTGGGCGCTGATCAGATAATTGGCGCAAAGCCGGCAAAGGATTGGTGCCAGCACCGCCTGCAATGCCATGTCGGCAGCCCAGTTGTCTTCCGCCAACGCCGTTTGCAGGGGGTTGGCGCTGACCGCTTGTGGATCGGGCTCGCCCAGCATCGCTTGCAGGTTTTGCTGCTCTGCCGCGGTCAGCAATGCAGTGCTTTGATCTTCCAATTGCTGGTTCAGCCACAGGCGAAACTTTGGGATTGGCGACAGCGTCGAGAAGTGTTTTAGGCGCGGTAGCGAGCGCGCCAGATCATCGACCACCTGCTTGATCAGAAAGCCGCCAAAGTTGACCCCTTTGAGACCGATCTGACAATTCGATATGGAGTAGAAGACGGCGGTATCGGCCTGCTCGGCATCCAGTAGCGGTGCGCTTTCATCCAGCAGCTCTTGGATACTGCTGCTGATCCCGCGCGTCAGGGCGACCTGCACAAAGATCAACGGCTCGTCGTGCATGTGGGGGTGAAAGAAGGCGTACAAGCGGCGATCCGGTGCCAGCCTATTTTTTAAATCGGCCCACGAGCGGATCTGGTGTACCGCCTCATAGGCGATCAGTTTCTCCAACAGCGCCGCCGGTGTCTCCCAAGTGATGCGGCGCAACTCCAGAAAGCCGACATCAAACCACGATGCAAGCAGGTTGCGCAGCTCTTTGTTCAGCGGCTGCAAGTTTTTGTTGTGCTTAGCGATGCGCATCAGCTCGGCGCGCAAATCGACTAGGAATTTGATGCCGTTGTCGAGGCTGTTGAATTGCGCCAAGAGTTGGATGCGCGGCGGGATCAGCGCCTGCCTTAGTGCCGCCTCCGCGAGCTGACGGGCGTCATCATCGTGCGCCTGTTGGAACTGGGCAATCGCCGCCTCGACCGCCGCACGGCGTACGCCATAATCGCTGACCATCAGCTCCAGAAAGCGCTTGCGCCCCTTGTAACTGAGGTTCAGGTAGGCCCTGCCTAAATCGGCGGCGTGGGCACGCGCCGACACCATCCCGCCACGTGCCTCAAGGCAGGCATCAATGGCTTGCCGCAGGCGCGCCACATCTCTGTCAGAAAGCTCGGTACCGATGGTGTCTGACAAGTCGCCCGACGCCTCGAAGGCGAGCGCCCCCCACGCCTGCCGCAGGCGGCTGAAGGTGCGCTGCATGAATCCATCCGAGGCAGTCGTCATCGCCATAGCTAGGGCCTAGATGCCCGCGCATCAAACGCAGGGCTCATTTGGGGGGCTTCGGGTTTTGTTGCGGTTCTTCCAAGGCAGCGGCGGTGGCGCGGTCGGCTGCTGCTGCTTGGGTCTTCCCCAGCGCATCGTATACAGACGCGCGCGAACGATAAAGAACAGCATTATTTGGCTCGAGCGCTATCGCTTTGTCAAGATCGGCGATGGCGGCCTGATGCTGGCCTAGTTGGGTTTTCGCAACACCGCGATTGCAATAGATCGCAGCATGATCTGGATTGCGTGCTATGGCCGCGTCAAAATCGGCGATGGCTTCCTGATACTGGCCTAGTTGATATTTCGCAAGACCGCGATTGTTATAGCTCGCAGCATCATTTGGATGGAGCGTTATCGCCTTGTCAAGATCCGCTAGGGCGGCCTGATGCAGGCCAAGTTGATATTTCGCAGCACCTCGCTGGGCATAAAACCCAGCATTATCGGGATCGCACGCTATCGCCTTGTCAAAATCGGCGATAGCTGCGGAATACTGTTTTAGTTGAGTCTTCGCAACACCTCGGGTGCTATAGCTCTCAGCCTTATCGGGATCGCGCGTTATCGCCTTGTCAAAATCGGCGATAGCTGCGGAATACTGTTTTAGTTGAGTCTTCGCAACACCTCGGGTGCTATAGCTCTCAGCCTTATCGGGATCGCGCGTTATCGCCTTGTCAAGATCCGCTATGGCAGCCTGATATTGCGCTAGCTCGAATTTCACAGCACCGCGATTGTGATAGTTCGCAGCCTTATCGGGATCGAGCGTTATCGCCTCGTCAAGATCGGCGATGGCAGCCTGATGCTGGTCGAGCTTATTTTTCGCAAAACCGCGATTTTCATAAAGCACAGCCTTATCGGGATCGCGCGTTATCGCCTCGTCATAATCGGCGATGGCGGCCTGATGGTTGCCTAGTTCACTTTTCGCAAAACCGCGACTGTTATAGGACTTAGCACGGTTGGGATCGAGCGCTATCGCCATGTCAAGATCCGCTATGGCTTCCTGATGCTCGCCTAGCTGAATTTTCGCCAAACCGCGATTTTCATAAAGCACAGCATCATCGGGATCGCGCGTTATCGCCTCGTCATAATCAGCGATGGCTTCCTGATGCTGACCGAGCTTATTTTTCGCAAAACCGCGACTGCTATAGAGCACAGCCTTATCGGGATCGTGCGTTATCGCCTCGTCAAGATCGGCGATGGCGGCCTGATGGTTGCCTAGTCGGATTTTCGCACCGCCGCGATTTTCATAAAGCACAGCCTTATCGGGATCGCGCGTTATCGCCTCGTCAAGATCGGCGATGGCGGCCTGATGCTGGTCGAGCTTATTTTTCGCAAAACCGCGATTTCCATAAAACACAGCCTTATCGGGATCGCGCGTTATCGCCTCGTCAAGATCGGCGATGGCGGCCTGATGCTGGCCGAGCTGATTTTTCGCAAAACCGCGATTTCCATAAAGCACAGCACTATCGGGATCGCGCGTTATCGCCTCGTCAAGATCGGCGATGGCGGCCTGATGGTTGCCTAGTCGGATTTTCGCAAAACCGCGACTGTTATAGAACGTAGCATGGGTGGGATCGCGCGTTATCGCCTTGTTAAGATCGTCGATGGCGGCCTGATGCTGGTCAAGCTGATTTTTCGCAAAACTGCGATTTCCATAAAGCACAGCACTATTTGGATCGATCGCTATCGCCTTGTCAAAATCGGTGAGGGCTGCTTCATAGCTGCCTTGTTGTAGATTTCTGATTCCTTGGCGGTTATACGAATCCACTGATCGCGCAGCAGTCACTTTGTGCCACATGGCATAACCATGGCGGTCGGGGAACAGTTTTGCGGCTTCGATCCCAAAACACTGCGCCAACTGTTGCAATATAGGTTTCTTGTACTGATGATCAATCAGTACGCTTATCCCTGCACTCCTCAGTTCTTTTGGTGCTTCCGGCCAGCCAAACACAAAAACCGAATCCTGCGCTTTGGTTCTTTCGGTTAAATGCTGGCTGCGCCACATATTCCACTTCGGTGCATTCTCTAGAAGCCAGTCACCGCGGCCCGGTTCTTTTGGCCCGAGGCGCAGGCAGTGCTCCAAGTCCATCTTGCCGGCCAGCGCATCTGCGCTGACGTCATTAAACGCTAGGCCAGTGCTATCGAGGGCATGTACGAAGCCATGTTGCGCTTTACCTTTAGGTTTGTGCCCCGTACTTTCACCGCCTTCAGCGCCTTCAGCGCAGGCGAACCACAAGGCCACCAGTGGGTTGCGGCTGAAGTCAATCAGCATCGTGCGGGCGTGGTTGTGCTGCAAGTCGGCCATCAGTTCCAAGTCGCTGAGCGGTGGCCTGCCTTCCAGTAAATTAAAGCGCCGCTCCTTGGCACCGCTTATCATGGCTTCGATCTTCCCCTTGTAAGCAGTCGGATTTGGTAGGGTAATGCTGCTCGGATCGCCCTCTTCTTCTTTACTTTCTCTGAAGAGCGAAGAGGTCAGTGCATAATCACAGCACGACAAGCCGCGATAGATATAAGGCCCTTGGTAATCACCAAGCGGCAACCCTCCTACCCAGGCGATGAACTCCGCAACCGTGGTTATCTTCGGTATCGGTTGCGGTTTTTGCGCGGTGTCATTTGCCATGTTGTTCACCTCAGCCCGGGCGGCCATCAGCGATGGCGCCACGCAGGGGGGCGCTTTTCGATGAAGGCGGCCATGCCTTCGCTTTGGTCTTCGCTCGCAAAAGCGGTGCTGAACAGGTTGCGCTCAAAGCAAAGACCGGCGGTGAGGCCGCTGTCGTCAGCGTGGTTGATCGCCTGCTTGATCATGCGTACGGCTGTTCTGGGCATGGCGGCGATGGTCTTGGCTAACGCTAAGGCCTCCGCCGGCAACTGTGCGGCGGGTACGATGCGGCTGACCAGCCCGGCGCGCTCGGCTTCGTCGGCGTGCATCAGGCGTCCGGTGAGGCACAGGTCCATCGCTTTCGCTTTACCCACCAGGCGCGGCAGGCGTTGCGTAGCGCCAAGCCCCGGCAACACGCCGAGGTTTATCTCCGGCTGACCAAAGCGCGCGCTGTCGCTGGCGATGATCACATCACAGGCCAGTGCCAGCTCACAGCCGCCGCCCAAGGCATAGCCGCTGACCGCGGCGATCAACGGGCAGCGGCAGGATTCAAGCAAAGACCAACCGCCAAAGTGATCAGCGGCGTACATGTCGATGGCGCTTTTGGCTGCCATCTCGCTGATGTCGGCACCCGCGGCAAAGGCTTTGTCGTTGCCAGTGATGACGATCGCGCCGATTTCCGGGTTAGCGTCAAAGGTTTTGATCGCCTCCCCCAATTCTTCTATCAGGGCACGGCTTAGCGCATTTAGCACCTTGGGGCGATTGAGCGTAATGATGCCAACGCGATCGTCGCAGTGGGTCAGGATGTTGGCATAGGGCATGGGTTGTTCTCCAAGCGATGGGGGGGGTGTAACAACGGCGCGATCATCAACCAGCGCGGCGCAAAACGCTCTATACTCATGTTACTTGAAGATGCCGGAAAGGGCTATTTTTCATGGGTTAGCCCACAGCAGACATTATCTGTCTGGTGTTGAAGCTCCTGTACGTTGTATGTAATCATGTCTCTTCCCCCAAACCCGCCATCCCGTTGCCATTTTTCGAGGTGCCCATAGGATTCTAAGAGATGCAACAAAAACGATTGATTATCGGTAATAAAAATTACTCGTCGTGGTCATTTCGGGCGTGGTTAATGCTGTCCAAGCTCAAAATTGCGTTTGAGGAAGTGACTATACCGCTTCGTACCGATCGCTCTTTGGACAAAATACGGCACTATTCAGCGGCGGGCAAGGTACCGGTTTATCTGGATGGTGGGACAACCATCTGGGATTCATTGGCTATTGCGGAGTATCTTGCGGAGCACTACCCCCAACTATGGCCGGGTGATGTCAGGCGACGAGCGCATGCGCGTTCGATTAGCGCTGAGATGCACGCCGGTTTTGCTTCTTTACGTAAAGCCATGCCGATGAATTGTCGCGCTGTCGGACGCAAGGTAGCGCAAACGGCGGCAGTAGCAAAAGATATTCGGCGGATCCAGGCGATCTGGGGCGATTGCAGAGCTAACAATACTGAAGAAGGGAAGTGGCTGTTTGGTTCTTTTGGTATAGCAGATGCAATGTATGCACCGATTGTATCTAGGTTTCACACCTATAACGTAGCCGCTGATTCAAGCACTGCTGAATACATGAATACGGTACTGGAAGATAGATTAGTACAGCGGTGGTATGCTGCCGCTAGGCATGAACAGGAAGTGATTGAAGCAGTAGAAGTCGGCCTAGTCTGAACTCTCCTGACCTGCCAAGCACCACCCGAAGCCCTTCCAGAGCGCTGCCCACCACAAGTATATACTGAGGAGCCGCCGCTGGCGCTTTTATGCCGCGCCTGCCGTTTATTGCGCTGACGCCACCCAAGAAGGAATCCATGAAACAGTTTAATCAAGTCGCCATCGTTGGCGCAACCGGTGCCGTAGGGCAGGAACTGCTGCGCCTGATCGAAGAGCGCGGTTTCAAATTCGGCGCGCTGCGCTTGCTGGCGAGTGCGCGCTCGGCGGGGAAGCGCATCGCTTTTAGGGGCAAGGAGCGGCTTGTCAGCGCGCTCGGTGAGGACAGCTTTGATGGGGTCGATCTGGCGTTTTTCTCGGCTGGCGGCAGTATCAGCCTGAAATACGCGCCGCTTGCCGCCGCCAAGGGGGTGACCGTGATTGATAATTCATCGGCCTTTAGGATGCACCCTGAGGTGCCGCTGGTGGTGCCTGAGGTCAATCCGACGGCGCTCAATGGGCGCGGCAATGCGCCGCAGCGCTTGATCGCCAATCCCAACTGCTCAACCATCATCATGGCCTTGCCGCTATGGCCTTTGCATCAGGCTTTCGGCATCGAGCGCGTCGTCGTCGCTACCTATCAGGCGGCGAGTGGTGCCGGCGCGCAGGCGATGCATGAGTTGGAGCAGCAAGCACGCGACTGGACGAACAACACCCCGCTGACCCAGACGATTTTTGGCAGGCCCTATTTGTGGAACCTGTTCAGCCATGATTCGACCATTGATCCCGCCACTGGCTATAACGCCGAAGAGATCAAAATGCAGTGCGAGACGCGCAAAATATTTGCCGATGAGGGATTGCGCATTTCCGCCACCTGCGTGCGCGTGCCGGTGCTGCGCTCCCATTCAATGGCGATTAATCTGACCTTCAAGCGCGCTGCCAGCGAAGCCGAAGTACGCGCTGTGTTGGCGACCGCGCCGGGGCTGCGCTGCGTTGATGATCGCAGCGCCAACCAGCATCCAGAGCCGCGCCTCGCTTCGGGCCAGGACGCGGTGCTGGTGGGACGGGTGCGCTGTGACGCCGGTCAGGCCGCCGGCAGTGGCGTCGAGCTGTTTGTCGCAGGCGACCAATTGCGCAAAGGTGCCGCGCTCAACGCCATCCAGATTGCCGAATTAATGCTGGCGTCGTGAAACAGCCGCGCAGTTGCTGGCAGCCCGCCCGCTCGCTGCCGCGCCGCGCTCACGGCTTTTCTGCGCCGCAATTCCAGCAGGCCGTGAATTGACCGGGGTGCTGCTCGTTACAGTGGTGGCAAGCCCAGTTTGCTGATGGCGATCCAGTGTTATGCAGCAGCGCTTCAAGCAACGCCTGCGCCGACTCGCTGTCGCGCGCATCCACGAGCCACAGTTCCACCCAGCATTCATTCGGCGGCAGCTCCCCCGCCGCGCCGCTTAAAAAGGCATTGCGCTGCATGCAAGCAATGCCTTTGCTGGTCAGCACCGCGTGCAAATAGCCAGCCAGCACCACATCATCGCTGTGGTATATTTTTTTCACCAGAAGGGGTGGTTGAAAGCGGTCAGCGGCGTGGCGCTTGAACGCTTAAAATCAAAATTTTAGGCCAGTAGAACAGAAGGGTAGTGCGCCGAGCGGGTACCGGCGATCGGCGGATTGGTTTGCGCATGGTAGGTATAGACCAGCGACAGTTTGATGGCGTCGCTGCGATTATTGCCCGCGGCATGGAATAAACGGCAATGGAAAAGCAGCGTATCACCGGGTGAAAGCTCAATACAGATAGCTGATCGGATGAGCGCCTGGTTGTGCGCCAGCTCAGGGCGCAGGAACAAATAGCGATCGAGACGGCCACG
Organism: Gammaproteobacteria bacterium; assembly: GCA_965222535.1. GTDB lineage: Bacteria > Pseudomonadota > Gammaproteobacteria > HK1 > HK1. The sequence continues at coordinate 1,806,284 of OZ244957.1, forward strand.
TTCCAAATCCAGTTGATGGCTGCCGGGAATCACCGACAGCGCGCCATTTTGCTGATTCTCGGTGCCGAGCGCGAGCCACACGGATATAAGCTCGGGCGCATCAAACGACCAATAGCGGATATCCTGGTGCCAGTCGGTCATGCTGCTGTGGCCGGGGTGTTTTGTCATTACGCAGTTATGGTGGCACTGTGATAGCGCAACCGACCCCAGTAATTGCTTTAAGATGGCGAGCACCGATGGATTCCGTGCCCACGCGCGGAAACTCTGATCGCGTGAATAGGCGTACAGCAAGCGGCGCGGCGTGTTACCGCCAACCGCTTTGCGGCTGCGGGGCCCTCCGGGATAGCCAACATCGCTCTCGTACTCCACCGGCCCCTGGAGCGGATCGAGCGCCGCGGCAGCGCTGGCGCGCAGCGCCTGTTGCAAAGCTGCATCGGCAAGCCGCGGCACGACGAGGAAGCCATCGCGCAAAAAGCGCACGGTATCAGGCACTTGCGCCGCAGTCTTAGGCATCCGTCAATCCCGCTTAGGTGGCGCAGATGGCAGGGCGTAGGTGCAACTGGCGTGAGCGACAATGGCGCTGTCAGTACCGCTGCGGATCACAACAGTCCCCATCGCTAGGCGGCGTCCGAGCTTCAGCACTTTGGCGCTGGCGATCACATCCTGCGGTGGCGGGCGGCGCAGAAAGTCGATCCCAAGGTGGGCCGTGGCGGTTGCGCTGTATTGCAAGCCGATTAAGCTTAGCACTGCGCCGTACATCGTGAAATCCGCCAGCGTCATCAGTACCGGGCCGGCGATAGTGCCTCCGGGACGGAGCAATTTTTCATTAAATGGAATGCGTACTAGCGCCCCCCCGACCTCGACTGCTTCAACCATCAAGGCCATGCCAGACAGCAGTGATATGCCCGAGGCCAGCCGCTGTAATTGCGCGATCGTGAGTTGCGGGGCGTTCTGCATCAGTCAATGTACCTGATCAGCAGGCCGTAAGCGGCGCAGCCGAGGGCCTGTCGCAGGGGAAGCGACATCCATCAATGGTTTCGCCCAGCGGGCGATTGTAGCCGCTCCGCCTGAGCCGTCCGCTGCTGTATTTTTGAGACAACGCTAAGGATGCGGCAACTTGCGGATCGCGGTGGTGGAGCAAAGGCGCTCGGGTTCAAGTTTTCACAGGTTTGCGCTACTTTCACAGGCTTGCGCTACGCAGGCGGAAAAATCATCAGCAAGGGATTTGGCTTCATGTGCATCGCTTGTCTCAACCATGATGCGGAGCTTGGGCTCGGTGCCTGAGCGCCGCATCAAGACGCGACCGCGATCAGCAAGGGTTTCGCTAGTTCGCTGGTAAGCGTTTTTTATCGCCGTAATTTCCATTGGATCGGTATCGTAAGGCCACGGCAGATTGCGTTGCGCTTGCGGGTATTTTGTCATCCCGTGGCGCAATTCGGAAAGCGTTTTGCCAGCCGCTTGCATCTCATTTAGCACTTGCAGCGCGGCGACGATGCCATCGCCGGTGGTGACGCGATCGGCGCAGATAATATGCCCCGAGGGTTCGCCGCCAACACTGCTGCCATGGCGCCGCATTTGTTCATACACATGCCGGTCCCCTACCGCCGTGCGCTGTAGCGCGATGCTATGCCGCGCCAGCGACTGCTCCAGCCCCAGATTACTCATCACGGTGCCAACGACCACGCCGTTGAGTCGCTTCTGCCGCCGATGAGACAATGCGATGATGAACAGAATGTCGTCTCCATCTAGGATGTGACCGTCAGCGTCCACCATCAGCACGCGATCACCATCGCCATCAAAGCCAATCCCGAGGTCAGCACGTAACTCGCACACGGTGCGCTGCAGTTTGTCGGGGCTGGTGACGCCAACCCCATCGTTGATGTTCAGTCCATCGGGGCGGCAACCGATCTCAACCACCTCAGCGCCCATCTCTTTAAACACCGCTGGGGCAATGTTGTAAGTCGCGCCGTGGGCGCAGTCAACAACGATGCGCAGCCCCTTCAGGCTAAGCCCGAAGGGCGCGGTTCTTTTGCAGAACTCAATGTAGCGACCGCTGGCGTCAGCAATGCGATTGGCGCGGCCTATTTTATCCGCTGCCACAGTGCGCATTGGAACCTCCAGCAGCTTTTCTATCGCTAACTCGGTGGCGGTCGAGATCTTTATTCCATTGGCGTCAAAAAACTTGATGCCATTGTCGGTATAAGCGTTATGCGAGGCGCTGATCACTACGCTGGCTGAAGCCCCCAAAGTGCGCGTCAGATACGCAATCGCCGGTGTCGGCATCGGCCCCAGTAGGCTCACATCAACACCGCAAGAGACAAACCCGGCTTCCAGCACCGACTCGAACATATAACCCGAAATGCGCGTGTCCTTGCCGATCAGCACCGTCCCAGGCTGATCGCTGGCGCTTAGCACCTGCCCCGCCGTCCAACCGAGTTTGAGCATAAAGTCGGCGGTGATCGGATGCGATCCAACCGCACCGCGGATCCCGTCGGTACCGAAATAATGCGGCAAGGTTTTGGGTTGTGCGTCAGTACTCACAAAGATAGCCTCGCTGTCGTTACAGGAATTGTGCATCGACAACCGCGGGCATAGCGCGATTGATGACGCTCAGAATATCATGGATTTCGCTATTGAAGGTGTTCCGTATTGCGTTTTTATAAGGCCCTAGGTTGGTGCACTCGAGCAGGATCGCTTGCGGCTTTGCGCCAGCGTTGCCAATCGCCTCGCTGATGAGGGCAAGCAGTTCGTCTTCGGCCTGTCGCGGATCGAGCGTTGGTCGATCGCCTTCGATCACCTGCCGCAGTTGGCAGTGCCGTGGCAGGCCGACGATGGTACCGCCAAAACCGCCCAATACATCCGCGTACAGCGGCGCGCTGAGCACCTCAGCGTCGAACGTGATGATCATCAATTGATCGTGCGGATAGCACTGTTGAAGCCGCGGTAGGTCAATCAGAGCGGAGCTGATGAATGGCGCTTTGGCTACCGCCGCAAGATGCTCCTGCCAGTAGCACAGGAAACCGCAGGACGTCGCGATAAGGTCGGCGCGCGACTCCCCGAGGCACTCAACAAACCCCGCTATGTCGCTGCCATCGGGGTGCCGCGTCACAATCCCGGCAACGCTGGTCGCAGGAATTGGGCAGATGTCAACCGGTGCAGCAAAAGTGGCGGCGCAGCCGACATCCCCCGGTAGCCGCGGAAAATGCGTGTCAAGTTGCAATATGCTCAGTTTTGGCATGGCCGGTGCGAGGTATTATTGAGAACCTCGAAAAACTAGCTTCGCGCAGTTTTCCGAGGTGTCCTATTGCGGCGACTTGCGGACGGTATCCGGCAGCCAGGTTGCGAGCTCAGGCCAGATGACTAGGATCGCCACCATCAGGATCATCATCAGCACCATCGGTATGGCAGTGCGTGAAATATAGGAAATCTCGTGCTGAGTCATACCCTGAAGGACGAACAGATTGAATCCGATCGGTGGCGTTACCTGCGCCATTTCGACAACGACCACGACGAAGACGCCGAACCAGATCACATCGATGCCGGCCTGGCGTACCATCGGCTCGACAATCGCCATCGTCAGCACCACCGACGAAATGCCGTCAAGGAACATCCCAAGGATGATGTAGAAAACCATCAGCGCGCCGATCAGCACGATCGGTGATAGATCGAGGCTGTCAATGAAAGCGGCCAGCGCTCGCGGCAGGCCGGTAAAGCCCATCGCCAGCGAAAGAAACGCGGCACCCATCAGGATCAGCGCGATCATCGCCGAGGTGCGCGTTGCGCCCATGAGGCTTTTGCAGAAGGTGTCGAGCGTCAGCGATCGCTGCAATGCGGCGAGGGCTAGGGCACCGGTGACGCCGACGGCGGCGGCTTCGGTAGCGGTCGCCCAGCCAAAATACATCGAGCCGATGACGCACAGGATAAGCAGCAACACCGGGATCAGAAAGCGGCTGTCATGGAGCATCTGACCCAAGCGCATCGGCGCTTCCGGCGGCGGTCGTTCGGCGGGACGACAATAGTACCAGAGGATGATATAAGTCATGAACAGCGCGGCCAGCACCAGCCCGGGCACCACGCCAGCGAGGAACAGTTGAGTGATCGATTCGTTGATCGACACGCCATAGACGATCAGCGTCAGCGACGGTGGGATCATCAGCCCCAGTGTCGCTGCTCCCGCCAGCGTACCAATGATCATGTATTCCGGATAGCCGCGCTGGCGCAGCTCGGGGATCGACATCTTGCCGACGGTGGTCAGCGTCGCTGCTGATGAGCCCGATACCGCCGCAAAGATCGTGCAACCGGCGATATTGGTGTGCAGCAGCCTGCCGGGGAGCCACTGCATCCACGGCGCGAGACCGCGAAACATATCTTCAGAAAGGCGCGTGCGGTAGAGGATCTCCCCCATCCAGATAAACAACGGCAGCGCCGTCAGCGTCCATGACGAAGCGCCACTCCAGATGGTCGTGATCATCGCATCGCCAGCGGGGCGGGAGGTGAACAGCGTCATCCCCGCATAGGCGACGCCAATCAGCGCGAGACCAACCCACACCGAGCTTCCCAGCATGAAAAAGAGCACGAAGAGAAATATCGCGGTGGCGTAAAGCTCGGTCATTTGACAACATCTGTGGTGATGGCCGATACGCCGTTGACGAGCAGCCGGATCAGGTTGTCCCATAGCGCGACAGCCAGCAAGATGGTGCCGATCGACATCGGTAGCTGCGGTAGCCAGAGCGGGGTGTAGAGCCATTCGCTGCCGGTTTGGGCGAGCAGCTTACCCCACTCGTCTGGCCAGGTGCCGCAAAGTCGGATGACGCTTAGCACCCACTCAGGGATCTGATCCTGCCCCTGCGTACGGTCGTTCAGCACCGCCGACAGAAAATTGGCTTTCACTGCGTAGCGTGCGAAATAGGTCGCGATGATGGCACCGACCATCAGCGCGAAGGCGTCAAGCCACAATCGGGTATAAGCGTTGAGATTGAGGAAGATCGAGACGCGGATATGTGATCCTCGGCTCAAGGCGTGGGCAAGGGCGAAAAACGAGGTCGCCGCCATCGCGTACCCGGCAAATTCCGTTGACCCTTCAAAGGTGGCACCGCTCCAGCGGGCGACCATCTGGCAAATGATGATGAGCAGAATCGCGACCATGAATACCGCTGCCACAATCCCTGAGCCGAGGTAGACGCAGTCGCATACGCGCCATAGCGGCGTCAGCAGCGGTCTGATTCTGCGCCGCGTAAAACGGGCGACGGCGGCCAGCATCAGCGGCATGACGAAGAGCCATACCCAGAGCGGTGCAGCAAGGAACGGAGGCCAGTCTGACATAAAATCCGATAGCGGGCGGTGTTAATATTTTAATCCGCAACTGCACAAGCTGCGCTTGGCAGTTGCGGAGAGGTTTGCAAAAAAAGAGGTTTGTATTGGGGGAAGGCTCTGGGATCGTGGAGGGCAGGGATCAATCGCCGCTTGCGAACTCTCCCCGATCAATCGCCGCCATGCGCTTCGCCGCCAAGCGCTCCTCATTAAAAAAAATTAAAGCGATTTGTAGGCATCAATGATGGCCTGGCCTGCGGTGCCGACGGTTTTCAGCCAATCAGCCTGCATTTTTGCGCCGATTGCTTTCAGTTCCTTGAGAAACCGAGGGCCTGCGTTCTCAACCTTCATGCCGTTGGCTTCAAGCTGCGCGAAATACCAACTGGCAAGTTCGGCGGATTTTGCCGCGCAGGCGGTGCCGGTTTCATCGGCGGCGCGCTGGAGCGCGCTGCGGGTCGAGTCATCAAGACCATTCCAGACCTCTTTATTGATGATCACATAGTTGCGCGGCAGCCATGCGTTAACTTTGTAATAATGGGTGAGGTGTTCCCAAACCTTGCGATCATAGCCGGTGGAGCCAGACGAGATGAAGGCTTCGGCAACGCCGGTGGCGAGTGCCTGTGACAACTCGGCGGCTTCAATCTGAACCGGAACCATGCCGAGTTCCTTGGCGAAAGTCGCTGTCGCGGAATTGTAGGAGCGGAACTTGACGCCCCGAGTGTCAGCCGAGGAGGTGACCGGCTTCTTGAAATAGAAACCCTGCCCGGGCCATGGGCAGGTGTAGAGCGCTACCAGATTCAGGCTGTCGAGTTGGGCGTTGACCTTGCCTTTCGCCGCTTCCCAGAGCTTTTCGTTGTCTTCATAGGTGGTCGCAAGAAAAGGCAGATTGTCCCAGCCAAGCAGCGGTGCTTCGTTAGCGTGGGCGGACATGAAGCGCTCTCCGATAGGCACTTGAGCGGTCTGGACGGCGCGTTTGATCTCGCCGCCTTTGAACAGCGAGCCACCTGGATGGACGGTGATTTCAATCTTGCCGTTGCTGTATTTCTTCACCTTGTCGGCGAACACAACGCCCATTTCCGAATGAAAGTTGGTTGCCGCATAGGCCATCGGCATATCCCATTTTTCAGCATGGGCACCGCCCGCCAGTATGGTTGCTCCAAGCGCCGCAAAAATTGTAGTGAAATAAACCTGTCTCATGCTCTCCTCTCCTTGGGAACCTCGAAAAACCCTGAATGGGATGGGGGTTTGGGGGAAGGGTTGCTGTGCGCAATTGCGTAAGCTCCTCCCTCAGTTATGGACTAATATACCCTCTTCCCAATATAACACCATGAGGGTGCCTCGAAAAGCCAGCGCAGTTGGCTTTTCGAGGCACCCTTCCCTAAATCCATAAACTTCAATACCATCACACCAGCGAAAATCAATCACGTCTTCGATAAGTTGCACTAAGGATCGCGACAATGCGCCGCTCTGAAGCCCCCGATCAGGTATTTCTAGGCATCAGTCCAGTTGTCGCACGGACGCTTTGTATTCAGATCGGCAGCCTCAATAAGTTAAAATCAGCGGGGTTTTTAAAATCACCCGACAGGTGCTCGAACAGCTTTTTGAGGCTGACATGATTTATGTTCAGAAACAACAACATAGAGAGCACCTTGAAAGAACCGCTGTGCGGATTCTGCGAGGCGCTCTGCAGAATTTGTCTATTGGGGAAGGGGGTACCGTTTCAATTTTTTAATGAGGCGCGTTTAGCGGCGCGCCGTTCGCTGACCTCTCGATCCGTTCAACGGCACCATGAAATGATTGCTGGAAGGGACAGAACCCCCTTTCCCCAAGCCCCATTCCCGATGGTTTTTTAAGGTCTCTTAGCGACGATGAGCGATACAAGATGCGATAACGTCACGCTGCCACACCGCGATCGCTTGCAGCGCCCCTTCATAGTGGTATTGCTGCTGCTGTTATTGGGATGGTGGTGGCAAGCGGATTCTTTCACCCATGAGGTGCTGGCGGAAATTTTTATTTTCGCCATCTTTGCGATGAGCCTCGATTTGCTGGTGGGGTATGCCGGCATGGTATCTCTGGGCCATGCGGCGTTTATGGCCGCGGGCGCTTATGTGACCGCTGGGCTTTGCACCCTGCTGCACTGGTCGGTGGCCTTGTCAACCTTGTGCGCGATCGTTATCGCCAGCTTGTTGGCGGGGGTAGTCGGCGCTTTCGCGGTACGGCTTGGCGGCATCTACTTTATTATGATCACGTTGGCGATTGGTCAAATGGTGTATGCGTACCTGTTCAAGGCGCGCGCTTTTGGTGGCGACGATGGGATGTCGGGAACGCCGCGGGCGGACCTGTCTTGGGTGGGGTTTGATAGTCAGGACCCCGCCACTTTTTCGCTGCTGATGCTGTTCGCGATGGTGCTCGTGTACTGCTTGCTGCGCTCAATCGTATGCTCTCATTTTGGCGCTTTGCTGATCGGCATCCAGCATCAGGAAACGCGCCTGCGTGCGCTTGGCTTGGCGGTATGGCGCTATAAACTGGCGGCGTTTGCTATCGGCGGCGGGATCGCTGGTTTCGCCGGCGCGCTGCTGGTGCAGCACACCGGGTTTGTATCTCCCGACCTAGCCTTCTGGACGGTATCCGGCGAGGTGCTGATCATGGTTATCGTCGGTGGGATGGGTAGTCTGGTTGGCGCTATCTTGGGTGCCGTGGTGCTGATTCAATTGCGCTACACGCTGAGCGACGGCAGCTTTTGGGAGGGGGTTGGCTTATCCGCTGGGATCGCTGAGTTCTGGCAACTGATGCTGGGGTTGTTCTTTATCGCGGTGGTGCTGCTCGCCGGTGACGGCATCTACGGTCGGCTGCGCAGCGTGGGGGAGGGGTGGCGGCGGTGCCAACGTTGAGTGGTGGCGTTGCGCCAGCGTCTGCAACACTGCCGGTGTTGGCGGCGGTAGGTTTGTACAAGGCCTTCGGCTCACTGGTGGTGATCGAAGACGTGACGGTGATGCTGGAGCGCGGGTGTCGCCTTGGCGTGATCGGGCCGAACGGTGCGGGCAAAACCACGTTGCTCAACCTGCTAAGCGGTGCGCTTAAGCCCGACCGCGGCGCGGTGCTGCTGGACGGCGACGATGTCAGCCGCCTGTCGGTGGATGCAAGAGCGCGTCGGGGGCTGGCGCGCAGTTTCCAAGCGAACCACCTGTTTGGCGCGCTGACGGTGCGCGAAAATCTCGAGATCGCCTGTATCCTGAAGCACCGCCGGCAGCGCCCGTGCGGGGGGGGCTTATGGCGCACGCTGACCGCCGATCGTGCGGTGCAGCGTGCGGTGGATGCAAGCGCCGACGCGTTGCACCTGACAGCGGTGTTGGGGCACCCGGTGGCGACGTTGCCGTATGGCGTCCAGCGGCAGTTGGAAATAGGCCTCGCGCTGAGCATGGAGTCCAGCGTGCTGCTGTTGGACGAGCCAACCGCGGGCATGAGCGCTGCGGAAACCGAGGCCATCAGCGCGCTTATTCAAGCGCTGCCGGCAACCCTGACGGTGTTGATTATTGAGCACGATATGGAGGTATTATTTAACATCGCCGAACGCGTCGTGGTGCTCGATTATGGTCGCGTGATCATGGACGCGGACGCGGCCACGGCGCGCGCTTCGCCAACCCTGCAACAACGCTATTTAGGGATCAAGGGCTGATGCCTGCGCCGTTGCTGCAAGTTGAGGCGATCGATACCTACTACGGTCACAGCCATGTCCTGCAAGGGCCCTCGCTTGACGTCGCAGCCGCTGATGTTACGGCGATACTGGGGCGTAACGGCAGTGGCAAGACAACGTTGCTCAAGTCGATCATGGGGGTTGCACCAATCCGCAGGGGTCGTATTCTTTTTGATGGCAGCGACATCAGCCAGCTACCACCGTATCGGATTGCCAGACTGGGGATCGGCTGGGTACCTGAAGAGCGGGCGATCTTCAACTCCTTGAGCGTCCACGAGAACCTGATGCTGCCGGTAGCGGGCGATAAAAGACGGCGCGGCGCAACCACTGGATGGACCTTGGAAAGCGTGTATCGCTTGTTCCCTCAACTGCAACGCCGCCGTTTGCACAGCGGTCGGCAACTCTCTGGCGGGGAACAGCAAATGCTGTCGATCGCCCGCAGTTTGATGCTCAATCCGCGCTTGCTGCTGCTCGACGAACCCACCGAGGGGTTGGCTCCAGTGGTGATCGAGCGCATCGGCGATCTACTGCAACAACTCAAAGAACACGGCATCGCCATCGTGCTGGTTGAACAAAACTACGCCTTTGCCGCGCCCCTCGTCGATACCGCGGTGGTGCTTGGCAAGGGCAAGGTGCGCTGGTGCGGCAAAATGGCTGAACTGCGCGGCAACGAGCCGATCAAAAACGCTTGGCTGGGTCTGTAACCTATTTCACGCTGGATGGTGCAAGTGTTAAACTGGGGGGCTTTTATATTTTTGGAATGATTATAAATCAATAGTTTACGTTACAGGTGAGCATACCCCTTTCCCCAAACCCCTATCCCGCTGAGGTTTTTCGAAGTTCCCTCTGGTTAATTACGAACCGCCGGTTGCCACCTGAAACGGTTTGCTTATGGGCAACGGGGATTCCCGCTGCAATGAGTACCAGATTCCAGAGCCCAGCTTACGGCCTTGAATGCGTGCGATCCGACTAATGCCATTTACTTCGCTGATGCGCAGGGCCACGATCCCTTCGTATGTTTCATACGAAGGCAACGGCATCCAGAAACGGCCGAGGGCATCCCACAGCAGCAGCTCTCCATTGCGATCTAATACTCCGGTCAGCTCATGGTATGCGTAGTCACCGTTACACCAGTGTGCTGACAAGCCAGCCGCACGCCACAGATTCGCCCACCCCAAAGTGCTCCAAGGGTTGAACTTCAGCACTACCTGAACCGTTACCGCGCACACGCCGCGCCAGCGGTAGATCTCGGTTGAAAGCGCCGCCATCAAGCCGCAATCAGTGGTGTGCATCCAGGGAATGTCGCGCCACCGAACCGGCCAGTCATGGGCCCCCCAATGGAACCTGTCATAGATCCAGGTAGGCGCGGCACCTTCTCCAGCGATTGCTCTGAATCCTCGGTCAAGAGTTTGCAGCCACATCTTTGCAGCCCGATCCTGTGCATTTTCTTCCGGCTCTAGCTCGGAAGGTGTGCGACCTTGAAGACTGAAGTTGAAGCGGCGTTCCAGTTCAGTGATATCTGCCTCGGCCGAAATCATAAGCCATACTCCTGTCATAGCTACCAGCATCTAAGATTAAAAGACGATCACCGATCCCAACGGCGGTCAAGTCCAGCCCTCGGATCAGCACATCATCTTCCATACAGGTTCGTCCTAGCACCCGTCCCTGCCCCGCTTGCGACAGGGGCACCCAATGCCCATCCTGCCACCGGCAGGAGCGATGAGGATAGTGCCCGGCTTCTGGAAGATCAGCAATCGAAATGTCCACAACCGCAGCACAACAACCGTTTTCTTCGCGCACCTCAAGCACCACGCTCTCAACCGCAAAAGCATTTTGGACCACCGCTCGACCGGGCTCAATAATGATGCGCTCCAAGCCACTCAATCGGCGCGCTGCAAAGTTGCGAAAGGCCCCAGCGATCCAGCTCAATTCTGACAGGAAATCGGCCGGATAGAACCCCCCACCCAAGTCAAGCCAGAGAACCCGCCGATTGACGGCATCAGCGATAATTTTTACATCATCCACTACCGCTTCAGCCACTGCACGCCAAACCTTGGTGCCTAAAATAGCCTGTGGCAGATGGAAGTGCACGGCCAAGGGCCTCATGTCGGGGGCGCTCTCCAGCAGCGCATAGAGGCGATCAAGCGTTGGGGCGTGCTCCAGCGGGATGCCGAAACGCGACCGAAAGCCGGCCGGCCGCAGCCGCAATCCCAATGGTCGATCAGCCCCTTGCAGCATCAATACCTCAAGTTCAGCCAGTGAGTCGGCGAACACCGGCCCCCGACTCAGCGCGCAGATCCTAGCGAGATCGGCCGCTTTGCCAGTGCCAGTGACAACGACGCTCTCGGCAGAGAAACCACAAGCCAACGCATGGCGCAATTCATCAATACCAATGACTTCGGCACCAAAACCGGCAGCGCGTACCTCTGCCAGAACCCGCTGATCGGGGTTGGTTTTTATACTATAAGCGATCGTGATCGCTGGTGCATCCTGGGGCGTATCTGAAATCGTCTGCGCAATCTGCGCCAGATTGTGCCGAAGCTGGGTGCGCAGCAGGTGGACAACTGGGGTTGGGGTAGTATTGTCGAGCGGAATATCGGTTAAATCAGGCAGCCGGGCTTCATCCTTGAAGGGCGCTGGATCCGGCACCGGCAGCCCTACCGTATCGCTGATATGGTGGGCTATTTCGTGGATGTTGAAAGCAACCTTTGAGCTGTCAAGCGGCTCATCGGGGTTTAGCATCAGAGGGGGTAGCAGATCAAACCCGCTGCGCGTCCCGACTTCTTTTTGTACCCGCACGAAGCCTTGGCATTGCCCCCCGCGTTGATAACAGGCACCGCTTGCGGCTTCCAAGAGTTCCCCGGGTAGATTGATGCCAAGCAGTGCGGCCCCAGCGATCCAAGCAGGAAACCTTGAGTTGATCTCGATCAGCCAAAGTTTGCCGCTCTGATCGCGGATCAGCTCGATCTCGCCGCCACCGTTCCAGCCCAACCGGGCAACATAATCAGCCAGCGCCACACGATCCGTTTTGCGCATCGTGTGGCGCGAGGCCGCCGTGGTTTTGCCAGCGGCTGTCATGTCGTTTTTGACGATCCATATCGCATCCAGCAGTTGCCCCTCATGCGCCGCAAAGGCGATTGCTTCGTGCACGCCGTCAACATGCGCTTGCAAGTGAGCCCCGCTAAACGGCCAGTAGCGTCGCAGGCGCGCAACCAGCGCATCAAGCCCCTCCCAGCTTGGAACCCGCAACGCATCGTGGAAAGGTCCTTTGAGCCATGCTCGCCAGCCGCTGCGACGCAAAAAGGCGTGCAGCGCCGTCGCCCCTGCCGATATTGGCAGGGCGGCTGGCTGCTCTAAATCCTCAAGTGCGGGGATAAACCGTGGTGGTTTCGCTATCGCTTCATACACCGTAGAAGGGGGCGACAGAAGCTGTGACCAGCCACCGAAATGCTGAGCTAACCAATAGCCCTCAAGGTCAATGGTTGAGATCACCCAACCGCCTTGGGTAAGAAACGTGGTGAACTGGTGGCGCAATGCGGCGGTATCAAATTCTCCCCAGGGGCGATGAACGATCACCTCGTCAAAGATCGGGTGATGCAAGCCAACCGCACGCGAGGAATAATCCTGACCCATAAGATGCAGGCGGTTACCAAACCCCTGACGCAACGCCATAGCCACGCCCACCCCGCCGGCGGGGTCATCGCCTTGGGCAAGACCGGTAATCAGGAGATTCATGTTGAGGCTGGGGGGGCAGATTTATCGGATTCTGAGGAAGAAGTGGTGTCTGCCTTTGGCTCTTTTCTCTGCCAGCGGAGCGAAAAAACGTCACTGGGGTATAGTAAGATTTTGCTATTATCGCTTTGAGTATTAGTGGCTTCTTTTTTTATTGATTTCAGCGTGAAACTTAGAGAGTTGTGGGGAGATGGATTGAGTTCTGGATCATAAGCATATAAACTATATACAGTGACAGGGTTGTTTTTATTGAAAGCAAATGAATCTGATAAATACACATTAGCTTTATTAAAATATGCGCAATAGTCAACAGCGAAATTGAAATAATCTTGCTTATGTATTTCTTTACCGTTGCTAGTTATTTCTTCAAAATTCAAATAAGACCATAAGCTATATATTTTTACTTTCGATAATTGATTTAGTGTTAAGTTTGATAACCATTCTCTGTCTCCTTCTTTTATATCTGGGACATACATGCCAGCGATAAAATAACCAATACCCGAATCATCTCTAGCTATTTTTTTTATTTCTTCAAGATGATTTTTTGCTTTTTTATATTTACCTAATTTATTAAAAACATTTTCATCATATTCTCCCTGTGAGTTATATACGCTATTAAATTCGATATGTCTAATTTTATCATCTACATGTATAGACATATAAAATGATTTTCTTATTTCTTCAGAATCATAGGTAGGCCAACCATCTTTTTTGGTATCTGTAATAAATTCTTCAGGAGATTTTTTTATCCAATCTATTTTCCTAAAAAAAATTTCATATCTAATCCTAGATTGTTTAGGTAGATTTTCTATATGCCTTTTTACAAGGTCAATTATATCCTCTGTTATAGGATAAATGACAGTGAAACCTGATTGATCCCATATATGTGCTTTATTAACATATTCCTTATATGTTAATACTACAATAGGTTGAATTAATCTAGATACTAGGTCATCGTAAAAATTTTGATCTATAGGAAATTTATTTTTTTCGTCATGAACAGGAAAATCAAAACTATAACAGGAGCGATAATTTACAAAAAATAATTTCCATCTCTCTTTAGCTTTATCATCTTCATTTACAAATAATTCTGATAACTTTATTTTATTTTCTATATCCTGATTATAATCATCTATTTGAATGGCATAATTCAAATCCTTAAGAAGTGGGATTTTGCCTTGATCTTGTTTTTCCCATATAAAAGATATAGCTTTTTCTATTGGTATTATTGAGCTTGTCTTTTTTGATTGTTCAAATATTTCTAAAGTTTTAGCATTTATAATAGCATTTTCAATTTTATCCTTAGGTATTCCAAGTTGTTTAAATCCACGAGTTGTCATTTGATCTACTTCATTTTTTATTTTATTTTCTATAGAGCCACACATTTTTTTTATTACATAAAACACTATGCATAATACTGTGTATAATAAAGATATAACTGTCAAGAATAAAAAAATAAATGAAAAAACAGAATAATTTTCATAAGTGTGAATTGTAAGAACACATGCAATAATCGTAACACCAAATGCAGTCCACGTTGCTTTTTTTCCAACAAACTTCTCAAAAGTAAGTTTGCCGTCTTGATTATTTTCCATGTTCATTCCCCTTTCGTTTAGGATAATATTGCTCGTTGCCCTGAACCAAAGTCTTCCCCACCAACCGAACCCAATGCACGTTTCCCCCGATCGACGTTTCCCGAAGGCGTTCACGAACGCCTGTCTCTAAATCCTCTAACCCGTGATCCGACGCCAGCCCACAAACAAGCTCCCCTGCTTCATCCACCTCAAGCCGTGCAGAAAATATCCGTTCGTCGCTGCAAAGTGCCCTCTCTATCTCCTCTGGTTCAATCCGATAGCCCCACCAATTCAGACGGCGGTCGCCGCGGCCACGATAGCGTACCCAGTGTTCATCGCCGCTAAATAGATCGCCGACATCAAACAGCCCTCCCGTGTCATACGGCAGATGCAGGCGATCAGGCGTGACCAAGTAACCAGAAAACAGGATTGGGCCGCCTACCCGCAATCGCAAAGCGCCAGGCTCACGATCATTGTTGCTGTCTGTGCTGGGGTCAAAATGGATATCCCGTATCGGCTCTGGCCAGCGAAAGCGGTTAGCACTGGCAGGGTCATCGACATCGATCGCCCCGTTCAGAATATAGGGGGCCTCGGTCAGACCATAAGCATTATACACGCGGGTGTTTTGCGGCAGGCGGCGTGCCAGCAGACGCAGCAGATACGGGTGTACGGTATCACCGGTCAGGATCAGCCGCCGTAGCGACGGTGCGAAGGTCTGGCCCAGCGCCAAGGTGTCGAAAGCGATCCCCAAGGTACCGGGGATGCAGTGCAAGCTGGTGATGCGCTGGCGTTGCAGATAAGCGTTCCAAGCCATGCCGTCACGGTAGCACTCGCTTGGTACCATCACTGCCGTACCACCTACCCATACCGCCGACAGCAGGTCCATTACCGCTGGATCGAAACCAAAGCAGGATTGGATGCCGACGCGATCGCGGTGATTGAAACCGAAATCGGCGATATGGCGGTGCACTGAATCGTGGAAGCCGCGATGGGACATGGCGACCACCTTTGGCACGCCGGTACTACCTGAGGTGAAGCCCAAATAGGCAATATCTTCACCACGACCGGGCGTTAACGACTCAAGCAGCGGCAGTTCAGTTGGCGATCTAGCACGGGGCTTGCCTAAGTCCGCGAGGTCGTAGGAAGGCCATGAACTGCCGATCGACTGGATTGTCTTGGTGGCAAACGCACCATCTTCGTTTGCTATCAAAACCAAATCGGGCGCGATGGCGCGGCAAACCCCCTCAACCAAAGCGATCGGATAAGCCTCATCAACACAAGCATAACGCCAGCCTGCCAGCAACGAACCCAAGATCCCAGCGGCGGCATGGCAGTTCTTACCAGCAAACAACAGTACCCGCCGATGCTGTACATCGGTTCGGGCAGCGAGCACGCCAGCCACCGCCAGACACTGTTCCAGCAGCTCTGCATAAGTCCAAGCGCGCTGGGGATCCTGCACCGCCAGTGACTGCGGAGCTCTCCGAACCTGCTCTAGGAAATTGTCGAGCAACGATAGAGCGGGATCCTGCGCCGATCCTGATGAGCCGCTTTCGATCATTCGGGTTCGCTCTTGTGTCAGATTGGGGATTTGAGGTGCTAGGGCACGACCAAAAATAGATGATGAGCAAGGAAAAATCAGAGCTTATCGTTCATGCGTTGCACTAAATTGTAAGTGTAACTCTTGGTGAGCTGGTCAGCAGGCAAGCTGAGGCATGATGTACTGTTTTCTCTGAAGCAACACCAAAGAGGAACACCATAACATACACGCAGCCTCAATTTAGGCGCTGTTGAAAGCCGGATATGCCCCAAGGCCCCCCCCCTCGCGCTCCCACCGGATGGGGGAGAGGGGCACTCGCAAAGCGGTAACGTAAGCCAATGATTTGTAATCCCTTCTATAATAGACAAGCCCCACCGGGTACCTCGAAGAATTGGCAGAGCCTGCTTTTCGAGGTGCCCGGTAGCGAGAAAGTTTCCCTAAAGGCAGACTTGATCAGGTAAAGTAACGCGGTACTGCCGTACCGCCGCCACAGCAGCGGTGGTCGCTCTAGATCAGGGCCTGTAGCTCAGTTGGTTAGAGCAGCGGACTCATAATCCGTCGGTCGAAGGTTCGAGTCCTTCCGGGCCCACCACAACGCGCTTTATTCCTCTGACTCTCGCGGCGCTCTGTTTTGCTGGTTTCGCAAAAAAAATCTGCTCAATAGCTCTTGGCGCTGGCGTTCCTCTCTAAAGCAAAGCCCTCATACGGATAGCTAGAGTGCCAAGGGAGCAGTAACTTGAACTTTGAAGCGCGATTCAAATTATATGAAAGCCGCTACTTTCGTGAAATCGAAAGAATAGAAAAAATTAGCGCTCGTTTATCTTTGCCTTTTGCGGGTCTTTTGGTGGTTTCTACAATCTTGGCCTTCATGCTTAACGCAGAAGTAAAGCCTTCAATAGAGCCATGGCAACAATTTTTTTTGGGTGTTTTTTTCTGTTTCAGCTATTTCGTTAGCTGTCGGTGCTTGGTTCTTGCGAATGGCGTGGTTTGGTCACTCTGATAAGCTCTTGCCAACAGCTGAATCAATTGAAAACTACTATGGCGAACTTTGTGATACATATGCAGAGTACGATGATTCAGACGCTTTAGTAGAAAGAGAGTTTAAAAAACTTCATTTTTGAGTACTACAAGCAGTTTGTATCTGAAAATGCGATCAATAATGACCGCCGATCGTTTAATATTTACAGAGCATTGGTTTCATTTACGGTGGCAACGTTACTTTCATTACTTGCTGCAATTCTGTTCTATCGGGGCACCTAATCACTCATAGGGGCTTGCCTATTGGGGAAAGGGTGATAAATCCATAACTTAATGGAGGGCTTACGTTACCGGTGAGCGTGCCCCTTCCCTTATCCCCTCCCCATCCCATTCAAGGTTTTTCGAGGTTCCTATAAGGAGTTGCTAATGCCAAAGAAAATGCCGCCGCCGCCGCCACCTCCGAGCTATAACCGAAAGTGGTGTATGAGGGTTGAAAAAGAGCGGCGACTCTGATTGATTGGAAGTTGTGAACAAACCCATCAATCTTAAGGAGAGAAGCCACTGTGAGTAAGCATAACGCAATCGCCCCAAGCGGTGTAGAGGAACCCTTTGACCCATTGAGTGAACTGCTGCTGCAAGGAGCTAAGCAGTTGGTTCACCAAGCCGTGGACGCCGAGCTGCACGAGTTGCTGCGGCAGTTTGAGCATTGCCGTACACAGGGTGGCAATGCCGCGGTGGTGCGTAACGGTTACCTCCCGGAGCGCACCCTTCAAACCGGGGTTGGCGCGGTTTCTGTGAGAGTGCCGAAGGTACGCTCACGGACTGGAGAGGCGGTGGTTTTCCACTCGCTGCTGGGCTACCCACCGTAGGTTCGCAAAAAACCGCTCTCTGGAAGCGGCGCTGCCGTGGCTGTATCTAAAAGGCATCTCAACGGGTGACCTGAGTAAAGCACTGAAAGTACGGATGGGAGAGGGTGCAGCGGGCTTGTCAGCCACCACGGTGTCGCGCTTGAAGCAGCGTTGGGGCGATGAGTATCGGCGCTGGATGCAATAGAGATTGGATGATGCGCGCTGGGTTTATATTTGGGCTGATGGCATTGTCAGTGGCCTTCGAGCCGAGAATGCGAAACTGTGTGCACTGGTAGTTATCGGTGTGAATGAGTGCGGTCAGAAGCACTTTCTGGCCATTTTGGATGGGGTAAGAGAATCAACGCAAAGCTGGCGGGAGGTGTTGTTGAAGCGGAAAGCGCGCGGCTTGGATGCCCCGGAATTAGGGATTGGTGATGGTGCGATGGGGCTCTGGGCAGCCCTTGAGGAGGTATTCCCAACGACACGCCAGCAGCGCTGCTGGGTACACAAGACGGTCAACGTGTTGAACCGCTTCCCCAAATCAGGTCAGCCAAAAGCCAAACAAGCGCTACACGAAATCTGGCAGGCAGCCACCAAAAAGGAAGCAGAGAAGGGGTTTGACCTGTTTCTCAAAACCTACGAAGCAAAGTACCCAAAGGCAACCGCCTGCTTGAGAAATGACCGCCACGCGTTGCTAACCGATGATTTTTTGGGATTTCCCCGCACCACACTGGCAAAGCATCCGCACCACCAACCCTATTGAATCGAGTTTCGGCACACTTCGACATCGGACGCGGCGCTCAAAAGGCTGCCTCTCGCGTGAGGGAATGCTTCACATGATATTCAAATTAGGCCAGTGTGCCGAGAAAAAATGGAACCGTTTGAGAGGCTTTGAGGCACTGCCTGCGGTCATCACTGGAGTGACATTCAAGGATGGTATTGAAGTGACAAAATTTAATCAGACCGCCGCTTGATGCAATCTTCCCATACACCAAATTTGACTATAGCTCGAGGGCAGATGATAGATGCCTCTATCATAGCGGCACCCAAACAAGCACTTTACCAAGGAAGAGGAAGAGATTATTGACGCAGGTGCAGTGCCAGCGGATTGGACACCGGCCAAGCGTTGCCAGAAAGATTTGGATGCGACCTGGACGAAAAAGCACGGGAACAGCTATCACGGTTATAAAATCAGTATTAATGCGGACAAACGCTATAAAATCATACGCACTGTGGTGACAGACACGGCATCCACTCATGACAGCCGTCATGCGGTACTGGATGCGGGCAACAATACCAGCCGGGATGTTTATGCTGATAAGGGATATACGAGTAAAGCTAGGGAGGAGCAGCTAAAAAAGGCAGGGTTGCGCAACCACATTCAGCGCAAGGGAGCCCGCAATCATCCCCTGTCGGCCTGCTAGAAACGGCGTAACCACCGCATCGCCAAAACGCGTGCCCGAGTGGAACATATCTTTGCGGCGTTAGCGCAGATGGGAGGTGCCTTGATCCGCACGATCGGTCAGCAGCGAGCGGGTACCGCTCTGCTCATGAGGGTTGCCTGCTACAACATGAAGCGGTTAGTTTATTTACAGCAGGCCCATATTGAGGCCTTTTGATGCCCAAAATGGATCGAATGGTCGGAATACAGGCTATTTCGAAGCCCCATAAGAAAAAACAGCTACAAATATCCTCACACTAAGATACTTCTTCTTGGGTCTTGACTAAATCATTGCCCCCCCCATTTACCTTGAGCAAGATATAAATACCAAGCTTTTTCGAGGTGCCCGTAAGTGCGAATCAGCTCCATAATCGGAATCCCGTGGCGTTTCGCCAACGCTCGTAGCTTCTTCAAACCGGTGTAGCGGTTCAGGGCAAGCCCGATCAGTGCCAAACCCGAGTGGGAGGTGTAGTATTCCTTTTTGGATTGTTTAATCTGAAACCGTTGCATCTTCTTTCACCTATAAAGTGAGTTTATAATACCTCCTATAATAATGTATTATATCTTCTATACCAACAGCTTATGATTATACAACACATCCCTGACTCACGGATTCAGGTGTTAGTTCAAACATCAGGACGCAGCGCAGGGACACTGAATTGCTATCAAGGCACCTAGAAAAACAGATTCGCTCGCTTTTCGAGGTGCCCTGCGAGGCTTGTCTATTGATGGAGTGGTTATAAATCTAACAACTTACGTCACAGGTGATCATATCTCTTCCCTCAACCCTCCCTCCCGCTGAGGTTTTTCGATGTACCCATCAGCTTTTCTTTTATGGTATACTGTCCTTGGTCTTGGCACCTTCCTAACTGATAGGTGTGCCACAGAGGTAACAACAACATAGACTGGAGATAAATCGTGAACTTAAGAACAAAGTTTTTTCTGCCGATGGCAAGTATCACCTTTTCGCTTTTAATCAATCCGATACAGGCTACAGCTGAGGAGTTGGTGATCTACTCACCTCAAGGTGGAGACCGGGCGATTTGGATTGCTGAACAAGCTAAACAAGCGGGCTTTGATATCGAAATATTGAATGCCGGTGGTGGTGAACTGTTTGATCGCATTATTGCCGAAAAAAACAACCCGCAAGCCGACGTAGTACTGGGGCTTGTCGACGTATCAATGAGCATATTGAAAAAAGAAGGCATTTTTTATGCCTATACGCCGAGTTGGACAAAAGGTCTGGACCCAATTTATATCGACTCCGATAGCATGTTTCATAAGTTCTGGCAAACCCCTGTCGTCATTGCCTATCGACCAGACGTCTTCACCGAACAAACCGCCCCCAAAAGCTGGCTCGATCTCACCAAAGACGAATACAAAGATCACTACGCGATTGGCGCGCTCAAGTGGCAAACAACACGGGTTTATCTCAGTGGCATGCTGGTTCGGTTTATGGACGAAAAAGGCCAAGTTAGCGACGCCGGCTGGTCTTTCATGCAAAAACTGTTCAACAACGGCCTCGTCACCGATGACTGGAGCAAAATTGTCAAAACCATTTCCACCAAAAAACGCGGCATTGATCTAAACTGGCTGGGTGGCGCATTAAAAATGGGCGAAACTGGCGGGTACACGCCTAAAATCGTCAATACCGCTGGAGGCACTCCATTTATCGCAGAAGGCATCGGTATTGTGGCGGGCACCGAACAGCTTGAAGACGCCAAGGCATTTGTCGACTGGTTTGGATCACCGAGCTTCATGGCAGCCTACGCCCATCAGTTCAAACAAGCTCCAGTACACCCTGAAGCACTGATCAGGTCGCCAAAAGAAGTCACCGATATGGTTTCAATGCTCATCCCGCAGCCCATTAATTGGGATTTGGTCGCGAACGAAATTGACGGTTGGATGCAACGCATTGAATTGGAATTGAAAAAATAGGAGCTATAACCGAAAGCGGGGTATTAGGGGTTGGGAAAGAGCGGCTGTCGGGTTTCAGGTGGTTATATTCCGATTTATGAAATAGATCGGGTCTATTATAGCCCATTGATGTAGAGCTTGTACCGGGGAACGGTAGTCCAGAGCTTTTTTGAGGGATTTGGTGATTGTAGATCTGTAGGTAACGCTCTTCTAAGAGAGCTTTGATGTCTTGGGAGGAATCAGAGAGTGTCGTTTTAAGCACCTCGCTGATGCGACCGTTGAAGCGCTCACCCATGCCGCTGGTCTGAGGCTTCCGATGTTTGATCAAGCGGTGCTGTATATTCTCTTTGGCACAGCCTGATCGAAAAGATGCTTGCCCGTGGGTTCTGCGCTCGAAAGTGGCGCAGAACCTGCCGGTGAATTCTTTTCCGTTATCCGTCAGGATTTTGTTAATCCGGAACGGAGCTTTTGTAATCAGACGCTCAAGGAAAGCACGGGCGTTTGCGGCGCTCTTGTGGTTCACGACTTCCAGATACACCCAGCGGGTCGCTCGATCAATCGCTACTAACAGGTAACGGCGACTGCTGTCATCCGCCATCTGCGGTAAATACTTGATATCAATGTGAATATACCCAGGTTCGTAATCCTTGAAGGTTTTTTTAGGCGGCTGGGTACCCGTTATTTTCTTGCCGCTCCTTTTCCATCGTTCGCAGATAAGCTACGCCATGACGTTTGAGACAACGATAGATGGCGGCACGAGAGGCGTTCTCGTAGAGAAATCGGCGGGTTATCACCAGCAGATCGTCAAGAGACAACAGCAAGGTTGTGCGCACCGCTACCACGGTATGTTCTTGGGCTTCGGTCAGCGAGGTTTGGAGACGATGAGGACGATGACTCCGATCGTCAACATTATCCCGCTGCTTCCATTTCCGGATCGTGGGCCGACTAACATTGTATTGCTTGGTCATCAGCCGAGCTATAGTCAAATCTGGTGTATAGGGGATTGCATCAAGCGGCGCTCTGGTCACACTCTGTTACCTCAATACCATCCTTAGAATGTCACTCCAGTGATGACCGCAGGCAGCGCCTCAAAGCCTCTCAGCCGGTACCAGTTTTTCTCGGCACACTGCCCCAGCTTGAATATCATGTAAAGCATTCCCTGACGAGAGAGGCAGCCTTTTGAGCGCTGCGTCCGATGTCGAAGTGTGGCAAAGCTTGACTCGATGGGGTTGGTTGTCCTGATGCTTTGCCAATGCAGTGCCGAGAAATCATAAAAGGCCAGCAGTTCCTGGTGGTCTTTCTCTAGGCAGGTTGTGGCTTTTGGATACTTTGCGTCATAGGTCTTGATAAACAGGTCAACCCCCTTTTCTGCCTCCTTTTTGGAGGCCGCCTGCCAGATTTCGTGCAGCGCCTGTTTTGCTTTTGGCTGACTTGATTTGGGTAGGCGGTTCAACACGTTCGCGGTTTTGTGCACCCAACAGCGCTGCGGACGCGTCGTTGGATAAATCTCCTCAAGGGCTGCCCAAAAACCCATGGCACCATCACCTATCCCCAGCTTCAGCGCATTCATCCCACGCGCTTTGAGCTTCAATAACACCTCCCGCCAGCTCTGCGTTGATTCTCTCACCCCATCCTCAATGGCCAGAAAGTGCTTCTGACCACGCTCATTCACACCGATCACTACCAGTACACACAGTTTCGCATTCTCGGATCGAAGGCCGCTGACAATGCCATCGGCCCAGACATAAACCCAGCGCTCATCATCCAGCCGCTTCTGACGCCAGCACTGGTATTCATCAGCCCAACAATGCTTCAACCGTGACACCGTCGTCGCTGACAAGCCAACTGCATCCGGGCCCCACCCGTACTTTCTAGTGCCTCATTCATCTCGCCCGTTGAAATGCCCTTCAAGTACCAAGGGAGCTATAACCGAAAGTGGTGGTTGAGGGGTTGAAAAAGAGCGGCGACTCTGATTGATTGGAAGTTGTGAACAAACCCATCAATCTTAAGGAGAGTCGCCACTATGAGTAAGCATAACGCAATTGCCCCAAGAGGTGTAGAGGAACCCTTTGACCCATTGAGTGAACTGCTGCTGCAGGGAGCGAAGCAGTTGGTTCACCAAGCCGTGGACGCCGAGCTGCACGAGTTGCTGCGGCAGTTTGAGCATTGCCGTACACAGGATGGCAAGGCCGCGGTGGTGCGTAACGGTTACCTCCCGGAGCGCACCCTTCAAACCGGGGTTGGCGCGGTTTCTGTGAGAGTGCCGAAGGTACGCTCACGGACTGGAGAGCCAGTGGTTTTCCACTCACTGCTGGTACCACCGTATGTTCGCAAAACCCGCTCTCTGGAAGCGGCGCTGCCGTGGCTGTATCTAAAAGGCATCTCAACGGGTGACATGAGTAAAGCACTGAAAGTACTGGTGGGCCCGGATGCAGCGGGCTTGTCAGCCACCACGGTGTCGCGCTTGAAGCAGCGTTGGGCTGATGAGTACCGGTGCTGGATGCAACAGAGATTGGATGATGCGCGCTGGGTTTATATTTGGGCTGATGGCATTTACAGTGGCCTTCGAGCCGAGAATGCGAAACTGTGTGCACTGGTAGTTATCGGTGTGAATGAGCGCGGTCAGAAGCACTTTCTGGCCATTGAGGATGGGGTAAGAGAATCAACGCAAAGCTGGCGGGAGGTGTTATTGAAGCGGAAAGCGCGCGGATTGGATGCCCCGGAATTAGGGATTGGTGATGGTGCTATGGGGTTCTGGGCAGCCCTTGAGGAGGTATTCCCAACGACACGCCAGCAGCGCTGCTGGGTACACAAGACGGTCAACGTGTTGAACCGCTTCCCCAAATCAGGTCAGCCAAAAGCCAAACAAGCGCTACACGAAATCTGGCAGGCAGCCACCAAAAAGGAAGCAGAGAAGGGGTTTGACCTGTTTCTCAAAACCTACGAAGCAAAGTACCCAAAGGCAACCGCCTGCTTGAGAAATGACCGCCACGCGTTACTAACCGATGATTTTTTGGGATTTCCCCGCACCACACTGGCAAAGCATCCGCACCACCAACCCTATTGAATCGAGTTTCGGCACTATTCGACATCGGACGCGGCGCTCAAAAGGCTGCCTCTCTCGTGAGGGAATGCTTCACATGATATTCAAATTAGGCCAGTGTGCCGAGAAAAAATGGAACCGTTTGAGAGGCTTTGAGGCACTGCCTGCGGTCATCACTGGAGTGACATTCAAGGATGGTATTGAAGTGACAAAATTTAATCAGACCGCCGCTTGATCCAATCTTCCCATACACCAGATTTGACTATAGCTCCTCTTTTTAGGCAATCTGAGCCTAAACTCCTGAAAAAAACCTCATAACTCTTCTCCCACCCCTTATGCCTCTCTAGTGCAAAGCTCTCACCTTAATGGGACAGCAGTGAGTTTCTCATGATAAAAATCAAAGATCTTTGTATTGCCTACGGTAAGACCGTGGTTGTCAGCGGATTCACTCTCTCTATCCAAAAAGGTGAGTTCTTTACTCTGCTGGGGCCATCTGGTTGCGGGAAAAGTACGGTTCTCCGCACCATTGCTGGTTTTGTTCCAGCGATGTCCGGCAGCATCGAAATCAACGGTAAGGATGTAACACAACAGTCAGCCGAGGAGCGCAACGTTGGCATTGTGTTTCAAAACTACGCGCTATTCCCGCACATGACGGTGTTTGAAAACGTGGCCTTTGGCATGCGCGTCGCAGGGCACCGTAGAGCATTGATTCAGGAGAAAGTGAATGCTATGCTGGAAAGAACCGGTATCCTCAGTCACGCACACAAAAAGCCCGAAGCACTCTCTGGTGGTCAGCAACAGCGCGTCGCCATTGCCCGTTCGCTAATTATCGGTACGCGTATATTGCTGCTTGACGAACCTTTGTCTAACCTTGACGTCAGAATCCGCGAATCTATGCGTCGTGAAATAAAACGTCTGCAGCGCGAGCTTGGATTCACCGCGATCTATGTTACCCATGATCAAGAAGAAGCACTGGCATTGTCGGACAGACTGGTGGTTATGAGCGAGGGTGCGATTCATCAAGTCGGCACCGGCCCAGAACTGTACCAACGCCCCGCGTCCAGCTTTGTGTGCCAGTTCGTAGGCGATGCAATTCGAATACCCGATGGACTGATAAAAGATGTGATGCCCACGCTAGCGGACAAAACGATAACCCACGAATTCTACATTCGCCCCGAAGATGTTCACCTTACCCCGACCGATGCTGCCGTGCGCTTTAAAGGCCTAGTCAATGACGTCTATTACCTTGGTGTCCTTACAAAAATTGATGTTAGCATCGGTGACGCCACCCTTGCGTGTGTCACCCGTAGCAGCAACGCGACTGCTACACTCAGCAGAGGAACCGAAGTGTCACTGGGTTTTTCACCCTGTGCCTTACACCAATATCCGAGGGCAGCGAAGTGAATGCACGGCTAAAGATCCAACGACTGGCGTTTTGGCTGGGCATACTCGGGGTGGTCTGGGTGATTGCCAGCTTTATCTACCTGCCCATCGGTGCCGCGCTGAACGAAGCGTTTATCGAAAGCGGTCGCTTTAGCACTAATGCAATAAGCGATTTAGCACGCTCACGGCGCGTACAGTCGGCGCTTCTTAACACAGTAGTTATTACCCTGTTATCGGTGGTGACTGTCAACGTCGTAGGAATATTTCAGGTCGCCATTTTGGAATACATAAGGGTGCGTGGAGCGCCGGTGCTAAAGATGGCATTCGCTACGCCGCTAGTCTTTGTCAGTATCGTAGCTGCCGCTGGCTACAAATTCACCTACGGCGAAGACGGCATTGTCACACGTGGGTTGCAACAGCTATTTCCCAGCCTTAACAGTCAGTGGTTTGAGGGATGGATCGCCGTGCTCTACGCACACACGTTTTTGCTCACCAGTTTTCATTTTCTATTTCTTAGAGCGGCCATCCGCAAGGTTGACTACTCTACGGTGGAAGCCGCGAGAAGCTTGGGTGCTTCAAACTATCGTGCCTTTGTAAAAGTCGTTCTACCGGTACTGATACCAACAATACTCGCCACTTCCTTGCTAGTGACCTACAAATCGTTGGGGTCGTTTGCCGTACCCGTAATTCTCGGTGGCGAAGACTTTTCAATGATCAGCGAAATCATTCTGTCGCTTAACAGTATCCGCCGACCGGATATGGCGGCGCTACTTGCCCTGCTATTGGGTTTTGCCGTGGTGCTATGCATTCTCGCCATGCAATACATTGAAGCCCGCGGTAGTTACGTGGGAGGCTCTAAAACACCAGTAAGAATCCGCAAAGTTGCCATCAAAAACCCATTGGTCAACGCAATGGTACATCTGATCGCCTATGCCCTGTTTCTTATTTACGCGTTGCCAGTTTTACTCACCCTGTTGTTTTCGTTTGCCAACACAAAGTCTATTGTCAACGACGTGATCCCCACTGCGCTGACTTTTAAAAACTACTACTACGTATTTTCGAAAAGCGCAGCTTTTACGCCGTTCGCCAACAGTATCTTGATGGGAACAGTAGCGGTAGCCATCGGCTTGAGCATTAGTTTGTTCGCCGCGCCTGTCATCCATCGCTACCAAAACTGGGGCACTAAGCTGATCGATATCTCACTGTTTATCCCTTGGATACTTCCCTATGCGCTACTGGCGATTGGGCTGATCATCGCTTTCGACGAACCCAGCCTACTGCTACTGGGCAATGTATTGCTGGGCACTTTTTGGATTCTGCCCCTGGCCTATGGCATCACGTCGATCCCTCTGATGGTGCGCTTTTTGCGCGCCACTTTCTGGAGTCTGGACCCTTGTCTCGGTGAAGCGGCTCGTTCGTTGGGCGCTTCACCGCTCTACAGCTTCAGGCGTATCACCTTGCCATTGATACTTCCTGTTGTGATATTGGTCGCGGCAATGTCATTTAACGGCATTATCAGCGAGTATACTCTGTCGGCATTTCTGTACAACGTCAACAACCGCCCGCTGAGTATCGCGCTAGTTGATGGCGCACGCGACCCCAACCCGGAACAAACCGCTATCAACTTGGTTTACATCTCCTTGATAATGGTCTTCTCATTTTCCATTATCGCGATAGCCGACCACTACGGATTAGGCAGGGAAAAATCACGTTGACACACCCATCCCCTTTTTTGGCACACGTACGCAAGAAGCATCTATGATAAAAATTGTGAATCACCGCGGTTCCAATACCCGCCATCCAGAAAACACTTATCCTGCCGCAAAAGCATCGGTTCACGAAGGTGCCGACTACGTCGAACTGGACATTCGCGAAAGCGCCGATAGCATACCCTTTGTGATCCACGATTATCGCCTTGATCGCACAACCGATGGCAGTGGTCCGGTTAACACAAAAAGCGCAAAAGAACTTGAACAGATGGACGCTGGTAGCTGGTTTTCCCCGCAATTTCGTGGGACCCGCTTGCCAAGATTCGAAGAATTTATGCGTTTTTTGAGCGGCAAGTGCGGTATACAGGTAGAGTTGAAAGCGACCAACTTCGCCAAAATTCTCGGCATCATCAAAACACTAAATTTTGCCCCAGACGAAGTTCGCTTCTGCACTTTTACGCCGGATATCTTTGCCGATATGCGACACAGCAGCGATCCCTATCCACGCTTGTACTACCTTGAGTACAGCACCGACCTCGACCGGCATATTGAGAAAGACCGCGTCTCTATTCTTGAAGTCGTTGAGTACAAAAACTTTGATGAATCGCTCGTTTCTGCCTGCCATCAGCGCGGCATCCAATTGCAAGTGTTTTGCGATACCGTCAACGCTGAGCATTATCGACACATCATCTGCTCGGGCGCTGATTTTATAAACGTCGATGACACTAGGTTGGCACGTGCTATTCTCGCCGAAGAAGCTACCGCAGGCCGGGTAGTATGAAGTGTCAGAAGTACCGTGCCGCACTGGCACATACCATGGTCGCAGTCAGTGAGTTTAGCCTGCAACAGTTTAACTCCAACAAGCTGCATAGTATTGTCGAGAAGGGGTACCTTGACTTCGCCACTCATGTGGATCGCGAAGCCGAAGACATGATCCGCTGCCTGCTCAGCGACAGATTGGGTGATGTGAATTTTCTCGGCGAGGAGTTCGGCGGCGACCGTCGTGCCCCATCCTACTGGGTTATAGATCCTATTGACGGCACCAGCAATTTCATGAGCGGATTGCCACTATGGGGCGTTTCAATCGCGTATGTTGATAAAGGTCGCGTTATTCTCGGTGCGGTATCGCTACCGTCACTCGACATCATGCTGACTGCTGAGCACGAAAAAGGCATACAAGTAGAGGGTGCGTACCAAGCTCACAATACCGCTTATTCGCAGCTGTTTTGCGTCGGTAGAAACAGCCTCTGGAATAGCAACCACCGACAGCAACTGGAAAACACCTTGGAGAAATCTGGTTATGGTGTCGTCTGTCTCGGTTCGTGCGCAGCAACACTTGCGTTTATCGCGTTGGGGCGCCTGAGCGGCTATTTTGAAGCCGAGATCAAAGAGTGGGACTGCGCCGCTGGCGTGCTTTTGTGCAGAGAAGCTGGTCTGTACGCTTGGTACAAATCAAACGGGCACGACGACCGCTGTTCTGTATTTGCCGGACCGCAAACCCTAGAGAAAATTATTCCATCAGAATTTGACTGAACGAGTCGGCAACCAACCCTAGGCCAACCCCAAGGAACCTCGAAAAATGGCAATGGGATGGGGGTTTGGGGGAAGGGGCATGATCCCCTGTAACGTATGCCATTGATTTATATCCCTTTCCCCAATAGACAAGCCCCGCAGGGCACCTCAGTAGATAAGCGGCTACATCACAGCGCCTATCTGCCATGGTACGAACTCGACATCACCAAATCCCAACTGTTCACTTTGGGTTTTTTCGCCGGAAGCAATTTGCAAAAAGTGCTCAAAAATTCCCTCGCCTTTTTGCTCAATGGAAACCCCCTCATCGACGATGTCACCGCAGTTGATGTCCATATCCTCCATCATGCGAGTGTACACTTCGCTGTTTGTCGCCAGTTTAATGCAAGGTGTTGGTTTGTAACCAGACACCGATCCGCGTCCAGTGGTAAATGCAATTAAGTTGGCACCGGCAGCGATCTGGCCTGTAACAGAACAGGGATCGTAGCCAGGGCTATCCATAAACACAAAGCCGCATTTATCGATGCGTTCTGCAAATTGATAAACTTCCTTTAGCGGGGCAGTGCCGCCTTTGGCGACGGCACCAAGGGATTTTTCCAGTATGGTGGTCAATCCGCCACGCTTGTTGCCAGGTGACGGGTTGTTATTCATATCCACGCCATTACGCCGCGTATACGCCTCCCACCAGCGGATGCGCTCGTCCAACTTGTCGGCGACCTCTTCGCTGAGCGCACGATTCCTGAGCAGGTGCTCCGCTCCGTAGATTTCAGGAGTCTCGGACAGGATAGTCGTGCCCCCGTGTCGCACCAGCAGATCCGAAGCAAAACCCAATGCTGGATTGGCGGTGATACCGGAATACCCGTCCGACCCACCGCACTGCATGCCAACACAAAGGTTGCTAATCGGAACCGATTCGCGCACAGCATTATTAGCCTGCTGTATCAGTTCGCGCACTACCTGTACACCATCGCGCACAGTGTTAAGCGTTCCGCCAGTGTGTTGTATAGTCATGTGTCGCAGCGCCTTTTCCGCGACGGGATTACCATCGCGCAAAAGCTGTACAACCTGCATTACTTCGCAACCCAAACCCAGCAATAGCACTCCACCAAAATTGGGGTGCCTAGCATAACCACTCAGTGTGCGAAAAAGTGCGCCGTAACCCTCATCGTTGGTCGCCATGCCGCAGCCACTAGCATGAGTAATCGGCACAATACCGTCAACGTTTTCGCAAGCAGCGAACCAGTCGCTCTTCTCCGCCTCTGCAGCGATAAAACGGGCCACGCTACCAGAGCAATTCACCGAACTGACGATGCCGATATAGTTGCGCGTGCCTGCCCGGCCATTAGCGCGTCGATAGCCACGAAACGTACGTGGTGGCGAAAGCACTACCGACGACAATGGGGCACTTTGTTTTGAAAATCTACTGTCCCTAGGGTGATCAACCATCCCGCAATTGTGCACATGGACGTGATCACCCACAGCAATCGCCGTTTCGGCCACACCGATAACCTGTCCATAACGGTATAAATACTCTCCCGTTGCCAGCGTTGAGCTGGCGATTTTGTGTCCCCGTGGAATAGCGCACGCCAAAGTTACTCCGATCTCATCAATTCGTTCGCCGGCGGCAAAATCCCGTAGTGCGATGCGTACATTATCTCTTGGATTTAGCGCCACGGTGTTGATTTTATTGCCCGACATAGCTGCTTCCGAATGAACAACTCATCAATTACCTGTTGGCAGTGCTTGACAAGCCAGCTAGTATAACTAGCATGTTGGAATATTATTGACTAATCAGCGCAAAACGTAAGCCCAAAGCCGTAGCTCCCTTACAGATTAGGGAGAAGGCAGTGGCAAAGGAGGTACTAACCATGAGCCACCAAGAAGTGGAGTAGAGCTGGGTGATCGAACTCATTGTAGCACATCGAGTCACCCAATCCGAAGCGCATCGTATGGTTTTGGCATTTCCATGTTTCCCGCGATTGCTAAAACCAGCCACCAGTACACAGCCACAACTCAGACCCTCATGCGCTAATTGGTACTGTCCAGTACGGGGCACGGGATGAGGCCGCCTGCTGCGAACACACTGCGGTATCTGGGGCTTTGGTACGGGACGGTACAGCCGCTGCGCGTAATAAACTGGCCAAGCATCTCAACCAACTGAGCACAACCGCCAGCAAATATCCCACACTCTTTGGAGTCATGTAAAACCCATGCACAAGCAAACTACCGTCACATGAAGGCCAGCGACAGCACAATACTCAACGAGCGAACCAAACGCCCGCTTTCACTAACCCGAATGGGCTTTGGTGGCGCACCGCTCGGCAACCTCTATCGTCGATTATCGGACGAGGATGCGCAGTCAACCTTGGATGCCGCATACCGCGCTGGCATCCGTTATTTTGATACTGCGCCACAATACGGACTGGGCCGATCCGAATCCCGGATCGGTGCCGCCATGACAACAATAAACCGCAACACAATCACTCTCTCCACCAAAGTTGGGCGACTACTGCTCAACTGCGAGCCTCACGAAGTCACGTCCGCGGCCTTTGTCGACGTACCGCAGAAGCGAATTGTCTACGACTACAGCTACGACGGTGTGATGCGCAGTTACGAGGCCAGTCTCGTACGCCTCGGTGTGGAGCAGATCGACATCCTATTCGTTCACGACATTGATGTCTTTACTCATGGCAACCAATCCACCGTCAACACTAAACTGCGCGAGTTGTTCAACAACGGAGGCTATCGCGCCCTGCAAAAGCTGAAAGATGGCGGTCGAGTGCTCGCCATTGGTGCTGGAGTGAACGAGTGGCAAGTGTGTGAACGATTACTGTCGCTCGGCGACTTTGATGGTTTTTTACTGGCCGGGCGCTACACACTGTTGGAGCAGAGCGCACTCGACCACTTTCTGCCGTTGTGCTGTAAACGCGATGTCGGCATCATTCTCGGCGGCCCCTACAACTCAGGTATTCTGGCAACCGGCGCGATAAGTGGCGCGAAATACAACTACGCAGATGCCCCCCCGCACATTCTCCAGCGCGTACAGGCAATCGAGAGAGTGTGTGTAGCGCACAGCGTAAAACTGATTGCCGCTTCGTTACAGTTCGTGCTCGGACACCCAGCAGTGAAAACCGTGATCCCAGGTGCTATGTCTGCTGCCGAAGTCAGGGAGAATGTCGCGCTCATGGCGCACCCCATCCCGGATGGCCTGTGGTTCGATCTCAAATCAGCTGGGTTGCTACGCGAAGACGCTCCAGTGCCCACTGCTGCGCAGCTGTGAAACTGGACGCCCACCAACATTTCTGGACTTTGTCGCACGGCTACTACAGCTGGCTCAGTCGCGATCTCAGGCCCATCTACCGCGACTTTTCCGTCGGCGATCTTAGGCCATTGCTTGAACGGCATGGCATCAAAGGTACTGTGCTCGTGCAAGCCGCCGCCGCCACAGCAGAAACGGAATTTCTGCTTTCGATTGCCGAAGCGCACACCTTTGTCAAAGGTGTGGTGGGCTGGGTTGACTTTGACGCGAACAATGCCACCCAAGCCATCTACAGAGCCGCCATCCACCCAAAAATTTGTGGTTTGAGACCGATGATACAGGATATCGCGGATCTAAACTGGATGTTGCAGCCCCATTTACGCACTGCTTTTGAGGCAATGATCGAGTGCGAGTTAAGCTTTGACGCTTTGGTGCAACCAAAGCATTTGCCTAATCTATTGGCACTATTGAGCAAACACCCAACGCTGCAGGTGGTAATCGATCACGCGGCTAAACCAGACATCTGCAATCAGTCATTCGATAATTGGGCACTGCACATGCGACAAATAGCCTACGACACCAATGCCTTCTGTAAGCTCTCTGGGCTGGTCACCGAGGCGGCGGCTAACTGGTGCCCTGACGACTTGCGACCTTTTGTCGCGCACTTGCTCGATACCTTCGGCCCCTCGCGCCTGATCTGGGGTAGCGACTGGCCGGTGTGCACGCTGGCGACCACCTACGACCGGTGGTATGACACGACACAGGAATTGCTGCACGATCTGACATCTCTTGAGATTGAAGCCGTGCTGGGCAGGAATGCCATGACAGCCTATCGATTGTCACCCTAAACCGGGGCACCGCCGCCATCGGTCTATACAACAAAATCATCACTACCAAGCATCTCGTAAAACTGAGTACAGCGGTTTTCAGGCTACCCCACAGCAAGTACCATGGTGCCCATCAACCAGACGCTCTCTCTCAATCAATAGGATTGGATAATAGCTTGGCTTTGCTCGCCCAACCTCTCAAAACCCGCTTGGATTAATTCCCCTAGTCTGCAGAAAACGCGGCGTACCCATCAACACCACGGCAGCTTGGCTGCAAGCTTATGAATTAGAGAGACGTAATCCACTTAACTATTCCGTGCCGGCACATTGTGTACCCATCCGTAGCCATCCTCTATTCTTAGCGAGAGAGGTATTAGGGCAGTTGGTAAGGGAAGCGGAAGAAAGGAGCCCGTAGGGCGACTGGCGTCCGCTTCCCTTACATCAAACATTTTCCGAGGCACCGAAACGATGAACCTTCAACTCCACAAAAACGCACGCACCTCACCGGCTATCCGCCGAGAACGTCAAGCCCAGCCGGCCTCTATTACCAACAAAGAGCTGGCAGACCTTTATCATCTCAACCGCCACACGGTAGCCAAGTGGCGCAAGCGTCAAGGTACTGCCGAGGCATCCTCCCGCCCGCATACCATTCACGCCAATCTCTCCCCTGCACAAGAGCAAATAACGGTTGCCTTGCGAACCAACCTGCTACTCCCCTTGGACGACCGGCTGGCCGTCACACATGAGTTCATCAACACCTCGGTCTCGCGTTCGAGGGTGAGCCGTTGTTTGCGCCGACATAACGTTTCTAATCTCAACGTGTTACGTGAGCAGCTTGAACCTTCCGTTGCGATTGCCAAGCCGAAACCCTTCAAGAACTATGAACCCGGGTTTGTCCACGTAGACATCAAATACCTTCCTAAAATGCCTGACGAACCTCGACACAAGTACTTGTTCGCTGCCATTGACCGCTCAACCCGCTGGGTTTATGTCGAAATCCATGACAACAAGTCGGCGCGAACCGCTAATGAGTTTCTTAGCCGTTTGATTGACAAGGCACCTTTTACCATCAATACAATCCTTACCGACAACGGCAAGGAATTCACCGACCGTTTCTGTGCCACGGGTGAACGGCAGCCCACCGGGCGTCGTCCCTTTGATAAAGCGTGCCAAGTTCACAATATCGTGCACCGCCTCATCAAACCCCGGCACCCGCAAACCAATGGCATGATTGAACGCTTCAACGGCCGTATCGCTGAAATCCTCAATACCTACCACTTCGACTCCTCTCAAACCCTGTCTCAAACTATCCTTCGCTATGTTAGACTCTACAATCATGCCATTCCCCAGAAATCTTTAGGTCACCTATCCCCTATGAGCGCTATGCAACAGTGGCAACAAAAAACGCCTCATCGGTTCAAAGAACTCGCCTACAACCTCACGGAACCCGACATGCCTCCGCCGCCGCCACCTCCTCCACCTCCACGCAACGTCAGAGGGGACACTCAGCCGCCAAGACCACCAATTCAGCCGCGAAAACCGGGGAAATAAGCCCTTGCCCCCAAATCAACCGA
The DNA here is from genome assembly GCA_965222535.1 of Gammaproteobacteria bacterium. Classification (GTDB taxonomy): domain Bacteria; phylum Pseudomonadota; class Gammaproteobacteria; order HK1; family HK1. Next base: position 1,840,640 of record OZ244957.1, read on the forward strand.
CGACTAAAAGCGGCGGCTTGGGGGCAAGGTTAACCGCTGTGAGAAAACACACAAGGGCCAGACAACCGACTGCGCAAAATGGCAATATCTTCACCCGGCAATACGGCAGCGATTGATGAGCAACGTCGCTGACAGTGAGGCTTTCTCGAGTTGCTTGAAGCCTCATTGATGGGTTGCCTGACCGTCTTTTGCGTAGGCAAGAGTCCCTTGTGTAGGTGGTCGCGAATGCGAAGGAGCGCCGGCGACAAGCAGCGCCTCGTCGTGGAACAACAAGGCAGTTGAGCGGATAAGGAGCGAGTGACGGTGATATCCCCGCTTGCAGCACTTGAACGTTTAGCGGAGGGGAATCGGCGCTTCGTGTCCGTCGTGCGAGAGCGCAATGCGTTTGTCGGTCAGGCGAATTTCAGCGATTTAGCCGTAAGTCAGGAACCATTTGCCATCGTCCTCGGCTGTTCCGACTCGCGCGTTCCAGCAGAGATCATCTTCAACCAAGGTCTGGGTGACCTTTTTGTCGTACGTGTCGCTGGCAATATCGTTGCACCTTCCCAAGTGGGCAGTGTTGAGTTCGCGGCAGGGCGCTTCGGCATCCGCTTGGTTGTTGTTTTGGGGCATTCTGCGTGTGGGGCTGTATTGGCAACTTTAGAAGAACTTGAGCACCCGACGGTGCGCCGGCTGCCGAAGCTCGGTTCTATCGTCAACCGCATTCGCCCATCGTTGGAATCATTGTTTGCTTCAGAGCTGCGACACAATCCAGATGAGCTAGTGAAACACGCTGTCCGAGCCAACATTCGCGCTTCCGTAAATCAACTCCGACACGGATCACAACTTCTTGAAAGACTGGTTCAAAATGGTGATCTGGTGGTCGTAGGTGCCGAATACTCACTTGACACGGGCGTGGTGGATTTTTTCGAAGGCATGCCGATCACCCGCTAACCAGACGCCGCTCGTACGCCAACCTGCTGTCGTCGTCCCGCTACACGGCTTGCCGTCCGTTCGTGGCGAGCGTTATGCTTCTTAAGTCAACAGGGCAACAACTCATGAACACTAGTCAAGAAATAGCAGACAAAGTCGCCATCAGAAACAATTGTCTCAAAATCTTCGTCGTTGTGGGAGGTGTCATCATCCTCTGTGTCAAGCTCTGGCAAGCTGACTTTTCCCAAGCCTTTGCAGCATTTGACTTCTCCGACCTGCTAACGCTATTCCTCGCGCTGTTCTCTATCGCCTTGTCAGTGTTGTTCTACTTCAAAGCGACAGATACTTCAAACGTCTTCTACGACAACACTTACCGTTTCACCAAAGAAGTTTCCGAGATACTGGGGCGACTCGAAGCAGGTTTTGGTGAACGGCTTCGGCACTTAGACGAGGGGTACTCTAACCTCCGCTCAACCGTCGAAAAAATTCCCTTCGATAGGCAACAGGCAGAAGAAAAGATCGCAGAAGAGGAGCGACAACTTCAGAAGGTAGAAAAGAAACGGGAAGAACTTATTGAAGGTCTTGCTAGCAAAGCGCAACTCGAAGAAGAAGAGAAACAAAAATTCTTTCAACAACTCGTTAAGCAGGACAAAGAACTATCCAGTGCTAGACAGGAGTTGCATTTCCTTCAAAGGCGGCTGGAGACAGGGAGTCGAACTTCACCTCGCCACCGAAGTTTGCCATCAGAACTCCGTACATACCTCAGGCGTATGATATTGACATCGCTCCCGGCCGACCTTCTTATGGATGCACCACTAGCCATAATTAATCGGCGTTTAAAGGCAATTCTCCGCGATGAAGAGCACCCAACGGCCTTTATTAAGGGTCTCAAGAAACATGACATCGTCGATGAAGACCTTGACCTTACCCCAACTGGATTATCAATACTCCAAGAGATAGCAGTCGAAATTGGCGCATAACATGCCCTTGGAGTTCGCCAACCCGCTACACGGCTTGCCGTCCGCTCAAGGGCGACGCCAGATTGTCTTAGAAACAGAACCGTTGCACTGCCATGAGGCGCCTTGAAGCATCGCCATCAGTTATCCGGGATGCGTAACCAGTTACTTCAAAGCGGCGAATTGTTGGCGACTTTTTGTTGTGTGACCGATGCCCTCCAAGTTTGCCTGTATCCCCTCTATCGCGGCGCTGCTTGCGAGCCCTGAAGGGGTTCGCTTAGTGCAGCAATTTGGCCACCGCGCCGTGGTGCAAAGCCTGCGCCGCGCCGCTGCCGGGTTACGCGCCGGCATTGCAACTGATGGCGTGCAGGCGGTGCCGCAATCCACGCCAGCGGCGCTGCTCACGGTGGCACAGGCGGCGCTCGCCGCCGAGCAGCAGCCCAGCCTGCGCCGGGTATTCAATCTCAGCGGTACGGTGCTGCATTCCAACCTTGGTCGCGCACCTTTGCCGGCAGCGGCGGTTGACGCGATGGGTAGCGTCGCCGGGTACGCCAATCTTGAGCTGGATCTGCGCCGCGGTGAGCGTGGCGAGCGCGATCACCATGTCAGTCGGCGGCTGTGTGAGCTGACCGGTGCTGAGAAAGTTGCGCTGGTCAACAACAACGCCGCGGCACTGCTGCTGGTGCTCAATACGCTTGCGCAAGGGCGCGAAGTGGTGGTCTCGCGCGGGGAGTTGATCGAGATCGGCGGCGGCTTTCGTTTGCCCGAGATCATGCAGTGCGCGGGCTGCCGGCTGATTGAGGTCGGCACCACCAACCGCACCCACACGCAGGATTATCGCCGGGCGATTAACACATCGACCGCGGCATTAATGAAAATCCACCCCAGCAACTATCGCATCTTGGGCTTTACGCATAGCGTGGCACCCAAGATCACCGCCGCTATCGCGCATGAGCATGCTCTCCCACTGATCCATGATCTAGGCAGCGGCATCCTGATCGATCCGCAAATCCTAGGACTCCCCGCGGAAACCACCGTGGCGGAGGCGCTGGCGGCAGGTGCTGATGCGGTAACTTTTTCCGGCGATAAGCTGTTAGGCGGACCGCAGTGCGGCATAATCGTCGGTCGTGCTCAGTATATCGAGCGCATCAAACAAAACCCGATGTACCGTGCGATGCGTCTTGACAAAATCATACTGGCCGCCTTGGAAGCCGTGCTGTTGCTGTACAGCGACAGCCAAAAAGCGCTCACCGAGTTACCCACCTTGCGCTACCTCAGCCGCTCCGGGGAGCACATTCGCGACCAGGCGCTGCGGCTATGCAGTCGCTTACCGCCAGTACTTAGCGCCCACGCTGTTTGCCGCGTGGTTGAGTGCAGTAGCCGCGTTGGTAGCGGTGCACTGCCGTTAGCCAGCCTGCCAAGTGCCGCGCTGGCGTTGCAACCGAAACACCCTGGCGACAGCGCCGCGCCGCGTTTGGCGCGCGCGTTGCGCATGCTGCCGCTACCGGTGATTGGGCGCATTGAGCGCGCTACCGTGCTGCTGGATCTGCGCTGCTTGGATGACGAGGCAGGATTCCTGCACAGCCTTAGCCAACTGGGCGCGCCATAGATGAACGCCCATAAACGCGGCCTCCACTTCAACCTTCGGAGTACTAAGATAATGATAATGAATAAAGCGCAAAGAATCGTCATCGTCGTAGGCCTGCTGATCGCTGTAGCGATGGTGGCTTATCCGCCGTGGACTAGCTCGTACAAACAGAAAGGCCAAAAGGTTCGTTATGGCACACCACAGTATCGACTGCTGACATCAAATCCAATAGAGGGGTTTGACCAGCGGTGGAAGATAAATTTGCAGCTCCTCTTCCTCCAGCTTCTCGGCATAGGCATCCTCACAGTCGCTGGGTATGTACTCTTCGGTGGGCGTAAGCGTAACCAAATAAAGACTACGAAGATCGAAGAAGACGGCACCGAGTGACCTCCTCCAAACACAGTAGCTCGCGAAATAAGCAGTAATGGGCTAGTTTGCTTAGCCTGCAAGGCGTTCCGCAATCAAGGCACTAACCCTCTCCTACGTTACCCAGGTGCCCGCCAATGCTGATCGCCACCGCCGGCCACGTTGACCACGGAAAAACCGCTTTGGTCAAAGCGTTGACCGGCGTCGATACCGATCGCTTAGCGGAGGAAAAGCGCCGCGGGTTGTCGATTGACCTCGGTTTTGCCTATCAGCCCTTGGCAAACGGCCGGGTGTTGGGGTTTATTGATGTCCCCGGCCATCAGCGCTTCGTCCATAACATGCTGGCCGGGGTAGCGGCGATTGACTTCGCTTTGCTGGTGGTCGCAGCGGACGATGGGGTGATGCCGCAAACCTTGGAGCATCTGGCGATTCTGGATTTGCTGGGTGTCTCGCAGGGGGCGGTGGCGATCACCAAATGCGACCGCGTGGCTCCCGCACGTATCGCTGAGGTGAAACACGCCGTCAGCGTCACCCTGCAACCTACGGCCCTGGCTGGCGCGCCGCTATTTGCGGTATGCGCACCGCACGGCAGCGGTATTGAAGCGCTGCGCTGCGCGTTGCATCAGCGGGCGTGTACCCTCGCGCCAAAGGCAGCCGATCAAGGCTTTCGCCTCGCTATCGACCGCTGTTTTAGCGTCACTGGCGCGGGCTTGGTGGTAACTGGCGCGGTGTTTTCAGGCAAGGTGCAGCCTGGCGATAAGCTCTGCCTTGCGCCCGCCGGTGGTCGCGTTCGCGTGCGCGGCGTCCATGCCCAAGGGGCACCCGCCGCCGCAGCGTATGCCGGCCAGCGTTGCGCCCTCAACATCACGCTGCTCGGCGCAGCAAGCGAACGCCTGCGGCGCGGCCAGTGGCTGGTTGACAGCCGCGCTTTGCTGGTGAGCGATCGGATTGATGTCCGCCTGCAATTGTTGGCGCGCGCCGCTGGCCCACTTAAACACTGGATGCCGCTCCATATCCATCACGGCAGCGCCGATGTCAGTGGTCGCATCGCCCTCTTCAGTAATAAAACGGTAGCGCCTGGCGGCAGCGGGTTTGCGCAGTTAGTGCTGCATCAAGCGGTAGCGGTTTGTTGGGGCGATCGGATCGTGCTGCGCGACCAAAGCGCACGCCATACCCTCGCGGGTGCCGTAGTGGTCGATCCGCAGGGGCTGCGCCACGACCGCAAACAACGCCAGCGCTTAGCGCTATCAGAGGCGCTGTTGCGGGCCGACCCACTGGCAGCGCTGACGCAGGCGGTTGCGCGCAGTGCAGCGCCGTTTGACTTGGAAGGTTTTGTCCGCGCACGCAATCTGAGCGTCGCTGGCGAGCAACAACTGCGCACTGCCGCAGCAGCGATTGCGGTTGCCCCAGCGGGCACGTCAATGGTGGTTTATAAGCCGCTGTGGCACAAGCTGGAGGAGCAGATTAACCACGCGATAAGTGACTGGTGCCAACGTCACGCTGAGCGCAGCGGCCCTACCATCCACCAACTGCGCGAAACGGTTGCGCCTCAATGGCGACCGCTGCTTCTGTCAATCCTGACCCAAAAGGTGGTTGACGGCGTTCTCATCAAAGAGGGGCGATGTTATCGTCAGCCGGCGCAGCCAGTGCGCCTGCCAGTGGCCGAAGCCCGCGTCCTGCAGCACTTGCAGCGCTGTATGCCACCGCAGATTCTGCAACCACCGGGTGTCGTTGAACTGGCTGCACAGTTGCAATGCCCGCCGGCGGAACTTGAGCGCCAACTGCAGCAACTGGCGTTCAAAGGTTTTCTGAGATACATCGCCAAGCGTTACCTGTGGCCCGCAACGGTCGCAAAACTGGCGACCATCGCCGCCGATATGGGTGTTGCCGGGCAACGCTTCACGGTCAGTGAGTATCGCGATCGGGCTGCCATCGGACGCAATTTTGCGATCGCTGTACTGGAATATTTTGATTCCCGCGGGCTTACCCGACGACTCGCCGAGGAGCGCATGATGGTCAGCACCGTGAATAAAATATTCGACTAACCCCAAGTAGCGGATTTATACTCCGCAGCGGAAGAGGATCGGGACCCGGTGGCCTGCACGGGCTTCAAACTCGTTGGGGTGTGTTGCACACACTCGGTGGGTTCGACTCCCACCCTCCTCCGCCTTGAACGCCGGGTTTTTTTTATCGCGTCGCCAACCGCCGGCAGTCATGCTGCGCTAATCCTGCGTCAGCAGCCGGATCCCAGAGTTTCAAAGACCGCTCCCTTCAACGCTTTCGCAGAAGTAACCGACCATGGCAAAGAATGTTGTTGTTGTTGAATCACCCGCTAAAGTACGCACCATCAAAAAGTACTTGGGAAAGGATTTCGAGGTGCTTGCATCCTATGGGCACGTACGCGATCTGATCCCCAAGGGCGGGGCCGTGGAGCCGGATAAAGACTTCCTGATGCACTACGATCCCATCCCGCGCAACCAACAACACGTCAAGAAAATCAGCACTGCTGTAAAGAGTGCTGAGGTGCTGTATCTGGCCACCGATCCCGATCGCGAAGGGGAGGCGATCTCGTGGCATGTGCTTGAATTGCTGCGCACGCATAACGTATTGAATGATAAATTGATCCACCGGGTGGTGTTTAATGAGATCACCGCACGGGCGATCAAACAGGCAATCGCTAACCCACGTGCGATCTCGATCGACCTAGTCAATGCCCAGCAAGCCCGTAGAGCACTGGACTATCTGGTTGGTTTCAACCTGTCTCCTCTGCTGTGGAAGAAAATCCAAGCGGGTTTGTCGGCGGGGCGGGTGCAGAGCCCGGCGTTGTGCATGATCGTCGAACGCGAACTTAAAATTGAAGCCTTTGAGGCGCGTGAGTACTGGACTATGGAGGCCGATCTGGAGCACCTTCAGCAGCCGTTTGGTGCCAAACTGTGGCGTCTGCATGGGAACAAACTGTCGCAGTTCAGTATCAGCGATGAAAGCACCGCGAATACTATAAAAACACACCTAACTGCGGCTGCCGGCGACGCCTTATATGTTCACCAAGTGGAGAAGAAACAGCGTAAGCGCCTGCCTGCGGCGCCGTTTATCACCTCTACTTTGCAGCAGGAAGCGGCGCATAAACTTAAACTCAGCGCGCAGCGCACGATGCGCATCGCCCAGCAACTGTACGAAGGCGTCAGCATCGGTGCCGAGTCGGTGGGGTTGATTACCTATATGCGCACCGATTCTGTGGTGCTGGCGCAGGATGCGCTTAGCGACATCCGTGCTTACATTGAGCAACAGTATGGTCACGATAATTTGCCACCCCAAGCGCGCACCTTCAAGACGCGCGTTCGCAACGCTCAGGAAGCGCACGAGGCCATCCGCCCAACTTCGGTGCAGCACACTCCGCAGCAGATCGGGAGCTATCTCAGCGACGATCAGCGCCGCTTGTATGAACTGATCTGGAAACGCACCGTCGCCAGCCAGATGCTTCACGCGACGATCAATACCGTGGTCGTCAATCTCAGTTGCAGTGCCGCCGTAGCCGAAGAACCACCCGATCTGTTCCGCGCCACGGGGTCCACCGTGGCGACGCCGGGTTTTCTGATGCTGTATGAAGAAACCACCGCTGAAACGATTAAAGACAATGCTGACAAGGCTTTCGCCGCCGATCGCCAAGCTAAACTACCCGTGCTTAAAAAAGGCGATCGAGTGGCGTTGCGCGCTATCCGCCCCGAGCAGCATTTCACCGAGCCGCCGCCGCGCTACAACGAAGCCTCGTTGATCCGCACGCTGGAGGAGCACGGCATTGGGCGGCCCTCGACCTATGCGCAGATTCTACATATCCTGCAGCAGCGCGAATACGCGGAATTGCGCAAGCGCTGCTTTCATCCCACCGATATCGGGCGGCTGGTGAGCCATTTCCTGACCAACCACTTCGCAACCTATGTCGATTATAAATTCACCGCCCACCTAGAAGATGATCTCGATCGCGTGGCGAAAGGCAAGCGCCAATGGCAGCCCTTGCTGCGCGACTTCTGGGACCCGTTCCAACGTACCATTGAGGAAAAGAGCAGCGTCAGTCGCAGTGAGGTGACGTACGCGCAGGTTTTGGGCATTGACCCGCACAGCAAGAAAGAAATATCCGCCCGCATGGGGCGTTATGGCCCTTGCGTGCAACTCGGCAGCGCCGAAGATGATGAGAAACCGCGGTTTGCCAGTATCCCTAAGCAGTACTCAATGACGCAGATCACCCTTGAGCAGGCGTTGGAGTTATTCAGGCTGCCGCGCGACCTCGGTCATACTCCCGACGGTGCCCCGGTTTCAACCAACGTCGGTCGCTTTGGGCCGTATGTTAAATACGGTACCAAATATGTTTCGCTGGGGAGCGACGATGATCCATACACGCTTGATCTGCCGCGCGCGCTGGAGTTGATCGAAGCGAAGCGCCTTGTCGAGGCGCAACGCGAGATCCGTATATTCAAAGAGGCCGACATCCGTATTATCGCCGGTCGCTTTGGTCCCTATATAACAGACGGCAAGAAAAATGCGCGCGTGCCCAAAGACAAAGAACCGGCAAATATCACTCTGGAAGAAGCGCAGGCGTTGTTAGCGGCAGCCCCCGCGACCAGATCAAAAACCGCGGGTTCCTCAAAGCGCCGCGCAAAACAACGCTGATGGTCTGCGATCCGATGATGCCGCGTGCAACATTGCACCGGCTTCCCTGAAAAGATGCTTGTCGATCTTCCGTCGCAAATTCCGCGTCCCGTCCGCGCCCGCACATCCGCGGTAGCCGTTTGGCATCGCTGATGCGCCAACGCATTGCCGTCGTTGACTACGGCATGGGCAACCTGCATTCAGTATCGAAAGCACTGCGCCATGTCTGCGATCGCCACACCGAAGTCGTCGTTACCAACGCTGCCGCGGTCATCGATTCCGCCGATCGCTGCGTATTGCCGGGGCAAGGTTCGATGCGCGACTGCATCGTTGAACTCGATCGGCGAGGGTTGCGCGAGGTGCTGATCAAAACCGCTGCGGAGCGACCGTTTCTTGGGATCTGCATGGGCATGCAGGTGTTGCTGGAACGCAGCGAAGAACACTACGCAAGCCAGGGGTTTGGCGTTATCCGCGGACCAGTGGTGCGCTTCAAGGCAACCCCTGCGGGTGCCGGTAAACCGCTTAATATCCCACACATGGGATGGAATCGGGTGACCCAGCACCGTGCTCACCCACTCTGGCAAGGCATCAATGATGACGCACGTTTCTACTTCGTGCATAGTTTTTATGTGGCACCAGAAGATAGCGCGGCGTGCTGCGGGGTTACCGACTACGGTACCGTCTTTGCCAGCGCGATCGCCGCCGGCCCAATGTTTGCGGTGCAATTCCACCCCGAAAAAAGCCAGCGCGACGGGCTGCGCTTATTGGCTAATTTTGCCCGCTGGGATGGTCGCCCGACTTCTATCTGAAGCGTGGCGCAAGCCATAAAATGAATAGGGCACCTCGAAAACTAGCTTTGCTAACTTTTCGAGGTGCCCTACTGCGCTTACCTATTGGGGAAAGGTTTATAAATCAATGAGCTTACGTTACAGGTAAGCATATCCCTTGCCCCAAACCCCATCCCGTTGCCATTTTTCAAGATTCCCAATATAACGTACTGAGTAAGAGACCTCATGTTAAAATCAGCAGCGCTGCTGAACCGACCATGCAATGCTCGCATCAAACGTTTTAAAGTTCATCCAATGGAACGTCCAACCCTCACGCCACCCAACCGCCGCCTCGCTCAAAAGAGTTAACATGCCCCGTGGACGTTGATTTATCCTTTGCTTCCCTCATCCTTGCGGCGAGTTTACCGGTTAAAGTGGTGATGCTGATCCTGCTGCTGTGTTCATTGGTCTCGTGGGGTATCATTTTCAAAAAACACATGGTATTTGCGCATGCGTTCCGCGCCGCCGATCGCTTTGAGCGCCGCTTTTGGTCAGGGCAAGAGTTAAATGCACTGCATACCTCAATTGTCAAAAAAAGCGATCGCATTGAGGGCATGGAGCGCGTGTTTTCGGCTGGCTATGGGGAATTCGCCAAACACAGTCAGCACCCATCGCAGTTGAATGCCCATGCTGATACGATCCTTTCTGGCATCCAGCGGGCAATGCGCATTGCCTCCAGCCGCGAATGCGAGCTGCTGGAGCACTACCTGCCGTTCCTCGCAACCGTTGGATCGACCAGCCCCTACATTGGATTGTTTGGCACCGTATGGGGGATCATGATCTCGTTTCAGGCGCTCGGTAACGTCGATCAGGCGACCATAGCCATGGTGGCACCCGGTATTTCAGAAGCTTTAATTGCGACGGCAATGGGGCTGTTTGCAGCGATCCCAGCGGTCATCGCATACAATCGGTTCAGCCTCAATACCGAGCGCTTGTACACGCGTTATGAACTGTTCACCGAAGAGTTCACGATTATCCTCTACCACCGCATCCAAGCGGTTACCTGAAGAGCGCCGCCGGGTGCGCTGACTGCGCACAGTTGGGCGACGCCTCACCGAGCCGCCTGCTTGAAGACTCAGCCTGGCCGGCTACCGCTGATGCGCCACGGATGCGTGCGCACGGTCGAGTGATCGTGTGTTACCGGCTATCAACTTGGGTCTGTGCCAAGGCAGTGCAAATGGCGCACTATCTGGCGCAGGCGCCGATGCGCTTCGAGTGCTACCGCATCCCTTGGGATGATGAGCGTTCGCCGCCGACCGTCATTCAGCAGCAAGCGGATGACGACCAGCCACGGCATACAGTAGCCGGACACCAGCTCGACCTTGCTGTAGCGACCATTAGCGAGGCTCAACCAGCCATCCCGCTGGTGCAGGCGCAGCGCCACGATGGCGTCAGCGGCGTTGCGCAACCCATGCTCGCGCAGTGATCGATAGCCGCTGTATAATACCGCCAACAACAGCACCCCTTGCAGCGCTGACCACCACGCCAACGGCGGTAGCGTCATCGCAAGCGCTATCATTGCCGCCGCATGCATTGCCAGTAGCAGCGCACATGCACTGTATGATCGGCTCAGCCGTAACGCGAGAGGCATTGCTGATGCTTAGAGTCCTTTGAGGGGGCCATCAAGATGGGTTTTCTAGGGGACACTATACTGGATCAGTACATTAGTTTAAACATGATGGCTCAATAAAAGGAGCGTGGGCCATGTATAACCCGACTCATGTAGCCAATTCATTTCTATACCAAGCGTTGCAGGAAGAACGTACCGATATGGATCAACTGAAAGTCCAGAAGCTGGTTTACTACTTGAACGGATGGTTTCTGGCGATACGCGGCACCCCCGTCGTTAGGGAGGGTTTTGAAGCATGGCGTTATGGCCCGGTCCTAGTATCGTTATACCATCAATTCAAAACCGCGGGGCGCGATCATATTCGTGACTATGCGGTTGATCTAGGCAAAGAGGGAAGAAAGGTTTTCAGAGTGGGAGTTAAAGAGCGTCCCTTCTATGACATTTTTGATCGGGTGTGGGGTATATACAAAGACTACTCGGGGCTCCAGCTTTCGCATTCAACCCATGCTGCAGGAACCCCGTGGTCAGAAGCCATAGAAGCCGTAAAAGTGTAGTTGTCGGATGCCTCAATACGCCAATATTTTATTGCTCTGGGCCATCGTTCCTGACATGAACCAGACTAATAAAGAACCCAAATATTTTCTTAGCACATAAAGAGATAAAGGCAGATCAAAGCCCAGATGAAGCAAGCACTGATAAAGAAGTAGGATATGGACGGGATTCCCTCGCCCACGAGCAAGTACAGTTTAAAAGCGAACTGGGTTTTCTGGGGTGGCTCTGGGGTGGAAAGAAAGAGAAACCAGGAAATATATCAGGGTTTTTAGCTTTCTTGTGTCTCGTCCTTATAATGGCGACATTATTCTTTCCTTGGGAATCTTTAAGCGACTTTGGATATAAGGATATGTTCTTCGGTTTGCTCAGCATTATCACTTTGATCTTGGGCTATTTGTTTGACAGCAATAATCTGAGTTAATCGATTCGATCATCAAATACCGATGCACCCTCTCCAAAGAATTGCTATCGACGCCGCACGAGCGGCGGGGAATATCCTCCTGAAGCGTCTCGATCGGGTAACGCCGGGGCGCACCAACCCTGTCGCAGTAGCCGAGTTCACCGTAACCACCAACCACCTGCTGGCGCGAGCGGTAACGCAGGTGATCCACAGAGCTCACCCGGGGCATGCGATCATCATCGCTGGTGCTGATAGCCCGCAGCCAACCGCGCAGTTGGGCGACCATCGCTGGCTGGTTGCCGCACTCGATAACGCTGTTAACTACCTGCATAACTTCCCTCAGATCGCGGTTTCGATCGCCTTCCAGCAGCGTGACCGATTGCAACACGCAGTGGTCATTGATCCGCTGCGCCAAGAATGGTTCACCACCTCGCGCGGTTGCGGTGCGCAGTTGAACGGGCATCGCATCCGTGCCAGCGGTTGTCGCAGCCTTGCCGAGGCGCTGATCGCGTGCCACTGCGCGCGCCCATCCGTTGGCAACGATGCCAGCGTACGCTATGCGCGTACGCTCGAGTGCCTGCTGCCCGATACCGCCGGCATTCGCCAGAGCGGTGCGATAGCGCTGGATTTGGCGTATGTCGCCGCGGGGCGGCTGGATGGGCTTTGGTGCTGGGGATACCAAGCAGCGCAACCACCGCTTGCGGCCGGTACGTTGTTAGTACAAGAAGCCGGTGGATTGATCACCGTCAGCAGCGATCCTCATAGCGGTCTTGACAGCGATGAACTGGTCAGCGGCAGCTCGCATATCAGCCAAGCGATGCTGCAGCGACTGCGCACCCAGCGCGTCGCTGACCTGCAAGCGGTAGCCAAGTGAGCTGCGGATTTTTAACGATACCGCGGCGGAGTCATCGGTGCCGCGTGGGAGTCTCTTAAAAAAACAGCAGGGTGTCTTATAAAGGAGCGGCGAAGGCGCGTGGCGCATCACCGGTCAGTACGCGATGAAGCGATGCAGCGTTATAATCAGCCGTGTTCTCGCAGTGACCGATGGCGTTAATCAATATCAGATGGATGCGGTCGCGTTTAATCTTCTTGTCGCTACGCATCAGCTCCAGCATGCGCTCTGGTGCTAACGTGGAGGGGATTTGCGTGGGCAGGCCGGCAGCGGTGACCAAGGCTTCGATACGCTGCACGCTGTCTGCAGTTAGCCGGCCTTCGAGTTGCGAGGTGCGTGCTGCGGCGCACATACCAGCGGCGACTGCCTCGCCGTGCCGCCAAGTGCCATACCCCATGCCGGCTTCAATGGCGTGACCGAAGGTATGGCCGAGGTTCAACAGCGCCCGTTCCCCACTCTCGTGCTCGTCGCGTGAGACCACTTCGGCTTTAATGCGGCATGAATGTTCAATCGCCGTTGTCAGCAAATCAAGGTCGCATTGCCGCAACGCGGCAATATGCTTTTCCAGCCAAGCAAAAAAAGCCGGATCGGCGATCACCCCGTATTTGATAACCTCTGCCAGCCCGGCTTGCAGTTCGCGCTGCGGCAGAGAGCGCAGCGTGGCTGGATCGGTGAGCACTGCGCACGGCTGATGGAATGCGCCGATCATATTTTTCCCCAGCGGGTGGTTGATCGCCGTTTTGCCGCCGACCGCAGAGTCCACTTGGGCTAACAAGGTGGTCGGCACCTGCACGTAATCAATGCCGCGCTGGAAGACAGCAGCGGCAAAGCCGCTGAGGTCACCGATCACCCCACCGCCGAGCGCGACCACCACAGCATCGCGTGCGAAGTGTTGCTGCAACAGGCGCTCCAGTATCGCTTGCAGGGTCGTGAAATTTTTCTGGCTCTCGCCTGTGGGCAACTGCAATGCAGTGCAGGTGCAGCCGTAGCTTTCCAGTCTGCTTTGCAACGCTGTAAGGTATAACGGCGCGATGACGGTGTCGGTGACGATCAGCAGCCGCCGTGCTCGTAAAACCGCTGGCCAACTGTCGGGGCGTTGTAACAAGCCAATGCCGATCGTGATCGTGTAGCTGTTGCGGGCCAGATCAATCGGGATGTGAAGTGTTTTCATTGCGGGTCTTGGGTTTGGTGGGCGGATGACGGTTGCGGTTTGTCGGGGCTATTGCCGCTGACGCTGGGCTACGATGGATTGGAGAAGCAGGGCTTTGAGCTTCCGATTACGCCCTTTGGGCACCTAGCAGCCCATCATACGCCATCAAAGGAGCGCGAAAAAACATCAGGGAGCCTCGGAAGATCTGAAATGGGAGGGGGGGGAGGTGGAGAAAGGGTTGCTATGAGCCATTTCGTAAGCCCCATCAGTTATCGATTAATATACCCTTTCCCTACTATAACACCATGAGGAACAGGGTGTTGGAGGCGCAAAGCCAACGCAGATTATAACGCGTTGGTCGATAAACCCGGCCTCAACACAACACGCACTAGGAGATCGCAGCATGATCCTCGCCTACGCTGGAGAGCCCGGCTCTTATTCTCATCTCGCCTGCCAGTCGGCCCTTTTCAGAGATAGCCAAGCGGTTGCCTATCCGTCATTTTCGGCAGCTCTGTCGGCGGTTGCCGCAGGGCGTGCTGATCAGGCGATGATTCCGATCGAGAATCCAGTCGGTGGTCGTGTCGCCGCAGTTCATGCCTTATTGCGCTGCTGCGAGCTGGCGATCGTCGCTGAGCACTTTCAACCAGTGAAGCATTGCCTGCTGGGGTGCGGCGGCGCTACGTTGAAAAGTATCAAACAGGTGATCAGCCATCGCCAAGCGCTTGACCAATGTCATCGTTTCCTGTCTCGGCTGGCGCTGCAAAGGGTGGAAACCAGCGATACCGCCAGCGCCGCGCGCGAGGTCGCCAAGGCGCGCTGCGCAACCACCGCCGCGATCGCCTCCAGTGTCGCCGCCAGCATCTATGGTCTCAGGGTACTTTGCGCCGATATTCAGGACCTGGCTGACAATACCACGCGCTTTGTGGTGTTTGCGCGACAGCCTCTGACGCCGCTGGGCAGCCCCCGCGAAGGCTGGATAACGGCGTGTCTGTTGCACTTGGCCAACCGCGCCGCCGCCCTCTCCGAGGCGCTGGCGTGCATCGTAACCAACGGGTTATGGATCATTAAATGCGAAACCTATATGAGCGATGCGGGTTTTCACATTGATGCGGTGTATCTCGAATTCATCGGTCATCCACAACACGCAGCGGCGACCGCGGCGCTGGTGATGCTGCGGGAGCAGTGCGTTGGGTTGCGCATTTTTGGGGCTTTCAGAGCCAGCCGCTCGATGGCCAAATAACGGTTGCGTTCGTTGACGCTGGAAGCGCTACAGGGGTGCAAAAATACCCCCCGCTCAGTTCACGGGAACGCCAGCCAGCCTTCATTCATTAAAATAGGAACCTCGGAAACCCCTCAAATGGGATGGGGGTTTGGTACAGTTTTGGGTGGGCTGGTGTGTGCTAAGAACCATGCCGCTTAGCGTTGTTGCAGTAGGTGCGCTTGACGAATAGCGGCGCAACGCATAGCGGGCATGTGGCAAAGCGCACCGATGAATCAGTTAGCGCTTTGGCAAATAATCCTCTGGATTGAGCGGCTGCCCTCTTTTGCGCAGCTCAAAATGCAGCATCACGCGATCGGTGCCGGTATGCCCCATATCGCTGATGTGCTGCCCGGCGGCGACGCTATCACCCTCGTTGACATGCACCGCGTGGTTGTGAGCATAGGCACTGAGATAATCCTTGCTGTGCCTCAAGATGATCAGCTTGCCATAGCCAGAAAGCCCGCTGCCGCTATAAACCACTTGACCCTCAGCGGTGGCTCTTATTGGCTGCCCTGTGCTCCCGCCAATGTTGATCCCTTTGTTGCCTTTGCCATAACCGTGAGTGATCGGCCCGTCGGCAGGCCATACCCAAGCCGTTGAGGGCCGACGCAACTTGGGCCGAGGGGGCTTTTCTGAAGCCGCGTCGGAGGCCGCTGGCGGCGTGGCAGATGTGGGGATGGGACGGGAAGCGACTGCCGGCGTCGCGCTGGTGTGGTTTGCCGTTTGCGTTTGCGGCGTGCTTGCTGGTGATGCTTCGATAGCAGCGCTGTCGAGCTGGGCGGCGTAGGCTGTCTGCGGCGGGATGGCGATCCGTTGTCCGGGGTAGATGCGATGCGGGTTGCGGATCTTATTTTGCTGTGCCAGTTGGCGGTAATCGCGATCGTAAATCAAGCCAATTGAATACAGATTGTCACCCGGTTTGACGGTGTAATATGCTTTAGGGGCAGCGCTAGCAATGCTGAACGCCGCCTCGCTTTCGGATACCTCTGGTGTTTTTTTGGGGAATGTTTTTGAGGATGAACAAGCACTCAACAGCAGGATCAGGATCAGGGTTAGCCACAGCCAGTCGCCGTGAACGCTGCGCGGGCGCATATCAGCCTATTTTAATCCACTCACCAGCGGAACAAAGCGCACCGCTTCGACGATGCGCTGGGTGAATCCCGTGGCTGAGCGGTCAACGACTACCAATTGTTGGATTTGCTTATCACCGCCAACCGGGATCACCAAACGACCGCCGATAGCCAACTGCTCAAGCAGCGGTGCAGGAATTGCCTCGGGCGCGGCGGTGACCACAATGGCATCAAAAGGTGCATACTGCGTCCAGCCGAGGTAGCCATCGGCATAACGGATTTTGGCATTGCGCACTCCCAGGCGGTACATCGCTTCGCGCGCTCGATGAACCAATGCCTCGATGCGTTCGACGGAATAGACTTGCTGGAATACCTTGCTCAGAATCGTGGTTTGGTAGCCGCAGCCGGTGCCAACCTCCAACGCTGAGGTGAAATCGCCATCTCTTAGCGCCAGCTCAGTCATGATCGCAACAATATAGGGCTGCGAGATCGACTGACCAAACCCTATCGGCAGCGCAGTATTCTCATACGCGCTGGCGGCCAGCCCCGGCTCAACGAAAATATGGCGCGGCGTGGCGCGGATCGCCGCCAAGACCTCAGGATGCCTGATACCGGCGGCGCTGAGAACCTCAGCTAGGCGATCGCGGCTACGCTGCGAAGTTACCCCATAACCATCAATGTCATGGTTGCCAGTCACTAATCGTTCAACCATGGTTCGGTGTGGCAAGTGCTGGCGTACTGCTCGTCCATGGTTTCATTGCCGATGAAGTAATACCGAGCAATTGCATGCGTTCTATCATGCTTAAGCGGCAACATCAGGATCGCGAGCGGGTCAATAGGCAAGCCGAGCAGCCGCTTCGGCAACAGTGTGAGGTATTCGGCGACATGGCACCCAGCAGCATAGCCATCATATTTTCCTCGTATCATCAACATATAATCCGCTTATTTCCAGTTCTGATAATATCATTTTTCAACCCTGAACAATCACGCCGTGAATCTACCAGAGCGAGGCTATCTGCGATCAACAACCGGGAACCTCGGGAAACCGCTATCCCATTCAAGGTTTTTCGAGGTTCCTAGATGAGTGGACGCGACTATCTGCTCTATGGGTTGGTGGTATTTGCGTGGTCAACCAGTTGGCTGCCGTTGAAATGGCAGGTGGGCATCGTTGCACCAGAGGTTTCCATTTTCTGGCGGTTTGTGATTGCCGCATCGTTATCTTTTGGGATTGCGTTGTATTTGCGGTTACCGCTGCGCTTTTCGCCATCGCTCCATCTGTATTTGGCATTGATGGGATTGTGCTTGTTCAGCGTTAATTTCGCCCTGTTTTATTATGCCAGCAGCGGGGTTGCATCCGGCTTATTGGCGCTGGTGTTCTCTACCGCTGCCATCATCAACATTTTACTGGTTGCCGCGCTGAGTTGGCGTTGGCCAAGGGCGCTGCAAATCGTCGCGGCGCTGATGGGTTTCAGCGGGCTGGCTCTGATTTATTGGTCGGAGCTTGATTTATCGGAGGCGGCCTTGACCAGTTTGATGTTGAGCATGAGTGGCACCCTAATTTTCTGTATTGGCAACATGGCATCGGTTGCTACCCAGAAACGGGGGGTTGCGGTAATCAGCGCCAATTGCTGGGGGATGCTGTATGGTGCTATGTTTCTCGGGCTGTTTGCCGGGTTGCGAGGCCAGCCTTTCATTATTGAACAGAGCCTTAAGTACATTGGCGGGTTAATCTGGCTGGCGGTATTTTCGTCGGTGATTGCGTTCAGTTGCTATCTGACCTTAGTCGGCAGAATCGGCCCCGCCCGGGCCGCTTATGCCACCGTCATGTTTCCCCTGTTGGCGCTGCTGATCTCTACCGTTTTTGAATCTTACCATTGGACCAGCCTTGCGTTCATCGGGGTTGGTTTGGCGCTGATCGGCAATCTGGTTATGATTCGGGCGCGTTGAAGCCAGTGCTGGCTGCTTATAGCTGAAAGGATGCGAAAGCCCTGATGGATGCGCACAGGGGGGGAGTATAATTCACGCCATGCACTGGCTAAGCAACTATACCAAGGCGATCGCCAACATTGCCGCCGCTGGCGACGCCACCGAGCTTTCCTACCGTACGCCGATGCAAATCATGCTGCAAGCAGCGCCGGCGGAGTTCGGTATCTCGGTCGATATCCTGCAAGAGCCGCGCCGCGTCAAAAACAGCGGCGCGCCCGATTTTCGTATCAGTGCCAAAGGCGGCGGCGTCATCGGCTATGTGGAATGCAAGCCCCCCGGTGCCACGCTGCAAAAACCGGCCACCACCGCACAACTGGACAAATACCGCGCCTTGTCCAACAACATCCTGCTCACCGATTGCTGGCGCTGGCGGCTGTTGCGCGGCGGCAAAACGATCGCAGAGTTGGGATTGACGGAATCCCCTGATAAGAGCACCAAAGCCGCTTTCGCCGCCCTGCTGCGTACCTTCATGGACGCCGGGGTCGATAAAATCGGCGATGCCAACCGGCTGGCGGCGGCGTTGGCAATACGCTGCGCACGATTGCGCCAAGGGCTTGAAGCCCATGCCAGCGATGCTCCCAACAAATCGCTTCTGCACGGCTTGCTGGCGGCTTTCCAAAGCGCCCTTGGCACCGAACTTGAGTTCACCCAATTCGCCGATGTGTTCGCCCAAACCCTAGTGTATAGCCTGCTACTGGCGAAGCTCAAAGCGCCCCCCGCAGCCCAGCTCAAACTGAAGGATATCAGTGAGCACATTCCCACCAACTTCGCCGTCATCCGCGAAATTGCCCTCTTTGTCCAGAAACTGAACGAATCCAAATATGGGGACATCCACTGGGTGGTGGGCGACATCCTAGCGATCATCAACACCATGAACGTGGCGGCGGTACGCAAAACCATGTCCTACCGCCACCGCGACAAAGGGGCTGGCAACGAAGTCATTGACGACAAAGGGGTTGGCGACACCGATGACCCGTACATCTATTTCTATGAAAACTTTCTCGCCGCCTATGATGCCAGACTGCGCAAGCAACGCGGCGTCTATTACACCCCGCCGCCGGTGGTTAAATTCATCGTGCGCGCGGTGGACGATCTGTTGCGCCGCGACTTTGGCTTTGCTGGCGGCTTAGCCGAGCCGGGTGCCGTTACCGCCCTCGATTTTGCCGCCGGCACCGGCACCTTCATGCTTGAGATGATCCGCCGCGTGTTGTCGAGTACACCGCTGGCGCGCGGCGATGCGCTGACCCACGACCACCTTCTGAAAAACTTTTACGGCTTTGAACTGCTGATGGCACCCTACGCCATCGCCCATCTCAAGCTGTCGCAATTTTTGCTGGATAACGGGGTACCGCTAAAAGAAGACGAACGCATCAATATCTTTCTGACCAACACCCTAGAGCCAATCAGCAACCAGACCAGAGCGCCGAACATTCTGCCGGCATTGACTGAAGAGGCGTATCAGGCGCAGAGAGTAAAGGATTCAGAGGTGCTGGTGATATGCGGCAACCCGCCGTATGCCGGGCATTCGCAAAACAAAAGTGAGGAACAGTATGTTCGTCCCCACAAGCTAAAGAAAAACAAGGAAGTGATAGATACTCGCCGCACATGGATTGGTGATTTAATAGAAATCTACAAATATGTAGATGGCCAGTATTTTGGCGAAAGAAACCCGAAATGGCTACAGGATGATTATGTGAAGTTCATCCGCTTCGCCCAGTGGAAAATGGCACAGGTGGAGTGCGGCATCGTCGCTATCATCACCAACCACGGCTTTCTCGACAATCCGACTTTTCGCGGCATGAGGCACAGCCTGCTCGGTACGTTTGATACGCTGTATTTTCTCGATCTGCACGGCAACGCCAACAAAAAAGAAACCGCGCCGGATGGCGGTAAAGACGAAAATGTGTTTGATATTCGTCAAGGCGTGGCTATCAGCCTATTGGTTAAGAACCCAAAAACAAAAAACAAAGGCGTTTTTCACGCCGATTGGTGGGGGATGCGCAAGGACAAATACGCCGCCTGTTTGGCGCATGATCTTACAACCATCCGATGGAAAACGCTGGCACCCACTTCCTCAAAGTACCTGTTTATTCCCCGTGATGAGGCGACTGCCCACGAATACGAGCAATTTATCCCACTGCAAGAAATCTTCCCGGTAAATAGTGTCGGTATTGTTACCTCCCGCGATCATTTCGCGTTTGCTTTTGACGCCAAAACAATCAAGATGCGCATAGAAGAACTAATCGACACTGGCATCAGCACGGAAAGCTTGCGCGAGTTCTACAATCTTAAAGATACTAGCGGCTGGGAACTGGAATCCGCACGCAAATCACTCAGGGGGAGTTTCTCTTTTGATGAAAAGCTGAAGCCGTGTGCGTATCGCCCGTTTGATACCCGCTGGTGCTATTACGGCAAGGAAACCATGGAGCGACATCGCCCCGAAGTCATGCGTCATATATTGGCGGGAAATAATCTCGCAATTACAGTAATTCGACAGGCAAGTGCTATTGGTGGAGATGAATTTAACGCTGTTTTTGTAGCCGAATCAATCGTTGACTTGAATCTTAATCGGAGAGGTGGAGCATTATGCTGTCCCCTCTACCGCTACGACAGCGAACTCGGCACAACCCGCCGCAGCGAAAACCTCCAGCCGGCGTTTCGCCGCTGGATTGACGACCGCTATGGCACGCAGTATTCACCAGAGGACATTCTCGGCTGCATCTATGCCATCTTGCACTCGCCCGATTACCGCAAACGCTACGCCGAGTTCCTGCGCAGCGATTTTCCGCGCATCCCTTTCCCCGAGGGAAACGCCGCCTTCCAACGCCTCGCCGCTATCGGCGGGGAATTAATCGCCGCTCATCTGTTGCGCGCCAACTGCGCTGGCGATAACGCACTGCACGACGGCACCGGCACCTCCCACGCAGTGGAAACAGTCCACTACAACGCCGTAACAGAGCGGTTGTATTTTAATCAGCACGAATGGCTTGCCCCCGTCCCGCTGCTGCTTTTCAATTTTCAAATCGGCGGCTACCGCCCGCTGGAGAAATACCTCAAATCCCGCCAAGGCCGCACGCTCACACTTGCAGAAACAGAAACCCTGAAAAAAGCGGCCAACGCCATCGCTTTTACGATTAAAAAGATGGACGAGATCGATAACTGACGCGCCTTTTTGCGTTAGCCGTGCGAGACTGGGAATGTGGAGGGCGAGGCTCTGGTATCTTTAATATTTTTAATCCTGAGATGCTAGGCGTTGCCTAGCACATCTCAGGAGTCTAAGGAGGGTAACGACGTTTGTATTGGGGGAAGGGTTAGGGCGTGTTTAGCACCCCTAAACTCCCTACTCCCTTCCCCCAAGCCCCTAACCCCAGTACCGCCTGCGCTTTCGGCTTAGCGCCGTGCAGGGCCGAGGACGGGTGAAGGCTCTGGAAAGGGCTTCGGGCGAGGGCTCTGGGATCTTTAATATTTTTAATCCTGAGATGCTAGGCGTTGCCTAGCACATCTCAGGAGTCTAAGGAGGGTAACGACGTTTGTATTGGGGGAAGGGTTAGGGCGTGTTTAGCACCCCTAAACTCCCTACTCCCTTCCCCCAAGCCCCTAACCCCAGTACCGCCTGCGCTTTCGGCTTAGCGCCGTGCAGGGCCGAGGACGGGTGAAGGCTCTGGAAAGGGCTTCGGGCGAGGCTCTGGGATCTTTAATATTTTTAATCCTGATATGCTAGGCAACGCCTAGCATATCTCAGGAGTCTAAGGAGGGTAACGACGTTTGTATTGGGGGAAGGGTTAGGGCGTGTTTAGCACCCCTAAACTCCCTACTCCCTTCCCCCAAGCCCCTAACCCCAGTACCGCCTGCGCTTTCGGCTTAGCGCCGTGCAGGGCCGAGGACGGGTGAAGGCTCTGGCATGGTTTCGTTTAGTGCTCTGAAAATGCTACGCTGATGTTCTGGAGGAGAAGCCCCTTCCAGCAATAATTTCAGGTGCCGCTGACGGGTCTTTGCCGGTCAGCGAACGGCCCACCGCAGGCGCTCCTAAATAAACATAAAACAATCCCTTCCCCCAACCCCTAGTTTTTCGAGGTGTCCTAAAGAAGATCGGCAAGTGGTCAGCAAAATGCCATTTCAAAGCCCTCACTCACTGCCGCACGAGGTACCGGCGAGCGTGCTCAACGCCTGCGGTGGTGCTCTGCCGCGGCACCGGCAGAGGCTGTGGCGGGGTTGCCTAGTGCTGTTGAGTGCGTCGGTGATCGCATGCCAACCGCCGCCGCAGGCAACGCGCGAGCTATCGGAGGGCCATATCGCCGCGGTGCCGCCACCACAGGCATCAATAGCGGCACCGCCACGGGAAAAAGTGGTGCCGGTCGCGCCGCCGCGCCCTGATGCGGCTGTCCGCTTTTCTGAAAAAGCGCTGCCGGCAACGCGCTACACCATCAACGTCCAAGAAGTCCCGATCAAGGAATTGCTGTTTGCCTTGTTGGTGGATTCCGCGCTCAACGTTGATATCGATCCGGCGATCAGCGACTTGGTCAGCATCAGCGCAGTTGACCAAACTCTGGCGCAGATCCTGCGGCGCCTCGCCCGCCAGGCGCTCATCGACTATGACTATTATGACGGTGCTCTGAGCATCGCGCCGCTGCGCACCTCATTGCGTAACTATCCGATAAACTACGTTAATCTGGGGCGCAAGACCAACAGCTTGGTCGCCGTTTCTACCCAGATCAACGCCAATGATTCCGCTCAAGCGGCGATCGGCTCGGTCCTGAATACCTCGACTACACGGGTCGAATCCGAGTCCAATCATCAGTTGTGGCAAACGCTGACGACAACCCTGCGGCACATGCTGCTTAGCGATCCGATCACGGCGCGGTTATACCCCGAGGGGATCCCGAAAGAGGAAAGCCTAGTGGTGCCGAACCCTGAAAATGGGTTGTTGGTGGTGCGCGCTACGGCGGCGCAGCACCAACAGATCGAACGTTACATTAACCTCGCGATGGCGACTGCGCGGCGCCAAGTGCTGGTGGAAGCGACGATCGTTGAAGTTGAGCTGTCGGAGCGTTATCGCGCCGGCATCGATTGGGAGAAATTCGCCGCTAATTCCAACCTTGGCGTGCAGCAAAGCCTTACCACCGGCGGGCCTGCCAGCGGTCTCGCGAATGCCCCGTTCTGGCTGATTAGCTACACCAATAGCCGCAGTGATCTCAGTGTCAACGTACGCTTGCTACAGGAATTTGGCACCACCCGGGTACTGTCCAGCCCCAAACTGATGGTGCTGAACAATCACACCGCGACTTTGAAAGCGGTCGATAACCACGTATATTTTGATATAAAAAGCGAGGTCGTGTCGGCGGCTACCAGCGGCGGCAGTCCGACGGTATCGACCGAATCCGACGTGCGCACCGTACCCGAGGGGATCATTCTGACGTTGACCCCTCAGATCAGCGCTGACGGCGAGGTAACGATCAGCATCCGGCCGACGATTTCGCGCGTCATCGACACCGTAGCGGATCCAGCGGCGGCGGCGATTAACGTTACCAACCAGATCCCGATATTCCGCGTACGCGAGTTGGAATCGGTGCTGCGACTGACTTCCGGGCAGATCGCGGTGCTCGGTGGCTTAATGCAAAACAGCATACGCGATGATTCCGCCGGCGTGCCGTGGCTGTCACGTCTGGCAGTCATCGGCGAGCTGTTTAAATCGCGTAGCGATGCCTATGCCAAATCGGAACTGGTGATTTTTCTGCGCCCTTGGGTGCTCAACACCCAAAGCACCCAACAGCGCGCTTTGCAGACGCTCAATAGTCTGTTGCCGCAACCCGAACCGCAGCCGCAACCCGAACCGCAGCCGCAACCCGAACCGCAGCCGCAACCCGAACCGCAGTCGCAACAATAACGCATTGGGATTTATATTTTAATCCGCAAGCTGCACAAGCTGCGCTTGGCAGTTGCGGAGAGATTTGCAGAAAAGAGGTTTATATTGGGGAAAGGGTTAGGGCGTGTTTAACCCACCTAACCGCGGTACCTCCCTTCCCCCAAGCCCCTAACCCCAGTACAGCCTTCGCTTTCGGCTTAGCGCCGTGCAGGGCCGAGGGTGGTAGTAAGGTTCTGGCATAATGAAGGGCGGGGCTCTGGCATAATGAAGGGCAGGGCTCCCAATTAAAAATAAAACGATAGCCTCTTCCCCATCATCGTGGATAAGATTTTTTGAGGCACTTAGCCAATGAGCGACACGATCCATCTGATCCAACCCGATGATTGGCATGTACACTTGCGTGATGGCGCGCTGCTGGCGCTGACCGTCGGCGATACGGCGCGGCAGTTTGCGCGGGCTATCGTGATGCCGAACCTGTTACCGCCGATCACCACCACCGAGCGTGCCCGCCAATACCGGCAGCGCATCGTGGCGGCTATCCCGCCGGGGATCGATTTTAATCCACTGATGACCTTGTACCTGACCGATACGACCCGCGTCGAAGAAATCCAGCGCGCCAAAGACAGCGCTATTGTCCATGCAGTGAAGTACTACCCGGCCACGGCGACGACCCATTCTGCGGCGGGTGTACGCGACATCACACGGCTGGATGCAGTGCTGGCGGCGATGGCTGAGGCCGCGCTGCCATTGCTAGTGCACGGAGAGGTAGTCGATCCTGCGGTGGACGTATTCGAGCGTGAGCAGGTGTTCATCGAGCGCGTATTGCAGCCGCTGCTGCAGCGTCATCGCCGCTTAAAACTGGTGTTCGAGCACATTACCACCGCCGCGGCGGCGGCGTTTGTCCGCAGTCAGGGCGAGCGCGTCGCCGCCACCATCACCGCCCATCATCTGCTGCTCAACCGCAACGCGCTGTTCAGCGGGGGGCTGCGACCGCATCATTACTGCCTGCCGCTGCCCAAACGTGAAGCGCACCGGTTGGCGTTGGTCGCCGCCGCGACCAGTGGTGAACCCTGTTTTTTCCTTGGCAGCGATTCAGCGCCCCATCCACGCGCCAGCAAAGAAAGCGCGTGCGGCTGCGCTGGCATCTATACCGCCCATGCAGCGCTGCCGCTGTATGCGGAAGTCTTTGATGAGGCCGGCGCGTTGCCGCAGTTAGAAGCCTTCGCCAGCCGCAATGGCGCGGCATTTTATAATCTCCCAACCAACCCCCGGACGATCTGCCTAGAGCGCCGCACCACAGCGGTGCCGCCGCTGCTGTACGCGGGGGGAGAAGCGGTGGTGCCGTTCAGAGGCGGCGCGACACTCGGCTGGGCGGTGGCGCAGGCATGACGACGCTGGAAACGCCGCCGCTGCCGTGCACGCCAGTTGCGGCCCGCTTTCGCGGCTTCCTGCCGGTGGTGGTGGATGTCGAAACCGGCGGTTTCAACCCCAGAACCGATGCGCTGTTAGAGATCGCCGTGGTGCTGCTGAATATCAACAAAGAGGGGTATTGGCAACGTGAGGCGACCCATTCAACCCACGTCGAGCCTTTCCCGGGGGGCAATCTGCACGAGGCGGCGTTAGAGTTTAATCGCATCGATCCGACGCATCCGTTTCGCGCCGCGCTTCCTGAAGCACTGGCACTGCAACGCGTCGTGCAGCCGGTGCACGCCGCGGTACGCCGCCATCGTTGTAAATTAGCCATTCTCGTCGGCCACAACCCGAGCTTTGATTTGTCTTTTGTCAGGGCCGCATTTAAACGCACGCACCTCAAATCCAACCCCTTCCATTCGTTCTCGACCTTCGATACCGCAACCCTTTGCGGCGTCGCCTATGGCCAAACCGTCCTCGCTCGCGGTCTGCAGGCGGCGGGGCTTGGCTGGGATGAACGCGAGGCGCATTCAGCGATATACGATGCCGAGAAAACCGCCGACCTATTCTGTCGGGTGGTCAATACTTGGGATCGATTAAAAAAACAGCCGCGCACCGATTAGCGGCAAGCAGCGCGGCGAAAATCGGCGGGCGCGGGCGCTTAAGCCGTGCGGTTGTTGGTGCTTGCGCGGTGCTACAGGCGGAAGCGGTTGCGCAAAGCCAAGACGAGCAGGAACAACAACACGATCGCCAGCAGGCTTTGCAACGTAGTGATGAAGTACAGCCAATCGGGAGGGCACTTCGAGAAGAGCGCGGCTTCCGCCGCTTCTCCGGCACGGCGGCTGCGCGGAATCAGCGGCAACATCTGGCTGGCGGAGAAGACCAAGGCTTTGCAAAGCGTCTGATAAACCCCGAACACCGCCGTTGCGCTGTACCGATACAGCAGCCCAAACCCGACCCAGAGGGCAACAAGACCCCACAAAGGCCGGATCTCACTGCGCCCATAGTCGCTGAGGACCTCAAAGCCCCCGTTCAGCAGCCAAACGATGGGTTTGGTGGTGGGTCTTGCCTCGTGCTCTCGGATAGCGCGCATCTCCAGTGCTTTGAACTCTAGGGCAAGTTCGCTGTCGTGGCTGTTCTGTGCCAGCTCTTTCAGGCGGCACAGACGCTCAATGTCTTCGCGGTCGGTTTTTTTGGGGGCGCAGCGCAAGCCACGCAGCAGCACATGGTGCACCATGTGGGTATTGGTGAGATCTGGGACGCAACCAAACGGCTGCGCACTGGAGAAGCTCAGCGATTTAGCGAAGCTGGCGTCACGCAACGAAAAGGCGGTAACCGCGTCTGCTCGTTGCAACTCAGTAAAGCGCACATGGTCGGAAAACCGCGCCGCTTCAAAGTCGTACGTACCCCTGCCGAGCGTAGCACGCTCAAAAAACACCCGCCCGCCAAATTGCGAATCCTTGAATGACACCTCCCCCGTGCCAAAGGTAACGCCAGCGAAGCCCACAACTCCATCGCCAAAGGTGGCAGCCCGGAAGTCCACCCTCCCATCACCAAAGTTGGCCTCCATGAAGGACACATCCCCCGCGCCAAAGTTAGCGCCAGCGAAGCCCACAGCCCCCTTGCCAAATTTGCTTTTCTCAAAGGACACGCTCCCATTGCCAAATGCGGCGCTCCGGAAGTCCACAGCCCCCTTGCCAAATTTGGTGTCCTCAAAGGACACGCTCCCATTGCCAAATGCGGCGTTTATGAAGAACACACACCCTGCGCCAAACATGGCGCTCTTGAAGGACACCCCATCACCAAATTTGGCGTTCTGGAAATCCACCATCCCATCACCAAAGTTGGCATTCATGAAGGACACCTCCTCCTCGCCAAAGTTGGTACCCCTGAAGGACACCATCCCATCACCAAAGCTGGCCTCCATGAAGGACACCGCCCCCGTGCCAAAGCGGGTCTTAGCAAAATCCACAGTTCCCACGCCAAATTTGGCGTTCATGAAGAACACATGTCCTGCGCCAAAGCTGGCATCCCTGAAAGACACCTCCCCCGTGCCAAAGTTGGCATCCCTGAAAGACACCTCCCCCGTGCCAAAGTTGGCATTCATGAAGGACACATTCCCCTTGCCAAAGTTGGTACCAGCGAAGTTCACCCCCGCGCCAAAGCGGGTCTTAGCAAAATCCACAGTTCCCACGCCAAATTCGGCGCCAGTGAAGGACACATCTCCCTTGCCAAAGTTGGCATCAGCGAAGACCGCCCCCCCATCACCAAATTGAGCATCAGCGAAGGACACCGTCCCGCCAAAGTGAGCGCCAGCGAAGTCCACAGCCCCATTGCCAAAGTTAGCCTCAGCGAAGACCACCTCCCCATCGCCAAAGTTGCTACCAGCGAAGTTCACCCCTGCGCCAAAGTGGGTCTTAGCAAAGTCCACAGCCTCCTTGCCAAATTCGGCGCGACTGAAGTCCACCTCTCCGCCAAATTCGGCGCCAGCGAGGTCCACAGTCCCATTGCCAAAGTGAGCGCCAGCGAAGTCCACAGCCCCCGTGCCAAAGTTAGCCTCAGCGAAGACCACCTCCCCATCGCCAAAGTTGGTACCAGCGAAGTTCACCCCCGCGCCAAATTGGGCGCGACTGAAGTCCACCTCCCCGCCAAATTGAGCGCGACTGAAGTCCACCTCCCCGCCAAATTCGGCGCCAGCGAAGTCCACAGTCCCATTGCCAAAGTTGGCATCAGCGAAGACCGCCCCCCCATCACCAAATTGAGCATCAGCGAAGGACACCGTCCCGCCAAAGTGAGCGCCAGCGAAGTCCACAGTCCCATTGCCAAAGTGAGCGCCAGCGAAGTCCACAGTCCCATTGCCAAAGTTAGCCTCAGCGAAGACCACCTCCCCATCGCCAAAGTTGGTACCAGCGAAGTTCACCCCCGCGCCAAAGCGGGTCTTAGCAAAATCCACAGTTCCCACGCCAAATTGAGCACCAGCGAAGTCCATCTTAGGGTTGCTAAAGTTGGCACCAGCGAAGTCCACCTTGCCATTGGGAAAGCGGAAACCGTAAAACGAAAGTACCTTTTGGGGGAGACTGTAGACATCAAAGGAATTATTAAATGAGGCAGCATTTTGGTTATAAACCACACCGCTAAAGCTGACATTTGCCTCGGGGTGTGCTTTCACCCAGTGGTTCCACGCATCCTTGCCTTGTAGCCACAGGTTTATCGCCGCCCAACCTTCCAAAGTGATGCGATGCTCGCTGTCCATGTGCCTTGTCCTATACCTAGGTTACTTGAAGATAATCGTTTTTATTTTTAATAAGAAGCGCCTAACGGCACCACGAAGTAACTGCTGTACGGGCCATTGCTCCAATTCCAGAGCCTTACTACTGTCCTCGGCCCTGCACGGCGCTAAGGCGAGGGCGCAGGAGATTCTGGGGTTAGGGGTTTGGGGGAAGGGAGTACCGCGTTTCGGTGGGTTAAACACGCCTTAACCCTTCCCCCAATACAAACGTCATTACCCTCCTTAGACTCCTGAGATGCTAGGCGTTGCCTAGCATATCAGGATTAAAAATATTAAAAGATCCCAGAGCCTTGCTCTCCGCTATCTCAGAGCCTTGCCCGCAGCCGCGGTTAAAAAAGCGCCCGCGCCAGCGCGCCATGGCGCGCTATCAGGCGCGTCAGGTCGAGGCGCGTTAGCCGACCGTTTTCCACCACCACCTGCCCGTTGATCACCGTATGGGTGGCTTTGACCGGGCCGCACAGCAGCAGTGCCGCGATGGGGTCGCTGTGGCTGCCGGCGAAGTCAATGCAGTTGGTATCGTAGATGGCAAAATCGGCGGCGTAGCCGACGGCGATGCGCCCGATGTCATCGCGCCCTAGCACCGCGGCACCGCCGCGCGTTGCAACGCGCAAGGCGGCTCTTGCGCTTAGCGCAAAAGCCCCGCCGCAGACGCGCTGCAACAGCATCGCTTGGCGTGCCTCGTTCAGCAGGTGGCCGCTGTCGGACGAGGCCGAGCCGTCAACGCCAAGCCCTACCGCAACGCCGGCATCTAGCATCTGGCGCAGCGGGGCGATGCCGCTGCCAAGGCGCATGTTGGAGCACGGGCAATGCGCAACGCCGCTGCCGCTGGCGGCGAACAGGGCGATCTCGGCGGCGTTGAGTTGGACGCAATGGGCATGCCAGACATCCTCCCCCAGCCAGCCGATCTGTTCCACGTAAGCGCCGGGGCGCAGCTTAAAATGCGCCAGCGAGTAGGCGATATCCTCGGCATTTTCGGCGAGATGGGTATGCAGGCCGACGCCTTTGTCGCGCGCCAGCAGGGCGCTGTCGCGCATCAGCCCCATGCTGACCGAGAACGGCGAGCAGGGCGCCAGCGCAATGCGCGTCATGGCACCGCGGCGCGGATCGTGGAACTGATCGATCACGCGCTCTGAATCCTTCAAGATAGCCGCTTCGTTTTCGGTCAGTGCATCCGGCGGTAGCCCGCCTTGTGAGGTGCCGATGCTCATCGAGCCGCGCGTGGCGTGAAAGCGTACGCCCACCTCCTGCGCCGCCGCTATCGCATCATCAAGCCGCGCCCCGTTGGGGAACAGGTATTGATGGTCGGATGAAGTGGTGCAGCCCGACAGGGCGAGCTCGGCAAGCCCGAGCGTTACCGCGACCTGGATATGCTCGGGGCCAATCCCCTGCCAGATCGGGTACAGTGTCTTGAGCCAGCCGAAAAGGCTTTCGTTTTGCGCCCCGGGCACGGCGCGGGTGAGGTTCTGAAAGAGATGGTGATGGGTGTTGATAAGGCCGGGGATCAGCACCATTCCGCGCAAGTCGAGCACCGTATCGGCGCGCCGCGGCAGCGCTTCCGATGCGCCGAGTGAGACGATCACCCCATCTTCGCAATACACAGAAGCGTCAGTTAGCTCGCTGCCGGCATCGTCCATCAGCGCGATGTGGCTGGCGTTTTTCAGCAGTAAAGACGACATAGCCGATCCTTTTAGCTAAGCGATGCAGCGAAGGGGGCCCCTCAGGTGCAGATGGTATAGGGCTGCGGGAACCAGAACTCTTCGACATTGGTGCCGCCGCCGATGCGATCGATGACCGCGAAACGCCCCGGCGCATGCAGCGGTGTTAACACCCCGTGCCAGGTGTTTTTATGGTAATTGACGCCCGTATGGGGGGCGCTGATAAATGCCAGCGGCGGCCCCGGTTGGCCATCGTGATCGGCGGCGACGAGCACGATGAAAGGGTGCTCGGTGAGTGGGATAAACGCCTGTGATCCCAGTGGGTGGCGCTCCATCATAGGCAATTGACAGGGCAGGCGGCGCGGTTGCGCGTCAAACAGGCTGATGCCAGCGGCACCGTCACTGAAGTCGAGCGCGGCGAGGTTATGGTAGCGCCCGCAGCGCCCCTGATTGATGATCAGGTCGGGCGCGCCGTCAAAGCTCAGCACGTCGCCGAAAGGGCGAAATCGCACGGCGTTCAACGGTTGGATTCTGATCGCCCGCGACATCGGCCTAAAGTTTGAGATCGGCGTGGCGGTTGACGTCCTTGTACAGCAGATAGCGGAACGCGCCCGGCCCGCCGGCATAGCAGGCCTGCGGACAAAAAGCGCGCAGCCAGAGGTAGTCCCCGGCTTCCACCTCCACCCAGTCCTGATTGACATGGTAGGCCCCCTTGCCTTGCAGGATATACAGCCCGTGCTCCATCACATGGGTTTCGGCGAAGGGGATCACGCCGCCCGGCTGGAAGGTTACGATGTTGACCTGCATGTCATGGCGTATGTCAAGCGCATCGACAAAGCGACTGGTGGCCCAGATGCCGTTGGTACCCGGCATGGCCTCGGGCGTTACCGCCTGATCGGAAGTGACGAACGCATCCGGTTTGTCGATGCCGTCAACAAAGCGGTATTTTTTGCGCAGCCAGTGAAACACCGCCTTGCTGTCCGAGCGGTTGTGCAGCGTCCAGTCGAGGCCGCAGGGAAGGTAGGCATAGCCGCCGGCTGCAAGCCGCTGGCGCTGTCCAGCATAGGCCAACTCAATGCCGCCTTCGACGACAAACAACACGGCTTGGGCGTCCCGCTCCGGTTCAGGCGTGGCTGAGCCGCCACCTGCGCCGACCTCCATAATGTAATGAGAAAAGGTCTCGGCAAAACCGCTCATCGGGCGTGCCAGCATCCACAGGCGGGTAGCATGCCAGAAAGGCAGGTATGAGGCGGTGATATCGCTGAGAGTACCCTTCGGGATAAACGCATAGGCGGTGGTGAAAACCGCCCTGTCGCTCAACAGTTGGGTTTGCGGCGGCAGCCCGCCTTGGGGGCTGTAGTAGGATAGATGCGCGTTCATCAATAATATTTTAATCCGCAACAATCAAGCACCGCTTGGCTGTTGCGGAGGCGTTGTAAAAAAGACGTATATACCGGTGTTACTTGAAGATGCAGGAAAGGGCTATTGTCATGCTCTCATCCCAGAGCTTTGGGCGGTGCGCCGTTAGGGGCACCTAATTAAAATTAAAAACGATCAAGTGCCGCTAAGCGCAGTCGCGCAATTTCCTCCACCTGCCGGCAGGCTTCTGCGAATTCTTCAGGTGACGAATGATTGATGCGGGTTTTAAACGCATCCAGGATTGCTGCGGGGTTCAGCCCTTTCACCGCAATGATGAAAGGATAACCGAATTTCCTCCGATAAGCCGTGTTCAGTGTGGTGAATGTGCGCCTTTCTTCGCCCGTCAACGCCAACAGGCCCGCCGCCGCCTGCTCGGTGCTGGAGGTGGCGCTCAGTTGTTGCGCCTGCGCCAGCCGACCGGCTAAGTCGGGGTGAGCGCGCAGCACGCCGAGTCGCTCTTCATGGCTTGCCGCCCTGAAGCAGCGGCACAGCGCCGCATGCAGTCCTGTAGGCGTGTCAAAAGCGGGCCCGAGCTCAAGGCTAAAAGCGCGGCGGGCGACCCAGTCAGAATGCTCGAATATGTCGCCATACAGCGCGACAAAGTGCGCTGCATCCATAGTCGATGGCAGTTGCTTCGGCTGAGACGGTTTCGGGTAGCGCTCAAGCCAGCACCTGGCGATATCAATGCGGCGCGCAAACCACGTCTTTTGATGCGCTTTGGCATAGTCGATAAAGGCTTTCAACCCCTGGATGCGCCCCGCTCTGCCGACCAGTCGGCAATGCAGGCCGATGCTCATCATCTTCGGGCTGCCAGCACGCCCTTCCGCGTACAGTGCATCAAAGCTGTCCTTCAGATAGGTGAAGAAATGCGCACTGGTGTTGAAGCCCTGCGGGGTGGCGAAACGCATGTCATTGGCGTCCAGCGTATAGGGAACGATAAGCTGCGCGCCTGACGGCGTATCCTGAAAGTACGGCAGATCATCGGCATAGCTGTCGGCTTGATAGGTGCAGATGCCTTCTTCGGCCACCTGATCGATGGTGTTGGCGGAACAGCGGCCGGTGTACCAGCCTACCGGCTTGCTGCCGGTTACCAGCTCATGGAGAGCGATAGCCGCTTTTATATCGGCTTTTTCGTCTTGCGCGCTGTGATCCTTGTAGTCAATCCATTTCAGTCCGTGGCTGGCAATCTCCCAGTCGGCGGCAAGCATCGCTGCGACCTGCTCGGGCGATCGCGCCAGCGCGGTGGCTACGCCAAAGACGGTGACAGGAATAGCCTCGGCGGTGAACAGGCGATGGATGCGCCAGAAGCCTGCCCGCGCGCCATATTCATAGATCGATTCCATATTATAGTGGCGCTGACCAGGCCACGCGGCGGCACCGACGATTTCAGACAGAAAGGACTCAGAAGCGGCATCGCCATGCAGGATATTACTCTCGCCGCCTTCTTCGTAATTGACGACAAACTGCACTGCAATCAACGCGCCATCGGGCCATGGGGCGCACGGCGGGGTGCTGCCATAACCTCTCATGTCTCTGGGATAACGGGTCATTGGGTTGCGCTGTGGTGCTGCATTTCAAGGGGGGGAAAGGGGTTTTAGCCAACCTTTGGCATTTTAAACGGATTGATCGCATTGAGCACCAAAACAGACTCGCCTAGAAGCCCGTGTGAGATAATACCCCAAAGGCACCTCGAAAAACCTCAATGGGATGGGATGGGATGGGATGGTATGGGTGGTGGGGTGGGGAAAGGGGATTATGTTAATTTTTAATTAGGAGCGCCGCGGAAGGATCGTCTAGCGATTTTTCACTGCCCAAAGTACTTGCTCAAGGGAGGCTTTATGACACACGGATTTCTGACAACCCATGTTCTAGATACCGCAAGAGGGGTGCCCGCGAGCGACCTACTGATCAGCCTGTATGCCTTGACTGCCGACGCCAGAAGGCATATTTGCGATATGACAACGAATAGCGACGGGCGCACCGACAGCCCCATCCTAGCGCAACAGGATTTCGCTGTTGGTCAGTATCTGCTGATCTTTCATGCCGGTGCTTACCTTGACAGGCATTTCCCCAATTTGCCGCAGCCCAAATTCATTGACGTTATTCCGCTTCAATTCGCGATCGCGGATGCTGACGCGCATTACCATGTGCCGCTG
This sequence comes from Gammaproteobacteria bacterium, assembly GCA_965222535.1. Classification (GTDB taxonomy): domain Bacteria; phylum Pseudomonadota; class Gammaproteobacteria; order HK1; family HK1. Next base: position 1,874,606 of record OZ244957.1, read on the forward strand.
TTGTTATCGCCTTTTGGCTACTCCACTTACCGCGGCAGTTAGCAGGCCTCCGGCAGGGAGATGGAGATGGAGATGGAATGGAGCTTGCTGTATGCCGTGGTGCTCGACTGGGTCGAATTGGCGCTGCGATGGCTGCATATCATCACAGCCATCGCGTGGATAGGCTCGTCGTTTTACTTCATTGCACTGGATCTGGGGTTGCGCCGGTACGACAAACTCCCTGAAGGGGTGCATGGCGAAGCATGGCAGGTGCATGGCGGCGGTTTCTATCGTATCCAGAAATACCGCGTCGCGCCCCCCGACCTACCCGAGCAGTTGACATGGTTTAAGTGGGAATCCTACGCCACTTGGCTGTCTGGCTTTGCGCTGATGGTGGTGGTCTATTATCTGGGTGCGGATCTGTATCTGCTGGATGCGACCAAGGCCGACCTGCCGCTATGGGCGGGAATAGGACTATCGCTTGGCGTACTGGGGCTTGGCTGGGTTGGCTATGATCGGCTGTGCAAGTCGAAGTTTGGCGAGCAGCCAATCCAACTGATGCTGGCGCTGTATGCGATTCTCGTCATGCTGGCCTACGGGCTGGGGCAGATATTCACCGGTAGGGGCGCATTCCTGCACCTTGGGGCGATCACGGCGACCATCATGTCCTTCAATGTGCTGTTGGTCATCATCCCCAATCAGCGCATCGTGGTCGCTGACCTAAAAGCCGGGCGTACGCCGCAGCAGCGCTATGGGGCGATCGCCAAGCAGCGCTCAACCCATAACAACTATCTGACGTTGCCAGTGATCTTCTTCATGCTGTCGAGCCACTATCCGCTTGCCTATGCAACGCCTTATAGCTGGATCATCGCTGCCTTGGTGATCTTGCTGGGGGTGTCGATCCGCCATTATTTCAACAGCCGCCATGCCGGCTTGCACCGCCCACGCTGGACCTGGGTGGTGACGGTGCTGCTGTTTGCCAGCATCGTGATCCTATCGCTGGTACCGCTGTTCAGCCACAAGGTGGCCGAAAGAGCGGAGCAAACGCACCCGCCGCTGAGCGGCTTTGCGCTTCAGCTGGCCCATTCAGCCGATTTTCAGCGGGTGCGGGTGGTGTTGCTGGGGCGTTGTCTGATGTGCCACGCAACGCAGCCTTTTTATCCCGGAATACACCACCCGCCAAAGGGTGTTGTGCTGGAAACAAAGCGTCAGATTGTGATGCAGGCGCAGCGTATTGTTACTCAGTCGGCGCTGTCCCATGCGATGCCGCCAGCCAATGTCAGCTACATGCAGGAAGAAGAGCGCCAACTGCTACTGAAATGGTATCGCAGCGCCGGCAGCGCGCAGAAATCCTGAAAAATCGGCAGGATGCGAGATGTCAGCAACAGCACTATAAAGCAGTTTTTTGAGGTACCCCAACGGTAACTAAGGTTCATCTGAAGGGTACCTGCTGTATAATGCTTTTCCATCATTGATGCTCTCGCAATAAGTCATCCTAGACCATTAGGGCACCCCGATATAAAAATAATACCCATAAATATCAACAGGTTATGGATTTACTGTCGCCGTTTATAATGACCAGAACAGTATCAACCAGACTTTTTACGAGTGCACCTTAAATGGAAGAATAAAATGATAGAATGGCCTAATCACTATCCGGAACAATGCCCTCCAAGTACGGCAGAAAAAGTTTCAGGAAAAATATATCGTTTCACGAATAGAACCAATCCAAAGCATAAGGATTTCTTATCCTATTATGAGCGTTATCCAAAGAATGACTGGCCCGAGGGTGAAAAGGCATGTAATGCTAGAGGGTTATCGGTGTATGCCAACGAAGAAGACTGCAACGTGGCAGCAGCTAGTAATCCAGCATTAAGAAAAAAGCGCCTTTGTGTCGCTGAGTTACCAAAAGAGGCTGGTGTTGTTGCAGATACGCCATCAAAGAATAACCGCAATCATAAAACATTATGGTCGTTATTGTGTGCTCAAGAGTTAGTCAATTTCTTTGATCCAGTTGAGTTAACGAAGGCGACATAATGTTTAATCTGCCGAAAGACACAGCTCTAGGGCGCTTGCGCATCGAAAATATTTTTCAATTTTATGATATACCTAGGCTTTTTACGTGTTCAAATAAATCAAACACTAAATTTTTAGCCATTTCAATTTTAGATGACTATGAAACGTTTAATTGGTTATACCTCCCTATTTCTACTGATAGACTTTCTACTCTTATTAAAAAAGGAATGTTATTGAGACAAGCATTTCGTGACCCTGAAGATGGTTATTTATATTCAGTCGAATCTGATTTTTTTGGAAAATCAAAAATTAAATCTATTTTTGCTGAGCAAATTAATGATGAAGATCTTCCTGATGACAATATTTATCTTGAAGGTGAATGTAGTATTCCTATTGGTTTTGGGGAAATTGATGCTGTAAGAGCGGCCAAAAGCTCAAGAAGAAATACGTGTAATCTTCGGTTTCACCTAGAGGATACTCAACTTCCTGAAATCGATGCAAAAAATCTAGGACCAACGCTTACTTCATACCAAGGACTGATCGACGCTTTAGGCCAGTGCTGTAAAGGCAATCCCACTCTAAAGGGGCCTATTCCTGCTGCTATTCTTAAAGAAACCAATCTTAAAGTAACTCAAATATTTCCAGGATCATTGGGGATTCAATTAAAATCAAACCCAACCAATGACCTCTTTTATGACTCATTGGCATCTAATGCCATTTCAGAACTAACCAACCTTATAGAATCAAAAGATAACGAAGATAATATCAGTAACAAACTGCATCGGTTAAAAGGTCGAGTGGCATCTAAATATCGAAACTTTCTAGAAGAAGTTTCAAAGTTATCCTCACCTATGGAGCTACATTGGGGATCACCTGACCCAAATCAAAAGGGCGTTGTTGTATCACTTACAAAACAAGAAATCCAAAACGCTTTTGATGTCGTCAATAAGATTGAAATAGATATGTCGGAGCCAATGGAATTCAGGGCCGAGTTATTAGGCTTAGATGTAACAACTAAACGCTTTAGAGTTAGAAACCTAACGGAAAATAAAGATTACAGTGGAAAAATAGCAGATGATTCTTTAAGAAAAGTTACCCATTCAGAAATTAATGGAAAATATGATGTGATTTTGAAAAAAATCATTGAGACAAATTATTCGTCAGGATCCGAGTACATAAAATGGATCTTAGTTGAATTGGAAGCGGTTACCTAGCTGTTCCGTATCGACATATTGCGTACATTCGAGCACGCACCGCTGACTGACATGCCAACCACTCAACCGCTGACCGCGCCACCGGTCGCGTCCCGCATGGGGCGTTTTAACGTTTCACCGATCATTCACGCCACGATGCGGGCACGCGAACTGGCGGCAGCGGGACGTGACATTATTAACCTAAGTATTGGGGAACCCGGGTTCCCGACGCCGGCGGCGGCACGTGAAGCTGCCAGCCGTATGATGCACGAGCAGACGGTGGGCTATCCCCCGATCACCGGTACCTTGGCGCTGCGTCAGGCGATACAGCACAAGTTCTGGCGCGATAACCAGTTGCAATTTGAGGTTGACCAGATCGCGGTCAGCAACGGCGTCAAGCAAATCCTCTATAACGCGCTAATGGCGAGCCTCGATTATGGCGATGAAGTGATCCTTTGCGCCCCTTACTGGGCTTCGTACACCGACTTGGTGGCGCTTTGCGGCGCACGTGCGACGATCATTCGCTGCCCTCGCGAGCACGGCTTCAAACTGCAACCCGAACAGTTGGCACCGGCGATCACCCCGCGGACGAAGTGGCTGATCCTGAATTCACCGAATAACCCGAGCGGTGCCACCTACAGCAGCGATGAACTGGCGGCGTTGGCGTCGGTGTTACTGCGACACCCGCAGGTTTATCTGCTGTGCGATGACATTTATGAGCACCTGTTGTTCGATGGTCGCCGCTTCACTACGATGCCAGCAGTCGAGCCACAGTTGCTGTCGCGTTGCCTAGTGTGCAATGGGATGTCCAAAGCGTACTCAATGAGCGGGTGGCGCTTAGGTTTCGCCGCAGGTCCCAAGGCGCTGATCGGCAACATGAACAAAATCCAGTCGCAATGCACCGCCGGCGTCAGCGCCGTGAGCCAAGCGGCCGCAGCGGCGGCGCTCAGTACGTCTTTAGATGAAGTCAAGGCGCGCACCCGCGACTTGCAGCAGCGCCGCGATCGGTTGTGCGAACGCTTGCAGACGATCCCAATGATCGAGGGTGAGCGCCCGCACGGTGCGTTGTATGTTTTCTATGCGTGTGCGCGTGCTATTGGCAGTTGCACTCCCGCCGGCAAGCGCATTGAGAGCGATCGCGATTTTACCGATTATCTGCTGGATGCGGTCGGCGTCGCCAGCGTACCGGGCGAGGCTTTTGGTTTATCGCCCTACTTCCGCGCTTGTTTCGCGCTTCCCGAGCCTCGCCTGATGGAAGCCGCTTTGCGCATTGCCGCAGCCTGTCAGCAGCTGCGCTGCTGAAGCACCTCACATCCCTTCCCCCAAACCCATCCCGCTGAGGTTTTTCGAGGTGCCCTTCAATGTTTTTTAAGGTTCATTCAGGTTCCCATGAGTATAGAATACGTGCGCAGCAGCGTTTGTGGATTCCCGATAACCCGCTAAAATAGGCTATGAGTATGCCCCATTCGACGCATACAGGCGCTTCTCCGTGGCACTGGCATCCCCCGCTTCCGCTCAACACGGTTCCGGTTTTTATCTGGCCGCTGCGCCCACTGGCGCTGATACGCTATTTGCTGTCGCTGTCTTATCTGGGCTCGGTGCTTGCGCCGTTTATGATCACCGCGGCGCTTGCGTGGTATTACTTTCAGCCACCGCTGGCGCGTTGCGCTAATCTAGAATTCGGCTGGATCGCGCAAATGTGGGCGCGCAATCTGCTGCTGATGTTGCTTGTGGTTGGCGGTCTGCATCTCTACCTGTATACCTTCAGGTGCCAGCAGCAAACGTTCAAGTACGATCCACGGGAGATGCCAACCAACGATCGCCGCTATTTTGCTAAGCGCCAAGTGTGGGACAATATACTGTGGTCACTCGGTAGTGGGGTGACTTTCTGGACGCTGTACGAGGTGCTGCTGTTCTGGGGCTATGCCAACGGTTGGCTTCCTTATTTTCTTGATATAGCTGAGCATCCGCTATGGTTCTTGATGCTGCTGGTGCTGCTGCCGTTCTGGACCTCGTTGCATTTTTATTTTATTCACCGGTGGTTGCACTGGAAGCCGCTGTACCGGCTGGCCCATGCGGTGCATCACCGCAACGACAATATCGGCCCCTGGTCGGGCATTTCGATGCACCCCATCGAGCATCTGCTGTTTCTGTCGAGCGCGCTGATCCACTTGGTGGTGCTCTCGCATCCACTGCATTTATTGTTCCATATGCACTGGAACACGATGGGCGCGGGGTTCTCTCATGCCGGGTTTGAGTATCTGACATTCCGTGGGCGACCGATCGTCAAACTCGGCGTGTTCCACCATCAGCTTCACCACCGCTATTTCGATTGTAACTATGGCAACCCTTATATGCCGTGGGATGAATGGTTTGGCTCCAATCACGATGGCGATCCGGCTTCGTTGGCGCGCATCAAACAACGCCGTGCAAAGCGCAGCACGTGAGCACAAGCGCACCGCTGGTAGCGATCGGTGCTACGGCGTCAGGTAGCTCACGCTGCGCCAGTGCGCCAACGTACGCCAGCAGCAATCGCCGCATCGCTTGCGCCAATCATCCACAAGGCACTTCGAGAAACCAAAGCAGAAGGGGGGTGGGGAAGGGTTCCTATGAAAAATTTTGTAAGCCCCCTCATAAGTTATGGATTAATATACCCTTTCTCCCAATATAACACCATAATAAGTGCCTCGAAAAACTGGCGAAGCTAGCTTTTCAAAGCACCCCAAGGCAGGACCAACCAGACTTTTTGCGAGTCTCTCATGAGGTATTTTTGTGATCTTTGCTTCGAGATTTAAAAACGGCATATTGAAGGGCGTCATCGCGCCCCTCTGTGGGCTGGCGCTGACCAGCCTCAGTGCCTTCGCTGACACGCCGCTAGTGGTGTTGCTGGATTGGTTCGTCAATCCTGACCATGCCCCCTTGATCATTGCCAAACAACAAGGTTATTTCCGCGACCTCGGGCTGGCGGTGCAACTGCATGCGCCGGCTGATCCGAACGCGCCGCCTAAGCTGGTCGCCGCCGGGAAAGCCGATATTGCCCTGACCTATCAGCCGCAGTTGCATGTTCAGATCGCTAAAGGGCTACCGCTTATGCGGATTGGGACGCTGATCGCAACGCCGCTGAACTCACTGGTGGTGTTGCAAGATGGCGAAGTGCAATCAATCGCCGATCTGAAGGGGCGTAAAATCGGCTATTCGGTGGGCGGTTTTGAAGACGTGTTGTTGTCAGCGATGCTTGAGCGGCACCAACTCAGCCTTGACGATGTGACGCTGGTGAACGTCAACTTCTCGCTCTCGCCAGCGCTCATCAGCGGTCAGGTGGATGCGGTTATCGGCGCGTTTCGCAATTTTGAGCTGAACCAGATGGATCTGATTAACCGCCCTGGACGCGCCTTTTACGTCGAAGAAGAAGGGGTGCCGGCGTATGACGAGCTGATCCTCGTGGTGCAGCGCGATTACCACGACAAGGCACCGCAGTTGCGCGCTTTTGTGGATGCTCTGGAGCGCGCCGTACAGTATATGGTTAACCACACGTCAATGGCGTGGGCCGCTTTCGTCAGCTATGATGCTGATCTCGATAATGCGCTGAACCGGCTTGCCTTTCGCGATACGTTACCCCGTTTCGCGCTGCGTCCGGGAAGCCTTGATAACAACCGCTATCAACGTTTCTCCAACTGGCTGCACCAGCGCGGCATGATCGACAGTCCACCGCCGGTATCTGATTATGCGATTGAACTTCGGTCGCACTGAGCTAAGCCGCGGGGGAAACCGAAGTTGCGCCAGTTGAGGCGAAGGCTTGTCATCAGAGCGGCGCGCTTGCTGGCGGGTTCTTTTTATCAGTCAACCGCGTAACGTGAGGGCACTAGGCACCCATGCGACAACCCTTCCCGTCACCTTTGCCGCAGCACGATCGCCTCTTGCCGGAGTATTCCCCGTAAGCATTGGGGCAAAACTAGATGCAAATACCATCGCCTGATAAAACCCTTGCGATGCTGTTGCTGATCAGCGTGTTACTTTGCATTGAACGTTAATCCACTCAACCACGGTTAAAAAATTTAACATGCTTCTCTTTATTCGCAACAAAATGACCGGCATCGTTGCTTGGGGGGTCGTTCTTCTGATCACCATCCCGTTTGCACTGTGGGGCGTTGGTGAGTACGTAACCCCTAACCAAGACGCCGTACTGGCTGAAATCGAGGGAACCGAGCTACGCTACTCTGATTTCCGCATTGCTTATTCCCGCGCACGGCAAAACTATCCGAATGCGTCCTCAGAGCAACTCACTGCCCTGCGCCGCAACACCCTAGGGCAAATGGTGATGTTCGCGGTGCTTGACCACAGTGCTGCAGCGCTTGGTCTGCGCGCTGACGATGCAGTGCTTGCCGAGGCCATTCGTGATGCGTTCTTTCAAGGCGAGGTTGAATTAACGCGTGAGCAGTATATCGAGTTCCTGCAACGTCAAGGATTCACCCCAGAGCGTTACGAAGAGGATCTGCGGCGGCAACTGTCGCGCCAACAACTGGTTGATGGGATCGCCCAATCAGCGGTCGTAACGGATACAGAATTGAGCGATGCCGCACGCCGCGACTTGCAACGCCGGCAGTTCTCGGTGCTAAGTTTCCTGCCGCTGAACTATAGCGGGGATGAGCCAGAACAGGAGGTCATCGCTGCGTTCTTCAAAGAAAATCGCAAGGATTTTGTCATCCCAGAGCAATTGCAGGTGGAGTACCTGCTGCTGTCGCGCGACGACATTGCGGCCGGCATTGAGATCAGTGAAGACAGCTTGCGGGTATTGTATGAAGATCAAAAACTCAACTACACCGAGCTGGAGCATATCGAAGTCAGCCATATTCTGCTGAGCGTTCCAACTGATGCGGATGCAACCGCTTGGGATGAAGCGATGCGCAAAGCCGAAGAGCTGAAAGCAGTGCTGGATCAGGGGGCGGATTTCGCGGCGCTTGCCAAAGAATATTCCAATGACTATGGATCAGCGATCAACGGTGGCGAACTGGGCGTGTTTGGGCGCGGCATTATGGCACCAGCGTTTGATGAGGCGGCGTTTTCTCTATCAGTCGGCAAAGTCAGTGCCCCGGTGCGCACCGAGTTCGGTGTGCATCTGATAAAAACCACCGAGCACGTCAAATCCCGCGTCAGCAGTTTTGCCTCAGTGCGCGATCAACTGCGCCAAGAGATCATCGATCGCGAAACCGACAAAATCTACTTTGAGCAAGCCGATCAACTGACCAATTTAGCCTATGAAAACCCCGAATCGCTGGAGTACGCCGCTCAACAAATGACCTTCCCTTTGCAGCACAGCGGTTGGTTTTCGCGCAATGCTAAAGGGAACGATGCTGACGTTGACGAGGCGCTGTTTTACGCCCCAGAAGTGCTCTCGGCGGCGTTTAATAAAGACGCCATCGCCAGTCGTGAAGCCAGCGCGCTGATCGAATTGGACGGTCAACGTACGTTGGTGTTGCGCGTGATCAATCACCGGAAACCCAGACAACAAAGCCTGAAAGAGGTGCAAGAAGAGATTATTGAGCACTTGATCTTTGAATCCGCTGCTGCCAAATCACGCGCTGCTGCTAAAGAAATCTTGGCGGCGCTGCGCCATGGCGTTACTGCTGAGGCCGCTGCTAGGATAGTGGATTTGGCATGGGTCACCTACGAGGCACAGGAACGCGACAGCGACGTTACCGACAATCTGCTGCTACAGTCGGTGTTCAAAGCCCCCGCGCTAACAGCCGATCGCCCCTTCTATGGCGGCATCGACGTCAGCGATGGCGGGTATCGCCTGTTCGCCGTTACGCGGATCGAGGACCGCGAGTTGGACGATATTGACGCCGCTGATCGCAGTGAGCTCGAATTGGCACTATTCAGCGATTATGGCAGGAATGCTTTTATAGCACTGCAAATCGGGCGCCGCAACGCCTATGAGGTGTATATATCCGACTCCAGCCTAGAAGAGCAGTAGGGTGCTTCGAAAAACCAACTTCCCCAGCTTTTTGAGGCGCTTACGAAATTGGGCATAGCGTCCCTTCCCCCAAGTCTCCATCCCAGAAAGGTTTTTCTAGGTTCAAAGTAGTTTATGCTCGGGGAAGCGAAAAACCGAACAGCCAAAGAGGCGGAACCTATGCCAGTTGCTGCTGGATCGTGTGATCGCCCACTGGGGGACACTCACAGCGCACGAACCTTGCGCCGCATCCTGTCTCAGAATCGCACCATCGCGGTTGTCGGTTTGTCGCGCAACAGCTTCCGGCCGAGCTATTTCGCCGCCAAGTACCTGCTCGATCACGGCTACCGCGTGATCCCGGTCAACCCGGCCTATGATGCGGTGCTGGGAATCACGTGTTACCCTGATTTGGAAGCTATCCCGCAGCGAGTAGATATTGTGGACTGTTTTCGCCCCGCATCCATGATCCCGCCGTTGGCCCGTTCGTCGGTCGCGATCGGTGCCAAAGTGCTATGGCTGCAACTGGGCATTGTCAGCGATGATGCCGCTGACATCGCCCGCTCTGGGGGGGTGGAATACGTTAGTAACCGCTGCATCAAGATCGAATACGCGCGCCTGTTTGGCGGACTGAATTACTGCGGGGTCAATACCGGCGTGATTTCCAGCAAACGACCAAAGCAGCTGATTTTCTAAAAGGCCCCCTTTACGGATAACACGGGTGGTTCTGGCGTTTTTAAGCAAGAGGTTCATTGAACCCTCCTTGCAGGGCTGGATTCTCCTTCTTCTATCAGGAAAAATGCTTCTTGCTATCAGTAGATACCGCGTTGTATCCAGACAACCGTCCGACACTGAACACTGACACCAGTCCTTGGACCCCCTCTATCCGATAAGCGCGTATCAAGCGTTTGCCTGCCTTTTATGTTCCTGCTTTGGGGTTACGTCCGTTGGCATCCACTTGACAAAGACTTGCCATGCTTGTTTCTATGGGGTTGGCGAACACCCCGTGAGGCGCAAGCCCGAGCTTCGCATCCGTTAAAACCTAAATCTGTCCGCCCAAACTGGGCAGACCAAACTATTAGGAGAGGATGCGCTATGCCGGCACCCACTGAAATTACAGTTCCACAACTCTCCCGTCTCATCGGTACTCCGGCTGCACCGGTGTTACTTGACGTACGTATCGACGAAGACTTTGCGCTGGATCCAGATCTAATCCCCTCGGCGTTTCGTCACCCACACCGCCATGTCGCCTCTTTGGTGCCTGATCTGGTTGCTAAACGCGTCGTGGTTTATTGCCAAAAGGGCAAGAAGATCAGCCAGGGTGCGATGGCAGTACTGCGCAGCCATTACGTTCAGGCTGAAGTCTTGGCGGGTGGTCACTTTGCTTGGCGCGATGCCGGCGAGTTGCTGATTCCCGCGGCTAAACTCCCCAGTACTGGACCAGACGGCAGTACTGTCTGGGTAACCCGGCATCGACCGAAAATCGATCGCATGGCATGCCCATGGTTAATCCGACGCTTCGTCGACCCGCAGGCACGATTTCTATTTGTTGCTCCCGCCGAAGTGCACGCAGTGGCGGAGAAATTCGAGGCAACCCCATTTGATGTCGAGGATGTGTTTTGGAGTCATCGCGGGGGAAATTGCACTTTTGACACGCTGCTCGAAGAATTTCGGCTTCAAACCGATGCGTTGAAACGGTTGGCTACGATCGTGCGCGGTGCCGATACCAATCGCCACGAACTGGCACCGCAATCCGCAGGACTGCTCGCAGTGTCGCTCGGTCTGTCGCGTATGTATCGCGATGACATCAAGCAAATTGATGCTGGTATGTTGCTCTACGATGCCTTTTACCGCTGGGCGCGCGACGCCAGCAACGAAAGTCACGATTGGCCATATCCCGGATCGAGGGGCTGAATCATGGAGAATCTGGCTTTTAATGCCGGCGGAGAGTGTCGGGTAACCCCCTCTTTCGCGCAAGCTTTCAGCGTTTGGCTACGCATAGGATTGCTGTCTTTCGGCGGTCCGGCTGCCCAAATCGCGTTAATGCACCGCGAAATTGTCGATAAAAGAGGCTGGTTGACGGAACAGCAGTACCTACATGCCCTCAGTTTTTGCATGCTATTGCCGGGGCCCGAGGCGATGCAACTCGCAACCTACACCGGCTGGCGGTTAAACGGTACGATTGGCGGGTTGATCGCCGGACTGCTGTTTGTCTTGCCGGGTGCGATGGTCATCTTTGCGTTGACGCTGGTTTACGTTTTGTATGGCGATGTAACCTTGGTCAATGCGCTGTTCTTGGGCATCAAGGCGGCGGTGATCATGATTGTCGTCGCAGCACTGATGAAAGTAGCCAAACGCGCCTTACATTTGTTCGAGCATTGGGTGATCGCGGCATTGGCCTTCATCGGTATATTTTTTCTGGCTTTGCCGTTTCCATTGATCATCGTTCTGTCCGCGGCTTTTGGGTTTTTGCGTGCACGTGGATCTGGCGAAGATGAAAAGCCAAAAAGCATCGGGGTTTCAGCAATCGGTACGATCTCGACCGCGACGCTTTGGCTCGTGATCTGGTGGTTACCCTTGTTAGTGATCGCGCAACTCAACCACGAAAGTTTACTGCTGGAGATTGGCGTATTCTTTTCTAAGCTTGCCGTAGTGACCTTTGGCGGTGCTTATGCAGTGCTTGCTTACTTAGGCCAAGACGTGGTCGATCATTATGGCTGGTTGAGCGCCAGGGAAATGATGGATGGGCTTGGGCTTGCCGAAACCACGCCGGGGCCACTCATTCTCGTCAATCAATTTGTCGGGTTTATTGCAGCATTTCGTGAAGGGGGGATCGGCTATGGAATACTGGGGGCAGTGGTTACCTTATGGGTGACCTTTACTCCTTGTTTTTTGTGGATTCTCGTCGGTGCGCCCTATATCGACTGGATTGCTTCGCAGGCACGCTTGCGCAGTACTTTAACCGCTATTACCGCAGCCGTGGTGGGTGTTATTCTCAATCTGTCCATCTGGTTTGCATTGCACGTGTTTTTTGAACGGGTTGCAGCCAAGACCTACGGGCCTTTCGTGCTGTGGCAACCCGATTTGAGCTCGCTCAATGGGCAGGTGATTTTGCTTTCGCTGTTATGCGCGGTTTTGCTGTTCCGGTTTCGTTGCGATGTTATGTGCGTATTGGCACTGTCGTCTGTTGCCGGAGTCGCACTCACTGCGGCTACTTAAAAGGCAGGTATATCCCTTCCCCCAAGCCCCTAACCCCAGGATCTCCTGCGCCCTCGCCTCGACGCCGTGCAGGGCCGAGGGCGGGTGAAGGCTCTGGCATAGTGGAGGGCGGGGTTTCTGGGAATGTTTCGGGCGGTGTCTCTGGGATCTTTTTATATTTTTAATCCTGATATGCAAGGCGTTGCCTAGCATATCAGGAGAATAAGGAGGGTAACGACGTTTGTATTGGGGGAAGGGTTAGGGCGTGTTTAGCACCCCTGAACGCGGTACTCCCTTCCCCCAAGCCCCTAACCCCAGGATCTCCTGCGCCCTCGCCTCGACGCCGTGCAGGGCCGAGGAAGGGTGAAGGCTCTGGCATAGTGGAGGGCGGGGTTTCTGGGAATGTTTCGAGCGGTGTCTCTGGGATCTTTTTATATTTTTAATCCTGATATGCAAGGCGTTGCCTAGCATATCAGGAGTCTAAGGAGGGTAACGACGTTTGTATTGGGGGAAGGGTTAGGGCGTGTTTAGCACCCCTAAACGCGGTACTCCCTTCCCCCAAGCCCCTAACCCCAGGATCTCCTGCGCCCTCGCCTCGACGCCGTGCAGGGCCGAGGAAGGGTGAAGGCTCTGGCATAGTGGAGGGCAAGGCTCTGGGAATGTTTCGGGTGTTGACAGATTTATAGTTGATAGTTTCGCAAGAAGTTACCAGAGAGTTGTTTTGAAAGTTATATGTGTAAAAAGTATTCTTCAATATAAACAATAGTTTGTCAATAGTTTGTCAATAGTATAGTAATTTATATTGCTACCCTTACGGGATAACCATAAAATAAACATGAGCAAGCTAACTCTAGGCACCGCATGCTTTATAGCCAGCAGCAGTGTCTCGTTTTTATTACTTCAGATCGATCAGCGGCACTACTGTTTGTTTGCTGCTTGGGTTTCTATCGAGACTTATCAAGTTGTCTGCTACGTCCTCCTCGCCGATCGTTTGCGCGCCTGTTGCTGTTGCCGCTACGGGTACCGTCGCACGCACGCCTAAGCGTGCCGAAGCCGCTCGTGTTATCGGTGCTGTCGCGGCTGACAATCCTCCCGCTACGAGAAACCGCTTTGAAGCTCTGCACTGCGAGCAGCAACTGCATGTTTTTAATCCTTGCGCAGACGTTGGGGTGGTGACGCTATGGTCAACGGTGAGGAGCGTTTTGCGCGTACTGCAAAAGCAACACATCGACCTTGAACCCGCATCCTCGCGCATTGCAGTGATCGCCAATCTGTATGGCAATGGCTTATCGATGCTGCTGCGCAATTTACTGTGGAACCCGCAGATCCGCCACCTACTGGTATTGGGGCGCGACCTATCGGGATCAAAAGATGCGTTGATCAATTTCTTCAGCCGGGGGCTGGAGTCAGTCGATTTCCTCGGCACCCCCATGCAGCGCATTGTTGGCACGCGCCATATTATGGATGGCGGCGTTCGCCCCCAGGACTTTGCACAGGCAATTGGCATCCACCCTCTAGGGTTGCTGAGCAATAGCACCACCAAAGCCGGGATATGTGATTTTTTTGATTCCCTGCCAGCACCTCATAACGTTACGCAACGGCGCATCGAAAAGCCTCTCTGCGAGGTACCGATCCAGCACTTCCCGTCCGATGCCAGCAGCCTTGTCATCACCCGTGAGAAGCCGCTGGACGCTTGGGAAGAGTTGATCTTTCGCCTGCATCGTTTTGGTCGCCGTAACAAAGTAGCGAAACGCGGTGCCAACGGCACCTACTATGAGCAGGAGCGGGCCGAGCTACAAAACGTTCAGGTCAATATCCTGCAACCAGAAGAAGAGGCGGCTGAACACCTGCAAGCGTACCACTTCTCTTTGGCTGCCTTGCAAGAAGGGCAACAAAAAATACTGCAATCCGAAAAACCCGAGGATCAGACCTACACCTATGGGCATCGCTTAAGAGGTTCTTTCAAGAACGGCGAGACGGTTATTGATACGCTGACCGTTGTGGCCGAGAAGCTGCGCTGCCAGCCGGAATCGCGCCATAGCTATATTTCACTGTGGGATAGCGGTCGCGACCTGCTGTCCGCTACTGGGCATCCGTGCATGGTGTCGCTCTTCTTTCGCCGCGTTGCGCAGCGCCTTTCTCTGACCGCAACCTTCCGCACCCATAATGCCTTTGAAGCGTGGCTGCCCAATGCCTACACCTTGATCGCCATCCAGCGCTTTGTCGCCGAGCGGGCGCAGATGGAGCGCGGCACGCTGACCATGATAAGCCACTCGATTTCGCTTGACCCAGCTACATTTGACAAGAGTAAAGCGGTGGCTGATGGAAAACAGACGGCGATGATCGTCGAACGCAACAGCGGCAAGCGATCGTTGCGCTTTGATCCGAATGGGGCACTCAAAATCACCATTGATCAGCAGACCGCAGAGCTGGTTGTCGAGCATATTTACGATGAGATGAAGATTAACCAATACCGAGCCAGAAGCGCTGAGGAGATGGAGCATTTATTGAGCCGTGATTGTGTCGTATCGGACATCAGCCATGCTTTTTACGTTGGCCGCGAGTTGACCAAAGCCGAGGCAAGGTTACGGGATCTGCTAAGAGCGCGTAAGTGATCCTGTTTGATATTGGTTCTACCTTGATAGACTGCACTTCGGGCAGTCCGAAGGGTAAGCTGGCAACGGCGCTTGACATCCCCCGGTCGCGCTTGCCCGAGTTAGGGCAGTTGCTCTTTTGCTTTCCGGCGAAAACAGCGCCGATGCTGGCGGATGCCATAGCGGCCCGTTTCGGCAATGATCGACAGCAATGCCTAGCAGCAGTTGAACGGGTTTGGCAAGCCCAAATCGAAGATGCGTTTGTGTTGCCTGGGGCGCTGGAGTTGATCGCAAGGTGTCGTGCGCTCGGTCTGCCACGCGCTTATTTATCGAATAGCTGGGCACCTTTCCGCGATTGCTTTGCCAAGTACTTCCCAGAAGAATCCGAGCAAGCCCAGTTTTTTTCGTTCGAGCACCGTCTGGCTAAACCTGACATTGCATTTTTTGACGTCGCGCTGAAGGCATTGGCGACGTCCGCCGCTCAGACGATCATGGTGGGGGACAGCTATCACGCCGATATTGCACCAGCCATCACGCTGGGCATGAAAACCGTCTGGGTGCTTCAGCGCGTAACGGAAGAGCAAGCCCCGTTGCTCAAGGTGGTGAATCGCCAAGCGGCGGCACCCAGTCTCGCCATTCCTTCCATCGCCGCAGTAACCGTGCAGCAATTGCAAACGCTGCTCAATGATGGAGTTTGCAGTTGAAGGATGCTCCGAGCGGTGTCCGCAGGGGGTTGAGGATCGGCAAGAGTGGGTGCGCGCCGGGCGGTCCACGCTAAGAGTCGCAAAGAAGCCGACAATCAACCCTCAAAGCCCAGTACATTGCGCATCGTGTACATGCCTGGCGGGCGGGCGATCACCCACCGCGCCGCCATCAGTGCGCCGCGTGCGAAGCTCATGCGGTGTGACGCACGATGGGTGATTTCGACACGCTCCCCGTGGGAGGCGAACAATACCGTATGCTCGCCAGTAATATCACCGCCACGGATGGCATGAAAGCCAATTGTGTTGCGCTCACGGGCAGTGCTATGCGGCTGGCGATTGTAAACCGCGCATTGATCCAGTTCTTGCCCCAGCGCATTGGCGACGATCCTTCCTATCTTAAGCGCGGTGCCTGAAGGCGCGTCGATTTTATTACGGTGATGCGCTTCAATTATCTCGATATCGGCCTCAGCGGCTAAAACAGACGCCGCTTTGGCGATCAGCTCAAAGCAAAGATTCATCCCGATACTCATACTTGGAGAATAGACGATCGGGATATGCGGCGTCGCCGTTTCGATAGCGGTGACCTGCTGCTCATCAAGCCCCGTCGTACCGATGACCATCGCGCAACCGGCCGCCGCGCAGGTCTTCGCATTCGCCACCGTACTGTCAGGCAGGCTGAAGTCGATGACAACCTGAGCCTTTTTCAGTGTTTCTTTGATCTCGCTGATGATCGTTACGCCATTCGCGCCAACGCCGCTTAGCACGCCGCAATCGATACCGACTGCAACATTGCCTTTTGCTTCTGTCGCTCCGACAATCTCAAACGCGGATGATTCAGCACACGCCGCGAGCAACGTCTTTCCCATACGCCCGGCAGCACCGACGATGACAACCCGTATCGGGCTGCTGGTGGTGGTGGTTGCAGTCTGCACCATCAGGGTTTGAGTCCTTCAAAAAAGCTTTGCAGCCGATGTAACCAAGAATTGGTTTCGGGATCGTGCGTTTCTTTGCTGTCGTGCATTGCATCTTGGAATTGACGCAGCAATTCTTTTTGTTTCTTACTCAAATTGATCGGTGTCTCGATCTTGATCCAACAAATTAAATCACCGACCTTGCGGGTACGCACCGGGGAGACGCCTTTCCCCTGAATCACAAAGCGTTGACCGGTTTGGCTGCCCGCGGGGATTTTGAGATGGTGTTTGCCCTTGAGAGTCGGAACTTCTATCTCACCACCTAGGGCGGCGGTAGCGAAACTTATCGGTGCCTCACAGTGAAGATCAGCCTCTACACGTTTAAAAATAGGGTGTTTTTCGACGTTAATTTCAACATACAAATCGCCCGGCGGGCCACCTCGCCCACCGGCACCCCCTTCGCCGCCAAGGCGAATGCGATCACCTGTGCCAATCCCAGGAGGCACCTTTACTGACAGCGTTTTGGTTTTTTTTACCCTGCCGCTGCCCGAGCATGGGCGGCACGGAGAAGCGATGATCTTGCCGCTGCCACGGCAGCGAGTGCAAGTCTGGTGAAGCGAAAAGAAGCCCTGCTGTATGCGGATCTGACCGGCACCACGGCACGTATTGCAAGTTGTTGGTGAGGTGCCCGGTTTAGCCCCGCTACCGTTGCAGTTGTTACAGCTGACCTGGGTCGGTATGTGAATTTTTGAGGTCGTGCCAAATATCGCTTTTTCAAGGGATAGTGACAACTCAATCGCCATATCATCGCCACGTACACCACGCTCACGGCTACCCGTAGCCGTGCCGCCACCAAAAATATCCCCAAAACCAAAAACTTGCTCGAAGATATCGCGGAATCCTTCAGCATTGCCTCCGCCAGTGCCTTGGCTGGGTTCAACGCCGGCATGACCAAAGTGATCATAGGCGGCTCGCTTTTTGGGGTCGGAGAGGATGGTGTAGGCTTCTTTCGCGTCTTTGAAGTGCTCTTCGGCCTGCGGATCATCGGTATTTCTATCAGGATGGTACTTCATCGCTAATCGCCGATAGGCTTTTTTAAGGGTCGCGTCGTCGGCTTCCCGATCGACATTCAGCACCTCATAATAATCACGTTTTGCCATTAAATTATCTGCTGGGTACCTTGAAAAACCTTGAATGGGATGGGGGATGGGGCAAGTGGTGCTATAAACAATTGATTAATATACCCTTTAATCAATATAACACTCTATTTCTGCACCTAGAAAAGCTGGCAAAGCCAGTTTTTCTAGGTGCCCTCACTGATAATGGGGCAGCGGCAGTGCTGTAACACTGCCTTGATGCGTATTTTGTTTGGGAAAGCGGGGTTCTATCAACCAGCGCGCTTGGTGGCGCATGCTCAGCCTCTGTCCTTAAGTGCTATCCTGCGATGGATGTTTTGAGATCCCCGCAGGGTACCTTGAAAAACCTCAACAGTGTGGGGGAAGGGATATGACTACCTGTAACGTAAGCCATTGATTTATAATCCTCCCTCAATAGACAAACCCCGTAGGTATATCAACCCCATTGCCGTGTAAAACGATGGCGCAGCAGCATGCTGCACAAATAATGCAGTACAGCCTTCATGACTCTTAGGTTGTTGTAAAAGAGGGGGCTAGTAGGGGTTACTTTTTATCGTCTTTGACCTCTTCAAACTCAGTGTCAACGACATTATCGTCCGCCGCTTGCGGCCCCGCGGAGGCCCCGGGATCTGCGGATGGCTGTTCAGCTGTCTTACTGTAAGCGTGTTCAGCCATCTTGCCTGAGGCCTGATTTAGGGTCTCGATCCCCGCCTGAATACGTTCCTTGTCGGCGTCACTTCCAAGCGCTTCTTCAAGCCCTTTAATGGCGCTTTCAACCGCTTCCACATCACTCGCTTCGACTTTAGACTCCAGATCTTTGGTCGATTTACGAGCGCTGTGTATCAACGACTCCGCTTGGTTGCGGATGAGCGTCATTTCGCGGAATTTGCGATCTTCTTCGGCATGGGTTTCGGCATCAGTAACCATGCGCTCGATCTCTGATTCCCCCAGCCCACTGGAGGCATGAATGACGATCGACTGCTCCTTATTAGTGGCCTTATCTTTGGCGGACACATTCAGGATGCCATTTGCGTCAATGTCGAAGGTGACCTCGATTTGCGGTACGCCACGCGGTGCCGGTGGGATATCGGATAGATCGAAGCGCCCCAGAGATTTGTTGTTCCTAGCGCGGTCACGCTCGCCTTGCAACACATGCACGGTGACCGCCCGCTGACCATCATCAGCGGTGGAAAACACTTGCGAGTGTTTCGTTGGAATGGTCGTGTTCTTATCGATCAGCCGCGTCATCACCTCGCCTTGGGTTTCAATGCCTAGCGACAGCGGTGTCACGTCGAGTAGCAGTACGTCCTTAACTTCCCCTGACAATACCCCGGCCTGAATAGAGGCACCGACAGCGATCGCTTCATCTGGGTTAACATCCTTGCGGGGCTCTGCTTTGAAGGTTTCCTTGACGATTTTCTGCACCATTGGCATGCGCGATTGGCCGCCGACTAAAATCACATCGGAGATGGCGGATGCTTCGATTTTCGCGTCTTTGAGCGCTGTAAGGCATGGTTGTACGGTGCGCGAAACCAGATCATCAACCAAGCTTTCCAACTTGGCGCGCGTCAGTTTGCGCGTCAGATGCTTGGGTCCATTTTGATCAGCGGTTATATAGGGCAGGTTGATCTCTGTCTGATGGTTTGATGAAAGCTCGATCTTGGCCTTCTCCGCCGCCTCTTTTAAGCGTTGCAATGCCAACGCATCGTTATGTAAATCGATCCCGGATTCTTTTTTGAACTCGTCCGCTAGGTAGTCAATGATACGCAGATCAAAGTCTTCGCCGCCAAGGAAGGTATCACCGTTAGTAGATAACACTTCAAATTGATGTTCACCATCTATTTCAGCGATGTCGATGATAGATATGTCAAATGTACCACCACCCAAATCGTAGACGGCAATCTTGGAATCGCCACGCTTTTTGTCCATGCCATACGCAAGCGCCGCGGCGGTCGGTTCATTGATAATACGCTTGACTTTAAGCCCGGCGATGCGACCGGCATCTTTAGTGGCCTGGCGCTGGGAATCATTGAAATAGGCAGGGACTGTGATCACGGCTTCTTTGATTTCCTCGCCGAGGAAGTCTTCCGCCGTGGTTTTCATTTTCATCAGGATCCGCGCCGATATTTCTGGAGGAGCGATTTTTTTATCGTTAACCGACACCCATGCATCGCCATTATCGGCGGGGACAATTTTGTACGGCACCATGTCGATATCACGAGATACCACGTCATCACTGAAGCGGCGTCCTATCAGGCGTTTGATCGCAAATAAGGTATTGCTTGGATTGGTGACGGACTGGCGCTTAGCCGATTGCCCAACCAACACCTCATTATCTTTTGTGAAGGCCACAATGGATGGCGTGGTGCGATCCCCTTCGCTGTTTTCAATCACTTTTGCGGTATCTGAATCCATAACGGCTACGCACGAGTTAGTGGTTCCAAGGTCAATGCCAATAATTTTGGCCATGTATCTGCTCTCCAATAGGTTGATTGGGTGAAACTTTTATTGATGCAGTACGCAATCCGTGCTGTTTATGGCATGCCTTGGGATCTGCACTGCTACGGGCAAGTGCTATTTAGCAACGATCACTTTGGCGGGTCGAACCAAGCGTCCATTCAGCAAATAACCTTTCTGGATGACATGCAATACCGTACCCGCTGCTACATCGGTGCTCTCCTGTACTGTCATCGCTTCATGGAACTGCGGATCAAAAGCTTCGCCGCTAGGGGCAAGCATCTGCACCCCAAACTTGTCGAATACTTGATGTAGCATCTTTAAGGTCAGCTCCATTCCTTCGCGGATGCGCTCAAGATCAACGCCTTCTTCTTGGCAGGCGGCGATCCCCAAGTCCATGCTGTCTTTTACCGCAAGCAGCTCACTGACGATGCGCTCAAGGGCATACTTGCGTGCTTGCTCCACTTCACGTGCGGAGCGTTTACGGAGATTTTCGTTGTCGGCGTGGGTGCGCAGCAATAACGTATTCAGTCTGTCGATCTCAGCTTGCCACTGCATCGGCACTTGCTGTGGTGACGGTGACTGAGCGATGTCATTCAGTGGCGGTGCATCGCCTTCCAGTGCTGCCGTTGCTGTACCCGGTGAAGCCCAATCATAGGCAACGGCCGCTACCGCCGACTCATCGACCGGCGGTTTGGAAGCGGCGTCATCCAGTGGCGGCGCATCGCTTTCCGGTGCTGCCGCCGCGGCACTCGGCGAAGCCCAATCAAAGGCGACGGCCTCCATCGCCGACGACTTATCAGCCATCGGGGTTACCTCCTGATCTGTCGTTGTCGAGACAGCATCGGTATCTATCGGCGCGGTGACCGAACCACCGTCGGCCCGTGCCGCCTCATCCTCAGTTGCAGGATCATTCGTTACTGCCATTACGCCATGCCTCCATGTGCAGACAAATTACGACTCAGGGCAACATCCAGTAGCAGCGACCAGTTGGCACCTCGGGTACAGACTGTATATGGGGGCTTACTGGCGATTGTTCAAGACCGATCCGAACAAACGCGCCGTTACATCTACGATCGGGATGATCCGATCGTAGGCCATGCGAGTTGGCCCAATTACCCCCAGCACCCCCAAAGCTTCGCCATTCGCTTCATATGGTGCCGTCACCACGCTGCAACTATTCAGGGCGTCATATCCCGATTCCTCACCAATAAATATCTGTACCCCTGAAGCGCCTAAGCATAGATCCAGCAATTGCAGGATATCGTTTTTCTTATTAAATGCAGAAAACAGTTCACGAATTTTATCTATGTTGGCCAGTTCAACATACTCCATCAGATTTTGCTGCCCGGTGGACACAAAATCATCTTCGGTGGGTTGTGAAAATATTTGTCTTGCGAGTTCAATCGCATCGCGCATCATCTCGTTCATGTGCTCGCGGGTATCATCCAACTCATGCAGCATCTGCCCACGGATCTCACGCAGATCATGTCCGACGGATATTCTGTTCAGGTAGTTAGCCGCTTCCTGCAGCTCGGATTCGGAATAATGACGTTTGGTATATATGACACGGTTCTGTACATTGCTTTTATTCATTACTGTGATCACTAATACCCGGTTGCCGGACAGCGACAGGAATTCAATGTGACGCAAACAACCGACATCGTGTTTAGGCAACATGACGACCCCTGCCATTGAGGTCAGTTCCGCCAGCAATGAAGACACTGTTTCACTCAGATTTTCACTGTCACTGACGGTATTGAATTGCTCCTCCAGGTTTTTCACCTCGTGTTCCGCGAGCGGGTTGACGGTCAGCAGTGTATCCACAAAGAAGCGATAGCCGCGTACCGTGGGGATGCGTCCAGCCGATGTATGGGGCGAACACAACAGGCCCGCTTCCTCCAGATCCGCCATGACATTGCGTACTGTGGCGGGCGATAAATTGACACCCGCGTCGCGCGACAAGGTACGCGATCCCACAGGCTGCCCATCGTCAATATAACGTTTCACCAAGCGGCTGAATAATGCTTCTGCACGCGATGACAAATGGGGTTCAGTAGTGTCGGTCATATTCCAATACCCAGCGTGTCCGATAAGCAAGGCCATAAATGGTATTGCTATCAGCCATGAGCACCCTATTATGTTGTTATGGGGGAAAGATTAATCGATAATTGATGGGGCTTACGAAATAGATCATAATAATCCCTCCCTCACCCCCTCATCTCTGTTGGGGGTTTTCGAGGTGCCCAATGGATTTTATAAAGATAAACTCCGAGGTGGGTGGTTAGCTGTATCGCCGTTTGCGCTGCTACAAGCAACACCGTAAGCGCTAGGATGGCTGCTATCAGAAGCACGGGCAATGCATTGATACGGTTAGTATTGATGCGCGAACACCGATCGTCGACAGACATTCGCACATAGGCGATTGGGAAGTGGATACTATCATTGGCAAAGGGTGTCGGCAAGGCTATCGTCTCTGCTGTCAACACTAAGTTAAAATGTCCCCTTTTGCCCCATTCAGAAATGTCCCCATGGGGACATTTCTGAATTTGCCGATTTTCTGCGTAGGTTTTCTCCATGGATGATCAACAGGAGGCTTCCAATGCAGGTTTTGTGGTTGCCTTTGGGGTGCTTGCGCTACCTGCCACTGTAGCGACTTCTCGTCCGCTACCGCAATGGGGGCTTCGCTTTGTTGTAGCGTACGAAAAGCCAGCGAGCGCCCCTTGTACAGCAGCGTAACCGAGCCATCCAATGCCAAACATACGGTAGCGGTCGCTCCTCGAATGCGGTAGCCTTTCCCAACATCCCAGAGCGGGTATTCGGTATTGTCAAATTGCAAAGATAGGTTCTTTGACAGCTTCCGCTGATACGGGAAACAGAATATCTGTTCCTACTCTGCGGGAGTGTGTAGGGCACCTCGGGAAACTAGCTTCGCGCAGTTTTTCGAGGTGCCCTATACACCGATACCGGACGGCCTAGCTTGGCTATGTGTTCCTGTAGCGTCTCCATAGTTGCCTTTGTCGACTCCACGGGAGCAAAGCGCAGGGCGGAAGGCTCTGGAATGGCTTCGAGAAACGCTCTGGGATCCTTTAATATTTTAATCTGCAAACTGTACAAGCTGCGCTTGGCAGTTGCGGAGAGATTTGTAGAAAAGCCGTTTGTATTGGGGGAAGCCTGCTATTGGCAATGCGCTGATGTATCGGAGAAGAAGAACCCTCCAGCGGTAATTTCATGGTGCCGCTGAGCGGTCTATGCCGGTCAGCGAACGATGCGCCGTTAGGCGCTCCTTATTAAAAATTAAAAACACAGGCGTGTTTAACCCACCTAAACGCGGTACTCCCTTCCCCCAAACCCCTAACCCCAGTACATCTTTCGCTTTCGGCTTAGCGCCGTGCATCGCGCGTGCGCACCAATTCAAGCACGTGGTTGCGTACCGCCGTATCAATCGCGTTATGCGCTGGTTTACCGCGGTGCTTAGACACCAGCCCTTGAACACCCGCTAGCCGATAAGCGCGTACCAAGCGTCTGACCTGCCTTACACTTAGGCGCAACTGGCTGGCTGCCTCAGCCTGGGTGAGTTGACGCTGCAACACGGATACAATCACGGATCCTCGCCCGCTGCTTGGTAACTCGTGAGTGTTTGTTTCCCTTGCCATCTTCCCCTCCGGTATGCAAAGGGGACATTTTAGCTTTGGATAAAGGGGACCTTACTGCTTTCGACTAACAATAAGTTCTAATTGAGTTGCGGTTATAGCTCCTGCGCTGTTACTCTGACTGGCCTTAAGGTGCTTCACTGGATTAAGTAATGATGCCGCATTTTTCGCTATTTCGCTGCTTGTTCGCGGCGGGTGCCGTTGGTTGTGGGGTGCTCATTGCCAGCGCGCTTTATTTTCAGCACGTGCTGGGGTTAGAGCCGTGTCCATTGTGCATTATGCAACGCTTGGTGCTGATGGGGATGGGTGCGGTGCTGTTGCTGGCGGTCGTGCATAATCCAGCGCGCAGTGGGCGCAAAGTCTATGCGGCGTTGGCCGTACTGTTGGCGCTGATGGGCGCGGTGATCGCCGTGCGGCATGTGTGGTTACAGCATTTGCCGCTGGATCAAGTGCCCGAGTGCAGCCCCGGGCTTGGATACATGCTGGATAATTTCCCGCTGGTGCAGAGCATGAAGATGATTTTCGCCGGCTCTGGGGAGTGCGCCGAAGTGCAGTGGACTTTTTTAGGCTTGTCGATCCCGGTATGGACTCTGGGAGCTTTCCTTGCGATGTTCGGCGCTTATGGTGTGATGTTATGCAGCAAACGGCCCTGAGCGGATGCATAGGGCTGCTTGATTCAGGCAGGGCGCTTCCCACCTCAACCGAGAACGGGTCGGAATGGTGGTACGGTGATTTCGGCTTGGTATTTACAGGGATAGCCCTTATATCAAAGTATGCCGTGGGTGGTTAGGTGACGGTTGCGGTGTGTCCGGTCCGCATTCAAGGCAACTGAATGCTCTGCGGGGGCGCTCACAGAGCCACACAGCCACGCTGCTATTGTGTTCCAGAGCGTTCCTTTGATCCTGATAAGGCCACTTTGCGAAGCTGGGGGCCACGATACATTCATACTTCCCACTGAATTCAGGCTGTTGTAGTATAATGTAACGGCTTGTTAGGCGGCGCGTGATTTCAATGAGTAATCAGGTTAAATATTGGTGGCTTTACTCCTAAGGTGGCCTCGAAAAACTTTTCTGGGATGGGGGTTTTGGGGAAAGGGGCGATAACCTATGTTGATTATAATTGTTTGACTTATAACCCCTTTTCCCAATAAAGCACCCCTCAGTCAGTGGAACCAGAGTGTAGGACAACAAACATGATAAAAAACATTATTCTGTGGATTGTTATCGGTTTGGTGCTGGTATCGGTGTTTAACAACTTCAGCCCCAGGCGGCCCGCACCGCAGGAGTTTGAATACTCTCAGTTTATAAAAAACGTAAAAGCAGGCCTTGTGCAGTCGGTGACTATCCAAGAGCGCAATATCATTGGCAGAATGCATACTGGAGGGCTGTTTAAGACATACTCGCCGGAGACCGATAACAGTTCGATGATCGGCGACTTGTTGGATAACAACGTCGCGATTAACGCTCAACCCCCTGAGCGCCAAGGTCTGCTGATGCAGATCTTCATCTCTTGGTTCCCGATGCTGCTGCTGGTTGGCGTATGGATTTTCTTCATGCGTCAGATGCAATCCGGCGGCGGTGGTCGCGGCGCTTTATCTTTTGGCAAGAGCCGTGCGCGGTTGCTGGGTGAAGATAACTCCAACATCACCTTCGCTGATGTTGCGGGAGTTGACGAAGCCAAGGAAGAAGTTGCTGAGCTGGTTGATTTTCTGCGCGATCCGGAAAAGTTCGAGAAGTTAGGCGGGAAAATCCCACGCGGAGTACTGATGATCGGTTTGCCGGGCACTGGCAAAACCTTGCTGGCGCGTGCCATCGCGGGTGAAGCGAAAGTGCATTTCTTCACCATATCCGGCTCTGATTTTGTCGAGATGTTTGTCGGCGTTGGTGCCTCGCGCGTTCGCGACATGTTTGAACAGGCAAAAAAACATGCGCCATGTATTATTTTTATCGATGAGATCGATGCTGTAGGGCGTCATCGGGGCGCCGGGCTTGGCGGTGGTCACGATGAACGCGAGCAGACGCTGAATCAGTTACTGGTTGAAATGGATGGCTTTGAGGGCAATCAGGGAGTGATCGTGATTGCTGCCACCAATCGCCCGGATGTGCTCGATCCGGCGTTATTACGCCCGGGGCGCTTTGATCGATCCGTGGTTGTGCCGCTGCCGGATATACGCGGGCGTGAACAAATCCTCAAAGTGCATATGCGCAAGGTGCCCCTTAGCAAGAATGTGGATGCCGGCGTGATCGCACGCGGCACCCCTGGTTTCTCTGGCGCGGATTTGGCCAACCTGATCAACGAAGCCGCTTTATTCGCCGCCCGAGCGAATATGCGCGCAGTGGAAATGGAGCACTTCGAGAGCGCCAAGGATAAAATTATGATGGGTGCCGAGCGGCGTTCGATGATTATGAGTGACGATGAGAAGAAGCTCACTGCTTACCACGAGGCGGGGCATGCGATTGTTGGGTTGCTGGTTCCTTCACATGATCCGGTCTATAAGGTCACCATCATTCCCCGCGGCAGAGCATTGGGGGTAACGATGTTCTTACCAGAAGAAGATCGTTACAGTTATAGCAAAGAGCGTCTGGAGAGTCAGATTGCCAGCTTGTTCGGTGGACGGATAGCCGAAGCCAAAATATTCGGCCCGGAGAGTGTGACCACCGGGGCCAGTAACGATATTGAACGGGCCACCGATATCGCACGCAATATGGTCACAAAATGGGGGTTGTCTGAGAAGTTGGGTCCGATGGTCTATAGCAACGAGGAAGGCGAGGTATTTCTCGGACACAGCATTACCCAGCGTAAACCCATCTCCGATGATACCGCCCACCTGATTGACAAGGAAGTGCGTTGTATTATTAATCGTAATTACGATAAGGCGAGCGTATTGCTTGAAGAAAACATGTCGCTGCTACATCTGATGGCAAGTAGCTTGATCAAATACGAAACCATTAATGCCCAGCAGATCAGCGACATCATGCAGGGCAAAGAGCCACGACCACCAGAAGGATGGTCTAACTCGGCATCTTCGCTGCCTGGCAACCCAACTTCTTCGGATGGCGATGCTCATGGAAAAACCGCCGGCGGCATCGCCGATCCGGCAAGCCTGCACTGATCGATCCCGGCCCGCGTTGGCGCTTTGTTGACGCCGCCGGGAATCAGTACAGGGTGCCTCGAAATTACTCATAGCCCCTCATCCCATTCAGGGTTTTTCGAGGTTCCCCATAGAGTCAGCATAAAAACGCCTGCCCAAGGGCCATGGAAGTTTTCCACGGTCTCCTCGCTGGGATGTATGTCAGTCGCTTTTTGTGATGAGTCCTCATCATGACCACTGCTGTATGCCAAGCATTTCACGCGTGAAGCCGGGCGAAAACCACCATCAGCGTTTGCGTTCAATGCTGAGCCAGCGGGAACGCTGGCCGTTGTTGATGGGCATCCTCAACGTAACGCCGGATTCATTTTCCGATGGCGGTGCATTTGTTACTGCAGACGCGGCATTCGATCACGCTTTGCAACTGTATCGTGATGGGGCCGATATTATCGATATCGGTGGCGAATCAACACGCCCTGGAGCGTGCTCTGTAACCCTTGAAGAAGAGCAGCGTCGCGTGATTCCAGTGGTGCAGAGGGTGCGCGCTGCGTTGCCTGAGTTGCCGCTATCGGTCGATACCTCAAAGCCAGCGGTGATGTACGCCGCCGCTAAAGCTGGGGTGTCGATGATCAACGATGTGCGGGCGTTGCAACAGCCGGGTGCATTGCAAGCTGGATTGGAACTTGGGTTACCGGTTGTGCTGATGCACATGCAGGGATCGCCGCCGACAATGCAGCAACAACCGCAATACCAACAACTGCTTGCCGAAGTACTGGGCTTTTTATGGCAGCGCGTCAGGGCGTGCGAGGACGCTGGGATCGAGCGGCAAAACCTGGTCATCGATCCAGGTTTTGGTTTTGGTAAGACCCTTCAGCATAACCTTAGTTTATTAGCGCATCTTGATCGTTTTACAGCGACGGGTTTAGCAGTGCTGGTCGGCGTATCGCGCAAATCGATGCTGTCCGCGCTGCTCGATCGGGCGCTCGACGAGCGTCTAGTCGGCAGCATCGCTTTGGCGCTGGAAGCCGCGGCGCATGGCGCGGCGATCTTGCGTGTACACGATGTGCGCGAGACATTTGATGCGCGCAAAGTCCGCTGGGAGTTGACTGCATGCCGTCAATCGATCAGCGAAAACCTTGCAGTTGGCCTTTGATTTTCATCCTCAGCAGGCAGTGCAAGATGGCGCTGCAGCTGCATCTGATCAAGGCTTAAGCGTGATGCTTCTGACCTGCAACTCCCCTTGACCGGGGTAAGTGATAACAATTGTTATTGGGGTTATCGCGCCAGAAAATTCAATCGTATCGACTATCAAAGTTCTTGATGGTTCGTTTTGTCGCAGACTGACTTCTGAGTTGCCGTCATCGGACAGGATCTGCAATGTCGGTAGCCCCTCTCCTTTATATAGATAGTCCAATGCTATACGGTATTTACCTTCTCTCATTGGGATCTCGGCAAGGCTCATTGTTGCCACAGCTGCGTCCGGCCCGATGATACGGGCAGTGCCTTCAATTTTTCCGACCGTGGTGCGCATAGCACAGCCGGCAAAGGTCATGCTGCGAGTACGGTATTGATTGCTGGCATCTTTTTCCAGAGCCTCTGTCAACAATCTCTCCGTTGACAAGGATAAATTTCCGGCACAGTGCCCCCTAGGGCATAGATCGCGATTTGAAAAAATGAAAAACGAGGTTTTTTCCAGATGATAGAGATGCTCGAAATTAAAGATCTTTATCGCAGCATACAATTTCCGCAAATTGTATCTAATGCTATTTCTGTGCAACACAAGATAGTCAGCGTC
Source organism: Gammaproteobacteria bacterium (assembly GCA_965222535.1). Lineage (GTDB taxonomy): Bacteria > Pseudomonadota > Gammaproteobacteria > HK1 > HK1. Next base: position 1,903,280 of record OZ244957.1, read on the forward strand.
ACAATACAAAAAATGATCAGGACTATTAAAAAAAATACGCTGATGGTTGAATAAATGCGGTCTGATACTTGCCATTTTCCGATCGGTCAGCGTTTTATCTTGATGTTGTCGATGAAATTCCATCCAGGCATCAATATTAGTTTGAGTCAACAGCGACGGCGGCAGCAGCCCTTTTTTAAAAAAATATAAAAGCGGTACAGAATCAATATCAGGGGTTAGTGGACGAATGATGCTCGTTATAGTAAAAATAAATAAAAAACAGATACTGTAGCAAGAGTTGCATCTCAGGTGATGTAACCAGTTCGAAGTGCCTTTGTTTAGCAGTTCGAGGCTAACATGCGCAACAGGCACTAACCGGTGACTTATCAGAGGCCAGAATACTGCAATCACAAGAGGGAATGAATAATATAATTGTAATGTAGAGGGAAGTTCACTTGTGATGCTATTGTACAATACCCATGGCAAACACGAAAACAATCCCAATGACCAATCCCAACGCCGGAATAATGCACTAGAAAATAGTAACACACTAAATAGATATACCCACTCTACCTGAGTAGCAATTGTGAGTAACCTACTTCCCCATCCATCAATAGTAATCGTTCTCAGCGGTGGAGTTCCCCAAACAACTAATATCAACATCATCAATGCACTATAAACAAATGCAAATATCATGTATACTAATATGGGGCGAGATCCAATTAATATTTTCTTGATGTTTTTATTTTTTTTATCAATACCATTTATCAATCTCCATAACATAACTGTCCCTAATACAGCACATACATGAAATCCAGCATCTTCGCGTACTAGCATTAATAGCAGTAGCACTACCCATGATAACAATTTATTATCAGTTGTTAATGTCCACAAGAAAACACATAGTAGCGATATAATCCATATCTCAAAATGAGGAAATCCGAATATACCAAGCACCATTGAGTTCAACGCAAGTATCAATCCGATAGCCGCTGATATCAATTTCTTGCCACCCATACCAGCATAATGGAACTTAATAAAATCTTCCGCCGCCAGAATAAATACAATAACCAGAGGTGGCATTGATAAGGCCATAAACAACGCAAACCATTTCTCAGGAGGTAGTGGAAATAAATAACTTAGATATGTGATCGGAACAAAAAACAGAGCTATGTGTAGCTCATAAAATGATTTGGTGTTTGCTATCAATGCAGCAGGAACCAAAGGTGCTTGCAGTAACCGATAGTCGTTATTCCATAACAAGGCACTGAACATACCAGAGTCGGCCACTCTATACCCTGGGTCAAAAAATGAATTCCACACAAAATTACCAGTGAAATAAAATGCTGCGATTGCCAATAAAATCCATAGCGTCCAACCACCATATCGCTGTCCAAAGACAACTATCCATTGATAGGATTGCTGATTTTGTTGTAGTTGCTTCCTTATTTTTGTGGACTTTTTCTTTTGCATGTTAACCAATCCTGACATTCGTGAGTTAGGCGGCTGTTATAACTCCACTATAGTTATTGCTACGTAACGCATAACAGATTATAGGATGGAGTATTATAAACTCACTTTACAGATGAGAAATGCGGTGCTTTCAGATTGAACAATCCAGCAAAGAACTCTACACCTCTGAACGAAGGGTTGATGCTGGTCTGGGTCACTCTGAACCGCTGCACTTGTTTCAAGAAGGAGCTACGAAAGGAGCGAAACGCCACGGAATTCTGCCGATAGCGCCGATCCGCACCTACGTGCGGTCAATTGGCTCTGGGTAAGCGTAATTTTGATGCTATTCCGAATGGCCGTAAGGATAGGCCTTTTCAGCGTTTCAAAAGGGATTGAGCGGATGCCTACTTAGAATCCAACGAGCGACGGTTAATGAAATTATTCATTGAACTTCCTACTTGGCTTGGGGATGCAGTCATGGCGACACCCGCAATCGAAAATGTGGTCAAAACCTATCCAAACGCGCATATCACTATTTTTGGATCACCTGTCGCTGTCGCTGTTTTCAAATATCACCCGCATGTCGATCGCATTATTAAAGACAACAGTCGCAATGCAAGGTTGCGTTGGTTGTATTTATATAAAACCGCAAGATCTATGGGGGCATATGACATTGCGCTGTCATTCAGAGATACAATGGCAAGTCGTTTATTTATGAAATCGATACGTAGCCAATGCAAGGAAAATTATCGCCAAGATAAAAAAAAAACCATGCATCTAGTTATGCGCTATAACGATTTTGTTAACGCATCCATTAAAATCAAAAAGCCTCCAGGACGATTAAAAATATACACTAAAAAACAATATGCTGCATTTGATAAACCGACAATTGGCATTAACCCCGGGGCTTCTTATGGCAGCGCCAAATGCTGGTATCCAGAAAAGTTTGCTGCCGTCGCAATGGATTTATCTAAGGATTATGACGTTGTCATTTTTGGCGGCCCTGATGATATAGACATGGCGTATGATATTGAGAAATATCTACTCAAGCATAAAATAATCAATTACCATAATACAGCAGGAAAGACTTCAATAGAAGAATTAATCAATAAAATATCAGAGCTGCATTTGTTGATAACTGGCGATAGTGGTCCAATGCACTTGGCTGCGGCTTTCTCTGTTCCGACAGTGGCTATTTTTGGGCCGACTAAAGATCAAGAAACATCGCAATGGATGAACAAAAGAGGTGCCATAGTAAAAAAGAACTTGGATTGTCAGCCTTGTATGCGGCGTACGTGCCGGCTGAAGCACCATAACTGCATGAAGCAAATTGAACCAAGCCAAGTTATAAAAACAGGCCACTTGTTACTTAAGGAAACTTCGAAAAACCTCAACGGGATGGGGGTTTGGGGGAAGGGACATGAACGCCTGTAACGTAAGTCGTTTCTTTATAACCCTTATCCCAATAGACAAGCCCCGCAGGGCATCTCGAAAAGCTGGCGAAGCCAGTTTTCCGAGATGCCCTTAGCCGAGCCCCTGCAGAGCGCTCTCAAGGCGTCTCAATACTCAAGCACCACCGCCTGCTCACCGAGTAAGGCGCGTAATTGGTCGAGTAGCTTTCGATTGGGAGTGACCGAGAAGCGCTCATCAGCGATTAGGATCGTGGTGGTGTAGGTTGCCTGATAGTACAAATACAGTGGTGCGCGGCCTGGGTGCGACTCAATCAGTTGGAACAGGCGGTTACAGAATTCATCGGTCACGTTGGTCGCTGCTAGTTTGAGCTTCAAGTGCCGTGTACGCACTGTACATGCTTGTTCGAGATCATATAGTCTTACCGCGACAATTGAGCGTTGAGCGGTGTAGTCGTCGGCTGTTACCTTGCATTCGGCCACCAGCAGATGGTCGCGCTGGATTAGCCCAAGTTGTTTGCTGTACAGATCGTGGCGCACGTTGACTTCAGCTTGGGCGGTGCTGTCGCTGAGCTGCAGGAATGCCATACGGCCTTTATTTTTTGTTCTTATGGTACGGATACTGTCGACAAAGCCAGCGATCCATACGATCTGATTGTTGGCGCACGCCGGGATGTGATCGAGACGCGCACATCCCAGCTTTGACAATTCGTCTTCATGACGCTGGATTGGGTGCCCGCTGAGATACATCCCGAGCATGCTGCGTTCTTTGGCCAGCCGCTCTTCTTCAGACCAAGCGGGTGCCGTAGCGAACTGCGGACGCTGGTGCTCGGATGCTACGGCAAACAGATCAGATTGTCCGCTGAGTCGATCGCGCATCCGTTCCTCGGCATACTGCAAAGCGCTGGGTGCCGAGGCCCACATCACGCTGCGCGATGGCCCAAGTTGATCACAAGCACCAGCACAGATCAAAGCCTCAAGGCTACGGCGATTGATCCGCTTGCTGCCTAGGCGGTTGCACAGATCGAACAGATCTTGGTAATCGCCATGCGCTTTGCGATCGGCGACGAGGGATTCAGCGATGCTGCCCCCGACACCTTTGATCGCCGCCAGTCCGTAGTCTATACAGTGCTCGTTGGAGGCGTTGAAGCTGCGTTCGCAGCGATTGACATTGGGTGGCTGCAAGTCCAGCCCGAGGTTTCTGCAGGCGTTGATTAATGTCACCACTTTATCGGTATTATTCATATCCCCGGTTAACGCCGCAGCCATAAAATCGGCTGGATAATAGTATTTGAGCCACGCCGTTTGGTATGACAGCAGCGCGTAGGCTGTGGCATGGGATTTATTGAATCCGTAGCCGGCGAATTTCTCTATCTGATCGAAGATGATGGCGGCGATATGTTTGCTGACGCCATTTCCGATCGCGCCATCGACAAATCCATCGCGTAAGGCGGCCATCTCTTCGGGTTTTTTCTTTCCCATCGCACGGCGCAGCAGATCCGCACTGCCAAGGGAATAACCAGCCAGCACTTGGGCAATGTGCATGACCTGTTCCTGATAGAGGATCACGCCATAAGTGCTCTTCAGGATCGGTTCTAGAGTAGGGTGGAGGTAACTGTTGACCGCATGGCCTTGCTTGCCGCGAATAAATTCATCGTCCATCCCAGAGCCTAGGGGGCCGGGGCGATAGAGTGCCAGCAAAGCGATAATGTCATCAAAATTATGTGGCTGTAGGCGGTGCACCAATTCCTGCATGCCGCGCGATTCCAATTGAAAGACGGCTGTCGTACTGCCGCTTTTGAATGAGTCATAAACCTTGGGATCAGCGGTGTCGATAGCATCCAACGACAACCCTGCGGTGCCGCTTGCAGTGCGGCGCGCATTGATCGAGCGCATCGTGGTGTCGATGATGGTTAGGGTGCGCAAGCCCAGCAAATCAAACTTCAGCAATCCGATGTTTTCAAGATCGTCTTTATCAAACTGCGTGGTGAGTGCGCTGCTGGCGCTGGGTTCGCGGTACATCGCGGTATAGCAAGTCAGCGGCTGCGGAGAAATGACGATTCCGCTGGCGTGTTTGCCGACGTTGCGCACCAGTCCCTCTAACTGGCGCGCCAAGTTGATAATTGTCGCGCTTTCTTCGTCCTCCTCATAACGAGCCTTCAAAGGGTCTTTTTGCAACGCCGCTTCAAGGGTGATCCCCAGATCCGGCGGGATCAGCTTGGCCAGCTGATCGACATAGTTGTACGGTTGCCCCAGAATCCTGCCAACGTCACGCACTGCGGCGCGCGCTGCCATGGTGCCGAAGTTAATGATCTGGGCGACGTTCTGGCGCCCGTATTTCGGCGTGATGTATTGGATCACCTGTTCGCGCCGGTCCATGCACAGATCGATATCAAAATCTGGCATTGACACCCGCTCTGGATTCAAAAACCGCTCAAACAGCAGATCATGTTGTATCGGATCAGGGGTGGTAATACCCAGCGTCCAAGCGACCAGCGATCCACCGCCGGAGCCGCGCCCCGGTCCGACTGGAATAGCGTGGCATTGCGCCCAAGCGATAAAATCGGCGACGATCAGAAAATACCCAGAGAATCCCATGTTGCAGATGATCGCCATCTCGTACGCGAGACGCGCTTGGTATTTTTCTTTTAATGCGATGTCCAGAGGCTGATCGGGATGCGTGCGCTGCTTAGCCGCTAGGCGCTGCACGAGTCCGTTGTCAACCTGTTGCTTCAGCAGAGTTTCCTCGCTGGTACCGCGAGGCGTTGGGAAGCTCGGCACTAGGCGCTGCTTAAAATCCATGGAGGTGCTGCAACGGCGTGCTATCTCAACGCTGTTTTGCAGCGCTTCTGGCCATTGTTCAAAGCAAGTCAACATCTCCTTCGCAGACCGCAGGTATTGCTGTTTGGAATACAACTGCGGGCGTTGGGCATCATGCAGCATAGCGCCTTGGTTAATGCAGACGCGGGCTTCATGCACCTCGAACTGCTTGCTATGGAGGAAGCAGACATCATTGGTCGCCACCAGGGGCAGCGCTTCACGGATGCTGAGATCAGCGGTGATGGGTGCCCACTCGTCATCTTGGCGCGCGGTGCGCTGCACACCTAGGTAAAATCGATCACCAAATACATTCCGCCAGTACTTGAGCCGCTCACGTACGCGCTGCTCATCGTTGCTATGGCGCAACAATACATCCACATCGCCGCTGAGCCCAGGTGAGATCGCTATCAGGTTCTCGCTTTCGCCGTCCAGCCATTCCGCCACCAGCAGCGGCTTGCCGCTCTCTTGTCCTTCTGTGTAGGCGCGCGTTATGAGACGCATCAGCGATTGCAAGCCCGCTTTATTCTGACTCAACAACAACAAACGCCCTGGCGGTAATTCCGTGTGCAGTGGTCGTAACTCCATATCGACCCCGATGATGGGTTTGATGGCATACGTCAACGCCGCTTGGTAGAACTTCGCGGCCGCAAACAGGTTGCACCGATCGGTGATCGCTATCGCGGGCATATCCAGTTCCGCCACTCGTTCCAAAAGCGGGTTTATGCGAATAATGCTATCGCTGAGTGAGTACTCACTGCGAACTTGCAGATGAACAAAAGGCGGGATCATTGGTGGCCTGCCAAGAGTGCTTGGCGCACTGGTGCAAAACTGCGGCGGTGCAGTGGACATGGCCCCAAACGGTGCAATGCAGCGCGATGGATCGCCGTTGCGTAGCCTTTGTGGCGCGCAAAACCGTAGCCCGGGTGCTGCTGCTCAAGCGCTGCCATGACCCCATCGCGCGTTACTTTAGCCAGTATCGAAGCGGCGGCGATCGCATCTACCTGAGCGTCGCCGCGCACGATCGCCTGTGCTGGCATCGGCAGTAGCGGGCAGTGGTTCCCATCCACCAGTACTTTTGCCGGACGGACTGCTAGTGCGGCCACCGCCCGCTGCATCGCCAACAGGGTGGCTTGCAGGATATTCAGGCGATCGATCTCTGCCGCCTCAGCGTGCGCTACGCTCCAGGCGATCGCGCTGGCGCGGATCAAGGTGGCGAGCTTGGCGCGCGCCGCTGGTGATAGCTGTTTGGAGTCTTTGATCGGCAGCGCTTGCGCGGCAGGCGCTAAAATCACGCTTGCAGCGTACACCGGACCGGCAAGTGCGCCGCGCCCAACCTCATCCACGCCGGCGATCAAGGCTTGCTGATCAGCACCGCTGAAAACACAGGCTGACTGGATCAAAGTTTGATTATCCCAACGGGCACATCGAAAAACCTTGAATGGGATGGGAGTTTGGGAGAATGGAGATGATAACCTGTAACGTAAGACGTTGATTTATAATTATTCATCCAATAGGCAAGCCCCGCAGGGTACCTCGAAGCGGATCACTGCGCTACCCCACCGTAGTAAGTACAGGCTACGGCAGCTCATGGCACCTGCGCACCGCATCGTCCACTCATGCAGCCAAGTGCGCAGCTCTGCTGCCAAGGAAAGGGCAACTACCAGCCGCGGCGGATGCGAGCGCGCCACAGCCGTCACGTCAGTGAGGTGGCACAATCGCGCTGAAGATGCGATCACGCACTGTGTGCACGTCACCGCTACCCGAGATGCGCACATAGCACGGTGCGTTGGCGGTGCTAGACTGCTCGAAGTCACGATAGAACTGCACCAGCGGTCGCGTGTACTGATGGTAGATGCGCAGTCGTTCACGCACCGTGGCTTCGGCGTCATCTTCGCGCTGGATCAGCGGCTCGCCGGTCACGTCATCAACATGGGGGATGCGCGGAGGATTGAATGCCGTATGGTAGGTACGGCCGGACGGCAGGTGGACGCGGCGACCGCCCATGCGCTTGATGATGGCCTCGTCCTCCACCGCAATCTCCACTACCCAGTCAATGCGGATCGCGGCCTCGCGCAGCGCTTCGGCTTGTGGGATGGTGCGCGGAAAACCGTCGCACAAAAAACCGTTCGCGCAATCCGGCTGTTGCAGGCGCTGATTGACCAGCTGCATGATCAAATCATCCGGAATAAGCTCGCCGGCGCTCATCAATGCTTGTGCCTGCGCCGCCAGCGCGCTGCCGCTGCTGACTTCGGTACGCAATATATCACCTGTCGATATTTGTGGGATGTCAAAGTGGGAGCAGATAAACTGCGCCTGAGTCCCTTTGCCCGCGCCCGGGCCGCCGATGAGTATGATATTCATAGGAATTATTGTGACATCATTAAAGTTAAGGGCTGGGAGGATTGCTGCGGAGGTTGTTTTTGGCAAGCCGATAAGAGGTGCCAAAACGGGTTACTACTAATACGGTAGCCTATCGAGTCTAAACAGGTATCCTTAGGTGACATCGAAAAACCAAAGCGGGATGAGGGTTTTGCGGAAGGGACTGCTCACCTGTAACGTAAGCCGTTGATTTATAATCCTTTCCCCAATAGACAAGCCCCTTACGCAAAATGCGCAGTGGATCACTGCGGCGCATGATAGGCGTTGTGTTCCCAAACGGGTGATCAGTCTGGTTAACGACGATCAGCCGACCGATGATTCCAGACTGACCTCAATCAGCTTCTGCGCCTCAACCGCAAATTCCATCGGCAGTTCACGAAATACCTCTTTACAAAAGCCATTGATGATGATCGACACGGCGTCTTCGTCGGATAGACCGCGGCTGCGACAATAGAACAATTGATCTTCGTTCAGCTTTGAAGTGGTCGCCTCGTGCGCTACCTTGGCGGTTGGGTTTTTGACTTCCATATAGGGCACGGTGTGGGCACCGCAATGGTCGCTCATCAGCAGCGAATCGCACTGTGTGTGGTTGCGCGCATTGTCGGCTCCCGGTGCGACTTTCACCAAGCCGCGGTAGGTATTCTGCCCATTCCCGGCAGAAATGCCTTTGGCAACGATCGTGCTGCGGGTATTGCGACCAAGGTGGATCATCTTGGTGCCGGTATCGGCTTGCTGGCGTAGATTTGATACCGCAACTGAATGAAACACGCCAACGGAATTGTCCCCGCGCAGGATGCAGCTGGGGTACTTCCAAGTGATTGCTGAGCCGGTTTCTACTTGGGTCCAGGAAATACGCGAATTATCCCCGCGACAATCGCCGCGTTTGGTAACGAAGTTATAGACGCCGCCGCGCCCGTGCTCGTCGCCGGGGTACCAGTTCTGCACTGTTGAGTATTTGATCGTCGCGTTTTCCAAGGCGACTAACTCGACGACCGCGGCGTGCAGTTGGTTTTCATCGCGCATCGGTGCCGTGCAGCCCTCCAGATAGCTCACCTCAGCGCCTTCATCGGCGATCAGCAAAGTGCGCTCAAACTGCCCGGTTTTGGCTTCGTTGATGCGAAAATAGGTTGATAGATCCATCGGGCACGTTACCCCTTTGGGGATATAGCAAAACGAGCCATCGCTGAATACAGCCGAATTCAAGGCGGCGAAATAGTTATCCGTGAACGGCACTACGCTGCCGAGGTATTGTTCTACTAGGTCAGTATGCTCGCGCGCCGCTTCGGAGAAAGAGCAAAACACGATCCCCTTTTCGGCGAGCGTTTCCTTGAACGTCGTGACCACCGAAACGCTGTCAAAAACCGCATCCACCGCGACGCCGGCAAGGACAGCGCGTTCGTACAGCGGGATGCCAAGTTTTTCGTATGTTTTGAGTAGTTCGGGGTCAACTTCGGCGAGGCTCTTGGGTGCCTCTGCACTGGATTTAGGCGCTGAATAGTACGAGATTGCCTGGTAATCGATCGGCAGGTGATGCAGTTTCGCCCAGTTCGGCTCACGCATCGTCTGCCACTGCGCAAAGGCTTTCAAACGCCAATCCAGTAAGAATTGGGGTTCCTTCTTTTTCCTCGATATCATGCGAATAATATCTTCATCCAGCCCGGCGCGTGCGGTATCTGACTCCAGGTCAGTGACAAATCCATACTGGTAGCGGCGTGTGATCACATCGTCTAATACGGTGCTCGTGTCGGTCATGGTGGGCTCCAGCGAAAAAATCCAAGCGTCAGAATAAAATCAACGCGAAAAGGCCGGTTGAGGTTAATCGTGCGGCGTACTCTTGGCGGCTTCTTTCAATACCATTGCGTAGCCTTCTTTATAGCTAGGGTAGCAGAATTGGTAGCCATCCGCCAGTAATCGGATATTTCGGCAGCGCTTGCCTCGATCGCCAACGAGCGCTTTGCTGAGCGGCAGTGGCAGTGGCAGTGGCGCGCTGCTGCCGCTACGCTCGGCCAGCCAACGCATCACTTCTCCTTGCAGCGCGGGCTTGTTGTCCACCGCGAGGTACAAACGGCGCGGCGCACGTAAGCTGAGCAGATGGCGCAATACTGCTGCGCAGTCGTCGCTATGGATACGGTTAGTATAACGGCAGCGGTTGTCGGAATGAAGTTTGTTTGTACGTTGCGTTGCGATCGGGCGATAGCGATTGATCCCATAGATGCCACCGAAACGCACCGTACAGGCCATGATGGGGCTATCTTGCACCACCGCTTCTGCTTCCAGCAATACCTTGCCATTGAAGCGCTGCGGCTCGGCGGCGCTTGCCTCATCGACCCATTCGCCGTTGCATTGAGCGTAAACCGCAGTGCTGGATGCGTAGAGAATGCGCTCAAGCGGTGCGCCGCCATCTTGCAGCGCTTTGCGTACCGCTTTGAAGGCGTCAACATAGAGCCGGCGGTAGCTCCTTTCATCGTGCGTATCGGCGCTTGCAACGAACACTAGGCGGCTTATGGTGGGAGCAATGGCCGCCAAGCGCTTGCCGGGCTGGTTGAGATCGAGTGCCAGTGCCTCAATCGGTGCCGCGATGTGCTGCGCACGGCGGCGCACGCCAAACACCGGCTGGCCGTCGGCGCACAGCAGCAACCCCAAGCGGTTGCCGATATCCCCGCAGCCAGCGATCAGCACCCCATCTGCACGATCTGCTGGGGTCATGTCGTCGCCTGTGCAGTTACGAGCGCTTCAGCGCGCCATGCGTGCGCGTCTCCAGAGCGAACTGGCGGAGCGGTTGAGTGTTGCATCAGGTGCAGTACGCTAATGCTGAGTGGTCGAGGGGAAACGGTTTACGCGGGGCTACTAGGAAGCGGGCCAGACAAAAAAGCGCGCAGTTTGCGGTGGCGCTGCGGTTGTGGCAGCCGGCTGATCAGCCGCGCTTGCCTGTAGAGCCGCGGCAGATCGCCATTGACGCTGATGAGCACCGCCTCAAATACCACAACCAGCGCACGGTGAAACGCCATCAGCGCGGGAGTGGCATTTTGTTGACATCGAACTTGAAGAGCGGGTCATGAGCGCTATAATCGCACCACGCGGTGGTTTTCTTAACGGCGGACCTTTGCCAGAACATGTGCTGCAACATATCACGTTTTTGTTGTTGTTTGTCGGCACCGCGGGCGTTTTTTGTTAAGGGCACCTCGAAAGCGCCAGCGTTCGTGCTTAGCCCTTGCAAAGATGCGTTGCCGCCCCTATCCCGGGTAATGGCTGCGTATCCAAAGCGGCGCTGATTATCCGATCAACGGGCTGGCGAGGGGCTGGCGAGCGCGACCATTGTCGGTGGAGAGCCAAACAGCATGAGGGTTTGCATCACCCTATTGCCTAGCGGCGTCTGCACTGGAACCAGCCAAATCCTAGCAAGCTCATGCAGTGAGCATCAGATAATCGGCTGCGATGCCAACAAAGACGATCAGGCCGACCCAGTTATTATGCTGGAAAGCACGCAGACAGCGGGATCGATCACGGTCTTTGATCAAGTACTGTTGGTAGCCGAATAACAGCACTGCAACCCCTACGGCAATATAATAGGTTAACTCAAGACTAGCGCACCAGCCGATACTGATCAGCAACACGATGACCGCGAATTGAAATCCAGCAATCAGTGCTTTATCTGCTGTCGCGAACAAAATAGCCGATGATTTGCTGCCGATGCGCAGATCATCTTCACGATCAACCATCGCATACATCGTATCGTAAGCGAGCACCCACGCGACAACGCAGGTCATTATGATCCACGGCGTCAGGTTCAGCGCGCCAGTCTCAGCCGCCCATGCCATCGGCACTGCCCAACCAAAAGCCAGCCCCAAATGCAATTGCGGTAGATGGGTGTAACGTTTGGCGTAGGGATAGCTGGCCGCGAGCATGATCGCTACCAGCGCTAAGCCGATGGTCAGAGCGTTCATCGTCAACACCAAGCCGAATGCAATGAGCCCCAGCCCGACAAACAGCCTTAGCGCTGCCTGCGGCTGGATCCGTCCAGCCGCGATGGGGCGGCTTTGGGTGCGTCTGACATGAGGATCTAACTTACGATCGGCGAAATCATTGATCACACAACCAGCCGAGCGCATCAAGATTACGCCGATAATAAATACGCAGACGACGAAAGGATCGGGCCTGCCGTTGCCGGCTATCCACAGGGTCCACAGGGTTGGCCACAGCAGCAATAGCCAGCCGATCGGCTTGTCAAGGCGCATCAAGCGCCAATAATCAGACCATTGAGTGCCGGTATCGGCGGTTTTGAGAGTTAAATTCATACGATTGACAGAACAATTCAGACGGCACAGCCAAGAGGTCAGCGTATCACGCCACTGTGCAGTATCTGCTCAAGGCAGTGGAAGCGGCGTCGAATCAGGAAAACCGCATGGTGCACAACGGGGCATCTTTATTATCGCAGTGTTAGCCCAAAGCAGTATAATACCGCGCTTTGAGACAGTGCAGTGCTTGCATGAAGGGTTTTCCCGATCGTATCAAGGGCGTTTGACTGAAGCCAGCGATCCTGCAAACGCAGCATAATAATGCGCTATGTTACTGCTGTAGCCCATTGTTGATGATCTCGCAAAGCTCCAATTGATCCTGTTTTGGTACTTATTAACGTCCCTAATGAATTCGTAAAGTGTTGCTATTCATGGATATTATTTTCCGTACTGGAACACAAAGTACGGTCACAGGTGACGTATTGCGAAACCATCATCATCATTAGTTAGTTGCAGTTAAAAGCAAGAAAAGGGGGTAGGCGGTGCCTGCGCGCAACCTAGCTTCAGTAGCCAGCTTGCGCAGGTTTTTCAGCAGCCTCGGAAGGTGCTTTGGAAAGCGCAACGAGCGGTTTTTTTGCAGTGCCGTTGTCGTGTTTTGAGGTAAAGGTAGGGAATCAAATGGTTATGAGTGGCACACGCGCCGCTCCTTACTTAGCCCCAGTCCTTCATCCGCGATGATTTTTTCTGGTGCTCTTAAGAGGCGTTGAAGAACGTGCTTTTGTAAGCGGATAAAAAATATTTGATTGCCCCGATTAGATTTTGTTAGACTTTGCCGCCTTATCCTTTGTTGAGAAGGGCATTCCCATGGCGAATCCACCTGACCTGCTTGTCAAGAGGGGGGTGTTCTTGTGTCTCTTAGAAAGATTTGCTGTGTGCTGTTTTGTGTTATTGATGCTTGGTCATAGGGGCTGAGCTTAGTGCATTAAGGTGCTGGATTTCTGGTTCAGACCCAGTGTAATTTGAGGTTGAGTTGGAGGTTGGGAGCTGTGTGGTGGTAACGATCAATCAACTGGTGCGCAATCCGCGCAAGCGGCAGCGACAAAAAAGTAATGTACCAGCGCTGGCGGGGTGTCCGCAGCGTCGCGGTGTTTGTACGCGGGTATATACTACGACGCCTAAAAAACCGAATTCAGCTTTGCGCAAAGTCGCCAAGGTGCGGCTGACCAGCGGTGAAGAAGTCATCACCTACATCGGCGGTATAGGGCATAATCTGCAAGAACACTCCGTTGTCCTGATCCGCGGTGGACGTGTTAAGGATCTGCCAGGGGTGCGCTACCACGTTGTGCGTGGCAGCCTTGATACATCGGGTGTCAGCGATCGTCGGCAGGGGCGTTCGAAATACGGAACCAAGAGGCCAAAGGGCTGAGTTATGCCACGACGCAGAGAAATTCCCGTTCGTGAGGTGTTGCCGGATCCGAAATTTAAGGACATTGATTTGGCGAAATTCATCAATGTGCTGATGTTTGGGGGTAAAAAATCAGTAGCTGAGCGCATCGTTTACGGGGCGTTGGACGCCATCCAGCAAAACATGCCAGAGAGTTCGCTGGAAATGTTTAAACGCGCCTTAGAAAATATCCGTCCAGTCGTGGAGGTGAAATCTCGTCGGGTTGGTGGGGCAACATATCAGGTACCAGTTGAAGTACGCTCCAGCCGGCGCTCCACGCTGGCCATGCGTTGGTTGGTGGAAGCGTCGCGTAAGCGAGGTGAGAAATCAATGCAACAGCGTCTGGCAGGTGAGCTGCGGGATGCATCCGCAGGCCGAGGTGCCGCGGTCAAAAAACGCGAGGATACCCATCGTATGGCTGAGGCCAATAAGGCCTTTTCGCATTACCGTTGGTAGCCTTTTATATTTGTTGTTGAATCCTCAGGGATTACTCGGTGCCTCGCAGAACCTCACTCGATTGTTATCGCAATATTGGTATTATGGCCCATATTGACGCTGGCAAGACGACCACCACTGAACGCATCCTGTATTACACCGGGATTTCGCATAAGCTGGGTGAAGTACACGATGGTGCTGCAGTGATGGATTGGATGGTACAGGAGCAGGAGCGTGGCATCACGATAACATCAGCGGCGACAACCTGCTTCTGGCGTGGGATGGATCAGCAGTTCGGTGAGCATCGCATCAATATCATTGATACCCCGGGGCATGTCGATTTCACTATTGAGGTTGAGCGCAGTCTGCGTGTGCTGGATGGTGCTTGTGCTGTGTTTTGTGCTGTCGGTGGGGTTGAGTCTCAATCTGAAACGGTATGGCGTCAGGCTGAGAAATATGCCGTGCCAAAGCTGGTATTTGTCAATAAAATGGATCGTCAGGGGGCTAATTTTCTGAGTGTCATTGAACAACTGCGTACGCGATTGAAAGCCAATCCAGTGTTGATGCAGATTCCGGTTGGAGCCGAGGAAAACTTTGTCGGGATAATTGACTTGGTGAAAATGAAGGCCATCCGCTGGAACCAAGAGGATTCAGGACAGACATTTGAAGAGTATGCGATCCCTGATGATCTGCTTGAGTCGGCCAACCAGCATCGTGATGCGCTGTTGGTCGCCGCCGCCGAAGCGGATGATGCATTGACTGAAAAGTATTTGGGCAGCGGTGAGTTGAGCGCCAGCGAAATTCGCCGCGCCATTCGTCAACGCACCTTGAATAACGAGCTTGTACCGGTATTTTGTGGCTCTGCATTTAAGAACAAAGGCGTACAGGCATTGCTGGATGGAATCGTAGAGTATCTGCCTGCACCGCAGGATGTACCTCCGATTCATGGGGTGACGGAGGATGGCGATAGCGCTGCAGGGCAGGTACGCAAAGCGTCCGATGATGAGCCATTTGCGGCCTTGGCGTTTAAGATTGCGACCGATCCGTTTGTCGGTACATTGACATTTTTTCGGGTTTACTCAGGAGTTTTGAAATCAGGGGACGCGATCTATAACCCTAGCCGGCGGAAAAAAGAGCGAATTGGACGTATTCTGCAAATGCATGCCAATTCGCGCGAAGAAATAAAAGAGGTGCGTGCTGGTGACATCGCCGCCGCCGTTGGCTTGAAGAAAATGACCACAGGTGACACGTTATGTGATCCAGTCCGCAGCATCGTACTGGAGCGGATGGAGTTCCCTGAACCTGTGATCTCTATTGCTGTGGAACCTAAAACCAAGACTGATCAAGAAAATATGGGGCTTGCACTGGCAAAAATAGCAGCCGAAGACCCGTCGTTCAGGGTTTCCACCGATCATGAGTCATCGCAAACCATCATTTCCGGGATGGGTGAGTTGCATTTGGAGATCATCATTGATCGTTTGCAGCGCGAGTTTAAGGTCAAGGCTAATGTTGGGATGCCCCAAGTCGCGTATCGTGAGACTGTTAAACGTTCGGTTGAACATGAGTACCGTTTTATACGGCAAACTGGAGGTCGTGGTCAATACGGTCATGTGAAGCTACGCATTGAGCCGCAAGCGCCCGGTAGCGGCTACGCCTTTGTGGATAATATCGTTGGTGGGGCGGTGCCCAAAGAGTATATCCCAGCAGTGAACAACGGGGTGCAGCAACAAATGGAAGCAGGTATTATCGCTGGATATCCAGTCGTTGATGTTAAGGTAACATTATTTGATGGTTCATATCATGAGGTTGACTCCAGCGAGATTGCGTTCAAAACAGCGGCCTCTAATTGTTTTCGCGAGGCGTTGCAGAAAGCGAACGGTGCTTTGCTGGAACCTTTGATGAAAGTAGAAATCGTTACGCCTGAAGAATATATGGGAGATGTAATTGGTGATCTGAGCCGTCGTCGCGGTATGGTACAAGGCATGGATGATGTTTCTTCCGCCAAAGTCGTACGCGCCGAGGTCCCATTAAGCGAAATGTTTAGTTACGCTACTGATTTGCGATCTTCGACCCAGGGACGGGCAACATTTACGATGGAGTTTAACCGTTACCACGAAGTTCCAACGGCAGTCATGGGTGATATAGTGCGTCGCCTTACTCAATAAAAATTCCTCGATTTTGAGTGTTTATTGGAGATTTAGAACTATGGCCAAACAGAAGTTTGAACGGCTGAAAGTGCATATCAATGTTGGCACCATAGGTCATGTTGACCACGGGAAGACAACTTTAACAGCCGCTATGACGAAGGTGTTGGCAGCAAAATTTGGTGGCGATATAAAAGGATTTGATGAGATTGATAATGCCCCCGAAGAGCGTGCACGCGGGATTACAATCGCCACTGCGCATGTAGAGTATGAGTCTGAGGTGCGCCATTACGCACATGTTGATTGCCCTGGTCATGCGGATTATGTCAAGAACATGATCACCGGCGCGGCGCAGATGGATGGCGCAGTGCTGGTGGTATCGGCGGCCGATGGGCCGATGCCGCAGACGCGTGAACACATATTGTTAGCGCGCCAAGTAGGGGTGCCGTACATCGTTGTATTTTTGAACAAATGCGATATGGTGGATGATGAAGAGTTATTGGAGCTGGTTGAACTGGAAGTCAGAGAACTGCTGGATAAGTATGAATTTCCTGGTGATGACACTCCAGTGATACGCGGTTCGGCGCTGAAGGCTCTGGAAGGGGATGCACAGGCAGAGGCTTCGGTTATCGAATTGGTGGAAGCTTTGGATAGCCATATACCATTGCCTGATCGGGCCATAGACGGTGCCTTTTTGATGCCGATTGAAGACGTGTTTTCGATTTCTGGACGGGGGACAGTGGCGACAGGCAGGGTAGAGCGCGGTATCGTCAAGGTAGGCCAAGAAGTAGCGATAGTTGGGGTAAAAGAGACGGTGAAGACCACTTGTACTGGTGTTGAGATGTTTCGGAAGTTACTTGATGAGGGTAAAGCTGGGGATAACATCGGGGTGTTGTTGCGTGGGGTAAAACGCGATGAAATTGAACGCGGTCAGGTACTGGCGAGGCCGGGTAGCATTACGCCGCATACTGAGTTCGTCGCTGAGGTATATGTGTTGTCGAAGGATGAAGGCGGTCGGCACACGCCCTTCTTTAAGGGTTATCGTCCACAGTTTTATTTCCGTACCACGGATGTCACTGGCGCAGTTGAATTGCCTGAGGGTGTGGAGATGGTAATGCCTGGAGATAATATTCAGATGCGAGTGAGACTGATCGTGCCGATAGCGATGGAGGAAGGATTGCGATTCGCAATAAGAGAAGGAGGCCGTACTGTTGGAGCCGGCGTAGTCGCCAAGATATTGCAATGATTTTCGAGTTATTAATCAGCGTATTGTGAGGCAAGACTAATGAGTAGTAGTCAGCAGTATATCCGTATTCGCCTGAAAGCCTTCGATCATCGTTTGATCGATCGTTCAGCGGCTGAGATTGTCGAGACCGCACGTCGTACCGGAGCGACTGTCAAAGGACCGATCCCATTACCCACTCGTAAAGAGCGTTATACCATACTGATTTCACCGCATGTGAATAAAGATGCGCGCGATCAATACGAAATTCGTACCTATAAGCGATTAATGAACATTTTAAATCCTACTGATAAAACGGTAGATGCGTTGATGAAGATCGATTTAGCAGCTGGCGTTGATGTGCAGATCAAGCTCAATTAAGTCTTGGGTTGGGTAGCTTGCGCGAATAAGATGGATAAGACAGATACTCTGCAAGGATGTACCAACTTATACTCCTTTCGCCAAATAAAGCATCTATTAGGCTGCATCAAGAGAAATTCACTCGGCGAGTTTTTTTGAGGCGAACAATTCAGCATTTGAAAGAGTAGGGGTTGAGTTTCGGATACCATCACAAGCAGGGTTAATTCTATTTTTTACGAGAGCATAAGGATTGAAAAGGATATTGATATGCCAGTTGGTGTAGTCGGGCGAAAAGCCGGCATGACGCGTATTTTTACTGAAAACGGGGCGTCGATACCGGTTACAGTTATCCATGTTGAGCCGAATCGGGTGACGCAGGTTAAGACAGTCGGTATTGACGGCTATGATGCGGTGCAGGTAACTGCCGGAACCCAAAAGGAAAGTCGCATAACCAAGCCAGTATTGGGGCATTATGCTAAAGCTGGAGTTGAACCTGGATATGGTTTATGGGAATTTCGTGTCAATAAAGAAGATGGCAGCTTCAGTAATGGTCAGGTTTTAACAGTAGAGCATTTTCACGTTGGCGATTGGATAGACGCTACCAGTATTACGATTGGGAAAGGGTTTTCTGGTGCGGTTAAGCGGCATAACTTCCGTACTCAGGATGCGACACATGGGAATTCATTGTCTCACCGTGCTCTTGGTTCGACAGGTCAGAATCAGACTCCAGGCAGGGTCTTTAAGGGGAAGCGGATGGCTGGGCAAATGGGAAACCGATCCCGCACGATCCAGAACCTTGAGATTATTAGGGTGGATGTTGAACGTAATTTGTTACTACTCAAAGGAGCGGTAGCGGGTTCTCGTGGCAGCAATGTGGTTATTCGTTCGGCGATAAAAATATCATCCACTAAATGATGAGAGTGTGGTTGCCATGAATCTTGATTTGTACTATGCAGATGGATCGACAGGCAGTATTGAAGTTGCTGATCGTTGTTTCGGTGTAGCGTATAATGAACCATTGGTTCACCAAGTCGTGGTTGCGTATCTGTCAGGTGGTCGGTTGGGTAGTAAAGCGCAAAAGAAACGTTCTCAGGTTCGGGGCGGGGGTTCCAAGCCATGGCGCCAAAAGGGGACAGGGAACTCTCGTGCTGGTAGCATCCGCAGTCCTATTTTTCGTGGAGGTGGAGTGACATTTGCTGCTTGCCCGCGAGATTATTCTCAGAAGGTCAATAGTAAAATGTATGCAGGGGCAATGCGCTCTATCTTGTCGGAATTGGTTCGCTGTGAGCGCCTTATGGTTCTTGATTCTATCGCCATAGAGGAACCTAAAACAAAAGCTATGGTGAGGAAGATGAGCGATCTCCATGTCAGCAATGCGCTGATAGTGGTTGATCAATATAATCGGAATTTAATGCTGGCGGCGCAGAATTTACATTGGATATCGGTGTGTTTGAGTAGTCGATTAAATCCAGCCGATTTATTACGATTTTATAATATTCTGATCACCGGCGATGCCCTCAAGCAGTTGGATGAACGCTTAGCATGAATCAAGAACGATTAATGAGCATCCTAGTCTCACCTTGGATATCAGAGAAATCAACGACGATAGCTGATAATTTCAATCAGTTTACTTTTCGGGTGCAGAAAAATGCACGTAAAAATGAAATAAAACAAGCTGTCGAGAAAGTATTTAATGTTGAGGTGTTATCTGTAAATACTCTGAATATAACCGGTAAGTCAAAATCTTCCCGGCGCGGCATATCAGGTAAGCGTCCAGATTGGAAGAAAGCTTATGTACGTCTGAAACCTGGATACGATATAAATTACGTTAGTATGAGTTAATTGGAATTAAAATATCCATATAATTACGCTCTACACTGGCCACTGGAATATAACGTTACGGGTGAATTATTAAACTCTTTAAGCTGTTAACATTTAGCATCGAACCATGACTGTTTCTTACACTACAAAACCTACATCACCTGGACGGCGCTTTGTAGTTAAATCGGTGCGGCTTGGTTTGCATAAGAAGGGGCCTTGCGATTCTCTTGTAGTTAGTCAGTCAAATTCAGGTGGGCGCAATAATGCAGGCAGGATTACGGTTTGGCATCGCGGCGGCGGTCATAAACAGCACTATAGACAAATCGATTTCAAACGCTCCAAAGATGGGATACCTGCTAAAATTGAACGACTTGAATATGATCCGAATCGAAGTGCACATATAGCGTTAGTTTTGTATGCCGATGGAGAGCGCAGATACATTATTGCACCACGGGGTCTGGAGATTGGCGATTCAATAATATCGGGCACTTCGGTACCGATTAAAAAAGGCAATTGCTTGCCTTTAAGCAGTATCCCTGTAGGGACAGTTGTTCACTGTGTAGAATTTAAACCAGGTAGCGGTGCAAAATTGTCTCGTAGCGCCGGATCTGGGGTGCGCGTAATGGCACGCGAAGGAAAATTTGCTACCTTGAGATTGCATTCCGGGGAAGTGCGTAAAATACCGGTTCAGTGTAGAGCGACCATCGGTGAGGTTGGGAATAATGGGCATGGATTGGAAAAGCTTGGCAAGGCCGGTGCAGTACGTTGGCGGGGTTGCCGGCCTACGGTGCGCGGGGTTGCGATGAACCCAATTGATCACCCTCATGGAGGTGGCGAAGGGCGTAGCTCAGGTGGCCGTCATCCGGTATCTCCGTGGGGACAACCGACCAAAGGGCATAAGACGCGCAGAAACAAATCAACAAACAATATGATCGTTCGTCATCGGAAACATTAGGAATAAGTGATGCCACGTTCTATTAAGAAAGGGCCGTTCGTTGATCTCTCGTTGATGAAGAAAGTTCAGGAAGCAATGGCATCCAAAAGCAAGCGACCAATTAGAACTTGGTCACGGCGTTCGATGATTGTGCCAGAAATGATTGGATTAACACTTGCTGTGCATAACGGGCGCCAGCATATACCAATTTTAATCGTTGAAAATATGGTAGGACACAAACTTGGCGAATTTGCCGCCACGCGAACTTTCAGAATGCACGCTGGCGATCGTAAAGTACGGCGTTAGTCGTTTTCCCCTTATGAGACCATACGCTAATGTATGCATTTGCGATCCTAAAATATGCTCGTATCTCTCCGCAGAAGACGCGCTTAGTTGCTGATCAGATTCGTGGTAAACAAATCGAGCAGGCGATGAACATTCTTCAATTCAGCACCAAAAAATCAGCGGCTATTTTACGACCTGTACTAAATTCAGCAATTTCTAACGCTGAGAATAAAGATTCATCAATTGACATTGACGATCTTAAAGTAACAGAGATCCTTGTTGATCAAGGGCCTGTGATGCCGCGTAGAAAAGCACGGGCACGAGGCCGCGCCGCTAAAATTATTCGCCGTATGAGTCATATTAAGATAACAGTTTCAACCAATTAGGAATTACAGATGGGACAAAAAGTACATCCAATAGGTATGCGTCTTGGGATCATAAAAGACTGGACTTCTACTTGGTATGCAGAGCGAGGCACATTTGCTGATAATTTAAAATCCGATCTTGAAGTGCGAGAGTACATTCGGAAGAAACTAGCGAATGCTTCTATCAGCCGGATCCAGATTCGACGGCCATCAAAAAATGCTCAGATCGTTATCCAAACCGCACGTCCTGGAGTGGTTATAGGTAAAAAGGGTGAAGATATAGAGAAATTGAGAGAAAATGCATCCAAAATAATGGGTGTCTCAACAGTTAATATCGTGGTTGAGGAGATTCGCAAACCGGATTTGGATGCATATCTGGTTGCTGAGAATGTATCTAACCAACTAGAGCGTCGTATTATGTTCCGTCGAGCCATGAGACGAGCAGTTAACAATTCAATGCGATTTGGAGCGAAAGGTATTAAGATAAAGGTTTCTGGACGGTTAAATGGTGCAGAAATAGCACGTTCTGAATGGTATCACGAAGGTCGAGTACCATTACATACTTTACGTGCAGATATTGATTATGGATTTTCTGAAGCACACACAGCTTATGGGTTGATCGGTGTAAAAGTTTGGATATTTAAAGGCGAAATTTTTGATTGAAAAGCAGTTCAATTAATTATACAAGAGGATATTTTTGCGATGTTGCAACCCAATAAAACTGCTTATCGTAAGCAACATAAAGGCAAAAATCGCGGATTAGCCACGGTTGGGAATCGTATTAGTTTTGGAGAATTTGGAATGAAAGCGATTGATAGAGGCCGTATTACAGCTCGTCAGATTGAGGCATCCCGCCGGGCTATTACCCGCCATGTCAAACGTAATGCGAAAATATGGATCCGTTTATTCCCAGATAAACCTATCACAAAAAAACCTCTTGAAGTGCGCCAAGGCAAGGGGAAAGGAAATGTTGAATACTGGGTGGCTTTAGTACAGCCTGGCCGCGTCATGTATGAAATACAAGGTGTTTCTGAGGCAGTTGCTCGCGAGGCATTTCGACTTGGAGCAGCTAAACTGCCTGTAAAAACCACATTTGTTACGCGAACTGTTATCTAGATGAAAGCAGAAGAATATCGTTTGCTGGAATCTGAAAAGCTACAGCAACAGATGAACGATCTGTATCGAGAGGCTTTTAATCTGCGCATGCAAAAAGGCAGTGGACAGCTTCCACGTGCATCACAGGCTAGATCTATAAGGCGTGATATTGCACGCATCAAAACTATTATGAATGAACGAGCTAAGGTGGCACATAAGTAATGATTGAGAATATATCGATAACGCAAGAGACATTAGCTTCCTCAGATAATGAAACTATCGAGGAAGAGAAATCTTTGGCTGAAAAGCAAAATAGCAAGTCAAGTAAAAGCAAACGCATTATAATGGGGCGTGTGATCAGTGACCGAATGAACAAAACAATTACTGTATTAATAGTGCGTAGAATTAAAGATAAGATATATAAGAAATATGTTACCCGATCAACGAAACTGCACGTTCATGATGAAATGAATCAATGCAAGATCGGCGATACAGTTGCGATTGAAGAATGTCGTCCATTATCAAGAACAAAAAGTTGGCGACTTCAAAGTATCATTGAGCGTGCTACTTTCCCGAGTTAATTTTGTTGATACCAGAGCCTGAAATCCAATGATTCAGATGCAGACAGTATTATTCTCCGCAGATAACAGCGGTGCCCGGCGGCTAATGTGCGTTAAAGTTCTCGGAGGATCGAAGCGGCGCTATGCAAACATCGGTGATATTATAAAGGTGACTGTCAAAGAAGCCATTCCTCGCGGTAAAGTTAAGAAGGGCGAGTTATATAAAGCTGTTGTTGTACGCTCTCTTTCGGGAGTAAGGCGTTCTGATGGTTCAAAAATATCCTTTGATCGTAATGTTGCCGTATTATTGGATGATCAACTACAGCCGATAGGTACGCGGATATTTGGGCCGGTTACCAGAGAGCTTCGTAGCGAGCGGTTTATGAAGATCATCTCACTTGCGCCACGCGTACTATGAACTAAACTTATGAGAAAAATACGTAAAAAAGATGATGTTATAGTGATCGCAGGTCGTGACCGTGGGAAACGCGGTACGGTCTTGCGGGTACTGGGTGACCGTTTGGTAGTTGAGGGTGTAAATATAGTTAGCAAACATATTCGCGCCAATCCTCAGAAGAACATTCCCGGTAAAATAGAACGTCGGGAATCTGAAATACACTGCTCGAAGGTTGCCTTATATAATCCAGCAACAGGTAAATCTGATCGAGTTTACAGTAAATTTTTACAAGATGGCCGTAAAGTCAGAGTGTTTCGTTCAACTGATGAGGTTTTAGATATATAACCGAATCACTATGAATGATTGATTGAGAGTAAAAATGTATTTTGTAGTATAAAAAACATTATAGTTTTATTAGGCTGGACGAAGTACTGGCAGATTTTTAATGAGATAAAATAAGATGGCAAGATTGCAAGAATATTATCGCGAGCATGTCGTAACAGTTCTACAAAAGCGGTTTAACTATAAAAATGCAATGCAGATTCCCAAGCTGCACAAAATTACATTGAATATGGGTGTAGGAAAAGCGGTTGTAGATAGAAAAATACTTGAAAGTGCTCAAAAAGATCTGGAGAGTATTGCTGCTCAGAAACCCATAATCACAAAAGCGCATCGGTCGACTGCCGAATTCAAAATTCGCGAAGGAAATCCTATTGGTTGTAAGGTAACTTTGCGGCGTGATCGTATGTATGAATTCCTTGATCGTTTAATTAACATTGCGTTACCGCGCACCCGCGACTTCCGTGGTCTAAATCCAAATAGCTTCGATGGCCGTGGAAATTATTGTTTAGGTATTCGTGAGCAACTTATTTTCCCAGAAATTGATTATGATAAAATAGAACAAATTCGCGGTATGGATATTGCAATAACCACAACTGCATTAACTGATGATGAAGCCATGGTTTTACTGAGTGAGTTTAAATTCCCTTTCCGAAAATAAAAAAATAGATAGTTAAGTGATAGATGATGGTTGTTTACAGAAAGTATGTTTTTCGGGTTGGCAAAGAATTAGGCCTCTATGATTGACATCCGAAGCCCAAATAAATAAGCAGTGTGTGTTTGTGGATTGCGAGTGGAAGGAAAGGTGGTGTTCTATCCCACGCGAATAACCTGTACGTAGAGAACGTTGCGATGCCTCTCTATCAGGTATAACGAATTAATGACCACATAATATTTAATAGAAATTCATCATGTTATTTATCTGATACAATAACATAGTAACTTTTGAGATACACAAATGGCTAAACTATCTGTCATACTTCGTGAAAGAAAGCGTGAACGCACAGTCCTTAAGTACGCCGATAAGCGTAAACGTTTAAAAGCGATACAAAAAAATATAAACTTATCACAAGAAGAAATTGAATCTGCACGCCAAGAATTCCATAAACTACCAAGAGATTCATCCCCTGTGCGGTTACGTAATCGGTGTCGAATAACTGGACGGCCGCATGGTTATTATAGAAAATTTGGAATTTGTCGCAATATGCTACGCCAAGCGGCGATGCGTGGTGATGTTCCTGGATTAGTATTATCCAGTTGGTAATAAAACAAAATGATAAATAAAATTTCTATACTATTTACAAATATCAGGATACAATGATTCTATGAGTATGCAAGACCCTATTGCTGATATGCTGACTTGGATTCGTAATGGTCAATTGGCTGAGAAAGCTCAAATAATAATGCCATTATCGAAGAAAAAGAAAAATATTTCAGAACTATTAAAGAGGGAAGGTTATATCCGCGACTTTTCGGTAATTGAAGTTGATGGCAGGCCTTGTTTAATTATTGTATTGAAATATTTTGAAGGTAAAGCTGTTATTGAACATTTGCAGCGTGTAAGCAGGCCTGGATTAAGAGTGTATAAGCGCAAGAAAGAACTTCCATTAGTTATGGGTGGTTTGGGGATTGCGATCATATCTACCTCCAAAGGCTTAATGACGGATCATGAAGCACGAATTCGCGGTTATGGCGGCGAAATTATTTGTAATGTTTTCTGAAGCAAGTCAGTCAAATGTCACGTATTGCAAAATTGCCTATTGAAATCCCTGTTGGCGTTAATGTTCACGTTGCAGGGCAGATAGTATCAATTTCTGGGCCCAAGGGAGAACTCTCGCATCGTACGCATCCTGCGGTGGAAACCATCTATCGCGATGATTTGCTGCGTTGTGTAGCACGAACCGAAGAACCGAGTGCAGTTGCTCAAGCGGGAACTGCACGAGCACTACTGCAGAATATGATCACTGGTGTTACTGCTGGGTTTCAGCGTAAACTGCAACTGGTTGGAGTTGGTTATCGATCACAAATGCAAGGGAGTACATTAAATCTCGTATTAGGCTATTCTTATCCAGTTGGTTATGTTGTACCACAAGATATATCAATTGAGACTCCAACGCAGACTGAAGTGGTTGTAAAAGGGATAGATAAACAGCGCGTAGGTCAGATTGCAGCTGAGATTCGCTCACTTAGACCACCAGAGCCATACAAAGGCAAAGGGATTCGGTATCAGAATGAAGCTGTGGCGTCTAAAGAGGTGAAAAAGAAGTGATCATAAAGCGTGATAAACGCTATGCTCGCAGCGATCGTGCACGAAGAACGCGCAGACATATAGCTGAATTGAATACACACAGGTTGAGCGTTCATCGAACACCGCGTCATATTTATGCACAAATCATTTCACCGGATGGTTGCTCTACATTAGCCAGTGCTTCGACGATGGATACTGAGGTGCGCAGCCAAATTGCTACTAGCTACGGTAATTGCGCAGCCGCTATGATTGTCGGACGGATTATAGCAGAACGCGCCCGTGTCGCAGGGGTAGAACGTGTTGCATTTGATCGCTCGGGTTTTAAATACCACGGTCGCATTCAGGCCTTGGCGGAAGCAGCCAGAGAATCCGGGCTACAGTTCTGATACTATAGGCTTTGATTTGATCAGCACATCGCTCTGGATGGGGCGTATTGGATTTATGATTCCCAAAACACTTTAGTTGAAACAGAACAGATGAATAATACAACAAGCACAATGAGTGATGACCGCCTGATTGAGAAGTTGGTTGCAGTCAAACGTGTTGCTAAGGTGGTTAAGGGAGGGCGCATTTTTGGTTTTGCTGCGCTAGTCGTTGTTGGCGATGGCAATGGGCGTGTAGGAATGGGGCGCGGAAAAGCCCGTGAGGTGTCTGCGGCTATCCAGAAAGCGACTGAAAATGCACATTGCAATATGAGTAGAATCGAACTCTGCGGTAATACCCTTTATTATCCCATAATGGCTAATTATGGAGCAGCTAAAGTTTATATGCAGCCCGCATCTGAAGGTACAGGGATCATTGCTGGGGGAGCTATGCGGGCTGTCTTTGAAGCAGCGGGCATACATAATGTACTCGCTAAATGTATAGGCACTACTAATACAATTAACGTCGTTCGAACGACGCTAAAGGGCTTGCGACAAATAAGATCACTGGACTCGGTTGCCGCTAAGCGAGGAATATCTAAAGAGGATTTCTTAGGCCAAACCAATGTCAGGCGGTGACACAAGCATCAAAAGACGCTTGCGCGTAACATTAGTAAAGAGTCTGAACGGGCGTTTAAAAAAACATAAGGCTTGCGCTCGGGGATTGGGCCTTCGTTATATGCATCATACAGTTGAATTGGATGACACCGACTGCATACGCGGAATGATTAGTAAAATCAGTTATCTATTGAAAATGGAAGAGATCTGAAGTGTATTTGAACAATATACAACCTGCTGCGGGTGCTAAACGTCGCCGTAAGCGCGTTGGTTGTGGTATAGGCAGTGGAAGCGGAAAAACTGCGGGGCGTGGTCATAAAGGGCAGAAATCGCGCTCTGGTGGCAGAGTAGCTAGTGGCTTTGAAGGTGGTCAAATGCCATTACACAGAAGGCTGCCGAAGTTTGGTTATTATTCACATAAGTCTCGCTTTGTTGAGGAAGTTCGATTGGATCAATTAGAAAGAATAAGAACTTCTCCAATTGATATAAATACACTCAAATCACAACTTAATATATCTCGACGAGCAATACGAGTTAAGGTTATTGCTACCAGTGCTATCACTAAGCCTTTGGTAATAAAAGGACTTAATGCGACATCTGGTGCTTATGCAGCAATAGAATCTGCTGGCGGATCGATTATTTCCTGAATGCCAGATTGTCCTCTATCATTCTCTTTGGTAAATAGTTGTCAAAAAACTGAAACACTGTATTTTTAAAGAATAATCAACTACCAAGGAAATAATTAATTATAATGGCTACCAATATCCGTCCCGCAGGCAGACGCTCTCAGACGCAATACAGTCCGTCCGGAAGTAATACATCTGAACTTAAACAGCGATTGTTATTTGTTGTTGGTGCATTAATAGTTTTTCGTATAGGTTCTTTTATCCCAGTGCCAGGAATCGATCCACAAGCATTGAGTGTTTTGTTCGATCAGCAACAAGGTACTATTTTAGATATGTTTAATATGTTTAGCGGAGGATCTTTAGGGCGTCTTTCACTATTTGCTATTGGTATTATGCCTTATATTTCAGCAGCTATTATTATGCAGCTACTGTCGCATGTGCACCCGAAATTGAAAGAGCTGCGTAAAAGTGGTGAATCAGGACGTAGAGTGATCACCCGCTATACCCGTTATGGTACTGTTGCACTGGCTGCATTTCAAGCACTAGGTGTTGCAATTGCACTGGAGAGCCAAGCCAACCAGATTGTGATTAATCCCGGGTGGGGATTTCGTATTACGGCGGTTGCAAGTTTAGTTACTGGTACTTGTTTCTTAATGTGGTTAGGGGAGCAAATTAGTGAGCGCGGTATAGGCAATGGTATTTCAATTTTGATTTTTGCTGGCATTGTTGCAGGTTTGCCATCAGCCATTGGTGGTACTCTTGAGTTAGCGCGTACCGGTGAGTTACCAGTGTTGATGGTGTTATTGCTGCTTATTCTGTCACTTGCGGTGACTGGTTTGGTAGTATTTGTTGAACGTGGGCAAAGACGGATAACGGTAAATTATGCTAAGCGTCAAGTGGGACGTCAGACGGTCTCTGGTCAAAGCTCATATTTACCGTTGAAGATTAATATGGCAGGCGTTATTCCTCCAATATTTGCATCCAGTATCATTTTATTTCCAGCCACGCTAGGAGGCTGGTTTGGTCAATCAGAAAATTGGACTTGGCTACAGGATATATCAGCTACTTTGTCGCCTGGACAGCCAGCTTATGTTATATTATACGCTGCTGCGATAATTTTCTTTTGTTTCTTTTACACAGCTTTGGTGTTTGATCCAAAAGAAACGGCTGATAACCTAAGGCGATCTGGTGCATTCGTTGCAGGGATCCGACCTGGAGAACAAACAGCAAGATATATTGATACAATACTTACCCGGCTTACGGTTTCAGGAGCAATTTATATTACGTTGGTATGTCTGTTGCCGGAATTTATGATTGTTCAATGGAATGTACCATTTTATTTTGGAGGCACTTCCTTACTGATTATAGTCGTGGTCACTATGGATTTCATGTCACAAACTCAGTCGCATATGATGTCGCACCAATATCAGAATATTCTGAGAAAGGCAAATTTGAAAGGCTATAATCGTAGAGCAACAAGATAAACTAAAGGTGGAGAAATGAAAGTTAGAGCATCAGTTAAACGAATATGCCGTAATTGTAAGCTTGTTCGACGTAATGGTGTAATAAAGATCATTTGCAAAGATGGTCGCCACAAACAGCGTCAAGGTTGACGCGGATATTCCCCAAGGGACCTCGAAAAACCTCAACGGGATGGGGGTTTGGGGGAAGGGAGATGATCGCTTGTAACGTAAGTCATTGATTTATAACACTTCCACCAATAGACAAGCCCCGCAGGGTACCTCGAAAAACTAGCGAAGCTGGTTTTTCGAGGTACCCCCCAATAAACCGACGGAGATTTACCTTTTCATGGCGCGAATTTCTGGGATTAATATCCCTGATCATAAACATGTTTGGATTTCACTTAGGTCTATCTATGGCATAGGGCGTACACGGACATTTGAAATCTGTAAAACCGCTGAGGTGGATCCTTATGTGCGGGTGAGCTCCCTTAGCGAAGATCAGCTCGTTCGATTGCGTAGTGCCGTCTCTCCTTATACAATTGAGGGAGATCTTAAACGAGAAGAACTAATAAATATAAAACGGTTGTTAGATCTTGGCTGCTATCGAGGATTGCGCCATCGACGCCATTTGCCGGTTAGAGGGCAAAGAACACATACCAACGCAAGAACTCGTAAGGGCTCCAAGCGATCGCGCACGATAAAATGATCGAACGCAACGGTCTATCTCACACCATCACAAAATGGATTTGACTAGTTGACTCATCAGAAGACTGGATACAGGTTCTTTGATGTTAATGAATCGTGATTTTATTGAAGGAAATAGCTATCAATCCAAATTGCTATCATCTGCGCTGTGGTCGTTTCACACATACCGCCTCTCTGATCGATTTTCTAGAAATATATCGTTTGGCGTATCTGGCAGTGTCAACAGATTAGATTCTTCAGATCACGATGCAGCCTGTGATCCTTAACTCAATGAAGTAAACTATACAAACTGATACAATGCAGCGGGTGGTAATATCTAACTGAAGGAGTAAATACTGGAATGGGAAAAGCCAAAGTTCGATCTAAGAAGAAGATCCGTCGTACGGTTTCTGATGCTATTGCGCATATACATGCTTCTTTTAATAACACGATTATTATGATTACTGATCGCCAAGGGAATGCGTTGGCTTGTGCTACTGCTGGCAGCAGTGGTTTCAAAGGATCACGCAAGAGTACGCCTTTCGCGGCTCAGGTGGCAGCATCCAAATGTGGTGAATTGGCCTTAGAGTACGGAGTTGCTAACTTGGATGTTGAGATCAAAGGACCAGGTCCTGGGCGTGAATCTGCGGTGCGGGCTCTGGATGCGGTTGGTTTCAAAATAAATAGTATCGCTGATGTGACGCATATCCCACACAACGGATGCAGGCCGCCTAAAAGACGGCGAGTGTAGTAGCCTGTTTATTTGTTATGTACTCTTGTGTTATTGGAAATAAAATAGAATTCTATCTTTTTTTAACTTGGGCACCTTGTTTTGTATAATATTAATTTGTATTAGCCTTTAGCATAGATAATCTGCTATCAATATATAAAACATCTTTGGATAATATCAAACCATGGCAAGATATATTGGCCCAAAATGTAAACTAAGTCGACGAGAAGGTACTGATCTTCTACTTAAGAGCCGTGTCCGTTCGTTGGATTCAAAATGCAAGGCAGATACATTACCTGGACAACATGGGGCGCGGCGTCAGCGCCGATTAACAGATTATGCCGCACAATTGCGTGAGAAACAAAAGCTGCGCCGATATTATGGTGTTCTGGAAAAACAATTCCGTAATTACTATACAAAAGCCGATCGCCAAAAAGGACCAACAGGCGAGAATTTATTAAGATTACTGGAATGCCGACTGGACAACATTGTTTATCGGATGGGGTTTGGTATTACTCGATCTGAAGCACGTCAATTAGTCAATCATCAATCTATTTTGGTAAACGGGGAACGGATAGATATTTCTTCCTATCAGGTCAAAGTCAATGATGTCATCTCGGTCAGAGAGAAAAGTAAAAAGCAACTTCGTATTCAGGATGCGTTGAGAATTTCAGAGCAGTATGGTTTCCCCGTATGGGTAAGCGTAAATCCCTCAGCAATGGAAGGTATTCTTAAGGTACTGCCCAATCGAGATGATCTGCCGTCGGATATTAATGAACAATTAGTTGTAGAATTGTATTCAAAATAACAACCAATTTAGATAGATAGAGTACACATTTGTATAGGAAAGATAAAATAAGAAAGAGACCTCAAGCAAAAAAGTTTAATGCACCTCGAAAAGCTAGCGAAGCTAATTTTCCGAGGTGCTTTTATGAGAAATAAAAAATTGTGAAGTTAGTTCTTATATCGCGCTGTCCGATACTATTTCCGAAGTTGTATTTTGCAATCTCTCTTTCAATTTCTCTAACCCTTTCGTTAAATTAACTTGAAGTCATCCTTGATCCTCTCAAGCTATATTCTGAATTCCATCAATGGGGTATCGAATAATCCATCAGAAATGTAATTTATGGAAGAGATTAAACTCAATGCAAGCTATTGCAATTTGTTTCATAACACATCCCAGAAACATGAGAGTATGGAAAATAAAGTACGGAGATATATATGCTTAGTAGCGCTGATCAGTTGTTAAAACCCAGCCATATCGACATAAAAGAATTATCTTCTAATGCCTCGAGGATTGTTGTTGAGCCTCTGGGTAGAGGTTTTGGTTATACTTTAGGAAACGCTCTAAGACGAATATTGTTGTCTTCTATCCCAGGTTGTGCAGTAATTGAAGTAGAGATTGAGAATGTGCAGCATGAGTATACCGGCTTGGAAGGCGTTAATGAAGATATTACCAATATACTGCTCAATCTCAAAGGATTGGCTATTCGCATGCATGCGCGCGAAGAGTCAAAAATATTCTTAAATAAGAAAGGGCCATGCACCATTGTTGCCGGTGACATTGTACTTGATCATGACGTCGAAATTGTAAATCCAGATCATGTGATTGCGCATCTTTCCCCTGAAGGACATCTGAACATGACCATGATTGTTGCCAAGGGGATTGGTTATCAGCCAGCCAGTTCGAGATTGAAAGAAACTAATAGCGAACGACCAATTGGCAGTATGCTTATCGATGCTTCTTTTAACCCAGTAAAAAAAGTTTCTTATGTGGTTGATAGTACGCGCGTTGAACAACGCACTGATTTAGACAAGCTAATCCTTGAGATCGAGACTAATGCGACGATCAGCCCACAGGAAGTAGTACGTAAAGCAGCTAGTATAATGATAGACCAACTAGGTGTATTTATTGACCCTTCCAGTTCAGAAGAAATTGTAACGCCTGATGAGGAATCTGCTCTTCCCCCAGTTCTACTTCAATCTATTGATGATTTGGAATTGACTGTACGCTCTGCAAATTGTCTGAGAGCTGAAAACATTCATTATATCGGTGATTTGGTTCATCATACTGAAGTAGAACTGTTGAAAGCACCTAATTTAGGTAAGAAATCACTGAATGAAATTAAGGAAATGTTGAGTCAACGTGAACTATCGTTGGGAATGGAGATTAATGGTTGGCCTCCTTCTGATTTGCACGACAAGATCGCCGATTGAACCGGCAAATGCAATACGCATTGGTTTTTTTAAAGATCAACTGCGATAATAGTACTCATCGGTTGTGAGTCTGATAAAAACTGCTAAGCACATTTTTATCGGCACACTTGAATTTTTAAAATAAGACCTCATTAACGTTGTTTTAAAAAAGAATTCCTCCAATGAAACATCGTTGTACAACAAAAAGAACTGGCCGCAGATCCGGTTGTTACCGTGCCATGTTTCGTAACTTGGGTATTGCGTTGATAGAGCACGGAATCATTCGTACTACAGTAAGCCGTGCTAAAGCACTGAGGATGTTTGTTGAACCTCTGGTGACTCGGGCAAAGGAGAATTCTGTCGCGAACAGAAGGTTTGCGTATAACCGTCTGCGCCATCGTGCTTCAGTATTGAAGTTGTTTGATGATATCGCACATCGGTGTAAAGATAGACCCGGTGGCTATACCCGGATTATGCATTGTGGTTTCAGATCTGGCGACAGCGCCCCGATGGCTTACATTGAGTTTGTCGATCGCCCTCAAACTGATAATGATGCGGCTGATTCCACTGCATAATGAGGCTTACTTCAGGATTATGCCCCGCTTCTGCAAGGACAAACTGTCGCCTGATCGAAAAAACAGAACAGTGTGTTTACCGATGCAAAGGAAAGGTGCGAATAAGTCTCCCGACATGAGATGATACTCCGAGCGTAGGATGAGTGTTTCTATATGCCATAAATTGGCATGTGGGTGCTGGTAATCCGACAAAAAGCGCGCTCCTTTGAGGGGCAATAACCATTTTGCACGCATCGACTCAGCACCATGAGTGCTTGAGCGTAGCTTCCTGCGGTTTTTCTGAAAGCATTTTAAGCGGCGCTGTGGTGGGCTTGCTTTTGCTATATTAAATTCATAAATCACGCATCTGATGGTTAAAGACGCTGCAAATTGGCCGTCCCCCGTCTTGAGTCCATCGAATCATCCTCCCTCGCATTTCAAGTCACTTACCCGTCCTCTTAGTTGCACCGCGGTCAGATAATTTATCAAGGCACGGCGCGAAAACCAGAGCTATTGTTGAAACACCGTCGCGATCGTTGATTGCGGTGCTTAGAGGTTGGCGCGGCTTACTTGAGCGACATCAAATACCCATTCACGCCAGCCTTGGTGCAATGGGAAATACAATCCCAAATGCGCTCTGCCACCGCTTTTAGCGAGTAGCAAACGCGCATACCGTTCGAGTTGTTCGCGGTAACGTAGCTGTTCTTGCGCAAGAAATTGTTCGAGATCGCCGCCGCCGTGGTAGCCGCTCTTGTAATCAACGATGAAACGCCGCCCGTGCTCATCAATGAACGTGCGGTCAATGCGAAACTGCGCCACTTGCCTCGCCTCAACAGCTGACAGGCTGAGTTCGCTGCTGGCATCGGTATGCGGGTGCAGCAACCAGCGCCCGCGCTGATCCTGCAAGACAGCCGTTATTGCAGATTGCACGCGCTGCGTTGCGCTATCCAGTTCGGCATCGCTGACGCCAGTTGCCGATAGCCAGTTGCGCCATTGCGCGTACGCCTGTTGCACTCGCACCGCAGACCAATGCGCAAGGCCTTCATCGGCGATGCACTTCAGCAGCCGATGCACCAGATCACCAATGGCGATCGCTGTATGGCTTGCCCAAACAAATGTGATCGGCGTTACTGTCATCGGAGGCGCAGTACCATACCAATGTAACTCGGATGGCAGTGGCGGTGGCGTCCAGCCGGTGGGTAGCCGCCGGGGTGGGCGGGTAACGGTTGATGGTATGCCGTTGTCGGCTGTGCTGGCAGTGGTGCGAGCAATGCTGATCTTCTTTGCTGCTGCACGGTATTCCGCTTCGATCGCCGGCCACAATAGGGCCAACAGGCTGCCGCTGGCAGGCGCTCTTTCTTCGGGCGGTGGGGTCTGCCGCTCGCTGGAGAAGCATTCGGCGATATCACAGCAAGCAAGCAAGTGCAGGCGCTGGCGGGCGCGGGTAGTGGCGACATAAACCAAGCGCGTGCTCTCATGCTGATCGCGATCGCGTTCAATGACATGGATGAGATCGCGGATGCGATTATCCTGGTTCGGCAGTGACCACGGTGCCAGCAGTAAATCGTTGGCATGCCCTGGATTTATGATTTGCGCCCATTCGATGAGTCGGCGGTCATCACGGCGCGCTTTGCGGTTCAGCCCCGGCAGGAATACGGTATCGAATTCCAGCCCTTTGGCTTGGTGAATGGTCATGATCTCCACCACACCGGCTTGTGCCAGCGGCGCGGCATAAAGATCATCCACCAGCGTACCGATCTGATCGGGATCGATGCTGCCGCTTTCCTGCTCGACCTCATCTAGGCGCTGCAAAAAACGCTCGGCGTCGGGCAGCATGGAAGGTGCCACGCAGGCCGCGCCGCCTAAGGCCAACCATGCGCCTTCAACGCAGCAGCGCAGTGGGCGCTGACCGCGTTCGGCGAGCGCCGCTACCATCACGCGGTGCACCCGCTGGCAGCGCTGCTGCGTATCCGCAGAAAGCAGCGCGAGACGTTGTGAGTCGCCTAAAGCATCGATAATCAGGGTTTGTGGTTGGGAAGCCACCAACTGGTGCAGGTCGGCGAGCGATAAACCGCACCACGGGGCACGCAGCACTGCCAACCAAGCAACGCGATCGGCAGCGTGACAAAGCGCCCGTGCAAGACTCGTCAGATCGATGATCAATGGCACTTCACGCAAAGGTTGCAGTTTGATCCCGCGCCATGCGACACCACGCCTATTTAGCTTCGGTAGCAGCGGATTAAGGTGCGCCCGGGCGCGTACCAGAACGGCGATTGTGTGGCGTGGGTATTGCTTCTGCTCGTCTGCGATCAGATCCACCAAGTACCGGGCTTCAGTATCTTCTTCGCTACCAGCGAACGGGTGCAGCACGACGGCTGCTGGCGTCGCGGAGGTTGGCGGAGTCGGACTAGCGGCGGCGATCGCCGACTTGAATCCGGCAGCGCCAATGACGGCATCGGTGTGGGGTGGCAAGATCGCGGCAAAAATGCGGTTGTTCCACTCAACGATTCCCGCGCAAGAGCGAAAATTGGTGCATAAATGCAGTGTTTGCAGATCGACATCGGCGATACCAGCGGTCATCGAATGGATGAATAACCCAACATCGGCTTGGCGGAAGCGATAAATTGACTGCATTGGATCACCGACGACAAACAACGTGCGACCGTCATCCGGTAGCCAGCCGGCCAGTAAACGGGTGATCAAGGTATGGTGCGAGTGGGAGGTATCTTGGTATTCGTCGATCAGCAGATGGTGAATGCGGTAATCCAGCGCTAAACCAAGGTCTGTCGGATTATCTTCAGGCCCCAGCGCCGCGATCGCTGCCATCGTTACTTCAGCAAAATCAACGCGCTGGCGCTCGCTGAAAGTGACCCTCAATGACGCGACTGTGCGGTGCGCAAGACGGATCAATGATTTCAGTTGTCGCCATTGGACTTCGTTATAGCGCGTATCGGGCAGGTTGCGTAGCGCGTGCAAAGCCTGATCTAGGGTAGCGATCTGACGCAGCTCATCCAGCGCTTCGAGGACAGTGCGTTTGTGTTCGGCGGCGGTAGTGGTTGCGGTTGCCGCCGATAAAAAGCCTTGTTTTTTGGTTAATTGTTTGCGCCAGCAGCCTTTGTCGGTTAGCAACAATGCGGCCAGGCTACGCCACAGCGCGCATTGCCCTAAGAGGGTGTCGTCATCTGCCGCGTGCGCCGCCAACTGCGCAAGCGGCGTATCTGGAACTGCCTCGGCAGTCTTGACTGCTTCCTTAGCCAGCCGCTGCAGTTGCTTGACCCTAGCCGGTGGGAAACGCTCGGAGACGTGTTGTGTACGGGCTTTCACGGTGCGCTTGAGCGCTGCTTCCAAAGGCTCCCGAGAAGCCTCTAGATCGCAGGGGAACCAGCTCAGGTATTGCTCGCGGTGTTGCAAAAAAAGGATGAGCAAGCGCTGTAAGCGCACAATATCACCATCTTGGTGTGCGAGCACCTGAGCGAGGTCGCTATCAGCCGACGGATCATCAGCCAATTCCGCTAACACGCGATCGATCGCCAACTGGTATAACTCGTCGGCGTTGTCGCTGATGATCGGGTGACTGCCTAAGCGTGCGAGCCACGGCATGTTACGCACCAAGCTGTGCGCCAAGGCGTCAATCGTCAGGATGCGCAGTCGCATCGGATGCTGCGTCAGCCGCCATTGGCGTTGGTGGTCGCGCAGCGCAGCGCGTTTGGCAAGCGCGTGCAGGCGTTGGTGGTGTGGGGTGATGGTCGCTCTTGCCTCGTCGGCGTCACTATGGGCATGCGTCAACGCACTGATGATGCGCTGACGCATTTCGGCGCAGGCTTTGCGCGTAAACGTGATGGCGATGATCTCTTCGGGTTCGTCAACCAGCGCCAACAGACCTAAAAAGCGCTGGGTGAGTAGGGCTGTTTTGCCCGAACCAGCGGGGGCTTGGACGATACAGGAGCGGCTGGGATCGATGCTGCTCGCACGCTCGTTGGTATCTGCCAGCAGCGCTTGATCGCTGACGGTGCTGGTGTTCATGGCGCAGCGTCCGTAGTAACGTCCCGCAGCTCATGTACCCGACACAGCGCTGATAGCTCACAGTAGCGGCAGGTTTGGGCGGGGTTCTTGGGTGCCACATTACGTTCCCCGCTGACAAACCCGTCAGCCAGCGCTGCGAGTGTCTGTTGCCACCCTAACATGGCGTCGGTCAGCGTCTGCTTTGCGTTGGCGGTGCCAACCGCATCGCCGATCCCAGACAAGCGCATCGTATCCGCGTCCGCTACCAATTGCGCGAATGCCAGTGCTTCAACCTGTTCTCCCTGTGCCAGCAGCGCGAGAGCATAGATCGGTAGTTGTGGGTCATCAGGACGCTCTCCATCCCAGTCACTGGTGCGGCGTACAGAAGTCTTGTAATCAATCACGCATATACCACCTGATTCTAGGGTGTCAATGCGATCAGGGCGGATCTGGATACAAAGCCCCGGCCATTGCATTTTTAGTGTTTGTTCATGTGCTTTGACAGCGAATGGCGGGCGTTGGCGCTCAACCCGTGCAAGCCACACCGTGGCCAATTGGTGCAGACGCTGCTGCTCCAATCGGCGTAATCCTGCATTCAAAGTGTTGGGATAACGCCGTTGCATCGCATACAGTGCCTGGTCGGTGCTGCATGCGATTAGTTTTTCAAGTTGTTTGTCCGTGATGCTGTTTAAACGGTGCTGGTCGCCAAGGTGCCGCCAGATGTCAGCCATCAACCAATGAACCAACAGGCCGCGTTCACGGCCATCCCAGCCACAACTGCGGGCGGTAACGGTAGTCGCAGCAAGTCGGTGGGTCGCAAACGCTTTGAATGGGCACTGTGACTGGTGCTGCAGTACCTCCACCCCGCGCCATTGGCGATCGTCCGCTGGCAGTCGCGGCGACGGATCAGCGATTAGCTCTAGCTCTGCGCCAAGCGCCTGTTGTCGGCACTGCGCTTCGATCGCAGTAGGCCGCGCGGCGGTTGGTGGTGCAACCGGGATCGCAGACAGCAGCGGGCTGACGCTCATCGTGCGATCTTCAACGTTCAGTGCATGGCTGAAGACTACTTCATCCGCAGCAGCTTGTAGGCGTGACAGGGTTGCCATGGCTTGCTCACGTACTGCCGCAGGGCTGCTGTCGGGTACGCCAAAGCGGCGCTGCAAGGCTAACGGCAGGAAGGCGTTGGCGCGCACCTCGCCCGGCCAGTGCTCGCTATTTGCGCCGATAACCCACAGCCGATCAAAGCACATCCCCAGACTTTCAATAACCCCCAGAATTTGTATCGGCGCAGTGCTCACGGACCCTGGTTGATGCACGGTGTCCATCAATAATGCGCTAATTCGCTGCAGTGCGCTATCCACCGTCATTGCTGGAAGCACGCCGTCTAAGCAGCTAAAGCGTAGCAACACTTCTTGGGTTGCACTGACCGCCTGCCAGGTAGTCGAGTCGCTGCACAACGCGCCGGGCCATGCCAAGCGTTGCAGTGCATAAGTGAAATACTCACTCCAGGCTTTAGCACCGACAACCGCGGATGCCGTGGTTGCGGTTAGGTCCGCCATGGCGTGCAAGCGCTTTAACCAAAGCTCGGGTGGTGGTACAACAGCGCGCTTGGCGGCGATCGAGATCAGATGTTCGAGGCTGGTCAGCGGTTCGCTGCGGCGGCGCAGCTCAGCGTCCAGCAACACCCGGGCGCGATACTCATTTTCGTCATCAGCGAAAAAACGCGAACGCAAGAACTGACCAATGCTGCGCACCGATACCGTTGGGGCAAGCAGCGCGAGTCCCGCCAGCGCATCGCTGACCGGCGCCAAGCTTACAAGCGGTGATCCTAAGCTGATATTGAAGGCGCTGTGTCTTGCGGCTGCGGGTTGGGGAAGGAGGTGTTGTGGGTGCAGGCAATCGGCGAATACCTGTTCGATGCGCTGCCGTCTGCGCTCTATATCGCTGATGATGACAGCGATATAGAGATGGGGGTTTTGCTCAAGCGACTGGCGCGCCCAAGCGGCGCTGGCGCGTAGCTCGGCATCCTCGTCAGTCAGTTCATAGCGTACGCTGCGCGGTGCTGGGCGTGCCAGTGGTCGCCACTCGGTTGTTACCGCAACAGCTTGAGCTTTCATGGCCGCCAGCAAACGCTGTTGCAGTGGCGTCATCTGCTCAAAACCGGCGATTACGAACGCCTGCGCTAAGCGTTGCCTAAGCGGGGCAAAGCGCTGTTGCACGATGCTGATCAATTGCAGCTCAGCATCGCAAAAGCCGATCATCTGACGCGCTGAGAGGCGTTCACGTACGTGTTGCGACCAAGTACAGTAGGCGGCTGTTTCGGCAGTCCCGTAAGCGCCCACCTGACTGCGATCGATCGCGTAATGCACTACCAACCGATCGGCGGCGATCGCATCAATGGCGGTGGCATTGATATTCAGCAGTGGGTTAGTGGCGGCGATCGCTTGCTGCCACAGGCAGCGCTGCCAGTCCGCTGTCGCCAAGGGGCGATCAACGATGCCAAGATCGAGGCATTGGCACCAGCAGGTTTCGATAAAATCCTGCCACGGCTGGACCTTGGCGCTCGGCCAACAGCGTTCGCCCAAGGCCTGCTGAGCGCTGTTGTAGCTGTCGGCTACGCTGCGCGCAAGGCGCCGGGTGGCGGTGATCACCGCTGCCCCGTCGTGAAGCGATTGGATTAGTCGCTGCATTGGTGGTGGTTATCCAGTGCGTTGCTCACCGCTGGCAGCGGTTGCAATAAAAAGTCGAGCGTTGCCCGCTAAAGCATTTGCTGATGGGCTTGCGGCAGCGATGGCAGGGTTCTCCAGCGCGTGAGTACACCCGCAGCATGGCCTTGAAAGTCCCGGTTTTGGCGTAGGGGTCGATGTAATCGCGCAATGTGGTACCGCCGCAGTCGATCGCCATGCGCAAGGTGTTGCGCACCGCGTTCACCAAGTCCCCATAGCGCCTTTGCGAAATGCAGTTAGTCAGGCGATGTGGGTGAATGCCCGCCTCAAACAAGGCTTCTGAGGCATAAATATTGCCGATCCCAGCGACAATATGCTGATCCATCAGCAGCGGTTTGATCGCGCGTTGGCGGTGGTGGCAGATGCGATACAGGGCCTCGGCGGTGAAGCCATCCTCTAAGGGCTCAAGCCCAAGGTCGCGTAGCCGCGGGTGTACATCGACCCCCTCCCCGGGATGCCACAACACGATACCGAAACGACGCGGATCACGCAGGCGCAGGCAGGTGCCATTGGTGAACCTCAGATCCAGGTGGTCGTGCGCTGTCGGTGGGCTGTTGGGGGCGGCAAAATGCAGGCTGCCGGACATCCCGAAGTGCACGATAAGGCTGCCGCCATTGGTATCGATCAATAGATACTTGGCACGCCTGCGCACTGCGGTGACCACGCGCTGTTGCAAACACCGATCGAGGTAGGCGGTGATCGGCAAGCGTAACTTCGGCTGGCGCACGCAGGCACCGGCAAAGGTATGCCCATTGATAACCGCCATGATCTGGCGACGGCTGTTCTCAACCTCCGGTAGTTCAGGCATCTCTTGGCCGCGTATGGCCTCCAAAGTGTGCAAGCGCGATGACCAGCAGGAAGCCAAGAGCCATCAGCGCCGTGGCACTCCAGAACGTGCTATCAAAGTGCTCGGGCAGCATCGGTGACGCTGCGATCTGCCGTTGCTTGCCGCCGATGAGTTCATATTGGCGCAGTTGGAACGGCCACACGAGCCATAGCGAGCCGAGCAACAAGCCACCCATGAAGTGTAGGATAGTGCTGTAGAAATGCGCTAACAGCCATGCCAGCACGCGCGAAAAAAGCAGCAGTGCGGTAACCGCTCCAAGAGCAAATGGGATCACAATATGCAGTTGCAAGTAAGCAACCGCGGTCAGTATGACCTCATACTTGCGCAGCAGCAGCAACACAAAAGAACCCGAAATCCCCGGCAGCATCAAAGCCGCCGTCGCCGCCATACCGCTGGCGAAAATAAACCAAGCAGCGTCTGGGGTTGCAACCGGGATGCGCGTTGCCAATAGCAAACCAGCGACGGTGCCGCCCGCAAACCACCACCAGCAGTTGCGGTTGCGGCTTGGCTTGCTACTTAGCAGCAGTTTTATCGACCCCAGGATTAACCCGAAGAACAGCGCATAAACCAGCTCTGGGTGGGTATGCAGCAAGAGCGGCAGCGAGACCACGCGAGTCAACACAAAAAGCGCGCTTATCATCCCTATGCCTAATGGGATCAGCAGCGCGGCGTCCACATGGGACAGCGCCTGGCGCAAACGCCGCCGCCATAGCAATCGCAGCAGCGTCCCATCAAAGCGCCGGATGGCATGGATAAGGCGCGCATAAATGCCCACCACCAATGCCATCGTACCGCCGCTGACTCCCGGGATCACATCCGCAGCGCCGATTAGCATGCCGCGACCAATATGGCACAGAGCATCTAGCAGGTTCATCGGTCCATCACCATCCCCGCCGCGTTAAAGGTGGTATGCGGGGCTGAACGCATGTACTGCTTCAATGCAGGTCTGCACGCCCTCTAATGGGGTGTCGGGGGGGATTCCATGGCCTAGATTGAAGATGTGCCCATGGCCACTGCCTGCGGCGGCTAATACGCGCTTCACTTCGTGCTCAATACAGTGTTTGGGGGCGCGCAAAATCGCCGGGTCGAGGTTGCCTTGCAAACAGACGCTGGTGCCAACGGCGCTGCGCGCCGTATGCAGGTCGGTGGTCCAGTCCAGCCCTATCGCCTCACAGCCAGTGGCGGCAGTGTCTTTGACCCAGCCGCCACCACCCTTGGTGAAGACGATGAATGGCGGTGCCAAAGCGCCTGTTTGTTGGTGCACTGCGCTAATCACCTGGGCCATATAGGCGCGCGAGAACTCGGTATAGGCGGATGGCGTCAACACCCCGCCCCAAGTGTCAAAAATCATCAACACCTGCGCTCCGGCGTGTACTTGCGCACTTAAGTAAGCACTCAATGCGTTTCCGAGGTGCTTAAGTAGGCGATGCAGCAACGCCGCATCTTCGTATAATAATGCTTTGATATGGTAGTAACGCGTTGACCCACGGCCTTCCACCATATACGTCGCCAACGTCCACGGGCTGCCGCAAAAACCGATGAGCGGGATGCGATCGTGAAGTTCAGCGCTGAGCAGTCGCACTGTATCCATTACATAGCCAAGATCAGCTTCTGGATCGGGCGCGCCAAGCGCTGCTATATCCGCAGCGCAGCGCAGCGGGTTTGCGAATACCGGCCCCGCATTGTCGCTGAATTCGAGTTCCAGCCCCATTGCCGCAGCCACCAACAGGATATCGGAAAACACGATTGCCGCATCCAGCGGATAGCGACGCAAGGGTTGCAGCGCCGCCTCGCAGGCATAATCGGGAGTCGCGCAGAGGGTGGTAAAACAACCGGCTTTGGCGCGTAACGCACGGTATTCCGGCAAGTACCTGCCGGCCTGGCGCATAAACCACACTGGAGTGCGGTCAAGCGGCTGCAATCGCAGCGCCCGTAATAGCCTGTCGTTGCTTGGCATCGGCGCTCTCAGCGAGGGGAAAGCATCAGTTGTAACGTGGTATGGGTGTTGCGATGAGCGGCAGTCGCCTGTGGTGCTGATAAGACCCCGCCCAAGCTGATGACATTCAGGAACACGCTGGCGCTGCCTCTGACGCTGACGCTGAAGACGGCTTTATCGTGGAATAAAATGCTAGGCTGCACATAGTGGGTGCGATCCGATTGACGTAACGCCTGCAATGCGCGGGTGAAATCGTTGAAGCCGGTGATGCCGCTGACAATGACGCTGAAGCGCGCAACTTTATTGGTTGGTGCTGGATCGAGATAAAACGCCGCCAAACGATCGACACAGCGCTGGAAGCCTTCTTCGATGGTCAGTTCAATGTTGTCCTCGACGGTTGTCCAGCGTTGCTGCACGTGCGCGATGTAGAACGTCCAATCGGTTTCAAAGAAGCCGCCTGCAGTGCGTTGGGTGCGGGCGATCAGCACTGCTTCCGCCGCATAGCGGGCTGAGACATTCCTGATCGTATCATCAGGAATATCCTGCAAGTTTGCCATATTAATACCCGATTGAAGGTCTGACTGTTGTTGTGACAATACCAGCGATACCCCACGATGGTTCTCCACTTGGCGCATGATCGACAGCGCTTCGGTTTGCGTTAATATCTCGCCACTTGACCCAACGCGGGGATAAAGTGCAGCGCTCTCGGCCTTATCGTTGAGCGCCATCCATACCAGTACAGCAGGGCGAATGTTGCCCCACGTCTGGAGCTTGGCTTCACGCAGTGCGTCATTGACTAGGGGTTTTTCGAACGCCACCCACAAACCCAAACGCGGATCGTCGCCTGCGGTGAGTAAGCGCGACTGGTAGCTGTACTGTTGGACCATCGTGGGCGCGTCCGCCAGTGCCTGCGATAGCTCTGCTTGCTGCAGTACCGTGCGCTCTCCACTGACCTTGACAAATACCCGCGCTAAGGCGGTCTTTAGCGCGGCGATGCGAGTCGTTTCCTGTTGATTATCCACCGGCACCCACGCCGCGTACAAGGTGTTGATCTCTGCCGCTGAGCCAGTCGCAGCAGCACTGACTAGCAACAGGCCGATCCACCCATGCAAGAAATGATGCCAGCTAATGCGCGCATTTTTGAGCAGAGCGCAAAGTGCAACGCGTTCAGCAAATTTTCCGAGGTGCCATTTGAAGGTGCGCCTATTGCAACGGTAGTTATAAGGCGACATCGAGAAATCTCAAGGGGATAGGGGGGTGGGGGAAGGGGCATGATTGTCTGTAACGTAAGTCATTGATTTATAACCATTACCACAATAGACAAGCCTCGCATGGCATCTCAAAAAACTAACGAAGCTGGTTTTTTTGAGTCGCCCATAAGTCAATGCCTTGTCCAATTGCGGGTTTCCGCTTTTTCTGATCTGTATCCTATTTGAGGCGATACGCAGCACCCAGACCCGATTTATTTGTCTAGGGCGTGGTGTTCGCACAGCACCAAGCAGGCATGTGCTCTATGGCTTGCCATGCTACCGTTCAACCCATCTGTAGCTGCTTATCATATCAAACGTGCAGGGTGAGCAACACGACCACCACTGTACGGTCTTGGGCACATCGAAAAACAGGGGGGTGGAGGAAGGCCATGGTTACTTGTAACGGTAAGTCCCGATTAAGTTATCGATGTGCGCTTGATGCTACTTGGAGGTAGAGGAAGGGGGGTATAATCAATCCTTGCTGCAGCCAGAAGCAATAACCGAAGCTATCCCAGAGCGCCAAGCGGCACAAAATGCACGGCACCCAGTCAGATACCAATCCCTCGGCTATCTCCCAGAGGGAGAGAGGGCCACGCACAGTGTGGGAACGTGCTCAATCAAGCAATCTTGAAGGATTGCAAGTATCGTTTCCTGAAATCAGTGACTAACGGTTCTCCGAGGACGCCTCAAACGGTGCGCTGGGTGGCCAAGAAAATAGATAAATGCCAGTAATTGCAGGGCGAAAAATATCCCCATCGCGACGCGGTAACCCAGCGCACTGGAGCCACCGTCGGCTACCGAGAAATACTCAAGCACATTACCAAAGAGGCCCTGAATCACGGCGGCGCAGAG
This sequence comes from Gammaproteobacteria bacterium, assembly GCA_965222535.1. Classification (GTDB taxonomy): domain Bacteria; phylum Pseudomonadota; class Gammaproteobacteria; order HK1; family HK1. Next base: position 1,948,049 of record OZ244957.1, read on the forward strand.
AAAAACCAATAGATTAATCGAAGTGTGGGCGCGGCTGGCTTGGTGCCTGCCAAAGTGCTGGGTTAATTTCGCATAACTTAGAATCGGTACATTTCCAGCCAAAGCAAATACGAACCAGAATACGCCCCCAACAGCATCGAACCAGCCAACGATTAATCCCAGTTGCGCAACAAAATAAACCCCTAGCCCGGCCATCATGATCTGCATCAAATCGACGCCGCGTCGCCCCAGCCAATCCGCAATAGCACTCATCGACAAGGCACCTATAAGGAATCCACAGCCCATCACGGTCAATCCAATATCGCTGTTGTATCCGCCAATGTTGCGAAACCACTCCCCCGCCCATAGGGTTTGGATCGCTATCTGAGTGCCGGAAGCCAGACCGACCAGCGGTGCCAGTCGCCAAAAATACCCATCAGCAACGATTCCGCCCAAGCCGCGCAACTGTGCCCTGAAGCCGCTCGCAGCCGGCGGCGGCAGCGGATGCGCGGGCACCACCAAGGCGATCAAGGCGGCTACCAGCAGAGTCACTACCGCACTCATGAGGAACATCGTGCGCCAGCCATAGAGGTTCGTCACATATTCAGCCGGTACCGATGCGGTGAGTAACCCAAGGCCGCCGCATGCCACAATGCAACCGTTGATGAGCGCGTGACGTGCGGGCGGAAACCACAGCACAACCGCTTTGAAGCTGGCCATTAGCCCGCCAGCGAAACCGAGCCCGATCAGCAGGCGCGACACCATCAGGGTGATCATTTGCTCCGCTAACGCAAACCCCACCGACCCAAGCGCGGCGATCGTCAATAGAAACACCTGTACCCAACGCGGGTTAATGCGATCGAGAATCATCCCCAGCGGCAACTGGAAAGCAGCAAAAGCGTATAGATAAGCGGCCGTTATCAGCCCCAATTCAGCTGTGTTGAGTCCCAGTTCCTGCGTCAGGTGTGGTGCTACAACGGCATTGATCGCGCGATACAGATACGACAGGAAATAGCCGCAGGAAAACGGCAGGACGACAACTAAAGCCAGTCTCAGCGGCGAATGAGGCACTGGGTGTGGATTTGCCATCAATTACCACTGCTGGGTGCGCCGCCTAAGCAAGGCGCTGCGCTAGGTAGTTCGCAAGGTAGGTTTCAAAATCAACCGTATCGGTGCTTTCCATTGCTGCTTGGCGCGCCCGCGATGCGGTTGACTCAGCGGCTAACTTGGCGTGCTTTGAGGTGCTGAGCGCCTGTGCCAGAAAGTAATCCCGGTGTCGTTGTGATTGCTGCCGGGCAAAGGCATAAAACGAGTCGTCATGCGCTTGTGTATCGACGGCGACGCGATGCGATGGCAGCAATGACAGATCAGCACTAACAGCACTCTGGCGAGCGAGCACGTCGCTATAGCGGGTGTCTGTATTTTCCTGATCTAAAACCCTAGCAATCGGTTCCAACTGATGCAGTATTGCCTCAAGCCAAGCGTGCAGCGATATGGAGTGCTCATGGCGTATTAACTTGAGCCTTGGCTTACGCCCTTGATTGGCTATCTGGAGCTGGTTATGGTCGATGATGCGTTGCTCGTCGGGGCTAATCGGGGGGCTGTCATCAAGCGCGCAAGCGATCAGTAATGCCTCCATAAAATACAACGTGCCGGCGCTGATCCCGGTTGCGCCGTAAGGGTCCAGATCCAGCGCTCGCACCTCCACATAGCGCACCCCGCGCTGCTTCAGCGCATGGGTCGGCTTTTCGCCGGAACGGGTGATCTGCTTCGGACGCACTAAACTGTAGTATTCATTCTCGATCTGTAGTTGGTTGACGTTCAGTTGTTGGCGTGCGCCATTAGCGGAAAACTCACCTACTGCGGCAAATTGAGCAAACGGTTTCGAAGTCGCTGCTGATAGGGTTGTCACATAACCGCTGAGGGTGTTGTAGTCGATACATAAGTCACGCTGGGCATCGTTTTTATAGCCGATATCGCCCATGCGCAGCGAGGTTGCGAATGGCTGCTGATAGGCAGATCCAGCATCAGCTGCAGTTGGCGCTATCCCGCGGGCCTGCAGAAACGATTCACACACAACGGGCGAGCTACCAAACAGATAAGGCACGATCCAACCACTGCGTTGAAAATTACGGATCAGGCGAAAATAACACTGGGAGCGAAATTCAAGCGCATCGCTCGACGGCTGTTCTGTCTGTCGCAGCACGTGCCAAACGGATTCCGGCAACGAAAAGTTGAAATGGACGCCAGCAATGATCTGCATCGCCCGGCCGTAGCGATGACTGAGGCCGCGCCGGTAAACAGACTTCATCATGCCAACGTTCGATCGACCATAATCAGCAATGGGGATGCGATCCTCAGCGCGGATGCGGCACGGCATGCTCGCTGCCCACAGCATCTCGTCATCGATAGTGGCATAGCAATAGCGATGCAAGTCAGTCAGGCATTGAATCACGCTGTCAACATCGTTTGCCGGCGGCGTTACGAATTCCAGCAGTGCTTCGGAAAAATCGGTGGTGATGCAGCAATGGGTTAGCGCCGATCCGAGTGCTTTGGGGTGCGGCGTCTTTGCAATATAGCCGTCGTTGTCAATGCGCAGGCTTTCCTTTTCTACCCCAATCAAGCGACCACGAAAAGGTGCGCCGAGTGCATCTGTCAATAAGCGCAGGCGTTCTTGGATCTTCGTCATATAGAGAGCTTTGAATCAGAAAATGGCGCCTCGAAAAACCAGCTTCGCCAGCTTTTCTAGGTGCCAAATTAAGGTGTTATATTAGGGGAAGGGTATATCAATCCATAACTGATGGAGGGCTTACGAAATTGGGCATAGCAGCCCTATCCCAAACCCCTATCTCAATTTCAGGGATTTTCGAGGTTCCCAAAAGTGTTTTGTATCTGCAAGAGTATCAATGGAGCGCCGTGATGCAGGCACTAGGTGGCGAAGAGAGGCAAGCGTGCGCCGCCAGAACACAGCTAGGGCGGGGCTTCAAAGCGGTAAATTTCCGATCAGATCATAGATGGGGCCGATAACCGACACAATCACCCATATCAGTACGCCCCCCAGCAATAGCGTCATCAAAGGCCCGAGCAGGGATTGCAATCGCTGCGTTGACTCTTTGACATCGCGGGCGTAGAAGTCGCTGACATTTTGTAAAGCCTGATCGAGTGCGCCGCTGCCTTCACCAACCCGCAGCATCCGCAGCACCAGCGGCGGAAACAAGCCGGTGGCGGCAAAACCCGTGCTGATACTGTCACCTTCGGCGATACGGTCACCCGCACGGCGAGTTGCTGCGGCAATCACGCGATTGCCAGCGACGCCTTCGCACACGCGGATACACTCCAACACGGTAATCCCCGATGCATAGAGCAGCGCAAAACAGCGGGTCAAGCGCGCTAGGATCGCTTTGCGCAGGATAGGCCCGACGAGGAACAACCGCAGTTGCAAGCCATCGAACATAAAACGAAACCGCGCGCTGGCGCGTAACAGAATCGGTGCTGTTAGCAATAATGCAGCCAGCGCCAGCAGCAAGAACAACCCATATTCAGTAAGTATTGCCGATAGCCCAATTAACAACCGCGTATGCAGCGGCAATGTGCCGCCAACGGTTTGGATAAACGCGGTCAGCTGGGGCACCAAGTAGGCCATTAGGAACACCAGCGTCAACAATACCACGATGCCAACGATCAGCGGGTACATCAGCAATTGCCTGAGCAGTACCATCTGTTCATCACGCCAACTGAGGTCATTCCTGATGTCGTCAAGCACCCTGCCGAGTTGACCGCTGTACTCTCCAGAACGCACCAGATGAACGAACACGTTGTCAAACACCTGTGGATAAAGCTCAAGGGCGCTCGATAACGATTTACCACCACTGATCGCTTCGATTAATCCAGCAATGATGCTGCGCAGCTTAGAATGATTGAGCGAATTGCGCAGATCAATAAGGCTATCCAGCAAAGGTACGCCAGCACTCACCAATTGCTGCAAGTGGAAGCATAAATTGATCAGTTCACGACGTTGTATTGATCCCGACAGCGACCACAACCGGGGTAATTGATGGTGTGCCACGCGACTCTGGATAAGCTCAAGTTCCATATGCAGCAAGCGTGCCTCAAGCTCGCTGGTGTCGCCGGCTTCAAGTTGCCCGCTGATCCGGCGACCGCCCGCATCAACAGCTTTGTAACGGAACAATGGCATCAGTAAAATTCAGCAAAAGGCGTCAGCACAAACATGGCAGACGGGTACGAGTGGATAATGGACAAAGCGAACAGGAAGGCTGCCCGCAGCGATGCAGCGCGTTGCACTTAGCTGCGCAAGTCAACTACCCGCGATACTTCGTTGAAGCTGGTGCTGCCATCCAGTACACAACGCAGCCCCTCCTTGGCCAACGGTCTGAAACCTTTCGCCAGTGCAGTTGCGTATAGCTCATGGCGGGTTGCCTTATGAGCTATCAGATCGTCCAGTTCAGCATCGAACATCAGCAATTCGACCAGCGCCATGCGGCCTTTATACCCCCGATAATCGCAATCTGAGCAACCACCGCTGGAACGGTACACAGTAACTGGCGCGGTGCCATCTTCATCGATCTCCAACAGTTTGCGGAGATCGTCATCAGGAGTATGGGCCTGCTTGCAGCGAGGGCATAAGCGCCGCACCAGACGTTGACCGATGACGCCAATGATATTCCCGGCCATGATATCGGCTAGAACCCCAAGCTCACGTAACCTCGGGATGCTGCCAAGCGCAGACTGGGTATGCACCGTAGAAAACACTAGGTGGCCTGTCATCGCCGCTTGGAAAGTCATTTCCGCGGTTTGCGCATCACGAATTTCGCCGATCAAGATGATATCCGGATCTTGCCTCAGCAGGCTGCGCACGCCGTTAGCAAAGGTGAGTTTCACGCTCTCGCTGATCGACGTCTGCCTTATCATGTCCAGTGGGTACTCGACCGGGTCCTCTAGGGTCATGATATTCACCTGTTCCGAGTTCATATGGTTAAGCATCGAATACAGGGTGGTGGTTTTACCGCTACCGGTAGGGCCAGTGACCAAGATGAGGCCGTAGGGGCGCACGATCATTTGCCGCAGATTGTGCAGCGCGGCTGATGGAAATCCTAAACGCTCCAGCGGAACGATGCCTTTTTCGCGATCAAGCACACGCAAGACGATATTTTCGCCGTGTGCCGTCGGCAAGCAAGAAACGCGAAAATCGATCGCTTTGCCAAATACCGTCAATGCGAAATGTCCATCCTGTGGTGCGCGCGTCTCAGCGATGTTCATGTTGGCTATCACCTTCAGGCGCACCACGATGGCGCTCGCATAATTGCGGTGCAGACAACTGACCAGCTGCAACACCCCGTCAATACGGTAGCGAATGCGTAAAAAGCCCTGCTCCGGCTCAAAATGAATATCCGAGGCACTGCGCTTGACGGCCTGAATCAGCAGCGCATCCACCAAGCGGACAATCGGTTGCGCGTACTCGTCATCGCGCCCTTTGCCAGCACCGTATTGCGCCTCGCCGCTTTCAATCTCGCGTAAAATCCCGCTGATCGATAGATCGTAGCCATAAAAGCGCTCTATCGCTTGGTCAATTTCCATTTCGCCGGCGACCAACAGGCGGATGTTGGTGTGCTGCGGCAATAACGCACGCGCCTGATCGAGCGCCAGCACATTCAGCGGATCAGCGATTGCCAAGGTCAATGTTGCCGTGGCTGGATAGGTATCTGAAGTTTCGCAGGTCAGGGCGATCAGGTGGAACCGCCGTGCGATATCGCGCGGGATTAAAGCGACCACCTCGCTATCGATCAGCGCCCGCTCCAAATCAACGCTCTCGTGCCCCAAGGCACCGCTTACCACATCGCGTACGACAGCCTCGGCGGCAAATCCCAAACGCACCAGAATGCGCTCCAGGGGCTCATCATTTTGCTGCTGCTCAAGCAACGCGATGCGCAGCTGATCCTCGCTCACCACGCCCTTGCCAACCAACAACTGGGCGATCCGTTGCGGCCCCGGCAATTCCAAAGGGAGTGTGGTTAGCGTCTCTGACACAGGTGATACCTCTTGGGAACTTCGAGAAACCCTAGAAATGGGATGGGGGTTTGGGGAAAGGGTTGCTAGGAGCCATTTCGTAAGCCCCCATCAGCTATCGAATAATATACCCTTTCCCCAATATAACACCATGAGGGCACCGATTCTCAGTGCTGTCTGGTTGCAGATGCTGCGTTGTGGGTGATGGAGGTGTTTCGCGGCTTGGCTGTCATCCTCGTAATAGTCGATTAATACTGACCCATGCACGCTTCAGCAGCGGGATCCGGCGCAACCCGTCGCGCAATCGGAAGAGCAAACGCGCACGTTTTAGCCGTTTTCGTCCACTTGCGGTGCGGGAAAACGGTGCGGGCTGCCGCATTTTATGCGCGCTGCAATGGGTTCGATAAAATCCAGAATGTTATCAGGCGTCATGGCATACAACATCGAATCGGGCAGCACCGCCGGTGGCTCAGTGTATTGGCGATAGAGCGCAGGATCATGCTCGATTTCAAGCACGCGTTCAATCACTGCATCAAAACTGTCGTAGTCGTGGCAGTTAATGAACCGCGCCGGGTTGAAATATTCCCCTGCCAGAGGGCACCCCCAGTAAATCGGGATGCTGCCAACCATCAGTGCGTTGGGCAACTTCTCCGTCATATAACGAGGGTGAGATCGGTTTTCAAAACAAATAGTGAAACGGTAGGATTTTAAAAACCGCATTTTGTTCATGTAGCGTGTCAAATTCACATCTTCAGTAAATGGCGGCATGTTGCTAAGTACCGCACCCGGGCAATCAACCACTTTGTGTGCCATCAGTTGCTGGCAAAACTGTTGGCGCTCTTTAGGCTCGCTATTGCTGTAGATAAAAGCACAAAATCGTGTTTTTGGGTGCGCCGTTAAAGCTTGTAAGGTGTCTGATTTCCCTTGTAGCCAAGCTTGGAAGCCATCGTAAATTGAAAATGCTAAAAAATGGAAATTGCGACCGCCGGTTGGCAACGTAGTGAGGGAATAGTCACACAGATCATGAGAAGAACGGGGGTGCTCTTCGTTGATCAAACATTTCATGCAGTCATACCGCAGGTGTTCCGCAGCGGAGGTAAATACCGAGCACAATAACAAATCAGGGTTATCGCTGATGGTTACGTCATAACGCTGGCGCAATAGATTGAGGAACTGATACCCCTGCTCAATGCCTGGTCGAGGCTCACAGGAATCAGCGAAGGCAACTTTCAGTTGGAGCCTGGACATGGCACTGTCATCCTCGTAATAGTCGATTAATACTGACCCATGCACGCTTCAGCAGCGGGATCCGGCGCAACCCGTCGCGCAATCGGAAGAGCAAACGCGCACGTCTTAGCCGTTTTCGTCCACTTGCGGTACGGGAAAACGGTGGCGGGCTGCCGCATTTTATGCGCGCTGCAATGGGTTCGATAAAATCCAGAATCTTATCGGCCGTCATGGCATACAACATCGAATCGGGCAGCACCGCCGGTGGCTCAGTGTATTGGCGATAGAGCGCAGGATCATGCTCGATTTCAAGCACGCGTTCAATCACTGCATCAAAACTGTCGTAGTCGTGGCAGTTAATGAACCGCGCCGGGTTGAAATATTCCCCTGCCCGGAGGCATCCCCAGTAAATCGGGATGCTGCCAGCCATCAGTGCGTTGGGCAACTTCTCCGTCATATAATGAGGGTGAGATCGGTTTTCAAAACAAATAGTGAAACGGTAGGATTTCAAAAACCGCATTTTGTTCATGAAGCGTGTCAAATTCACATCTTCAGTAAATGGCGGCATGTTGCTAAGTACCGCACCCGGACAATCAACCGCTTTGTGCGCCATCAGTTGCTGGCAAAACTGTTGGCGCTCTTTAGGCTCGCTATTGCTGTAGATAAAAGTACAAAATCGTGTTTTTGGGTGCGCCGTTAAAGCTTGTAAGGTGTCTGATTTCCCTTGTAGCCAATCTTGGAAGCCATCACAAATCACAAACACTAAAAAATGGAAATTGTGATTATTAGTAGGTAGCACGGTGAGGGAATAATCGCACAGGTCATGAGAATAACGGGGGTGCTCTACGCTGATCAAACATTTCATGCAGTCATACCGCGGGTGTTCCGCAGCGGAGGTAAATACTGAGCACAGCAGTAAGTCAGGGTTATCGCTGATGGTTACGTCATAACGCTGGCGCAATAAATTGAGGAACTGATACCCCTGTTCTACGCCTGCGGGATACTTCCAGAAATCAGCGAAGGCAATTTTCAGTTGGGGCTTGGACATGGCACTGTCAACCTCTGTAATAGTCGATTAATACTGCCCCATGCACGCATTCAGCAGCGGGATCCGGCGCAACCCGTCGCGCAATCGGAAGAGTAAACGCGCACGTCTTAGCCGTTTTCGTCCACTTGCGGTACGGGAAACGGTGGCGGGTTGCCGCATTTTATGCGCGCTGCAATGGGTTCGATAAAATCCAGAATCTTATCGGGCGTCATGGCATACAGCATCGAATCGGTTTATGTGCTACCAGTTGCTGCGCACAGCACTCACGCCTTGGCTTATCGCACTGGACAAAATTACCTGAATTCAAAGCATCAGTGCGCCAAGTGGCTTGATACTCGAAAATACCTGATACGGGGTCTTCGGAGCGGGGTACTTTCGCGCCCGTTGCCATTTCTACCCCTGCGCTAGGCGCACAGAAGCGGGAAGCAGCACTTCCTCCAACTCGCGTCTCCGCCACTTCCCGCGGGGAAGTGACCATATCCCGCGGTGGGAGCCGCGCTAAGCCCTCACCTCGATCCCGCGGCGCGCTAGGTATTTCTTGGCGTCTTGGATGCTGTATTCACCAAAATGAAAAATACTGGCCGCGAGCACTGCGCTCGCGCCGCCTTGTTCGATGCCATCGGCAAGGTGTTGCAACGTACCGACGCCACCTGACGCGATCACTGGCACCGTTACCGCATCAGTTACCGTTCGCATCAGCGCAAGGTCAAAGCCATCGCCAGTGCCATCGCGATCCATGCTGGTCAACAAAATCTCGCCGCAACCCAAAGCCGCCATGCGCTGACACCAGGCTACCGCATCGATGCCGGTGGGGATGCGCCCACCGTGGGTCACCACCTGCCATCCATCTCGGTCGGGCAGCCGTTTAGCGTCCACTGCGATGACGATGCACTGGCAACCGAAATGATCGGCGGCGTGCGCGACAAAATCCGGGTCACTGACCGCGGCGGTATTGATCGACACTTTGTCGGCGCCGGCCTTTAGCAGTTGGCGGATATTTCCCAAGGTACGTACGCCGCCGCCGACAGTCAGCGGAATAAACACTTGGCCGGCAACCGCGCTGACGACATCGAGCATCGTTTCTCGTGCATCGGATGAAGCGGTAATATCGAGGAAAGCGAGCTCGTCCGCGCCCTGCTGATCGTAGCGTTGCGCGACCTCAAGCGGATCGCCGGCGTCACGGATATTGGTGAACCGCACCCCTTTGACGACGCGCCCGTTATCCACATCTAGGCATGGGATGATGCGTGTGGCAAGTGGCATAAAGTGTTGTCGATAGTCGCGTGAGATCGTGTTAGCTGGTGGCGGCGTGGTGCTGCTCAACCCGCCGTTGCGCCGCGGCGAGATCGAGCGTCCCCTCATACAGCGCACGTCCGATGATGGCTGCGCTCACCCCCGCGTAGGCGATTTTGAGTAGGGCGCTGATGTCGCTGAGGCGTGACACGCCGCCAGAAGCGATAACCGGCGTTGACACTGCTTGCGCTAACGCCAACGTGCTGTCGATGTTAACGCCGGTCATCATACCGTCGCGCTGAATATCGGTATAAACGATGGCCGCGATGCCGTCCTGATCGAACCGCTGAGCGAGCTCTATAGGGCTGTAGCGCGACTGTTTTGACCAACCTTCGATGGCAATTTTGTCGTTTCTCGCATCCAACCCGACGATAATCTGCCCAGGAAACTCAACGCACGCAGCGGTAACGAAATGCGGTGCGGTGACGGCTTTGCTGCCAAGGATGACAAACTGCACTCCAGCGTTCAGGTACGTCTCAATGGCCGCTTTATCGCGGATGCCGCCGCCCACCTGGATGGCAGTCTGTGGGTAAGCCTTGGCAATGCGCTCGATGATGCGTGCATTGATCCTGCGCCCACCAACCGCGCCATCGAGGTCAACGATATGCAGACGCTGGCAGCCGTTATCGATCCAACGCCCGGCGGTCGCCAGCGGATCATCCGAATAGATCGTCACCGCGTCCATCCGCCCTTGCCGCAGGCGCACGCAGTGACCGTCTTTCAAATCAATTGCGGGAATGATCAGCATTTGGGCACCTCGAGAAAAGGGGTGCCTGAGGTGGATGCGAGGGTCATGCCAGCAATCTGAGTCGATGATTCGCCAATGATCCAGCGGTAATTCGTCGATGCTGCTTTGAAGGCCAGAGGAACCGACTGGCTGAGGTAGGTGTTTTTGCTTAGGGGGTCGATCAATGGTCTTTTTTCAGATCATTTGACTCATTTTTTGCGCCAGCAAGCACAAATCCCCGTGCGCCGCCAAATCGCTGCATCCTCAACCGCCTTGGCAGCGGATATGCCACTGGCGAGTCCGACACGACCGACCGTTATGACAACCTTTGGATGACCAGAATCCGCACCCTAGTTGCTGTCGGATCCGTGGGGCGGCAACCTCGGGTACCGGTCGGGCGTTGGGCTGCCTTAGCTGCCTTTGGCGCTAAGGCGATAAATCGAGATATTCATTCAACTCAACCACCGGCGCGTCTGAGGGTTCAATCTTTTCTCGCCGCTACGCGCTGGCGAGCAGGGCATTTTGTGGGCACTGCGTTTTGCTATTATTACTATGCTCTGGGCACTCGTTTGATGCCGTTTTTCGATCTGCCCCTCAGTGTTTATTGGCAGCATTGCTATGGCTAAAGAGAGTGTGAATTATATGTTCCGAGTTTAACACACCGATGATATGGTTACTCTTATCCACGACGGGTACGGGATGTTTCTCGGTGAGCACAGCTTCCACAACATTTTTAATAATATCATCTCCCGCAACAGTGAGTGTACTCATTTCATTAATATTATCTATTGGGTCCATTATCGATTTACAAGTCAGTACTTTTTCTCGTGGGACTTCACGAGTAAATTTAGTCACATATTCAGTAGCAGGATTAAGTACAATATTCGAAGGTGTATCAATCTGCTCAATAATACCATTCTTCATGATGGCGATCCTGTCAGCAAGACGTAGTGCTTCATCAAAGTCATGCGTGATAAACATAATCGTTTTATTGAGGACGCTCTGAATGCGTAAGAATTCATCTTGCATTTCTTTTCTGATTAATGGATCCAGTGCAGAGAACGGTTCATCTAAAAACCAAATATCAGGTTCAACAGCCAACGATCTTGCAATACCAACACGCTGCTGCTGACCGCCGGATAATTGACGCGGGAAGCTATTCTCGCGCCCTTGCAAGCCAACCAGTTCAACCATCTTAAGCGCACGTTTTATACTGTCCTTGGTATTAATGCCTTTAATTTGCAAAGGGAAAGCGATATTTTCGAGAACTGTTTTGTGAGGTAATAAGGCAAAACTTTGAAATACCATGCCCATCTTACTGCGTCTGAGTTTGATAAGTTGTTTATCGTTCATTGCCATTAAATCTTCATCATCAATAAAAATATTACCTGCTGTTGCATCGGTCAGGCGTGAAATACAGCGCAACAGAGTCGATTTTCCTGATCCAGAAAGCCCCATAACCACCAGCATTTCGCCTTTAGCAACTTCAAAAGAGGCATTATTAACTCCAACCACGCATCCAGCCTGATTGAATAATTCATCATTAACGATATTATTATGCTGACTCAGCATTTTCTTGGCATTATTGCCAAATATTTTATAAACAGAATCACATTTAATAACGGGCTGAGGCATAAGTTAAATCCTGAGTGTCTGAAAAAACATGGTGGAGATAGAGGGGAGTAGAGGGGAGTAGAGGGGAGTAGAGGGGAGTAGAGGGGAGAGGGTGCGAATGAATACCCATGTGTTACAAATTCACTTTCGCCGTTGCGCATGATTAAAACAAAGGCAATTCGACTTTTTGCGATCATGCCATGCTAATTTCCTCACAGCCATGCTTCCTCTAAAGGGTAGGTTGAGAGTTGCTCACAGCCAGTTTCGGTGATCAACACCTGTTCTTCCAGTTTTACACATTCGCGGCCGCCCTCACGACCAATTAAGGATTCGACGCACATCACCATACCCGCCTTAAAAACACCATCAAATCCTTTGCGTGGATAGTCCCGCGGGTCATAAATTGACGGATATTCATCGCACATGCCGACACCGTGCATTGCCACACCATAGCGTCTGCTGCTGTACTGTGACGGCAACGACCATAGTTTCTGGCTCAACTCGCAAAAGCCAAGCCCTGGTTTTAATAACGATTTATTGTATTGGATCTGCTTGCAGGCGGTGCTATAAAGTCGTCTCTGTTCATCGCTGGGAGCGGCACCGCAGATCCACGAACGCGATATGTCGCAACAATAACCGTAAGGGCCAACGAAGTCGGTGTCAAAGCTGATCATGTCACCGCGTTCGATGACGCGCATTGAGCATTCGCGAAACCAAGGGTTGGTGCGCGGCCCCGAGGCTAACAATCGCGTTTCAAACCACTCACCTCCGCCGCTGATACAGACGCGATGCAACTCTGACCAGAGCGCATTCTCACTGATTCCAGGCTGCATCTGTTCACGCATCTTCTGCATAGCGTGCTCACACAGCGCAATTGAACAGCGCATCAGTATTATTTCATCGGCGGATTTGATCTCACGCGCATGCTCCATCAGTTCAAAGCCATCCTCGATCACATAGCCCATGCGTTGCAGCTCAAGTACCCCTAAAGGGGCGATGCGATCAATTGCGATACGCTTTACACCACCATTGTTTTCGCGGATAAGTGCATCCATTTCCAGCGCCCACTGACGCGCTCTCGCCGGCTGCTCGCAACCAGCGGACATATAAAAAAATGGCCGTGCTGGTCGCACCTCATCAACCGTAGGTACCCCTTCGCTCAGAAAATCCTTGCCTCCATAGTCGAATAACACCACCGGTCCTTCTGCTGGCACATAAACATAGCGGGTTTCGTTGTGTAAACACCAAAGCTGCATATTGGTCACATCGGTGGCATAGCGGGTGTTGATTTGATCATAAAGAATGATGCCGGCCAGATCGCGCTCTATCAAAGCCTGGCGTATGCGCCCTAGGCGGTAGCGACGCACACCATCTAGATCACAAGGTGGGGTACTGTATTCCATCGCCCCATGCTGCCGAACGAGGTGTACGTTGTTGCAACTCACGCGATCCATATTATATCCATCACCCTGCCAACGGCATTGTTGCGCTACAGCCCAACCCGATTACTGGCTGTGAACCTCGGAAAAACCTGAAGTGGGATGGGGAAGGGGGGTATGCCCAATTTCGTAAGCCCCCATCAGTTATGGGCAGTATAGCATCTCCCCCTCTATATACTTGTAATCCTTCAAGATGCTTGATTGAACGCGCTGCCAAACGGGGCGTGGGAACTCCCCTCTCTCTCTGGGAGAGGGCCGCGGGACATTGGTTCTGACGGGGTGCCGTGTCTGTTGCGCCGCTTGGCTGTTTGAGGAGGCTTTGTAAAAAAGAGCGTTATATTGGGGAAAGGGTATAGGCACTCCGGTGGCAATAAAAAAAGCTGTACTCCCCTACCCCTCGCTGAAGTTTTTCGAAGTTCCCGCTAACTGGTTGGGACGCTACAATAAGGTTTTGACAGCGTCGCGTTCTTGGGTGAGCTCGGTTTCGCTCGCGATCATTTTCTCGCGTGAGTAATCATCGATGGAAAGCCCCTGCACAATGCGGTAACGCCCCTGTTGTATCGTAACGGGGAATGAGTAGATCAAGCCTTCGCTGATGCCGTAGCTACCGTCGCTTGGAATTGCCATGCTCGTCCAGTCGTCGGGGCGCGTGCCATGCACCCAATCGCGCATATGTTCAAGACCCGCAAAGCCTGCGGAGGCGGCGCTGGAAAGCCCGCGCGCTTCAATGATCTCGGCACCGCGCTTCTGCACTCTGGGGATAAACTGTTCACGCACCCAGGCCGTATCGATCTGCTGCATCGCCGGCTGGTCTTTGATGGTCGCGTGATTGAGATCCGGATATTGGGTCGAGGAATGGTTGCCCCAGATGATCACACGGCGGATATCAGCAACTGTAGCATGGGTCTTGCTGGCCAGCTGATTGACGGCACGATTGTGATCAAGACGCGTCATCGCGGTAAATTGCCCGGGATCGAGATCTGGAGCATTGCGCATCGCGATCAGGGCGTTGGTATTCGCCGGATTGCCAATCACTAGCACCCTCACGTCACGCCGCGCGTGTTCGTTGAGTGCTCGCCCCTGAGGAGCAAAAATCTGACCGTTAGCAGACAGCAGGGCGCTACGCTCCATGCCTTTGGAGCGCGGACGAGCGCCGACCAGCATCGCGTAGGAGGCATCGCGAAACGCAGTATTGACATCGTCAGTTAGCACCATATCCTGCAGCAAAGGGTAAGCACAGTCGGCGATCTCCATTGCGACTCCTTGCAGGGCTCCCATGGCCGGGGGGATTTCCAGCAGTCGCAGTACTACGGGTTGCTCTTGGCCGAGCATCTCTCCTGAAGCGATACGAAATAGCAGCGAATAGCTTATTTGACCAGCAGCGCCGGTTACCGCTACATGTACGGGTGGTTTCATCTGCATTTCCTCATGCGAACGAGCAGTGGTTAACGTGATCCCACGCAGGTTTCATCCTGCGCGGGAAGTATTCTATGCTATGGAGGCAGTCAAATGGAATTTTGAGTCTTGTCCGATGCAAAATGAGCTTGGATGGCGCGCCGTGCTTTCTGTATGCAACCCGCCTTATATACTCAGGTTACTTGAAGGTGCAGGAAAGGGCTATTTTTTATGATCTTATTCCAGAGCGGTTATCGAAGTCCTCGGCCCTGCACGGCGTCGAGGCGAGGGCGCAGGCTGTACTGGGGTTTAGGGGTTTGGGGGAAGGGAGTACCGCGTTTAGGGATGCTAAACACGCCTTTACCCTTCCCCCAAACTCCTATCCCTTTCAATGTTTTTCGAGGTACCCATCGGAACAACTGACCTGTCGCGCCATCGGCTCTTTACCCTTGAGGCGTAGAAGATAAGGGCCGCATTCATGTTATACTGAATAAACAATGCCGCATGGTGCTTATCTATCACTCCTCCATGAGCGGCAAAGCTGTCAGCACCTGCTCATGGAATTAAAACTTTTCTCCCAAGGCGCATAGGTTGGAATTGGAATGTGCTTTTTACAGCGCGCCGCAATCAGCCCGATTGAAGCCGATAACCCAACGCAGCGATCTTTCAGGCGCATGAGGATCAGCCGCGACAGCGTCAACACAATGAGGCGATTATGTCCGACCCAGTAACCATATTTTGTGCACGAAAGATCATTACGATGAACAACTATCGGCCCCAGGCAACCCATATCGCGGTGCGCGATGGCAGGGTGCTGGCCGTCGGCGGACTCGATGAAACCACATGCTGGGGTGATTATGTTATCGATCAGCGGTTTGCCGATAAGGTATTGATGCCAGGGTTGGTTGAGGGACATGCTCATGCCAGTGAGGGTAACGTCTGGGGTTATCCTTATGTTGGTTATTACGATCGCCGCGATCCCGAGGGTCGGCGCTGGCGCGGCGCGGCGACGCTTCCCGCTGTGATTGCGATCCTCCAAGCGATCAATGAAAAGGAGGGCGGCGGCGATCCCGATAGGCCGTTGTTCGCTTGGGGTTTTGATCCGATCTATTTCGGCGAAAAGCGGGTATCGGCGACCGATCTCGATCGCGTATCAAGCATCCGACCGGTGCTGCTGCTGCATTCCAATGGTCATGTGTTGAATGTCAATTCACGCACTCTGGTACTGGCCGGGATCGATCGTGCTTGCGCGGTGCATGGGGTGATGAAAGACGCTACTGGTGCGCCAACCGGCGAGCTGAAGGAAATGGCCGCCATGTATATGGTGTATAAGCGGACCGCAATCCCATTCTTCAATCGTATTGACCATCAGACATTACGCAGTTATGGACGCTCCTGCGTTAACGCTGGGGTTACCACTGCGACCGATCTGTTCGCCACCTTGGATGCAGAGTCCATCACGGCATACTGCGAGGTGACCGCGGAGCCACGCTATCCGATCCGCTTGCTACCGGCGATGTACACGCTGGACCTGCCGGTTGCCGAAGGGATTGCGCGCGTCAAATCAGCGTGCCGGCACAACCATGACAAGCTGCGCTTCGGCTTGTGCAAGGCGATGGCCGATGGCTCGATCCAAGGCTTTAGCGGGCGGCTGAAGTGGCCCGGTTACTTTAATGGCGCGGCTAACGGCTTATGGAATATGTCGCCAGCGCAACTTCAGGCGCTGATCGTTGATTATCACACAGCCGGTTTGCAACTGCATATCCACGCCAATGGCGACGAAGCCTCAAGCGTTATTATTGACGCCATTGAGGTTGCGCTGATGGCGGCACCACGCGCCGATCACCGCCACACGTTGCAGCACTGCCAGATGGCCGATGCCGCGCAATTTAACCGCATGGCGACGCTTGGCATCTGCGTCAACCTGTTCGCTAATCATATCTATTACTGGGGAGATAAACATTACGCCATTACGCTGGGCCCCGATCGTGCTCAGCGCATGGATGCCTGCCATACAGCGCAGCAAAGCGGTGTGCATTTTGCAATCCATTCGGATGCGCCAATAACGCCTTTGGGACCACTGTTCACCGCTTGGTGCGCGGTCAACCGGCGCACTGCCAGCGGTCGGCTGCTGGGTCATGCCGAGTGCATAAGTGTTGACGATGCCTTGCGGGCGATTACGTTGGGAGCGGCCTATACGCTCAAGATGGATCATCTGATCGGCAGCCTAGAGCCCGGCAAATACGCCGATATGGTGGTGTTGGAGCAGGATCCGACAGCGTGCGCCGCAGAAGCGCTGAAGGATATTGGGATCTGGGGAACGCTAACCGCGGGTATCGCAAACCAAGCGGCGACCAGCACCGACTAGAGCGCCTCATGAGAGCCATGCCAGCAACCCCTTTCACTGTCATTGGAGGGTTTCTTGGCGCGGGCAAGACCACTGTGTTGAACCGCATCTTAAGCAATGCGCCGGTGTCTGCCCGCGCTCCCCGTTATGCGGTGCTGGTGAATGATTTTGGCGCAATCAATATCGACAAGAGGCTGATCCAGAGTGAACAGGGAGAGGTGTTGTCGCTCGCCAATGGCTGTATCTGCTGTTCGCTCACGGCGGGGTTTGTGACGACAATGGTCGCGTTGATGCAGCGGCGGTCACAGTTTGATCACATTATCGTTGAGGCCAGCGGTGTCTCCAACCCGGATCGCATCATGGATTTTGCGCGCATTGATCCAGACCTTGCGCAAGATGCGATTATTATTCTAGTGGATGCGGCGAATTTCACCCAGCAATACGCCGATCCGTTGCTCAGCGACACGCTCAAGCCGCAAGTAGCCGCCGCCAACCTGATCATTATCAACAAGATCGATCGCGTCGCCGAAGCGCAGTTGGTTTTACTGCACAGCGTAGTTGCGGAGCTGAATCCGTCGGCGGCAGTGCTGTACGCAAGCTATGCCGCATTGCCAATGGAGGCATTGCTTGGTCGCGGCGGGGATCATTCAGGAAGCGGTGCGGGCGCTACCAACAGCGCTCGCGCTGCCAGCGTTCAGCCCCTGCATCAGCACGGGTTTTATACCTGCGCTGTTGAGCGCGATCACGTCATTGATGCGGCGGCCTTCCGCGCCTTGGCGCGCGCGCTGCCGGGTAGCATCCTGCGCGCCAAAGGGATCTTGCGCTTTGCTTCGGGTTGGCATCAATGGCATCGGGCGGGCAATCACAATCAGATCAGCAAAATGCTAGGCAACCGCGATACATCAGCAGGGAGCAGCGAGTTGGTTTTTATCGGTACCGTAAAGCAGGATATAGAGGGGATAAAAACGCGCTTCCTCGCGCTATGAGAAGAGATTCCGCGGGAAGAGGGGAGGGAGCAGCCAACAGCATCGCATTCAAGGTTTTTCGATGTCCCCTATGGATTAATATACCCGTATCAAGATGCTTAGTTGAGCACGTTCCCACACTGTGCGTGAGAACTCTCCTCTTCCTCTGGGAGAGGGCCGAGGGGCATTGGTTCTGACTTGGCACCGTGCATTTTGCGCAACTTGGCGCTCTGGGAATGCTGCGCTGGTGTTCTGGAGGAGAAGCTCCTTCTAGGGAACTTTGGAAAATGGCAACGGGATGGGGGTTTGGGGGTAAGGGACATGATTACCTGTGACATAAGGCATTGATTTATAATCATTCCCCCAATAGACAAGCTCCTGCAGCAATTATTTCGTGGTGCCGCTGAGCGGATCGAGAGGTCAGCGAATGGCACGTTGCAGGGGTTCCTAATTAAAAATAAAACGGTACGAAGCAAAGCACGCCGCGAGACCTCGCGCAGTGAGGGGACTTCGTAGGAGTTCCCTTTACTGTGCGTTCAGGTGATGGCTATCAGCAGCAAGACGAAACCGGCAACGAAAACTAACGGAAAAAGAAAAGCCAACCACTCGCGCGGGGTACCTTTGCGCGTCTCCTTCAGCATTTTCTTTGATTTTAACAACATCAGCCCAATGATCCCGACAAGCCCAATTGCCATCAGGATTTTCATCCACAGGGGAAGTATCATCGTTGAAGTCTCCGTTGCCGCTGCTTAGCGTCTTTGTTGGTTGCTGCAGAGCACCTTGAAAAACCCGCTGCGTGATTTTTCCGAGGCGCTGCCTGATTTAGATAAGTGGAGGAAGGGAATCATCGCGCAATGGCTATGCTGCTGATGGCGATAGCCCTTCCCCCAAACCTAGTTTTTTTTGAGGTATCGTATAGATGTTATTCGTCGCGCATCAGACCCAGAATAGCCAATAAATGGATGAAGATCATCACCATGCTGAAATATAGACCAACCGTCATCAGCAGGTAGTTGCCCTTCCCTTTATCGTGCACCAGCTTGCTCGTATCCCACAGAATTTTGCCGCTCAGCAAAAAGATCATGCCCGATGATACGGCTAAGCTGAGCGCGGGCATATTGAGGAATAGGTTAGCTATGATCGCGCACAGCATGACGATGAAGCCAGCAAAGATAAACCCGCCGATGAAGCTGAAATCATGGCGTGTGATCAGCGCGTAGCCGGAAAGGCCGAGAAAAATAGCGGCTGCTCCACCGAAGGCGGTCATCACGATCTGAGGGCCTCCAGGAAGTGCTAGGTAATTAGTCAGAATTGGACCCAAGCCGAACCCCATCAGGGTGGTGATCATAAATACAACTGCTAAACCAACCGCCGAGTCTTTAGTGCGGGGCAACACGAACATCATCAACAGAACGGAACCGCCGACACATATCAAGTAAGTGAAAAACGGCACTCGTAATAGTATCGATACCACCGCCGCGATCGCGCTGGTGAACAGCGTGGTCGATAGCAGCACATAGGTATTACGAATTAATCGATTGGTTGCCAGTAACGTTTCAGTACGGTTGGCAACCGTCGGTTGCATTGCTTCCATGACGACTTCCTCCTAAGATGGTGGTATTGGATGCTTCAATCGGTTACAAAAAAGAGTTTCCTGACTGCCCCCTGCAAGCCAGTGTCTTGGGGGGGTGATAATACTACATTTTCGTAGCTAAACCCAAGCAAGCACGGATGCTCTTAGGTCCAGTCAACGCACAGCAGCCTCCCGACTCTCTGAGATTTCCTGCGATCGCTGTCAGCTGCGCCAGAACGCTGGCGATAAGATCACCAACAGCGTGAAAATCTCAAGCCGTCCCAATAACATCGCAAGACACAGGATCCATTTGGCGGCATCGTTAATAGCGCCGTAGTGATGAGCAACTTTCCCTAATCCAGGTCCCAGATTATTGATGCAGGCGGCAACGGCTGAAAACGCGCTGACCTGATCGAGTCCAGTACCCATTAATAATAGCAGAATTAATGAAAACGTGGCGACGTAGATAGCAAAAAATCCCCATACGGCATTAATAACCCTGTTTGGCATCAGGACCCTGCCGATTTTGATCAAGACCTGCGCATTGGGGTGCATCAGTAACGTAATTTCGCGTTTGGCTTGCTTGTACAACAGGATCACGCGGATGACTTTAAGACCGCCGCCGGTAGATCCAGCACAACCGCCGATGAAGCTGGCAAGCAGCAGCAGCAACGGCAGAAGACTTGGCCAGATGTGGAAATAAGTGGTCGTGTAGCCGGTGGTGGTGCTCAGCGATACACTATGAAATACGCCATGCCGTAATGCCGTGGCGGGGGTATCGAAAGTGCCGGAGAAATACAGATAAGCGCTGGTGATCAACGATAAGCACACCAACAACACCAGATATACTTTGAGTTCTGAATCAAACCGATAGCTGTCTAAGTTATGGTTCCTCCACGCAGTAAAATGCAGCCTGAAGTTGATTCCGGCAATCACCATGAATACGATCGCGACCAGCTCCACTTGGAGCGATGAGTAATAGCCGATGCTGCTATCGTGAGAGGAGAACCCCCCGATCGCCACGGTCGAGAAACTATGCACGATCGCGTCAAAGCCAGACATGCCGCTGGCCCAATAGGCCAGCGCGCAAACAATCGTCAATGCTACATAGAGGTACCAGAGCGCTTTGGCGGTTTCGGTAATATGGGGCGTTAGCTTGTGGTCTTTGACTAATCCTGAGGTTTCGGCGCGATAGAGCTGCATGCCGCCAATGCCCAATAATGGCAGGATGGCTACCGCCAGTACGATGATCCCCATCCCGCCGAACCATTGCAGCATCTGGCGGTAAAAGAGGATCGAGTGCGGCAGCGAATCAAGGCCGGTAATCACCGTCGCCCCGGTTGTGGTCAGGCCTGAGACCGATTCAAATATCGCATCAACCACGCTGAGATGGGGCGTATCGACAAATAACAAGGGCACGCTGGCGGTAACAGAGAGTGCTACCCAGAACAATGCGACAATGATGAACCCGTCGCGCAGTTCTAACTCATAGCGTACGTTGCGTACTGGATACCAGAGTACGAAGCCAGCGCTGATGACGATCAAGAAGCCGGCCCAGAACGGTGCCATCGCTGCTTCTTTATACACTATGTTGACGATAATCGGAGGCAGCATGGCCAAGCTGAATAACAACAACATCAGCCCCAGCGTGCGCTGTACCTCAAGAAATCTCATCGTGCAGGAATCTCTGGTGTCCTAGAGGAATCGAAAACCTACTTTAAACAAGTTTTCAACCTCGGTCACCGAGCGTTTATCGGACATAAATAAAATCACGTGATCGTTGTTTTCGATCATCGTATTGTGATGGGCAATCATCACTTCATCGCCACGTACGACAGCATCAATAGTGGTCCCCGGCGGTAACTTGATCTCGCCGACGCGGCGACCAACCACCCCAGAGGTATGACGGGTACCATGGGCGATGGCTTCAAGCGCCTCGGTTGCGCCGTGGCGCAGTGAGTGCACCGCAGCCACGTCACCGCGGCGAATATGAGCCAACAGCGCGCTGATCGTTGACTGCTGTGGAGAAATTGCCACATCCACCAGATGACCTTCAACCAATTCCACATAGGCTTGACGGTTGATCAATGCCATCACTTTTCTGGCACCTAAGCGCTTGGCCAGCATCGCCGATAAAATGTTGACTTGGTCGTCATTGGTGATCGCGCAGAACACGTCCATATCACGTACTTTCTCTTCCTGCAACAGTTCCTCGTCAACCGCACTGCCGTGCAATACAATGGTCTCGCGCAGGGCTTCAGATAAGTGCAATGAGCGTTCGTAGTTGGTTTCGATCAGCTTGACCATGGATTGATTTTCCAACCCCAGTGCTAGGTGGTAGCCGATATTGCCGCCACCGGCGAGCATGATCCGGCGTGTCGGTCGTTCCAGTTTACGTAACTCCCCCATGACTGCCCGAATGTGCTCGGTGGCGGCGACAAAAAACACCTCGTCATCGGCTTCAATGACCGTACCGCCATCAGGGACTATGGCTACGCCGCGCCGGAAGATAGCGGCAACGCGTGAATCGATGTTGGGTAATTGGTTGCGCAACGCACGCAAGGCGTGCCCCACCAGTGGGCCGCCGTAATACGCTTTGACGGCCACCAGACGTACCTTTCCCTTAGCGAAATCGAGCACTTGCAGTGCTCCTGGTACCTCTATCAGGCGTCGTACGTTATGTGTCACCAACTGCTCGGGGCTGATGATAACGTCCACTGGCAGCGCTTCTGGGGCGAACAGGGACGCATGGCTGGTGTATGCCGGAGCGCGGATGCGGGCGATCTTGGTAGGCGTATTGAATACGGTATGGGCAACCTGGCACGCGATCATGTTGGTTTCATCGCTGGCGGTTACCGCCAGCAACATCTCCGCATCATCCAATCCGGCGCGGCGCAACACGCTTGGATGCGAAGCCTGCCCGTGCACGATGCGTAAATCAAGGTGATCTTGCAAATGCCGCAGATTCTCGGCGCTTGCATCTACCACGGTTAATTCGTTGCCTTCTTTGGCTAGAGTTTTGGCAACCGTGGTGCCAACTTGACCAGCCCCCAGAATTACAATTTGCATGCGGTATTAATCCGGGCATCCAATGGCGGTCAATCCATCCGTCAGCCGAGTTGCAATGACACTTGATAGCCAACGTAACGCCACACATTCAGCACCCCGTTGTCAAGAATCAGATACTGCCCCTTCATGCCTTCTAGGATGCCTTCAACAACGGGCGTTTTGTCGAGATTGATCGCCTTTGGTTGCGGTGGATACGAACGCACGGGATAACGGAATACATTCACCTTGGCGGTGGGCAGCGGCAGCGCATCACCAAACACTGGATCGGCGTTGCTGCATAACGCCAGCAAGCGATCACGCTCTGCGAGCAGATCGGCCGGTGCTGGATTGCCGCGCAACAGGCGCCGCCAGTCAGTGCGATCAGCGGCGTATTGCGCGATACTCAACTCGACTTTTCCCGAGAGTAAGCGTGACGCCACCTCTAGGATCATCAGAGCCGCGCTGGCACCTTGGTCGAGCCATCGGGTGGCGACCCTGGATTTACGTGAGATGCCTACCTTCAGACCAGAGGTATTCGCCAGATAGACAATATGTGGCTGCATGCAGTGCGTATCCCCCCACCTTGGCTGGCGACAGGTGCCTAGGTGGTAATGGCAAAGTTGTGGGCTTGTAATGCACCGGTCGCAGGCGGCCAATGCGATAAAACAGGGGTAGCAATACCCTCGATTAAAGCTTTTTTTAGTCCTGCGGCTGCACTCGATGCAATGGATCTGGCCGCTGGTTTCCAAACGCAACGACTGCCCGATGTATTGATTTAGGTCAATATCCCCAGCAGGGGTCGCCAAGCGATAACGCACTTGGTCATCGTCTGGGTCGTTGCTGATGCGCAGCTTGCGCAACTCAAACCACTGTCGAGCGTTCATCAGTTAGCGGCGGTTTTGTACTCAGGCTGTGGTCGTGCTGTTCAGCGGTCTTTGAAATTTCCAGATTATACAGACTCGCATAAAGGCGGTTGTGCTGTGACAACGCCTCATGTGTCCCAATACCAACAATCTCACCTTGATCGATAACCACGATGCGATCAGCATGCGCAATGGTTGACAGCCGATGGGCGATGATGATGGTCGTGCGCCTACTGCGCAACTTTGTCAACAGGTGCAGAATATAGCGCTCGGTTTCGTTATCCAGAGCCGATGTCGATTCATCTAGGATCAGCACCGGCGCGTCGCGCAGCAACGCCCGAACAAGGGCTAGACGCTGGCGCTGACCACCCGACAGCCGCACTCCACGAGAGCCAATGCGGGTGTCAATCTGTTGCGGCAGAGCCTCGATGAATTGGGCGGCGGCGGCATTGCAAATGGCGCGTTCGATTTGCTCACGATCGAATGGCGGGCATTGACCATAGGTGATATTCGCCAGGACCGTATCATCAAGCAGCACTGTATCTTGGTTCACTACAACGATGTTCTGGCGCAGCGAGGCCAGTGATATGTCGCGAACATCAATCCCATCCAGTCGAATGCAGCCGGACGTGATAGGGTAACAGCGTGCGCTCAATGCAGCCAAGGTGCTTTTGCCGCTGCCGGAAAGCCCCACAACAGCGATCATCTCCCCCGCCGCTATTTCTAATTGCAGATTCTCGAACACCGGGCGCGGGTGCCCCGGATAGCTGAAACACAACTGTTCAAAGGTCAACCGTCCACGGCAGTATGCGAGGTGTTGACGCCCGGTGTCTTGCTCTGGTGCTTCGTCAAGCAGCTTGAAGATGTTCGCCGCAGCGGCGATGCCGCGTTGCAGCGAGGCGTTGACCGAGGTCAGGTTTTTGATCGGCGAAAACAGCATCACTACCGTTGTACTGAAACCAACGAAGGTGCCGATGCTGAGAGTGCCGGCAGCGATCTGCTGACCGACAACATAGATCAGCACCGCCAGCGAGATGGCGACCAGCAACTGAGCAATGGGTGCACTCGCTGCGCGCGCCACCGCGAACTTATAGTCAAACCGGCGCAGCTGCGCCGTGGCATCTTTGAAACGTTTGATTTCGTAGCCCTGGGCACCGTGACTGCGAACCACGTGGTGTCCGTCAACGATCTCAAACAACACCCGCGTCAATTCCGCCATCGCGTCCTGCACGCCTTGGCTCATGCGACGCAAGCGTTTACTGAAATAGTAAATCGCAGCAATCACCGCCGGTACGAACGCGAACACGATTAAAGCCAAGCGCCAGTTGCTGTAAAGCATATAGCCCAGTAGCGACAGGACGATCAACGCATCACGCACGAGGATAAAAAAACCATTGACCGTGGCGTAAATGCTTTCTCCTGGCTCATGCAGTACCCTAGAGGTGATCTTGCCGGTGTTATGCTGATCATAGTACGTCGCCGGTAGATACACCAGATGCGCTACCAGCGCATTACGCAGTTCCATCAACAACTGCTGGTGGATCCAGCCCATTGACACCTGTGCAATAAACTGCGCGATGCCGCGGAATGCAAACAATATGACGATCAGTAGCGAGACATAGCCGATATGAGTGAACATCCCATGTTCAAAGCGTTCGACAACATGCTCCATCACGATCGGCAGTGCCGGAGCGGTAATGCCTACCACGGTAGTCGCAAGGACTGAAACCAGCAGCATCCTGCGATACCGCCACAGATAACCCAACAACCGCGGGTAGGCGCGGGATGTCGCCGCCATGTTCAGGTCGGAAGGTAAAAACGGCAGCCAGCGTGGTGAGCGCTGCTAGGGTTCTTTGAGTACATAGAGCGCGCCACAATAGGGGCACATGGACTGCCCGCCGACGGTATCAAGCGGCATATATACCCGGGGATGCGAATTCCACAATTGCATCCCCGGCATAGGGCAACAAAGCGGCAACTCCGCTGTTGTTACTTCGTAGCGATTTTCAGTATTGGGTGGGATAAGATCAGCGCTTTCGCTAGGCATTTCAGAAGGCCTTATGGGTATATTTGAGGGTACCTTGAAAAACTGCGCGAAGCTCGCTTTCCGAGGTACCCGGCGGGGTTTGTCTATTGGGGAAAGGTTTATAAGTCAATGGTTTACGTTGCAGGTGGTGATGGCCCTTTCCCCCCAATCCTCATCCCGCTGAGGGTTTTCGATGTCCCCTTGAGGAAATCGGGCTGCCCATTGCACGGAGGCGGCTGATAAACAATGCAGGCACCGCACCCTGTAGCCTACGGTTTGCTGGCGCGCTGCGCTATTTTATAATAACGGGGATTGCAATGGGGTTTAACATATCTAAGCTGCGGCTCGTCAATGTGCAAGTTCACTATCACGCGCTTCATCCAACAACGCTCGCCAACGGTAAATCTGGAGTAACCCTTTGATGTCTGTGCACACGCAATTTGTTTCGTGGTTCCGTCACGCAGCACCATATATCAATGCGCATCGGGGGCGTTGTTTTGTCATCCAGATCAGTGGTCAGATTGCCGCCAGCCAGCAGATCGGCAGCCTGATCTACGATTTAGAGTTGTTGGATAGCCTCGGAATACAGTTGGTGCTGGTGCACGGTGCGCGACCACAAATTGCACAACGTTTGAGTGCCGCCGGGTTTCAGGTCGAATACCGGCAAGGGATGACCATCACCGCCACCGATATGATACCACTGATCAAAGAAGCCGTTGGCGTTGCTCGCATCGAGATTGAATCCCTGCTGTCAACGGCGATCGGTAATTCACCTATCCCCGGGAAACGGCGGCGGGTGGCGGGCGGTAACTTCATCAGCGCTTGTCCAGTAGGGATCATTGATGGCGTCAATTACCATTATATGGGTCGCGTCCGGCGCGTTGACACCGAGGCCATTGTGGAGCGCTTGGTCAGCGGCTCGATCGTATTGATTTCACCGCTTGGCTACTCTCCGACTGGAGAAGTCTTTAACCTGCATCCCGAAGAGCTTGCTACCGCTTTGGCTATCGAGCTAAAAGCCGCGAAGCTGATTTTCATCAACAACGCCACCAGCTATTATCATTCGATCATTCCGCCGCAGCAAGGGCGCGAGTTCGGGCTTGATAAAGCGCAATCAATGCTGCACGATCTGCATAGTGACGCCACCATTGATGAGTTGGATGTGGCGCCGCTGCAATATGCAGTCCATGCTTGCCGTAACGGTGTGGAGCGTATCCATCTGCTCAATTACAAGGTCGATGGGACGGTATTGCTGGAATTATTTACCCGTGATGGCGTTGGCATCATGATCAACGCCGATGATTACGACACCATCAGAGGTGCTGTCATTGAAGACGTCAAGGCGATCCTCAATCTTATTGAGCCGCTGGAAAAAGAAGGAAAATTAATCCCGCGATCGTATACAACCGTGGTGTCCGAAATTGAGGATTATTTAGTTATGGAACGCGACAGCGCGATCATCGCCTGCGCCGCCGCGCATCACTTTGA
The DNA here is from genome assembly GCA_965222535.1 of Gammaproteobacteria bacterium. Lineage (GTDB taxonomy): Bacteria > Pseudomonadota > Gammaproteobacteria > HK1 > HK1. Next base: position 1,975,105 of record OZ244957.1, read on the forward strand.
GTCGGAAAAGATCACCGAGTTGGCATGTCTTGCGGTGCACAAACACTACCGTTGCGGTAAACGCGGGCAGCAATTGCTGTACGCCATTGAGTCTTATGCGCGAGAACGGGGCAGCACGCAATTGCTGGCGCTGACCACGCAAGCTCAGCATTGGTTCATTGAACGCGGCTTTAAAGAGGCCGACGCCAGTGTCTTGCCGCCGGCTAAACACTACGTATATTGCCAGCAACGCGGTTCAAAAATAATGGTTAAGTCCCTTTAGAGGTTCCCATGGTCGATAATTATGATCTGATCGTCATTGGCGGTGGCAGCGGCGGCATCGCAGCGGCGCAGCGCGCCGCAAGCTATGGTGCCAAGGTGGCGTTGATTGAACGCGATCGTTTGGGGGGTACCTGCGTTAACGTCGGCTGTGTACCGAAAAAAATCATGTGGTATGCCGCCAATCGCTCGCATGCGCTTGCCACTGCCGAGGAATACGGCTTCAGTATTCCAGAGTACCGCTTTGACTGGCAGCGCTTATGCCACTTGCGCGATGCCTATCTGGAACGCCTCAACACGATTTATCAGGAGCGCTTAGAAGGTGCCGGGGTTGCTTGGATAAGGGGCGCTGCGCAGTTTCGCGACGCAAGCACCATCGGCGTTGCTAGGCGGACGCTCGGTGCCCGCCATTTTATCATCGCCAGCGGCAGCAGCCCGGTAGCAGCGCGCCCCCCCTTCGCTGACTTCGGGATCAATTCAAACGCTTTCTTCGCACGTAAAACGCAGCCGCGTCGCGCGCTGATTGTCGGTGGCGGTTACATTGCGGTTGAGTTGGCTGGGGTGCTACATGCCTTGGGTGCTGAGGTAACCCTAGTGGTGCGCGGCGCGCAATTGCTGAGCGCATTCGACGCGATGCTGGGCGAGTCGCTGCTGGCGGCGATGAAAGCGGATGGCATCCGCGTCCTGACACACACCCAGATCACCGCCATCAGCCCCATTCCCGCCACTGCCGCCAGCGATGCCGCCAGCGCGCCAGCGAAAGAGGGGCAGTTGCTGCGCATTAAGCTGTCTGATGAGACAACCTGTGATGGTGTCGATACCTTGCTATGGGCGATAGGGCGCAAACCCTTGACCGCAGGGCTTGGGCTGGACAACGCCGGGGTCGCGCTTTCTGCCGGGCAGTCGGTGATCGTCGATCGCTATCAGCAGACCAACGTCCCGCATATTTACGCGCTTGGCGATGTCATTGAGCGGGTGCCGCTGACGCCCGTTGCGATTGCCGCCGGCAGGAGGCTCAGCGATCGTTTGTTTGGTGCCAAAGCGGATCGCTATCTTTGCTATGACAATATCCCCAGCGTGGTATTCAGCCACCCGCCGATCGCTTCTGTGGGGCTTAGCGAAGCGCAGGCGCGACAGCAATACGGAGAGCAGGTGAGAGTCTATACGACCCGCTTTAAGCCGCTGATCGACGCCTTCTCGGACAACCCCACAGCAACTGCGATGAAGCTGATCACGCGCCTCCCCGAGGAGCGGGTGATTGGCTGCCATGTGATCGGCCACGGTGCGGATGAGATGCTTCAGGGGTTCGCCGTCGCGCTGCAGATGGGCGCGACAAAAAAAGACTTTGCTGACACCGTCGCGATCCATCCGACCAGTGCCGAAGAGCTGGTGACGTTGTGAGAGGAAAGGCACCGGGCGGTGCTCTGGAAGGGCTGCGGGCGGTGCTCTGGAAGGGCTGCGGGCGGTGCTCTGGAAGGGCTGCGGGCGGTGCTCTGGAAAGGCTGCGGGCGGTGCTCTGGAAAGGCACCGGGCGGTGCTCTGGAAGGGCTGCGGGCGGTGCTCTGGAAAATCAGATGCTCAGCCTAACCGTATGATGATTGCTATCGTGATGCCGATGATCGCTATTGCCCACCCTATCATCATATGGTGTCTCGCTGTCCTCTCTCGCTTCTCCATTCGTTTCGATGATTTGACGATTTCGGGCAAGTACATCTTCTTGAATAAATTGAGGTGTGCAAGTAATACAGGAACATCGCTGGATATCTCTTCATATATCGTGTGGCGGCTTTCAGGGTGCGAACGGGAGCTTGCAACCTTTTCTTCAACGCGAATGGTATCTTCGACTATAGCAAAATACTTCTCTCTCATCACTTTTTGCATTGCTTCTGGGTATCTTTCGCGAGCTCTTCCCAGCGACGTGGATAATTTCACTAAGACTCCATCAAGCAAATCGTGATGCGCACAATAAAGCGCGTGTCTGATGCGCTGTATCAACTCGTGACGATTGTCCTCTTCGCAGGTGAGCAATTCCATGACCGCTCGCAGCGATATCGAAGCTCATTCAACACTTCAATCGGTGGGAGCCTCCCTGTCGCTTGTTCGTATTCCTTAAACTGGCCTGCAATCCTATCGTGCAACGCCACCAGTTCTTGAATTTTCTCTTCTTTCGCTTGTTTTCGTTCCATTATTTAAAGATCAAAAAACGCTTTCAGCTTAGCTATACGCGCCGGGTGCTCTTCCCGCTCCTTTTGCATTTCTGCTTCAGAGTCAAAACAGCCCCTTTGAAGCAGGACACTTCCCCTTCCCAAACGTCTTGTCGTGGATCTCGATACGTCATCAATGAAATTCTGTACCTCCTCTTCAACTGCTTTGGTTTCTTTCATGTGACTCGCTCCCCCAGTAAGCCATTTTAATAAAAGGCAACAAAAACAGCCCTACCTTCAGGCTGGTGAGACTATGGTACACAATAACTTTGTTCCAGTGCACAAAATCCGCAACCCCTATACAAATTGTAGCCTATGGCACGCACAATAAAAATGCCTTGGGTACCACGAAAAGCCGCAAGGTGCTCCCCCTCTCCCCATCAATTATTCAATGGAAGCGCATCATGAAAATCCATAACAGCGTCCTCGACCTGATCGGCGATACCCCGCTGGTGAAGCTCAATCGCTTAGTCAGCCCCGGCATGGCGACCGTGCTCGCCAAGCTGGAGATGTACAACCCCGCCGGTTCGGTCAAAGACCGCATGGCCTACAACATGGTGCGCCGTGCTGAGGAGCAAGGGCTTATAAAACCCGGCGCGACGTTGGTCGAGAGCACCTCTGGCAACACCGGTCTTGGGCTTGCGATGGTGGCGGCGGTGCGCGGCTACCAATGCGTCTGCACCATGCCGGACAAGATGAGCCAGGAGAAGATCGACATGCTGAAGGCTTACGGGGCCAAGGTTATCATCACCCGTACCGATCTCGATCACGCCCACCCAGATAGCTATGTCGAAGTCGCCAAACGCATTGCACGCGAGACGCCGGGCAGCTTTTACACCGATCAGTACTACAACATGAACAACCCAGAGGCGCACTACCTGACCACCGGGCCGGAGATCTGGCAGACCTGCGCCGGCGACATCGATGCCTTGGTCGGCGGGATCGGCACTGGCGGCACCATCTCTGGTGCCGCAAAGTACCTGAAGGAGAAGGCCGCGGCGACCGGGCGGGCGTTGCGCGTGGTGTGTCCCGACCCGGTCGGCAGCATTTACTACGATATGTTTAACCAGCGCGAGGTGCGCCCCCCAGGCATCTACCGCGTTGAAGGTATCGGCCACGATTTCATGGTGGGCACGTTGGATTTCAGTGTGGTTGACGAGGTGCTTGAAGTATCCGATCGGGATTCTTTTATCACCGCGCGCAAGCTGGCGCGCCAGGAGGGGATTTTTGCCGGCGGCTCGTGCGGCACCGCCGTGTTTGGCGCGCTGAAGGTGGCCGCTGAGTTGGGCGAGGGGAAAACGGTGGTGGTCATCATCCCCGACTCTGGCGATCGCTACTTGTCGAAATACTACAGCGATGAATGGATGCGCGACATGGGCTATACCACGCCCGAGCCGCCGCCCGGTCGCGTGCGCGACGTGCTCAAATACACCCGCAACGCCCTCATCTTCGCTGAGCCGGATGAAACCTTGAGCGCCGTCAGCCAGCGCATGGCGCAATACGGCATCTCGCAAATGCCGGTCAAAACCGATGATGCCGCGCCGCTGATGATCCACGAGATCGATCTGCTGCAAGGGATGCTAAGCGGCGAGTGCACCTCGGATTCAAGCGTCATGGCCGCCGCCAAACCGCTCAGCGGGCAGGTTTCGGTGGACGACAGCTTAGGGCATGTCCAGCGCATTTTTGAAAACGATAATGTCGCCGTGGTGATGGAGGAAGGGCAGATGATCGGCATCATCAGCAAGCTCGATCTGGTGATGTATCTGTCGAAGATGGCAGAGGGCAACGGGCTGGAGTAGGGTAACCGGGTAGCAAGGCGGGGGCAGAACTATTCGCGGCGGCGTTGGGTGAGTAGTGCCAAGGCATGCTCAAGGTTGCCTTGGGTCTCGCCGGTGTAATGCTCAGCATGGGCTTCCTTAAACACCTGAAGCGCCTTTTGGTACGCGACCACCGCGGCCTCTAAGTGTTTCGTCCCGCCCTCACGCTCCCCAAGGCTGACCAGCGCAGTGCCTAGGTTGTTCTGTGTTGTTGCCCATTTGAGCGGCACCCGTTCGCGCGTCATCTCGCTAAGCGCTGCTGCAAAAGCTACCACCGCGGCCTCTAAGTGTTTCGTCCCGCCCTCACGCTCCCCAAGGCTGAATAGCGCAGTGCCAAGGTTGTTCTGCGTTGCCGCCCAGTCGAGCGGTGCTCGTTCGCGTGTCCACACCGCAAGTGCCGCTTGGTACGCTACCACCGCAGCCGCCAAGCGTTCCGTCCCACCCTCACGCTTCCCAAGGCTTTGCAGCGCATTGCCAAGGTTGTTCTGCGTTGCCGCCCAGTCGAGCGGTACCCGTTCGTGCGTCCGCTCGCTAAGCGCCGCTCGGCACGCTGCTACCGCGGCCTCCAATCGTTCAGTCCTGCCCTCACGCTCCCCAAGGCTTTGCAGCGCATTGCCAAGGTTGTTCTGCGTCGCCGCCCAGTCAAGCGGTACCCGTTCGCGCGTCCGCTCGCTAAGCGCCGCTGCAAAAGCGGTCACCGCGTCTTCCAAGCGATCGCTCTTGCCCTCACGCTCCCCAAGGCTGGCCAGCGCAGTGCCTAGGTTGTTCTGCGTTGCCGCCCAGGCAAGCGGTGCCCGTTCGCGCGTCATCTCGCTAAGCGCCGCTGCAAAAGCTACCACCGCGTCTTCTAGGCGTTCGGTCCCGCCCTCACGCTCCCCAAGCCTGAATAGCGCATTGCCTAGGTTGTTCTGTGTTGTTGCCCAGCCGAGCGGTACCCGTTCGCGCGTCCGCTCGCTAAGCGCCGCTTGACACGCCGCGACCGCGGCCTTCAAGCGCTCGGTTCTGCCCTCACGCTCCCCAAGCCTGGTCAGCGCAGTGCCTAGGTTGTTCTGCGTCATTGCCCAGTCGAGCGGTACCCGTTCGCGCGTCCACTCGCTAAGCGCCTCTTCAAAAGCGGCCACCGCGGCCTCCAAGTGCTCGGTTCTGCTCTCACGCTCCCCAAGGCTTTGCAGCGCAGTGCCTAGGTTGTTCTGCGTCATTGCCCAGTCGAGCGGTACCCGTTCGCGCGTCCACTCGCTAAGCGCTGCATGATACGCTGCTACCGCGGCCTCCAAGCGCTCGGTCCCGACCTCACGCTCCCCAAGGTTTTGCAGCGCAGTGCCTAGGTTGTTCTGCGTCGCCGCCCAGTTGAGCGGTACCCGTTCGCGCGTCCACTCGCTAAGCGCCGCTTTATACGCTGCTACCGCGTCTTCCAAGCGCTCGGTCCGGCCCTCACGCTCCCCAAGACTTCGCAGCGCATTGCCCAGGTTGTTCTGCGTCGCCGCCCAGGCAAGCGGGGCGGTGTCGCGATCCACCCCAGTAAGGATCCGGCGGTAGTCGGCGATCGCTTGTTCCAGCATCGCGTTGTCCCCGCCAACATCGCCGAGGCGACGCCTCAAATCCGCCAGTGACTGCAACAGGATCGGTCGGTAGCTGCCTAGCTCTTGAGGCGTATCGCGCTGCAATAAATCCGCTAACTGCCGCTCACTTGCCCGCAGGGATGCAAGCAACTGCTGGTTGTGCTGATCGTCTGCTGGAACGATGGCCAATAGAACCGCCACCAGCCATTGCTCAAATGCTCGGTGGAAGGCATCGCTCAGCGACCATTCCTTGATGGGGAATACCGGTTGCGAGAAATCGTGCGACCCTTCACGGTCGATAAAGCGCAGCCGCAAACCCTGATCGGCTTTCACAACCTCACCGAAGATCAGTAGCTCGGCATTTTTTATGTCCAGTAAATCCTGCCCGCTCTTAATCTGTTGCTGCTCGGCGGCGACACTATCGGATGCCGCTTGGGGTAGTGGAAGTGACTGTTTAACTAAGCGATGGCGTATTCCGCGGTGCTCTAAAGCGGCGATCATGTGTTTTTTCTGCAGGCGCTTGGGATCGCCCTCAAGGTCGAGCACCAGTACCGTAAAAAACCCCTCCGCTTGCGGCGGGCGGCGCTTTTCTCTGTACTGGTTGAATTTTTGTATGATCCAGTCGCTAAGCTCCTGCGGCGGCGGCAGGAGGCCTTTGACAACAGCAACGATGTAGCTCCCCAAACCCAGCACCGCTAGCACTCCCCCCAACCATTCGAGCATTACCATATTTCCTCCTGCCTGCCTATTGGATCACCGTTCCATTATAGCGATATAAGGCGGCCTTGCGGATGGCTTCGGGCGGGGGCTCTGGCATAGTGGCGGGCGGGGCTCTGGGATGGCTTCGAGATGCCCTATATTCCTAGCCTTCGTGATTGCAATGATTGGAATTTTTGATCCATCTGGTTCTCTTTCCGGAATTGACGGAAAGTTTCTATCTGCGGATAGCCCTGCTCAAAGACCGCTTTAGAGACGCGGGCATCTTTGGAGAGGTAGATGCGCCCTTGGTATTTGACGACGATCTGATCGAGTCTGTCTAAGAACGCAAAGAGTCCTTTTTCTATCTTGAAGTCCAGCGTTAGGCTGTAACCTTCCAGTGGGAACGAGAGCCAGTTTCGGTTGGCTTTGCCGTAGAGCTTGAGCACCGAAAGAAAGCTGCCTTGGCGCGCTGCGGCGAGCGTCCCCAAGATCTCCTGGAGCCCCTCATAGCTGGTTTCTTTAGGTAGGATGAACTGATACTGCGTAAAACCGTTCTTGCCGTAGATTCTATTCCAGTGCCCGAGCGCATCGAGCGGATAAAAGAAGCTATCGATATCGCTCGTTTGGTGGGAGATGCGCTCTCTGAGGGTGTGGTAATAGCACCAGTTGAAGGCCCTGGCACTCCACTTATTGAGGACCCAAGAGGGGAAATTAAAAGGGATGGTTCTGGTTCTTTTGGCTTTGTAGTCGAGCCTGCCGTCTTTTCTGAAGTCGCCCGTCATCAGCAGGCAGCGGCCTCTCCCATCGCCTTTGGCGAGGCTGTCGATCCAGGCAACCGAATAGGGTTTGTCGCGCTGCTCTGCAAACGCCGCGAAGGTCTCTTTGAGGTTTCGCGTCTTGATAGTGGTCTGGTCGATATACTGGGAGTTAATTTTTTTGAGGTAAATCTTCGCCTCAAGGATGATGCCGGTAAGCCCCTGACCGCCACAGGTGGCGTGGAACAGTTCGGGGGTTGCCGCTTTGGAGCAGGTAACCACCCTACCATCGGGAAGCATGATGCGGAACTCTTTGATGCTCTCGCTGAAGCACCCTCCCGCATGGTGGTTCTTGCCGTGCACATCACTCGCGATGGCACCGCCAACGGTGATAAGTTTGGTGCCCGGGGTAACTTTGAGGAACCAGCCGCGAGGGACGAAGTGCTCAACTATTTCACACAGGAGTACTCCTGCTTGGACTTGCAGCAGGCCATTTTCGGCATCAAAATCAAGAAAATAGTGATAGGGCTTTACGTCAATGATATGGGTGTTTAAAGCGCTATCGCCATAGCTTCTGCCGTTGCCGTAGGGAATCAGGTTGCGCTGTTCATCGATGATGGCTTTAAGGCGGGATTCTGAGTCGAACTGGAAACGCTGGCATTCGATCTGTGGATACAGCCCCCATGCGCTACCGATCATGTCGCCGTTACTCCGCTATCCGTGAAGACATACTTTTCAGGGCACCGAAAAACCTTGAATGGGGTGGAAAAAGGGGGGTGGTCAGCAAGGTCATACGCTCCCCGTCCTTCCCGCACCCCGCCGCTTTCGGATCCGCAGCGCTAGTCCAGCCCGGGTAACGCATCAACGATCACCATCGTTTCGAGGCTGAGGTGGACGATGCGCTTCAACAGGCGCGGGATCCAGTCGGCGGCGGGGTTCGCGGCGTTGGGATCGTTGGCGATGCCGCTCGCTTTGTCGCGGCGCACTTGGTAGCGGTCGATGATCCAGGCGATGGCCGATTTGCCGTTGACCTGGTAGTCGTATGCCTTCAACGGAATGCCGGCGAGCGTCAGGCTGTCGTTACACACGATGCGGCTATGATCGGGTTTTTGCGGCGTACCGCCAAAGCGCATTTTTTTGATCGCAGGCGCAGCGCTGGCGCTGCCGCGGCGCTGCTCCGTGAGCGGGTATTCAGCCAGCGTTTCATAGTCGAGGTGCAGTGCGCTTAGCGCCCGCCCGGCATCGCTGAAAGCCCAAAAATCCGCCGCAAACGGCACCCTTGGCAGCATTTTGCGCAGGTCATTGGCGTAGCGTTCGCGGTAATCGGGTGCGTGCAATACGCCATAGACATAGTAAAAAAGCGCATCCCCGCTGATGCGTGGATCGGCGTAATGGCTTTGGAACGCCTGCAGCGTGGCGGCGGGGATGTTGTCCTGACGCGCCAGCGCCGGGGCTGCCGTGCCAAGCGGCGGGGCTGCCAATTCCAGCTTCTGCGCGGTTTGCGGCGGCGGCGGCGCGTAGTAATAGCGCGGAAAGCATTGGCTTTTTTCAAGCACATCAAGATTGGGGACAATATCCACCATCAGCGCCGAGAATCCCTTGCTGGCACCGGCACCGCTGACGCAGATCGCTAGGTTATCGCTGTCGGGGGTGGGAAATAGCTGCGGATGCAGGGATACACGATGATTCATCCTGCGATCAAAATACAGATATTGCTTGCAAAACGGACGGTACATCGCCGGGCGTATAACCTGCCGATCGCAATTAATCGTTTTCCCTCTGGATAGATACTGCTCCAGCGAAGATGACCAACTGATGTGTGTCGCATCGCGGCTGAGGCACTGCAGGCGGTCGTCGTCCTTCTCAAGATGTTGCGTATGGCGCAACTGCTGATTGTAGAACGCGATCGTGCGTGCCATATTATCCGCTAGGGCGGCGCGGCTGTGGTTGTAAGCCCAGGCATCCCGACATGTCTCCACTCCTCTGCAAAACAACCTGAAGACGCTGGGTTGGGGAGCGGCACCTTCGCGTTTGTTTGCCGCAAGCCCCAGCGGCAGGAAAGTCGCAAAATCAGCGCGGCGTTGGTTGATCCAGTCGCCGTGCGCATTCGGGCGCAGGCGCTGCCATTCCAGGTTGCCGATATGCCCGGCGGCGGCAATCGCTGCCAGTTTCTCCTCGCGCGTTAGGTAATCGCCGATGTCGTGGTAATCGATCGCCGCCGGCCCTGGCTGCTGCGTGTCTTTGAGCAGCAGCGTGATGGTGACCGGCAGGCGGCTGCCTTGGCCGAATACGTTATCTTTTTCTTTGCGGCGTTGTTCGCCAGAGGTGCGTGCGTTGCCGCGCAGGTTGTAGATGTAGATGTGTGCGCATTCCGCTGCTAGGCACTGGCGCAGACCATCGGCGGAGTGGGAATCGATGAACGCACCGTTGGTAACAAAGGCGACCAGCCCGCGCTCGCCAATGCGATCGGTCGCCCAGCGCAGCGCACGGATATAGGAATCGTATAAGCTGTTTTTGTTGGTAACCGTGGAATGCTTGGCGTAGGTGGCTTCAATGCGCGCATCGAGGCCCGGGTACTTCAGGTTCTGGTTGGCGTCGTTTTGGCTGCGTTGGCCGATGGAATACGGCGGGTTGCCGATGATGACGCGGATCGGGGCCTCCTTTTGACGCTGTGCACGCTTGGGGTTCTTATCGAAGATCTTGCCTCCTTGCCGGCCCTCGCCTTCGCTAAGTTGAAACGTATCGCTTAGCACGATGCCGGGGAACGGCTGGTAGTTGCCGTGGCTGCGCTGGTGGTAGCTCTCTTCGATGTTGACGGCGGCGATGTAATACGACAGCAGCACCAGCTCGTTGGCGTGCAGTTCGTGGTGGTACTTGCGCTTGAGGTCGTCGGTGTGGATCAGATCCGATTGGATCAGGCGGGCGATGAAGGTGCCGGTGCCGACGAAGGGCTCTAGGATGTGCACCTTCTCATCGCTCAAGCACTGACCAAAGCACTGGCGCAGCAGCCGATCGGCACTGTGCAAGATGAAATCGACGATCTCGACCGGGGTGAAGACGATCCCTAAGCGCTCGGCATCGCGTTTGAAGGCTTTGGCGAAGAACTTCTCGTACAACTCCAACAAGATGCGCTGGCGTCCTTGTGGGTTGTCGATGCCGCTGGCGCGCTGGCGTACGCTGTCATAGAAGCCTTGCAGCGATGCTGTCTCGCGTGCGATGCGCTGCTCTTCGAGTAACTCCAGCATCGCCTGCATGTTGCAAGATACGGGGTTTTCGCTGGCGAAACGGTATTTTTCAAACAGCGCGTCAAACACCGGCTGGGTGATGGCGTGCTGCGACAGCATCTCGATCGCGTCATCAGCGCTAATGTGCGGATTGAGGTTCTGCCGCAGATCGCCTAAAAACTCCTCAAATAAGGTGCGGTGATCGCTATCGCTGCCGTGAACGATGGCGTTGATGCGGGCGATATTGCGCTGGCTGATGTCGATCACGTCGTCCACCCAGTCGTCCCAGTAATGGCGATTGCCGCATTTTTTGATGATGCAGGCATACAGTGCCTTGCGCCATTCCTGAATGCCGTCGAAGGGCAGCCATTGCTGCTTCGTTGCCGTTGCCATAGCGCCGCCGCCGCTGCCGCTGCTGCTATCGCCGCCGCCAATGCCGATCACTTGGATCTGCGGCGGTGCGGTGTGGTTCAGGTCGAGGGTATTGATCAGCGCGTTAAAACGGTTGTCATGGGCGCGCAAGGCCTGCAATACCTCCCATACCACGCGGTAGGCGCGGTTGTTGTGCAGCGTCGCTTCCGGATCGGCGCTTGCATCCACCGCAATCGGCAGGATCACATAGCCGTAGTGCTTGCCCGGGGCTTTGCGCATCACGCGGCCGACCGATTGCACCACATCCACCTGCGAGGCGCGCGGCTGGGTGAAGATCACCGCATCCAGCGCCGGCACATCGACGCCTTCCGATAAGCAGCGCACATTGCTGATGATGCGGCACCCGTCTGCGGTGTCGGTGCTGTCATCGGCAGTGATCGCAGTGCCATCGCGCAACCAGGCGAGGGCCGCGTTGCGTTCCACTGCCCCCATTGTGCCGTCCACGTGCTTGACCGTGCAGGTGCGTGCGCCACCTTGGTTTTCGCGGTAAGCGGCGACCAGTTTTTTGAACTTGCTGCCAATGATCTTTGAGGCTTGGATGGTATTGGCAAAGGCAACCGCGCAGCGCATCGGCTGCGGGTCAGCACTGAAATCGTTTTGCTGCGCATCGGCGCGCTTCTCCAGTGCATTCCAGCAGCCGATCAGGCGCGCGGTATCACCCAGCGGCAAGCCCTGATCGCTGGCCATAAACGCCGCCATTTGAGCCGCAACGCTGTTGGTATCGACGACCAGGATCAGCACCTTGTAATCGACCAGCAGGTGCTGTTCGATCGCCGTCGAGAAATCCAAGCGATAAAACTCGTTGCCGTAACGCTCGACATCGTCCATCGAGCTCAAAATCAACGCATCTTGTTGGGCTTTTTTCTTGGCGTCGGCGGAATATAGCCGCGGCGTCGCGGTCATGTACAGCCGTTTGGTGGCGCGGATGGCAGCGTTGTTGTGGATGGCGCTGAAGCGGTTGGCGGAGTCCGCATCCGCGGCGGCATCGACGCCGGTGGTGCGGTGCGCCTCGTCGCAGATCACCAGATCAAACGTTTGCCCCGCTGCGCGCTGAGCCTCGTGTACGACGGCCAATGATTGGTAGGTGGAAAACACCACCGTCATCTTCTGCGGCGTCGGCTGCTGCAGCGCCGTGGCCAGTTTTTGCGGGTTGGTTTGGGGTGGCTGCACCAGTTCAGTGAGGCTGGCGTCCTCGCGCTTTGACTGGCCGGCGTAAGCATCGGAGCACACCGCTAGGTAGCGGTGTGGGATGCCGGCGCTCTGGTCGCGTGACCATTCGCGCATGGATTGCGATATCAGCGCAATGGATGGCACCAGAAACAGCACCTGAGCGCCGACGCCGGCGCAGCGCTCGGCGATGTTGAGCGCGGTGAAGGTCTTACCGGTGCCGCAGGCCATGATCAGTTGGCCGCGATCAGCGCCCGCAAACCCCGCCAGCACCGCATCTACGGCGGCTTGCTGGTGCGGCCGCAACTGCTTTTTGTGCCCGCGATAACGCAGTTGCTCTGGTGCTGTAAGGCTTGGCCAATCAAACGGTTCGCGCTCTAGAGCGAAGAAATCGAGACGCGTGACCTTGATGTGTTGACCTTCCAGCGCCTTTTCCGCATGGCGGCTCCAGCGCTTGGCAGTGGAGACGATCAGCCGATGGCTGTAGTGCTCCTTGCCCGAGGCGGTGAAGAACGAATCGATATCGCTCTTTTGCAGGATATGCTCGGGTGCGTAGGCTTTGCACTGGATGGCGCAGTAGCCCTCGCCGCTGGATTGCTCGGCAACCAGATCGATACCCGTATCCGGGCCTTCGCGCTGCGGCCAATCCTGCCATAGCCAGACTTTGGTAAAGCGCCCCTTCCATTCTGGATCCTGGCAGAAAAAGGTCTGCATCAGGCGCTCAAATGCCTTGCCTTGGGCAACGGTTGTCGTCGCAGCGGCGACGATCTGTTGATAAACACGTTCAAATCCAGGCATATTCGATCCCTTTTGGGGGCGCAAGACCACATCGCAGGCGGAGGCTTTCACCCGCCGCAGGCAATCCTGCGGGATATTCTATGCTAAAGTCGCCCGCTTTTGATCTGTTGCTGCTCGGCAGCGACACTATCTGCCGCTTGGGGTCGCCCTCAAGGTCGAGCACCAACACCGTAAAGAAACCCTCTGCTTGCGGCGGGCGGTGCTCTGCGAATGGCTGCGGGCGGGGGGCTCTGGAATTGGAGGCAATGACCCTTCCAGCAATCATTTCATGCGCCGCAGGCAATCCTACGGGATATTCTATGCTAGAATCGCCCACTTTTGATCCAGCCCTTATCCAATCCCAAACGAGCCAGAGGTGCTTGCGATGAACCAGCCCGACCTACCTGCGATCGTGCGCTGGACGCGCCCTGATGGTGCTCAGTTGGCGTACGCGAAGCTGTCTGGGGCATCGCCGACGGTGGTGTTTTTATGCGGCTATCAATCCGATATGAGCTCCACCAAGGCGGAATGCTTGCAGCGCTTTTGCGAGCAACGCGGGCAAGCGTATCTGCGCTTTGATTATCAGGGCCACGGGCAATCGTCGGGGGCTTTCGAGGATGGCACCATCGGCACCTGGGCGCATGATGCGATCACCCTCATTGAGGCGCTGACCGAAGGGCCGCTGCTGTTGGTCGGCTCTAGCATGGGCGGCTGGCTGATGCTGCTGATCGCACGTTACATGCCGTGGCGCGTCCAGGGCCTGCTCGGCCTTGCTGCGGCACCTGATTTTACCCATGACATGATCGAACCCCAGATGAGCGCCGAGCAACGCACGGTGCTTGAGCGTTATGGCAAACTTGAGGTGCCCTACGACGACAGCGAAGGGGGTGACATGTTTATCCTGACACGAGCCTTGATGGAAGAGGCAAAGCAACACTTGCAACTGCAAGCGCCCATCCCGCTGCATTGCCCGCTGCGCCTGATTCACGGCATGAAGGATAGCGAAGTGCCGCTTTCAACCGCCCAACGGCTGCTCGCCTGTATCGCTGCCGACGATGCCCATTTGACGCTGCTGAAAGATGCCGAGCACCGCCTGTCAAGGCCGCAGGACCTGGCGCTGATCGAACACACCCTAGAAGGCCTGCTGCGCGCTATCTAGCATTGCACCCTGTGCCAAAGCGTTTTACTGGTGTGGGATCGGATGTTGCCTGCTCCACCCCAAGCGTTTTACTGGTGTGGGATCGGATGTTGCCTGCTCCACCCCACGCGCTTCGTTAACCGTCAGCAACACCAGCGCCCCAGCGATAAAGAACAGCAGCAGGGTCAGTACGCCGGCGCGTTGGCTGCCGCTGATGAGCGTTACCGCCCCCAGCAATAACGGCCCCATGAAAGCGGTTATTTTTCCAGATAAAGCAAAAAAACCGAAGCACTCGGTGCGGTGCTGCGCTGGCGCGAAACGCGCCATCAAGGTGCGGCTGGCGGACTGATTAGGACCGACGCAAAGCCCTATCGCTATCCCGGCTACCCATAGCCAGCCAGCACTTGGTGCCCATGCCGCCAGCAGCGTGCAGATCACCAAGCCGACCAAGGTCAGCATCACCGTGCGTTTGCCGCCGATGCGATCGTCGATATAGCCAAACAGGCACACCCCAATCCCAGCGCAGAGGTTAATCACAATGCCAAATTGGAGGACTTCGGCAAGACTCATGCCGAACGTGCCAGCAGCATAGATCCCGCCGAACGCAAACAGCGTGATCAGGCCATCGTTGTACAACAGGCGCGCATATAGCAGCCTTTTCATATCTTTGTAACGCAACACACGAGCGAGCGCTTGGCGCAATCCGTACCAGGCAGCGCCGGCGGTATGCGCGGCAGCCAAGGGCGGCGGTTGCCGCGGCGCTAACGCCAGCAGCGGGATACTCGACAGCAAAAACCACGCCACGACCAACAGGTTAGTCAAGCGGTAGCGCAGCTCGTCATCCGCCGGTAAGCCAAACCACGGCTTATCGCCGATCAACAGGATTAACGCCAGCATCAAGCACAACAGGCCGCCCGCATAGCCACAGCCCCAAGCCAACCCCGAGATGCTGCCAATCCCAACCCCATCAGGTGCCAATAGCGGCAGGTAGGCGTTATAGCAGACATTGCCAAGCTCAAAAGCAATATTGGCGATGGCAAACAACCCCAGCGCGATCCAAACGGCATGCGCCATCCCCGGTGCCACTAGCGTCAGCATAGCAGTGCCAAGACAACACACTAGGGTGCAACCCATAAGGCAATGCCAGCGATAGCCGCGATCAGCGACCACGCCGCATAACGGCGACAAAATCGCTATCGCCAGCGCGCTAACGGCGATGCCCCAGGACCATTGTGTGGTGCCCAACACGGCATCGGCAGCGATGAATTGAGTGAAGTAGGTGGCGTAAACGAAGGTTACTACCAAGGTAGCGAATGCCGAATTGCCAAAATCATACAGCGCCCACGATAATTTCAGCGACAATAGCCTGTGCGTACCCGTGCTCATCTGTCGTAAAACGCCTCTGTAACGTGGATCATGAATTCTGCCACTGACACTGCCACTGACACTGACTTACTAAGTGCCCTATATCGCCAACTGGCCACCGCGGAAGAGCATAGTACGCCAACCTTGGCGTACATGCTGGGTATTTCCGAGGCGGCGCTGCAACGCGGGCTGGATGCGCTGCAATCCCTAGGGCTTGGCATTGAGCGCAGCGGCGTGTGGCTGCGTTTGCATAGCCCGCTTGAGCCATTGGATACTGGATGTATCTTGTTGCATTGCGGCCCCCCGCGCTTGCGCCTGATGCTGCGCTTCGTCGCGGCATCCACCAACACCGAGTTGCTCAGCGATCACAGCCCTGATGCGCTGCTGGCGTGTACCGCGGAAGGGCAACAGCGTGGACGCGGGCGTCACGGCAAGGCATGGTTGTCACCGCTGGGCAACAGTATTTCGCTTTCGCTGCGCTACCGTTGGGCGACCGCCTCCTTGCCCGCGGGGTTGTCGTTGGCGGTTGGGGTGGCGGCGGTCGATGCCCTGAAAACGCTGGGCGTCGTCGGCGTTGGCCTCAAATGGCCTAACGACCTCTGGGCCGCGGGGCGCAAGCTGGGCGGGATTTTAATCGAACCGCGCTATAGTACCGAGCGCCTCGATGTGGTGATCGGGATCGGCGTCAATCTGCGCCTGCCGCATCCGCCGCCGCGCTGCCAGCCAATGACTGACCTTGAGACTGTAGCGACTGAAAGGCTGTCGCGCAATGTCCTGACGGGACGGCTGCTCAAAGCCATAATCCATGCCTGTGAGAGCGTCGAAGCACATGGTTTTGCGGTTTACCAAGATGCGTTCGCGGCGGTTGATGCCCTCAAAGGGCAGCCGATCAGAGTCACCTCAGGAGTTCATCAGGCAGCGCCGATCGACGGCGTCGCCGATGGCATCGAGCGCGATGGCGCATTGCGAGTCCAGACCGTGAACGGCTGTCAGCGCATCATCACGGGCAGCGTAACGCTGCGGGTGCCCGCAGGATCATAGGCATCATCCAGCGTCTGACGCCTCTTCAAGCCGTCGCTTGAGGATGGCAGCCGCTAATTCCAGATCGGCGGGAGTGGTAATTTTGATGTTATCGCTATTGCCGCGTACCACCAGCGGGCAAGCGCCGACGTGTTCCATCGCCTGCGTCTCATCGGTACACGGCTGACCCTCGCGCAAGGCGCGCGAAAGCGCTTGGTGCAGTGCGCCGAGGTGGAACATCTGCGGCGTTAGCGCACGCCATAAACCGTCGCGGGGAACGCTGGCGAGCACTCGACCGTCAGCCGCTACGCGCTTGAGGGTATCGGCGACAGGGTAACCCAACAGCCCCCCAGCGCTGGGGGTGTCGGCGTTTGCTTGGCTTGACACGGCATCGATAAGACGCGCCAAATCGCTGTGGCGCAGGCAGGGCCGCGCCGCATCGTGTACCAGCACCCAATCGTTGGGTAAGCCCCCACGCTGGTGCAGCGCCTGCAAGCCCTGCTGCACTGAAGCGGCGCGCGTCTCGCCGCCGGCGGCAGCGACCACGCGGGCTGCATGTGCTGGCGGCAGTGCCGCCGCGACAGTGTCCCAGTGGGGGGTGGCGGTTTGCACGACGACGACCAGCATGACCACCCGTGGATCGGCGAGCACCGCTTCAATGGCATGTGCGATAAGCGGACGACCGCTGAGTGGCAAATACTGTTTAGGGATCCTCGCGCCCATGCGAAGGCCACTCCCTGCCGCCGCTATGACCGCCCAACAAGGCACCTGCTGGCTCATTCCTCAAACGCTGCTGCGGGAGCAGTGCCGCTGGCAGTCAACAGATCTCGGGAAGGCTTCAGGGAACATCGAAAAACCTCAACGGGATGGGGGTTTGGAGGAAGGGATATGCTCACCTGTGGCGTAAGCCATTGATTTATAATCCTTCCCCCAATAGACAAGCCTCGCAGGGCACCTCGAAAAGCTAGCTTTTCGAGGTGCTCTTCATTGATAGACGATAATTCCACGTGCGTTGACGCCGGCTTCCAGATCAGCGAAAGCATCGGGTGCCTGATCAATGGTATAACGGCGGGTGATCAGCCGTTCAAGGTCGAGCTGACCACGCTGGTAGAACTCTAGGTAGCGCTCAAAATCGATCTTTGAGTTGACGCTGCCGTACATGCAGCCGCGGATGGTTTTTGCGGTCAGTGGCAGGATCAGGGTGCTCACCGAAAAGCGGTCTTGCTTGCGACCGACGCCGATCAATACCGCTGTGCCGCCACGCCGCACGATCTTGATGCTGGCCTCTATCGTGCCCGGCAGGCCAATCGCCTCAAATGCGTAGTCAACCCCGATGCGGTGGGTCATCGCGCTGATGGCTTTGCTGATATCCTCTGCCGCATCAAGGGTATCGGTCGCCCCCAGCTTAGTCGCCAGCGATAATTTCTGCGGTTTGCTGTCGATCGCAATAATGCGCGTGGCACCCGCGATGCGAGCGCCTTGCACGACCGATAAGCCGACGCCGCCGCAACCCAACACCGCCACCGTTGATCCGGGCCTGACCTTGGCGGTACGCAATACGGCACCGACACCAGTCGTAACCCCACAACCGATCAAGGCTGCGGTTTGTAGGTCAGTCTCCTTGGGTACTGGCACGGCGCAGATAGCGGGCACCACGGCGTACTCAGCCATAATACCTAAAAACGACATCACATAGATCGGTTCGCCATTACGCGAGACGCGCGTCGTGCCATCAAGCAGGGTGCCGTCCGTGGGCGATGCAATGCACAGATACGGTTCCGCACGCTTGCAGTGATAGCACTCACCGCAATGCGGTACAAACGACAGGATTACTTTATCGCCAACCGCCACGCGGTCAACCCCGGTACCGACCTGCGCCACGACCCCGGCACCCTCGTGACCGAGCACGACCGGAAACGGGCTTGGAATGGTACCGTTGATGATCGATAGATCGGAGTGGCACACGCCAGTGGCGGCTATCTGCACTAACACCTCGCCGTGGCGCGGATCGGCAAGATCGACATCGATTACTTCAAATTGGTTCAGCGCGCTGGCGACAACGGCTTTCATCGGCTTCGGGGCAGGCTGGGTGATCGTGGACTTTGCGCCGCTTGGCGCTCTGAGAATGCTTCGGGGGGGTGTCTCTGGGAATGCTGCGCTGGTGTTCTAAGGAGAAGAGCCATCTAGCCGTCATTTCGTGGTACTGCTTCGCGGATCGAGAGGTCATGCGGCACGCCGTCGGCGCTCTTAATCAAAAAAAATTAAATAACGACTTTAATAAAAACTGCCTAACCCCCTTTTCTCCATTCCTCAACCGGGTGCACTTTTTCGAGGTTCCTGAGGGATTAAAAATTACCCAATCCATCTTGTGCAGCATACCAAGCTGCCAGATCAGTGATCTCCCGATCGCTCAGTTGGCGGGCGAAAACGCCCATTATGGGATTGCGGCGCTGACCGTCGCGGTAAGCTCTCAGCGCTTGTTCCAGATAATCGGCGTATTGCCCCGCCAGCTTGGGGTATTGTGGATCGCTGCTGTTGCCATCCAAGCCGTGGCAGGCCACGCATTGCTGCGCCAATTGCTGTCCCTGCGCTTCGTCGCCAGCGGCCTTGAGCGCGTTGGCACCAATGGACAGCAGCGCAACAAAAATCATCATCCGTGGAATGTGCATGTTGTTCGTCTCTGCGTAGGGTAATCGGCGGGGTACGGTAAAGCGCTGTGTTACGCGACTAATCACCCGCTGCAAGACTGGACAGATAAGCCGCAATGTGGGCTATTTCCTGATCGGTCAGAGACATCGCTTGCACCTGCATTGTCTTGTGGTCGCGTTGACCCGACTTATAGGCTTTCAGTGCAGCGATGATATAGTCTGCATGTTGCCCTTGAAGGCGCGGCACACTGTAGCTTGGATACACGTTGCGGTATCCACGAATGCCGTGGCAACCCATGCAGGTATCGGCTAGAATTTCCCCTTTTGCGGCGTCCTCGGCGGCTATTGCCGGTGTTCCCCAAGCAAGAACCAGCAGCGCAAGGATAACCCTCAAGCGCGGTGCTGAAGTCACAAGCTGTGATAAACTCTTCATCGAGTACGATACCCGTTGATATAGGAATAACGATCGATATCAGTGGCGGAATGGGCGTTGAGGTGCTGCGGTTTGTATCGCCCACCAGCGCACAGAATACCCGCTGCCGATGGTGCAATCAAGCATGGAAGTCAACATACCGCCCATTTTTGCTGTAAGGCACCTCGAAAAACCGGCTTCGCTGGCTTCTTGAGGTGCCCTGCGGAGCTTGTCTATTGAGGGAAGGGTTATAAATCAATAACTTACGCTACAGGTAATGATATCTTTCCCCCCCCAATTCCTTCCCGTTGAGGTCTTTCTAGGTTCCCTGTGGTATAACATGGCGCAAAGCTTACACGTGGTCGAGCGCCAAACGCGCAACGGCTCTGGAAGGCTCATCTGGAAGGCTCAACGTATGCAACGCTCTCAAACCAATAACGTAGTCGCCACCACGAGCACCGCCACGAGCGCGGGCGCGGGCGACAGCGCCGCCGCGACAAATGCAGCGGCAGCGCCGGCGGCAGTGATAGGCGCTACAGCGGGAAACCACTTTATCCACCAGATCATTGACGCTGATCGTACCGCCGGACGCTTGCAGGGAAGGGTGGTTACCCGCTTCCCGCCAGAGCCGAATGGGTATCTGCATCTTGGGCACGCCAAGTCGATCTGCCTCAACTTTGGGATTGCCGAAGACTATCAGGGGCGCTGCGCGTTGCGTTTTGACGACACCAACCCGGCGCGCGAATGCAGCGACTACATTGCCGCTATCAAACACGACCTGCGCTGGCTGGGGTTTGACTGGGGGACAAACTTGCATCACGCTTCCGATTATTTTGAGCGCTTGTACGCCTATGCAGAGCAGCTGATCGAAAGCGGCAACGCCTATGTTTGTGAGCTTGACGCTGATCGCATCAGCCGCACCCGCGGCACCCTCAAAAGTCCCGGCGTCAACAGTCCTTACCGCGATCGTGCGGCGCAACAAAGCCTAGCGCTGTTTCGCCGCATGCGTAACGGCGAGTTCGCCGATGGCGCGATGGTGCTGCGCGCCCGCATCGACATGGTGTCGGCGAATATGAACCTGCGCGATCCGGTGATTTACCGCATCCTGCGTGCGCTTCACCCCATCACCGCTAGGCAGTGGTGCATCTACCCACTGTACGATTTCGCCCATGCTTTGTCGGATGCGATCGAGGGCGTTACGCATTCCCTGTGCACCTTGGAGTTTGAAGATCATCGCCCACTGTATGACTGGTTTCTGTCGACACTGAACATTGCCTCGCCGCCCCGGCAATACGAGTTCAGTCGCTTGAATTTGAGCTATACGGTGATGAGTAAGCGCATACTCACAGGTTTGGTGGACAACAAACACGTAGAGGGGTGGGATGATCCGCGCCTGCCAACCCTTGCTGGACTGCGCCGACGCGGCTACACGGCAGCGGCGGTCAGGGCTTTTTGCAGCAGCATCGGCGTAACGCGCAGCAACAGCACCGTCGAACTGGCACAGTTGGAGAACTGCTTGCGGCAGGACCTCGAGGCGAGCGCCCCACGAGTCATGGGGGTCATCCACCCACTGCGCTTGATCATCGAGAACTACCCCGAAGATACCGTCGAATGGCTGCATGCGCCCAACCATCCAAGAGACGCCAGCATGGGAGAACGCCAGTTGCCTTTCGCACGCGAGTTGGTGATTGAGCGCGACGATTTCATGGAACACCCAGCGGCTAAGTTTTATCGCTTAGCGCCCGGGCGCGAGGTGCGGCTGCGTTACGCTTATATGGTTACCTGCAGCGGTGTCGAGCGCGACTCAGGCGGCCAAATCAGCGCTGTGCGCTGTCGCTACGATCCGCAAACACGCGGCGGCGCGACACCAGACAAGCGCAAGGTGCGTGGCACCATACACTGGGTCTCGGTAGCGCATGCGCTGCGCACTAGGGTGCGCCTTTATGATCGCTTGTTTTGCGATCCGGCACCGGATCCAGAGAAAGCCAGCAGCCTCAACCGGCAATCCTTGGTCAACTGCAACGATGCTCACCTAGAGCCATCGCTACGCGATGCGCTGCCCGGGCAATCTTTTCAGTTTGAACGCTCAGGCTATTTTATCGCTGATCCAGTGGATTCGGTCGCGGGCCAGCCACGCTTCAACCGCAGTGTCACGTTGCACGACAGTTTCCGCAAGCAAGTCCGTGGCGGCTGAAATACAGTGGTCACGCTCGATTCGTGCGGTCATCTGGGACTAGTACGCCAAACATTCCAAACTGCCAGCAAAGCGTACGTGCTTTGGTTGAGGCAAGGGGCTATATATTGGCACTCAATCAAGATGCTTGATTGAGCACGTTCCTAATGCTTCGCTGAGGTGCCCTGCGGGGCTTGTTCTATTGGGGGAAGGATTATAAGTCAATGGTTTACGTTGCAGGTGGTTATGTCCCTTCCCCCAACCCCCCATTCCGTTGCCATTTTTCGAGGTTCCCGTTTATATTGGGAGGGTATAAAGCAACGGTTTACGTTACAGGTGTTCAGGTCTTTAGCTCCCGCATCCCCATTCCTGCATTTTCAAGTAGCATGAGTATAAAACCCCCTATGTTACAATCTGCGCCTCAATAGCTCCCCCCAACCTTCTTTTTTCGATGTTTTTTGAGGTCATCTGGTGAATTTATCCGCAGTCAACACCCGTTACAACGGCCCTGAACTGGAACAGACGGTATTGGCCTTCTGGCGGCGGAACGACATATTCAGCAAGAGTCAGCAGCAGAACCAGCAAGGCCCGCGCTACACGTGGAACGAAGGCCCGCCCACCGCTAACGGTAAGCCGGGTCTGCATCACGTGCTGGCGCGTACCTTCAAGGATATCTTCCCGCGTTACAAACACCTGCGCGGTTATTACTGTCCGCGTAAAGCAGGGTGGGATACCCACGGCCTGCCGGTTGAACACGAGGTCGAGAAACAACTGGGGATCTTTGACCGTGCGCTGATTGAGCACCAGGTCGGTATCAGTGAATTTAACCGGCGCTGTCGCGAATCGGTCATGAGCTATATCGACGTGTGGGAAAAAATGACCGAGCGCATGGGCTTTTGGGTTGATATGCAGGATGCGTATTACACCCTCAACAACGATTATATCGAGTCGGTGTGGTGGCTTTTGCAACAACTCTGGAACAAGGGGCTTATCTACCAGGGCTATAAAGTGGTGCCTTACGATCCACGCATCGGCGCGACGCTGTCATCCCATGAGGTCTCCTTGGGCTATCGGGAAGTTGAGGATCCATCCGTTACGCTGCGCTTTCGTCTGCAAAATAATCCCAACACAGCGTTTTTGGTGTGGACGACAACGCCTTGGACGCTGCCTTCAAACCTCGCGTTGGCGGTGCACCCGGATGTCGAATACGCCACCGTGCGCTGTGGTGAAGAGCGCTTTATCGTGGCCGTTGCGCGCCTCGAAGAGGTATTGAAAAGCAGTCAATGGGTGATCGAGAGCACGCTCCGTGGCAGCGAACTGGTGGGCACCCGCTACCAGCGCGTATTTGATTATCTGCCGGTCAGCGGCCCGGTGTGTCGCGTCTTAGCGGGCGATTTTGTATCCACCGCTGAGGGTACCGGCATCGTCCATATCGCGCCGGCATACGGTCAGGATGATCTAAATCTCGGGCAAGCGCACGGTTTGCCGGTGATCCACGGCGTGGGGTTGGATGGATGCTTTGTCGCCGCCGTTTCTCCAGTAGCGGGTCGATTCTTCAAAGACGCGGATGCGATCCTGATCGATGAGTTGCAAGCGCGCGGCTTGCTGTACCGCTCGGAGCGCGCAAAACACAATTATCCGCACGGTTGGCGTACTGGCGATCCATTGATTTACTATGCAAAACACGCTTGGTACATCCGCACCAGTCGTTACCGTGAGCGTATGGTCAGCCTCAACCGCACGATCAACTGGATCCCCGCGACGATCAAAGAAGGGCGCTTTGGCAACTGGTTGCAGAACAATGTCGATTGGGCGTTATCGCGCGAGCGTTTCTGGGGTACCCCGTTGCCGCTGTGGAGCGATGGCGATGGTGATTATGTGTGCATCGGATCGCTGGCCGAGCTGGAGATGTTGTGTGGTCGCAAACTGTCAGATACAGACCTGCATCGTCCAGCCATTGACAGCGTAACTTTTGCGCATCCAAAGAACGGTCGTCTCTATTCGCGCGTGCCGGAAGTCATCGATTGCTGGTTTGATTCCGGTGCCATGTCGTATGCGCAGTTTCATTATCCGTTTGCCAATAAGGAAGCTTTTGCGAAGAGCTTTCCCGCCGATTATATCTGTGAGGCGATCGACCAAACGCGCGGATGGTTCTACTCGCTGCACGCGATTGCGGCTCTGGTATCGGATTCGGTGGCCTACCGTAACTGCATCTGCCTTGGGCATATCGTTGACGAAGACGGTATCAAAATGTCCAAGTCGCGCGGCAACGTGATTGATCCTTACGAGGTGTTTGATAGCGTCGGTGCTGACGCCCTGCGCTGGTATTTGGCCTGCCGCATCGCGCCCGAGACGCAAAAACGCATCTCGGTGGACCTGGTGCGCGAAGTGGCGAGTGGTTTCCTGAACACGTATTGGAATACCTACGCCTTTTTTGTCATGTATGCCCGTGCGGATAATATCGACCTTGCCGTGCCGGTACCGCTTGCCCGCCGCCCGCCGATCGATCGCTGGCTATTGGCGCGGTTGCAGCAATTGATTACCAACGTTACCCAGGCGATGGAGGCTTACGATGCGATGGCGGCGGGACAACAGTTGGAAGCCTTCATCGACCAATTGTCGAATGGCTATATCCGATGCTGCCGCCGGCGGTTTTGGAAATCAGACAAAGGGGATGACAAGCAATCGGCTTATGTTACGTTGTATGAATGCCTGCATATCGTGAATCGTATGTTAGCGCCGGTGATGCCGTTTATTACCGAGGCGGTGCATCAGAATCTGGCGCGCAACACCGCCGCCGAGGCGGCGCTAAGTGTACACATGGCGTGCTGGCCAACCGCCGCCGCCGACTGCCGCGACGATGCTTTGGTGGAAGCGTTTGCCTGCGTATGGCAGATCATCGCCCTTGGTCGCGGCGCACGCGCTAAATCGGGCGTACGCATACGCCAGCCATTGCCGCGCCTGTTGGTGCATGTGCCAAACCCAGCGGTAATCGCGACGATCGAGGAAAACCAGCAGCAGATCCTCGAAGAATTGAATGTCAAGCGACTCGACATCGTCGCCGCTGACTGCGAATTGTTGTCCTACCGCGTCAAGCCAAACTTACCGCTGTTGGGCAAACAATACGGCAAGCTGATCCCGGCCATTCGCCGCGGCCTAGCCGCGGATGCACTGCGGATCGCCAAAGCCGTCGCGG
The DNA here is from genome assembly GCA_965222535.1 of Gammaproteobacteria bacterium. Classification (GTDB taxonomy): domain Bacteria; phylum Pseudomonadota; class Gammaproteobacteria; order HK1; family HK1. The sequence continues at coordinate 1,999,949 of OZ244957.1, forward strand.
CGGGTGAAACATTTCCTGTAGAAGCCGGGGATCAGGTGCTGCATTTGGAACCCCGACAGGTGCTGGTCGAGACGGTATCGGCGGAGGGCTATGCTTGCGCTGAAGAAAATGGTTATCTGGTCGGTCTGGATCTGCAGTTAACCGACGTACTGGAGCGTGAGGGCTTGGCGCGTGAGTTGGTGCGCACGGTGCAAGAAGCACGCAAACAAGCCGGGCTTGAACTCACCGATCGCATCACCTTGGCGATCAGTGGCGGCGCGGCGGTGCAAACGGCGATTGCGCAGCATCGTGACTACATAACGGAGGAAACCCTGACCGAACAATGGGATGAGGCGGGGGGAGGAGCTGTATTACGCAAGTCAGAGCACCGCTTCGGGCAAGAGCACTGGACGATCGAACTGACCCGTAGCACTCCGCGTTCGTGATCCCCGCTAGTGCTGATGCTGTAGCACTCAGTGTGCACACATTCCCTGCTTCAGGCATCTATCCTTCTCCCAATGCTGAGTGAGGGTGCTCGTTGCTATAGCATTTCCCCAAGGGGCGATAACCCCTTAGGGGATCTCGAAAAACTTCAACGGGATGGGAGGTTGGGGGAAGAAGGATGATCACTTGTAACATAAGCCAAAGTCAATGATCTATAACCCTTTCCCCAATAAACAAATCCGCTAGGATGCGCCGAAGAATCCGCAAAGCGGCTGTTTCGAGATGCACCTTAGTGGACAAAGCCATGCGTGATTCTGTGAAGAACAATGGTTGCCTGAATCAAAGTCGCAATTATTCACGTTGTGGGGGAAGTCCCTAGTCAACTGCAAGCATAACAGGATGAAAATACTCCACACCTCGGATTGGCACCTAGGGCGTTTGTTGTATGGTAAGCAACGCTACCATGAGTTCGAGGCTTTCCTTGACTGGTTAGTTGATACGCTTGAGCGGCACGATGTCGATACCCTGCTGATCGCAGGTGATATATTCGATACCAGTACGCCAAGCCACCGCGCCCAGTCGCTGTATTACAGATTTCTGTACAAGGTAGCTGCCTCATGCTGTCGCCACGTGGTGCTGATCGCGGGCAACCACGATTCTGCTTCGTTCCTCAATGCACCGCAGGCGTTGCTGCGAACATTCAATGTTTATGTCGTCGGCAATGCGACGCAAGACCCGGCAGACGAGGTGCTGGTACTATGCGACCAGCAGCAGCAAGCGCAACTAATTGTGTGCGCTGTACCATACTTACGCGATTACGATCTGCGTCTTGCACAAGCCGGAGAAAGCTTTGAGGATAAAGAACGCAAGCTGACCGAAGGGATCCGCAATCACTATGCCGCCGCGACCGCCATCGCCGAGCAGCGTCGCCGCGAGCTTGGCGGTCGTGTGCCGATCATCGCGATGGGGCATTTGTTCACCGCCGGTGGAGAGACCATTGAAGACGACGGGGTGCGTGCCTTGTATGTCGGCTCGTTGGCGCATGTGTCGGCGAGGGTCTTTTCCCGCAGCCTTGACTATGTCGCCCTCGGTCACCTGCATGTGCCGCAAGCGGTTGACGACTGCGCGTGGATCCGCTACAGCGGCTCGCCGCTGGCGATCGGCTTCGGCGAAGCCGATCAGCTTCGGCGAAGCCGATCAGCAAAAGAGCGTATGCCTTATTACTCTTGACAACACGGCTATTGGAGACGAAACTGCCCTCGTTAAAGTACAGTTGCTGCCGGTTCCCGTGTGGCAGCAGTTGCTGCGCATCAAAGGCGATTTTAAGCAGCTTTTAGATAAGATCTTTCAGTTATCACTCAGCGACTCCAAGGCGTGGCTCGAGATCATCTACGATGGTGAGGAGATGATTCCCGACCTCCGTGGACAGTTGGATGCGGCGGTTGCTGGCTCAGCAATGGAGATCCTGCGCGTACGCCAAAGTCGCCTCATCCAGTGCGTCCTGCATGCCATGGACGAGCAGGAAACATTGGCTGATATGGACATCAATGAGGTATTTGCACGCTGTCTTGAGGCTCATCAAGCGCCCGCAGCACAGCGACCGTTGTTGCTCAGCGCCTACCAGGAAACGCTACAATCCCTCGATGAGGATGATCCTCTTGCATTTGATAGATAAAACATTATGCGCTATAATAAGCAAAGTGCGGCTGGTCTGCTGATGACCATCCGCTTTTGGCAGGCTGTCTTCCCATCCTAGGAGGCCTTTTCGAACCAATGGGTGGCGCAAGCCGCAAAATCCCGAACAATAAAGGGCACCTCGGAAAACCAGCGAAGCTGGTTTTCCGAGGTGCCCGATAAGTTATAAGTTCACTATCGGCGCTCATAATGCCCCTAACGGGCATCAAACAGATTCTTTGTTTGTCCGACATCTGTGCAGTGTATTATTTATTACAGTATGGATTGCTATACAATAAACATGTATAGTGGAGGCTGTGTTATTCCTAACTCTTGGAGGAAAATAGAATGGCTGATTCAAGTCAAAAACGTGTAGGGCGGGTACGACCCCCGAGGGTCCAAATTACTTATGACGTTGAAGATGGAGGCGCTACCAAAGCATCCGAGCTACCGATGGTGGCCGGTGTTATTTCTGATTTGAGTGGTGATTCCAGCGATCCAACTGACTATGGACAACGGGAGTTTGTTGAAGTCGAACAGGGGGGGGTGAATCGCTTGATGAAGCGGCTTAATCCAACACTGCAATTCTCGGTTGACGACGAAATAACTGGAGAAGAAGACTCTCAACTCAATGCCGCACTCAAGTTTGAGACGATGGATGATTTTTCGCCGATGGGGATTGCAACCCAAATCCCACAGACAGCGAAACTATTGGAAGCACGCACCCAGCTCTCCGATCTTCACAGCAAAGTGGAGGCCAATGAGCTGTTGGATGGGATTTTAGGAGATATCCTTTCTGATGCTGATAAACAATCGCAATTACGTGCGGAATTGGGTATAGATGAGGAGGATGCTTGAGATGGCGAGCCTTGAAAGACAAACACAAACGATGGCCGATTCTGGTTCGATCCTTGATCAGATCTTTGATGAAGGCCGGTTAGTTCGTGATGAGCACCAGAAGGATGGTGCCCGTAATATGTTACAGGGATTTATCGAGGAGGCGACCAAAGCGGGAGTCAGTGTTGACGGATCAGCAAAACGCGCTATTGCAGAGCGTATTGCGGCGTTGGACCGCTTGATCTCGGCCCAGGTTAACAAAGTCCTGCACCATGAAAAGTTTCAAAAACTGGAAGCAAGTTGGCGCAGCCTGAATAAGTTGGTATCGGAGAATGAGATATCAACGTCACTGAAGGTGCGGGTATTCAACTGCAAACGCAAAGAAATCGCCCGCGATTTTGCGCGCGCGCCAGGCTTCGACCAGTCAAGCTTCTTCAAATGCGTCTATGAAAATGAATACGGTACCCTTGGAGGGTCGCCATACTCATTCATGATTGGAGATATGGAGTTGGGTCGTTCTCCAATGGACATCCAATTCATGCGTGATATGGCGGCTGTCGCTTCAATGGCGCATGCGCCATTTATTGCCAGTGCGGCACCAGGGCTACTCGACTTGGACAGCTTCACCGAATTGGATCGCCCCATCGATATCGCAAAAATCTTTGAGTCGACCGAAATGGCGGCATGGAATTCATTGCGCGACAACCCCGATTCTCGCCACTTGGTGTTAACGGGGCCGCGTACCTTAGTGCGCCAGCCTTGGGGGCCTGATTCGGCTCCAGTAGAGGAAATGGATTTTGTTGAGGATGTGGATGGTCAGAACCACAATAAATACCTGTGGAGTCCATCGTCATGGGCACTCGGTGGGCAGATCATGAAATCGTTTTCGGAGTACGGCTGGCCTTCAGCCATTCGCGGCACCGAAACCGGCGGCAAAGTATCCAACCTGCCATTACATACCTTCCCATCGTTGTCTGGTGCAACCATCTCCAAGTGCCCCACTGAGACAACCATAACAGATCGGCGCGAGAAAGAATTATCCGATCAGGGGATAATCGGTTTGTGTCACGCACGCAACACCGATTACTCAGTGATATTTTCTGGCTCTACAGTTAATCGTCCGCAGAAATACGTTGAGGAGGAAGCCAACGCGAATGCACGCTTATCAGCAAGCTTGCCATACGTTTTAGCCTGCTCGCGTTTTGCTCATTACCTGAAAGCCATTATGCGAGACAAGGTGGGCGGTTTCACCTCACGCGATGAAGTAGAGCGTTTTTTGAACAACTGGATCGCCCAATACGTAACCGCTGATGACAGTGCGTCCCATGCCACCAAAGCGCGTTATCCGCTGCGCGAAGCACGCGTAGTGGTTAAAGAAGTCGCAGGTAAGCCGGGATCGTATACTGCCGTTGCCCACCTGAGACCGCACTTCCAGCTAGAAGAGCTAACCGCATCATTGCGTTTGGTTGCCGATCTGCCGGCGTCGGTCTGATAATTGTTATCAATATAATATCCCCGATTGGCTAGCGATAACTGGTTTTTAGGATAGCTGGCTAATGCTCTATGATCGGCAACTAGCAGCGATGTACCGCCGTCGCATTGCGATCGATGATGGCGTTGATATTCTGATTGATGCGTGGCAGAACAAGCCGACCGATGATCGCGCTGCAATGTTGGTTGCCAGAGGTGATGCCCAACGCGCTGGGGCGTATGCGGGAGGCGCATGGAAAGATCTCACTGAGAAAAAGTGGGCAGAAGCACTGGAAACGGTGCGGCAGATAAGACCGCGCACCGCGGCATCGTATGTACTTGAAGCGGAGATCCTGTTCTCCGTTGGGGCTATCGCTGCGGGATTTGATCTGCTGGAGAGTTTGCATCGTAGCGGCGACGCCGCTGCAAGTTTGTTGCTTACACGGCGTTGCCATATATTGGGGGATCACGAAGGCGCGCAACGCGTAGCAGAAACGATGCCAATGAATGCTCATGCGGCGCTGGTTGGCGCACGTTCGGCGTTAGCTAACGAACAAACAGGAGCGGCCATTGAGTTTATTTTGCCGTTTTTTAATACGTTTGCCTCGATTCCAGAATCGAACGTCGCTGGCGGCATGGCGATGGTTATGGCGACCGTTCTGGCGCGTAGAAAAGCCTACGATCGACTGCATCATTTTGCCAACTATTTGCTTAATGCAGGTGATATGCCTGAGGACATGATGCCGGCTACGGCCAGAATTTGCTGGACTGCTGGTCTTGCATTAAAAGCGTGGCAGCGTTTCGATGGTACGCAAAGCCCATGGATGGCGGTTGCGCGTCTGGAGTTGGCGATGCTCGCTGGGAATGTTGCATTGGCGATGCAAATGGTTGAAAAAGCAGGCCCACTGGGTGCGCCAGCTAAAGTTAGCTTGTCACTGCTGAGTGGGGGTCAAACAGGGCCGTTGAAGCCAGATACAGAGAAAATGTTCTCTGCTGATATGGTGGTTCATATATGGCGTTCTCATGCGTATCGATGGCAGCCTTGGATTGATGCGGCATTACAATTTCCGGCAAATGTTTCAGTATTTGATTTGAGGACAGGTCAATTGCCCGCTGCCGGAGAGGCGTTGCCTCATGTAGTGCTTGATGATGGGTCCCTGAGCAATATCATCCCGCCGCAACCGGTGGCGCTCCAAGTGAACGATGGACTCGGTGTTTGGGTTGACAAATCGTTGTGTGACGGGATTGGGATAGGGCATGATTGGCTACAGGAAGAAACTGAGGTTATTAAACAGAACATACCGCTTGCAGATAGCTTTGAGAGCGCTGCAATATCGGTATTGGGATCTGAGTCGGCGCTTAAATTAGCTCACACCGGGCGACCGATGATCGTTATTGCACCGCCCGGGGATCCGTTTTGGGGTGGTGCATTGCCTGAACGCGCATGGCCTGCCATGCGCATCTTACGCGCTGATCCGATAAAGGGTTGGAACAATGGCGGAACGCGCATTGTTGAATTTTTGCGATCTATGCTGGAATGACCTAGGACGCTTGATATGGAATACAAAGATCCTGTTGGAGCACACCGCAATGCAGGTATTCCAGTAACCGAGCGTCACTGGAAAGATGAGCATGTTGTTGGTGAAGATCTCCAAGGTGTCATTTTTCAGGATTGTACTTTTGAAAACGTTGTGCTGGAAAATATGATTCTTGAAGAAACGATATTTATCAGCTGCCGTTTTGATAACTGTACTTTTGAAAATTGCCACCTGAGTAAAACCGTATTAGTGGAATGTAGCGGATCTGGGATACGCATTGCTAAAGGTGTGTTACAGTCGGTATCGTTTTCGCAGGCCGATATGAAGGATCTTACAATAGAGCAAAATGGTGCCGAGGTGGCTATCGCTGAGAGCAAATTCCGTACTATTACATTCAACAATGCGGGCTGCAAACAGTATGGGCTGATTCTTTCTGGTTGCGATATTGGTGAGCTGAAAGCTGAAAATCTAAATTGGGAAAATGCGAGCTTAGTCGGCCTTGACGCCAATAAATGGCTGGTAACAAATGCGGTGTTTGATAGTTGTAATCTAGTACAAACACGCGGAGAAAAGGTGGATTTCTCCACAGTTAATTTTAAATCTTGTAATTTATTCCAAGGAGAATTTGCTAACGCACGTTTCCGATTGGCCGAACGGACTATTTTTGCTGAATGTGTTCTGACCGAGGCCGATTTTTCCACAGCCAATATCAAAGGTGCAATGTTTGCAAAATCAGATGCCAGTGGTGCGCGGTTCGATCAGTCAGATATGGAAGGGGCACTGTTTCCCAAAGCAATACTTGCCGGTGCCAGTTTGACCGCTGCGTCGGCAGCGAAGAGCATTTGGGTTGAAGCGGATTTGACGTCAGCCAATATGAGTAACATGAATGCCTATCAGGGGATATTCCGCAATGCGATACTGAAAGATGCGGATGTCATCAACGCTAATTTTGTTGAAACCGATCTGCATGGAGTCAAAGAAACATTGGAAGGCGCGGATTTACGTGGTTCCCGTGGTTCAGTACAGTGGCGTGCCGAGCTTGAAGAACAAGCCAAAACCGGATCCGAGTCAACTAAGTGATGGCGTGTTTACGATGGTTGTTCTCTTGGCGTTGGCTATCCCCATATACAAATGACGAAGCGGGGCATCGTTCAACAGCTCCGATCGGGCGTACATCACACGGTTTTTGAACACGGTCAGGCGTTTGATAAAAGCAGATCACATTGAAATAGAAGGTACCGTCAAGGATAGCTTGCCGAACGCCATGTTCCGCGTTGAGTTGGACAATGGTCATGTTATTACCGCTCATATTTCTGGCAAGATACGCAAGAATTATATTCGCATCCTGACAGGGGATCGCGTAAGAGTGCAGATTACGCCGTATGATTTGACCCGAGGCCGTATTGTTTATCGCGAACGTTGATGCCCTTTTAGTATTACCTGCTCGTCTGGCGGTCACCAATTCGACCAAATAGCGCTGCTCTCAATGCTGCGCTGCTGGTTCCTCTCGTTGCGTGTGTTTCATGGGCAGCACGCAGGCGTTCTAAATCATCCAAAGTATCGATCCCATCCCCCGCAGCTTCTACCGCAATATCAACGTGGATAGAGGCGTTATGATGCAGTGCCCGCAATTGCTCCAAGGATTCGGACAGCTCGGCTGAACTTGGAGGTAAGGCGACGAATTGTTGTAAATAGCGGGCTTTGTATGCGTACAGGCCAATGTGCTTATAGAGCCCCGATGGGCAGCGGTTATCGTTTCCCCAATCGCGCTGCTCAAAATCACCACGGCACCATGGGATGGGCGCACGGCTGAAGTACAGTGCACGGCCAGCGTGATCAAACACTACCTTGACCCGCTCAGGGGTCAATATATCTGTGACCTCAGTTATTGGTTCGCACAGCGTGGCCATCTGGTAAGTAGGGCGCTGTGCTAGGTTATTGGCAACTTGGCTGATTAGGCTTGGTGGCAGCAAGGGTTCATCACCTTGCACATTGACAACCACCGAATCTGGTGCCAGTCGCATTTGTTCGACTGCTTCAGCGACACGATCGCTGCCGCTCATGTGCCGTGGATCCGTCATTGAAACCACCGCACCGAATCCTTGAGCGACCTGCTGAATGCGCACATCATCTGTGGCGATAACCACGGTCTTCGCTGCGCTGGCAACAGCATGCTCATAGACATGCTGGATTAAGGGTTTGCCACCCACTATGAGCAAGGGTTTGCCAGGTAAGCGAGTGGACGCATAACGCGCCGGGATGACAACAACAAATTCAGCGCAGCGGGGTGCTGTGGACTGTTGTGACGCTATCACATCAGTTGCGACGAACGGACGACCGAGGGTTGTTTAGTAGCGGCACGGATCAGGTTTAAACGCCGGCCTCAAGCGCGCATTATAAAACCACATCCGAACATGAAGAGACGCTTAGGGGGATCGGCTAACCGTTCCCCCTATTGCGTTTTTTTATTTTACAGAGCGGCTCGGTTATAGATTCTTGGCGGCTTTGCTGAGTCCTATGTAAGTGCTTACGCACATCAGTAGCAGCACAATGGTGAACGGCAAGCCGGTAGAGACCGTCATTGCCTGCAGAGCGCTTAGTGCCTCAGAGCCTCCTACCAACAGCAACACTGCGGCCACTACACCTTCAAAAGAACACCAAAACACCCGTTGCGAAACCGGTGCGTTGACTTTGCCCCCAGCGGTGATGGTGTCGATAACCAGTGAACCAGAGTCCGATGAGGTTATGAAGAAGACCAGCACTAGGATAATGCCGAGCAGTGACAGTATTGGTGCTAGCGGAAATATCTCCATCATGACGAACAATTTCAGCTCCAGAGCCGCTTTAGCGACCGGCGCAGAAGCATCAGCGATGACTTGGCTCATAGCGTTTCCGCCAAAGGCTGCCATCCATAGCGTACATAGCACTGTGGGCAACAAGATCACGCAGATCACGAACTCGCGCACAGTACGACCACGAGAGACCCGGGCAATAAACATGCCGACAAACGGCGACCAGGAAATCCACCAAGCCCAGTAGAACGAGGTCCAGCCCTGAGAAAAGTTGACATCTTCGCGACCGAAAGGCATAGACAAAGGTGCCAAATTCTGGAGATAGGCAAGACCACCCGAGAGCGCGGTATTCAAAATCTCCCCTGTAGGCCCGAAAAATAGCACGAACGACAATAACAACAGGGCCATAAGCATGTTGATTTCAGACAGGATCTTGACCCCTCCGTCTAAGCCGCGAACAACGGAAACGATTGCAATCAAGGTGATCACGGTAATCAATAGCACGATGGCTGCTTGCCCAGTGCCCCAGCCGTAGAGAAAATTAAGTCCTGCCAACGCTTGGGTGGTGCCAAACCCGAGCGAGGTTGCCAGACCAAACAACGTCGCAAACACCGCCAAGGTGTCAATAATATGCCCCCACCAACCCCAGACTTTCTCCCCTAACAGCGGATAAAACGCCGAGCGAAAGGTCAACGGCAGCTTATAGTTGTAAGCGAAGAAAGCGAGCGACAACGCTACGATTGCATAAATCGACCATGGATGAAGCCCCCAATGGAATATAGTGGCTGCCATCGCTAGGTCACGGGCAGCTCCAATATCGCCCACCGCCGCACCCAAAGGAGCCCAATCGGTGCGCGCACCAACCTCACCTGCAGTGCCTCCGAGGGCAGACTGGAAGTGAGAAATTGGCTCAGACACGCCAAAGAACATCAGGCCGATCCCCATCCCCGCCGCGAATAACATCGCGATCCAACCGGGATAGGAAAAATCCGGCTTGGCATCCTGTCCACCCAAGCGCACTTTACCCAAAGGTAATACGATCATTGCTAAGGCAAAGATGACGAAAATATTACCGGCGGTCAAGAAAAACCAGTCAAAGGTACTGGTAATGGCCGGACGCAGCCACCCGAAGAATTCCGCAGCATTTTCTTGGAACATCAGGGTGTACAGGGTAAAGACGACAACCGTCAATCCAGATATGAAAAATACTGGGTTGTGGATATCCAATCCGAAGGGCTGGATATTGTGCTGACCAATTTTATAGTCGGTTTGAGGCAAATCAGACATTAACATTCTCCTTCTTTGTTCTGGCACCAGATATGTTGCGGTTAGCTGTGAAGCTGCTAAAGAACTGTGGTCAAACTTTAAAACCAGCTACGTGCTTTTATTGCGGCTATACAACAACCGCAACAAAATCCTGCGATCCCTTCACCTACCCCAGCGGAGAACAGCATCGCAAACCGTAGCCATCTTTCGGTGGTGTAGCATAATATGCCCCTACAATGGTTTTGTGTTAGGGGAGGGGAGGGATTTTTAGTATTGGTATGATTTTTCGCGGCGATTGAGTGCTGATGAGGTAAATTCCGAGAATGGGATTGATGGTACTGGATGGGATTGGTTATATCAATATTTTTATCAATCATCTACCTAGAAGACGCTCGATCAATGCCTCCGTCGCGGGATACTCAAATGCGATGGTCACGCAATACGTCATTTATGACCCTAGGTGTTCCGATATAAAAAGTAATATTCATAATGACCAGAGCAGGATCAGTCAGGCTTTTTGCGAGTTCAAATAGGGATTGCTAAAAACCGCTTACGCCAAGGCACCGCCCCAATTGCCCTTCAAAAAACTGCGATGCTGTGCCTGAAGTTACGCGGCATCAGGCACCACCACTCATTGCTGGTGTTTCGCCGTGGCAACAACTCCCGGCGTTTCTTCCAGCAGAGAGAACGCTTGTCTGCAATCGTTGCCAAACAAGAGATTATCGCTTGCGTGTACGAATAGTATGCACATGCTGCCTTATGCCATGGCAACACAGGGAGAGGCAATGAGCGCACTCTTGCTCTGACCGATAGAGTAGTTCAGCTCTCCCTTTTGACATCTTTCAGCCAGTAAGTCCCTGCTGTAGCCGGTTCATAGTTACTTACTGAGTGAAGCATTCTTCAGCATACTTTGGCATGAATAAACTGCTTTGCAGCCGTCATTCACCCCCAATTCGCCCTTTATCTTGCCTTTGGTGCTGAAAATCAATCTGCTTTTCCAGCCTTCATGCAAGGGTTCTCACGCTGCTTATCAGCGAAAAAATGTGTCGCTGAATACTGTGTTAAAGGCTGCTACCCCCATCAAGCAGCGACAGCAGTAGAACATGCTGCTCTCAAAAACCAGTCGCTGTGCACTGAAATGTTCTCCCGAGACAAACCAAACCTACCCTACCGACGAAAAAGGCGCTCGCGGTTGGATGAAGCTGTGGCTTTGGAACTGCCAGATGCAGTCTGAGTTATAGCAGATTATCCGATATCAACCTTTATCGCTTTGCTTTCAGTCTGGTCCTTTTTATTGACATCCAGTTTTAGGGTGCCGTCGGCGTAGTTTGCCTTGACACTGTTCGCATCGACATTTTGTCCGAGTTGCAGGTTGCGTACATAGTCACCCGTGCGCCTTTCATGCCGCACCCAATGCCCGCCTTTTAAATCAAGCTTTTGGGTATTGGCATTCACTGATAATACACTGCCGGTGATGGCGACCTGGATGCTACCCTTGTCCACCCCTGGCAAGTCCATCCAGATGGAAAAGCCATTGTCGTCTTCGTAAACATCGACATCAGGCGTCATCGATACCGGCTCATGGCGGCGAGTCCTGTGCTCCTGATCACCGAACAGGGAATCGATCATGCTATGGTTATCTTCATCAATGAATACGGTTCCAAAAGGTGATCTGATACGTTGTGGCATGATATTTACTCCTCTCTGTTTTGATCTTTGGATACGTTAACTGCGGCTGCGCCAACCGAGCGTGCGCCCTCCAATTGAGTGTTGGAACCGATATCAATTTGTCTTGGGGCACCGGGCGCCGGATAATCTTGTTCAAGCCAGCGGAAGAATGACATGGTAATAACCACGAGTACTACCATGAGCGGCAGGCCGACGACTATCGATGCGGTTTGCAATGGCTTCAGGCCACCGAGATACATCAGCGCCAGTGACACCACGGCGAGCACAACCGCCCAAAACAGGCGGTGCCAGCGTGCCGGTTCAGTTCTTGCGTCACTCTGCTCTTCTGTGGCTACCGAGGCCAGCGTGAAAGCCGATGAGTCGAGTGTGGTTGCGCCGAAGATAAATGCGAGGATGATGAAAACAATCAGCAATACTGGCGCGATAAATGCGAGGCTGGCGCCAAAGAAGGTCGCGTTTTCACCAACGCCGACAATGGTTGCAACCACGGCAGCGGCGCCATCCTGATTAGCCATGATGTCGCTGATATTGACAATATCGTTGAGCTCGAAATACATGCCGGTATTACCGAGTATGGCAAAGAACAGCCAGCACCCTAAAGAACCACCGATCACTTCGGCGACAATCAACTGCCGGATGGTTCTGCCATAAGAGATCCGCGCCACGAACAATCCCATAAATGGCGCATAGGCAACCCACCAAGCCCAATAGAAGATAGTCCAGCCTTGCGGGAAGCCGCCCTGTCCGATCGGATCGGTCCAGAAGCTCATCTCGACAAAGTTCGCCATCAACAGCCCTACGCTGTTGGTGAATGTCGACAGAATGAACACGGTTGGGCCAAACAGGAAGGTAAAACCGAGAATGACGATGATCAGCCAGAGGTTGATGTCACTGAGTACCTTGATGCCTTTTTCGAGGCCTGAATACACACTGGCACCGAAAATAATGCCCCAGATAATGACTACGATAACATCGAGTTTGAAGCTTCTTTCGACATCCAACAGTTCAGCGATACCGGCTGACAGCATCGGTGTGCCAAGCCCCATCGAGGTGCCAATGCCACCGATCAGGCCGAACATGAACAGGACGTCAATGATTTTACCGGTCCAGCCTTCAGCGGCTGCCTTGCCGATAACCGGCTCACAGGCGGCTGATAACCTGAGTACCGCACGCTTTTTGTTCCACAGCATATAAGCCAGTGGCAGCGTCGGGATACAGTAAACCGCCCAAGCAGTAAAGCCCCAATGGAACATGCCGTACATTGCCGCCCAATTGGCTGCTTGGGTGGTTTTGGCTTCAATGCCAAATGGGGGGCCTGAATAGTAATAAGCCCATTCAATCGTGCCCCAGTACATGACGCTGGCACCGATACCGGCACAGAACAGCATTGCCACCCAGCTCGGCATCGAAAATTGCGGCCTTGCATCGGGACCGCCAAAACGAACATTGGCGAAGCGGCCAATCGCCAGCCAGCCTAAAACGAAAAATGTGCCAATCGTAAACCAGAGGAAACTCCAGCCCAGTTGTTTGGTGGCGAAATCAAACAATACACTCAGGAATGCCTTGGATGCTTCTTCAAACATAATCAACGGCGTCACCAGCGTTACAATGACGATGAGTGCCGTCCAGAATATGATCTTGTCAATTTTAGGCTGTTGCATAAGAGACTCTCCTCTCTTGTTGGTCTTACGTTTTTAAAAGTTAGTAACGTGCGCCACGTTCGTAAATATCGCCACCTGAAGGCGTAACCCATTGATCAAACTTGGGGCGGATGTTTTCGATATTGGCGGCCCACCAAGGAGAATTAAAGCGTAACGATGTATTACTGATGTTTTCGGTTGGCAAATGCGATCTTACCTCCGCCATAACACTGGATTGTGATGACTTTCTGGTCGGGCCATAGGGGATATAATTGGCAACGTCGGCGAGCGCCTGAGTGCTGGTGGTGAATTTCAGAAAGTCTTTGGCATTTTCCAGATTGCGTGTACCACGCGTGATGGCAAGGAATTCAATTTCCCAGATCTGGCTGTGCCAGACGATTTTTATCGGTTTTTTGTCGTCAACGATAGGACGGAATAGCCTGCCGTTCCAAGCTGCTGTCATTGTTACCGTGCCGCTTTCGAGCAGCGCCGCAGGCTCGGAACCGTTTGTCCACCAGACGATTGAGGATTTGATTCTGTCGAGTTCAGCAAATGCCTGTTCGATCCCTTCCGACGTTGACAGCTTTGGATATACTTCATTGGCGGGCACGCCGACTGCCATCAAAGCCCATTCGAGCGTACCTCTCGGGTCTTTGCGCAAGCCACGGTTGCCCGGAAAATTTTTGGTATTGAAAAAGTCGGCGATACTGTCTGGCGCAACGCCTTTGAAGGCATCGGTGTCATAGGCATAGACGGTTGCCCAGACATAGGCACCGACACCGCAATCATTAACCAATGCGCCTTCAATAAAGTCGCTGCTGGCACCGGGCAAAGCGGCATGATCGATAGTTTCAAGCAAGCCTTCTTTGCAGGCCACGATCAGGTCAGAATACTCCATATCGAGCACATCCCAAGTGACGTTTGTGGTGTTCACCTGATCCCTGATTTCTTTCAGGCCACCCCCGTAATACTCCAGATTGACCCGCTTGCCGTTGGTTTTTTCCCAAGGCAATACCCAAGCCTGCATGTGGGCTCTGGCGAGGTCGCCTCCCCAGTCAACCAGTGTTAGGTCATTGTGGGCTAAGGCATTAAAAGAGATCAGGCCAAATGTGCCAACAAGGGCACTGCGTTTTAGTATCGATCCGAATATCATAAGCCTTTCCTCGTGCAATTTGGGTGGTGAATCACCGGGCCGTACTGCGATACTGACGCAGTCTATGATCGTAACCGTTCAGTGTGGCGAGCATCGAAGATGGTCATCATTAACTTTGACGCAATGCTTATCTTACTATGTAAGCCAAGGAATAAGCTGCTAGTGAGATAGCTATTTTTTGACTCAGAAATAGTATGCATCTGTGAAGGTGTTGTGTCACGGATATAAGGGTGTGCTTTTTGCTCATACTCAAGGGCTGACAACACAGCATTATTGTGTACACCGCTTCCTTTACTCACCGGTGAGTAGGCATCTTACGTCGTGCTGCTTTCAGCGTTTGCATGGTTGGTGCCGAGGAGAGGACTTGAACCTCCACAGGGAATTCCCTACTAGCACCTGAAGCTAGCGCGTCTACCACTTCCGCCACCTCGGCTGGTATGTTGACATAGGATCAACAGCATCCAGTCAGCTCGCCCCTCAATGTACGCCTCCACCATGCCTCGTTCAGGATATGCTACGGTAAGGCAGCGGTATTTAGCGTGGTGAATATACTCACGATGCTAGGTGCTTGTCAACCGGTTGTCAGATAAAATGGCCTTCCTGAGGGAGATAGTCCGATTAGGCTCTCGCGAGCTAGCAATCATCGAATACGGTTATACAGAAGCCTTTCCGTTGATACAAAGCAACGCGTTGGGGTACCTCGGAAAACCAGCTTCGTTAGTTTTCCGAAGTGCCTTGCGAGGCTTGTCTATTGTGGTAATGATTATAAATCAACGGCTTACGTCACAGATAAGCATGTCCTTTACCCCAAATCCCCATCCCGTTGAGTTTTTTCGATGTTCCCGTTGAATAGAGCTAAAGCAACCGCTTTGCACCGCCCACCTTCGCATCCAGCACCTTTGCACCCGCGGGAGCGCAAGGGAATGAGACGATGACAAGCCAACTTGAGGCGTTTGCCGTAGAACGCGGCATTCGCTATTTTCTGATCAATTTCACGGATCTATCGGGGGTGCAGCGCTCCAAGCTGGTGCCGACAACGGCGATCGCCGGGATGGAGGCTGAGGGCGCGGGGTTTGCCGGTTTTGCAGCCTACCTGCGGATGTCGCCGGCGCATCCAGATATGTTTGCAGTGCCCGATCCGAGCAGCGTGATCCAACTGCCGTGGAAGCCGGAGGTCGCCTGGGTCGCGGGCGACTTAGTGATGCAGGGTGAAGCGGTCGCCCAAGCCCCGCGGGTAGTGCTGAAACGCATGCTGGCTGTGGCGCACGCCGCCGGCTATCAATTAATGACTGGGATAGAAGCCGAATATCATCTGATCACGGCGGCAGGTGACGCGCTGGCGGATCCCCATGACCAAGCGCCTAAGCCGTGCTATGAGCAGCAGGCAATGATGCGCCACTTTGATGTTCTTGCCGAGATTTGTGATGCCATGATCGCGCTCGGCTGGCATCCTTACCAAAACGATCATGAGGATGCGAACGGTCAGTTTGAGATGAACTGGGAGTATGCGGAGGCATTGGTCACCGCTGACCGCCATGCCTTCTTCAAGTTCATGGTGAAGTCTATCGCGGAGAAGCACGGGCTACGCGCGACGTTCATGCCCAAGCCGTTCGCTCATCTGACCGGCAATGGCTGTCATATCCATGTCTCGCTGTGGAATGGTGAGAAGCCGGCGCGGAATCTGTTTCTGGACGCCCACGCCGAACTGGGGGTTTCCGACCTGGGCTACCATTTTCTCGGCGGGGTATTGCGCCACGCACGAGCGCTTTGCGCCATCACCAACCCGACGGTCAACAGCTATAAACGCATCAACATGCCGTTTACGGTATCCGGCGCGACGGGTGCGCCGAATACCGTCAGCTACGGTGGTGACAACCGCACCCATATGGTGCGCATTCCCGATCGCGGTCGTTTTGAACTGCGCCTCGCAGATGGAGCAACCAATCCTTACCTGCTACCCGCAGCGCTGCTGGCGGCCGGCTTGGATGGCATCAATACCAAGGCCGACTGCGGCAAGCGCTTGGATATTGATATGTACCGCGATGGGCATACAGCGCACGGGGTTGCTAAGCTGCCGCTGTATCTGCTGGATGCGCTGCGCACTCTGGAAAAAAATGATTGTTTGCGGCACGCCTTGGGGGAACAGTTCATCGACGCTTATGTGCATGTAAAGATGCAGGAATGGGATCATCACGCCCGCTTTTTGAGCGACTTTGAACGCCTGCATACGCTGGATTGCTAAGCGCCAATCGCTGTCAAAAGCAAAAAAACCGAGCAGGGCTCTTCAATCTGTAACGATCACGGGAGGTAACTATGTTGTCGGATTCATTCAAAGGGCCGCGCAGCTTACTGCTGGCGGCGCTGGTGGCATTACCGAGCAGCGGTGCGGCGGCGGTGCAGGGCGTGAAAATGATGGTCGCGGCGGCGCATCCGCTGGCGACCGCCGCCGGCCTTGGTATTCTGCAACGCGGCGGCAGTGCGGTGGATGCGGCGATCGCGGTGCAACTGGTGCTGAATGTCGTCGAGCCGCAATCCTCTGGTATTGGCGGTGGCGCTTTTATGCTCTACTTTGATGCCGCGAGCAATACCTTGAATACTTTCGACGGGCGCGAGACGGCCCCTGCAGCCGCGGATGAGGACTTATTTGCGCCGGAGGGACAGCGAATGCAGTGGCGCCAAGCGGTGGTCGGCGGGCGTTCGGTCGGCGTGCCGGGCGTACTCGCCATGCTCGAGTTGGCGCACCGCAAGTACGGCAGGTTGCCTTGGGCAGCAGCATTCAAATCGGCGATCAACACCGCCGCCAACGGCTTTGTCGTATCGCCACGTCTGTCGGCTTCGATCGCACGATCCGCCAACTATGGCCTCGGTCGTTACCCTACCGCTAAAGCGTATTTCTTCACCGCAGATGGCAGCCCGCTGCCAGTTGGGACGTTGCGGCGCAACCCGGCGTTCGCCGACACCTTGCGCATCATTGCCAAAGAAGGGGCGAAGGCATTCTATAGCGGTGCGATTGCGCACGACATCGCTGCCGCCGCGCGCGGCGCGGTGGGTAACCCGGGGCGGCTGACGGTCGCTGATATGCAGCACTACCGCGCCAAGCAACGCGCTCCGGTATGCGCCGCCTACCGCAAGTACCGGCTGTGCGGTATGGGGCCGCCGACCTCTGGGGGCATGACGGTGATCCAGATTCTCAAAATGCTGGAGGGTTTCGATCTCGCGGCAGCGCCGCCGTCAGCACCAAAAACAGTGCATTTGTTCACTCAGGCGGCGCGCTTGGCTTATGCCGATCGTGCGCTTCATATGGCGGATGCCGATTTTTATCCAGTGCCGATCGCGGCGCTGCTCAGCGAGTCTTATTTGCGCCGCCGTGCGCGCTTGATCGATCCACTGAGGGACATGGGCAAAGCACGCAGCGGCCTGCCATCCGGTACTACGGCCGGCATCGATCACGCACTTCCATCCACGACCCATTTTTCTATTGTGGATCGTTACGGCAACGCGCTGTCGATGACCTCGAGCATCGAAAACGCCTTTGGTTCGACGCTGATGGTGCGCGGTTTTTTGCTTAACAACCAGTTGACGGATTTTTCATTCGCGGCGCGTAATGCCCAGGGTGCGCCGCTGGCCAACCGCGTCCAAGCCAATAAACGCCCGCGCAGTTCGATGGCACCGACGATCGTGTTTGACGCCGCGGGTAAGCCGCTGCTGATCATCGGCTCGCCGGGCGGCAGCCGCATCATCAACTACGTCGCCAAGACGATTATGGCGGTGCTTGATCACCGCCTTAGCCTGCAAAGCGCGCTCGACTTACCGCACTACGCAAACCGCAATGGTGCCACTGATGTGGAGCAGGGAAGCGCCGCCGATGGCTTGCGTGAAGCGCTGCAACGCATGGGACACGTCGTTAACCTGCGCCCGCTGAACAGCGGTCTGCATGCCATCCACATTGCGGATGGCATACTGTACGGTGCTGCTGATCGCAGACGTGAAGGTGTCGCCAATGGGGAGTGATGGTTGAGCGGATGGTTGCCGCTTGCGTTGCGATCCAATGCCCGTGTAGCGGCGCATCAGCGGTTGATGTAGTCGATCGTGACTGTCTGCGCGTCGCTGTGGATCAACGTTGCGCCACCGTAATCGATGCGCAAGCGGCAGCTCTGCTGCAACCCCAGTTGCAAGTACAGCGCGACAATCACCGCGATCACGCCGGCGTGGGTGATGACGATCACCTGTTCATCACCTGCGGCCTCTACCGCGCTGATGAAGTCTCGACAGCGCTCGCCAAGTTGTTGCAGGCTCTCGCCCCCTGGCGGGACGAAGTGCAGCACGTCATCAGCCCAAGCACTTAGTTCAGTGGTCGCGATCTGCGTCCAAGGTTGCATCTCCCAGTGCCCAAAGTTGATTTCCTGTAAGCGCGGGTCGAGGGTGACGTTGTTGCTCAACCAGCGCGCTAGGCGTGCGCAGCGTTGCAGTGGGCTTGAATGGACGCGAGTGGTGCGGTTGATGGTCGGGAGTTTGGTTTGTACTGCGCTGAAATGCTGTTGCCATTTTGCTGACAACTCGACCTCCGATGCGCCATAGCAGATGCCAGAGGGGATGGCTACCGCGGTATGGCGTACGAGGTGCAGTTGCATGGTTTGGTGCGCGCTGAACGGGGCTTTTGCGCACTCAGGGTGTAAGCGGTAGTGGTTGCGCTTTTGGGCGTGCGCCGCCGAGGGCGTAATGGATGCCTTCGTACACCGTCAGCAGTGCTGGGACGACGACCAGCACCAACAGAGTGGCAAAGGCGAGGCCAAACGAGATCGATACCGCCATCGGGATCAGGAACTGGGCTTGCAGGGAGGTCTCGAAGAGCAACGGCGTTAGGCCGCCAATCGTCGTCAGCGATGTCAGCAGCACGGCGCGCAGACGCCGGCAACCGGCTTCAACGATGATGTCGCGGTAGCCTAAGTCCGAGTGCTCAAGCAGTTTTTTGTAGGCGACGATCAAGATGATCGAATCGTTGACCACGATGCCGGACAAGCCAAACACGCCGAACAGCGACAGGATGGTCAGTTCAATACCCATCAGCCAATGACCGCCGATGGCACCGATGAGTCCCAGCGGGATCGCGCTCATCACTGCCAGCGGCCAACTGTACGAGGCAAAAACCCACGCCAGCACGATATAGATGATCACCAGTGCCAGAATACCGCCGTTGCGCATATCGGTTAGCGTCTGGCTCTGGTCTTGGCGACGTCCCTCAAAGCTGTAGTCAACGTCGTATTGGCGGCGCAGTTGCTCAAGCAGTGGGGGGGGTGCGGCGGCGTTCCCCAACGCTGGGTTAGCCGCCGGGTCGCCGTCCGTTTGGCGGTGCAGCGGTGGTTGTTGGATAGCGCTGCTCTGGTCGGGCAGAAACGCGAGCAACCAGCGCTTAAAACGCGCAATAGGATTATCGCTGGTGGTGGGTGCTGTGTCGGATTCTTGCGCCGCCGGCGCAAGCTGTAAACGCACCCACTCACCCAAAGACAGGCGTGCAACGGGCGGCTTGTGATCGTGCTCGGTGCGGCTGTTGGTCAGCGCGGCGATGACCTCGTCGCTCGATGTCCGCGCCGTGTCAAGGTCAGCGGAAATCAGCACCGACAGGCGTCCGTCAGTGTGGCGTAGGATCTGGAAGCCGCGTTTGGCGTACAGCCTGACAACGCTTAGCAGTGCCACTCGATGACCAGAAGGCAGAGCGATAGTCATTCGATCGAGGCTGCTGAGGTAGTGGCGCTCGCTATCGGGGAGCACCACGCGCACCTCGATTTCAGCGCCATTGTGCTGAAATATCTGCGCTATGTGGCCATCATAAGCGGCGCGCACCTGCCGCCCCACTTCCTCAACCGTCAAACCCAATGCTTTCCCCTGCGGCGTCAGTTCGTAGATGAGTTGCTGCTGACCAAAAGGCATGTCGTCGCTGACGCTGGTAACGCCTGGCACGGCGCTCAAGGCGTCGGCCAGATCCAGCGCCGCTTGCTTCAGCGCCTGCGGATCATCCCCCAGCAGACGCAGGTCGATATCGCTGCCGGGCGGTCCGGAGCGGCGCTCACGCAGGATCAGGTTTTCAATCCCGGCGATCGGTCGCAGTTTGCGCTGCCAAGCTGCGATGATTTGCGGCGTGCGGATGCGCCGCTGATCGGGATCGAAGAGTTCAACGACAAGGCTCGCATGTTGCGCGCCGTAATGATGCGCACGCGCATCATCGCTATGCAGCGCGCCCCGTTTTTGCAGTGCGGTCTTGATGAACGTCTCGCCGCTTTCGGCCTCCACTTCCATCAATGCCGCGTGAACATGCTTGAGATAGTCATCTGCCTCGCGTCGTGGCGTACCCGCGACAAAACTTAAGTTGGCGTAGATGAGCGTGCCTTCGGGAGTCGGGAAGAATACAAACGGCACCCGTCCGCCAGCAATCAGGCCGATCGCCAGCACGAGCAATGATAGCGCCGAGGCGATTGTGATCCACGGATTGTGTACGTTCCAGCGCAGCAGCGGACGAAACAGGCGCTCGCGGATGAACAAAAACCCATTATCAAAAGCACGCCGCACGCGGTTTGGCTTGGTTTTGTTGACCCCTGTCAGGGCGTGACGCAAGTGCCCAGGCAGCACTAGGAAGCTCTCCACCAGCGATGCGACAATGACGCAAATGACGATCAGCGGGATGTCAAACAAAATGTTGCCGATGATGCCGCCGATCAGCATCAGCGGTAAAAATGCGGCGATGGTTGTCAACGACGAAGACAGCACTGGTGCCAGCATGCGCAAGGCGCCATGCTCCGCTGCTTGCGAAGGCGTGCCGCCGCTCTGGTAATGCGATAGTGCCTCCTCCCCGACGACGATCGCATCATCGACAATGATGCCGAGGGTCATGATCAGTGCAAACAAACTGATCATGTTGATGCTGCCGCCGACCATGTACAGCATCCCGAGCGCCGCCATGAACGATACCGGGATGCCCACTGCGATCCAAAACGCTACCCGCCCATTGAGAAACACAAACAAAATGAGCACCACTAGGATCAGCCCGCCGAGGCCGTTTTTCAGCAGCAAAGTGATGCGATCGACGATCAGTTTCCAAGCTTCATCGAACACTTGGATCTCGATGTTCCGCGGCAGCTTTGGGCGTTGTTGCTGCAACCATCGTTCGAGGATCGCTGCTGATTCCAGACTATCAGCGCCCTTTGAACGCAACAGCTTGAGTTCAACCGCAGGGAGTCCGTTATGCAGCACTTGCGTCTGATTTTCTTTCGCGCGGCGCTTGATGGTAGCTACGTCCCCCAGCGTTAGGCGTTGCCCCTGTTTGTCGCTGATCAATGTCAACTCTTCAAAGGCGATAACATCACGCCGCTGATTCAGTGCGCGCAACTGCAAGCCAATTTCATCACGCCCAACCGTGCCGGCCGGAAAGTCACGGCTGTTTTGCGCGATGCGTTGCGCGATTTGCGGCAATGATAAGTTCAATTCGCGCAACGAAGCCGATACCTGGATCGCGATCTCCTCCTTGGGCAGGCCGCTAATCGTTATTTTGGCGACGCCTTCGGTGAGTAATTCGCGTTCGATCTGGCGCACGATGGTGCGCAATTCAGACAGGTTGTTGGTCCCTGAGACCAACAGGCTGGCGATCGGCTCGTAATTGATCACCCGGCTGACCACCGGGTCATCGGCACCACTCGGTAAATTGCGTACTAGGCTGACTTGATCTTTCACGCTATTTAGCGCGTGCGCCATATCGCTGCCTTCAATGTATTCGAGCACCACGCTGGCGCCGCCCTCGGAGGCGGTTGACGTCATCTGCTTAATATTATCCAGCGTACGCAACTGCTGCTCCAGCGGGTTGACGATTGCCAATTCGATATCCTCGGCGCTGGCACCGGTCCAGACAACGCCGATGGTGATAAAATCGAGAGAGAAATTGGGGAAGAACTGGGTGTTCAGTTTCATCAAGCCCCAAACGCCCATGAACAACATCAACGCCATCAGTAAGTTGCAGGCGACGCGGTGGCGCGCAAATACGCTGACTGGGTTAGCGCTTTGCATTGACAGCAGAGGTGGATTCAACGCATCAGTAGCCATGTCTGGGCACATCGTTCAGATAAGCAGCGAGCAGGTAAGAGCGAGGACTGATGTCTTGGTATTTTTCGCTTGCGCGGGCCTGATGCGAGCGCATCCCCCGGTGCTTATGTCGGTGCATCAGTAACACCTGCGCGCGTCACGGATGCGAAATAAGAGATGGTATGATGTGCCGCCTCGCCCGCGGTTGCGAAAATCGTGCGGAGGCTGCGCAATAATCACGCTTGGGTACCTCGAAAAACCTCAAGGGGATGGGGGGTTTGGGGAAGGGACATGATTGCCTGTATCGTAAGTTATTGATCTATAACCATTTCCCCAATAGACAAGCCCCGATACAGTATGCCATTCCCTTTATCTTTCCGCCGAATGAGGTTCTGATGTCCAGAAAAACGCTGATTTTCTCTTGCTTGGGGCATTTTCACCTGCACCTGTTTGCGGCTTTTTATTTTACTATCGTGCTTACATTACAGGATGTCTGGGCGTTACCCTATGACGCCTTGATCGAACTTTGGTTTATCCCGGGGCTGATGCTCGGCTTGGCGGCATTACCAGCGGGCATGCTGGGCGATCGCATCGGCGCGCCAACCATGATGGCGATTTTTTTCATTGGCATGGGCGGCAGCGCTGTTGCCGCAGGTTTTACTGACAGCCCCGATGGGCTGCTGATCTGCATGATCGGCATTGGCGTGTTTGGCGCCATCTACCATCCTGTCGGCGTCCCGTGGCTGGTAGCGACCACTGCCAACTATAAAGGTAAAGCGCTCGGCATACACGGTATTTTTGGCTCCCTTGGTACGGCCGCTGCGGCCTTGGTTGCGGGGTTCCTGATCGCGAACTTTAATTGGCGCTGGGCGTTTATCGTACCGGGGGTCGCTTGCTCAGCCATTGGCTTGGCGCTCATCGGCTTGTCCCGTCGGCAGCAAGAAGCGACAACCCCCAAGCCAGTTGAATCCACGCAAAAAAAAGACCACAAAGAGCTGCGGTATACCTTTATGGTGTTGTTGGTGACAATGTTCCTAGCGGCATTAATTTACAACTGCACCCAAACCGTGTTGCCGAAACTGTTTGAATTGCGGCTCCATTTTGCAACTACTGAAAACGCTGCTGCCGAAGTGTTCAGAATCGGCGTCATGGTTTCTATTGTCTATGCGGCGGCGGCGGTTATGCAGTTTCTGGGTGGGCATTTGGCTGATCGCTATCCGCTGAAGTGGGTATACGCCTTGGGGCTTGCAGTACAGGTACCGTTATTGTCGCTGATAGCTTATAACAAGGGGCCATTGTTGATGGCTCTGGCGGCGTTCGCGGTGATGCTCAACGTTGGCACTTTGCCGGCAGAAAACATCCTTTTGTCACGCACCGCGCCGGCTAATCGCCAGGGACTGGTGTTTGGCATCAAATTTGTTCTGTCATTTGCAGCAGCGCCGATCGCGGTAAAAATGGCAGCTCTCTTCAGTGGTTACGGCTTTGATTGGCTATTCGTTACGATGGCTGGGGTGGCCCTGTGCGCTTGTCTTGTCGCCTGCCTGCTGCCCTCAATGCATGCGCGAACTACGGCATGGGCAACGCAATAGAATGGGAGTGTGCTTTGATCCCGTGCGACCCGCACTGCCTTCCACAGGCGCGTGGTGTCTCCCTGATACCACGCCACAATTGCCCCAGTCAGTGGTCATGCGAAACTCCCTGATGGGTGCCTCGAAAAACCAGCCTTGCCAGCTTTTCGAGGCACATTAGTGTAGTGTTATATTATACAAGTCTATATTAATCAATGATTTACGAAATTTTTTATAGAGCCCATCCCCTCAAAAATCTATCCCATTTCATGGTTTTTCGAGGCCACTATCAAGGATGTATTGATGCAGATCATCGCACTTAAACCCTTTGAAGCGAATCGACGGCTGCGATGGGTGCGTTAAAGCCGGCGCATGGCGGGGTGCTGGTCAACGGCTATGCGGATCCTGACGAAATCGCCGCTATCAAAGCGGATCTGTCCGGCAGTATGGGCATTCGCCTTACGCCGCGTCAGTTGTGCGATCTGGAACTGTTGCTTAACGGTGCTTATTCACCACTGACTGGGTTTATGGATCAGGCAAGTTATGCCTCTGTGCGGGATCGGATGCGGTTGCCGGATGAGACGTTGTGGCCGCTGCCGGTGATCCTTGCCATTAATACAGAACTTGCCTCAAAGATAGCCGTAAATGACCGCGTGCAACTACTCAACGAGGAGAATGTGACGGTTGCGCTACTTGTGGTAACCGAACTGTGGGGCGTGGCGTACACTGACGATTGTGAGGCCTTCTTTGGCAGCACCGACAGACGCCACATCGGAGTACAGGTGTTCGTTGATCAACAGGACGCGGTGTGTCTCGCGGGGCGTGTTACTGGATTGGTCGAGTTGCGGCATCACGACTTCAACGCATTGCGTCAATCGCCACGTGAACTGCGTGCGCGGTTTGCTAGGCACGACTGGCGCCGAGTAATCGCTTTCCATACCCGTGACCCCATTCACCGCGCTGAGTTTCAACTCACGCTTGACGCAGCGCACACCGCTGAAGCCAATCTGCTGCTGCATCCCGCGATCGGTCCAACCATACCCAACGATGATCACCATTATATGCGCGTGCATTGCTACGAAAAAGTGCTGGCGCATTACACGGAGCAGACCACGGCGCTCAGCGTGATCGAGCTTCCGGCGTTTTATGCCGGACCGAGAGAAGCTTTGCTACACGGTATCGTACGTAAAAATCATGGCTGTACGCATATCATCGTGACGCTCGATCACGCCAGTCCGGTGCCAACAACCCCTTCCCTTACGTTCTATGCGGCGGCGCAAGCTCAAGCGTTATTCTCCGCGCATCAGGCCGAACTTGACATCATGATGATAGCCACAACGCGCTATTGCTATACCCCGCAGCAGGGACGGTGGTTGGCACTGCCGCTCACTGCAGCAGGCACGGAGGATGCTCTTGATAATCAACCTGCCGAGCCGATTATCGATCATGCTGAAGGCTGTTGGCGGCTGGAACGTGGTATCGATTTGCCACCATGGTTCAGTTTTGACAACGTGCTGCAACACATGCGCAAGGTCATTAAAGTGCGCCACCAGCAAGGATTTACGGTGTTCTTTACAGGTATTTCAGGCGCGGGCAAATCGACCATCGCGCATGCTTTGCTGGTCAAACTGCACGAAGCCATGACGCGCTCGATTACGCTGTTGGACGGTGATATTGTACGCCGTTTTCTGTCCAGCGACCTCGGCTTCTCGAAGCGCGATCGCGATCAGAATATTCTCCGCATCGGCTTTGTTGCTACCGAGATTACGCGCAGCGGCGGCGTCGCGATCTGCGCTGCGATAGCCCCATACGCCGAAACTCGCCAGCGTGTAAGAGATAAGGTAAGCAATGTCGGTGGGTTCATTGAAGTCTATGTCAATACCCCGCTCGCGGTCTGTGAGCAACGCGATCGTAAAGGCATATATGCTGCAGCGAGAGCAGGCCGGGTAAAAAACCTGACCGGTGTGAATGATCCATATGAAGTGCCGGAAAATCCAGAAGTGCGCATCGATACTGAACGCTTGACCCCGGCTTTGGCGGCGCATCGCATCCTGCTCAAACTCCAAAATCTCGACTATATCCGCTGATTGCATGTTCCCTGAGTCAGCAGTCAGCGATTGCGCAGCGGTGTTATCTGCGGCTACAATGACTGCATTTGCAACCGTTGTAGCCAACGGGCAGGCCGATCGCCAAACGGGTGGTCAATTCGCTGAACCTTTGTCGAGTCGAGTACCAACACCATGAAAGTCGAAATTAAATACTGCGGTGCTTGAGGCTACGAACCAGAAGCTCTCCGTGTGAGAGATCAGTTTGTCGCTGCGGGTGCCAACGTATCACTCATCAAGAGCAGTGGTGGGGTGTTTGAAATCACAATTGACGGTCAATTGCGCTTCTCCAAGAAGCAGTTGGAGCGTTTCCCCACAGATCAGGAAGTTTCGCAGTTAATCCCCTGAACTGCCGCAAACAGCAGTTCATCTGCAAAAGGAACCTTAGCCTGCGGTATGTCTAGGCCTCCGGTGGCGCGGCGCGAGCTTGCATCAGCGTCTTGGAGTGGATAAAGGCAGGCAGTTCAGGTATTCATCAGCCAGCGCCGTGCTGCGTTTTGTCCGTGCGGCGAAGCGCAGCCGATGGGGGATGTCTTTTCAGTGAAGAGTGCTTACACAATAACACGTACAATGAAACAGCAGGGTAAGCGGCACCAAAGATCTAGGAGGTTGCCAGTCATTGGCTGGTGCGAGTGGGTAGTCTTGTCCGATCTCAATATCGATCGCATTAAATGCAAGGTGGATACCGGTGCGCGTACTTCGGTACTGCATGCGTACTTCATTGAACCCTTTGTCCACGATGACCAGCAATGGGTGCGGTTTGGCGTCAATCCGGTGCAACATGACAGCCATCACCAACGTATATGCGAAGCGCCCTTGATCGGCAGGCGCTGGGTGGCTAATTCCGTTGGAGATCGTCAACACCGCTATGCTATTAGTACGCATGTGGTGCTTGACAACTTGCGGTTTGTAATCGATCTGACGCTGACCAATCGCCGTCTGATGCATTTCCGCATGCTGCTTGGTCGCACCGCGGTGCGACAGCGTTTTGTGATCGATCCGGCGCGTTCGTGCTTGGCGACAATGTCCGCATAAGTACATCGCCTGAAGATTGCCAAGAATCAATTGATTGTTATGCGTATTGCGATCCTGTCGCGCAATGTGGCGCTCTACTCAACGCAACGTTTGCTGGAAGCCGCTAAAGCACGCGAATATGTGATAGAGGTATTCGATCACCTCAAATGCTATATGGATATTGCCACGCATGACCCTGCGGTGCGATACAAAGGCGATGAGCTGGAGACTTTTGATGCGGTGATCCCGCGCATTGGCGCTTCGGTGACTTTCTATGGCGCGGCGGTGGTGCGGCAGTTTGAGATGATGGGCACCTACTGCCTCAATGAATCGGTGGCCATCACCCGCTCGCGCGACAAGTTGCGCTCGTTGCAAATCCTTGCTCGTGCCGGCATTGGCTTGCCGGTCACTGCTTTCGCGCACTCAACCGATTCGACCGATGATTTGATCAATGTCGTTGGCGGCCCGCCGCTGATTGTCAAATTACTTGAGGGTACTCAAGGCAAAGGGATCGTGCTGGCTGAGAATAAAAGCGCTGCGCGCGCTATCATTGATGCTTTTCGCGGTCTCAAGGCGAATTTTCTGGTGCAGGAATACATTCGTGAAGCAAAAGGTGCCGATATTCGCTGCCTAGTGATCGGTGATAAAGTGGTGGCGGCGATGAAGCGGCAGGCAAAACCTGGAGAGTATCGCTCCAATCTGCATCGTGGTGGCACTGCTTCGCTGATCAAAATCACGCCTGAAGAGCGGTCGATTGCGGTGCGTGCCTCCAAACGCATGGGTTTAAACCTATCCGGGGTCGATATATTGCGTTCCAATCATGGTCCGGTAGTGTTGGAAGTGAACTCATCGCCGGGCATTGAAGGGATTGAGAAAGCAACCGGCATTGACGTCGCCAGCCGCATTATCGGGTTCATCGAGAGGCATGCACGTCCTGGCAATACGCGCACCCGTGGTAGGGGCTAACCGGGGGGATGGTTGCGCTATCCCCAAGTACCCCACACTGGGCAATACGCGCCTCCGTGGTAGCATCTAGCTGGGAGGCAGGTGCGGGGGCGGGCAGCAACGCTGCATAAGAGAGCGGCTGCGCTTGAGGGTCTCGCCCAACGCAGCATCAACGGCAGGGACGCATCAGAACAGATAGATCAGATTACAGTCTTGGTAATTCCCGAGCGTGTCATACGCATTGGACGTTGCGCTGGTCATGCATAGCACATCCGCCGCAGAGACGCTGCCGTAGTCAATCGTGGTCGTGCCGGTAAAGCGTAATTTCCCGGTTAGCGGTTTGCCGTCGTCGATTTTGGCATCCAGCTCAAGAGCGATGCGTACCGGCAGGTTGGCACCCAAGATCAACCCCAAGCGTACCGCGTTGCTGCTTGCTGGAGCGCCTGCAGTCGTTGAGTAATCGTGCGAGCGTCCAAGCAGCAGATAGCCGCTGAACGGATTTGTCGGTGCGACCGAGGGGCTCTGGTAGTCGTCAGCGCTTAGCGTCGTATCATTGCCCTCATAGCGTCCTTTCAGAAAACCGGCGCTACTGAGATGCACCCATGCGGCGGCGGCTTCTTTATAGTCTCCGCTATCTAGCTTCCCATTGCTGTTGCCGCCCGCGTCGATGCTGCCGTCGCCGATCAAGGTTTGGGCGTCCGTTTTCGTCATGTCGCCGGGTATTTGGCGATAGCGTTCGATGAAAGCGTAATAGGCCGCCTCAATGTTGTTGAGCGTGATCTCCAGATTACGCACCCTGGCACTGTTGATCAGTTCACGACCGGCGAGGATGCCACCCGCCAATAGACTGATAATTAACAATACAATGGTAATTTCTATCAGCGTGAACCCAGTGTGCCAGGATCTTCTATGCGGCAGAAACGGTGCCATGGATGCTTGCCAGTGAGGCGTTGAAAGGTTATCGCTTGTGTTCATTAAATGATCCTTTCTTTTCTCAATTGAGCTTTAAGTTCTTCTTGCATTTTCCCCCCCTTCTTGCTATTGCAGGCACCGCACAATAGCTGGAGGTTGTCATCTGTGTTAGCTCCCCCTTTACTGGTAGAAACAATATAATCCTTGGTCATGTTTCTGAAGGGGAAATGAGCTTCGCACCCGTTACATAGCCCTTCTTGCTTACCGTATAATGTATGTTTGATATTTATTGATAATTTATCGTTTCGGTCTTTAGGGATATCCGCTCTATGGATTACATCTCCATACAACCCGAGAGTATCTTCACCTATTACAACTTCTGTCTTTAATCTTGATTTTACTAATTCAAATGCTTTTTCAGACACATCGATGCCTATCCATTGGCGATTTTCTATTTCAGCTGCGATGCAAGAAGTAGCGCATCCACAGAACGGATCAAGCACTACATCTTTTTCATTGCTACTTGCTTTTATAATATTCTGTAACAGTTTTAATGGTTTCTGGGTAGGATAGCCAGTGCGTTCTTTTGCCATGGGATTTATAATTGGAATATCCCAAACATCAGCCAAGGATGCTTTTATTTTTCCTTCTCGGTATATGATTTTGTCATAGCCTTGTGCAATCTTTTCAGCAGCTTTCTGTTTGTCATAGACAATTAACTGCCTGGTTCCATCCTGAAGTACATTAGTATGCCATCCTTTTTCATAATGATAGCTTTCATCTTCTCTGGATAGCTTATTGAATACATGCTTGCTTTTATCTTTTGAATAGAAGAACAATACGTCATGATTTTTCTGAAAATAACGTATGGCGTTTGACCATTTTCCATAATGCCAAATGACTTCATTCATAAAGTTATTTTTACCAAATACACTGTCCATCACGAGCTTAAGATAATGGCTGGCAGTAGTGTCGCAATGTAAATAGATGCTTCCAGTATATTTTAATATTCGCTGCATCTCTATAATTCTTGATGCCATATAAATCAGGTACGACATCATAGATTCACCATGAATTGACTGGGTAGATTTCAAATGCTGATACAGGCCAGGATATGACTCTGCAATTTCACCATGCCATGCTATATCAATATCTGATAAACACCATGTATCTTTAAATTCAGCACCAGCAGCTGAACTCCCAATAGGGGCTGCATAATTGGCGTTAGAATTAAAAGGCGGGTCAAGATAGATTAGGTCAACACTTTGATCTGCCATGCCTCTCATTACTTCAAGGCAGTCACGGGTAAAAATTGTTCTATTCTTTATATTTTCTTGATTCTTATTCATGGGTTCTGTTAATTTTGATGCGTAGCCGCCTATCGGGGGTTGCCAATGAATCGTTATATGCCTGCTCTTTGCACCGCAACTATTGCTTCGCTGCTGCGATCATGTTGCGTGTTGGTTTTTCGAGGTACCCTTAGCTTATCGATCAGTTGTCCGCGGCGCTCTTGGGGGCTTTGGGGAATGCGACCTTGTTGCCGTGCAATCCGCAATAACCGTTGGGGTTCTTCGCCAAGTACTGCTGATGGTAATCCTCGGCGAAATAAAATCTGCTGGTGTCAGCGATTTCGGTGGTGATGGTGCCGCAGCCGGCAACCTCAAGCGCCGCTTGATAGCGTATCTTTGATTCCTGTGCTGCCCGGTATTGGGCTGTCGTACAGGTGTAGATGGTGGAGCGGTATTGGCTGCCAACATCGTTACCTTGGCGCATGCCTTGGGTTGGATCATGCCCCTCCCAGAACGTTCTCAACAGCTTCTGGTAGCTGATCTGCGTTGGATAAAAGATCACCAAGACGACCTCGGCATGCCCCGTTTGTCCACTGCACACCTCTTTGTAAGAAGGGTTCGGTGTAATCCCGCCGGCATACCCAACTGCCGTCAGATAGACCCCTTCAAGCTGCCAGAATAAGCGCTCAGCGCCCCAGAAACAGCCGAGACCAAACGTTATCGACTCGCTGTCAGATGGATAAGGGGAAGCTAAAGTACCCCCGGTAACGGCATGGCGGATGGCACTGCCGAGCGCCTCTGCGCGCCCCGGCAGCGCTTCAGCGGCAGACGGAATGGTCGTTTTGTCAGCAAACAACTGACGCCATAATGTTGTCGTATCGGATAGCATCAGACTCTCTCCTAGAGGGGCTTACGGTAATCGGTTGCGTGATGCGTGTGCCGGGTCAACATTCAATCGTCGGGTGGCGGTGCGCGCCGCAGTGCGGGCTTGATACGCGCCATTTTGACGGCGTTTTTTGTCGCCTGTACGATTTCTACTGGATAGCCGGCGATCAACAGGCTGATGCCATGTTCCGGTATTGACTCCAACTGCTCCAACACCAGACCGTTCAGCGTCTTCGGTCCATTGGTCGGGAGTTCCCACTGCATTGCCCGGTTCAACTCACGGATATTAGCGTTGCCATCGATCAGATACGTCCCATCCGGCTGAGGATGGATGGCAAGCCCGCGATCAGCGGTGTCGTGGGTAAATTCACCAACGATCTCCTCCAGCAAATCATCCAGAGTTATCAATCCCTGAATATCGCCGTATTCATCGACGATTAACCCTAAGCGTTGATGCTGTTGCTGAAAGTTGCGCAGTTGAGCATTCAACGAGGTGCTCGCCGGGACGAAGTAGGGCTCGTTGGCAAGCTGCACTAAATATGCGGTCAGCTCCGTGTCATGGGGTAGTTCGATCACCCGATGGAGATGGAGTACGGCTTCGATATGGTTGATATCATTGCGATACAGCGGCAGTTTCGAATGTTGCGAGTGGTGTAGGCGATCACGGATCTGGCGCGGATCATCGTTCAGGTCAATGCCTACGATGGCGTTGCGCGGCACCATAATATCTTCAACCGTGACCTGCTCCAGATCGAGGATGCTGGTCAGCATCTTGCGGTAGTGCTGCGAAAGAATCGACCTAGCGAGTAGGCTGCGCAACTCCTCGATATTGAGGTGCTCGCTATCCTGCCCTTCAGTACGGATGCCGAGCATCGCCAAGCATTTATTGGCGATATAACTGAAGAAAATGATGATCGGGTAGAGCAGCTTGCTCAGCGGATACAGGACATAGCATGACGGGTAAGCGAGGCGCTCGGGATACAACACCGCCACCGTTTTCGGCATCAACTCGGCAAAGATCAGCATCAAGGGGGTTAACACAAACGGCGAGATGGCAAGCCCAAGATCGCCGAGTAACCGACTGCCGATGATGGCGGCAATGGTCGCCGCAAAAAAATTGACGAAATTGTTGCCGAGAAGGATTAAGCCCAGCAATCGCTCAGGGCGCTTCAGCATCTGCAGGATGCGATGCGCACCACGGTGCCCTTGGGTAGCCAAGTGCCGCACCCGGTAGCGGTTCAATGACATCATCGCGGTTTCACAGGCAGAAAAAAACCCGGAAACCACAACCATCAGCACCAATATACCAACCAATACGCTGGTCGGGATTTCGCTCAAGTGAGAAGCCGTCCTCCACGCATGGGGGATATTACGCGTATTGCATCAGAGTTGTGTTTCGCATACCGTAAGTTCTGATCCAACAGCACCGAACAAAATACAGTATAGCTCAGACAGCGGCGTTCCACGCTTCTTGGCTCTGTAAAACCCGAGCCGCTTCAAGCTGGCGTAGTCAGGGGCTGGGAATTATTGTTGAATAAGCTCAAAAGATCCTTCAGAGAACCTCGAAAAGCTAAGGGTTTGGGGGAAGGGTCATTTCCCCAACAGACAAGCCCCGCAGGGTACCCTTGTGGTTAATGGGCGCGACTGGGATTGAACCAGTGACCCCCGCCGTGTGAAGGCGATGCTCTCCCGCTGAGCTACGCGCCCATGACAATCAGACTATAGAGCACCTCGAAAAACTAAGCAAGACGCGCTTGCAAGGTGGCTGCCTGATTTGTGTTTCATGGGGGAATGGTCATCAAACAAAGTGTTATAATCTGCGTTAGGGTACCCCCTCGAAAACTTTGAATGGGGTAGGTAGTTTGGGGAAAGAGGTGCCCTTACCTTAAGGTCCTGCCCTTCCTTGACCATCTATCGGCGATGGGCTTTTCAGAGTCCTCACTATAAAATATAGGCAGATTTGAAGCAATCAAGATGTGTGTTGGAGGGATTTGCCTCAGTGATCGGGCGCTAAGCGATGACCGCAGCGTAATGTTGCCACTAGCGAGCCAACTCAGGCGACTCGATCATGGGGCAGGTGCTGCAATGGCGCTTATTAATTGATTTTAAGTAACGCTTTTTAGCGACCACGTGTGAGAGACCGCAACCATGATCGTCAGAACTCGATTCGCCCCGAGCCCCACCGGCAGCCTGCATGTTGGTGGCGCACGGACCGCATTATTCTGCTACCTGTATGCACGCCGCCATCAAGGAGTCAACCTGTTGCGCATTGAAGACACCGATGCTGAGCGTTCAACCAAGGCGGCGGTGGATACCATCATTGAGGGACTTGAGTGGCTTGGTATAGCGTATGATCAGACGCCTTTTTATCAATCGCAGCGCATGGCATTGTATCGCTTGTATATCGAGCGTTTGTTGAATAGCGGTGATGCCTACCGCTGCGATTGTTCGCGTGAACGCTTGCAGGCGATGCGTGAAGAGCAACACGCTTGCGGGATGAAGCCGCGCTACGATGGTCATTGCCGTGATCGGGAGGTGAGTGCCGCTAATCCTGCGGTGGTGCGCTTTCGTAATCCGCGTCACGGTGAGGTCATCGTTAACGATTTGGTATGGGGGCGTCTTACGTTTTCCAACCAGGAGCTTGATGATCTGATCATCGCCCGCCCCGATGGTAGCCCAACCTATAACTTCACCGTTGTCGTTGATGATCTGGAGATGGCGATCACGCATGTTATCCGTGGCGATGACCATATTAACAACACGCCGCGTCAGATGAACATACTGCGCGCCCTAGATGCCGAGGCACCAGTGTATGCGCACGTGCCGATGATCCTCGGTGCCAACGGCAAACGCTTATCCAAACGCCACGGCGCGGTTGGGGTGATGGAGTTCAGGGATCAGGGCTACCTACCGGAAGCGCTGCGCAATTACCTCGTGCGGCTTGGCTGGTCACACCACGATCAGGAGATTTTCAGCCTTGAGGAATTGTTCGCCTGCTTTAGCATAGAAGCGGTTAATCGCTCGCCTGCGACGTTTGATTTTGACAAACTCAAGTGGCTCAATCAACACTACATCAAGACCGCCGATGGGGCGCGGCTGGCGGCAATCCTGGCGCGGCGACTGCGTGCCGCCGGCCTCGATCCGAGCACCGGACCGGCGCCTGATGCAATCGTTGAAGTGCAGCGTGAGCGCAGCAAAACCATGCTGGATATGGCGGCGCAGAGCGCTTTTGCGTATTGCGACAGGATCGCATTCGATGCCGCCGCGGCGCGCAAATATTTACGCCCGGCGGCGCAACCGCTGCTGCAACAACTGCGCCTGCGGCTACAGCAGTTGGGGCCCTGGGAGCCGACCGACCTGTACGCCGCCGTCAGCCAAGTCGTCGCCGACGACGCCGTCAAATTGCGGAGTCTAGCGCAGCCATTGCGCGTTGCCCTGACAGGAACTGCTGCATCCCCGTCCATAGAGCATACGCTATGGATGACAGGTCGCGAACGCGCATTGCGCCGCATTGATGCGGCTATTGCGTATATTCAACAGCACAGCGTCCCGCGCAATGCTGATGATCAGGCGTGCATTGATCGCCGCTCAACGGGTTGATCAAAGAGGGGCATATTCCCCGCCCCCACCCTGTTCTCCCATACCATGAAGGTATGATGCAAGAGGGGACGGAGGGAATGGCTGAATGGCGAAATGAACGTTGGGGGGAAGAAACAGGATGGCTGTATGTGCCTGAGCGCCAACGGCACCGGGCTGGCATCTGACGCCAATGCGTTTGATGTCAGTGCATTCCTCAAAACACTGACTCACAGCCCCGGCGTCTACCGCATGTGCAATGAGGCGGGTGAGGTCCTGTATGTCGGCAAGGCGCGATCGCTGCGCAATCGGCTCAAAGGCTATTTTCGCGCAATAACCCAACTACTCCCCAAAACGCGGTTGCTGATGGCAGCCACGCAGTCGGTTGAGATCACGGTGACTCATACCGAGATTGAGGCTCTGCTGCTTGAAAACAACCTGATTAAGGAGCATCAACCGCGCTACAATATTCTGTTGCGGGATGACAAGAGCTTCCCTTATATCCACTGCTCAAGTGACAGCCGCTTTCCACGCTTCTCGTTTTATCGCGGTAGTCGCAAGCGCCGTGGGCGTCTATTTGGCCCGTTCGCCAGCGCCAGCGCGACGCGCGAAACCCTCAATCAGTTGTATAAGCTGTTTCGCATTCGTCAGTGCGACGACCATTTCTTCAACCATCGTACGCGCGCCTGTCTGCAATATCAGATAAAGCGCTGCAGTGCCCCTTGCGTTGGCTTTATCAATGAACCGGACTATGCTGATAATGTGCGTCACGGGTTGATGTTTCTTGAAGGGCGCAGTGAGCACATGATCGCCGAGCTGGCGCGCAGTATGGAGACCGCGTCGGATGCCTTACAGTTTGAGTTGGCTGCTCGCTACCGCGACCAGATCGCCAGCCTGCGGCTTATTCAGACGCGCCAGTACGTGGCGGGGTTGCGCAGTGACCTAGATGTAATCGCGGTACAGACCGCCAACGAGATAGCAGTCGTGTCTTTAATGTCGATCCGCAACGGCCATAACCTAGGCGCGCGGACGCTGACGCCGTTACACGCGGCCCATGCTTCGCCCCAGGAGTTGCTGGCGGCGTTCATCCCGCAGTACTATCTGAATGCGACGGCACCCAAGGGGATCCCGCCAGAGATCGTTATCGACCACGCTTTGATCGATGCGGGCTGGCTGTCAGATGCCCTCGGCGCGGTTGCGGGACACAAAGTGCAGATCAGCACCGCGGTGCGCGGGATGCGCGATCGTTTGTTGCGCATGGCGAACGACAACGCTAGGCTTGCGATCACGCAGCGCCAGCAGCACAGCAGCCATTTCAGCAAGCGCTTCAAGGCATTGCAGCAAGCGCTCGGATTGGCCAGCCAGCCGTGCCGTATCGAATGTTTTGATATTAGCCATACCAGTGGTAATCTGACGGTTGCAGCGTGTGTTGTATTTGGCCTTGAGGGGCCGATCAAATCCGACTATCGGCGCTTTAATCTGGAGCCTGCCACTGCGGGAGACGATTATGCAGCGATGCGCGAGGTGTTGCATCGGCGCTATAAACGCCTCAAGCAACAGCACGGCAAACACCCCGACATGGTGTTGGTGGATGGCGGCAAAGGGCAGTTGAAGCAAGCGTTGCTGGCTTTGGATGCGCTGCAAATCGACGATCTGTTGGTAGGCGCAGTGGCTAAGGGGGCGAGGCGCAAGCCGGGACTTGAGACTCTGTACTTCGCCCACGCGGAAAGCGGGATCGCGCTGCCTGCTGATTCGCCCGCGCTGCATTTGATCCAACACATCCGCGATGAGGCCCACCGCTTTGCGATCAGCGGTCACCGTCAGCGGCGGCGCAAGTCATCCAGCGCTTCGGTGTTGGAATGCATCCCCAATGTCGGCCCCAAGCGCCGCCAGCGACTGCTACAGGCTTTCGGCGGCCTGCAAGGGGTTATGCGCGCCGGGGTAGAGGATTTGGCGCGCATCGATGGCATCAGTAAGGGTATCGCCAAGACCATCTATGAGACGTTGCACAAGACGTGATGAACATCCCCAACACCTTAACTTTGTTGCGTTTGGCGTGTGCCCCGTTGCTGGTACTGCTGTTTTATGTGCCGTTCTCATGGGGACGCCCGGCCTGTGTCGTGATCCTGATTCTGGCGGCGCTGACTGACTGGCTGGACGGTTACCTAGCGCGTCGCTGGCAGCAGACATCGCGCATCGGCGTTATTCTTGATCCAATGGCTGACAAGCTGGTGATCTGCGTCAGTCTGATCCTTCTGGTCGGTGCCGATGGTTCGCCGTGGTTGGTGATCCCGTCCACGGTCATTATTTTTCGCGAAATTTTAATTACCACCCT
Source organism: Gammaproteobacteria bacterium (assembly GCA_965222535.1). Taxonomy (GTDB): domain Bacteria; phylum Pseudomonadota; class Gammaproteobacteria; order HK1; family HK1. The sequence continues at coordinate 2,037,127 of OZ244957.1, forward strand.
GCGAGAGTTGATTGCCCGCTTAGCGCAACACAGCCAGATCGCCGTCAGCAAAACCGCTAAATATAAATTGACGCTGCAAACAGTCGCGGTGATTACGATGATGTATCAGCACCCCCTGTTCAATGTATCGATGTACTGGTTTGGTCTTTGGTTGTTATACCTAGCGATGTTAATAACTTTATGGACAATGGTAAGCTACCTGCGCACGGCATGGATGATATTGGCCGACGAGCGTGTCGCAACCGCCCTACCGGCTGACGGGCACCCTCCCGCACCCAAGAATGTCTCAACGCCTGAGCGCTCCCGCTAACATTGTCGAGCGCGCCTGACCGCATGGTATGGCATCACGGTCGTGGCAAGCACCACGGCATTGGTTTGTACGTGCGACTGACCGTTGTGGGAAGGATTATAAATCAACGACTTACGTTCTACGTGATCATACCCATTCCCCCCAACCCCCATCCTGTTGCCATTTTCCGAGGTGTCCATTAGAGGAGGATTTGGCGTGGGTGCAGGTGTTCAGGCCGGGTTACTTGGGCGATGGTTCGAAGAACTCTGCCGCCTCAAGCATGAGAAGTTGCAGGTGGCTGTATCCCCCTATGGTTCGAATTATCGGATGCAATCTGGTCAGGTCACAAAGAGCGGTGGTGTCTACGCATTCTGGTGGACAGGCCCAACTTCATCTCTGAAAGCTGCAACATTTAATCGCGAATTGAATCTTCACGGGCCGGGGAGTCGAACGGTGCCAATCGAGGTTGACGATGAGTGGCTAGGTCTGGAGGCAGACCTGCCGGTTCCGCTTTATGTCGGCAAGAGTGCCAAAGACCTGTCTTCCCGAATTGGCAAGCACCTGTGCCTAGATACGCCCTCGCGGATTTTTCCAAGCTCAATCGGGAGGCAAAGGCACAAGGCCCCAACCACAAGCTGCCAGCTTCGTGCGGGAGTCGAGCACCACTTTCTGAAGGAGACTACACCGGTGGAACTTATCCTCGAAAACATAGGCGTGTCGTACGTTGCCTTGGATGGAGATATGAACGCCGCTAACCGCTTCTATCTGGAGGACATGGCTATCGGTCTAATGCGACCGCCCTTCAATGTGGACATAGAGCGATGACTTCCTCGCCTAACAATCAGGTCAACGCGACTACCAAGACGCTGCGCGTCTTGGTAGTCGCCGTGCTTCGCGATCCAGCGGTGCGTTACCTAAGTCGTTAGCTGTACTAAAGGATGATGTGCTAAATGGCATTTTATGAAACCCAAGCACTTATAGATGATGGTCTCGCAATAAATCCAATTCAGTCTTTTTTCGGCATTATGAAGGCCAATAAAGAGTCCATAACACATTGATATTTATCGATATTATTTTTTCTTCCGAACGCTGTATGTCATCGCAGATGACTTTTTGCGAGATCATCATTCAAGGTTTTTCGATGTGCCCTGTTATAATCGGCTGCAAAATTGCGCCGCTTTCCCACAACGCCCCATCTCTCATGGGTTTCTCCGCGTCCCTCAGAAAAGATTACCCCTCCCGGCGCTTCCGTTACACACCTTAAAGAAGTGAGCCGATGCTCGATTCATTTGTCCTGCTGATCTGGATTCTGATCAAAATCTTTGCGATAACCGTGCCGCTATTGCTGGTCGTGGCTTATTACACCTATGCCGAGCGCAGGGTGATCGGTTTTATGCAGGTGCGCTTGGGACCGAACCGCGTTGGCCCTGGTGGTCTGCTGCAACCGATCGCCGATGCCGTTAAGCTGGCATTTAAGGAGATCATCATTCCGAGTGGCGCTGATCGCGGGTTGTTTCTTATGGCACCGATTATCTCGTTGACAACGGCGCTGGCGGCATGGGCCGTGATCCCGTTTGACAGCCACCTAATACTCGCTGACATCAATGCCGGTTTGCTGTATGTGCTGGCCATGACCTCGGTCGGCGTGTATGGGGTGATCATCGCCGGTTGGGCGTCGAACTCAAAGTACGCGCTGCTGGGCGCGATGCGCTGCGCGGCGCAGATCGTCGCTTACGAGATCGCTATGGGTTTTGCTCTGGTGGTTGTATTGATGGCTGCCGGCAGCCTGAATCTGGCTGACATCGTGCGTGCGCAGGCCGGTGGTGGACTATTGCATTGGTTCTGGTTGCCGTTGTTGCCAATGTTTGTGGTGTACCTGATCGCCGGGGTGGCCGAGACTAACCGGGCACCGTTTGACGTGGCAGAAGGGGAATCCGAGATCGTCGCAGGCTTTCATGTAGAATACTCTGGGATGGCATTCGCGGTATTTTTCATGGCCGAATACACTAATATGGTGCTGATTTCGGTGCTTGCCACGGTGTTCTTCTGCGGTGGATGGTTATCACCCGTGCCGCCGAGTAGTGCGCTGCATGAATTGTTTCCGTTCACCGATGGGATCCACTGGCTGTTGCTGAAGGCCATGGGTTTCATGTTTTTGTTTTTATGGTTACGCGCCACCTTCCCGCGCTACCGTTACGATCAGATCATGCGCCTCGGGTGGAAGGTGCTTATTCCGATCACGATCGTTTGGATCGTGGTTACCGGGATGATGATCGTCATCGGTTTGCCACCATGGTTTGATAAGGGTTAATTTCAAATGCGTGCTATCGCCCATTGGTTCAGGAGTTATTTTTTGATCGAGCTCAGCAAAGGGCTGGCTTTGACACTGCGCTATTTGTTCAGCAATAAATCCACGCTCCTCTATCCAGAGCAGAAAACCCCTAAATCTCCGCGCTTTCGCGGCTTGCATGCACTGCGCCGTTACCCCAACGGGGAGGAGCGCTGCATTGCCTGTAAGCTCTGCGAAGCGGTGTGTCCAGCGCTTGCGATCACGATTGAAGCGCAATCCCGCGACGATGGCACACGGCGCACAACACGCTACGATATCGATCTGTTCAAGTGCATTTACTGTGGTTTTTGCGAGGAATCATGTCCTGTGGATGCGATCGTTGAAACCGACATCCACGAGTATCACTTTGAGAACCGTGGCGATAACATTATGACCAAGGAAAAGTTGCTCGCCATCGGCGACCGCTACGAAGTACAAATCGCTGACGCTCGCAAAGCCGATTCCGCTTATCGCTGATCCCGCTCACCGCCCGCTGTGGTGGTATCACGTGCAGTAACTATCCATCCATCGTACGCCTCCAGTTTGTTGATGCTCCCTATTGCTCCGCTGATGCTGACTAAAGCCGTATTTTATGTATTTGCCGTGATGCTGGCGATGGCTGCTATCCGCGTGGTTACGGTACGCAATGCGGTGCATGCCGCGTTATACCTAGTGCTGACCTTCTTCACCGCTGCCGCGCTGTGGCTGCTGCTGCATGCCGAGTTTCTCGCGATCGTTCTGGTGTTGGTCTATGTTGGCGCGGTGATGGTGTTGTTTTTGTTTGTCGTGATGATGCTGGATGTCAACGTGGCACCGCTGAGAGAGGGCTTCATACGCTACCTGCCATTGGGCATCGTGGTGGCTACGTTGGTCCTGATCGAATTTGGCTTGGTGTTATTGACCTCAATCACCGATCGGCAGGTGTCACCCGCATCAATCGCTGCCGATTACAGCAATACCGAAGCCTTGGGCGAGATCTTATACACCGTCTATGTGTACCCATTCGAGATCGCCGCGGTTATCCTGCTGGTCGCCATCGTGGCGGCGATTGCCCTCACGCTGCGGCGCCGCAGCGGTCTCAAGCGTCTGCGTGCGGAACAACAGGTGCGGGTACGAGCGAGCGACAGGATACGCCTGATCTCAATGCCTGCCGAGTCGCATGAAAAACGTAACAACCGCGACAAGGAATGATGGCGCGTATCGCAAAACCTCCGAGAGCGTTCTACTGGTTATGATAAGCGTCCATAAAACAAGTAAGACGCTATTGAAGGTTTCGCAAAAAGTCACCCGCTGCTATCTTTGTGTTCCGTTACGCAAAATAATATCCATGAATATCAAAACTTTACGAGTTCATCATCGGCGTAAATAATGACCAGAACAGGACCGATTGGACCTTTTGCGAGATCATCAGTATTGCTATATTTTTTATACCATACCGGCCTCGCGGCGAAAGCGGACGTTGGGTTGGTGGTGCATACATTAAAAAATGATTTCTTTGATTGAATACTTGCTGCTCAGTGCGGTGTTGTTTTGCATCAGCATCGGCGGCATTTTCCTGAACCGTAAAAACGTGATCATCTTGCTGATGGCCATCGAGCTGATGCTGCTGTCAGTCAACCTCAACTTTATTGCCTTTTCTTATTTTCTCGATGATCTGCAGGGGCAGGTTTTTGTGTTCTTTATTCTCACTGTCGCGGCTGCTGAAGCTGCCATCGGCTTAGCTATCCTGATGCTGCTGTTTCGCAACCTGCGCAGCATCAACATCGCTGATATGAACCGCATGAAAGGCTGATTGATGTCGCCATCGCTATACACAATAACCGTGCTGGCTCCGTTGATCGGCGCTTTGATCGCCGGTCTGCTGGGGAAGGTCATTGGTCGATCGGCAACCCACTGGGTGTGCATCGGCGGCGTCGGCAGCGCGACGCTGCTGTCGCTCATCTGCTTTCAGCAGCAGGTCGGCGGCGCTGAAACGCTGGACATGACCCTTTACGTCTGGGGCGTCGTCGGTGACTTGCAGCTTGAGGTTGGTTTTCTGATTGACCCCCTGACGGCGACGATGATGCTGGTGGTGACCACGGTGTCGTTGCTGGTGCATATCTACACCATCGGCTATATGCACGATGACCCGGGTTACCAGCGTTTCTTTTGCTACATCTCGCTGTTCACTTTCGCGATGTTGATGCTGGTGATGTCGAATAATTTCCTGCAACTGTTTTTCGGTTGGGAAGCGGTAGGGGTGGTTTCGTACCTGTTGATCGGCTTCTGGTATCAGCGCCCATCGGCGATTCACGCTAACCTCAAAGCCTTTTTGGTCAACCGCGTTGGCGACTTAGGTTTTTTGCTGGGGATCGCTTGTGTGCTGCTGTATTGTGACAGTCTGCACTATCGCACCGTATTTGCCGCTGCCCCTGAGCTTGTCGGTACCACGATCGCGCTTTTCGCGGGTGCCGAATGGTCGGTGTTCAGCGTCATGTGTATCTTGTTGTTCATCGGCGCAATGGGCAAATCGGCGCAGTTTCCGTTGCATGTATGGCTGCCTGACTCGATGGAAGGACCGACCCCTATATCGGCATTGATTCATGCCGCGACGATGGTGACCGCCGGCATTTTCATGGTGGCGCGCATGTCGCCGCTGTTTGAATTGTCGTCCACCGCGCTGCTGGTGGTCATGGTGATCGGTGCCATCACCGCGTTCTTCATGGGGCTATTGGGACTGGTGCAGCACGACATTAAGCGGGTTGTGGCGTATTCGACCCTATCTCAACTCGGTTATATGACCGTTGGGCTCGGCGCTTCGGCGTATGCTGCCAGCATTTTTCACTTGTTCACTCATGCGTTCTTCAAGGCGCTGCTGTTCCTAGGAGCGGGGGCGGTGATCATCGCGCTGCATCATCAGCAGGATATGCGGCGCATGGGGGGACTCTATAAGTACCTGCCGATAACTTGGGTAACGACTCTGATCGGCTCGCTGTCATTGATCGGTTTCCCCGGTTTCGCCGGCTTCTTTTCCAAGGAATCGATCATCGAGGCAGTGCATCACTCGACCCTGCCCGGTGCTGGGTTTGTCTATCTGATGGTATTGTCAGGGGTATTCATCACCGCGCTGTATAGCTTCCGCATGGTTTTTCTGGTGTTCCACGGTGCGCCGCGCATGGATGAGACGGCGCGCTCCCACTTGCGCGAATGCCCACCCGTGGTAACGGTGCCGCTGTTGCTGCTGGCGCTTCCGTCGGTGGTTATCGGTTGGGTGTTTGTCGAGCCGATGCTATACGGTAACCATTTTGGCGACAGCATTTATGTCGCCGCTTCGCACGATGTACTCGCTAGGATGGGAGCCTCTTGGCATGGCGCTGGGGCGATGGTGCTGCATGCGCTGGTGACCCCGGCGCTGTGGCTGATGCTGCTGGGGGTCGTATGCGCTTGGTATCTGTGGTGCCGGGAGCCGCAATTGCCGGCGGTGATTGCCGAGCGTTATCGGCACCTGCATGCGCTGTTGATGCGCAAATACGGCTGCGATGAGATCAACGATTGGCTATTTGCTGGCGGTACCCGTTGGCTCGGAGGGTGGTTATGGAAGTACATTGACCGTGGTGCCATTGACAGCATGCTGGTCAACGGTACGGGGCATGTGGTTGATCACTGTTCGCAGATCGTGCGGCGCATCCAAAGCGGCTACCTGTATTCCTATGCGTTTTGGATGATTATCGGCTTACTGGTGTTGATCAGCCTGTTTGCGCTGCCGATCTGATTGGCGTTATGCCTGCGCTCATCAATATACCATGGCTGAGCCTGCTGATCTGGGTGCCGATCATCGGTGGCCTGTGGGTGCTGCTGGTTGCTGCCGTCAATCCTGGTGCCAACGCGGCGCGGATCGTTGCACTGTGTGTTGCACTCCTCAACCTGCTGCTGTCGTATCCATTGTACGGACTCTTTGACATCACCACTGCGGCACCCCAATTCAGCGAAAAAGCGGTATGGATTGAAGCCTTTAATATCCATTACCATCTTGGGGTTGATGGTTTCTCAATGCCGCTGATTTTGCTCACGACGTTCACCACGTTGCTGGTCGTGATCGCGAGCTTCCAAGTCGTCAAAACTCAGTCGGCGCAATACTATGCCGCGTTCCTGATCCAGAGTGGATTGATTATTGGCGCTTTCGCGGCGCTTGACTCGATCTTGTTCTACGTTTTTTGGGAAGCGTTGCTGATTCCGATGTTCCTGATTATCGGCATCTGGGGCGGTGCGCGGCGAGTGTATGCCAGCGTCAAATTTTTCCTGTACACTTTTTTCGGCTCGGTGCTGATGCTGCTTGCCTTGCTGTATTTGTACAGCGCTGGGGGCTCCTTCGAAATCCTTGATATGCACCAGTTGCCCCTCGGGCTTGAGGCGCAGATCCTGATATTCCTTGCGTTCCTCGCCGCGTTTGCGGTTAAAGTGCCGATGTGGCCGGTACATACGTGGCTGCCGGATGCCCACGTGGAGGCTCCTACCGGTGGTTCGGTGATCCTAGCGGCGATCATGCTCAAGCTCGGCGGCTATGGGTTTGTGCGCTTCAGCCTGCCGATTGCCCCCGATGCCAGCAGTGAACTGGCATGGCTGATGATCCTGTTATCGCTGGTGGCGATTGTGTACATTGGGATGGTCGCCATCGTGCAGCCGGATATGAAGAAATTGATTGCCTACTCATCCATTTCCCATATGGGCTTTGCCACCTTGGGATTTTTTATCGTCTTCATGCTCCTTGGCGCAAGCGAACACGGCGCGGCGATGATGGCCATGGAAGGCGCTCTGGTGCAGTTGATATCCCACGGTTTCATATCGGCAGCATTGTTCCTTTGTGTCGGGATCATGTATGAGCGTTTGCACAGCCGCGAGATCAAGGACTATGGCGGTGTCGTCAATGCGATGCCGGTGTTTGCCGCATTTATGATGCTGTTCGCCTTGGCTAATGTAGGATTGCCAGGCACTTCGGGGTTTGTCGGCGAATTCATGGTGATCCTCGGCAGCTTGCACGCCAACTTCTGGATCGCCTTGCTGGCGGCTACGACCTTGGTGTTGGGCGCGGCTTATACCTTATGGATGTACAAGCGGGTGATTTACGGCCCCGTAACTAGGGACGCCGTGGCGACGCTAAATGATCTCGAATTACCTGAGATTGCCGTCTTAGCGGCGCTGGCGGCGGTGATCTTGCTGCTTGGCTTGTGGCCTGCACCGCTGCTCGACGTCATGAATCCGAGCGTACAGCACTTGCTTGAACAGCTTGGGCGCAGCAAGCTATGAGCGGTACGCGCCGTTTGGCGGGGGCTCGGCTGACTGCGCAAATTGTGCACTGGCCGGCGGCAGTGGCGGCGTAGGCCGGCTCTCTCTTCCCCTGAAACAAGGTTGAGACAATTATGTATTTCCCGCTCCCCGCGCTGACCATTGCTATCCCGGAAATCCTGTTGCTTGGCATGGTCTGCGTGGTGCTGCTGGCCGGCGTGTATCTGCCGCAAAAATACCGCGCGGTGGACTATTACCTGTCGCAGGCGACCCTTGTTGTGGCGGCCCTTATCTGTATCGCGTTATTTCCCGAAGCGGCACAATATACCTTCAGTAAGTCTTTCGTCTTCGATCGCTTAGCGGCGACGCTCAAAATAGCTGTCCTGCTGGTGTCCTATTTCGTGCTGTTTTACCTGCGCTTTGGCATGCAGCAGCGTGGCCTGCTGCGCAACGAATACTACACGCTGGCATTGTTTGCGATTCTCGGCATGATGGTGTTGATCTCAGCCAATAGTTTGCTGACGGTTTATCTGGGGCTGGAGTTGCTGTCGCTGTCGTTGTATTCGATGGTCGCACTTGAGCGCGATTCGCCCACCGCGTCCGAAGCCGCGATCAAGTACTTTATTTTGGGGGCGCTGGCTTCCGGTCTTTTGCTCTACGGGATGTCAATGGTGTACGGTGCTACGGCATCACTCGAGCTGTCGCAGATCCATGATCGCATTGCCAGCGATGCGATCGAGTACCCGCTGATCCTGACCTTGGGGCTGGTCATGGTGGTCATCGGCGTCGCTTTCAAGCTGGGCGCAGTGCCGTTTCACATGTGGATCCCAGACGTGTACGAAGGGGCCTCCACCCCGATCACCTTGTTTATTGCGACAGCGCCCAAGATCGCCGCCTTCGGCATGCTGATGCGCTTGTTGGTGGATGGACTGGGGGGCTTGCAAGTGCAGTGGGGGGAGATGCTGACCCTGCTGGCGATAGCGTCGATCGCCATCGGCAACGTGGTGGCGATCGCCCAAACCAATATCAAACGCATGCTGGGTTACTCTACCATTGCCCATGTGGGCTTTTTGTTCTTGGGGGTGATAAGTGGTACTGGTAATGGTTATAGTGCAGCGTTATTCTATGTGCTCGTGTATGCGCTGATGGCGCTCGGCGGATTTGCGATGGTGATCGCCATTGAAGGCCAAGCGGTCGACAGCCGTATCGATGCGTTTACCGGGCTGAATCAACGCAGCCCATGGTTTGCGCTGATGATGCTGATCCTGATGTTGAGCATGGCCGGGGTGCCACCGTTCGTCGGCTTCTGGGCTAAATGGTCGGTGTTGCTATCGATCATTGAAGTTGATCAGATCGCCTTGGCGGTGGTGGCGGTGGTATTTTCGGTGATCGGCTTGTTTTACTATCTGCGTATCTGCCATCTGATGTATTTTGCCCCCGCGGCGGAAACGGAATCCACAGCAATCCCCTCCAGCCTGCGGGCGATGCTGACCGCCAACGCCTTGTTGATCCTGCTGCTTGGGATCCTCCCCGGGCATTTGTTGTCACTCTGTAACTATGCGATGGCCTCCTGAGCCAGATGACTGCCCAGAATTTTTATGCAACTGTTCCTTTACGACTATAAATGCACCAATAGACAAGCCCCGGTTATATTTATGCTATTATGGAGATGCAGGAAAGGGCTATTCTTCGTACTTTCATTCCCGAGCACTGCCCGAAGCTTTTTTCAGAGCGTTGCTTGAAGCCATCCCAGCGCACTACTGCCCGAAGCCATCCCAGCGCGCACTGCCCGAAGCCATTCCAGAGCGTCAAACGCAGCAGCGACTCAAGAGGTGCACAAAACGGCCTCCCTCACCCCCATTCCGCTGAAGTTTTTCGATGTCCCCATGAGTATGAATCAACTCCTCTATGTTACAGATAAGCATGTCCCTTCCCCAAAACCCCTGTCCCGCTGCCATTTTCGAGGTTTTCTATGAGGGGGTTAAAGGCGATGGTGTAAAACCTCCCGTACCTGATCCATCAATTCTCAAGAGGGATCAGGGCGAAACTTGGATTTAGCTTCTACGATTTTCTCAATAAATGGAAAATACCAACAGCGTTTCAATAGATGGAGAATGTTTTCCATCTATAGCAAGTAATGACATGGAAGTTTTCCACTTATTGTACTATTAGGCAAAGAAAAACATTATGGATAATGAACAACACAGCTATTGGGCAAAAAAATTATTGAAGGCTCTCGTTAGCAGAGTAAAGAGCTTCAATGGCGGCGATAAGTTCATTACATATGGAATGATCGCCAAACAAGTTGGCTATCCTGAACCACACACAGGAAATCTATTTGGAAAAAATATTGGCGATACCTTGGGATATATGGGGCATCTTTTTGACCACATGCTAATAGAGGGAAAGAGGCCGCCCCTCATCCAATCAATGTGCGTTAGTTCAACGAACAAGTTGCCTGGTGATGGGTTAAAGGAATTTAACATTACATACCCTTCGCTTAGTAAGGAAAAGAAGAGAGATTTTGCTTTTGCAGAATATCGAAAAATATTTGAGTATGGGGATAGCTGGCTAGAAGTGCTTAAACAGCTATCAATCAATATCCCCGAGGAAATAGATCAAAAAACAAAGAATACAAAAGAATTGTTCAACCCCTATGGTAGTGAAGGTTCACCAGAGCACAGAGCATTAAGAGACTACATAGCAAAAAACCCAAATGCAATTGGGCTTGATTACGACATAAAGGGCATTACAGAGTACCCCTTGAAATCAGGCGACTCAATTGATGTTGTATTTGAAACTAGCGCTTCAATAACGGCGGTTGAGGTGAAATCAGAGCGATCTGGAAACGATGATATTGAAAGAGGGATCTTCCAATGCATAAAGTATTCTGCGGTTCTTAGAGCTGAACAATCCATCAAGAAGGAAGAGAAAAACATATCAGTCATCCTCGTTCTTGCAAGTCAACTTTCTAACAGTAATAGAAAGAAAGCGAGATATTTATCTATTGCTGCTCATGAAAACGTAAAATATGCCTAACTATCGTGTTTCGTGTGATTAACACCCAATTTATTAGATAGATCGGGTCTATTAATAACCCATTAATGGAGAGCTTGTACAGGGAAGCAGTAATCCAAAGCTTTCTATGGGATTTGGTGATTGTAGATATATGTTCCGTATCGACAGAAGGGCTTCCGTATGAGCATACGGTTATTATTGGCTCGAGAGACCCTATCGGAGTATATAATGTAGCTTGAACCACTATTCAGAAGTGGAAACACCGAGACAGCACTGAAGACCGAAGTCATCCCCTGTCGGCCTGCCAGAAACGGCGTAACCATTGCATCGCCAAAACGCGTGCCAGAGTCGAACATATCTTTGCGGCGTTAGCGCAGATGGGAGATACTTTGATCCGCACGATCGGGCAGCAGCGAGCAAGTACCGCTCTGCTCATGAGGGGTGCCTATTACAACATGAAGCGGTTAGTTTATTTACAGCGGGCCCATATTGAGGCCTTTTGATGCCAAAAATGGATCGAAGGGCCGGAATACAGGCCATTCAATAAAAAAAACAGCAGCAAATATCCTCACACTAAGATACTTCTTCTTGGGTCTTGCCCAATTTATTGCCCCCCTCTTTACCTTGAGCAGGATATAAATACCTAGATTTTCCGAGGTATCCTAAAAATTAGTAGGAAAATATGGCAAACTTCTAACCCGTATCCTGATTGGAAAATTAGATGCTGATATACCCTTTTTTGCTTTGTGTAACCTTCTTGTTAAAATAGGATTTGATATAAGAGTTCGTGGCAGTCATCATATTTTCACAAAGCTTTGGTGTTGATGGAATCATCAATCTACAACCAAAAAATAACATAGCAAAACCCTATCAAATAAAGCAAGTCAGGAACATCATTATCAAATATAAATTGAGAGATATGAACGATGTTTAAATATGAGTTAATTGTATATTGGAGTCAGGACGATGGGGCATTTATTGTTGAAGTGCCAGAATTAGCAGGCTGTATGGCAGACGGCGAAACTTATGAAGAAGCCATCAGTAATGCCCAGCAAGTTATAAAAGAATGGGCGGAAACTGCAGAAGAAATCGGTGAACCTATTCCTGAACCAAAAGGGAAGTTAATGTATGCCTAACAAGGCACTCCAGCAGACGGCTAAACGCCGCCGCTGAGTTTGGTCGATAAGCTGACCGCTTCGCTAGTCAGCTTATCGGGGTTGCTGCGTGTCGCCTTGGGCTCCACTCCATTGCATTGACCGGCTCCGCTTGCGCTCCGCCTATCAAGCGGCGGATGGAGCAGACAGTCGTTCCCAAGCGTAAACTTCTACCCCCCGCGGTTTATCCGCAATGGCGTTAGGCCTACGTAAATAATGGAGACACAATGAAAAAGTTAACGAAAATATTTGTAGTAATCGTAATTGGATTCATTATGCAAGGTTGTGCCACTAAACACTATGGTCGTCAAGGTATTCTATCCGCTTATGAACAAGGTGCAATGTCGTGTAGGGAGATTGATCTTGAAATGGCAAAGGTTCGAGGGTTTATCGATCATGTGAATAAAGAAAGTGAGTTTAGCGGAAAAGATGTGCTTGCGATACTAGGTGATTTTGGGATAGGTAATGCTATGGAAAAAAGCGCAGCTATTGAAAGTGCAAATAATCGCATTGATGCTTTGAGGGAATTGAAGAGTAGTAAGAAATGTTCGAGTGATCCAACCTAACTGTCAGGTTACGTGAAGTAACTGACAACTATTCCGTAATATACCATCTGTAGCTATTGCGAAACAACATCACGGATTTCTTGCAATAGCCTCATTATTAAATATGTGAGTGTTAATGCATAGATAACTTTACCTGATTTTGCATCATAAGGAAACATTAAAAATCAATAAGTTACTGTTTCTTATTTTGCGTTTTTACGCCTTAATCTATCTGATGATGAACACTCTCTTAAATGTATCAGTGAGATTGGTGATACTTTTAGTCGATAATGGACAGTGCTGTTCATGATCGCATTCATTACTCCGCGAATGAACGATTTCCCTTTCTATGTGACGAGCATAGAAATGTAAAAACTGTATGAGGAAAACCGGCTAACAAGCGCATACAACCAGACGAACCACTCGTTACGCTTGTGGTTTGCTGCTGATGCGTGGTGTTATGTTGCCCTCTTCAAGGAAATAACATTGGAATCAAAAGAAAAAATAGCTATTTTTATTGACGCAGATAATGCCCCGGCATCAAATATTGATTTCATTTTATCTGAGCTTGCAACGTACGGTGTTGTCAACATAAGAAAAGCTTATGGGAACTGGAAAAAATCAAGTTTAAAACCATGGGAAGAAATTCTTCATGAGTATGCAATTCAACCTATTCAGCAATTTGACCTTACTAAACAGAAAAATGCCTCTGATATAGCCCTAACGATAGATGTGATGGATGTACTCTACACTAAAAATGTTGATATAATTTGCCTCGTCTCATCTGACTCTGACTTTACCCCTCTTGCAACAAGATCAATCGCTGAAGGAAAATTAGTTCTAGGTTTTGGCGAACGCAAGACACCTGATCCATTTGTTAATAGTTGTTCAAAATTTCTTTTTCTCGATGAAAAAGAAGATACTGAATCGGAATCAGAAGGAATCATAAGAAAATCATCCCAAGCTCTAAAGCGTGATACAAAGTTGATAAACTTGCTTCGTCAAGCAATAGAAGCTGTCGAAGAAGATGAAGGATGGGCAATGCTTGGGCCTATAGGAAATCACATTAAAAACAGAGCATCTTTCGATCAGCGCAACTATGGCTACAAGAAACTTAGTGATCTATTTCTTGCAATCGACTTATTTGAGGTAAAGAAAACCAATGACACAGTTTATTGGTTTAGAGACAAAAAGAAAGCCCAGCAGCATAGCAAATAAATCCAAGTGGCACCTATGCGGCACTTGATTCTGTCGATAAGCGGGCGTTTCATACCCGCTTCGGCATTGCGGATTGCCACTTTCGTAATACAGTAGGGTGCATCGAAAACCCTGAATGGGATGGGTGAAGGGCTATGATCAGCTGTAACGTACAGAAGTTGATTTATAAATCCTTCCACCAATAGACAGCACCTCGAAAAGCGAGCGAAGCTGGTTTTTAAGGTACCCAGAGTAAGCGTACCTGATCGCCCTTTTGCGACACTCCCCAAAAGCTTCCGAGAAGTGTATCGAGCAGCAGTGGAAGGATAGCAACGCCCAATAGGATAACCCCCAACCTGCCGCCTCATGCTTGCTACGAGCGCGGGGCATCGCCCATAACCCCCGACCTCCCCGTTCCTCACCTCCCTTTTCGGTTTTCCGAGGGGAGGGTTTCCATCAATGACACCGTCTCAGAATTACCCCCCTATCAGGGGCTTGTGCAACGCTTTGGGGTATTCTCACCCCATCATTCCCGCGTAAGCGGTTCACTATAAGGTTTTGCATAAACCTCCTCTCTTACTCATTCACTTTTTTGCACATTAACCATTAACCATGAACCTTACCGAACTGAAACAACTCCCGACCATCGATCTGATTAATTTGTCGCAGAAGATGGGAATCAATGGCATCTCTAGGCAGCGCAAACAGGACATTATTTTTAGCCTGCTCAAAGGCCATGCCCGCAAAGGCGAGGATATTCATGGCGATGGCGTCCTTGAGATCCTCAATGAGGGATATGGCTTCCTGCGCTCGGCCGATAGCTCCTATCTTGCAGGCCCCGACGATATTTATGTATCACCGAGTCAGATCCGTCGTTTTAACCTGCGCACCGGTGACACAATAACCGGCAAGATTCGCCCGCCAAAGGATGGAGAGCATTATTTCGCGTTACTGAAGGTCGATAAGATCAATATGGGGTTGCCGGATGCGACCAAGAACAAAATGCTGTTTGAGAACCTGACGCCGTTGTTCGCCAAGCAACGCTTTGTGTTGGAGTGTAGCAATGGTGCCACTGAGGATATAACACCGCGCATCATCGATTTAGTTGCTCCTATCGGGCGTGGCCAACGGGCATTAATCGTATCGCCGCCGAAAGCGGGTAAAACCGTGATGCTGCAAAGCATCGCGCACTCGATTATGACAAACCACCCAGAATGCTATCTGATCGTGCTACTGATCGATGAACGCCCAGAAGAAGTGACCGAAATGGCGCGCTCGGTGAAAGGTGAAGTGATCTCGAGCACCTTTGACGAGCCGGCGACGCGACATGTACAAGTAGCTGAGATGGTGATCGAAAAAGCCAAACACCTAGCCGAACACCGGCTTGATGTGGTTATCCTGCTGGATTCGATCACCCGCCTTGCGCGCGCTTACAACACGGTTGCCCCGTCTTCTGGGAAAGTACTCACTGGAGGGGTTGATTCCCATGCCCTGCAACGACCAAAACGGTTTTTCGGTGCCGCACGCAATATTGAAGAAGGCGGCAGTCTGACGATTATTGCGACCGCTTTGATTGAGACCGGCTCGCGCATGGATGAGGTGATCTATGAGGAGTTCAAGGGCACTGGGAACTCTGAGTTGCACTTGGAGCGCAAAATCGCTGAGCGCCGCATCTATCCCGCGATTAATATCAATCGCTCCGGTACGCGCCGTGAAGAATTATTGATGAAGGTAGAAGAAATGCAGAAGATCTGGATCCTGCGCCGCGTCTTATCCGCAATGGATGAAGTACAAGCGATCGAATTCCTGTTGCAGCGCATCAAGGCGACCAAGACCAATAGTGAATTTTTTGACACAATGAAGCGCACCAACGCACAGGACAGCAAGCGCAGCAACGCCTCTTGGTGAGCGCGCTCATCGCTTGCCAGCGTGCTCACGCCACACAACTGCTGCGCGCTAAGACAGGGATTGCGGTAGCTTAGGCTATTGTCAAATCTGGGTGTATAGGGGATTGCATCAAGCGGCGCTCTGATTGAATTTTGTAAGCTCAATGCCATCCTTGAATGTCACTCCAGTGATGACTGCAGGCAGGGCCTCAAAGCCTCTCAGCCGGCCCCCCCTGTTTCTCGGCACACTGCCCCAGCGAATGGTACGGCGGAAATGCTCAGCGCGGGAGTAATCATGTCCCATGGTGCTCCCCCAATAGCACCGTAGGGCACCTCGAAAAGCTAACGAAGCGGGGTTTTCGAGGTGCCTCGTGGTTCAGCCACAGCTTACCTCATGAGCAACTCTTCGGAATTGCATTTACAATCTGTATCCGCCATGCTTAGCACGTTTTTGATGCCTCCATAAGGCAAAAAGACAATCGTGCACAGTTCTCCATGATGGTTTCGCAATACGTCATCCGCGGCTACATTTGTGTTTCAGTACGGAAAATAATATCCATTAATATCAACACTTTACGAATTCATTATCGGCGTTAATATAGGGCCAAAACAGGATCAATTGGACATTTTGCGAGATCGTCCTCTATAAAAAACTCCACTTGGAGGAATCGCCATGAGCGACCAAAATATACCCCTGTCGGCTGCGATGTTTAGTCGTCGCCGTTTCTTGCAACGTACTGCTGCCGGTGTTGCACTCGCCAGCGGCAGCTTCGGTGAAGTGGTTTTTGCGGACGGCAAGAAAATCCTGAAAGTCCGCGCTTATGCCGATATGCGCAGCCTCGATCCGGCATTCTCTCAGGGCGTGGTCGACGAAGAAATTCACAGTTGTATTTACAGCAAACTGGTGCAGTACAAGCCGGGGCGTGAATGGGGGTATCAACTGGACGCGGCCGAATCGATTGAGCAGAACAGTCCAACGGAAGTCACCTTCACCCTGAAACAAGGCATCATGTTCAATAACGGCTACGGTGAAATGACCGCTAAGGATGTGAAGTATTCTTTCGAGCGCATCCTTGACGACGATTTGAAGTCGACCAACAAGCCCGATTGGGGCAGCCTCAAAACGGTGCGGGTCGACGGCAAATACAGCGGCACGATTGTGTTTAACGAACCTTACGCGCCGGTGTGGACGATTGCACTGCCGTACATCGTTGGCAATATCGTCAGTAAAAAGGCTTGGGAAAAAGCGGGCGGTAAAGTAGCGACCAGCACACCCTGCGCATCCGGCCCCTACCTACACCAGTCCTGGCAGCCTAAGCAGCGCACCGTGTTGGCGCGCAACCCGGATTGGCACGGCGGCAGCGCCGCATTCGACGAGATTCGCATTTTGCCGATTGACGATGAAAACAGCGCGCAAATCGCCTTTGAATCGGGTGACATCGATTACACCCGCATCGCGCTCGGTTCGCTGGAAAACCTTAAAGCGTCGCCACCGGCCAACAGCCGCATTGAGGAATACCCCTCGTTGTTTTACGTATGGGTGGGCATGAATGTCGAGAACGGTTTGCTGGCTAACGAGGATCTGCGCAAGGCTATCCAGCACGCCATCGACGTGCCGTCGATTATGCAGGCGTCTTATTTCGGCGTGGCGCAACCGGCCACCGGCATTATTGCGCCCGGTTTAATCGGTCACCGCGAGCAGTCTTTGGTCGCTCCGCAGGCGGATTTTGCCAAGGCCAAAGCGTATCTTGAAGCGGCCGGCATGGCCGACGGCGTCACCGTCACGCTGGATGTGCTCAACAAAGCCACCAACGTTACCACCGCGCAAGTGATTCAGGCCACCTGTGCGCAGGTCGGCATTACCGTCGAGATCAACCTGCACGAATCGGGGGCGTTCTGGTCGCTGGGTGATGCCAGTGCAGGCGAGCGCTACAAGGATATTCAACTGATCCTGAACCGCTTTTCAATGGCACCCGATCCCTCCTACGCCACCGCGTGGTTTATCGATGCGCAAAAGGGCGTGTGGAACTGGGAGCGTTTCAGCAATGCCGAGTTCGACGCGCTGGAAGCCGCTGCAAAAGCCGAAACCGATCCAGCCAAGCGCGATGCAATGTACCGCAAAATGCAAGATTTGATGGAAGCCAGCGGTGCCTACCGCTTCCTCACCCACGAGGCCACCCCGGTGATTTACAGTACCGGCATTCGACCCGCGTTCAGACCGGACGGCCTGCCGCTGTTCCGCGACTTCGCCAGCGCCTAAGTACGCTGATCGTGCCCGCCGCGATATGCGCGGCGGGTTTGTGTGCTGAAACCCGCTGGAGGATACAGTGTTACTGTATTTCGGTAAACGTATTGTGCTGGGCGTCGTCATCGTCATGCTGGCGGTGAGCCTGTTGTTCTGTATGATTCATCTAGTGCCCGGCGACCCGGCGCGGATTATCCTGGGGCCGCGCGCCACCCCCGAACTGATCGCCAATATGTCCGTGCAAATGGGCCTGGATAAGCCACTGCCGGTGCAGATCCTGCTGTTTTTCGGCAACCTGTTGACCGGCGATCTCGGCATGGACGTGATCAGCAATCGGCCGGTGGTCACGATTGTCTTCGACCAATTGCCCTATACCCTGTGGCTGATTGTCAGCGCTATCGTCGGTGCCATGCTGCTGGGTATTCCACTGGGCTGTTACTCGGCCATCCATCGCAATTCGTTGCTTGACCGCGTGACCGGCGTATTGTCAGTAGCCTGCATCACCGCACCGGCTTTTGTGGTGGCGCTGTACTCGCTGCTGATTTTTGCGGTGACCCTGCGCTGGTTTCCCGCCGTCGGGGCGGGTGAAAGCGGCGATATTGGCGATCAGATTCATCATCTGGTGTTGCCGGCTTTTGCCATCGGCTTGTCGTGGGTGGGGTATCTCTCGCGGCTGGTGCGCGCTTCCATGCTGGAAGTGATGAGCGAAAACCATATCCGCACCGCGCGCGCCTACGGTTTGCCAGAGCGTGTGGTGATATTTCGCTACGCGCTCAAGCTGGCGGTGCTGCCCACGGTCACGGTGATTGGCGTTGGCATGGGCTTTCTGCTCTCGGCCGCGCTGTTCACCGAAATCGTGTTCGCACGCCCTGGCATTGGCAAGCTGATTTTTGATTCGATCGCCACCCGCAACTACCCGGTGGTGATGGGATCGGTGCTGATCAGCACCGTGCTGTTTGTGATCAGTACCACCCTGTCTGACTTGATCAACGCGTGGCTCGATCCACGTATCAGGGCCTCGCTGTGATAAAGGTTTTTCAACGTATCGCACGTGAACCGCTGGGCATGCTCGGCCTGTGCCTAGTATTGCTGATGCTGATCAGCGCCCTGTTTGCCAGCGTGATCGCCCCCTACGACCCGGTGGCGCTGAATATCCTCGACCGCTTGCAGGGGCCATCTTTGAAGCACTGGCTGGGGACCGATCAACTCGGTCGCGACCTGTTTTCGCGGGTGCTCTACGGTGGACAGGTGGCGCTCAAAGTGGCACTGATATCGATCGGTATCGCCCTGGTCGTCGGTACCCTGATGGGCATGGTCGCGGGCTTTGGGCCGCGCTGGCTGGACAGCCTGATCGTACTGCTGTTCGACACTGTGCGCTCGTTCCCCACGGTGATGTTTGCGCTGGCCACGGTAGCGCTGGTCGGGCCGTCGCTGGAGGCAGTGATCGTGGTGATCGTGGTCACCTCCATTCCCACCTACGGGCGGGTCGTGCGCACCCAGACGCTGGTGATCAAGAACAACGAATACATTCAGGCCGAGCACGCGATGGGCGCGTCCAGCGTGCGCATTCTCGGTACCCACCTGCTGCCCAATGTATTGGGGCCGCTGTTTATTCTGGCTTCAATGGATATTCCTACCGTGATTGCACTGGAGGCCGGGTTGAGCTTTCTCGGCATGGGCGTCAAGCCACCGACCCCTTCGTGGGGCAGTATTCTCAACGACGGTTACACCCTGATCCGCAATACGCCCTGGCCGATTATCGCCGGCAGTATTCCGCTGGTACTGGTCACGCTCGGCTTCACCTTTTTTGGTGAATCGCTGCGCGACCTCCTCGACCCAAAGCTGAAGAAAAACCTATGAGCGAAAATGTGCTGACGATTCGCGATCTATCGGTGAATTACAGCACCGATCGTGGCACTCTGCGGGCGTTGCGCAACGTCAATCTGGATATTCCAGCCGGTTCGATAGTCGGCATCGTCGGCGAGAGCGGCTGCGGCAAATCGACGTTGATTTCCAGCGTGATCCAACTGCTGGCGGACAACGCTGACACGGTGAGCGGTACCGCCGATTTCAAAGGCCGTGACTTGCTCAGCCTGTCTGAGGTGGAAAAGCGCGCTCTGCGTGGCAACGAGATTTCCATCATTTTTCAGGACCCGATGTCGACCCTCAACCCGGTGCTGACCATTGGCCGGCAAATGATCGACATTCAATACCGCGATAAAAAAAGCCCCGCGGAAAAGCGCCAGCGGGCTGTCGATATGCTGATCAGCGTCGGCATCCCCGACCCCGCCAGCCGCCTCAAACAGTACCCGCACGAATTCTCGGGCGGTATGCGTCAGCGCATTTCGATTGCGATGGCCCTGCAGGCGCAGCCGTCGCTGCTGATTGCCGACGAACCGACCACCGCGCTCGATGCCACACTGGAAATGCAGATCATCCACCTGCTGAAACAGCTGCAGCAGGATATGGGTTGTTCAATCCTGTTTATTTCCCATCACCTCGGCGTGATCGCCGAGGTGTGCGACCACGTGGTGGTGATGTACGCGGGTGAGGTCGTGGAGCAGGGCAGTGTGCGCGAGGTATTTAAAAATGCCCAGCATCCCTATACCCAGCGGCTGCTGCAATGTGATCCAGCGAATATTGCCGAAAAAACCCGCGTGCTGCCCACCATCCCCGGCAGCGTGCCCGATCTGGTTGACCTGCAGCCCGGCTGCATTTTCAAGGCCCGTTGTAATCAAGCACAGGCGCGCTGCGAAAGTGAGCGGCCGCAATGGTGCGATACAGGGGAGCGACACTTTGTCAGCTGCCATCTGCGGGAGGGGGTATGAACGTACTGGACGTTGAAGACGTGCGGGTGCGCTTTCGGGTGCAGTCGCCGCTGCAGGCTTTTTTGCAGAAAAACCCCGACCCGTTTATCGATGCGGTCAGGCGCGTTTCTTTCCATATTGAGGCCGGTAAAACCTTTACGTTGGTGGGCGAAAGTGGTTCGGGTAAATCGACGCTGGCACTGGCAATTGCGCGCCTGTTGGACAGCAGCGAGGGCACGATCCGTTTTCAGGGTGAAGACGTTACCCATAGTCAGGGGAACGCTCTGCAAACCTACCGCAAGCAGATTTCGATGATGTGGCAGAACCCGGTCGGCTCGCTCAGCCCGCGGATGACGGTGGGCAAACTGATCACCGAGCCGTACATGATTCACGGCCTCAAAGACCGCGATGTCAAGCAGGAAAGCCAGCGTTTGCTGGACATGGTGGGGCTCCCCGGTCATTTTGCCGAACGTTACCCGCACCAGCTCAGCGGCGGACAGGCGCGTCGCGTCGGCGTAGCGCGAGCGCTGGCGCTCAGCCCCAAACTGATCATTGCCGACGAACCGACCGCCGGGCTGGATGTCTCCGTGCAGGGCGAGATTCTTAACCTGCTCAACCAATTGCAGGACGAGCTGGGTATCAGCATGTTTGTGATCACCCACAACCTCAACATCGTGCGGCATATCGCTGACGAAACCGCGATCATGTATCTGGGCCGTTTTATCGAACAAGGCCCGACCGACCAGATATTTGCCGCGCCACGGCATCCCTATACGGCGGCGTTACTGGCGGCCAATCCCGAGCCAGATCCCGATGCTGATGTTGTGCGCAGTGCCCTGCAAGGCGAGGTGCCGAGTTTGATGCAGCGTCCCAGCGGCTGCGAATTTCATACCCGCTGCCCGTTTGTGCAGGGCAACTGTCGCAAAAATTTGCCGGATTTGCAGGGCGAGGGACAACACCGCTACCGTTGCTATTACCCGTTGGTACGGGCACAGGTTGCGTAAGGAATCTTCGAGGTTCACAAGTGGGGGCGTCTATTGGGGGAAGGGTTATAAATCAACGGCTTAATGACAGGTGATCAAGTCCCTTCCCCCAAACCCCCATCTCATTCAAGGTTTTTCTATGTGCCCCCAAGTGGGTAATGGTTGAAACTATTCATGTCGACACACGATACGTTTCAGGAAATAGAAAACACCTTTATTCCACTACCTGATGGTCGCCGCCTCGCCGCACGCATCTGGTTGCCGGAAAACGCTGAACAACAAGCCGTACCGGCAGTGCTGGAATACCTGCCCTACCGCAAACGCGACGGTACTGCATCGCGCGACGAGTCCACGTACCCCGTGTTCGCCCGTGCGGGCTACGCCGGGGTGCGGGTCGATATCGCCGGTACTGGTGAATCCGATGGCACCTTCGACGACGAGTATTCACCGCAGGAATTACAAGACGGCGTCGATGTGATCGCTTGGATCGCCGCGCAATCGTGGTGCTGCGGCGCGGTCGGCATGATGGGCATTTCCTGGGGCGGCTTTAACAGCCTGCAAATCGCCGCACTGCAACCACCCGCGCTCAAAGCCGTGATCAGTATCGGCACTACCGTCGACCGTTACAACGACGATATTCACTACAAAAACGGGTGCCTGTTGTACAGCAACTTTATGTGGTCCAGCGTGATGCTGTGCTTTATTTCGCGCCCGCCTGACCCGCTGCTGGTCGGTGACCGCTGGCGCGAACTGTGGCTGCAGCGCCTCGCCAGCCAACCGTTCCCCCTGGTCACCTGGCTGCAACACCAGCGCCGCGACGCCTTCTGGCAGCACGGCTCGATTGGCGAAGATTACGCCGCCGTGAAAACCCCCGCACTGGTGATCAGCGGCTGGGCGGACGGTTATATCAATGCACCACCGGCGGCAGCGCAACACCTCGCGATGGGCAAAGCCATCAACGGCCCGTGGATTCACAAATACCCTCACATTGCCTACCCGCATCCGCGCATGGATTTCCACGCCGAAGCGCTGCGCTGGTGGAATCGCTGGCTGAAAGGTGTCGATAACGGTGCCGGAAACCTGCCCGCCTACCGGGCCTACCTCTCCGAAGCCGTATGCCCCGACCCGTTTCGCGAGCGCGAAGCTGGGCGCTGGGTCGCCGAAGCGCAATGGCCTTCACCCAATATTCAAACGCACACCCTGCACCTCGGTGCCAAGCACCAGCTCGGTGATGCAGCAGGCGACGAAGCTACGCTGACCATCTGCTCACCGCAAGACTGCGGTACTGCCGCGGGAGAAGTGTTCACGCTTAAACCAGACGCTGAGATGCCGGGTGACCAACGTCTCGACGACGCCGGTTCGCTTTGCCTTGAAACCGCCGTGCTCGATGCGCCGCTCGAAATCCTCGGCCGTCCCAACATCGCGCTGCGCGTCGCCATTGACCAAGCATTGGGCAACCTCGCCGTGAGGCTGGTCGACGTCCATCCCGACGGCACCGCCTTTCGGGTGAGCTGGGGGGTGATTAACCTCGCGCATCGCCAGGGCAATGAAAACCCCATGTCGATGACGCCGGGCGAGTGCGTTGATATCGAACTCGCGCTTGACGAATGCGGCTACCGCTTCCTGCCCGGTCACCGTGTGCGGCTATCCATCTCCACGGCCTACTGGCCGATGATTATGCCGCCGCCAGCACCCGTGACCGCCAGCATCACCGCGGGGGTTGCCAGTTACCTGCAACTGCCAGTCAGAGGAAGCGGCGATGATTGTGAAGTGCCTGAACCGACAGACCCCTCGCCGTTGCCGGCTTACAAAAATCATCGCCCGGCGCGCCACCAGCGCCGCGTCGAGCGCGATCTGCAAAACCAGTACAGCCGTTACGTCGTTGTCGACGACACCGGCGAAGACGAGCTGCCGCACGGCCTGTGCGTTCGACATCAGCATGAAAGCGCCTGGGAAAT
Organism: Gammaproteobacteria bacterium; assembly: GCA_965222535.1. Taxonomy (GTDB): domain Bacteria; phylum Pseudomonadota; class Gammaproteobacteria; order HK1; family HK1. The sequence goes on from OZ244957.1 coordinate 2,060,800, forward strand.
CGGCTGGCACGACCCGCTATCGGCGCGCTCCCACAGCACCTACCAATGCTGGATGCAACGCGATGGCTGGGTGGTTCGCACCGAGTCCTACAGCGAGTGGCACTGCGATGCAAGCAACTACTACATCCGTGCGACAGTAAAAGCCTATGAGGGTGAAGAGCTGGTTAGCGAGCGCGAGTGGAACGAAGTGATTGCGCGGGATTATCAATGATGAGGGTCTCGCAAAAAGTCCAATTCAGTATTCTCCGCAACTGCCAAGCGCAGCTTGTGCTGTTTGCGAATTAAAATATTAAAGATCCCAGAGTTAAGCCGCTAATTTAAACATTGGGTTTCAGATATAAGGGGTCGATATGCGCAGGTGACGAAAGAGGCAGGTTTTAGCCTACATGCCGGGGGCGCGCAGCAGGCCTTGGAGCGCAACCAGCTGGAAAGGTTGTGCCGTTACGGAACACCCTAGGTTATTTTGCTTGGAAAGGGTTGGGAACAAAGGGGTGATAGTGCCCGAGGCCGGATTCGAACCGACACGGGGTTGCTCCCACTGGATTTTGAATCCAGCCCGTCTACCCGTTTCATCACTCGGGCAATGAGCAACCCATTCAGTAACTCACATTCTACCTCTAATCTTTCCTCACCACGTTTCGTGTGCATTACCCTCGACCCTGCCTCTTCTGAATCTAACGAGCACTCTTCTAAGCACCCCAGCCTCAACGGATCGCTCCTGTTACTCGCGCCACATTCAAGAACATCGCACTCTATGCCGACTCCAAGCAGAGCTGTGAGGTTATGAGCGCGCCCATATCCTTGGCATCAAAGGACAATCAATCGGCGCATCCACTTTCTGTCCTTGATTGATTACGTACGTGGAAGACTCCTCAGTCCACCGCCCCCGAGGCTTAAAAAGCGCTGTCTCAGAGCCAAAACGAAGTGACAAGCGATGCTGGGTGGATAACGCCGGAGATGATCTCCCAGTAATCGAATGCAGGGTACGAAAATCGAATACCAAACAATCACCCAACCCCACTGCCCAGGAAAGCAATTCATACGAAGTCGGTTCGGCGTCGATATCTGGCACCGGGCTATAAGCATCACCGGCACAGACGAACGGTACATTCGCGCTGAATTCAGGCGCAACAAACAACTGATCCCAACGGTGCGAGCCCCGGACAAAAGTCAACCCTTCTGATTTAGGCGCCGCCTCAAGCGGGAGCCAAACCACGCATAATCGCCCGATAAAATCAAAATACGGCTCATCATGGTGCCAAGGGGCTGCTGTAGTCGCCCCGATTTCGCGCATAAACCAATTATCCATGATGAGATTAACGTACTGCGCGCCCATCAATCTGCCAGAGATTTCTGCCAGTGGTGAGTCAAAGATCACCTCGCGAAACTCTGGAATATCAGGCCAAGTCCAGTAGTCAAACACATAGCGACCCGGCGACCCGGGAGGCGTGTGGTCTCTAAAGAATCGGCCCGGCTGGGATAGATTCCGGAGCACACCGCAACGCGCCTTCTCTATCCACTTCGGTGCGACCAGACCACGCAGACACACCACCCCGTTGCGCCGATAACTGGAAATGGCATTGGGTGACACGGATGAAAAGGAGATCGGTTCTAACATCAGCTTTGATTGGACGAAAAACAAGCCATTTTGATTTGGTAGTGAAGACCACAATAGTAGCTTCCCTTGCCATTTTCCCCTCCTCTATGCAAAGAGGGCATTTTAGCTTTGGCTAAAGGGGACCTTACTGCTTTGGGCTAACACGCATCAGAGATGAATGCGCACTCGCCCATAATTGGTAGTAGCATGATGCGTGCATAGTGATAGAATGTACCTTCCGGCAACAAGAGGCTTTGTGGGTCGAAGTTTGCCGCTCACCGTAGAATATTTGTCGCTATTGAAGCCGTGGCGTCAGTAGTCAGTAGGGCACCTCGAAAAACCTTGAGTGGGATGGGGGTGAAAGGGTTGCTATGAGCGATTGCGTAAGCCCCCCCATCAGTTATGGATTAATATACCCTGTTCCGAATATACACCATGAGGGCGCCTCGAAAAGCTGGCGAAACTGGTTTCTCGAGGCGCACCCTCTGAGATTTTGAGCGAGAAGCCGGGTCATGCTAAAATCAGGGCGAATGGTTGATTTACTTGTCAAGCACTCGCGTGGAACGCACGACACACATCCAATCGGGACACGCTGTCTTGGTACCCAACAAGGCGTCTCGCTCTGGCGAGTTCGAGGATTAAAATAAAATCCGTTCAGGCTGGTTTGAAAAGCCTGACATCGATAATGGAGAGTTTCTAATGTGCAGTGGCAGTGTAGATCCTGACCGCCGCCGTTTTCTGACGCGCAGCGCAACGGTTGTTGGTGGAGTTGCAGCCATCGGCATGACGTGGCCTTTGGCTGCGTCATGGCAGCCAAGCGCACGCGCACGTGCGATTGGTGCCCCAATTGAAGTCAGGTTCAGCAATCTCGAACCCGGCGCAATGCTGACAGTAAAGTGGCGTGGCAAGCCAGTGTATGTATTGCACAGGACGGCCAAGGCGCTGGCGTCTCTTGCGCCGCTCAACGCCGCGGTGCGCGATCCCGCATCCGAAGAGGATCAGCAACCGCTGTACGCACAGAATCAACACCGTTCTATCCGCCCTGAATTATTGGTATTGGTTGGGTTGTGCACCCATCTCGGGTGTGCCCCAAGACACGTTCAGCAAGGTGATTCACAATTGGGGGACGCGTGGGCGGGGGGCTTCTTCTGCCCTTGCCATGGATCCAGATTTGACTACGCGGGGCGCGTATTTGCCGGCGTACCAGCCCCTAAGAATCTTGCCGTGCCGCCGTATCGATACCTTGATGGCAACCGCATACAGATCGGCGTTGATCAAGAGAGTGAAGCCTCATGAGTGGTAATCTGCTGAAAGCGGTGCTTGATTGGACCGACGCCCGGTTCCCGCTGACTAAACTGTGGAAAGAGCATCTGTCCGAATACTATACGCCGAAGAATTTCAATTTTTGGTATTTCTTTGGCTCGCTGGCGATGGTGGTGTTGGTCATTCAGTTGGTAAGCGGCATCTGGCTGGCGATGTTTTACTCCCCCAGCGAGGAGTTCGCTTTTGCTTCGGTCGAGTACATTATGCGTGACGTCGAATGGGGTTGGTGGATCCGCTACATGCACACTACCGGTGCCTCATTTTTCTTTATTGTGGTTTATTTGCACATGTTCCGTGGGTTGCTGTACGGCTCTTATAAATCACCGCGAGAGTTGATCTGGATTTTCGGCATGCTGATCTATCTGTGCCTGATGGCGGAGGCCTTCTTTGGCTATTTGCTACCGTGGGGGCAGATGTCGTACTGGGGAGCGCAGGTAATCATTTCCTTATTTGGTGCCATTCCATTTGGCTTAGGAGAGTCTCTGGCAGAGTGGATTCGCGGCGATTACGTTATATCGGGCGCGGCATTGAGTCGCTTCTATGCGCTTCATGTAGTGGCTATTCCTATGCTGTTGTTGGGGCTCGTCGCGGCTCATATCATCGCGCTGCATCATGTTGGATCGAATAATCCAGATGGCATTGAGATCAAGGATCACAAAGACGCAAACGGTATTCCGATGGATGGGGTGCCGTTTCATCCCTACTTCACGGTCAAGGATCTGTGGGGGCTGTCGGTATTCTTACTGATATTCTTTGGTGTGATGTTATACCTGCCGGAGTTTTTCGGTTGGTTTATTGAACCGACAAACTTTGTCCCAGCGGACTCCCTGAAGACCCCCGAACATATCTTGCCAGTATGGTACTTCACGCCGTATTACGCGATATTGCGGGCGATCCCAGACAAGCAACTGGGGGTTATCGCGATGTTCTCGGCAACTTTGATCTTTTTCCTGTTGCCGTTCCTTGATCGCCACCCGATCAAATCGGTACGCTATCGCAGCGTACTGTTCCGCTTATCGCTGATCGTATTTGCGATCACCTTCGTCATCCTCGGATACCTTGGAACGCAATCACCGACTCCTGGATTCTCGGAGCTTGGGCTTCGGCTCGGCGAGTTGTACTTCTTGTTCTTTTTGGTGCTGTGGGTGTATAGCCGCGAGCGAACGCCAAAGTTCATGTACCAGTTATTCATCGCCCTCATCATATTGATCGTTATAGGAGATATCACCCGCTACGCCCAAGCAAAAGCAGCGCTGATGATGTTTAGTACGCTGTTGCCGCTTATATATCTAGTGGTATTCTTGCTGTTGCCTGTACATACCCGGCTCAACGAATCAAAACCGCTGCCCGATCATCTGACGGGATAGCACGACAGGTTGATACAACGTGTACTTGGTTCAGGCATCGCTGACGCAGATTGTAGTTTGTTGCCCGCTATCGCACAGCTTCACAGAGCCCCCTTGCTGATAATGCCAGTTTCAACGTGCCGACAACATTTAAGGCTATGTAAGTCAATGCAATTTATTGCCATCGTGTTATTGTCGCTGCTGTCGTTTGTAGCGCACGCTGCCGGTTCAATACCGCGCCCGCTTGAAATTAATGTGGATGTGAGCGACAAAGCATCGTTGCAGCGAGGTGCTCGCTACTACATGAACTTTTGTATGGGCTGCCATTCATTGCAATACATGCGCTATCAGCGTATGGGTGATGACCTCGGTATTCCAGTTGCTCAAGTGGAACAGAATCTGTTGTTTTCAGGAGAGAAGATTGGCAGCTTGATGACGATTGCAATGACCCAAAGCGATAGTAAGAAGTGGTTTGGCGTATCCCCTCCAGACCTATCAGTTATCGCACGATCGCACGGGACTGATTGGTTGTATTCCTATTTAGTCACGTTTTACCAAGACGATAATCCCACCCGTCCGTTCGGTGTCAATAATGTCATGTTCCCAGACATTGGGATGCCGCATGTATTGTGGTCAATGCAGGGCACTCAGGAACTCATCCGTGATCCGCGACCGGAAAACGCAGTCTCTGAGCGTCCGCTGGGTTTATCTGTGACGGATAACAAAATTAAGATAGCCACCGAGGTCCTGACCGCCGATGGTGAACATCAGACCGTCTACGATACGCTTCAGGTTTCAAAGCCCGGTGAGCTGCAACCCGGTGAATTTCGTAAGCGGATGCGCGATCTGGTCAATTTCCTCGCCTATGTAGGCGAGCCATCTCAGTTGGAACGGCGCCGGATAGCGCCGTGGGTAATGCTGTTCATTGTCCTGCTGATGGTGGTCATGCGCTTGTTGTACAAAGAATACTGGAAAGACGTCCATTAGCCGATTAAACCGCTTGCACGAACTCCGCCGTTATTTGCGCGTGCGTGCCACTGGTTTTCGTCCTTTTGATGAGAAACACCGCAAAACCAGCCGTGTACCGGGGTTGCTTCAGCAACGCGAGTTAAATGCCTTCAGCCGAACATCAAATGACACCAGCACGCCCATATCTGCTGCGGGCGGTATATGAATGGTTGGTCGATAACCGGCTGACGCCGCAGTTGATCGTCGATAGCAACAGCTCGGCGGTGCAGCATATCTGCGATCCTGCCGAGCAGGGCTATGTGATCCTGAACATTTCTCCCAAAGCCGTCTGTGATCTGCTGATGAATAACGAATGCGTCAGCTTTGGCGCTCGCTTTAAAGGCCAAGCGCAGGAAATTAGTGTTCCGGTTCACGCCATCTCCGCGATATTTGCCCGCGAAAACGGCAAAGGCATGTCGTTTCCATCCGATGAATCATTCTCGGATATCCCCCCCATTCCATCGCCAACAAAACCCAAACGCCCAACCCTGAAAGTCATCAAATAAACCACTTGCGCACAGTATCCCAATCAAGGTTGGGACCCCGTGGTACAGTGGTTTATCTAATCAATGCGCTGCGTTTGGATGCGGATTCAAGGCCCTGTTCGCTGTCAAAGAGTAGCGGGTTGCGTATCAAGCATCAGCGCGTTGGCGGCTGTGATCCTCGTAAAGGAGAGGTGCCGGAGTGGCCGAACGGGGCTGACTCGAAATCAGCTGTCTGCGCAAGCGGACCGGGGGTTCGAATCCCTCCCTCTCCGTCATTTTCTGATAAAGACAGAGTATTTCACAAATAAGGCACCTCGAAAAACCAGCTTCGCTAGATTTTCGAGGTGCTCTGCGGGGCTTGCCTATTGCAGGTGATCGCCCTTCTTCCCTCAGACCCCCATCCCGTTGAGGTTTTTCGAGATGCTCAATGGTAAATGGGGCACACCTTGAGGCCGTGCATTGCCTTAACTTCTCTCTTTGGATTTAAAAGTCCATAGCAAATTGCTTAGATAGTTAAACAGGAACGCGGGTACGATAGCTATAGCTTGGCACATCAATAATGACCAAGTAGTAAATACAGACGATATTAAAATAAACGTTGAAAAACTAAGGATTAATGCAACAAATGAGACAAAATTAAAACGTAACCCTCGAGTAATAATATTACCTTTTAAATTTATATGAGAAAAAGTCCAAAAGTTGTTAATCATAAAATTCCATATGATCGATATTTGAATTGCAACTGGGGAAGCAACATATTGATTGACATGCAATTCAAGCAACAGATAAAAAGATAATAAATTAACGAATACACCGGTTAATCCAGTCAAACTAAATTTTATTAAGGTGTTTATATTGGGGAAACGAATCATCCATACAGAACAAAAAAACTCAACCAGATCGTAAAAACGTAGCTTAGTCTGACCACAAACCCGATCTTGGAAATAGATAGGGTATTCTGCAGTTTTCGCACCTTTTTCAATCACCCGATGGATCAGTTCGATCTGAAATGAGAATCCTTTGGCAGGTAAGCTTTTGATATCGATCTTCTGCAACATCTCAGTACGAATAGCGCGAAATCCAGATGTGCAATCACAAACACTGCGAATACCGGCAATGTGACGAGCTAGCTGGTTACCTCCTTTTGATAGCCACCGACGAGTTTTCGGCCAATTGACATCGATCTCACCACCGCTTACATAGCGACTCCCGATAACAACATCATTACCCTCTTGGATCAAATTAATCAATTCACCCGCTACTGCTGGATTATGCGAAAAATCGGCATCCATTTGTATTATAATATCCGCTTTTAATTCATTGATAGCAAAAGCCATACCTCGCTTGTAAGCTGCACCTAATCCACATTTACTACCACTTAATAAATGAACCGATGGATTATTGATAGCGAAATGGATAACAATTTCGGCAGTATTATCTGGACTATTATCATCCACAATCAAGATCTGAGACGATTGATACCGATCAACTAATTGCTCAAGTAAAGCTAAAATATTATCTCTCTCATTGTAGGTTGGGATAACGAAACATACCCTTATATTATTACGATACAAGAAATGCTCCTTATAATATATGGATAATTATATGGGTTGATCAGTACCCAATAATATATGAAGGGGATTGCAACGTTGCTTTTCTCATTATTTATTAATCAAGATGTGACGATATCGATTATATTGGGCACCTCGAAAAACTAGCGAAGCTGGTTTTTCGAGGTGCCCTGCGCGGGGCTTGTCTATTGAGGGAATGATTATAAATCAATGACTTGCGTTACAGGTGATCATGTTGCTTTCCCCAAACCCTCATGTTGAGGTTTTCCAGTGTCCTCATTTGTTATTGTAGTTGCTCTCTTAATTTTTTCAGTTCACTGTATGCTGGATTACTTGATTGGTTAATTTCAATTGATTGCTCAAGCAAATTAACTGCTTCCAGTACATCACCTTTTGCTTTATGAATGATAGCATTAACGTAGTATTCATTAGCATAATGCTGTTTATCTCTGTCGTCTTTACTTACTTTCATTGCCTTATGGAACAAACGTTCGATCTCGACTATAAGTCTATCTCCTCCGTGATGAATATACGTATGTATCATGCCCATAAGAGATGAATAATGATTTTCGGCTAGTTTAATTATATCTTTAATAAATTCATTACCTTCAGACCTGTTTGATAATTGTATAAATCCAATATATCGCCCATAAGCATTGAGCATTTCATTACGTGCAATCGTTATCCAGGCATCTTGTGTATCTGGCATTGTGCTTAACTTCTTAAAATAAGCTTTAGCTTCTGGATTGAATTCAATTACTAATGTATTATCCTGAATATCTCGATCTACTTTATTGAGGAAACCCGCGTTAGAGGTTCCTTGATTTGTAAAATGTTCAACCGATAAAAAATAAATAGATCGTTGGGTGCTTCTTAAGAAGCGAGCTAGAATTGCTTTTCTTTCATTTCTTGGAACGGAATAATGATACAGTCGATCGCTGAATACTAATCCACGGTGTTCAAGTATTCTAATATCAGGCCGCAAACCTTCTACATAATGCAAATATGTAAGAGGTGCAACATAGGTATCTCCACGGATTACAAAAACAGCATCTTTGTCCATCATACCGAACAGGGCTTTGATTCTGTCGCTAGCAAACGTATCATTGGGACGAAAGTTTCTTTTACTGTTTAAGAATAACATAGAAGACAACAATAGACAACAAAATAAATAAACCATTAATGGAACTGATTTATTCTGAATATATTTATTCTGTATCAGTGCATGTAATCCATAAGCAAACCAAAGAGTAAAGATGCAGTACGATATAAGCAGATAGGGGCGAAAAAAAGCCTTATAAAAATGTGCATAGTCAAAACCCAGTAACCCAATCAGCAGTAAGCTGCTGGTCAGAAAAGATGATAGTTGACCAAAGAAGAGTAATTTCCATCTGTTATAAGCAACAAACCAGCCCACTATGGCCACGATTGCTCCCAAGGGAGTGAATAGATGCAATAATTGGTAGGCAAAATGTTTTACATAGAGCCACTTGTCTATCAAACCTGCGCTGGGGCTGTTATCGACTCCGGCATAGATATCCCTGCGGATATAAGCGATAAACTCTTCAAAAGAGTTAATTTTGCCAAGGAAGTTAATGGGGATATCTTGGTGTGATCGCCAGATCATCCAACCATACAGCAACGCTGCCGTTATCATCGCAACCAAAATCAGAACAGGTAATAGCTTCCATATCTTTCGCGGCGCTTGCAGGGCATAAAACAGCAGGATCGGACTGCCCAAAATCAGCAACGGCCAATGGTTTGCCAACCCCAAGCCGTAAACGACAGCACTGAGGAGCCATAATTGGATGCTATTTCTGGTGATCGCTTCCTGTATCAAGACGAGGGTCAATAGCAGCACCCCGCTGTTTGTTGTATAGACATCACTGATAATAGCCTGCGACCAAAAATGATCACTCACCGCCAGCGCTATCCCAGCAATACCAGCAACTAGGCGATTATCGGTTTGCTGTAACACCAGCCATGCAATACAACAACAACTCGCCGCTCCCATAATGCCGCTTAGGGTATGTACGCGCCATGCAATGCTGCCAAGCGGAACATGCGACATTAACCAGCCAAGGAATACATACAATGGGTATCCTGGCGGGTGCGCGACACCAGCAACAGCCGATGCTGTGATAAACAAGCCATCGTCTTCCAGCATCACTGTGCGCGGCGTCGATAAGGCATACAGGGCCACCACGCCGACAAACAGCAGCCCGAGCATCACTGCATCGGAGCTTGAGCCAGATGCCGAGGGTACGGGGTTGGCTCGTGGCTCCCGGCGCATCGTTACCGTGGGATCGTTCGACAGATCATGCCGTGCTGCTTTAGCAGCAGGGCTAACGGGTTTTTTGTTTTTTCTTTTTCCCATCATGCCGGCCAAGGATAACCATCAGGTATCAACCTCGGAGGGCTTTGAAAACCGGATAATCTGAGGCGTATTCCATCCATCATACAGGAGATATGCTAGATCACAAGATAGCGGCGATTGACGGCAAAATGGCAGCAGAATTCAAGGTGCGTTATCGGGTTACGAAGGCAACAAACATAAGGGCGTATTGAAGGACCTTGGACGGATTGGGGGAATGAGGGGTTGGGGGAAGGGACATGATCGCCTGTAACTCAAGCTATTGACTATGCTCATGCTACTTGAAGATGCTTGATTGAGCACGCTCCCCTATCCCCTGCATGACCGCTGTTCTTACTCGACGACGTACATTTTGCTTCGTTGAACGCTCTGAAAAGGATTTCGGGCAGTGCTCTGGAATCTGAAGCGTTATTCGCTTTCATTGAGCGCCACCGACTGAACGCTGATCTTCGCCCCATGGCGCACGTGCAGTAGCGGTTGGAACAGGCGCCGGGCAAAATTGCACTCTACGTGGATTTAATAAGTTAATATTATTTCTATCTGTTTATTTTTCGATGTGATTTTTATAGCTGATTCCAATTCGGTATAGCTTGTAGTAGGCTTAGGACAGTCGCTTAGATAATAAAGAATGTCAAATTCATCGCCGTGCTGCTCGGCGATTTGTTGGACGATAGGTTGCGTTAAGTTTTCGGTTATGCAGTAGCAACGGCGGTTGCAGATGGCGATGGGGGTTCCCTTTACTTCATGCAGGGTTAGCGGCAGATCTAAAGTTACGCCGGTTTTTAGCAACACTTCATAAAGTAGCGAGTCAAAATTTTTGCGCGTCAGATTGGTTTCGTAGCGTAAAAGACCCTGTTGCGTTGTTTGGGCTAACGGTCGTTGTTCGTCACGGGTTAATAACGAATCGCGCACGGTAAAGGCGCGAAAGCCGGTGTCTATTGGTTTATCGGGGTTATCGGCAATAATTTTAGCACCGGCACGGCGAATCCGCTCTTTGGCAATTTCGGCGATGTTGGCGGGGCGTTTTAATGTTTCTTTACAAAAGGTATGCGCTTCTTTGGATTTTTTGGCACTAATTTCTTCCGCCCACTGCACCAGTATAAATTTACGGTTACCGCCGTCTTCGGCGTTGAGTTGCATCACGGCATGGGCGGTGGTTGCGGAGCCAGCGAAGAAGTCTAGGATAATTTCATTAAAATCACAAAAATGAAAACATATTTTCTTTATAAGATCTATAGGCTTAACTGTTTCAAATCCAACTCCAGCCATCAAATCAAACAAGTCTGCTTTACCTTTTTCGCTTGTGCCGACACTTTCAGCGAAATTTGACCAAAGAGGATAATATATCCTATTGCTTTCTTCGTTCTTAAAAACTTTCCGGTAAGCTACTTTTTTCAATATTACTAGCCGTTCTGTTTCTTTAAGTTTTTTAAAAGTACTTAACCCAATCGTCCATCTATAGTTATCTTTAAGACTAGCCCCTAGAATATCAAAGACCATTTTTTCTGATCTCTTAACGCCAATATTTTTTCGCTGTTGTATTTCTTCAAGACGATAATACAAATTTTTTTCGACATAAGAATACTCTTTATTATGAGAAGACTCCAGTAAAAACGGTTCATGATCTATCATAGAGTTTTTCCCATAACAAAAAATATATTCATCAGACGATTGGAATTTAAATCTTGCCGTTCCAGCATTCATTGGTTTATTTCTAGCAGTCCATATTATTTTTGCGTAAAAATTATCCTCCCCAAAAATCTCATCACATAGCAGTTTAAGGTTTGCCTGTTCGTTATCGTCAATGGAGATGAAAATCACACCATCGTCGCTAAGTAGCTCACGTGCTAACTTCAAACGCGGATACATGAACGCCAACCAACCGGCGTGAAACCTGCCACGCAATCCATTTTTCAATTCGCTGATTTGGCGCACGCCGTCCTCATCCAACACGCCGGCGGCTTGCAAGTATTCTTTTTGCTTTACGCTGAAGTCATCGTTATAAACAAAGTCATCGCCACCGGTGTTATAAGGTGGATCTATATATATCACCTTAATTTTATCCCGATAACTGGTTTGCAACATCCGCAGTACATCCAAGTTATCACCCTCGATAAACAGATTGCCGGTGGTGTCAAAATCCTTACTTTGTTGCTTATCGGCAACCAGCGTTTTATAACTCGGCACATACACCTGCGCCTTGGCGGTGTTTTTGCCGGGGAATTGCAATTCATAGCGGTTTTGGTCGTTCACAATATCCAGATCTGCGTCTCGCAACTGATCTATAAATTCCTCTTTCAGCGCGTAGACATAATAAGGTTTGCCGTCATCGCCTGTCCGTTGTGTTTCCGTTACCGCTTCTGGGAATACTTCTTTAAGTTTAAGTAGCATTTGTCGTAATGGTGTTTCTTTGCTCATTTATTGCCCTCCCACTTCATTAAGCAATCCCAATAATTGGCGATAATTGCTAATGACATTAAACTGTATATCGGCGTTAATGCCTTCAAAATATTTTTTCATAAATTCAACGCGCCGCCGCTCTTCATTACGCCACTCGTCCGTGTCGGTTGTTGGCTTTGCTTCGGCGACAAAATAAAATTGATTGTCGCTGTTTTGTTTGCGGACAACCAAAGCAAAGTCGGGGTTTATGCCTTTCGGGTGCAGCGGGGTGGGAATGTTCACCGCCCGCGGTATTTTGGCGAACACGGTGATTTGAGATGAAGCTAAGGCATTTATGCTGATTTCCTTTTCCGGGTCTTTACTGTCATAAGGGGCTATTTCTTCCCATAAGTTGTTACCTTGATATTTCTTCAGTTTGTCCAGTTCAATGTATTGGGTGGCGGTGAACTGCTTGTCGCTCAGGGTGACTCTAGTTTCCGGTTCGCGCCAGCCGTTAATTTTGTGATAGCGGATATTGTCCACAATGTTTTGGTAAATGACGCTGTTTATGGCTTTTGCCACTTCTTGAACGGCTAAATATGGATTGGTTTTTATGGCTTTGTATTGTTCTTCTTTAACCTTGGACAAGATGCGGATAATCGTATTACGCGGTAGTTTGGTTTTTTCCGCCAGTTGGTTGAGAAACGCCTTCGCCGGCATGTCGCTGGACGGCGATGCTCTGGAAACGCTTTCTTGTGCTTCGGTGTGGGTAAATTCTCCATCTTGTGTGTCAACTTCTATAGTTTCCCGGCTAACATACAATGGCGCGATGCAGTCAATGGCGTTAATTTTTTCCACCGCTTGGTTTTCAAAGTCTTTGGAATACTTGACTTCGTAGATGACTTTTTGATGCAGTAATTGCCACAGTGCCTTAAATTGGTTGTAATGCGTCTGGCTGACGCGGTAAGTGCGGGCTTTTCGCTCGCCGCTGCGACCGTCTGTTACATCTGGCTGTTGTGGTAATTCAGCAGGCAAATCTCCAAGCAGTTTGTTCGCTTCCAAGCCGTTACTGCTGAGTATGCCTTCCATGTTTTGTATTGTCAGCAACCTGCCGTCTTCATCTATACAACCCGCCTCATGCAGTTGTAGCCATAACTTGCTCGCCCGCAGGACATTAATGCCGTATTGCTTGCACAGAATATCAGAGGTAATTTCTATAAAACTGATTTTTGCCGGGTTGCGTCGAGCACTGAGCTCTCTTTGCAACTTACTAATAAATTCGCCATTGCCCAGTGTGAAAACATCCAAGCGGTTCAGAGCGGAAAATTCGTCGCCGACCTCTTCCTCATCCTGTCGTGCCAGTTCGCTGTTAACGCATATTCGTAACCCTCTGCCGACTTCCTGCACAATGCCAGTTTCAGAATAAGCGGTGCGCAGTTTGCAGATCTGAAAGACATTCGGATTATCCCAGCCCTCGCGTAAGGCGGAGTGGGCAAAAATAAAACGCAAGTTGTTGTTTGGGTCTAAAATTTTTTCTTTGTCGCGCAATATCAGTTCGCTGATTTCTTGTTGCAGTTGACGTGCCGTTTCGTCCCCGCGTTCGGCGTTACCCTCGTCTATTTTACTGTTGCGTTTGCGGTCGCCCGAAAAATAGCCGCCATGCACTTGCGCCGGTTGCCATTGGTTAAGATAGTCGCGGTAATTATCGGGCACCCCAGCTTTAATCAGACGCTCTGTGCATTCTTCATAGCAACGCTCAAACAGCCTTTGTAAATAGCCAGCGCTGTCGTTGGTGTCATAGTTGCGATAATCTTTCACGCGGTCTATAAAAATAAGCGACAAGCATTTAATTTTAATGTCGCGAGCAAAAAGCTTGCATTCTTTGCTCAGGTGTTTGTCAATGGTGTCGCGTAGCATCACTTCGCTGACAATATGCTCGTTTTGTGCTTCTCGCCCAGTGTATTCTCCCAGTTTAATTTCCTTTCCATCAGAAAACCCTACGATTTTTTCACGTTGGTTAATTCTCGTAACACGCAAGTCTTGGTAGGTTTGGTTTTTTGTTTTAGCGTGTAATTCGCCTTTGCTGTTTTCTTTTTCTACGCCTGTTCTGACATACACCGGTTTGCCGTTTTTGTCTGCCGCTTCCAGTTCCACAACGCTGTCTTTCAATAACCGCCGCACACCAATAAACGCCGAGTCGGTTTGACCAGTTTTATAATCGGTAACGGTGATGTTCTTAACCAGTTTTTTGCTGAACGCATCATAGGAATCCAACACATAAACCAGGTTTTTTATTTGCCCTTCACGAAAGGTAGCGGAATAACGCAACGCAAACAAGGGGGTGAAATCTTTTATTCTCGCCGTTGTTTGCGCGCCTTCAACACGCTGCGGCTCATCAATGATTAAAACGGGGTGTTTGGCGGCAATGGCAGCCATTGGCGTTTTTGCATTATCGGCATAAAACCCTTCTAACTCTTGATTAATCACATTTTTGGCGGAATTAAAGGCGTGGTTAGTCATAATCAGCACCGTGAGACATTGGCTATGCACAAAACTCATCACGCCAGACGGCGGCGATTTGCGCCCTTTTTTGCTTTTTGCCGGTGCCATTTCATAAACCTTGATGCGTTGATGATAAAGGCGCTCAAAATATGATTGGGTGGTGTCAAAGGATTTTTTAATGCCCTCTTTGATGGCGATGGAAGGAACAATGATCACAAAATACATGAGGCTGTGTTGTTTATGCAACTCAAATATCGTGTTAATGAATGTAAATGTTTTACCAGTGCCGGTTTCCATTTGAGTATCCAATACCAAATAATCCTCTTCTGCAATATTGAGTTTATTGGCTCGGATGTTATTGCGTTTTTGTATAGCATGTAAATTATTTTTCAATGTATCCGCTAATTGCCGAAAATATTTCGTAGGTGGTGTTTCCGTCCTCTCAGGGGTTGCCATCGAATTATTTGTTAACCGGAGTTTGTTGTTTGGCTGCTGATATTTACTAATGCCCACCCCATGAAATATATCCACAACCGCTGCTACCGCGTCCTTTTGAAATTTTTGTTGTTTATATTGAAATTGACGCATTTGATAATCCTTACATGTCGGGGTGCGTGAAGTTGTGGTGGTGTTTTTTGAACAAATGAGGCGGTTTTTGTTGCCACTGTTGCATAGCGAGAAGAGGGGATAGGTGGCCTAAGGATTTCTAAGGGATGGAATGATTGTAGAGTCTAACATAGCGAAGGATAGTTTGAGACAGGGGTTGAGAGGAGTCGAAGCGGTAGGTATTGAGGATTTCCACGATATGCCCATTGAAGCGCTCAATCATCCCATTGGTTTGCGGGTGCCGGGGGTTGATGAGGCGATGCACGATATTGTGAACCTGGCGCGTTTTATCAAAGGGATGCCGCCCGGTGGGCTGCCGTTCACCATTGACACAGAAACGGTCGGTAAATTACCTTGCCGTTGTCGGTAAGGATTTTACTGTTATTTGCTCTTGTGCAGGGGAGAGATTGGCGTGGATGGTATGCGGGCAGGGACGCCTCGGGCCTCAGCAGTGCCTTGGCGCTTGCGCCACTTGGCTACCGTGTGGCGGTTGAGATGATAAATGCCGGCCAGCTCTTTGTTGGTGAGAGGCCGGCTGGGCTTGACGTTCTCGGCGGATAGCCGGTGAGGTGCGTGCATTTTTGTGGAGTTGAAGGTTCATCGTTTCGGTGCTTCGAAAATGTTTGATGTAAGGGAAGCGGACGCCAGTCGCCCTACGGGCTCCTTTCTTCCGCTTCCCTTACCAACTGCCCTAATACCTCTCTCGCCAAGAATAGAGGATGGCTACGGATGGGTACATAATGAGGCGGCATGGGACAGTTTAGGTTTTCGAGTTTCATGATAGTTTTCATCCCCCTACTATGAACAAAACACCGATTAGAAATACATCCCCTGTTCAGACTCATTTCATATTGGACAAGGCTGTTTCCTGCATCTTCAAGTAACATGAGTATATAATACAAGGTCTGGTAATGGCGCAACGCTTCAGTTACGCCATCAGACAACTTTTTTGAGTCATCTTTGCACATCGGAAAGCTGGCGAGGCTGGTCTTTCAAGGTGCCCTCACATTAGCACTTGTCGGCTGAATTCCCGACCTGAAGCTACCCCCCAAGGATCCACGATGGCTACTTTGCGTACACTGTCGATTATCAAACCTGATGCGGTGGCGAATAACTTCATTGGCCAGATCTACAGCCGTTTTGAGGCAGCTGGCCTGCGCATTGTCGCCGCCAGAATGATCCGTTTGTCGCGCCTGCAGGCGGAAGCGTTTTATGCTGTTCACCGCGATCGTCCGTTCTTTGACGAATTGGTTACTTATATGCAATCGGGGCCCATCATGGTGCAGGTGCTGGAAGGTGAGAATGCGATCGACACCCATCGGCGGATCATGGGCGCAACCGATCCGCAAAAAGCTGCTCCTGGCACCATTCGCGCTGATTTCGCCAAAGATGTCACCGCCAATGCGGTGCACGGCTCAGACGCACAGGCAACTGCCGAAACCGAGATTGGGTTCTTCTTTGGCAGTTGTGATGTCCATGGTCGTTGAGCACCCTCGCCAGAGCATGCAAGGCGCATTTTGCGTACCCAACAGCGCGCCAAGCCGCCTTGGACAGAAACCTATTCCACCGCCAGCCAGCGGGTCGCTGCTTTACCAAGCACTGGACGATCCTAGTGTCCATGATAACGAATGATTTATCCTGACGTTAACTCATGACCCAAGCGCTCACCAGCCAGCGGTTATGCGCCGCTGATGATTGGCGTTTACGAATGTTAGGCGCACGCTGGAAGAGATGCCTCCCCGTGCGCGGAAGCGCCACGCTCAGCGCCATCGTTACTGGTTGGCTGGTGCTGCTGCTGTTGCTGCTTTGTGTGACGCCGGCTGGCGTGTCAGCAGCGATAATCCCTAAACCGCCAACCGTTGCCGCACGCGCTTTCTTACTGCTGGATTTCGACACCAATGCGATACTGATGGAGCACAATATCAACCAACGTGTAGAGCCCGCCAGCCTGACCAAAATGCTGACCTCTTACGTCGCGTTTTGGGAGTTGAAGCAGGGGCGAATGGCACTGTCTGATACCACTTTGGTCAGTAAAAAGGCTTGGAAGACGGGTGGTTCACGGATGTTTATCGAAGTCAACAAATGGGTGTCGATAGAGGATCTGCTGTATGGCGTGATCGTCCAATCGGGAAACGATGCCAGCGTCGCTCTGGCGGAGCATATTGCCGGTGATGAGGATAGCTTTGCCGATGTGATGAATCGCCATGCGCAGCGGTTAGGGGCAAATAGCAGCAATTTCACCAACGCTTCTGGGTTACCGCATGAAATGCATTACACCACCGTGCGCGATATCGCGATTCTCGTCCAAGCGATGATTCGCGATTTCCCCGAATACTATCCGATACATGCCGAATCAAGCTTTACCTATAACAATATCACGCAGCCCAACCGCAACCCGCTGCTGGGCAAAGTGCTTGGGGTTGATGGCCTGAAGACTGGCTACACGCGAGCGGCGGGCTATTGTTTGGCGACCTCGGCGAAACGTGATCGAATGCGCTTGATCGCGGTCGTCATGGGAGCCAAAACCAGCCGTGCGCGGGCGCAGCAGACGCGCGCCATGTTGCAATACGGCTTTCGTTTCTTTGACACCCAGCAACTCTTTGCTGCAAACCAGCCGGTTACCGCGGTTAAATTATGGAAAGGGCAACAGGAGACGCTCAGTCTCGGCCTTTTGCAACCCGTGGTATTGACCCTTCAGCGTGGTCAACACCAGCATATTGGTGCTGAAATAGGGACCAGCGCGCCGATCGCGGCACCAGTGAACAAAGGCGATGTCCTAGGTAAACTACGCCTTCAGCTTGATGGACTGGTGCTGGCGGAGCGCGATCTGGTTGCCATCGACAGCGCCGCTCGGGGCAGCTTCTGGCGACGCTTCAGCGATCATGTGAAGCTATGGTTTGAGTAATGGTTGTCAGCACAACCATTCGCCACCTTCCCCCGTATCAAGCGGCACCCAAGAGCGCCGGTTTGCCTCTGAGCGTCCGCTATTGTGGTCGAGTAGCGTACCGCACGATGTGGGACGCACAGCAGCAGCATACCCAGCGACGCGCCGCCGCAGGCGGCAATGAGTTGTGGTTAGTTGAACATCAGCCGGTGTTTACGTTAGGACGTGCAGCACGGCGTGAGCACCTTCTCAATACCGGCCCTATCCCAGTTGTGCAATCCGATCGCGGCGGGCAGGTTACCTACCATGGCCCCGGTCAGCTGATCGTCTATATGTTGCTGAACCTTGATCACATCGGACTTGGGATCAAGGGCTTGGTGACGCAGGCCGAGCAAGCCGTGATCGATCTGTTAGGAGGTTATGGATTGGCGGCTAAGCGTCGCCACAAAGCCCCTGGAGTCTATGTTAAAAGCCGTAAAATAGCGGCGCTGGGGATGCGTGTACGGCATCGTTGTACGTACCACGGACTGGCGCTCAATGTCGCCATGGACCTGTCGCCGTTTCACCGCATCCACCCTTGCGGGTACCCCGGTCTTGAGGTTACTGACTTGGCGTCAGAAGGAATCTGCTGCACTATTGACGGCGTCGCCGCAAGCCTCAGCATGATCCTCGCAGCAAAGCTCGGGTTTGCTCCTCCAACCAAGGCGGCATTGCCATTCGGTGAAGCATCCAATGACTTACGGTGACGGCTAAATGGTCCGCTTTTTGTTATCCCGAATAGCCAACGCGATGGGGGTGATCATCGGCGTATGCTGCATCGTTTTTGCCTTGATTCACCTGATCCCTGGCGATCCGGTTGAGGCCATGCTGGGAGAACATGCGCATGCCGCCGATCGGGAAGCCTTGCGCGATGCACTGGGACTCAATCGCCCTCTGTCAGAGCAATTAACCGATTACTTGTTGGGCGTCATGCACGCCGATCTGGGTCATTCTCTGCACTCCAAGCGTGCGGTTGCGCAAGAGTTGCTGGCACGCTTGCCAGCAACGATTGAATTGGCGCTCGCGGCCATTGTGGTGGTGTTGGTAATATCCTTGCCGCTAGGGGTGTTGGCGGCGATGCGCCCCGGCTCTTTTTGGGATGCAACGGCCAGTACGTTTGCGGTACTTGGCATTGCGGTGCCCAATTTTATCGCGGGGCCGTTATTGGTGTTGGTGTTCTCGCTATGGCTGGGCTGGTTTCCGATAAGCGGTCGCCAAGGGTTGGCCTCGCTTGTGTTGCCTGCGCTGACGCTGGGATCAGCATTGGCACCCATCCTGACGCGGATGGTGCGCTCATCATTACTCGAAGTGATGCAGGAAAACTATATCCGCACCGCACGCGCTAAAGGACTGAGTCAGATACGCGTGGTCATCTGGCACGCATTGCCAAATGCGATGTTGCCAATCATTACGATCATCGGCTTGCAGTTCGGCACTCTGCTTGGAGGTGCCGTGATCACCGAAGTGATTTTCGCTTGGGAAGGGATCGGTCATCTGACCATTGAGTCCATCCAGCGCCGCGATTACCCCATGCTTCAGGGCTGTATATTGTTGATCAGCGTCGCTTACGTGTTCGTCAATATGAGCACCGATATACTCTATGCAGTACTTGACCCTCGCATTCGCTTATACCACGAGGCGGGCTGATGCGGGTGTTGCTTTTGTTGCTGGTATTGCTCGCTTGGGTGATCGCTGCGGTTGTGGTGCCAACACTGCAAGCGAACGAGATACATCTCGACATGATCTTGGAACGACCAAGCCTTTCGGCTTGGATGGGGTATGACGAAATCGGACGCCCGGTCTTGGAACGCATGATCGCCGGTGCACGGATTTCGTTTTCGATTGCCGTAACGGTAGTTTCGCTCTCGTTGCTCATCGGTGTTGTTCTCGGTGCTGGCATGGCGTGGATCGGTGGTTTCTGGGATCAGCTGTTGGTGTATGTTATCGACACTTTCCTCGCCTTCCCCGGGATTTTACTGGCGATTGCGCTGGCCGGCATTTTAGGTCCTGGAGTAGACAATATAATCATTGCGTTGGCAGCTATCGGTTGGGTTGGGGTTGCCCGTCTGACGCGCGCTAAGGTGCTGTCGCTCAAGGAGCATGAACATGTGCGTGCGGCGGTTGCCTTGGGTGCCAGCGCGCCTTGGGTTTTGGCGCTGCATGTTTTGCCGCTGTTGATCGCGCCACTCACAGTCGCTGCGACTTTTGACCTTGCAGGCGTTATCATTGCCGAAGCGGGACTTTCGTTTCTCGGGCTTGGGGTACAACCGCCGCACCCCTCATGGGGTACGGTCATTCGTGAAGGCGCACGCTATGCGCTGGTGGCACCACACCTTGTGATCGGGCCTGGGCTTGGGCTGCTGAGCGTGATTTTGTGCATCAACTTGCTGGGTGATCATCTGCGCGATTATCTGGATGTGCGCCATTACAGCGCAACCATTGACCCACGCCGCCCAAAAACGCAATAAGCGCTGCGGCGCGTGCGCAAGCGCAGCCCTCAACATCTCTCCTACAAGCCCATAACCCACTGCGATACGAATACCTCGAGAAACGGCGCGAAGTTTGCTTTTCGAGGGGCACTGTGGGCTTGTCTATTGGTGAATGGGTATAAATCAACAGACTTACGTTACAGGCTCATGTTTTCTTCCCCCAAACCCTCATCTCGTTGCCATTTTTTGAGGTTCTCATACGGTATTTAAGCCCTCGCACGGAGACCCCTCCTATGCCATCAACCGCTTTACCATTGGGCAACGTGATGATCGGCGTTGCGGGTGTTGAACTCAACGCTGAAGAGCATGATTTGCTGCGCCACCCGGCTGTCGGCGGGGTGGTCCTGTTCACTCACAACTGCATTGACCGGGAACAATTGCAGCAACTGACTGCGGCAATCGCTGCGCTGCGCAACCCACCGTTACTTATCGCAGTTGATCAGGAAGGCGGGGCGGTGCAACGCTGCCAATCCAAACACGGCTTCAGCACCTTACCGGCGGCCGCGGCCTACGGCAGAGCATACGACCGCAGCGCGGTTGATGGCTTGGCCCTGGCGCGTTCAGCAGGCTGGCTGATGGCCACCGAGCTGCGTGCCGTGGGGGTCGATCTCAGCTTTGCGCCGGTGTTGGATCTGCGCTCGAAAGCCAGCCGCATTATCGGCGAGCGCGGCTTTCATGCCGAGCCGGATGCAGTGATCGATATCGGCAGAGCTTGGGCGCGTGGCGTGGCGGCGGCCGGTATGCGTACGGTGGCCAAACACTTTCCCGGACATGGCACGGTGGTTTCCGATTCACACCTTGAACTGCCGGTAGATGAGCGCGACTACCAGCAAATCAGCGCTCGTGATCTGCGACCGTTCAGTCGTCTGCTGGGTGCCGAGATCGACGCTTGCATGTCAGCGCATGTACGCTACTCGGCGGTTGATCAGTTGCCAGCAACCTTCTCACCGTATTGGCTTAGGGAGGTGCTGCGCCATCGCATTGGTTTTGATGGCGCGGTGTTCAGCGATGCCCTAGAGATGGAAGGTGCGCGGGTGATGGGCGATATAGCGACCTGCACCGCTGAAGCGATTGCAGTTGGCTGCGATATGGTGCTGGTGTGTAATGCCCCAGCACAAACACCCAAAGCACTGGATGCGGCACTGCCCCATCTACCAACAGAGGCTGCCACCCGCCGTTTGGCGGCGCTGCGCGCAACACCGCCAAAACCCGTAGTGACCGAGCATTTAGCGTATGTCCGTAACCGCATCAGCGCCTTGGTAGAGCTTGAGCGGAAGTCGTAAACCCGCATCCGCGAGCACGCCAAGAGCGCATCACCGGCGGTGCCCCTCAGCAGGGTCGCTAAATCCTGCAGCAAAACAGCTTAAACGCGATATCCTGATTTGATTGCAAGGGCCGCGAGTCTTCACTGCCGGGGATCATGAAACGCACCGTGAGCCGATGTTTCCCGCCGCTTATCTCTGGGAACCACTGTGCATCGGCGGGCAGTTGCACCCGCACCATCTGACACCACGTTGGTTTATTGCTCAAATTCCGTTGAAAGAAGCCTTTGATGGCGGTTTCCGCGGTGACCACCGCGCTGCCGCGCACTAATTGCAACACCAGCTCTACCGATTGTCGCAGCACATCAAGCTCTGCAACCCAGCGTTGCAGAGCACGGCTGCGCTGATCCACTGAGCTTCGTAACCAATAGCAATAGCCCGGCAGATCAAAATCACAGTCATTGGCCGGGGTCACGGCGCGCTTGCGTACCGAATCCAGCAGTTCGATATTACGTAACCGACTGCCTACTGAGGCTTCATGCGAGCATAGGGTGTCGCTCATCTGCTTAATCGACTGCTGTACTTCAGTAAGACGCTGCGAGTTGACGTTGGGATTCTGCGCCAGCGCTTCCAGCGTATGAGCGTTACGTTTCAGCTCCTTAATCAACTCCTGTTTGATATCGACGTGGGAGATAACATTAATGATATCGCCGATCGTCTGGACGATGAAGCGACTCGTCCACGGGTGATCGTTACATTGATCGAGATAATTGATGCGCGAAAACAGAAAATCAAGGCGCAGAAAAGTGCGCATGCGTTCGCTGAGCGGTTGCTCATACACGATCAGATTTTGGTAGTGGTCATCGGTCATGGTGAAAGCGGCTTTTATCTTTCCAAGCACTTAAAGAAGGCGCTTCGATTGGTGTTTGGTCACGGCTAAGAGGTATCCAATCAAACGGTTATCATCTGCGCATTTTCAGCCCCTTCCCCAAGCCGCACAGGGCATCTCGAAAAGTTGGCGGCGCCAGCTTTTCGAGATGCCCCAAAGCGTTGCTGGCGTCAATGCTGCTCGCCAACAACAGCGGACGATCGCCTGCACCGGTGCCGTTTGGGTAACCGTTGTGCCATGGGTTGAGCAGCACGGTTTTATGAGCTATACCTGATTTCGACGATTTCGTATTGCACTGTTCCAGCAGGTGCCTGCACCTCCGCGATGTCGCCTTCCCGCTTGCCGATCAAAGCCCGCGCCAGAGGTGAGTTGACCGAGATCAAGCCGGCGCTGATGTCAGATTCTATCTCGCCAACGATTTGGTATCGCAGTTCCTCTTCGTCTTCGGCGTCAGCGCGGACGACCACGACATAAGCGCCGAAGACGGCCTTGCCGTTAGCTTTGATCTTGCTGGGATCGATCAATTCGGCGTTGGCAAGCGCCGCTTCGATGTGCTGGATGCGGCCTTCAATAAAGCTCTGCTGCTCCTTAGCCGCGTGGAATTCAGCATTTTCTTTCAGATCACCGTGCGCTCTGGCTTCGGCGATGGCTTTGATAATAGCGGGACGCTCAACGCTCTTCAGGCGCTGTACTTCATCGCGCAAACGGCGCATCCCTTGGGTAGTGATTGGGGTTCGGCTCATTGGCTTATCTGTCGGTGCAGTTCCTGCATGTGGTTAACCGCGTAGCGATCGGTTACCTTCAATGTTGTTAGCATTGCTCGTGCGCCAGCTAGGGTAGTGAAATAAGGTACCCGGTATTGTAGAGCCGCACGCCAAATGGCAGCGGCATCGACAAGCGTCTGGGTACCGTCGGTAGTAATGATAATCGCCTGTATTTCACCATTGTGCAACATATTAGTCGCGCTATCAGCGCGCTTTTGATAGGTGCCGTCAATCAGGGTGCAGTCAACCTCGTGAAGGCGCAACGCCTGTGCTGTGCCTTCCGTGGCGACGATATGATAATCAGCCTGTCGGAGTGCTTCGGCTATCGGGATACAGTCTTTTTTATCAGCGTCACACACGCTGATCAGCACTGTCCCACTGAGTGGCGGCGCGCTATCAACCGCCGACAGTGCCTTGTAGTAAGCTTCGCCGAAAGTCGCACCGACGCCCATCACTTCGCCGGTGGAGCGCATCTCCGGCCCTAATAGCGGATGCACACCTTTGAACTTAAAAAACGGGAATACCGATTCTTTGACCGCGTAGTATGGCGGCTGTGTTTGGCGCAGATAGCCGAGCTCTGCCAGCGTATGCCCTATCATGCATTGCACCCCAAGGCGCACCAGCGGCACTCCTGTTGCTTTGGAGACGAACGGAATCGTTCGAGACGCGCGTGGGTTGGCTTCCAGTACATACACCACCTCATCGCGAATCGCGTACTGCACGTTTATCACCCCCCGCACTTCGAGCGCCAGCGCCAGCTGCTCAGTTTGTGAGCGCAGCACATCAGTTATGTCTGGGGACAGGCTGTAGGGCGGTAGTGAGCAAGCCGAGTCACCAGAGTGTACGCCGGCTAATTCAATATGCTCCATGATACCCCCTATCAGTACCTGTTGGCCGTCGCAAATCGCATCCACATCGACTTCAACCGCGTTTTCCAGAAACTCATCTATCAAAACCGGCGAGGTCCCCGAGACCGTTATGGCTTTTTCGATATAGCGGCGCAGTTGGGTCGCGTCAGGGACAATTTCCATCGCCCGCCCGCCCAGCACATAAGACGGACGTACCATCAACGGATAACGCATGGACTCGCTTTGGCGCAGCGCATCATCAACGTTAGTGGCGATGCAATGCGGCGGTTGGCGTAGCCCCAGACGCTCGATCAATTGCTCAAAGCGCTGGCGATCCTCTGCTATGTCGATACTATCGGGAGAGGTGCCGATGATCGGCACTCCGGCTTCGGCCAGCGCTCGGCATAGCTTCAGCGGTGTCTGCCCACCGTATTGTATAACCACCCCGTGAGGTTGCTCAAGATCACAGATAGCGAGTACATCCTCTAATGTAAGCGGCTCAAAATAAAGGCGATCAGAGACATCAAAATCGGTAGATACGGTCTCTGGGTTGCAATTTACCATGATGCTTTCAAAACCATCATCGTGGATCGAGAGTGCTGCCTGTACACAGCAATAGTCAAACTCAAGGCCTTGACCGATGCGGTTCGGGCCGCTGCCTAATACGATGATTTTTTTGTTTGCCGTTGGGGCGGCTTCACACTCGCTTTCATAGGTTGAGTAGAGATAGGCGGTGGCCGCAGGGAACTCAGCCGCGCAGCTATCAATACGCTTATACACCGGCTTGATGTCCCATGCGATGCGCTGGGCGCGTAGCTTGGCTTCGCTGACGCCAAGCAGTCGCGCAAGGCGCGCATCAGAAAATCCCTTGCGCTTCAAACGCCACAGGGTATCGCGCGGCAATTCTGCAAGGGATAGCGTTTTCAGTTGCTGCTCTTCGCGCAGCAAATCTTCGATCTGGTACAGAAACCAGCGGTCGATACCCGATTGTCGATTAATCTCGGCAACACCAAAACCGGCGCGTAAGGCATCGGCGACGTAACGCAGGCGATCGGGACTGGGACGCCGAACGCCCTCCATCAATGTGGCGCTGCTTGCTGCCGTGAGCGCATGCGGTGTTCGATCAGTGCTGACGATCTCATCTAAGCCAGTCAGATTCTGCTCTAGGCTACGCAGCGCTTTTTGCAAGGATTCTTGGAACGTTCTGCCGATT
Source organism: Gammaproteobacteria bacterium (assembly GCA_965222535.1). GTDB lineage: Bacteria > Pseudomonadota > Gammaproteobacteria > HK1 > HK1. The sequence continues at coordinate 2,086,379 of OZ244957.1, forward strand.
CCCATCACTTCCCCGACGGACTTCATTTGGGTGGTCAGGATGGATTCTGTTTGGGGAAATTTTTCAAAATTGAATTTGGGGATTTTGGTGACAACGTAATCGATCGTGGGCTCGAAAGACGATGGCATCAAATCACCGGTGATTTCGTTGCGCAACTCATCCAGCGTGAACCCGACCGCCAGCTTTGCGGCGACGCGAGCGATAGGAAAGCCGGTCGCCTTTGATGCCAAAGCGGATGAACGCGACACCCGCGGATTCATTTCAATGACCACGATGCGCCCATCATCTGGATTGACCGCAAACTGAACGTTGGAGCCGCCGGTATCGACGCCGATTTCTCGCAGCACCGCGATCGAAGCGTTGCGCAAGCGCTGGTATTCTTTATCGGTCAGCGTCAACGCCGGTGCGACGGTGATCGAATCGCCGGTGTGTACGCCCATCGGGTCAACGTTTTCGATGGTGCAGATGATGATGCAGTTGTCCTTTCCGTCACGCACGACCTCAAGCTCAAACTCTTTCCAGCCGAGCACCGATTCCTCGATCAGTACTGCTCCATCCGGAGACAGCGACAGCCCCTGCTCACACAGGCAAGTGAATTCATCAGCATCATAGGCGATCCCGCCACCGCTGCCTCCCAACGTAAACGAGGGACGGATAATCGTTGGAAAGCCAACCTCGGATTGCACCGCACGCGCCTGCTGCATATCGCGCGCAAGCCCCGAGTACGGACACTCAAGCCCGATACGCGCCATCGCTTGACGGAACAGCTCGCGATCCTCGGCCTTCCTGATCGCTGCTGAAGTCGCGCCGATCATCTTCACCCCGTAGTCAGCGAGAACCTTTTCAGATTCCAGCTCAAGGGCGCAGTTGAGCGCGGTCTGCCCCCCCATCGTTGGTAACACGGCACACGGTCTCTCGCGCTTGATAATACTGGCCACCGTGCGCCAGTTGATCGGCTCAATGTAGGTTGCATCGGCGATCCCCGGGTCGGTCATTATCGTCGCCGGATTGGAGTTGACGAGGATCACGCGGTAACCCTCTTCGCGTAAGGCTTTACATGCCTGTACGCCGGAATAATCAAACTCGCAGGCTTGTCCGATAATGATCGGCCCCGCGCCAATCACCAGTATGCTTTGAATATCATCGCGCTTAGGCACAATTCCCGCTCCTTTTTTTAATGGTTTTAACTATCCGCGAAGAAATAGAAAAATTTTCTATTTTTATTTTTTAATTTGTTATCCTAATTGAGGCATTTGTCAGATCTATTTTTGATCTCACGAACAGCTTCATTTATTTCTGTTTTTTTTATCGATAACCGACATGCTGCAAAGCAGTTTGTTCAGTAGAAACCATTCAGTCGATACGGAACAATTAGCTGCATTTTAAGATTAAAAAAACCAAACCAATAAAAAATATCTCAGCTATATAAAAAACATTAAGCGTAGCAGAAAAAGTAGCATTATGCCATTTATGCTTAGGTTTATCTAATTGCCTCGGAATATCCATTTTAAATTCTGTGGTTTCTTGTGTGCGGACATCGTTATAAATACCTCTGAATAGCCGTTCTTGCCATAAAAAATACCCATCTAATGCCCAAAAACAAATTACTGGAACGACGAAAGAAAGGGTCAGGTATTCGGAATAAGCACTGTTGCTTCTAGCAATAAACAAAATAGCGACAGACAATATTGTCATACTCCAGCCTTTGATTAGAAATGAATTATTTGCTAAGCGGTTGATTACCCCTTGAGTCATTTCTAAATGCTTAATAACTCTTTCTTCACCCTCCATTTTTCACCTCTTTAAACTCGGTTAAATCTTCGTTCCCTTCGCCTTTATAAATCTCATCATCGAGTCCATTTTCAATTAGATGATCTACATAAGCACGAGCAGTTTTGCCATATCCACTCAAATATTGAACACTGCTATCGCTATGTTTATACGATACAAAAATTTTCCTTCCCATAATTTTATCCCCTGAGCCCCTGCTGCCTAGCAGCGCCTTAGACTGCACGCAATGCTTGCTCTCAAGCTTACACCGTCTGTTCCGCTGTTTGAGTGCCAAATACACCGCCCATCCACAACCCGATTTGCTCTCTGACGTGCTCTTTATGGTGTTGCAAAGCAGCGCCGCAAAATGCCGGCGATAAGCGTCCGCCGGCAAGCACTTGGAGACGATCCGATATCTCAAGCAATTCGTCCAGATCCTCAGAGACAACCAATACCGCCGCGCCGCGCTTGCGCAAATCGATCAACGCTTGGCGAATCGCGCAAGCGGCACCGATATCGACGCCCCACGTCGGCCAAGCGGTGATCAAAACCCCAGGCTGCAACAAAATCTCGCGCCCGACGATGAATTTCTGTACGTTGCCGCCCGACAGGTTTTGCGCCAGTGCCTCAGGCCCATCGCAGCGCACATCAAAATCACGGATGCAGCGGCGCGCATGACTTTGCGTGATCGAGCTTTGGATCAGGCCATAACGCACCATCGGCGCGCCCTCCTCAAAGCGCTGGCGATGGGCTGTCAGCAGTGTATTGTGCGCCAAAGACAAGGCCGCTACGGCACCTTGGTTGAGACGCTCTTCCGGCACAAAAGCGAGTCCCGCATTGCGGCGCTCAGCACACCCACGATCCCCCATCGCCTGACCATCTATCTCAATTTTACCGCGCTGCGCGGTAGTCAAGGGGCGTTCGCCGCTCAGCGCGCTCAGCAGCTCGCGCTGCCCATTCCCGGCAACCCCGGCAATACCGACGATCTCACCGGCATGTAATGAAAGTTCAATGTCATGCAGGTCGGTGCCAAAAGCCTCCGCCGACGGTTGTGACAACTGCTTGACATGCAAGCGCACGGTGCTCTGCACAGACGCCGGCGGGAGCTGACAAACCGGCAGCTCGCGACCAATCATCAAGCGCGCCAAATCGCGGTTACTGCAATTACGTGGATCAACGTTGCCGGTCACCTGCCCTGCCCGCAGGATCGTAGCGCGATGGCAGAGATCGCGGATCTCATCCAGCTTGTGGCTGATATACAGCACACTGCACCCTTCGTCGGCAAATTGGCGCAGGGTGTTGAACAACTGTTGTATCGTCCCTGGGGTCAACACTGAGGTTGGTTCATCAAGGATCAACAAACGTGGCTGTTGCAGCAAACAACGCACGATCTCCACTCGCTGGCGCTCCCCCATCGACAATGAATGCACCAGTCGTTGTGGATTCAGCGGCATCTTGTAATGCTCGGAAACCTGGCGGATATGCTCAGCCAGCAACTTTCGATCACGTCCACCGTCGATCGCAACCACAATATTCTCTGTGACCGTCAGCGTCTCAAATAACGAGAAGTGCTGGAATACCATGCCAATCCCGCAGCGCCGGGCAACTGCCGGACTGTCGATCGTCAGCGGCTTTCCTTCCCAATGCAAGCTGCCGCTATCGGGGCGAATGAAGCCGTAGATGATCTTCATCAGCGTGCTCTTACCCGCCCCGTTCTCACCTAGGATGGCATGGATCTCGCCGACCCGTACCTCCAGATCGATGTTATCGTTGGCCCGCAATGCGGCGTAGCGTTTGCTGATGCCCTGCAAGGCCAAGCGAATTGCCGGCGGATCGTTGATGTCTGGCGTATGACTCATTTCCGAGGTTTCCTGTTGGAGTGACCTTCCCCTCCAAAACACCAGCCACAATAGAACACCACTCTCCTCCAGAACACTAGCGCAGTATTTCCAGAGCACCAAACAGAGCAGCAGCTTACGGGGTGCACAAAACCTCCTCCCTTACCCCCGGTCATCTCCCATCTCTCCCAAGGGAGCGGGGAGAGCCCCTATGCAGCGGTGTCCTATTGCGGTGCAATTTGTTGCAGGAAGCGATGCGCCTGATTATTGGGTGCCTTATTAATCGCAATCGATTGCTTATATAAAGTGATCGCTTTGGCGGTATCGTGTTGTCGTGCCGCTAGGTAGCCCTCGATAAGTAACGCGTTGGCATGGCGAACTTTAGTCAGCGGCTGGGTATCAAACGTGGCTTTCATGATTTGCATATAGTCAGCGGCGGTGCTGATGCTGTCTTTACTGCCGACTTGTATCAGCGCGACGATGATCCCATGCAGGGCACCGGCCTTGGTTTTGGCTACCGGCAGCAGCGCCTCGGCAAAGGCTTGCCGCGCTGGGTTGTTTGCCGTCAGGGCTTTACCAAGATAGTAACCGTAATTGTAAATCATTTGATTAATATGGAAATAGGCCCATAAATTTTTGCCTGATGGGTACGCGGACATTTCGCGAAACGCTTGTTGTGCGCGCTCGCTGGGCAGGTAGTGCACACCGCCTTTGCGCTCACGGTTAACTTTCCTGACAAAGCCATAATCATCCACTGCCGAGTGGGGGAATTGAGGATTGAAAATCGAATAATATACTGGTCGTTGTGTGCTGGCGATAAATTGTCGCCAGGCTTTTTGCCCCTGCGCGCTACTCAAACCGCGCTGCACGATGCGATCCGCCAACACTAGGCCATGGTACTCCAGTAACCGTACATCGGGGCGAACACCTTCTATCTGATGCAGGTAGATCATCGGCAACGCAGAATCACCGTAAGCGACATAGACTGCATTACGCTCAATCAGGTCAAAAATAAGATACGCCTGATCGGCGGCCAAGGTATCGCCGGGGCGATAGTTGGCGTTGCTGTTCCATATCCCCATGCCGCCGATCACCAGCCCTGAACTTGCACACACCAGCGCTTGCCGCCAACCCGCATGGCAGTGCAGACAATCCATCAGAGCATGCACACCATAACCCAACCACAGCGCGAAAACGCAGTAGGCGACCAGCGGATAGGGCCTGAATAACGCGATGCGGATGTATTCGTAATCAAATCCAAGCAACCCGATCAGCAGATAACTGCTACTGATTAGGGTTGCGGCCTCGCCAATAAGGTATAATCGCTGTTGACGATACACCATTACTGCGCCGAACAATGCCAACAGCGCGCCGCCGATACTCAACTGCAGCAGCAACTCGGTGCTGAAGTAGCGCGCATACAATAGTTTGTCGTGGAAGTCGGCATTGATGCTGTTGTCGACACCAGCATAACGCTCGCGGCGTACAAAACGGATAAACTGATCCAGCGACTCGATCGGGGACGTGAAGCTGATACTGATGGGTTGATGGGAACGCCACACCATCCAGCCGTAGAGCACAGCCGCAGTGGCCAGACATGCCACCGCCAATAACGGTAACCGCTTCCAGAAGTCACTACCGGCGCTCGCGGCATACGCCAACAGCAGCGGGCTGCCAAGGACCAACAACGGCCAGTGATTGCCAAGTCCTAGGCCATACACCATTGCCGCTGCCACCCATAAGCGCCACTGTCGTTTTGCCAGCGCCTCTTGCAACAATACCAGTGTAAGGAACAGCATTGCGGTGTTGGTAGTGTACACATCGGCGATGATCGCCTGCGACCAGAAATGCTCCGATAGGGCGAGAGCCGCCGCCGCGATATAGGCTGCAGGTCGGTTACCAGTGCGGCGCAATACCAGCCAAGCTAACAACACGCAGGTCAACGCTGCCATCGCTCCGCTGGCGCTATGCACGCGCCAGGCGATGCTGCCATAGGGGATATGCGAAGCTAGCCAGCCAATCAGCACATACAACGGATATCCCGGTGCGTGGGCGACACCGGCATGCGCCGCTGTGGTGATAAACAAGCCATCGTCTTCAAGCATCACCGTGCGTGGGGTGGATGCCGCATACAAGCACCACGCGCTGAAAAGTAGCACTCCAAGACCGAGCACATCGCGACGGCAAAACGGTTTCAGTGGCGGCGTGTGAGAATGCACGAAGAGCGTCCGCCACAGCCGTTGCAATGTCGCCAAAAGCGGATGGTGCCGAAGCATGGAGACGAGCGTGGCGAATGCCTTGGCGCTGGTTGGCGCTGGCTGCGGATCGTAGCGGTGAGGCTGTTTTTTACGGCGATGGTGCTGCTTAGCCATTGAGCGCGCTGAAAGGAGCTTGTAGTATCGACAGTTTGGCGGCAAAGCAGAGAAAGAGACTTTCGGATTTTATAACCGCACTCAAGGGGGACATTTTATGAACATACATATTTATACCTGCGCAGCTCTATCGCTGCGCCGTGCGATCCAGCGGAGTCTCTTGGATAAAAATCTGTTCCACCGTGCGTTGATCGATTTCAGCGTGCCATTCATGGATTTCGACCGCCCAGTTCGCTTCTTTTTCTTTGTGACCAGTGCCACTGGAACGCAGCGCATTCATTTGAGCCACCACCTGACGCTGCCAGTCCCTCACCTAGCGGGAATGCAGTGCCGAATCGCTGCCGTTTGATCATTATTGCATTCCGTCCTTAGAGAACCTCGAGCTAGCCAAGCTGGTTTTTCGAGGTGCTCACTGTTTCTTGCAGCAGCGACTGCAATCGCACTCGTTGTTTCACCGTAAGACTTCAAGGATGATCTTGTAAAACGGCCAATTGCTCCCATTCTGGTCATTATTTACGCCCATAAGGATGTCGTAATATGATGATATTCATGTATATTATTTTTCGTGCTAGAACACAAAGATAGCCGCGGATGCCGTATTGCGAAACCATCCTTCTTAGCTGTCCAATGGATTGATTAATGCGGCTCTGATCATCGCTTCTGACATCCTGATAGGGTGCATAATTAATTCAACTGCCAAGCTCTATTCTATACTTTATCAGTAACTCATGCTTGGGAAAGAGCCATTATAAAATTACTCTATCTACGAGGCTTTGCGAGGTACCTTCTTAGGGTTTAACACCAAAAGCCGGGATGACTACTGTAGAACTATCGGCTATAATCAACTCTTATAAGCAGAGTAGCTTAGCTGCTCTAGCTCCAGAATAATGATCCGTGCCTTTTATTGCCCGAGGTAAAAGATAATGGCTGACGACGAAACAAGCACTACCACTACCACCTCTTCAGAACCGCAGGTTAGCGGTGAGGAGGAGCGTTGCGCGCTGGAGTTGCGCGCCGAGACGATCAATCTGGTGGCGGTGAAGAGGGCCGAGCGTCGGGGCGTATCGGACCGTCTGGAGATCGGCAAGGAGTCGGCTAGCGATACCGCGACAGGGCACGAGGAAGTGAACGTTGAGGGTAACTATAGACTGGAGGGGAGAGAGATTGAGACCAGCGCGAGCATCGTGAAAAGAACCTATCGCGGTCGTCTGAACCTGCGCCTCTACTCCGATACGCTGATGCTGAGCGGGGCGGTGTCGGAGACATTTGCGGGAGTGGTTACGTCTGGCGCAGGGATGTGCGATGTGTTGGGCGCTGCCGGTGGTTTGCGTGTAACAACCAGCGGCGATTTCCGTCTGATTAACGGGTTGGCGGGGATGGAGGAGAAGCCTGGCACCAGCATCAATGACAAGTTGCTGTTGGAGATTGCCGCCACCTCATTTCAGCGTGAATACGGGGTGGCGAGCTACAAAGCCGCTTTCGCGTCGTATAGCGGGGAAAAGCTCCTTTCGATGGAGGCGGGGACGTGGTCGATGCTGAAGGCGTCGTTAGGGTTTCGCCAGCAGATTAAAGGCCAAGCGAAGATTAAGAGCGGCAGAACAGCTATGAGGCCTAATCCTGGTATGGCGGAACTGCCCGCCGAGTCTGCATTGGGAGTACCAAACCTAAATACCGTGCGCCGCGGGACAAAGTCAAGTTCGAAAATGATCACCAAGGGTAGCAAGTTAAGGCGTATAAACTCGCTTTTTTCTTCCCGAACGGCGGTAGCACAGGCGGATACTGTGAGCGACGCCAGAAAAGTGGGTGATGCGACAGCAACAGACAGGGTGTGGAACACAGAGCAGTTGGCGATTGAAATAACCCCAAGACCCCCGGAGACAGCGCGACAGCTAGAGGAATTGGGTGGTACGCCATCGACTGCTGTTCTCCCGCCAGCGAAGACCCTTGAGGGGTCGGTGAACGATTTACGCTCTGATCTCAGGCGTGGGTTCATAAAAAAAGAAGTAGACCGCTATAATCAACTTATAGATTTTTATAAAGAATCTATTGCGCATGCTGATCTTGATCCGCCTATACTACAAGCTGTTAAGCAAGGTCTAGATATCAAAAAAATGGAGGAACTCGATCGTACTTATAAAATACTACCTATTGCTAGCAAAAAGGCTAAGGTTGGGTATGCTGAAAGTATTGATAAACTGAAGTATGAACGCAACATTCTGAGAAACATCAATAAAAAATCTAATCCATTACATTTGCTAACTAAAGAAGTTGGCAAAACAAAAGATACCCAAAAGATAGATTTTCTTCGCAGTATTACTAATAAAATTAAAAGAATAGACGAAATTAATCCAAATGACTTAAGGTATCATGTAGATAATATAACTCACACATACACTCAAAATAACTCTATTTTTATAACAGGAGGAGAAATAAAATTCAACCAGTTAGATGATTTATATAAATTGAATAGTAAACAACTAGATACATTACTCATTGGCAATAAAAACAAGGGATTCCGCCCTTATGGAGAATTATTTGATGTTGACGCTACATATAAAGTACATTCTATCGAGGGGGCCGATGGGGAAATTCATGCATATTTTATCGCGGGGGATCGATTAATAGACGAACAAGGTAATATTGTGCAGACTTCTAAAGTCATAGATCAAGAAGGCAATATTATCCAACCCGCTAAAGTACAGGACTCATCTGGCAATGCAAAGCAGATAGATCAGGCAGAACAAGCACGGCAGGTAGAACAAGCACGGCAGGCAGAACAAGCACGGCAGGCAGCCAAAGCACAGGAAAATGCAGAAGCCATAGCACAGATTAAGAAAACCATTAATAGTGATATTAAGTCACAACTTAATGAAATTAAAATTAACCAAAAAACAGCAAAGCAAATTAGTAGAATCGGAGATCCACTTATTATAGGCGGAGATCCATTTGAATACATGGATCACCTTTTAAAAAGGCAATTATCCAGAAACAAAGTGCAGTTATTGAGAAATACAGATGTTTATCTAAATCAAATCGATCCTAACGCTATTAATATAGATATATCTTCTCTAATCGTAAGGAAATTGCAAACTGAAGCAGCTGCTTTATCTATTCCTGGTTATGAGAAATTGGATATAATATCATTTAATTTAATAAAAAAATTGAGTGATGTTTTTGACAATGCGGACATATTAAGATACCCAGAAAATTCACTATCTTTTCCACCAAATCAACTAACAAATTATACCCAGGGTCAAAATTCTATTAACAAAATTAAACGCAATGCAATTGCACGTAATGAAGGCAATGTAAAGGTGTATAAGGGTACTCTTCTCGCAATTAGTGATTTAGAAAATTCTAAACCTATTAATAAAAAATCTATTGCCTTCCAGACTCAAAGACTCAATAACTCGGCTTTAAGCTACAGAGTAGGATCAGATATCGTATATGCATTAGAAAATGGAATTGATCCGGAAGCTTATTTTAAAGCTAGGCAGCAATATAATCCCAATGCCTATGCTTCGCCAGATGATGCTGATTGGCTCTTTCAACATGAATTTGAAGAATATCTCGTATTCGATGCCCCTCCTTCACGTAGAGAGATAAGTAATTTAAGTTCATCCCAAGATGATATTTACGATGGGACTATTCAGCAAATTAATAAAACGGCAGGGCAGGGTTCACTGAGAAGCACTGAAGATGCAACAAGCGGATCCCGTGCATCGTCCAGCTTCGATGACTTCCTCGATGATGACTTCACATCGCCCCTTTCAGCCCTCGCCAGACATTCCGATGCAGGCGATGTGGCTGGTAATACGCCAATATATGTACCCGTTCTACCCCCCATGAGTCCACTTAGCCGGAGTAGAAACCTGGGGGATGTGGTCACTGATAGTTCGCACCAAAGTATTTTGTTTGGTGATCCATCGTCTGGTTTAAACAGCAATCGAGTGCTGAATAGTTTGGAAAGTCGGCGCGCAAGAGATTCCCGTGATTTAAGCGGTCTTTCTTTGTCTCCCTCGCAACTCCGTATATCGCCGTCGAAAAACACCCTAAATGGTGATTCCTCGCTAAGTAGCGCAAGGCTCAGTCAGAGCTTGGAAACGCCAGCGCCCGAGTTACAGCACTTCAGCGCAACTTGGGAAGGCAAAGGTGGCAGTGCGGGGGGGGGGCAAGCCTATCCTAACACCACACGTTCGCTTTCTCGTCAATCCTCCACATCAACTGCCGTCACAGATGAATCAAGTTACCACCTCGATATTCTCTTCGATAACGACGGTAGCGACAAAAGCCGTTTATCCAGCGAAAGTACTGATCTGAACGATCGGCTGCAAACAGAGCACGCCTCTTTATCTGCTGTGGAAGGCAAAACGGATAGTTCACTGTATCAATCACAGCTTGATGATGTGGATCCTATACAGCAACAGCTAAGCCAATACGAAGAGCTCTCCGCAGGAAGTCGAGAGGCGTCTCGTGCTACGAATTTGAGCCGTACCCAAAATGCGGGGGCGGAATTGGACTTTGTCACTCCTGAACAGATCCCCGATGAATGGCAACCATTAGCCAATAATGTGGAGGGATTATCGGAAGGCAATCAAATTGTACGGATAAACACCACATCAGGAGAGGCATTTTTAGATAATGCTGGTGAAGTACCGTTGGCACCAAGCAATATTCCTACATCAACGGATCAAAATACGGCGATCCTCAGGGCATCGATAAACGACCTTCCGGGTGCTGGGGGGCTGCAGAATGAGCGTCATTCGGCTATTCGTCTGAGTGGCTCTGACAATGTGACATTTGATAATAATCCGACCTTCAGCAGGTATGCCTCAGAAGAGCTGAAAGCTTATGCAGCAAAACCAATAGACGACGTGGTGAACAATCGGAAGTCATTCAACTTGAACATCGAATTGACGCCGCGAGAGAATCCATTTGAACGCAAGAGAGCTTACCAAGGCCCTCTGAATAGAGGAGAGGGTAAGGCCAAGGGCGGTGGGAAGAAGAAGAAGGTTAAAGCGAAGAAGGGTAATCCTCCCTCGCAGAATGAGAAGAACCCGCAGGAGCTTGCCAAATTGAAGCAAGGGAATGCAGAGCAGCAGCGCGTGTATGGAGAACTAGCGGATGCGGGGAATGTCGGCGATGAGGTGCGGCACTATGTTGCGCCGCAGGATGAGGCGCAGCACTTTCTTCCAGATGAGGTGCTGGATGACGGCATCCTGCCGGCAGATCAGCTACATACGGTTGCTCCCGCGGCACCTCACAAGCCGTTGGCTAAAGTTGAAGAGGATCTGCTGCCCGCTGTGATGCCACTGGACGGCAACCACCTACAGCAGCAGGCAGCTCCGATCGCAACCTTCGATGAGATTCAAATCGCGCACCAAGCGGACAACATAGCAGGTGCTCCTGTAATACTGGAGGATCTTGGCCTGCAGGGGGCTACTGCTTTACAAAAGGCAGCGCAGCAGAAGAAGCCTCCCCGTCTTCCGAACCTATGGAAGCGCATCAAGAAACTGTTCTCGCGCAAGCAGGCGAATAAAGCGAAAGGGCCGAAGCAACTAAAGAAACAAGCCAAAAAAGAGCTGAAGCAAGCAAGGGACGCAGAGATCAGCCAAGCGATCCAGGATAAACCGCAGTTCTACGCGCAACATTTCCAAAACAGGATAGAGGATCTTACCCAACAGTTGGGTGCCGCTGATGATGCTCGACGAGCCGACTTGGAGACAGAAATAGCGTTGTACAAAGTGGCATTGGAGCGCATCGATGGCGGCAAATCACCTAGTGTTGCGGCCAACCAGGCGCTTCATTTTCTGGCTAAAGAAAATGGCGCTGCCATTCCAAAAGGAGTGGCGACAAAATATCTTGACTTTGTAAAAGGGATTGACGAACTACAGACACAGAAAATTGATGCCATTAAGCAGAATTATAAAGCGCAGACAGCGAATCTGAATGCCGTGGGACGGCAAGACGCAGAGATCCGCCAAGCGATCCAGGATAAACCGCAGTTCTACGCGCAACATTTCCAAAACAGGATAGAGGATCTTACCCAACAGTTGGATGTCGCTGATGATGCTCGACGAGCCGACTTGGAGACAGAAATAGCGTTGTACAAAGTGGCATTGGATCGCATCGATGGCGGCAAATCACCTAGTGTTGCGGCCAACCAGGCGCTTCATTTTCTGGCTAAAGAAAATGGCGCTGCCATTCCAAAAGGAGTGGCGACAAAATATCTTGACTTTGTAAAAGGGATTGACGAACTACAGACACAGAAAATTGATGCCATTAAGCAGAATTATAAAGCGCAGACAGCGAATCTGGATGCCGTGGGACGACAAGACGCAGAGATCCGCCAAGCGATCCAGGATAAGCCGCAGTTCTACGCGCAACATTTCCAAAACAGGATAGAGGATCTTACCCAACAGTTGGGTGCCGCTGATGATGCTCGACGAGCCGACTTGGAGACAGAAATAGCGTTGTACAAAGTGGCATTGGAGCGCATTGATGGCGGCAAATCACCTAGTGTTGCGGCCAACCAGGCGCTTCATTTTCTGGCTAAAGAAAATGGCGCTGCCATTCCAAAAGGAGTGGCGACAAAATATCTTGACTTTGTAAAAGGGATTGACGAACTACAGACACAGAAAATTGATGCCATTAAGCAGAATTATAAAGCGCAGACAGCGAATCTGAATGCCGTGGGACGGCAAGACGCAGAGATCAGCCAAGCGATCCAGGATAAGCCGCAGTTCTACGCGCAACATTTCCAAAACAGGATAGAGGATCTTACCCAACAGTTGGGTGCCGCTGATGATGCTCGACGAGCCGACTTGGAGACAGAAATAGCGTTGTACAAAGTGGCATTGGAGCGCATCGATGGCGGCAAATCACCTAGTGTTGCGGCCAACCAGGCGCTTCATTTTCTGGCTAAAGAAAATGGCGCTGCCATTCCAAAAGGAGTGGCGACAAAATATCTTGACTTTGTAAAAGGGATTGACGAACTACAGACACAGAAAATTGATGCCATTAAGCAGAATTATAAAGCGCAGACAGCGAATCTGAATGCCGTGGGACGGCAAGACGCAGGGATCAGCCAAGCGGTCCAGGATAAGCCTGCAGCCAACGCGCCAACACTGCCTCCGCGAGGCGTGCCAGAACCGGCCCCAAAACCGGCCTCAACGATGAAGTCTTCAGCTGCTAAAGCCGATACCGCTACGGACGTGGAAGAAGCGAAGAGAATTGTTCCTATGGAGGCTGATGATGGGATTAAGCAGCGGATTGATGAGCTAAGAAATAAACAGGATAAGTTGGAGTTCGATATAGGTAAACATACAGAGCTTGATTACGAGATAACCCTCCTAAAAAAATACGAAGAAGGATTTGCTCCTAATGGCGGTGCTGAGTATATTAAATCTGTAAAATCGAAAATGGAATCCAATGGTATTTTTAGATCAGCAAAGCAGGATGCTATTGTGAAAAAATTATTCGATCAACTGAATGCACTTGAAGCAAACAAGAAACTTCCGCTGGATAACGCCCAACCCGCTGCTGGAAAAAACTCCCCGATTCAGCTTAAGCCAAAAGCACCTGAAGCACACAAAACAGCTGCGCCGTCGGTCACAGCGCCAGAAACGCCCCCAAAAGCCGCTAAAACTGTCGATACCGCTACGGGCGCGGAAGAAGCGAAGAGAATTGCTCCTATGGATGCTGATGCGATTAAGCAGCGACTTGCTGAGCTAGAAAATGAAGAGGTGCAGGTGCGCAATAAATACCCATATGATCCATCTGATCCAGATGAGGGTGCGCTATCTGAAGCAGATGAATTAGAACTTCTACGGAGATTAGATGAGATTGCTCATGAGGAAGTCTTCCTGAAAAAATACAAAGAAGGATTTGCTCCTAATGGTGGTGCTAAATATATTAAATCTGTACAATTGAAACTAGTAGATAGGAATCTTTTGGACCCAACAAGGCAGAATGCTCTGGTGAAAAAATTATTCGATCAGCTGAATGCACTTGAAGCAAACAAGAAACTTCCGCTGGATAACGCCAAAAACGCTGCTGGAAAAAACTCCCCGATTCAGCTTAAGCCAAAAGCACCTGAAGCACACAAAACAGCTGCGCCGTCGGTCACAGCACCAGAAACGGCCCCAAAAGCCGCTAAAACTGTCGATACCGCTACGGGCGCGGAAGAAGCGAAGAGAATTGTTCCTAGGGAGGCTGATGATGGGATTAAGCAGCGGATTGATGAGCTAAGAAATAAACAGGATAAGTTGGAGTTCGATATAGGTAAACATACAGAGCTTGATTACGAGATAACTCTCCTAAAAAAATACGAAGAAGGATTTGCTCCTAATGGCGGTGCTGAGTATATTAAATCTGTAAAATCGAAAATGGAATCCAATGGTATTTTTAGATCAGCAAAGCAGGATGCTATTGTGAAAAAATTATTCGATCAACTGAATGCACTTGAAGCAAACAAGAAACTTCCGCTGGATAACGCCCAACCCGCTGCTGGAAAAAACTCCCCGATTCAGCTTAAGCCAAAAGCACCTGAAGCACACAAAACAGCTGCGCCGTCGGTCACAGCGCCAGAAACGCCCCCAAAAGCCGCTAAAACTGTCGATACCGCTACGGGCGCGGAAGAAGCGAAGAGAATTGCTCCTATGGAGGCTGATGATGGGATTAAGCAGCGGATTGATGAGCTAAGAAATAAACAGGATAAGTTGGAGTTCGATATAGGTAAACATACAGAGCTTGATTACGAGATAACTCTCCTAAAAAAATACGAAGAAGGATTTGCTCCTAATGGCGGTGCTGAGTATATTAAATCTGTAAAATCGAAAATGGAATCCAATGGTATTTTTAGATCAGCAAAGCAGGATGCTATTGTGAAAAAATTATTCGATCAGCTGAATGCACTTGAAGCAAACAAGAAACTTCCGCTGGATAACGCCCAACCCGCTGCTGGAAAAAACTCCCCGATTCAGCTTAAGCCAAAAGCACCTGAAGCACACAAAACAGCTGCACCGTCGGTCACAGCGCCAGAAACGGCCCCAAAAGCCGCTAAAACTGTCGATACCGCTACGGGCGCGGAAGAAGCGAAGAGAATTGTTCCTAGGGAGGCTGATGATGGGATTAAGCAGCGGATTGATGAGCTAAGAAATAAACAGGCTCTGGTGGAGTTCGATATAGGTAGACATACAGAGCTTGATTACGAGATAACCTTACTAAAAAAATACGAAGAAGGATTTGCTCCTAATGGCGGTGCTGAATATATTAAATCTGTAAAATCGGAACTGAAATCCAGTGGTATTTTTAGATCAGCAAAGCAGGATGCTATTGTGAAAAAATTATTCGATCAGCTGAATGCACTTGAAGCAAACAAGAAACTTCCGCTGGATAACGCCAAAAACGCTGCTGGGAAAAAATCCACGCTTCAGCCTAAATCAAAAGTACCTAAAGCACACAAAACAGCTGTGCCGTCGGTCACAACGCCAGAAACGGCCCCAAAATCGACCTCAACGGTGACGCCTTCAGCTGCTAAAACTATCGATGCCGCTACGGGCGCGGAAGAAGCGAAGAAAATTTCTCCTATGGACGCTGATGCAATTAATCAGCGACTTGCTGAGCTAGAAAATGAAGAGGTGCAGGTGCGCAATAAATACCCATATGATCCATCTGATCCAGATGAGGGTGCGCTATCTGAAGCAGATGAATTAGAACTTCTACGGAGATTAGATGAGATTGCTCATGAGGAAGTCTTCCTGAAAAAATACAAAGAAGGATTTGCTCCTAATGGTGGTGCTGAATATATTAAATCTGTACAATTGAAACTAGTAGATAGGAATCTTTTGGACCCAACAAGGCAAGATATTCTGGTGAAAAAATTACTCGATCAGCTGAATGCACTTGAAGCAAACAAGAAACTTCGGCTGGATAATACCTGAATCCGCGAGTCAGGGATGTGTTGTATAATCATAAGTTGTTGATATAGAAGATATAATACGTTATTATAGGAGGTATTATAAACTCACTTTATAGGTGAAAGAAAATACAACGGTTTCAGATTAAACAATCCAAAAAGGAATACTACACCTCCCACTCGGGTTTGGCACTGATCGGGCTTGCCCTGAACCGCTACACCGGTTTGAAGAAGGAGCTACGAGCGTTGGCGAAACGCCACGGGATTCCGATTATGGAGCTGATTCGCACTTACGTAGGTCAACTGGCTTTGGGTAAGAGTGATTTTGAGGCCATTTTGAAGGTCAGCAAGGATAGGATTTTTCAGCGTTCGCTGGGGATTGTGCGGATGCCTTCTTCGGCACGACTCCGGCAACGTTTTGATGAGGAAGCGAGGGAAATAATACCCTGGGTGGATAAGGCGTGTGTGGATTTGATACGGCAGACGGGTGCCCCTATCAGTGCATTGTCTAGTGGTCATGTTGCTCTGGACATGGATGGTTTTCCGATGGATAACAGCAGGACAAAAAAGGAGGAGGGATCCCGCACCTACAAGGGGTACGCCGGTTACGTTCCGATGGCAGCCTATCTGGGGCGAGAGGGATGGAATATCGGTATAGAGCTTCGTGAAGGGAAGGGGCACGGCCAAAAGGAGTTTGGCTATGTCTTGGAACGGGTGCTGCCACGGGCACGTCAACTGGTTGGTGCCGAGGGGGAAGCTACTACTGCGTCTGGATTCAGGCCATGATGCCCAAGAGAACCGAGAGCGGCTCGTGCAGGAAGCGCAAGTCGACTTCCTGATCAAATGGAATCCTCGCCAACAAAAGCCGGAAGAATGGCAAAGGCGTGCTGAAAAGCCGGCCTTGGGAACGGAAGAGACTACCTGGCGGGTCGAATGGAGCCATCCTCGGGAGGGGAAACGGGTGGCTTTATTCAGCCAACGGATAGAGGAGCACTATACTCGCGGTCCCCGCAAAGGCGAGAGCTACACTCTCCGTCGCGTCGTTCGGATCACCGAACGTCACATTGATAAGAAAGGCCAACTCCTGTTGATTCCCGAGATAACGCTTTCGGGTTGGTGGACCACGCTTGATGAACCGAGCCACGCCAACCAGCGCATTATTAAACTCTATAAAGACCATGCCACATCGGAACAATTCCATAGCGAGTTCAAAAGCGACCTAGACTTGGAGCGCTTGCCATCGGGAAAGTTCGACACCAATGACTTGGTTCTGACTTTGGGGGCTCTGACCTACAACATTGAAGCGTTGGATCGGCTTGATGGGTTTAACCGGCCCTCGCTCACCGGTTCGGCATCCAGCCAAGAGACGGCGGCTCCGAACGGTGATGCAGGAGTTGATGTACTTGGCAGCAAGGGTGATCGAGAGTGGACGCCGCCTCAAACTCCAATTTAGCCGCTACTGCCCGGGCTTTGAGGCCTTCCAGTATGTTTACCAGAAATCAGCCTACGGATAGAATGCCACCCGATTAGAAACCAGCCAGCAGAAGGTACGATCGGCAAGACCGAGGAAACACTGCGTCTATTCGGCCTGAAACCAAGAGAAAACGGCTGACCCAGGAGAAGAATCACTTGGCATCGTCAGCAATAACGGCCTTATTCGTGGACATCAGGTACGAGGAATCAAAAATCAGGAGAGTAATCCTTGTGGAACCCTATCGGCATCAGTCAATTCACGGATTCAAGTTTTTAATCAAGAGCGCCTAACGGCGCTTGTTGCGCTGACCGGCATAGACCGCGAGGCGGCACCATGAAATAATTGCAGGAAGGGTCATTGCCCCTATTCTAGAGCCCTGCCATCACTATGCCAGAGCCTTACTACCGTCCCCGGCCATGCACTGCGTTATGTGAACTGAAGAGTTATCGCTGCGTACTGGCGCATCAGTGGCACAGTCAACCCGTATGAAACATGCTCTGTTGTTGAAGCGTTGGTTGCTGGTATTGTCCCTCGCGATAATACTGGTCGCTTGCGCTTCGGCACCAGTGCAGGAAATGAGCGATGCACGCCTTGCGCTTGATGCCGCGCGCAAGGCAAATGCGGATCGGCTCATCCCATCGGTTTATGCACAAGCCGTTGGGTATCTGCAAGACGCTTCCCGAATGCTTTACTTCGGTCAATACCAGTACTCTCGCGAGCAGGCACTGAAAGCGATTGCACAAGCGCAGGCGCTGCGAGAACTGGCATTGCGCTTACAGCGGGCAAAGCATGTCATCGAAAATATAGAAAATCACGATGCCGACTGGTATGAAGCCCACAGTCTGATGCTTACCGCCTATAAAGCGGCGGCTGAAGGGTGGCTGAACGAAGCCAATCAACTCGCAGGGTATGCCCTGCGGCGTGTTAGCATTGATGCGCCTGTCGAAGCCGCCCCGAAACAATAACCCTCTATTATTTCCCTCGTCAAAGCCACATGCTGCGTTGCTCATGTCGCTGAGATGCGCTGGATGTCAGCGCAGTGAGGGCATTGACAACCCCTCTTGCGGAATCATGAGCGATGACGGCACTGAGCGTTAATCTCAACAAGATCGCGTTGTTACGCAACTCACGGGGACGTAACTACCCCAATGTCGTTGAGTTTGCGACACGCTTCCTAGAACGCGGAGTGAATGGGATCACGATTCACCCACGTCCCGATCAGCGCCATATCAGGACCGCCGATGTTTATGATTTGGGGGTGCTGCTATCCTCTTACGCGGCGGCTGAACTGAACATTGAAGGTTACCCAAGCGATGGTTTTTTGCAGTTGATTGCAGCAACCTCCCCCGACCAAGTGACGCTGGTGCCGGACGCTTTGAACCAATTGACGTCCGATCATGGTTGGGACGTGCGCCGCCATCAGGCGTGGCTTCGGGATATTGTCACAAGGCTCCACGATTACGGTTGCCGGGTCGCACTGTTCGTCGATCACGATGCAGCGCAAATGCAATACCTGACAGCGCTGCAGGTTGATCGGATTGAACTCTACACGGAACGCTATGCCGCCGCGTTTGGCAGTGCTGAACAGGAGACAGTACTGGCGCAATATGCCGCTGCCGTGAACGCGGCACTGGCGGTCGGGGTGCAGGTCAATGCCGGACACGATCTAAATTTAAACAATCTGGCGCGTTTCCTGTCGATTGGCGACATCCTTGAAGTGTCGATCGGTCATTCACTGACAGTGGAATGCCTTGAGCTTGGCATGGCGGCGGTGATCCAACGCTATCTCGCTATTTGCCATTGAAGCAGGGGCGGGGCAGGGTAGATGGTGACAGAAAAGCTTTGCGCAGGGGGTTTAAATCAGCGCCGGAACGTTGATGCCTGTGATGCCATTGCTCCTTTGAATCCACGCAACAGGTTTTTCATGCCGCCTTGCTTCTTCATCCGTTTTATCATTTTCTGCATCTGCGCGAATTGCTTGAGCAAGCGGTTGATGGTTTGTACCGAATTGCCTGAGCCAAGAGCAATACGCTGTTTGCGGGAGCCTTTGAGCAGGGTTGGGAAGCGGCGCTCGCGTAGAGTCATGGAACTGATAATGGCCAGCATTTGCACGATCTCTTTGTCGCTGAAGCGTGCGCGCGCCTGCTCTGACAACGCGCCTGCAGCGGGTAGTTTATCCAACATGCTGCTGATCCCGCCAAGACTGCGCATCTGCTGCAACTGCTGTGAAAAATCCTCTAGGTCAAAGGGTTTGCCCTTGGCTAGGCGTTGCATCAGTTGCTCACTCTTGTGGCGGTCAACTTTTTGTTCTACTTCCTCTATCAGAGTCAGCACGTCACCCATGCTGAGGATGCGTGATGCCATGCGATCCGGATGAAACCGCTGTAAGGCGTCGATTTTTTCGCCGTCACCGATGAACTTGATCGGCTTACCGGTGACGGCGCGCACCGACAGTGCAGCCCCGCCACGGGCATCGCCATCGGTTTTGGTGAGAATGACGCCTGTCAGCGGCAGCGCCTGATCGAACGCTTTGGCGACCTTAGCGGCATCCTGACCGGTCATGCTATCGACCACAAACAAGGTCTCCGCGGGCTTCGCGAGCGCATGAATTTGCTTGATTTCGTCCATCATCGGATCATCGATATGCAAACGTCCGGCAGTATCGATAATCAGCACATCAGCACGCTGTTGCGTGGCTTGCTGAAGGGCCGCTGCGATGATTGGCTGCGGTGCCTTTGGGGTGGTCAAAGGTGGCGCAAAGAACGTAACCCCAATGCTGTCGGCCAGAATGCGCAATTGCTCGATCGCCGCCGGTCGGTACACATCGCAACTGGTAACGCTGACTTTCTTTTGCTGCTGTTGTTTGAGCCAGAGTCCGAGTTTAGCCACCGTCGTGGTCTTACCGGCACCCTGTAATCCAGCCACTAGGATAACCACAGGCGGTGTTGCATCGAGGTTCAGGGGGGCGTTGCTATCCCCCATCAGGCGCGTCAGTTCATCACGCACCACCCTGATCAGAGCCTGCCCTGGAGAAAGGCTCCGCATGACCTCCTGACCAAGCGCCAAGCTGCGTACACGGCTGATAAAATCCTTCACCACCGGCAGCGCAACATCGGCCTCAAGCAATGCAATGCGTACCTCGCGCAGCGCTTCGCTGATATTCTCCTCGGTCATGCGAGCCTGACCGCGCAACCGATCGAGGGTTTTGCTCAAACGTTTAGTCAGTGATTCAAACATAGGTCTATTGGGTTCTATGGCAGGGACAACAGCAACAACAAAGGGAGAGCGACCCCGTGATGTGGATCGGTCGGGGTAGGGCTTAGCGACAACTGATGCGATATTATCGGTTTTTCTGCTGTAATTGCAAAACGCATTGGAATCTGGATGCTGCGCAAAACCTCAAGCGGGATGGGCGGAGGGGGTGAATAGATAAAACCGTTAGTAGAGCAGGGTATTGATTTGTAACTTTTTTCCCGAGACGCGCCTGTTGAGGGTTTATGATTTGGGTTAAGGGTTGAGAGGGAGAGATTATTTACAGTCTACCGGCAAGTATTTTTATAATGCACACTTTTATGATGTAAGAAAAATTGCTTGTGGAGCCTTATATGATGTTCCAGACCATTGGGATCATTGGTAAAGTCAGTGATGCGCGCTTTGTCGCGACGCTGCGGCGGCTCGTGCTGTTGTTGCGGCAACGCAACATCCAGCCGTTGGTCGAAGCTGCAGTAAGTAACGCAGTGCGGGACCTTGAGCTGACCGCGGTGAGCCGTGAGGTGTTAGGGGAAACCGCAGATTTGGTCGTCGTTATCGGCGGCGACGGGACGCTTCTTCGAGCTGCGCGTGCGTTGATCGAGTACGAAACGCCGTTGCTGGGGGTGAACTTAGGACACGTCGGATTTATGGCGGATATCGCGCCGGATGAGATCAGTACTCAGATGAGCCGTATTATAGACGGTGACTACCAGCAGGAATCACGGTTTTTGATCGCCGCTAGGATCATGCGCAAAGGACAGCCGATCTGGCATTCTACGGCGACCAACGAGTGCGTTGTGCATACGAGCGACATCGCACGCTTAATCGAATTCAGAGTTTATGTCAACCACCAGCCGGTTTCCCAGCAACGCGCCGACGGGATCATTACCGCCACGCCGACCGGTTCCACTGCGTATGCACTGTCGGCGGGGGGGCCTATTATGCACCCTTCGCTGGGTGCGTTAGTGATCGTCCATATATCACCGCATACTTTATCCAGTCGGCCACTGGTGTTGCCAGCGGACAGCCGCATCGAGATCGAGTTGAGCACCACTCGCGGCGAGCAAGCCCAGGTGACTTGTGACGGTCAGCAGACACACCCCCTTTGCATCGGCGACAGGATTCTGATACACCAGCTAAAAACGCCGCTGCAGTTGCTTCATCCGAGCAATTACAATTACTTTGGTACGTTACATACCAAGCTCTGCTGGGGGACGGTGCCGTAATCATGTTGCTGCATTTGTCAGTGCGGGATTTTGCAATCATTGAGCACTTGCAATTGGAGCTTGGTGGGGGCGCGATTGCGCTGACCGGCGAGACGGGTGCGGGCAAGTCGATCCTGATTGACGCATTGGAGCTTGCTTTGGGTGTGCGGGCGCAGGCAAGCATGGTGCGTAGCGGGGCTAAGCAGGCGGAGGTGATCGCCGAGTTTGCGCTGACCGGGCACCGCGCGGCACGCCACTGGTTGCAGCAGCATGAGCTTAGCTTGTCCGAAGTCGGCGCAGAGGATGCGGACGAGAGTTGCCTGTTGCGGCGCACAGTGTCCCTTGATGGGCGCTCGCGAGGATGGATAAACGGGCGCTTAGCGCCCGCGCAGATGCTGCGTGAACTGGGTGAGCAACTGGTTAGAATCTACGCACAGAATTCTCAGCAATCGCTGATGCGCGCCGATCTGCAACGCGCCATCCTTGATCAATACGCCAACCACCAACCACTACAGCAACAAGCGCAGCAGCTGTACCAGCGCTTAAAGCAGCAGCAAGCGGCGATGGCCGAAAGCCAAGGGGCAATGCAGCAGCAAGCACAGTTGGATTACCTGCACTTCCAGCAACAGGAAATGGCGCAAGTTGAGATTACTGCCGACAAGATCCAGCAGCTGACCGCTTTGCAACGCCGCTTGGCGCACCGTGAAACGATCATCCAGGCTCTGTATCAGGCACAGGAGCAGTTGGATGGGGAAACCAATGCAGCGAGCGCCCGAACCTCGCTGGTGATCGCCCAGCGTCATTTGGAGGTTGCGGCGGAACACGGTGCAGAAGTTACTGAGTCAATGGCGGCGCTTGGCGCGATGGTCGTTACCCTAGACGATACGGTGTCCACGCTGCGCCATTATGCGACCGGCGTTGACTGCGATGCGGCGCACTTGGCAGCGATCGACCAGCAGCTTGCGCGCATCGACGATCTGGCGCGCAAGTACCGTGTCGATCCGCTGGCGCTGGCGGCACTGAAAGCCAGCATCGACGAGCAGATAAGCGGCCTTGAAGCAAATCAAACCCAACTGGCGGAGCTGGAACAGCAGCAAACGGCGACGACGGCGGCATACCATCAGGCCGCCGCCGCCCTGAGTGCCAGCCGCCAGCAGGCGGCGAGCGCTTTGGCTAGTGCGGTGACCAGCGAAATGCAGCAATTGGGGATGGCGCAGGCGGTGTTCAGCGTTACGGTTGAGCATCACCCGCAGCGCCCGCCGGCAGTTGTCGGTCAGGACACGATCGCGTTTTGCGTATGCACCAATCCCGGGCAACGCAGCGGGCCATTGAGCGCTATCGCCTCAGGCGGCGAGCTGTCGCGTATCGCATTGGCGCTGCACGTCGTCGGGTTGCGCGAGTCAAGCGCGCAAACATTGATATTCGATGAGGTCGACAACGGTATTGGCGGTGGAGTGGGCGAGACCGTTGGGCAAGCGCTGGCGCGTCTTGGGAACTATCATCAAGTGCTCTATATCACCCACCTGCCACAGGTGGCGGTGCATGCCGCACAGCACCTGCGGATACGCAAATCCGCCGTCGCAAACACCACTCAGATCGACATCGAAATGCTTGATATCAGGCAACGCGAGGTCGAAATCGCCCGTATGTCAGCGGGCCAGCGCATCACTCAACACAGCCTTCAACACGCGAGAGGCATGCTCAAGCGCCGCGAGGACTGAGGCAATTGAAGCTCTCGGGCAGCTTTATGGGTACCGCGAAAAACCAACTTCGCCAGCTTTTCGAGGTACCCAAACGTCTTTATTTCTTTGGCGGGTCACGCCATGGGAGGAACCGTGCGAAAACCTCTCGATCCGGTAAACCGCGGCGAGGAACAGCGCGCCTTACTTGATAAGCGAAGGCGGCGCTACAGCAACCGAGTGAGTTGCCTGCTCTGGCTTCCACGCGTGCGCGTAGGCCAACTCAATCGTTGCTTGGAACGTATTATGCTGCGGTTGGCGAGGGTAGTTAGGCTGCAAGTTTTCAATCACCCCTTTGCCGGTTAAACCACGGCAGCGATCGTAGCGTGCGTTGCCGCCCCCGCTGCTTTGCAACTCGGTTAACAGAGCCTCGATAGATGAATAATGCAACAACAGCCGGTCGCTATCCATCACCACCTCGCTGAAACCAACGCTTACCATGGCATCACCGATTTGCTGCATGTCAAGAAAGGGGTGGATGCTATCGCAAGCACCGTTCGCTGCCGCCCATGCGTGGCGTAATTCCACCAATGTATCGGGTCCTAAAGCGGATAGCGTTAGTAGCCCGTGGGGCTTCAGCACGCGAAAAAATTCCGCCATAATCACTCTTGGCTCAGGGGCGAACAGCTCACACAGGTTGGATACGATCAATTCCATCGATTGATCGGCGAGCGGTAACTGATGGGTATCTGCATTAATGCAGGGCGTTTTTTTGAACCACCGGTTAAACTGCCGTGGTCGCCTCATGCGCGCCAAGTCGGCGCTGGCATCCAGCTCAACCACCGTTGCTTGGCGGTAGCGGGATTTCAGTTTGAGCGCATTGACGCCTAACCTGGCCGGAGCATCCAGAATATGCTCGGGAAAGATGTTGACCCCATCAAGATGGGCAAGCAGGCGCTCCCCGCATTCATTGATGATCGCTTCTGGATCGTGCTTGTGGTGTTTGACGGCTGCCGCACGGCTACGGAAATGGCGATAGCTTTTCATCTCGATAATGGCTGCGGGGGCGCTATTTGAGAGGGCTGTTTTCATCGATTGGCGGGCTGATCGATCAGAGGGGGCTCGCAAGAATCGCCTTGAGGGGCTTTTCGAGGCGCTGTCTATTGGGAGAAGGGCTATAAATTAACGGCTTACGTTACAGGTGGTCATGCCCCTTTCCCCAAACCTCCATCTCGTTGAGGTTTTTCGGGGTACCCGATAAAATATCAAGCGACTGCCGAAACGGCGTTTTGCTATGGGCAACAATCGTTTTTTGAGGATATGCCAAAGGAGGATAGAGCATTGGGCAATAACCAGCGCATCGTCTATACCGAACAGGAGTGGCGTCAACGGCTGACGCCCGAACAATATCGGATCACCCGCGGAAAAGGCACCGAGTCGGCTTTTACGGGTGAATATCATGATTGCAAAACCCTTGGGATATACACCTGTGTCTGCTGCGACACCGAACTATTCTCAGCCACTGCCAAATTTGATTCCGGCACTGGATGGCCGAGTTTTTATCTACCCATCAATGCTGATGCGATCGCCGAGCAAGATGACCGCAGTTGGCTGAGGCGTCGCACCGAGGTGCTGTGTAGCGGTTGTGACGCCCATTTGGGGCATGTATTCCCTGACGGACCGAAGCCCTCAGGGTTGCGCTACTGCATCAACTCAGCGGCGCTGAAACTGGTACCCGATCAACGGTCAGAGCAGAGCTGATTCAGGGTTATCCGCGCCGCCTCCCAACAACCCGTCGGATGATCCTAACGGGGGCTGCCGTCTTGCTTCTCAGTTTATTTCCAGCAAGGACTGATAGATTTCCCGATCGCGCGC
This sequence comes from Gammaproteobacteria bacterium, assembly GCA_965222535.1. Taxonomy (GTDB): domain Bacteria; phylum Pseudomonadota; class Gammaproteobacteria; order HK1; family HK1. The sequence continues at coordinate 2,111,763 of OZ244957.1, forward strand.
CGAGAAGCAGCAGAAAATAATCGTTGTGAAGCCAAGCAATGCGTTTATTGTCAGCCGTACGGTATTGACCGCAACGCTTGCGGCATCCTCAATGGGGTAACCGTAAACACCGCTGCTGATGCACGGGAAGGCGATCGTGCGCAACCCGTATTCTGACGCCAGAGTCAGTGAGCGGCGGTAGCATGATCCCAGCAACGCCGCCTCACCGTGATCGCCGTCGCGCCATACCGGCCCGACAGTATGGATCACATAGCGTGCTTTCAAGCGGTAGCCTGACGTTATCTTGGCGTCACCGACAGCGCAAGAACCGAGAGTGCGGCATTCATCGAGCAGCGCCGCGCCGGCAGCGCGATGAATCGCACCATCAACCCCGCCACCACCGCGCAAACTGCTGTTGGCGGCATTCACAATCACATCCAGATCCAAGGTGGTTATGTCAGCTTGCAACGCCTGCAAGACGGTTGTTGAAGTATTCATCGCTGAACGTCTCGATAAAAGAGGTGACTTTGGCGTGCTCCAAATCGCACGGTGCTCCTAGTCGCTTTCGGTGCGACCAGTAACAACTTGTACTCCATCTCGCTATTCTCCATAATACTCTGCAATGCGCATCAGCGCGAGGGTTGTTGCATCACCGTACAGCCTTTTCTGTAACGGCATCGCCAAGTGTCGCTAATACGGTGCGAAGCAACCTTGGATGCCACTGATAGGCAGGCATTGGCCCCCGGTCGTGCTTACTTGAGCAAAGGGTACTTTACTCCTCACAGTGCTTCTTCCGGTCAGACTTATGCAAAGCATTCGCTAAGGTACGGCACATATCAAGACCAGCAAGCCCGCTCCACGGCTGCCGTAGGTGCCCCACTACCACTCACTCACTCACTACCCCCCACCTGCCCCGATTCTAATGACCAATAAAGCAGCAAAACAACCCCCGCTGGCGATTGGCAGAGGATGGGGCGGGCGCTTCAGGAGCGCTGCCGATCCACTGCTTCAGCGCTTCAGCGAATCGGTAAGCTTTGACCGTCGCTTGGCCCACCAAGACATTGCTGGCTCTATCGCTCATGCAACGATGTTGTGTCATAGCGGGATTTTGAATGAGACCGAGCGCGATGCCATCATCAATGGCTTGCGAGCGATCGAGCGCGATATAGAAGCTGGTGATTTTGCTTGGAACTTAAGTCTCGAAGATGTGCATATGAACATTGAAGCGGCACTGATTGAACGTATCGGAGAGGCGGGTAAGCGCTTACACACAGCCCGCTCGCGCAACGATCAGGTGGCCACCGATATGCGTTTGTGGTTGCGTGAAGCGATTGATGATCTGGTGGCTGATCTACTGGCGCTGCGTAGCTGCTTGCTGCAAATTGCCGAACGTGAGGCGGATACCGTGATGCCGGGGATGACCCACATGCAGGTTGCTCAGCCGGTCAGTTTTGGTCATCACTTGCTGGCTTGGTTTGAAATGCTCGGTCGAGACATTGAGCGCTTGCGCGATGCACGCAAGCGTGTCAACCGGCTGCCGCTGGGAGCCGGCGCATTGGCTGGCACCGGGTTTCCGATCGATCAGCGCATGACTGCTAGGCTGCTGGGGTTTGACGATATCTGCGCTAACTCGCTGGATGCGGTCAGTGATCGCGATTTTTGCATTGAGACAACTGCCTCATGTGCGCTGCTGATGGTGCATTTGTCACGCATGGCAGAGGAATTGATATTGTGGTGCTCGGCACCGTTCTCGTTTGTCACTTTAGGGGATGCTTTTTGCACCGGTTCATCGATCATGCCGCAGAAGAAAAACCCCGATGTGCCGGAGCTGATCCGCGGCAAAAGTGCTCGCGTAATCGCTGCCTTGAATAGCTTGCTGGTGCTGATGAAAGGTCAACCATTAGCGTATAATCGCGATAACCAAGAGGACAAAGAGCCGTTGTTCAATGCCGTTGATACTAGCAGCAACTGCTTGCGCATCTTCACCGCGATGCTGAAAACGCTGCGCTGTAACCGTGAAGTGATGCGTACTGCCGCTGCCGCTGGTTATTCGACAGCTACCGATCTTGCGGACTACTTGGTGCGCAGGCAGGTCCCGTTTCGTGATGCGCATGCAATCGTTGGCGAGATCGTTGCAAAAGCAAGCGCTCAGGGGATCGCACTAGCTGAGCTCACGCTGCCACATTTACAACAGTTCTGCGATCGCATTGATGCCGATGTATTCAGTGTGCTGACCGTCGAGGGTTCGCTGAATGCGCGCTGCAATGAAAGCGGCACCTCCCCATCTAGGGTACGAGCGGCGGTGCAAAAAGCACGTCGCGGCAATGCTGATGATGGAAGCGCCTGAGGCGCACCAGTGCTTTGGTTCTGCTAGACAGCGCCATTTCCCTGCTGTAGAAAGCCTGCCCTTTATGCTACCAGCCGACAAGACTGGAGGGATCTTTGTGCGTTGGATCGTCGCAATCTAAGCCACAGGCGGCGCTGTATAAATTCAGGTTCGAAAGTACCACAAACTGATCGCCGAGTTCCCGTTCGCGTATCGTTCGCGCTGCTCCCGCAACGATTAGCTTGGTTCGCTCACGCGGGGGAACATTCACACTATAGGGTTGTAATTGGCGGGCGATTTTTCCAAGAGATTTGGCATACGAAAGCCCTTTTATCCACTCATCGGTGGTAGCATCGGTTTTATCCAATGCTTGGCTTGGGATAATCACTGGCTGCATAAAGTTCTCGATCATGCAAAATTGATCGGCGACAGTCGCAAACGGAAAATCCAGGGTATCGGCGCATTCCCTGAATTGGCTAAGGATGTTATGGTCATCCAGCTCTGAATGATGCCCCGATTCTTTGAGCCAATAGACCTCACGAAAATAGGCTTCAATGGCTTCCAAGGACAATGGATCTTGGGGGTATCGCCGCAAAATACCGCGACCGACAGCGGCGTATCGTCTTAACTCCGGCGGGGCTTGCCAACGCTCCTCAGCAGCAAACACCACCACCTGGCTGTCATCAGGATCACGCCGCCCCTCGCGGTTGCAGCGACCGGCCGCTTGGGCGATCGAATCGATCCCGGCTTCAGCGCGATACACCGCCGGGAAATCAACATCTACCCCGGCCTCCACCAGCGACGTCGCCACTAGGCGGCACGGTTGGTGCCTCGTAAGGCAATCCCGTACCTGCTGCAATACGGCGCGGCGATGACGGGCGCACATCCAGGTGGTTAGGTGGTAGGCATTGCCGGCCGGCGCTATGCGATCGTAAAGCGTACGGGCATGGCGTCGATTATTGACGATACATAACACCTGTTCCTCGGCCTGCAACTGCACCGATAACTCGGCGTCGCTGAGCGAAGCGGCATAAGAGACCCGGACGCGCCGCAACTGTGCCGCCAGCTTTTTGGGGTCGGGGGCTAATTCGCGTACATTGCGCAACCCACCGGAGAAACTTCTGGCGGGATCGGCGGTTTCGGCCAGTGCCGGCTGGGTCGCGGTACATAGCACGATGGTGGCGCGGTAGTTCAGTGCGAGTTCATCCAAAGCCGCCACGCACGGGCGCAGCAGCGTTTTCGGTAAGGTCTGCGCTTCGTCAAGAATGATCACGCTGCGGGCGATGTTATGCAGTTTGCGGCAACGTGAAGGGCGGTTAGCAAACAGGCTTTCAAAAAACTGTACCGCAGTGGTTACCACCACCGGCGCATTCCAGTTATCTACCGCGAGGCGATGTTTATCTAGCCCCTCGCGCTTTGTATTCTCGCTTTCATCAAACGCGCTGTGGTGCTCTAGCACTGCTTCTGTGCCTTCTGCGCCAAGTGCTTCCCGAAATACGGCGGCGGTTTGCTCGATGATACTGGTGAACGGGATCACATAAATCACTCGATCGAGGCTGTGCGCCAGCGCGTGATCGAGCGCAAACGCAAGCGAAGTCAGGGTCTTGCCGCCGCCGGTCGGCACCGTTAGTGAAAATACCCCGGGCTCCTGTTCAGCTTGGCGGCGGACGTGTGCAAGAATCTCGCGGCGTTGCTGATTTACGGGGCTGGCACTGGCTTCGTTGAGCTTGCCGATCAGGTGCTGATTGAGCTGCTCTCGCAGCTTAGCCAGCGACGGATGCTGGCCCCTAGGTGGTGTTCGTTCGTCCAATTTATCGTAGTAGCAGGCAGTATCCAGACGATCGGCATCCACCAAGCAGGAGAACAACATGCGCACCAGAAACGCGCACTGAAACCCGTTGCGATCGCGTTCGTGATCGCGAATTTTCAATGATGGCTGCGGCAACTGTTGCGGCAACGTGATCTCCTGCTCCCAGATATTGTCTAGAAGCGGAATGCGGGGATCATTTAAACGTTCGTGAAGGGAGCGAATCGTAGTGCTGCTCTGACCGTTTGCGAGGCCGGCGTGATGACCGGCGACACCGAATGCAATCAGTTTTCCGGTATGCGCCCAGCGCTCAACAGCCATCTTGGCACCGGCGGTTGAGTGCTCGACCCGCTTTCTGCTGCCACGCAGGCGATCTTGGAACTGCTGTGAATACTTGCCGATATCGTGCAGTAGCCCGACTACGTGACCGAAGTCCGCAGCGCCGAATTTAGCTGCAAATGCAGCAGCTCGATCAGCGGTGCCGTAAAGGTGCTTGGACAGCCGATGCCAGCGTTGCCAGTCTTCGGTATCGGGATCGATTGTGTCGGGGTTATCGCGATTCCCTCCCAAGGGAGAATGCGCATAGAACACGTCAGACAAGAATTTCTTCATGGCGATATCCCAAATCAAGGGGGTACCTCGAAAAACTAAACTTTGCTCAGGGAGCTTACGAGAAAGCACTCATGGTACTTTGTCCAAGGGTACAAAACTGGCTATTCTCCCGCTAGGAGAGCGTTTTTATCGGGTTATTAGTACAGGCCAATTTCCAGCATATAGAAACACTCATCCTGCACTCGGAGTATTATTATCTCATGTCGGGAGACTTATTCGCGTTTCCTTAGTTTTTCGATGCCCTCTTTATGCGGTTGACTTGGCACTACTTCCTGCAAGAGCGACTGCAACCGTGCGCGTTGTTTCACCGTAAGACAGCTTAGACCTGCCCATTGAACTGATTAAATGCGGTTCTGCTCATCGTTTCTGGCAACCTGCCATGGTGTGCCATTCAACTGACAAAGTATAAGCCCAAAGCAGTAATGCCCTCTTTGTGCATAGAGGGGGAGGATGGCAAGGCGGCGGTGGTGCGCGACGGTTACCAGCCAGAGCGGGCTCTTAAAACTGATCAAACAGAGATTGGTCGGCATTGCCTTGGCTCTATCTGAAGGACATTTCAACGGGCGAGATGAGTGAGACAGCTAGAAAGTGCGGGTGGCAGCGGGTGCAGCGGCCTTCGAGCCGAGAGCCACGTTGTGTGCTACTTGGCGGTCATCGGGCTGAATGAGCGCGGTCGGAAGCATTTTTTGGCCATTGAGGGTAGGCTGAAGGAGTCAACACAGAGCTCGGCTGGAGGTGTTGTTGAAAGGTAAAGCACGCCGCTTGAAGGCCCCGAAGCGCTAGCTTGATGCAATCACCTATACAACAAGATTTGACAATAGCTCTGGTTTTGCAGCAGTGGCGCAATACAACAGCCGCAGCGGTTCAAGAAAACCGTCTCTAGCATCACGGAACCCGGCAGTTGTATTCGGATGTTTTAAACCGTCATCCAAAATATGTTGAGCTATACTCAAATGTCATTCGCTATGTTGTAGAATGTAGCTTTAACTCCCATCCAAAATGAGTTCAGCTATAGCGTGGGGCGGCGTTAGCCGCCCGTTGCGCTTTCCCATCCAAAATGAGTTCAGCTATAATTTACCAAACTCATAACCCCCACCACACTGGCTTTAACTCCCATCCAAAATGAGTTCAGCTATAGCGTGGGGCGGCGTTAGCCGCCCGTTGCGCTTTCCCATCCAAAATGAGTTCAGCTATAATTTACCAAACTCATAACCCCCACCACACTGGCTTTAACTCCCATCCAAAATGAGTTCAGCTATAGCGTGGGGCGGCGTTAGCCGCCCGTTGCGCTTTCCCATCCAAAATGAGTTCAGCTATAATTTACCAAACTCATAACCCCCACCACACTGGCTTTAACTCCCATCCAAAATGAGTTCAGCTATAATATGATCTTACGCCGCGCGGTCTGATCATCGGCTTTAACTCCCATCCAAAATGAGTTCAGCTATAATATCCACCCCATAGGCGCGATCGTTTAGTCCGCTTTAACTCCCATCCAAAATGAGTTCAGCTATAATAAGCCGCCAGCATTATGAGAAATACCATACGCTTTAACTCCCATCCAAAATGAGTTCAGCTATAATGCATGATTGAACCTCCAGTTAGTATGACCAGCTTTAACTCCCATCCAAAATGAGTTCAGCTATAATCGAACATTCATACGCCGCGCGGGTGGCAAGGCTTTAACTCCCATCCAAAATGAGTTCAGCTATAATAAACTCCAGCGAGGTAATCGCCCGACTAACGCTTTAACTCCCATCCAAAATGAGTTCAGCTATAATAAATATCCCGCTCCGCCTGCTCAACAATATGCTTTAACTCCCATCCAAAATGAGTTCAGCTATAATACGAACATGCGGATGCTGGCACTTGACCCGGCTTTAACTCCCATCCAAAATGAGTTCAGCTATAATGGATCCATTTACCGTTAGCCGTGTACATCAGCTTTAACTCCCATCCAAAATGAGTTCAGCTATAATGCAACCGGGAGCGGGCGGTAGGGGGCATAAGCTTTAACTCCCATCCAAAATGAGTTCAGCTATAATAAACTGGCGCTGGCAACGGCACTAAAGCAGGCTTTAACTCCCATCCAAAATGAGTTCAGCTATAATTAGACGTGATCCCTAACGATGCGATCCACGGCTTTAACTCCCATCCAAAATGAGTTCAGCTATAATGATGCCGCGGTAGTGCGGTCGTCCGCACTGGCTTTAACTCCCATCCAAAATGAGTTCAGCTATAATAGATCCTCTTGGTGCCGCTTGCAACTGCAGGCTTTAACTCCCATCCAAAATGAGTTCAGCTATAATAAAATATGCACGCGGGCGCTGTTCCCACATGCTTTAACTCCCATCCAAAATGAGTTCAGCTATAATACACCATGAAAAGAATGATGCAATTACAACGACTTGGAGGTGTTTCCTGAGTCTGGAAATGGCCGGGATGCTATAGCAGTACAAGCTGCTCTGGCTTTTTTTCGGTGGGTTTTGGTATATTTCCATAGTAGTTCTGCATTTGACCGAACTGCTTGTCGGTGACAGTCAACAGGCAAAGCATACCCTTTGCGGGGACATTCTGGCCGATGCGCCGGGTGGATGCATCGGCCTTTTCGCGGGTGTCAAAGTACTTGATATACACTGAGAATTGTTTCCGATTATAGCCCTCATCCAGCAAAAGTTTCCTGAAACCTGTCGCTTGGCGTTGCTGCTGGCGGGTAGTGACGGGCAGGTCAAACATCGCAAACACCCACATGCTCCTATACCCAGAGAGCATATTGATGGATCACTTCCATACGTTGCGGGAGCGTTAATTCAGGTCGCTCGCCGGCAAACACTTGCACCAACGAATGAGTCAGCGCTTGGATTGCGTTTTGCACCGAGACTTGTTCCTTCGCTGCCTGGATCGGGCTGTTGATAAGCCCGGTTAACCGAGACTTTCCATTGAGGAGTAGCCCCTGTTGATATTCTTCGTGGTGTTGCTGCACCAGCTTGTCCACCAGCGGGCGGAATGGCTCCAGCAGATCATCCACCAAGCAGAAAGGGTTCAGTTGATTGTGGTGGTGCAGCCCCAGACACGGCACTAGGCCGGAGCCAACCACTGAGCGTGCCACGGTTGCCCGGAGGACGGTATAGCCGTAGTTGAGGGCTGCGTTGAGTCCCGGCTGCTCGCGGCTGCGGTGGAAACCTTCACCGAGTAGCAGGGGCCAATAATAACGAGCTGCTTGGGCTTCTTTGTTGTCTGGATCACCAGAGCGCACCGAACGTGCCACGGATTCAAGCGCTGCTTTTTGTTCTGGGACGCCAAGGCACAATGCTTGTGCTTTTATCTTGGCTTGTACCAGTTGTTTCCACAGGCGTTTGCGCTTCGGCTCACTGGCGGCGATCTGCGAGTGGACGCGTTTGGTGAGTTGACTGTGACCGGATACCGGCAGCGACAGGGATATCGGGCAGTGGCTGGCATCGCAATATACCAACGGTACCCCGGATAAGGCGCAAGCGACGATAATGTTCTTGCTAAGGATAATGTTGTTGCTGTGTATCAGCACCGCGGCTATATCGGCGATCAAGGTACGCGCCAGCTCTGCATCGCCCTTAGAAACCACCAAGTGCTTGCGCTTCAGGTGGAGGTAGAGATCATCCGAACTGATATCCAGAACCCGCCACATAGACCGCTACCAGTTATGGGCCGGGCTGCGCCAGAGCACTTTCCCACGGGGGTCGCGCACCAATAGCCGAGGCTGTCGTAACAAAAACCGCTTGATAGAGGCATCGCGTATTTTGTGCGGTGACTTATTGTCACTGGTTGCTTTTTCTACCGGGAACATCACCAGATCAGCGGCAGAGAGTTTTTGTACGCGGACGATAATCCGCGCCCGATGCCGATCGGGATTTTTCGGGTCTTTATCGTTCCATACCTCCAATTCCTCATCTTTGCGCAGGGTGAAAAGCAACTCGGCGTCTGCATCTTGTCTCCTCCATCGGGGCAGATAACCGGGCTGATTGGCATCTATGCGTTGGATAACCTCCCAACCTGGTTTGCCGCTGGTGCTCATATAGATCTCCATGTGGCTGTTGGCACCGGGTTTGTACAGCCGCTGGGGTTTGTCATTTTCTATCGTGTCAGCGATGGTTCTGAGACTGCCGGTTTCGTACTGGTTGAATCCTTTGGCCGCCTGTGTTCGCTGTTGGTATTGTTCTACCGCTTTGCGTAATTTTTCCTTTGGCGTCAGCGTTACTTCGCGCTCTTCCTCAGGTTTTGTGCGAGTCTTCGCCAGCGTTCGGCTCTCGGTGTCTGGTTGCTGGTGGTAGAGGGACTCAATCGCCTGCCCCAGTTGGCGCAGATTGGCGATGATGGATTCCATATCGCGGCGCGGATCGGACGATTTCCAGTAAAGCCTCCCCTTAACTTTTCCGCTGTGGATGGCCTCCAGTTCCTCAGCGATTTTTTCAAGACCTGCTGCATAGGTTCCATCGGAGTTAAATCCCAATAACTTCCACATGTTTTCCAGCGAAGGCGGTTTGCCTTGAGGCCCAACCGTGATCTGGAGCAGATCTTTTCGCTGCGAGCAAATCCAGTAGCCGTCTTTTTCACGCCAAGCGATGGCCGCGTAACTGGTATCGTTGTGTAACTGCCCCATCGGGTCGCGCGCCCGCTTTTGCACCACCCGCTTCGGGTCGGAAATAAACGCTCTGACCGCGCCGCGAAAATCATGCCATGGCAATATCTTGGCCGGATCTTTACGCAGGCTTTGGTAATACTCCTCAGTGGATTGTGATTCGCGCCGCCGCGTGTGCAGTCGCCAAATCTCGGCATTGCTTATGCAGGCTAAGGTGATGGCATCGACGATATGGTGCCGGCTGTCTTCGCGTCTTTTTTTACCCGACAGGCTATCCGCGTCAGCTGCGGGTGACGCTTGCTCGGGATCGGCTGCGGCTGCCGCCTGCTCGCGCTGCAATACTTCCTCAAGAACGGTGTGCACTCCCCATGCTTGGCGCATAGCGCCGGTAATACCGCCGGCCAGAACCCGAACCTTACGGTGGTTTTCGGCAGCAAACAGTACCCGCAGGTATTGGCTTGCCACTTTGCCAAGGTAGCGGGTATCGCCTTGGTAGCGTTGCAGAAAAGCGTTTTCTTTCTGGTATTTATCCATTGCATCGGCATTGAAGCGGTACTTTTTACTGTCGGGATAATCCTTTATGTGTTCCAGTAGTTCATCCCAATTGAGGGAGATATCACCCTTGCCGGGGATCTGGAAATGCGCCCCGGCGGAAAATGCCTCATAAGGGCTTTGCTCCCGCTTTTGCTGATTGGCTGCGGTCAGGCACAGCACCAGATTGGACAAACTGTCATCATAGGTGCGTGAATGCGGCAGCACATGATCCACCTGCGCATTGCCATTGAAGATATCTCCTTCGGCAATGGTTTCCCCAGTATAAGGACAAATACCCCCTTGCCAGCCGTGCAGCTTCAGTGCCTGGCGGTATTTGCGCGAGGCGCGCCTCGCGTAGCTGATGATGATTTCATCATATTTGCGGTTATTTTCCTGATTCTTTTTGTTTTCGCGATCCTGCCTATCGCGCTCATCAGCGGATAGCCCTATATCGCGTGACAGTTCGACGACGATCTCCTGTGGCTTCCCGTACTGTTTGATATAGGCGTTCACCACTTGGCGGATCTGATTGAGCGATCGATGCACCACAGGATTGGCAATTTTCCCAAAGCGCTTTTCCAGCGGGTCAGCCGGGTGGCCGGTCGCTTTGCTGCAATAGTGACCGATCACCTCAGCATAATAGGGCAGATAGTTTCGTTTCTCGGAATGCGATGCTGCTAGGTGTTGGAGTCCGGCGCGTTGCTCCGCTTTCTTGAGGTCAATAACATCCGCTCGCAGTTGTTCGATGAGTTGACGGGTCGCGGTAATTCCGGCCGCCCCGTATCCCGATTCAAACTGGATGTCGTCCAGCTCTTCTAGTTTATCTTCCGATAAATCAAGCTCGGGAAGCTGTTTGCGCAACCGCGAGCAGAATTGGTCGAAATCTTTTTCATCACGCAAAATACCCTCGATAGCGAGGCATTGATCCGCACCCAGATCCAGCCAGATTGGCTCTAGGGGCGTATTTTTGAGTTGGATGCGGATGTTGTTGCCGGCGATCTTACGCTCAGTAGCCTTACCTGATTTGCGCTTGTAACTCTGCTCAATACTGAGATCAAACCCAGCATCAATGCCTGCGGCCTGTTTTATCTGTTTAGCGTCGGCTTCCTGGCGGGTTTGTAAATAATCGTAGGCAGCGTCTCGCTCGCTCAACGTCAGCAAACCGGAATCATCCCGTGGCTTTCCTAAGCGGCGTACACGCAGGTTGTTGATCTCTTCCAGCAGGCGCTTTTCCTGAAATAGGCTAGAGCCTTTTGCCAGTCTCTTTTCCATATCTCCGTTCGTATTGCGGATTCCGTAACAGCAGTTTCCGATAAGATCCAGACGGTCTTGATCTTTGTGTTCATAAAAAATCAAACCCTGGAGCTCTGTAATTGCCGCTTTGGTCAGGCTGGGGTGGTATCGTTGCTGCTCTGTGAGTAGCCGCTTTAACTCCTTTCTCATATCCTCGCGGGTGATATAGAAATTGTACGCTCCGTCGGCACCTTTTTTGCCCTTGGTGCTGTGTCCTTGCTGCATCCGCTGGTGTAGGTATTGACCGATTGTTTCCAACTTCCGCTCGCGCAGCGCCTGCTGCATTAGCCGATGGGCTTCGCGGGTGGCTTTGGACTCTTGCTTGTCCTCATCGCTGGCGTCGGTTGTGGAACGCTCCAGCCGGCTGCCTCGGTTGTGGGCGATATGATAGAGTGCCCGCGCCAATTCAAGCGGGGCCAGTTGTTCGCTAATGCCTCGACTTCGCAACGCGATAGCAGAGAACCCCGACTCGTCGATCCTTTTCCCGCAATACGCTTCATCCCTTGCGCGGGTGTCATACCCTTCCTCGGGGACTTGCAGCAAATCGCAGAGCCGTTGTCGGAGCTCCTTTTTGCGTTGTTTACGGCGTGCGTATTGTTTGCGCATACTGGCGCTGAGGCGGCGTTCACTGGCACCGATTGAAGCGGGGTATACCCGTGCGCAACCATCCAGAATGCAGCCGGTGTGGTGCTCGCGGTCGTATTCCACCAGCGCGACCCCAAGGGACGCGACGCCGACATCGATCCCCATAAAATATGTTTTCTCGTGCTCCATAGTGCTTTATCCAATAGCAGGTTGATGTTTTTAATTTACCATTGAGTGGTGATTCGAAAATTAACCAAGCGAACTTTCTGGGGGCATGTGCCGATAAATGTTTGACAATCCCCGATGCAAACGGTTTAATACTCTTGCTTTCTGCTTTATTTGTAGTTGGACTCTTTCTGGATGGGAGCTAAAGTAAAGCGATGAAAGCGGCCCGCGGTTCGCCGCGGGCCTTTATCTGCTCCCGTTTTTTACATTGTTGGACGCGGGTGGAGAAGCTGCAGAGCGAACTTTAACCGAGGCGGCAAAGCTAAGTTAATGTTACAGACGACAATGTAGCGGCGCTTATTGTTACGCTCGCCGCTGTTCGACACGCTATGATCCCGATCTCATGTGTGCTGTACTTATTCAGCAATTCTAGGTGTTTTTTTATCTTGCAGATGTTGTTGCCGTACCCCCCACTCTTCATGACCTGCCATGCGTACCCCAACCTTCTTTATAAAGTCGGTGTTTTGTATCGACAGAAGTTCTTGCTCATAATAGTATAGGATGAATATTAGCGCGTGAGCCTTTGGGGTGCCTCGGAGAATCCGCAAAGCAGTTTTTTTTCGAGGTGCCTCCTATGTTGGATTGGTGCTGTTGGGCTGATAAAGGTTGAGGTAGATGCGCCCGTTTTCGTGTTTAACGGGGTAGGTCTTTAGGTCAAAGCATACTGGACCGGCCAAGGCTTCGCCGCTTTCGATGCCGAACTGCCCGAAATGCAGCGGGCATTCAACGATGCCATCGACGATCACTCCGCCTTCCGCTAGGTGTTGTTGCTCGTGAGTGCAATAGCCCGTCGGTGGCGTAAAATACGCCATCAAGGTTGTCGATCGCATACGAGTGAGCATTGTAGTCAAAGCGGTAGATCGCCTGATCGGTGACAAGGCTGGTATCCCCTATCAATACCCACTGTGGCGCGGCGTTCATTGGTTTGTCAGCGCATCAGGCGGTTGGCGTGCGTCTCATGCGAAGCGTTACCGCTCAGCCCTAGGCGGTGGGGTGCGTGCTTGGCGTGCGTGTTGTGTCCGCGAGTACATGCGGCGGCGGCGTTCGTTGATGGTGCGATCACCGGCCGCGGTGCCATCGTGAAAGCTGCCGAAGATCTTGTCCCATGGCGTCTCGCACGAGCCATAATTACAATCGATGAAGCGATGGTGTAGTTGGTGCATAAAATCGCCAAGTTGCAGGCGGATGTGTTTTGTTAGTCGCACTTCGTGATAGCCGCAGTGTGAAGTTGGGCCGGCGATGGTATGCAGCATCAGGTTAAAAATCAGATGCACCGGATGACTTGCGACGACAAAATAGATCGCCACGTCGGAGTACAGTATCAAGTGTTCCAGCGGGTGCATGGCATGACCTGACCAAGGGCCGGTGTTGACGTTCTTGTGGTGCCAAGAGTGGATCCATTGATACAGCGGTTTGACATGCAGCAGGCGATGGTACCAGTAAAAATGAAAACCGCTCCAGATCGGGATCAGCAGCATCAGCCCGATAAACCACAGCGGTTCGCCGCTGAACGTTATCAGCGTCGCGTGGCCGTTGGCATACGCCCACAGCAGCAAGGATTCCCATAATGTCGCAGCCGGCACCGAGCCGCACAGCGTCCAGAATATGTTGTCCCACACTTGGTCGCCGAAATGGAACACTTTTGAGCCAGTTGCCAGTGGTCGCGCATCGTAACGCAGTGCATCGCCTTGGCGCCGGTAAGTGAACAGGAAAAGGTGCAGGCCGCCGGCAACCAGCAGCACCAACACTAGGTTGCGCAGCCCGATCTCAAGGATCCACCGCCACTCAAAACTTTGAGCGCGTTCAAGCGATGGGGTGAACCAAGTCCACAGCGCAATCGCCACCAGCAACATCAGGAAGCGCGTGGCGGACGGTCGCCACACTTGGAACAGGTATTGCAACGCTGCGAACACCTCCAGCGGCCATTCAAAGTAAGGTGCCTGGGTGAGCGGTAACGCCGGAGTGTAATGCCAGATCGGGCGCGGGCGGTGCGTGGCGGCTGGTGCTATTTGGCAGGGATCCTCAGCTGCGGTAGTCATCGCGCTATCATTCCTAGGGAACAGTGAAGCTAAGTTTCAACGTTTGGTAGCGCGCGCTATTTGACAGTATGCAACAACGCATGTCAAGTGCGATTTGACACCGCTGCCGCGGTGTTTAACAGCGCCGCCTCCCCCCTCTCTGACGAATGCCTTTTATCAGGCTGCTAAAAACCTCGGCAAACAATGCTTGTGCGCTGGGCCTGCCGACCGTTATGCGAAGATGGCGGTTGAGTGGCGCAACGCTGGGCATACGCACGAAAACACCTTGTTGCTGCAAGGCATTGAGCAGCGAACGCGCGCGCAAAGGGCTGCCGACATCGATGGCGACGAAGTTGGTCGCCGACTCGACCGAGCCAAGCTCAAGTGCTTTTGCCAGCCGATAATATGCGTCGCGCCCCAGCGCGACGTTATCGATATTGCTTTGCAAATGGGTTTGATCGTGCAGCGCTGCCAGCGCCCCGGCGAGGGCGATGCGGTTGACGCCGAAATGATTGCGGATCTTGTTGAGCGCCGTGATCAGCTGAGGATGGGCGATGACGTAGCCAACGCGTGCGCCGGCCATCGCATGGGCTTTGGAGAAAGTGCGCATGCGCAGCACCCGCGGATCGGCGGTATTGAACGGCGGCGCGGCGGCTTTGGGGGCGAACTCAATATACGCTTCATCCAGAATAAATAACGTGTCTTCGGGCAAATCGCTGATGAAGCGCAAGATGGCGGCGGCATCATGCCAAGTGCCCATCGGGTTGTCGGGATTGGCGCAATAGACCAGCGGTGCCTTAGTCGCGTGCACCCGTTCAGCCAGCGCCGCCAGATCGATGCAAGCGGCAGCATACGGCACCGTTTGCAACTGTCCGCCAAAGCCCCTGACGTGGTAGTTGAAGGTAGGGTAGGCACCATCGGAAGTTACGATCGGCGTCCCTAGCTGGGTTACCAAGCGCACGACCATGCCGAGCAGTTCATCGATCCCAGCGCCCAGCGCGATCTGCGCCATGCTGACGCCGTGGTACTTTGCCAGAGCATGGCGCAGATCATAGCCCTCGAGGTCGTTGTACCAGTGGATATCGGCTGCCGCTTCGCGCATCGCTTTGATCGCCCGAGGCGATGCGCCAAAGGCGTTTTCATTGGCCCCGAGGCGTGCTAAAAAGGGCTGACCCTGAGCGCGTTCGAGTGTCTCTGGAGCGATAAACGGCGGATCGTCTGGCAACCCGGCGACCACTTCGGTAAAGCGCAAAGCATTAACTGAGGGCATGATCGAAAAGTCCGCGAAGGTGCCTTTGAATGGCCATCAGGAAAGTGAGCATATCCATCAACTGCCATCAAGCCAATGTTACAGCGCTTGGGTAAAACGCAGGATGCGTTCGCCGGCTTCGCTAAGGACTTCGATCGGGGCCGTTAAGCTGATGCGGACATGGCCGGCGGCACTGTCGCCGAAGGTGGCTGCCGGCAGTACGCAGACGCGCTTGGTGTCCAACAAGCGTTGTGCGAATTGCTGATCGTCAAGCCCCGTGCCGCGCACGTCGGCAAGCAAAAACATGCCGCCACTTGGCCACTGGCAGCGAAGACTGGGGCAACGATCCAGATACGCGCAGAGTCGATCGCGGCGCTGGCGGTATTCTTGCTGCATCTGCGCGGTTTCGGCAAGCACGCTCTCAAGGGCGAACGCCGCTGCATCTTGGATGAACGGGGCAACGCCAAACAGCATGCACATCAGCACGTTGTACAGGTGATTGCAGAGCGCCTCGGGTGCCACCGCCCAACCCAGCCGCCAACCTTGCATGGCATGGGATTTTGACATCGACCCTAAGGTGATGGTGCGCTCCGCCATGCCGTGCAACCCCGCTATCGCAACGTGCGGCGCATCGTAAGTGTAATCGCTATAGACCTCATCGCTGATGACCCACAGATCGTGCTCGCAGGCAATTCGCGCAATGCCGTCAAGCGTCTCACGCGATGATACCGCGCCGGTGGGGTTGTGCGGGGTGTTGAGCACGATCGCTCGCGTGCGCGAGGTGACTGCCGCCGCTACCCGTGCCGCATTGAGGGCAAAGCCATCGCCATCAGCGCCGGCCAGTGACACATCCACGCGCGTTGCAGCAACGGCATCGAACACCCCTTCGTAGGTCACATAGCGCGGTTCCGGCACGATGCACTCAGTGCCAGCCTGCAAGGTGCACAGCACTGCAGTGAACAGTGCATTTTGCGCTCCAGGAAACACCACCACATTAGCGGCGCTGACCGGCTGCCCGCTGATGCGCTGGTGCTGTCGCGCGATCACCGCACGCAACTCAGGCTCGCCACCGACTCCGGCGTATTTGGTGCGCCCGGCGCGCAAGCGCTGCACTGCATGCTCAACGATCGCTTGGGGCGTTGCGTGATCGGGATCGCCGACGCTGAGCAGGATCACCGGCTCGCCAGCGGCGGCGCGGCGCTTGCCTTCATCATGGATGCGCCACGCATACGAGGCATCGGTATCTAAGCGCTTGGTTAGAGTAGTGAACGACGGCATCTAGCTAGCCTCATCGGGATTCGCGAAAAATCTAAGTGGGATGAAAAAAGCTTCGAGAAGCTGCCTGAGCGCAGTACAAGAGCGGCATGGCAAGCCGCTGTGACAAGCTATTGTCAGCCGCCGCTCAAGCCGGCATCATACGGCATCATACGGCATCATACGGCATCATACGGCATCATACGGCATGAACTGCAGACGCACTATCGCTGCTGTGGCGGCACCCGCCTTGGGGCCGTGGGGATGCCAACGGACGATTCAGAAACGTTCGCACCAAGGACGCAGCTCGACTTCCCAGGTCCAGGCACTGCGTGGCTGTTGATAGACATGCCAATAGGTGTCAGCGATTGCATCGGCATCCAAGTATTCATCCTGTGAAGCTTTCAATCGCTGGTTCGCAATGCCGCCATCGATGACGAAGTGGGCAACATGGATATTCTGCGGTGCCAATTCGCGCGCTAAACTCTGCGCTAGGCCGCGCAACGCAAACTTGCCCATCGCAAAGCTCGAAGAATTGGCATAGCCCTTGACGCTTGCCGAAGCGCCAGTGAACAGGATCGTCCCGCGGCCAAGCTCCAACATCCGCCGCGCCGCCTGCTGAGCCACTAGGAAAGCGCCGAAAGCGGTTACTCGCAGCGCGTACGCAACCTCCTCCGGCGCTAATTCAACGACTGCTCCGCGCACCCTAGCGCTGGGGTTATACAACACCACCTCCGGCACCCCCTCGCGCTGGCAAACGTCATCAAACAGCGTTACCACCTGCGCTGCATCGGTGACGTCACAAGCCACCGCCCGTGCACCGCTTTCGCTGCACAGCGCCTCTAAGTGCTGTGGTTGCCGTGCGGCGACCACAGCCTGCATCCCCTGTCGGCAAACACGCCGCGTAAACGCCGCACTCAGTCCGCGACCGGCACCGACGATCAAAGCTACGTTTGTCATGGCAGAGGAATAGTGAGAACCTGTTGACCAGAAAAGAGATTTTGCGCTTGAGGTAGCTGTTTATCCGCTACCCGGTGTGTGCAGCTAACGTGTGCCCTGCGTTTACTGATCTCATATCACACGATACTTGAAGGTGCCTGCGGCTTCAGCGTGCGCCCGACATCAGTGTAACTGAAACCCAGTGCGACCATAGCGTCGGAGGTATAGATGTTGCGCAGATCGACGATCGCGTTACCGCGCATTTGACGTTTGATGCGCCGCAGGTCGAGATCACGGTATTCATCCCATTCGGTCAGGATCAGCAACGCATCGGCGTCTGTGGCCGCGCTGTAGGCATCATCGCAATAGGTAATGTGCGGAGGCAGCAAAGCCTTCGCCGCCGCCATGCCTTGCGGGTCGTGAACACGCAGGCCAGCGCCGTTATCCAACAGTTGCGGCAGAATAAAAAGCGCAGGTGCGGCGCGCATGTCATCGGTTTCGGGCTTATAGGTAAGCCCCAGCACGGCGATCGTCTTACCGCTTTCGTTGCCTCCCAGAGCCTCGCGCAGCTTGCCAATCATGCGCCCGCGTTGGGCTTTGTTGACTTTGATCCCAGCCTCTACAATGCACAGTGGCACTGCGTTTTCTTGCCCGATATGCGCCAATGCTTGGGTATCCTTGGGGAGGCATGAACCACCATACCCCGGCCCAGGATGGAGGCATTCAGCCCCGATGCGCCGATCAAGCCCAATCCCACGCGCAACATCATGGACATCCACATTGAGGGCTTCGCATAGATTGGCGATCTCGTTGATAAAGCTGATTTTGGTGGCGAGGAACGCATTGCTGACGTATTTAATCATCTCAGCGGCTTGCGGTGAAGTGACCATCAGCGGCACGTTTTTCACATCCAGTGGACGGTATAAACGCCGCAGCAAGTGCTCTGCGCGGGTACTCTCGACACCTATCACGACGCGGTCGGGGTGCATGAAATCATCCAACGCAACGCCTTCGCGCAAAAATTCTGGATTGGAGGCGACCTCTGTATCGCCATCGGGCGCTTCCTTACGCAGCAGCAGTTGAACCTGGCGTACCGTCCCTACCGGCGCGGTTGACTTATGCACCACTACAGTGTAGCCCTGCAAGTAGGGAATGAGTGCGCGCACGGCGCTATAAAGGTGGGTCAGATCGGCACCGCCAGCGCCATCCCGCGAAGGCGTGCCGACTGCGATAAAAACCACATCAGCGGTGCTGACAGCCGCATACGAAGTGGTGAAGATCAGCCGCCCGGCTGATTGGTTGCGCATCACTATCGCGGCAAGCCCCGGCTCGTAGATCGGGATCTCCCCGGCTTTCAACTGGGCGATCTTTTGCTTCGCGCTGTCCACGCAATGGACGCTTTCGCCAAATTCAGCAAAGCATGCTGCTGACACCAAGCCGACATAGCCGGCACCGATCATGACTATCTTCATCTTAGATCCAAGCGGCGTGCGTTCTTGCTAATCCGACGCTAGGCGATTTAATCCATTCAGCGCTGCAACCCGATACGCTTCGGCCATGGTTGGGTAATTGAAGGTGGTCTCGACAAAATACTCAATCCGATTGGCGGTGCCGCTTTGCGACATGATGGCTTGCCCAATGTGGATGATTTCCGCTGCCTGGTGGCCGAAACAATGGATCCCCAGAATTTCGTGGGTATCAAGATGAAACAGCAACTTGAGCATGCCGACCGTGCGATCGGTGATCTGCGCCCTAGCGATACTGCGAAAGAATGCACGCCCGACTTCGTAGGGTACTTTGGCGTCGGTTAGCTCGCTCTCGGTGGGACCGACCGAGCTGATTTCAGGGTCGGTGTAAATTCCCGAGGGGATGTGCTCGATCAAGCGATACGCGCACTCACCAAACGCGATATGGGTGGCGGCGAAGCGCCCTTGATCGTAGCTCGCACTCGCCAAGCTGGGAAACCCAATGACATCGCCGACGGCGTAGATATGCAGTTGACTGGTCTGGTAATTCTCATTGATCGCAATACGCCCACTTTGATCCGGCGTTATCCCCAGCGACTCAAGGTTCATGGAGTTGGTGTTGCCGCTGCGACCGTTAGCCCACAGCAACAGATGAGCACGGATGCGTTTACCGGATTGCAAGTGCAACGTTACGCTTTGCTCGCTGGCCTCAATGCGTTCATATTCTTCGTTATGGCGAATGACGACCCCTTGATGGCGCAGATGGTAGCCCAGCGCATCGGTAATTTCATCGTCGAGGAACGACAGTAACTGCCGGCGTGTATTAACTAGGTTGGTCTTGATGCCGAAATTGGCGAAGATCGATGCGTATTCGCAACCAATCACGCCGGCACCGTAGATAATGATTGAGCGCGGCGCTAATCCAGGTTGCAAAATGGTGTCGCTGTCGTGGATCAAAGGGTGCTCAAAATCCACATCGGAGGGGTGGTAGGGGCGCGACCCCACGGCAATGACGAACCGATCGGCAGTGTATTGGGTTGTGCGGTCATCAGCCGTTTCAACCTCAATGGTATGGGGGTCAATAAATCGCGCCGCGCCATGGATGATATCCACATGGTTACGGTAGTAGAAGCCTTCACGCATCCGCGTTTGCTTACGCACCACGCTATCCGCCGCTGAGAGCAACTGCGGGTAACCGATATCCGACAACACCTCTCCTGATGCGCCCAACGAAAGCAGCGGATTACGGCGATTATTCGCCAGTTCCCTGACCGCGTGGCGCAGGGCTTTGCTTGGAATTGTGCCCCAATGCGTACAGCCTCCGCCAACCGAGAGATGTTTTTCGATTATCGCGACCCGTTTACCCGATTTCACCAGCTTCATTGCAGCCCCTTCGCCGCCAGGGCCGCTACCGATCACCAATACATCGTAGTGTGTAGGTTGCATCACTTTATTCTCTAGGAACCTCGAAAAACCTCAACGGATGGGGGTGGGGGAAGGGATATCATTGCCTGTATCGTAAGCTATTGATTTATAACCCTTTACCCAATAGACAAGATCCGCAGGGCCCCCTCCCTGATTCCGCGTCATGGCTCCTCTTACAGATGTTGAGCGCCTTGAACAACGGCAATCGAACGGGGCGATAAAGGGACGAGCGCAGGTCAGGGAAAGGGAGCGCCAGCGACCAGCATAAGGCGTTGATTGCTGACCCGCTTCGCGCAGACCGCACGGGTGATCGGGGCGTGGTCAAGCGCTGGTAAGCGTCACCCAGCACCGCCCGCAGCGCTTTGAAAACGGCTTCAGTCGAGCAGTTTAAGCGCATACAGATGTGACCAGAATTTGCCGGTGACCAGTAACTGTTCGCTATCCGGCAGCCAAGCAATCCCGTTCAGGAACTCGGCAGCGTCATTCACGGCGCTTTCGTCCGCCACCAGTTGACTCAGATCCAGCCAGCCGGTGACCGCGCCGCTTTCAACATCAATCCGCGCGATACGCTCGCTGCGCCACACATTAGCGAACAATTGATCGTCAACAAACTCCAGCTCGTTCAGTTCACTCAGCGGTTGATCTTCATCAAACACCGCTACCTGATCGATGATCGAAAGCGATTGTGGATCGAGAAAGCGCAACGTGTCGCTACCGTCGCTGACGATAAAACGCACGCCGTCGAACGCAATCCCCCACCCCTGATACGGGTATTCAATGCGATCGAGGAGTGAAAAATCAACCAACTGGTAGCGCAACAGCACCTGCGAGGTCCAGGTCAACTGTACAATCGCATCATGCGCAACAGCGATGCCTTCAGCGAATAGCGAAGACCCCAGTGAGCGCAATTGCATCACGCGACCATCGCGCAGACGGATCTTGCGCAGCGACGACTGACCGCGCAACCCGGTGCTCTCATACAAAGCCCCTTGATGCCATGCCAGTCCTTGGGTGTAGGCTTTGGCATCATGGGGATAACGGGCTTGCACCTGGTACTCAATTAACGGTGCCGCCGCCCCTTGCATCAGCGGGTTGAACAGCAGGACTAAAGCGCAAAGAGCAAGACTGCTCAAACGCAGCAACGTGCTGCGTCCAGCCTTGACTCGGTGTATTTCATCCGCGTTGCAAGCGGTGCCGCGCTGATACAGCGGATGGTGACGAGCGATGGGCGAAGAGATAATCATCAACTGGGATTCCGTTCAGCAAGTGTTGCTGGATAATGCGTTCAAGCACCTCTGGGGTGCAGCTGTGGTACCACACCCCGTCAGGATAAACTACTGCAATCGGCCCGTACATACAAACCCGCAAACAGTTGGCTTTGGTGCGATATACCGTACCATTTTGCGATAGCCCGAGGTCAATCAAGCGTTGCTTGAGATAATCCCATGAGACAAGGCTCAAAGTGCGCCCGCTGCACTTCGGTTGCGTTTGATCGCAACACAGGAAAATATGCCGCTGGATAGCGCCGATATGCAGCGCCTCAGCGGTGTTTTGCAGCAACTGCGGCGTCTTCCCGGCAGCGGCGGATATGCGCTCAGTCATGTCATACACGGCAGGGTGAAGGCGGCTACGGTAGCCACTCGTTAGGAGAGGGAGCGCTTATTATAGAAAGCTTTGCCGTATTGCGCGACAAGCGGTTGCAGCCCCGCTTGTCCAAAGCAGTAGTGTCCCCTTTATCCAAAGTTAAAGTGTCCTCTTTGTATTGACAATTCTTGGAGCGTTACGTTTGTTTGGCGTGAAGCCAAAGAAAAAGGCTTGCCGAAAGAGCGCCTTTGGCCTCGCTCCTTTAGGCAATGAGTAGTGTTGTCCAGAAGAACTGACCAGATGTATGAAAGATAGGTGTGAAGGTTTGGGGGTGGGCTGTCTTCGAGAAGCAGTTCACGGATTCAAGCGTTACGTGTCGGGTTCCGTGAGGTTATAGGCGTGTTCTTTGAATAGATGAGGCGTTTTTTGTTGCCACTGTTGCATAGCGCGAAGAGGGGATAGGTGACCTAAAGATTTCTGGGGAATGGCATGATTGTAGAGTCTAACATAGCGAAGGATAGTTTGAGACAGGGTTTGAGAGGAGTCGAAGTGGTAGGTATTGAGGATTTCAGCGATACGGCCGTTGAAGCGTACAATCATGCCATTGGTTTGCGGGTATCGGGGTTTGATGAGGCGGTGCACGATATTGTGAACCTAGCACGTTTTATCAAAGGGATGCCGCCCGGTAGGTTGCCGTTCCCCATTGGCACGGAAACGATCGGTTCAAGTCCCTAACCCCAGTACAGCCTGCGCTTTCGGCTTAGCGCCGTGCTGGTCTCGGGCTTCGGGTAAAGCCCGCAGATTAGCCGGTGGTGGGGCTTCGGGCGGTGGCTCTGGAATCTTTAATATTTTTAATCCTGAGATGCTAGGCGTTGCCTAGCACATCAGGAGAATAAGGAGGGTAAAGAGGTTTATATTGGGGGAAGCCTGCTATTGGCAATGCGCCGATGTATCGGAGAAGAAGAACCCTCCAGCGGT
This sequence comes from Gammaproteobacteria bacterium, assembly GCA_965222535.1. Classification (GTDB taxonomy): domain Bacteria; phylum Pseudomonadota; class Gammaproteobacteria; order HK1; family HK1. Next base: position 2,134,652 of record OZ244957.1, read on the forward strand.
AATTTCATGGTGCCGCTGACCGGTCTATGCCGGTCAGCGAACGATGCGCCGTTAGGCGCTCCTTATTAAAAATTAAAAAACACAGGTGTGTTTACCCCCCCCCCTAAACGCGGTACTCCCTTCCCCCAAGCCCCTAACCCCAGTACAGCCTGCGCTTTCGGCTTAGCGCCGTGTGCTGGCCTCGGGCTTCGGGTAAAGCCCGCAGATTAGCCGGTGGTGGGGCTCTGGGAATGCTTCGGGCAGTGCTCTGGAAGGGCCGCCCTGAAAAATCACTCCCCCCTTGAGGGGGAGTCGGCAAATCAAGGGTAAAGCCCGCAGATTAGCCGGTGGGGGGCTTCGGGCGGTGGCTCTGGGATCTTTGATATTTTTAATCCTGAGATGCTAGGCGTTGCCTAGCACATCAGGAGAATAAGGAGGGTAAAGAGGTTTATATTGGGGGAAGCCTGCTATTGGCAATGCGCCGATGTATCGGAGAAGAAGAACCCTCCAGCGGTAATTTCATGGTGCCGCTGACCGGTCTATGCCGGTCAGCGAACGATGCGCCGTTAGGCGCTCCTTATTAAAAATTAAAAAACACAGGCGTGTTTACCCCCCCTAAACGCGGTACTCCCTTCCCCCAAGCCCCTAACCCCAGTACAGCCTGCGCTTTCGGCTTAGCGCCGTGCTGGCCTCGGGCTTCGGGTAAAGCCCGCAGATTAGCCGGTGGTGGGGCTTCGGGCGGTAGTAACGCTCTGGAATTTGGGGGAATGACCCTTCCAACAATCGATTTCATGGTGCCGCTAGGCGCACCTTATTTTCCTGAAAAACCAAGCGCAGCTTGTTTTTCAGGATTAAAAAACGCTTCAGATTCCAGAGTGTTGGGAAAGAACTTGGGCGTGCGCGCTGGAAATGCTGCTGTAGCGCTTGGTTTTAGCAACGCTTCAAATACATGCCGCGAAATGGTTTTCAGCAACGGTGAGAAAATCGTATATGATGAGAAGTGGTTTGGTCGTCCCTTCCTCGATGCTATGGGCTTGTTAAACCCACGGAGGCTGGCTTATGCGTTTGCTAATGACGTTAATCGCAGTGCTGCTGTTGAACCCTGTTGCAACAGCAATGGCTTCGCCGCAGCAGTTCACTTCCTCGGCAGAGCGCGTCGTCATGGTTGAGTTATTCACGTCTGAGGGCTGCTCAAGTTGCCCACCAGCCGATGAATGGCTGAGCGGTTTGGTTGACGATGAGCGCTTATGGCGAACACTAGCGCCGGTTGCGTTCCATGTCGATTACTGGGATTATATCGGCTGGAAAGATCGCTTTGCGCGCAAAGCCTTTGGCGAGCGCCAGCGGTTGTACCGTCAGTTGAAGCGGGTGCGCTCGGTATATACGCCAGGGTTTGTCGTTGGCGGTAAGGAGTGGCGCGGCTGGTTCCGCTGGCCGGATCTTGATGTTGCCCCGCAGACCGTAGTCGGCCCGCTGGTGGTCAGCATTGACGGTGCAAAGCTTGAAGCCGTGTTTTCGCCGGTTGCCGCGATCGAGGCGGGGCTTGAGTTGCATGTCGCAATCGTCGGTTTCGGTATAACAACCGATGTTAGGGCTGGCGAAAATGATGGTCGCCAATTACAGCATGATTTCGTCGCCCTAGAGTACCGCTACTATGCGATGGCGAGCGCTGCGGTCGCGGCGGCGGAGCACCGTTACAGCGTCGCCGAGCGGTTGCCCGAGGTTGCCAGCGCCAGCAATAGCGGTAAGCGGCGCGGGCTGGTGGCGTGGGTCAGCGTCAGCGGCGATCCGTTTCCGATCCAGGCAGTGGGGGGCTGGCTGGAATAGCCGTGACTGCGGTTGCCTGCCGCCAGCGGGCGGCGGCGACGGCGAACCCATCGGCATCGTTGCTGGGTACGTTCTGGTAGCGTCGCCGCAGATCAGCAGGGGCGTTGGCGACGACAAAAGCATGCACGCTCCAGTCGAGTAAATCGGTGTCGTTATAGTCGTTACCGACGGCACCGATCAGTCGGTGCTCGATTCCGTGACGTTGCTGCAACCACTTGGCAGCGAACGATTTTCCTACGCCCCGATTGAAAATTTCGACCCATACCGAGCGATGATCGAGTGGCGAGGTGGCGGTGACCACACTGATCTCTGGGAATCGCTCGACCAACGGTTGTACGCAGGTGGCTTTGTCACGGGCCTCGATCACCAGCAGTTGGCTGATCTCGCACCACGGCAGTTGTTGCGGCGTAAGCGTGTTCGGTAAGGGGGTTGCGAAGCGTTGATAACGCGCCAATCGCCGCTCCCAGTCGGGATTATCTGCGTGCGTACGGCGATAGACGAAATGATGATTATGCGGTGCTGGCGCGTGCATCATATACGGTAATCCCAGTGTATCGAGGAATGTAGCGACAGCGCACGCCAAGTCAGTAGGCAGCGGATGGGTGACCAGCAATTCCTTGGTATGCCAGTCAACAATGCTGTAGCCGGATGAAAACGCCAGATAGTCGATCGGAAACGCTGGGTCTATCACCGTTTCGGCTGAATAGAGGTTACGTCCAGTAGCGATAACCCGTAAGCGTCCAGCGCTGCCGATCGCAAGCAGCGCTCGCCGACAAGCAGCGCTTAGGGCCGACGCCGAATCGAGCAGGGTGCCATCCAGATCGGTAACAATCATCGCCAGTTTAAAAGCGCAGGTGCAGTTACCGCTACCGTTACCGTTACCGTACAGCAGTAGTGGTCTGTTGCCGCTCGATTTATTCGCCGAGCATCCATCAGCGCGCGCCCACTGGGTGCCCCGCTGTGGTCAGGAGCGTGCTTTGAGGGTATCGAGCGGGTGGCGGTTGATAATCGTATGTGCGCGTTCGCGACCGGTGGAGATGATGTCAATCGCCACCCCTGAACCCTGCTCAATGCGATCGATATAAGCGCGTGCGTGGTAAGGCAGGGCTGCCAATTTTGTGACCCCCGCAGTGCTACTTAGCCACCCCGGGACGGTGTCGTAGATCGGCTCACAATCGGCCAGAACGTCGACAGCCTCGGCATAGTTATCAACGATGTCGTCGCCAATGCGATAGCCGGTGCACAGCTTTAGGGTTGGCAGAGCGTCCAGCACATCCAGTTTGGTCAGAGCGATCCCATCCACCGAGTTGAGTTGCATCGCATGCCGTAGGCTGACCAGATCGATCCACCCGCAGCGCCGCGCCCTGCCAGTGGTGGCACCGAACTCATTGCCACGCGCCGCTAACTGCTTGCCCGTGTCATCATTGAGCTCAGTTGGCATCGGTCCAGCGCCGACGCGTGTCGTGTAAGCTTTGCTGATCCCCAGAATATATTCGATAGCGTGTGGCCCGATACCGCTCCCGGTGGCGGCGTTGCCGGCGGTGGTGTTGGATGAGGTAACATAAGGGTAAGCGCCATGGTCGATATCGAGCAAGGTCCCTTGTGCGCCCTCAAGCAGTATATTGCCGCCATCAGCGAGTGTCCGTTGCAGGAAATTGCCAACATCCCGGGTGAAGCCGACGAGGGTCTCAGCGGCCTCCAGAGTGCTCGCCAAAACGCTATCCACAGCGATCGCGTCAGCGCCATAGTATTCGCGCAGCAGAAAATTATGGTACGCCATCAATTCACGCAAACGTGCTTCTAATCGGGTGCGATCGCGTAGATCAGCGAAGCGCATACCGCGCCGTGCCGCTTTATCCTCATACGCCGGGCCAATGCCGCGACCAGTGGTGCCGATGGCGTGGCGGCCCTTGGCGAGCTCACGTGCGCGATCAAGGGCGTGGTGCGACGGCAGTACCAAATTGCAGGCGTGGCTGATGCACAGCCGATCACGTAACTCGATACCATGTTGGCTGAGGGATTTAATCTCCTCGCACAGCGCCGTTGCCGACAGCACCACACCGTTGCCGATGCAGCACGCCACGCTGGGATGCATGATGCCGGATGGCAGCAGGTGCAGCACCGTTTGCCGCCCGTCGATGACTAGGGTATGACCGGCGTTGCTACCACCTTGGAAGCGCACTACGGCGGCAATACGCTGCGCCGCCAGTAGGTCAACAATTTTGCCTTTGCCTTCATCGCCCCATTGGGCACCGATGACCGCTAGGCTCCTCCCTCTCATCATTACGCGCCCTGCGCTTTGTGGCTGCCGGCTATCTGGCAGCACTACCCATTGATCATCGGCCTTAGTCAGCACGTGGTCGCAACGCAGGTGGTGGGTAGCAGGGGGGGCGGCAGACGACTGCGGTGGTGGAAGATCATAGATCACGCAGCGCCCTTTTGCGCGCAATTGACGAATGGTGTGCAGCAACTGCGGATCATCGCTCCACGGAGCGAGGATGCGCAGTGCTGGTGGCGGCGACTCGGGTGTTGGTGCCATGCCCACCAAGGTGTGCAGGTCGGCGCTGAAGCCGGTTGCTAGGCGCTTTGCTGCATTGTCAGCACTGACGCCATAGTAGCGACCGCCTCTTGCGACTTCCTTGGCATGTTTTGGCACAAGCGCAGCGAATACCGCGCCGGTGTGGTATTCGTAGCCGCGCAGCTCGGCCAGATCGAAGTGTACAGGAACATCCGGATGCTGCGCCTGGACAGCATCGGCCAGCACCTCCAACTCATCAATGGCACCATGGATCGCGTCGGCTGCGCCCTGCAGTGCGTTTCGGGCGCGGCTAAGCACTGCGCGATCGCCATGCAGATCAACCAAGGCTGTCAGCATAGAGCACATCGTCGGGGATAGCGACCAAGCCGCCAGCAACTGCTCCACTTCGCTGCGGGCTTTGAGGCGCAGGGCATGGCGCAACCCAGCTTCCTGCCCTTCGCTGAGCTGTGCGGCATTGACCAACTCGCGGTAGATTGCGATATGCCCCAAGTCTAGGTGCACGTCAGCAACCCCTAAGTGGTACAGAGTTTCCAGCATCAGACAGATGATCTCACAATCGCTTTCAAGCCCTCCATGACCGAACAATTCAGCGCCGATTTGGAATGGGCTGCGCGAGCCAGACAGTTCGTCTGGCAGGGCGTGCAGCACGGTGCCAAGATAGCACAGGCGGTTATTCGGCGGGGAGCCGGTATGGGCGTCCATGCGCGCAATTTGCGGCGTCATGTCGGCGCGAATGCCCATCAGTTTACCGGTCAACTGATCGATGACTTTAAAGGTATGGAGAGTGAGTTCGGAATCAGAATCAACGCTTTGGGGGTCAAGGAATTCAATATACGGCGTGATCACCTGCTGATAGCCCCAACTGCGGAACAAATCGAGCGCTTTACGCCGCCCGAGCTCAACCCGTGAAGCGTATTCGGGTAACAACGCTGCGCTCCCCGATGGCAACAGCCAGTGCTGTTTGCTGCTATCCATAGCGATGTGTGGACGGTCTTTAAAAAGAGGGACGCACGGTGCGACTACGGCAGGGGAGACAGAGCTCAGCGGACAATCGATAACAGCAACGCGCCGCCGATGATCAGCGCCAGCCCGATGAGGCGCAGATTGCCCTCGCTCAGCTGATCCAAGCGGCTGAGCGAGCGGCGGTACCAGCGAGGCGCTAAACAGGGTATTGCGCCTTCAATAATCAGCACTAAGGCGATCGCAGCGAACAGATCACCCCATATCATTGCTTAGGTACATCAGATAAGGCGGCTATTGGGCGCTGCTGTCGGTGCGGCCACCGTGTTGCCCATGGAAATAGCGAAAGAATTCCGTTTTAGGCTCCAGCAGTAGTATATCGGAAGTACTGTTGAATGAGTTCCGATACGCGGTAAGGCTGCGATAGAGAGAATAAAAGTCCTGATCCTTGGAGAATGCAGCGGCGTAGGTTTCAATTGCGATAGCATCACCTTCACCGCGCTGTTTTTGCGCGTCACGTTCCGCGTGAGCGAGGAGTACTTCGTGCTCGCGATCGGCTTCAGCGCGCAGCCGGCGCGCTGTTTCTTCGCCTTCGGAACGCAGGCGTTTTGCGACTTCCGTGCGCTCAGCCGACATCCGGTCATAGACCGATTGTGACACATCGGCTGGCAGATCGACGCGCTTCATTCGGACATCGATCAATTCCAGGCCCAGCTTGTCGGCTTGATCTTTAGCTGCGACGCGCAACTGTTCCATGATCTCTGCACGCTCTCCAGAGACCACTTGCTGAATGGTGCGCTGACCAAATTGATCGCGCAGTTGCTTCAGCAACACATCGCCTAGGCGCCGGTTGGCTTCCCGTAAGTTGCCAGTGGTTCGCTTGTAGAACTCGGCCACATTGGTGATGCGCCACTTGGCGAAAGAATCGACGATCACGTTCTTCTTTTCGGAAGTCAGATAGCGCTCGGGTGGGGTATCCAGAGTCTGGATGCGCCCGTCATACTTCAATACCTCCTGAATGATCGGCAGTTTGAAATGCAGTCCAGGGCTAATATCGGCGCGCACAATACGACCGAATTGCAGCATCAGTGCACGTTCACGTTCGTCAACCGTGAACACCGATAGCGATAACAGGATCGCGGCACCAATGACCACCACGAGCAGGGCTTTGGATTTCATCAGTTACTCCTTTGACGACTGCGGCTGCGAGAGTTTTGGATCGTCGAACGCAAAGGTGCCGATCCGCTTTCGCTGTTTTGAATACCGCGCGGGGCTGCCGATGAATTCTTCAGTAATTGATCAAGAGGAAGGTAAATCAGGTTATTTCCGCCTTCAATGTCAATGAGCACTTTGCTGGTGTTAGCCATCACCGACTCGATGGTTTCCAGATACAGACGTTCGCGGGTAACTTCTGGCGCTTTGCGGTATTCATTCAGAACTTTTTCGAAGCGCGAGGCTTCACCGTCGGCTTGGGCGATGATGCGTTGCTTGTAGGCCAGCGCTCGCTCATGGATGGCATCGGCTTCACCGCGCGCTTTCGGCACCACATCGGCGGCATAAGCCTTGGCTTCGTTAATGATGCGCTCCTGATCTTCGCGTGCTTTGATCGCATCTAGAAAAGCCTCCTGCACCTGCGATGGCGGCTGCGCATCCTGCATGTTGACGCTCTCTATTTGCAGACCAGTACGGTAGCGGTCAATGATCATTTGCGCTAAGATATGCACCTCATTGGCGACCCGATCACGCTGCTCAGTAATCACATCATCCATTGCCGAGCGCCCCACCACTTCACGAATAGCGCTTTCGATCGCCTGCCGCAAGGTTAGCTCCGGGTTAACCACCTGAAGCACGAAATCGGCCGGATTTCTGATCACGTATTGAATAGCGAACTGAATATCGACGATGTTTTCGTCAGCGGTCAGCATCAACGCCTCATTAGGTAATGAAACCGGGGTATTACCTTGATGGCGGAAACCGATCGCGGTGAACCGCACGCGATTGACATCGATGACGGTGACTTCATCGATGAACTTCGGTGCCCAGTTGAAGCCTGGGGATAGGGTGTGGCTGTATTTACCAAAGCGCAGCACAACACCTTCTTCAGCTTCTTTGATCACGTACATGCCCGCAACGATCCAAACCAACAACGCAACCCCCAGCGCCGCCATTGAGATGAACATGATGGAGCGAAAACTGATATTCCCGCCATCCCCATCGCCTTGTTCGGATGAGGGCGGTTTTTTTCTGCGCAGTCCGCCCCCGCCAGATAGCAGTTGGTTCAGTTTATCTTTCAGTTTTTGCAAGATCTCATCCAGATCGGGGGGGCCTTGCTGTTTTCCTGAATTACTCCATGGATCGCGGTTACCATTACCGTCCGACTGATTCCAAGCCATGCAGGACTCCAGTTTTTAATTTTCAGTGTCGAGCAAGAAGCCCGCATTCAACCCTTGCGGATCAATTTCGGGCGCTCATAAACAATCATCAACCTATTAGGATTGATAGTGCTATATGTTTTTGCTTCCATACAAGCCGCTCAATGAAAACAAGCTGCTTATTGCGAGTGTATCTTGCAGTGCCAGTGCGCTACAAGCCTGTTGAAGGTAGCAGCCGCTCGGATACGCCAGTATTATACACGAAACATTTGTCGATGCTATAAGCAAGACGTCATTTGGGGCGCGTACACTATCAAAAAGCGCCAAGGGTTTTGAGATGAGCGGCAGTGATGGCTACATTCATTAACTGCCGCGCAGATAAAGAAGGGGCTTGCCTATTTTTAGTGATGATTATAAATCAACAACTTACGGCTGATGTAAGCCTATCCCTTCTGCCAACCCCTCATCCCATCCAAGGTTTTTCGAGGCCGTCGATATGAATATTGAAGGACAAACCGCTATCGTAACCGGTGGCGGCTCAGGATTAGGCGAAGCCACTGCGCGTTTGCTGGCGGCGTGCGGTGCGCACGTTGCGGTGCATGATATTAACGGTGTTGCCGCTGTAAAAGTTGCCAGCGCCATCGGCGGCAGCGCGAGCGTCTGCGATGCCGCCGATGGTGCAGCAGTTGCGGCAGCGGTTGCAGCGGTCACGCAGACGTATGGAGCGGCGCGCATTCTGGTCAATTGCGCTGGCATCGCCCCAGCGCAAAGGACCGTCGGGCGCAATGGAGCAATGCCTCTGGATAACTTTAAACGGGTCATCGACTGCAATTTGATTGGCTCGTTTAATTACATCCGCACCGTCGCCGCAGCCATGCTGGAACTTGATCCAGTAACGCCAGGCGGCGAGCGCGGGGTGTTGATCAACACCGCCTCGGTGGCGGCGTACGACGGCCAGATAGGGCAGGCGGCGTATAGCGCCTCCAAAGGTGGCATCGTTAGCATGACACTGCCGATCGCCCGCGATCTGTGCAGCTTCGGCATTCGCGTGATGACCATCGCTCCAGGTATTATGGATACCCCGATGCTGGCGGCCATGCCAGCCGAAGTGCAGCAGCAGCTCGCCGCCCAAGTACCTTTCCCAAAGCGGCTCGGACGCCCTGACGAATACGCTGAACTGGTGAGCCATATTATCACCAACTCCCTGCTGAACGGCGAGACGATCCGGCTTGACGGAGCGCTGCGCATGGCACCTAAATGAGCAGCGTCCACTGCGTGAGCAACCGGCACCTATCAAGCGGGACAACGGTACCTTATGGGCTGCTATATCGACCGCGACGGGCCGGCTCTCCGCTACCCAGTACGGCACCGTGATCACGGCTTTACCTGACCGGATCGGCGAGCTAGAATAGCTGCAATAACCAAAGGGCAGATCGAAAAACTTGGAATGGGTGGGGAAGGGTCGCTATCGCTATCGCTATGGGCAATTTCGTAAGCCCCATCAGTTATGGATTAATATACCCTTCCCCTGATGGAGCACCATAATCAGGCACCTCAAGGAGGGCCACCGCATGGAGGTTGTCAGTTTTCGCCGCATGGATGAAGGGACGCCCGAGGACTACCTCCTTCTCGACAAGCGCGAGCAGGCGTTCATCAAGTCCCTGCCGGAGCGTCTGCTGAATGCGCTTGCGGGGTTGCGTAACACGCTTGCGGGCTACCGCATCGACAGGTTACAGCACTCGCTGCAGGCGGCGACCCGCGCCGAGGAAGACGGTGCTGATATTGAGCTGATCGTCGCCGCCCTAGTCCACGATCTCGGCGATGATCTGGCACCCGTGAACCATGCGCAGCTGGCAGCCGCGATCATTCGTCCCTATGTGCGTACCGAGGTTAGTTGGATTGTCGAGCACCACGGCGTCTTTCAGATGTATTACTACGGTACCGCCAAGGGGCTCAACAAGGACGAGCGCGAGCGCCATCGCGGCCACAAATGGTTCGCCAGTTGCGAGCGGTTTTGCGCACGCTGGGACCAGGTGGCCTTTGACCCAGACTATCCGACACAGCCATTGAACCATTTCGCGCCGATGGTGCGCGAAGTATTTTCGCGCACGCCGTTTGATCCAGCGATTATCGGGGAGGCCGCATAACATGACACAGACGATTATGATCACCGGTGCCAATCGCGGCATCGGATTTGAGATGGTGCGCCAGGTGGTTGAGCGCGGTGATAGCGTTATCGCCTGCTGCCGAGCGCCACCGCACGCATCTGATCTGGTGGCTTTTGCGCGAGCGCATCCCACCGCGGTGACAGTGCTTGGCTTGAATGTGAGCAGCGAGGGCGACGTTGCGTCTGTTGCCGCCGCGCTCAACCGCGGCATTGACCTTCTGGTGTGCAATGCCGGTGTGTTGTTCGGTCGCGGGGGGCTCCGTGACGCTGCGCACAACGCCGCGACGGTGGAGGATTCGCTGATGACCAACATCGCGGGCGTGTTTTTTACGGTGAAACATTTCCTGCCGCATCTGCTGACCGGAGCAAAAGCACGTAAAGCGGGCACGCCGGGCAAAATCGCCGTCATCTCATCGAATATGGGTAGCAGCACCCGCAGCGGCTCAAACGCCCTCATCTATCGCGCCAGCAAAGCGGCGGCGACCAACTTGGCGCGTTCCATGGCGGTTGAGTTGGCACCCGAGAACATCGCTGTCGGTGCCTATCATCCAGGCTGGGTGCGCACCGACATGGGGGGTGCCACGGCTGCCATCACGCCGCAGGACAGCGTTGCCGGTCTGCTCGCCCGTTTTGCTGAGCTTTGCACCGAAACCAGCGGTGTCTTTGAAGATTACCGAGGTGCCCCCCTGCCTTTCTGAGCGCATCCGCAAGCTATATATTGATGCTCACCGATTAAGGCCAAGCCATTGTTCGATAAATCCTTTTATGGTGTTATATTGGGGAGAGGGTATATCAATCCATAGCTGATGAGGGGCTTACGGAATGCGATAATTATTCATAGCGCCCTTTTCCCCAAACCCCCATCCCATTTCAGGTTTTTCGGGGTTTCCGGAGGCGTGTTCGGGCTGATTAAAGCATGCAAAGCGCTCAAATAATGCCCGCCCCGGCCCGCATCATGCTGGTTGCGGGTGAGCCATCCGGCGATCAGCATGGCGCTAAGCTGGTAACCGTGCTGCAGGGCAAGCAGAAAGACTTCAGCTTTCAGGGCATGGGCATGGGTTGTATGGAAGCGGCTGGCGTTAAATTAATCGCCGATGCCACTGATACCGCAGTCAATGGTTTGTTTGAGGTGATCCGCTACTATCCGAAAATCAAACGTAAGCTGGGCCTGCTGAAAAAAGCCTTGGAACACGATCCACCAGATTTGCTGGTACTCATTGATTATCCTGAATTTAATTTGATATTGGCGGAAACAGCGCATCGTTTAGGAATTAAGACGCTGTTTTATATCAGCCCCCAGGTTTGGGCGTGGCGGCGCGGCAGAGTCAAAAAAATAGCGCGGATTATCGACGCCATGGCGGTAATTTTGCCTTTCGAGGAGCAGTTTTACCAACACACGTCATTGGCTGTGCATTACGTTGGGCATCCGCTGGTGGATGAAGCATACGCGCATCATATCCTGCCGCAACCCTCCCCAGCGCCATACCAGCGCAATCACGTTCCGCGCAAGATTCTACTGCTCCCGGGCAGTCGCCAATCGGAAATAAAGCGTCTGTTGCCGGTGCTGTGCGGTGCCGCACAGCACCTGCAGCAACAGCACGCTGAACTACAGTTTGAGCTATTGGTCGCTCCAGGCATTGATGCCGATCGCATCCGTCATTATCTGCACATCGCCGATTTTAATTGCACATTGGCGAATGATCATTATGCAGCGATGCAACGCGCCGATCTGGCCATCACCTCTTCAGGGACGGTCACCCTGCAACTGGCACTATGCGGAACACCGATGGTGGTCATTTACCGACTCAACCACCTTAGTTACTTCCTCGCTAGGATATTGGTCAGAATCCCCCATATTGCGTTACCCAATATCCTAGCGGGCAAAGCCATCGTACCGGAACTCATCCAATATCAAGCGACTGCTGGGAATATCGAGAAACACGCATCAGCTATTATGCGAAGTGCCGAACGCAGGCATGCCATGCGCCAAGACTTACATCGGGTCGCCAACAGCTTAGGCCCAAGCGGTACCTCGCAACGCGTCGCGGAACTCGTGTGCAGCATGACCTGAAGCCGATATGGGATGCACAATCTAAGGGGCACCTCGAAAAACCAGCTTCGCTAACTTTTCGAGATGCTTTGCGGGGCTTGTCTATTGGGGGAAGGTTTATAAATCAGCGGCTTACGTTACAGGTGATGATGCTTCTTCCCCCAAACCCCTATCCCGCTGCGGTTTTCCGAAGTCCCTTGCTTGAAGGAATATTGCCTCACCAATCACTCATCGTCGCCCCCCACGTCCTGCCCCAACCCCTTTTGTCAGAGGAGCATCCATCATGCCTCACTGACCACCGATCGCCCCTAGTGCCCCCTGGCAATGCCCTCCCCGCGGTATGCCGGCGCTGGCTAGGGCGCATTGACCAACGATCAACGAACGCCTGAATGCTGAATTCCATCCACTCGTGGCTTTGTGCTGGCACGCTGATGATCGGTTTGCTGGTGGGCGCACTACCTGTGCCGGCGGCGCAACATGATCAGGTGTTTGGTTCTTGGCGCACCAGTTGCAGCGTGAGAACTAGCGGCGGCGAATCCGATTGCTATCTTTATCAATCGATCTTTCTGAAGAAGAAATACAAGCAGATTTTGCGCATTGCGGTGGGTGAATTTCAGCAAAGAGAGCAGTTGAGCATCGCTTTTACCCTGCCGCTTGGGGCTGCGGTTGGGGTAGGTGGCATGATGCAGGTCGATCAAAACCAGCCGATCCGTTTTGATCTTCAATTCTGCACCGCCAAAAGCGGCTGCAGTGGCGTTTTGCCCCTCGATTACCAGACACTGAATTTGCTGGATGTGGGGCATATCGTGCATGTGATTTTCTATGATCACAACCAGCAGCCGGTGACTATATCGGTATCGTTGAATGGCTTTTCCGAAGGCCTTCGGGCACTATTTGTCGAATGACCGCCCATCACTCAAGCACTCACTCGCAAGCTAGGTCAGATTCCGCCAATGCTGACCGTAAGACACTCAATGTCGCTTTGTTTGTCACGTGCCTTATTGATTTTTTGCGACCGAGCGTCGCTTTTGCAGCGATCCGTTTGCTCGAAAAAGCCAATTGCACGGTGACTGTCCCGGCCGCGCAGACGTGCTGCGGACAACCGGCTTTTAACAGCGGCGACAAGCACGCGGCGGCGCGCATCGCGCAGCAGGTGATCCGCAGCTTTGCACCGTTTGACTATGTGGTCGTGCCATCGGCATCGTGTGCTGGAATGCTGCGTGAGGATTATCCGCGCCTGTTCAGCGGCGATCCAAAATGGCACCCGCAGGCCATCCGCCTAGCTGAGCAGGTTTATGAGCTCACCGATTTCTTGACCAATGTGTTGGGCGATCGAGTGATCATCAATGCAAACTGCGCTGCGATCGCAACTTACCATGATTCGTGCGCCAGCCTGCGCCAATGCGGCATCCATGCACAGCCGCGTCAACTGCTGGCGCAGGTCTCTGATCTGTCTTTGAAGGAGATGCCGGAAAGCGAAGTCTGCTGCGGGTTTGGCGGCGTGTTTTGCGTCAAATACCCAGCTATCTCGACGCGGCTGGTGGATAACAAGCTCCATGCCATCGCAGCCACCGGTGCTGATACGTTGTTGGGTGCTGATCTTGGTTGCCTGCTGCACATTGAAGGGCGACTGCGGCGTCAGGCCAGCGCAATGCACGTATTGCATATCGCCGAAGTACTGGCGGGGTGCGGCGAGGCCATTTGATGCCGCCGGCAACAACTGAGTTTGTGCGCCTTGCGGCGCGTGGACTGCACGATCCGCAGCTTGCCAAAGCGATGGCGCGCAGCCGCAGCGAGCTGGTCGGGAATTACAACAGCGCGGTAGCTGCGCTGCCTGAATTTGAAGCCTTGTGTCAGCAAGCCAGCGAGATTAAAGATCACGCGCTGCAGTATCTGGATTACTACTTGGAAGCGTTTGAGGCGCAGGTTACCGCCCATGGCGGGAAGGTCCACTGGGCCGCGACAGCAGATGAAGCATGCCGCATCGTCATTGATCTCTGCCATCAAGCAGGGGCACGCCTGGTGGTCAAAGGCAAATCCATGGTGGCTGAGGAGATGGGGCTCAATCGGGCATTGAGCAGCGCCGGTATAGTACCAGTGGAAACCGATCTCGGTGAATATATCATTCAACTTGCCAATGAACCTCCAAGCCACATCATCGCCCCGGCACTGCATAAGACACGCGAGCAAATTGCCGATCTATTCCACACCTATCATGCTCGCTATGGCTTAACTGAACGTCATAGCACCGTGCCACCCTTAGTCAATGAGGCGCGTGCGGTGCTGCGCGAAAAGTTTATCCGCGCTGAGGTGGGTATTACCGGGGCCAATTTCCTAGTCGCCGAAACCGGCTCATCGGTGATCGTTACCAATGAAGGCAATGGGGATCTGTGCAGTACCTTGCCGCGCATGCACATTGTCACCGCGGGCATTGAGAAGGTCATCCCGACACTTGCCGATGTGGCCACGGTACTGCGCGTGTTGTCGCGCAGCGCCACCGGTCAGGAGACTACAGTCTATACCACGTTTTTTACTGGCCCTCGTCGCAGTGGTGATCTGGATGGGCCGAGTGAGTACCACGTGGTGTTGCTCGATAACGGGCGTTCACAAATGTTGGGCAATGAGTTCCGCGCGATGTTGCGCTGCATTCGCTGCGGCGCGTGCATGAACCATTGTCCAGTGTACCAGGCCGTGGGCGGTCATGCGTATGGCTGGGTTTATCCGGGGCCGATGGGATCAGTGCTCACTCCGTTGCTGCGCGGGTTGGCGCACGCCCCCGACCTGCCGCATGCCTGTACGCTGAATGGCCATTGCGAGAAAGTCTGCCCGATGAATATTCCGTTACCCTCAATGCTGCGACAACTGCGAGCAAAGCAGTTTGAGCAACGCATCATCGCCTCGCGCCATCGCTTCTGGTTGGGCCTTTGGGCGTTTATCGCGCAACGTCCGCGGCTGTACCACGTGGGCATTGCAGTGACAGCCCGGGGGTTGTCCTGGTTGACAGGGCGGCGCCGGCACTTACGCTGGCTGCCGTTTATGAGCGGCTGGACGACGACGCGTGATCTGCCGGTGCCGATGGGGCCGAGCTTCCATGCAAAGTACCGCAAGCACAAGCGGCTAGCCGATGCTTCGGCGCGGGCGCAGCAGCACGAGGATAGGTATCAATGAACACCCGCCGGGCGCAGATCCTGACCCGTGTACGGCAAGCACTGCAGCGCAATGCCGCGCTGCCGCCAGATGTCGCCGCCACCCTGCGCAACCGTCTGCAGCAACCACAAACCCACCTGCAACCCTGCATCACCGACGAGCCAGTGGCTCGTTTTGCGCGTAAAGCAACCGCAGTGGGGATGACGCTCAGTTGGATTGCCGAATATGCCCAGTTATCAGCAACGCTCATCGGCTATATGCGCCAATACAGCGCTGAAGGAAAAATCGTCGTTGCCCCCGATCCAGCGCTTACCGTAATTTGCGACAGCCGCCACTTAGTAATTGAACGCCGCGCAGCCACGGCAGACGATCGGATAAGCCTTACCCGCGCCTACGCCGGTATTGCCGAAAGCGGTAGCCTCGTCCTGCTTTCTGGCGGCGCATCACCGACAACGCTGAACTTTTTGCCGGAAACCCATATGGTTGTCCTCGACACCGATCGTATCCTGATGACTCTAGAAGACGTGTGGCGCAAAATGCGCTGCGAAAAGCGCGCAATGCCACGCGCTCTGAATTGTATTGCCGGCCCATCGCGCACCGCCGATATCGAAGCCATCATCCAGAAAGGGGCTCATGGTCCGCGTCGCCTGCACGTGATCTTGGTAGGCGATAGGCCGGTTACCAAGACAGCACCGGGTGCCCCCACGGCGTGTTAGCACCGCAGCGGAAAAGCTCTCTGGATGCCTCTTGATAGGGTTATCGTATCCGTACAGGATCCGGCGTCGGCGGTGCGTTTGAGGGGCTGTTCTATCCAGCGGCTGAGGAATCCCAGGATCCGTGAATCGAGTTCCTAGGATAGCCGCGTACGTTGTTGATAGATGCGGAGATGGTCCTGTATTACCAGTCCGTGGATCAGCCGCTGGTGCTGGGTGCATCTCAGCTACCTTCAGCCATCACCGCGAGGTTCCCTGATGATATTATGTTTATAAAAGTGTATATTAATCAATAGCTTACTAAATTATCACAGCAACCCTTCCCTTACTCCTCTTCCATCCCATTGCTAGGTTTTTCTTGGGGTCACCTCTTGGGCAACACCGACCTTCACTGAAATTTTGCTGTTCATCGACCTTGCGTTATGTGTCATAATTCTCAACAGGAGTTCTTGCGTCTCCGTTTCAATAATGCTATATGCCAATCTCAGCAGGTAACCCGATCCCATGAAAAAATTTGTATATGTATTACTCATCGCGTTTGCAACGTTGATTATAAACGGCTGCCCGGCGTCGTTTGCCCCCAAACGAGTGGGCGTCAAGAAACCCGCACCGCAGATTGTCAATTCGAATATTGAGGTGTGCTATCGCAATCTCCCAGAGGTATTGGGGGAATCGGTTTTGTCTTTCTCAGTCAAGGTGCCTAATGTTACCGGTATCGATTCGGTGCGAACCGATGCGACCGACTTTTGCTATCGACCGCGCTACAACGGCACCATGCAGATATTGAAAACTTTTCTTGATAATGAATTGCGCAGCACTACTGTTGAACCGTATACGATAAATACCCGCTTGGCAAAGGATAGCTTGTATTTCGTATTTGAACCAAAGACTGTGCCGGTGGTGTCCGAGGAAGGCTATGTGTCGCAGCTCGCAGTATGTGAAAATCACTACAGATTTAATCGACTGACGACCGGTGCCGGGGGTAACGCGGCAGATTGCTACCGCGCCATATTGACTAAGGACGCAAAGAATGAAGCCGCTCTGCAAGGACTTGAGCGCATCACTGAACGCTATATCACCTTAGCGCAAAACAGTGTTGACAAGCAGCAATACGGCAAGGCGGAGCGCTTTCTGAAACGATTAGCGATAGTCTCTTCAGAACATCCCAAAATAGAGGAATTCAGCACGACGATAGAGGAAGGCAAGGCAGCGCGCGCCAAGGCGCAACAAGAGGAAGAAGCAGAAATGATGCGCATAGCGGCGCTACAGCGCGACAAGGAAGAAGAAACGCGGCGCAAGGAGCAGGAAAAATACGAAGAAGCCTTGAAAAAACTTCAACAGGGAGAGATCAAGCTGCAAGAAGCGGCGACGCAGAGGGCAGCCGAATTGAAGCGCCAGGAAGAAGAGCTAGAACGCAAAGAGGAAGAGCTAAAACGTAAAGAAGAGGTGCTGGAGCAGCAGCGTGAGGAAGAAAGTGAAGCCGAATTGAAGCGCAAAGAAGAAGAGTTCAAACGCAAGCAGGAAGAGCTGAAACGTAAACAGGAGGCGCTGAAGCAGCAGCGCCTGAAAGAAGAGCAGAAGGGTAAACAACAACAACAGGAATTGAAGGAAAAGCGTGAAGCCGAAAAGTCCCTGCGTCTTGCGTTAGAGAAGAAGGCGAAGGAGAAGGAGGCGGAGGAGGAGGAGAAAGCAAAGGCACGCTCAACCATCACTGACAGTTTTGCAGGCCCGCAGTTGGTGAGCATCAGAAAGGGCTGCTTCCTGATGGGTAGCCCCGAATCAGAACCATCTAGGGACGTGGATGAGACCCTGCACTATGTATGTATCGAAAGAGGTTTTGAGATTGGCAAGTACGAGGTTAGCTTTGACGAGTACGATCTGTTTGTGCAGGACACCAAAGGGGTAAGGCCGAACGATTGGTCATGGGGGCGCGGCGACCGTCCAGCGATTAATGTATCTTGGGTTGATGCTTTAGCTTATACCCAGTGGTTGACGGAAAAGACCGGGAAACGTTATCGCCTGCCCACCGAGGCGGAATGGGAATATACGGCGCGCGCTGGGAGTACGACGCGATTCCCGTGGGGTGATGTAGCGGCCAATCAGCGTGCAAACTGCGATGGCTGTAAAGGCAAAATGGAGGGGCAACTGCGTACTGCGTCAGTCGGCTCGTTCCCGGCCAATAAATGGGAATTGTATGATACGGCGGGGAACGTCTGGGAATGGACCTGTTCGGTATACGATGATAGCTACAGCGGAGCAGAAACCAAATGCATAACCAGCAGCGATGAGCCTCGGGTTATCCGCGGCGGTTCATGGAAGGATGGCCCGAGTGGTATTCGCTCAGCTTATCGCAACGGCAATACCCCTAGCGAAAAAAGCAATGATATTGGTTTTCGGGTGGTGCGTTATTAACAATGCACAGGTGAAGTGAAATCTCCTCATCAACGGTGTGCGTAGGAATGCGATCATTATTATCGGCACAATCAGCGGCCTTGCGCGGGCGTGTGGCACATGAGGGCGCGCGGTTTTCGCGGCGCTGCTTGTCAGCCAGAGTGGCAGCACTCTTGCTGTGGGCGTGTGGCACATGAGGCTTGAGGAGCGCCGCTTTGAGTGATTTGTGTGCTGCGTTCAGTAGCGGTGATTTTGTTATCACTGCAGAGCTGACACCGACCAAAGGCACGCATACGGCGTCATTTTTGTCTAAGGCGGCGCAACTCCGCGATCACATAACGGCGATTAATGTCACCGATTGTCATGCGGCGCGCATGACGATGTCGCCGTTGGCGGCGGCGGTCTTGCTGCAGCAGCAGGGGATTGAGTCGATTATGCAGCTCACCACCCGTGACCGTAATCGTATTGCTCTGCAAGCGGATCTGCTCGGCGCGTGGGCGCTTGGCGTTCGTAATGTCACCTTCATGGGCGGCGATCCACCTAAAAACGGGGACCACCCCGATGCGAAGGGGGTGTTTGATGTGTACGCTTCACAGTTGATCGCTGCGGCGCAAGGGCTGGCCCGCAACCGCGACTATAACGGTAATCAACTGGATGGAGGTGCCAGCTACACGATCGGCGCTGTGGTCAACCCTGGTTCCTCCGACCAGCACGGGGAGCTTGAGCGTATGCAACAAAAATGTACCGCAGGGGCGACCTTTTTTCAAACTCAGGCGGTTTATGATACCACGCTATTTAGCGCTTTTATTGAGCGTGTCCGTAGTCGTAAAGAGATGCGTGATACGAAAATCCTAGCGGGCATTATCCCGCTTAAATCAGCATCCATGGCGCGCTATCTGAACCACAACGTGCCGGGCATCAAGGTACCCGAAGAGCTGATTGAGGAAATTGCTGCGGCTGACGATGCGGCAGCGGTATCGATCGCTCAATGCAGGCGGATTATGCAACCGCTGCGCTCACTGTGTGACGGCGTCCATGTCATGGCGATTGGTTGGGAACGTCACATACCGGCTATCATCAACGGCATACGCGACGGGTAGGGCGCATCAACTGTGGCACTTGTCTATACTTGCAATCCTTTTGTGTACCAAGTGCCTCTGGGAATGCTTTGGGCAGCGCTCTGGAAGTGGGAGCAATGCCCCTTCCAGCAATCATTTCATGGTGCCGCAGACCGGTCAGCGAACGGCGCGCCGTTAGGTGCTCCTAATTAAAATAAAATACACTCTCTTACCCCAAACTCCTATTCCGCTAGGGGTTTTCTAGGCGCAAAGCGGTACAGTGCAGGCCCTGAGTCCGCCACCCGCCTGCTCTTGAGTTAAGGGATGCCATCTCTCAAAGTATAAGGAGCTTGAGTAGTGCAAAAGCGTAGTTTTCTGTTCACCAGTGAATCTGTCTCTGAGGGGCATCCAGATAAGGTCTGCGATCGTCTGTCAGACGAGGTGGTGGATTTATACCTA
The DNA here is from genome assembly GCA_965222535.1 of Gammaproteobacteria bacterium. Classification (GTDB taxonomy): domain Bacteria; phylum Pseudomonadota; class Gammaproteobacteria; order HK1; family HK1. The sequence goes on from OZ244957.1 coordinate 2,154,314, forward strand.
AGCGCCGATCCCCAAGCGCGCGTGGGTTGCGAGACCCTGTGCACCACTAACCGCGTTATAGTCGCCGGCGAAACCCGCGGGCCTGATGGGATCAACGATCAAATAGAAGACGTGGCGCGCAAAACCATTCGTCAGATCGGTTATCAGCAGGAAGGTTTTGATTGGCGTCATACGAGCGTTGAGATTTATCTGCATTCGCAGTCAAGCGATATCGCACAAGGCGTGGATGCCTTGGGAAATAAAGACGAAGGCGCTGGGGATCAAGGCATAATGTTTGGCTATGCGTGCAATGAAACCGATAGTTTAATGCCTGCGGCTATCGAATTTTCGCACCGCATTCTGAAGTCCATGGCGAATGCGCGTCATGCACAGCATGTCGCTGGGTTGGGGCCAGACTCAAAAAGCCAGGTGAGCTTGCGCTACGAAAATGGGCTGCCGGTGGCGGCCACCTCAGTGGTGGTATCGACCCAACACGACGCCGCATTGTCACAGGATGAGGTGCGCGAACTGGTGCGTCCATTTGTCGTGCAAACGCTGCCCGATGGCTGGATGTGCGAGGAGGCTGCATTCCATGTGAACCCTACTGGAAAGTTTGTTATCGGCGGTCCAGACGGTGATTGTGGGCTGACGGGGCGCAAAATCATCGTCGATACGTATGGTGGCGCGGCACCCCACGGTGGTGGTGCATTTTCCGGCAAAGACCCATCTAAAGTCGATCGATCGGCAGCTTACGCGGCGCGCTATTTGGCAAAAAATGTGGTCGCAGCGGGTCTGGCTGAACGCTGTACCATTCAACTAGCTTATGCGATTGGTGTATCCGAGCCGTTGTCGCTGTATCTTGACACCGCTGGCACAGGCAACGTAGATGAAGTGCGTTTAGTTAAAGTATTACAGGAATTGATGCCCCTGTCCCCACGCGGGATCCGTCAGCACCTGAAGCTGAATCGACCGATTTACGCACGCACCGCGGCGTACGGGCACTTTGGTCGTACGCCCGACGAGGATGGTGGGTTTTCTTGGGAGCGTACGGATCTGGTTGATGCGTTGCGCGGTGCACTCTGAAGTCAGCACCGCGCAGCCCCTTGGCAGCGGCGTGTGCCAACCGCAGAGCCAATGTCCCTTGGTCATCCTGCTTGCCCCTTGCGGGTGGCAGATGGGTTGTTGTCGCTTTCTCCTCCTCCCGCGACCACGGGCTCCATTATCCCTCTGCGGCAGCAGTGACGACCATGGTTCCTTCGACTTCGACACAGGCACCTTTAGGTAGGCTTACGACGCCGACAGCGGCGCGTGCTGGGTAGGGCGGGGTGAACAATGCCCGCATCACTTCGTTGACGATGTGGAAATCCGACAGGTCGGTTAGATAGACGTTAAGTTTGACGATATGATCGAGCGAGCCACCGGCGGCGGTGGCAACCGCGGACAGGTTACTGAAGGCCTGTTGCACTTGTTCCTGCTTGCCGCTCACCAGTTGTTGGGTGGTTGGATCGAGCGGAATCTGACCTGACAGATACACTGTGTCGCCGCTGCGAATGGCCTGCGAGTAAACGCCGATGGCAGCGGGGGCATCAGCGCTCTGGATGGGGCTCTTTGACGTTGACATCTTGGGGACTCCTGTGTTGTTGATACATCCAGATGGAATTCGGCGCGCCTAGCAGCGTTCAGGAATGGATGCGCTGGATGCGAGAGACCAATTTGGAACGCAGGATGCGATTCATGACTTTGTTGAGTTGTTCACAACCGCTCACTTCCAACACGAAATCTAAACCGGAATTGATGCCGTCTTCGCTGTAGACCTTGGCCTCGTCGATATTCACGCCCAGATTGGCGATAGTTTTTGCCACCGCCGCCAGCGTGCCGGTGCTGTTTCCCACGTATACGCGCAGATCAACCTGGAAGGTTGCGGATAGGTTTGGCTCCCAGTCCACTTCTACGCAGGGCATGGACGAGCGCATTGCTTTTGCGAGCTCGCGGCAACTGGCGGTATGTACCATGATGCCGGACTTTGGGGTGAGTACGCCGGAGATCGGATCGCCCGGGATCGGATAGCAGCACTTGCCGAGTTTCACCACATGACCGTCCGCGCCGCGGATCAGCACTGGCTCAGGCGGCGGTGCGTCATGCTGCGGCAGCTCATGGCTGAGATTTGTCATCAGGCGTTCGGCGACAAAAGCCGCCGGGCGCTTGCCAAATCCTATTTCTTGCAGTAACGCTTCGCGGTTGGTAAGCGCCAACTGCCGACTGAGGATGTCGAAGCGATCAGCGGGGATGTGATCCAGTGCTGTGGCTCTGTGCGCCAGCGCTTGTTTCAGCAACTGTTCGCCGACTTCAATGGCTTCCTTCTGGCTGAGCTTTCTGAGGTACCCACGGATGCCGGCGCGTGCTTTGGCGCTCACCACGAAGTTCAGCCAGATGGCGCTGGCGCGTGACTGCGGCGAGGTGATGATCTCGATCATCTGGCCGTTTTGCAGTGCGGTATGCAGCGGTGCTTCCTGCCGGTTTATCTTAGCGCCAATGCAGTGATTGCCGATGTCGGTATGGATTGCATACGCAAAGTCAACCGCGGTGGCTGTAGCGGGCAGTGCTTTGATATCGCCGTCTGGGGTAAATACGTAGATGTCGCGCGGGAAAAGATCGGCTTTTATGTCTTCAACAAACTCAATCGGATCATCCGCTGCGTTATGCAGATCATACAGCCCGCGCAGCCACTCCGTGGCCTGTATGCGCGTATCCTCGCCGAGCGCGTCATTATTCAGCCAGCGCACGGCGATGCCGTGTTCGCCGACGATGTTCATGTTCTCGGTGCGGATTGCTACTGCAATCGACGCGCCATTGGTGCCGCTCAGCCGCGTGTGCAGTGATTGATAGCCGTTGTCTTTCGGCAACGCGATGTAATCCTTGAAACAACTGAACACCGGTCGATAGAGTTGGTGGACTGCGCCGAGCGCCCGATAGCAATCGCCGATTGAGGTTACGCGGATGTGAAACTCGATCAGATTGAGCGAATCCCGAACCCGCCGCGCAGGGTTGATTTGGCGATACAGGCGGTAGGGATGGGGGGTGCAGCGCTCTACCTTGGCGGTTATATCATTGTGCTGTAGCTGTTGCTCAAAAGCATCGCAAATTTTGTCGGCAGCGAGTGTCTGCTCGTCCATTGCCCGCTTGATGGCGGCGGCGAACACCCGATGGCGGTAGGGATACAATGCCTCGAAGCCCATGTTCTCAAGAGCTAGGCACATTTTGCGCAGTCCCAGACGATCAGCAATCGGGGCGTACACCTCAAGCGTCTCAAGCGCGATGCGCCGCTGTTTAGCGCGCTTCAGCGCCGTCAAGGTGTGCATGTTATGCAGCCGATCGGCTAACTTTATGAGGATTACGCGGACATCGCCTACCATCGCCATCACCATTCTTCTGAAGCTTTCCGCCTGACGTTGGGTGGCATCTTGGAATTTGACTTTATCGAGTTTCGTTACGCTATCTACCAGTTCGGCGATCTCGCCGCCGAATTGCTCTTCGATATGACTCTTGTCGAGGGGGGTGTCTTCAATCACATCGTGCAGGATTGCAGCGGCGATGCTGGCATAGTCCATGCGCATCTCAACCAAGGTTTGTGCCACCGCCAGCGGGTGATCGATATAATCTCCTCCAGAAGCGCGAACTTGGCCGGCGTGTGCGTTGGCGGCGAATTGGTAGGCGCGATGGATGCCATTGATCTTGTCGGGTTGCAGGTAGCGACTGGCCTCTCTGCAGAGTGCATTAATTGACATACATCGCGATCCGTTGTGGTGCCGTTGCCATCAGAATGCAGTTGCTACAGTGACACGGTTACTGAATAGGTAGGATTTCAGCAATTAATGGATGCATAGTATATACCCCTTCTACTTGAAGATGCAGGAGAGGGCTATTGTCATGCTCTCATCCCAGAGCCTCGCCCGAAGGCTTTTTCCAGAGCGTTTATCGAAGCCCTCGGCCCTGCACGGCGTTGAGGCGAGGGAGCAGGAGATACTGGGGATAGGGGTTTGGGGGAAGGGGGTACAGAGTTTTTTATTGTGTTCGGAGTGACCTAACCCTTTCCCCAATACAAACGTCTTTTTGCAAAATTATCCGCAACAGCCAAGCGTAGCTTGTTTTTCAGGTGAATGAGGAGCGCCTAGCGGTGCCACAGATGCGGGCGCCGCCCAGGCATTCGTCTTTGTGGTAAAAAACCACGTACTGTCCTCGGGCGATCGCACGCTGCGGTTGCTGGAAGGCGACACTGCACGCATCGGCGGCGGTGGCGTGATCGACAACGCAGGGTTGCAGTGGCTGGCGATGACGGATCCTGGCTAAGCAGTGAAAGTTGGTTTGTGGCGGGCGATAGCGGATCCAGTGCAGCCGATCAGCAGTTAAGCCCGATGACCACAATGCCGGGTGGTTGGCGTCCTGCACGACCATCAGGGTATTGCGCTCGTGGTCTTTTGCGGCTACATACCAGCGCCCTTCAGCCGCGCCGCGCACACCGCCGATAGTGAGTCCGCGCCGTTGCCCGATGGTATGGAAAGCCAAGCCTTGGTGTTCGCCGATGCAGCGGCCTGTGGTGTCGACGATTGGGCCTGGCTGGGGTTGCACATAGCGTTGCAGGAAAGGCCGCAACGCACGCTCACCGATAAAGCAAAGGCCGGTGCTGTCGCGCTTGGCGTGTACCGGCAACCGCGCTTCCCGCGCCAAGGCGCGCACTTGTGGTTTGGCTAGTCGAGCAAGGGGAAACAACGCAGTCGCCAGCTGAGATTGATCTAGGCGGTGCAGAAAATAGGTCTGATCCTTGTTTGCGTCGCTGCTGACCAGCAGTGCCACCGATCGACTGACGGGGGTGATGCAACGGGTGCTGTTTGCATAGTGGCCGGTGGCGATAGCGCAACACCCAAGGCGTCGAGCGTGATCCGCGAAAGCGCCGAATTTTATTGTCGCATTGCACAACACATCTGGATTGGGCGTGCCCCCCGCAGCGTATTCAGCGACAAACGGGCAAAACACATCGTCCCAGTATTCAGCGGCGCAATTTACCGTTGTCAACTCGACTCCTAAGCGTTCACATACCGCGGCGGCATCGGCGTGATCGCTTGCGGCATGGCAGTAGTTTGGGGTGTCATCCTCTTCCCAGTTCTTCATGAACATCGCACGCAGCGTGTAGCCGGCCCGCTTCAGCAGCCATAACGCGACCGCCGAATCGACACCGCCTGAGATGGCGAGCATGACCGCCCCCGCTTCCTTTGGCGAGATCATCAGTGGTGCGCTCAGCATTGCGGTGCGGTCGGTAATTCAGGCCCTTTCGAGAGAGCCTTGATGCGCGGCTCGTCATCCCAGCCGCCGGATACCGCATAGCGGTAGCTGAACAGCGGATCGAGTAGCTCGGCACCCATTACGAACTCCAAGAAGCGGATGGGGATCAGTGGCAAGGCATTGGTGATCCGCGGCTTGACGGTGACGGTGCCTTGGTGCGTCTTGCTGTTAAGGCCAATGTGCCCCGTGTAATTAAAATAGGCAATATCGCTGCTCAACCCCAGATAGTGGATACAGGCATTACCGTTTTTCAGTAAGAAAGCGCCGCTGATGGTGCTGTAGGGCAGCCCTCTTTCAAACACATCGTTGAAATTCAGTAGCAGCCGCTGTGGCAATGTGGTAATCGTCAGTAAGCCGAAGGCGCGCGCCGCCAAGCCGCGCTTGACCTGCAACAGCCGGCCATCGTTGACCTCAAAGCTGACGTCTCCGTTAAATTTCGTAACGCCATAGTCGATTGGACTGCCGCGCCAGTGCAGGTCAAACAACGCTTGAGCACTGCCGCCTTTGAGGTGTCGGTGGTCGTAGTCGAAACGCGCCAGCAAAGTGCCAGTGTCACGCACTGTCAGCCGACCGCGCAACGTGCTGAGCCCGATGCCGCGATCGGCTTTCCAAACACCGCTCGCAGTCAACGAGAAAGCGTCGTTGTCGATCGCAAAAGTGTAATCATGCCGCTTGCGTGAGCGCCGCTGGGTATCCAGTTGAAGCGTGCCAAGATCCCGAGCGTCGAGCCGCAATGATCGCACCGATGCCGAAAAAGCGGGTATATCCTCGGGTGACAATGAATCTTCAGCCAGGATTGCAGTGGCGCGAGTGGTAGTGGCGCTCGTGCCCTCGGTGGCACCTGCGACGGCGTCATCGGCGGTGCTGAGCGCCAGATGGGTAAGGTCAATCTCAACGCTTTCTTGGTTAAGGTTTGGCGGGATAGCGACCGTGCCGGATAGCTTTTCTCCAGCAAAGCGTATGCGCCACCCGCCCGATTGTTGTTGGCGAGAGGCATGGATGTGCGTATTGGAGAAAGTGGAGTGCAGGATTTTTATATACCGCACATCGCCTTCCAACTGCGTCGCTGTGGCGTCTTCGGTTAACCGCACTGATGCGCTGAGATCGTCGCCGCGAAGGTCGATCGCCCAAGCCGGCACCAATGGCGCTGCCGATGGTGGGTGCGGTGACCGATAGGGGTGTATGTTGATCTGCGTATTGTTGAAACGCAGGTTGCCAAGGTGCAGTTCACCGATGCCGAGTGACAGGCTGCGCAGCGCTGGTGCCGCGGTATCGGCGGCACCAGCCACGGCGGCGGTGGAGGAGGTGCCCAGTGACTGCAGCAAATCGTACCATTCTCGCCACGCAACGCGCTCAAGCCGACCGCGTATCGCAACCCCTTCGCCGGTGCTCGGCGGTGCCGTGGCAAGCGGCGGTGCCGCTGCGCCAAGATGCAGGTACCCAGATATATCGCGCAGCCGGTCTTTATCCAGCGCCAGCGCAAACGCGCCACGCACGCGATCGGCATAATCGATCTGTAACTGGATTGTGCCGTCTGTGCTCAACTCCCCGGCGAACCTCGTGCGCCGCCGTTGCTGCGCGGTTTTACCAAACGGCGTTGGCAAATTGAGCGTTAAACCGTGCAAATCGCTGTCCAGCGATAGCCTTGCCTGCATTGACTTGGCGATCGCGTCTTGGTACACATCCAACACCAATTGCAAACGACTGCTGCCTTGCATATAGTCTGAAGCGCGCTGCAGGGTGTCGCTGAGCGGCAACCAGTCGGTGTTGGCACTATGGCGGCGCAGATAGTCGTGATCAATCGCAAGCGCCGTGGTGATGCGTACGCCAGCTTCATGGTGCGGCGACAGGTTTATCTCCAGAGACAGCGGCTGCGCGAGATAAAGCGCGCTCATATTATCGCTGGTCAAGCGCGTAAAGGTTTTGCCGTCATGCTCAAAATCGATCGCCCCGCTGAGTGCCGTTAGCCCCTGCTGGTGCGCGGGCAACTGGAGTCGATTGCGCTGCAGGCGGATTCTGCCGCTGACGAACAGGTCTCGCGCCCCCGCGAGTGGAACGGCAAGCTTCATGCGCAAGCCGATGCGACCGCCAAGCCTGAAATCATCAAGCACTGCCCCGATGGTTTGTCGAGTGAATTGCATTGCCTGTATCGACTTGTGGACAAGGGAAGCATCGTCTTTAACATCGTAGCTAACATGCAGCAATGGCTCGGGGGCGGTTATGTCGTCTATCTGGAAGAGCAGCTCACGCAAGCCGACGTCAACGAAACGCGCTGTCTTCGCGGTGATGAGCAGACGGCTGCCACGGAGCGTCATGGTCCCTTCGATTTTCTCAATCGGCGGCCAGTGCGTGGTATCGCCGAAGTCGTAAGGAAAGTACGCGCAATGACCCTCGATGTCGATCTTTAGGCCTTCAATCCAGGTTTTCATCGGATCCGATAAGCGCCCTCTCAGGCGCAAAAAGGCGCTGTCCGCCACGACTGCTGGCAGTGTGCTAACCAGCCATTCGCGCAGCAGCGGCCAGGTTGCGGTCGGCATCAGCCCCTGCACGTCGGGATAGCGCACGTTACGCAACCACACACTGGCATCGAGGTATGGCGAGGGTATGCTGCGCTGTAATGCGTTCGCGGGCGGCCATTTTAAAGACGCTTGGGTGTGGCCATGCACCGTACCGTAGCGGAACGCTAATTGCGGCAGACTCAAGTGCAGGCCATCGCTCCCGTTAATCGCTACTAGGGTGCCCTGCAAGTCTTCCAAGAGGAGCCGCTCCGCATCGGTGGACAGGGATGCTGCTTCGACCACCGCTGCATCGAACGCGAACAGGCTGACGCGGGGGCCGATTTCCAGAGTCCCATTGGCACCTTGCAGTTGCGTTGCACCGCTGACGAGGTGCAGATTTTTAACATCCGCACGCAGCCTGAAGGCCTGATCATCGCCCGCAGTGCGCAGTTGGAATTGCACTTGTTCAAGCTGGCCGTCTCTGGCGTCGAACGCCGCTAGGGAGCGCTGTAACGGCGTTTCTGCTGACGCCTGCTCGTGCGCCACAGTTGCCGCAGTCGTCGAGTGCGGCAATGCAAGGGTTGCTGCAGGGAGCCAGTGGCGCACGCTTTCCATCAGTCCGGCAAGGTGGAGATGGCGCAGGCTGCCATCTACGCTGATGTTACCGTTATCATCCAATCCGATAGTCGCCAGCAGGCGGTTTTGCGGCCATTGCCGCTGCGCTATCTGGAGTGCTAACGCTTCGCAATGTAGCTGCCATGTGTGTGGTGTGCGCCGCAAGCGGAAGTCGGTATTGGCGATAATCGTGGGTACCGCGGGACTCTGCGCCGGCGCTGTCAACTGCAGCGTGGCGTTGCCGAGCGCCTGCTTGAGGGTGCCGTCATGCCATTTGCTCCAGGTACGAAATGACAGCGCTGCGCCGTCCGCAAGTGGCACGGCGACCGCTGCGAAGGGCTTCAGCAGCGCTTGCGGAGGCAACTGCTCGGCGCTGATAAATATTTCTCCAGCCCAGTCAGGGCGAGTCGCGGTGCCATTGAGGTCGGCGACGATACGCACTATTCCGCCTGCGGTGCTGCTCGCGTCGTTCGCGCCGACACGCAGGGCCGCTTGTACGCGATGCCGGTGGTTGGTGTTGACGAGCACTAGCGACAAATCGCTGATGTCGATAGCATCATGCCAGCGCCAATCGTACAGCGACAACGCAATGTCGCGCAGTTCAACGCGCGTTTGGCGCGACAACCAGCCGAGCAACAGGGCGCTGTTAACAACGCTACCGTTGGTCTCGGCCGCAACCGCATGCCGGTCGCGTAGTGAGAACGCACCATCGGCATCGCGCTCGGCGCGCAATGAAAGCCCCGCTATGCTCAGACTGGATGCGATGATATTGCGTTGGCGCAACGATTCCAGCAGCGCGATGCGCATCACCGCGTTCTCGAAACTGAGCCACGCTGACTGCGCCCCATCGGCTTTGCGGGTTTCCAGCAAGCGTACATCAAAGACATGCAACTCTGGCGACCAGTTATGCCACTTTAACTGGATGCCGCCGATCGCTACCGGCTGCTTGATCAGGCTGCCGATCCGGTGTTGTACCGCAGCAAGGTATTGGCGGTGTTGCGCCTCAGTAAGGTATTGATCGAGGCGCGGCGACGCAAAGCGCAGCACGACGAGCAGCAGCGCGACCAGCAACAAAGTGCTCACCGCCCCCCAGAACAACCCTGTCTTCGCGTACTTCCAACACCGATGAAGTCGTTGCATAATGGCTATATGAGCGGCGAGCGGCAGGATAAGACAGCCTGCCGCTCAGCCTAGAAACGGGGGGCATCCCGTCAGACGTGCTTTTTATCGCTACATGAGCGTTTTGTATTAGGCGGTAAATTAACTGGCGTGGCGGCAGGTTAAGTTGTACTGTTTGATCAAGATGGTGCAACTTCAGCGGATGGGAAGGCGCATCATACCTTCTTTACCATCGCGCAAAAGAACTCAATGCCGGTGGCGCGCGAGCGGCGGTTGCGCGACAAAATGTTGGGCACTTCGAAAAACTAGCTTGGTTAGCTTTCCGAGGTACCCTGAGGGGCTTGTCCATTGGAGGAAGAATTATAAATCAATGACTTACGTTACAGATGATGATGCCCTCTCCTTCAAACTCTTATCCCGTTGCCATTTTTCGAGGTTCCCTATAGTAAGCGGATGCGCGCCAAAAGCCAATGAAAACCGAACCCTTGCTGTTATCAAAACGCATTGTGTCAAGCGCACTGGAGGGCGCTGCAGCAAACACCGAGCGTACGCCAGGGACCAGTCAGGCGGTGCTGGTTGGCGCGATTGTGGATCGCGTACTGGATTTTTTGCGTGCAACCGATGCGGTGGTGTTTGAAGCGGCTGTTGCAACGCGCACGAGGATGATGGAGATGACCACTATCTTGTATACGTTGAAGATGGACGATGATTGCATGGTGGCCTCGCTGCTGCATCCGCTGGTGAACGCCTTGCAGCGCCAGCCGATCGCAGCGCATTTCTCCAGTGCCGTGGTGCTTCTGATGGAAGCTATGGATGGGCTTAGTGCATTGCCGTTCGAGGCCAGTGCTGGGGTTCCTCAAACGCCAATCAATATCCTGCAAAATCCGGCCCGGCGCGTCAAGGACTTGTGTAAATTACTGCTGGTAGCAACGACCGATATCAGGGTATTGATCATACAGATGGCGCGGGTATTGCAACGTCTGCGGCGTATCACGGAGCTGCCGTCTGCTAAGGAGCGCTTTATCCTAACGCGCGAGGCCAAGGATCTGTACGCGCCATTAGCCAATCGCCTCGGCATCTGGCAACTGAAGTGGGAGCTTGAGGATCTGGTTTTCAAAGAGTTGCAACCAGAGTCCTACCATCAAATCGCCAAGCAGCTCAAAGAGCGGCGAGTGGATCGCGAGCGTTATATTGCATCGATTTGTAAATACCTGTCGGAGGCGATTCAAAAAGTCGGCATCCAAGCAAGGATCAGCGGTCGCCCGAAGCATATTTTCGGCATTTACAATAAAATGCGGCGCAAGTCATTGGCCTTTGACCATGTCTTTGATGCCTGCGCAGTGCGCATTTTGACGGATAGTGAGAACCAGTGTTACGCCGCGCTTGGCGTTGTTCATTCACAGTGGGAGTGCATACGAGAGGAGTTCGACGACTACATCGCGGCACCCAAGCCGAATGGCTATCGCTCATTGCATACCGCGGTTACCGGACCTGAAGGGAAGAGCGTTGAAGTCCAGATCCGTACTTGGGAGATGCACGAATTCGCCGAATTCGGTGTCGCGTCGCATTGGCGTTACAAAGAAAACATTGACGGTCATAGCGAGCAGGACGTAGAAAAGCGCATCCAGTGGATCCGGCGTCTCCTTGACCGCGGCGATCAATTTGGCGATGACGCTTATTTGCTGGAGCAACTGCAAGCGGAGTTCGCCAACGATCAGATTTATGTGTTGACTCCTAAGCGCGACGTACTGAAGCTTTCGGCGCGATCGACGGTGCTGGATTTTGCCTACCGCATCCACACCGACGTTGGTCATCACTGTCGCGGGGCGCGGGTGAATGGCGTCATGGCACCGCTGACGCGGGTGCTGAAGACGGGCGACATGGTGGAAGTCGTGACCGCACGGATCGTGACCCCCAGTCGCGATTGGCTGAACGCCAGCCTAGGCTACCTCCATACGGCTCGCGCCAAGGCGAAAGTCAGGAACTGGTTCAAGCAGCAGGATCGCCATCAGCATCTTGCTGACGGACGCACCATCTGGCATGCTGAGCTGCGCCGCGTCGGGGTTGAGGTTAGTGATTATAGCGTGCTGTGCGCCCGCTACAACGTTCACAATCTGGATGAATTTCTGATTCTGCTGGGCCGCGGTGAGGTTTCGCTGGGGCAACTGTCGACGCTGTTGCAGAGCTACCGACCGCAGCCTGAAGCACCGTCGCTGGTACCGCTGAAGCCCCCGCAGCGGCGCAAAAGCCGCCATCGCTGTGAGGTGTCTGTCAGCGGCATGGAGTCGTTGATGACGCACCGCGCACGGTGCTGCAAACCGCTCCCGGGCGATCGTATTATCGGGTATATTACTCACGGTCGCGGGGTCAGCATCCATCACAGCGATTGCCATAACATCACCGCCGCCAAAGGCGATAAGCAACGCCAGCGCCTGATCGATGTCTCGTGGCTGATGCGGGAAGCCAACCTGTATGAAGTCGGCATTGTGCTTTACTGCAAGGACGATCGCTGGCTGCTGCGCGATATCAGTGCGCTGATTACCCGCGAGCACATCAGCATTTTGCATACCGATTCAGCACGTAACAACCGTCAGGGGACCGCTGTGGTGCACTTATCGCTGGAAGTTGGTGATCGCGATCAGGTGGCGCAACTGCTGCTGCAATTGAAACAACTGCCTAATGTTTATAACGTCAGTCGAGCGAGCGGCTAGACGAAGCTGAACACATAAAACCTCGATATACTCATGCTACTTGAAGATGATTGATTGTCATAAAAATAAGCGCTACTCCCTTTTCCCCAAACCCTAGTCCCTAACCTCTAATCCCCAATATGCCTCCGTTACTGTTATTCTTGCTGGTGCTGTGGTTGCTGTTATCTGGCATGGCGCAGCCGCTGTTGCTGGTGCTCGGCGCGTTCAGCGCGGTTTTTGTGTGGTGGCTGCATCGCCGCCTCGCAGCGATCGATAACGTGACCCATTTTCCGCGTTGGAATGGCTGGGCGTGGCTTTCTTATGTGCTCTGGCTGAGCGGACGGGTGGTCGTCGCCAATCTTGACGTGGCGCTGCGCATCCTATCGCCGCGGCTGCCGATTTCGCCGACCGTGCGCCGTTTGCCACTGTCGCAAAGGAGCGAAGTCGGGCGCGTGGTGTATGCCAATTCAATCACTCTGACGCCGGGAACAGTAACCATCGATCTGAGTGTCGGCGATGTGACGGTGCATGCGCTAACCAGCGATGGCATGGCTGAGGTGGCCAGCGGTGAGATGGGGCGGCGGGTGCAGCAGGCGCTGGAAGGAAACGGAACGTGACGTTCGCCATGATCTTGCTGCTGGTGGCGATGGCGCTGGTATTGGTGCGCACGATACGCGGACCGACATTGTATGACCGCATCCTGTCGGTGAACGTATTTGGTACGCTGGCGGTGTTGTTGATTACGCTGTACTGTTTTCGCAGTGGGCGCCCCGATTTTCTCGATATTGCGCTGTTGTATGCGTTTATCAACTTCGTCGGCACCTTGGCGCTGCTGCGTTTTTTACAGCACCCCCGAGCGAGCCGCTGGATCCCGCCTCGCAGCGGGTGAAAATCCACTCAGAGCAATAGAACGCACATGGCATTGCTTGGCACATTGATCTTGATCGGCGGCACCATCTTTGTTGTTATCGGTGCGATTGGTCTGCTGCGATTTCCAGATTTTTACACCCGCCTTCATGCCGCATCGTTGATCGACACTTTGGGTGCCGGGTTGGTTCTACTGGGCTTGGCTGTAACGCTCGGCTTATCGCTGGTTATATTTAAATTGGTCTTTATCTACGCGTTGTTGCTGCTGACTGTACCGGCGGCCACCTATGCGATGGTAAAAGCCGCGGCACGGGATGGCTGCCTGCCGCAGCACGGGCTTCCATCAAGCGCCAGCGCGGGCGATTAACCGATGACAAGCGCAGCTCACCTTCAGGCTTCGATGCGCTTGCTGGTTGCCGACTGTCTGCGCAAGGGTACCTTGCGGGATCCCGCTACAGAGGACCGATCATGGACACGATAGTCGCGACAGTCGTTGCGGGACTCCTCGTAGCGGTGGCGATAACCGCCATCAGCGTGCGTAATTTATTCGCCGCGGTCATGGTGTTTGGTATTTTCAGTTTGCTTTGCGCAGTACTGTTTGTCGTGCTGGACGCGGTTGATGTGGCGTTGACCGAAGCGGCGGTCGGTGCGGGTCTGTCAACGGTGATGATTTTGGTGACCCTGCTGTTGACATCCGCGCGGCAGCACCAACCCACCAAGCTGCATCTGCCCGCATTGGCGCTGGTGATCGTCGCCGCCACGCTGCTGATTGTGGCGCTTAGCGACATGCCCGCGTTTGGCGATCCGCAAGCGCCAGCCCATACGCATGTTGCGCTGCGTTATATTGAACAATCGCCACAGGAGATCGGCATCCCCAATATGGTAACCTCGGTGCTGGCAAGTTACCGTGGTTACGATACTCTGGGTGAGGTCACGGTCATCTTTTGTGCTGGGATCGGTGTCCTTGCGTTGTTTTGCGGCTTCCGTCAGCGTACGCGCACAGGCTATCTAGAGACCTCTACCCCTCCCGATGCGATAAGCCATCATGCAATCGTACGGGTCGTCTGCCGCGCTATCTTGCCGCCGCTGTTGCTGTTTGCGTTATACGTTCAGTTTCATGGTGATTTTAGCCCAGGCGGTGGCTTCCAGGCGGGAGTATTATTCAGCGTCTGGGGTATTTTATGCGCCTTGGTGTTTGGCACCGAGGCTACCCAAAGCGTGATCCCGACAGCCGTTGTTCAGGCGCTGGCGGCGATCGGCGTGTTGCTGTATGCCGGGGTTGGCATCGCATCTTTGTTGCGTGGCGGGGAATACCTGAACTACTCGGTACTGGCCGCCGATGAAGTGGCGGGCCAGCACTTAGGGATCCTGCTAATTGAGCTGGGGGTGGGGATCACTGTGGCGTCGGTGATGCTGCTGCTGTTTTATCTGTTCAGCCAAGCTAGGCGCTAGATTGCTACTTGGACCGCCTGACTTGGCTGGATTGTTGACTGGCGTACCCTCTCGTTTGTTGCCCAAAGCGTCACAACGCGGTTTTACGTTGCTGGAGCTTGCGATCGTCATCGCAGTGATTGGTCTTTTGCTGGGTGGGATTTTGCTGCCGCTGGCGTCTCAGATCGAGCTACGCCGCATCAATGACGTGCACGATCAACTGGAGTATGTCAAAGACGCGCTGATCGGTTATGCGATTGCTAACGGCCGTTTGCCTTGCCCAGATACCGATCGGGATGCCGATGGCATTGAGAACGCTCCTTGCAGTGGTGGGGTCGAAGGTAACCTGCCGTATGCCAGTCTCGGGATAGATCGCCGCGATGATGCTTGGGGGCGAGTGCTGCGCTATCGCAGCGACGACAAATTTAACGACATCAGCGGCATTCCATTCCCACCCGATACGGAAAAAACCTCAGAGGACGGCATGCAGGTTCACGATCGGCACGGGGATGGATTGACCAATACCAGTGCTCTGGAAACCAATAACCCGGTGGCGATCATCTTCTCCTGCGGTAAGAATGGCATTCCAGACAGCGAAAATGACCCTGATCTGATCGCCGATGGCAACGCTGATTGCGGTGGCGGCATCAGCGCTACGCCGAATAATACCTATATGCAGGATGTGCCGACCGAAGGGGGATTTGATGATCTGCTGGTGTGGCTATCGAGGAGTATTCTGATCGCCCGCATTACCGCTGCAGGAACCTGGCCGTAATCTCTGCGCCGATCAGGTCAGGCCGGCAGTTACGTTCGTGCACGGAATAAGGCCCAACAATCCCGAGCGCGACATGCGCGGTTGCATTGCGCAACTGTCCAGCAGTTGGATCGGTAAATCAGGATCATTGAACGCAGCGAACAACGGACGTTGATCTTCCAGCGGCCAGGTTGTATAGCCGCCGTCGCCGAGTGGGTAGCTGTAGCCCGGCCCCATGCGGCGCGATAAGCGCAAGCCATCAGCGGTAACGCGCGCGCGCAACTGGATCACCATTTGCTTGGTAATCGCCTCTACGATCATCCAGCCGGCAGTATCGAGAAATAACTGCCGCAACAGATCGCCGGCAGCGTTCAGGCGCTGGAGTTCGTCATCAATCGCGGGCCCTGCGGTCAGCACAAACAACACCACGCCGCTGGCGTGTGCCAAAAATCGATCAAACGCCGGCGATGCTAACTCGATGCCATTGCTGAGCCTCAATTGACCGGCGTCCAACTGCGCAATGTCGAAGCGGTTACTGTGCACCGCCGGCTGAATTAAGGACTTGGCCAGCGCCGTCATTTCCGTTACCGCCTGCACAATCGGACGGCGTGCGCGCGGTCGGATGCGGGACACATCGGCGTAGCCATGTACGCGCAATATGCGATCAGCGCCTAAATCAATAGGCGCAAGCGTTATCGGGATGCGATCGCCGGTCATAGCGGGTAGGGCACGCCAATGCGCATTACTTCAGTATCCACGGCGCGGACAGGGTGGACGCGCATCACCCCACTGGCATCAATGTTCTGTGGTGCGTTGGTGATCGCCACCGTTATTCTCCATCAGGAACCTCGAAAAACCTCAACGGGATGGGGGTTTGGAGATATGTCATGAGCCAGTGTACACCCCTTTGTTGGGCAAGCAAGCGCGTTACCTCCTCAACTGCCAGCACCACCATCAGTGCGCGGCTTTTTCTTGGCGCGTACCCTATCAGAAATTCCCCCAAGCCCCTAACCCCAGGATCTCCTGCGCCTGCGCCTTCGCCTCGACGCCGTGCAGGGCCGAGGAAGGGTGAAGGCTCTGGCAAGGCTCTGGAATGGTTGTGCTCACAACTTGGGAACCGGAGCATAATAAGAGTAGCCCTTTCCAGCATCTTCAAGTAGCATGAGGTTCCCATAAAACAATCCCTTCTTCCAAACCCACGTTTTTCGAGGTTCCCCCAAACGGGCCTATCGATGACTATTACAGCAAACGCGCCACCGGGGCCACTGACTGCGCAACTGATGGATGTCGGGGAAGGTTGCATGGTACCTAATTATGCCCCGGCCCCGATGGTGCTGAGCCATGGTGCGGGTAGCCGAGTGTGGGATAGCGATGGCAACGAGTACATTGATTTTGGTGCCGGGATCAGCGTTAACTCGCTGGGTCACCGGCATCCCGATCTGCTTGCGGCGATCCATGAGCAAGTGGATAAGCTGTGTCATGCCAGTAACCTTTTCTATACTCAGCCGGCGCTGCGGTTGGCTGAAGCCTTGATCGCGGCGACATTTGCCGATCGCGTGTTTTTCTGCAACTCTGGCGCTGAAGCCAACGAAGCGGCGATCAAGTTTGCGCGCAAATACGCCAGCCTTTATTTGCCTCCTGAGCAACGCGACATCATCACCTTTGAAGGCGGTTTTCACGGACGTACTCTGGCGACTGTCGCAGCCACTGCGCAGCCGAAGTACCATGAGGGGTTTGAGCCGCTGCCAACCGGGTTTCGTTATTGCCGCTACAACGACGTGAAAGCTGCGGCGGCGATGATCGACGCGCGCGTCTGTGCAGTATTGGTTGAACCGATACAAGGCGAGGGCGGGGTGTTGCCGGCGGATGATGGCTATCTGACGCTGCTGCGGCGCTTATGCGATGCCTGCGGTGCATTGCTGATCGTCGACGAAGTGCAGAGCGGGATCGGTCGTACCGGAAAACTGTTCGCATATATGTGGGAGCCGGAATGCCGTCCAGATATCCTGACCAGCGCCAAAGCTCTAGGCGGGGGATTGCCGATCGGAGCGGTGCTGATGAGCGAAAAGACGGCCTCCGTATTGCAGCCGGGAAGCCACGGCTCAACGTTCGGCGGTAACCCGGTGGTGGCGGCGGCGGCGCGTAAGGTATTGCAACTTGTCGCCGCTGATGAATTGCTGACCAACGTACAAAGGCAGGGCGCAGCGCTGCAAGATCATCTCAATAAGCTGCATAACGAGCTCGCGCTATTCAGCGAGGTGCGTGGCAGGGGGCTGATGGTAGGTGCCGTATTAACTGACAAATGGCGCGGTCAAGCAATGGCACTGGTGGAGCGCTGCCGTCAGCACGGCGTATTGGTGCTGAGCGCCTCCCCGCATGTATTGCGCTTTCTGCCGCCGCTGAATATCACTTCCGAGGAGTTTGGTCTCGGTTTAGAAAGGTTATCCAGCGCGTTGCGAGCGGCAGCGGCCAAGGAGAGTGACTGAAGGCGAGTCAGAGACCGCACTGACGCGTTCAAAGCCTCAAAAAAATCTGGCATGCAATGCTCCTCCCCCTTATAAGAGTCGCGCGAAATACGCAACTAGGCGCGCTGCTTTCAGAGCCTTAAGTCATGCGCTACGGTATTTCCCGTAATCTTTTTGGTCAAAGCGACAAACGCTTAGATCCACGATAACCGGGCTGTCAGGTCAACGGTGTTGCTAAGAGCAAGATGGTGGTTGCTGGGGCTGCTACTGTCGTTTGGCGCGGCGGCTGAGGTGCGCGTTGCGGTGTCGATTAAACCGCTGCATTCGCTGGTAGCAGCGCTCATGGAGGGGGTCGGCAGCCCTCATTTGATCATACAAGGCAGTGAATCGCCGCATACCGCCCAGCTCAAGCCCTCCCAAGCGAGACAATTGACGGCAGCGCAACTGGTGGTGTGGCTCGGGCCGCAACTGGAATCCTCCCTCAGCAAAGCGTTGGCTGTTCTGTCAGCCGGCGCTGACATTATCGAACTTGGCGAAATCGCAGGACTGCATCGGTTGCCAAGACGGCAGCAAGCACTGTTTGTCACTGAGCCCCATAATCGCGGCATCAATGATGACCACGGTGCTCACGATGACCACGACGACCACACCAATCACCCCGCTACTGCCAAAGACGATCCGCATATCTGGTTGAGTATAAAAAATGCGGCTGTTATGGCTGATGCGATCGCGCTCTTCCTAGCAGAGCGGGATGCCGCCAACGCGGATCGCTACCAGCGCAATAATGCGGCATTGAAGGCACGGCTGGCGGCGTTTGATCGGGAGCTCACGGCGAAGTTGCAGCCCGCAAGGCAGCAGCCCTTTATCGTGCTCCACGATGCCTTCCAATACTATGAACACCATTTTCGCCTGTCCGCCGTTGGGGCGGTGATGCCAAGCTTGGAGATCCCACCTGGGGCGGCTCGGTTGCAGCAGCTTCAAATGCAACTGCGGCGCACCGATGTGTCTTGCATCTTCACTGAACCGCAGCTCAAATCGACATACATCTTGCGCCTTGCGGAACATGCTGGGATTAGAGTTGGTCGGCTTGATGCGCTTGGTAGCGCGATCCCCGAGGGGCCGATGCTATACTTCACGCTATTGCGCCGGATCGCTGATGCAATGCTCGATTGTTTCAGCGCCGGCTGATGGCGCGTTACGACAGGCCATCACGCCGCCAAGAGCAATGGCCTCGTCAATCGCCGCAAGCCCGCCTGTATCGCTGCTGATAACGTGCATTGCTCTTCCAGCAGCCGCGCTTGTCAGATGAGGTGAGCAGCATCCAACGCATCCTGCTCGGCGAGCTTTTTGACGCCCTACTCATTGCCGTCCCATAAACCTTGAATAAAAAGGCTTAAATCCCCTACAGAGGCATCGAAAAACCTTAAACGGGATGGGGGGATGGGAGTTTTGGGGAAGGAATTGTTTTATTTTCAATTAGGAGCACCTACGGCACGCCGTTCGCTGACCTCTCGATCCGCTCAACGGCACCATGAATTATTGCTGGAGGGAACGTCTCCTCCAGAGCACCAGCGCAGTACTTCCAGAGGCACTGCCCGAAGCATTCCCAGAGAGCCAAGCGGTGCAGAATGCCCGGCACCAAGTTAAGAACCATTGCCCCGCGGCTCTCTCCCAAGGGAGAGGGGAGTTCCCACGCACAGTCTGGGAGCGCGTTCAATCAAGCATCTTGAAGGATTACAAGTTTATCCGTTTTTCCTTTAATTCTAAGCCTGTTGGCAAACACATGGGATACGGCAGCTGACCCTCGTGGTTTTGCGACGCCGCGTTTAGCAACTAATCCCACTGCGCGAATCCTCCAAAGCAACCGAGATTTTACCTATGAATGATCCCCACAGTCGGTATATGACCGCGGGTGGCATTGATATTGCGCGTTATGCGATGGCACTGCCCTATGAGGGTGCAATAGAGCCACTGATTGAACTACTTGACCGGCGCTTGGGGGTCGTGTTGGCATCCAATTTTGATTACCCCGGTCGTTACACGCGCTGGGATATTGGGTTTAGTAACCCGATGTTGGCATTGGAAGCCACTGGTCGGTCAGTTGTCATCCGGGCATTGAATCCGCGTGGGCGGGTTGTCATGCCGGCCATCATTGGTTGGCTGCAAGACACGGATGAGATAACCTCGATCGTGAGTGATGACGCCGATCATTGTTACGCCGAGGTACACCAATCAACGCAATGGTTCCCTGAGGAATTGCGCAGCAAACAGCCCAGCACGTTTTCGGTGCTGCGCTCATTGTTGCGTGGTTTTCACTACGCCGATGAAACGCATTTAGGCTTCTATGGTGCTTTTGGCTACGAGCTGGCATTCCAGTTCGAGTCGCTGCGACTGAAGATCCAGCGCCAGCACCAGCACCAGCACCAGCGGGATATGGTGTTATTTATGCCTGACCAACTGCTGGTCGTCGATCATCAGAAACAACAAGCAATACAGTTTAATTACGAATTCAGCTACAACGGAAAGAGCAGCGCAAATATCGAGCGCTTGGGAAAAGAGACACCATACACGAAACCACCCAGCAACGCCGTAGAGCACTGCGATCATGCCCCTGGCGAATATGCTGACACCGTACGTATCGCAATTGAAGCATTCCGCCGCGGCGATCTGTTCGAGGTTGTGCCGGGGCAGAAATTCTCTATTCCCGGGATGGCAACTCCCGCGCAGGTCTTTAAACGCTTGCGCAAACGCAATCCTGCGCCCTACGCGGCGCTGATGAATTTAGGAGAAAGTGAGTACTTAGTCGCGGCGTCGCCAGAGATGTATGTTCGCGCACAGGGGCGGCGGATCGAGACTTGCCCAATCTCAGGCACGATCAAGCGCGGGGAAAATGCGCTCGCCGACGCGGCGCAGATCCGTGCGCTGCTGAACTCCGCCAAAGACGAGTCGGAATTGACGATGTGCACCGATGTTGATCGAAATGACAAATACCGGATCTGTGAGGCTGACAGTATTCGGGTCATCGGCAGGCGACAAATAGAAACCTATTCCAGACTGTTTCATACGGTCGATCACGTTGAGGGCCTGCTGCGTGAAGGCTTTGATGCCTTAGATGGATTTCTGACTCATGCTTGGGCGGTAACTGTCACTGGTGCGCCAAAACAGCACGCCATGCAATTCATTGAAGATCACGAAAAATCACTCCGGCGTTGGTACGGTGGCGCGATCGGTCACATCGGCTTTAACGGCAACATCAACACCGGTTTGACTTTGCGCACGGTGCAATTCATCAAAGGCATGGCGGAAATACGCGCCGGTGCCACTTTGCTATTTGAATCCAACCCAGAAGAGGAAGAGGCGGAGACAAGGTTAAAAGCATCAGCACTGATTGATGCGGTGCGCTGTGATCAGCGTACTGAAAATCAACCTGCTGCAACCCATCTAAGCCATGAAGGTAAAGGCAAACAAGTCATGATCGTTGACCACCAAGACTCATTCGTGCATGCCCTAGCAGGGTATTTTCGTTGTACCGGCGCTGATGTAACAATCTGGCGGGATGGCTTTCCACTGGATTGGTTGGCCGAGCAGCGATTGGAATTGTTAGTGCTGTCTCCAGGGCCGGGACGACCACAGGATTTTAATATCCACGAGACAATCGGCGCTGCGATTAAACATAACATCCCAATATTTGGGGTTTGTTTGGGCTTGCAGGGGATTGTTGAGTATTTCAACGGACAACTGAAACAAGCGCCGCCAGTGCATGGCAAATCAACCACAGTGTACGCCTGTGGTGGCAACCTGCTGGAAGGCGTGCCGCGCTCCTTTTGCGCCGCACGTTACCATTCACTGGTCGCGGACCGTGACACCTTGCCCAAGTGCCTTGATATTACTGCGGAAACCGACGATGGCATCATCATGGCTGTCGAACATCGCCATTTACCGATAGCCGCAGTACAGTTCCACCCTGAATCCATTATGACTCAGACAAATGGACAAGGAATGATGGTGGTGCGCAATGCAGTCACCAGACTGGCTCGCCCGTCAACCGCTCAACCGGCGAAGGCCCGCAAGTCGGCTGGTGCACCCCGCAGCGGCACCATGAAATAACTGCTGGAAGGTTCTTCTCCTTCAAAACATCAGCGCAGTATTTCCAGAGCATTGCCTGCCGCTATTCCAGAGCGACAGACGCAGCAAAGCGCACGCTATCCGGCCCGCCGCCAGTGTGCCGTGGCGTGTGCTTATGCAGCCCGAGGCTACTCAAAGCCCTTGGCATCAAACCACAGTTGCTCGGGCTCGTTGTCATCCACGAAGCCACTGGCGCTTACGCCGATCAGGCGCACCGGGCGCCGACCGGCTTCGGTGGACTCGTAAAGCAGCGCATTCGCTACCGTGATCACCTTTGCCGGCATCCGCGTCGCCCGGCGCAGGGAGCGGCTGCGGGTAATGGTAGTGAAGTCGTCGTAGCGCAGCTTGAGAGTGATGGCGCGCGCCCGCGTTTTAATGCGCGCAAGGCTTACGCATAGCGCTTCGCTGAACTGCTCCACCACGCTCGCCAAATGGTCGATATCTGATACGTCGGTGGCGAAGGTGGTCTCGCAACCTTGACTCTTGGCCCTGCGGCTTGACTGCACCTGGCGCTCGTCTTGACCGCACGCCAGCCGCGCCAGCGCCACGCCATGCTTGCCGAAGCACTTCTCCAGCACCTCGGGGTTGGCACCGCGCAAGTCTTTGATGGTCTTAAAGTCCAGTTCATGAAGGCGCTTGGCGGTGACCGGGCCGACGCCCCATATACGTTCCACCGGCAAAGGCGCTAGGAAGCTTTCTACCGCATCGGGTGGGACCACCTTCAGTCCGTCTGGCTTATTACAGTCACTCGCAATCTTGGCCACCAGCTTGCTCGGGCCAACGCCAGCCGAGGCGGTGAGCGATAGTTCAATGCGGATCCGCATCCGAATCCACTGCGCGATCTTGCTGGCCAGCGGCTCGCCCAAGGCGTTCTCGGTGACATCGAGATAGGCCTCATCCAGCGAAAGCGGCTCAATCCTATCGGTCACCTGGCGAAAGATGTCGCGGATGTGCTGGCTTACCTCGCGGTAGTGCTCCATGCGCGGTGCTACGAACACCGCGTACGGACAGAGGCGCTGGGCCTTGGCACAGGAAATCGCCGAGTGTACGCCGTACTTGCGTGCCTCGTAGGATGCCGCTGCTACTACGCCACGGGAGTCCGGTCGCCCGCCGACGACTACTGGTCTCCCTCTCAGCACTGGATTGTCGCGCTGCTCCACGGACGCGTAGAAGGCGTCCATGTCAACGTGGATGATTTTGCGCAGTTTTGCCATCACTCACTCCAGAGGCATCGAAATCCCTGAAATGGGATGAGGATTTGGGGGAAGAGGTGCGCTAACCGGCAACGGAACCATTGATTCATAGCTATTTCACAATATAACACTATGGAGGCAAGAGGCAGGTCGATCGACCTGCTTCTTTTTTGTTTTCCTCTCAAGCGCGTTGGTCATTGTTTTCTTATTTTGTGCTTGAGTGGGGAGAATGCTATGCCACGCCGCTCCCCTGTAGTGGTGAGGGCTTGGGGTGTCGCAGCGTGGGGGTTGTGTGTTATATTGAGAAAGTACCAATAGGGTCCCTTGAAAAACTGGAGGCTTGGAGGAAGGGATTGTTTTTATTTTTAATTGGGAGCGCTGGCGGCGCGCCGTTCGCTGACTTCTCGATCCGTTCAACGGCACCACGAAATTATGGTTGGAAGGGGCATTGCCTCGATAGACAAGCCTCGCAAGGTATCTCGAAAAGCTAGCTGGCGCTGGTTTTTCGAAATACCCCCCCCCCAAGGAGACGTTGCCCTGTGCCAAATACTCCCTTGAAGCCCGACAACAGCAATGAACCGCAGTCGCTGCGCAAAGCTGGCCTGAAAGTTACCAGCCCGCGCCTCAGGGTGCTGTCGGTGCTGGAACACAGTGCTAATAAGCATATCAGCGCCGAAGACGTGTATCGTACCTTGCTCAACAATGGCGAAAGCGTCTCGCTGGCGACGATTTACCGCGTACTGACCCAGTTTGAGGCCACTGGGCTGGCGATCCGGCATAACTTTTCTGATGGTCATGCGGTGTATGAACTGGCCGGCGAGCATCATGACCACATCGTGTGCCTAGATTGCGGCGACATCGTTGAGTTTGTCGATAGCGTCATTGAGCAGCGCCAGCGGCGGGTTGCCCGAGAACACCAATTTGAACTCCACGACCATGCGCTGGTGATCTACGGTCGCTGCTGGCGACCGAATTGCCCCAACCGTGAGGATAATTGATCGCGGCGCTGGAGGTGTTCGATCGCGGCGCTGGCTGGATAACACAGCGCGGTGGCTGGAGCAGCTTTCTTGATGCAGCTTTGTCAGCGGAGCTTTAAGGGCATCTCCAGCAGTGTGGTTTGTGCAATGCCGCACGTAGCTTTATGCCCATCCCATTTCAAATTTTTCGAAGTGCCCGAGAGCAGAAAAGCGATTGGTTGGGCCTCAGTCGCGGTTGCCCGCTGCTGCCGTCGCTTGGTCAATGGCGCTGCGCAGTGTGCCCGCCAAGCGACCTAATGCGGTACCGATGGTGCGCGGCTGCTGCTGGTGTTCCTCGATGCACTGCACCAGCGCGCTGCCGACCACCACCGCGTCGCTGAGCGGTGCAATCTGGGCGGCGGTAGCGGCGTTGCGAATGCCAAAGCCAACCCCCACCGGCAACGCGATATGGCGTCGGATAGTGGTGATGCGTTGCGTCAGTGACTGCGGATCGATTGAGGAAGCGCCGGTGACCCCTTTGAGCGATACGCAATACAGAAAACCACGCGCCAGTGGCTGCATGCGCTGCATGCGCGCCTCGCTGGTGGTGGGCGAAATCAGAAAAATTGGATCAATCGCGCAGGAGTCGCACAAGCAATACAAGGGCTCGCTTTCCTCGGGCGGTAGATCGACGACGATCAGCCCGTCCACCTGATGCGCGCTGGCGGCTTTGATAAAGTTCGCGTAGCCGAACTGTTCGATCGGGTTCAGGTAGCCCATTAGCACCAATGGCGTGTTGCTATCGTGTACGCGAAAACGGCGCACAATAGCGAGGACGCCGGCGAGGCTCATGCCACCTGCCAAAGCCCGCTCGCTGGCGCGTTGGATGACTGGTCCGTCCGCGATGGGGTCGGAAAACGGCATCCCGAGTTCAATGATATCGACTCCGGCGGCGACCAACTGGTGCAGGATCTCGACGCTGGTGTCTGCATCTGGATCACCGGCGGTCACAAAGCTGATCAGCGCACAACCGCCGTTCTTTTTGCGGAGGGCGAATGATTCGGCGATGCGGCTCACAGTGTGATGCCTTCAAGGGCGGCAATGGTTGCGATGTCTTTGTCGCCGCGACCGGATAAGCAGACGACGATGTTTTCGGCGCTTTCCATCGTTGGGGCGAGGGTCGCCGCATACGCCAGCGCGTGGCTTGATTCAAGCGCCGGGATAATGCCTTCAATGCGCGTACAATCATGGAATGCCTGTAGCGCCTGATGATCGTTGATGGCGGTATAGCGCACCCGCCCCTGATCTTTGAGCCACGCGTGTTCCGGGCCTACGCCAGGATAATCAAGCCCAGCGGAAATCGAATGGGTGTGGGTGATCTGACCGTCTCCGTCCTGCATCAGATAGGTGCGATTGCCGTGCAGCACCCCCACTGTGCCCGCCGACAACGGCGCGGCGTGGCGACCGCTCGCCAATCCATCGCCTCCTGCCTCAACCCCTATCATCACCACCTCGCTGTCGTCGAGAAACGGGTAAAACAAACCCATTGCATTCGATCCGCCGCCGACGCAGGCGATCAGCGCATCCGGCAGGCGTCCGATCTGGTCGAGGCTTTGTTCGCGCGCTTCGCGCCCGATAACGGAGTTGAAATCGCGTACGATGGTAGGGTAGGGGTGCGGTCCGGCAACCGTGCCGATGATGTAATAGGTTTTGTCAACGTGAGCCACCCAATCGCGCAGCGCCTCGTTCAGCGCGTCTTTCAGCGTCTGCGAGCCGGAATGCACCGCGACCACATTCGCCCCCAGCAGCTTCATGCGATACACATTCGCCGCTTGGCGGTGGATATCTTGCACTCCCATATAGACGACGCATTCAAGCCCTAAGCGAGCGGCGACGGTGGCGGTCGCTACCCCGTGCTGCCCGGCACCAGTCTCGGCGATGATGCGCGTTTTGCCCATGCGTTGCGCCAGCAATGCTTGGCCGACGGTATTGTTCACTTTATGCGCGCCGGTATGGTTCAGATCTTCGCGCTTAAAATAAAGTTGTGCGCCACCAAGCCGCACGCTCCAACGCTGCGCATGGTAGAGCGGCGACGGACGCCCGACGTAGTGTCGCAGTTGATCTTTGAAATCGCTGATAAAAGCCGCGTCCTTGCGGTAGTGAGCGTAAGCCTCGCATAGCTCGGTGATCGGCTGCACTAGCGTCTCGCTGATAAAAGCGCCGCCATAATGGCCGAAATAGCCGCGCTCATCGGGGTAATGGCCTTGTATCTGTTGCTCAGCCGACTGGTTGGCTATCGGCATCTCTTACCTCGTTGATAAAAGAACGCATAAGGTGTGGATCCTTGACTCCTTTGGCGCGCTCAACGCCGCTGCTCACATCCACGGCGAACAACCCCAATGGCTTGACGCGGGCGATCGCCGCGGCGATGTTGTCTGGTTTCAGTCCGCCCGCTAGGATCAGTGGTTGTGCCATGGTGGAGGGGATCAACGACCAGTCGAAGGTTCTGCCAGAGCCGCCGCGCGACTGCTTATCGTAGGTATCCAACAGCAGCGTCGCATCGTTTCCGTAAGCGGCGGCTTGGGTTTTTAGATCGGGAACGCTATCGGTCTTGGCGCGTACCGCCAAGGCTTTAATCCACGGCACGCCGTATTGTGCGCAAAAATCCGCAGGTTCATCGCCGTGAAATTGCAATGCGCTCGGCTGGCAGGCTTCGATAAGCGCTCGTACACGCTGGGGCTCGGGGTTCACCAACACGGCGACGACACTGACAAACGGCGGCACAACTGCACGAATCGATGCGGCCATCGATAACGACAGTGCACGTACGCTTGGAGGGTGGAAAATCAGTCCGATTGCATCCGCGCCGGCTTGTACCGCCGCACGTGCATCCTGCGGCGTGGTGATTCCGCATATTTTGACACGCGTGCGTGCGTACCGTTGCATTTTAGCAGTATATACTCATGCTACTTGAAGATAACCGTTTTAATTTTAATTGGGAGCGCCTAGCGGCACTACGAAATTACCGCTGGAGTGGTTCTCCTTCTCCGATACATTGGCGCATTGCCAATAGCAGGCTTCCCCCAATACCAACGTCGTTACCCTCCTTATTCTCAGGATTAAAAATAGAAGATCCCAGAGCCCCCGCCCGAATCCCTTTCAGAGCCCTTGCCCGAAGCATTCCCAGCACTCTGGAATAACTCCGGTTAGCTCTCTGGGATCTGAAGCGTTTTTTAATCCTGAAAAACAAGCTATGCTTGGTTTTTCAGGAGCATAAGGAGTGCCTAACGGCGTGCCGTTCGCTGACCGGCATAGACCGGTCAGCGGCACCACGAAATAACTGCTGGAAGGGTCATTGCTCCCAACCCCAGAGCACTGCTAGAATCCCTTCCAGAGTGCCAAACACACGCTAGGGGATGCAAAATCCTCATCCCTTATTAAGGAAAAGATCAAGGAGAAATCAGTGGGACATCGTTTATCAAAAATCTACACTCGCACCGGCGATCAAGGCAGCACCGGGCTTGGCGATAACACCCGTGTCAACAAAAACAGCGCACGCATCCACGCCTTGGGCGATCTGGATGAGGTTAACTCGCATCTCGGGGTGGTGCTGACTCATGACCTTGGCAGTGCCGTGCGCGAAACCCTGGTTCAGATCCAGCATATATTGTTCGACCTTGGTTCAGAGTGTGCAGTGCCTGGCATGGTAACCCTGACCCTTGCCGATGTCGCGGCGCTCGAGTCTTCCCTAGATGCGCTGAATGCTGCGCTGCCGCCGCTCAAGGAGTTTATTTTGCCAAGTGGCGGCGCGGCTGCCGCGGCGGCGCACGTTGCGCGCACCGTGTGCCGCCGTGCGGAGCGTTCGCTGTTGACGCTCGCCGACGAAGCGGAAGTCAACCCGTGCAGTCGGCAGTATATCAACCGCCTTTCTGACTACCTGTTCGTGCTCGCGAGGGTACTCGGCAGGGTCCACGGCGGCGAGGTGTATTGGAACAACAAACGCCGCGGAAGCATCTGAAGGGTGCCTTATTAGGGTGCTGTATTAGAAGAGAGGTACCCTGCGGGGCTTGTCTATTGGGGGAAGGATTATAAATCAATGACTTGCGTTACAGGTGATCATGTACCTTCCTCCAAACCTCCATCCTGTTGCCATTTTTCGATGTCCTCGTATATAAAATTAATCCATAACTGATGGGGGCTTACGTAAAGGCTCATAGCAACCTTTCCGCCAAACCCGATCTCATTTTGGGATTTTTCGAGGCGCTCTAAAGAATAAAATGGTGACGCTCAGGAAAATAACAGAAACAGTCCCGGACAAAGCGACCGCGTATGCTGTCCCATTCATCCATTCATTACGCCAGTGATCGCTTGTTACGCAGCGGCTGGCGGCGGCGCGACGCCGATTGGTTGCGGCAGCAACTAGCGCAGCCAGCAACGCGCATCATCGCCCTAAAAGGCGATCGCATCGCCTGTGCGGGCGAACCGCTGGCGTTGCCGATTTATCTGCCGGCATCTGAGGTGTCACAGGCCGCAGCCACCGCGCCGGTGTTTCTCGGGCTGGTGGAAGGGAGAGCCTGCTTTGCCATCATGCTCGGTGACTCGCTGGCGCACAACCGGGCGCTTGAGTCTTTGCTGGCACCTCGCACGGGGCCTACGGGATCATTTAAATGGCTTGGTGTGCGGCAATTGGTGGGCGTTGTCGATGGCATCGATAGCGCTATCTTGGCGTTTGCCAGCGCGCTGTCGGTGTGGCGCGCAAGCTGTGCGTATTGCGCCGCATGCGGTCACCCGACGGTCGCCATTGATGCTGGGCACAGTCACCGTTGCAGCAATCCGGCCTGCGCTCGGCAATGGTTTCCGCGCCTGGATCCGGCGATCATCACATTGGTATTGGAAGGACAACGCTGCCTGCTCGCGCGACAGCACGGTTGGCCGCCGCGGCGCTACTCGACGATCGCTGGATTTGTTGAGCCCGGCGAAACACCAGAGCACACGGTGATGCGCGAGACCTTCGAGGAAGTAGGGTTGCGCGTCAGCCGTATCGAGTACCGCGGCTCGCAACCGTGGCCGTTCCCAAGCTCCCTGATGCTCGCTTTCAGAGCGTATGCGCTGGGCACTGCGATTCGCACTGATGGCGATGAAATCGAGCACGCCGATTGGTATAGTGCTGAGCGTATTGCGTCCGACACCGCTACCGGTGCATTAATCCTGCCGCCCGCGGATTCGATCAGCTATCGCTTGATCGACGACTGGATCAAAGGCTTATGACAAACATGACAAGGGTCCCCTCGAAAACCAGCTTCGCTTGCTTTTCGAGGTACTGTTTATTGGGGGAATGTCCCCCACTCCATTCAAGGTTTTTTGAGGTACCCATTACAAGGGCTCTTTAAGCCCGCGGAGGCGATGATGAAAACCACTTCCCATGCAGTGACCGCTGCCTTGGTGATGGCCTTAGCGACATTGCTAGGTGCACCGCTGGCAGCGCAGAAAACGACTTTACGGGTTGCGTTGCAGTTGCCGCTGGAAAACCACCTAGGGCAGAATTTGCTGTACTTCAAACAACAGGTAGAACAGCGCTCTGACGACATCACGGTCGACATCTACGACTCAGCACAGCTCTATAAAGATAAGGAGATCCCTCATGCGGTCGGCTCTGGCGCGATAGAAATGGGAACCGCGTCGCTGACACGGTTTGTCGGCGATGTGGCTGCGGTGGATGTTTTTTATCAACCGTTTTTGTTTCCAAGCGACGCCCTAGTGCAAAAAGCGACTGCCAAAGGCAGCGCTGTAAGAGCGCCGCTTGACGCTGCGATCCGGGCCAGAACCGGCGCTCGTGTGCTGTGGTGGCAGGGCTTTGGTTCGGCGATTATGCTCTCCAATGGGGCGGCGATCGAATCGCCGGAGAAAATGCGCGGTAAGAAGGTGCGTGTGTTTGGCAAGACGATGGGGGCTTTTGTCATGGCCTGCAGTGGCGCGCCGATGCTGATCTCCGGTTCAGAACAATACCTTGCCTACCAGCGCAAGACCGTTGATGTCGGCATGAGCGGTATCTCGGCAGTGCGCTCGCGCAAGCTCTGGGAGGTCATGGACACGATCACCAAAACCCAGCATAGCGACATTGAATTTGTGGTCGTCGTCAATGAACGCTTCTGGCGCTCGCTGCCCGCAGCGCATCAACGCATCATTACTGCCGCGGCGGACAGTGCTGAACAGGCGGTACGCGAGCAGATCCGGCAGATTGAGAGCACAGCCTATGCTGCTGCGCAACGCAACGGGATGAGCATCGTAACGCCATCCGCCAGCGATATCGCACGCTGGAAAGCCTGTTCGCAGCCGGTGTACAGCCAATTTGCCGAGGATGCCGGCGCGCTGGGCGAACAGGTGATGCAAGCAGCGCGGGCGTTATCGCGGTGATCGCCCTAGTGTTGGACTGAGGGGGTGATTGAGCGCGTTCCCAAGCTGTGCGTGGGAACTCTCCTATCCCTCTGGGATGGCTTCGGGTGGGGTTTCTGGGATCTTTTAATATTTTAATCCTGAGATGCTAGGCGTTGCCTAGCACATCAAAGGAGTCTAAGGAGGGTAACGACATTTGTATTGGGGGAAGGGTTAGGGCGTGTTTAACCCACCTAAAGGCGGTACTCCCTTCCCCCAAACCCCTAACCCCAGTACAGCCTGCGCTTTCGGCTCGACGCCGTGCAGGGCCGAGGACGGGTGAAGGCTATGGAAGGGTTTCTGGCGAAGCTCTGGAATCTTTAATATTTTTAATCCTGAGATGCTAGGCGTTGCCTAGTATCTCAGGAGTCTAAGGAGGGTAACGACGTCTGTATTGGAGGAAGGGTGAAGGCGAGGTGCCCCCCGCGGCGTCCCTGTCTATAGGCGGCGACGCATACCCTCGCGGTAGACGATATACAAGCCGCTTGAGATGATCAGAGCGGTGCCGATCCAGGTCCAGCGATCGGGAATATGTCCCCAGACCCAGTACCCTAAAGCGGTTGCTCCGATCAATTGCCCATAGTTGAAAGGAGACACGATCGACGCCGGCGCATAGTGAAATGCTTTAACCACGCAGAAGTGCCCCAGCGCGCCGAAAAAGCCGGTTGATAGCAACACCAGCCAAGCGCTCACGGTCGGCGGGGTGGACCAGAACCACGGCAGTATTGCGCTCAGCAACAACGCGCCGCTGGCGGCCATCCAGGTCGCAGAGGTGGCGGCGCTGTCAGCCGCGGCGATTCTTCGCGTCAGGATCTGGTATAGCGCATAAAACAGCGCCGTCAGCAGCACCATCAGTCCGGCCGGGTGGATCGCATCGCTACCCGGGCGAATGATCACCACGGCACCGGCGAAGCCAATACACACTGCGGCAATGCGCCGCCAGCCGACTTGCTCTCCCAGCATCGGGATCGCCAACAGGGTTACCAGCACTGGTGAGATAAAGTTGATCACCGCGGCGGTCGGCAACGCGACGTAAATCAGCGCGACGAAGTAGCTGATCGTGCATCCCAGCAGTAACAGCGAGCGCAGCACCTGGATGCCGAGGTGCTGGGTGGCAAGCAAGCGATAGACTCCTCCGCGGCGTGGCGCAAACAGCAGCACCATGAAGATAAAATGAACCGCGTAGCGTGCCCACGATACCTGCACCACCGAGTGGTGCTCCAGCGACAGTTTGGCCGACATGTTCAGAAACGGCAGCAGCGCAACCGCGAGGCACATAAAGCCGACCCCCTTGAGCACGTTGGTGGTGGGAAAATCGCTTGTTGCCATTTAATTCCGGGAGAGGCTCATCATCGCTGATGCAAACGCTAAGAGGAGTGACGATCGGCGGAAAAACGTAAGCTATAGCCGCTCATGATGCACCACCTTTTGTTTTTCTGAACCTGAAGGGCACCCTGTTTGATCGCTGCTGGTACTCATGGGAAACTCGAAAAACCGTGAATGGGATGGGGGGGAGCGGATATGCTTGCCTGTAACGTAAGCTATTGATTTATAACCCTCCACCTCCACCTCCACCTAACAGAATAGACAAGCCTTTCAAATGAAACGGGCAGCGATAGGATCATGCCAAACCCGTTACAGAGTCATTACGTAATAGGGGGCGCTATTTTACGGCGTCTTCTTTCTCCTTCAGCGGTTTGACCGTATTTGCCCCAGATTCCGCCGCTGAGGTGTTCAAAGGATTCGGGGCGGTGCTTATCTCAGCGATCAATTGAGTGATCAGGTGAGCAGTATCCGAGCCAGCAGGCTGGATTGCCAGCAGGCGCTGCCAGCGTTCCAGCGCCAGCGCTTTATTGCCGCTCTGCAAAGCAGCAAAACCACCGAGCCACAATGACTTAGCGTGTAAAGGGCGGCTGGCGAGGGCCTGCTCAATGCGCTGCGTGATCGCCGAGTTGAACACATTGTCTCGGGCATGCAGTTCAACTTCAGCCCAATCGGCCAGTAGGTCAGGCTGGTCGCCGAGCACCGCATGGGCACGCTGGTAGGTTCTCAAAGCCTCGTTAAAGCGCCCGATAACGGTATATGAACGCCCCAGCATCAGCCAATCGTCAAGCACCCTAGGCGATTGTTCAAGCTTTGCTTGCAAGCCAGCGATCATCTGCGTTAGCGCCGCGTGATCGATCGATTCATCACCCTGTTCGGTTGCTGGTGGTGGTGAAAATAAGCCCTCGGGTGTGCCATAGCGCCAATAGAGGGCAATCGCGACCGCAATGATCAGAGCAGCCGCTGCGGATCCCTTGAGCACTCCTTGCGTCAGCGGCGATACAGCCCACGCTACCGCTGCGATAAGCAACGCTGAAGTAACAACGATGAAGGCGACCACTGCCGGCGTATTTCAGTAAGTACTTAAGGGTAAGTGTTCAGTAGCGGATGGATTGTATAGACTCATGCTACTTGAAGATGCTTGATTGCGCACGCTCCCCTATCCCCTTTATGAGCAGTGTTCTGACTCGACGACGTACATTTTGCTTCGATAAACGCTCTGGAAAAGGGCTTCGGGCGAGGCTCTGGAATGAGAGCATGACTTTAGCCCTTTCCTGCATCTTCAAGTATCACCGGTATAGACCTGAAGAGGTATCTGTTCCGTACCAATAGCGGGTCTTCGGTGTCATAGCTACCGATTATTGTTGAGGCGTGAAGTCTTGTCGAGCTTTCTATCCAGCTTTAAGTGAGAATAAGGTTGCGTATCCATGCTTGTGCCCGCGCAACCTCCTCGCTGCGCCGTTCCATCCAAGGCAGTATAGTCCGAGCACATAAATGGCCGAGAAATCCAATATGCCGCTTATCGCCAAGTTCAGTGCTTCTTGGGCTACGTGCCTGCGCTGGCTATTGCCTGATCAATGCACCCTGTGCGGCGCTGTAGCCGATGCGACCCCCAACCTATGCCATCCTTGCGCGGTTGATCTGCCCCGGCTGCGCTCGCCATGTCGGCGCTGCGGCGCTTCCGATGCGGGGACTGCGCTGTGCTTGCGCTGCCTCCAGAAACCACCCCCTTATGCGAGCTTCACTGCGGCGCTGCACTATCGAGGGATTGTCGTAGACTTGATCCACCGCTACAAGTTCGCTAATGACCTGACCGCCGGTGCGACCCTAGCAGGCCTGCTGTGTTGCGCCGTACAGCAGGTGCGGTTACCGCTATCGGACTGCATCGTGCCGATTCCATTGCATCCCCATAGACTGCGGCGGCGCGGTTTCAATCAGAGCGCGCTGTTGGCGAAAGCACTTGCCAGACAATTAAAGTTAGCGGTGGTTCATGGGTTGGTGCGCCGGCGCGATACGGTGCCGCAGTCAACGTTGCACAGCTACAGCGCCCGAAGGCGGAATCTATCTGGTGCCTTTGTCGTTAGCCGCAACCTGCAAAGAAAGCATGTCATCTTGCTAGATGATGTAGCCACCAGCGGTGCCACGTTGCGCGCCGCTACCCGTGCGTTGGTAGCAAGCGGTGCCGCTTCGGTGCAGGCGTTGGTAGTTGCCAAAGCCTGAGCGCCTGTTCGCCCTTAGGCCAGTGCTTCACTTTGGCGAAGGTCCGGTGGAGAACGCCTGATGGTTGACTCGAAGGCATGCAGACGCTTGTAGATCGAGATCAACTCAACGATGGTGTCCCAAGAATGGACAAGAAACTGAAATGAATCCTCGACCCTGCCGAAAGCACGCACCACCTGCTGCATAACCCCCAGCGTGATCGCGCCGGAAACGATCGTCGGTGCCATGGCGATATAGGGAAAGATCACCGCAAATTGCAGATACGACCATTTGGCAACGCCGAAGTACATGTAGTGCAGGTATAATCTGAAATAGTTCCTGCGCACCGCAGCGAACAACGACTCCACCGCTGGCGGTGTGGCGCGCTGCGCGTCATCTTCGCCATACACCAGTTCCTTGCGATACGCCGCTTCGACACGCTGATTGTTGAACTCCAAGCCCGGCAGCTTGATCCCAACCAGCGCCAACAGCACGGTGCCAAATATCGCCGAGATCAAGGCGATATATACCAAGGCATGATCGACTTTGCCGATCCACGGTAACACCGTGAATTGCTCGCTCAGTACCCAAAGCAGCGGCAGAAAAGCAACCAGCGTCATGAGCGAGCGCATCAGGCTGACCCCCAGCCCCTCCATGATCCGCGCAAAACGCATCGTGTCTTCCTGCACCCGCTGTGCCGCGCCCTCAATATGGCGCAACTGCCCCCAATGCTGCATATAGTAATCATTCATCGCCGTGCGCCAGCGAAACACATAGTGTCGCACGTAGAATTCAAGCAATACAGCAACCACGATATATCTCCCGGCAATTTTGGCAAAGATCAACAGATGCCCCAGTAATTCTTCAAGGCTGACCTCGCCTGGGTTGCCTAGGGCGCGTTGAATGGTATCGTAGAATTCACCAAACCATTCGTTAATCTTTACGTCCAGTTGCACTTGAAACCAAGTAACCAGCAGGATCATGATGCTGCCCAGAACGGACCAGTGCACCCAAGCACGATTCATAAAAAAACAACGAAACATAATTCAATCTCCTCGAAATATAATGGTGGCGATCGATAGTTGCGCAACCAGCGCGTAGCCATCAGGCCATGCAAAAGATTGAGTGACGTAAGCAATAATGCGGGTATTTACAGCAACCCATGAAGTATCATCGTGATGTTCATGTTATCTCTCGGGCATTCCGAAAACCCTCAACGGTTTGGGGGAAGGGGGGCGATCACCCTTTCGTCAGATGGTGCTATGATACACACCAGAGACGTCAAAACGGGCCTTTTGTACGCTTCGGTTGACAGATTGGGGGGAGGCGCAAACGCAAGCAGCCACTGAAGAAAGGCGTTGGCTTACGGGTTTCGTCATCGGATTTATGCGGTGCCGGTGCCGGCGGCGGTGGTGATGGAATGGGTGCCGGTGGTGACGGAGCGGGCGGCGGATCATGCGCCGCCGATCGAAAAACTACTCTGATCAGTATTCGGGCGATAAAAGGTTAGTGCATTGATGCTTGAGGATTGCAAGCGGTTTAGGCATAATGCTCTCGATGCTTCGAGCATCATTGAGAGCCGCCGCGATCCGGCATTACGGCAGGTAATCATCAGGCTAAGGATTGTGCGACTTGGATAGCGGCGATTGATTGGTTCAAGTAAGTTTCGCAAGTTTCAATAAAAGAGGTGACTTATGGCAGGTTTGCTAAAGAAAGTAGGAGGAGCTTTGGTGGTCACGTCGCTGTTGGTGGCGACCACTGCTTATGCAAAAGAAGTGACTGTCGGCTACCAAGGTATATGTAATCCTTGGAAATGGAAAATTGCCGAAGGCGCTTTTGAACGTACCACTGGCTACGATATCAATTGGCGTAAGTTTGACTCTGGCGGGGCGGTGATGAACGCCATGGCATCTGGCGATGTGCATGTTGCGGTTGCGGGCTCCAGCCCGATCGCCGCTGCTGTCAGTCGTGGCATAGATGTGCAGGTATTTTGGGTGCTGGAAGACATTGCTGCAGCGGAAGCACTGGTCGTGCGTAACGGCTCTGGGATTGTCTCTCCACAGGATCTGAAAGGTAAAACCATCGGTGTACCGTTTGTCTCTACGACCCATTTCCACATGCTATTCGCGTTAGAGCAATTCGGCATTAATCCACGCGACGTGGATGTGCGCAACATGCAGCCAAACGCTATCGCATCGGCTTGGGAAGGCGGTCAGATCGACGGCGCTTTTGTGTGGGACCCGGCTTTGGGGCGGATCAAAAAGAGCGGTAAGGTACTGATCACCTCTGGCATGTTGTCCTCGTGGGGTAAAGCGACCTTTGACGGAATGGTGGTAAATACCCGTTGGGGCAAATCCAACGCGAAATTCATGGCGCAATTCGTCCATATCATCGACAAAGCCAACGAGGATTACCGCAATGATCCCAGCTCATGGACGCCAAGCTCAATGAAGGTCATGGCGGCCGAGAAGCTATCCGGCTGCAATCCCGCAGATGTGCCGGGCATCATCGCCCTGTTCGGTCTGCCAAATCTTGAGGAACAGGCTTCCAATGCGTGGTTAGGCGGCGGCGCGGATGGTGGTGTCGGCAAAGCGCTG
Organism: Gammaproteobacteria bacterium; assembly: GCA_965222535.1. GTDB lineage: Bacteria > Pseudomonadota > Gammaproteobacteria > HK1 > HK1. The sequence goes on from OZ244957.1 coordinate 2,190,894, forward strand.
TACTTCACCTCAGAGTTCCTGAAGAAACAGAATAAAGTTGAACGCCTGCAACGCGACTATGGCAAATTTGTTACTGACAGCTATGTTAAAGCCGCGATGGGGATGGGATACTAATCGCTTCACGCCAACAAAAGCCCACCCGGGCACTGACAAGTGACGGGTGGGCTTTCTTAACCTGAGGAATTGACGAACATGTCAAAACTTTCCTTGCGTGATATGTCAATGGTCTTCCCCACTGATAAAGGGGAAGTGCGGGCGCTTGATGGCATTAACCTAGACATGACCGATGGCGAATTTGTCGTTGCGTTAGGTGCTTCAGGCTGTGGTAAGACGACCTTGTTGAATCTGATGGCTGGTTTTTTGGCACCTACCTCAGGCGAGGTATTGATTTCCCGCGACGATACCCAACCAGCCAAAGTGAATGGCCCGGGCGAAGATCGGGTGGTGGTGCATAGTGAAAGCTTTGAGCACGCTAAGACGGATAATTTTCTGCCAATCAATGCACCGGGGAAGGATCGGGGGGTGGTGTTTCAACGTCATGCGCTGCTGCCTTGGCTGAATGTCATCGACAACGCGAGCTTCGGTCTCAAGCTGTCTGGTGTCAATAAACGTAAGCGCTATGAGCGGGCCAAAAATTTTCTCGATCTGGTAGGGTTGACTGATTTTTATTATCACAAAATTTATCAACTGTCTGGCGGTATGCAGCAACGCGTCGGTATCGCGCGTGCGCTGACTTGCGATCCGGCGATGCTGCTGATGGATGAGCCCCTTGGCGCATTGGACGCGCTGACGCGCGAAAAAGCACAGGAACTGTTGCTCGGCATCTGGCGGGAAACGCAGAAGATGATCTTCTTTATCACCCACAGCGTCGAAGAGGCATTGTTTCTGGCCACCAAACTGATCGTCATGTCGCCGCGTCCAGGACGCATCACCCATTCGTTCGATCTTGACTTTTGCCACCGCTTTCTGACTCAGGATAAACGCAACGCACGGCAGATAAAATCGTTACCAGACTTTATTGATATGCGCGAGACAGTGCTAAATATCATCTTGGAGGACGAAGAAAAGACCGCCAAGGAAACCGGTAAAGATTTTATCTAAATGACTTGGAGGAGTAACGCTCATGGTTAATCACATAGAAACGTATGGTGCGCCGGGTCAAGGCAGCGGTACCCATGCCAGCATCATCAGTATTTTGGTATTAGCAGTGATATGGGTGCTGTGCACCGCTCCGCTGTTCACTGCTTACGAAATTAATCCAGTTCTAAATGATGCAAATAATGTGGTGCTGGATGCCGCTGGGGATCCAATGGTAGAAAAGATCCAGATCTTTGATGATGACGGTAATCCAACTTACGAAGCGCTTATTAAACCGCTGTTTTTATCGTCCCCGTGGGCTATCGGTCAGCGCTTTTGGCGCATGCTGAGCAATGAATTCAGCGGTGGTACTTTGCAAGTACATGTCTGGGAAAGCGTGAAACGCGTGTTTTCAGCGTTCTTTCTAGGGGTCGTTCTGGGTGTGCCGTTGGGGATGATGATGGCGATCAATCGCCATGTACGCGGCGCTGTTGATCCGATCATCGAGTTTTATCGTCCGGTCCCACCGTTGGCCTACCTGCCGCTGATGATCGTCTGGCTTGGGATCGGCGAAGCGACCAAAATCACGATTATCTTCCTTGCCGTATTTGCGCCGATGACGCTGAGCGCCCGCGCTGGTGTACGCTCGGTACCGATTGAACAAATCCATGCCGCTTATTCGATGGGGGCAACCAAGACTCAGGTGCTTTACCAGGTGATCCTGAAGGGCTCGATGCCTGAGATTCTAACGGGCATGAGAATCAGCATGGCCTTTGGTTGGACCACCGTGGTCGCTGCCGAACTGGCCGCTGCTCAAGCAGGCCTCGGCGCAATGATCAAATCGGCGGCGGATTTTCTGGTGACCGATGTGATTTATGTCGGGATCATCGTGATCGGCATTATCGCGTACAGCTCCGATCTGCTGGTGCGCTGGGCTGAGCGCGTTTCGGTGCCGTGGAAAGGCCGGGTATAAGTTCCTAGTGAGCAAAAGTGCTGATCACTTAGCGCTCCTTTTTGTTCAAACCAGTACGCAGAGCGCCTGCTCTTACCGCACGCATGAGGGCACAACGTTTGCTTCAACGCCCCACGCCAAAGCGTGACTGCATTAGAAGTAACGGGTGGTGGGGCTTTGTCCGCTATTATGCGGATCGGTTACTACGAATTCGTTGATATAAAATAGTTTAAAAATGAGCTACTTAGAAGTGCGCCAATGCAAGGCTACTATCGGGGACCTCGAAAAGCCTATGGTTTGGGAGAAGGGACATAATTGCCTGTAAGGCATTGATTTATAACCCTTCCCCCACTAGACAGGCATCGCAAGGCCGATCGAAAATCTGGCGAAGCTGGTTTTTCGATCGGCCCTCAGATTATCATGTGCCATGGATGGCATTGAGTACGCCTCGACCAGTATTTCAGTCCTTCCGTTTTCCTGTTTTGTTGGCTGGCTATTGTCTATGATTGATCCCGATGATAAGTAAACGCAAAAACAATAACGTATTCCATTGCTCTTTTTGTGGTAGAGATCAACGCGAGGTGCGTAAGCTGATTGCCGGCCCATCGGTCTATATCTGTGATGAATGCGTTACCTTATGCAGAGATATTATCAGCGAAGAGTTTGCCACCGCTGGGGCCGCAGACGATAAAGGGAAGCTTACCCCGCAGCGCATCAAACAAATCTTGGATGATTATGTTATTGGTCAGGAACACGCTAAAAAAGTACTGTCGGTAGCGGTTTATAACCACTACAAGCGCATCCAGTCGCAGCAGGATGATGATGCGGTCGATCTGTCAAAATCCAATGTGTTGCTGATCGGGCCTACCGGTTCTGGCAAAACCTTGCTTGCCGAAACCTTGGCGCGACTGTTGGAGGTGCCGTTCACCATCACCGACGCCACCACGCTGACTGAAGCCGGCTATGTTGGCGAAGATGTCGAGAGCATCCTCCAGCGACTATTGCAAAAATGCGATTACGAAGTAGAGAAAGCGGAATCAGGGATTATCTATATTGATGAAATAGACAAAATATCGCGTAAATCTGATAACCCATCGATTACGCGCGATGTATCTGGAGAAGGCGTACAGCAAGCTTTGCTGAAACTCATCGAGGGTACCGTGGCTTCGGTGCCGATGCATGGCAGCCGAAAGCATCCACATCAGGAATGTGTAAAAATCAATACCAAAAACATTCTGTTTATCTGTGGCGGCGCGTTTGATGGGCTGGAGAAAATTGTCGAGCGGCGGGTGGTGACTAAAGGCGGTATTGGGTTTTCCGCGGAAGTCAGAAGCAATGACGATAAGCAACAGATCAGCAAGGTATTGTGTCAAACCGAGAGCGATGACCTGTTGTCTTTTGGCCTGATCCCTGAGTTGGTTGGTCGCTTGGAGGTACTCGCCATCCTTGAAGAGCTCGATGAAGCGCAGTTGCTGCAAGTATTGACCGAACCTAAAAACGCGTTGGTAAAGCAATACACAAAATTGTTTGCGATGGATGATTGTGACATTGAGTTCCGCGATGACGCCTTGACTGCGATCGTACGCAAAGCCAAGCTACGTAAAACAGGGGCGCGCGGTTTGAGATCCATCATGGAGAATTCACTGCTGAATACGATGTATGAGTTACCCTCAAAGGAAGATGTCGCTAAAGTTATCGTCGATGGCTCGGTGATCGAATCCCAAGCAGACCCGCTGATTGTTTATGAATCGCTCGGCCAGCGCCAACTGATCGCTGATGGATAATCCCCACCAGCCGAACACCCCCCCAGCGCTTAGATTCCAACGTCCAACACCCAGTCAGCAATTGCGGGCACTGTGTATCCTCCCGTGCTCTGGTCATGAATAAACGACCCCGCTTTGCTTTATGCGCCATCGTGGGCGGTTAATTCCTCCAAGACGCTGCAATACAACCATGTGGGGCTTGTCTATTGGGGAAATGACCCTTCCAACAATTATTGCGTAGTGCCATTGACCGGCTGTGCCGGTCAGCGAACGTCGCGCGCCGGCGCGCCGAATTAAAAATAAAACAATTCTTTTCCCCCAACCCATCATCCCGTTGCCATTTTTCGATGAGCCGATGCGGAGATAAGCTATGCTACACGTATCCGATAGATCCCCCAAAACATCAACGATAGTGGCCTTGGCGTTGTTGACACTCAGCTGTTATCTGCTTCCAGCGACGACGCTGCGCGCCGAAGGACAACCATCACCTGTGTTATGCCTAGTTGAAATCAATTACCCGCCGGGAAATAAGGAAGGTTATTTGCAGTGGGTGCGTTCGATCGTCGATACCTTGTCAGCACCGCAAGAAGTGAAACGCATTACATCCTATGATAATTATTACAGCACCCAACCCCATCGCCTAGTGGTTTATGAATTCGACAGCATGACGGCGGCGACGCACTATTGGGAGCGCGAGGAGATCGCTGCCATCAGGCGGGAAGTGATCCGCTACGGTGGGTTGGTGGCGGTAAAATACTTTACCCGGCGCGGCGATTATGCCACGCGATAATACCGCTTCCGCCGTCGGTAAGCGATAAGCTCATCAACAAACGGGGACAGGTAATGAGACACTCCATCAGAGCAGGTTCCTTATTCCTATGTAGCATTGCGATCGTTATCGGGATGCTGCTGAACAACAATACCTATTGGGATATCGTCGATGTATCAGTGATCCTGTTATGCGCGACCAATGGCGTTTTGATCCTGAAAAACAAACCAGTTGGTGGCTCATCCGCCTGATTCAGTAAGCCAACTTGCAGATAAGCTATCGGGGACATCGAAAAACCTTTATGGGAAGGGGCTTGGGGAAGCTATGTGCTTAACCTGCAACGTAAGCCATTGATTTACACCCAGTAGGCATCTTAAAAAACTAAGACGTGCTTAGTTTTTCGAGGTGCACTATCGCTTTGTCAACCAGAGGCGTACCAAAAGTGGTTACTGCAGGAGTGATGATTTGCGGTCACGGGAGTCGTGACCCAGATGGCGTTGCGGAGTTTGGGGCGATCGCTCAAGGGGTGCGAAAGCGCTTGCCGCAATACCCGGTTGAAAGCGGGTTTCTTGAGTTCGCTACCCCGATCATCAGTGACGGTCTGGATCGTTTGCGCCACCGCGGGCACAGTCAAGTGCTGGCGGTCCCAGGGATGTTGTTCGCCGCGGGGCACGCGAAAAACGATATCCCATCGGTGCTCAAAACGTACGAAGCACGCTACCCGATGATGCGCATTCAGTATGCGCGCGAACTGGGCATGGGCGACAAGCTGCTGCGCGCCGCCAGCGATCGCATTCGCGAGGCTCTAGCAGCATCCGCCATCGGCCCGCCACTTACGGAGACGGCGCTGATCGTCGTCGGGCGTGGCGCTTCCGATCCGGAAGCTAACGCGAATGTCAGCAAACTAACGCGGATGCTATGGGAGGGGTTTGGGTTTGGCTGGGCGATGACGGCGTATTCCGGGGTTACTTTCCCGCTGGTTGAGCCCTGTTTGGCGCATGTTGCGCGTCTGCCCTATCGCCGTGTGCTGGTATTTCCCTACTTCCTGTTCACTGGGGTGCTGGTAAAGCGCATCTATGCCTATGTCGACACCGTCGCGGCGCGCTGTCCTGAGATCGAATTCCTGAAGGCCTCCTATCTCAGCGATCATCCGTTAGTGCTGGATGCTTTTGCCGAGCGTGTGCAGGAGATCCAGCATGGCGCTAACCTCATGAACTGCAAGCTGTGTAAATATCGCGAACAGATCCTCGGGTTTGAGGCCGAGCAGGGGCTGGCACAGCAAAGCCACCACCACCATGTTGAGGGGGGTGATCAGCGCCATGGAGATCACGTTCACCACCCTAATCATCACCATCCGTACCCCCACGCTGACCACCCGTTGGGGCCAAAAACGCTACGCTCAACGATTCCCTGAAGCGGTGCTGATCGTTGTCGCCGTTTAACTATGTGCGCGATCCAGATGAGATCGTGCGTTTATCTTTCGCTTTTGCGCGTACCCATGTCGATTGTCGCGGCATACCGCCGGCGCTGCATGAAGTGTTGTACCGCATGGTGCATGCCTGTGGCATGACCGATCTGGGGCCTGATCTGGCATGGCATGGGGATCCAGTGGCGGCGGTGCGCAGCGCCTTGCAGCAGGGACAAGCGATTATCGGTGATTGCGAGATGGTCCTGGCTGGGGTGGCCGTCAAGCATCTAGCGCAGGGTAACCGGCGGGTATGCACGTTGAATGATCCGCGTGTTGGCGGATGCGCCACGGCGCTTGGCATTACCCGTTCGGCAGCGGCGGTGGAGCTCTGGCAACCGTTCCTTGCGCAGGCGATCGTGATCATTGGTAACGCGCCCACTGCGCTGTTTCGTTTGTTGGAGCTGTTGGCGCAGGATTGGCGGCAGACGCCGCGGCCGGCGGCAATTATTGCCTGCCCGGTCGGTTTCATCGGCGCTGCCGAGTCTAAAGAAGCGCTGTTGCAGGCCGCGCAAATCCCTTGCCTGACGTTACGGGGTCGCCGTGGCGGGAGCGCGATCACCGCTGCCGCGCTGAATGCGATCGCCTTATCAGCGGCATGAGGGCACCTCGAAAAACTGCGCGAAGCCAGCTTTTCGAGATGCCCTGCGGAGCTTGTCTATTCGGGGGGATGGTTATAAATCAATAACTTACGTTACAGGCAATGATGTCCCTTCCCCCAAACCCCCATCCCGTTGAGGTTTTCGAAGTTCCCATGAATAACGGTGGCGACAGCGCTTGGTTGACGCTCATCGGTGTCGGTGAGAATGGTTTAGCTGATCTCAGCGAAGCAGCCGCATGCGCGCTGGCAGCCGCACGCCTGGTGATCTGTAGCCAGCGCCTGCGACCGTCTATAGCAGCCAAAGCGGGGCGTGAATGCCTTAGCTGGCCAAAACCTTTAAATACTGTGATCAAGGTGCTGCAAGCGCGCCGTGGGCAGCCTGTTTGCGTATTGGCGACCGGCGATCCGTTCCATTACGGTGTCGCGAATGTACTGCTACGGCATTTCAGTATTGATGAGGTGATCTGCTACCCCCATCCCTCGGCGTTCAGTCTGGCTTGCGCACGCTTAGGATGGGAGCGTGCCAGAGTGCAAACCCTCAGCCTGCACGGCAGGCCGCTGGCGGTGCTGCATGCACACTTGCAACCGCGCGTGCGGCTGCTGCTGTTGACCGCCAATGCCGAGGGGCCGCGGCAGATTGCTGAGGCCTTGGTCGCCAATGGCTTTGGCGCGAGCTGTATAACGATACTCAATCAACTCGGCAGCGAGGACGAATGGTGTGACAGTTGCCTTGCTGCGGAGTTTACGATCGAGCGCATCGCGGCGCGCAATACGGTGGCCATTGAGTGTGTCGCCGATGCGGCTACGCGCTGGTATTCGCGAGCTCCCGGGCTGACGGATGAAGCTTACCTGCATGACGGTCAGTTGACCAAACGCGTCGTCCGTGCGGCAACCGTTGCGGCGCTTGCACCGGCTGCCGAACACGTGCTGTGGGACGTCGGTGCCGGGGCAGGTTCGGTCGCGATCGAGTGGTTACGCACGGCTGCCGCCGCTGAAGCGTATGCGATCGAACGCTCGCCGGCGCGCTGTGAAATAATCCGCCGCAACGCCACTGCGCTCGGCACGCCGGGCTTGATCGTGCTCGCTGGAGAAGCGCCCGAAGCGTTGCATGGATTACCCGATCCAGACGCTGTTTTCATCGGCGGTAGCGTTGCTGATGGGCGGCTGCTAGACACTTGCTGGCAACGCCTGAACGGCGGCGGCAGGCTGGTCGCCAACGCGGTTACATTAGCGGCGGAAGCGGAGTTGCTGGCGCGCCATCGGGTGTATGGTGGCGAGTTGGCGCGCATTGGGGTGGCTCATGCAGCGTCTATTGGCGATCACCCGTCGTTCACTCCAAGCCGCAGCATAACCCAATGGGTGGTACACAAAGCATGAGCGCCGGCAGCGCTACCCTATACGGTCTTGGGGTTGGTCCTGGGGATGCCGAATTGCTGACGTTGAAGGCGTTGCGATTACTGCAATCGGTGCCAGTGCTGAGCTATCCGGCACCATCGCATGGCGATAGCCTAGTGCGTCAGATCGCCGCTCCGCATATACCGGCCGGGCGGATTGAGATCGCCGTGCGTATGCCGATGGAACTGTCACGCTTTCCGGCGCAGCAGGTCTATGACTGGGCGGCGCGGTGCATCGCTGAACATCTTGACGCTGGACGTGATGTGGTTTATTTATGTGAAGGCGATCCATTCTTTTATGGCTCCTTCAGTTTTCTGCACCAGCGCATGATCGATCGCTATGCGGTTGAGGTGGTGCCCGGGGTCTCGTCGCTGATGGCTTGCGCTTGCGCGCTGGGGGTGCCACTTGCGACGCGCAACGATGTGTTGTGTGTGTTGCCGGCAACCGCGTCCGATGCTACCTTGCGGCGCTACCTTGAGCGCAGTGATGGAGCGATGATCATCAAGGTAGGGCGTCATCTGGCGCGGTTGCGCGCCTTATTGGAGGGGCTCGGATTACTGTCTAAGGCGCACTATATCGAATACGCCACGATGGCGCACGAGCGGGCGTTGCCGCTCGCTGCTGTTGCGGCTGACAGCGCCCCTTATTTCTCGGTCATACTGGTTCGCTGACGGGCACCATGGAGGACCACACCGGCGGTATTATCGTTGCTCTGACGGCTGCCGGCGCGGCGCTTGCGCAGCGCATTGCCGCGGGTCTTGAGGGTTATCAGATCCACGGTTTGCGCCACCGCTGTGCGGCGCTTGCTTTCACTTTTGATGATTTTGGCGACCACCTGCGCCAGCAGTTCAGCAGCGGTCAGCCGATTGTTGCGGTGTGCGCCACTGGAGTGGTAATCCGCAGTATCGCGCCAGTGCTGACCGATAAGCATCACGAGCCGCCGGTGGTGTGTGTATCCGAGGATGGGCAGGCGGTGGTGCCGCTGCTCGGTGGTCACCGCGGAGCCAACCACTTAGCCAAGCGAATCGCTGCTGCGCTTGGCACCTGCGCGGCGCTGACGACTGCCTCAGAGTCGCGCTTCCAACTGGCACTGGATGCGCCGCCACACGGCTATACGCTCGCTAACCCACAGCACTACAAGCCCTTCATCAGTGCTTTGCTGGCCAATCAGAAGGTTTCCATAAAGGGCGCTAAAGCACTTTTTCTGCAAACCGCGCAATTGCCATTGGCGGATCAAGCAGCGCTGTCGATCAGCGTTACTGAAAGCCGCATCTGCGGCGATCACAGGCATCTGGTATACCACCCAAAGACCTTGGCGCTGGGGGTTGGCTGCGAGCGCGGTGCCAGCGCCGCTGAACTCGCGGCCTTGGTGCAACAGACGCTCGCCGCGCAGCAACTTGCTGCCGCTGCCGTGGCGCTGGTGGTTACCTTGGATGGTAAGCTGGACGAACCGGCCATTGAGAAGCTGGCGGCTGTCTTACAGCGACCGCTGCGCGGTTATTCTGCGGTTGAACTTGAGGCGCTGACACCGCGCTTGCAGCATCCCTCAGAGGTGGTGTTCAATGCGGTCGGCTGCCACGGCGTTGCTGAAGCGGCGGCCTTGGCAGCGGCCGGCGGCGAAGCGCTGCTGGTAGTCGCCAAGCAGCGCTCGGCGCGTGCGACCTGCGCCATCGCGCGTGCGCCCTTGCCGATTGACGCAGCGCGCTGCGGCGTTGCCCGTGGGCGGTTGGCGGTGGTCGGGGTTGGTCCTGGCTTGGCGCGTTATCGCACCTTTGATGCAAGCGCCGCGATCCGTAACGCGCAGCATGTTGTCGGCTATTCTTTGTATCTTGAATTAGTTGCGGATCTACTCGTTGCGCAGCAATTGCACCGCTATCGCTTAGGTGAAGAGCAACAGCGCGTTGCGGCGGCGATTGCCCTCGCCGGCAGCGGTCAGCGCGTAGCTTTGGTATGCTCTGGCGATCCAGGGATTTATGCGATGGCGTCGCTGGTGTTTGAGCAACTGGAGCAGGCCGATGATGCGGCCAGTCGGCGCATTGAAGTAAGCGTGCATCCAGGCATTTCGGCGCTGCAGCTCGCTGCGGCACGGGCAGGTGGGTTTATCGGACACGATTTTTGCGCCATTTCGCTGTCCGATCACCTGACGCCGTGGGCCATAATCGAACAGCGCCTGAAGCACGCATTGAGTGCTGATTTTGTGATAGGGTTGTATAATCCAAGTTCTAACACCCGTGGTTCGCTGTTTGCGCATGCGTTGACGTTAATCCGCAACCAGCGGTGCGCATCCACGATCGTTGTGGTCGCCCGCCAACTGGGTCGCGACGCTGAAGAGCATACCGTTATGCAGCTATCCGAGCTTGCTCCCGAGCGCATCGATATGCTGACGATTGTCCTGATTGGCAGTCAATATACGCGCGCTTTTGACCATGCTTTCCGCACCTGGGCGTATACCCCTCGCGGCTACGCACGGGTTTCCTCTTTTCCTCTCGATCGCAATCTGGAGGGCACCTCGAAAAACCAGCTCCGCTAGTTTTCAGAGGTGCCCTGCGGAGCTTGTCTATTGTTTGAATCATTATAAATCAATGACTTACGTTATAGGTAATCATGCCCTTTCCCCCAAACCCCATCCCTTTGAGGTTTTTCGATGTCCCTTGGAGTGAATCATGAGACAGTTTAGCTACTTGGCGCTCGCCTGCCTGCTCGCTGGATGTGCTACTGACGGCAGTCATGTATCTGGATCCGGCTCGAAAGCGCCGCCCACCGCCAGTCAAGCCGCGGTGCAAGCCTTGGTCATCGACAAGCAACACGTCTGGCGACATAAAAGGGCGGTGCGGCTGGTTTTGTTCTCCCCTGACGATCGCCAGGCGCTGATCGTCGACGGCGGCAATAACATCTTTTTGCGTGCGCTCCCCAGCGGTCGCGTTGTGCAGCACTGGCGGCACAAGGCTCAGATCTCAGCAGCTGTATTTTCCCCCGATGGGCGCTACATCCTGACGGCTTCAGCCGACGCCACCGCGGTGCTACGCGATGTAAGAAGCGGTAAGTCGCTCCACACTTGGCGCCATCAGGGGCGCGTACGCACTGTGGCGCTCTCTCCAGACGGGCGTCAGGCACTATCCGGCGGCTTCGACAACACCGCACTGCTGTATGCTACGGAGAGTGGCAAAGTGCTGCATGCTTGGCACTATAATCACCCGGTACTGGTTGCTGCATTTTCTCCCGATGGGGAGCACATCATGATCGGCGTCAACAAGTACGCATACCTGTACGCCAGTCAAAGTGGGGAGACGGTACATGCTTGGCGGCATAACAGCAACATCCTAGCGGTAGCCTTTTCTCCTGACGGCGACAGCATCCTCACAGGCTCGCTGGATAATTTGGCGCAGTTGTATGAGGTCGATCGCGGGCGCGTGGCGCGCATCTGGCGCCATGGGGCACCAGTGCTGCGCGTCGCCTTCTCGCCCGATGGCAGCAAGGTGGTGACCGCCGCCTCAGACGGCGCGGTTGCCCTGCGTAACGTTGCCGATGGCAACACTGTGCATCAATGGGAGTACGGCGGCATCATATTTTCGCTGGCGTTTACTACCGATGGGCAGCGGTTGGTGATCGGCTCTGGCGACGACACGGCGGTGTTGCATGACGTCGCGAGCGGTGCCACTTTGGCCACCTTGCAGCATGACAAAGACGTCAACAGCGTCGCCATCGCTGCCGATGGTCAGCACTTACTGACCGGCTCTACCGATCGTACTGCAGTGCTGTGGCGCGTGGCGCAATGATCGGCAGTAGCGCGCTGAGGTTGTTGCGCCCGTTATCGCGCTGCTGCTGATGGCAGTGCATTTTATCGGCGCTGGCCCTGGCGATCCTGAGCTGCTGACACTTCGCGGCCTGCGCTTGATCCGAAGCTGCGAAGCGGTGTTATACGCGGGCTCCTTGGTGCCTGCGGCGATCATCGCCGAAGCCTCGCCGCAGGCACGTGTATTGGATACCTCGGGGATGACTTTGGCGGAGATCATCGCCGAGATGACCGCCGCGCATCAGCAAGACAAAGACGTAGCGCGGGTGCATTCTGGCGATCCGTCGCTGTACGGTGCCATCGGTGAACAGATGCGCGCCCTGCGAAGCCGCACGATCCCGTTCACAGTAACCCCCGGGGTACCTGCTTTCGCCGCCGCCGCAGCGGCACTTGAGAACGAATTGACGCTGCCTTTGATCAGCCAGAGCGTGATCCTGACGCGCATCAGCACCCGCAGTTCGCCGCTGCCGGAGGGCGAATCCTTAGCTTCCTTGGGACGCAGCGGGGCGACGCTTGCGATCCACCTTGCGATCCGCAACGTACGCGAGGTGTGCAACACTCTGATACCGCTTTACGGTGCTGATTGCCCCATCGCTGTGGTTTATCGTGTCAGCTGGCCCGACCAGCTCCTGATCCGGGCGACGCTCGCCACCATCGTTGCCAAGGTGCGACCGTACCGCTTGCGCCGCAGCGCGCTGATTTTGGTCGGGCGCGTGCTTAGCGCTGACGATTTTAGCGACAGCCGCTTATATTCCGCCGATCACTTTCATTTGCTGAGGCCGAAAAAACACGCCCGCCGAGAGCCACCTGATCCACCAGAGGGCGCCTCGAAAAGCCAGCAAAGCTAGGTTTTCGAGGCGCCTAGCAGGGGCTTCGCGGGGCTCTGGGAATGCTTCGGGCAGGGAGCTGGAAGGGTTTCGGGCAGGGGCTCTGGGAATGCTTCGGGCAGGGCTCTGGGATCTTTTTAATATTTTAATCTGCAACTGCACAAGCGGCGCTTGGCAGTTGCGGAGAGATTTGTAGAAAAGACGTTTGTATTGGGGGAAGGGTGAGGGCGTGTTTAACCCACCTGAACGCGGTACTCCCTTCCCCCAAGCCCCTAACCCCAGTACAGCCTTCGCTTTCGGCTTAGCGCCGTGCATGGTCGAGGGCGGGTGAAGGCTCTGGCATAGTGGAGGGCAATTGCTCTGGAAGGGCCGTCCTTAAAAATCACTTCCCCCTTGAGGGGGAGTCGGCAAATCAAGGCAAAGCCCGCAGATTAGCCGGTGGGGGGCTTCGGGTAAGGCTCTAGAATCTGAAGCGTTATTTAATCCTGAAAAACAAGCTGCGCTTGCTTTTCAGGAGAATAAGGAGGGTAAAGACGTTTGTATTGGGGGAAGGGTGAGGGCGTGTTTAACCCACCTGAACGCGGTACTCCCTTCCCCCAAGCCCCTAACCCCAGTACAGCCTGCGCTTTCGGCTTAGCGCCGTGCATGACCGAGGGCGGGTGAAGGCTCTGGCATAGTGGAGGGCAACGCTCTGGAAGGGCTTTGGGCAGGGGCTCTGGGATCTTTAATATTTTTAATCCTGGGATGCTAGGCGTTGCCTAGCATCCCAGGAGAATAAGGAGGGTAAAGACGTTTGTATTGGGGGAAGGGTGAGGGCGTGTTTAACCCACCTGAACGCGGTACTCCCTTCCCCCAAACCCCTAACCCCAGTACAGCTTTCGCTTTCGGCTTAGCGCCGTGCATGGCCGAGGACTTCGGGTAAGGCCCTGGCATGGGTTCGTTTATTGTTTCTGGCTGTGAGGTTTTTCGAGGGATGCAACCGTTTGTTCGATTAAATGACAAATGGTGTGTCCAATCACAATATGCATTTCTTGGATTCTTGGTGTATCATTATCAGGAACAGCGATACTGACATTACATAAAGGACTCATTTTCTTGTTATTTATACCACTAAACCCGATTGTTGTACAACCAATTTCATTGGCTAGTATCAGTGCATTAATCACATTAACGCTATTTCCACTTGTGCTAATCCCAATCACTACATCTTGTTTATTTGCGATGGCCTCTAATTGACGATTAAAGACATACTCATAACCATAGTCGTTACTGATCGCTGTCAATATCGATGTATCCGTCGTGATAGCAATTGCTGCCAAGCCTTTGCGATTAATTTTATACCGACAAACCAATTCCGCCGCAATGTGCTGTGCATCGGCAGCGCTGCCGCCGTTGCCCAAAAGTATAATCTTCCCACCGCTGTTCAGGCTTTGAATACAAAGGTTAACCGTGCTCTCGATTTCTGTAGCGATAGCCACCATTGTAGCTTTAGCCGTTTCTATATGTTGAGAAAACTCATGTTTAATGACTGATAGCATAATCATTTGTTTTGTTTTATTTTATTAATTATGTGTGTGGTACTTTTACCATTTACGAATTCAATTAGCTTCAGATCATCCACAATGTCCTTTCCTATTATTTCTTTATCTTTATAGTCTGAACCTTTAACAAGAACATGTGGTTTAATCGCTTGAATCAAATTATAAGGAGTTTCTTCATCAAAAATAACAACATAATCGATGATTTCAAGCGCCCCGAGCAAATATGCTCTGTCGTGTTGCGGATTAATGGGGCGGCTGCTCCCTTTCAAAGTACTAACGGATTCATCAGAATTAATCCCAACAATCAAAACATCACCAAATTTTTTAGCACTTTCTAGGTATTTAATATGACCTATATGAAGCAAATCAAAGCACCCATTAGTGAATACAATTTTATTTCCATTTTCTCGCAACGTTTTGCTTAAAGCAGCAATTTCACTTGCGGTTTTTATATATTTGCTGCTATTGTATTCATCAATTATTGATTGATGTTCAATGATTTCATTAAATGTTGCTGAAGCGCTACCTACCTTCCCAACAACTACCCCTGCGGCAAGATTAGCAAACAGAGCCGCATCATTTATACTGGCATCACAGGCTAACGCAAAGCCAAGTGAGGCGAGGACAGTATCGCCAGCACCAGTGACATCGAACACTTCTCTGGCGACGGTAGGGTAAGTATGCATCGTCTCATCATACACAGCGATCCCACTGTTACCCAGAGTGATCAGCGAAATTTGCAAATCACAGGTTGTTTTAAGTTTAATAATTGCTTGAGTAAGGCTTTCATCGTCATTAATGTTAATCTGTGTTGCGATACTTGCCTCATCTTTATTTGGAGTTAATAAATATGCTCCTTTATATTTTAAATAATCGCTGCCTTTTGGATCAACAAGTATTTTCTTATTTTTTTTGTTGGCGCTAGAAATAAATAATTGGGTTAGTTCGTTGGTTAAAACGCCTTTAGCATAATCCGAGAGCAGAATAATATCATAATAATCAACTATTTCATTGAAATGATTAAAAATAATATGTTGGCTGCGAGTACTGATAGCATGAGGAGTTTCTTTATCGTAACGTACTACATGTTGCCCTGATGTGATAATTCTGGTTTTCTTGGAAGTGATTCTGTCTTTCTCAGCTACTATGTATTGACAACTAACATTAATGTCAGTTAATAGTTTTTTTAATTCAACCCCAGCTTCGCAATCCCCAATAACGCTTATGATACTGACAGCAGCACCAAGTGCTTTTAGATTATTGACAACATTACCACAACCACCCAGCACTGTGGTTTCATTAGCCACGCTGACTATTGGTACAGGGGCCTCTGGGGATATTCTATTGCATGAACCCCATATATAATGATCAATAATCAGATCACCAATAACCAATATTTTTGGCGATTGATCTTGTAAGTTTTTCAATGAACTGGAGTATTGTAGGATTTTTTTATTTCAGGAATATAATTTGTTATCCCTTCTTCTAGCGATATTCTTGGATCAAAATCTAGGTATTTATAGGTACTACTGATGTCTGCTTGTGTGTGCATTTGGTAACTACTGTATGGATTTGAAAAATAATTGGTAGGTATATTTGTATTAAAGCATTTTTGTAAAGTATCAGCAATTTTTTGAAAACTTATGGCTTTCCCAGTGCCCACATTATAGACACCACTGCGCTTGGTGTCACATGCTTTTATATTAGCTTGTAGCACATCTTCAATATTAATAAAATCTCTTAGTATCTTATCCGATCCTTGGAATAGATTAGGGGGATTGTTACTTAGGATCTGATGACCTAACTGAATTATCATGGATGCAGTTTTCCCTTTGTAGTATTCTCTGGGGCCATAGACGTTAAAAAATCTTAACCCGACTATACGAATATCTGGATTTCTATCAGAGAAATCATAAGCAATTTTGTCCATTATGTATTTGCTGAATGCGTATGGGCTGTCGGGGTTTTCGTTGCCAACTGTTTGTGGTGCAGGCATATTCCCGTAAACAGCAGCAGAGCTTGCATAGACCAATGTGGCTTTATGTGTTCTTACTATCGCTAATAAATCATAGAAGGAGTTAACGTTGGTTCGCATTATGATTTCTTGTTCATATACACGGGTATCGGAAATAGCGGCGTGATGGAATATATAGTCAAATTTATATCGATTTAAAAGCCCCATGTCAGTTTCATTTTTTAAGTCACCGCAGATCACCTCACCATTAAAACCAATCAAATTTTTATAATGCCCAAGGCTCTGTGGGTGACCATTAGAAAATACAGTGTTATTTCTAAAGCAGTCGAATAGTACCACCTTTGCATTGGGATAATTCTCTTGGAAATAAAAAGCCAAATTACTCCCAATAAAACCAGCGCCGCCAGTAATTAAAATAGTCGTATGGTTAAAATCGATACAACTGTAAGCCATTGGCAAGTTACCGGGCAGTAACGATTCACTAGGGAACCGCGAAAAACCTTGAATGAGATGGGAGTTTGGGTGAAAGGGTTGTTTTATTTTTAATGAGGGGCGCTTGCGGCGCGCCGTTCGCTGACCTCTCGATCCACTCAACAGCACCACAAAATGAGTGTTGGAAGAGTCATTTCCCCAATAGAGGCACCCTTACCATGAATCTGTCAGCGGTGATGCAGATCGCGTTGATCCCGATAGTGTTTCCATGCGGTTGCAATTTTTACTCCCAAGGGATGAAATCGATGCAACGGGTAGGGTTGAAACGGTAACGTACTCCAAGGGCTGTGTCCATTATCCTGCCGCAATATCTGCTGCGCAACTTTGCAGCCTGCATAGCTTGAGCGCGACACGCCTGAGCCACAATAGCCCATAGCATAGTGCATACCAGCGCGGTTGCCTATATGCGGCAGCATATCGTGCGTACGAGCGACATAGCCACTCCAGCAATGGGTCAATGGAACCTTGGATAACGTCGGAAAGATGCGGATCATTTCCTGCCGTAGATGCTCAAAGCTGACCATTGAGCGGGAGCCGACCGTGCCCTTTATGCGACCGCCAAACAACACCCGGCAATGCGCCGGGCACAGCCGATAATAATAAACAAGCCGCCGCGTATCACCGATAACCCGCGCTTGCGGGATCAATTGCAAAGCCTGCTCGACGGGCAGCACATCAGTCGCGATGATCGCAGAGCCGATGGGTACAACGCGACAGCGGAAGTATGGTAGTGCATCCCCACTATAACCGTTAGTTGCAATGATAACCTGCCGCGTACGCACTGCGCCAAGGGCGGTGTGTACGGTATAGTCCTGTTTATTACGGGTTACGCCGCTGACATGGCAGTGTGACACCAGCGTCACGCCGCTCTTCCTTGCGATCTTGAGCAGGCCGGCATGATACGCGCTAGGATGCAGGCTGGCGTCGTTTGGCAGCACCACACCGCCGTGGTAAAAATCAGTCCCGAGCACGGTGTGCTGTTGTTCACGCGCAACCATAAAATACGCAACCTTGATTCTTTTATTCAATAACTCGAACTCGCGAGCGAGTGCTTCGTAGTGTTTGGCAGAGATGGCACCACGAAAGCGACCGGTCGTTGCAAAATAGCAATCGATCTTCTCCTTGCGGATGAAATCAGTAATATAATCAAGAGCCAGCACCCCTTCTTCGAGCAGGCGCTGGGCTGTTGCCGGTGCGTAGCGTTGTTCCAGATCAGCGACTGTATGATGCTGGTTTCCGCTACCAACCTGCCCACCGTTGCGGGTACTCGCCCCTTCACCCAAAGCGGCCTGATCGATCACCAACACCTCACGGCCGGCGCGCGCAAGGGTGATCGCCGCGTGTAGCCCGGTATAACCAGAGCCAACCACGATGCAATCCACCTGCGGTGGCAGGGAATGGGCACGGCTCTCGCTAAGCGGTGCCCATTCCCACCACCATGGGGTAAATTGAATCGCTGGTGCGGATGCCGTGTGCGCCATTAAGCGCCCCCTGAAAACGGGCAAACAACCCTCATTATGCGTAGCGCTAAGTGCTTTGGAATATTCATAAGAGAGCTTTGCACTAGAGAGGTGTTCCGTAGCGATAGATCGAGCCACCCGCTGGGTGTATCTGGAAGTCGTGAACCACAAGAGCGCCGCAAACGCCCGTGCTTTCCTTGAGCGTCTGATTACAAAAGATCCGTTCCGGATTAACAAAATCCTGACGGATAACGGAAAAGAATTCACCGACAGGTTCTGCGCCACTTTCGAGCGCAAACCCACGGGCAAGCACCTTTTCGATCAAGGCTGTGCCAAACAGAATATACAGCACCGCTTGATCAAACCTCGGAAACCTCAGACCAACGGCATGGGTGAGCGCTTCAACGGTCGCATCAGCGAGGTACTCAAAACGACACGCTTTGATTCCTCCCAAGACCTCAAAGCGCTCTTAGAAGAGCGTTACCTGCAGATCTACAATCACCAAATCCCACAGAAAGCTCTGGACTACCGTTCCCCGGTACAAGCTCTCCACTTCATAAATCGGAATATAGCCACCTGAAACCCGACAACGCTCTTAGAGCGGTACTTGCAGATCTACAATCACCAAATCCCACAGAAAGCTCTGGGTTATCGTTCCCCTGTACAAGCTCTCCATCATTGGGTTATTAATAGACCCGATTTACTTAATAAATCGGCTGTTAACCACACGAAACCCGACAGCCATCATAAAATCAAAATCCAAGGTTCGCTTTTCGGTTTTTGGAATGTTGCGTTTGGTGTGCTCTTGAGCGCTTGCAGGCTGACGCTAAAGTGGGATATTCCCGTGTTTCTTCCACGGGTTGCGCAGGCGTTTGTAACGCAACATGGCAAACGAGCGGCACAGGCGATGGCGTGTTTCGGGCGGCTGGATGATATCGTCAATGTAACCACGGCGAGCGGCGACGAATGGGTTGGCGAAGGTTTGCTGGTAGTGGTCGATGTGCTGTTGGGTACGCGCCGCGTCGTTAGCGTCTTTGCGGTAGAGTATCCCGGCAGCGCCTTTGGCACCCATCACCGCGATCTCGGCGCTTGGCCATGCGAAGTTAACATCGCCGCGCAGATGCTTTGAACTCATCACATCGTAAGCACCGCCATACGCTTTGCGCGTGATGAGCGTGACCTTAGGCACGGTTGCCTCAGCGTAAGCATACAATAGCTTGGCACCGTGGCGGATGATGCCGCCGTATTCCTGCTCAACGCCAGGCATAAAACCGGGCACGTCGACGAAGGTCAGCAGCGGTATATTGAAGCAATCGCAAAAGCGCACGAAGCGTGCGGCCTTAACCGATGCGGCAATGTCGAGGCAACCAGCTAGGTGCATCGGTTGATTGGCGACGATACCTACCGCATATCCATCCAGACGCCCGAAGCCGATCATAATATTTGTCGCATAGTCTGGTTGCAGCTCGAAGAACTCGGCCTCATCCACGACTTTCAGGATCAGCTCGCGCATATCATAAGGCTGGTTTGAGTTGCTCGGCACCAAGGTGCTGAGCGATGTTTCTTCGCGCTCCTGGGGATCGCTGGTCGGATAGTGCGGTGCTGCGCTGCGATTATTCGCCGGCAGGTAGTCGAAGAAACGCCGCAGCATCAGCAGCGCTTCAACATCGTCAGCAAAAGCGCGATGGGACACCCCAGAGCGGGTGCTATGGGTCAGCGCGCCGCCCAACTGCTCGTGGTCGCTCTCCTTGTGAGTTACCGTTTTTACAACTTCAGGGCCGGTGACATACATATACGAATTGTTGCGTACCATGAAAATGAAATCGGTGATCGCTGGCGAGTACACCGCGCCGCCGGCGCATGGGCCCATGATCATCGAGATCTGTGGCACTACGCCAGAAGCCAGCACATTACGCTGGAATACCTCAGCATAGCCGCCTAAAGAAGCGATCCCCTCCTGGATGCGTGCGCCGCCCGAATCATTGATGCCAATCAGTGGCGCTCCGACCTTCATCGCGTGATCCATCACTTTGCAGATCTTCTCCGCATGGGCTTCCGACAGTGAGCCACCAAACACCGTGAAATCCTGGCTGAAGACGAATACCGCGCGACCGTTGATGGCACCGTAACCAGTGACCACTCCATCGCCTAGGATGCGCTGCTGGTGCATGCCGAAGTCGTGACAGCGATGCTCGACGAACCTACCCCATTCTTCAAAACTGCCTGCGTCCAGTAGCAGTTCGATGCGCTCGTACGCGGTAAGACGCCCCTTGGCATGTTGTGCCTCAATGCGCCGCTGACCGCCGCCTTGGCCTGCGGCGAGGCGTTTTTGCGCAAGCTCTTGCAGGTTTTTGTGTGTCATGATGATTTTATTTTAATTGAGAGCGCTGCCCGAAGCTATTCCAGAGCCTTACTACCGCCCTCGGTCATGCACGGCGTCGAGGCGAGGGCGCAGGAGATCCTGGGGTTAGGGGCTTGGGGGAAGGGAGTACCGCGTTTTTTTATTGTGGTGGAGTGGTTTCACCCTTTCCCCAATACAAACGTCTTTTCTGTAAATCTCTCCGCAACAGCCAAGCGCAGCTCGGTTTTCAGGAGAATCAGGTGCGCCTACGGCGCGCCGTTCGCTGACCGTCGAAGACCGGTCAGCGGCACCATGAAATAACTGCTGGAAGGATCTTCTCCTCCAAAACATCAGCGCCGCATTTCCAGATCTCCCACCCGCTGCGCTCCCAGAGCGCTGAGCGTAGCCGAGCGCAGGGCTTTTGCATCAGTGGCCGACGGTCAAGTCCTGGTAGCGTGGCAGTAAGCAGGATTGATCCTTCATCGCATCACGGCGGAACGGTGCCCCCAGTTCCTTGTTGACGACCACCTCAAGCAGCGTCGTTTGCCCTTCGGCCTGTGCCTTGCAGGCGTCTTTGATTGACTGCGTCAGAGCCGCCATCGTCTCAAGCCGCTGGCCTTTCAGGCCGAAGGCTTCAGCGACCGCGGCATAGCTGAAGTCATCGCCCAACTCGGTGCCGACAAAACGCTCTTTGAACCACAAGATATCATTCTTTTTCTCGGCCCCCCACTGGGCATTACGGAATACCACGATGGTTACTGGAATGTTCATTCGTGCGCAGGTCGGTAGCTCGTTGAGGCTGATGCCAAATGCGCCATCCCCGACCAAAGCCACTGCCGGTCGCTGTGGGCAAGCCAATTTGGCACCCATGATCGCCGGGAACGCATAGCCGCAGTTGCCGAACATGCCTGGAGCAAGGAAGCTGCGTGGGCTTTCAAAGCGCAGATAGCTATTGGCCATCGCGCAAATGTTGCCGATATCGGTGGACACCATGGCATCCGCCGGTAAGCCGTCCTGGATCGCACGCAATGCCTGACGGGGTGCCAGTTTGTCTGGCTCCGCCGCGTGGGCGCGGGCGTTCCAAGTGCTGTTGCCGTCGTCTTCTTCGTGATCCCAGCCGGATAGCTTCTGCAGCCATGCCGATTTCAGCGTCGCGATGTAATCGCGTCGTGCGGCGGCTTCATCCCCACCAACGTGGTCTTTGAGCACTGCCAGGAGTTGCTCGGCAACCGCCCCGGCATCGCCGCAAATACCGACGTCGATCGCTTTGGCAAGGCCCAGCATATCGGGATTGGTATCGACTTGGATGATCTTGGCGTTGCCGGTCCAATAGGAAATATTGTGCTGTGGCAAGGTGCTGAACGGATTCAAGCGCGTGCCGAGCGCTAGGATGACATCCGCCTGCTGTACGATTTTCATCGCCGATTCCCAGCCTTGGTAGCCGAGCGGTCCGACCGCCAGCGGATGGTTGGTCGGAAAGCTGTCGTTGTGCAGATAGCTGTTGGCGACGGGTGCTCCCAGTTTTTCCGCCAATTGGCGAGTTTGCTCTATCGCATCGCTGAGCACCACGCCGGCACCGGCGACGATCACCGGGCAGCGGGCGCTGCTGAGCAATGTCGCGGCGGTCATGACTTGCTGTTTATCACCGGGTTGGCGCCCTGGTTGGCGCGGTTGCGGGATCGAGGCGTCAATGATTTGATAAAAGTAATCGCGTGGGATGTTGAATTGTACTGGTGCGCTGTGTTGCCGCGCACGCTGAAAACAGCGCGCCAGCGCCTCAACCATGCGATTCGGGTGCGCCAAGGTTTCTTGGTGGCAGGTGATCTCCTCAAAATAGGGCAACTGGCGCGTCTCTTGGAAACCGCCGAGCCCTTGGGTCATCACGCCGGTCTCCGGGGTTATGACCAGCATCGGCGTATGGTTCCAGTAAGCGGCGGCAACCGCGGTGACGAAATTCGTGATCCCAGGGCCGTTTTGCGCGATGCACACCGGCATCCCACCGCCAGCACGGCTGTAGCCATCGGCCATGTGCGCCGCTCCTTGCTCGTGCGCGACGTCAACGAAACGAATCCCGGCGCGGGCGAATACGTCCAATCCAGGCATAAACGATGAACCGACAATGCCGAAGGCGTGGGTTACGCCATTGATGCGCAGGGTCTCGACAAACGCTTCTTGTGAAGTCATTCTCATAATTCAGAGGTCCTTAAATTCAGTGGCTTTTAGTGGTAATACTCAAGGGTTAGCAGGTATGCTAACGCTACTTAATGCACAGCGTTGGTCATTGTAAAAAACGGCACTGCTTGGCTATTGGTTTTTTCAGAAGCGCTCTGGAGTGGCTTCGGGCAATGCTCTGAGATATTCTAATGATGATCTCGCAAAAGAGCATTGTTAATTTACTACAGGGGACATCGAAAAACCAAAGCGGGATGGAGGTTTGGGGGAAGGGGCATGAACACCTGTAACGTAAGTCGTTGATTTATAATTATTCCAACAACAGACAAGCCTCGCAAGGCATCTCGAAAAGCTGGCGAAGCCAGTTTTTCGAGGTGCCCTACAGTATCTAATTGAGCAGCTTTGCGCTAGAGAGGCATAAGGGGTGGGAGAAGAGGTATGAGGTTTTTTTTCAGGAGTTTGGGCTCATACTGCCAAAAGAGGCAGTGATGTCCTCAAGTGGTTGGAAATCAACGGTTCAAACCATCCATTTTCGGTTCAATTCTCCTATTTTGGATACACTTATCCCGTAGCGCCCAACACACTTTTTGAAGATTAGCGGCCCGCTTGAGATTGTAAGCGATACTCATCATCCCCAACCTCGCTTGGTTCCGCTTCAGCCGCGCAAGAAAATGGTGGAGCAGGCTGGTGCAGCCTTCAACGCTATACGCCGGTGCTTTGGATTGAGTGTGCCCGCGGAACAAAATGCTCATAAGGCTGCCAATAATCCGTTATGACCTGCTCGATGCTTCTATCTTGCAAGACGGTGCCATAGCCGTCGCCCGGTGGTTGTATTACGCCTGCCCAATACGCTGTTGATGAACCTTTTTCCATGTCGCTCAACAGCAATCCAGATCCAGCAGGCGGTTTTTGAGCCGATAGAGGGATGCATTGCCTCAATTCCGACAATCTCTGGCGGGGGCTCTGAGCGGATCGCCTGTGCAGGTTTCGCCAAACGCTCTGATCCAATTGTATACAGCAACGTGGCTACACTTCAGAATCCGATTAATGAAGCGAAACCCTAGCCCTTCCAAGTAAAGCTCCAAGGCCTGACGCCGGACGGCAGGTCCCTTATCCAGAAAGGCAACCGTATGTATCCGCAGCTTTTACATTGATGGCGTTGACGCTCATTTATGACTCCGTCTTTGAATTGTCAGTATCGTATTGGGGGCAAATGGTCATCATGCGCTCCTCCATTGGGTATATGAAAAGGAGCATGATACATCAGACATAGTAAATTAACAATGCCATCATCCAGAACACCAGCACCGCATTTATCACCCTTCCCCAATACAAACGTCTTTTTTACAACGCCTCCACAAACAGCCAAGCACCGCTTGGCTGTTTGTGGATTAAAATATTAATATTCCAGAGCCTCCGCCAGAAGCATTCAAAGAGCGTCAAGCGGTGCAAACCGATCCATGATATTTTTCGAGGTGCTCTATGATGCGCAAACAAAAGAAAATTATACTTTTGGGTTTTATATTTGGGTTTATTTTGCCTATAATTGGCATTTTTGTTGGCCTTCAAGTATCTGCACCGTTGGCAACCGTGATGTTATTCCCTGTATTTTTACTTAGTGAAGTCTTTTTTTATCAGCCATTCGGTGAATTAACAGGTCTTATTCGGTTAGGGTTATTTATCTTCTCTGGTATTTTTTGGGCATTCGTTTTTTGGTTGATATCTATTACAAAAAATAAACTGACTAAATAAGGTTTGAGGAATTGATGCAAGATGATTTAAAATAAAGCTAAAATATTTTTTCGCAATGTGAAAAATGGAGTTTCTTTTAAATTCATTATATTTTTAGAACTTTGATATGTACTGATAGGTGGCTCACAACTCAAATTCTAGCTTGACTTACTTGCTGTGATTTACTTGTTGCCAATATGCTTCAACCTCCTTCTCTACCGGCGGCCAAATTGTCACATACCCTGATGATACGTCGAACACTTTACTGTGATTCCGATCGGCTATCGCTTTCATTTGCGCAAAATTTGAAGAAAACCAAGGAGGGTTGCCCAGATGTTCTTCGATTTTTTCCTTAGTTATTTGCTTTCCGTCATTTTTATTTAAGTGCAAAAATGCGTTTAATATTCGAGAGTTATACTGACTTTGATGCTTTGCCCACCTTTTTAAGCGCTTAGACACTTTTTTTACTTCGTCTTTTTCCACTTTGGCTAAGGTTACAGAGTCATGCTGACTTTGATGCTCTGGTTCTGTCGGGATTCTTATCGATTCGAATATCCTTCCTTGATTTGATTGTGGCGGCTGCCTATGCTCTACTACAGATTCTATGAAATTCTCTGTTTTTAATTTATTCTCATCTTTAATATAATATTGTTCTCTTCTTATCTTTACTCTCAAAATATCTCCTTTGCTAAAAGGTTTATTGCTTTCTATAGCGGATAAGAAATCTTGATCTTCAACGGTGACGTAATAATTTGATTCTCCATCATTAACATACCATTTATTGTGTTCATTAAACGATAAGTTAATTATTTTTATATTTGTCGTAAATGTGGCAGGAGCATCTAACATCTCTTTACTTGGGTCTTGAGTATCGAAAAAGTGTGCCTCATCTTTCGTTATCTGAACAATTTTATTTCCCTTCTTTTCTTTTATGATGAAAGCGCAATCATCAATTCCTTTGGTTTTTATAGGTGATACAATTTGCTCAAAAGATTTTCTTATTTTAATGAGAGCTTTGCACAAGACCGATAAGAGATCGAAATAACGACCATAGCTACATAATATTTGGATAGAAACAGGCTCAAACATACTCATTTATGACCAATAAATTCCTTTTCGCATCTGTTTGCTTTGCCACACTGCCGTTTTTTCACTTGTGCAAAGCTCTCATGTGGTTTTCTGTATGCACTCCACCTGAAACCATTCGCTATGGCTTCATGGTCGTTGTATGAGCGGGGGGTGACAAGAACCACCAGTGGATGGGGGAAGGTACGGCTGGATAGATGGCTGGGGTGCCAGGATTCGAACCTGGGAATGCGGGAGTCAAAGTCCCGTGCCTTACCGCTTGGCTACACCCCATCGGCGTGAAGCGTTACGCACGTTGCACGTGATCACAGCGTACCTCATCGGCTGCCGCTAATTATAGCCAAGCCTTCAGCGGTTTGCTGTATTTTACCTACGCGCCCCGTCAGGCGCTACATTTACTATCAGCGGCGAGCGATTGAGCCCTTGCGCCACCCACCCTGTCCAGCCTTGGTCGGTCGGCAACCTAGCCGCTACCGCGGCGGCCTGCGCATGCGTCTCAAAAGCAGCGAACACCGCTCCCCCGCTGCCGCTCAAGTGGGCAGGAGCAAAAGCGTTGAGCCACTCAAGCACGCTGCGAACCTCGGGGAACAGTGCGCAGGCGATCCCTTCACAGTCGTTGATGCGCGGCTCAAGGGCGGCGATCAGGTGGCGTTGGTCAAGCACGCCGGCGGTGCTGCTGAAGTCACCGCGCACCTCGGCAAGCGTAAGCGGCGGCGCGTCACGCGGCAGTTCAGCAGCGGAAAACACCGCCCGGGTTGACACTGTAAGCGGTGGAAACACCACCACATACCAAAGTTCAAGCAGCACTATCGGCGTTAAACGGTCACCGACCCCTTCGCCCCAAGCAGCATGACGTTGGACGAATAACGGTACATCAGCGCCGAGTCGTCGACCTAGAGCGGTCAGTTGATCGATCCCCAGATCGGTGCCCCATAAGTGATTCAACGCCAACAGTACGGCAGCCGCATCAGAGCTGCCACCGCCTAAGCCACTGCCTGCCGGGATTTGCTTGTCAAGCCCTAGATCAGCGCCTAAGGGGCATTCGGCGACAACTTGCAGCAGCGCCGCGGCGCGCATCGCCAAATCGTCTTCAACAGCGATCGCGGCTGGGCCATGTGTGCGCCGCAACTGACCGTCATGGCGTACGCGAAGGCTTACGCGATCGCCGCGATCGAGAAACTGGAACAGGGTTTGCAGGTTGTGATAACCGTCGCTACGGCGCCCCAGCACGCGCAGCAACAGGTTGATCTTCGCTGGCGCACGGTAGCAATGGACCGTCGCGGTAGCACCGCGATCGGCAAAGCACCGTGCCCGATGGTGGTCGTGAGATGCCTCAGAAGCGTTCACGCAAGCCTCGCTGACTGTGGTCGGTCGGACATTTTGGCGGAATCCGCGCTGGCCGGCGGGGTGTAAATGGCGTTTAAAAGGCGTTTAAAGGGCACTTGGGAGGGGTGTTGCAAAGGGAGGCAGTGCAAAACCGCGATGCAGCGCGCCTTCAAGAGGCGCTCTCCCAACGGCGGATGACCAAGCGCAGTTCCGTCTGTTCCGCGTGCTCTGTCTGCGGATCCGCATGGAAACTTGACGGGGGTGTGTACTGAAGCCTGATGCGCGTCGGCAAATCAAGGCCATCGAAGCGTGCATAGCGGCGGTACTGGATACGCCAACCGTGTTGCTGCAATTCCAACAGCCGCCCCTGCGCATTGAGCCGGTATTGCAGCGTTTTGTGGTGTTGTGGAGCGCTGCCAGATATCGCTTCTGGAGCGAGTACGCCGCGCAACCACCATCGCAGCTGCGCTACCGGGATGCGAAAGCCAAGCTGCTGGTGTAGCCACTGCTGCAAGTCGCCGCTGGTGCTCAGCTGCTGCTTTGGCGTCGTGACCGTGATGCGCTTGACGTCGCCCTCGATTGTTGTCAATCCGATCCCTAGGATGCCAGACAGGCGGATCAAATAATGCTGCTGTTGCTGCCGCCAATGCAGGGAAGCGCTGCTGCTCTGAGTGCCGCTTTGCAGTGCCAGACGCGCAACCACCGTCCACGCCTCGAAGGCGTGTAGTTGGCGCTGGTGCGCAGCCCACCCCGCCGCAACTTCCAAGGAAGGGAGCGGTGCCGGCGCTGGCGTAGCGCGGTGGCCGGCACAACCGCTGACGCTGATGAGCAGCCACAGCAGGGCGGCAAGGCGGCGTGTGAGCGGGCGCTTGATGATGACCGATTTCAAGGAGGGCACGAGGGGGCGGAGGAATCGCCTCGTTGCGCAAAAGAGCGCACGCGGAGCGCAACCTTACTGCGGGGCTTGTCTATTGGGGAAAGGGTCTATACCGGTGTTACTTGAAGATGCAGGAAAGGGCTATTGTCATGCTCTTATCCCAGAGCCTCGCCCGCGGTCATTCCAGAGCGTTTATCGAAGCCCAATTTGTAGGCGAAAATTCAGGGAGAAGGTCATACAAGGAAAGGGGATAGGGGATAGGGGATAGGGGGTTGGGGAGAAGGGGGCGTTTCGTGGACTGATTACAGTCGATCCAATAGTCCCCCCTTTCCCCAATATAAACCGCTTTACCCTCCTTACCCTCCTGAAAGCTAAGCGCCGCTTGTTTTTCAGGATTAAATAACGCTTCAGATTCCAAAGCACTGCCCGACGCCCTTTCCAGAGCGTCAAACGCAGCGCGACTCAACGAGGTGCAAAAAACGGTCTCCCTCACCCATTGAGCATCTTCAAGTAACATGAGTATAGATTCCATAAGGGAGCCTCGAAAACCCTCTATCCCGTTTGGCCGATTCAAGGTTTCCGAGTTGCCCTGCGGGTAAATCTCAGGAACCACTCAGGCGTTTGCGCACTTCAAGGATGATTGCACTGGCGGGGTAATGCTGCAGCGCGTTGTCCCAGATGCGCCGCGCTTCCTCCTTATTGCCAGTGACCCACAGCACTTCGCCGAGATGCGAGGCGATCTCCGGGTCGGGTCGATCGGGATTCTCTTTACTGTACAGCGTCAACGCTTGGCGCAGAAAATGCAGCGCTTTAGTATAGCGCCCGAGGCGGTACATCACCCAGCCCATGCTGTCAACAATGTAGTAGCTATCGGGATCGATAGCATAAGCGCGCTCGATATAGGCGAGCGCTTCTGCGTAACGATCGGTGCGATCGGCCAGCGTATAGCCGAGCGAGTTCAGCGCCTCGATATGCTCCGAATCGCGCTCGATAATCACCATCAGATCACGCTCCAAGGCCTCTAAATCGTCCAGTTGTTCCGCCAACATGGCGCGATCAAGCAGCAGCTTATTGCTGTCTGGCCATCGCGCTAAGGCTTGGTTGTACACCTGCATCGCCTCGTCATACAGCTCGCGCTCAGTCAGGATATAGCCTTCGATACGCCGTACGCGAACGTGTTGGTCGACGTCGTGCGGCTCGCTCTGGTGCAGTTGCTCAAGGGCGCTGTCCAACTGATCCTGAGCGGCAAGCAGCAGTGCCGCTTGGATTTTGGCGTTGAAACGGTATTGACCGCCTTCAATGCGCTGATAGGCGTCGATGGCATCGTCAACGCGCTCTTGTGTTGCGTAGATCTGCGCCAAGTGATACCAGACGGTATACTTCCGCATTGGATTGTAGATCAAGCGTTTGAACACCTCTTCAGCCTCGTCAAGGCGCTCAAGCTGAACCAACAGCAGCCCTTGCATGTAGCTGACTTCGTCATTATCTGGTGCCTCGACGAGCAGCCGTTGCAGTTGCTCAAGGGCTTGCGCAGGGCGTTTGGCGAGGATCAGGGTGCGCGCATACACGATGCGCACCGCGCTGGCATCAGGGCGCGCCGCGAGATGCTGCGTTAGCACCGCCAAGGCCTCATCCAAGCGCTCGGCGCGCTGCAGTACGCTGACGTAGGCCGTTACGATGCGTTCATCAGTAGGTGCCAGTGCCAGCGCCGACTGGTAGTGCGTAAGCGCTGCGTCCCAGTTGTCCTCATCGCCTGAAAGCAACATTGCCAAGGCAAACGCGGCGGCGGCGCTGTCCTGATGATCGGCGACGATGCGGCGCATCGCATCAATTGCAAGGGCTTTATCGGAGATTTTCGACAGCAATCTGCCGATGGCATGGAAAGCCGCCGCCGAGGACTCCTGCTGTTCTACTGCGCTAAGCAACCAGCGCAGTTCCGCCAGCGCCTCGTCCTGATGTTGCGGGCCGGCGCTTAGCAACAGTTGGGCGAGGAGACGGTGGGATTCGAGTTCATCGGGTCGCGCCTGCGTCAACAGCCGCGCCATCTCCAGCGCATGCCGCAAATCCTTGGCGGCGATGCTGATCTGCAACGCACGGTGTATGATTTCTGGATCATGCGTTCCGTAAGCCAATTCGAGGTAGCTTTCCTGAGCGGCTGAGAATAACTGGCGCTGTATCGCAAATTCTGCGGCGAGGATGCGATACAGTATCTCACTGCTCAAGTGCTTATCCGCGCCGGTGGTTGTCGCTGCCGCTGCGCTGGTAGTGGCATTTTGAGCGTAAACTGCGATTGGGGCACCGCTTTGGGGGATCGCACTCTGCTTCGTTGCTACGGCATAGCAGCCACTGCTCATCAGTGCTGCACTGACGCACACGCAACGGAAAGTCGCAAACGGGAATCGGCAACGCAACGCTTTATCGAACATAACGAGAAGATCCTTGAGTGGCTGGAAGCAGGGTTTCATGGTAGGCTTTCAAACGGCAATTATCAACCCGCAGCGTCAGATGTTTCCCTCTACGAATGATTGACCGCCGCACTGGAGTAATTGACCGCTGCGCGGGTTGGCGTGCGGCAGGTGATAACGCTTGGATGCTGTTCTTTTGGAGCTTGTGAAAATGGTCACTGCAGGGATCGTTGGCGGTACCGGTTACACCGGGATCGAATTGATGCGGTTGTTGGCGTTCCATCCCGACGTTGCGCTGCATTGCGTTACTTCACGCAGCGCAACCGGTCAGGCAGTAGCGGCGCTGTTTCCCAGCTTGCGCGGTGTTGTCGAATTGAGCTATGTGCCGCCCGATACCCCGCTGCTTAAAGAATGCGATGTCGTATTTTTCGCGGCGGCTAACGGTACCGCGATGCACGCCGCGCCGGGGTTGCTGCAAGCCGGCGTCAAGGTTATCGATCTGGCCGCTGATTTCCGCTTGAGCGATACCGCAAAATGGCAGCAATGCTACGGGATGACGCATGCCTGCCCTGAGCTCGTCGCCGAAGCCGCGTACGGCATTCCCGAGGTCAACCGCGAGCGCATCCGCAACGCACGCCTAGTGGCCAACAGCGGCTGCTATCCGGTAGCAACCATTTTAGGGTTGACGCCACTCCTTGAAGCCGATGTGATCGCGCCTACTGGGCTGATCGCAGATGCCAAATCTGGGGTCAGCGGCAGCGGCAGAAAAGCGGCGTTGGTCAGCCAGTTCTGCGAGGTGCATGGTTCATTCAAAGCCTATTCGGCGAGCGCTCACCGCCACCACCCGGAAATTGTACAGCAATTGAACCGCGTCGCTAAAGCTCCGGTCGAACTGACCTTTGTGCCTCACTTGGTGCCGATGGTACGTGGCATCCATGCCACCTTGTATGCGCGCGTAACCAATCCACAGGCCGACTTTCAGGCGATTTTCGAGCAGCGCTATGGCGCGGAAGCGTTTGTTGACGTGATGCCGCCCGGGTCGCATCCAGCGACTGGGGATGTCGTCGGCAGTAATATGTGCCGCCTGTCATGGCATCGCCCTTTGAACAGTGATCACATCGTCGTGCTGTGCGTCGAGGACAATCTGGTCAAAGGCGCTGCCGGTCAGGCGATCCAGAACATGAATTTGATGCTTGGGCTGGACGAGACCCGCGCGCTTATCGGTGCTACAACCACCAGCGCAGCGGTTATTTGACGCGCTCGCGCCGCGCGTGTGCGGGTACCTCGAAAAACTGCGCGAAGTCGGCGGCTTCCCGAGGCCCCCCTGTGGGGCTTGTCTATTGGGTGAAGTGTTATAAATCAACGGTTTACCTTACAGGTGATGATGTCTCTTTCCCCACCCCCCATCCCGCTTTGGTTTTTCGCGGCCCCCATGTGGCAAAAGCAACGATCGGCGGTGCCGCGGCGTAACACCGGTTGGCGCTTTTTCAGCGCGATGTTGCTGCACCGGTCGCGTTGCTGAATGCTTACCACCGCATTAGTCCAGATGCAGGTCCGCGCCGGGCGTCCAGACGATAACGTTGCGCGCATGCTGCGCTTTCTTTCTCAAACGCGGCGGCACGGCGCACAACTGGTGGTGTTTCCCGAGTTGTGTATCAGCGGTTATATTCTCGGTGATTGCTGGGAGCAGGATCGCGTGGTTGAGGATTTTGCTGCTTACAGTGAAGAGATCCGTGAGGCAAGCGCCGGCTTAGCGGTCGTATTTGGTAACGTCGCTATCGATCCCGAACGTAGCGCCGAGGACGGGCGGCTGCGCAAATACAACGCCGCTTGGGTGTGTGTTGACCGTCAGTGGATCGAGCGGCAGAACCTACCCTGCGCCCTGCCTTGCGGCGTTCATCCCAAGACTCTGCAACCCAACTATCGCTTCTTTGATGATAACCGGCACTTTTACTCGTTGACGCAGTTGGCTGCAGAAAGCGGTAGCCAACTGCACCACTGGATGGTGCCATACCGCCTGCCGATCGCCTCCTCCAGCGCGGCAAATGATCCCGCCGGCGCAGCCAATCAGCCAGCGCGCTGTACCACCGATGAGGTGAATGAATTGCGGCTCGGCGTACAACTGTGCGAAGACTTGTGGTACGCCGATTACCGCTATGCCGGCGCGGCGCTGAACACCCTTCCTGCTTGGAAACGCGCCGGTGCAACGCTGGTGGTCAATTTGTCGGCATCGCCGTGGACTGCGCTGAAAAACGCCAAACGCCATCGCATGGTGTCCACCGCATTAGCCGAAACCGCGATTGATTACTACTATGTGAATAACGTCGGGGCACAAAACAACGGGAAAAATGTCATTGTATTTGATGGTGCCACCACCGCCTACGCTGCCGACAGACAGATCCTTGCGATGGCCTCGCAGTGGACTGAAGAGCTGTTGGTCGTGCCGCCACGCCAAGTGCTAACGCCGCCCGGTGCTGATGCCGCCGGGCGCTTGAGCAACACCGCCACCGTCCACGCAAGCACTGCCCATACGACTCGCCCCAGTACGGCAACTGCAACAGCCTCTGGTGCCAGCCAGCGCAGCGATCAGTTATCCCAGCGCAGCGATCAGTTATCCCAGCGCAGCGATCAGTTATCCCAGCGCAGCGATCAGTTATCCCAGCGCAGCGATCAGTTATCCCAGCGCAGCGATCAGTTATCCCAGCGCAGCGATCATGCGACCAGCGAAGCCTCAATGAGCGAGCTTCATTCGGCCATCCGCTGCGGCTTGCTGCATCTCGATCAGCTGCTCGGCGGCACCGCCAAGTATCTGATCGGAGTCAGCGGCGGGGTGGATTCGAGTCTGGTTGCAGCGCTGCTTGCGGATACGTTCACGGCGTCCCGCGTGTTGGCGATCAACATGCCAACACGCTTTAACTCCGCGCTCACGCAGCGCAACGCGCGCCATCTGTGCAGCGCTTTAGGGATTGATTTTCAAAGTTGTTCAATAGAGACGCTATACGCTGAGGTTGCCGCTTTAGTAGCGGGCATTGATTTTGCTAGGCACACTGAAAGCGGTGATGCAGCGTTGTTGCAGGAAAACATCCAAGCGCGCATCCGCGGCGCTGACGTGCTCGCTGCTGTGGCCGCCAAGTACGGTTGCGTATTCACCAACAACGCCAACAAAACCGAGCTTGCCTTGGGGTATGCGACGCTCTATGGGGATGTCAATGGCGCTATCGCGCCGATCGCCGACTTATACAAGACGGGGGTCTTCGCCTTGGCGCGCTACCTTAATCAGACGATTTATCAGAGCGAAGTGATCCCCTGGAATCTACTCAACGGCGAGGTTGTACCCAGTGCTGAGCTATCCGCGGCGCAGGACATCACCAAGGGATGCGGCGATCCGATACGCTACGATTACCACGATTGCATTCTGCGGCAATTCATCGAATACCGCAGACACCCGCTGGATTTGATGCAGTGGTATCTTGATGACGAACTGCTTACGCGCATCGGCTATCCCTTCACTGAGCGCTTCCGCGACACTTTCGCAAGCCCCGCTGAGTGGCTGGCGGACCTTGAATGGATCGATGCGCTGCTGCGCCGCGGACTCTTCAAGCGCATCCAGTCACCACCGCTGATTGTTCTCAGCAAACGCGCCTTTGGCTTCGATCTGCGCGAAAGCCAACTACCTCCCCTGCGTCCACGTGCGTACGCTGCCTGTCGCCAAGCGATTCTGGATTTGTAATGCTATCGGGTACCTCGAAAAACCTTGAATGAGATGGGGTTTTGGGGGAAGTGGCATCATCACCTGTAACGTAAGCCGTTGATTTATAATTCTTCCCCCAATAGACAAGCCCCGCAGGGCACCTCGGAAAGCCAAGTGAAGCTGGCTTTCCGAGGTGATCATAACCG
This sequence comes from Gammaproteobacteria bacterium, assembly GCA_965222535.1. GTDB lineage: Bacteria > Pseudomonadota > Gammaproteobacteria > HK1 > HK1. The sequence goes on from OZ244957.1 coordinate 2,224,839, forward strand.
GTTGGTGCCTGTAGATACCATCTCTATTTCTACTTTTATCCAATATTATCAATACATTAGTGACTTAAGACGTTTTGCGAGATCATCAGTTATAGCTCTGCTGATAGAGCAAGCCCCAAAAAACCAATCAACGGTTTTCTTGGATTCCGATCGGGTGATCACAAGCCCTGCAGGTGCTCGGTAATTAATCCGAAAAAACTGTTTCCTAGGGAATCGGCAAAGTACCAACCTAAGTGAACACCGCAGTGATGGCAATGGGCATATTGCCAGCGGTAGCCTGTAAACCAGCTAAAGAAATCACTGGGTTCTCCATGAACAAAACAGCCTTCGGCCTGATTGAAACATTGAACTACAAAGCCTTTTCCGGCAGGGTTCACAAAAAAGTGGGTGCTCCTGTCGTGCATTTCAATGCGAGCAGAATGCCTAGTAATGATCGTTTTGCAGTATTTGCAGCAAATGCCTTGTTTTTCATCGAATTTCTTTTCTTTGGAAAATTTGTTTTTTAGATGAGTTTTAATATCCCCGTTGTGATTATCATTGGTGATATCAAACAGTACACCTCGAAACGCTTGCTTTGCGCGCTCCAGAAGATCCCCCCTTGAGTGATCTCTGTTGTATGAAGTTTTATAAAACAACGGATTATTGTTTTTTAGAACAGCTGACTGTTTCCCTAAAAAAACCACCTTACTGCCTTTGGGGGAAGGGAGTACAGTTTTTTTTATTGTGTTCTGAGTGACTTCACCCTTTTCCCAATAAAACGTCTTTTTCACAACGCCTCCTCAACAGCCAAGCACCGCTTGGCTGTTGAGGATTAAAAATATTAAAGATTCCAGAGCTCCCGCCCACCGCATTTCCAGAGCGCCAAGCTATGCAAAATGCACGGCACCAAGCCAGATTCCCAAAGGCATTTTACGCATGGAACAACTGAATCGCATTTACCAAAGCATCCTCTCTGACGAGATCACCTTCTTTTTTTGCGTCCTGATTATCGGCTGGCTGATCTTCGCCATAATCCTCCTGTTCCTCCCGCTCGCGCAGCGCCATGTGAGCGCGAGGTTTGTCGCAATCACACCCACCAGCCTCGCATCCCTCGGGGTTCTCGGCACCTTTACCGGTATCCTGATCGGTCTGCTCGATTTCGACGTTAATCGCGTGGATAACAGCGTACCGGCATTGCTGGCCGGCCTGAAGGTCGCGTTCACGACCAGCATCGTCGGCATCTCCTCGGCGATTATCTTCCGACTCGTTCGCACGGTGGCACCCAGCACAGATACCCCAGAGGAAGTCACGTCGGAAGACTTCCTCGCTGTTTTGGTGGAGATTCGTGACGACGGTCGTGCCGCATCGAGTCGGGTTGATGCGCAGCTTAGTGAATTGCGCCAAGCCATCTCCTCGCAAGGTGACAGCAGCCTGCTGACGCAGGTCCAGAAACTTCGGACAATCATTCAGGACAACCATGAGGAAATTCGTGACAGCGCTCGTGCCGCATCGGGCCGGGTCGACGCGCAGCTAAGCGAATTAAGCAAGGCCATCTCGCAACACCTTAGCGAACTGATCCGCGAGTTCCACGACTTCGCCAAGCACATGGTGGAAAATAATCAGAGGGCGATTATTGAAGCGCTTGAGCAGGTGATCCGTGATTTCAATCAGAATCTGACCGAGCAATTTGGCGAGAATTTCAAGCAGTTGAACGAGGCAGTGCACTCACTCGTTGCGTGGCAGGACAAGTACCGCGAGCATGTTGAAGCGTTGGAGATGCGGCTGGGAATGGCGGTCAATGCGATCGAGGCATCTCAGCGTGCGCTTTCGAGCGTGCAAAGCTACTCGGAGCGTATTCCCGAGGCGATCAAGCCGTTGGCACCGGTATTAAGCGGGATCATTACTCAGACAGAGGCGATGGGCGTTCATCTCGAAGCGCTTGCGGCGCTGCGCGAGAAAGCGATCAAAGCGTTTCCAGTTATCGAATCTAATTTGGAGAAGATCACGACGCAGTTCGCTGCCAGCGTCGAGGATACTGTGAGGCAATCGCGGCAAGCCCTAGCAGAGGGCGAGAAGGCCCATGCGGAGTTAAGGCAAAGCCACGCTTCTTTCTTGAAGGGCGCGAACGAGGCGCGCGAGCGCTTTGCCGCGGAGCTGACTAACACGCTGAAGCAGATGTCCGAACAATCCTCGCAGGAGTTCGCGCGCCATGGTGAATTGGTTGAGGCGGTGACCAAAGAGGCGCAGAAGGCATGGGGACAGAGTGTCGAGAGGATGAACAGGCAATTCGAGACATTCGATCAGCAGATGCAGCAGGAACTGACACGATCGCTCAACCTTCTCGGTCGCAATCTGGCGTCTGTATCCGAGAAGTTGGTCAGCGACTACACCCCGCTGACCAACCGCCTGCGCGAGCTTATTAATATCAGCAAGGAAGGCAGGTAATGGTCAAGTTGATTGGGGGCTCTTCAAGAGAAGAAGGCAGTGAGTGGCTTTCCGTATCGGACATGATGTCCGGTTTGATGATCATCTTCCTTTTCATTGCGATCAGCTTCATCCGCCCCATTGCGGAACAAAATCTAGAGATCAAGGCGATCGCGAGAACCTGGCAGGAGAATGAAACAGCGATCTATGAGGTGCTTCTGGAGGAGTTTTCGGACGATCTCCCGCGCTGGAATGCAGAGATAAGGAAGGATACGCTGTTGATCCGCTTCAATGCCCCTGAAGTACTCTTCGAAAGAGGGCAAGCGACAATCCGCCCCCAGTTCGCGGCGATTCTGCGCGATTTCTTTCCAAGGTATGTGGGTGTTCTGCAGGGTTTCAGAACGGTGATTGAGGAAGTGCGCATTGAGGGGCATACATCTTCTATCTGGAACCAGGGTACGAGCGCGGATGATGCCTATTTTCGCAACATGGCATTGTCGCAATCACGCACCCGGACAGTACTTCAGAACGTCCTCAACCTTCCTAGAATCGCACGCGAAAGAATATGGTTGCAGCAGCTTCTGACCGCCAATGGGCTGTCCTCCAGCCGCCTCGTGCTGAATGCCAAAGGCGTTGAAGACCTCGAACGCTCGCGGCGGGTCGAGTTCCGCATCCGAACGACGGCACGGGCGGAGATTGTCCGCATATTGGAAGCCGCCCAGTGAAGCTTTCAGTAACCTTCCCTGAACTGGAGCGGCAAAGAGAGCAGATCGGCGCGCCGCTCTCAAACTGGAGGGCAGATTCCGGTGATCTTGATCCGCGAAAAGCGTTGCTGGCTGATCTGACCAAAGGCATTGAAATCAAAATCGGAGACATTGATGTCGGCCCTGGGCACCTACTGTCCTACAAACACGAGCAGGTCATTCTCTACATCAAGGATACACGAAGCAGTCATTGGACATTGCAGAACGAACCCGAGAAATCACGGCGCTTTCATGTTGCAGAGTGCAGTACGCTGGAGGACATGCGGCGTCAGGGGCGTTTCGAGCGGTATGTCATAACCCATCGCATGGATGGGCTGTTTTCAGTGGATTGGTTTGATCCCGGCACTGGCGAGCGAGGTGAGACGGAAGCTGCTCTGAAAGTCTGCAAGAACTGCCTGCGTACGTTGAACTGGAGGGGTTACAAACAATCCGAAGACCGCTTGCAACTTCACAACGGGGAAAAGCAACGCAAGAACGCGATATGGGAAAGCTTTGCAATCCCGGAGTTTCTGATGGAATACTCGACCTTCTTCCGGGCAAAGCCAAGCCGTCGCGACTCTGCAGCGTTGCTGAATATGTATGCCGAAGACTGGCCGCATATCTCGGAGCAGAAAAGACGTGCGGCAAAATGGTGCTGTGAGCGCTGCAAAGTGAACCTATCCGCACACCCCGGCTTGCTCCACTGCCATCACAGAAGCGGCGTAGTCACGAACAATTCTTCCCACAATTTAGAAGTACTTTGCGCTGTTTGTCATGCTGAGCAGCCGTACCATCAGCATATGAGAATTAAGGAGCAACGCCGTCTGATACTGTCGGAGAGGGCAAAGCAGGGAGTACGATTGTCGTAGGGGCGGGGGCGTTTTTAATTTTAGTTAGGAGCGCCTAACGGCGCAACGTACGCTGACCTCTCGATCCGCGAAGCGGCACTATGAAATTATTGCGGGAAGGGTTTTCTCCCCTAGAACACCAGCGCCGCGCTCGATTGCCAATGCCATGATCAACGTCAAGGTAAGCGGCGGCACTGTCGCCGGTGTCGTGCAGGACGGGGTGTATGCTTTCAAAGGCATCCCGTATGCTGCACCGCTTACCGGGCGCAATCTGTGGCTGCCGCCGCAGTCGCCAGCGCCGTGGAGTGGGGTGCGTGATGCGCGCACGTTCGGGTTAATTTGTCCTCAGTTCTCCCTCACCGCGCAGGAGCACTGCGGTGACTGGCTGCGCAGCCGTTTTGCGCGGCGCTATGTGCGTTTGCTGCGCGATGTGGGCGACGTTGGCAGCGATTGTCTGAACCTCAATGTGTGGAGCCGTACCCTCTCGCCGAGCGCGCGGTTGCCGGTGATGGTGTGGCTTCATGGCGGCGCGCTGATCAATGGATCGGGTGCCAATCCCCTCTATGATGGCGTGGTGCTGGCGCACGCAGGGGTCGTGTTGGTGACCTTTAATTACCGCCTCGGCTCAATCGGCTTCCTTGGCGGCGAGGGGATGTTTGCTGACGGACTTGCGTGCAGTAACCGCGGCTTTATGGATCAGGTGGCAGCATTGCAATGGGTGCAGCAGAACATTCACCGCTTTGGTGGCGACGCCGACAATGTCACCATTTTCGGTGAATCGGCGGGCGGCAGCAGTGTCGCAGCGCTGCTCGTCATCCCGAGTGCCAAGGGCTTGTTCCGGCGCGCTATTTGCATGAGCGGCGCGCCCGATACGATGTTCGATGAGCGCGAGTACGCGGCCCTTGCGCTGCGTGTGTTCGCTGCGCTCAAAGTACCGCCGGGGGACAGCGCAGCCCTGCTGCGACTGTCCGTCAAGCGCCTGCTGCGTACCCAGATCGGCGTCAGCGTGATCCTTGCGCGTGGCGGGCGGCGGCGCTTTGGCGCACTCGGCGACAGCGTCCACACCTTCGGTCTCGCTACTGGCACGGCCTTCGCCCCGACCCCGCTGCTTTGCGCCGCCGGCAGTGGCCTGTGCGCCGATGTTGATTTGCTGATTGGCACTTGCGCCAACGATGGGCGGATGATGGCAGCGCTCCTGCCAGGGCCGCCGGCGCTGGTGATGCGGTTAATGATGCGCCTGATGCAGGGCATGTTCAGCCCGCGCTGCGATTTGCCGCAAGCGATCGCCAAATACCAGACGGCGTTGCGTACGCACAAAAACTTTGCGCTGTATGATCGGATGATCACCGACGCGCTGTTCCGCCGTCCCAGCGTACAGCTTGCCGATCAGCACGCCAGCAGGCAGCGTGGACGCACTTGGCTGTACCGTTTTGACTGGACTGCCAGCAACAAAAACCCTTACGCCGCGATGCACGCTTTTGATATCCCCTTCGTGTTTGGCAACTTCGCTCGCTACGCCCCTCTTTTCGCCACCCACGCGGCGGTTGAACCGCTGCACGCTGCGATGCGCACCGCGTGGGTCAATTTCGCCCGCGAAGGACGCCCCCATGCCCCCCAATTGCCACGCTGGGCACCCTATAACCAAGACACCCGGCGCTGTATGATCCTTAGCCATGAGTGTACCCTAGCATCGGATGTTGACGCGCCGGTGCGGGGCCTATGGGATTTGTCCTAAGAGCACCAGCGCCGCATTCCCAGAGGCGCTTGGCTACGCAAAATGCACGGGGCTACGAAAGCGAAAGCTGTACTGGGGATAGGGGCTTGGGGGGAAGGGGGTAAAGTGTTTTTTTATTGTGTTAGGAGGGCCTTCACCCTTTCCCCAATACGAACGTCTTTTCTACAACGCTTCCTCAACTGTTTGAGGATTAAAAAAGGAATTTTATGTTTAAAGTTGGCTTTATTGGGCTTGGCAATGTCGGTGCAAAACTTGCCCGAACGTTGCTGCGTAACGGCATAGCGCTGCATGTCCTGGATGTGGATGCCAAAGCGCTGCGCCCGCTTCTCGCTGCCGGCGCGCAGCCGGGCGAGAGTCCGGCGCAGTTGATGTCGCTTTGCGATGCAGTGATCACCTGTTTGCCGACCCCCGCCGCATCGGCGCTGACGCTGGAAGGCGATGATGGCTTATTGACGACGGTGGCACACGGCAAGATGTGGATGGAGATGTCAACCACTGATGCGGAAGAGGTGCAGCGCTTGGGGGCCATGGTCATTGAGCGCGGCGGCGATGCGCTGGATTGTCCGGTTTCTGGTGGTTGTCACCGCGCCAGCAGCGGCAATATCTCGATTTTCGCCGGTGGCTCGCGCCGCGCGTTTGAGCGCGTCCTGCCGTTGTTGACGATCATGGGGCGGCGCATTTTGCACACCGGCGCGCTGGGCTCCGCGTCGATACTGAAAGTGGTCACCAATTACCTAGCGACGGCCAATCTGGTGTCGTGCTGCGAAGCGCTGGTGACCGCCAAGGCGGCGGGGATGGACCTGAACGTCGCGTACGAGGCCATCCGCATCTCATCGGGGACAAGTTTTGTGCACGAGACCGAGGGACAGGTGATCCTGAACGGCTCACGCGATATATCGTTCACGATGGCACTGGTGCGAAAAGATATCGGGCTGTTCCAGTCAATCGCCGAGCGCGCCAGCATTCCGCTGGAGCTGAATCCGCTGCTGCTTGAGATATTCGCAGATGGCGAGAAGCGCTATGGTGGCCGCGAGTGGTCGCCGAATATCGTGCGGCGTTTGGAAGAAGCCAGCGGCTTATCGATCCGCGCCCCTGGGTTTCCGGCGCAACTTTCGGACGAGGAAGCGCCGCAGCCAGGGCATGAGGTGATCCCCCAAGGACGCCCCGAAAAACCCTAAAGGGCTCTGGGATCTTTTAATATTTTGATCCGCAAACAGCACAAGCTGCGCGAGGTGGTACGCAAAGCCAGCGGTGAAAGCATCGATCTCAAGGCTTACGAAGCCGATATGCGCCACCTCATCGACCTGTTCGTCGAAGCGGAGGCATCCAAGAGCATCGCGCTGTTTGATAACCTGTCGCTGTTGGACTTGATCGTAAAATCTGGCATCGGTTCTGCGATTGCCTCCTTACCAGGGGGGATCAAGAGCAACCAGGAGGCGACCACGGAGACCATCGCCAACAATATCCGTCACACCATCTTAAAGGATCATCTCAACGACCCAGCGTATTACGATAAGATGTCGCAGTTGCTCGGCGAGATCATCAAAGACCTCAAGGCGCAGCGTCTTTCATATCAGGAATACCTCAACAAAATCGCCGCGCTGGCAAAGCAGGTGCAGGCCGGTTACGCCGAGACCGTGCCCGCCGCCCTCAATACACCCGAGCTTCGCGCGCTGTATAGCAACTTGAGGGAAGACCCAGCCAAAGCAATCGCGGTTGATAAAGCCGTCAAAGCCAAGCGGCCGGATGGCTGGCGCGGTGAGCATAGCAAGGAGCAGGTGATCAAGAAAGCGATCTGGGATGCGCTGAAGGATGAGGATAAGGTCGCGCCGGATGACGCCGAGGTTGAGCGGCTTTTCCGTATTATCAAGCAACACGAGGGCTATTGATGAACGAGACGCTGTGTCTTGGTGAGTTTGAAGTGGATGTGGTCCTGAAGGACATTAAGAACGTGCATCTGAGCGTGTATCCGCCGCACGGTCGAGTGCGTATCGCCGCCCCTACGCGCATGAATCGCGACACGCTTCGCTCCTTTGCGCTCTCGAAGCTCGAGTGGATCAAAGCCGCACGCCGGAAACTGGCCGCCCAAGAACGCGAGCCGCCGCGCATTTATCTCGATCGCGAGAGCCATTACGTCTGGGGCGAGCGCTGCTTGATGAAACTTATCGAGCAGGATGCGCCAGCGCAAGTGCGCTTTGAGCACAAAACCTTAGTTTTACAGGTCAGGGCGAGCATCCCGGTGGAGGAAAAGCACGCCTTGGTCGCCCGCTGGTACCGCGACCAGGTGCGCCAGGCTCTCCCGCTGCTGATCGCCAAATGGGAGCCGCTTCTGGGCGTCAAAGTGGCGCGCTTCTTCGTGCAACGGATGAAGACGCGCTGGGGAAGCTGCAATCACAGAGCGGCGAACATCCGCTTAAACACCGAGCTGGCCAAAAAGCCGCCCGAGTGCCTTGAGTATGTCTTACTCCACGAGATGGTGCATCTGCTCGAACCAAGCCATAACCACCGTTTCAAGCACCTGATGGACCACTTTATGCCGCAGTGGCGCGAGCATAAAAAGACGCTCAGCCGTGCGCCGTTGGCGTCCCAGGATTGGGCTTTCAGCCATGCATCGTGCCCTGAACAGCGAAAACCGTGCGGCTGAAAGCAGAGCAGCGCGGCGGTGCAACCGATCGGCCCCTCCTAGGCGCTGTTGCGAACCCAAAATGCGGTAGGGTAGGGGCGGGAATAAAGCGCGGGCAAGCGCCGCACAAAAAAGGCCTGCGGAAAAATCCGCAGGCCTTCTGCAATGGCTCCCCGGGACGGGCTCGAACCGCCGACCTAGTGATTAACAGTCACCCGCTCTACCAACTGAGCTACCGGGGATGATCGTGAGGGGCTACTTTAAGGGATAGTGGCGAGGGCAGTCAAGGCGAGAGGAGCGTGGATAAGCATTGATTTTGCGCCGTTGGCGGCGAACAATAGCGTGAAATACTTTCAAGCGCCTCGAAAAACCTCAGCGGGAGTGGGGAGTGGGGGAAGGGGAGCTATAAGTGATCCCTCGAAAAACCTCAGCGGGAAGGAGGTGGGTTTGGCGGAAAGGGTATGCTCACCTGTAACATAAGCTATTGATTTATAATCCTTCCAACAATAAATGTGCCCCATAAGTCATTTCGCAAACCCCATCAGTTATGGATTAATATACCCTTTCCCCAATATAACACCCTAACAGGGGCCCCTCAAAAAGCCAGCGAAGCTGGTTCTTCGAGGTGCCAAAGGTTAAAATCAGTGTCCGATCCGCAGCAAAACGCAACTTCCGAGGGTTCTGAGGCGCTATTGGCGGATTGTTACGCAAACGCCTCCGGCTTGCTGCCGGTAGCCGAGGCGATGCGCCGCGTCTTAGCGCAACTGCAGCCGTTGGCAGGCAGCGAAGAGCTGCCTCTGGAGCAGGCTCTGGGGAGAGTCCTAGCCAAGGACATACACTCAAAAATAGCCGTGCCAAGGTACACCAACGCAGCAATGGACGGTTATGCTATATGCGCCGCGGAGATCCCGCCAGCAGGCCTGCCGCCGGTTGCTTTTGCGGTTGTTGGCAAGGCATTGGCGGGGCATCCAGATGCTGCTAAGGTAAGCGGGCCGAGGCAGTGCGTACGGATCATGACGGGCGCGCCGCTGCCGGCGGGTACTGATACGGTGGTAATGCAGGAGCACACCGTTAGCACCGGCGGCGCGTTGGTTGCGATCGGGCCAGGGCACCGCCGCGGGCAGCATGTACGCCAAGCGGGAGAGGATTTGCAGCGTGGGCAGCGGATACTGACTGCGGGAAGCCGCATTGGGGCCGCCGAGTTGGGCATGATCGCTTCTGTTGGATATCCGCAGGTGCCTTTGCGACCGCGCATCCGCGCTGCTTATTTTTCCACTGGGGACGAAATCAATGCCCCGGGTACGGCATTGACAGCAGGGGGGATATACGACAGCAACCGCTTCACGGTGCGCGCCATGCTTGCACGGCTTGGGGTCGAGGCACGCGACCTGGGGGTGGTGCGCGATGAGCGCGCAGCGGTGGTTGCGGCACTGCGCGATGCAGCACAACAAGCGGACGTGGTGATCACCTCCGGCGGCGTCTCCACTGGCGAGAAGGATTATATTCGCGAGGCGCTCGACATCGTCGGCCGCGTCAGCTTTTGGCGCATCGCCATCCGACCGGGAAGGCCGCTCGCTTTCGGCTCGATCGGTAACAGCGCGTTTTTTGGCTTGCCCGGCAACCCCGTAGCAGTCATGGTGACTTTTTACCAGTTTGTGCAGCCCGCCTTGCGGCACCTAGCAGGCGAAAGTCAACTCTGGCCGCAGCCGCGGCTACTGGCACGGTGCACCGAGCGCTTGCGCAAGAAGGTTGGCCGGATGGAGTATTACCGCGCCATTTTAGGATGCGATGAAAACGCGGAACAGGTGGTGCGCAGCACCGGTGCCAGCGGCTCTGGCCTGCTGCATACGATGCACGATGCAAACTGTTTTATCGTGCTGCCGGAAGACCGGGGGAACGTCAGCGCCGGTGATATGGTAGAGGTTCAGCCCTTCTACGGTTTATGTTGAGCTGCCCTTTGGGTTAACTGGTGATGCTGCAATGCCCACTACGAAACGCTTATTTATTCCGCTGCGCATGGCAGTGCTGACGGTATCCGACAGCCGTACCGAGGCGGACGATACGTCCGGTCATTGCCTAGCGCAGCGGCTGACCGACGGCGGGCACGTACTGGCTGCGAAACGCATCGTGCCGGACAATATTTACCGCATCCGCGCCCAAGTGTCAGCTTGGATAGCTGATCCAGAGGTGGCGATCATATTGACCACCGGCGGTACCGGGGTAACCGGCAGAGACGGCACTCCCGAAGCAGTGTTGCCGTTACTGGATAAGGTCATTGAGGGGTTTGGTGAAACCTTCCGGCGCTTATCGTTCGACACCATCCGCACTTCTACGATTCAATCACGCGCTATTGCCGGCGTAGCGAACAGCACCTATATCTTCTGCCTGCCGGGTTCTCCAGGCGCTTGCCGGGATGCTTGGGATCAGCTGATCAGCGCGCAATTAGATTATCGTACCCGACCGTGTAATCTGGTTGAACTGATCCCGCGCTTGGGTGAATAAGCCTCACCGCGCCAGCGTGGCGAGTGAGAGCTGACTTTTGGGATTTCTTGGAGGGCATTGAATGCAATCGATTAATCCGCTTTACGTTGACCTGAGGTCTCGATAAGCCCGCCAATGCGTTTGATGCCGTGGATCATCTTGCTTTTCATCGGCGGCATTTGGGGCGGCACGTTCTCGCTGATGAAAATAGCAGTAAGCGGTGCCGCGCAGCCGATCGGGATCGCGTTCTGGCAATCCGTTGTCTCTGGCGGCTTGCTGTTGCTGTACACGCTGTGGCGGCATCGCAGTCTGCGCTTTCTCAGGTACCACTTTGGCCTGATCACAGCTCTCGCGCTACTCGGCGGGGCGATCCCCGGCGTGCTTTTTTATTTTGCCGCCATCAAGGTTTCTGCCGGTGTGTTGGCGATCACGGTCGCGCTGGTGCCGATCCTGACCTACGCCATGGCCGTGCCGCTGCGCCGCGAAGCATTCTCGGCGGTGCGTCTCAGCGGGGTGTTTTTCGGTACCGTGGCGATCCTGCTGCTGGTCATCCCGGAGAACAGCTTGCCGCATCCAGAGGTGCTGCTGTGGGTGCTGCTGGCGTGCCTGAGTTCCGTCTGCTATGCAGCGGAAAACCTGCTGATCGATTGCTGGAAAACGGTTAGTTTAGGACCGATCCGAACCTCGTGTGGGATGAATGTTATGAGTGCGGTACTGCTTCTTCCGCTGGCGCTGGCAAGTGATCAATTCTGGTTGCCTGAGCTACCGTTCGGGCGACTGGAATGGGTGGTCATTGCGATCGGGCTGATCACTGCTGTCGCTTACACCTTATTTGTCTATCTGATCAATACCGCCGGCCCGTTATTTGCCAGCCAGGCCGGTTATGTTGTAACCCTGTCAGGCGTGCTTTGGGGGATTGCATTGTTCGGCGAAAGCCATTCCGTATGGGTATGGAGCGCTTTCGCCACAATGCTGTTGGGGCTTGCGCTGGTGACGCCGAGAAAACAACTGACAGCGGAAAAAGGTTAGTTGCAAAGGTGGGTGACCGCACGCAGCCGTTGCTAGACGCCCAGCAGCCCGCTTTGTCGAATGCCGTCAAACATGAACTGAATCGCCAACGAGGACAATAGAACGCCCATCACGCGAGTAATCACCTGCATCCCGATAACACCAAGGAACCGTTGAATTTTTCCGGCTATCAGCAAAGCGGCGAAGGTAAGGAGCAAGATCGCCAGCAATGCCGCGATGACAGCCACCTTGCCGGCTACGTTCCCCTCTTCGCTCGCCATCAGCAGAATCGCCGCGCCCATTGCGCCGGGGCCGGCGATTAGAGGGGTCGCCAGAGGGAACACGGCGATGTCCTTTTTCGCCGCCGCCTCGCGCTCCTCTTCGTCGGTGGTCGAGATCCCGCCGGAAGAACGCGCAAACGCCATCTCAATACCGATCAACAGCAACAAAATCCCGCCAGCCGTCCTGAGTGCAGCGAGAGAGATCCCGAGACTTTCCAGCAGCGTCTCCCCCACAAATGCAAAGGTGAGTAAAATGGCAGCGGCGGTCAACGTCCCCCGTATGGCCATCGCTCGCTTGTGCTGCGCTGATTCGCCCGCCGTGAGCACGGCGAACATAGCAGCGACATCGATAGGGCCAATCGTCGCAAAGAAAGTTGCAAAGGCGACAGCAGCAGACTCAAACAATAGTGTGGAATCCCATGATGGTTTTTGTGCAAAATGCCCGGCGCTAAGTCGAAAGTCAAGATCTTACTGGGGTTAGGGGCTTGGGGGAAGGGGGTAGAGCGTTTTTTTATGGTGTTCGGAGTTCCTTCACCCTTTCCCCAATATAATCGTCTTGTTTACCACGCCTCCACAACTGCCAAGCGCAGCTTGGCTGTTTGCGGATTAAAACATTAAAAGGTCTATCCGATGCACCATAGCCACAAGCTGCGATCATTGCTCCATCATCGCCAAGTGCCGCGAGTGCGCTTGCAATGGTTGCGCCAGTTGCTGAAAGGCGTGCGCCTCGGCATTGTGTTAGGTTGCCCGATGATGGCAACTGCCGAGCCGCAACTGCTCGGTTGGTGGTCGTTCAACAACATCTTACTGCACCAAGGCTATGCTCAGCATTTGTCGGTGGGCGCGGGCGCTCGTTTTGGCTATTACGACGCGAAAAAGCAGCGGCTATACCCAAACGCTTCAGCCAGCGGGGCAGCCGCTCAAGCGGACGAGGCAGGTCTGTTTATCGACACCAGCAACCTTGTCGGCAATAATTTCACAAGCGGCAGAGGGAATAATTGGGGCGCGTACAAAGGTGCCCCCATCGGTCGACCAGCCGAGTCTGTTGGGGCGATGTTCGTTGCCCTAGAGGGGGCGCTTGCGATCAGCGGCAGCGCCAATAACGCTCGCTTCTTCCAGATCATCGCAGACCTCAGAGGGTATCGTACGCTGCGTCTTTGCTGGGTCGAGCGACGCACGGCGCGTGGGTTTGCGGCACTGGAAGCCAGCGTGTCAACAGATGGGAAACGCTTTACCGCGCTTGACGTAACAAGCGAAGCGGGCGCGCCCAAAAAATGGCACCGGCGCAGTGCACTTATCGGCGATCGGTTCGTGGAAGCGCCGCGTGTACTGATCCGCTTTACCCTGCACGGTGCTACGCACCGCAAGGGGAACGTGCGGGTTGATAACATTTTGCTGTACGTGGGCGCGGCGCTAGGGAAGGGGGCGGCCTGCGCCAGAGTCAACACATGCTGCCCGGCAGCGGCGAACAGCGTGCCCCTGCTATCGTCGCCAACCGCCGCCGCGGCAGTGACAGCGGGAGCAGCAGCGCCGCGGCGGGTAGCGATAGCGGCGATCCAGGGGCCTGCGGCGCAAAGCCCTTACCGCGATCAGCGCGTGCGCACCAGCGGCGTGGTGACCGCGGTGTTTCAGCGCGACGGACAATTGGGCGGATTTTTCATCCAGCAACAGCCGCCGGCTGACAATGATCCGCGCACCTCGGAGGGCATTTTTGTCATCGCCAAGACCCCGCAGTTGAAAGTCGGTGATCGCGTAACGCTGAGCGCACGCGTCATTGAGCAGCCAACACCACGCCAGCAGGGCGTTTCCGGTGCGCTTGCTTCGCGCACTGCTTTGGTAGCAGATACGATAAAGCGTCATGGGAAAGCGCCACCGATCCTGCCAACGCCGCTCAGGTTGCCGCAAGAAGCGTCTAGGCTTGAGCAGTTTGAGGGGATGCTGGTGGACTTGAGCGCTGGCGATCTTGTCTATACCGTGATCGATACCAATGGGCTGTGGCGCTATGGCCAACTGCTGCTGGCCGCGCCTGACAGATCAGGGCGCAGCGGGCGCTTGTATCAACCGACGCAGTGGCATTTGCCCGACTCGCCGTTGCGGGCGCAATTGCAGGCACGCAATCAGCGCCGCAAGATCGTCATCGATGATGGGCGGGAGAGGGTGCTTCGCGGTCGCGATGGCCTACCGTGGTACCTCCGCGATGCCGAACCGCGCGCCGGCACTAGCGTTCGCGTCGGTGACACGCTGGCGCAGAACATAGTCGGCATCCTCGATTTTGGCCCCATCGGTCAAGGCGCAAAGCGGTTTTACGGCTACCGTTTGCAAGCTGTGGCGGTGCCACGGTTGCGCCAGACCAACCCGCGCCCGGCGGTGCCCCGGCGGCACCAAGCAGGCACCTTGCGCGTTGCGTCTTACAATGCGCAGAATTACTTCACAAGCCTCGGTCAGCGCGGTGCCGCCAATGCGCGCCAGCGCCAGCGCCAGCGGCGCAAAACGAGCGTTGTGTTACAAGCTCTCAACGCCGACCTCATCGCTTTGCAGGAGATTGAAAACAACCGCCAAGCGATCGCCGAACTCACTCGTGATCTCAACCGCAGTCTCGGCAGTCGAGTGTATCAGGCGGTCGATTTCGGTATCGTTGGCAGCGATAGCATCCGCTCAGCGCTGTTGTACCGCCGGCAAATCCTGCAACCTTATGGCACCGCCGCGGTACTTGACGACAGCGTCGATCAACGCGCGCAAAGCCGCAGAAATCGACCCTCGATCGCACGCAGCTTTATCCACCGCGAAAGTGGCGAACGCTTGACCGTGGTGGTGACGCATTTTAAGTCCAAGGGCTCTTCATGTGCGCGACCGCTTCCTGGCGCTTATCCACTGCGTGATCCAAAACGCGATGATGGGCAAGGCCATTGCAATGCCACCCGCACCAGCGCAGCGCAGGCGCTGGTCGCCTGGCTTCGCGCCGATCCGACGCAAAGCGATGGTCCCGATATCCTGATCGTCGGCGATCTGAACGCCTATGCGATGGAGGATCCGCTACGGGTGCTGGAGCGGGCCGGGTTTGTCAATGCTATCCGCCGTGCTATTGGGCGCATGGCTTACGGTTATCAATTCCGCGGCGAATCCGGTTACCTCAGCCATGCGCTGACCAGCGCCTCGCTTGCGCCGCGTCTGCGCCGCGTACGTCAGTATCACATCAACGCCGATGAGCCGCAGCGCTTCGCATATTACCGCAGCACCGCCAACGGCGATCAGGCGACTCGCTTCCGTGCTTCCGATCACGATCCGTTGATCGTCGCGATCGACATCACAAAACGCTGAATGTCACGCGGTTTTTCTGTGCCCCACGCACCGTTGACGCATGGGGCTGTTCAGCGTACCGCTGTGCTGATATGGTGAAGGCACAAAGTGGGGTACAATCTGCGTCAGCAACGCCAACTTGGCGGGGCACAAAAAAGAGGGTTATGTGGCGCAACATAAGGTCGCTATAGTGACTGCCGGGGGGTATCGATAGCCTTGCTACAGCGGTAGGAATTTATCGATTGTATTCCGCTTGGACGCTATGGCAAGACCGCAGAGATCGCTGATGTGATCGCGTTTCTTGCATCCGCCGGCGCTGTTCTCGCACGCTCGGTATGGTTTGATGTAGCCTGCCTGCTTCCTTCTCTTAGCAGGGCTTGCGCCTTGCGTCTCGCGCCTTATACGGCGCGTCCGGGGCCTGACCAATGACGATCTACTGGCTCGCAATCGTGCTGATGATGATCGGCCTGTATGCCGTTATCGCTCACAGCAATATGATAAAGAAGGTGATTGGCCTCGCGATCTTCCAAAGCGCAGTGTTCATTCTGTATATCGCGTTCGCTAAGGTGAGCGGGGCGACGGCACCGATCGTAACCACTGCGGCGACAGCTTACGCTAACCCGCTGCCGCACGTACTGATCTTGACGGCTATCGTCGTCGGGGTGGCGACGATGGTGTTGGCGTTGGCGTTGGTGGTGCGTATTTACGATGCTTACGGAACGATCGATGAACATGCGCTCAATGTTGCCGGCGGTCGCGGGGCGCCCGGCGATAGCGATGAAGCCGCCACCAGCGCGCTGAAAGGCACCTCGGAAAACCAGCTTCGCTAGCTTTTCGAGATGCTGTCTATGGGAGAAATAACCCTTCCAACAATCATTTTGTGGTGCCGTTGAGCGGATCGAGAGGTCAGCGAACGGCACGCTGTAGGTGCTCCTGATTGAAAATAAAACAACCCCTTCCCCCAGCCCCCCATCCCGCTGAGGTTTTTCGATGTTCCCTGAAGTGATGATCAGCGGCGGATTGGTCATGGCGTGGCACCTGCCGGCGCTGCAAGTCGTGATCCCGTTGCTTGCGGCACCGATGTGCGTGTTGCTGCGCAGCGAGCGTTTGATATGGTGTGTGGCGCTGCTGGTCAGCGCGCTTTGCTTTGCTATTGCGATCGCTCTTGGCTTCAGCGTACTGGCACAGGGGCCGATTTCATATGCTTTGGGCGGCTGGGCACCGCCGTGGGGGATCGAATACCGCATTGATGCGCTTAATGCGTTGGTGCTGATCGTCATTTGCACCATCAATCTGCTGGCCTTGATCGCCGCACGGACGTTTATCTGCCGTGAAATCGATCACGCACGGCAGCGGTTTGTTTATCCGCTGTGGCTGTTGTGCGTGACCGGATTGCTCGGGGTAGTGATCACCGGCGATGCGTTCAACGTGTTCGTGTTTCTCGAAATATCTTCGCTCGCGACCTACATGCTGGTCGCACTGGGGCCGGGACGGCAGGCGTTGCTGGCGGCGTTTCGCTACCTCGTGATGGGTACCATAGGGGCGACTTTTTTCCTTATCGGGATTGGGTTGCTGTATGTCCAGAGCGGCACTCTGAATATGGTTGACCTAGCGCAGCGCCTACCTGAGACCGCGACCTCGGCAGTCTCGCTCGCGGCATTGGCCTTGATCATCGTCGGGATGGGCCTGAAGGCGGCATTATTTCCGCTGCATGCGTGGTTGCCAGAGGCGTACTCGAGCGCCCCTTCGGCGGTTGCGGTGTTCATTGCGGGCAGTTCGACCAAAGCCGCGGTGTATGTGATAGCGCGGTTTTTGTACGCGATCCTCGGCGCCGATGAGTCGTTTGCCGATCAGGTGCTGGCGCAGATCATCATCCCACTCGCCTTGGGCGGTGCTTTGTTTGCCTCCGTGGTGGCGATTTTCGCCGACGATCTGAAGCGGTTGCTGGCATGGTCAAGCATTGCACAGGTTGGTTATATGCTGCTTGGCTTAGCGCTCGCCACGCTGAACGCGCTCACCGGCGCTTTGATTCACCTATTCAATCATGCACTTCTGAAAAGCGCATTATTTTTGGTGGCGGCGAATATTGCGTATCGCCTAGGCACAACCCGTCTCGACGCCCTTGACGGTATCGGGTGGCGCATGCCGTGGACGATGGCGGCTTTTGTGGCGGCGTCCCTTGGCCTCGTTGGGATGCCGCTGACGGTTGGTTTCATCAGCAAATGGTATCTTGTCGTCGGCGCTTTTGATGGCGGCCAGACAGTTGTCGCGCTGGGGTTGCTGGTATCCTCGCTGTTGAGCCTTGTCTATCTCGGACGGGTGGTCACGATCGCGTATTCTGTGCCCAAGGTGCCTCACTCAGCAGTCGCGCAAGCGGGCGAGGTACCGCCGCTGGTGTTGGTGCCGCTGGCGTTGCTGACGTTCGCTTGCGTGTGGTTTGGCATCGCGCCTGGCTTTGCTTTGGCATTGGCCGATAACGCTGCCGTGATGCTGCTGGGGGGGATAGAGCGATGAACCCTGATCTGCTGCTGTTGCTGTGCTTTGCGGTGCCGCTTGGTGGCGCGGTGCTGCTGCCGCTGTTACACCATCACCCCAACCTGCGCGAGAGCATCACCGTGATCACTGCGGTGCTCTTGTTCACCCTCAACTTGCAACTGTACGCTGCGCTCAGCGCTGGTGCGCAGCCGCAGGCAATGCTCGCGCCGTTGCTGCCGCAGGCACCGCTGCTGCTGCGCGTTGAACCGCTGGGGATGCTGTTCGCGCTGGTTGCGAGTGGCTTGTGGATCGCTACCGCGGTGTATTCGATCGGCTATATGCGCTACCACAAGCAACTGCGACAAACGCGCTTTTATAGCTTTTTCATGTTGTCCATTGCGGCCACGATGGGGGTCGCGTTTGCGGGCAATCTGGTGACCTTGTTCGTGTTCTATGAGCTACTAACTTTGATGACATGGCCGCTGGTCACCCATTCTGGCACGCCCAAAGCGTATCGCGCCGGTAAAACCTATCTGGCGATATTATTGAGCACGTCGATCGGCTTGCAATTGTTGGCGATCCTGTGGACCTGGTCGCTGACTGGGGAAATTGCGTTCCGCAACGGCGGCATTATCGGCGATGCGTTATCCCCGGCATTGGCCGGATTGCTGTTCGTGCTGTTTGTCTTTGGCATCGGCAAAGCGGCGCTGATGCCATTCCATCGCTGGTTGCCGGCGGCGATGGTCGCGCCGACGCCGGTGAGCGCCTTGCTGCATGCGGTGGCAGTGGTCAAAGCGGGCGGCTTTGCGGTATTGAAAGTGGCGGTGTATGTGATTGGCGTGGATGTGCTGGCCGCTTCCTGGGCCAGTACCGCGATGGCATGGGCGGCGGCGGTGACGATCATCCTCGGGTCGTTGGTGGCGCTGCGCCAAGACAACCTCAAAGCGCGCTTGGCGTATTCAACGATCAGCCAACTGGGATATATCGTATTGGGAGCTGCACTGGCGAATGCTTGGGGCATATTGGGAGGAGGGTTGCACATCGTGACCCATGCGGTTGGCAAGATCACGTTATTTTTCTGCGCCGGCGCGATTTTGATTAGTGCTCACAAAACGCGCGTCAGCCAGTTGCAGGGGCTGGGGCGGACGATGCCGCTGACCATGATTGGTTTCCTGATCGGTGCGTTGAGCATCATCGGCCTGCCGCCGTTTGCCGGTACTTGGAGTAAATTCCTGCTCGCCGTGGGGATGATCGAAAGCGGTCAGCTGCTGCTGCTGGGGGTGTTGATTGTGGGCAGTTTGCTGAACATTGCGTACTTGTTGCCAATCCCCATCCGCGCGTTTTTAGCGCCGAAAGCCAGCCTACAAGCCCCAGACTCTAGGGCGAAAGCCACAGAAGCCCCAGAATCGACAGAAGCACCGCTGCTGTGCTTAATTGGCATCGGCCTGTCAGCAAGCGGCTGCGTGTTACTGTTTTTCTTCCTCCGTGCGCCCTATGATCTGCTCAATGCGATCGTTGGGGCGGGCGCGTGAGCAGTGCTTCAGCAGCCCTTGTCAACGCGCTGGCGGGCAACATCGCTGACTGCGTTGCGGGGCTTGTCTATTGGGGGAAGGGGGATAAACCCATAACAGAAATGAGGGCTTACGTTACAGATAGATCATTCCTCTCCCCCCAAACCTCACATCCCATTTCAGGTTTTTTCGAGGTGCCCTGATGGTTAATCGCTTATGGCAGTGGATCAAGCAGCTCAGTTTGCAGCACTGGCTGCGCGTGTTCCTCGCCGTGTGTGCGCTGTCGCTGGTGGCTGAAGGGGTGCTTGAGCGGCACTCGACGCATCCCTTGGATGGCTTATTCGGGTTTTATGCCATTTACGGATTTGTCGCCTGCGTCATCTTGGTGCTGATCGCCAAATGGATGCGCAAGCTGCTGATGCGTGCCGAGGATTATTATGACGGCGATTGATCTGCCGGCGTATCTCCCGCTGTATGTCGGTGCGGCACTGCTGCTGCTGACCGGCGGTTGGCAGCGGCGGCTGATCCTGCTGGCGACGCCGCTGGTGGGGTTGTTGCTGCTGCTCAACACCGATAGTGGTCATGAACTGGTGGTTAACTGGCTCGGCATTGAATTAGTGCTCGTCAGGGTCGATCGGCTGAGCCTGCTGTTCGGCTATTTGTTTCACTTGGCCGCTTTTATTGCGCTGGTATATTCCTTGCATGAACGCGACCTGCTTCAACAAGTCAGTGGCCTTGCCTATGCCGCCAGCGCCGTTGGTGCGGTATTTGCCGGTGACTTGATCACCTTGTTTGTGTTCTGGGAGTTGATGGCGCTCAGCTCGGTGGCGCTGATCCTCGCCTCGCGCTGCGAGTCCGCTTATCGCGCCGCGATGCGCTACCTGGCGGTGCAGGTATTGTCCGGCCTGTTGTTGTTGAGCGGTGCGGTGTGGCTGCTGAGCCACGGCCATGACTTGCGCTTTGAGCACTTGGGGCTTGCCAACCTAGGCAGTTGGCTGGTGTTCATCGCGTTTGGCATCAAGTGCGCCTTCCCGCTGCTGCATAACTGGTTGGTTGACAGCTACCCCGAAGCGACTCCCTGCGGCACGGTGTTCCTCAGCGCGTTCACCACCAAGGTCGCCGTCTACTGCCTAGCAAGAGCCTTCGCCGGCGAACAGTTGCTGATCTATATCGGGGTCATTATGACCTGCTTTCCGATCTTCTATGCGGTGATCGAGAACGACCTGCGGCGGGTGCTCTCCTATAGCATGATTAATCAGGTCGGGTTTATGGTCTGCGGCATTGGTATCGGCACTCAGCTGGCGATAAATGGTGCGGTGGCGCATGCGTTCAACGATGTCATCTTCAAAGGACTGCTGATGATGGCGATGGGTGCGGTGCTGTACCGTACGGGTCGCATCAAAGGCTCTGAGCTGGGTGGCTTGTATCGCACGATGCCGACGACCGCGGGCTTATGTATTGTCGGTGCCGCGTCTATTTCAGCCTTTCCGTTGTTCAGTGGTTTTGTCTCCAAGTCGATGATCATCACCGCGGTCAGCGAGCAAGGGTATTGGGGGGTATGGTTGGGGTTGTTGTTCGCCTCCGCCGGCGTGTTCCATCATGCCGGCATCAAGATCCCGTTTTTTGCCTTTTTTTCCCATGATTCCGGCCTGCGCCCGGCGGAAGCGCCGTGGAATATGCGCTGCGCCATGGGCATCGCGGCGCTGCTGTCGATCGCCATCGGCTGTTTTCCGCAATACCTCTATCGCTTGCTGCCGTATGCGATTGCCTACGACCCCTATGATCTGACGCATTCATTGACACAGGTGCAACTGTTATTGTTCTCTGCATTGGCGTTTATCTATCTGAAGCTGAGCGGCTTGTACCCGCCTGAACTGCCGTCAACCAACCTCGACAGCGATTGGTGCTATCGCAGATGGGCGAAACACCACTGCCGCGCGGTGGGGGGGCGGATCGCGGTTGTTGATCATCGGCTGCGGGCGGCGGCTTTGCTCAAGCTGGGGCAATGCAAAGCCTGGTTAGTCGCGTTATACTCTCCACACAACACGATCGTCAAAGCGTGGAGCAGCGATCAAATGCTGCTGTACATGATCGCGCTGTTGTCCTTGGTGCTATGGCTGCTGTTGCTGTGAGGCAGCCGCTCAACACTTTATAAAGGCTCAAGAGAAGGATAGTATAGTGAAACTTCAAGAAATACGTGTCTATGGATTGTTTGATCATTTTGATCACGTTATCCATATTAATGATGCCGAGAAAATTACGATCATTACGGCGCCAAATGGATACGGAAAAACAACGTTGCTCAAGATTATTGGTGCCATATTTAATGCTTGCTATGGTTTTTTGATTTCACTTGATTTTTCACGCATTGAAATAAAATTGGATAACTCTATTTTGAAAATAGAACGTAAGGCTAAAGAAACCACCTTTGTGCTGGAGTTTAGTCTTGCGGGTAATGGTGATGAACATTATGTACTTGATTCTTCAGAAATAAAACAAAAATCAGATCATTTTTATCCGTGGCGTATCGATCAACTTTTTCCTTGGTTACATAAAGTAAAGGTCAACATATGGTACGATTCAAATACAAGAAATATATTAGATTATGATGATGTTCTTCGGATGTACTCTGATAATCTTCTTCCCTATAAAAAAATATTACCAGCATGGCTGTTAGAAATCATAGAATCTGTGAATATACACCTTATTCAGGATCAACGTCTTATTTTACGCTCTGGATTACATAGAACTTACAGTGAAAATGAAAAGATACTCGACACAATTAAGGAATGTGCTGATGAGTTAGCCAACAAAATAAAAAATAAATCAGTTGAGTCTTCTGAGGTATCACAAAAATTAGACAGCAGTTTCCTATCACGGTTATTAGAAGATGAGAAAACTTTTGAAACACTTGAGGTGAGTGAACTAAAAAATAAACTGAGCGAATTGAAAAGTAATCGTGAGAAACTGAGTAATCATAGTATTATCGCTTCAACTCACGATTCGCCGTTTGTTAATCTGGACAAGATTAAGGATAAAGACACTAAAGTTCTTACTTTGTATGCACATGATGCTAAAGAAAAACTGGATGTATATAGTGATATTTTGCAAAGAATTGATTTGTTCACAGAGATACTGAATGAAAAGCGGCTGGCATTTAATAAAATTAAAATAGATACAGAAAAAGGATTTGAATTTGTTACAGACAAAGGAACACCACTTCAATTGACAAGCTTGTCATCGGGGGAGCAGCACGAAGTGATTTTGCTGTATGAGCTCATATTCCGCACAAAAAATAATGCTCTGGTATTGATTGATGAGCCAGAGATTTCCTTGCATATCGCGTGGCAGAAAGAGTTTCTTAATGATCTAAAGCGAATTATTCACTTGCAAAAGTTTGCTGCATTAATCTCGACCCACTCTCCTCAAATTATTGATGCTAATTGGGATTTAGTTGTTGAGCTGGAGGCAGGAACAGGGGCATCATAAGTGAAGAATTCGATTGACAGTACTGTAAAGAAGACTGAGATCAGAATGCTGCTAAAGCATCCTTCTTTCGAAGGAAAAGTTGTGGCAGTTCTGGAAGGTGATACTGACATACGGCTTTTTAGATCTCTAATGGACGAGGATAACGTTAAAATAGAAGCCGCTGTTGGTAAAAGCCGGGTGTCTGAAATTGTTTGTGACCTATCAAGTGACCCAAGTGACGTGGAATATAGCAGACGACTGTTTGGCATCTGTGATGCCGATTTTATGCACATTACTGGAGATACGACAGAATGCGAGAATGTCTTTGTAACCGATACCCATGATATCGAAACCATGATTCTTAATTCTCCAGCAGTGCGATCACTTATTTCTGAGTACGCCCCTAATGAAGAGATCGCAAATCTTCTTCATGAGGAGCTTGTTAATTCTGCGATGGATGCGGCGTATAAACTGGGCACTTTCAGATATATCAACCACATTAACAACTTAAATATAAATTTCAAAGGGCTTCGTGTTGATCGTTGTTCTTGTGTTGATGGGTTGTCGATAGAGATCAACCATTCAGAGCTTATAAAAGCACTGATTGATCACTCTTCTAATTTGGATTCAAGTGTAGATACAGAATACCTTCTTGAAAAATACAGTGAACATATCAAAGAAGGGCATGATAAATTACAATTTTGCAGTGGGCATGATGTAACCCAATTTATTTCCTGTATTTTGTCACAAAGAGAGTTATCTAATGATACTATCATGAATCAGAAAAAAGTTGAAGGAGCACTGAGACTTGCCTATGGAGTGGAGTATTTTAAAAAAACAAAACTTTATAAGAAATTAGATAATTGGAGGATAGCAAATTCTGCACCAGCGTTTCTGCTCTAACAAGGCGTTGCGCCCGATGCTACGGTTGCTACTGCTCCCTTTGCACAGGCGATCACTGGCATTAAAAGGCACTGCCATAAATATCTGAGGTTCCCTTTAGTGATAAAAATAACTATAACAGTATTGAACTTGTACGTAGCTGTAAATATCATTTATGAGAAACACTTTTTTTGATAAGCCAGAGAAAGTAACGTTGCTTTATGGCGATAGTCTATCTTTGCTTGATGAATTAAGATACAACAATAGATTTTTTAATTTGATTTTTGCTGATCCACCTTACTTTCTTTCTAATGGTGGCATGAGTGTGCACGCTGGTAAACGAGTTAAAGTAGATAAAGGTGGATGGGATAAATCTAATGGCTTTGATACGGATTATGAATTTACTTATGTGTGGATTAAAAAATGCAAAAAATTATTGACAGATAATGGAACGATTTGGATTAGCGGTACATTGCATAATATTTATCTCGTTGGTTTTATATTGCAAAAATTAGGTTTTACTATACTAAACGACATAGAATGGTTTAAACCTAATGCACCGCCACATTTAGCGTGTCGTTACTTTGCGCATGCTCACGAAACATTGCTTTGGGCAAAGAAATCTAAAAAAGCTAAGCATACATTCCATTATCAACAGATGAAACAGTGGAATGATAATAAAGACTTTATAAAAAATGATAATAAACAAATGCGCAGCGTATGGGCAATATCCCTAACACCACAAAAAGAGAAAAAATTTGGTAAACATCCAACCCAAAAACCAGAGGCATTATTAAAAAGGGTAATTCTGTCTTCCAGTAACGCAGGCGACACTGTTTTAGACCCTTTTTGTGGTAGCGGAACAACTGGTGCTGTGGCAGTAGAATATGGTAGAAATTTTGTTGGTATAGATAATAATAGTGATTTCTTAAGTATTGCGAAAAAACGGATAGAGGCAAAGATAGATAATGCTAACAACGTATCCCAGCCGACCACTAAAGCGGCGGATGAGATCAAGCATTATGATCTCATTAACGATCTTCATCATGTCAAAAAACCGTTTTAGTGGGGCTGTTTGCGTGCCCCTCATTTGAGGTTGCATGAGCGACAAAGATGCGCCTTGATTTTGCTAAAATGCAGGGTGTTGGAAACGATTTTGTGGTTTTTGACGCCTCGCGTGTCAATGGCTGGCGGCCTGAGCGCAAGCACATCCGCTATCTCGCTGATCGGCGCAAAGGGGTTGGTTGCGATCAGGTGCTGGCAGTTGCGCGATCATCTAAGCCAGGCGTTGATCTGACCCTCGACATCTGGAACAGCGATGGCGGGCGCGCCGAACAATGTGGCAACGGGTTGCGCTGCGTGGCCATGTTTGCGTACCGCTGCGGGATCGTTACAAAGCCGCAGATGCGCATTCAAGTGGTCGATCAGCAGGTCTTGGTTGATGGTGCTGATCAACCCGCGCCAGTGGTGGACATGGGGCAGCCGATCCTCACGCCCGAGCGTATTCCGTTTGTTGCACCCGGTTATGCTGCGCTCTATGAGCGCGAGGTCGGCGGGAAGACGCTGATGCTGGGTGCGGTCTCAATGGGCAACCCGCACGCGGTGGTTACGGTAGCGGACCTCGAGCGCGCTCCCGTCGCTGAGCTTGGGCCTGCGGTCCAGTCCGCGGGGTTTTTCCCGCAGGGAGTGAATGTGGGTTTTATGCAAATCCTTGAACGCGACCGCATCCGCTTGCGCGTGTATGAGCGCGGTGCCGGCGAGACACGGGCCTGTGGCAGCGGTGCCTGCGCCGCTGTTGTGAGTGGGGTGTTGCAGGGGCGGTTAAGCGCCGGAGCTGTGGTGCAGGTGCTGTTTCCTGACGGGGTGCTTGAAGTACAATGGGCGGGTAGCGCCGCCGCAGTATTGATGAAAGGAGCGGCCGTTTTGGTTTTTCACGGGCAGATTGAACTATGAGGTTCCCTGCGAGGCTTGTCTATTGGGGGACGGGTTATCAATCAATAGCTTACGTTGGTAAGCAGATCCCTTCCCCCAAACTCCCATCCCGCTGCCATTTTTCGAGGTTCCCATGAGAACATCCGCAAAACGCGCTCCGACAGCAGACGAAGTCGAACGTTTCCTCACTGAAAACCCTAACTTCATTAAGCAGCGCGACGACTTGCTGATGAAATTGGAGATCCCGCATCGTCTCAATGGTGCCACCTCGTTGATCGAATACCAAGTGCGGCGCTTGCGTACCCAGATGAAGCAGTTGCAGGTGCAAACCGAGACGATGATTG
Source organism: Gammaproteobacteria bacterium (assembly GCA_965222535.1). GTDB lineage: Bacteria > Pseudomonadota > Gammaproteobacteria > HK1 > HK1. The sequence goes on from OZ244957.1 coordinate 2,250,870, forward strand.
CTAACGGGTGCAAAAACGAAGAGCTGGAAGGGAAGGTGCATCTTCTCACGCTGTCCCTGCTGCGTTGCCAGCGCTTACCGTCGCTTTTTAGTGCCTTATATCAAGAGTTGCAGCAGCAGTTTGAGATTAACGAGGCAAGGGTGCACCTGCTGTACCCGCCGCGTCGCGCCGCGAATGCCAAATTAGTTGAATTGGCAACCGATAAAGAACGCTTGCGTGAGCTTTTCGGTAAGATCATAGATCCGCCCAAGGCGCTGTATGGCAACCTGTCCGAGGCGCAATGTCAGGCATTGTTTGGCTCTGATATTACACTGATGCACTATGCCGTCAGCGCCGGCTCGTGCGCCGTGATCCCGTTGGTGACGGACAAGGCGGTTGGTTTATTGGCAATGATGAGCACCGATGCAAGCCGCTTCAGCACTATTCAGAGCAGCCATTATCTGCTGCACCTCGGGGAAACCATTGCCGCCGTGCTGAGGCGCTGGCTGGATTATGGTGATCGCGATAGATAATCCAGCGCAGTCAGACCGATCGTCAGACTATGCCGCTTGGCGGCATCGGTATTGCGCACACTTGCGCTATGAGCGTTGCTTGTCGCCGCATACCGTAAGCGCCTATCGGCGCGACCTAGGATGGTTTGGCGATTTTCTTGGGACGCAGGGTGAAAGCGCGCATTGGCAGCAAGCCGATGCGGCGACCATCCGCCGCTTTATCGTCTGGCGTCACCATCAGGGGATTGATGGGCGCTCAATTCAGCGCGCGCTGGCCGCCGTGCGCGGTTTATACGACTATGCATTGCGTCACCAGGTGGTTGCTGCAAATCCAGCGTTAGGGGTCGTAGCGCCAAAATCGGATCAGTGCTTGCCGCAGGTAATGGATGTCGATCGGGTGGCGACGCTGATGCGCAGCCAAGGTGATGCGCCGCTGTTGAAACGCGATCGGGCGATACTGGAGCTGCTCTATTCTTCGGGCTTGCGCTTGGCCGAGTTGGTTGGCATTGACATGGGGCACTTGGATTTGGCGGAGGCGCTGGTCAAAGTCAGCGGTAAAGGCGATAAACAACGCATAGTGCCGGTCGGTGCGCAAGCGATCGCCGCCTTGCACGTATGGTTTGCGGTACGCCAGCGCATCGCCGCCGCCGATGAAACAGCCGTTTTTGTCAGCCGCCGTGGGGGGCGTATGGGGATGCGTGCGGTGCAGCAACGCCTCAAGCGTTGGCAGGTGCGCAGCGGGGTCGAGGTGGGTCTCTATCCTCACCTGTTACGCCATTCGTGTGCGAGCCACCTGTTAGAATCGAGCGGCGATTTGCGCGCCGTGCAGGAACTGCTCGGTCATGCCAATATCGGCACGACGCAGATCTACACCCATCTGGATTATCAGCACTTGGCGCAGATTTACGATACCGCCCATCCACGCGCAAGAATAGGCAAAAAGCAGTAAAACTGCACTTTGGGCACCTAACGACCAAGCTGAGTTGCCTAAAGCGCCCATCGGTGCATGTTCAGCCTTCCGGCTCCTATCACCCATGAATTCCTTTGCATTCCCCTGAATGCGGTGCAGAGCCAGCGCGGCGTTTAGTGGTTTTCGAAGACGCTGCAATGGCTCTAACTGCAGCCAAAATTTAATCAAGGCAACGTACGTTATGATGCATGGAACTACAATTCTAGGGGTGCGCCGTGGCGGTTGCGTGGTGCTTGGCGGAGACGGTCAGGTGACCTTGGGCCAAGCCGTTATCAAAGCCAATGCGCGTAAGCTGCGCCGCTTGTACCATAATAAAATCATCGCCGGTTTTGCTGGTGGCACCGCGGACGCGTTCACGTTGTTTGAGCGCTTTGAGGGCAAGTTGGAGCAGCACTCGGGCAATCTCACTCGCGCCGCAGTGGAGATGGCCAAGGATTGGCGCATGGATCGTTTCCTGCGCCGTTTGGAGGCGCTGCTGATCGTTGCTGACAGCAGCGATATGTTTTTGCTCAGCGGTACCGGCGATGTTATCAGCCCGCAGGATGATGTCGTCGCTATCGGCTCGGGCGGCTCTTACGCGCTGGCCGCGGCTAAGGCGATGATGCAGCATACCCCTCTGCCGGCGCGCAGCATCGTCGAATCGGCACTGTCGATCGCCGCCGATATTTGCATTTATACCAACCATTCGATTGTGCTGGAGGAGTTGCATACTGCAGATCCGCCGGTCGCCGATTGATCCGCAGCATGTAACATACGCTTATAGATGAGGGAGCGAAGGTTATGGAGCAACTGACGCCACAACAAATTGTGGTTGAACTGGATAAATATATTATTGGTCAGGCGGATGCCAAACGGGCTGTCGCGGTGGCCTTGCGCAATCGTTGGCGGCGTGCGCAGTTGCCGGAAGACTTGCGTAAAGAGGTGACGCCGAAAAATATTCTGATGATCGGCCCGACGGGAGTCGGTAAGACCGAGATCGCACGGCGTTTGGCGCGCCTAGCGAATGCGCCGTTTATTAAAGTTGAAGCGACTAAATTCACCGAAGTCGGCTATGTGGGGCGCGATGTTGACTCGATCGTGCGCGATCTGGTGGATACTGCGGTGCAGATGAACCGTGAAAAGGCCACCGAACAAATCGCACGCCAAGCCGAAGACCGCGCCGAAGAGCGCGTACTGGATGCGCTGTTGCACCCGGGGCGGAATCACGACAACAACCAGGAATCGCTGTCCGAGACGCGACAAAAACTGCGCAAACAACTGCGCGAAGGGCAGCTCGATGAGCGTGAAATCGAAATCGAGGTCAACGTCCAACGCATCGGTGTCGAGATTATGGCACCTCCCGGGATGGAGGAAATGACCGGGCAGATCCAGAACATGTTTCAGAGTCTATCGAATCGCCGCCCCAAGAAGCGCCGCTTGCGGATCAAGCAGGCGATGAAACTGCTGAGCGATGATGAAGCGGCGAAAATGATCGACGAAGAGGATATTAAATCTAAAGCGGTCACCGATGCAGAGCAAAACGGGATCGTCTTCATTGACGAACTGGACAAAGTCACGCGCGGCGGCGACAGCAAGCAACAGCACGCCGATGTATCACGCGAGGGGGTGCAGCGCGACCTGCTGCCGCTGGTCGAAGGGTGTACCATACCGACTAAATACGGTGCCATAAATACCCATCATATTTTGTTTATCGCTTCAGGCGCGTTCCATTACTCGAAGCCTTCCGACCTGATCCCAGAGCTCCAAGGGCGGATGCCAATTCGCGTTGAATTGACGGCGCTTGCGGTCGATGATTTTGTCCGCATCCTGACCGAGCCGAATGCCTCCCTAGCCGAGCAATACACGGCCTTGCTGGCTACCGAAGGGGTGCATTTGAATTTTACTGACGATGCCATCGCGCGCATCGCAAAAATCGCCTGGGAAGTCAACGAGCGCACCGAAAACATTGGTGCAAGGCGGCTGCACACGGTGCTCGAAAGGCTGTTTGAGGATCTCTCTTTCACGGCGCTGGAACATGCCGGCGAAGTGATTGAGATCGACGCCGCTTACGTTAACGCACACTTGGATGGCATCGCCGGGAACGAAGACCTGATGCGCTATATTTTATAGTAGCACCAGCGCTATCGCGAAAAAGCGTGCGGCGCTGGTGGCGGGCGTGATCGCGCGAACGCCCCTCGCAGCGGTCGTACCAAGGGCGCGCTGGCAAGGCAGGCGGTTTGCTTGCGGCGCTGCCCCGAGCGTGGTCATACGATTGGTTTGAGTCCCTCGGAGCGCCATGCCATGATCAGCCATTTCACGCTGGGATCGAACGATTTCAAAGGCGCGATCGGCTTTTATGACGCGCTGATGCCAACCATCGGGCAGCATCGCTTCGGTGATCCCGGCGATGGCTATGTTGGTTATCGCAAAGAAGGCCAGCGGCTGCCGTTTGTTGCGCTGCTGCGCAAGCCGTTCAACCGCCTGCCAGCGACCTGCGGCAACGGTTTTCATATCGCTTGGGTGGCTGAAAGTGCCGACGCCGTGCGTGCGTTTCACGCCGCGGCGCTTGCTAACGGTGGTAGTGACGAGGGCAGGCCCGGCTATCGGCCGGTGTACGCCGCCGACTATTTCGCGGCGTACGTGCGCGATCCCGCTGGCAACAAGCTGCAAGCGGTGTGTTACGAGCAGGGCCGTAGCCAGGGAGCGGGTGGGGAGGTGGTGTCGCATGTTACGCTGCCTTTCGTGGATGTTGAGGGCGGCCGGGCGTTTTATGAAACGCTCTTCGGCGTGCTCGGGGTAACGCGCCTTAGGGCTGAGGACCTGCCGGGCGAGAGCTATGCGTTCACTAGGGACGCTGCGGTGCTGCCCTGCGTGTACGTCCAAAAGACGTTTGATGGCAATCCGCCGTTGCCGGGTAACGGTCAGCACACGGCGTTTGCCGCCGAGAGCAACGCGCAGGTGGATGCTTTCCACGCTACCGCCATGCGCTTAGGGGCAACGGACGAGGGCACCCCCGGTGCTCGCCCGCACTACGGTATGCCGTACTACGCCGCTTACGTGCGCGACCCGTCGGGGACAAAAATCCAAGCAGTGTGCCGCAGCGGTATCTAGGATCCTGTGAGGGGTGTCTATTGAGGGAAAGGCCAATTCCAGCAGTTATTTCGTGGTGCTGTTGAGTGGTTTTATACGATACCAATGCAATAAAACCTTTCTATTCAAGGCTTATCTTTAAGGAGATGACTATGAACAGTATGTTTGCTGAATCAAACTCACAAGCTAGCGAAATAAGACGTATGCGTAGTAAAAAAACACCATCTTATCGAGAAGCTTACAGTGATAGAACCGCTTGGCTTATGGCGTGTATGTCTGAATTAGCTTATTTAAAATTCAACCCCTTGATTCTCAATAACAACAAACGTCTTATTCAGCAGATAGAAGATCATATCGATGAAAATAGAAAAAAATCATTGGTAAAATTAATTAAATTAGTTAACTATGATCATGAAAAAGAAAAGGAAAAAATTAATCAAGAATTAGATTTCTTAAGTCTTAATCTTTACAAAACATTTGATAAAAATGGAACGCAAGCAATTTTAGTTAAAGATGAAAAATATATTATCTTAGCATTTAGGGGAACAGAAGCGGATAGCATTAAAGATATAAAATCTGATGTAAAAGCAAACCTTGTACCTTGTAGCAGTGGAGGAAGAATTCACAGCGGCTTTAAGGAAGCATACGAGCAAGTGGCACTAAATATTGAAGATACTCTTAATGAAGAAGAATTGAAAGAAAAACCATTGCTCATAACTGGACACAGCTTAGGAGGAGCTTTGGCAACTATAGCTGCTAAAAAAATAACTCACCAAGGAGGTAATGCAGCATGCTATACATTTGGCTCTCCCAGAGTAGGAGATGAAAATTGGATATCGAGTATGAAAACACCAGTATATAGAGTAGTTAATGCTGCTGACTGTGTTACTATGTTACCTCCGGGTGATGAGATTATTGCTGTGCTTAGTTGGATTTTAATTATTATCCCGTATGGTAAGGATATCCAATCTTGGTTGTTATCAAAATTTGGTGGTTATCTTCATGGTGGAAATATGAGATATATGACAAATTGTCAACAAGGCGACTATGGAAATGTAAAATTACTATACTCAGTTAGCCTCTTTCGTAGAATAAAAGCACTGATTATAAAAAAATTATCATGGAAAAAATTCTTAACAGATCACTCTATCACTGTGTATAGAAAAAAATTAATGATTATTGCTCATAAAAGAAATCCTTAACTTTCTAGTTTAAGGAGCGATTACAAAATTAAAAATAAGAAAAGAGTGACGGTTGGGTATATATTCATGCTACTTGGAAGTATAGGAGAGAAGTATAGCCAACCCTTAGTATAGCCAGAAGCAATAACCGCAGCTATCCAAGAGCATCAAATAGAGCACCGCCCGAAGCCATCCCAGAGCGTTGCCAAAATTCTCTCCTAAAAGGAGAAGGGAAGCCCACACGACGCCTGGGAATGACTTCAATCAAGCATCTTGAAGGATGCTACCGCTCCAGCGTTTTATGTCCACCTGATACTGTATCCTAGAGGCCTGTGTTGTTATGAGTTTGTCACCATCGCCGCAACCCGTCGAGATTAACTATCGACAAAAATCGCGCACCTTGATCATTCGTTTTGATAATGAGGTGCATTTTGAATTGAGCGCCGAGTTCTTGCGGGTGTACTCCCCGTCGGCGGAAGTGCGCGGTCACGGGCGAGGCCAAGCGGTGCTGCAACTTGGCAAGGAGTCGGTGGCAATCGACAGGATTGAGCCGATCGGACACTATGCGGTGCGCCTATGCTTTGACGACGGGCACGATACCGGGCTCTATTCATGGGAGGAGTTGTACCGCTTAGGTAGTGACAAAGAAGCGCTATGGGATGAGTACCAGCGCCGTCTGGCGGCGCATCACGAAGCGGAAGCGGAAGGCGAGGGTCGCAAAGGGTGACGTAGCGCAACGTTCGTTTAACCGTGCGGCGCTGATCAACCTCTGCCTAGCCTCTTCCTCCTTGAAGCATCAAATGAAACCACCCGACTTGCTTTGCTGAAGATGAAAGCGAAAACTGATTTTGGCTACCAGCAGGTTGACGCCGATGCCAAGGCGCGGCTGGTGCGCGGGGTGTTTGACAAGGTGGCGGGCAATTATGATCGCATGAACGATCTGATGTCGTGCGGTCTGCATCGCGCCTGGAAGCGCTTCACTATCGAGTTGGCCGGCTTGCGTAACGGGCAGGTGGTGTTGGATGTCGCAAGCGGCAGCGCCGACTTGGCATTGCTGGCATATCCACGGGTGCAGCCGCAGGGGCACGTGTGGGTCTGCGATATCAATCGCAACATGCTGGCGCTGGCGCGCGATCGCTTGCTTGATCGGGGGATGGTGAGTGGGGTCAGCTTGCTGCAGGCGGACGGCGAGGCGTTGCCGTTTGTCGAAGGCTGCGTCGATCGCATCTTTGTTGGCTTTGGCCTGCGCAACATGACCGACACACCGCGTGCGTTGCGCTCGATGTACCGCATCCTGAAACCCGGCGGGCGGCTGCTGGTACTCGAGTTCTCAATGCTCCGGCTGGCATGTCTGCGACCGCTATACGATAGCTATTCGTTTGTCGTGCTGCCATGGCTTGGGAAACAGGTAGCCGCAGATGCCGATAGCTACCGTTATCTCGCCGAGTCGATCCGCATGCACCCCGATCAAAACGCCTTGCAAGCGCTGTTCGAAAGCAGCGGTTTTGAGCACTGTGAGCATTACAACCTGTGCGCTGGCATCGTCGCCGTACACAGCGGTTGGCGACTGTGATGGGCGCCGTGCAGCGAAACAACAGGGGGGTGCTGAGTGTGCTTGAAACGCTGCTCAATCGCGCCGTTGCGCTTGACCCGCAGGCGGCGAGGATGCTGGAACCGCTTGCGGGGCGGTGCATCGATCTTACCCTAAGTGGTTTTAATAGCGTGCCGCTGCGGCTTTGCATCGACGGTCAGCGCGTCCGTTTAAGCTGGCACTTAGGCGCTGCCTCGGTGGTGCCTGCTGATCTGCGCATCAGCGGCAGCATGGCGGCTTTGGTGGGCGCACTGTCGGCCCCTCGTGCGACATCAGGGGCGCTGCCGCAAGGGGTGCAGATCCACGGTGATCTTGAAGTGGCGCGGCAATTGCTGTTTGCCCTGCGAGGCTTGCAACCGGATCTCGAGGAGGCGTTATCGCAGTTGGTTGGCGATACGTTGGCGCGTCAGCTTGGTATCGCCGGGAGAGGCTTGCTGCACGGGGTGCAGACAGCGGCGGTGCAGGCTATGCGAAACGCCGGCGAGGCCTTGGTGCACGAGCAGCAACTGCTCGCGGCGAGCACCGATCAGCAGTACTTCTCGGAGGAGGTCCATGAACTGCGCGACAGCGTCGCCCGATTGGAAGCGCGCATCGCGTTATTGGAGGCTCACAGCGGGCGCGTGGCGTGCTGAGAATGATCCAGCAATCGCTTCGGTTGCTCTCAATCGGCGCGACGCTGATACGCTACGGGCTGGATGAGATCGTCTTTAGTACGCTGCGGCGGCGGTCACTGCGGTTGATTTTGTACCTGTTCCCGTGGAATTGGTTTCGCCGCCATCGACAACCGCGGTCGCGGCGCTTGCGCCTGATGCTTGATGAGTTGGGTCCTACATTCGTCAAATTCGGTCAGATCATCTCCACCCGGCGCGATCTGTTGCCTGAGGATATCGCCGATGAACTGATCCTGTTACAGGATCACGTTGCGCCATTTCCCGGCGCGACCGCAGTGCAGCGCATTGAGGCCGCACTCGACCAACCGCTGGCTGACATATTTGAAACCTTTGATGAGCAGCCAACTGCCTCGGCGTCGATCGCCCAGGTGCATAACGCCACGCTGAAAGATGGCACGGAGGTGGTGGTCAAAGTGGTGCGTCCAGGGATCAAGCGGATCATTTGTCGGGATGTCGGCTTGATGTATTTGTTTGCGCGTCTGTTGCAGTATTGTTGGGGTGAAGCGCCGCGGCTGCGCCTTACGGCGATCGTCGCTGAATACGAGTCAGTGATCCATGGCGAGATGGATATGCTGCGCGAAGCCGCCGCTGCATCCCAGATCCGGCGCAATTTCAAAGACTCGGATCTGCTGTACATACCCGAGGTGTACTGGGATTATACGCGCCGTGATATTTTGGTCATGGGGCGCATATCCGGCATCCCTGTCGACGATGTAGCGGTGCTGAAAGCACGGCGCTTCGATCTTAAGCGGCTGGCTGAGCGTGGCGTGGAGATCTTTTTCATCCAGGTATTGGAACACAATTTCTTTCACGCCGACGCCCACCCAGGGAACCTTTTTGTGAGCGCCGATCAGCCTGATAAGCCGTACTATATCAGCGTCGATTTTGGCATCATGGGTACCCTGTCGAGCCGCGATCAGCGCTATATCGCCGATAATATGATGGCTTTTTTCAGCCGTGATTACCGCCGCGTGTCCGAGCTGCATGTTGAGTCGGGTTGGGTTCCGCCGTACACCAACGTTGAGGAGTTTGAGTTTGCCATCCGCGTGATCTGTGAGCCGATCCTAGAACAGCCGCTGCATCAGATTTCGTTTGGTCAGTTGTTGCTGCGCCTGTTCCAGACTGCGCATCGCTTCAATATGGAAGTGCAGCCACAGTTGCTGCTGCTGCAAAAGACGCTGTTGAACATTGAAGGCCTTGGGCGGCAGTTGTACCCTGAGCTGAATGTTTGGGCGATCGCCAAGCCGCTGCTTGAAAGCTGGATGCGCCGGCAAGCCGGCGTTTCGCGCTTGCTGGGGGATATGGTGCAGCAAATTCCTCAGTGGAGCCGCATACTGCCGGAATTGCCGCTGTTGGCTCACGGGGTATTGAAGCAACTCCAAGATAAGCGAGCATCGGCGCAGGATCAGGCTGAGCGGCTGCGCGCCGCACGCCGCGCGATCGAGTCCGCCGGTAAGCGCCTGATATGGGCGCTTACGGCGATCGCCATGTTGACCTTGGCGCTGGTGCTGTTGCTGTTGCCGGTGGCGCTGCCACCTGTCGCTGAGATCCCGCTTCTCACGTGGTTCTTGGGCGGCGGCGGTGTGGTCCTGTTGTGGGTTGCGTTGCGCTCGCGCTCACGGTCATAGCGGGTCGCTGCGAAAACACGCTTTGCGCAGCTTTTCGCAGCTTTTCGCGCTGTTCAAAGCAACACCGGGAGATTGGCAGCGCGCTCAGTTATGGTGGTTTCGCAATACGCTATGCGCGGCTATCTGTGTTCCAGCACGAAAAATAATATCCATTAATATCAACACTTTATGGATTTATTCTGGGCCCCCCTAGAAAAACCAACTGGGTTGGCTTGTCGAGGTACCCTATAGGTGTTAATAAGGGCCAAAACAGGATCAATTGGACATTTTGTGAGATCCTCTTTTATGATAGGGTACCTCGACAAACTGCACTTCGCTAACTTTTTGAGGTACCCCCTTAACGTTTTACTGGTTCGCAAAGCGAACCTTCGCCTGTTGCCCGGCAAGGGCGCATGGCATTTATCAATGGCGCGCAGGCATTCAACAAAAAAGTCAAGTCGCGCCATTATGCACATTACTTTATTAGGGAAAACGCGAGATGAACAGTAGTGCACTATTGCCAATGGCATTCGGTGTATTGGGTCTTTATGCAGCGTGGTACATCTATCGCTGGATCATGAAATTCGATGCAGGTGAAGACAAAATCCAAGCAATCGCTGAGTTAATCCATCGTGGCGCAATGGTGTTTATGCTGCGCGAATACAAGATGCTGGCTTGGTTTTGTCTTGCTCTGGTGGTGTTTTTGCTGGTCTCTCTTGGGTTTTTCAGCGCCTTCGCTTTTATCGTGGGTGCTCTGACGAGCGCCGCCGCCGGCTATATCGGGATGATCACCGCGACGCGGGCGAATGTGCGCGCTGCCGCGGCGGCGTATAACAAGGGTGCCGCCGATGCGCTCAACATTGCCTTTTCCAGCGGCTCGGTGATGGGGCTTGCGGTGGCTTCGCTGGGGCTGCTGGGGCTAGGGGTGTTGTATTTGTTTTTTGGCGGCGATCCGCACAGCGCGGAAGTTATCCACGGTTTCGGCATGGGCGCTTCAAGCGTGGCGCTGTTCTCCCGCGTTGGGGGTGGGATCTATACCAAATCGGCCGATGTTGGCGCTGATTTGGTGGGTAAAATAGAAATCGGGATCCCTGAAGATGACCCTAGGAACCCCGGCGTTATTGCCGATAATGTGGGTGATAACGTGGGGGATGTGGCGGGCATGGGATCGGATATCTTCGAGTCGTACTGCGGCTCGATGATCGCCACCATTGCGATCGCCGCAACGATGGCGGATGTGTGGATTGCACAACTAGGGGAGCGTTCGTCGCTGATGTTCCTGCCGCTGGCACTCGCTGCCACCGGCTTGCTGTGTTCCATCGGTGGTTTCTTGGTGGTGCGCATGCAATCACAGCGATCGCCCGAGGTAGCGTTGCGTACTGGTACCATCGTGGCCAGTATCGCGTTTATCCTAATCTCATTTTACGTCATTACTGGCATTGTGAGCGTCAGCGTCAACGTGTGGTGGGCGATGGTGTGCGGTACGCTGGGTGGGATCGTGATCGGATTGGTTACCGAATACTTCACCTCCAGTCGCCCGGTACGCGATATCGCCGCTGCGGGCGAGACTGGGCCGGCTACGGTGATCATCAGCGGCTTGTCAATAGGGATGCGCTCGGTGATCATCCCGGTCCTGACTCTTTGCCTGATTATCGCTGTCTCCACCCATCTTGCGGGTTTGTATGGCGTTGGTATCGCCGCCGTGGGGATGCTGGCGACGGTTGGCATTACGATGGCCATTGATGCTTACGGTCCGGTCGCTGATAACGCCGGTGGGATCGCCGAAATGGCCGGTCTCGGGGAAGACACACGGGCGATCACCGATTCGCTGGATGAGCTGGGCAATACCACAGCGGCGATCGGCAAGGGCTTTGCGATCGGTGCCGCCGCGCTTGCGGCGCTGGCCATCATCTCTGCCTTTGTCGAAGTGGTCAGCAGTCGTAACCCGGGCTTCAGCCTGGAACTGAGCAATCCGGAGGTGCTGATTGGCCTCTTCATCGGTGGCATGATCCCCTTTGCGCTGGGTGCGCTGACGATGGAAGCGGTCGGTAAAGCAGCATTTGAGATGATCCATGAAATCCGGCGCCAATTCCGTGAGATTCCTGGCTTGTTGGACGGTCAAGCCGAGCCCGATACCGAACGTTGCGTGGACATTGCGGCGACTGCGGCGCTGCGTAAAATGATCCTGCCGGGGGCGATTGCGATCGTAGCGCCGATGGCGGTCGGTTTGCTGATCAGCGCCGAGGCGCTGGGCGGCATGTTGGCCGGCGGGTTATTGTGCTGTGTGTTGTTAGCCCTGATGATGGCAAATGCCGGCGGCGCTTGGGATAACGCCAAGAAATACATTGAGAAAGGCAATTACGGCGGCAAAGGCTCAGATACGCATAAAGCTGCCGTGGTCGGCGATACGGTCGGCGATCCGTTCAAAGATACATCGGGTCCTTCAATGAACATTCTGATCAACGTGATGGCCATCGTCAGCTTGGTCATTGCGCCATTGCTGTAGCCTGCCTGCGTGCTGCGTTGCGGCTCAAAATCTTTCCCATTGCGCGTTCGGCGTCGGCAGCGTGTCGTCGATGCAACCGTCAAGGAACATGGAGGCAGCGCGGCACGAAGGGGCAGCGAAGAACGCTGCCGCTGGTGATTGCTCGAGGATCCTGCCGCCGTGCAGGAACACTACGTCATCGGCTAAACGACGCGCCTGAGCAACGTCATGGGTGATCAGCAGTAGCCGTATAGCGCGGGCGCTCGCTTGCGAAATCAGCCTTTCGATGGCTAAAGTAGCGGCCGGATCTAGCGCAGCGGTGGGTTCATCCAGCAGCAGTATGTCGGGATTCGTCGCTAACGCACGGGCGATAGCGAGACGTTGCCTTTCACCCGCCGACAGCACTTGCGCGGGGTTGTTGGCATACGCCGATAAGCCGGCGATGGTCAGTAATTCATCGACATGATGGGCGCGCTGGCGACGTGCGACACCAGCGGCTGACAGCGCTAACAACAAGTTCCCTCGGACTGATCGGCGGAACATCACCGGCTGCTGGAAGACAACGCCAATGCGTGGTGCCTGCGCCTTCTCAGGTGGCGCGCCAGCCCAAGTCAATACCCCGCTTGTCGGCGCGATAAGATTCGTCAGTACGCGCAATAATAGGCTTTTACCAGCGCCGTTATAACCCATCAGCACTGATACCCGCCCACCTTTGTCAAACTTGAGGTTGATGCTGTGCAGCAACCACTTGCGGTCACGCATAAGCCCGATATTGTTCGCCGCCAGCGGTAATACAGCGTGCTGCTGCGGGCGAGATGCGAAGCACATCATGTGGTGTGGCGGCGGGGATCGCTGTAGCGCAATGCCATGACCAGGGTGTTGACGCCAATCGCGATCGCCACCAGCACCACCCCAAGCCCGAGCGCTAGGTTGAGGTTGCCTTTGGAGGTTTCAAGAGTGATCGTGGTGGTCATTACACGGGTCATGTGGTTGATGTTGCCGCCGACGATAATCACCGCCCCAACTTCTGAGATGGCGCGACCAAAACCTGCCAGCAGCGCGGTGATCAGGCTGTAACGCCCGTCCCACAGTAAGACCTGCATGCTTCCCAGCTTGCCGATGCCAAAGACGCGTAATTGTTCGCTATACTCCTGATACAGGTCCTCAACCGTCTGCCGCGTCAGAGCGGCGATGATCGGCATCACTAATACGCCTTGGGCGATTACCATCGCCTCGGGAGTGTACAATAGCCCCATGCTGCCGAGAGGCCCGGCGCGCGACAGTAGCAGGTAAATCGCTAAGCCGACAACCACGGGCGGCAGTCCCAGCAGGGCATTGAGTACGATCAGCACCAGACTGCGACCACGGAAGCGGGATACGGCGAGAGCAGCACCTGCTGGCAAGCCCACCGCCGCGGCGATTAACACCGCCGACAGGCTGACCCGCAGTGACAAAGTAACGATCTCAATCAGCTGCTGATCAAGTGACCAGACCAGCCATACGGCATTCTCAAAAGCGGAAAAAACAGTACCCATAATAGAAAGTTAAGCGTTAGGGTGGGAGTGGATGAAGCGGTGATTGGATGCGCCTTTGGTGCCATAAAGGGATGTTGACTAGCGGCTGCCGGCGTTGCGTATTCAGGCCAGCATAGCAAGTTCCACAGAGCGTTCGTTCGGAGTACAATGTGGCAAGCCGTTTCGCCCCTGTTTACGCGCATCAGCAAGCATTGTGCGCTTCAGCACTGCTGGCTTCGCTTGGCGCAGGGGGTGGTATTCGCAGCGCTGTGAAAATCATCAGCGGGCAAAAATATCAGCGAAAGCGGGATGCTTTATCAATCAACCCTCATCAATCAAAAGGGAACCTCGAAAAACCTGAGGTTTAGGGGAAGTGGCATCATTGCCTGTAACGTAAGTCATTGATTTATAATCCTTCCACCAATATACAAACCCCATAGGGCACCTTGATTTATCCGCTTTGCTTAGTTTTTCGAAGTGCCCCAAAGCAACTTTGGACTTGACGCGGCTCTTTGTTAGCCCACTGGAGCGCTTGCGAGAGTTGTTCTTTGGGATCTGACATGTAAGCGTACATTATGCAACACTTGCAGAGTATTGTCGGCCTTGCGATCTTACTTGTGATCCTGCGCCTTCTCAGCGAAGCGCCGTCGCGGATCCGTTGGCGGGTGGCCATGGTGGGGATCGGATTGCAACTGATCCTGGCCGTGTTGCTGCTGAGAATCGCGTTTCTTCAGGACGCATTGGCGGTGGTCAACAGCGCTGTTGTGGCCCTGCAAACGGCGACCGAGGCGGCCACTGCTTTTGTGTTTGGTTATTTGGGAGGAGGGCCGTTACCGTTTGCCGAAAGCCAACCTGGGAAAAGCTATGTCCTCGCTTTTCGTGCGCTGCCTCTGATCGTTGTCGTCAGTGCATTGTCGGCGCTGTTATTTTATTGGGGCGTGTTGCAATGGATAGTGAATCTGATTGCGCGCGTGTTGGTGCGCAGCATGGGCATCAGCGGCGCTTTGGGGGTTGGTGCTGCGGCTAATATTTTTATCGGCATGGTTGAGGCACCGCTGTTGATCCGGCCTTATTTGGAGCGTATGACACGCTCTGAGCTATTTGCTTTGATGACCTGCGGCATGGCAACTATCGCAGGTACAGTAATGGTGCTGTACAGCATTTTCTTGGGACATGTGCTCGACAATGCTATCGGTCATATATTGACGGCCTCGCTGCTGTCAGCACCAGCGGCGCTTATGGCGGCACATTTCATGGTCCCGGGAGATACCAGCGAGCTGCCTGCCGAGATCGAGTACAGTACCACTGGTGGCTATGCAATGGATGCGATCGTGCAGGGTACATTGGCGGGCTTAAAACTACTGCTGAGCGTGGTGGCGACGCTGCTGGTCTTTATTGCGTTGGTGCATTTGGTCAACCAAATGCTGGCGCTGTTGCCATCTGTTGCAGCGGCGGATTTGAGTTTGCAGCGGATCCTCGGCTGGATGATGGCACCTTTGGTGTACCTGCTGGGGATACCTTGGGATGAAGCCTTGACTGCGGGTGCCTTGATGGGGAGCAAAGTGGTGCTGAATGAATTCATCGCTTACCTCGAATTAGCTGAACTGCCTGAAGGTGCGCTCAGTCCACGGTCACAGTTGATCATGACGTATGCGATCTGTGGATTCGCTAACTTGGGCAGCCTTGGGATTATGCTTAGCGGTTTATGTGGCATGGCACCAAGTCGCCGCGAGGTATTTATCTCGCTGGGTTGGCGTTCGTTGATCTCGGGGACGCTGGCAACCTGTTTTACTGGTTCGATAATCGGCTTGGTGGTATTGTTCTGACAATGCGCATGCTGTGGCCGGCACGGCGGCTCTCAAGGTATTGGTATTGGCGGGCGCTGAATCGGGTGCGATTTGCGCCTCCGTCAGCATGCGTTGTACTGATCGTGCTAAGTGGGTTGCTGAACGGCTGCGCAGCGGGTGGCGTGGCGCACGAGGACGAGGGCAACCGGGATCCATTTGAACCGATCAATCGGGTGGTGTATGCCGCCAATGATGGCATTGATCGCGTGCTGCTTGGGCCTATCGCCAAGGTTTATTTGTATCTGCCGTTGCCAGTGCGCAGTGGTGTCAGCAGTTTTTTCAGCAACCTTGGCGAGCCGAAAGTCATTGTCAATCAACTGCTGCAAGGGAAACCCCGCCTAGCCGTGCAAGATGCGCTGCGATTTACGATTAACTCGACTCTTGGGCTGGGTGGCTTGATCGATATCGCGGCCCCCATGGGTCTGGCTGAACATAATGAGGATTTTTCCCAGACGCTAACGCTTTGGGGAGTAGGCGAGGGGCCTTACATCGTTTTTCCATTGTTGGGGCCAGGGACTTTGCTGGGGCTGCCCGGGCGTATTGTGGATTGGTTTACCAACGCCTCTCGTTATGTTTGTGCAGGGGCATCGTGTATGATTCCGCTGTCAGCGGTGCAGGCGGTTAATCTGCGAGCGAGTCTTGAGGGTGTGATCAAGCTGCAACGAGAAGCGATCGATCCTTACCTGTTCACGCGTGAGGCCTACCGACAACAGCGGCGCTTTTTGCGGTACGACGGCCAACCACCAGCGGATGATGATTTTGATGAGGCTGAATTTGACGGCGACGAAGATGACGCTTTGGAGCACTAGTCGGCCTCGCTTTGGCACGGATTGTAAAAGCTAAGGCGGCACGCGCGTTGAGGGGAAGCGCAAAAGTGAGCGTGCGGTCGGCATGTTGTATGTCTGGCAAGCACAGCATGATGGGGCGCGGCTAACAAGCCATTGCGCTATTATGGGGCACTTCGATAAACCAACTTCGCTGGCTTTCCGAGCTGCCCTGCGAGGCTTGTCTATATACTGCATCAGCAACGCCTATCACTTTCGGAGATTCTCATCGGCGACAGGGCATTGGGAAGCTGGCTTCAGCAAGATGATAGCCGTTTGTTTTATAGCGCCCTTCTTCAATAGAACACACAAACAGGCGCTTTCCAGAAAGCGTGTCTTGTTTGATTTCTCAAAGCGCTGTTTGATGCGAAACTTTTATTATCCCTGATGCTTTAATATGCGAAGCCGTTATCAGCGCAAGCGTCTGATCGCTGAGATCAACATTGTGCCCTATATTGATGTCATGCTGGTGTTGTTGATTATTTTCATGATCACCGCACCGCTGCTCACACAAGGCGTCAAGATCGATCTGCCGCAAGCAGATGCTGAGATCCTTGATGTCAGCGACAGCAAAAAACCGGTGGTGGTTGCTGTTGATGCCGCTGGGCTTTATTATTTGAATTACAATGATGACCCTGAGGTGCCGCTTGATGCACAATCGCTGCTGACCCGGGTGAGCGCGCTGATGCGCCACTACCCAGATATATCGGTTGTGGTTCGCGGGGATCGTAAGGTCGAGTACGGTCAAGTGTTATTGTTGATGACGTTGTTGCAACGTGCGGGGGTGCCTAACGTGGGATTGATGACGCGAATCCCACGGGAAGACAGCGGATGAGATCAAGGTCATGGCTCGAGGGAAGCGCTGCGGCTCTCTCGTCATTACTGCTCCATTTCATCATAGCGGGTGCCTTGCTGATAGCACCAAGGCCGACACCAACGGCGGTCATTGCGGGTGGCGCTGTTCCCATCAAGGCGGTGGTCATTGATGAGAATGATGTCGCCAAGCAGTTGGCGGTGCTGCAGCAACAAGAACGGCGTAAACGTCAGCAGCAGGAAGTAGCGCAACAGCGGTTACTGGAATCGCGACAGCAACTGCGCTCTGCTGAAGTGCAGCTCAAGACGACCCGGGATGATCAGTTGGCGATTTCGCAAACCATGCGTGAATTGCAACAGCAAGCAGCGCAGCTTGAGCAGCGAAAAGCACTCGTTGAGCACCAGTACAGCGCAGCCGAAGCGGCAAGCCGGAAAGTACAACAGGAGCGCCAACAGCAACAACGGCTGAAGCAGCAACAAAGTGAAGCGTTACGCGCTTTAGAGCAGCAGCGCCAGCAGGCCGTGGACGAACTTGAGCAGCTCAGGACCAAACAGCAAAGAGCGGAAGAAGAGCTGCTGGTAGCCCAACGCAAGCAGACCAATGCGCAGCATCAATTGGACCAGATGCAGCAGCAGACTCAACTGGCGGAGCGCGAGCGGGAGGCAGTCGAAGCAGATAAACGCCAAGCGGAGCGCGAGCGGGAGGCAGTCGAAGCAGATAAACGCCAAGCGGAGCGCGAGCGGGAGGCAGTCGAAGCAGATAAACGCCAAGCGGAGCGTGAGCGGGAGGCAGTCGAGGCAGGCAAGCACCAGGCGGAGCGCGAGCGGGAGGTAGCCGAAGCAGGTAAGCGTCAGGCGGAGCGCGAGCGGGAGGCAGCCGAAGCAGGCAAGCGCCAAGCGGAGCGCGAGCGGGAGGCAGCCGAAGCAGACAAACGCCAAGCGGAGCGCGAGCGGGAGGTAGCCGAAGCAGACAAACGCCAAGCGGAGCGCGAGCGGGAGGTAGCCGAAAAGCGCAAACAGCAGGAGCAAGCCTTGCTTGAGCGGCGACAGGAGGGGGAAAGAGCCAAAGCCGAGGCGCGACAACAGCGCCAGTCCGAAGTCGAGCGCCAAGCCGTCATTGCCAAACGCCAACAACAACGTGAAGCTGAGCGTAGACGGATCGCAGTTGAGCAGGATAAGATCAGAAAGCAAAAAGAAGCCGAGTTACGCAAGCAAGAAGAAGCGCGCCGGCAGCAGCAAGAAGCCGAAGAGGAGCGCCAGCGGCAGCAACAGTTGACGGCGGCATTACAGCAGCAAGAAGAAGTGCTGCTTAATCGCCGAAAGGAAGTGCTGAAAGAGCAGAAAGAAGCCGAATTACGCAAGCAGGAAGCGGAACAGCGGCAACGCCAAAAAGCCGAAAAAGAACGCCGGCGGCAGCAACAAATCGCCGAAGATAAGCGCCGGCGTCAGCAACAGATAGCCGCAGATGATTCGCTGTTGCAGCAACAGGAAGACCGACTAAAGCAACTCTTGCGTGAGCAACAGCGTGACGCGTATATTATCCACATTAGGGATGCAGTAGAGAGCAATTGGTTGCGCCCGGCGGATCTTCCAGATAGTCTGAAATGCACCGTCAAGGTCTCGCAGGCACCTGGAGGTGTGGTGATCTCGGTGAGCATCGCCGAAAGCAGCGGTAACACGATATTTGATCGTTCTGTTGTGGCGGCGGTGCATCAATCGTCACCGTTGCCGGAACCTGAAGATCAAGTATTATTTGAAAAAGAAATTCAATTTATTTTTGAACCAGGAGGTTGACGTGGCTGCGAGCAGACATACCTTATTAATATTGCTGTTATTACTGGGTTCAATATCGGCATCAAAGGCAGCCTTGACGATTCGCATAACGGGTGGGGCAGAAGGTGCGCAGCCGATCGCTATCGTCCCCTTTGGTCGTGGTGGAGGGGTGGATGAGTCAGTGCTGCATGTCAGCGAAGTGATCGCCAATAACTTTCATCGCACCGGTCGATTTGCACCATTGAAGGTTAACGCTTTACCAAGTCAACCGCAGCAAGCAGCGCAAATCAACTTCGCTGAGTGGCAGCAGCTGGGCATCGGTCATCTGATCATCGGCACTATCACAAAAGAAGGCGACAAGCGTTACAAGATCGATTTTCGCGCCTACGATGTGCTGAATAACCGCGCCTTAGTTGGATTCAGCATCTCGGCGAAGGAAGACGAGCTGCGGCGCACGGCGCATCGCATCAGCGATATCATTTATGAGAGCCTCACCGGCGAACGCGGTGCCTTCGATACACGTATCGCTTATGTAACTGAGACGCCGGAGGAAGGGCAGCGTCCATCCTATGCGCTGCAGATAGCCGACAGCGATGGCTATGCACCGAAAGTACTGTATCGATCACAAGAACCCATCATCTCACCCAATTGGTCGCCGAACTCCAGATTTATCGCCTATGTATCGTTTGACGGCGGTCAGCCAGCGATTTACATCCAGAATACGGTTACCAAGCACCGCAAAAGACTGACCTTCTACAAAGGTTTAAATGGAGCACCGGCGTTTTCCCCAGATGGACGTAATCTGGCGATGACGTTATCGAAAGACGGCGATCCAGAAATCTATATTATGGATATGGAGAAGCGCTCCCTGCGCCGGCTGACGCATAACACTGCCATTGATACCGAGGCGGCGTGGGCACCGGATAGCAAATCGTTGGTATTCACCTCCGATCGCAGCGGATCGCCGCAGATTTATCGCGCCAGCGCGGACGGCAAACAAACGCCCATGCGAATGACATTTCAAGGTGATTACAATGCCCGTGCGGCGTTTTCTCCAGATGGCAGGAAATTAGTATTTGTCCACGGCAAAGAGAACAACTATCATATAGGGCTACTGGATATTGAGACCGAAGTTATTCGAGTGCTGACCAAAACCGCTCTTGATGAGTCGCCGAGTTTTTCTCCCAACGGGGTTTTGATATTGTATTCGACGACCTATAAATCCGGCCTTGCGGCGCTGGCTGCGGTTTCGTCGGATGGGCGAGTACGGCAGAGTTTGACTGAGCGAGCGAGTGGCGTCAGGGAGCCG
The DNA here is from genome assembly GCA_965222535.1 of Gammaproteobacteria bacterium. GTDB lineage: Bacteria > Pseudomonadota > Gammaproteobacteria > HK1 > HK1. The sequence goes on from OZ244957.1 coordinate 2,271,015, forward strand.
GCATGGTCGCCGTTCAGGGATAATATCTAATGCTGTGAAGAGGACGCGTAAGTTATATGCCTGCCCCTTTGTTTATCCAGTCGTGAATCAATTTGAAGTGGCGGGCGTGACGCTTAATCTGCGTCTGGATACATTGAAAATGCGTCCTTGTATGTAGGCGAGGCATCACTATCGACGCCATTTCCCAATATGTCTGGTGCGCGTTGTCAGATTCTTTTGTTGTTGGCGGTGCCTGCTCAATATGCGTTTCATAAAGGAGATTTTTTGATATGCCTAGGTCATTTTGGAGTTTGTTTGCAGTAACGGTCGTGTCTGGTGTATTGAGTGCTTGCGCAACATCACCGCAGTACTCTGCTGATCCGATGGTAGCAGAAAGTAAACCTGACACCAAGAGTACGGATTCAGCGGCTGCGGCACAAAAAAGCGCAGAAGATCAAGCCATTGATTCAGCGATGGGCGATGCTACTGAAGATCTCTCTAAGCCGAAGCGCTCGATTGTCATTAAAACCGAAGATGAGACGATAGTTGTCAGCGGGGTAACCGACACGATGTCTTCTGATGGAGAGGTTCAGCAACAGCCAACGGTGGTTATTGAGCACACAGGTGACGCGCAGTTTCTAAAAAAACGCATTGTCCATTTCGATTTTGACTCCAGTGATATCAAAGACGACGATCGCCAGATCATCGAAGCACATGCACGTTTGCTGGCGGAAAATAGCGATATTTTGATGGTGCTGCAAGGTCATGCGGATGAGCGCGGCTCGCGTGAGTACAATATTGCTCTGGGAGAACGACGCGCCGGCGGCGTGGGGCAACTGATGGAGTTGCTTGGCGTATCGGATCATCAACTGCGGGTCGTCAGCTATGGCGAGGAACGTCCAGTAGCACTGGGGCACGACGAATCTTCATGGAGAGTTAATCGTCGGGCGAATCTCACTTATCGATGATCAGAATAATCCGTGCGTATGCGCCGATACGCATCGGCGCAATGGTGGGGGTTATGGCTCTGCTTGCCCCTGTGTGCTTTGCCCAAGCACCGCTTGCTGAATACAGGCAGCTTGAAGACAGGATCAGGATCATTGAGCGGCTTTTGGCCAGTGAAGGCTTGATCCGCTTGCATGACGATCTCAAAAAACTGGGACAGGAACTGCGTCAACTACGCGGTATCGTAGAGCAGGACAACCGCGCTATCGAATCGATTAAGAATAGCCAAATCAAGCAATACCAAAGCCTCGATAGTCAGTTACTGCAACTCGGCGAAGGGATCGAGCAGCTAAAAGAAAGCTTTCGCCAGTTGCAGGCCAAGGTTGAAGTTCTTGAGACCGCCAGGGGGCAAGTCCTGAAGCGCTTGGCGGCAAGTCTGTCCTCCGCCCCGCCCACCAGTGTGAGTGATAGTACTGCCAGCGATACGGCTGATGGTGCTGCCGCTGGCATGGCCGTTGAGACTGTTGCTGACGTTGATGATAGCACCGCTGTGGTTGCTGCCTCCCCCCCGTTGGTTGCGCAAACGCAAGATCCAGATAGCGGCACGGCGGCGGTAATCGTTGCCGCCCCCGCTTTGGCTTTGGCGTCAACCACCGAATCTTCCCCAGCCGCGACAATCAGCGCTGTTTTATCCCCCGCTACTGTCGTGACGGGCGCTTTGAGTGCAACTGTTGCTGTACCAGCCAATCTTGCGGCGACCGCAACGGTTGTCACTGTTGCGCCGGCAAGTACAGACAGCGCCTCGGTATTTGATGAGTTGCTGTCCGAGCAGCAAGCCTACCGGGAGGCGTTTGAGCTATTGAAAAACGGCCATTATGGGCGCGCCACACGCGCCTTCAGGGCCTTCGTAGTGCAGTATCCAGAGAGTGAATTGGCCGGTAATGCACAATACTGGTTAGGCGAAAGCCTGTATGTCGAGCGTGAGTTTGCGAAAGCAATGGAGGAATTTAAGCGCGTGCTTTCGCAATACCCCGAAAGCCCTAAGCTAACCCATGCGATGCTCAAGATCGGCTTTATCTATAGTGAGTTAGGGCAGTTGGGAGAAGCCCGTAAGGTTCTTACGGAGATTAGCCAGAGCTATCCCGACAGCACCGTTGCGAGCCTTGCTCTCAGGCGCTTGAAACGCCTTGCCGATCAGTAAGTAAACGGACTACTCCTATGGGAACTTCGAAAAACTGAGGGGTTGGGGGAAGGGATTGGTTTATTTTTAATGAGGAGCCCCGGCGGCGCGCCGTTCGCTGACCTCTTGAGCCGCTCAACGTCATCACGAAATGATGGTTGGAAGGGTCATTTCCCCAATAGACAAGCCCCCGCAGGGAACCGCGAAAAGCTAGCGAAGCTGGTTTTTCGCGGTTCCCCTATCAGCTTGAACGATGATCCTTAAGCGGGTTGCCTTGGAGTGACCGTTGTAAGCGTGTTGCGGTTTCCTCTCCTGAAGGGCTTCTGAGTCATTCATCCCGCCGATGAAAGAAGCGTGCATAATGCGCTGTTCTGTGTGAGGCGACCGCAATGCGCTGGTCATCAACTAAGTCACTCCTTTATAAGCTACGCACTTTTACGGGTTCTTGCTTGTTTGCCATCGGACTCGCGATCCTGACGGTTGTGTTCACGCCGATTGCGCTTGCTTCGATCCGCATTAATTACCGCAGGCGTTATTTGATCATCTCGCAGTGGTCGAGGCTGGTGCTGCGATGGCTTGAAATCACTTGTGGAGTACGTTGGGATGTGAGCGGTCTCGATCATATCCCAGAGCAGCCGACGGTGTTGCTGGTCAAGCATCAGTCAGCATGGGAGACGCTGGCTTTACAGTTGCTGTTTATCCCTCAGGTCTGGGTGATCAAGCGTAAGTTGCTGCGCATCCCCTTTTTTGGTTGGGGGTTGGCGGCATTGCGTCCGATTGCGATCGATCGCGGCTATGCGCGTGATGCGATCAGTCAACTGCTAGAGCAAGGAAGCCAGCGGCTGGCAGATGGCTGCTGGGTGGTGGTTTTCCCCGAAGGCACACGGGTGCCGGTGGGACATTATCGACGCTATAAGCAGGGTGGAGTGAAATTGGCAAGAGCGGTTGGTAGGCCGGTGCTGCCGATCGCCCATGATGCGGGCAAGTGCTGGCCGCCGAATAGTTTTCTTAAATACCCGGGCACCATTCATGTCGTTATCGGAGAGCTGATCGCGACCGAGGGGCGGTCGGCGCATGAAACCAATGAAGAAGCTGAAAAATGGATCGAAGCCACGGTCGCCCGGTTAGCGCAACAGTGATGTTTTGTGATGAAGCCACTGCGCGGCTGTAAAGTTACGGGCTAGTGGGTGACTGCATGCCAAAGGGGTGCCTCGAAATACCACCGCAGGGGTGGGTGCGTGGCGCACCGTTCTTTCCCCACTCAAGCACAGGATAGGCATGATTAAAAACGCGCTTTATGCCCAATCAGGTGGGGTCACCGCGGTCATCAACACCACTGCGGCGGGGGTTATCGAAACCGCACGCCAGTATCCCGATCGTATCGGTACGGTGTTCGCTGGACGCAACGGCATCCTCGGGGTGATCAACGAAGACTTAATAGATACCACGCCAGAGTCCGCCGCCGATATCGCTGCGTTGCGCCATACGCCATCTGGTGCCTTTGGCTCGTGTCGCTATAAGCTCGGTGACATCGCCGCCAATCGCACCGAATATGAACGTCTGGTGGCCGTATTCAAAGCGCATGGCATCGGCTATCTGTTTTACAACGGCGGCGGCGATTCAGCGGATACGGCGAACAAAATAGCGCGCATCGGCACCGATCTTGGCTACCCCATCACGTGCATCGGTATCCCCAAAACAGTGGACAACGATCTGCCGCTGACCGACAACTGTCCGGGATTTGGTTCAGTCGCCAAATACGTTGCGGTGTCTATCCTCGAAGCTTCGTATGATGTCGCTTCAATGTGCGAGACTTCAACGCGGGTGTTCATCCTCGAAGTCATGGGGCGTCATGCCGGCTGGATCGCCGCCGCCGGGTGTCTCGCGACCAAGCAAGCGGACGATCCGCCGCAGCTGATCCTGCTGCCCGAAGTCAGCTTTGACGAAGCCGCCTTTGTCGCCAAAGTCGGTGCCACTGTTAAGCGCCTCGGCTACTGTTCGATCGTGGTTTCCGAAGGAGTGCGTAACCGCGAGGGGCGCTTCCTCGCCGAAGCCGGTAGCCGTGATGCGTTCGGTCACGCTCAACTGGGCGGCGTTGCGCCGGTTATTGCGGCACTCATCAAGCAACGCTTAGGGATCAAAAACCACTGGGCGGTGGCCGATTACCTGCAACGCTCAGCGCGCCATATCGCCTCGCAGACCGACGTCGATCAAGCCTATGCCTTAGGTCAGGCGGCGGTCAACATCGCGCTGCAAGGCAAAAACGGCGTGATGCCGATCATTGTACGCACCGCCGATGCGCCCTATGCTTGGCGCATCGAGCAAGTTGCCCTTGAGCACGTCGCGAACCTTGAGAAAAAACTGCCCACGGAATTCATCGCCAGCGACGGCTTCGGCGTAACCGTGGCCTGCCGCCGTTACTTAGAGCCACTGATCCAGGGCGAAGCCTACCCGCCCTACCGTAATGGTTTGCCGATCTATGTCAAGCTGCAAAACCGCACGGTTGCTAAAAAACTACCGCCGTTCGCACGCCGCTGAAGTCTGAAGCTGTGTTTGATGCTCTGGAAATGCGGCGGGCAATGCGCGGGTGCTCTGGAGGAGAGGATCCCTCCAGCAGTTATTTTGTGGTGCCGTTGACCCGATCGAGAGGTCAGCGAACGATGCGTCGTTAGGTGCTCCTAATTAAAAATAAAACGACACAGCGAACGGTGCGCCGCAGGGCTTCCAATTAAAAATAAAACGACTAGCTTCAAGTAATGAGTATAACCACGCTGGCACGTAACTAAACCAGTGGGGTGATGGGTGCAGTCGTGCCGAGTAACCCACGCCTGCACCCGTCTTATGTCGCGACTAGATCCCCAGCACTGCATTGCGCTTCAGCGAGTACCCCACGTCAGCGAGCTTAAGCCAGCTTGCCACGTTGGTACGCGCGGCGTCAAAGCTGCGGTAGATGCGGTCGGTCAGATCACTGTGCGCACGCACGTCATCAAAGACTTCTGTCGCAGCCGCACCGAATCCCTCATACACTTCGTCGCTGAACTCACGCAACTGCACCCCATGTTCATTCGTCAGGCGCGTCAGGTATTCACCGTTCAGGGCATTGACCTCGGACATCATCAATTCTGCTTCCTGCACGCAAACCGCTTCCAGTAGGATCTGCTCGTTGCGCGGCAGGTTGCTCCACCACGATTTATTCATGCCGAATGAGAGGAAACCACCGGGTTCGTGCATCCCGGGATAATAGTAATACTTAGCGGCTTCGTAGAATTTCATGAAGTAGTCGTTATAGGGACCGACCCACTCGGTGGCGTCGATTGCTCCCGAGACTAGGTTTTCATAGATTTGACCACCGGGCAGCGATACCGGAGATGCGCCGACTTTGGCGAGTACATCGCCGCCAAGGCCAGGAATACGCATCTTCAGACCTTTGAGATCATCGACACTGTCGATTTCTTTGTTGAACCACCCACCCATTTGCACCCCGGTATTACCGCAGGGTAGGCATTTTAAATTGAAATCGTCGGCCAACTCATCCCATAGCTGTTGTCCGCCAAGGTGAAAAATCCATGCTGCCATCTCAGCGTAGGTTAAACCGAATGGTACGGAAGTAAAGAAGGCCCAGCCCGGATGCTTGCCTTTCCAGTAATAGTCGGCGGCAATGTAGGTATTCCGTGCCGGCACATTGTGTACCCATCCGTAGCCATCCTCTATTCTTAGCGAGAGAGGTATTAGGGCAGTTGGTAAGGGAAGCGGAAGAAAGGAGCCCGTAGGGCGACTGGCGTCCGCTTCCCTTACCTCAAACATTTTCCGAGGCACCGAAACGATGAACCTTCAACTCCACAAAAACGCACGCACCTCACCGGCTATCCGCCGAGAATTACAAGCCCAGCCGGCCTCTATTACCAACAAAGAGCTGGCAGACCTTTATCATCTCAACCGCCACACGGTAGCCAAGTGGCGCAAGCGTCAAGGTACTGCCGAGGCATCCTCCCGCCCGCATACCATTCACGCCAATCTCTCCCCTGCACAAGAGCAAATAACGGTTGCCTTGCGAACCAACCTGCTACTCCCCTTGGACGACCTATTGGCCGTCACACATGAATTCCTCAACACCACGGTCTCGCGTTCGGGCTTGAGCCGTTGTTTGCGCCGACATAACGTTTCTAATCTCAACGTGTTACGTGAGCAGCTTGAACCTTCCGTTGCGACTGCCAAGCCGAAACCCTTCAAGAACTATGAACCCGGGTTTGTCCACGTAGACATCAAATACCTTCCTAAAATGCCTGACGAACCTCGACACAAGTACTTGTTCGCTGCCATTGACCGCTCAACCCGCTGGGTTTATGTCGAAATCCATGACAACAAGTCGGCGCAAACCGCGAATGAGTTTCTTAGCCGTTTGATTGACAAGGCACCTTTTACCATCAATAAAATCCTTACCGACAACGGCAAGGAATTCACCGACCGTTTCTGTGCCACGGGTGAACGGCAGCCCACCGGGCGTCATCCCTTTGATAAAACGTGCCAAGTTCACAATATCGTGCACCGCCTCATCAAACCCCGGCACCCGCAAACCAATGGGATGATTGAACGCTTCAACGGCCGTATCGCTGAAATCCTCAATACCTACCACTTCGACTCCTCTCAAACCCTGTCTCAAACTATCCTTCGCTATGTTAGACTCTACAATCATGCCATTCCCCAGAAATCTTTAGGTCACCTATCCCCTATGAGTGCTATGCAACAGTGGCAACAAAAAACGCCTCATCGGTTCAAAGAACTCGCCTACAACCTCACGGAACCCGACATGTAGGCTTGCGCATTACCGCTGGAAACCTCATCAAACACATCAAACGCACCGACGCGTTCCCCGGCGGCATAGTATTGGGTGGTGATACGACCATCGGTGGCATCGGTAATGCGTTGCGCTAAACGCTGCGCACTGGTGCCAAGTCCTGGGAAATCACGCGGCCAAGTTGATACAATGGTCATCTCTTTGGATGATGTGGATGTTGTTTTCTTTACTGGCTTTACTGACTTTTCCGCGGGCTGCTGTTGTGGAGAACGCGTAGTTATCAAAGCAGTTCCACCACCACCAACGACAGCACCAGTGACAGCACCAGTGACAAACGAGCGACGGTCCATAAACAATCCTCCTTATCGGGTTACATAAAACGCATAGGTTTGCCGGCAAGCCCGGGCCTCAAAGGTAGATCCAGCTCAAAAGCAGCCAAGCCTAGCCGAAACATACGGATCCAGATGCACCAGCAGCGCCATGAAAAAACACTGCAACCATTATTCCATACTGAGGTAAACTTTTCCCAAGTTAAAATAATGTGCGTGATCGGTCGTGCGCTGAGCGTGAAGCGCCAAGCAGTGGCGCGCTTTTAACCTAGAGATGGCCTCGAAAAACCCTGAAATAGGATAGGGGAGGTTGGAGAAAGGGTTGCGATGCCCAATTTCATAAGCCTCCCATCAGTTATGGATTAATATACCCTTTCGGGCACCTCGAAAAACCCCAGCGGGATGAGGGGTTGGGGAAAGGGTCATGATCGCCTGTAACGTAAGACGTTGATTTATAATCCTTCCCCCAATAGACAAGCCCGCAGGGTACCTTAGAAAGCTAGCGAAGCTGGTTTTCCTGTGGTGCCCTTTACCGCTTTTAATTTACATTGGGTGATATGAATGCTATCTCGAATACACCGATGAACGATGCCGCGTTGTGTGCTATTGGAGCCGAGGTGATTCGCACTGAGGCCGATGCGCTGCAACAGTTGGCGGCACGGGTTGATGCGGCGTTTGCCAAAGCCTGCGCTAAGGTCTTATCCTGCGAAGGTCGGGTAGTGGTCACTGGTATCGGTAAATCAGGACATATTGGGCGCAAACTGGCAGCCACCTTGGCGAGTACCGGTACGCCGGCGTTTTTCGTCCATGCGGCCGAGATGAGCCATGGCGATCTGGGGATGATCGCCAAGCGGGATTGCGTGATCGCGCTATCGAATTCTGGCGAGACCCACGATCTGCTCACTTTGCTGCCGGTGTTTGAACGGCTGGAAGTTTTGTTGATCGCGATCACCGGTAATCCGCAATCGCGGTTAGCCAGCGCTGCCGCAGTGCATCTCGATGTCGCAGTAGCGCAAGAGGCGTGTCCATTGGGGTTAGCGCCCACCACCAGCACTGCCGCTGCTTTAGCAATGGGCGATGCACTGGCGATCGCGTTGCTCAAAGCGCGCGGTTTCGATGCGCAAAAATTCGCCCTGCTGCATCCAGCCGGGGCGCTTGGGCGGCGTTTACTTCCTATCGGTGAGCTGATGCACACTGGAGATCGGCTGCCGCAGGCGCTTTCCACTGCGGCATTAACGACGGCGCTGGTGGAGATGACCCGCACTCGTCTTGGGATGGTTGCAGTCGTCGCCGCGGATGGTGGCCTGCGTGGTATTTTTACCGATGGCGATCTGAGACGCGCTCTGTGCGATGAAGGGCATGATATTAATACCGCGACCATCGGTCAGTTGATGACCACGCAATGCATCACCGTGTCACCGGATACGCTGGCCGTTGAAGGGCTGCGTATCATGCGCAAGCAGCGCATCAATGGGCTGTTGGTGGTCAATGCACAGCGGCAGTTGCTGGGAGCACTGAATATGCATGACCTGCTGCAAGCCGGGGTGATTTGAGCCGCTTCGCTGATACTGCGGTCAAGCCCGATGCGGTTCAGAGGGACGGCTCGGCAGTTGCCTCTGCTACGCTATGAAACGCAATCCCACTCGCTCTAGGGACTGGATTTTGTCAGCCGCTTTGGTTACCGTGGCACTGGCGAGCATTGCTTGGATATACTCTGCCGATCGTGACGTAGATGACGATGCTCCGCAGGCGCAACGTCTCCCCGCCGTGCAGATGGACGATTTTGTGGTTCAAAGCATGGATGCGCAAGGGCGCTTGAAACAACGCTTGGAAGGCAGGCGCCTGGTACAGTTTGCGGTGGGTAGCGAGATAGACGCCCCCTATCTGACCCTTTATGACACCCATCAGAAGAGTGTTTGGCGCATACAGTCGGACAGTGGGACAGCACCGGCCTCTGGTGACGAAGTTTTGTTGTTTGGCAATGTCCATATATGGCGCGGTGGTATCGCTGATCGCGATAGAATCGATATCTATACGCAGGACCTGCGCGTATTGCCGCAAGCCCAATACGCCGAGACGCGTGCGCCAGTGCGGATCCATACCCGCAAAAGCGAGTTACAAAGCAACGGCGCACGGGTTTATTTAAATACCAGAAAAATCGAGTTGCCAGCAGCGGTAAAGCACATTTATAGGAACCTCGAAAAACTTCAACAGGATGGGGGTTTGGGGGTTTGGGGGAAGGGATATGATTAGCTGTAACGTTTGTTATTGTTTCATAACCCTTTCCCCAATAGACCCGCCCCGCAGGGCACCTCGGAAAACCAGTTTCGCGCAATTTTTCGAGGTGCCCTTATGACGCTGCTCGCGGTAGGTAATGACTACAATGTCTGCTAAATCGTTTGAATTCTCTGGGATCGCGCCGATCAAGTGGCTGTGGTGTGCCGTGCTACTGGTCGTGTTGTGGCCCGCCGAAGGCGATGCGCTGGCGATCGATAAAGAGCAGCCTCTGATTATCGAAGCTGGGCAGGCCACATTGGATAACCAACAACGGGTGGCGATCTATAAAACCGAGGTCGTTATTACCCAAGGGTCGTTGCGCCTCAAAGGTGACCGCGCTACCGTTCACTACAGCGTCGATAATGGCATCGAACGGCTGATCTTAGAGGGTTCACCAGCCGCATTCAGACAGTTGGCAGAAGACCAAAGCAGGTACTATAGCGCACACGCTGATCGGATGGAGTACACCGTTGATAGTCAAACCATCGTGTTGCTGGGCAACGCAAATTACACCGACAGTGAGTACACGGTAAGCGCCGATCGTATCAGCTACAATATTGATGACGGGCATATCAAGGCCGGCCTTGCCAGCGCTGAAAGCCAACCCGAAAGCCCCGCGTCGCCGCCTGAGGGGCAACGCGTGCGCGTTACGATACAACCGCCTCAGGAGAAATCCCCTTAGCCCGCTGCCCCCCGCTCCATTGATGGTGTCAAAGCATCGCGTTGATGTGCTGGGAGCATGCCGGCTGGTAAAGAGTTACCACTCGCGGCGAGTGGTCAACAATGCCAGCCTAGAGCTGCGCAGCGGCGAGGTGGTTGGCCTGCTTGGCCCTAACGGTGCCGGCAAAACCACGATATTTTGTATGATCGCCGGGATGGTATGGTGTGACAGCGGCGGCATCAGCCTGAATCAGCACGACTTGACGCACCTTACTATCCATGCGCGCGCACGCATGGGGCTGAGCTACCTGCCGCAGGAAGCGTCGATATTCCGTAAATTGACGGTAGCCGAAAATGTCCTTGCGATCCTTGAAACGCGACCGCATCTTTCGCCGGTAGTACGCCAACAACGGCTACATGACCTGCTCGCTGAGTTGAACGTATCTCACCTTCAGCAGGCGCGCGGCGGTGACCTGTCTGGCGGTGAGCGTCGGCGCGTCGAAATCGCCCGCACGCTTGCTTCAGAGCCACGTTTCATTCTGTTGGACGAACCATTTGCCGCGATCGATCCGATTGCTGTCAAGGATGTGCAAGCGATTATCCAATACCTCAGCGAGATCAACATCGGGGTGCTGATCACCGATCATAGTGTACGTGAAACACTGGCTATCTGCGATCGTGCGTATATTGTGAATAATGGTACCATCATCGCCAAAGGCAGTACCGATGAAATTCTGCAAAACGAGCAGGTGCGCGAGGTTTACTTAGGGCGTGATTTCAACTGACGCTGCTTGCCTGTCTCCACTGTCAGGGACTTTTCGAGGTGCTTGAAAAGCAAACCACACGAAAAACCAACGGGGGACCTCGAAAACCAGCTTCGCTAGCTTTCCGAGGTACCGGCTATTGGGGAAATGCCCATCCAACAATCATTTCGCGGTGCCGTTGAGCGGATCGAGAAGTTAGCGGATGGGCGCGGCGCAGGCGTTCCTCATTAAAAATAAAATAATCCCTTCCCCCCAACCCTCCCGTTCTGCTGAGGTTTTTCGAGGTCCCCAACGGTCATTCCGACGGCACCGGCATTTTTCGCTGAGTAAGGGATTCTCAAGAGCATGAGCGCAAAAGCAACTCTGAAAATTATACCAAGCACAACATGATGCCTTTCTTTCCCCTCCGCCACGCAAAGCCTGTATTATAGGCAACATGCAAAATCTTACACGGCGCTTCCAACGGCTAAACCGTCAAGGTTGGGAAATACGCACCGCTGTGCCTCCGTTGTGGATCCTGAAAGCGAACCAGCGTCACTTAGCGCGTGAAAACGGCTCTATTTCCTCTAGCGGCCTTCTGTCTTTCACTAACCGCGGTATGTTTTTCTGATTCTTAAGATGTTCGCCGCGGTCCTCTTCGATTGTGATGGTACCTTGGTCGATAGCGAGGGTATCGCAGTGCAGGCGCTGGTTGATTATGTTGCTGGGTTGGGCGGACACATCCCGCTGGCTGAGGCGGAGCGCCTGTTCGTCGGCTCTTCTCTTGAGCGTACGCGGGAGCTGATCGGTGAACGCCTTGGTCGCCCGCTGCCGGACGACTTTGAGCGCAGTCTGCGGGTGCAGATGGCGGCGCGTTTCAGAGCTGAGCTGAAAGAGATGCCGGGGGCGCATGAATTGTTGCAGGCGCTCAACACTCCATGCGCGGTGGTCAGCAATGGCCCGTTGGCAAAAATGAAGCTGACACTGGGACTTACCGGGCTCGCTGATTTCTTCGGTGAGCAGTTATTCAGCGCCTACGAGGTCGGTATTGCGAAGCCTGATCCAGGGTTATATCTCCATGCCGCCAGCGCTCTCGGGGCCCAGCCGCAACACTGTCTGGTCGTCGAGGACTCCGCCATCGGCATCGAATCAGCGCTCAATGCCGGTATGCCGGTACTCGCTTATGGCGGGCAATTTTCGCAATTCGGGGAGCGCATCCAACGTATCGATCGCCTGATTGAGGTACTGGCTTATGTGTGATCCGCATACGCAAGCAGCGTGCGACGCCGACCGCTGTGTGCTATGATGGAAGGCCTTTTTTATGGAGAGTGCGTTACCTATAACAAGCTCATTAAATAGGAAATTGTATTTGAGGAGTTAAAACACCATGAAATATGTTGTATGGAACAACAAAGGTGGTGTAGGCAAATCATTTCTCACTTTTGCTTTAGCAACTGAATATGCCTACATTCATCCAAAAAAGAAAGTTTATGTCATTGATATGTGCCCACAAGCCAATGTGTCAGAAATCATATTAGGTGGGAATGGTCCAGGTTCTGAAAATATAGCGAAGCTAATAGAGAAGAAAAATGGAAGGCAAACCATAGGGGGGTATTTTGATGAACGATTAAAAAGACCTCATGAACGCACAGGAAACGAGTCTAACATATCTGTGAAGGCACAAGAATATAATCAAAACATGCCCGAGAATTTATTCTTGGTTGCTGGCGATCCTTCGCTTGAGGTACAAACAGAAGCTATAAATCAGATCGCCGCTCAAACCCTGCCAAAAGACACATGGAAGAATGTGCATTCGTGGGTAAAAGATTTAACCCAGTCTATATATGAAACAGAAAAACACAATGCAACTTTTTTTATAGATTGCAACCCGAGCTTTGCGGCATACACGGAATTGGCCATTATTGCGGCAGATAAATTGATTGTCCCTTGTACAGCAGATGGTTCATCAGCACGCGCCATTGACAATATCGGTCAATTGATTTATGGAAACAACATTCCTAGCCAGTATGAAAAAGCAATGTTTGCAAAACGTATAAAAGTGGAGGAGTTGAGCGCACCGTCTATTCATATGATCTTATTGAATAGAAGCACGCAGTATAACCAAAAGGCTTCTAAAGCATTTGGTGCGATGTTTAATGAAATAAAAAATAAAGTAAAAGCCCTTCTCAAACAGATAGAAGCAGGAGATTATAGCGACGAAAATATGTTTTTTGACATTCCTGATACACACTCAGTTGCTATTGTAGCTTCCCATAAAGGGATGCCAATAAGAAATATAGAAGTGAAGAGTTATGATGTTTATGATCAAAAACCACAGGTGAACAGGGAGCCGCTAGAGAGGTATAAAAAAGCTATAAAAAATGTCGCGAAAAGGCTATAGTTTTAGCACTAACGAGGAATAAACTGCATAATTCCATTTTTTGTCGTTTCCATCCCGCAAGCGACCTTTGATCGCCAATGCCTTATTGCCCTTCCCTTATTCTGGCTTGATCTGTGGCGCGTAATTCTGCCCCCCAGCCGCTGACCCTCGGTCGTATCCGCAACTTTTGCATCATCGCCCACATTGACCACGGCAAATCGACACTGGCCGATCGCTTTATTCAACTGTGCGAGGGGCTGAGCGAGCGTGAGATGGCGGATCAGGTGCTGGACTCGATGCCCATTGAGCGTGAGCGCGGTATCACGATCAAGGCGCAGAGCGTGGCGTTGAACTACCTCGCGACTGACGGTGAGCGCTACCAATTAAATCTGATTGACACCCCCGGGCATGTTGATTTCAGCTACGAGGTATCGCGCTCGCTGGCGGCCTGTGAAGGCGCGTTGCTGGTCATTGATGCGGCGCAAGGGGTGGAGGCGCAAAGCGTCGCCAACTGTTACGCGGCGGTTGAGCAGGATCTTGAGATCCTGCCGGTGCTGAACAAGATCGATCTGCCATCAGCCGATCCGCAGCGGGTGGCGGCGGAGATCGAGGATATCATTGGCATCGACACCACGGACATTGTCGGCGTCAGCGCCAAGCACGGTACCGGGGTCAGCGATCTGCTGGAGTTGCTGGTGCGGCGCATCCCTCCGCCCAAGGGTGATCCACAGCAGCCGCTGCAAGCGCTGATCATTGACTCATGGTTTGACAGCTACCTCGGGGTAGTGTCGCTGGTGCGTCTGGTTAACGGTCGTATCGCGCGCCGCTCACGCATTCACGTGATGTCCACCGGGCAGACCTACCTCGTTGATCGGGTGGGCGTGTTCACTCCGAAGCGGATGGACAAGGAATGTCTGAGCGCCGGCGAAGTGGGGTTTGTGATCGCCAGTATCAAAGACATCAGCGGTGCTCCAGTTGGCGATACGCTGACGCTTGCGGATCGTCCGGCGGCAGCCCCGCTGACGGGTTTCAAACACGCGCAACCGCAGGTGTACGCCGGCTTGTTCCCGGTGGACTCGAATGACTATGTCGCGTTCCAAGAGGCGTTGCAGCGCTTGTGCCTGAACGATGCCTCGCTTGCCATCGAGCCCGAGACCTCCAATGCCCTCGGTGTCGGTTTTCGTTGCGGCTTCCTGGGTATGTTGCACATGGAGATCGTTGAGGAGCGCTTGCGGCGCGAGTATGGTCTGAAGCTGATCACCAGCGCGCCTACCGTGACCTACCAGATCGTCATGCTTGACGGTAGCATGCGGTTGGTCTCCAATCCGATGGACTTGCCGCCGACGCAGCAGATGCGTGAATTTCGCGAACCCATCGTGGCTATCGATATACTGACCCCCGAAGCGGTCATGGGGGCGGTCATCAAACTGTGCGTTGAACGCCGTGGCAAACAGCAAAGCATCAGCTTTTCTGGCACCCAAGTGGTACTGCGCTATGAGCTGCCGATTGCCGAAGTGGTGCTTAATTTTTCCGATCGCCTGAAATCCATTAGCCGCGGCTATGCGTCAATGGACTATCACTTTTTGCGCTACCAGCCAGCGGACTTGGTCAGACTCGATATCCTGATCAACGGCGATCGCGTGGATGCGCTGTCATGGATTGCTCACCGCAGCACTGTCGATTCCCGTGCGCGCGCCATCATCGCCAACATGCAGGGCATGATTCCGCGGCAAATGTTTGAGGTCGCTATCCAGGCCGCCATCGGCTCGCGCGTTATCGCCCGCGAAACCGTCAAAGCATTGCGCAAAAACGTCACTGCGAAATGCTACGGCGGTGATGTAACGCGCAAGCGCAAGCTCATCGAAAAACAAAAAGCAGGGAAACGGCGCATGAAGCAGTTAGGCAAAGTGCATATCCCGCAGGAAGCGTTTCTGGCGATTCTGAATAAGTCATAAGCGGCGCGCCGCTTATCGATCGCAATCGGTTATACATTCAATTGGAGCGTTCATAATGATCCGATCAGGATCGATTCGACTGTTTAAAAAAGCGCCATAAGTGATAGTGACTGAAAAATGGACTTCTCTTTGATCTTGGCGGTACTGATCATCGTCAGCCTGATTGTTCTCGGCTGCGATCGCTATGTATGGGCACCGCGGCGGCGCATGGATGTTGCTGCTGGGGCGGGGGTGCCGTTGGTTGTCGAATACGCACGCTCATTGCTGCCGATCTTCCTGATCGTCTTCGTCTTGCGGTCGTTTATTGTGGAGCCGTTTCGCATCCCATCGAACTCCATGATGCCGACGTTACTGACCGGTGATTTCATCGCCGTCAATAAATTCAGCTACGGCATCCGGTTGCCGATCATCAACCGCAAGATCATCGATATTGGCAGCCCGCAGCGTGGCGATGTGATCGTTTTTCGCTACCCGGAAGACCGCAAGACGCCTTTCATCAAGCGCGTCGTTGGGGTACCTGGCGATCACATTGGTTATTACGATAAAGTGCTCTATATAAATGGTGCAGCGATGCGCCAAAGCCCTCTCGGGCACTACGTCGGTTTTGGCTCTGGGGAAGGCATGAGTGGTGCTAGCTGGCGCAATGAGCAGCTCGATCAGCGCCCCCACGAAATCCTTGTGCAATCTGAACGAGGCTCCCTGTCGGGAGAGCTGCGCATCCCTCCCGGCCATTATTTCGTGCTCGGTGATAACCGCGACAACAGCCGCGATAGTCGTTACTGGGGCACCGTCGCCGATGAACTGCTGATCGGCAAGGCCTTTGGTATCTGGATGCACTGGGATTGGGGCTATGGCAGGCTGTGGGAGCGCATTGGGAGTGCGATTGATTAATCAGCATTGCATGGCTGTCTAGGCGCTGCGTGTCACCACGTCTCCCGCCTTGGCTTTTCTTTATCGGGACGGCATAAAAAAAGCCCGCCGCTAGGAAGCCTCGCAAGGCGGCTTTGCGGGTCGCGCTATACACTCAAAGCGGTATTTGCCAATCCTGATCAGAGGCCGCGCACCGCCCGGTATTGATTGTAACCCCCATGTATTCTCTGATACACCCACTGCTACGGCGGCTCGATCCAGAGACCGTGCGTGCACTCGCCCCTATTGCATTGCGTCTGTGGGACAAGCTCCCGGGGAAGTTGAAGCGCACCCCGAGTGCCGTGCCAGTTACGCGCATGGGTTTGACGTTCCCCAACCCACTCGGGGTGGCGGCCGGTCTGGACAAAGATGGCGAGTCCGTTAAGGCATTGTCGGGGTTGGGGTTTGGTTTTGTCGAGGTGGGCACCGTGACCCCCAGAGCGCAACCCGGCAATCCTAGGCCACGATTGTTTCTGTTGCCCGCGGCAAAGGCGCTGATCAACCGCATGGGCTTCAATAACAAAGGCTGCGAGCAGCTTGCGGTCAACTTGGAGCGCGCCCGCAGCGCGGGTTACAGCGGCGTTATCGGTGTCAATATCGGCAAAAATCGCGCTACCCCACTGGCCAATGCGGCTGACGATTATTTGTATTGCTTTCAGTATCTCGCTGACCTAGCCAGCTATTTTGTCGTCAACGTGTCCTCGCCGAATACCCCGGCGCTGCGTGAATTGCAAGCGCCACAGCAGTTGCGGGTGATTCTTGAGCGCCTGCTGAACTACCGCGAACAGCATCGGCAGACGGCGGCTAAAGTACCGATCCTGGTTAAAGTATCACCCGATCTTAGCCTTGATGGCATCCAGGCGATCACCACCACCATCCGTGCCCTCGATATTGCTGGGGTCATCGCGACCAATACAACCACTGACAAAACCGCTGTCGTCGCACTGCCGTACGGCGGCGAAAGCGGCGGCTTGAGCGGGGCACCACTACAGCAGCGCACACTGGCGGCGATCCGCCACTTCCGCGAACAGTTGACCCCAGGGCATGTCATCATCGGTGCTGGCGGCATTATGGATGCCGCTGACGCAGCCCGCTATATCACTGCCGGGGCTGACTTGATCCAAATCTACACCGGCCTGATCTACGCTGGCCCCGGCCTTGTAAGGCGTATCGTTGTACGGCTTCAGGAAGAGCCGGTGGTACGGCAGGGGCGGCATTAGCCGAGGCCACGGCGTATAACGCAGCCGTCGCTCGTACCAGCAAGCCGCCGCGGCACCGATCGGTATTCAAAAAACAGCCGCGGGATTGCTTGCCCGTGCGCTTTGTGAGAGCTAATCAGGCGTGCCACTGCGGGCGATCATTGCGGCGGCTTTTTCGGCGATCATGATGGTTGGGGCGTTGGTGTTGCCGGAGACGATCTGCGGCATGATCGAGGCATCGACGACAACGTAAGCCAGCGATACCGTGGACGCGCAGTTGCGCGTCCACGGCAGCCAGCGGATCGTGCCCATCTTACACGTGCCGACGGGATGATAGATGGTCTGGCTGAGCTCGCGTGCGGCGCATAACAACGCCGCATCGCTTTGGAATTGCTCGCTAGGAGCGAATTCATCGGTGATCACTTGCGCTATCGGATTTTATGAAATACGGCAATACCTCACTGTATGACCAGCCGGGATTACCGAGTGCCGCCCAATGGTCATAATCTTCAGCCTGCCCACGAACATACAACAAGCCATTGATGGCGCTTGAGCCGCCCAGTACCTTGCCGCGCGGCCACTGCAAACACCGTCCCGCGTATGCCGTCATCGGGATCAGTCCAATAGCACCAATCGTAAGCCGGGTCGTGCATTACCTTGAAGTAGCCAATCGGGATGTGAAACCACGGATTCCAGTCGCTGCCACCGACCTCCAGCAACAGCACCCGCTGCGGGGTGTCAGCGGACAAGCGATTGGCCAACACGCAGCCGGCCGAGCCGGCACCGACAATGATGTAATCGTAGCTTTCCATGAGCCAATGAGGGGGCTGTCATCCAGTGCGCAAAGGGGGGGGGCATCATAGGCAATCAACAGCCTGAAAGCCATCGAAGCCCAGCAGCCGAGATGGGGTTCGGGGGGAAGGGGAGGGTAACAAGGGCTTCCCATAGTCGATAGGTTTAGAACCTCCTTTCCTCAATAGACAGGCTCCGCAGGGCAGATCGAAAAGCCAGCGAAACTGATTTTTCGGGGTACCCAAACCAAGTACAACATCACGGGGCTTGTACTGGCCTCCTTATATTTCATATACTCACAATGCTACTCGAAGGTTGGAGCGTCAAGTCAAGAATAAGCATCCCCAAGATTAAGAAATCGCATAGTGAAGAAGCCCATATATCTCGACTATGCAGCAACTACCCCCGTAGATCCTAGGGTTAAGACAGCGATGTTGCGCTGTTTAGACATAACGGGTGTGTTCGGTAACGCTGCGTCTCGCTCCCATTATTTTGGTCGGGAAGCTGAGAAGGCAGTGGAGTTTGCACGTGGTCAGGTTGCCGGATTAATTAATGCCGAGCCACAGGAGATTATCTGGACATCGGGTGCTACAGAATCCAACAATCTGGCTATCAAAGGGGCAGCTTACTGTTATGCCGAACGCGGGAAACATATAGTTACATCAGCCATTGAGCATAAAGCTGTTCTGGATTCGTGCAAATACTTGGAAACTCAAGGGTTTGAAATTACTTATATTATTCCAGATAAAGAAGGAATTATCACCCCAGAGATGGTCAAAGAGTCATTGCGCAGCGACACTATTCTATTGTCGTTGATGCAGGTTAACAATGAACTTGGAACCATCACCGATATTAATGCTGTTGGAGAAATAACCCGCGAACGAAACGTCCTGTTTCACGTAGATGCTGCTCAAAGTTCCGCCCGCTTATCCTTAGATGTGCAGAGTATTCAGGCAGATTTTATTTCTATTAGCGGACATAAGATGTATGGTCCGAAAGGCGTGGGTGCCTTATATATTCGGCACCGTCCTCGTGCAAGACTTCAAGCACAAATACATGGTGGCGGGCATGAGGGTGGACTTCGTTCTGGAACGCTTCCTACTCACCAAATTGTAGGTATGGGAGAAGCAGCACGATTAGTAGCAAAACAACACGAAGCGGATTCTACCCATATAAAAACACTGTCGGAGCGGTTATTGAAAAATTTCGGAGAACTTGAGGAAGTATATATCAACGGCGACCGTGATCGCTGTGTTTCAGGTATAGTCAATGTTAGTTTTGCTGGTGTAGAAGGCTTATCCATGATGATGTCTATGAGTGATATTGCGATTTCTTCAGGATCGGCTTGTACTTTATCAGACATGGAGCCGTCTTATGTCCTTCTTGCGATTGGCTTGGAAGAAGAAACGGCATTTTCTTCATTGCGTTTCAGTCTCGGTCGTTTTACAACAAAAAAAGATATAGATTACGTATCACAGAAAGTTACAAATACATTAAAAGATTTACGTGAATTGTCTGCAGCTTATGTAAGTTATTAAAATAAAACAAATCACACAATAAAGAAAAACAGCTTTAATAATCTAATTAAAGATGAAAGAAATGAACACCACCACCGTTAATAAAAAAAGTACTGCTGAGCAGCTTAACTCTGTAAGGGAAATTATATGTTCGGAATACACAAGACAGCACACCAATCCTTGGGTTATTGCTTACTCGGGAGGTAAAGACTCGACGTTACTTGTTCATTTAGTTTGGGAGATGCTTTTGTCTATTCCAAAACAGGAACGGCAACGTAAAATTTATGTAGTAGGTAACGATACATTGGTTGAATCACCTCTTGTTATTAATCACTTAAAAAAAACCATAGAGATTATCAATGAAGCTTCGTGTAAGTATGATTTACCTATAACAACACAAATAACCAAACCCTATATAGACCAAACATTTTGGGTTAATGTAATTGGTAAAGGATATATACCTCCAACCCGTAATTTTCGTTGGTGTACAGATCGAATGAAAATTGTTCCTACAAATCGGCTACTAAAAAGACTGGTTAATGAACACAAACAAACTATTTTGTTAATTGGAACCAGAAAAAGTGAATCACAGAACCGCCGTCGTAATATGAAAAAATACGGTGTTGAGGCAGACACAATGAATCCACATAGCAGCATTCAAGACTGCCGTATATTTGCTCCTCTTGCTGATTTTGATGATGAAGATGTTTGGAAAATATTGATGCAGCGTAATCCACCTTGGGGTGGAACGCATCGCAACCTTATTACTCTTTATCGTAATGCAGGCGGGGGAGAGTGCCCGCTTGTATTGACCAAAGAAGATGCACCTTCATGTGGAACGACTTCACCCCGTTTTGGCTGCTGGACATGCACAGTAATAAAAAAGGATCGAAGTATGCGCGGGGTAATCGACTCAGGACATGAAGAACAAGAAAAATTTAAGGCCCTTGCCGACTTTCGAGATTGGTTACTGGAACTCAGAGAAGAAGAAACAAACCGTATGCTTGTCCGTCGGGATGGTACAACAAAATATCGAAAGGATGGCACTCGTGTTCGTGGCCCTTTCAAAATCAAAGTGCGTCAGGAAATTCTAGAAAAACTACAAAGAACAGAAAAAGAAATTAACAGCACACTGATTCTGGAAAGTGAAATAGCAGTTATTCATGGCATCTGGCGGCGTGATGAGATTAATTACGATATGCGTGAAACGACGTTGAGGATGGTCGGTGCGGCCGTGATTAACTGATTGTGACCGAATCTCATATTACAGCACGGGAGAAAAGCCTAGCTCACATGCTTCAGCAAGGGTGTTTTAGTGTTCCCTGGCACCAACGTTATTATGATTGGGATGTTTCCCATGTTGAAATGCTGCTAAATGACATAGATGAGGCTACTGAAGCAAAACGATCTTGTCATTTTCTGGGTTCAATTATGTTGATTAAACAGGGGGATAGACGTTGGGAGATTAACGATGGACAACAAAGAATTATCACTTTTTCACTTATTTGCGCCTGCCTATGTAGAATTGGAAACAATTCAGGAGATAAACGTATAGTAGATAAAATGCTGCAAATACTATTTGATATTGATAGCATGCACAATAAAACGATGCATGATCTAGAGGAATTATCGCCTCGTGTAGATCCTCCAGAGTTTAACAAAGATAATTTCAATTTTATTATTCGAGGATATGAAATTAAAGCAAATGGAAAGATGACAATTGCTTGGGATAAAATTTTTGAATTTTTTAATGATCGTAAGCACCATAAAGAGAAATGGTTAGAACAAATAACAGATTTCATTCTTGAGAAAATTCTTATTGTCCAACTGGAAATAGATAAAACCCTTGATGCAAATGCAATTTTTGAGGTTCTTAACTATCGCGGCAAGAAACTAGAAGATGTTGATTTAATAAAGAACCATATTTTTTCTTTTTTCAGTCATGGTGATGATAATGAAATCAGGAAAACTGTCCAAAGAAATCTTGAAAGAGTATATACAGGTTTCCGTGATGTGAAAGTTGTTTCCTTTTATGTTCGATGTTATTTACAAATAAAATTTGGATATTTACATAGCAGTCAAGGTAATTTTTTCCAAGAAGTGAAAAAATACATATCAATCAATAGCAACAATCATTCAATAAAAAAATCCGTACTTGATCTGGTGGATGAATTAGCTGCAAAACACAGAGTTCAACTTTTCCATACTCTGCTAAGACCGTCAACAAATAGCGAAGGATTAGATCAATTGACAAAGCATTCTGGTAGCACTAATAGTAAAAGAAATATAAAAAATTTCCTTGCTGACTTACATCAATATAAAATCACTTATCCAATACAACTTTCTTTATTATGCAAATACTGGGAATCTCCAGATAATGAAAAAAAGATAAGTGCTAGGTTCGTTTATCACTGCTATAAGTATCTTGCTGCATTTATGCAGCGAGTTGCACATACTCAAGGGAATTTCAAACCATCTCTTTATGAGGAGAAAATGGCAAATTTAGCACAAAATATCAGCCAGGGAAAATGTGAAACTAAAGATCAATTTTTAGCAGAAATCAGAACATTTGATTATGCAGACATTATACCTGATCGCAATTACATAGAGCAAATGGAAATCATCAAATATCGTTCTACCACCAAAGCCAAATATATTCTGGCACGTATTGTGGAAGATGAACAAAAAGATATTGCTATTAGTGATACGCAAGCCAGCATTGAACATATTCTCCCGAAAGGAGATTCGCACCATAAAGCTGGAGGTTGGTCTGAATTTGATAAGAATTCTCGTGCAAATTATATTCATCGACTTGGGAACTTTACTCTCTTACATAAAAGAGATAACAAACCGCAAGAAAGGCACAATAAAAATTTCATAGTAAAACAACTGGTTTTTGAAACATGTTCTTATGATATTACAAACCGATTAAATAAGTTGTGTGAATGGACACCCGAATCGATTGAGAAAAGGCAAATCGAATTTGCAAAAACTGCTGCTGAAATATGGAATTTTGACTAAGTGAAACGCAATGCGTAGATTCCCCCCTCCTTTTGTCGATGCTATATCGATTTTTCTCTTAAGTACCTTGTCAAGCCATCAGAAATCGTATGAATAATGAATAGACTTGGTTGAGGGGTCTCTTATTTTGGAGAATCGACTGCTTTAGTAGCCAAAATACTTTTTTCGTGTCCCATATAACGTATAGCAGCGACTTTCTGCTACTTAGCAGGTAAAGTGGAACCTTGAGTTCCATTGACGCGGGTACAAAAAGCTGCTATGCTGCTGGGTGGCTCAGGTTCCCATGAGCCAATCGGTCTTGGGGGCAAAAATAAGAGTCACAAACCACCTAAAACGTGGCGTTGCACCGCTGGTCGGGTGATGCCGCGAAAAAAGAGGACAAAAAATGCATAATTCTGCACAGGTGCCTTGGCCCACGATTAAATCCCTCCAATCTATACGCGACTGTCACAATCCGAACACACTCATATTTAAGGTCGCCGACTACGCAATTCATCTGATCCTCAGCGGTAAGCGGAAAGAGGATCAGTACACTGTTCGCAATGCTCTACGCGATGCTCGTCGTATTCTTGAGCGACAGCACCAGCGCTACTGTTTTCACAACCTTTCACATACCGAGTTCGATTTGGGAACAGAAGTCCTTGGGCAACCCAAAGGGCTTGAGTGTCTGGTTTCCACAGAGCCTTCCATTGAGCGGTGCTTGTCAGCCGAGCAATCCGTTGACACGCTCAAAGCGAACACCGTACATATAAAATACGCACCTCCCGTACTGATGGCGTGGCGAGATGGTGTAACTATGTCCGAGACCGCAGAGCGACTGGGCATCTCTCAGGGTTACGTCAAAAAACTAAGAAACAAAATCCGCGCTGCGGCGCATGATTGCCTCCCCTGTCGGTAGGAATGATGGGTGAAATCCCTCGTACAATCCCCCTGTCAGAACAATGTTTTGTTGTCTCTGTCCAGAGCAACGTTGGGTGGCAATTGTTGTTCTGCAGTGCGTTTCGAGGGAGTGCCTGATGGCCGATCATGACCCTAGCTTTGCGCACCTGATAGTGCGCATTTCCACTAAACAGCGTTGGCTGAGTGCATTCGCCAGACAACGCAAAAAGAGAGAGGAGTAACTAATTATGGCTACTGAAATCCCTGCGACGCAACGAATCCCTATGTTCAAGACAGTGCAAGCTCTCAAATCCTTCCGTGATGCTGGGCATAGCTTGTCAACAGCCCTTGCCGAGGTGATTGACAACAGTATTGAGGCGAAGTCCAACAAAATTTGGGTGAAGCTGGAAGAAGGGGAAAGCAAGCAAAAAAAGAAGAAGAAATGCGTGAACCGCATCATCTTCGGAGACGATGGTGTCGGGATGAACAATTATACTTTGCAGCACTATCTGGTGATTGGGTTCTCTACGCGATGGATGCAAACGGATACGATCGGAAAATACGGTGTCGGTGCGAAAATGGCCGCTCTGAGCTTCGCCAGACGGGTTGATGTATGGAGCCGACAAAGCAAATCCGATCCTTGGTCATACGTCTATTTTGATCTTGACGAAGCACAAAAAGATGAGGATGAGGGAGGTGAGATCGGTATCAATCCTCCAATAATGTCGGAGATCCCAGAAGACATTCAGAGTATTGCCCCCAGCAATGCGGGAACTATCGTTGTTTGGTCCAAAGTTGACCGTTTGGAGGAAGGCCGACTGGCGAAGGGATTTGATGAGTTGGTGAACGGTATTCAGAAGGAACTCTCGCGAATCTTCCGAAATTTCATTGATGGAGGTATTGAGCTTTCCATTCAGGGAAAACCACTTCTTCCGCACGATCCCCTGTTCTTGATGGAGAACACTTGGGCGGACAAAGGTTTATCAGCAGAGCACGATGCACAAAAACGGGGCGACAAAGATCATCAAAGCGAAATTCGGCATTTCCCCGCTAAGCGTATTGCCGATGAAGACATTCAGATTGGGGGTTCAACCAAGACAGCTCAACTCCGCCTGACGCTTTACCCACCCGAGGTTACCCGATCACGGCAGAAAGGTGGCGATCCGTTAGCCAAAAAATTGCGTATTCCCGACAATCAGGGCTGTATTAGCTTTGTACGCCTTGATCGCGAGGTGGCCTACACAAACGTCCCACGAATTCTTCCAGGTGGGGTCAAGGAGAGCGATCGCTATATCGGCATAGAAATTGCGTTCAAGCCTGATTTGGACGACTTCTTCGGCATTCGCAACGTTAAACGAGGCGTTGAACCGCATGGCGAGCTTCGCGATAGGATACGTGGCCTTCTGAAAAAGCACATTAATACAGCAAGAAAAGAGCTACAGGAGGCTTGGGGGCGCGAGGAGAAAAAGGAACGTAAACACGATGGCGAGCATGCAGCAGCCGTTGAGGCTGTCAGGGACGCTGACCGAACTATGCCAAAGGGTAGGACCATTGGTTCTGAGACAAAAGAGGAAGTGGAGCGTACCTACCTAGATATCGCTCGTGACACCGGGCACACGGAGGAAGAAGATGCTGATGAATACATCAAACGCCTAAAGGGGCTTCCATTTGTTATGGAATCGGTGGACTTCCCAGGAAACATGTTTATAGACATAAAGCATATCAATAACCAAGTCATCATCCGGCTCAACACCCGGCATCGCTTCTATCGGGAACTTTGGGAGCCGCTTAAAAGCATCGCTGAGAGGGACGCAGGTAGCATTTCAAGTGAGGAGGCAGCTTGCACTGCACATCAGGCGACTGAATCTTTGAGACTGATGATCATTGCCTACGCAAAGGCCCAATCAATGAATGAAGATCCCGATGCATACACGGACCTTACGTCCTACTGGGGACAATTCCTTGATACCTTCATGGGGAAGGCAAAAGATGTACTTAAAAACTAACGTCCGCGTTGGGCTTTCATTGGTCAGTATCGTTTTTCTCTTATGAGATTAAACTGTTTGGTATCGACAGCGGTGTTCCATCAGGTAATCGTAGCTTTCCTTGAGGGGGAGTCGGCAAATCAAGGGCAAAGCCCGCAGATTAGCCGGTGGGGGCTTCGGGCGGTGTTTCTGGAATCTTTTAATATTTTTAATCCTGAGATGCTAGGCGTTGCCTAGCATCTCAGGAGTCTAAGGAGGGTAACGACGTTTGTATTGGGGGAAGCCTGCTATTGGCAATGCGCCGATGTATCGGAGAAGAATAACCCGCCAGCGGTAATTTCATGGTGCCACTGACCGGTCTATGCCGGTCAGCGAACGATGCGCCGTTAGGCGCACCAAATAAAAAATAAAAAAACACAGGCGTGTTTAACCTACCTGAACGCTGTGTACTCCCTTCCCCCAAGCCCCTATAACCCCAGGATCTCCTGCGCCCTCGCCTCGACGCCGTGCAGGGCCGAGGGCTTCGGGCAATACTCTGGTATGGCTTCGGGCGAAGCTCGGGCATAGTGGAGGGCAGTGCTCTGGAAATGGGGCAATGACCCTTCCAGCAATTATTTCATGGTGCCACTGACCGGTCTTCGCTGATTTGCGCCACCGCGTCTGCGCGATTAATAGCCAACGCTTCTCTTTGAACTGAAGTAACCCTCTCCACAATCTCACGTTCACTTATAGAAATCTACCGGCGAAGTCAGGATGGGTTATGTCTCGCCTAGGTAGCGGCGTTTTTCCTCTTCCATCATTTCCTTGTATTCAGGCATATCTTCGGGAATGGGGGCGGGTTCCGGGCGAGACAGGGTGATCCCTAGAAATTGAAGTTGTTTAAATCCAAGATAATAGGGTTTCCACCATTTGAGGCTGAGGGGGACCGTGATATTCAGTAGAAACGCAGTGAGCATCAGGATGTAAAACTGGGTTATATCGATCAACTGATTCTGGACAAAGGCAATGTTGATAACGATAAACGCCAGCTCTGCCCGCCCCAACATGCCAAACCCAATCATCACGCTTTCATGCCACTTGTAGTTGCCGGTGAAGCGAGCGGCAATGCTGGCTGACAGGACTTGCAGCACGACAACGATGGTATAAAGGACAAGCGCTATGGGCAGAGCGTCAAACACCACGGTCATGTCAAACTGGAGTTTCCCACCCAAATTAACGAAGAAAATAGGACCGAATATGGTGAACGCCAAGTGCTCTATTACGTGGTTGGTTTGCTTGAACAGATCGTCTTTTACTTCCTCTTGTAGGATTTCTCCTTCCTCATTTTTTACCAGCTTGACTTTGGTATGGACGAAATAGTCGGCGTGCAGGAACAGCCCGGCGAAGTAGGCACCAATAGCGGGGTGAAATCCCAACAGGTGAGCGGTGACACCTAGCAGCATGGCGATAAACAGCATGATCAACGGCGTGAATTCGCCGCGGTGGAGCATCAGGAACTTGCGTACGCCCAGGTTAGCCAGTATTTGGCTGATGCCATGATCGAACGATTGATACAACGTGGGATCGGGGGGTAATTCCTTGGGGCTGCGGTCGGGGAATGCGACTAACCCCATGAACAGGGTGATGATGAAGAAGATAACCACTTTTGCAATGATCCATAAAATACCCAACAGGCTGACCGCATCGCTGCCGTTTCCAGCGGTGGAACTGACCAATATAATCGGTACTAAAATGGCGACACCGACCAACGACAGTACGTCGTCGATGACGGCGGCGGTCATGATCCCGGTTGCGGCGGTGGATTTGTGCAGCAAATCGCCGCGCAGGCTCATCATGGTCAGGCTGACTGCGGTTGCTGTCATGGTCAAGCCCCATAACAGCGCCGAGCTATGCTCATAGCCAAACAGGCTGGCGGTGCCATATCCGGCAATGAACGGGAACGCTGCGCCAATCAGGGCCACCCCCATTCCGCGTTTGACCCCTTGAGAAAAGCGGTTGATGTCTTCTTCAAGGCCGAGGGCGAACATGATAAATACGATGCCCCATTCGCCGATGGTTTCAAAGAATTCATTATGAGCAGGCAGCAATCCCATATTGGTCAGCAATGCGCCGGCGACAATCAGCCACAGCACATCTACGGTACCGGTTTTTTTGCTGATGAGTTTGGAAATCAGGACGATGCCGAAAATAATTACGGAGTATTCCCAGATTGAAAATAGGTCGGTTTCTTGCATTTTCGTAAGACTCGGCAGGGGGTGGTGGGGAGGGTGAATTCAGCTCGTTGTACTTGAAGGAACCTAGAAAAACATTGAATGGGATGGAGGTTTTGGATCGTTTTATTTTTAATTAGGAGCGTCTGCGGCGCGCTGTTCGCTGACCTCTCGATCTGCCCCATCAAAGCCCGCGTTGCTTAAGTGCATCATAATGCAGTGCCAGCCACTGCAAGGCGATGATCGTCTTAGCGTTGACAATTCGAGCGTTTGCAAGCCACGCCAGCGCCTGCTCTATCGCAATGCTGCGTACCAGAATATCTTCGTTCTCAGTGGCAAGTCCATGGATGCTGTCGTCGATATCGGCATCAACCTGACCACAGTATAAAGTCACTGTTTCACTGCACGCCCCAGGGCTGGTAATGAAACGACCGATCAACGCCAATTGTTTAACCGTGCAACCGGTCTCCTCTTGGGTTTCACGATAAGCTGCTTGTTCAGCGCTCTCATTCGCGTCGATAATGCCGGCGACGCATTCCAGCAGCCAAGGGTGCCAGCCTGCGGCATAAGCGCCGGGACGGAACTGTTCCAGCAGAATCACTCGGTCGCGCTCAATATCGATTGGCAGCACGGCCACCACCTGGCCGCGTTCGACTACCTCGCGGACGATGATCTCGCTGTAACCGCCATTAAATAAACGGTGGCGCAGACGATAGCGCAGGACCTGCAAATACCCCTGATAGACGGTATCGCAGCGCAATACCTGAAGCGCAGGATCGGCGCTGGTTGGATTATCGACCATGACGGGTTACAGTCGCGCTGGTGGCAATGACTGTGGCGATCCTCGAAAACCGCAATGGATGGAGGGGGTGGGGGAAGGGATATGATTACCTGCGGCGCACGCTAAGGCGTTGGGCCGTGGGGCATAGCTGCGGCTGGTGCGCTGCAGTACGCAGCCAACGGCGGTGCCGGTAACCTCATGGGGGACTCTGGTGTGGGGCATGGCAGTACCGCGTTAGCTTTGCGGCTCTTGTGCATGACGTAGCCGTCTGCTGAGTTCATTGGCTTTTGCCGGTGCCAGTCGGTGAAACAGAGGCAGCATTTCAAACACCTGCTGATATTCACCCGCCGCCAAATGCAGCTCCGATACAGCAAAAAACTGATTGACCGCTTCCGGCCAGTGTCCCATGCGATACAACAGGTTGCCGAGCTCACCCTGGATGGCGGTATTGTCAGGTGCCAGCGCCGCCGCCTTGCGGAAATAGGTTAATGCGTCCTGATCTTTTCCATGCCAGAGCGCCTGACGCCCTTGCGCCAAGTGATACTGCGCTTCATCGGCTTCGGCGAACAGCAACGCGGCGCTCCCCGGCGATGAGGCATGGCTATCGGTTGCCGCCGCGCCGAACGCCACCGTGGGCGACTTGGGCGCAGCCGTTGCTGTGCTGGCTGAAGCAGGCAGGGATTTCGCCGCAGATCGTGCTTGTTGCTGCGTCACTGATACGGTATCAGCATGGCGTTGAACCGCCAATTGCAGTGTCGCTGCGGCCATTTTCAGGGTCGTCGTTGCGGCTTCCAGCGCGGCTATCAGCGCCTGCGCATTAACCTCGGTAAGCATTGGAGGTGCGATCAGTTGCGCTGATGGCGCTGTTTCCACTACGACTGGTGATGCTGTTTCCACTACGACTGGTGATGCTGGCGGCGCGACAGCAGCGGTAGTGTCAGCCACCTGAGCGGCGGCGTCAGGGGTGTTCGCATGCTCTATACCAGCATCATGATCCAGCGCCCAGTTGGATATGCCCCATGCAACCACCGCTACTGCCAACACTTTGAGTCCGCTTTTAGCAGTCACCATAATCCGCTCCACATTTCTTCTGGGCACCTAGAAAAACCAGTTCCGCTGGTTTTCGAGGTGCTGTCTATTGGGGGAATGGATTATAAATCAATAGCTTACGTTACAGGTAAGCATATCACTTCCGCCAAACCCCCATCCCGTTGAGGTTTTTCGAGGTTCCCTCCACAACAAGATACTTGACGCGCCGGCAAAAGACAACGCCCCATCATGTGAGACAGGCCTGCATTGTTAGACAGTCTGGCGTCAGCTTCAAGCGGACAGCTTGCCAAGTGACTCTCACGCTGCCAATGGCCGCCAGTGGCAGCGTGAGCTGTTTCCCCGCCCGTTGGTCCCTTGAATTGTGCGCTGTAGCGATACCGGTTGGTCATTTTGCATTCTTCCGCTATGATGAGTGGAATACACTTAAACCGATTGGTAACCTATTGTCTAGTGTTGCACGGTCATCGGTGTTTTAAAGCATTGTCTTGAATGTTGCCCTCACATTACTTACGGCGTGTTGCTTTACGCCCGACTCTTTGCGCTACACCGGCAATCTCACCGACTGACTTCCTGTGGGAGGCGGCTGGTTCTGAACGTACGTGTGCGCCTGCTAAGTAGCCGGCGATGGTGTTGTGTGACGGTTATCTGCATCGTTGGGGTTGCGGTAGCCGCTGTTGACTGCCCATCTCAAGCGCAAGTTGCAGCAGCGTTTGGTGAACCCCTGTTGTTGGGACCGCTATTTACTACTGTTGAAGAGCGCCGCGCTTTGGATCAGGCGCGCAACCAACCGCCACCTCCGCCTCCTGAGCCGCCACCACCGCCGCCACCGCCACCACCACCACCGCCCCCTGAGCCGCCGCCACCGCCGCCTCCTCCACCACCACCGCCGCCTCCTCCACCGCCCCCTGAGCCGATCCGCATTACGCTTAATGGATTAGTTTTGCGCGAGGATGGGCGGCACACAGTGTGGCTAAATGGTGCGCGGCTCGCGGTGGGACAAGCCAATGCTGACGGTGTGTGGGTCGAGATCGACGAATCCACCAGTCCGCCGCAGTTGTATCTGCACTGGGAGGCGAACCTTCTAGGGGTGGCGATCAAACCGGGGCGGCGGGTTGAGATTTCTGACGGCAAGGCGCTGGAGATTGACAACGGGTCAGTGCGATGAGCGCGTTGCGGACGCTCTCCCAAGGGGCGCAGTGGTTGGCGCTATAGCACATGACACTGGCTGTGCATATAAGCGGCGAGTCATCCCCCGTGTGCTTGGGATCAGGTCGTGAACTGTCGCTAAGGGTGCGGCAATCGCGTCGGCGGTGATTGCCAGCCATCTTGGCGATGCTCGACGATAACCGTCGTATAGATTCCGCCGCGGACATTGAAGTGGGCACGCAAACGCATGAACCGTGGGGCTAATAGCACGCTCAGATCGTTCAGGATGCGATTGGTCAGGGCTTCGTGATAAGCGCCCTCGTTACGATAAGCAGTCGCATACAGTTTCAGCGATTTCAACTCAACGCATTTGAAATCAGGTACGTAGTCAAGTTCCAAGGTGGCAAAATCCGGTTGCCCGGTCACCGGGCACAAGCAGGTGAATTCTGGGATTTTGATTTGAATCGTGTAATCACGATCCGGCTGAGGATTATCGAAGGTCAGCAAAAGGGCTGTTTTATCGGTCATTTGAACTGAATCGCGCCGGCTCTAAGCTAACGACGCCGACCATTCTGAGAAAGGGCGGCGGCACAGGTTGGCATTGGTGTAGTTTGGATCACAGGAGACCTCGGCGGTGACCCATGCGGGCAGCTCAAGCGGCTCGGTTTCATCTTGCAGTTCAACTTCGGCGACGATCAAGCCGTCGTTCAGTCCGTGGAAGTAATCGATCTCCCACACATGCCCCAAGCATTCAACGTTATAGCGTGTTTTGTCGATATAGGGCACGAAGCACATTTCCTGCAGCAGGATTTTGGCATCGGCATTGGGGATGGGATATTCGAACTCAAGGCGACTGATGCCGTTCGCCGGACCTTTGATGGTCAGGTACGAACACTGATCGGTATAGCGGACGCGCACCGTGGTTTTATTTTTCGTCGGGATATAGCCCTGCGTGATCACAATCCCACGACCAAGCGGTGGCAGTTTTGCTTTTTCGACCAGAAATTTACGTTCGATTTCTTGAGCCATGATGCTGATAT
Organism: Gammaproteobacteria bacterium; assembly: GCA_965222535.1. Classification (GTDB taxonomy): domain Bacteria; phylum Pseudomonadota; class Gammaproteobacteria; order HK1; family HK1. The sequence continues at coordinate 2,302,787 of OZ244957.1, forward strand.
GCCTGTCATTAAAAGGGCACCCAGAAAAACTGCGCGAAGTTAGCTTTTCGAGGTACCCTGTGGGTCTTGTCTGTTGGATGAAGGGTTATAAATCAATAGCTTACGTTACAGACAATCATATCTTCTTTCCCAAACCCCGATCCCGTTGAGGTTTTTCTAGGTTCCCATTAAAGAATTAATGCACGCCAACACAGGGAGCACGCCTTATCCGGGCATTTCAAAGCGGCGTAGGAGTATAAAGCGAAGTCTGCAACACTTAGACCAAGGCAAGGACGCGAACGTCTCGATTCTATCAATGCACGGATTGAAAAATGGTTGTGCGCTGATGTATAACGGCACTGGCGCAGCGCAGTTTAGTCTAGGCGGCGACCGATCACAATACCCGCATGGGTGCTGTCAACGGGTTTATTTATCGTGCGGTCTTGCTAAAATGGGTGATCCGTCGCTTGTTACTTCACATGCTCTGTCCGGGTTATGCTATTCTCTTGGATCTGCAGCGCTAGGCCCGCCGCCACATTAAATCGATTTTGAATCCCATCACGGTTCCAGTTACCCCATCGACATGTCCGTTATCGCCCTTGGGTTAAACCACGCCACGGCACCGATCGAAATTCGCGAACGGGTCAGCGTGCCGTCCGATCGCCTGCAACACGCACTCAACACGCTGCTGATCCAGCCTGGCGTTCATGCGGCGGCGATTTTATCGACCTGTAATCGCACCGATCTGTATTGCCGTATCGATGAACCGGCGATTGAGGCCTCGATCGATCAGTGGTTCAAGATTGAGCATGGTATTATGCACTCCACGGTAGCATCGTATTGCTATCTGTATCGCGCCGCTGCAGCAGTGCGCCATATCATGCAGGTCGCCTGTGGGTTGGATTCGATGATCACCGGCGAACCGCAAATTCTGGGGCAGTTGAAACAGGCTTGGCATACCGCACGCACTGCCGGAGCGTTGGATGCGGTGATGGAGCGCTTATTGCAGCACAGCTTCGCCGCCGCCAAACAGGTGCGCAGCGAGACAGCGATTGGTTGCAGTACGGTATCGGTGGCTTATGCTGCGGTAAAATGCACCCAGCATATTTTTGACGACTTCAGCCAATGCACCGCGCTGCTGATCGGGGCTGGCGACACCAGCCGCTTGGTCGCCAAGTACTTGGCTGATCTTGGCATCCGGCAGATTATCATCGCCAACCGCTCGCCGGGCAATGCACACCGCTTAGCAGAGCACTATCACAATGCGCTTGGCACCGATCTGTCGAACCTCGAACATTGGCTTGCTTTCAGCGACATTGTCGTCTCATCCACCGCAAGCGAGCAGTTGTTGGTAACGCAAAGCGCGATGCAAAACGCGATCCGTGGTCGCCGTCGGCGACCACGAGTGATGATCGATCTAGCCATACCGCGCGATATTGAACCCAGTATCGGCAAGCTGGATGATGTCTATCTCTATACCGTTGACGATCTGGGAAATGTCATAACCGAGGGACTGGAGGCGCGCAACGCGGCGGCGGTGAAAGCCGAGTTGATCGTTGAGCGCCATGTCAACACCTTCATGCAGTGGGTCAATATCCGCGAGGCAGCGACCGCGATTCAGCAACTGCGCGGACACGGTGAAGCGCAGCGCGACGAGCTGTTGGCGCTTGCCAAACAGCGCTTGGCGAGCGGCGTCTCGCCCGCTAAGGTGGTGGATTCTCTGGCTTATGCGCTGACCAACAAATGGCTGCACCTGCCGACTCAAAGCCTGCGTCAGGCGGCCGCAAGCGGCTGCGAGGAGCGCATCCAGTTGATCCAGTCGTTGTTCAGTGGCACTGCTTTATCCGACAGTGCTGACGATAGCCAGCCCTTCTGACGGCACCGCGCCTGCCGCATTTCGTACGATGGTTCCCTCAGTCGAGTACAAACTGCTGCAACTCCAGGATCGCTACGAGGAGGTTGCAACCCTGCTAAGTGACGACAGCGTCCTCAAAGATCCACAGCATTTGCGCCAGCTCGGCAAAGAGCGCGCCGAGTTGGCACCGCTGATGCAATGCTTTGAGGCATACCGGCGGGTGACCGCCGATCTCGAAACCGCTGCCGAATTATTGACGTCCGAGGATAGCGATATGCGTCTTTTGGCGGCGGCGGAGCGCGAGCAGGGCGAAGCGCGGTTGGTGCAGTTGAATAGCCAGTTGGAGCACTTGTTGTTGCCCGCCGATCCAGACGATCAAGGGAACATCTTCCTCGAGATCCGCGCCGGCGCTGGTGGTGATGAAGCGGCTTTATTCAGTGGCGTGTTGTTTCGTATGTACACCCGCTATATCGAGCAGCGCGGTTGGCAGATGGAGTTGATCCATACAAGCCCCGGCGAACAGGGGGGCTACAAAGCAATCACGACCCTTATCAGCGGTCGCGGCGCTTACGCCAAATTAAAGTTTGAATCCGGCGGGCATCGTGTGCAGCGTGTACCAGAAACCGAATCTCAAGGGCGCATCCACACCTCAGCCTGTACCGTGGCGGTATTGCCAGAGCACAGTGAAATTGCTCGCATCGCTATCAACGAGGCCGATTTGCGGATCGACACCTACCGTGCCTCGGGTGCCGGCGGTCAGCACGTCAACAAGACCGACTCCGCCATCCGCATCACCCATCAACCGACCAATACCGTTGTCGAATGCCAAGACGAGCGTTCACAGCACAAAAACCGCGCACGTGCGCTGAGCTTGCTGCGCGCCAAGTTGCTGGACGCCGAGATCAGCAAACGCAACGCCGCACGTGCACGCGAGCGTAAGCAGTTGATCGGCAGCGGCGATCGCTCGCAACGCATCCGCACCTACAATTTCCCTCAGGGGCGGGTCACTGATCACCGTATCAACCTGAACCTGTACCAATTAGAAAGCGTCGTCGCCGGCGATCTCGATGGGCTGATCAATCGCCTGATCACCGAGCACCAAGTGCAGCAACTGGCAACACTCCGAGGGTTGTGAGCAACTGGCGTGCAGGGCCATCACTTACGACTTTCAATCCCAAAGACACTAAAAAAAGGAAAATAACCTTGAACAAGGCCTCCAACAACTGGGAACAGCTACGTCAGCGCATCGCCAAAAACGCCTTGAGCGTCGATCAAAACATAACCCTGAGCAGCGGGAGCGCGTCCAGTTACTTCTTTGACTGCAAGCGGGTAACGTTGGAGGGGCACTCATTGACGTTGATCGCTGACGAATTTCTGCGCCTTATCGATCAGCTTTCGCCAGTGCCCGAAACGATTGGCGGATTGACAATGGGTGCTGATGCCATCGCTGCCGGTGTCGCGATGCGGGCCGCGCAATTAGGACATCCAACCCAAACAGCCTCCATCGTACGCAAGGAAGCGAAGCAGCACGGCACCCAAAAACATATTGAGAATGAGCAAGATAAAGGTACCCAGGTGGTGGTCATTGACGATGTCATCACCTCTGGTCGATCAACTAAAACCGCTTGCGATAAACTGATCAAAGCGGGTTATCGCATCAGCGGCATTATATGCCTTGTTGACCGCGAAGAAGGTGGCGCAAAAATGTTGCGCGAACACTACCAGTGCAGCGTTAAAGCGGTCTACAGACGCAGTGATTTTGACCTCTCGCCAGCGCTGCTCAACGCACTCCCAGCAAACGCCTGAAGCTTATGCAAGGCGGCGTAGCATTCTTTCGCGGGAGGCGTCCTTTTGCGGGAGGCCGCCCGGCGCGGAAATGACGGACTGCTACCCTTGCGTCAGCGCAGTTCAAAGAGACTGCGAGAGTCGGTTGCAAGGCTGCTCCAGCACCCCACGCTTGGATGCCGAAGTGTTGCTTGCGTTGGCGCTTGAGTGCAACCGCACGCACCTCTATGCTGAGCCGCAGCGCCTTGTCGGGGATGCTGCGGCGGCAACCATTGAAGCGTTGTTGCGGCGGCGTATCGCCGGCGAGCCGATCGCTTACCTCACCGGCGTACGTGAGTTCTGGTCGCTGCCATTCGCCGTCGGAGAGGGGGTACTGGTGCCACGACCGGAAACCGAGCACCTAGTCGAATGCGTGTTGGCGCATATCAAACAGTGTCGGCGACCGGTGATTGCTGACTTGGGTAGTGGCAGCGGTGCTATCGCCATTGCGCTTGCCAAAACGCGACCGGATGCGTTGCTGATCGCTGTTGACAACGACCGCCAATGCTTAAAATGGGCGGTGCGCAACTGCGCCGCGATTGGAGCACCCAAGGTGTTGCTTGTGCAGGGCGATTGGTGTGCTGCGCTGGCCCGCGGCGTGTTTGATGTGGTGGCGGCGAATCCTCCGTATTTAGCCACCGGCGATGCCGCGCTCGACAGCGATGGGGTGCGCTTTGAGCCGCGTGCGGCGTTGGTGGCAGAGGAGGCCGGTCTAGCGGCGATACGCCAGATCATACACCACGCACCGGCGTGCCTTGCGCAACATGGCGCGCTGTTCTTGGAACACGGCGCTTTGCAAGGCGCGACAGTGCGCCGGTTACTGCAAAAAAAAGGGTTTGCGAGGGTTCGCACAGTGTCTGATCTGGCAGGCCTAGAGCGCGTCAGTTTAGGCCTGCGCTACGCTGCATGAGGCGCTGCTGAACGCACCTTCATGTGTCGTGCGTTTTCATCCGCAAAAAAGGGGGGGTACCTAGAAACCCCACCGTACTGCAGTCCAATGAATAGGGGTATCTGAAGGTAATTCTTTGGAAATTCAGAGATGGGATGGGGGTGATACGGGGTAAATCTACTTCACTGGCTGGGGGATTCGCCATGTTTTTCGAGGCACCAAAGAAGAATTTTACGCCAGCCTGAGCCCCAGTTGCATCGCCGAAGTTTCTTCTTTTGATAACTCTGAAAGTCTCACTATCGCTGAACCAATACAACATCATGACATCCTGTACAACCTTGAGTGGTTCCAAAAGGCTTGCCCGTATAGCAAACAAGCTGTTTCATAAGGCAACCTACACGACTCGCATGATGCAGGTCGGACGTCCATATATTTGTCCGTTTGAGATCATGATGCCAACTATCCCAGAGGATGTTTCTGTATTGGATATAGGCTGCGGCTGTGGGTTGTTTCTTGGCTTGTTGGCAACCAAGAAACAACCTAACCAGCGGAGTTGGTATTGATGTCAGTCGATCATCTATAGACACTGCCAAACGCATGGCTGCCGATCTTAAGCCCGCTAATGAAAAAACCCGGTTGCAGTTTTATCAGGGCAAATTGGATCATATAGATATATCCGATCGCTTTAATGTCGTAACCTTTGTCGATGTCATGCACCATGTCCCAGTCGCGGATAGGCACTCGCTCTTCATCAACGCGATCGATAGAATTCAGCCGCCAGGGATGCTTCTCTACAAGGACATCAGCAACCCCCCCCGTTGGCGCGCATGGGCTAATCAATTGCATGACTTGGTCATTGCACGAGAATGGGTACACCTTGTCGCCATTGAGGATATTGAACAATGGGCGGCGGAATCTGGACTGGTGCTTGAATATAGCCAATATATTCCGATGCTATGGTATGGGCACGATTTACGAATATGGTCAAAGAATCGCTAATTTACTTTGAAACGCATTGCGCAAACAGCGCCAACTGATTATTCCGCATCACCCTAGTGCTGGGTTCGTAGCCGCGAAATTACCGCTGGAGGGTTCTTCTTCTCCGATACATCGGCGCATTGCCAATAGCAGGCTTTCCCCAATACCAACGTCGTTACCCTCCTTATTCTCCTGATATGCTAGGCAACGCCTAGCATATCAAGATTAAAAATAGAAAATCCCAGAGCCCCGCCCCCAGCCGTTATGAAGATTGGGTGCACCCCTGTTGCTCAGTTGGCTTTGTAGGGGTCGGCTGCATCGCGCAGCCCATCGCCCATGAAATTGAAGGCGAGTACAGTGATGATCACCGGCACGACTGGCATCATCAGCCATGGATACAGCGCAACCGCATTGATGTTTTGCGCTTCGGCCAACAGCACCCCCCAACTGGTTATGGGGGGACGCAACCCAAGGCCAAGAAAACTAAGCGCCGTTTCGCCGAGGATCATGGAGGGGATCGAGAGCGTCGCCGAGGCTACCAGATGGCTCATGAAATTCGGCAACAGATGCCGCCCGATGACGCGCTGCGGTGGTGCTCCGAGCAACACCGCAGCAGCGGTGAAGTCTTCCTCGCGCAGGGCGAGTAGTTTGGAGCGCACCGAGCGCGCCAGCCCGGTCCAATCGATAAGCCCAAGGATGATGGTGATGCCGAAGAATACGCCGATCGGACTCCAAGTAACCGGCAAGGCTGCGGATAAAGCCATCCACAACGGTAATTCAGGGAAGGAGCGAATGATCTCGGTGAGGCGCTGCACCAGACTATCGATGATACCGCCGAAGTAGCCCGCCATACCCCCCAAGGTGATACCAATAATGAAGCTCACCGCAATCCCGATCAAGCCGATGGTAAGCGATATGCGCGCACCGTAAATAATACGCGACAACACATCCCGGCCAAGACGATCGGTGCCGAGGAGGAATACCGTCGCCCCGGCTTCATTGGCCGCGCAGATCAAATGGTAGTTGCTCTCATACAGCCCCCAGAAACGGTAGCGATCGCCACGGCAGAAGAAGCGCAGGCGGTGGCGTGCGTTGGCATCCTCGCTGTATTCGCGCTTTAACGTCTCCATATTGAGGCGGTATGAGGTGCCGTACACAAAGGGGCCGATGAATTCCCCCTGATGGAACAAATGCGGTATTTGCGGTGGCGCGTAAATGTGATCGATATGGCGCGAGTGCAAGTTATACGGTGCGAGAAATTCACTGACCGCGATCGAGGCGTAAAGGACGACCAAAATCAGCGCCGCGATGAGCGCCAGCCGGTGACGCTTGAAGCGCCACCACATCAAGCGCATTTGCGAGGCCAGATAATAGCGCTCCTGCTCTGGCGTCAGGTTCTCGATCGAGTGCGGCTCAAACGGCTCCTGGGAGACATAATGGTGCGGGTACGGCTGATGATTTGGGGGTGATGGCATTAGCGTACTCCGCTTTCAAACCGCACCCGTGGATCGAGTATTGCCAACGCCACATCGGATAAAAACATTCCCACCACCGTCAGCAACGACAGAAACATCAGGAATGATCCGGCAAGGTACATGTCCTGACTTTGCAAGGCGCGCACCAGCATCGGCCCGGTGGTTGGCAGCGATAGCACAATCGAAACGATAGCGGCACCAGAAACAATTTGCGGCAGCAGGTTGCCTATATCAGCAATAAATGGATTCAGTGACATGCGCAGCGGATACTTGACCAGCACACGAAACTCAGACAAGCCTTTAGCACGTGCCGTGAACACGTAAGGTTTCTCCAACTCATCCAACAGGTTAGCGCGCAGGCGGCGGATCATGCCGGCGGTGCCGGCGGTGCCGATGACGAGCACGGGTACCCATAAATGTTCCAGCACCGATAGAAATTTCCACCAACTCATCGGCTGATTGATGTACATGGGGTCCATCAACCCGCCTATGGATGTACCGAATATAACGTTGGAGAAATACAGCAATACCAATGCCAGTAGAAAGTTAGGCACAGCAAGACCCAGAAAACCGATGAAAGTCAGGCTGTAATCGGCCCAGCTATATTGATGGGTGGCGGAATACACGCCGATCGGAAAGGCGACGATCCAAGTGAATATGATGGTGCAAAACGACAGCAGAAACGACAGAAACAGCCGATCTCCGATGACTTCGTTGACCGGCAGATTGTGCTCGAAAGAAAAGCCAAGGTCGCCCTTCAACAGCCCTTTTATCCAGATCAGGTATTGCTCGCCAAAGGGCTTGTCGAGGCCGTATTGCTGGCGCAGAAATTGCACCTTCTCTTGGCTGACCGCCTCGCCAGAGGCTTCAAGTTCAGCGATATACGATGACAGATAATCGCCTTCGGGCAACTGGATGATAACGAATACCAACGCGCTGATGACCAACAACGTTGGGATCATCAGCAATATCCGGTGGACTGTGTAGCGAATCATGAGCGGCACTCAGTTTTTTGCAAACCAGAAGGTATCCGGGCGATAGACGCCAAAGTAGGCTCCCGGTTCCCAACCATAGATCCCTTTGTCAGGCACGTTGCGCAGGGCGCTATGGATCACAACCGGCTGCGGTACGCGCGAGACGATGCCGATGGTGAATGCTTGCTCGGCGCGCAGTGCTAACATGCGCCGCCAGATCTGCTGGCGCGCGGCGTTATCGGGCGCTATAACCCACTGCTGATTCAGTTGCGCCAACTCTTTAGCGGCACCCATATCCGGCGCCTCGCCGCTCTTTCCCCCGGTTTCCGTATATTGGCCCCACTTAGGCCATTGCAGTTGATGCTGGCGCGTAGGTGCCAGCTCTCGCGGACTCATGTCAGCCGATACTAACCCGTTCTCTAAACCCGACCAAACCGATACTAGCGTTTGTCCAGAATAGATGCGCTGTCTGAGCACCTCACGCTGCAACGGCTTGGTGTATAGCTTTATCCCGACTTTTTTCCAGGTATCGGCGATCAATTCCAATACGTCGGTTTGCTCGGCATCCTCGCCTGCGGTTTCGACAACGATATCCATCGGACGACCATCAGAGAGCAGCCGGATGCCGCGCTCATCGCGTTGCGTAAGGCCAAGCTCATCCAATAAGCGGTTGGCCAGCGCTACATCATAGGTGGCCCATTGCTGTTTGTAGCGTTGTTCAAACAACGGGCTGTCCGAATGTATGGTGTCATTGCCTTCCTTGGCAAGGCCAAAATAAATCACCTGATTTATCTCATGGCGATCAATCGCCAGCGACAATGCGCGCCTGAAACGCGCATCCCGTATCACCGCGCGCCAAACCGCGTCGGCGGCATTTAGGTTCGGGTACAGTGCAATGTGTGCGCCGCGAGTGGTGTCCCACAGCAATACCCGGATCTGCTGATGTTGTCGCTCGCTGTGTTTCATAAACGTGTAGTCGCTGAAAGCGATGTGACGCGCTTGCAGATCGCTCTCGCCGGCACCGGTTTTAGCCGGAATCAGATTACCATCGGCGATATTGACAATCACCCGATCAATATAAGGCAGTTGGTTGCCGGCGCTGTCAACGCGGTGGTAATACGGGTTGCGCGTGAAGACGAAGCGCTGCGATGGCGGTGCGGTGCGGTTGATCCAAGGTTGCAGCGACGGCAGTTCTGGGTTGGTGTTTTTGTACGGTCGAAAACGTTGTACATGGGCGTGCGCCCAATTGCGATAGCCCTTTTCTCTGGCGGCCTGATTGAGTTGATCGAGCGGCGCATAGCGCGCATGGAACTGCGACAGGTAATGTGACGGAGCATAGATAATGTCGGGTCTTGGCGCGGCTAATGCGGGCAGGAAAAAAGGGTTAACCTTAGCCCATGAATAACGCGCCGTGTATTCGTCAAGCACTTCAAACTCTGGGGGCTGTCTATCCACCAGCAGCGACTGTGGCGGACCAAAAGGTGCCAGATCCTGGTTGCTGGCAATGTCTTCAAAGTAGTAACGCAGATCCTCGCTGGTGAACGGATGCCCGTCCGACCAGTGGTGTCCCGGGCGGATACGCAGCGTAAAGATGCGTCCGTCAACAACTTCAACATCAGCCAGCAAATCCGGCTTTAACTGGTAGTTGCGGTCATAGCCAACCAAACGCGCATAGCCATATACCACCATCATGCGGATATCCTTGCTGCGCCCCATCAGCAAGCGCAAATCATGGTCACTGTAGCGACCACCGCCGCTCGCCGTGTCAGGCAGTGCTGCAATAGCAGGCGATTGTGGCATGCGCTGCGCAACTGGCGGCAGCACCCCTTGGTGCACTAACGTCGCCAGCATTGGGGATTCGTTCCACTGGGCAGCGCAAAGCGGCAGCCAGCACAGCCACCCCAGCAAAAACCCTGTCAGCAGCAGACGTATCATGGCGTTGTCTTCCTCAGGCGATCAGCGCTGGTAGGGCACGTACACAATGGCCGGCGGCAACTTCAAGCAGCTTTGGTTGGTTCCCATTAGCATCACTGAAGGGGCTTGGCCATGACGCCGGATCGGATACCCGACCCTCCATCAGCGCCGACAGATCCAACGTGCAACTTGGATCAGCGCGCGGCACCGCTGCCAACAGCGCCTTGGTGTAGGGGTGTACCGGGTTGCTGAATAAGATGCTGCGTTCAGCTACTTCGACCACACGACCGGCGCACATGACGATGATCCGATCAGCCATGTAATCGACGACTGCAAGATTGTGTGAGATAAACAAATACGTCAGTGACAACTCGCGCTGCAAATCCTTCAGCAGATTCAGGATCTGCGCTTGTACCGACACATCCAGTGCTGATACCGGCTCATCGCACAGGATCAGCTCGGGGTTCAGCGCCAACGCCCTAGCAATGCCGATACGCTGTCGTTGACCGCCAGAGAAGCTATGGGGATAGCGCGATAAGAAGCGCGGATCCAGCCCAACCTTGTCCATCAACTGCTGCACCATCTGCGCCTGCTGGTCGGCGTTGCCGATGCGATGAATATAGAGCGGCTCATTGATGATATCGAATACCGTCATGCACGGATTCAGTGAACTCGCCGGATCCTGGAAGATGTATTGGAGCTTGCGCCGCAATGCGAACAGCTCAGATCCGCCTATATCCAGCAAATCATATTCGTCTTCGCCGGAGCAATAGAACACGTAGCCTTTATCAGGCTTAATGGTGCGGGTGATGATCTTGCTGACCGTGGTTTTGCCACAGCCGCTTTCACCGACCAAGCCCAAACATTCGCCGCGGCGGATCTCAAAGCTGACTCCATCCAGCGCTTTAACCGTATCCCCTCCGCTCTCGTTATCAGTGTCGCCGCTGCTGAATCCAGTTTTACGTACCCGGTAGGTCTTGCATAAATTATGCACCCGCAGCAACGGTGGCGTGTCAGGCGTCGTGGCGCCGCTGTCGCCACCGCTAGGGTGCCGTACAACAGGGAGCACTGATCGCGCCGCGTCGCTGGCGCTAGCGCGCTGCGGTTGGTGCGCCTCGCGTACCGATACCAAGCGTTCGCTGCGATCCATCCCAATGCGCGGCACCGCACCCATCAAGGCTTTCAGATACGGATGGCGCGGCGCTTTGTAGATATCTTCGATTCTACCGCTTTCCATTACCTTGCCGTGATACACCACCACGACCTCATCGGCCATATTAGCGACCACCCCCAAATCGTGCGTGATCAGCAGCATCGCCATATTCAGCTCTTGCTGCAATTCCTTGATCAAATTCAGGATCTGCGCTTGGATGGTCACATCAAGCGCGGTTGTCGGCTCATCAGCAATCAGCAACTGCGGACGGCACACTAAGGCCATCGCAATCATCGCCCGTTGCCGCAACCCACCCGACAGCTCAAAGGGACAGCAATTAATTGTCTGGCGTGGATTGGGGAAACCAACCTTCGCCAACATGTCCTCTACCAATTCCAAGCTTTCGGCTTTGTTGCGTCGCTGATGCAGGCGCACCACTTCGATGATCTGGTTGCCAATCGTATGCAGCGGTGACAGCGAGGTCATCGGTTCTTGGAAGATCATCGAAATATGGCGGCCGCGTATGCCGCGCATAGCACGGCTGTTGGGCTTTAACCTCACGAGATCTTGTGCAGCGGCAGCGTCTTTTGCATAGAAGTCAATACTACCGCTGCCGATCAAGGCTTTTTTCGGCAATAAGCGCATAATCGACTGCGCAATCACCGATTTGCCAGACCCCGATTCACCCACCAAAGCCACCGTTTTAGCTTCGGGTATGCGAAACGAAACCCCATCTACGGCTTTAATCAGCCCCTGGTGCTGAAATCGGAACAACACGTACAGATCTTTTATCTCAAGTATATTCATTCTGTGCCATCCTCTCAGCCCTCTTGGGCAACCAAGCTAACTGATCGAGCTACCTGTAAGCCCCCCTTCAGGGTCTTCAGGGCCTTGAACGCCGCGCTCGCTGTTCCGTGAATAAGCGATGCTATGCGATCACAATGCTGATATTTCTCACCGTCGTCGGCGACAACGATAACCCCAGCCGCGCCGCCGCCGTTGCCGCGTTTTGTACCAAGGACGCAAAACCAACGGCGCGTGAATCGATGCGCAAGCGCCGCTTTCCGATCGTGATCAGTACTTCCATCCAGCCGTGCTGCGCGTCTTTACGAGTAGCATAGTAGGCGAGTGAAAATGATTTCAACTCATCCCATGAATGATAACAATTCGCGTGTTCAACGACGAGTCCTACGCTGGTCGTATGAAGGCGTAGGCAGTGCTTGCGCGCCACATCCACAACAAAATAACAGCACAAACAGGCAAAACCAAACAGCAGCACGGCGATCACTGGCAGCAATTCTAGGAACAACAACGCCGCCAGCGCCAGCACCAAGCCAGACACCGCGAGAATATCATCCAAGATAATAGTCTTGGACACATAATAGACCGCTTGCCCACATTCCATAGGGAACCCCGAAAAACCTTGAACGGGATGGGGGTTTGGCGGAAGAGATATGCTTACCTGTAACGTAAGCTATTGATTTATAATCCTTCCTCCAATAGAAAAGCCCCGCAGGATACCTCGGAAAGCCAGTTCGCCCACGTTTTTTGAGGCACCCCATAACTATTGGATCCTGATACCCGTCATGGATCCATCAATGGCTGTCAGCGCAAGCTATGGAATCACCGTGGACGCTACCCACTGCACCTCAGAATAGGCGTGCAGACGTTGAAACAGGGTAGCTAAAAACGTATCCACCGCCGGCTCGTGGATTGGGTGGTGGGTCAGCAACCCCAATGGCTCATCGTCGCGAATGCACGCCAATGCTGCGAGTATGCGATCAAGTACATTCTGCGTACCAATGAACCCACGCCCATGGTGCCAATCGATCACATCGACATGGGTATTCAGGCGCGCTAAACCGCTGATCTTTGGCATCATGCAGCGCGGCGAAAATGTTGATATACCATTAAACCCCGCCGCGGGCAGCAGGGGCAACCATTGATCGGCGAAGCGATTCCACGGCGGCACGAACAACGCGACGCTTTCTCCCAGCAATTGCGCCAAACGCATGCGCCCGTCGACTATCTCGGAAGCCACTGCTGCGGCATCGCGTGCGTTGTCGAATTCGTTCTTCTTATGCTGTGCCGGGGCATGGTTAGTGTGCGCAAAACCGTGCTGCGCCACGGTGACCTGCGGATAATCGCAAATTGTATGCAGGGTTTTGTTGGCCCTTGCTGGGATCACCGCGATGGTCAGCGGAACTTCAAAGCGCGCCCCTGAACCCAAGATGCGATCAAGCGCGGGACACCCTTCGGTGGCATCATCGTCACGCCACCAGAACTGCACGCTGCGACCGTTTCTTTCAAACCCATCCAAGGCGTTGAAAAAGCGCCGCCACGTCGCCTCCTCGTGGTCTTTGCCCCCCCCCCAAACAGGAGCGCTGCGGCACGGCACCGTCGCCCGTGCCGGCGCTGGCTTTTGCTTGGGCGGTGACTTGGTGGAATCCTCTAAGGCGATGGTAAGGTCCTGTTTTGGCTATGGTGCTATATTGGGGAAATGGTATATTAATCCATAATGGATGAAGGGGCTTACGAAATTGCTCATAGCAACCTCCCCCTTCCATCCCATTTCAGGGTTTTTGAGGCACCTATGGGGCATTGACCTCCGCCGCTTCCTCCGCAACACCGTCTGCTTCCATTGCTTCCGCAGAATCGTCCGCTGCTGGATCTTCAATGTAGCCTTGGGCAATTTCGCGCAAGGCAATGACCGTGGGTTTATCGTTTTCTGGCGCAACCTGTGGTTCAGCACCGTTGCTGATCTGGCGCGCTCTTTTCGTCGCCGTCAACACCAACTGAAAACGGTTAGGTATTTTTTTAAGGCAATCTTCTACGGTAACTCGGGCCATCGTGAATGAGACTCCTGTGGTGGATGAGTAAATGTATTCTAGCCAATAACAGGCGTTGGTCAATGGTTCATTGTTGGCTAATGACCGGTGGTGGGTAGCTATCTGTCGGGTTTCATCTGGTTATATTTCGATTTATTTAATAAACTTAGGTACCCATACCCGGCACATAAGAAAAGAGAACATCCTGCCTATGGGCTGACACGCCACTCGCCTCAATCGCCGCAAAGCGACTGACGCCGCATGACAATATATGCAGCTACGCCAAGCGTTGCGACTTACTGTTGCAGCTTGATGTTATCCGCATCGTAGGGCGACTCGGCGATCACAGTGGCCGCGTACTGGCTGCCTAGGATGTCGATTTGGAGTTGCGTACCGAGCACCGCACTGCGCGGTTTGACCATCGCCATCGCAAGCGACTGTTGTACGCGAAAGCCGTAGTTACCGCTGGTTGCACGACCAACCACGGCATCCCCATCAAAGATAGGATTATTACCAAGGGCATCGGCGTCGGTAACACCGTCAATGACTAAGGTGACTAACTGGTTGTTGAAACCGCCCTCGCTCCATGCAGCGAGGGCTTCGCGCCCGATGAAGTCGCCTTTGTTGGGGTGGACAAACCGCTGCATCGCGGACTCAAATGCAGCGTATTCGATCGACAGCTCGGTACCGACCATGCGGTACGATTTTTCCATGCGCAGGCTGTCCATCGCCCGAATGCCAAATGGCGCAAGCCCCAAGTCAGCGCCAGCGGCCATTAGAGTATCGAAGATATGGTTCTGGTATTCGATCGGGTGGTGCAACTCAAAGCCCAGTTCACCGACAAAGTTGAGGCGCATCGCGAGGCATTCGGCAAGCCCGATCCCGACGCGTCGAGCGCTCAGCCAGCGGAAGCCTTCATTTGACCAGTCAGCGTCGGATACGCGCTGCAATAGCGCGCGCGATTTGGGTCCAGCAAGCACCAGTACGCCCATTTGGTTGGTCAGATTCTGGTAACTGACCGAGCCATCGTGCGGCATATTACGCCATACCCAATCGTGATCGAGGCGTTGGTAGGCACCCGCCGACACCAGATAGAAACTGTCTTCACTCTCACGATAGAGGGTGAACTCGGAATGCACTCCGCCGCGGGTGTTGAGCGCATGGCATAGGCGCACCGGGCCGGAGCGCTTAGGGATGCGGTTGGCTAACAGGCGGTCGAGGAACGCCGCCGCACCAGTACCGCTGATGCGGCACTTGGCAAACGCCGTCATATCCAGCAAACCGACGTTTTCAGCGACATTGCGGCATTCGTTGCCGACATGAGTGAACCAGCGTGAGCGGCGAAACGACCAGTCATCCACCGCTTCAGCCCCCGCAGGGGCGAACCAATTGGGACGCTCCCAGCCAAACTTCTGGCCAAATACCGCGCCCAAATCGCGCATCCGCTGATAGCACGGCGCAGTGCGCAAGGGGCGCCCGGCAGAGCGTTCTTCGTCTGGGTAGTGGATGCTGAAGACGTTGCGATACGCCTCTTCGTTTTTTTGCACCAAATAGCGCTTGCTGGCGTAATCGCCGAAGCGGCGTGGGTCAACGCCCAGCATATCGATGGTCGGTTCGCCGGCGGTGATCCATTGCGCCAGTTGGAAGCCCGCGCCGCCCGCAGCGGTGATACCAAAGCTGTGCCCTTCGTTGAGCCAGAAATTGCGCAGCCCCCATGCCGGGCCGACGATCGGGCTGCCGTCTGGCGTGTAGCAAATGGCACCGTTGTAGGCCTGTTTGATGCCAACCTCGGCAAATGCCGGCACGCGCGCCATAGCTGACTCAATATGCGGTGCTAGGCGGTCCAAGTCCTCTTGGAACAGTTCGTATTCGCAGTCGGCGCTCGGTCCATCTACATAACATGCCGGGGCACCTTTTTCATACGGTCCGAGGATGAATCCGCTGCGCTCCTCGCGCAGATACCAAGAGCCGTCCGACTCACGCAGCACACCCAGTTCGGGTAAGCCGTTGGCCTTGCGCTCTTGCAGCAGCGGGTGCGGTTCGGTGACCAAATACTGGTGCTGCACCGGGATCACCGGAATGTCGAGACCCACCATCGCCCCGGTGGCGCGCGCAAAGTTACCGCTGGCGGAGACCACATGCTCGCATACGATATCGCCTTTGTCAGTCTCGACCAGCCACTCCCCGGAGGGGCGCTGGCGGATGCCGGTCACGGTCGTCTGGCGCACGATATAAGCGCCGCGGTTACGCGCTGCGGTTGCCAGCGCCTGCGTCAGGTCGGCAGGCTGCACATAACCATCACCGGGATGGCGGATCGCACCGACCAGGCCTTTGGTATCGCACAGCGGCCAGATTTCCTTGACCTCAGCGGCGCTCAGAAACTCCACATTGACGCCGATGGTACGCGCTACACCAGCGTATTGATGGTATTCGTCCATGCGCTCGCGGTTGGTCGCAAGGCGAATGTTGGAGACGATCTCAAGCCCCACATTCTGGTCGCTTTCCTGCTGTAACTGGTGATAAAACTGCACCGAGTATTTATGGATCTGGCCGACCGAATAGCTCATGTTGAAAAGCGGCAACAGCCCTGCCGCATGCCAGGTCGAGCCGGACGTTAACTCCTTGCGCTCGACCAGCATGACATCCGACCACCCGGCTTGCGCCAAGTGATACAGGGTGCTGCAGCCCACCACCCCACCACCGATCACGACTACCCTAGCTTGGGTCTTCATCCTCTTATCTCCAGTTGTTTATTGAAGGAGGGCAAGTATATACCGATTCGCAGCTTATCCTTTATTCTTGGCAAGAAAGGGGGCTAACCCAACTTTATGGAGAGTTTTGCATCCGGCGCACCGCGGCATAAATAAAATAGGACAGTTGTTGAAGCGTATGAGATAATAGAAACATCAGGATATTCAAGAAGCGATGCTCATGCTACTTGGAGATACAGGAAGAGGGTATAACCCATCCTTACTACAGCCAGAAGCAATAAACGAAGCGTTCCCAGAGCATCCCACAGAACAAAATGCACGTGACCAAGACAGAGCCAAGACCGCGCTAGGAATAGGGGCTTGGGGGAAGGGTTATAAATCAATGACTGGCAGTAACAGTGCCATCCCTTCCCCTCACAACTGCCCATCCCGTTGAGGTTTCTCGAAAAACCCTATTGATCTCATTGATTCTCAAAGAGGTGCCATGACCAATACAAGCTATGCCCTGATCATGTTAGTCGCCGGATTAGGTATTCCGCTTCTGGCCGCGCTAAACGCTGCTTTGGGGCGCGAAATCGGGGCACCGGCGGTGGCATCGGCGGTGCTGTTTTCGGTTGCCTTTGCTTGTGCTTTGCTGGTGTCAGTGGTCACAGGCCCGCAGGCAATCGCCAAGATTGCAACCGCTCCAAAATATCTGTTGTTTGCCGGCACTTTTGTCGCATTCTATGTACTGTCGATCACCTATATTGCTCCGCATTTCGGAGTCGGGAATGCGGTGTTTTTCGTCTTGTTGGGGCAACTGATTTCGGCCGCGGTCATCGATCATTTCGGGTTGTTTGGCGCAGTTCAGGCACCGCTTTCGCTGATGCGTGCCACAGGTATCGGAGTAATGGTTTTGGGCATCTTTCTAACCCAGTTTGCCTCCCGCTAGGGAGTATTTTCTAAACTGTGCTGCGAAAATAGATGGCACCCCGGCGGTGCCCCTTCCAACAATCATTTCGTGGTGCCGTTGACTGGACCAAGATGGCAGCGAACGACGCGCCGCCGGCGAGGACTCTGGGATCTTTAATATTTTTAATCCGCAACTGTACTCCTTTCCCCCAAACCCCTAACCCCAGGATCTCTTGCGCTTTCGGCTTAGCGCCGTGCAGGGCACCGAGGGGAGTAGTAAGGCTCTGGCATAGTGGAGGGCAGAGTCATGGTGCTCACTTTCAAATAAAAGCCCTCTTCTGCTCTCTTCACGGGGTGCGGTACGCTGTTTGGCATCTTCCATAAGAACAGCGCCAAATACTTCTTTCGTAAAGGGCAAAATTCAAAGGCTGAAGCGATGTGCCACATTAGCAATATTTGCCAGCTGAGGCACGTCAAGGTGTTGTTGCAGGTGCGTAGCGAGCGCGTTAAGGGTGGTCTCAATACGCTGTTCGTAACAAAAACGCCGGCTGCTGTCGCGTTGGCGAATGCGGCTTAGCCACGCATGGCGGAACGCATCGGCGGCGAATAAGCCGTGTACGTAGCACCCTTCAATGCGCCCATCGTGGCTGCGCACACCGTGCGCCTCGCCGTTGATGGTCAACATCGGCGAGGCGCAGGCATCGCCTGTGGTAACGCCCATGTGGATCTGATAGCCGCGCACCGCTAATCCGCTGGCGCGATCGACACCGCTGCATTCGCACAATACTTTGCGAGGGCCGATTTCACTCTCGACATCAATAAGCCCCAGCCCCTTGGTTTGCGCGATGGCGCTTTCCACGTGGCGCGGGTCGCGTAACCAGGTCCCCAGCATCTGATAACCGCCGCAAATGCCGAGCACCCGGCCACCGCGCCGCCAATGCGCTTGCAGGTCAATGTCCCAGCCTTGCACACGCATAAACGCAAGGTCAGCAAGCGTCGATTTTGAACCAGGGAGGATAATCGCGTCGCAATCAGGAATTACTTCACCAGGGGGAACATGCACGATGTCGACGCCGTCCTCGGCGGCCAGTGGATCGATGTCATCGAAGTTTGCAATGCGCGCCAACATTGGTACGGCAATACAAATGCGGCACCTTGGCACCGCCGTATCACCGCAAGCCCCGTTGTTAGCGGCGGCGGCACCGCGCTCACGGTGGCGGTGGCGATTATGATCCCGCTCAAGGATAACGCTATCCTCGGCTGGCAATGCGTTGGCGTCGGCAAACCACGGCACCAAACCCAGCGCACGCCATCCGGTATGCTGTTCAATGGCGACCATCCCGTCTGCGAACAGCGCCGCATCGCCGCGCATTTTATTGACGATAAAACCGCTGATTAACGCTCGCTCAGATGGCGGTAACAGCATCCACGTGCCGCATAAGCTGGCGATCACGCCGCCGCGATCAATATCGCCGACCAACACCACCGGCACGCCAGCTGCAGTGGCGAATCCCATGTTGGCGATATCACCGCGCCGCAGGTTGATCTCAGCAGCACTGCCAGCGCCTTCAACGATCACCAAGTCGGCACGCGCACGCAACCGCGTAAAGCTCTCCAGCACGGCTGATAATAAGCGCGGCTTCAACTGCTGGTAATCAGCGGCTTCAACGGTGGTAGTAACCCGACCATGCACCACGACCTGCGCGCCACTGTTGCTCTGGGGCTTCAGCAGCACTGGATTCATATCAACCGAAGGCGCGACTCCGCAGGCGCGTGCCTGTAAGGCTTGGGCGCGCCCGATCTCGCCGCTCTCCACCGTAACTGCGGCGTTGTTCGACATATTCTGAGGTTTAAACGGTAACACACGCAGCCCGGCACGGCTGAACAAGCGCGCAAGGCCAGCGACCAGCAATGACTTACCAACATCGGAGGCGGTGCCCTGAAGCATCAGTGCGCTCAGAACTCGATCCCCTTTTGTGCTTTCACCCCGGCTTTGAAGTGATGCTTGATTTCGGTCATCTCGGTCACCAAATCGGCGATCTCGATCAGTGCTGGCTTGGCGTTGCGCCCCGTGATAACCAGATGCAGCGCTGGCGGTTTCTGCGCAAGATAGGCAACCACCTCGGCGAGATCGAGGTAAGCATAGCGCAGCACGATATTGAGTTCGTCCAAAACCATCAGATCATACTGCGGCGGCGTTGCGCGACAGCTTTCGATCATTTGCTTTGATACTTCAAAAGCAGCTTTGGCGGCACGTATATCGCGCGCTTTGTCCTGTGTCTCCCAAGTAAATCCTTCGCCCATCGTGCGGATCGTCACCGCATCGCTGAACTGCTCCAACAGATGGCGCTCGCCGGTCTCCCATTTGCCTTTCACATACTGCACGATGCCAACCTTCATACCGTTGCCCAAGGCACGCGCCACCAAACCAAACGCGGCGGTCGATTTGCCCTTACCTTTGCCGGTATGGACCATCAACAACCCCTTCTCGCGGGTTTTGTTAAGCAGGATGCGATCGCGCGCCTGTTTGCGCTTGCGCGCCTTTTCGTTGGCGCGCTGATAATCGGTGTCTTCGCTGCTGTTGCTGTATTGTATATCAGGAAACGACATGACGTTCACCATCCAGTCCAGCACTTAGTATCGCAAACACGGCTGGATTGAAAAGATTGTGATCGTAGGCGGCAAGGTACGCCCAATACCAAGTAAGATGGTTTCGCAATAAGTCATCTGCGGCTATCTTGGTGTTCTGGTACGAAAAATAATATCCGTGAATATCAACACTTTACAAATTAATTATGGGCGTTAATAATGACCAGAACAGGGTCAATTGAACGTTTTGCGAGAATCAAGTAAGGGCTGTCATCGGCAAACTGAAATCGGCCTCAAAGCTCAAGCAACCAACCGCTGCAAAGTGCTCTCAGACGATCTTTTGTTACGCTTCAGTCGCCATCCACGCCCTAGAGACAGAAGAAAATCGAATACTTGCATCAAGCGATCATGCGCTATTGCGGTAGCGCATTGCGCGATAGGCCAGTCGGAGGCGGCCGCCGCGGTGCCCAGAGCGGGCTTATTTGCTGTACCTGTGATACTGATAGAAGAAGGCGCTGATCAAGCCGAGCATCAGCCAAAATGCCCCGTTGGTGAGCGTTACTGCAACTACAAAGGATTGCGCCAGAGCCTCTGGTGCTGCGCCGCTATACGCCTCTTGCTGCGGTGAGCCCAGCAGGTGCGGCAACAGCAACAACAATGCGCTGGCGATCTTCAGCCAGAATTTGTTTGTCAACACCAACAGCGCTGCTGCAATGGATGAGATCGCCACCGTGCTGAGCCACCACAGTTGGTGATCGACCAAAGCTACTGCATGGGTACCCGGGATCTGCGGTGGCACCCCTAATGACGGATTGAGGAAAAACACCACAAAGCCGACCGCCCCGAGCAGCAGCCCCTGAGACCAACTGCCGCGGTTGCGCAAAAAAAGCACCGTTACCAATAACAGCGCAAACCCGAAGCTGGTGCCGATATTCGCCACTGCCGTCCAGAATAAGCGCTCCCAACCATGCCCACCGGTAGTGCTATGATGGTGCTGGTCAGTGCCGTGTGAAGCGGTGGGAGCAGCGGCGGTAGAGGGCGCTGCTGCGGTCGATGATAGCGCATCCGCGTGGGGCGCTGCCTGCCGCCAACTGGCATCCATCTCGTAGCTCTCCGCTGCCTCGATCAACGGCAACACCCCCAGCAGTTGTATGCCGGTAAGCAATACGCCGGTCACTGCTCCGACGATACCAGCGATAGCAACAATGCGGCGGAACACGGTGCCCCTCCCTTTGATAATCAATGGATAATCAATGGCACGGGAAAGCAAAAGTATGGCGCGCATCGTGGGCCGCATTGTGCACTGCCTCATCAGCGGCGAAACCGCTGGCGAACAGCACTGAAATACCAAACATTACGGCAAGAAACGCAGCCACCCGGCGATCGTTGGAGCGCAACTCAGAAGGCGCGCAAGCCAAAGTGTCAGTGGCGGTGTCATTCACTGATGGGGTCATTAAAGGATCCTCTCAAAGCTGAGTATGGCAATCGCCATGGATTGATGGCATCACGGGCTGACTGTAACGCGAAGGCGCACCGTTACGCACTATACATATTATAAATTAATCTTCAGTATCAATATCTTACCGCTATTAACCGCTATCCGGCAGGGTTCCATGGGGCGCTGACAAAACCCAAGACATACTTGGGTATCCAAGCCTGCTTGTTATTATAAAGATACTTTGACAGCAGTCAATTATAGCGCCAAAACCAGACTGCCACAGCCGAGCCTAGATTAGCGCCCCTGAACAGTTGGGTATAGCGGCGGTTGATCTTCGGATAGATGCGCGTTTCCCGTTCACCCTTACGCACGATGGTCGTTTGGATTAAACAAACACACACTCCTTCAGGTGTACCGCATCGGTGCTCCTTGGAAAAAGGATTACAATCGCTGTTACCGACGGCACGCATAGCGCGCTTTGGGCTAGTAATTGGACAAGCAGCGTTTGTGTGCTATACTGGCATTTGCTATGACAGGCTGCTTTTGCGGTCATAGCGGGTTTACGCTCGCGCTATTGGTAAGGAAACTGGCTAATAGCCAGCGGCATTTTCGACGTTTGCAACATGGAGTTTTTTATAATGCCTAACGGTACAGTAAAATGGTTCAATGAGACAAAAGGTTATGGCTTTATCGCGCCTGAGAATGGAGGAGAAGACATTTTCGTTCATTATTCGTCTATTAGTGGGTCTGGTTTCAGAACCTTAACAGAAGGGCAGCAGGTCACCTACGAAGTTGAAAGTGGGCAAAAGGGGTTACACGCAACCAATGTTGCTGCTAAATAATCCTTTATAAAAAAATGCCTCGGTTGTCGCCGGCTTGAGTCGGCGATATTTTATAATCTGCTTTTGGCGAAACAAGCTAAGGGGCTTCGTGTAAGCCCCTTAGCGCCAGAACCTCTAGAAAAGCCGGTATTGAAGCTTCGAGAAGGATTCAAGCTGCAATATTGCAGGGGAAGGGCTCTGGGGCGTGCACAGCTACAGAAAAGCACCGCCCACAGGCCTCGTGTGCAAAGCCGCATGGCGCTTTGGGCTGCGGGCACATTTGAATGCCCTTTCCTCTAACCCAACGCAAACAAGCTGTTCTCTGAATTCGTTGGGTTTTTCTTAATAGCTTGCCCCCGAGCGGCTTGCTGCATTCTTGCAGACCACTCAAGGCGTCAGCCGCACCTGCGGCTGACGCCTTGAGTGCTAGGCTCGCTTGGCGTATGCTAAACACCGCTTTGTAGCGAAAACACCCTTGCCTGTGTTTGAGTGTTTGGCTTGGTGTTCCTCAACGGATGCAAGGCCTTCAACACGCCCCCCTTCCAGCATCTGTAGCGCAATCTAACCCTGATGTCTTATTCACTGCCCCGCTCCACCCTCTATGGTCAACCTTTATCCGTGATCTAATAGCTGATGCCAGCCTCACACAAGGCATGATCAGCTATCTTTGCATCCCCTCGCGTCACCCCAAAGCTGGTTTTTCGAAGCACTCTATCATATGATGGTCTCATAAAAAGGTATCCTGTGGGATTTGTCTATTGGGAGAAGGATTATAAATCAATGACTTACCTTCTATGTGATCATATCCCTTCCCCCAAACCCCCATCCCATTGAAGTTTTTCGAGGTGCCCATTGGAAGATCTACTTGCTGATTTCCAGCGTGTTTCGCTCTGCCATCAACCAACGGTACTTGAGGAAATGCCACGCCTCAGCGCGGTACTTGGAGGGCCACGGCTGTGGATCAAGCGTGACGATTGCACCGGGCTGGCCACAGGCGGCAACAAAACCCGCAAACTCGAATTCCTGATGGCCGCGGCCCTGGAGGCGGGCGCTGACATGGTGGTCACCCAAGGCGCGGTGCAATCCAATCATGTACGGCAAACGGCGGCAGCGGCCTGCAAGCTTGGCATGGGTTGCCATGCCCTGCTGGAACGCCGCGTCCCCGGCAGGGGAGAGGATTACGAACACACCGGCAATGTGTTTTTTGACCGACTGTTCAATACCCAGATCGAATTTCGACCACCGGATCTTGACATGAACGCCGAGGCGCTTGCCGTCGCCGAAAGGCTGCGCAGCGAGGGACGCAATCCCTATTTCATTCCAGGCGGCGGCTCGAACGAGATTGGTGCCCTTGGTTATGTCTCATCAGCACAGGAACTGTTGTGGCAGATCGAAGCGCTGAAGCTCAACCCGAAATGGATCGTTGTTGCAACCGGTAGCACGGGAACACAAGCCGGGCTGGTTGCTGGATTTCACGCCCATGGCTGCGCGATTCCGATCATGGGTATCAGCGTGCGTCAGCCGCATGATGTGCAGGTCGAGAATGTTCACCGGCTTGCGGTGAAGACGGCGGCGTTGCTGACAGACAAGCCGCTGGCCCGCGATAAAATTCTGGTTGACGACGGGTATATTGGCGAGGACTACGGCATCCCGACAGACGGATCGCTTGCAGCGATAAATACCCTCGCACGCAACGAGGGGATCCTGCTTGATCCAGTCTATTCAGGCAAGGGAATGGCGGGATTAATAGGCCAGATTCAAAACGGCCAAATAACAGGAGAGGGAGATGTCATCTTCATTCACACCGGCGGTGCTGCCTCTCTGTTCGCATATGAAGACCAGTTTCAGTCTTTACATGCACCTCAATAACAAACACCATCCGATAAGAGGAAGCCATGAAAAATCAGTACTAAATGTGGCAGCCGCCGCATTGCTGGCAACGACAACAGCCGTAATAGCTGGTGAACGTGTCGCCATTGGCGTGCTGTCATGGACAGGGGCACCGGCCATTGCCCATCTGATCGCAACCGTCGTCATCGAAAAGATTTGGCGGTGAAGCCGAGATGGTGCCCGGCAACAATGCCACCATTTTCCAAGCGATGGACCAGGGCAAGGGCGACATTGATGGGCACCCTGATGTGTGGCTACCCAATCAAGAATCTTTCACCAACAAGTATGTGGTTGGTACCGGTACCGTTTCGCTCAGCAAGAATCACTATATCGGTAACCAGGGCTTTTGCGTATCAAACGATTTTGCCAACAACAACATCACTGATATAACTGATCTTGGTCATCCTGAGGTGGCTGCCAAAATGGACTCAGACGGCAATGGTAAGAGCGAAATGTGGATTGGTGCACCGGGCTGGGCGTCAGCCAATGTGAATGAAGTCAAAGTTCGTGACAATAGCTCACTACCCCCCCCCCCAACCATCAGCTACGAAAATGCATTGGCCTGAAAATGCCCCATCAACTGTTTTCAGGCATCAATCTAGCGGTTGCACCAGCGAGTTGAATCCGCCCTTCATTGCATCTGGACAATCAGTGGTAAAAAAAACCTGAAGGAGTTGCTGAGATGGCGAACGATGTGGATGCTACCCCGCGCACGGTGACAGTGATCGATAACAGCAACGGTAGGCGGGTTGTCTTGCCGCTGCTCGAATCCACGGCGGGTCGTGCCGTGATCGATATTCGCGCACTGCCGCGTGAGCTTGGTTATTTTGTGCATGACCCCGGCTATGCATCCACTTCCAGTTGCACCAGTGAAATCACCTATATTGATGGCAAGGCCGGGATATTGCTGCATCGGGGTTATCCGATTGAACAACTCGCCAAGCAAAGCAGCTATCTGGAGGTGTGTTATCTGCTACTCAATGGCGAGCTACCGAACAGCCCCCAATGGAGTGAATTTAACGCTTTTATTCGGCGCCATACGATGGTGCACGAAGGCATCCGCCGGATGATCACCAACTACCCCATCAACGCCCATCCGATGGGCATGCTGGTTGGCATCATCGGTGCCATGTCCACCTACTACCATCGGGATATCGATGTGCATGATGCGGACTATCGCTATCTAACGGCGGTGCGCATGATCGCCAAACTCCCCTCCATCGCTGCGGATTGCTACAAGCACTTGATCGGGCAGCCATCCGTGCCCCCCGTCAATTCCCTGCAATACACGGAAAACTTTCTGCAGATGATGTTCGCCGTCGCGGCTGAACCGTATCAGCCTGACCCAATCGCCATGCGCGCCCTAGAGTTGCTGATGATCCTGCACGCTGATCATGAGCAAAACGCCAGTACTTCAACGGTGCGCTTGGCCGGCAGTTCCGCTGCTAACCCGTATGCCTGTATCGCTGCCGGGATCACCACGTTATGGGGCCCCGCCCACGGTGGCGCTAACGAAGCCGTGATCCATATGCTACGCGAGATTGGGCAGCCTTCGAATATTCCAAAGTTCATCAACCGCGCCAAGGACCGCAGCGATTCTTTCCGCTTGATGGGATTTGGCCACCGGGTGTATAAAAACTTCGACCCCCGCGCCACCATCATTCGCGCCGCCTGCTATGACCTGCTACAAAGCCTAGGCACCTCGGATCAGCCGCTCTTTGATATCGCATTGGAACTGGAGCGAATCGCGCTCAAGGACGCTTATTTTATCGAGCGCAACCTCTACCCCAATGTCGATTTTTATTCAGGGATCATTCTGAGCGCCCTCAATATCCCGCTCAACATGTTCACCGTGATCTTCGCCATGTCGCGCACCGTCGGTTGGGCGGCGCAATGGATGGAGTCAATGAGCGACCCCGAACAGCGCATCGGGCGCCCACAGCAACGCTATGTCGGCACCGCCAAACGCGACTATGTGGCGCTTGCCGAGCGCTAGTCTGCGCCCACCGCAGCACAACGCTTGCGCTGCGATCGTGAAGACGCACCGCGCCTGTCGGGTCGATTATTGGGAACGGCCAGTTCGAGCGTGGCGTGGCGCAATACCCGACGACGGGAGCGCAGGTCCATGCGATTGGCGAAGCGGACATCGCAAAGATGTTCGACCGCTTCCAATCCAAGGGCCTCGCGGTTGGTACCCTCGCTTCACACCCCTCGCTCAAGGTCTATCTGGACCCGACGAACCTGTTCGGGCGGCACTCTGCCATCCTAGGGCAGACCGGGTCGGGCAAGTCGTGGACGGTTGCCGCGCTCGTACAGAAGACGGTAGCAGTGATGCCAAAGGCCCACATCATCATCCTTGACCTGCACGGGGAGTATTGCTGGAAGGGGGAGGACGGAAGTCAGCACTCTGCGTTTGCTGGCGCGAGCGTCCGCCACATGGATGCCAGAGACCTCGAGATTCCCTACTGGTTGATGACTTACGCCGAGCTGTGCGACTTGCTGATCGAGCACAGCGAGCGTGAAGCAACAAACCAAACTGCGTTCTTCCGCGACTGTCTTTTGGAAGGTCGGAAATCCGAGAATACCAACGCCGGGCCTACATTGGGTCTATCCAGAGTCACAGTGGATACTCCCATCTACTTTTCATTGAACGATTTGCTCAAGAAGGTGCGCGACAAAAACACCGAGCGCGGTAGCCGACAAGGTCCGATGTTCGGCAATTTTGACCGCTTCCTGATGCGGATCGAGAGCAAGCTCAACGACGTACGATACGACTTCTTGCTCAAACCGACAATTCGTACAACCTCTGCATCGTTGAGCGAGTTGTTGAGAGACTTTGTCGGCTTAGGCGAACCGAAGGCTGCTGTCACAGTGTTCGATCTCTCTTCTGTGCCATTCGATGTCCGGCCAACTGTTGCAGCCCAGATTGGACGCTTGGCGTTTGAGTTCAATTACTGGAACCCGTCGCTATCGAGAGTTCCCTATCCTGCTCATGTGTGAGGAGGCACATGCCTATATCCCCCGCGATAGCGACAGTCAGTTCGCGGGCTCTCGGAGGTCGATGGAGCGAATCGCAAAGAAAGGCCGCAAGTACGGAGTTGGCCTTGCCGTCGTCAGTCAGCGACCGCACGAAGTATCCGAGACAGTGCTTGCTCAGTGTGGCACTTTCATCTGTCTGCGCATCACGAACCCGAATGATCAGGGCTATGTTCGGAGTTTGGTACCCGAGAGCGAAGGCGACTTGGTCAGCATATTAGCAGGGTTGGGACGGGGCGAGGCACTTGTACTGGGAGAGGCCGTGCCCCTACCCACGCGTGTACAGTTTGAGAAGCCGAACCCGACTCCAAACAGCGACGATGTGGACTTCTACGGCAAATGGACCATGTGGTCCGGACGGCTTGGATGTGGACGCAATTGTCAAGCGGTGGCGCAGTTAGGAGAGATGATTGGGCTTGGCAACTCTGGTGCTCACATAGGCACCTCAAATAATAGGCTACTTCGGAGGCGATCACTTAAGCTCCAAAAACAGGCCACTCTCCAAACCATTCCACTGTTTGCGTAACAGTTACTGATGCCATGAACGATGAACGAATTGCTCGGGTCCGCACGGCGATCCGCAGCGTGCCCAACTTCCCGGTTGAGGGGATCCTGTTCAAGGACATCACCCCAGTGCTTGGCACCCCTGGCTTGCTTTCCCTGATCATCGACTGTTTTGTCCACGACCTTGATACGCTGGGCGGGCGACCCGAGGCAATCGTTGCACCCGAAGCGCGCGGCTTCATCTTCGGCGCAATGTTGGCCGAGCGTCAAAGGATCGGGTTTGTGCCGGTACGGAAAGCGGGCAAGCTGCCGGGGGCAACGCGGCGCGTTGCGTATGCGCTTGAATATGGCAACTGCATTCTCGAAATGCACGCCGACGCACTACAGCCGGGTCAGCGGGTGCTCCTCGTTGACGACTTGATAGCGACTGGAGGGACGATCGCGGCATGCGCCCAATTGTGCAAGGCCGCAGGTGCCGAAGTGCAAGGCGCACTGTTTCTGATTGAACTCACGGGACTTAAGGCACGAGAGAACATCGATCCGATCCAGGCCCACGCCCTGATGGCGTTTTCTGCCTGAGGCTAAAAACTAAGCAAAGCGAATTCTTTGAGGCACCCTGTGGGCTTGCCTATTGGGGGAAGGATTATAAATCAATGGCTTACGATACAAGTGATCATGCCCATTTCCCCAAGCCCCCATCCCATTGACGGCTTTTCGAGGTTCCCAGTGATATGGCGAATTCAGACGCAGACGCAGACACTCAATGGCTGCACGGCCTCGCGCCAGTAGTTGGTGTGCAACCAAAGGTATTGGTGTTGGGCAGTATGCCGAGCCACGACTCGTTGCGTCATGGTCAGTATTATGCCCATCCACACAATGCATTCTGGGCTATCATGGGTAACTTGTTCGGTGCTGGCAAGCATCTTGATTACAACGAACGCTATGCGATATTGAAACAGCGCCACATCGCGCTATGGGATGTGGTGCAACAATGCCAGCGGCGTGGCAGTATGGATACGGCAATTATTTCCAGCAGCATCGTTGTCAACAATATCCCAGCCCTGTTGCAGCACCATCCAAGTATTCGCCAAGTGTTTTTTAATGGTGCTAAAGCAGAGCAGATTTTTATCAGCCGCCTCGCATCGAAGGTAGCGCATCAGCGCATTGCATGGCAGCGCTTACCGTCAACTAGCCCAGCACATGCGGCACTGCCTTTGGCGCGAAAGTTGGAGATGTGGCGCTGCGTCGCACGAACGGCAGCCAATCCCGCTGACGATCGCCTGATAGCGAAGCGTAACGCCTGATGACGTCAGCCCCTTACGGCATCAACAACCGGCGCTTACGATCAGCGGCGCGCGTCCTGCGCCAAGGGGGGATTATCGCCTATCCGACCGAGGCCGTATATGGCCTTGGCTGTGATCCGTTCAATCAAGCGGCGGTGCTGCGTATTTTGGCGCTGAAACGACGCTCCGCAAGAAAAGGCTTGATCCTGATCGCCAGCACCTTTGAGCACACGCTGCCTTTCGTCAACTGGGAGGCGGTCGATCGCGCCTCGATCTTGGCTTCGTGGCCGGCAGCGGTAACGTGGGTCCTACCGGCGCTGCCCGACGCACCGCGCTGGCTCAGCGGCGATCCGCGCACGATCGCGATGCGCCTTACCGCGCATCCGCTGTGCCGTATGCTCTGTACGCTGAGCGGTCACGCCATCGTCTCCACCAGTGCCAATCGCGCCAAGCGGCAACCGGCACGCAGCCCGCTGGCGATACGCCATGCGTTTGGTGCCGGGGTGGACGCGATCGTACGCGGCGCTCTTGGCGGCAATCCGCACCCCAGCGTTATCCGCGATGCGCACAGCGGGGAGTGCCTGCGTCCGTGAGCCGCATCATCCCCAGCCAAGCGCCAGCCGAGCAAGCGCCACAGGACGTGCGCTGATGATCGAGGGGGCATTGGAGCGCGTCCGCGGCTGGCTGCACGCATACCAAGAGCGACTTGCTGCGGCACTGGAGGCAAGAGAAACCGCAGGCCGTTTCGTTAACCATGACTGGCAACGCGAGGGATTCGGTAGCGGGCGCACCAAAGTACTGGAGGGGGCGATATTTGAGCGCGGCGGGGTCAGCTTTTCGGACATCAGCGGCGCTTCCCTGCCTGCCGCAGCAAGCCAGCGGCAGCCACATATAGCCGACCAGCCGTTCACCGCGATGGGGGTATCGGTGGTGCTGCACCCGTACAACCCCTATGTCCCCACCTCGCACTGCAACCTGCGCCTCTTTTGTACGCGACCGCTAAACGACAGCGAAGTCCCGCTATGGTGGTTTGGCGGCGGTTTCGATCTGACCCCCTGCTACGCTTACGATGAAGACGTGCTTCACTGGCACCGCACCGCCTATAACGCCTGCGCGCCCTTCGGCGACGCCGTATACCGTGAGTACAAAGCGTGGTGTGATCGCTACTTTTATCTGCCACACCGCGCTGAGCCACGTGGCATCGGCGGTCTTTTTTTTGACGATCTGAATGCTTGGGGGTTTGCGCGCTGCTTTGATTTTATCCGTGCTGTTGGCGATGCCTATATGGAGGCTTACCTGCCAATCGTCGATCGCCGCTGCGGTCAGCCTTACGGCGAGCGCCAGCGCGCCTTCCAGTGCTATCGCCGCGGGCGTTATGTAGAGTTCAATTTGCTCCACGATCGCGGCACCCTGTTTGGTCTGAAAGCGGGCGGTCGTAGTGAATCGATCCTGATGTCAATGCCGCCAGTGGTGCATTGGCGTTACGCTTGGCACCCTTCGCCGGGTAGCGCTGAGGCCAAGTTGTATGAGCGTTTCCTACAGCCTCATGAATTCGATTTTGCCGACTAAACGCCACTTAGTGAAACGCCAGCGTTGTCAAGCCGCCGCCCCGGGCGGCGTTGCGCGAGCGAGCGCGCTTGAGCCGAGCAACGCGGCGGATCGGTACTGGATGCAACGCGCACTTGAGTTGGCCGATGTCGCCGCCGCTCAAGATGAAGTCCCCGTGGGGGCGGTTGTGGTTGCCGCTGGCGCGTTGCTGGGCGAGGGCTGGAACGCACCGATCGGGTGCTGTGACCCAACTGCCCATGCTGAGATCCGCGCCTTACGCGCCGCCGCCTTGAAAATTGGCAATTACCGCTTACCGGGCGCGGTCCTCTATAGCACGCTGGAACCATGCCCGATGTGCGCCGGCGCTATCGTACATGCACGGATAGCGCGGGTGGTTTATGCCGCTGCGGATGAAAAATGGGGTGCCGGCGATACGATTGAACAACTGCTGGATACGCTGGGAGTCAAGCACCGTATTGAGATAGCCACCGGCGTCTCGGCTGTGCACAGTATCGCCCGCTTGCAAGCTTTTTTCGCCGCTAAACGAGCGACTACCAAAAGTGATCAGGGTTGAGGTGCCCTGCGGGGCTTGTCTATTGGGGAAAGGGGGATCGTTTTATTTTTAATTAGGAGCGCCTAACGGCGCACCGTTCGCTGACCGGCGAAGACCACTCAGCGGCACCCTGAAATGATTGCTGGAAGGGTCATTGCCCCCAATTCAAGAGCGCTGCCAGAAGCCATGCCAGAGCCTTACTATCGCCCTCGGTCATGCACGGCGCTAAGCCGAAAGCGCAGGCTGTACTGGGGTTAGGGGCTTGGGGGAAGGGAGTACCGCGTTTGGTATGTTAAACACGCCCTCACCCTTCCCCCAATACAAACGTCTTTTCTGCAAATCTCTCCATAACAACCAAGCTGCGCTTGGGTGTTATGGATTAAAAAATAAAACCAGCCACCCGCCGAGACTCCCCACCAACAATTGTACTACCAACAGTTGGTCTCGCGGATGGGTTGGTCGTCGAGCACCCGCTGGTAACCGAAGCGTTGCAGGTCAATGCTACGGTACTCACCGTAGCTGATCAGCTCCGCCAAGGCGCGTCCAACCGCGGGCGACTGTTGCATCCCGTGGCCGGAAAAGCCGCAGGCGAGGTAGAAGTTGTCGAGTTCAGGAGGCAAGCCGATGATTAGATTTTCATCCAAGGTGTTGAAGTCGTAATGGCAACTGTAGGATTGGGTCAGCTTAATGCGATCGAAAACCGTGATGGCATCGGCGAGGATCGGCCAGATGGTGTGCTCAAAGTAATCGGGATCAGGTTCAACGAAATCAAAGGTTTCCCCATCTAGGGCAGGCGGCGGCGCGTAATTGCACAGGAAACCGCTGCCTTCACTGCGAAATACCATGCCGCAGGGCAGCACCACCAGCGGATACGCGGATAGGTCGCCGAACTGCGCGCGGAACAGATACGTGGTGCGCAGGCGCGATTCGATCGGCAGTTCGACCCCCGCACTGGCAGCGATGGCACGCGCACCACTGGCACCAGCGGCGTTGATCACAGCACCGGCGGTGATCACGCGCTGGTCGTTGAGCTCCACCCCGGTTGCGCGGCGACCGACACGCTGCACCTGCGCCGCGGTGGCCTCGATATAATCAACGCCAAGTGCTTTGGCTTTGCGTTTGAAGGCTTGCAATAGCCGATAAGGATCGGTCCAGCCTTCGTTGCGTTCGCCGAGGAAGCCGCCTGCGGTTTGAGCGCTGCGCAGCAGCGGATAGCGCGCCGCCAACTCAGCGGCGTCAAGGAACCGGATGGCACCGCCGCATTGCTGTTGGATGGCATGATTGCGCTGCATCAACGGCAACGTTTCTAGGGTTGCCAGCAACAGGTAGCCGCGTTCATGAAACACCAGCCCGAGATCCTCGCCGTCAAGCGCTAAGTGATCGTTGACATGGTGTACAAACTCGGCACCATAAAGGCTCATCAGTATGTTCTCTGGGGTTGAGAACTGTTGCCGGATACCCCCGGCGGCGCGCGCCGAAGGGCTTTTGCGGTAGCTCGGATCGCGCTCAATGACAGCGATCGAGCCGCCAAAAGCGATCCCTTCCGAGGCAAGGAAATAAGCGCAAGCGCCGCCAACCAGCCCGCCGCCAACGATAACCACGTCATAGCTGTCTTTGTGTTGCAGCATCTCGTTGCTACCTAGGTGAAGCGTTACCGAAAATTGAGGCGACTGTGCTAAAGTACATTAGCTGCAGTTGATGAGCGCCGCGCCGTGCAAAACGGCGGCGGCGCGACCAAGCCCAATATACAATATAAGCGCAAAAACAAACCAACAGCATGGGCATCATAGGGGTAGTTCACGTTTGACCGCCTCGAAAAACTCAGTGAAGCGGATTCTTCGAGGTACCACTCATTCGGAGAAGGGTTATAAATTCATAACTTAATCGAGCTTACGTTATAGGGGATCAACCTCCTTCCCTTCCCTCACCTCCATCCGCTTCAAGGTTTTCGAGGTGCCCGTTGTAACATCGCGAGCGCGGTAAGGTTAAAACTTGCTGCCTGCGATAACGCCCCCTCCTTCAAAGCGGCCCACTTAGCACCTCAAGTTGACTCGTTCAGTCTATCGGAGAATCCGCATGGATCCTGTACCGAAGCTCCATCACTACATCAACGGCGAACGCATCGTCAGCGAATCCAACCATTACGGCGCGGTTTATGATCCAGCAAGCGGCAAGCGCCGCGCGCAAACGCCGTTCGCCACCAGCGCCGAGGTCGATCGCGCAGTGGCGGCGGGACGGGCGGCGTTCGCTCGTTGGTCGGGGACGCCGCCGATGCAGCGCGCACGGGTGCTGTTCCGCTTTCGCGATAAACTGGAGCAGCATCGCGCCGAGCTGGCGGCGATCGTGTCCGCAGAGCACGGCAAAACGCTGGAGGATGCCAGCGGCTCGGTGCAGCGTGGCCTAGAAGTGGTGGAATTCGCGTGCGGCATACCGCAATTACTCAAAGGCGAGATCAGCGAGCAGGTAGCGAACGGGATTGACAGCTTCTGCGTGCGCCAAGCGCTTGGGGTATGCGTTGGTATTACCCCATTCAATTTTCCGGCGATGGTGCCGATGTGGATGTTCCCCATCGCCATCGCCTGTGGCAACACTTTCATTCTCAAGCCATCAGAAAAAGACCCGTCCTGCGCCGTACGCTTAGCAGAATTGGCATCTTTGTCAGGGTTGCCGGCGGGAGTGTTGAATGTCATTAACGGCAGCAAACGGGTGGTCGATCAATTGTTGCATCATCGCGATGTGGCTGCCGTCAGCTTTGTCGGATCAACCGCAGTTGCTGAATACATTCACCACACCGGCAGCGCCAATGGCAAGCGCGTACAGGCCTTGGGGGGCGCTAAAAATCACTTGGTAGTGATGCCGGACGCCGACATGAAGCAAGTCACCGAAGCCCTGATCGGCTCGGCGTACGGCTCTGCCGGCGAGCGCTGCATGGCGGTTTCAGTGGCTGTTGCGGTCGGTGAGCAAACCGCCGATACGCTGGTGCAAAACCTGCTGCCGCGCGTCAAAGCAATTAAAGTAGGTGCCTATGATCAGCCTGAAGCAGAAATGGGACCGCTGATAACCGCTGAACACCGTGACAAGGTATTGAACTATATCGCTGACGGTGTCGCCGAAGGAGCGGAACTGGTATTGGATGGGCGCGATTGTAAGGTAGCTGGCAATGAGGACGGCTTCTTTCTCGGCGGCTGCCTGTTTGACCGTGTACAACCCCAGATGCGCATCTATCGCGAGGAGATTTTTGGTCCAGTGCTGTCGGTCGTCAGGGTCAATGATTATGAACAGGCGCTGGCGTTGGTCAACGAGCATGAGTACGGCAACGGTGCCGCCATCTTCACCCGCGATGGGGATGCCGCCCGCGATTTTCAAACCCGCGCTGCGATCGGCATGATTGGCGTTAATGTGCCAATTCCAGTGCCGTCTGCGTACTATAGCTTCGGCGGTTGGAAACGCTCCTTATTTGGCGATCACTTCATGCACGGTCCGGAAGGGGTGCGTTTCTTTACTCGCCTGAAAACCATCACCGCGCGGTGGCCCTCTGGGATCCGCGAGGGCGCGCAGTTTAACTTCAAATCGGGTGCCGAAGCGTAGGTGCCCCGGCGGTTCCCAGAGGCGGCACGTCAGCCGGCGCGCGCTGACGTGCCGCGCGCCAGCAACTGGAGCATATACTCATGCTACTTAAAGATGCAGGAAAGGGCTATTTTTCATGCTCTCATTCCAAAGCTACTGCTCGAAGTCATTCCAGAGCATCCAACGGAGCAGAACAGTAGGCGTCAATTAAGATCTGCGGTCATGCAGGGGATGAGGGGTTGGGGGAAGGGGGGTACCGTAGACTTACTGGAGTCGATCGAATAGTCCCCCCTTTCCCCAATATGAACGTCTTTTGGCCACCCCCTGAAAGCTAAGCGCCGCTTGTTTTTTCAGGATTAAATAACGCTTCAGATTCCAGAGCACCGCCCGAAGCCCATTCCAGAGCGTTTACGAAGCCAGCCTCCCAGAAGAAGACCATGCGAAGCATGGGAGCGTGCTCAATCAAGCATCTTCAAGTAGAAAAGGTATATTGCCTTATTCAGGCTTGGCGGTGAGGGTGGGATTCGAACCCACGGAACCTTTCGGTTCGCTGGTTTTCAAGACCAGTGCTTTAGGCCACTCAGCCACCTCACCTTGCGTTATTGCAAGCGCATCACCGCTGCGCCCGACCGTAGACGGGCGCTTGCCTTGCGTTGCGACAGTATTTTCTAATCCGGAAATGAGCCTGAAGGAAGTTGGGTATTGTAACCAATATTCAGGATTTGAAATGGAGACGTTCATGAAGTGTTCTTTAATCACGCATGGATTATACATTACTCGACAGCAACTGCCTAGTATCATACAGTCATAACCTGTCTAATATATTGTTAGGTGTTTAATTCAAGGAGATAAATATGCCAGGTAACTACCCTGACAGAATTAAAAAGCTACCCTTATACGACGGGCGTTTTGATGCGTATAAATTGGAGGCGAAAGGCAGTGATGTACTGTTCGCCTCATACCCTGCCGGGACTTCCATCCCTCCACATACACACGAGACAGATAATTACGGCGTAATAACCCGTGGAGAATTAATCCTAAAAATGAATGGCGAGAAAACGTATGTTGGAATGGGTGACTGGTATCACGTACCAGCAAATACAGAACATGCCGCTGATTTTGAAATCGACACTGATGAAATTGAATTCTGGTTTCAAAAAAACACATAACAAACGCATGCAGTCTGGTCAGCAAACCGCTACACGCTTTGCTGACCGCTGGTGCGAAGCGTTATGCGATTCAAAAGAAAAAGACATGTCTAAAAGTATTGAGTTCTACACGCAAAAAACGATCGCATCATGGGATGAAGCAGCCCCTATTCATGGGTCGATCAATTCGTTATTAGCTGACAAAGTCGCAAATCAAGATTTCAACAATCTGAATCCGTATTTTAATGCGCTAGTCGATACCTACGGCGTACGCGATAAGTCAGTTGTCCAAGTTTGCTGTAACAACGGTGTCGATTTACTTTCTCCTAAGGAATAAGGGTGCTGGTCGTTGCCTTGGCATTGATGGTTCCAGAGCATTCATAGATCAAGCGATTAGCCTAGCCAAATCCGCAGGTCACCCTGATATTGAGTTTTGTTGCTCGGATATCCATGAGCTCCCCGACAAGTATCGATCCTCATTTGATGCCGTGATAATTATCGTCGGCGTATTGGGCTGGATGCCTGATATCAATCGTTTTATGGAGACTTGTTCCTCATTATTGGTACCTAGTGGAAGTCTCCTCATGGAAGAACTCCACCCAATCCTTGGGATGTACAAAGAAGGGGATCCGTCATTCATCAATTATTCCTATTTCTACACGGAACCATTTAGGGATACCAATGGGCTAGATTATTTCACCTACGAAAAATACGATGCCATAGAAAATTTTTCGTTCCATCACTCACTCGTGAATATTTTCATGTCTGCAATTGCCAACAACTTACAGTTAGAGCATGTTAAGGAACTTAATTACAATGTCGGTAACTTTTGTGCCGATTTGGAGTTCTCCAAGACCAACCCACCACTAGGAATAAATTTAGGATGGCGAAAAATCGCATAACAAGCGTATGCAGTCGGATCGACAAACCGGCTACGCGCTTTGTCGACGCTGATGCGGGGCGCTAGGCCGCTTTACTACACGATGTCGTAAGAACGCATATGCAAAATTTGGTAAAGCACGCACTATATCTATTTCTATGGATTACGGGGCTGACTGCCTTAATAACTCTAGCTGGCATAAGCTATGTATGGTTTTTCTCAGAGGCAAAAGAGCTACCACATTTAGAATGGCTAATCGGCTCAGTAATTGTTGAGATTGCTGTTGTAGTCTTAATGCTTGCAAGAAAAGGAATGAAGTACCTACCTGACACTCAAACAGATAAAGAGCCAAAAGATACACTTAAATTTATGGAAGATTTTATTTCCACTGGAACAAGCGTAACTATTCCGTGCCGGCACATTGTGTACCCATCCGTAGCCATCCTCTATTCTTAGCGAGAGAGGTATTAGGGCAGTTGGTAAGGGAAGCGGAAGAAAGGAGCCCGTAGGGCGACTGGCGTCCGCTTCCCTTACCTCAAACATTTTCCGAGGCACCGAAACGATGAACCTTCAACTCCACAAAAACGCACGCACCTCACCGGCTATCCGCCGAGAATTACAAGCCCAGCCGGCCTCTATTACCAACAAAGAGCTGGCAGACCTTTATCATCTCAACCGCCACACGGTAGCCAAGTGGCGCAAGCGTCAAGGTACTGCCGAGGCATCCTCCCGCCCGCATACCATTCACGCCAATCTCTCCCCTGCACAAGAGCAAATAACGGTTGCCTTGCGAACCAACCTGCTACTCCCCTTGGACGACCTATTGGCCGTCACACATGAATTCCTCAACACCACGGTCTCGCGTTCGGGCTTGAGCCGTTGTTTGCGCCGACATAACGTTTCTAATCTCAACGTGTTACGTGAGCAGCTTGAACCTTCCGTTGCGACTGCCAAGCCGAAACCCTTCAAGAACTATGAACCCGGGTTTGTCCACGTAGACATCAAATACCTTCCTAAAATGCCTGACGAACCTCGACACAAGTACTTGTTCGCTGCCATTGACCGCTCAACCCGCTGGGTTTATGTCGAAATCCATGACAACAAGTCGGCGCAAACCGCGAATGAGTTTCTTAGCCGTTTGATTGACAAGGCACCTTTTACCATCAATAAAATCCTTACCGACAACGGCAAGGAATTCACCGACCGTTTCTGTGCCACGGGTGAACGGCAGCCCACCGGGCGTCATCCCTTTGATAAAACGTGCCAAGTTCACAATATCGTGCACCGCCTCATCAAACCCCGGCACCCGCAAACCAATGGGATGATTGAACGCTTCAACGGCCGTATCGCTGAAATCCTCAATACCTACCACTTCGACTCCTCTCAAACCCTGTCTCAAACTATCCTTCGCTATGTTAGACTCTACAATCATGCCATTCCCCAGAAATCTTTAGGTCACCTATCCCCTATGAGTGCTATGCAACAGTGGCAACAAAAAACGCCTCATCGGTTCAAAGAACTCGCCTACAACCTCACGGAACCCGACACGTAACCGTTGTTAGCAATCGAGTTTCATGGCTTGCGAGTAACGATAGTTTAATATCAATTCTCCAATCAAAGATTGAAAATGGAACACGAATCGAGATCATTACCCCCAATGAAGTATCAACAACGCTAAGAGAAAATATGAAAGGTGCGTCTTTTATTGTTACAAATGAAAATACGTTACCAGAGGCTAGATTTACGTTAGTCAATGGCGACCGCAGCGGAGCTGAGAAACTTGCAATAGCCAGGGGAGTTCACCCTGATCATGTCATAACTATATTTGATAACAATTCTGGTCCACAAATAATAGCAATGGCCAAAGATATAATAAGAAAATCAAAGAAATTGTCCGATGCCTCATAGATGGTGTGACTCGGCAGAGCGACGTCGAGAGCAAATAGAGTCTGGTCGTGATCTGACATTCAATGAAGTATTTAAACCGATGATTGTTAATCTTATCTCTAATCTCTCCCCGAGTAATGTTTTGGAGGTTGGTGCTGGTACAGGTCACCTTGCAAAAGAGCTATCTAATCTCGGCCTTGATGTCACAGCAATAGAACCTTCGAGAGGAATGTATGAAGTCGCCCAAGATGTTTTGTCGGGATCAACAGTTAAGTTAGTTAACTGCACTTTATTTGAACTGAAAAAAGAAGAGATTTACGATGCCGCTGTAACTCATTTGGTCGCTCACGTGATTGATGACCTAAACGGTTTCTATTGGTCTATTGGTCAACATTTGAAAAAAAATGGTCACTTCATATTTTCACTACCTCATCCCTGCTTCTACAACGAATACAAAGGATTTTTTGGGGATGAATATAACTATATGGATTCAATGACCAAGAATGTATCTTTCACTATCACTAAAGATCCTCAAAATATCATTAGTGGAGTGCCCTACCATCATCGCTCACTATCTGAGTACATAAACAAATTGGTTTCGTCTGGTTTTGCAATTAATGGATTTGATGAAACATATCCAGATTACGATATTCAAGAAAAGTACGGAGCCAGATGGAAGTCACCCAGATATTGTGTGTTCACGTGTAGAAAGCTTTAACAAACGCATGCAGTCGGACGTGCCAGAGCCGCGCCGCTGATGCGGAGCTTATATACTCATGCTACTTGAAGATGCAAGAAAGGGCTATTTTTATGCTCTGGAATGACATCTCTCAACGCTCTGGGATCTGAAGCGTTTTTTAATCCTGAAAAACAAGCTGTGCTTGGTTTTCAGGAGCATAAGGAGCACCTAACGGCGCACCGTTCGCTGACCGGCATAGACCGGTCAGCGGCACCACGAAATAACTGCTGGAGGGTTCTTCTTCTCCGAAACATCAGCGCCATGCCAGAGCTTCGCCCGAAGCCATGTTATGGTATCGCCCGCTACTATTCCAGAACCCTCGCCCTCCACTATGCCAGAGCCTTACTACCGTCCTCGGCCCTGCACGGCGCTAAGCCGAGGGTGCAGGAGATGCTGGGGTTAGGGGTTTGGGGGAAGGGGGTACCGCGTTTAGGTACGTTAAAACACGCCTGTGTTTTTTAATTTTTAATAAGGAGCGCCTAACGGCGCATCGTTCGCTGACCGGCATAGACCGGTCAGCGGCACCATGAAATTACCGCTGGAGGGTTCTTCTTCTCCGATACATCGGCGCATTGCCAATAGCAGGCTTCCCCCAATATAAACGTCTTTACCCTCCTTAGACTCCTGAGATGTGCTAGGCAACGCCTAGCATCAAAGGATTAAAAATATTAAAGATTCCAGAGCACTGCCCGAAGCCCTTTCCAGAGCGTCAAACGCAGCGCGACTCAACGAGGTGCACAAAACGGTCTCCCTCACCCATTGAGCATCTTCAAGTAGCATTTGTATCTATTGGAAACACGTCCCACGTTCAAGCTCATTTCGTATGGGACAAGACTGCGTATTCAGTTGAGCAGTCCATGGTATGATACTTGGGAATCTCGAAAACCTCTGAAATCGACTGAAGGTTTGGAGGAAAGGCTGTTATGATCACTATCACGCTGTGGTTTACACGATGAGCAGACAACCATCACCCTCGCACCCGTGGCTGCAAAGTTATCCCGCTGGCATAGCCGCTGAGATAGAGCCATTCGGCTATCCTTCGCTGCCGGCTTTGTTTGCGCACTGCGTACAGCGTTTCGGTGACCGACCGGCGTTGTCCAACTTCAAGGTAACCCTGTCGTACCGTCAGTTAGATGCGCTACAGCAGCGCTTCAGCCACGCCATCCAGGGGCTCGGATTGGTCAAAGGCGATCGCATTGCGCTGATGATGCCGAACGTTCTCCAATATCCAGTGTGTCTGCTGGGAGCGTTGCGCGCCGGCTTGGTAGTGGTCAATGTCAATCCGCTGTACACCGCCCGCGAGCTGCGCCATCAGTTGCTCGATGCTGATGCCAAGGCGATCGTCGTGCTGGAGAACTTCGCCCATGTGGTGGCCGCGGTAAAAACCGAACTCTCGCAGTTGAAGGTGATCGTGAGCGCGATGGGGGATCTGCTGGGGCTTGTCAAGGGCGGCATCATCAACACAGCCTTGCGCTGGCAGGGGCGAGTGCCGCGCTGGCGCATCGATGACGCTGACAGGCTGCCGCGGCTGCTCGCCAAGCCCCCCCCGCAGAAAACGCCCTCAGCAGTGGCAATTGAACCTTCCGATCTCGCTTTTCTGCAATACACCGGCGGTACCACCGGAGCTTCCCGCGGGGCGATGCTTTGCCACGCTAACATGCTGGCGAACATCCAACAGGCGAGCACCTGGATTGCCGCGAGGGTGCGTCCCGGCGAGGATATCGTCATTACCGCACTGCCGCTGTACCATATCTTCGCGTTGATGGCCAATCTGTTCACCTATATGTACAATGGTGCATTGAGCATCCTGATCACCAACCCACGCGATACCACGGCGTTTATCAAGAACATCCGCCATCAGCGGTTCACTGCAATTACCGGCGTCAACACCCTGTTTAATGCGCTGTTGAATCACCCTCGCTTCGCTGAAGTTGATTTTTCGGCGCTGCGCTTATCGTTAGGCGGCGGCATGGCGCTGCAACGTCACGTCGCCGAGCGTTGGAAAGCACTCACTGGTTGCCCGCTTATCGAAGCCTATGGCTTGACCGAGACATCACCGGCGGTGTGTATTAATCCGATGGAGTTGCAGACCTTCAATGGCTCTGTCGGCTTACCGCTACCGAGCACCGAGGTCTGCGTGCGCTCTGATGACGGCGCTTTGCTGGCGAGCGCAAGCGCTGGCGAGCTGTGGGTGCGCGGCCCTCAAGTGATGCGCGGCTACTGGCGACAACCTATTGCCGCTACCGCTGAAAACGCCGCTGCAACTGATGTAGCTGATGCGGCTGATGCGGCGGTCAGCGACGTTGATGCCGACGGCTGGTTTGCGACTGGCGATATCGCCACCATTGATGAGCAGGGGTTTGTGCGCATCGTTGACCGTAAAAAAGATATGATCAATATCTCTGGCTTCAACGTCTATCCGAACGAAGTGGAAAGCGTGATCGCCTCGCATCCACAGGTGCGTGAAGTCGGTGTTGTCGGCATTCTTGACGACGCTGGCAATGAACAGATCAAAGCTGTAGTTATCAGCAAAACGGACGATCTTGATGCCGCCTCGCTGCAGCAGTGGTGCCGACAACATCTGACGCCTTACAAGATCCCGCAGCACATTGAATTCGTTGCTCAATTGCCAAAAACAAGCATTGGAAAAATACTGCGGCGGGCATTAAAGGGCACCTCAAAAAACCTGCTTGACTAGTTTTTCGAGGTGCCGTCTATTAGGAAAAGGCCCCTTCCAACCATCATTTCGTGGTGCCGTTGAGCGGATCGAGGGGGCAGCGAACGGCACGCCGCAGGCGCTCCTCATTAAAAATAAAACAATCCCTTCCCCCAAACTCCCATCCCATTTCAAGGCTTTTCGAGACACCCATAGGTGGGTGGGCGCTATACCCGCCCACTGTGCTCGCTGTTGCCGCCACCGATAGCCGTTTGCTTGGCGCTTATGAATCGCACCGCCGCCCCGCCACTATCCGTGCTGCGCATTGCTACTCGCGGCAGTCCACTGGCTTTATGGCAGGCGAATTACGTCGCAAAGCAACTGCAACGTCACAGCCCCGATGCTGTGGTGCGCATCATCCCCATGCGTACCACGGGCGATAAACTGTTGCAGGCACCATTGGCGATGGTCGGTGGCAAAGGGCTGTTTCTGAAGGAGTTGGAAACCGCGTTGCTCAACGAGACTGCCGATATTGCAGTGCATTCGATGAAGGATGTCCCGTCACAGTTGCCGTCTGGGCTGCATATTCCAGTGGTGCTAAAACGCGCCGATCCACGCGATGCGTTGGTGTCAACCGCGTATCCCAGCCTTGCCGCATTGCCGCGCGCCGCGCGGGTGGGAACTAGCAGCCTGCGGCGCCAAAGCCAGGCGCGCCACTTGCGCACGGATCTACGACTGATCAATCTGCGAGGCGGCATCGATACGCGTCTGCGCCGCTTACGTGACGGGGATTTTGACGCCATTTTGCTCGCTGTCGCGGGGCTTGAGCGCATCGCCTATGACGCTTGCATCAGCGAGATCCTGTCGCCGGAACGCATGCTCCCGGCGATTGGTCAGGGGATCATCGGCATTGAGTGCCGTTACGCTGACAGCGCAGTGGAATCCCTGATCGCCCCTTTGCGCGATGCTGCTGCCGACCATTGCATCCGCGCCGAGCGCAGCCTAGGAGCATTGCTGATGGGCAGTTGCCAGACGCCACTCGCTGCGTTCGCCGAGCGCGAGGGCACGATCCTGCGGCTGCGAGCGCAGGTCGCCAGCTTAGATGGACAGCGGCGGCTGTACGCTGAGCATACAGCCACTATCGCCACCCCGCCGTGCGCAACGCCTTGGGTATCCACCGCCGCCACTGCGGAGGCGCTGACGCCCGAAGCATTGGGGCGGCGCGTCGCCGAGCAGCTACAAGCTCAAGGGGCGCAGCAGTTGATCGCCGACATTATCAGCCATGCCGGTTGAGGTCCGGGCACCGCCGACAGGGGCTGCGCAGCCCTCGCTGCTCGCCTCTAGCGTAGTGCTGGTGACAAGACCACAGCAGCAAGCGGATCAGCTGGTACGCCTGATCGCGGCGCATGGTGGTATTGCGATCCGAGCGCCGCTGCTGCGCATTGAAGCGCTGCGAAATGATACTGAAGTTGTCGCGCTGCAACAGCGCATGGGTGATTTTGAACGTCTGATCTTTACTTCAGCGAATGCCGTCAGCCACTTTCCCAGCGTATTGCTCCCCCTGCCTGCCCCTATCCAGTTGTTCGCTATTGGCGCGGCGACGGCGGACGCTTTGGTCGCCCATCGCCTTGCGCCTTGCGGCGGGCGGATTGGCGTTGGCGACGGCGCGTTTCGCAGTGAAACGCTGCTGGCGCTGGATGCGTTCAGTGACGCTAGGGTCCGCGGCGCGCGGGTTTTAGTCGTTACCGGTGAAGGCGGGCGAGCGTTGTTGAGCACGACGCTACGCCAGCGCGGCGCGCAGGTTCTGTCGCTCGCGGTCTATCGTCGGACGCCGCCGCCAAGTGCTGCGACAGCAGCACTGCTGCATGCCCAGCGGCAACGCCTCTGGGCCATCATCATTACCAGTACGCAATCGCTGCATCATCTGTTTGCGCTCGATAACTGCGCCTGGATAGCCGATCGGATGTTCGTTGTCAGCAGCGAACGCATTGCTACAAGCGCACGCGACTACGGCGTCCGGCGCATCGAAGTCGCACGCCAAGTCAATGACGAGGCTTTGGTAGAGGCGTTAGGGCGAGCGGTACGCATTCAAGGATGGCATTGATGTTACAGAGGGCAACCAGCGCGCTGCTTGATGCAATCTTCTATACACCAGATCTGACAATAGCTCAACCTATGAAGTCGTTTACCATAAAACTATCTGACAAGAGCAGGCCGTCGGACATTTTCCTCAGCCATTCCTCCCTCCAAGAATGCTGCTGTTGGCGTTACATATTTTAAGGCACAACGACATGCTTGAATTGCGACCGAATTGTGAGTGTTGTGATGTGGATTTACCACCTCATTTAGAAGCCTACATATG
The DNA here is from genome assembly GCA_965222535.1 of Gammaproteobacteria bacterium. GTDB lineage: Bacteria > Pseudomonadota > Gammaproteobacteria > HK1 > HK1. The sequence continues at coordinate 2,347,159 of OZ244957.1, forward strand.
CACATTCGAATGTACTTTTTGTAAATCCTGCACAGAAACAAAGCTGAACCACGTATGCCCAAATTGTGCTGGAAACCTAGTTATACGTCCCTTACGGCCTGAACAACTTCTTTTGAAATCCCCGGCTTCTGCCAAACGCATAGTCAAAGTGGCTGGTTGCTAGCAAAAAGTTTATAAATCAACGGATTAATGGCACCTCGAAAAACTAGCTTTGCTGGCTTTTCGAGGTATCCTATTAAAGATTCGAGACACTGCGTTTGACGCTCTGGGAATGCTATGGGAACGAGAGCATAATCAGAGTGCTAAACACAACGCGACTTATAAGGCAGGCGACTCCCATCCTTGCCGACGCACCGCGTGGGAACGCATTTAATCAAGCATCTTGAAGGATTACAAGTATAAACGCCATGTGCCAAGACAATTTGCGCATCAGCAGCATCGCGACTTTCAGTAACCAATATATCGGACTGGTCAGGGTGCATACAAAAGACGGTTCTGAAGGCTGGGGGCAGGTCTCGCCTTACAATGCGGATATAACCGCTTTGGTAGTGCATCGCCAGATAGCCCCGCATGCACTAGGAGCAAATGCTCTTGACATTGAAAACCTGGTTCAGGAAATCCCGCAACGGGAACACAAATTCCCCGGTTCCTATTTACGGCGTGCGCTTGCCGGGCTGGATACGGCGCTGTGGGATCTGCGCGGCAAGCTAGAGGGCAAAAGCGTTTGTCAACTGTTGGGTGGCTCACCAAGGCCACTTAGGGTTTATGGCTCCAGCATGCGGCGTGACATAACACCGCATGCGGAGGCCACGCGGCTCGCCATCCTGAGAGACTCATGCGGCTATGACGCTTTTAAGTTTCGCGTTGGCAAGGAGTGTGGACATGATGTGGATGAGTGGCCCGGACGCACCGAAGAAATTGTCCCGGCGGTGCGCCAGCGGCTTGGCGATGACGTTAATTTGCTTGTCGATGCAAACAGTGCTTACACCCCGCAAAAAGCGATTACAGTGGGACGCTTCCTAGAAGAGCATGGAATCCGCCACTTTGAGGAGCCTTGCCCATACTGGGAACTGGAATCGACCAAGCAGGTCACGGACGCCCTTGTGCTTGATGTCGCCGGCGGCGAGCAGGATTGCGATTTGACGATCTGGAAACAGATGATTGGCATGAAGGCCGTGGATGTCGTGCAACCGGATGTTTGCTACCTTGGAGGACTGACCCGTACGCTGCAGGTGGCGGAAATGGCGCGCCATGCCGGGCTGCCCTGTACGCCGCATTCGGCGAACCTGTCATTGGTAACGGTATTCACGCTTCACCTGATGGGAGCATTGGAAAACGCCGGGCCTTATGTCGAATTTTCTATTGAAGGATCGGACTATTACCCGTGGCAGGAAGGAATCTACGAACCCGCTTTGGTTGCAGTGGATGGCACGGTCGCGATTCCAGACGCGCCCGGCTGGGGAGTTACGATAAATGCTGATTTTCTCCACAACACGCGGCATCAGATCAGCACTCTGGACTGAAACTGCAACGCTGCCCCATACACTCAAAGTCATTGCGCTTTGCGCCGCTTGGGTGTTGGGGGAGTAGCAGATTGTTATACTTCAGGATAACCTTTATCCGTCATTCAGAGGGCTGTTATATCAGCATAAGTTATTGATACATAACACATAATATTTTATAATATGAGGTATCATAAACTCACCCTGCAGGTAAAAAGAGGCGACGCTTTCAGATTAAACAATCCAGCAAAGAATGCTACGCCTCTGAACGAAGATGCTGCGCTCCAGGGCCGACCCTGGAGCGCAGCATCTATTTGATGATCTCGCAAAAAGGCCCCATTGATCCTTTTTTGGCCCTTGTCAACACCGCTAATTAATTCATAAAGTATTGATAGTCATGGATATTATTTCCCGTAAGGAACCTTGGAAAATGGCACCGGGATGGAGGTTTGGGGGAAGAGACATGACCACCTATAACGTAAGCCGTTGATTTATAACTATTTACTCAATAGACAAGCCCCGTTGGAACACCAAGATAGCCGCGGATGACTTATTGCGAAACCATCTTACTTGAATGCTTTGCAGGCTTCAAAGGTGTCTTGGGGTGGATGCGTACGTCGCCTTGATTTTCAGATCCCTGACCGAAAAACCACTACTTCCTGATGAACAAATCCCTGTTTCCCGATAGCGCAAGCGATGACATTGATGGCGGTTTCGCGACGATGGGGCGCTTGCTGCCATACTTATGGCCTAGCGACGCTCAAGATATCCGCACCCGCGTCATAGTCGCGTTGCTGCTGGTCGTAGCATCCAAGTTTTGCCTCGCTTGCATACCGTTGTTGTTCGGTGCCGCAACCGATACGCTGGGCGGTACGGCGGATAGCGCCGCGGCGGTGTCGGTTACCCTGCCGATATACTTTATCCTTGGCTATGGCATAACGCGCATCCTGTCGCTGGCCTTCGGTGAATTGCGCGATGCGGTGTTTTCTCGCGTTGCCCAGCGTGCGGTGCGCATGGTGGCGCTGCAGGTGTTCAACCATTTACACACCTTATCGCTGCGCTTCCATCTGGGCCGCCAGACCGGTGGATTGGCACGTTCGATCGACCGCGGGACGCGAGCGATCGAGACGCTGCTGCGCTTCGCTTTGTTCAATATTCTGCCGACGCTGGTGGAATTGTTGTTGGCCTTTATCTTTATCTGGTGGGCGCTGAATATATGGTTCGCCACCGTCACCGTGATGACGGTCGTGATCTACGTCATCTATACGCTGGTAGTGACCGAGTGGCGCATCCAGTTTCGCCGCGAGATGAACCGCCAAGAAGGGCATGCCAGCACAAAGTCGATCGACAGCTTGCTGAATTACGAGACAGTCAAGTATTTCGGCAACGAGACGCATGAAGCACAGCGGTTGGATGTTGCCTTATCCAGATACCAGGACGCCGCGGTCAAGAACCAGTATTCGCTGTCGTTGCTCAACGTTGGTCAGGCAACGATCATTTCGCTCGGCCTTACCGCGGTGATGCTGATGGCTGGCAAAGGCATCGTTGACGGCAGCCTGACCTTGGGCGATTTCGTGATTGCGAATACCTATATGTTGCAACTGTATCAGCCGCTCAATTTCTTCGGCTTCGCCTACCGCGAGATAAAACAGTCGCTGATCGATATCGAGATCATGTTCGCGTTGCTGCGTTCGCCCCGCGAGGTGGCTGATCAGCACGCTGCCAAGCCACTGCGGCTTGCGCCCGCGGAAGTGCGTTTTGAGTCGGTGTATTTCGCCTACGATGAGCGCTTGGTGACGTTGCAGGACACCAGCTTTACGATACCTAACGGGGAGACGGTCGCCTTGGTCGGTGAATCCGGTTCCGGTAAATCGACGATCGCCCGGCTGATGTTTCGCTTCTATGATGTCGATCGCGGGCGCATCACGATCAATGACCAAGATATCCGCCACGTTACCCAGCGCTCACTGCGCGCCGCGATTGGCGTTGTGCCGCAGGATACGGTGCTGTTCAATGACACGGTGTACTACAACATCGCCTACGGTCGTACCGCTGCCACCGCAGCTGAGGTCGAGCAAGCCGCGCGCATCGCGTGCATCCATGAGTTCATCGCCAGTACCCCCGATGGCTACCAGACCCTCGTCGGCGAACGCGGTCTCAAACTCTCGGGCGGCGAGAAGCAACGCATCGCCATCGCCCGCATGATCCTGAAGAACCCTCACATTCTGATCCTTGACGAGGCGACTTCGGCGCTCGACTCGAAAACCGAGCAGGATATCCAGCACAGCTTGCAGGCATTGGCCAAAGACCGCACAACTCTGGTGATCGCCCATCGCCTGTCAACTGTAGTGGATGCAGACGAGATCATCGTCCTTAGCAATGGTGTTATCACCGAACGCGGCAATCACCGTGCGCTACTGACCCAAGGCGGTATGTATGCCCAAATGTGGTGGCGCCAACAGGATTCCTGAGTCTTTTTATTTTAATGAGGCGTATAACCCGGGTTATCCCTCGATACCAAGTGCCATTCTCTCTCCTGTCATTCTCGGCTCGAAGGCCACTGACAATGCCATCAGCCCAAATATAAACCCAGCGCGCATCATCCAATCTTTGTTGCATCCAGCACCGGTACTCATCAGCCCAACGCTGCTTCAAGCGCGACACCGTGGTGGCTGACAAGCCCGCTGCATCCGGGCCCACCAGTACTTTCAGTGCTTCACTCATGTCACCCGTTGAGATGCCTTTTAGATACAGCCACGGCAGCGCCGCTTCCAGAGAGCGGGTTTTGCGAACCTACGGTGGTACCAGCAGTGAGTGGAAAACCACTGGCTCTCCAGTCCGTGAGCGTACCTTCGGCACTCTCACAGAAACCGCGCCAACCCCGGTTTGAAGGGTGCGCTCCGGGAGGTAACCGTTACGCACCACCGCGGCCTTGCCACCCTGTGTACGGCAATGCTCAAACTGCCGCAGCAACTCGTGCAGCTCGGCGTCCACGGCTTGGTGAACCAACTGCTTAGCTCCCTGCAGCAGCAGTTCACTCAATGGGTCAAAGGGTTCCTCTACACCGCTTGGGGCAATTGCGCTATGCTTACTCATAGTGGCTTCTCTCCTTAAGATTGATGGGTTTGTTCACAACTTCCAATCAATCAGAGTCGCCGCTCTTTTTCAACCCCGAGGCAGTCGCTTACCATCAGCAGGTCATCGGTCAAATGAAAGATGAGGGCTGCGACGCCGTCGTACTCGGCTGCACAGAGATCCCCTTAATCATGAACGACTCGAATTCTCCGCTACCGACGCTCGATTCCACACGCTTGCTTGCTCACGCAGCTCTGCGCGAGGCGGTTCAAGGCGAATAGGACTGTGGCAGTCCGTGAGTCTAACAAGCGTATGCAGTCGGACACGGTCAAGGCCGCGCTGGTGATGCGGAGCGTTAGCGGTTCAAAAGATAGTTATGATCGAATACTCAAATTCTATTCACGTCCTCCGAGGTTCGCTGGAGCTTCCTTGCGGCACGATTCTAAAAAATCGACTTGCCAAGTCGCCGATGTCGGACTCGCTTGCAAACGGTGAAGGTGATCCCACCGATGAGCAGATTCGCCTTTACGAAAGGTGGGCGGAAGGTGGGGCCGCAGTGTCCTTCATCGGTGAAGTGCAAGGGGACCCGCGCTTTCCGGAGAAACCGGGAAACCTGGTTCTCGGAGCGCATACCGATCAGCAGGCGATACGGTCACTAGCCAGCCGAGCGATGATTGAGGGCGCACATTTATGGCCGCAGCTCGGTCACGCCGGGGCACTTTCACACTTACCGATCAGTCAACCAAAAGCCCCGTCTCCCCTTGATATTGAAGGCCTTCAGTGTGCGGGGATGTCGATTGATGAGATTCGGGAATTACCCGACATGTATGCAATGACCGCATTACACGCAAAGACTGCGGGCTTTAGCGGTGTTCATATTCACGCAGGGCACGGGTTCTTACTCAGCCAATTTCTATCTCCATTGTTTAACCGCCGGAACGATGGTTACGGCGGTTCAATTGAAGCACGATGCCGTATAGTGCTCGAAGTGATAAGCGTGGTACGGCGCGCTGTTGGTCCGTCGTTTCCCGTCGGGATCAGGATCAACTCGACGGACAAACTGGAAGGTGGATTGACAGAGATTGATGCTTTAGAGGTGGTGCGCCTTCTCGATCAAACCTCGATCGATCTGATTGATATTAGTGGAGGAACCTATTTCCCCGGCGCGAAGGCAAGCTCCGACAGTTCGAGTCGAGGACCATACTTTCTTGACTTTGCCCGGCTCGCAAAAGGGGTAACCAAAGTGCCTCTGATGGCGACGGGTGGGTTCAAAAGGCGTGAGCAAGCAATTGATGCAGTGGTTAGTGGCGCAGTCGATATGGTAGGTTTAGCTCGTGCCATGGCTCTCGATCCCCAGCTAGCGGATACTTGGTTGACCGAAGAAGGGGGTGATCCCGAGTTTCCGAAATTCGATTCCAATCCGCCAGGGGGAATAACCGCTTGGTACACCATGCGACTAACCGCTGTGGGCGAGGATCGTGAGAATGCATTCACACTGGACCTTCCCTCTGCCATTCGTATCTACGAGGAACGTGATGCCCAACGTTGCACTAAATGGCGAGAAAAGTTTTCTCATTTGTATGTATAGCACAGAAAATCAATTCACAGTGACCGCTAACAAGCGCATGCAGTTGGACGCGGCAGAGCCGCACCGCTGATGCGGGCGTTAGGCGACAGCCAAGGTTCAGAATTATTATAGGAAAAGTCCATGGATACAGACCTAGAGCAATGGTATTCGTGCACACCAAAATAGCACTGGACATGAATTATGCTGGTATCACCCTGTGTTATGGGGTTTGGCTACCAGAAAAGATAGACCCGCTTCCCCCCGTGCCTGAATGGTCAAAGTTTATAGAAGGTTGTATGAAATATCGTCAGTCACTAGATAACCAAGTAACCGAAGCACTAAGAACAAACGGTCATTCAAGAAATGAATTGTATAAAACTGACACCTAACAAGTATACGCAGTCGGACGCAGCAAAGCTGCGCCGCTGATGCAGATCGTTAGGCATCACACGGGCTACTGAATCACGATGGGAAAGATCTTCGCTCTTTGCGGTCCATCCGGGGTCGGCAAGACGACCTTCCTCAACACCATTGGCGAGTTACACCCTGAGCGCTGGGATAGCTTCGGGCATGGCTTCGGGCAAGGCTCTGGAATCTTTAATATTTTTAATCCTTTGATGCTAGGCAACGCCTAGCATCAAAGGAGTCTAAGGAGGGTAAAGACGTATTATATTGGGGGAAGCCTGCTATTGGCAATGCGCTGATGTATCGGAGAAGAAGAACCCTCCAGCAGTAATTTCATGGTGCCGCTGACCGGTCTATGCCGGTCAGCGAACGGCGCGCCGTTAGGCGCTCCTTATTAAAAAAATAAAAACGATTATCTTCAAGTAGCATGAGTCTAGAACTCGCTGATCCCTCCTCCTTACGCTCAGTCGCTGGCAGGCTGGATCCGCAGCAACTGACCATCATCAGCATCCGTCAGTAGATACAGCAGGCCATCGGGGCCGCTGCGCACATCGCGGATGCGACCGAATGCCCGATGCAGTAAGCGCTCTTCCGCAACGACCCGCTCGCCAGAAAGTTCCAGCCGTACCAACGATTGGTGTTTTAGCGCACCGATAAACAAATTGCCGCGCCAATGAGGGAAGCGGCTGCCGGTGTAGAAATCCATCCCTGAAGGTGCGATAGATGGCACCCAGTAATACGCCGGCTGCCTCGTCCCTGGAACCTCGCTGCCACGTCCGATTTTGGTGCCGGTAAAATAGTTGCGCCCGTACGTCGCAAGTGGCCAACCGTAGTTGTCGCCGGCGTACAGGATATTGATCTCATCGCCACCTTGCGGGCCATGCTCGTGCAACCACGGCTGCCCGCTATTGGGATGGATCGCCAGCCCTTGGGCGTTGCGGTGGCCATAGGTATAGAGCGCCGGGAGGGTTTTGGGATCAGCCTTGAAGGGGTTATCCTGCGGGATGCGCCCCTCGTCAGTTAAGCGAATCGTACCTCCAAGATGGGTATCGGTGCGCTGCGCCTGTGGCCGATCACCGCGATCCCCTAAGGTCAACAGCAACGTACCATCGCCCAAGAAGCGAATCCTCGCGCCAAAATGCCGCCCGCCCGATACTTTTGGTAACGCTGTGAACAAACGCTGGAGATCATGCAGTTGCTGTCCGTCATAACGCGCTCGGCTGAGTTCAGTGCCGACGGCATGGCGTTGACCTGAGCTATGAGTGAAGTACACCCAGCCATTGTCAGCAAACCTTGGGTGCAGCGCTAGGTCCATCAGACCGCCTTGCCCCATCGCATAAACCGGCGGCGATCCGTGAATCGGCGCTGATACCTCGCCATCATGGATGCGGCGTAAGGCCCCGTGGCGCTCAGTGATGAGCATATCTCCATCCGGTAGAAACGTCATCCCCCACGGATGCGCCAAACCCTCAGCGACGACAACCACTTCAAAGCGATGCCAGCGGCTATCGAACACAGTAGCAGTGCCTGTTGCAGTGCTTGCCGTCGCCGCAGTGACTGCGACAGCCAGAAAGGAGCGAAAGGCGAACAACAGCACCTGCGCCAAGCGCCAAGATGGGCAGCCACAAGAAGCAAGCGAGTTATAACCGCATCCAGTGTTCAAGGTATTGAGAAAAAGTGGCGGATCTGAAGGGAACATGAGTATATAACCATGCTACTTGAAGATGCTCAATGGGTGAGGGAGGCCGTTTTGTGCACTTCGTGAGTCGCGCTGCGTTTGGCGCTCTGGAAAGGGCTTCGGGCAGTGCTCTGGGATCTGAAGCGTTATTTAATCCTGAAAACCAAGCGGCGCTTAGCTTTCAGGAGAATAAGGAGGGTAAAGACGTTGGTATTGGAGGAAGGGTGAAGGCGTGTTTAACGCACCTAAACGCGGTACTCCCTTCCCCCAAACCCCTAACCCCAGTATCTCCTGCGCCCTCGCCTCGACGCCGTGCATGACCGAGGGCTTCGGGCGGCGCTCTGGGATGAGAGCATGACTTTAGCCCTTTCCTGCATCTTCAAGTAACGCCGGTATATAACCATGCCGCGAGGTGATGGCTAACCAGCACTGCTGTCGCGGCGCTGGCTGATGGCAGCATCGGTGAATGAGGCCATGTTGTTGAGGAATGCAGCGGCTGCCGCCAGCAGCGGATAGGCCAGCGCCGCGCCGGTGCCTTCGCCGAGGCGCAAATCCAGCCCGAGCAATGGTTTAGCATCCAACGCGGTCAGCATGTCTGCATGCGCTTGTTCATCAGAGCGGTGGCAAAAGACACAGTACTCAGTGACCGTTGCGCAAAGCGCACGTGCCGCTAGCAAGGCGGCGGTGGCGATGAACCCATCCACTAAGATGATCATGCGTTGCGCCGCTGCCGCCAGCATGCCGCCGGCGATGGCGGCGATTTCAAAGCCACCGACTTCGGCCAACAGCGCCAACGGATCGGCACCGGTCGTCGATCCGAGGCTTGCTTTGGCGCGCCGCCAGGCAGTTACGGCGACCGCGGTTTTATGCTGCAACTGGGCGGCGTCGACGCCAGCGCCGCGCCCCACGCAATGGCGCACATCGCGTTCAAGGAATAATGCCATCAATAGCGCTGCGCTGGTGGTATTGCCGATTCCCATATCACCGAAGCCGATCACATTGCAGCCGGTGAGCGCGACGCGACGCACCGCCTCCTGCCCAAGAAGCAGTGCGCTGACGGTTTGTACATGGGTCATCGCAGGCTGTTTGGCGGCGTTGGCGGTACCCGCCGCCACGGGAGCCTGCCACAGCAGCGGATGCGTAGGCAGCGGCGTTGCAACGCCGGCGTTGACGATCTGCAAGGCGATCCCGTTATTTTCAGCGAAGGCGTTGATAGCCGCTCCGCCTTTGATAAAATTGTGCACCATTTGCGCCGTTACCGCTGCCGGATAAGGGCTGACTCCTTCCGCTGTAAGGCCATGATCAGCGGCGCAGACGAGGATCGTTGGGCACCGCAGACAGGGACTTAGGGTGCGCTGCACCAGCCCCAGTTGCAGCGCCAGCACCTCCAGTTGACCAAGCGATCCGAGCGGCTTGGTTTTGGTGTCAATTTTCTCCTTTAATGCGGCTTCCAATACGCGGTCAAGGGCTTCGACGGCAGGAGGAGAATAGCCCATCCCGCGCATCAGCCGGCGCTCGAGGGTGGCGATGCATTTTCTTCTGATGCTGATGCTGATGCTGATGCTGATGTTGATGCATCGCCACCCTCGAGCGCCAGTTGCTTGAGCGCTGTTAGCGCCGAATTTGAACGCGGCTGCCACAGCCGCCGTTCGATCGCTTCCAGCAGGCGCTGGCTGATTTCGCGCAATGCGGCATCGTTGTTGGTCTGCAGAAAATGGCGTACTCGTTCGTCGTTTAGGTAAGCATCAAACACCGCATCAAAATGATGATCGCGTACCGCCTTGGCGGTAGCGGCGAAGGCAAACAGATAGTCAACGGTAGCGGCCAGTTCAAAACCGCCTTTATAGCCATGACGCATGATCCCTGCAATCCATTTTGGGTTCACCACCCGAGCGCGTACGACGCGACCGACCTCGTATTCCAAGGTGGTGATCCGCGGCTTCTCGGGGTTTGAATGATCATTATGGTAAATAGCTGGCTGCTGACCTGAGAAATAGCGTACCGCCGCCGCCGCGCCGCCTTCAAATTGGTAGTAGTCATCCGAATCAAGCAGATCGTGCTCGCGGTTGTCTTGGTTGTGCAACACTGCCTCAGCCCCCGCTAGGCGCTGCTCAAACAAGCGCTGTTGGGCGCTGCCGTAACTGCCCTCGCCGTAGGCATATCCGCCCCAAGCGATATAAGCGCGCGCCAGATCCTCATCGGTGCTCCAGCAGCGTTCGTCGATCAAGGCCTGTAGCCCGGCACCGTATGCCCCTGGTTTGGCACCGAAGATGCGGTAGCTGGCGCGCCGCTGGGCGGTTTCCGCACGCTCTCCAGCGGCTTGCATGGCGTTGGCATCGGCGGTTACGCAAGCGGCCAGCGGGTTAATCGAGGGTGGCTCGTCCAACGCTGCCACTGCGCGCACGGCGGCGTCCAACAGTGCGATCTGCGCGGGGAAGGCATCGCGGAAGAATCCCGATACGCGCAACACCACGTCAACTCTCGGGCGATCGAGCAGCCCTGGCGGTAAGATCTCAAAACCACTGACACGCCCAGACTCTTGATCCCATTGCGGCTTGACCCCAAGGAACGCCAGCGCTTGGGCGATGTCATCACCTCCAGTGCGCATATTCGCCGTGCCCCAGGCCGAGAGCACCACGCGCCGCGGCCATTCACCGTGTTGCTGGCGGTGGTGTTCAAGCAGCAATGAGGCTGACTGCCAACCCAGTCGCCAAGCCGTCGGCGTCGGTACCGTGCGTGTATCAACGGCATAAAAATTGCGCCCCGTGGGCAGTACTTCAGGGCGACCACGGGACGGCGCGCCAGACGGCCCTGGATGCACGTAGCGCCCGTCCAAAGCGGCAAGCAAACCGGCGATCTCGGCCTCCCCGCAGGCGTCCAACTGCGGTGCGATGGTGTTTCCAATCGCCTCAAGCACCGCTGCCGTACAGGACCACTCAGGTAGGCACGCTTGCTGCCCTGAAATAAACCTTAACCCCAGTTGATGAATGCGCTCCACGGTATCGCCGCACGAGCGCCAAGGTGTTTTCTGATCCAATGCCGCCAATGCGGCGGGGCGCTTCCCGTTCCATGGCGCGCCGAGCTGATCAATGCTCAGTGGATCGAAATCGGTTAACTGCAAGTCTCTTGCGATCGCCCGTGGCAATGAGGCACCGCCTGCCTTGTCAAAGCCGCGCGGCAAGCGCACCAACGCGGCAAGTAAGTTATCACGCAACGCTCCGCTGGGGCTGCGACCGAAAATATGCAGGCCATCACGGATCTGCAGCTCTTTAAGTTCACACAGGTAGTTATCGAGCTTTTCGAGCGCCTTGTCGTTGTTGTCCGCGGCGATGATCCCGCAATCACTGCTGACGCCCATATCAGCGCTCAATGCTAGGATTTCCTTGCGCAGCAGTTGGATGCGTCGCGGATCAACGCCAGCAGCTTGGTAGTATTCATCCACCAACTGCTCCAGATTGGCTAATGCGCCATAGCCCTCAGCGCGCGTCAGCGGCGGCGTCAGGTGATCGATGATCACCGCTTGAGAGCGGCGTTTAGCTTGTGTACCTTCCCCTGGATCATTGACGATGAAGGGGTAGATATGCGGCAACGGGCCGAGTAGTGCTTCAGGAAAACACGTTTCAGATAGTGCGATGGCTTTGCCGGGCAGCCATTCCAGCGAGCCATGTTTGCCGACATGCACCACTGCGTGTATACGCTGCGGGTTGCGCAGCCACAGATAAAATGCCAAGTAACCGTGGGTTGGCACCAAGTCGGGATCATGGTAGCTGCGCAGCGGATCGATATGGTAGCCGCGCGTCGGTTGCAGCCCGACAATCACCTGACCAAAACGCAGCACCGAGAGGGCGAATCCGCAGTGCTCGGGCACATAGCTGGGATCGTCTTGCGGTGCTCCCCAGCGCTCCCTGATGGCGCTTTGTAAGCGCTCAGGTAAGCACTGAAAACCTTCAAGGTAGTCATCTAGCGCCAGCCAATCGGTGATCGTGCGTCCGGCGACGGCGGCGTTGGTTGGTCCGCGGCGCAGGCGCTCGATCAACGCATTCCCGTCGTGTGGCACATCAGCGACGCGATACCCTGCCTTGGTCAGCGCCTGCAACAACACGATCATCGTGCTTGGCGTATCAAGGCCGACACCGTTAGCCAGACGCCCGTCGCGATTCGGGTAGTTAGCCAAGATCAGGGCGACGCGCCGCTGTGCTTGCGGCGTTCGCTGCAGACGCAGCCAAGCACACGCCAAGTCAGCGACGAAAGCGACGCGATCAGGCAGCGGCTCATAGCGCGCTAGAGCATACTGGGTGCGCTGGTCAAAGCGCGCTTCGGCCTTGAATGACACGGCGCGCGACAGGATCCGTCCGTCCACTTCTGGCAACGCCACGTGCATGGCGATGTCGCGTGCACTCAAGCCATGCTGGCTCTGCTCCCAGTCAGCACGCTCGCTGGTCGCAAAAATGACTTGCAGCACCGGCACATCAAAGGCATCAAATGGCGTTTTGAGACGCTCGCCGCTAGGGGACGAAACGGAAAAACCGAGGGTGTTGAGTACGATCCCTAACGGTACGGCGCTCAGCCATTGCTCGATCATTGCAGCGGCGAGCGGATCTTTGAGGGTGGTGCAGTAAATCGGCAACGGTTGTATGCCGCGTTCAATGGCGGCGGCGATCAACGCATCCACCGCCGTCAGATTGGCACCCTGCAGCAAGGCGCGATAGAACACCAGCGCCACCACGGGCGCATCAGCCGCCGCTTGACCAAGCCTTGCGTACCACTGCTGCTGTATATCTTCAAGCGTACAGGCACCGTGCTCCGGCCAATAAAGGCCTGCTCTTGGCAGCGCCGTTGGCTCGCGCCACAAAACCGCCGTTGTCGGTGCGATGAGGCTCGCGGCGTAGCGCAGCAGATGGCACGCATTGAGCGGCCCGCCGTGCACGCAGTACTGCCACAAGCGATGCGCTGGTTCCGCTGCCAAGGTTGAAATGGCGCTCAACTCCGGATCCGGCTGCTCATCTCCAGGGAGCGCGGCAAACGCGATTCCGTTAGCGCGGCACGCCGCCTCGATCTGCTCAAGCCCGTAGCGCCAGTAAGGAATGCCGCCCAATACGCGAACGATCACCAACTGCGCCTGACGGATCACTTGGTCGATATACAGATCAACCGACATCGGATGCGAAAGATGCATCAGATTGGCTAGGCGCAGCGAGGGTGTTGCGCTATCCAACTGCGCCTGGGCCGCCGCGAGTCCTGCTAATTCGCTGTCGGCGGCGGATAAAAACACAATATCCGCCGCCGACTGCTGCAGATCTACTGCCTGACCATCAGCAATAGTGCCCACCGTGGCGCGCAGTAAGTGCATGGGGTTATGGTGCCGGTTTGTCAGTGATGGGGGGTGGGTAAAAAATTCAATGCCTGATCCAACGCTTCAGAGATTGATAGTGGGATCATTAAAAAAAGACGCACCGCGGAACAGTTATGAATAATACACATGGGCATCTCGAAAAATGGCAACGGGATGGGGGTTGAGGGAAAGGGCATGATCACCTGTAACGTAAGCCCTTCTGTCGATACCAAACAGATAGCCAAAGCTCTTCTCATCTAACTATTTGCAAAAGCGCTTCAAAGGACAGCAGTGCGGGCTCCCGCCCTCTAGAGGGGCGCAGTTGATTAATGATCTTAGCTTTTCTTAGCACGCGGATATACCCTGCGGCGCGTTGGCGGGTAATATTTAGCCGTTGATGTAGAGCCGGTGCGCGAAATGTCGGGGTATCAAATAGCATGTCTAGGATGTATATCGCTTGGTCGCTATGCAGCAGGGCAGAAATTTCGTTCTTTTTTTGATCGTATAACGTGATTATGTTGCGCACGGTTCGCAAATTATTTTTAGACTGCTCGATTACCGCAGTTAGAAAAAACGCGACCCATCCCAGCCAGTCACCTTGTTTGGATATATTCCCTAAACATTGGTAGTAGCTATCTCGATGTGCCTCCAGATATCCGCTTAGGTATAACGAGGGGCTTACTATACTGCCCCGTTTTGCCAGAAACAGGGGGATTAAAATTCGCCCAATGCGCCCATTGCCGTCATCAAACGGATGGATTAATTCGAACTGCGCATGCATCATTGCAGCTTGAACTATCGGATCAAGCGCCTCATCGATGTTATTTGCGTAATCTATAAACTGCTCTAGCAGGTCTTGTAATACATAGGATGCAGGCGGCACATAGATGGCTTGCTCTATGGTACAGCCGCGAGGCCCTATCCAGTTTTGGGTGTTTCTGAATTGGCCTAGGGTTTTGTCTTGGCCCCTCACCCCGCGCATCAGGTGCTCGTGCATTTGACGTAGCAAATGCAGCGATAGCCGCGGCTGTGTATCCAAGATGCTGCTAGCAGTGCTTAGGGTACTTCTGTAGTTTAGAATTTCTTGTATATCGGCACTTTTCTCAGGTGGGAATTCCTCGCCAGCTTGTTGTTGATAGACTTCATCTGCCGTCGCGATGGTACCTTCAATGCGCGAGGATAATTCTGCCTCTTTCATTACCAAAGGCGATAGCATCACTTCTGGATTGACCAAGCTCTCTAATAAGCCGTCATATCGAGACAGGCTGGCATTTGCCTGACCGATCAGGGCTACAACCCGCTCCAGGCGAAGGTTCTGGGGGGGGAATTCGTCGAGGCTTTGGGGTGCCATTGCGGTATGCATGTGACATCTTGCATGGGAGCACTTGGCAGTCGCATGCAGTGCTTGGACTTTGGTTTTGTGTATGCTGTTGGTAGTTTTCAGTATACACAAATGATGTTGTGTCACATATAACAAACACTAACTTATGCAGTTAGGCCCGGCAGCAGTGCTTGGACTTCGATTTGTGTATGCTGTTGGTAGTTTTCAGTATACACAAATGATGTTGTGTCACATATAACAAACACTAACTATTCCGTGCCGGCACATTGTGTACCCATCCGTAGCCATCCTCTATTCTTAGCGAGAGAGGTATTAGGGCAGTTGGTAAGGGAAGCGGAAGAAAGGAGCCCGTAGGGCGACTGGCGTCCGCTTCCCTTACCTCAAACATTTTCCGAGGCACCGAAACGATGAACCTTCAACTCCACAAAAACGCACGCACCTCACCGGCTATCCGCCGAGAATTACAAGCCCAGCCGGCCTCTATTACCAACAAAGAGCTGGCAGACCTTTATCATCTCAACCGCCACACGGTAGCCAAGTGGCGCAAGCGTCAAGGTACTGCCGAGGCATCCTCCCGCCCGCATACCATTCACGCCAATCTCTCCCCTGCACAAGAGCAAATAACGGTTGCCTTGCGAACCAACCTGCTACTCCCCTTGGACGACCTATTGGCCGTCACACATGAATTCCTCAACACCACGGTCTCGCGTTCGGGCTTGAGCCGTTGTTTGCGCCGACATAACGTTTCTAATCTCAACGTGTTACGTGAGCAGCTTGAACCTTCCGTTGCGACTGCCAAGCCGAAACCCTTCAAGAACTATGAACCCGGGTTTGTCCACGTAGACATCAAATACCTTCCTAAAATGCCTGACGAACCTCGACACAAGTACTTGTTCGCTGCCATTGACCGCTCAACCCGCTGGGTTTATGTCGAAATCCATGACAACAAGTCGGCGCAAACCGCGAATGAGTTTCTTAGCCGTTTGATTGACAAGGCACCTTTTACCATCAATAAAATCCTTACCGACAACGGCAAGGAATTCACCGACCGTTTCTGTGCCACGGGTGAACGGCAGCCCACCGGGCGTCATCCCTTTGATAAAACGTGCCAAGTTCACAATATCGTGCACCGCCTCATCAAACCCCGGCACCCGCAAACCAATGGGATGATTGAACGCTTCAACGGCCGTATCGCTGAAATCCTCAATACCTACCACTTCGACTCCTCTCAAACCCTGTCTCAAACTATCCTTCGCTATGTTAGACTCTACAATCATGCCATTCCCCAGAAATCTTTAGGTCACCTATCCCCTATGAGTGCTATGCAACAGTGGCAACAAAAAACGCCTCATCGGTTCAAAGAACTCGCCTACAACCTCACGGAACCCGACAACTAACTTATGCAGTTAGGCCCGGTAGCAGTGCTTGGACTTCGGTTTTGTGTATGCTGTTGGTAGTTTTCAGTATACACAAATGATGTTGTGTCACATATAACAAACACTAACTTATGCAGTTAGGCCCGGTAGCAGTGCTTGGACTTCGGTTTTGTGTATGCTGTTGGTAGTTTTCAGTATACACAAATGATGTTGTGTCACATATAACAAACACTAACTTATGAGTTAGGCCCAGCAGTTCGGAGAAAGCATCGGATAAAAGAGGGTAGGGGTACTGGCTTGCGGTTTAATCCAGCAACGTCAATCCCGGTGTAGACATCAAGCGGAGCTAGGCTGCCGGGAACCTTTCGTAGCATAGTGTTAATTGTTCAGCCAGCGCGATCGGCGATCTCGGTAGCTTGCAATGCCTGTTCAAACGCATCAAACGACTGGATCGGCACCTCACAGCGATGCCCCTGGCAAACATACGCGATGACGCCGCCGTTGTCCGCTGGGGTGCGCTCGACCAACAGGCCCGGTAATGCGCATGAGATGTTGTTTGGAATTGCCAGTACCTGGCGGTGCGGGGCGTAGCAGTGCTGGGCGCGGTGACGCCAACGGCGCAGTTCCTCTCCAGTGCCGCGCAGCACAATCGTCTGCGGTGGGTGCAGGTACTCTTCTTGAGCGCAGAGCAGCGCACTATGTGCTGACGGAAACTTTTCCAACTGTTGCTGCGCCAACGCGATGGCGCGTTTACTGGCGCTGAGGTAGCGCGGTTCGCCTAGCAGATGGCCTAAGCGTTGCAGCGCATATGCGGCGACGCCATTACCCGCCGGTAGCGCATCATCCTGCAGCGGTTTGGTGCGCTGTAGCAGTGCCTCATGATCGTGCGAAGTGAAGAAAAAGCCACCGTCATCGGGGTCTTCAAAATGCAACAGCAGGGCCTCGGCGAGCGCCATCGCAAACGCCAGATCAGCGGCATCAAAGCGGCAGCACAGCAACTCCAGCATGGCATCCAGCATAATCGCATAATCATCGAGATAAGCAGGAAAGCGTGTTTGTTGATCACAGTTGACGGCGAATAGGCGTTGCTCAGACCACTGCCGTTGGCGCACGAACCGCATAGCGCGCTCCGCCGATTGCAGGTAGCGCGGCTCGGCAAGCGCCCGTGCGGCCTTCGCCATGGCCTTGATCATCAACCCGTTCCACGCGGTCAGAATTTTATTATCCAGTCCCGGGCGGATCCGCTGCTCGCGTAACGCCAGCAATTTGGCGCACGCGCGATCGAGGATCGCCGCCGCGTCGCTCGCTGCAAGATGGTGTTCTTCTGCTATCTGTGAAAGCGCTGTGAAGCCGTGCAGGTGCCAATACTTACCCTCAAAATTAGGCGCCCGATCAAGCCCAAAGCGCCGCGCCAGCAGTCGCCATTCAGTCTCGGCAAGCGCGGCTTGCGCCGCGCTTGCCGTCCAGACGTAAAACTTACCCTCCACGCCCTCGGAATCGGCGTCTAGGGCGGACCAATAGCCGCCTTCTGGCGATTGCATCTCGCGCATCACCCAATCGGCGGTCTTACGGATTGCAACGGCGCAGCGGCGACTGCTGTCAAAAGTGTGCAGATGGCAACCTAATTGCAACAGTTGGGCGTTGTCATAGAGCATTTTCTCAAAGTGCGGGATCATCCACTGATGATCGACGGCATAGCGATAGAAGCCGCCTCCCAACTGGTCATGGAAGCCGCTGTCCACCATGCAGTGAAAACTGAACAGGACCGCCTTGAGTGCCGCCTCATCCCCGCCATCCACCAAGGCGTGATGGCGCAGCAAACGTTCCAGCATCATCGGCTGTGGAAACTTGGGCGCGCCGCCAAAACCGCCGTGCGTGTGATCGATGCTCTGTAACAACTGCTGCTGTGCGGTATCCAGCACTGCGCCACTCGGGGTCGCGCCAGCGGCGCTCAAAGTGGGCTCCAAGCCTTGCAGCGCCTCGCTAAGCGAGCGATTCTGGGTGACGATTTGGTCCCGCTGGCGGATATAGACATCAGTCACCCAGCCCAGCAATTGGCGGAATGATGGCAAGTGATGGTGCGCCTGCGGCGGGAAGTAAGTGCCGATGAAAAACGGTGCCTGATCGGAGGGCGTCAGGAATGCCGTCAAAGGCCAGCCGCCCGGGCGGCGCATCAGCAACTGATGCGCGGTTTGATAGATTTTGTCCAGATCCGGGCGTTCCTCACGGTCAACTTTGATGTTCACGAAGTGCTGATTCATCAATGCCGCAGTGGTGCAATCGGTAAACGACTCGTGCGCCATGACATGGCACCAATGGCAGGCAGCGTAGCCGATGGACAGCAGGATCGGTCGATCCTGCTGGCGCGCACACGCCAACGCCTGTGGATTCCAAGTCTGCCAATTGACGGGGTTATCCGCATGCTGGCGCAAATAAGGGCTGGTTTCCCCAGCCAAGGCATTGCGTTCGATATCAAAGTCCATCACGGTCTGTCAAAATACATTGAGGTGCCTCAATAGCACGCATCGGATAACCCACTTCGCCGTGGTCGCATCAGGCGTTTCATGCGATGGGAACCTTGAAAACCACAACGAGATGGGGGAGGGGGGGGGAAGGGAGTATCGTTTTAATTTTTTAATTAGGAGCGCCTGCGGCGCGCCGTTCGCTGACCTCTGGATCCGGTCAACGGTACCATGAAATGATTGCTGGAAGGGGCATTGCCCCAATAGACAAGCCCCTTAGGGTACCCCGGTGCCTTCCTGCGTGCGGGCAAAGTGGCTGTGGTTCATGGGTCGCGTGTGACAAGCCCCGTTTGCGGTGGCGGCGATCCACCGTTTGGCGCAACCCCGGTGCGGCGTTACGGCATACAGGCGACATGATGGCTGTCTGCCTCTCAGGCACCCAGCAGACGCACCAAGATTGAGTAGTCTTCGTCCATCTGTAGGTCTTGACTGCGTAATTCGGCTACTTTACGGCAGGCATGGATCACTGTGGTATGGTCGCGACCGCCAAAAGCGTTGCCAATCTCAGACAGGCTGCGGTTAGTGAACTCTTTCGCCAGTGCCATCGCCATTTGGCGCGGACGGGTGACGAAACGAGAACGCTTCTTGGAGGTCATATCCGAGATGCGAATGCGGTAGTGGGTCGCCACGGCCTTAATCACCTTATCTAGGGTAACCAGCCGTTCCTGCAGCGCCAGTAAATCGCGTAGTGCTTCTTTGGCGATCTCTACAGAAATCGGACGGCAGGTGAAATCGGCACTGGCTATCACGCGCCGCATCGCCCCTTCCAGTTCGCGCACATTAGAGCGAATGTTCTCGGCAATAAAGAAAGCGACTTCATTTGGCATCTCTACCCCCAGCCCCTTCGCTTTCTTAATCAGGATGGCGCTGCGGGTTTCCATCTCTGGTGGGTCAACCTCAACCGGCAGCCCAGAACCAAAGCGTGACTTCAGGCGCTCTTCTAGACCGTCAATTTCCTTCGGATAACGATCGCAGGTCAGTACCACCAGTTGCTGCTGTTCCTGCAGTACATTGAACGTATGGAAAAACTCTTCCTGCGATTGCCCTTTACCGGCGAAAAACTGAATGTCATCAAGTAGCAATACTTCAATTGAGCGATAAAAGTGTTTAAATTCACTGATTTTATTATTTTGCAATGCCGCCACCATGTCGGCGACAAAACGCTCCGCATGAAGGTAGGCGATGTTGGTTGCGGGCGCTCGACGGCGCACATGATTGCCGATCGCGTGCATCAGGTGCGTCTTGCCCAAGCCCACGCCACCGTAAATGAACAGCGGGCTGTTATGGTTGCTCTTTGAATTCTGCGCGACTTGGAACGCCGCCGCACGTGCTATCTGGTTCGATTTGCCGGCAACAAAATTATCAAAAGTAAAATCTTTGCGCAGGCCATGATCATACGCAGCCGGAGGGTGAGATGGGGAACTCAGCGCCTCGGTTGCTGAAGGTTCGGCAAGCGCTTCAGCATCGGTGCAGGTACCGACCTCAATCACCACGATAGAACAGTTATGACCGTCAAAGCGCGGCAGCAGGTTGGCGATCTCATCCGCCAGATGCTCGTCAACCCAATCCCTGACAAAGTTGTTGGGGGTGTATAAGTACAGCGTACCTGATTTTTCAACCGCCTGCAGCGGGCGTATCCAAGTGTTAAATTCTTGGGCGTTTAATTGCGACCGTAAGCGTTCAGTGCATCGGTGCCATAAAGAACCACTCATAAAGGGTATCCGTGATATTTGCTGGGTTGATCTGTGCAGTCTATCCCGATTGCCTATGGGAGGCAAAATTCGTGTTGCAGCGCCACGCCGTCAGCCGATTTGGGAGATTTTCAATAATCGCGTCAGATCGTCAATAAGCGCCGGTGCAACTACCAACGGCGGGTAGTACAGCAATATATTTTGTTGCGGGTCGATCACATACACAACCCCATCGAGCGCCGTAAAAGGCAGTTGTCGCCACCACTCGTCGGCGGCATGAAACAGCGTCAGATCCGGGTGATCTGAGGCAATCGCAGGTGCCTTAGGCAGCGCTTTTGGTGCAGCGACCAAGACGCGCCGCAGCCGTTGATAATCACGTCCCAGCCCTAAACGCGCCTGCCGTGTGGCGTATAACGCGGCATCGCAGGCTTTGCGGCAATGGTCGCGCGCAACCACCAGCAAGGTCCAGCGGTGATCGAAGGCAAACGGCGTGCCATCGCTGATCGAGCGCAAGCCGTTGGCTGTCAGCGATTGTACCGGCTGCACTAGGGTGCCGTTGTTGGTAGCACCGAAAGGTAGCCACCCGGGCGCATTGATGTTCAGCACCAAAGCGAGTACAACAGGCCCGAAAAACAACGCCGCCAGCAGCAACAGCAGCCGTCGGCTGCGCTGCTTTGCTGACCCGACAGCAACTGCTTCAGGAGAGGGCATCGCGTCTGCTGCGTGTTAGGTTAATAATGATATAGGTAGCAATAACAGCGATAGCCAAGGATAACCACTGTAACGCATACGCCTGATGGCGGGTTGGGCTGATGCCCAGATAAGGTGCCGCGACAGGGACAAATCCCTCTTTTCCCGCCGCCGCCAGAGTGACTAGGAAAGGTAACACTGGTGCTGGCAGGGTGCGTGCGATGGAGTCGATATCGACGCTTTGTACGACCTGTGGCCAATGTCCACTATGGTAGCCGCTATCACCTAAGAGGAACGGTTGGCGCGGCGGCGTGATGAGCCCTTGCAAAGAGCGCGGGCGATCGTCCACTGAAAGCAAAGGCAACTGCTGACGACTCGCTCCGATGGGCGTCCAACCGCGATTGACGATGACATAGACTCCGTGCTGCTGCAACTTGAAGGGGGTTAACACCTCGTATCCGGCAACCCCGTTATGAGTGCGATTATCGAGCAAGTATTGACGCTGTGGATGGTAGCGCCCGGTCAGTTCAACATTGCGAAATCGCCACCAAAGCCACCAGTTGCTGTCAAGCGTTATGTTGGATAGGCGCACCAGCGGCGGTGCGTTCAGCACTAGCGGCGGTGCGCTGATTCGGCTGTCGAAGAGCGCCGCTAACTGTTGCTTATCCTTGGCGCGCTGCCACTGCCATGCCGCTAAGCTGAGCAATAGCAGCACTAACAGCAGGGCGGCGACAGTTGGCCACAGCGAGGGTCGAAAACGGTACATCAGCGTGGCGAGGGGTGAATTGGGGAGATGAGCGCCGCCGTCAGGGATAATCAGCGGCGTACCAGCGGCAGGCGACCCACAGGACTCAAAGATAACGCAGGGTATCCGCGCACATATCCGCAAGGTTGTGCCTAGGCGTCATAAAATGCGACATGAAAGGCACTTCGACTACCGCGGGATCACCCATTCGGCGCTTTTCGTTTTGCACTTTAAAATCGATCTTGGAAACTTGTTTCATCGTTTCAATGACCTCGTTCACCGTATAGCTTACGCCACTCCCTAGACATTCGTAGGGTTTTGTCGAAGGATGGTCTTCAACCGCCCTCACGATGGCATCGGCGACATCAATGACATGGATGTAATCGCGCACGCAAGTCCCATCTTTGGTGTCGTAATCGGCACCATAAACGCTGATGAATGGTATTTCCCCACGTGCCGCCATCGCTGCTCGGCGCATTAGGTGGGTGGCTGGGTTGTAACTTCTGAAGCCACCTGAGCCGGCAACATTAAAAAAGCGCAATACGGTATTCGCGGGGCACAATTCGCGAATGACATCTTCGGCGGCAAGTTTTGACAGAGCGTAGGGTGAAGATGGGGAGAAAGCCCCGCCGGTCGATGCAAATACACATTTGTCAAACGTAAGCGCACGGCAAACATTGATTGAACCAACGGTATTGGTCAGGTAGTAGTCGCTCGGGCAACGCACCGATTCCTCCACCGAGATCAAGGCCGCGCAGTGTACAACGACGTCATAACTGTGGTCGGCGGTTGGCGGAAGCGGTTGCCGAATATCCCAGTAAAAAAACTGATCGCTGAAGCGGCGGATGTCATTCCCGTGGTCGACACGATCAGTGGCACAGACGGTATGACTCTGCTGCTTTAGCTTTTTTACGACGTGGGCTCCAATATAGCCACGGCCGCCGGTTACCAGAACTTTCAAGTGCGGTCCTTCTTAATGCGTGCCAAACAGCGCACCGCTGCAGTGGTACCAATAGCGGAAAATGGAGGCAGCTAAAACACCGGGCTCGACATGATCGATAACGAATTTTCTATTTCGCGCACGGTTTTCGCCAGTTCTTGCCCGATCAAGTCCAGTTTGCGCACAATATCAATCCGCTCCCGTACATGCTCCAACTCCCGCATTGACAGCAACTGACTGAAAATCCCGCAGACATCCGCCAAACAGATCAAAGCGACATCGCGTGGGTGCGGGATACTGTTGTTGAACAATACCTCCATAATCCGCATTTTGACCTCTTGCTCTGCTTTTCCGTCGATCATTGGGTAGCGGCGTGAGCGGAACACCCACAAAAAGCGATCTTCATTTTTGCTCAGGATCCCGAGATCGATAAGATGCTCAATGCAAGCCTGCTGGATTTCATCCGCATAACGTTCAGCGATGCGTTCGATCCAATAGCGAATATCGTGCTTCGCCTTCTCGGAGGTGATTTCCGAAAGGACAAGGCTCAATATCTCGCTGTCCTCCAGCGGCGTCGGGTTGATCAGATGGAGGGCTTTTAAATCTGTATCAATACGATCATGCCATGCCAAATCCATCAGCACTGCGCCCGTGAGCGCACATTGCTTTGAGGTATTCGAAATCGGTAAGAATTCCCCCGTATCATCATCCAGTAACAGCAATACGAGTTCTTCGGCAAAGTTCAACACGGCTTGCTAACGCCTCTGGTTAGTTGCTCTGGCAGTGATGGGTCGCATAAAAGGCCGGGCGGTTGCAGGACAGTGTCGCAAAAAACACAGCGACGAAGCCCGCGCAGAGCGAGCGGTCGCCACCGCTGCCGGCTTAAACAACCTGAGCGGGTGATGGGAATCGAACCCACGTTCTCAGCATGGGAAGCTGATGTTCTACCATTGAACTACACCCGCTGTTCCAGTCCATGAGGTGCCATATTATGGGGCTATGTTGGGGGAGAATGTATTAATCAATGGCTTACGAAATTTATCAATAGTACCCTTACCCCTCAAACTCCGATCCCATTCCAAGGTTTTTCGAGGTTTCCAAAGGTCAGTCTAGCCCCGTGCGCAAGGCGAATAGGGAGAGCCACAAGACGCCTACCGCCAATCAATGCGCCAGAGCGGCCTGAGCAAAAGCATTGGCGTTGCCGCCAATCGCTTGAGTACGGGCAATATACGCCTCCATCAAGCGCGTCGGGTTGTCTTGCAGGCGCTTCGCCCAAACCCCCAGCCGCATACGGCTTTGGATGATGCCGCGAATCACGCCAACATGATCGGTGAGTCCTAAACTGCTGGCACCGACTAAGCGATCGTCTTGGAACTGAAGGTTAAGATAACGGTAGCGGCGACGATCCTCAAGCACCGCGCAGGCACCGCCGTCAACGCCATCCCAGAGTCCGAACGAGCATGAAATCAGCCCTATGGTATCCAGCACATTCATGTTCACCGAGCCCGGATGGCGCACTGCGCCAGCGGCCATATTTATCCCCGCAATGCGACCATGCTCAACCGCGGTGGGCTGGATCGCCTGTACTGCGTAGCCGCCGGTAGAGAAGTCTTTCCCTTCGGCGACATCGCCGGCAGCGTAAATATCGGGATCGTTGGTGCGCAGCTGATCGTTGACGCGGATCCCGTAGCCGTGCGCAAGGCCACTGCCGTCAAGGAAATCAAGCCTAGGTTTGACCCCAGTAGCCTGAATCACCATATCGGCGGTTATTGTGTCCCCGTTCGCTGAACGCAGCGAAAGGGTGCCAGTGGCATTGGCTTCAATCGCCTCAATTCGCGTTGAGACCTGCACCGTAACGCCTTTGCTTTGGCACCATTGCCGTAGCATTGCAGCAGCGGCATGATCCATCATCCGCGGCACCATGCGGTCATCCATTTCGACGACCGTCAACAGCACCCCGCGGTGCACCAATGCTTCAAGGATGATGCAGCCGATAAAACCGGCTCCCAGCAACACCACGTGGGTATTCGGCTGTGCTTTGGCTGCGATCGCACGCCCGTCGGCGACCGTCCAGCAGGTGTGAACGTTGGGCAGATCGTCAATGCCCGCGATCGGCGGTGCTACTGGTTGCGCGCCGGTGGCGATCAGCAGCTTGTCGTAGTTGACAGTGCCGCCATCCGAAAGCGTCAGCTGTTTGGCACCACGGTCGAGCGCGCTGGCGCGGCTATGGCGCAGTTGGATGTTGCGCTCTCGGTAATGATCCCTGCGCTTGCGCAGATACATGCCTTCTTCGCTGATTTTGTTCACCAGATAGTAGGGCAATGCCATCCGTGAGTACGGCGTTTCTAGCTCGTCGCCGATGATTGTAATTGCGGCGTCGGGTTGTGCCTTGCGCAGCGTCTCAGCGGCGATGACGCCTGCCGGTCCAGCACCAATAATGACATGTTCCATAGGGCTTCAGGCTCCGTGTATTCGAGGGCAGGGACCAACCCAGTCCCAAGTGGCATGGCAAACAACCCACATACGTTACAGCTTCAGCCGTTCCATGGTGTCGTTTGTCGGGACCCCGTCGGTGGTCCAGCCGCGCTGGGAATAATACTCAGGCAGCATCTGCGCCAAATCGCTGACGCGACCCTCCGCCGGGCCGGTATTCGCCGTTTCTGACAGCAAGCGTTTTGGCAAGGTATCGTCGGCTGCCGTAACGCCCGCGGCCAGATTAAACTGCCGCTCCAGATTCCAGACACGTTCACCGACGGCAAGCAAGCGCTCGACGCTCCAGTCGCCCTCACAGGCGGCGTCGATCTGCGGTGCAACATTGTCAAGGCTCCAAGCAAAGCTGGTAAACACGCAAAGCCCCGCAGAATCGAATACCGCCGTCGCATCTTGGAACGCTTTGACCAAGGCCGGTTTCCCTTCTATTGCCAGCGGATCGGTTTTCTCAGGGATACCAAGAACCTCAGAAGCGACGGTATAGCCGCGCAGGTGGCAGGCACCGCGATTTGACGTCGCGTAGGCCAATCCCATGCCCTGGATTCCCCGCGGATCGTAAGCCGGAAACTCTTGTCCTTTGACGGTCATTGACAGTTCAGGGCGACCGTATTTTTCACACAATCGCTTTGAACCAAGCCCCAGATCGTTACCAAAGCCCTCGCCCTTGGCAGTCAGTTCGGCGGCTTTGCACAGCGCTTCCGCGGAGCCGAAACGCATCTCAATGCCCCCGGTTACGCTGTCG
The DNA here is from genome assembly GCA_965222535.1 of Gammaproteobacteria bacterium. Lineage (GTDB taxonomy): Bacteria > Pseudomonadota > Gammaproteobacteria > HK1 > HK1. The sequence goes on from OZ244957.1 coordinate 2,373,256, forward strand.
TCAATCGCACCGCTTTCATACAGCTCCATCGCCGCTGCCACCGTGGCCCCAAATGAGATCGGATCGATCGCATCCTCGTTGCAGATAAAATTGGCATAAGTCAGCGCCTCCAAGTCACCGACTCCAGTATCCGAACCCAAAGCCCATGCCGCTTCGTACTCTAACCCGCCCGAGGCACCCCAGTACTCCGGTTTGTTCTTTACAGAAAAATGACCGTTATCGATTTTTGATATGCGACCACAGGCGATAGTGCAACCAAAGCAGGCGGCATTGGTCACCAGATTGGCCTTGCCGTCGCTGCTGCGCACCTTAGCCATCGCCTCGGCGGAGATACTGTGCGCGTTTTCAAAGCGCACTTCACGCATGTTGCGCGTGGGCATAGCACCGACTTCGTTGATCACATTCATCAACACCTGGGTGCCAAAAGTCGGTAGCCCCTGACCAGTGACGCCGTTTTCCGCAAGTACCTTCTTCTGCTCGGCGGTAACCCGCATAAAGCGTTTGGGGTCTTTGATTGAAGACATGCCGAGGGTACCGCGTACGGCAACCGCTTTGAGGTTTTTTGCAGCCATCACCGTGCCGACTCCAGAGCGACCGGCAGCGCGGTGCAGATCATTGACTATCGCCGAGTACAGACAACCCGCTTCCGCCGCCCGTCCGACACATGCAATACGCAGCGCTGGATCCTGATGTTCCTGATGCAGGGTCTCATCGGTCTTCCAAGCTGAAAGCCCCCACAGATGGGTTGCCGAGCGTAACTCTGCATTGCCGTTCTCGACATACAGGTAAACCGGTTGCGGCGACTTACCTTCAAAAATAAACATATCCCAGCCCGCGTTTTTAATCTCGGCACCGATAAAACCGCCCGAATTTGAACAGGCGATGCAATTCGTCAGCGGGCTTTTGGTGACCACCGAATAACGCCCTCCAGTCGATGCCATCGTGCCGGTTAATGGGCCGGTAACCATGATCAGTTTATTCGCCGGTGACAGTGCATCACAGCGTGGATCGAGTTCTTCGCTGAGATATTTGCTGGCAAGTCCGCGCTGCCCGAGGTATTGCTGCGCCCATGCCACATTCAATGGCTCTTCAGAGCAGTTGCCATTGCTCAGATTGATACGTAGTACTTTACGGGTCCATCCCATGGTGAGGTTCCTCCTTATGCTTGTGGCCGATTACCGTCAATGCTTTGCACCGCCCATGCGCGCATCCGCTCATGTCCCAGTTGCTCTACATCGACCCAAGTAATGGCCTCGGTCGGACATGCCTTCGCGCACGCTGGATCACCGCCGCACAAATCGCATTTCATCACTTTACCGCTGTCGGCATTGTAATTGACAGTGCCGAAGGGGCAGGCAATGGTACACACCTTACATCCCACGCAGATCGCATCGACAACCTCTTTGGCGGCGGTTACCGGGTTGTGCACGATGGCGTCTACGGGGCAGGCGTGTAAGCACCAGGCCTCGGCGCATTGGGTGCAGGTATAGGGTGCAAAGCGCCCTTCGTAGTGGAACGTAAATACTTTAATTCGCGACTTTGACGGGTTAAACACACCTTCATTCTCGTATGAACACGCCATCTCGCATTGTAGACAGCCAGTGCATTTTTCCGCTTCCAACTTAAGTGCTTTTTGCATAGCTCGACCTCGTTTGATGGATTGTTTTACAGCATCTGACAAGTAGCCAGTCAGCATACCGTGGAGGGACTTGGCATCGGGTGCTTTTCATCATGTGAAGCTGGCGACAGAAGAGGTGCGGTGGGATGCCGATGCCACACCCATTTGCAAAGCTACAGAGTAGGGAGCCGATTACAGGTCAATTAATATCTCTAGGGAAACCTCGAAACCTGGGGTTTGAGGGAAGGGATAACTCGACATAGCGCATCACCTGTTTGGGTTATAATCCCTTTGTCCAATAAAGCATGCCCTAGAGGCACCTCGCTTACCCCCCGGCGACAGGGGGGAAGATCGCCAACTCGTCATTCTCTTTGATCTGACGTGTGCTGTGCTTTGAAGCGGGTACGTAAATGCCGTTGATTAGCACCAGATGCACTAATTCCGTCGGAACTCCGAGCTGTTCCATGATCATCGCCGGCGTTATCTCTGGGACGAACTCCATCACCGCCTGATTACGGTATGCATCCGCTGGCAGGTAGCTCGATAGTGATGCAAACAATTTAACGACAATACGCACCTTTGCTCCTCCCAGAGTCAAACTATAACGTAGTCTGACAGCATACCACAAGCCCGACAAGCGGTGCCGAAAATCCGTCAGCGCTATGTTCTTCAGAATGCGGCAGGCCGACTTCCGCCGCGGGTAGCTCCCGCTATGGGGCTTGTCTATTGAGGAAAGGGTTATAGACTCATGGGTACCTCGAAAAACTGCGCGAAACTAGTTTTCCGGGGTACCCTGCGGGGCTTGTCTATTGAGGGAAGGGTTATAAATCCATAACACCAATGGGGGCTTACGCTACAGGCGATCATACCCCACCCCCATCCTATTCAAGGTTTTTTGAGATACCCATACGACCATGAAGCGAGCACGACCAAAGATCATGGTGGCACCCAATGGCGCACGGCGTAGCAAGACTGACCATCCAGCGCTACCGCTTACTCTTGAGCAGATCCTCGCGACAGCGTGTGCCTGCCATCGGGCCGGCGCTGACGGTTTGCACCTGCATATCCGCGATGCGCAGGGAAAGCATACGTTGGATGTACAGCGGTACGGCGAGACCCTTTGCGCGCTTGCTGAAGCGGTGCCGACGATGCGAGTACAGATCACCACTGAAGCGGCCGGTGTTTTCGATACCGCAGCACAGTACGCCTGTTTGCAGCGCCTCGCGCCAGCATGGGCCAGCATCGCAGGGCGCGAAATGGCGCGTGATGCGCCGCTCGCCGCACGGATCTATGCGTGCGCCGCTGAACAGGGCACCAAGGTGCAGCATATCCTCTATAGCATTGCGGATCTGCACCAGCTGAGGCGCTGGCAGCAGGATGGCACAGTCGGCGTACAACCGCTTGAGGTGCTGTTTGTGCTGGGTGCTTATAATCCGCCGCGACTAGGGCGTGCGGCACATCTGACGCCGTTGCTAACCGCTCTGCCGCAAGAATGGCGTTGGTCGGTGTGTGCGTTTGGCGCACAAGAGCAAGCCTGTTTGCTCGCCGCCGCCGCAGTCGCGGGCGCAACGGCAGCGGACTGGTTGCGGGTCGGTTTCGAGAATAACCTGCAAAGTCCGAGCGGCAGCCCATGGCGCGACAATGCGCAGGCGGTAGCGTCCCTGCTCAGCGCACTCAACGTTTCATCGGGGAATCCCGCTAGAGAATGAAAGAGGAGGCTTCTGTGTCACATGTTTTTCCGCGCCATTGTCATACCAGCTTGCCGACTGCGGTGGCTGGTGATGGCTGTTATCTTGTGGATGCCAACGGCAAGCGCTATTTTGACGCATCAGGCGGAGCAGCGGTGTCTTGCCTTGGGCATTCCAATCGGCGTGTACGCAGCGCGATCAAGGACCAGTTGGATCGCCTAGCTTTTGCGCATACGCGCTTTTTCACTTCCCCGCCTGCCGAAGCGCTTGCCGATTTGTTGGTGGCTCATGCGCCGCAAGGGATTGAGCGGGTGTATTTTGTTTCCGGTGGATCGGAAGCCATTGAAGCGGCGATCAAATTGGCGCGGCAATACCATGTCGAACGCGGGCAAGCACAACGGCGACATCTGATTGCACGGCGCCAGAGCTATCACGGCAATACTCTGGGGGCGTTGTCAGCCGGCGGCGATGTCGGTCGGCGCCAGATATACACCCCGCTGCTCATCCAGGTCAGCCATATCGCACCCTGCTATGAATACGCCGAACGGGTTGTCGGTGAGAGCCTTGCAGAGTACGGTCAGCGCACCGCCAACGAGTTGGAGCGCGAGATTCTCCGCCTTGGCGCGGAAACCGTGATGGCTTTTATCGCCGAGCCAGTGGTTGGCTCAACGCTTGGCGCGGCACCCGCTGTTACCGGTTATTTTGCGCGCATCCGTGACATCTGCGATCGCTATGGGGTGTTGTTGATCCTTGATGAGGTGATGTGCGGCATGGGACGCACCGGGCATTTGTTTGCCTGTGAAGCGGATCACGTACGCCCGGACATTGTGTGCATCGCCAAGGGCTTAGGTGCTGGCTATCAGCCGCTTGGTGCGATGCTATGTGCGGCCAAGATCTATGCCACGATCGCCGAAGGCAGCGGCTTTTTCCAGCACGGTCATACTTACTTGGGGCACCCAACGGCGACTGCGGCGGGGCTCGCGGTGCTACAGGAACTATTGGAACGCGACCTCATCACGCGCGTTCAGGTGCTGGGCGCGAAACTGCACGAAGCCTTGCATGCAGCCTTCGGTCAACACCCGCATGTCGGCGATATCCGCGGTCGTGGGCTTTTCTGCGGGCTTGAACTGGTCGCCGATCGCGAAAGCAAAGCGCCGTTTGATCCGGCGTTTCGAGTTGCCGACAAGATCGAAAAAGCCGCTCTTGCCGCGGGCCTCATCTGCTACCCCATGTCAGGCACCCGAGGGGATCAGCGCGGCGACCATGTACTGCTGGCACCACCGTTTATCATGTCCGACGATGACCCGCTGCTCATCGCCGCCAAACTCGCCGAAGCGATTCATACGGTAGTGACGTAGCGCACCGCAAAAAAACACCATCGGGCACCTCGAAAAATGGCAATGGGATGGGGGGAGGATGAGGGAAGGGATATGCTCATTTGTAACGTGAGCGTTGATTTATACTCATGCTACTTGAAGATGCTTGATGGGTGAGGGAGACCGTTTTGTGCACCTCGTTGAGTCGCGCTGCATTTGACGCTCTGGAAAAGGGCTTCGGGCGAGGCTCTGGGATGAGAGCATGACAATAGCCCTATTCCTGCATCTTCAAGTAACACCGATATATAACCCTTTCCCCAATAGACAAGCCCCGCCGGGCACCTCGCAAAGCTAGTTTCGCGCAGTTTTTCGAGGTGGACCATCAGTTGTCAGGTAGCGTGCGCATAATGCAGTGGTTTATGATGGATAGCGGACAGCCCTCCCGCAACCCAAGAGCGGGAAGGCGCTGTTGTTGGCTCATGCGTTTGCTGCAGCGCGCGTAAGCGTTGTCATAAGTTACTTTGAGGGGGTATTGTGCGTACCATAGGTGTATTTTGTGGTAGCAGCAGCGGTAGTGATGCGAAGTTTATCCGGGCCGCCGAAGCAGTTGGCGAGTTGATCGCCGGCTGTGGCAAAAGTCTGGTCTATGGCGGGTATCGTTACGGCGTTATGGGCGCGCTGGCGGGTGCGGCGTTAGCCAACGGCGGTCAGGTGATCGGCGTCATTCCTCAAGGCATGTTCGGTGCCGATGCCATCCATCCTCAATTGACAGAAGTCTGTCTGACCGTCGACCTGAGTGCTCGCAAAGCAAAAATGGCAAGCCTTGCTGATGCTTTTATCTCATTACCGGGGGGTATCGGTACCTTGGATGAATTACTGGAGATGTGGGTGCTTTGCCAACTCAAGGTTCACTCCAAGCCTAACGGCATACTGAACCTTGATGGTTACTATGATCAGCTTCTTGCATTTCTTGACGAGGCGGTGCGGTGTCAGTTTTTGGCGTCGCAGATCCGCCGGTTACTGATTGAAGCACCCGAGCCAGAATTGCTACTGCAGCGCTTGCAGGCAGCCAGCGATGCGATGATGGATGAATAAAGGGGTGGTGGGGAACCACGCCGATAAACTCGATACTTAAAGGGGAAGGAGTTATGTCAAAGACGCTGTGCTTCAGTTTTGATGGCACTGGTAATGAACCGCAAGATGCGAATAAATTCGCCGCGAATGAGAGCATCAGCAATGTACTGAAGCTGCATTTGTTGATGGGCGGTGGTATCGGGGCCGACCGCTCACAAACCAAGACGCCGAACCGAGGTACGCAGCAGACCTATTATTACAATGGTGTTGGCACCCGTGATGAAGGGCAGTCGATACCCTTATTGGGCAAACTGTGGGCTTGGGGGACGAATAAGCTGGACTTGGCAGTGACGCCCAGTCTTGGTCATGCCGATGATATCTTGAGTGAAGCGATAGAAGATCTGAAACAGGAAGGCTACAGTGCTAACGATCGGCTGGCGATCTTCGGTTTCAGCCGCGGCGCGGCGTTGGCGAGGATTTTTGCTTGGCAGGTTGCCAATGAGCTTGGCTGCAAGGTCAGTTTTTTGGGTGTATTCGATACCGTGATAGCGTTAGCCAGAGACGCCGCGATTGATCACGCAGAGGATAAAAGCGACAGTGATATCGCGTTTCAGAACCTCACGCTGCATCCCAACATTGAGCGCGCGGTGCACCTGTTGGCGCTCGATGAGGATCGGATGTGGTTCACGCCGAAGTTGATGAACGTTGACCTTGAAAATCCTGATCGTATTTCAGAGGTCTGGCTTCCTGGGATCCACAGCGATGTCGGCGGCGGCTACTGGTTTGACGGGCTGTCCGATGTGGCGCTGGAGTTTATGATCAAGGAATGCGAAGCGGCACTCAAACAAGATGTCTATATCTGCTCGGGTAAACATTTAGGTGGGATCAGCCAGTTGTTCGCCAATCAGCAGGGTGGTCAGGGGATGGCTGAAGTCACTAAAGACGATGTCGCCATTTATCCCATGCTGGATGGGCCGATACACTACCCCCGTGGGATCATGCGCTTGTCTCCCGATGCACCGCGCACAGTGTATGCCAGCGATAACGATGTCCCAAGTACACAAGACGATCAACTGCCATTGCTGCATTGGTCGGTCAAGGCGCGCTTCGATAGGGTTGTGGACTACCGACCAGCGGCAGTAAGGGGGCTGAAGTTCCGCCTGTTACTGCCAAGCGGCAGGGTGAGTACGCCGATCGAAGGCATCAGCGAGTTGCGCCGATATACGCTGCCATAGCGCTTTGGGTGGCAGGCTGCTGTTTGTCATCAGTACCGCTTCAGGTTTTTTTACGCTGACCGCCCCGCACCCCGCACCCCGCACCTCTCGCCCTTCAAAGCACATGATCAACCGCAGCTATCCGGCAACGCGTTTGCGCCGCACCCGAGGGCAAGCATTTTCACGTCGCCTAGTGCGTGAAACCGAGCTTACCGTCAATGACTTGGTGTATCCGATGTTTGTCATTGACGGCAGCGGGCGCACCGCGGCGATTGCCTCAATGCCGGGGATCGAGCGTTATACCTGCGACAAGCTGCTGCCCGCAGCGGAGGCGGCGTTGCGCGCCGGCATCCCGGCTATTGCGCTGTTTCCCTGTCTCGATGAAAGCCTGCGGCGCAACGACGGCGCTGAAGCATGGAATGCCAACGGCCTGATGCCGCAAGCGATCCGCGCACTCAAGCAAGCGCTGCCCGATCTTGGGATTATCACCGATGCGGCGCTCGACCCCTACACGACCCATGGTCAGGATGGAATCCAAAGCGAGGATGGGCGCATTATAAACGATCGCAGCGTTGCGGCGCTGTGCCGCCAAGCCACCGTGTGCGCCGCCGCAGGTGCCGACGTGATCGCCCCTTCGGACATGATGGACGGCCGCATCGGTCACATTCGCAGCGCCCTAGATGAGAGTGGCTTTGGCGATACGTTGATCATGGCGTATGCGGCCAAATACGCATCCCGCTATTACGGGCCGTTCCGTGAAGCGGTCGGCTCCGCCACAACATTAGCGGGTGCCAGCAAAGCCAGCTACCAAATGGATCCGGCAAACAGCGACGAAGCCCTTCACGAGGTCGCGCTTGATATCAACGAAGGCGCAGACATGGTCATGGTAAAGCCGGGTATGCCTTATCTTGACATTGTGCGCCGCGTCAAGGATGCCTTCAATATGCCGACCTTTGCTTATCAGACGAGCGGTGAGTACGCGATGCACCGTGCCGCTATCGCCAACGGTTGGCTCGACACGGGCGTGATCCTTGAATCGCTGCGCTGCATCAAGCGTGCCGGGGCTGATGGGATCCTGACGTATTTCGCCAAGGAGGTTGCCGACAGCATCACCGCGGGTCATGAAAGAAGCTGACTGCGGCGGGTGACTGTTTAACCAACCTTTGGGGTGCCTCGAAAAACCCTAGAATGGGATGAAGGTTTGGGGAAAGGGTTGCTATGAGCCATTTCGTAAGCCCCCCCAAACAGTTATGGATTAATATACCTTTTCCTCAAATAGGGTGCGCTGCGCAACCTAACAGCACCTAGGCGCTGACGGGGAAGCGGCACAAGTACATGCGGCTTGTGCCGTTATCGGTCAACAGGTAGAATGCACTGCATCGTAGTGTGCAGTTGTCAGCTCTTGATGCGTTGGCGTTGGCGTTTTGCTGTAGGGGTGTTATTTACCCCCATCAGGCTTACCCAAAGCACGCTGGGTGCCTTGCCAAGGGTGTTCGCGATCACCCAGCTTTGAACGCGGGCTGCGGCGGGTTTGTGCGCCCCTTCTGATGCCAACCGCGGTGTTGATCATTTGGCACTTACAGTGCCGATTGGGAACTTCGAAAAATGGCAACGGGATGGGGGGTGAGGGAAGGAACATCTTCACCTGTAACGTAAGCCGTTGATTTATAATCATTCCCCCAATAGGCAAGCCCCGCAGGGCACCTCGAAAACCAGCTTCGCTAGCTTTTTCGAGGTGCCGATTGGCTTACCTTCCGGAGGATTGCTCACGGACAGGCTGAGTGGCAGAGTGGTTATGCAGCGGCCTGCAAAGCCGTGTACGCCGGTTCGATTCCGACCTCAGCCTCCACCAGTGGAGCACCCCCCTCACCTTGTGCAAGTCAGGTACAGCCCCTTAAGTTGCGCTACCCTCTTTTCAATTGTCTGAGGGGTGCATTTTTGTTATTGGCAAGCCGTGTTAGGTTCAGTATCATACCGTGATAGACGCTGATTTGGATTACCCGATAATCAGAATAATAAGATCGACACGGTTGCTTGCGAGACACACAGGGGATGTTCAGTGGTGCGCTCGTAAGCCCACAGTGCAGGTTAGAGGTTCAGCTAGGCTGATGACCGCTATACTGGGTGTTGAGCTGGCGGTAGCGAAGGAGAATAGCAATCAGGGAAACAATCAATTTCTGCAGCACTACGGGGGGGCTTTATAGGGTGACCTGCCGTATCCTCATCTAGCGCACCGTCATACCGCATTTATGGCAACACAACGTATGGCGAAGAGTGCCCTCATGTTCCCCATACGGCAATCAAATCTACTGCCAGTCGTTAGGTATGATGATCTCGCAAAAACTCAGATGGTTCTTGATTTGATCATTATAAACGCTGACAGATAATTTGAGAGCTTTGCACAACACCGATAAGCGGTCGGAATAACGACCATAGCGCTGCATAATATGTGGATAGAAACAGGCTCAAACATACTCATTTTTCGCACCTGTTTGCTTTGCCACGCTGCCGTTTTTTTACTTGTGCAAAGCTCTCAAATAGATCAATGCAGGTAAAAGAATTTTTCAGGGGCCATTCGCCTGTTGCGTTTGCCAATTGGATCGACACGTGGGGAGTTGCCGTTTTGCTGCTACACAAGGCAATATGTCTTTTGTTGCTCAAGGGTAAAAGATAATGGCTGACGACGAAACAAGCACTACCACTACCACCTCTTCAGAACCGCAGGTTAGCGGTGAGGAGGAGCGTTGCGCGCTGGAGTTGCGCGCCGAGACGATCAATCTGGTGGCGGTGAAGAGGGCCGAGCGTCGGGGCGTATCGGACCGTCTGGAGATCGGCAAGGAGGCGGCTAGCGATACGGCGACAGGGCACGAGGAAGTGAACGTTGAGGGTAACTACAGACTGGAGGGGAGAGAGATCGATACCCGCGCGAGCATCCTGAAAAGAACCTATCGCGGTCGTCTGAACCTGCGCCTCTACTCCGATACGCTGATGCTGAGCGGGGCGGTGTCGGAGACATTTGCGGGAGTGGTTACGTCTGGCGCAGGGATGTGCGATGTGTTGGGCGCTGCGGGTGGTTTGCGTGTAACAACCAGCGGCGATTTCCGTCTGATTAACGGGTTGGCGGGGATGGAGGAGAAGCCTGGCACCAGCATCAATGACAAGTTGCTGTTGGAGATTGCCGCCACCTCATTTCAGCGTGAATACGGGGTGGCGAGCTACAAAGCCGCTTTCGCGTCGTATAGTGGGGAAAAGCTTCTTTCGATGGAGGCGGGGACGTGGTCGATGCTGAAGGCGTCGATAGGGTTTCGCCAGCAGATTAAAGGCCAAGCGAAGATTAAGAGCGGCAGAACAGCTATGAGGCCTAATCCTGGTATGGCACCGGCCGCCGAGACTGGATCGGGTGTAGCAAGCAATGGCAGTTCATTACTCGGCACGGCTGTAGCGGGCAGGCGAGTGGCTGATAATGCGACCAACACGCAAAATATATTCAAGCAGGTTAACAAAACTGAAGAAATAGAGATCGCTGCAAACCAGCTTGGCTTGGCACATCACGCTGGTGATGCTACGGAAGCTGATTCTTTCAATATAATGAAATCTTTAAAGGACAGTGCTGCAACTTCAATGAAAACACCTAGAGCATCGGCTAATCAATTAACCGAACTACAAGGACTGGAAGATATACACAGGTTCAACGCTGCAAATTTTAACAACCTTGCGGATCTGGGAAGCAATATACATAGAGACGAAATCAGTGATCTTATAAAAAATACTGAATTATTACCTGGTGATATCGATCAACAAAAGTTATTGAATAAACTTAAACAGCAGCAAGAAAAATATCGAAGTGATTTTCTTTCTTACATTCCAAAAAGAAAATTAAAAAAATCAGCTCATGAAAAAACAATGCAAGGGTTTTTAAATAAAACCACAACTTTAAGTAGGATTATTGAGGTAACTGATAATGGATCTAATCCTGTTAGGGCGCTAGAGAATATACGCTCTGGGATAAAAAATGACGCCGCTAAGACCGGTCTTGAAGAATTATCTTCGCTGCTTGACGAGGCAATGCAAACAAGCCGCCGCTCTGGACCAGATGAATTAACCAACTCCTCATCCTATCTTAATCGACTCAGTGACACTGGCAATATATCACCACAACTAGTCGGTCAAGAAGCCACGCCTCATTCAATCTTGGCGTTTGATCCTGATGGGATAAGATCTAAACCGTATAGTGATAATATTAGAATTCTGCAAGATAAATATAATCAGATTGAAGGTACCATTAATGAAGTGTCAAGAAAAATTAGAAACAAAGTACTTGAATATAGACAAGCACAAAATGCTGGTGCAGCTGGAAGTGATTTGACTGCAATAAATAACGAAATTCTTCATCTAAGAGAAGATATTCATCAATTAAATAATGGGCTTGGAGATATAAAAAATACAATAACCAAAGAAGAAGCCATGCACCTAGCACAAGGAGGGTATGATGAAGCTATTGGCAAATCGACGGATACCATTGACTCCCGCCTATATGGCGACTCTCCCGCTCCAGTAGAAATTGAGACCACCCCCAGAGTTCATCCAGAAGAGATAGTTGCCGATGAAAACGGAGTATCTAGGGCGCAGAAAGCAACCTACGCAGAACTGGAAGGTGCACAGCCTTCCCAAGTGTCTCTGCTGCACAATGGTCAACAGAATAATTCAGTATTCCGTAAAACCATTTCTGACAACCTCAATTCCCACAATCGGCGTTCGCTTCACGATACCACGCCAAGCTCATTAAAACCAGAACTATCAGCCAACACGAGCAAAGCATCCACACCGCCCACACCGGCGCTATGGGAAACGCGATCGAAATGGGACTGGCTATCGAATCTATTCCGCCGCCGCGCCCCGATCGTTCCACCGGCTGCGCACAACGCCATTGACGAAGACGTAGTGAACGGCTTGTTATTGCGCCCCGACCAGGTGGTGATTGATGGTTCCGGTTCCAGAGCCCTGTTGCCGGGTGGTGATAATGCAGCAGATACGCCAACGAACATAGCTGCCAATCTGGAGCGTCGCTTGTCACAGAGCTTAGAGAAGCCGGCAACGGAACCGGTGTTAACGCCTACCGAAGCCCGCTGGCATAGTTCCCAAGCAGCGCCTAGTTCGAATTATGCTCTATTACAACCCTCTGCTTCGACTACCCCTACGCAGTATGCTCCAGTACAACTCCCTGCTTCGACCCCTACGCAATATGCTCCAGTACAACTCCCTGCTTCGACCCCTACGCAGTATGCTCCAGTACAACTCCCTGCTTCGACCCCTACGCAGTATGCTCCAGTACAACTCCCTGCTTCGACCCCTACGCAGTATGCTCCAGTACAAGCCTACGACTCAGCTATCCCTGGCTCTGCGACAGGTTTCGCTGGCGAGCTCATCAATAAAGGGGACACAGGGTATCAGGCGGCGAAGAACGCTGATGCTGCTAGTTCGAATAAAAATTCCGCTACTAGCTTTTTCGCAGCCCAGGATGATGTGAATTTTAAGAGAGAGTTCAGAGAAAGAATGGATAACTATAGGGCAACCTCTAAACAGCAAGATGGGCGATATAACCTTGAGGTGTTGCAAGAATACAGGAAAATGCAACACTTCGAAACAGAAATCGGTTTTCAGCACATTGACGCAAATACAAAAAGTACCAATTTTTGGGAACGCAGGAGGATGATTGAGCAATTAGAAACAGCAATATTTAAAGATAAAGAAAATTACTTCAAAAAATATAAAAAACACCCTCATCCTGAATATGTAGGTGAAGAGGTGCAGAAGCTTCATAACACCCATAATAAATATTTCAACAATATGGAAGTTAGAGCTATTCAATATAAATCAAGCAAGTTAAAATATCGCAATGAAGCATTTGATTTAGCAGAAGAAGCTCTTCGAAGAAACGAAGATCCGGTGATTGCCTTAACTAAAAAAAGAGACGAATACAGTAAAGCATTTGACGCAGCCCCTAAGGCGTATCCCGACGTAGATGATGCAGCTGCTATAAGGAAAGTTGTCGATGCCCAATCAGCACTTATAGAATATAACAACATTATTTTGGACTTTGAAGCAGGAAGAGTAAATTTAAATAGCACCTATCTGCTCGATAATAAATATCAAGCATTTGATTTCACTCCATTTAATGACGATACCAAGTCATTATACTACGATCATCTTGTCAAACATGGTTCTGGCAATATCGATCCTAACCTTGATATGTATAAAGCAAAATCTGATTATATACAACGGATTGAAGGAGAAGCATATGCGGCGTTGAAATATACAAGCGATGATATCATGAAGGAATTTGGAAAAAAGAAAGCGGCAGGTATGTTGGATCTGGATTATGAAGAATATAGGAAATTGTTTATTATGGAGAACGAGCTGAAGGCTGATGCATATAACGAAATCGCTGATGTATTAAAACGCGAATTGAACGGTGAAATATCCACCGACGATATGTACAAAGAACTTGGCGATCAATACAATTATCTGAAAGCGGAGAATAAATTTGCCCCAGACGGCACCATTTCTGATAAGTCACGCTACTATGAGACCCCAATAGCAAGATCAGAGAGACAGGGTATATTGGAGGGGATGAAAAGCGACGGGATTCCAAGTGATGATATAAATGAATTACAAAAGCGTCTCGCTCAATATGGACGATTGGCGGAAGATCCGTATACCGCTGCGTTTGGTCACCTTTTCCGTAGATTATTGAATCCGGGAGCGATAACAGGAGATACAGTTAAACCGTATTTCAAGTCCGATATTGTATTGGATCACCCGATTGTTTCTCATCTTGACCGGGCGAAACTTAACGACAAGATGGTCGCTCTTCTGAAGCCAATGCAGGATCAGTACAAGCAATTATTGGGTAACAACCCTAAAGAAGCTGAAGCGTTGGGCGACTATTGGGAGTTACTTAACCAGGCTCGCAAGCAGATGCTTTCCGGTACAGACCCCCTCATTTCCATCAGAAATAAAATCGTTGCGCTAGACGCGGAAAAAGCAGCCGATCAGTTCACAAAAACCGCAACAAAGACCAAGGAAACAGTGATCAAGGAAGCAGTGACCAAGAGAGCTCTATACTATAAAGTAATTGAGGAACTGAAACCGATCATCAACGATCCAGAGCTGAGGCTCCCGCTAGAACAGGTGCTTGATAATAGAGCAGTGGGGCTATATGATATAGAAAGAGCAGCGTTGGTAGAGGCTTTGCCAGCTACTTTATATCAAGAACAATTGAGGCTCGGCACCCTGACAGAAGGCGGGCTGAATGATATATTGCTTGACGGTGGGAAAGCACCTGCTGGAAAGTATAGTGATTATTTAGGCCAGTTCCCCGATGGACGCCCTCTGCCAGATGAGCCCTACGGCCCTTTTAAGCACGATAATTTGCTTGATGCCCCTCTGCCAGATGATATAACCCTGCGCTCTGCAGAACCACTTCCGACAGGGCCACTTCCTGGAGGATGGAAAAGATGGTTCAGGTTTAAAAAATCTCGTACCAAACCCAGCAGAGCCGTCAGTGGAATTGATGGAACGACCAATGAAATTCATGAAACCTATGTCAGTATTGACACGGTACAAAAGATGAAAAGGCCGCCGCCTCCCAAGCCTCCTAGGGAATATGACAGTGGCCAGCTATCTGCTCTCCGCATGGATGATGCTCAGACGGGTGCCGACAGCATCAATCCAACCTTTGGTATGCGCTATGAACAAGGAGGCCTGCTACGACCAATAGACGACGTGGTGAACAATCGGAAGCCATTCAACTTGAACATCGAATTGGCGCCGCGAGAGAATCCATTTGAACGCAAGAGAGCTTACCAAGGCCCTCTGAATAGAGGAGAGGGTGGGGGCAAGGGCGGTGGGAAGAAGAAGAAGGTTAAAGCGAAGAAGGGTAAGCCCCCCTCGCAGAATGAGACCCCCCCGGAGGAGCTTGCCAAATTGAAGCAAGGGAACGCAGAGCAGCAGCGTGTGTATGGAGAACTAGCGGATGCGGGGAATGTCGGCGATGAGGTGCGGCACTATGTTGCGCCGCAGGATGAGGCGCAGCACTTTCTTCCAGATGAGGTGCTGGATGACGGCATCCTGCCGGCAGATCAGCTACATGCGGCTGCTCCCGCGGCACCTCACAAGCCGTTGGCTAAAGTTGAAGAGGATCTGCTGCCCGCTGTGATGCCACCCGGCAACCGCCTACAGCAGCAGGCAGCTCCGATCGCGGCCTTTGATGAGATTCAAATCGCGCACCAAGCGGACAACATAGCAGGTGCTCCTGTAATACTGGAGGATCTTGGCCTGCAGGGGGCTGCTGCTTTACAAAAGGCAGCGCAGCAGAAGAAGCCTCCCCGTCTTCCGAACCTATGGAAGCGCATCAAGAAACTGTTCTCGCGCAAGAACAAGAAGGTGAATAAAACGAAAGTCTCGAAAAAGTTAAAGGGACAAGTTCCAGAGGAGCAAGTTTCAGAGCTATCCTACACACAACGTCTGAATAGAGTTATAGATGACGCACGAGCGCGTGACTTTGATATAAAAATACGTCAGGGTAAAATTAGTGAAGCAAATCAGATGCTTAATAACGAGAAGTTAAGATTAACAAAAGTTGGCATAGATCCGAACAACTCTGCATTAGTTGCACGGATGCAATCGGTTATTTCGAACATAGAGCCGCCCAAAACAACTCTGACTGAAATACACGGGGTTGCGCGTACGGATGAGCTGCAACAGGTTACGGATAGTTCACTACCGAAGGCATCACTGAGAGATGGCACTCCGGCCCCCGATACGGCACTGCGATCGAGAACACAAGCCACTGAAGACTTAGCCACTACGATAAAGCCTGGGCAAGAGGCTTTGAACACCAAAGGAGTTCCTCATGAGGCTATTAAGGTCGATCCGATAGCGCAGTATAATATAAAAAAGCTACAGACTGAAATCAAGCTGGATATTAAGCAGCAGCTATTTGAAGAGCCTGGGGAAAACAGCCTATTCCATAAACTTAAAACACATAAAGGAGAACTGGAAGAACGCCAAGCCGAATACAACTTTTATAAAGAAAGAGGATTTATCCCGGAAGTTGAAGAAATAAGAAGATGGGAAAATCGATATGATGAAACAAGTAAGCATCGAGTTTTCCAGAAATACGTTGATGAAGTACATTCAACTCCTGAACAGTTTTTCAAAAAACTGGAAGGGCTAGAGGTTGAAATTCAGCAAAGAAAAACTGTGGTCAAACAATTAGAATCGCGAATGGAGGTACGGCATAGAGTTTTAGATGCAATCGGTGAGTTCGACTTAGGTGCCGATGGAGGAGACCGAAGTAGGGCAGTGATCAATAATGCAGTGGATCAAGCTAGACAAGCGGGTTCAGATTATAAAAGTGTGGAAACACAATTGAATAGAGCCCATGTTAGGTTCTATAATGATGAAGGGAAGGTAGTTGTTCTGCGAGAAGAAAGTGTTTGGATTGTAGAAGATGTATTTGAAGACGTGAGAATATCAGCTGCGGAGAGCTCTGATGCGGCAAATAGCGCGCTGGATGCACAAAAAACAGAAGAGACTGTGTATAAGAAATTAAAAAATAACATAGGAAAAGAAGATGGAGTAATTAAACAATTGCGTGCAGACATTAAGCACGCACAGTTGGATAAGGTTGCAGTCGATAAAGCGATAGAGTTGATACGCAAGCACTATGATGTTACTAAATTAGATACAACAGAAATGTTTTTAATAAAATCTTTAAATGAAGCGGACACTATAAAGCATCAGCAGTACAAACAGCAAGTTAAAGACAATATTGACAGGATATGGGAATACATAAAATACGAAATTTCGGACGCCGAATTAAACTCCCCTGTGCCGAAAAAGGAAGTAACTTTGGAGAGCACCTCCCCCAAGGAAGTCATCAATAATACGACTAGAAATCGTGATGCTATGGAAATAAGAGATGCAGAAATAGCAGCTATAGAGGCAAGAAACAAAGCCGATGAAGCAAAACATTTACCCCCGCCATCACCATCACCACCACCTGATACAGGCTACAAAAAGACTGTTGACAACTATATCAAGGAAGTACATGCTCGTATAGATAAAGAAATTTCTAACATAGAATCAGAATTAGAGTTCGACCCTGCTCTATCAAAAAACAATCTAGATAAAAAAGTCAAATCAGATTCCTCAGCATCGAAAAACAATCTAGATAAAAAAGTCAAATCAGATTCCTCAGCATCAAAAAATAATCTAGATAAAAAAGTCAAATCAGATTCCTCAGCATCGAAAAATGATGTGGAACCAAAAACTAAATCAGATTCCCCTAAACCGAAAAAGGAACTGACTATGTCTGAGAAAATAAAGGGAAAATTGAAAAATAACGAGGAACTAACTCAAACAGAGAAGGTATTTAAACAACTGGAAGATTTGAATGCTAAACCAACCTCTAAACCAATCTTTAATAAGACGGTCAATCCTCAAGTAGAGGATAATATAAAGAATCTACAAGCTGAAATCACGGCTAGACTTAGCGAAGCGCTCGATGAAGATCCGGCAGGAAGTGATTTGATCAATAAACTTAAAACGCACAAGAAAGTTCTGCAGGATTATCAAACACAATACGATTTGTATTATAAACAAGGATATAAACCGGGAGGCCTAAAAATACCACAGTTAAATCTTGATCCGGCAGGTAAAAATCCTCCAGAATTTACAAGTAAGCAAATATATACAACTCATGAACAATTTACTAAGCAATTAGAAAGTGTTGAAACTCACATTAAACATAGATCCACTGCGGTCAAATTCTTAGAATCAAAAATAGATATTCAACAAAGAGCTTTAAAAGCAATTGGTGAATTCAGCAAAGAAAATGATGGGGGATTATCAACTAAATTATTTGCGATCAATAAATCAGTAGAACAAGCGCGGCAAGTAGGCGCAGATTATCAAACCCTGAGAATAGAATTAAACAAACTACATAAAAGATTTTATAATGATGATAACTATGTAGTTCCTCTTAGAGGAGAAGATATTTGGCGTATAGATGAGGTATTCGAAGATGCAAAAAATTTGGCTATTGAAAACTATGACGACATAAAAAAATCACTCCAAGATAAGAAAGCAGCACAAAAAATACCTGCAAAAATTAAGAAAAATATAGTACAATTAAAAGATAAACTAGTATCGCATAAAATTAAAATAGAACAGCAAGATGATCTGTATCATAACAAGAACCAAGTTTCGGGTAAGAAACCATCAGGAAAAGAAGTAATTAAACAGTTGCGCGCAGATGCTGAACACGCGGCATTGGAAAGAAAGGCAGTGGATGATGCAATAGAACTGATCCGCAAGCATTATGATTTCAGTAAATCAGATCAAGTGGATGAACTCAACAATGCTTTGACTGAGGCTGGAAATATACAGGATGAAACATACCGATGGTTGGTTCAAGACCGTATCGAAAACCTATGGAACTACATACAGAATCGTTATTAACCATGAACAAATAATGGGAAGATTGCTGCTTCAAAATAGGCACCTCGAAAAACTAGGAAACCTACGAATAAGGCTTATAGAATGCCTTAGTAAGAAGTCAGGTGCCCCTAGAACAACTGAGCTTTTCGGAATCAGATGGCCGGCACAGGAATAGGGGAATTCAAAGACGAAAGTGCCTGATTTCTGGTTCCAGCGGGTAGAATGGCGATGAAGAGGCTAAACAGACGCAAAAAGGTTGGTGAACGGCGCTTCCGGGTGAGGGTTGCCTTGGTCGTTTGCGGTTTTTGAACGCAGTGGCTCTCGGTAGGTTGTTAGCGGTGGCTTTGAGAGCGACACAGAAAGGCACCGCGCAAAGCCCCCGCACGGCGTAAATGCTTCACCCCAGTGTGGCGGTCAAATTCTCGGCCATTGTGGCTTCCACAGCAACGCGGGAACAGGACATCTCGTGGAACGCTTGAGGGTTCTCAAAGGCGCGCCGTTTGGAGATACGCAGAGCTTTGGTATTCACCTTACAGAGAGCTTTGCACAAGTCGGGTAAAAGCAGTTGATGATAAGTGAAGTATGTGAGATAATAATAGAATCATCAACTACCAAGAGGATTATGTAATGGCATGGAAGCAGATCCAGCAAATGAGTCTTGCCGATAAAGCTATTGAACGAGCATGAGTGCTTGAAAGAATTGGATAATGTAGCCGCTCTGATCGATTGGAGACGGATAGAGCGCTTGTTTGATAACATTCATACGAGTCGCGTGGGGCAACTGGCATGGCCCCCGGTGATGATGTTCAAAGTCCTGTTGTTACAGTCGTGGTATAGGTTGAGTGATCCTGGGTCTTCGAAACAATTGGCGCGCGACCTGTTATTTCGGCGTTTTGTGAATTTGGGTATAGAGCAAGCGGTGCCCGACCACAGTACGATCTGGCGGTTTCGTAATAAGCTAGAGGAGCAAGGATTGTTTGTCAAAGCCTTAGCGGTCGTCAACAATCAGTTGGCGGAGCAAGGGTGGTTGATTAGGGCAGGCGAAGTGAGCATTATCGATGCGAGTGTGATAGAAGCCAAGAGTTCACGACCACGGCGTAATGCGAAAAAGGAAAATACCCAAGACCCTGAAGCGTCTTATAACGTCAAGACGGGGAGTGATGGGCATCGTAAAACGACCTATGGATACAAGGTACATATGAATGTAGAGGAAGACGGGTTCATCAAAAAGACGACCTATACGGCAGGTCATGTACATGACTCAACACAGTTCGAGGCGCTCCTCACCGATAATGAAGAAGTGGTGTATGCGGATAGTGCCTACAAAAGCCAAAAGCATACGGAACTTCTTAGAGAGAGAAAGATTACTGAGCGTATTACTCACCGAGCGTATCGTAACAAACCTTTGTCGGCAGCCCAACGGAAACTCAACCGGCAATACGCGGGCACTCGCTATATCGTGGAACAAGTATTTGGGGTACTGAAACTCCATTATGGGATGGCAAAGGCAAGGTATATGGGGCTGAAGCGGAACCAAGCGAGGTTGGGGATGATGCGTATCGCTTACAATCTCAAGCGCGCCGCTAATCTTCAAAAAGAGTGTTGGGCGCTGACGGGATAAGTGCGTCCAAAATAGGGGAATTGAACCGAAAATGGCTGGTTTGAACCGTTGATTTCCAACCAATGAGGACATCACCGCCTCTTTTTAGGTAATCTGAGCCTAAACTCCTGAAAAAAACCTCATAACTCTTACTCCCGCCCCGTATGCCTCTCTAGTGCAAAGCTCTCAATTTATAACATTTTGATATTTATGGGTATTATTTTCATATCTGATCATCATAATCACCACAGATGACTTGTTGCGGAGGCATCAAGCAGAGCATGCCTAATGCCTTCAGCGGATAGTGACGTACTGTATTCAACCGGGGTACTGTGACATGAATCATTCTTTGCTTCACATCGGTAATATTGGTTTTCTTGATGCGCTATACAGCGCCTACGAGAACGATCCCGCCAGCGTTGATCCACAGTGGCGCTCGCTGTTCGCCGAAGTTGGTCGCGAGCAGCTCATCAAAGAGGCGAAGGCACCGGCGACAGATCATCAATACTTATCCGAGTTGGTTGATAAACAATCGAAAATTCAGCAGTTGATCGGCGCTAATCGCTACCGTGGGCATCGCCAAGCGAATTTGGATCCGCTGCAGTTGTACGAACGTCAACCGGTAGCGGATGTGTACCCTTCGCACTATGGCTTCAGTTCCGCTGACATGGAGCGCGCTTTCAACGTTGGTTCGCTGTGCTATGACAAAAAAGAAGCGACGTTGCATGAGATCTGGGAGGTTTTGCGGCAGACTTACCTTGGCAGCATCGGTACTGAGCTGACCCATTTGCCCTCAACCGAATGCAAGCGGTGGGTGCAGGAGCGGCTGGAATACGCCCGTGGGCGACTCGATCCATCGCCCGAGAAAAAGAAAGACATCCTGCGGTGGGTGATTGCCGCGCGCAAGCTGGAGGATTACCTGCATCGCCGTTACCCCGGTCAAAAGCGCTTCTCACTCGAAGGCGGGGAGAATCTGATCCCGTGTCTAGACGAGATCATCCAGCGCGCTGGTTCCAGCACGGCGCGTGAAATCGTTATCGGAATGGCGCACCGTGGACGCTTGAACGTGCTGGTCAACACGCTTGGCAAACACCCCAGCGTACTCTTCAGTGAGTTTGAAGGGCAGTACGAGTTTAAATCCGGCTCTGGTGACGTGAAGTACCACCTTGGATTCTCGTCCAACGTCGAAACTCCAGGGGGGCCGGTGCACCTAGTGCTTGGCTTCAATCCTTCGCATTTGGAAATCATCAATCCAGTGGTGGAGGGTTCGGTGCGCGCACGGCAAGATCGGCGCAGTGATCACGAGCGCAACCAAGTGCTGCCGATTCTGATTCATGGCGATGCTGCGTTCTCAGGTCAGGGAGTGGTCACCGAGACGCTGAATCTGTCAGAGACGCGCGGTTATCGCACCGGCGGGACGATTCATATCATCGTCAACAACCAAATCGGTTTTACCACCAGCGATCCGCTGGACTCGCGTTCGACCCTTTACTGCACCGATGTTGCCAAGCTGGTGCATGCGCCGATCTTTCATGTCAACGGCAATGATGCCGAAGCGGTGATTTTTGTAGCGCAGTTGGCGACCGATTATCGCATGCGGTTTAAAACCGATGTCGTGATCGATATCGTCTGTTTCCGCCGCTGGGGGCATAACGAAGCCGATGAGCCGCTCGCCACGCAACCAATGATGTATAAAAAGATTCGCGATCAGAAAGGCCCCCGGCGTTTCTATGCCGAGCAATTGGAAGCGCAAGGGGTGCTGGAGGCAGGAGAAGCCGATCGCATGTGCGATGCCTATCTGCAGGGCTTGGAACACGGCAAAGCGATGTCACGCACCATCGTTACCGATCATAAAACCCCGATGGCCGCCGATTGGACGCCGTATCTGGGTACTGACTGGCGAGTACCCTACAACAGCGCCATTACGCTTCCACGCATCAAGCGTTTAGGACAGGCGATGTGTCAGCATCCACAAGATTTTGAGCTCCACCGCAGCGTTGAGCGGATCGTCACCGCGCGCCGTGAGATGGCAAGCGGGGAGCGCTTGATGGACTGGGGATTCGCTGAAAACCTAGCCTACGCCAGCTTGATCGAAGACGGTTATTCGGTGCGTATATCGGGGCAAGATTGCCAACGCGGTACGTTCTTCCATCGCCATGCGGTGTTCCATAATCAGCGGCAACCCGGTACCCATACGCCGCTGCAGAATTTATTTCAGGGGCAGCCGCGCTTTAATGTGATCAACTCGGTATTGTCTGAGGAGGCGGTACTCGGATTTGAATACGGTTACAGCAGTACCTCACCGGATGCGTTGGTCATCTGGGAAGCCCAATTCGGTGATTTCGCCAATGGCGCACAGGTTGTTATCGATCAATTCCTGAGCTCATCGGAAGTCAAATGGGGGCGTTTCTGTGGTTTGGTGATGCTCTTGCCGCACGGCTACGATGGGCAGGGGCCAGAGCACTCATCGGCGCGCCTAGAGCGCTACCTGCAACTCTGCGCAGAAGATAATATGCAAGTCTGCTACCCGACCACGCCGGCGCAGATCTTCCATCTGCTGCGGCGCCAGATGCACCGCCCGTATCGCAAGCCGCTGATCATTATGTCACCTAAAAGCCTGCTGCGTAATCGCGAAGCCGTATCGCTGCGGGAAGAATTGGTTGATGGTCATTTCCGCGTGTTGATCGATGAAGTCGACGACATTGATGCAGCATCGGTTACGCGATTGGTATTGTGCTCGGGTAAAGTCTATTACGATCTGCTCAAGCGCCGCCGTGAAGCCAAACAAAAGCATGTCGCGATCGTGCGCATTGAGCAGCTCTATCCGCTGCCGAAAGAGGAAATCCTCGCCATCTTGGAACGCTACGGCAACGCCACCGAGGTGTGTTGGTGTCAGGAGGAGCCGCGCAACCAAGGAATCTGGTTCTTTATGCTGTCGCGCCGTCATTTGGCGGGATGTGTGAAAGAACACCATAAACTGATTTATGCCGGTCGCGACTACTCGGCGTCACCGGCTGCCGGTTATGCGTATATCCACAACGAGCAGCAAAAAGAGCTGGTCAATACAGCACTGGGGCTTGTGTAAGGGCAGTCGCAATGTAAGCAGTACTGCCGTAACTCGGGTTTGATGCCATGCTTTGCTGACCCAGTTCATCGTTTTATCAGCCACCGCAAAACACATGAGGATTTGAGCGTGAGCATCGATATCAAAGTACCGACGTTACCGGAATCTGTGCCGGATGCAACCCTGCTGGATTGGAAAAAGCAGCTCGGAGAGCAGGTTGAGCGCGATGAGGTCCTGCTGGAACTGGAAACCGATAAGGTGGTGCTTGAGGTGCCGGCACCGGTAAGCGGGGTGTTGAGCGAGATCCTGCACAGTACCGGCGATACGGTGCAGGCCGATGCGGTCTTGGCGCGTATTGACAGCGCCAGCGCCGCCGCGGTGTCTGCGCCCGCCGCCGAGACACCAGCCGCCGAGACACCAGCCGTCAGCGCCAAGCCGCCCGGCCCGGCGGCACACAAGCGGGCTACCGAGGCCGGACTTGATACTACCGCTATCCGCGGCAGCGGGCGCGACCATCAGGTCACCAAAGCCGACGTGTTGGCCGAGCTGCAACGCGCCGCGACCTCAGCCGCATCCCCATCTCCATCAGCACCTCCACCAGCCGCATCCGCGCCACTGCCGGCCGCCGATAATGCCGATGGCTATCGCGCTGAACGCCGTGAACGGATGACGCGCTTGCGTACCCGGATCGCCGAGCGCCTAGTCAATGCACAGCAAAACGCCGCTATTTTGACTACCTTCAACGAGATCAACATGACGGCTGTGAGTGCCTTGCGCAAACAATACCGCGAACAGTTTGAGCAGCGGCACAGCGTTAGGCTCGGCTTCATGTCGTTCTTTGTCGCCGCCGCGGTGAAAGCCCTGGGTCAGTGGCCGGCGGTCAATGCGTATATCGAGGATGGCGATATTGTTTACCACGATTATTGCGATATCGGCGTCGCAGTCGGCTCGCCGCGCGGCCTCGTAGTACCGATCCTGCGCAACGCCGAGGACTTGTCGTTTGCCGGCATCGAAGCCGCAATTCGACGCTTTGGCGAAAAGGCCAAGGCCGGCACATTGTCGATCGACGATATGAACGGCGGCACGTTCACCATTTCTAACGGCGGCGTCTTCGGCTCGCTGCTGTCGACACCGATCCTGAACCCGCCGCAGAGCGGCATCCTCGGCATGCACAAGACCGAAGATCGCGCCGTGGTAGAGAACGGTGCCATCGTCGTGCGACCGATGATGTACGTCGCGCTGTCCTATGATCACCGCATCATCGACGGGCGCGAAGCCGTAGGCTTCTTGGTTTCGATCAAACAATCGATCGAAGACCCAGCACGCCTGCTGCTGGATCTGTGAGCCATGGCGAATGCAATGGGGGGGGTATAGTTCGTAATGTATAAACAGGCAAACTGGCATTTACCGAAACTAATTCTTTTCATATTTTCCTCGCTCATTCTGTTTCCAAACGCTTCTCTTGCAGATCTCGAGAGAGGGCTTGAAAACTACCTTCTTATCATTAAGGGGGAAAAGGACACTAAATCTTTAGGACATGAGGAGGCGAGAGAGGTGCTAGACATTCACCGAAGATTGCAAGGGTTTGGTTCTTCCTCGTCTGATGCAGGAGGCGGCTGCGACCCAGTGATTAGATCGCAAATTGAAGGGGAGTTTAGTGGATGGGAGGGTGAAACAATATTTAAGTTAACTAATGGGCAAATTTGGCAGCAAAGTAGTTATGCCTACACATATCACTATGCTTACAGGCCAGAGGTTTTGATTTATACGTTCAGTGGTGGCTGTCAATTAAAAGTCGATGGTGTGGATGACACCATCTCGGTTAAACGAATTCACTAGCCACCTCGAATGCTCGGTTTCAGCAAGTCACAAAGAGGTGGCAAGATACATAACAATGCCTTTCAGCCGGGCGGTCGTTAGGCGCAAATCAAAGATCAAGTTTCGTGGAAATAATTTGTACAGACAAATACTACGATTCTAAATTCGAAAGTGAAAAGGATTATTCATCCGTTTGTCTGGTATCAGGTGGTTATGTTCCGATTTATTTAATAAATCTGGTTTCTTTTTCTGCCATTGATGGAGTGCTTGGGCAGGAGAGCGATAGCCTAAGCTTTTCTGTAGGATTTGATAATTGTAGATCTGCAAGTAACGCTCTAAGAGTGCTCTGGGAATGCGGCGGCGGGGGCTCTGGAATTGGGAGCAATGATCCTTCCAGCAGTTATTTCGTAGTGCCGCTGACAAGTAATAGCATGGGGATTTTCCACTTATTGTGCTGTTATATTTTTAGAGTGAAAGTTATGACGAAGAATAAAGCGATTCACTGGATAAACAAGAGCGCTAGTTCGATACAGCTAAGCACTAAGAATACACATTGGTCAAACATTGTTGAATACTGCTCAGACGAAGGATGGTGGTTAAACATTCCGTTTTGCAAATTTTCACAAGATCTTAATATTATTCTCAACAACGAGAAAGAAAAAACTTTTCTTCACATTTTTATTCCAGCAAAATCTATAAGCGAACCCGAATCGACGTTTCGAAACAAAGGAAATGCTGCCGATATATTTATGCCCATAGCTCGCAAATATAGGTTAGTTGATATGCAGGCAAGAAGCACGCGGCATAATTTCTGCGCTTATTCAGCAAACGAGTACTCTTATAAAAGCTAAAAGCAACCGGAACAATCTAGCATTTTTATTAAGCACGACCTGTGCATCGAATTCAGTGCAAAAAAAAGAGTTATTAGCAGCACAGTGCTAACTGTTCCGTATCGACAGAAGGGATTCCGTACGAGCATACGGCTATTAGTGGTTCGTGAGCCTCTATCGGAAGTATAATGACACGACAAAAAATAGAAAAGTAAAGTGTTCCATTTGACATGGGAAAGCTAAAGTTAAACTTTAAAATATAGAAGTTATGGAGGTGAAATGGGATTAATATATGCCCAAATAGAACTTTCAAATCCACGAAAAACCAACATTAGCTCAATAAAAATTAAGTCTCTTGTTGATACAGGTTCTTTGCATTTATGTATTCCTGAGCATATAGCAATCCAACTGGAGTTAGACGAACTTTATAAACGTGAAGTAACAACGGCTGATGGTAAAAAACATTTGGTACCCTACATGGGGCCTATATCTTTAAAGTTTGAAAACAGAGCTTGTTATACCGGAGCGTTGGTTATAGGAGATGAAGCATTACTCGGTGCAGTCCCAATGGAGGATATGGATGTTTTAATATCTCCTTCCAAGCAAAGTTTGGTTGTAAATCCTGAAAGTCCTAATATAGCAATGTCAATTGTAAAGATCACCTCCTAATAAAGAGCGCTCTGGGATAGTGGAGGGCGAGGGCTCTGGAATCTTTTAATATTTTTAATCCTGAGATGCTAGGCGTTGCCTAGCACATCTCAGGAGTCTAAGGATGGTAAAGACGTTTATATTGGGGGAAGGGTGAAGGCGTGTTTACCCCACCTAAACGCGGTACTCCCTTCCCCCAAGCCCCTAACCCCAGTACAGCTTTCGCTTTCGCCTCGACGCCGTGCAGGGCCGAGGGCTTCGGGTGAGGCTCTGGAATAGTGGAGGGCGGGGCTCTGGAATCTTTTAATATTTTTAATCCTGAGATGCTAGGCAACGCCTAGCATCTCAGGAGTCTAAGGATGGTAAAGACGTTTGTATTGGGGGAAGGGTGAAGGCGTGTTTAACCCACCTAAACGCGGTACTCCCTTCCCCCAAGCCCCTAACCCCAGTACAGCCTTCGCTTTTGCCTCGACGCCGTGCAGGGCCGAGGGCGGTAGTAAGGCTCTGGAATAGTGTAGGGCGGGGCTCTGGAATCTTTTAATATTTTTAATCCTGAGATGCTAGGCGTTGCCTAGCACATCTCAGGAGTCTAAGGAGGGTAAAGACGTTTGTATTGGGGGAAGGGTGAGGGCGTGTTTAGCACCCCTAAACGCGGTACTCCCTTCCCCCAAGCCCCTAACCCCAGTACAGCCTTCGCTTTTGCCTCGACGCCGTGCTGGCCTCGGGCTTCGGGCGAGGGCTCTGGAAATGCTTCGGGCGAGGGCTCTGGAAATACTGCGCTGGCGCGCAACCAGTGAGGTGATGGGTGCAGCCGTGCCGAGCAACCCACGCCTGTACCCGTCTTATGTCGCGACTAGATCCCCAGCACTGCATTGCGTTTCAGCGAGTACCCCACGTCAGCGAGCTTAAGCCAGCTTGCCACGTTGGTACGCGCGGCGTCAAAGCTGCGGTAGATGCGGTCGGTCAGATCACTGTGCGCACGCACGTCATCAAAGACTTCTGTCGCCGCCGCGCCGAAGCTCTCATACACTTCGTCACTGAACTCACGCAACTGCACCCCATGTTCATTCGTCAGGCGCGCCAGGTATTCACCGTTCAGGGCATTGCTCTCGGACATCATAAATTCAGTTTCCTGTACGCAAACCGCTTCCAGCAGGATCTGCTCGTTGCGCGGCAGCTTGCTCCACCACGATTTATTCATGCCAAACGAGCCGAAGCTACCGGGTTCGTGCATCCCGGGATAATAGTAATACTTGGCAGCTTCATAGAACTTCATGAAATAGTCGTTATAGGGACCGACCCACTCGGTGGCGTCGATTGCTCCCGAGACTAGGTTTTCATAGATTTGACCACCGGGCAGCGATACCGGAGATGCGCCGACTTTGGCGAGTACATCGCCGCCAAGGCCAGGAATACGCATCTTCAGACCCTTAAGATCATCGACACTGTCGATTTCTTTGTTGAACCACCCACCCATTTGCACCCCGGTATTACCGCAGGGTAGGCATTTTAAATTGAAATCGTCGGCCAACTCATCCCATAGCTGTTGTCCGCCAAGGTGAAAAATCCATGCTGTCATCTCAGCGTAGGTTAAACCGAATGGTACGGAAGTAAAGAAGGCCCAGCCCGGATGCTTGCCTTTCCAGTAATAGTCGGCGGCAATGTAGGCTTGCGCATTACCGCTGGAAACCTCATCAAACACATCAAACGCACCGACACGTTCCCCGGCGGCATAGTATTGGGTGGTGATACGACCATCGGTGGCATCGGTAATGCGTTGCGCTAAACGCTGCGCGCTGGTGCCAAGTCCTGGGAAATCACGCGGCCAAGTTGATACAATGGTCATCTCTTTGGATGATGTGGATGTTGTTTTCTTTACTGGCTTTACTGACTTTTCCGCGGGCTGCTGTTGTGGAGAACGCGTAGTTATCAAAGCAGTTCCACCACCACCAACGACAGCACCAGTGACAGCACCAGTGACAAACGAGCGACGGTCCATAAACAATCCTCCTTATCGGGTTACATAAAACGCATAGGTTTGCCGGCAAGCCCGGGCATCAAACAGCCAAGCAAGCTTGGCTGTTTGCGGAGAGATTTGCAAAAAAGACGTTTGTATTGGGGAAAGGGTGAAGGCGTGTTTAACCCACCTAACCGCGGTACTCCCTTCCCCCAAGCCCCTAACCCCAGTACAGCCTTCGCTTTCGCCTTAGCACCGTGCATTTCTTGCCGTTAGGCGCTCCTTGTTAAAATCAAAAACGATCCTCTGTGCGGACCGGCGCGTGCAATCCAACAGGGGGCTGTCATTCAGCCATCAGTGCACCGATCGGTTCCTCTTGGTTGATGCGCCGGATGGTTTCAGCCAACAGTTGCGCAACGTTGAGTTGCCGGATGCGGCGACAGGCTTTGGCGGTTTCGGATAAGGGGATGGTGTTGGTTACGATCAGTTCATCAAGCAGTGATGCTTCAATTTTACCGATCGCATTACCTGATAGGACAGCATGGGTCGCATACGCGATGACATGCCGCGCACCGTGCTCTTTCAGCGCTGCAGCGGCTTTGCACAGCGTACCGGAGGTGTCCGCAATATCGTCAACGATGATGCAATCGCGATCACGTACATCGCCAATAATGTTCATGACCTCGATTTCATTGACCTGTGGGCGGCGTTTGTCAATGATCGCTAGGTCAGCATCGCCACAACGTTTGGCCATCGCCCTAGCGCGTAGCACGCCGCCGACATCGGGCGACACGATGATCCTGTTTTGTCGACTGCGCTTCCATATATCGCCAATGATCACCGGTGAGGCATAAATGTTGTCCATCGGGATATCAAAAAAGCCCTGGATCTGATCGGCATGTAGGTCAACCGTCAACACCCTTGAAGTACCGGCGATTGAGATCATATTCGCCACGATTTTGGCGGTGATCGGTACGCGCGCAAAGCGAGAACGCCTATCTTGGCGCGAGTAGCCAAAATAGGGCACTACCGCTGTCACCCGTTTCGCCGATGAACGCCACAGTGCATCACACATGATCAACAATTCCATCAGGTTACGATTGACCGGCGGGCAGGTGGGTTGAATCACGAACACATCCTTGCCGCGCACCGAATCAGTCAGCTCAACTTCCACTTCGCCATCACTGAACTGACTGACCCGCGCATTACCCATCGGAATGTTAAGATGAGAAACAACCTGTTGCGCAAGCATGGGGTTGGCGTTACCGCAGAACACCGCGATCGATCCCGCGCCATAATCAAGCGGGCGAGGATATAAATCAGCCAGCGTATTTGGTTCAAGCTTGAACCCTTGATTTTTCATACCACTCTCCTGAAGAGCTATCTGGTTGCTGTGACCAGCAACCGAGGACAAGCCTGTTAAAAGCCTCGCGAATCGCCGGCAGGATAGCGTCTGCTAGCGCAGCTGGGGCAGTGCAATGCTCAGTCTGATATAAGGGAAGCTAAGATGCCGCGAGCTAAGGACTGTCAGTATCGCGAAGTAGCCGCCTAGTTGAGAGCAACAGGCGTATCAATCCAGCCGGTTATAATCCACGCATGTTCAGCCCTTATCCTCAGCTCGCGCTCCCGAGGGCGCACGAGGCCCGCTTATTATAATCGCCACTGATGCCAGCAGGGCATTCTGCGTCGCCGGGCTGTTGGCTGTTTCAGCGCATTGCGGTGGCAGGGCGTGGGTTGCGGCACTGATGGATGCTTTGCGCTCATTGTCGGTCGCGCTCTCCAAGACATGTGTTTGGCGCGAGTTTTGGGGAGCATAATGCGTTTTGCGATGTCTCAATTTGTTATCATTGGCTATTGCTGTCAGCCAGCAGCGCCTTTTTCTAATGCGAACGTCTTCTTTACAGCCTTTTGCACCCTCTCACCCACTGACTACCCGAGTCCACCTACATGAAACCGACAACCAATACCCTTGAATACCACTGGATGCCATTCACCTCCAATCGTCACTTTAAGCAGCATCCACGTCTGATAGAGAGTGGCAACGGGATTTATCTGAAAAGCGTTGATGGGAATGCCCTGATCGATGGCTCTTCCGGTCTTTTTTGTGTACCGGCGGGACACGGTCGCAAAGAAATCGCCGAGGCGGTTCACGATCAAGTACTGCATCTCGATTACGGCATGCCGTTTCAGTGCAGCCACCCCGGACCATTTGAACTGGCGCGTTTGGTGGCGCTGCAAACGCCGGGTAATCTTAACCGCATCTTCTTCACCAACTCCGGCTCCGAGGCAGTCGATACGGCTATTAAAATAGCGCTGGCCTATCACCGTGCGCGTGGCGAAGGGACGCGGATGCGCCTGGTGTCGCGCGAGCGTGCGTACCACGGCGTCAATATCGGTGGCACCAGCCTGAGCGGTATGGTCAAAAACCGCGAGGCCTTCGGCGTCGGCATGGCTGGTGTGGCGCATATGCGCCACACCGCCGATCCCGATAATCCATTTATCCGCGGTCAAGCGGAAAATGGTGCCGCATTGGCTGACGATCTGGAACGTATCATCACGATGCACGGTTCTGACACCGTGGCGGCTGTGTTTGTCGAGCCGATCGCCGGCTCCGCCGGCTGCCTAGTGCCGCCCGTAGGCTACCTCCAACGGCTGCGCCAGATCTGCGACAAGTACGGTGTATTGTTGGTGTTTGACGAAGTCATCTGCGGCTTTGGGCGCACCGGCAAGGCGTTTGCCGCGCAGAGCTTTGGTGTAACCCCGGATCTGATGGCAATGGCCAAAGCACTAACCAATGGCAACGTGCCAATGGGCGCGGTGGCCGCATCGGAGCAGATCTATGACGCCATCAACAATGTAGCCCCTGAACGCGCTGTAGAATTATTCCACGGCTATACCTACTCGGGGCATCCGGTTGCCTGTGCCGCTGGGATCGCAACGATGAAAATCTACGAAGACGAACAATTGTTCGCCCGCGCCGCCGATCTGTCGGAGTATTTCCTAGATGGTATTTTCAGCCTGAAGGACCTGCCGGTGGTCGTCGGGCTGCGCGGCTATGGCATGATGGCGGCGATCGATCTGGCCACCGCCGGCACCCCCGGGGCGCGGGGTTATGAGGCCCAAATCAAAACCTTCGAGGCCGGACTGAATATCAAAATGACCGGGGATGTGTGCATTGTCGCGCCGCCGTTCATCTGCGAACGCAGCGACATTGAGCGCATCATCGACATTCTGCGCACGGTGCTCAGCCAATACTGATCGGTGCCTAAGCCAAGCCTTCCGTGGCCTGGCGCAACGCACGCTGCCACGCACAGCGCAGGGAGTGGGCAGTGAGCGATGGCGGCTGTTGGGCTATTGACCGGCAACCGCCATCTCTTCTATCAGCACTGAGCCGGTGCGGATGTTGCCGCGCGTGTCGATGTCGTTGCTCACTCCTTGGATGCCAAAGAACATATCCGCTAGATTACCGGCCACGGTGATCTCTTCTACCGCATAAGCGATTTCGCCGCGCTCCACCCAATAGCCCGCGGCACCGCGGGAATAGTCGCCGGTGACAAGATTGACGCCCATCCCCATCAATTCAGTGATCAGCAGCCCGGTACCCATTTTCTGCATCAACTGCGCCGCGCTCAGATCGTCGCTGTGCACCATCAAATTATGTACGCCACCGGCGTTAGCGGTGGTTTGCAGCCCTAAGCGCCGCGCCGAATAGCTGCCCAGCACATAGCGTTGCAGCACACCATCAACGATCAAAGCGCTGTTGCGCGTGGTCACGCCATCCTGATCGAAAGGCGCACTCCCAAGCGCCCCTGGCAGATGCGGCTGCTCGCTGATGTGCAGCCGCTCAGCCATCACCGGTTGACCGGCTTTGTCGAGCAGGAAACTGGTCTTGCGATACTGCGAAGCGCCGCTGACCGCCGACACCAAGTGGCGGAACAGGCTGCGTGCCACCTCCGCCTGATAGATCACCGGGGTTTTGCAGGTTGGCAGTTGGCGTGCTTGTAGCCGCATCACGGCGCGCCTCGCGGCCTCTTGACCAATCGACGAAAGCGATGCAAGGTTGGCCGCATTGCGGTTGCAGCTATAGGCGTAATCGCGCTGCATGCCGCTGTCGTCTACGGCGATAACGCTGCACGTGCAACTATGTACGGTACTGTTGTAGCCGCCGGCAAAGCCGTGGCTGTTGCCGTAAACGTAGGCGCTCTGACCGCGGTTAACGGAAGCGCCTTCGGAGTTGGTGATGCGCTGATCGTAATCACGTGCCGCCTGCTCAATGTGCAATGCCTTATCGATCGCCTGCTGCGGCTCTAAAGCCCACGGGTGGTGCAAATCAAGATCAGGGGTTGCGGTCGCCATCAGATCCGCATCGGCAAGCCCGGCGTAGCGATCCGCCGCTGTGTAGCGGGCGATGTTACACGCCGCTGCAACGCTCTCCTTGATCGCTGTCATGGATAAATCGGTGGTACTGGCCGAGCCTTTGTTATGGCCAAAAAATACACTCACTCCAAGGCTTTTATCCTGCGGGTGCTCTATCGATTCCACCTGACCCATACGAACATTGATCGCCAAACCGCTGTCACTGCTCACGACAGCCTCCGCTGCTGTCGCCCCTTGCTGGCGTGCGTGATACAATAAATCCGCCACCACCTGCTGCTGAAACGCCAGATTCTGCCTGTCACCAAGTGCCGCGTTATCCATGTTGCCTCCTTAACTGTTTAGTATCCCGCCATGTACTCGCTCGTTGCTCTGCCTCCAGCGTCTCACGGGGCGCTTTGAGTCGCTGTTTACCGTGTTCAAAGCTCTCTACTCAACGCCCGCCTTAGGCTGAGGCGCTTGAACCAGCTAAGCCTAAAACCTTCAAGAAACTTTGCAAAGCTCCCATAGGCCAAGGGGCCAAGGGGCACCCTCATCTGTAACGTAAGCCGTTGCTTTATAATCATTTCCGCAATAGATAAGCCCCGCAGAGCGCTTCGAAGAATCCGCTTTGCTTAGTTTTTCGAGGCACCCTCATGGTATCATATTAGGGGAAGAGTATATTAATCAATGATTTACGATATTGCTCATAGCAACCTTTTTCCCAATCCCTCATCCTATTCATGGTTTTTCGAGGTTTCCAAAGGTTATAATGCCCGTAAGCATGCATCGTTGGTCATAACGCTATTGTTTGCCATCTCCACAGTGTGGAGGCCCTTATACGCACAGTATTAATCCCTGTGAGTGCTGTGCGTTCAATTAACCAGACAGGTCAACCTCAACGAGAGAGTGCTATAGCATGGAGAGCTTTGCCGAACTGTTTGAAAGCAGTGGTGACAGTAAGAAGATGCGCCCTGGCGTCATTCTGGATGGCATAGTCGTTAACATCGTATCCAGTTACGTTATCGTTTATGCAGGATTAAAATCTGAATCCAATATACCGATCGCGCAATTCCGCGATACAGAAGGAAACTTGACGATAGAAGTTGGTGACTCGGTTGAGGTTGCAGTTGATACCGTTGAGGATGGATTTGGCGCTACCCGGCTATCCCGCGATCGAGCGAAACGTGAGCGGGCTTGGGAAAATCTGCGCCAAGCTTATGAAACCGGCTCAACTTTGAGAGGGCTTGTTAACAGTAAAATCAAAGGCGGGTTCACCGTTGACATTGACGACATCCGCGTCTTTCTTCCAGGCTCTTTGGTGGATGTGAGGCCGATTCGCGAGAGCACTCAGTTGGAAGGTAAAACGTTTGATTTTAAAGTGATCAAACTGGACCGACATCGCAGCAATGTGGTCGTATCGCGGCGTGCGGTGGTTGATGAACAGAATCTCGCTGAGCGCGATACACTGATGCAGAAACTGGTTGAGGGCGCAATACTACCGGGAGTCGTCAAAAACCTTACCGATTACGGTGCCTTCGTTGATCTCGGCGGCATTGATGGGCTGCTACATATTACCGACATGGCGTGGAAGCGGGTGCGTAGCCCAGAGGAAGAGGTCAGCATCGGCGATCATATCGAAGTCATGGTGTTGAAATTCGATCGTGAGAAGAACCGCGTGTCGCTGGGGGTGAAGCAGATGGGCCAGGATCCGTGGATCGGCATATCAGAGCGTTTCCCTAAAAAAAGCAAAGTTAAGGGTGTGGTGACGAATATGGCCGACTACGGCTGTTTTGTGAAAATCGATGATTGCATTGAGGGCTTGGTGCATGTGTCGGAGATGAACTGGACAAGTAAAAGCATCCACCCCAGTAAGGTCGTGCAGCGCGGGGATGAGGTTGAGGTCATGGTGCTCGATATAGACGAACAGCGCCGCCGCATTTCCCTCGGACTCAAGCAGTGCCTGTCGAATCCATGGGAGACATTTGCCGCTGAATATAATAAAGGCGATCACATCTCAGGGAAGATTAAATCGATCACCGATTTTGGTCTGTTTGTCGGCTTGCCGGGTTCCATTGACGGCTTGGTGCATCTGTCTGATCTGTCATGGAATGCCTCCCCCGAATCCGCGATGCGTAATTACCACAAGGGCGACACCATTGAAGCGATGGTGTTGTTGGTGGATGCGGAGCGTGAACGTATCTCGCTGGGGGTAAAGCAACTGGAAAAAGATGTCTTCTCTGATTTTGTCGCCCAGCACGCTAAGGATTCCAATGTGTCTGGCGTGGTCAGCGAAATCAAGCCGCGCTATATCAGCGTCGATCTCGGTAACGTCGAGGGCCGTATCAAGATAACCGAGCTGTCCTCTCAGCAATCAGCGGATGATCCGCAGCAGGGCTCGCCTCAGGTCGGTGATACAATGACTGCCAAAATTATGCGCGTCGATCGTAAAGCACGAATCATTACGCTATCGATCAAAGCACTCGAATCGGAAGAGGAAGTACGGGTGCTCAGTAGGTATTCGGCAAGCGAACTGGAGCACGATAATAAAATCGGTGATATCATCAAACACCAAAAAGGGCGTGTTGACGCTGACGTCAGGATGACAGCCACCGCGCCTGACGCTTCAGACCTTGCAGCAGAGCCGCAACCCGATGCTGAGGCTGAGGCCGTCGCCCCTGCTGTGCAACCCGATGCTGAGGCTGAGGCCGTCGCCCCTGCTGTGCAACCCGATGCTGAGGCTGAGGCCGTCGCCCCTGCTGTGCAACCCGATGCTGAGGCTGAGGCCGTCGCCCCTGCTGTGCACCCCGATGCTGAGGCTGAGGCCGTCGCCCCTGCTGTGCACCCCGATGCTGAGGCTGAGGCCGTCGCCCCTGCTGTGCAACCCGATGCTGAGGCTGAGGCCGTCGCCCCTGCTGTGCAACCCGATGCTGAGGCTGAGGCCGTCGCCCCTGCTGCGCACCCCGATGCTGAGGCTGAGGCCGTCGCCCCTGCTGTGCACCCCGATGCTGAGGCTGAGGCCGTCGCACCTGCTGTGCAACCCGATGCTGTGGCTGAGGCCGTCGCACCTGCTGTGCAACCCGATGCTGAGGCTGAGGCCGTCGCACCTGCTGCGCAACCCGATGCTGTGGCTGAGGCCGTCGCACCTGCTGCGCAACCCGATGCTGTGGCTGAGACCGTCGCACCTGCGCCAGATTCGGATACCAAAGTGCAGCAGTAATAACGCTAAGCCTTGAGTGCCCAACGGGGACATCGAAAAGCAATGATTGACGAGTCGACTGCTGAACGTATAAGAATACCCTTAGGGACATCGAAAAACTGGGGGTTTGGGGGAAAGGAAGGGTTATTTTATTTTTAACTAGGAGTGCCTGCGGCGCGCCGTTCGCTGGCCTCTCGATCCGCTCAACGGCACCACGAAATGATTGTTGAAAGGGGCATTTACCCAATCAAGCCCCTCGTTATTCATCAACACATCCGCTGCTTCGCTAACCTTACAGCTTAAAAATTAAACCATGACAAAGTCCGAATTGATCCAGACGATCCATAAAAAACAGCCCCACCTACTGTATCAAGACACCCGTGCAGCGGTGAACTTTATCTTGGAATTAATGGCTGGCGCGCTGGTTGAAAAACAGCGCATTGAGATCCGTGGTTTCGGTAGTTTTTCTCTGCGTTACCATGCACAGCGATTGGGTCGCAACCCCAGAAACGGGACGGTAGTTCCATTAATGGACCGCTATTTGCCCCGTTTCAGACCGGGTAAAGCATTGCGCTTGCGCACCAATAAAAACGCAACCTGAAAAGCGCACGCTACAAAAGGTTCCGACTCAAGCATTACCGACAACGGTGGTGTACTGCTTTCAACCATCGTTGATGGCAGTGTTTGATCGGATAGCGGTTGTCGCTTGGGGGTCCAATTCAGGGTGCAGTGCATGCCATATTTTGTCAGCGAAACCGACACCGGCTTGCGAATAGTAGTTATAAGTTATTGCGCAGCCAAGCTGCTTAATTTGCTCCTCTTCTTCAACAAACAGGTTGGTCGCACCCAATAATCCTTGATAACCGTTGTCACGAATGCCCTTGATCGCCAATTCCTTGGCTTCCATATCCGGCATGGTCAGTAGCATTGCACGCAAGCCGCTGAGATCCAGGGTTTTCCACAAATAGGGATCCTCGGCATCCGCATATAGCACCCGTCTCCCTTGCTGCCGATGGTCGTGTACTTTTCCCTGATCAGCGTCCAAACCGATAACATTCTCCCCACGCTGTTTCAGGCAATCGTAAGCGCTGGCACCGACCCGGCCCATACCAAAAACAGCAATATTGGCTATCCCCAGCGACATCGGCTCATCATCAGGGTGGATACGATGACGGCCGACAGCAGGTGGGCTGCGCTCAAAGTTGTTGAGCGTCATCGCGAAACGAGCATAAATCCCATGGGCGGCATTGTTCAACGATGCCGAAACAACGAACGACAGGGCTATCGTGATCGCCAGAATGGTGACCCATTTTTCTGGCGCTAACCCCATCATGACGGTCGCTTGGATGACGATCAAGCCGAACTCGCTGTAGTTGGTAAGCGCGATCCCAGCCAACAGGCTACTGCGCGCGCGCAGCTTGCAGGCAATCAGTAGTACATGGAATAGCACCGCTTTGAACGGCAATAACAGCAGCAGCAGCGCAGAGAACAGGAATATCTCTGTCGTTGGCGCTGCTGTTATGCCGATCATCAAAAAGAAGCCCACGAGAAATATTTCCCGCAGCGTCCATAAGGCTCTGAATAGCTCGCTGGATTTTTGTGAGCTTGCACACAAGCAGCCGAGCACCAAGGCACCAAGTTCTTCGCTGAATCCAACCACTTCAAACAGCACCCCGCCGAGAAATGCACAGCTGATCCCAAACAGCAGCAGCAGCTCGTTATGCCCAGCAATATCCAGCAATCGGTGCAGCAGCTTGCGCAGCGGCACCAAAGCCAACAGCAGCAGCGCCCACAATGATGGCATATGCCCTTGAGTGGCACTGAGCAAGGCGATTGCGACCAAGTCCTGTACGATCAATATACCGATGGCGATGCGCCCATGAAACGCGCCTAGCTCGTTCTTTTCATCCAGCGATTTAGCGGCTACTACGGTGCTGGAGAAACTCAGCGCGCAGGCGATTAGTCCCGCTACCATCCACGAGAAGGCGAAAATGAAATGGAACATCAGCGCTGATACGGCGCTGAAGATCAGTATATGACCAAGACCGGCTGACCAGATATCGAAGCGCGCAATGTTCTGCAAGCGGATCCTCAATCCAATCGTGAATAGCATCAGCAATACGCCGATATGGGCGATCTGAGAAAGACCTTGTGGATCGCCATATCCGAGCAGATTCAAACCAAACCCTGCGACCAGAAAGCCGACCAGAGGCGGTAGGTTGATCATCTTGGCGATGAGCCCAAAGACAAACGCAAAAGCGATATAGAGGCCGGTGTTACCGATTAGCCTAGCTATCTCGTTAAACCCGACAATGATAGAGGTGTGCAGCTCTGGCATCTCAGTGTTCCCACAGCATCGTGCTGTTATAGCCTTAGGGTGCCTTGAAAAATCCTGAACGGGATGGGCATCCCTCCCCCCAATAGACAAGTCCCGAACACCATGGCATGGTTTTCGATTATCGGGCGGTCAGTTGTCGTGCGCGCTCGTAGAATGCATCAAGCATGCGTTTGCTGCTGTTGACAATGACAGGGGAGATGCGCCGCAGGATAAAGCCTTCTAACTCAAATTCAAGATCAAACGATATCCGACATTGCTCTGATCCAGTAGCAATAAAACGCCAACTGCCATGAAGTTCATGAAACGGCCCATCCACCAGTGATAGGTCAATGCGATCGCTGCCGATGATGCGATTGCGGGTGGTGAAAGATTCATGGAAAAGCCCGTACCCAACGAACAAGGTGGCTTCCACCTCATCCTTTTGGTGCCAGTGGACAATCGCCTTTCGGCACCATGGCAGGAACGCTGGATAGTGCTCTATGTCATTGGCGATCGCAAACATCAACGCCATTGGATAGGGGATCAGTTGATTGCAGTGGATAGACGGCATGATACGACGGTTTGCTGCCAGTCAAAGGGGCGGGCTGCTTTGGGGATCATCATAGCGATAAGCAGAGCACCAAGGAAGCGCCAATCTTGAAGGCACCGAGGAGTTGGCTGGTTACGCTGGTGTGAGCGGCAAGTTGTGGGTGCGCCAAGCGCGCAAGGTAGGCTGATTCCCTCCCTCTGCCAACACGCCATCGATCTCGATCGCCCATAGGGGCTTGTCTATTGATGGAATGGTTATAAATTAACGGCTTAGGTTACAGGCAATCATGCCCCTTTTCCCCCAATCCCCATCCCGCTTTGGTTTTTCGAGGTGCCCTATTGGGACCGTGGAACGATGAAGTCCTTTGCGAAGCAAAGCGCTTCGTAAAAGCACCAAGTGCAGAGGGCGAGCGAGGCCCAACCCAAGTAGCCCCCAATCTTCGCGCGACTCCGTAGACGTCTGACTTTCTCGTGAGGAAGCAGCCAGCCCAGAGCTAGACCAGAGATGAAGCCGCCACCGTGCGCCCAGTTGTCGAAGCCCGTCACAAAGCTGAGGAGGAAGCCAAAGCCTGCCCACATGCTGAGCTGCCGAAGGATGGCTTCGTTCAGGAGACGGTGCCGGTATGCTTGAGCAATCCCTACTCCGAGCAGCCCGAACAAGGCTCCTGAAGCACCGGTACTGAGCTTTGGAGTCCCATACCAGCTTGCTGTGGCACCAGCGACACCGGTTACAACCCAGAGGAAGAAGAACCAGCCTCGGCCATAAATGTTCTCGACCATCGGTCCGAGAACGGTCAGCACATACATGTTCATCGCTAGGTGGAAAACCCCGCCGTGAAGAAACACCGGCATCACCAAGCGCCACCAATGCCCGGCTCCCATCACCCAAGGCTCGTACATCGCGCCCATGAGGATCAGAGCCTCACTCTGTCCCTGCATGAAGTACTTGCCGGTGTCGAATCCTTGGAGGGACTGGAAGCCCAGCAGTGGGACTGCAAACAGGAGCACGCAGGCGACGATGATCCAGTTGCTGATCGTTAAGTTGAGCGACAGCATCTCCGCCACAGGTCGGGCGGCCTTGCGAGCGCCCGTCTGCGCAATCTTCACTAGGCGACCACATACA
This sequence comes from Gammaproteobacteria bacterium, assembly GCA_965222535.1. Lineage (GTDB taxonomy): Bacteria > Pseudomonadota > Gammaproteobacteria > HK1 > HK1. The sequence goes on from OZ244957.1 coordinate 2,413,129, forward strand.
ACGCAGAGTTGCCCTGCTCTTCGAAGTGCTTGCTCTTTTGGAGCTTGTCTCAAGAAGAAAGCCCGAACGGCTGCCCAGAACCCCTGCCTAGCTCCGCAATGCGAGCACTTGCTCTCTTGGTAAGGCACCCGCTTTCGACAGGTCGGGCACTTTTTGTAGTGACTCGTCACGAATGGAGTTATAGCCAATTGGCGAGAGATCAGGATCCTAGCCCGCTGTTCAGTCGTCTATTGGGCTTCCTGTTGCGCTTGCACCACCACTCCATCATGCCGTTCAAAGCGCAACCGGGTTTGTCCTTCATCCTCGGGTAGGCCTGAGTGCAAGGGCAAGCCTTTTGCCGCTATGCCAGAGCCTTTGTTCCCAGCTCTGCGTCCGCTGGTTGTCGCTTCGCTGCCGATAGGGCATCTCGAAAAACCAGATAAGCTAGCTTTCCGAGGTGCCCTGCGGGGTTTGTCTATTGGGGTAAGGAGTATAAATCAACGGTTCACGTCACAGGTGATCATGCCCCTTTCCTCAACCCCCTCCCATCCCGCTGTGGTCTTTCGAGGCTCCCGATAGATAAAGGGTAGCATCGAGTGCAGCTACCCTTGGTTTGGGCGAAGTCATCGTTCAAAGGACAACAGGATGGGCGTGCCTGCGCACTGGCTGACAACGCGGTGGTGGCCAGGATGAGAGAGGCAACAACAGCAAGCGGCTGACTGGCAGGCGTGCGGTATGCCGCCGTAGATCAGTATACCCGCTGCTTGGGGGGGATGACGTCTACCTCGTCGCTGCCGGTATACATGTGTACGGGGCGATAATCGATGGTCGGTTGTTGCCCGGATGGGTACCAGATTAACGAGTGCTTCATCCACGTGGCATCGTCGCGTTCGGGGTAGTCCTCGCGTGCGTGAGCACCACGGCTTTCAGTGCGGTTGATGGCGGCGTATAGGGTGGTTACCGCTTGCGCCAACAAGTTATCGAGCTCTAGGGTTTCGGCTAGGTCGGAGTTCCAGATAAGACTGCGATCGGTAACTTTGACATGATCGAAACGGGCGGCAACGGCGCTGATTAGGCGACAACCTTCAGCCAGCGAGTCGTGAGTGCGGAATACTGCGGCGTTGCGCTGCATGGTGTGTTGCATCTGCATGCGAATATCGGCGGTTGGTTCGGTCCCAGCGGCATGACGCAGGCGATCAAAGCGCGCCACGATGGCATCGCTGACATGTGCCGACAACGCTGGATGCGTGCGTTGCGATTTGATCAAGGCAGCGCAGCGTTTGGCGGCGGCGCGCCCGAAAACCACCAAATCAAGCAGCGAATTTGAACCTAGGCGGTTAGCGCCGTGCACCGATACGCAGGCGGCTTCACCGATGGCCATCAACCCTGGCACAGCATGGTCTGGATCGCCGTTGTGCAGCGTTACCACCTCGCCGTGGAAATTGGTCGGGATGCCTCCCATGTTGTAATGCACCGTTGGCAGTACCGGAATCGGCTCTTTTGTGACATCAACACCGGCAAAGATGCGAGCGGTTTCGGAAATTCCCGGTAGCCGTTCCTGCAATACATCAGGCCCAAGGTGCTCAAGGTGGAGGTGAATATGATCGCCTTCGGGACCGACGCCGCGACCTTCGCGGATCTCGATCGTCATCGCCCGGCTGACCACGTCGCGTGAAGCCAAGTCTTTAGCGCTCGGGGCGTAGCGCGGCATGAAGCGCTCGCCTTCAGCATTGGTCAGATAGCCCCCTTCGCCGCGGGCACCCTCAGTGATCAAACAGCCGGAGCCGTACACGCCGGTCGGATGGAATTGCACGAACTCCATGTCTTGCAACGGGTAACCGGCGCGCAGCACCATTGCTGAGCCATCGCCGGTGCAGGTGTGAGCCGAAGTGCAGGAGAAGTAAGTGCGTCCATAGCCGCCGGTAGCCAGCACCGTTATCTGCGCGCGAAAGCGATGCAGCGTGCCATCGTCAAGATTCCATGCCATCACCCCACGGCAGCAACCATCTTCCATCAGCAGATCTATTGCGAAGTATTCAATAAAGAATGCAGCGTTATGTTTCAGGCTCTGCTGGTATAGCGTATGCAGAATCGCATGGCCGGTGCGATCGGCGGCAGCACACGTGCGTTGGGCGATGCCCTCGCCATAATGCGTTGTCATGCCGCCAAACGGACGTTGGTAGATGCGTCCATCTTCGGTGCGGGAAAATGGCACCCCGTAGTGTTCCAGTTCGATCACCGCTGGGATGGCTTCGCGGCACATGTAGGCGATCGCATCCTGGTCGCCGAGCCAGTCGGAGCCTTTGACGGTGTCGTACATATGCCAGCGCCAATCGTCTTCGCTGATATTGCCAAGCGCAGCGCTGATTCCCCCTTGGGCGGCGACAGTGTGACTACGGGTCGGAAACAGTTTGCTGATGCACGCAGTTGACAAGCCCTCGGCGGCGATCCCCAAGGTTGCGCGTAAGCCGGCACCGCCGGCACCAATGACGATGACGTCGTATTTATGATCGATCACGGAATAGGCAGAAGACATAATCAGTCACCAAAGCTGATGCTCAGTATGGATACGATAGAGGTCAGCGCACACAGCACGAGCGTTAGTCTGACCGCTATCAAGGTGGCGATTTTCACCCCTTCGCCATGAATATAATCTTCGATGATGACCTGCATGCCTAAATGGGCGTGATACAGCAAGGTGCTGACAAAGGCGATCATCAGGGCCACCTGCAACGGTGACGCCAGCCAGCCCACCGCCGCTCGATAGCCACCTGCGCAGACACATACAAGCATCACGCCAAACCATGCACTTAGCGGTATCAGCGCGACCGCGGTCAGCCGCTGCAACCACCAATGTGCCACGCCGGATTTGGCGCTGCCAAGGCCCTGTACCTGAGACAATGAGGAACGATAGTTCATGTGGTCATCCTCCGCTGGTCAGTATCACTATCCACAGTCCTGCCGCCATCACTGCTGAGACAATTACAACGGCGATGCCGCTGCGCTGCATCGAGGCGAGCTCAAACCCTTTGCCTGCATCCCAGAACAGGTGGCGAACTCCATTGCAAAAATGATAACAAAAGGCGAGTGTTACAAGAAATAAAACAAGCATCCCGAGCCACGAGCTGAATACCGCTTGCGCTGTGGCGTAGCTGTCTTCGCCACCCGCTAGAGCGAGTAGCCAATACGCCAGCAACAACGCGCTGACACTCAACAACCCGCCCGTAATGCGATGCAGGATCGACAGTACTGAGGTGATTTGTGGGCGATATATTTGCAGATGTGGTGATAGTGGTCTGGTGGTCATGCTCTTTCCCCTCGTAACAATCCAGTCAGACAGCTTACAGGGAACCTCGAAAAACCTCAATGGGATGGGAGTTTGGGGGAAGGGCACCGATCGCCTGTAGCCTAAGTTGTTGATTTATAGTCCTTCCCTCAATAGACAAGCCCGTTCTTGAGAAACTCGCAGATCGTGGTTTTTAAAGCTGCCCAATGGTTAAAACATGCCGCTAATCGTTTCTTAGAAGTCAACCAAGCCGCGCATTACTCGGCTTCAGGCGTGACCGCTGCTGCTGGCGGCGGCGCAGCAGGTGCTGAGGAGATCAGGCTGAGCACAATATCGTTCGTCCGTTGGACAAAAGCGGCTGGATCATCCAGGTGCCCACCTTCGCTTAAAAATGCCTGATCGAACAGCAAATGCGACCACTTGTCGCGCTGCTCAGAGCGCACTTCAAGGCGCATGTGTTGCACCAGAGGGTGCTGGATATTGACCTCAAGGACTGGTTTTGATTCGGCGATATCCTGCCCGGATGATTTTAAAATGCGCAGCATCCGCGCGCCGATTTCATGCTCACCGACCACTAGGCACGCGGGCGATCGCACCAACCGCTGCGAGGCGCGTACCCCTTTGACGCGGTCGCCCAAGGCCCTGCGAATACTCTCCAGCAGCGCGTCATCAGCAGCCGTGTTGGAGGGTGTGTCAGCGTTGGCGTTATCTGCTGCCGTATGGTTGTCATCAGCAGCGGCATTCTTGTCAGCAATCGCATCTTCCTGCAACAACCCCTTAGCCACTGATTGCAGTGATTTACCATCGTATTCAATCAACTCGCTGACCACCCATTCGTCAATTGGATCGGTGAGCAACAGCACTTCAATGCCGTGATCGACAAAACGCTCCAGATGAGGGCTGTTACGCGCCGTTTTGTCACTATCAGCGGTGCTATAGTAAATACGTTTCTGGTTTTCCTGCATGCGCTCCACATATTGCGCCAGCGATACGGATGGATTTCCACTGGGATCATGCGTGGAGGCAAAGCGCAGCAGTTTCTTAATCGTCTCAAGGTCATTGCTGTGGTCCGCAATGCCTTCTTTCAGCACGCGACCGAATTGTTCCCAGAATTTTTCGTATTTTTGCGGCTCGTTTTTTGCAAGACGCCCGAGCATATCCAGTACTTTCTTCACTGAGCCAGAGCGGATGGTGTCAATCTGTTTGTTCTTTTGCAACAGCTCACGCGACACATTCAATGGCAGATCAGCACAATCAATGACGCCACGCACAAAACGCAAATAAGGAGGCATCAATTCTTCCGCGTTGTCCATGATGAACACCCGCCGTACATACAACTGGATGCCGCGGTGGATGCTGCGATCCCAGAGGCCAAAGGGTGCTTTTGCGGGGATATACAACAACGAGGTATATTCCAGACGGCCCTCAATGCGACTGTGGATCCAATCTAGCGGATCCTCGAAATCGTGCGCAATATGTTTGTAAAACAATTGATACTCGCTGTCCCTGATATCGTTTTTGTTGCGCATCCATAACGCTGTTGCGTCGTTGATGGTATCTTCTTCCGGCGGTGCTGCCGCCGCGTCACTGTCTTCAGCATCGGCGTCTTTATACGGCGATGCGAGCGGCATCACCACCGGTACCGCGATGTGATCGGAATAGCGGCGGATGATTTGGCGGAGCTTCATGTCATCAATAAATTCATCGCGTACCGCTTCACGCAAATGCAGTTCGACGGTTGTCCCGCGTTGCTTGACTTCTGCTGCTGCCACGCTAAATGTGCCGTCTCCAGTTGAATGCCAATGCACTCCCTCGCTCACCGGCAATCCAGCGCGGCGGGAGAACACCTGCACTTGATCAGACACCATGAACGTCGAATAGAAACCAACGCCAAACTGACCAATCAACTGTGCATCCTTGGAAGCATCTCCGCTGAGTGATTCAACAAACCGTTTGGTGCCCGATCGTGCAATCGTGCCCAGATTATGTACTATTTCATCACGGCTCATGCCGATGCCATTATCGCTGATGCGGATGGTCGCGGCTGCTTTGTCAATCGCGACACTTATCTTGAGATCGTTGTCGCCTTCATAAAGCGTTTCGTCGGTAAGCGCATCAAAGCGCAGTCTGTCAATCGCATCGGTTCCGTTTGAGATCAACTCGCGCAGAAAAATATCTCTGCTGCTATATAACGAATTGATCATCAGATCCAGCAACTGGCGGTTCTCAGTTTGGAAATCGTAAGTTTGTTTCTGGGAGTCGGTGTCCATGTTTCTTTTCAGCAGATGTAAGGGGTGTTGAACATAAGGCACCTCGCAAGGTGCCTTGCGGGGCTTGTCTATTAGTGGAATGATTATAAATCAACGGCTTACGTTACAGATGAAGGTGCTCCTTTCCCGAACCCCCCATCCCGTTGAGGTTCCTCAAGGTTCCCATAAGGCATAATAATACTTCAGAGGACTTGCAGGCAAGCCGCCAGTGGGCGTTACGCCCAGCACTTGCTGATAGTGGCGCAACACGACCGCAACACGCGCCCGGAAGGATTTGAACCTCCGACCCCCTGGTTCGTAGCCAGGTGCTCTATCCTCTGAGCTACGGGCGCAATGGGGAGACAATTATATACGCAAACAACAGCTATAGGGTACCTCGATTCAACAAGCAGATGCCCTTTAGCGAGCCTCAGATCGCATTCAGAGCATCACTTTATTTCTCAAAGTTACGTGCGATACTGCTTCAATCAGGTATTCTTATATTATCGAGATCCCCTCCATTATCTAAATAATTCACCACCCATCCGGGTTTCCTGCCTTTCCCTGTCCAGGTTTCAGCGGCATTTGATGGATTCCGATAGCGCGGCACACTTTTTGTTTCGCTGCCACCCTTCGATCCTCCCAGCAGCTCATCAAGCGAGAAGCCGTGTTTTGTAGCCACGCTTTTGACTTCGTCCAAGGCTTGTCTCTTACGCCGTTTACCGTATGACTCAATTGCTTTGTTAAGGCTTCGTTGAAGCCTGACAAGTTCATCATAGGACAATTCGTTAAGATCAATACTGTCAATACTCATATTATTATTCTCCTTAGGTCAGATACTGAAAAGGTCGCACGCTAATAACAATGGCGCAGTCGTTATAATATAGAAAGCAATTCCAATTAGCAAGCGCAGCGAGTTTGTCGTCAGAAAATATTTGTTGAGGTGTTTTGACGCCTGAGTGTCAGAGTGAGATTTTAGTTTATCCATGATGGGGATCATTTGCGGGTCCCATTTGTATAAGTTTCATTCTGCGCAAGGCGGCGGCTTATGCCAGCACACTGCGCATTTACAGCTACCCAGAAGTCATGAGGCAGAATAAGAAAGTACGCAATCTGGGTGTCGATGCTAAAAGGCAACCACGCGACAGGGCGTTATTCTGGTGCTTTGCGTTATCAGAACTCAAGCTGGCATCTCGCAAAACCCGCTTCGCCAGCTTTTCGAGGTGCCAGATTATGGCGTTATACTCATGCTGTTTGAAGATACAGGAGGGGGCTATTCTTGATGATCTCGCAAAAGGTCCAGTTGCTCCTGTTTAGGTCATTACTAACGCTCATAATTAATTCGTAAAGTGTTGATATTCATGGGTATTATTTTTCTTTCTAAAACACCAAGGTAGCCGCGGATGGCGTATTGCGAAACCTTCATTTTTAATCCTCCGCAACGACCAAGCCCCGCTTAGTTGTTGCGGATAAAAACAAAAAGATACCAGAGAATCAAACGCAGCCGCTAATGCCAGAGCGTCAAATGCAGCAGCGCCTTGGGGCACACAAAACCGCCTCTATTTCAGGATTTTTCTAGGTAGCTCATATCTGTAGCGGCCCCTTCCTTATTACATCAGGAACGCACTTGCGGGTTGAAGCCAAAATGCCTTATAGCGTACTTCAACGCATCCCAAGCACCAAAGCGCCGTTTGATTACCCGAGACATGGCTTGCGCGAACGCAAGCGGAGGAAAGACAGCGCTCAGTTGATTTATCAACTGCGTTCAATCGGTGTTTTTCAGTCGCCGGCAACAATACACCCAAAGAACACCGACTTTTCCTCTGCCGCCTGTTTCAATCGCTTAGCGACGGTTGCTTTACATTCACGCAGATCGAGCGCCTGCTTTCTGTTCTATCGCCACAAAACGGCGTGTTTGCTTCTTCTTTATCGCATAGACCATTGATGCAAGGATCAGTTGTTTCATCGCTGACGCTGTCAGCGGCTAGGTGGCTGCATTATCTCTGCCGCGCCATGTCCGTTTTTGATAAAGCGTTTCGATTAACTTATACCAAGCGCTCCCGTATAATCATCGTTTTGGTTGCTGTTCCGCGGCTAATGGCGCGCTGACAATAAACATGGCGCGACGCGAGATGCAGGCGATCATCTGCACGCTGGCTGTTTAATCTAACGATGAGGCCCTTCAATGACTACTCTCTTCAGCCGTATTATTAACCACGAATTAAGTGGCGATATCGTTTACCAAGATGAACGCGTGACCGCGTTCCGCGATATCAGGCCGCAAGCGCCAACGCATATTCTGATTGTGCCTAACCGCGAAATCCCAACCGTCAATGATCTGCAAGAGGCCGACTGCAACCTGATCGGTCACATCGTTCTGGTGGCCAAGAACTTAGCCGCTGATGAAGGAATCGATGAAAGTGGCTACCGCTTGATCATCAATTGCAACGGGGATGGCAACCAAGAGGTATTCCATCTGCATCTGCATCTGTTAGGCGGACGCAGTCTGGGGCCGATGCTAAGTCGCAGCGGCACCGCTGTTAGCGAATGAGGGGGCGCTGCGTACTGTCCGTGTGCCAAGGCTCAATGCACCCAGGTCCAGTGGTGCGCCAGTGGTGCGCCAATGCCGCGGTCGCCACGGGAGGCGGCCGCTCAGTTCACCGCATCCAGACGGGCGCGTAGCAGTGCGTTGACCTGCTGTGGGTTGGCCTGACCGCGGGAAAGTTTCATCACTTGCCCGACCAAATATCCTAAAACCTTAGTTTTACCCGCTCGGTATTGCGCGACCTGTTTCTGGTTGGTCTCAATCACGGTATCGATCAGGGTCGCCAGCGCGCTGTGATCGGAGATCTGTTGCAGCCGCTGCGTGCGGATAATCTCATCCGCATCGATCTCTTGCGTCCACATTTGATCAAATACCTCTCTGGCTGTGGAACCAGAAATCACCTGTTCGCTGATGCGTTGCACTAATTGTCCGAGTTGTCGTGGGGTTATTGGTGCTTCTTTGATGCTTATTGCACAACGATTGAGTGCTGCTGCTACCGCACCGGTTGTCCAGTTCGCCACGGCCTTCGTTTGCCCCACAGGCGCTGCGGCGACAGTCGCTTCAAAATAATCGGCGAGCTCACGGGAGGTGGTCAACTGAATGGCGTCGTGTTCATTGAGACCATAATCGCGCATGAAACGGTTACGGCGCTGATCGGGCAGCTCTGGCAGCTCTGCGCGCAGTTCTTCGATAAGCGCAGGTTCAACCACTAACGGCGGTAGATCGGGATCAGGAAAATAACGGTAATCGTTTGCGTTTTCTTTGCTGCGCATTGGGCGGGTGTGGTTGTTCAGTGGATCATACAGGCGCGTTTCCTGAATAACCGCTTGATCGCTCTCCAGCAATTCAATCTGGCGCTTTATTTCGTATTCAATAGCGCGTTCCAGAAAGCGAAAAGAGTTCAGGTTTTTGATTTCGGCGCGCGTGCCAAGCAACTGGCTGCCAGCGGGGCGCACCGATACATTGGCATCGCAACGGAACGAACCCTCCTGCATATTGCCGTCGCAGATCCCGATAAAGCGCGTGATTAAGTGAACTTTGCGCATATACGCGACGGCTTCCTTGGTGGAATACATTTCCGGTTCGGAGACGATCTCGAGCAATGGCACGCCGGCGCGATTGAGATCGATGGCGGCTTGATCAGGATAGCGATCGTGGATCAGTTTTCCGGCGTCTTCCTCCAAGTGGGCGCGGGTGACAGCAATCGAACGTTGCCAGCCATCACCTTCAATGTTGACCTTCCCACCGCTGACGATCGGTTGCTCGTACTGGGATATTTGGTAGCCTTTGGGCAGGTCAGGATAAAAGTAATTCTTGCGTGCGAAGATCGAGCGCGGCGCAATCTGCGCGCTGATAGCGAGTCCAAAGCGGATAGCCATTCGCACTGCCTCAAGGTTGAAGAGCGGCAATACCCCCGGCAACCCTAAGTCAATCGCGCACGCCTGACTGTTGGGCGCTGCGCCATAAGCTGTCGATGCCGCTGAGAAGGCCTTGCTGCGGGTCAATAGCTGGGCATGGATCTCCAAGCCGATGACCGGCTGCCAAACGCTTGAGGGAGGGTGCCTAGCCAGCATCAGATCAGCCCTAGGTGCGCTCCCAAGCGTTTGTTAGGGTGAACCTCAAAACCAGTTCCGCTGGTTTTTCGAGAGGCCTTACGGTGACAGGCTTTCCTGATCACAACACAGAAAACGGCGATGGTGATCGATATGATCTTTGATGAAGGATTGGATAAAGTAGTAGCCGTGGTCATAACCGGCGTGCATACGCAACGTGAGCGGTTGGCCGGTTTGCTCACATGCCTGCTGGAAGGCCGCTGGGTGCAGTTGTTGCGCTAGGAAAGAGTCGTTTTCGCCTTGGTCGATAAGGATCAAACGCTGTCTTCGACCGGCGCGCACCAGTTCGGTGGCATCGTGTGCTGTCCAAGTGCTGCGCTCAGGCCCGAGATAGCCAGTGAACGCCTTTTCTCCCCACGGGCAGCGGGTTGGCGCGGCGATCGGTGCAAAAGCCGACACTGAACGATACCGCTGCGGAAACTTCAGCGCCAAAGTCAGCGCGCCATGACCACCCATGGAGTGCCCCATGATGCCACTGCAGTCGGTGCGCAGCGCGAAGGCGTCGAGCACCACGGCGGCGAGTTCATCGACGATGTAGCTTTGCATACGGTAATGCTGGTGCCACGGTGGACGCTCAGCGTCAATATAAAAGCCAGCGCCAGTACCAAAATCCCAGTCGTCGTCGGCGCCGGGGATGGCAGTGCCGCGGGGGCTGGTATCAGGGAACACAATGGCGATTCCAGCCGCCGCCGCTGCTGCCTGAATGCCCGATTTGAGCGCCGCTGTCTCTTCGTTGCACGTCAGGCCGGCCAGATAATACAGCACCGGCACGGGCGCTTTCTCAGCCTGCGGCGGCAGATACACGCCGAAGCACATAGCGGTTCCGGTTGCCGCTGAATGGTGACGGTAAAACCCTTGCGTACCACCATGACAGCGGTATTCTCTCAGTGTTTCCATGATCATCGTCGAGCGCGTCGGATTCAGAAAATCACCACGCTGCGGATCGACTCGCCAGCATGCATCAAGTCGAAAGCCTTGTTGATGTCTTTAAACGGTAAGACGTGGGTGATCAGATCATCAATGTTAATTTTGCCGTCCATGTACCAATCGACGATCTTGGGGACATCAGTGCGCCCCTTGGCACCGCCGAAGGCACTTCCTCGCCATACCCGGCCGGTAACCAACTGAAACGGGCGGGTGGAAATTTCCTGCCCTGCGCCAGCGACACCGATGATGATACTCTCACCCCAGCCCTTATGGCAGCATTCTAGGGCGTGGCGCATGGTGTTGACGTTACCGATACATTCAAACGAGTAATCAGCCCCGCCGCGGGTCAGATCGACTAGATAAGGAACCAGATCGCCCGCCACCTCGCTAGGGTTGACGAAATGGGTCATGCCAAGTTTCTCCGCCAGCGGCCGCTTAGCGTGGTTGAGATCAACGCCGACGATCATGTCTGCGCCGACCATACGCAAGCCTTGGATGACGTTCAGCCCGATGCCGCCCAGGCCAAATACCACGCAGTTGGCACCAGCTTCCACCTTGGCGGTGTTGATCACCGCACCGATGCCGGTTGTTACGCCGCAGCCGATATAGCAAATCTTATCGAAAGGTGCGTCTTCGCGCACCTTGGCGACGGCGATCTCCGGCAGTACCGTGTGGTTAGCAAAAGTTGAAGTCCCCATGTAATGGTAAACGGGATCTTTGCCGATACGAAAACGGCTACTGCCATCGGGCATCACCCCCTGTCCCTGAGTGGTTCGGATCGCTTGGCAAAGGTTGGTTTTACCAGAGGTGCAGTACGCGCATTGACGGCACTCTGGGGTGTACAGCGGGATCACATGATCGCCTGGTTTTACGCTGCTGACATTGGCACCGACCTGCAATACCACGCCGGCACCCTCATGCCCGAGAATGGACGGGAACAAGCCCTCAGGATCTGCGCCTGAACGGGTAAATTCATCGGTGTGGCAAATGCCGGTAGCACGGATTTCGACCAGCACCTCGTCTGACTGGGGTCCAGAAAGCTCAACGTTCTCAATGCTCAGCGGCTGAGCGGGGGCATGGGCGACAGCGGCCAGAGTTTGCATGAGTGTATTTTCCTAAGGGGGAGAGTGGCAGGGAGATGCTATGCACATTATATACTTGTAATCCTTCAAGATGTTTGATTGACGTGTTACCAAACGGTGCGTGGGAACGCCCCTCTTCCTCTGGGAGAGGGCCGAGGGGCCTTGGTTTTGACGGGGTGCCGTGCATGTTGCGTAGCCAAGTGCTGGGAATGCTTCGGGCGGCGTTTCTGGAAATACTGCGCTGCTGTTCTGGAGGAGAAGAACCCTCCAGCAATCATTTACATGGTGCCGCTTTGCGGATCGAGAGGTCAGCGACCGGCGCGCCACAGGCGCTCCTAATTAAAAATAAAAACGATTCTCTCCCCCTTTTTCCCCTATCCCGTTGAGGTTTTTCGATGTCCCTCGTTAAAATTCTGCCTCACAGCCCTTGTTGGCCGACCCAGTCGTTAGCAAACTGAAACGCGCAGCGACCGCTGCGTGAGCCGCGGGCGAGTGCCCAGCGTAAGCTGGCGGCGCGTACTGCGCTCAGGTCCTGCGGCAGGGCATTGTATTTGTGCAGCCAGTGGTACGCAATGTCAAGGTATTGTTGCTGGTTATACGGATAAAAAGAGACCCATAAGCCAAAGCGCTCGGACAGCGAGATTTTCTCCTCTGTTGTGTCGCCGTAGTGGATCTCACCATCAACATGCGCTGCCTCGCGGTTCTCGCTGAAGTATTCCGGCAGCAGATGGCGGCGGTTTGAGGTGGCGTAAATCAGGACATTCGGCGAAAGGCTGCACACCGAGCCATCGAGAGCGGCTTTGAGTGGCTTATAGCTGCTATCATCCTCGCTGAAGGATAAATCATCGAAGAACAGGATGAAGCGTTGCGGGCAGTTGGCGATGCGATCGACCAACTGTCCGAGAGTGAACAAGTCTTTCTTGTCAACCTCGATGATGCGCAAGCCCTGTTGCCAATAGGCGTTGACCAGCGCTTTCACCAGCGACGACTTACCGGTGCCGCGTGCGCCCCACAATAAGGCATTATTGGCCGGTCGGTTATGCACAAACTGCCGGGTGTTGCGCTCGAGGAGCGCTTTTTGCTGATCGATGCACAGCAGATCGGCAAGCGCCTGATAACGCGGCTTCGCAATTGGCTGTAACAGCGCCCGATCGGCGACCACCTGCCAGCGACTGGCGATCGTCCGCCGCCAGTCGATCGCTGCTGCTGGCGGCGGCAGCGTCGCTTCAATGCGCTCAAGCAGGCGCTCAACGCGATCAAGAAACGTATTCATCCGCTCATCAACCATCTTTTTTTACCTCGCTCAACAGCACTGTGAGCATTAATGTCATGCCGTACCCAAGCAAGGGTTTTTTGTCTATTGGGGGCAATGACCTTTCCCCCAAACCCTCATTCCGTTGAGTTTTTTCGAGGCACCACAATTTTGCTTCTGGAGGCCGCGGAAAGCCGGGCGCTTGGTGTGGCGTCCTACTGTACGCGGTGCTTGCGTGTCAGATAGTCGTGAGTTTGCATCTCGCACAAGCGGCTGCTGGTGCGCTCAAACAGGTGCGCAAAATACTTGCCATTGTACAGCCGGTTCGCCGCTGCATCGGCGGACACAATCAGGTTGACGCCGCGATCGTATAATTCATCCACTAAGTGGACGAAACGCAGCACTTGATCGCGATGGTGATCATCCAACAGCGGTATATGGCTGACTAGGACGCTGTGGTAGCGGCGCGCAATCTCGATGTAATCGGATACCGAGCGCGGCGCGCTGCACAGCACGATGAACTCAAACCATGCCACGTCCTCAGCAATGCGCCGCACCGCAATCCGCCGTCCTTCAATCACCACCGACGACACCCGCGGCAGGTCTGCTTTGGCGAGTTGCTGGTAACAATCGTGCATGCGCTGCTCGGCGGCGGCGTCCAGCGGGCAATGGTAGGTTTCGGCCTGCTCAAGAATGCGCAGCCGGTAGTCAATCGTACTGCGGATATGGAATACCTGCAGGTGTTGCTGCAGCAGGGCAATCGTTGGCAAGAAGCGCTCGCGCTGCAAGCCACCTAGGTAAAGATCATTGGGGGCGGTGTTTGAGGTAGTGATGAGTGTCATGCGGCGGGTGAACAAGTGCTTCAGCAAGCGTCCGAGCAGCATCGCATCGGCGATGTCGGTTACATAGAACTCATCAAAACAGATCACCTGTGCCTGCTCAATCAGACGATCAGAGACCACCTCCAGCGGATCCGCTTGCTGTTTCAGTTGCTTGAGTTCGTTTTGGATGCGCTGCATAAAGTGGTGAAAATGCACCCGCATCTTGCGTTTGAACGGCAGTTGCTCGTAGAACAGATTCATCATGTAGGTCTTGCCGCGACCGACCCCGCCAAAGGCGTAGAGACCGGTGACGGGCGGCTCGCTGCCGCGCCCGATCCACGTACGAACGCTTTTGAGCCAACTGTCGGTGGCAGCGGCAGTGGCATCGGCGACTAAGGCGTGGTGGATGTGATCGAGTGCGCTGACCAATTCACGCTGTGCTACGTCTGGCAGCAAGTGCTGGTGGCCTAAATCGTGCTCGTAACGTTCAAGAGGGGTCAATGGTTCACCTTCCGCCACGGCCCTGACGCTGACGCTGGCCTCAATCGATCCGAGTTGTAACAGTGCAGCTGTGCAGAGAAGTGGTGTAACGGATGAGACGGCGGCAGCCAAAGCCAAAGGGACGGCTGAAGGAGGCACAAGGGGGAGAGCAGAGCGCTTGAATTATCCACTAATGGGCGACTATTTCAATATGTGCAGAATAAAACAACCAGCGCTTGCAGGCTTCTTTTAACGGTCGGGGCTATGGTGGAAGCGTTTTTATAGCTTGAAAGGAAGTTACTCCCGCAGCAATTTGCTGTTTTATACTCATGCTACTTGAAGATATAGGATGACAAGTATATTGGTTTGAGAACCCCTGAATAAAGCGCGGATGTTATAATAAGGGAAATGCAGTTACCCTACCTTTAGCGATATAAGCCAACGAACGCCCCTAGCTTCGCCGCTAGGCTATCTGGCAGTACAGGATCGCCGCAGCGGTTTTGCAGTAAACCATTTTTCGGAGGGAACCTCGAAAAACCTTGAATGGGATGAGGGTTTGGCGGAAGGGGTATCATCATCTGTATCGTAAGCCGTTGATTTATAATCCTTCCCCCAATAGACAAGCCCTGCATTCAGACGGCTTTTGGCGCTTTTTTATCCGTGGCGTGTTGCCTGACTTTCTATGAAAACTCCTCTCAAGTTACTGTTGGCGATCATCATTTTGGCGGTTGGCGGCGTTGGTTTCGCCTATTTAGTGTCTAGCCGTCCGCAGTCGCAACCGATCGCTGTGGTTGAGCGTGCTTGGACGGTGGCGGTGCGCAAGGTTAAGACCGCTGAATATGAGCCTGAAATTGTATTGTTTGGTCGTGTTGGCGCGACCGAGATGACGCGCTTGAGCGCGGCGATCAGCGCCGATGTGCTCGGCCCGATAAAAGTCAGGGAGGGGCAAACGATGAAAAAGGGGCAAACATTGATCCGGCTGGATGTGCGCGAGGTTGAACTAGCGCAGCGCCAGCGCAGCGCCACTGTAGCCGATATGCAGGCGCAAATCGAAGCCGAGAACCTGAACCACCAAAATAACTTGCAGGTCATTAAAAGCGAGGAGGCGTTGCTTGATCTGGTGCGTGCGCAAGTCGAACGCGCACGGCACCTCAACAAGGCCTTGGTCGGATCGCGCGCTCAGCTTGATCAAGCGCGACAGGATGAAGAGCGCCAGATTCTGGCGCTTGAGAATCGACGCTTCATGATCCGCCAGCATACGTCCCGCATTGCCCGCTTGGAATCCCAGTTGGTGCGCGACAATGCGCTGCTTGAGCGGGCCAGGTTGGATGTGCAACGCACAAAAATCAAGGCGCCGTTCAGCGGACGGGTGTCTCGCATGCATGTATCAGCCGGCGATCGGGTGCGTGCTGGCGATCCACTGATTGAAATCTACGATAACAGGCGATTGGAAATCAGGGCGCAGATCCCATTGCATCACCTGCCACGCATCCGCGATCTGCTGGACGCCAAGGTCAAGCTCAGCGCAACCGCCAATGTTGACGGTCGCCGTATCACGGCAGTGTTGAGTCGCTTTTCCACTCAGGTTGAAGTGGGTGGCGTTGGCGAGGTTGGCATCTTCAAGATCACCAAGGGAGGGGCTGAGCTGGCGCTTGGACGGGTTACTGAGATCTCAATAAAATTACCACCCGAGAAGGGCGTCGTCGCATTACCGGCGCAAGCGCTGTATGGCACCGCTACGATCTATGCGGTACACCAAGAGCGGCTGCGGGCGTTGTCAGTTGCGCGCGTTGGGGCGATCGAAAACGGTGACGGTGGATATGAATTTCTGGTGCGTGGCACCGAGCTGCGCGACGGTTTGATGATCGTCGTCAACCAACTGCCAAATGCGATTAACGGCCTGCGCGTCAAGCCCTTAGTTGAGCCGGCGAGTGGCGATTAAAAACGTTAACTGTCGCCAAGTGCCGGGGGATAAAAAAACCGGCATCCCATCGCCAACGCTGTTGTGCAATCCCAGCAGCGCTCAAAGCGTGCGCAGATTGTCGCCAAAGGCGCGCTGCAGGCACCATGTTGTGGCAGTGCTCAGAGCATCTTTCGACACCATCAGTTGGTCATTAAAATGGTGCTCCGTCAGCTTGGCAACGGTGGTCTCTTCAAGTGCTGCATCTAGACACAGCAAGGTTGATTTACCGTTGCCGGACAGGCGCTGAACGGTGTTGGCGGGGAAGGCGTCCTTGAGCGATACCAAGGTAAAGAACAGGCCATAGCCGTTCTTCAGGGAGATCTCAGTGATGGTATCGCTCCGATCGCGGTCATTGAACAGGCGAGCTTGGCCCGCGGTCTTTAGATGGACCTTGAGAGCGGCAAGGTTTTCCGCGGCGGACTTGCTAGGATCGGCTGTGAACAGGTTTTCTGGGAAGTGGCTGTTGGCTAGACGATAGACACGGAATCCGGTGTCTGTTGGACTATCAGGGTGTGCTTCTTTGATCTGCTCCCCCGCTCTTTTTACCCGCTCAATGCACACTTTTGATATGGTGTTGTAGCCGGCTTTGCAGGCGGGGTGCTTTTCATCGATAGATTCGGGGACTTGAACTAGGATATAGCGGATGTTTCTGCCTTCACTGGCATTTACATTCAGCTCCATCACCGCCTGGCCTGCCGTTCCTGAACCAGCAAAGAAGTCCATAATAATGGCACCGCTAGGATCGGGATCGTGACCCCCAAGCTGTATAAATCTTTTGATAAGGTTAACAGGCTTTGGGTTATCAAAAACATCGTCTCTCATTAGCTTTTTCAGGGATTGTGTTGCATTCGTTGTTGTATCGACATCATTCCATAGCGTTTTAGCCACCTTTCCCCGTTTTTTTGAATCGCTCAGAAACCTTTTTCTCTGAGGACCAGCCTCGCCTGTGGCCCCGAACACGATTCGATTATCTGCTATCAAATGTTTAAACACTGTAAGCTCATTTTTCCAGCTATTTCCCGGACTTGGCCGATAAACATCACCGGTGGTTGGGTTTGTGATTGGGTAAAGCTGGTTGGGTCTCTCTCCCCCTACTTGGAAAGGATCAGCTTTCCAGTGCCCTCGCGGGTCATTATCGGGATTGGCAAAGCCTTCCCCATCTTCGGGTAGGCGAAAATGTGGCCTGTTTTCAATGAAATAATTTTTGTTTTTTGCATAGATTAAGTTGTAGGTGTGCGACACCGAAATCAGGGCAGTATTTGTTACCGATTTGGTTGAGTTCCATACAACGCATCCTATCATGCTGTCCTCGCCAAAAACTTGGTTGCACAACTGGCGCAGATTGTGAATCTCTGCATCAGATATTGATATGACAATCACTCCGTCTTGTCGCAAAAGCAGCCGTGCAAGCAGCAAGCGTGATTGCATCATGTTCAGCCATTTTGAATGTTTCCTACCGTCGCTCTCGGTTAAGGCGGTCAGTTTCACCCCGTCTTTGATTATCCCGTTTCCTTGCCAATAGGCTTGCTTGCCCTCGGTGTAGTTGTCGGGGTAGATAAAGTCATTGCCGGTGTTGTAAGGCGGATCAATATAGATGCACTTCACTTGTTCAAAGTAGGTGGCTTGCAAGAGCTTCAGGACTTCTAGGTTGTCTCCTTCAATGATCAGGTTGTGGGTATTGTCGAAGTTGACGCTGCGCGCTTTGTCGGCTACTAGGGTGGCGCGGCTGGGGGTGAAGGCGCGGCGCTTGGATTCTTGTTTCCCAGCCCATTCAAAGCGGAAGCGCTCGATCCCAGTGGCCCCGGTGGGTGCGCTGGGATGAGCAAGCCGCTGCAATGCTTGCTCGTCCAACTGCCCCTCGGCACCAAATAGGTCGGGAAACAGGCGGCGCAGTTCGGTCAGACGCTCAGCGTTCAGATCAGGGCTGGTGATGCGGGTCGCCTTGGGGTGTTGGTCTGACATTGTGGCCTACCTCATTGGTTAAAAAAGGTTTCGCCGACTTGCTCTCGCGCCAATGCGTCAAAAGTGTCGGGGTTGTCAACGGGGGCGAGATAGCTTGGCAAGCCCAACGCCGCAAAGTGCTTCATGGCGCATTTGATCTTCATCCACTCATCCGGCTTGAGCAGGTCCAGATCGCTTGCCCCCTTGGTCTCGATGATGAAATAGAAGCGGGTTTTTGCGTTCTCTGGGTCGTCTAAATTGCGCTTCTCCATCACCAACGCAAAGTCTGGGGTGTAGTTGCCGATGGGCGTTGGGATTTTGTATTTAGGTGGCAACTTCAGAAACAAGCGCACGGTCGTATGGTTGTCAAAGGCCGTCGCCATATTCCGCTCCACTTCGGAATCGTGGATGATATGATCATACAGCCCTCTTTTCGGTGTAGGGGTGGTATCACGCAAAGTCTCTTCCTCGGCGCTGAACAACTCGTCTAGGGATAGCGTCCGCTCGGTTTTCTCATACCACACTAGGCGCACCAACTCGTTGTTGACGATGCGGCGCAGCGCCTTGGTGGCCTCGGCTAAAAACTGCATCGGATTGCGGATCAGCATGAGTTGTTGGGCCTCTGGCAATCCGGCCAGTATCGCGGCGGTGGTGGTGGTCGCTAAAGCGCTATTGCGCGACAGTTCCTTTACCACATTCAGGGGAGCGAAACGCCCCGCAAGGGTAGTTCTGGCGGTGCCTTGGTGCTGGGCCTCCACCCCTTCTTCGCTGATGCTGTCCCAGTGATGCAGCGAGATCTCCAGTTCATTGGCGTGAACGGCGATTTCAGACAGGGCTTTGATGCCGTCTGCAATCAGGCAGTCCTCACGAAAATGCACCCTGCAGCGCGTTTCGCCGGCAATTCTCTGCCACAAGTCCAGAAAGTCATCAGAGGTGAACCTATCTTCCCGGCGCTTTATCTTGAGCGGTTTGCGGTTGGCATCGCGAACTTCGGGTAGTGCGGCGTGTGCGCCCATCTCGTCGCCCATCTCGTCGCGCAGCTCTTGCTGGTAGGTCTCAACAAAGCTGCGGTAACTCTCGTTCGGCACCACCGTCAGCAAGTTGACCTCCTGACCTTCTAGGATGCCGTCCGGGTCGCGGTAGCGCTTGCCGTTTTGCTGTACGCACAAGCGTAGGCCGCGGCCTATTTCTTGGCGTTTTTTGATCGGGCTGATGCTCTCGTTCAGGGTGCAGATGGTGAATACATTGGGGTTATCCCAGCCAACGCCCAAGGCAGAGTGCGAGAAGATGAACTCCAGCGGCTCGTCAAAGGACAGCAACACGGTCTTGTGCTTGAGGATCGTGTCGTAGATCGCCTTGCTCGTCTCGCCCTCCATTGAGCGCGTCTTGTCGGTGAACTGGCCTTGGGTGTTCTTGGCAAAATAGCCGTTGTGAACGGCATCAAGGTTCACTGCATCGGTGCCATATTTCTGCCGATGCAGGGTGCTGTACTCCTCAATGAACAAGCGCCGGATGAGGCCATCCGATGCCATATAGTTGTCAACCCGGTCGATGAAAAACAGCACCAGCGGCTTGATGCCTAGGGGCACAAGCTGCTGCTTGCGCTGAAAATGGTTTTGTATGGCACGCTTGATCTGCTGGCGGAAAATCGCTTCCTTGTCGCTGCCCAGCGATCCGCCTGCGGGAATCCTCTCGCCGTTGGTGAAGGTTATATAGCCTTCGCCGTTATACAGTTCGGTAGTCCCGATATCGTCCACCACCCAATCTGTATAACTACGGTTTCCAGTCTTTTTGAAAAGGTCATCTAGGCGCTTGACCGTTACCGTTTTCTCTTTAATCTCACCGCTTTTCAGGCGGACATTCAGAGACAGGCTGGCGCTCGGGCGGTCTTTGCCAAGATTGAGTCGATGGAACTTGATCGTCACATTGCTCTGCATGTTGGTCTCATGGATAGCCAGCACGGCAATTTTTTTGACCAACCCGCTGTTGTAAGCGTCATAAGGGGTGAGGCGGTTGATGACATTCTTCGGGTACCGGTGGGTTGCTGAATAGCGCAGCTTGAACAACGGCTGGAAATCTGCCAGACGCTCTTGCATATTCGGCGTGTCCATGCCCTCCTGTGGCTCGTCTAGGATGATCACCGGTCGCACCTGCTGCAGTTGCAAAAGCAAATTGCCGCTATCGCGATTCTCAGCGTTGATGATGTTGCTGTCCTTGTCGAAGGCCTGTTTGTTGATCACCATGATGGATAGGTGATTGGTGGTACAAAAGTCCTCCACCATGTGCAGGTGCTTGCTGTTGTACTCGATGTCGCAAGCGGTCTCCCCGTAGATCGCCCGAAAATGCGGCTGGGTGTCGCGCAAGGTTGCCAACACACCTTCACGGATTGCCACGCTCGGCACCACGATCATGAACTTGTGCAAGCCGTATTGCTTGTGAAGCTGGAAGATGGTGCGGATATAGACGTAGGTCTTGCCGGTCCCGGTCTCCATCTCGATGGAAAAGTCCGCCTCCTTGGTTGGGGAATAATCCGCAAGGCCCTGCGCTTTGACCAGCTTTGCAACATTCTGCCAAATATTCTCGGCACTGATATGCAGCACATTGCGGGATACCTCTCCAGTCAGAATTTTATCCTCTGGGCGGGTACAGGGCGCACCGGCAAACACGTCGAGCACCGCATCCACGGCGGCGCTCTGGTGTTTCAGATTGGCTTCAAATTGAAGGTGCATCAGGTGCTTCTTGCTTTGTTGGATTGTCTGGGTTGCGGTCCGTTGCTCTGGCATAGTGGCGGGCGGCGCGCTGGAATTTGGGGCACTGCCCCCTCCAGCAATAATTTCGTGGTGCCGGTAGTCACTCCACCACAATAAAAAACGCTGTACCCCCTTCCCCCAAAACCCCTAGAATACCACAGCATCGGGCTGCGTGCCCTGACGGATAGACAGCAGCGCCGCGGGCAGGCAAAAAGGCGCTGAGCGCAACATAGGCAGTGTGTTTTGGCTTCAGCTTCAGTAGCCGCCAACCACCAACCCATCAACCACTATGCTGGGGCATAAGAACACCTAGCTGATGCAAAACGGACCTTGCGATGCCTGATGCTTTGAACACCCAATCGCCGCACAATCTGATTTGGATCGATCTTGAGATGAGCGGATTGGATCCGCTGACCGATGTGATCATCGAGATGGCGACGATTATCACAGACAACGAGCTCAACGTTCTGGCCGAAGGCCCTGACCTCGTGATCCATCAGCCGGAGGCGGCGCTGCGCCGCATGGATACATGGAACGTACGCCAGCATACTGCCTCGGGGTTGCTTGAGCAGGTGCGCGCAAGCAACCTGTCGGCGGCGCTCGCAGCGCAGCAAACCTTGGCGTTTGTGCAGACCTGGGTCGCGCCGCAAGCGTCACCAATGTGCGGTAACACGGTATGCCAGGATCGCCGCTTCTTGGCGCGCTGGATGCCGCAACTAGAGGCTTGGTTTCATTACCGCCATATCGATGTCAGTACGCTGAAGGAGTTGTGCCAGCGCTGGGCACCGCAGCACAAGGCGGCGCTGCAAAAACCAGACGCCCATCGCGCAAAGGACGACATCCGTGCTTCAATTGATGAACTGCGTTACTACCGGCGGCATTTTCTGGCGTTTTCTGGCCCGCTGGCCGACTGAAAGAGGTGTGCGCGGTAGTTGCTTGCAACGCGCTGCGCGACACGACACGCACGCGGCGGCAGGTGAAGGTTTTTTTTCCTGATCCGCTATGATGTATTTTTCGCCTGCTCAGACGACTGGACAGCCAGACGCTCAGGCGAGTTGTACGGTTTTGCGGATGCCCTCCCGGCTCAATACTTGAAGAGGTCTGTGCTAAGTGCCATCGAAACCCCGCAGTGCCCGCGTATTGATCTATAGCCACGATTCCTTCGGTCTTGGTCATCTGCGCCGCTGCCGCACCATCGCTCACTCGTTGGTAGCGCAGCGCAAGGGTTTATCGGTGCTGATCTTATCCGGCTCTCCGATCATTGGCAGTTTTGATTTTCGTGCGCGGGTTGACTTTGTGCGCATTCCCGGCGTTATCAAGCTGCGTAACGGTGAGTATTCGTCGCTCAGCCTGCATTTGGACCTGCGCCAAGTGCTGGCGATGCGTGCCTCCATTATCCAGCATACGGCGAAGACGTTTGCGCCCGATATCCTGTTAGTTGACAAAGAGCCTTTCGGGCTGCGCGGGGAGATTCGCAATACGTTGCGGATGCTGAAAAAATCGGCTACCCGGCTGGTGCTGGGGTTGCGCGATATTCTTGACGATCCAGTGCTGCTGGCGCGTGAATGGAAACGTAAAAAACCGATTCCGGCGCTTGAAGAGTTGTACGATGACGTGTTGGTCTATGGACTACCGCAGGTTTATGAGCCGTTGAACGGTCTCGATCTGCCCAGCAGCGTACAACGCAAACTGACCTATACTGGTTATCTGCGCACCCATGCACCGAGCGAAAAACCGACTCTGAGCGCGCCGCCGCAACCGCAGCCAACGCCTTATCTATTGGTCACCGCTGGCGGTGGCGGGGATGGTGAGGTGTTGATCGATTGGGTGCTGTCGGCGTATGAATGCGCAACGCCGCCCACGCCACGCGCGATCATCGTCTTCGGTCCGTTCATGCAGCCGGCGCGCCGCCAGTCGTTTGAGCGTCGCGTTGAGCGCTTGGGAAAACTCCAGTCGCTGGCTTTTGATGCGCGTATCGAACACCTAACGAGCAATGCCGCGGCGATCGTCGCAATGGGCGGCTACAATACCTTCTGCGACATTCTGACCTTCGACAAGCCAGCGCTGCTGGTGCCGCGCCGCGCTCCTCGCCTAGAGCAATACCTGCGTGCTTTCCATGCCGATCGCTTAGGGTTGGTGCGTCTGTTATCGGCGGAGGAGGGCGGCGACGCAGCGCGGATGGCTTGCCTGTTGTCGCAACTGCCGCAACAACCCCCGCCAAGCGCGGTTGCGATTGACGGCTTACTTGATGGGCTGGGTAACCTGCAACGGCTTTTCGATCGCTGGATCGATTAACCCGAGCGAAGGCTAGGCCGTCAAAGTCAGGATAAGCGGTAGCTATTACACGGAAGCCCATCTATTGGTACGGGGCAGCGGACGCGTCGCTGACCATCCGATCAGCTTGACTCCAAGCCAAACTCGCGGTGCAGCGTTCGCGTCGCCAACTCCATGTAGTCCTCGTCAATCACCATCGATACTTTGATCTCTGAGGTGGAGATCATCTGGATATTGATGTTTTCCTTGGCCAGTGCAGCAAACATGCGGCTTGCGATGCCCGCATGGGAGCGCATACCGATGCCCACCAGCGAAACCTTAGCGATGTGGTCGTCACCGATTAACTCGCGGGCATTGAGATCAACGAGTGCCTGGCGGACTTGCTGGCAGGCGTGTTGGTAGTCGTTGCGGTGCACCGTGAACGTGAAATCGGCGTTACCGTCCTGTCCTGAGTTTTGCAATATCATATCGACTTCGATCTCTGCATCCGCGATCGGACCGATGATGCGATGGGCGATGCCGGGGCGGTCAGGTACTCCAAGCACGGTGATTTTGGCCTCATCACGGGTACAGGCAATACCGGATATCAGGGGTTCTTCCATGTCGTTATACTCGGAAATGATAAGCGTACCGCTTTGGTTTTCGAATGATGACAACACCCGCAGCGGGACGTTGTATTTGCTGGCGAATTCCACGGAGCGATTTTGTAACACCTTTGCCCCCTGGCTGGCAAGCTCCAGCATCTCTTCAAAAGTGATGTAGGCAAGCAGTCGTGCCGTCGGCACAATGTTTGGATCGGCGGTATAAACACCGCTGACATCGGTATAGATCTGGCACTCGCAGGCGTCAAAGCGCGCCGCTAGGGCGACTGCGGTGGTATCAGATCCGCCGCGCCCTAGAGTGGTGATATTGTTGTCAGGGTCAATGCCCTGAAAGCCTGCTACAACCACCACCCGCCCGGCGTCTAGGTCGGCTCTGATGTGCTGTTCGTCGATTCCGATGATGCGTGCTTTGCCGTAGGTGCTGTCAGTATGGATGCTGACCTGCATGCCGCTATAAGAGCGCGCTGGACATTGGTATTGGCATAAGAGCATCGCCAGTAACGCCACCGTTAGCTGCTCACCGGTAGCCAGCATCGCATCCAGCTCGCGCAACGCCGGCTGCGGGCAGAGCGAGTGAGCCAGCGCGATCAGGCGATCCGTTTCGCCGGCCATTGCCGACAGCACAACGATGACCTCGTGACCGCGCTGGCGGGTGCTCTGCACACGCTCAGCAACGCTGCGGATACGCGCCATATCAGCGACCGAGGTGCCGCCGTATTTTTGTACGATCAGAGCCATGTGCTTCGGATTGCAGCCATGATACAAAAGTTAGGGCTTTTCCAATTTTGAACCTCGAAAAACGAGGGGGAGGGTGGGGAACGGATTGTTTTATTTTTTATTTTTAATGAGGAGCACCGGCGGCGCTCCATTCGCTGAGCGGCAAAACCGCAAAGCGGCACCACGAAATTATTGTTGGAAGGGGCATTTCCCCAATAGACGGCACCTTGAAAAGCTAGCGAAGTTGTTTTTTCGAGGTGCCTAACTGCTCTGTGGCCCAGGTCGCTACCGTCTTCAGCACCTGATCGAGATGGCTGGGATCATGGCTGCCGGCTTGTGCTAGGTCGTCGCGCCCACCGCCGCGACCATTGAGCTGCGGTGCGACGAAGTTGATCAGGGTCTTGGCGGAGAGGCGATCGCAGGTGTCTTTGGTCACTCCAGCGATCAGCGTGACCTTGCCGTCGGTGACGCTGGCGAGCACGATGAGCGCGGATTTGAGCTTGCGCTTCAGCCGATCCAGGGTATCGCGCAGTTGCTGGTTGGTGACGTTATCGAGGCGTGCCGATAATACCTGAACGCCTTTGATGGTGATCGCCTGCTGCAACAGTTCATCGGCTTTGGCGGCTGACAACTGATTTTGCAGAACTTGCAATTGCTTATCTTGGTGGGTGCGACTGGCGACCAGTGCTTCAAGGCGTTCGACGAGTCGCCCTTTATCGGATTGCAGCACCGCGGCGATGCGCTCCATCTGACGGTTCGTTTCGCTCAGCCACAGCAGCGCCTGGTGACCGCTGACTGCCTGTAGCCGGCGCACCCCGGCGGCGATGCCAGATTCGTCGGTGAGCTTGAATAAACCGATGTCACCGCTGCGGTTGACATGCGTCCCGCCGCACAGTTCAGTGGAGGCCTCGCCAATTCTCAGTACGCGCACGGGGTCGCTGTATTTTTCGCCAAACAAGGCTACCGCGCCGCTTTGTTGCGCTTGTTTCAATGGCATCATTTCGACGCTCACCTTCGTGTTCGCCAGAATCCACTCGTTAACGCGGTGCTCAATGGAGAACATTTCTTCGTTTGACAGGGGTTGGTGATGGGAAAAGTCAAAACGCAGGCGCAGCGGCTCCACCAGCGAGCCTTTCTGCTGGACGTGAGTGCCAATGATCTGGCATAGGGCAGCGTGCAATAAATGGGTAGCGGAATGATTGCGCGCGCAGGCGCAGCGGTGTGTGCGATCGACGCTGGCGGTGATACGTGCGCCAACGTGCAGGCGACCGCTTTTTAATCCACCGGAATGCACAATAATCCCGTTTTGTTTTTGGGTATCATCGACGGCGAACAGCGCCTCCGCGTGCTGCAGATTGCCGCGGTCACCGACCTGCCCTCCGGCCTCGGCATAAAACGGCGTTGCATCGAGCACTGCGCACCCCGGCACAGCCCCCTCTAGGTGCTCCACCCGCGCGCCGTTCGCGTCATATAAAGCGATCACCGTCGCAGCGTCGCTTTGCCTCTGATAGCCGCAAAAATGGGTTGGTGGCAGATTGCCGACATCAAGCGCGGTGGTGCTTGGCTGATCCATGGCACGCTGCTGCGCGGTTCTTGCGCCGCGCGCGCGCAAGCGTTGCTGCTGCATGCTGTGCTCAAAGCTTTCCCAATCCACTTGCAGCGCGTGTTCGCGTGCCACATCTGCGGTCAGATCCGCTGGTAGCCCATAGGTATCGTAGAGTTTGAATACTGTAGCACCGCTCAAGACGCCATTGCGCGCCGCGGCGATGGCTCGCGACAGACGCTCCATTCCTTGATCTAGGGTTTTTGCGAATAGTTCCTCTTCTTGCAGCAGGGTGCGTTCAATGTGCTGACATTGCGTATGGAGCTCAGAGTGGGCATCCCCCATTGCGGCAGCGAGAGGCCCCACCATGCGCCAGAAAAACGGTTGTTGGCGTGTCAGCCGGCGTGCGTGACGAATCGCACGGCGGATAATGCGGCGCAGCACGTAGCCCTGCTCTTCATTGCTTGGAATGACGCCATCGGCGATCAGAAAAGCACAGGCGCGGATGTGATCGGCGATCACCCGCAGGGACGTCTCGATCGCCTTGCCAGTGGTGTCGCGTGCGGTGGCGTCAGCGTACCTAGTGGCGCACGCGTCAACTTGCGCCAGCGCTGCCGCGGCGCTGATCAAGTCCTTGAATACATCAATGTGATAGTTGCTGTGCACTCCTTGCAGCACCGCGGCGATGCGCTCCAGCCCCATGCCGGTATCGACGGATGGACGTGGCAGCGGGTGCAATGTGCCGCTGGCGTCGCGGTTGTATTGCATGAACACTAGGTTCCATATCTCAATATAGCGATCGCCGTCTTCATCTGGGCTGCCGGGCGGCCCGCCAGCGAGCAATGGCCCGTGATCATAAAACACCTCTGAACAGGGGCCGCAGGGGCCAACATCCCCCATGCTCCAGAAATTGCTGTCGTCACCACAACGACTGAAACGGTTGCGGTCAATGCCGATTTCATCCAGCCAGATGCGCTCTGCCTGGGTGTCTCCATCGTGTACCGTAACCCATAAGGATTCAGCGGGGAGCTGCATAACACCCGTGAGCAACTCCCAGCAGTAGTGGATTGCCTGGTTCTTAAAATAGTCGCCAAAGCTGAAATTGCCCAGCATCTCAAAAAACGTATGATGACGTTCGGTGTAGCCGACGTTGTCCAGATCGTTGTGTTTGCCACCAGCACGCACGCAGCGCTGCGCGGTGGTGGCTCGCTGATAAGGGCGTTGTTGGTTGCCGAGGAAAGTCTCCTTGAACTGCACCATGCCCGCGTTGGTGAACAACAGCGTCGGATCATGGGCAGGCAACAGCGGGCTGCTGGGGACAATGGTATGCCCTCTGGCTTCGAAAAAGTCCAGAAACAGTCGCCTTATATCATTGGTGTGCATTGAGAGAGCAGTATTTGATCGCGGGTGCTTTAAGTAGTCCAAAATATGCAAACATTTCTATTTCGTTTGTTAGGTGAAATTATAATTTTACTATTGGCAATCAAAATTCGGGCTGTAAGTTTGACCATTTTGGCAAGCTGGGGTCTTTGGGCCATCATCATTTTTCTTAGAGCATTTACAGCAAGAGCAATGCCACCAATGCGTTGATTTTGTATTCCCGTTGCACACGCACATCGCCAGCAGTCTTCCAACCAACCGCTTCAAGCTGTTTGTCGATTAACTCTGCGCGTGTATCGGCTTCGTTCATGTTGCCTCGCTTTGTAGTTCGGATGCGAGGATTGCAGATTTCAGTACCTTATAGCTGGCTATCTGTTTTCTAGCAACAGTAATCGCCGCATCAATTTCAGAAAATATTGCATCAAGCTTAGCTACAATGCGTTGCTGCTCTGCGAGTGGAGGAAGCGGTATTTCTAATGAATATACATCATTACGATTGATGCTAGGCTTTACACCACGTGCCAAAGAAGGAATGTTTTGATTTAAAAGAACAAGGTAAAGAAAATCTAAATTCACTTCTTGTTCGTTAACAACTACATAATATGCAACGTCTAACGCCCAAAAAGGAACATCACTTTTGTTTAATTCCCCGGCAGAACCTTTCCTTCCAATGATTATACTTGGCTTTGAATAAAGCGGTTTTTTTGCATATATTTTAACACCATTAGCACCATAAGCTGGAATATCCCCTTGTTCTAGTCGTTCTTCTTTCAGCAATGCTTTCCCGTAAGCTAGTTTACATATATCACCAAGCTTTACTACTTTCCACACAACCTTTTCATAAAATACCTTGCCTACACGTTCAATATGATCGCGCAATTTGGTATGCTCGAGATTCTCAAAAATAGATAGATCAAGCTTATACGGTATGGATGAATCATCGATATCACCGATTATTTTACATAAAATAACCTGAGTTAAGGTATTGCCATACAAGGTTAAATCGATATCTGAGCCGTTGCGATACTTTCCTGTAGCACGTGATCCATAAATGACAGCCTTTTGCACTTGAGGATAGTTAGCAAAAATCCGATGTAATTCTGCCACGCTGCGTTCAGGCAGGCCATGAGAATCAACCATCTGTTTTTTCATATAACGGTGTAAATGTTTGTGATAATTTCACAAACTCAGGGTAAAATTTTTCTATTATTGCTTCATATAAATCGATCAAAACACCTGCATCATAAATATGAGATGTTTTATTTCGGTTATCTAGCATATCGATCCATATTTGTCCATCTTCAATTAGATTTTGTCTAAAAGCTTCCTTTATTACAGATTTTGGAGATTCTATACGTTTCATGCCTTGTTCTTCAAAATAATCTTTTAAAACTTTCCAAGAAAGTTCGATAGTAACTTCAAAATCTTGAATCATGCCTTTTTTCTCTAATTCAGATAATTCTCGCTCTTCTGATAATTCAACAGCCTCAGTAAAACTTCTTAAAGCTGATACGTAATTATTAAAGCGCTGTTTCCAACGGATATCTTTGCTCATAGCAGTTTCTTAATTTTGTTTAGTGATATGCTTGCTTGTTTATCTAGTTGTTCAATCTCAGCAATAATTTCGGCTGGCGTTCTGTTATCTGCCTCTTCAACACAATTGGGATTGTTAACAGTTAAATCAAACGTATCTTTGTTTATTTTTTCTACATCTACACACCAACTGTTATCGCTTGGCGGCTGCGTTTTTGCCATTTCCTCAAATTCAACCAAATCACGTTCGTTAAGCGGATTGGTTTTGCCCATATTTCTGCCAACGTTGAGTTGGTAGTACCAAATTTTCTTTGTTGGTTTGCCTTTTTCAAAAAACAGTACAACAGTCTTAACGCCAATACCAAGAAATGCACCACTAGGTAAATCAAACACAGTAAAAAGATTGCAGTCTTCCAACAGTTGCTTGCGAAGTGCGATGCTTGCATTGTCTGTATTACTGAGAAAGGTGTTCTTAATGACAACACCACAGCGTCCGTTTATTTTAAGTATCTTTATAAAGTGCTGTAGGAATAGATAGGCGGTTTCGCTGGTTGCTACAGGAAAGTTTTGTTGCACTTCAGCACGCTCTTTCCCACCAAAAGGTGGATTCGCGAGTACAACGTCAACTTTATCTTCTGGTTGTATGTCAGCGATATTTTCACCAAGTGTGTTGGCGTGCACTATGTTCGGTGCCTCAATCCCGTGCAGTATCATGTTCATCATGCCAATCACGTAAGCTAATGACTTTTTCTCTTTTCCGTAAAAAGTACACGATTGAAGCCGTTCATATTCAGTAGCACTAAGCTCTTTACTGTGCCGCATGTGTGAATAGGCTTCACATAAAAAACCAGCACTACCAACCGCACCATCATAAACAGTTTCACCGATTATGGGATTAACAATCCGGACGATACTTTTGATAAGCGGGCGCGGCGTGTAATACTCACCGCCATTCCGTCCAGCATTACCCATGTTTTTTATTTTATCTTCATATAAACTACTGAGTTCGTGTTTGTCATCGTTGCTTAGAAAGCTGAGTTGATCAATTTTGTTGATGACTTCACGCAACGCATAACCACTTTGTAGCTTGTTTCTTATCTCACTGAATATCTCACCAATTTTGTATTCAAGGGTGTTAGCGCTATCGGCATATTCTTTAAATTTTCTTAGATAAGGAAATAGTTCATCGTTTACAAACTCACGTAAATCATCGCCAGTCAGTGCAGCATTATAGTTTAGTCTCCCGTCTCTTGATTTTGGTGCGGCCCACACTGCCCAGCTAAATTCTTCACTCAATATAGGGTTGTATATTTTATTATCTAGCTCTGCTGACTTGGCCTTATTTATTTCATAATCATCCAAATACTTGAGGAACAAAATCCAACTGGTCTGTTCGATGTAATCTAATTCACTGCTGCAACCAGCGTCTTTCCATAAAGTATCGTCAATATTTTTAAATGCCGCTGCGTACATATAAGTACCTGTTCCGTATCGACAGATGGTCTTCCGTATAATAGCTAGCGATTATTATTGGCTGTCGGGTTCCGTGAAGTCTTGTCGAGTTTTCTATCCATTTTAAGGAGAATAAGGGCGTTGTTGGTTGCCGAGGAAAGTTTCCTTGAACTGCACCATGCCCGCGTTGGTGAACAACAGCGTCGGATCATGGGCAGGCAACAGCCGGCTGCTGGGGACAATGGTATGCCCTCTGGCTTCGAAAAAGGTCAGAAACAGTCGCCTTATATCGTTGGTGCGCATTGGGAGAGCAGTATTTGATCGCGGGTATTTTTCAGGCAAAACTTAAAGGGCAAGAGCGCACACCAGGATCCAGTTGCACTACCTTGTGGCGGCGTTATCCGAAGCTTCGATCGCAAAACGGCAATGCTCCGTGGCGAAACCGCGTCGCAGCAGGAAGTTTATCTGCTGGCTGCGTGCTGTGGTGCCTTCCGGGGGCGGCGTGCCGAAGCGCTTGGTGCGGGCGTTGCGCGCATTAGCAAACCAATCGGTTTCAGCCGCCGCCAAGGTGTTGGCGATCAGCGCTTTGGGTATACTCTGCGCGCGCAATTCGGCGCTGATGCGTGCCGGACCATAACCCTGTTGCTGGCGCGCACGCAGCAACTCGGCGGCATACCGCGCATCGCTTAGCCAGCCTTCATCCACAAGCCGATCGAGCAGCGCAGCGATAGTGGTTTTGTTGATCCCACGGGCTGCCAGCTTGGTTGCCAGTTGAGGACGTGAATGCTCGCGCCGTGACAGCAGCCGCAACGCGGTCGCATAAGCGTTATCAGGGCTTGCTGGGTTGCGGCCCATCGGATGTAGGCTTTAGCGTGGCTTTCGGCAGCAGCTTTTCGCGCAGTTCGCGGTCGATGCTGTTGGCGATTTCAGGATTCGCTTTCAGGTAATTGCGTACGTTATCGCGTCCCTGGCCGATGCGGTTGCCGGCGTGGCTGTACCACGTGCCTGATTTTTCCACCAGCCCTTGTTTGACGCCGAGGTCGATCCACTCGCCTTCACGCGAGATGCCCTCGCCATAAAGGATATCAAACTCGGTTTGGCGAAACGGCGGGGCGACCTTGTTTTTGACAACTTTGACCCGTGTTTCGTTACCGACGACTTCATCCCCGCGCTTGATCGAACCGATGCGCCGGATATCGAGCCTCACTGAAGCGTAAAACTTTAGCGCATTGCCGCCGGTGGTAGTTTCTGGGCTGCCGAACATGATGCCGATCTTCATGCGGATCTGGTTAATGAAGATCAGCACCGCATTGGAGCGCTTGATGTTGCCTGTCAGCTTCCGCAGCGCTTGTGACATCAGGCGCGCCTGTAAGCCGACATGTGTATCGCCCATCTCGCCATCGAGTTCAGCTTTCGGCGTCAGAGCAGCGACTGAGTCGATGACGATCACATCAACAGCCCTCGATCGTACGATCATGTCAGCAATTTCCAGCGCCTGCTCGCCAGTGTCTGGTTGCGACACCAGCAGCTGTTCGATGTCGACTCCAATGCGTCCGGCATACTGCGGATCGAGTGCATTCTCGGCGTCGATGAAGGCACTGACGCCGCCTTTTTTCTGCGCTTGGGCAATGACTTCCAGCGCCAGGGTGGTTTTGCCGGATGATTCAGGGCCGTAGATCTCGACCACCCGTCCGCGTGGGAAACCGCCGATACCGAGTGCCACGTCAAGCCCCAGCGAGCCAGTGGAGATAACCTCAAGGCTGCCATCGGCAATGCCATCGCCCATGCGCATGATAGCGCCTTTGCCAAACTGCCGCTCGATATGGATCAGCGCCGCTTTAAGGGCTTCCTTCTTGTTATTGTCCATGCGCTGCCTGCTCCTTTTTGGATCCCTGAATATACACCGGTGTATCCAAGGATAGATGATCAAATAATTCAATAATGTCGGGGTTACGCATGCGAATACAGCCGTGCGATCCAGGGCGGCCCAACTGAACCGTATCGGGTGTTCCATGGATATAGATGTAACGGCTTTGCGTATCCACGGTACCATGCAGATTGTATCCCGCCTCAAGGCCGGCGAGCCACAGTATGCGCGTCAGGATCCAGTCCCGCTCAGGGCATTGTAACCCCAATGCGGGGGTATATGTTTCTCCACTTGGTCGCCGTCCGACAAAAACCGTGTTGACTGGTGCATTGGTGCCGATGGCGGCGCAGATGCAATGCCACCCGCGTGGCGTGCACTCGCTGCTGATGCGCTCGCCAGCGCCGTTCGCCGCCGCTGAGATGGGGTATCTAAGCACGCTGCGCGGCTGCTTCAGAAAAAGCTGCTGTGATCCGAGATCGATGTGAATGCAACGCGCTGGGTTGGTGGGTGGTTGCGTTAATTTCGCCATTGTCGGGGTTAGCGGCAGTGTGATCGCCAAGTTTGGGTACCTCAAAAACCCAGCTTCGCGGGCTCTTTGAGATGCCATGCGGGGCTTGTCTATTAGGAGGAGATCCTTCCAGCAGTTATTTCATGGTGCCGCTGATCGGATCGAGAGGTCAGCGAACGGCGCGCTGCAGATGCTCCCCAATAAAATTAAAAACGATACAGCGAACGATGCACCACAGGCGTAATTAAAAATAAAACAATCTCTCCCCCTAAACCCTCATCCCATTCAAGATTTTTCGAGGGGTTCAGCTTATTGATGCGGTTATTGTGTGACGACATGCGTAAGGCCATCGTAATTGCCGTCACGTGCGACGCTGAAGCCGCGCTTGTCGGCGGCGGAGATGAATACTTGGTCTTCATACCATAACGGTACATAAGGCAATTCCTGCAACAGCAGCGCTTGTAGTTGACGGTAATAGCGCGCCTGCTCGCCCAAGGTGGTCGCTGCCTCGGCCTGTTCGATCAGATCATCGCTGCGCTGATGAAGGAAGCGGCCACGGTTGGCACCGTTGGGCGGAACTGCGCTACTGTGCATCGTATAACGAAAAATATCCGGCATTTTAATGCCGATCCAAGCGAGGGAGTACATCTGAAAACGACCGGCTTTAATATCGCCGTAGAAAGTGCCCCAATCATAGGTGCGCAAATCGACTTCAATGCCAACGCGCGCCAGTTGATCGAGAATCACGGTGGCGATGCGAATGCGTTGCGGGTCACTTGACGTTTTATACACGATGCGTGCTTTTTTGTCGCCGCTGTAACCGGCGTCTGCAAGCAGTTCGCGTGCGCGCTGCGGATTGGGCTGGATGGATTGTAAGTGCGGATTGCCAGCCCAGTGATCGGGCGGTAGCAGGGCGCTTGCCGGCGCGGCGAAGCCGCCGAGGAGATGCTTGATAATCGCTTCGCGATCGATGGCGTAGGCGATCGCTTGGCGTAGCCGGCGATCGCCGGTGAGAGGGTCGTCCAAGTTGAACCCCAGATACGCGAAATTGGAGCCGCGGCGGGTGGTGACTTTGACCTCATCGCGGGTAGCGAGCCAATTCACCAACTCGGAGGGCAGATCGCCTTGCAGCATATCGATCTCGCCGCGCATCAGCTTCAGCACCCGGATCGTCGGATTAGGCGCATGGACAAACTCGAAGGCTTGTCCGTCGCGCCGCCGGGTAAGCCGCAAGCGCCCTTGGTGCCAGTCGCGGAAGGCGAATCCGGCGCTGCCGATCGGTGCGCGTGCGAAAGGGTGACCGGCGTTGATATGCGCTGCGGGTAAAATGCCGATCACCAGCCGCCCGGGAAACAGTGGATCGGCCCCAGTGAGCACAAAATCGATGGTATGGGCGTCGATGATGCGGATCTCCGCGATCGCCTTCAGCGCCCCGCGGTGTGGTGAGGCATTGGCGGCGTCGAGGACAAACTCGTAGGTTGCTTTGATATCCGCGGTGGTCAGCAGGCTGCCATCGTGAAAGCGCACCTCACGCTGGCGCAAGCGGAAACGGTAATGATGCGGTTTTAAGCGCTGCCACTTGGCAAGCTCGGGGATCGGTTGGTAGGCCTCGTCAAAATCCACCAAGCGGCGATACAATAAACGGTTGATCCGAGTCGAAGCCGCATCGGTCGCAAAGCGTGGGTCCAACGTGATGGGGTTGGATCGCATGCCCATGCGCAACACCCCGTCATCGGGTGGCTCGCAACCGCTGAGCGCGTAAGCGATGCAGAATGCGCCGATGAGGGCGGTGCCGATGCGGCGCATGAAGGCTATGTTGAGCAAACTGAGGGTGGTTTATGCAGGAATGAAGGTGGGGCTTTCGTCAGGGCATCTCGAAAAGCGTGCGAAGCTGCGGTAAAAACAATCGACAAGAGAGCTGAGCGATCAGGTCAGGTGAGAGGCATTAAAATTATGAACACCTTGAAAAACCTTGAATGGGATGGGGGATGGGGGTTGGGGGAGAGGGACATGATCACCTGTAACGTAAGCCCTCCATTCTGTTATGGATTTATAACCCCTCCCTCAATAGACAAGCCTCGCAGGGCACCTGGGGAAGCGAGCGAAGCTGGTTTTTCTAGGTGCCTTTATGAACCTTAATCTTTCTCCACACCTCGCTGGTTTTCAGCGTTGCTTATAGGTTGCTGATAATCGCGTCAGCGTGTTCGCTGGTGCCGACTTCTGCCGCGCCTTCCATCTGCCTAGCAAAATCATAGGTCACTATCTTTTGCGCTAGGGTTTTGGTGTAGGCGGCTTCGATCAGCGACGCGGCTTCGTGCATGCCGATGTACTGCAACATCATCACCCCAGAGAACAACAGCGATCCCGGGTTGACTTTATTCTGGTTGGCGTACTTGGGCGCGGTGCCGTGGGTCGCTTCAAACACCGCAATATGATCGGCGATATTTCCCCCAGGAGCGATGCCGATACCGCCAACTTGGGCGGCGATTGCATCTGACAGGTAGTCGCCGTTCAGGTTCATCGTTACCAGCACCTCAAAATCCGTTGGCCGCAGCAGCATCAGTTGGAAGGTAATGTCGGCGATGCGATCCTTGATAACCACCACGCCTTCGGGTTGTTGGCCCTGATAGCGTGACCACAACTCATCCTCGGTGATGACCTGCTCAGCAAACTCCTCGTGCGCCAGTTCGTACCCCCACTTCATGAACGCCCCTTCGGTGAACTTCATAATGTTGCCTTTGTGCACTATAGTAACTGACTTACGCCGCTGCGTGATGGCATACTGGATCGCCTTGCGTACAATACGGCGTGTGGCGAAGCGGCTAATGGGTTTGATGCCCAGCCCCGCATCCTCAAAGAAATTGGCACCCATCTCCTCGCGCAGGAATTTTGCGAGCTTCTTATTCATCTCGCTGCCCGCTTGAAATTCGATGCCAGAGTAGACGTCTTCGCTGTTCTCACGGAAGATCACCACATCCACGTCCGATGGTCGGCGCAGCGGCGACGGGACGTTCGGATAATGCTTAACCGGTCGCACGCAAGCGTACAGATCGAGGTCCTGGCGCAACGATACGTTGAGTGAACGAAAACCGCCACCGATCGGTGTTGTCAACGGCCCTTTGATGGCGACCACCAAGTCTTTGATTGCCGCTAGTGATTCTTGTGGAAAATAATCACCATCGTAGTGTGCAGCGGCTTTTTCACCCATGTATAATTCGCACCAATGCACTCGGCGGCGTCCGTGGTAGGCTTTTTCGATCGCCGCATTCCATATCTTAAGGCAGGCGTTGGTAATATCTGGGCCAATGCCGTCGCCCTCAATGTAGCCGAGGATCGGGTTGTCAGGCACCATCATTGCCCCATCCTGAAGGGTGATTTTAGTGCCTCCAGCAGGGATATTGGTGTGACTGTAGGACATCAACTGAACTCCTTTGGAGTGAACCGGGAAGGCTCGGCGGTCAGTGCATACAGCGCCCTCGAAAAAACTAGGCAGGGCTTATCTCTGAAGAGTCCCTTGGGATTCTCAAGGGACTCTTCAGAGGCGCATATCTTGGGGGAAGGACTGCAAATACAATGCCTTATCTTAGGGGTGGCGTTATCTGCTGTGTTACAGTCGCTGCCCCGCTTGAGGTGTACGAAACGCTTCTAACGGCTCAGCCAACCCCAGTGGGTGGGCTTGCAAGCCCTGTCTGCGCAGATGCTTTCATTATACGCAATCCCCTTGGCGACGCAAGCCAACTCACCAGAGCGCTTGGAGAAAGCGCCTCACCAGAGCACCGCCCGAAGCATTCAAAGAGGCGCTTGGCGACGCAAACTGCACGGCATCAAGTTACCACAAGGCCCCCTTGGTCATCTTCCAGAGGGAGAGGGGAGTTCCCACGCACCGTTTGGCAACGAGTCCAATCAAGTATCTTGAAGGATGACAAGTAGATGAAATCAGGAAAGGGCTGGTTTGCTCTTTGTATTTTGTCGTCGCTCCTCGCCTTCAGCGCTTTGGCCGATCGCAGCGTGCAAGATGAAGCGCGTGATCGTGCGACCTACCGCGCCACCACCGCGCCTTGGGAAGAAATTCAGCCAACGTTGCCAGCACCGCCGCTGAAGGCTGACCTGCGACCGTTGTGGACGCTGCTGGCAGCGCCTGGGTATCGCTATTTCATAGATACCGCTTCGTTGTCGGTAGCAACTGATCGGGTGGTGCGTTATACCATCGTGATGGTTTCGCCCAGTGGTTCAAGGAGCGGCTTTTTTGAAGGGTTGCGGTGCGCCAGCGATGAAATTAAAACCTACGGCTATCTGGGCGGAGATGGGCGCATCCGGTGGCGTTCGAGAGTGCGCTGGCAAGCGCTCACCGCGCACTCTCAGGGTGTTTATGGCTACCGCCAGCAGCTGGCGGAGATGTATCTGTGTGACGGTGCGGCGGTCCATTCGCTTTCGCGTATCGCAGCGGCGTTGGCGCGCTACCGTCCTAGTGGCGTTTGGCACGACGAACGCGGTGAAGGAACAGGCTCGGAACGCTGACGTGAACGACTACGATGCGGCTTCGATCGAAGTCTTGACCGGCTTGGATCCGGTGCGTAAGCGCCCCGGCATGTACACCGACACCACGACCCCCGATCACTTGGCGTTTGAGGTGATCGACAACAGCGTGGACGAAGCCATCGCGGGCTATGCGCGCTGTATCGTGGTGCAGTTGCATCGCGATGGCAGCATGACAGTCAGCGATGACGGTCGTGGTATGCCAGTCGATATCCATCCCGAGGAGGGTGTATCAGGGGTCGAACTGGTGCTCGGTCGGCTGCATGCGGGCGGTAAGTTCTCCAATCGCAACTACCATTTTGCGGGTGGTCTGCACGGTGTTGGGGTATCGGTGGTGAATGCGCTGTCGACGCGCCTTGAGGTCACTGTTCAGCGCAACGGCTACAAATACCAGATGCGCTTTGCCGATGGTTATAAGTCCAGTGAGTTGGATGTCATTGGTGCGACCGCTAAACGCAATAGTGGCACGGCACTCTGGTTTCTGCCGAACGCTGCTTATTTCGACACGCCACAGTTTTCGTATGCGCGGCTGAAGCATGTGCTGCGTGCGAAAGCCGTGCTGTGCCCGGGGTTGCGCGTATGTCTTGAGGATCACAACAGCGGCGAGCGACACCAATGGTGCTTTGCCGGTGGCGCTGCGGGGTATTTGGTGGAGTCGCTTGAGGGGCAGGATTATTTTCCGCAGCAGCCGTTCAGTGCGACGGTAGAGGAGGCTGGCGAGTTTGTTGAGTGGGCGGTGGCGTGGTTGCCAGACGGTGGTGGGCCGACCGAGTGTTACGTTAACCTGATCGCCACCACCCAGGGAGGGACTCACTTGAGTGGTTTTCGCGCCGGCGGCATTGAGGCGCTGCGTGAATACTGTGAGTTGCGTGGCTTATTGCCGCGTGGGTTGAAGCTCGCGCCAGAGGATCTATGGGATAAGACGAGCTATGTGTTGTCGCTCAGGATGGACGAGCCGCAGTTTTCGGGCCAGACCAAAGAGCGCTTGTCGTCGCGGCGCGCGGCGACGCTGGTCGCAGCGGCGGTGAGGAATCGCTTCAGCTTGTGGCTAAACCAGTATCCCCAGACCGGTGATCGCATCGCCGAGCTGGTGCTTGCGGCGGCGCGGCAACGCCTGCAAGCGGCTGCCAAGGTGACGCGGAAGCGGGTTGTCGCTGGCCCCGCGCTGCCGGGCAAATTGGCCGATTGCACCTCGCAGGACATGCTGCGTACCGAGTTGTTTCTGGTCGAGGGCGATTCCGCTGGTGGCTCCGCCAAACAAGCGCGCGATCGTTATTTTCAGGCGGTCATGCCCCTGCGCGGCAAAATTCTGAACACTTGGGAGGTCAGCGACGCCGAGGTCACCCAATCGCAGGAGGTGCGTGATATTTCGGTGGCTATCGGAGTTGCTCCGGGGAGTAGCGATATCAGTCAGTTACGCTACGGAAAGATTTGCATCTTGGCTGATGCCGATGCTGACGGCGCTCATATTTCGGTATTACTGTGCGCGCTGTTCATGCGCCACTTTACGTCTTTGGTGTGCAACGGTCATGTGTATGTCGCGATGCCTCCGCTGTATCGCATCGACATTGGCAAAGTGATTACTTACGCGATGGACGAAGACGAGAAGCAGCGCGTACTGGAGCGCGCCAAACGCGCCCGGAACAACCCTAAAATCGACGTGCAACGCTTCAAGGGACTGGGAGAAATGAACCCGCTGCAGTTGCGCGAGACGACTATCGCGCCGCCTGCGCGGCGGTTACTGCAATTGTTGGTTACTCCAGGCGACGGCAGCGACGGCATGCTGGATCTGCTGTTGCGCAAAAAACGCGCTACCGATCGTAAGCACTGGTTGGAGAGCAAGGGCAATTTAGCGGATCTATAAGTGGCCTTGATTAAAGGTGAGGCAAGCGGTTTCATCCTGCGTTCCCATGCTTCGCCTGGGCCTCCTCTCTCCTCTGGGAGAGAGGAGGTTTTGTGTACCCCATAAGTCGCTGCTACGTTTGATGCTCTGGTTATGCTCTCGGTCCCGCAGCATTCCCAGAGCGTCAAACGCAGTGTCTCTGGAATCTTTAATATTTTAATCCTCCAACAGCCAAACACAGAGCTATAACCGAAAGTGGTGTATGGGTGGGGTTGAAAAAGAGCGGCACCTCTGATTGATTGGAAGTTGTAAATAAACCCATCAATATAAGGAGAGAAACCACTATGAGTAAGTGTTCCGTGTCGATTGAAGTGAGAGGTGTAGAACAGTCCTGTGCCCCATTGTGTTATCCCTGAAGAAGTCACCGAGCGCACCATGTTGAAAGCTGAATTGCCGTTGACTTTGCACCGCCGCAGCAGCATCCGGGCGATAGAGCGTAGCGCGATAGAAACGCTGGCGATCGAGGAAATCGAACTGATGCGTCGTGCGGCGGCGGCGGCGTTCGCGGTGCTGCGCAA
This sequence comes from Gammaproteobacteria bacterium, assembly GCA_965222535.1. Classification (GTDB taxonomy): domain Bacteria; phylum Pseudomonadota; class Gammaproteobacteria; order HK1; family HK1. The sequence continues at coordinate 2,452,850 of OZ244957.1, forward strand.
GCAGTGGCCACAGGCGCAGCGTATTGCAGTGGTTTGCGGCAGCGGCAATAACGCGGGCGATGGTTTGTTGTTGGCACTGCTTTTGCAGCAGCAAGGGTTTCAAGTGACGGTATTCAGGGTCACCGCGGTGCATGGGTTGCGTGGCGCGGCGGCGGTTGCGGCTGCCATGGTGCAAGCGGCGGAATGCGTCGTGCAAGCGCTGCCGCCAACGCTTAGTGACTATGATGTGATCGTCGATGCGCTGCTCGGCATTGGTCTTTCGCGGCCGCTCGAGGGCGCATTCGCTGCCGCCGTTACGACCATTAACGCTGCCGCTGCGGAGGTCTTGGCATTGGACCTGCCGAGTGGACTCAATGCCGATAGCGGTGCCATCAGTGGTTGTTGCGTGCGGGCTGCCGCTACCGTTACGTTTATTGCGCTCAAGCCTGGCCTGTTGACGGGCAAAGCACGTGACGTGTGCGGGCACCTTTTTGTTGATGATTTGGCGTTGCCGCAGTCGCTGTGCGATCAGCGCATCGATGCCATGCGCGATCATGCAGCATTGTTTATCCCGCCATTGCCGCCGCGCGCGAATTGCAGCCACAAAGGGGATCACGGTCGCGTCGTGATCGTCGGCGCTAATCACGGTTATGCCGGTGCCGCACGGATTGCTGCGGAGAGTGCTATGCGTTGCGGGGCGGGCCTGGTTTCTGTTGTGGTGCGTTCTGGCAATGAAGCCGCGGTGCTCGCCGGACGCGCTGAGCTGATGGTGCATGGGGTGGCCGATCCGCCATCGTTGCAACCGCCGCCAGTGCTGCGCGCCGCGCACATCGATGTGTTGCTGGTAGGCAACGGTTTGGCGCGCGATCGTTGGGCGCAACAGCTTTTGGCGCTTTCGTGGTCGTTAGCGGTGCCGCTGGTGGTCGATGCGGATGCGCTCAATTTGTTGGCGGACGGGGTGATCAATATCGCTTCCCGCGCGGCTTTGCCGGGGTGTGTCTATACCCCGCATCCTGGGGAAGCGGCGCGTTTGCTGTACACCACAGTCGCCGCTGTTGAGCATGACCGCTTTGCCGCTCTTGCGGCGTTGATCGAACGCTACGCCGGGGTGTGGGTGCTCAAAGGCGCAGGTACTTTGGTGGGGTGTGCGGGGGCGTTGACGCATGTCGTCGACGGCGGCAATCCAAGTATGGCGACGGCGGGTATGGGCGACGCTCTGGCTGGCATTATCGCTGCTTTTATCGCTCAGGGAATGGTTCCATTTGATGCCGCTCGCGCTGCTGTAGCATTGCACGCCGAAGCCGCCGATCGCGCCGCCAGAGACGGTCAACGTGGTATGCTGGCAAGTGACCTGCTGGTGCATCTGCGCCAATTGGTGAATTAGTGGCTGAGTTGTTTTTCGTCAACCCGCTCGGCATGGAAAGCATCGCCGGGCGCTTGGCAGCTATGTTTGCCGGTCTTGTCGATCAGCGCAAAGCCGCGATCGGCTATCTCCAAGGCCCCTTAGGCGCTGGTAAAACCACTCTCGTGCGCGCTTTGCTGAGGCATTGGGGCGAAACCGCTATTGTCCGCAGCCCGACCTACACCCTGATAGAGCCTTACCAACTCGGCAAGCTGACGGTCTATCACCTTGACCTCTACCGCTTGCGCGACGCCGTCGAGCTTGAGTACCTAGGGCTGGAAGAATGCCTCGACCAGCCGCAAACGGTTGCTCTGATAGAATGGCCGGAGCGCGCCCAAAGTGCATTGCCCGCGGCGCAGTTGGTCGTCACCTTGGGATTTTTTGCTGATCGCCGCACAGTGCTCATTGATCGCTATGATGGATAGGGCACCTTAAAAATTCACATGAGCGGGTGTTTTCGAGGTTCCCCAAGAGAATTCTCTCACAGACTCAGTCTGGGATCCTCCCCCCTTATCATGGAGATCACGGAATACCTAGCAATGGAAGGCGCCATGTTGTTTAATACTCCACAGCATCTACAGCAAGGTCTAAAATAATGAAACTACTAATCAATTACGCAAATGATATTTTCCGATCAAGTCAGAAGATCAATAGCAAAACAGGAAAAGAGATCGGATTATTCGACGATGTCATTTCCTATTCTCCTCAAGATATTGAACAAACTTTCTATCGAAAAAATAAAAATGTTCTAAATAAAAGAAGAGGCAATGGATATTGGTTATGGAAACCATATTTTATTAAAAAAACTTTAGAAATGCTAAATTATGGTGATTTTCTATTCTATTGTGATTCGGGTTCTTATTTTATCAAACCGATTTCTCCGTTAATTGATCTTAGTTTAAGTACTGAGCAAGATATCATTGTTTTTGAGACACCGCGTATAGAAAAAACTATGACAAAAAGAGATGCTTTTATACAAATGGATTGTGATAGTCCGAAATATGTTAATAGCAAGCAACGCCTAGCTGGTTTTAGTTTGTGGAAAAAATCACAATATACAATGGATTTTGTAGACGAATATTTACATTATGCTCAAGATGAACATATAATTACCGATCAAGAAAACCAATATGGGTATCCGAACTATGAAGGGTTCATAGGACATAGACATGATCAGTCTATTTTAAGTCTTTTGACAAAAAAACATGATTTAAAAGCTTACAGAGATCCATCTCAATGGGGAGAAGCATTCCGAGAATTTCACCCAAATTCAAAATATGAACAGATCATTGAACTTACAAGACGAAGTGAGATGTCTTTTGTTTATAAAGTATTATGGAAACTAGACAACACAAAAAATCACTTCAAAAGGAGAGTTTTGCGAGCTATTGCCAAATCTGGTGTATAGGTATTCCGTATCGACAATCACCAAATCCTACAGAAAGCTCTGGGTTATCGTTCCCCTGTACAAGCTCTCCATCAATGGCAGCAAAAGAAACCCGATTTATTAAATAAATCGGATACCATCCACACGATCCCCGAAAATCTTGAAGTCCCATGGGTATAAGCCAAAGTGCCAAAGAGAAAAGGGAAGGCGATTGCGCTGGCGTGCCGCGTACCTTCAGGATAAGCCGCCTTATGGTCACCTCGGAAAACTCAGCAAAGCGGGTATTTTCGAGGTGACCTTGGTGTGTGCTTTCGGAGGAAGGCGGGAATACCCTCGCTGCGTTAGCAGCGTGTTGCTGCTTGCTTTGAGCACCCTCATCGGTGCTTGCAGCGGTGATACGTTTCCTCAGTACCCAGGGTTTGATGCGATTCGCCAATCGCTGTCAAGCGAGCCGCCGACGTTCGCTGAGAGGCGCTTGCTTGAGCGCCATAAGCCAGTGCTCTATGTCGCTCCTGAAGCCGAGGGGCCAATTGACTTTTACCGTGATTACATCGCTAACGGCAGCTTGTATGATGCCACCGGCAAGTTGCTGAGCGAGTCCCCCAATCGCCGCCTGCTGAATGCTTTGAAACACCAGAGTCAAGCGCAATTTGTGCATCGGCACAGCGGTGCCCCTCTGGTGAAGCCAATGCCGACCGTTTATGCGGGCGTCTATCGCGCAACGCTGGCGTTACCCGACCAGTCGCCGCAGGTGCTGACGTTTTTGTCCTACCATTTTGTGTTTCGCTACTCCGGCATCCCGGCCGGCATTCCTGCAAGTTGGAAAGTGATCGCCGATCTGCTGGGTGACAGTCAGGATTGGCACCAGTTGGATCACTATACAGCGGCATTTGTCGTACTGGACGAGAAGCAAATACCCATTGCCGTGATGCTGCAACAGCATAACCGCATGCGCACGTATTTGATCGGCGACGATCCGGCTTTTGTCGCAAGTCAATCGAGTGCAGCCATCGCAATCGATGCAGCCATCGCTTCAAACGAGTTGTATCCTCACCGAGAGGGCGAGACCCAATGGCCTGCGGTCAGTTACATCACCCCCGCCAATGTTGGCTACCTGACCGGTGTTGAGTCGTATAGTGCCAACTGGTGGAGGGGATTGCATGGCGTAATGGACGTCACCTACGGCGCACGGCAAGTTGACTATGCGTTGCAATTTCTGCCTCCTGACGATGCGTTCTATGTATTTGAAGGGGCTTTGGGCGAGTATCGTTTGCTTCCTGGGCGCGGCCCGCCGCCCGGTGCCATCTACCGCACCTTGCCCTCGCTGTGGCCGCTGGAGATAGCGCTTTATGTATTTTACTGGTGGGCCGAGGACGCGGATTACGTACGCATCGTCAGAGATTTCTGGGGAGAAGACGGCGAACTCTCTAAAGCCGCCCATGAGCAGCTCAAAGCACGCTTTGCGTTGGCCCTGCAAGGCCAAAGCAGGGGAGTGCGGCAGCAGGATTGATGCAAGTGCTATTAGGTACCCTATTTTGAATCACCAAGACTGCTGCCCCTCAGACACGCGGCGACACGGCGCTTAATTTGCATCTTGGCGCTGCTTGAAGAATAATATCGGCCATGAAAAGACCATCAGCCAGCGGGTTTGGTGAAGGGGTTGACCAGACACGGATGCCCCGTTTGATCGATAACTCCTTGTTCAATAAAAGACAGGACGCCGCGAAGAAAGTCGCCCGGCGTGTTTTTTTCCGACGTTTTGAAGTACTTCTCACCCAATGATCCACTCTGTTCTTCTTGCCGCTCTTGCTCACCCAAAATAAAACTGTGCCTACGCCAACTGATAACTTGCGCATCCGATCGATTGAGAATATCTCTTCCCCAGACGAAATCATTGAGGCGTTCCCGATAACCGACGCGGTGGCGACTCTGATCGCCACCACCCGCCAGCAGATCCGCGATATTCTGCATGGCGCAGATCAGCGCCTGCTGGTCATCAGCGGGCCGTGTTCAGTGCATGATCTCGCAGCGGCCAAAGAATATGCCGAGCGCTTATCGGCGTTGCGCGAGTCGTTGGCGCAGCAATTGCTGATCATTATGCGGGTGTATTTCGAGAAACCGCGCACTACCGTCGGCTGGAAAGGTTTGATCAACGACCCCGACCTAGATGACAGCTTTCGTATCAACAAGGGTTTGCGGTTGGCGCGCTCGTTACTGCTGGATTTGAATGCCGACATCGGGATGCCGGCGGGAACCGAGTTTCTTGATTTGATCTCGCCACAGTACACTGCTGATCTGATCAGCTGGGGGGCGATTGGTGCGCGCACGACCGAAAGTCAGGTGCACCGCGAGCTGGCATCGGGGCTGTCATGTCCAGTGGGATTCAAAAACGGCACCGATGGGAACCTCAAGATCGCCGTTGATGCGGTTGGCTCGGCGTACCATCCCCATTGTTTCATGGCGCTTAGAAAAAGTTCACGTGTGGCAATTTTCAGAACCACAGGTAACACCGATACCCATATTATCCTGCGTGGCGGTCTGACGCCGAATTACTCTGCCGACGCAGTGCAGGCTGCGCGTCAGATGCTGCACACGGCGCAGGTGCCCGATCGTTTGATGATCGATTTTTCCCATGCCAACAGCCGTAAGCAATACCAGCGCCAAAGCGAAGTGTGTGCCGCTGTGGCTGACCAGATCGGCAATGGTGAGCACGGCATTATGGGGGTCATGATCGAGAGTCACCTGAATGAAGGACGGCAGGATGTGATTCCCGGTCAGCCACTGCGCTATGGTCAGAGCATTACCGATGCCTGTATCGGTTGGGATGCTACCGTGCAACTTCTTGAGCGGCTGGCGGCGGCGGTGCAAAAGCGCCAGAATAAGAAGGGGCATCGCAAAAAAATCTGATCAATAGCTCCTATCGCTCGCGCTTCTCTCTAAATCAACGCTCTCTTGATATTTTATGACAGGCAAACATATATGCACTTTTTGTACTGATAATATAGGATTTATACATATTTTCAGGAAGAATAGCAGAGACCACCTCCCATATCGGAAGGGCTGATTTATGAATATCTTCAATAATCAGCCACCCTCCGCCCTTATCACTTTTTAATTTAGGGAGAGCAAATGTGAGTGTGGCAATATTGGCATTAGGAGCATGTAATCCGTCATCTATAATTAAATCAAGTTCATCAGGTACAGAATGACTTAATTGCTCCAGTGTAGCTGGATTAGTTTGGTCAACAAAAAATGTTCTTATGTGTTCTTCTTGAAACAGAATTTTATCGTCAAAATCAGCTCCGTAAATCATTGCATTCGGTAAAAAATCTCTGAATGCTCTAAGCGATGCACCTGGTTTTCCTGCTCTACTCATGTTAGATACAATATCTGTATTATTAGAACCTATCCCTATCTCCAGCAACCCGGTAACAGCGGCTCTATCGCTGAGTATGTAACTATATACTAAGTGATAATTATGGACTGAAGCCTTATCGCTACCATACATATCTAATTTATTTTTAAATTCGATTTCTGCTTCTCTTTTATCTATTGATGATATACAAAACTCTTCTATAGAATATTTTTTTGTTTCGGTTGAAATTACATTCTTTATTAATATTGCTAAAAAAGGAAAAGTTTGATTAACAGATAAAATCGTCAAATCTGAAAGTAAATGATGGCTGCCTGCACTACTTGGGCAAAATGCTCGAATCGATTTTGTTGCATCGACTAGACCGAAATAATTCGCAATACGAACACGCATAAACCTAATCAAATTACGAGAAATAAAAAGAATATTTTTTCTTATACAGATTAAGGTAAGATAAATAATCGGGATAGATTTTATTTTGTTCTTCAGCCTATTGTAGATTTCATTCATTTGTTAGCCTCATCCAAGGCCTGATCAGTTTTTCTGCATACCCGACAGCGCGCCAAGAGCAACGGAATCGCTGCACTGCCAAGCCCGATGCTCGGGTTAGAACATGTACCCGGTGCCTTGACTCAAACAGGCGGTACGCTCCTCCAAACGATAGGCCAACCCCGTCCGTGCAGCCTTTGCTTTAGTGTGGGGATGTTCCGGATCGCCTGAAGAAGGACTTCCGTACAATAGCGTACGGTTATTAGTGGATCGTGATCCCCAGCACACCTGCTGTATCTTCGATGGCACTCCACCGCAGTGGTATTTCGAGGTGCCCTTCAGTCAGTTGCCCGCGGCGGCGGCAATCCAGGCGGCGGTGACATCTAGCATGCGGTTGGAAAATCCCCATTCATTGTCATACCAGGCGATGACTTTGCACAAACGGTCGTTGCTGACTTTGGTCAAAGGCGCTTCGTAGATCGATGAAGCCGGGTGGTGATTGAAGTCGATCGACACCAAGGGCTTGTCGTTGTACTCCAGGATCCCGTGTAACGCTCCATCCGCGGCGGCTTTGACCGCGCTGTCGATTTCGGAGCGGCTGGTATCGCACCGCGCCGTGAACGTCAGGTCCACCATCGAGACGTTGACGGTCGGTACGCGCACTGCGAAGCCATCCAGTTTGCCGGCAAGTTCCGGTAGCACCAACCCCACCGCTTGGGCAGCACCGGTGTTGGTCGGAATCATCGACTGGGTTGCCGATCGCGCACGGCGCACATCCGGGTGGTACACATCCACCAACACCTGGTCATTGGTGTAGGCATGGATCGTGGTCATCAGGCCGCAGGCGATACCGATGCGATCGTGAATCGCTTTGGCCAATGGGGCCAGGCAGTTGGTGGTGCAGGACGCGTTTGAGATCACCTGATGCGTGGCGCGCAGTTGCTGGTGATTGACCCCATAGACCACCGTCGCATCAACGTCGTTGCCGCCGGGTGCCGAGATAATGACTTTGTTGGCTCCGGCGCTGATATGAGCGCTGGCGGCCTGCTTGCTGGTGAAGCGACCAGTGCATTCGTGCACCACGTCAATACCAAGTTCAGCCCACGGTAAGCGTGACGGATCTTTTTCGGCGAACACGCGAATGTGATCACCATTTACGATGAGTGCATCCTGTGTACTGCTGATAGTCCCAGAGAAACGACCGTGGACACTGTCGTATTGCGTCAGATGGGCGTTGATGGCGGCGCTGCTGAGGTCATTGATAGCAACGATGCGAATGTCGTCTCGTTCACTTTCATAGAGCGCTCGCAGAATATTCCGCCCAATCCGACCGTAGCCATTGATCCCGACTTTAATCATTGTAAATTCCTTCGTCTATATCGTAAGCAGTTGGTTTGTAACCCTTTCCCCAAGTCCCATCCTAGCATAAGTCTTCGCTATAACCTATAGCCGTGCATTTTTGCTTCGGGCGGGGCTCTGGGATCTTTTAATATTTTTTAATCCTTTGATGCTAGGCAACGCCTAGCATCAAAGGAGTCTAAGGAGGGTAAAGACGTTTGTATTGGGGGAAGGGTTAAGGCGTGTTTAACCCACCTAAACGCGGTACTCCCTTCCCCCAACCCCAGCATTTCCTGCGCCCTCGGCTTAGCACCGTGCAGGGCCGAGGACGGTAGTAAGTCTCTGGCATAGTGGCGGGCGAGGGCTCTGGGATCTTTTAATATTTTTTAATCCTTTGATGCTAGGCAACGCCTAGCATCAAAGGAGTCTAAGGAGGGTAAAGACGTTTGTATTGGGGGAAGGGTTAAGGCGTGTTAAACGTGCCTAAACGCGGTACTCCCTTCCCCCAAGCCCCTAACCCCAGTACAGCCTTCGCCCTCGGCTTAGCACCGTGCAGCCGAGGACGGTAGTAAAGCTCTGGGAATGCTTCGGGCGATACTCTGGGATGGTGGAGGCCAATGCCCTATGCTCCTGAAAAACCAAGCGTAGCTTGTTTTTCCAGGATTAAAAAACGCTTCAGCGTTTTTTTCTGGGGCTGGGCATTTTAGTGGTGTCGCGGTCGTTCGCGTCTCTTTGTTCGCGGTACAAGATGCCGGAGGTGGCATGGGCATCGGGGAGTGTAACCACTGGATCGCGTTTGCCGGGGCCGTGCGCCCGGCGGCGGTACATGCGCCAGATGCTAAGGACGCTGACGGTACAGCAGATGGTGCCGTTGAGTAGGAACAGCGCCAGCGGGCTGATCAGCTCCATCAGTGTGCCGCTGATCAAGGGGCCGATGGCGGCCCCGCAGCCAAACAGGATCAGCAGTCCACTGGCGGTTTGCAGCCGTTTGTCGCGTGGGGCAAAATCGTTGGCATGGGCGGCTGCCAGTGGGTACAGCGTGAACGATAGCGCGCCATAGGCGAAGCTGCAAGCCAGCAGCAGCGCCATATTGGGGATCCCCGCTTGGTAACAGACCGCGACGATGGCGAAACTGCATACCGTGGCACCGCTGGCGGCGAGGATAATGATTTTGCGCCGATCATCGGCGTGATCGGATAAGCGGCCCATCGGCCATTGGGACAGCAAGGCCCCGAGGATCGCGGTTGAGATAAAAACCGACGCCGTTTGATCGGACAAACCGATGCCGTGCGCAAACGCCGGGGCGAGGCCGTGGAACGTGGCGTTCATGCTGCCGGCGATTGGGATCGCAACCATCGCCAAGGGTGAGATGCGCCATAGATCGCTGAGCGTCAGGCGCGCTACGCGCTGCGGCTTCGGTGCCGCAGCGCGCGTTACCAATACCGGGATCAGGGCCAACGAATAGATGATCGAAACGATGCAGAACAGCTCAAAACGCTGTGCATCGCCAAACAGCAGCAGCAGTGGGCCGAGCGCCGCGCCGAGGTAATTGGTGACCATATATAGCGCCATCACGCTCCCGCGGATGTGGTTTGGGCTGCGTTCATTGAGCCAGCTCTCGGTGATGATGATCATGCCAGCCATGCAGAAACCGGCGATCAGGCGCAAGCCAGCCCAAGTGTAGATATCAATTACCAGCACCAGGCCCAAAGCCGATGCCGACATGATCGATGCGAAAGCGGCGAACGAGCGGATGTGGCCCACTGCAATCACGATGCGCACCGACCACGAGCCGCCGATCAACAACCCCAGATAGAAAGCGGAAACGATCAGTCCCACCGCGCTATCGCTGAATCCTTCGCTCTTGGCGCGTAACCCTATCAGGACGCCGAACAGCCCATTCGCCAGCATCAACAAGCCATAGCTGCAAAGCAGAGAGGAAACCGAAAAGAGAATTTGGCGCATGATTAATGTGGCGCGGGGGGCATGGCGGGCGCAACAGCGCGGCGCGGGGATTCGGTGTACGCCGGCGTGCTTAGGCGGTAGCGGTGGCGGGGAAGCGGTGCTTGAGGCGTCCGGCGTGCCATAGGGGGACTCGAAAAATCTTTCTGGAACGGGGAGGGGGCGACAACCGAGGTTGATTGATACCCTCTTTCCCCAATATCAGATGCCCCAGTGGCGGCCCAGGATCTCTTCCAGAATCAGCTTGCTGCCAAAGTAGGCCAGCAGCAATACCAAGGCACCGCTGAGGCACCAGCGTACGGCGGTCGAGCCACGCCAGCCGAGCTGTATGCGCCCCCATAGCAGGAAGCCAAACAACCCCCAGGCGATGATCGAGAGGATGGTTTTGTGGGCCAGGTGTTGCGCCAGCAGGTCATCCACAAACACAAGACCGCTGATAAGGCTTAAAGTTAATAAAAAAAAGCCGATCGCGATGAAGTGGAAAAGCCATTTCTCTTGGGCGATCAGCGGCGGCAGGCGCGCCAACAGGCGATCGCTGCGATGGCGCATCAGATAGTGCTCCTGCCAGTGGAGCACCAAAGACTGAAAAGCAGCCAAGGCGAGCACGGCATACGCCAGCGCTGAGACGCCGCCGTGCAATTGGATGAGAAAAGGTGGCGTCGCGCGTTCCGGCGCATGACCGGACCACAACCACGGCAACAGCGTCGCCATCGCGGCGATCGGCAACACCAGCACGCCGAGCGCGGCTAAGTTGCGATAGGCGATGCCAATGGCGAACAACAGCACGACCAACCAAAGTATCGAAGAAGCCGCGATATAGACATCAAGGCGCAGGCCATCAGCGTAAAACGCCGCTGCCGCGAGTGATAGTGCGTGGGCTGTGATAGCACCCAGCGTACACCAAAGGAAGGTGCTGCGCCGATATCGGGGAGCACCGTTTGGTTTTAGATAGGCGAATACGCTGGCAGTGGCGACCAGATACAGCAGCGCGGCGAGCACTGTAATGAGCGCGAAATAGGTTGGCATACTAGGGAAATCCAAGCGGATGGTGCTCCTTTCCAAAAGTAAAACACATTTTACTTCGTTTAGCGCTCTACAATCTTCTATTTTTAATCTTGACATGCCAAGCCCCTAACCCCAGTACAGCCTTCGCTCTCGCCTCGACGCCGTGCAGGGCCGAGAGCTTCGGGCAGTGCTCTGGAAATGGGCTGAGGGTGAGGCTTTGGGATGGCTTCGGGCAGTGTCTCTGGGATCTTTAATATTTTTAATCCTCAAAATGCCGAGCTATGCTCGGTATTTTGAGGAGTCTAAGGAGGGTAAATACGTTTATATTGGGGGAAGGGTTAGGGCGTGTTTAACCCGCCTAAACGCGGTACTCCCTTCCCCCAAGCCCCTAACCCCAGGATCTCCTGCGCCCTCGCCTCGACGCCGTGCAGGGCCTAGGGCTTCGGGCAGTGCTCTGGAAATGCGGCGGGCGAGGGCTCTGGGATGGCTTCGGGCAGTGCTCTGGAAATGGGCTGAGGGTGAGGCTTTGGGATGGCTTCGGGCAGGGCTCTGGGATCTTTAATATTTTTAATCCTCAAAATGCCGAGCTATGCTCGGTATTTTGAGGAGAATAAGGAGGGTAACGACGTTTATATTGGGGGAAGGGTTAGGGCGTGTTTAACCCGCCTAAACGCGGTACTCCCTTCCCCCAAGCCCCTAACCCCAGGATCTCCTGCGCTCTCGCCTCGACGCCGTGCAGGGCCTAGGGCTTCGGGCAGTGCTCTGGAAATGCGGCGGGCGAGTGCTCTGGGATCTTTGATATTTTTAATCCTCAAAATGCCGAGCTATGCTCGGTATTTTGAGGAGTCTAAGGAGGGTAACGACGTTTATATTGGGGGAAGGGTTAGGGCGTGTTTAACCCGCCTAAACGCGGTACTCCCTTCCCCCAAGCCCCTAACCCCAGGATCTCCTGCGTCCTCGCCTCGACGCCGTGCAGGGCCTAGGGCTTCGGGCAGTGCTCTGGAAATGGGCTGAGGGTGAGGCTTTGGGATGGCTTCTGGCAGTGTGCTCTGAATTAAAAACCACGGGCAACCCATGGTCGCTGCCCCGCAGCGAAATGCACATCTGGGATCGATTGAAACGGGAGGATAACGATGACAGCATCAACGGATGAGAAGTTAGCCGCATTATGGGAACAAGTCGTTGAGTGTATCGCTAAAAAAGATTGGGATGGATCGATTGATGCATGGAGCTCTCTAATTGATTTTATCCGAGATAACGCAGCAGCATATATCGGTCGTGGTTTAGCTTATTACAGAAAAGGAGAATATGACCGTGCACTAGAAGATTTCTCTGAGGCTTATAAAAAAGGATTGAAAGGTTATATTATCTCTTATTTAGCTTCTACAATAAAAGATATTCGGCCTGAATCTGATAATGCTTCACTCTTCAAATGTTTTATAGAAGTATTTTTTTCTATATGTAATATAAAAAATGAATTGCATAAAAAGATAAAATCCTATCGGGTGGTACATTATTGTGCGCTTACAACATTAAAAAGCATGAGTGATGGGAAACCATTCCGCTTTTACAATGTCGCTTATATGAACGATCCTGAAGAAGGGGAGGCATTGTTCCGCATGATGCCGAACGGTAACGCTATCAAGGCCGCTTTTTATGACGAAGATGCGGCAACAACGTACCGTTACCAACCGTATTATATCGGCAGCTTTATTGATGGAGGAAAAAACGCAGACAAAATCGTCTTTTGGAGAACGTATGGAAAAAATGAGGGGATTGATGCGGCCGGATGCAGCCTAGTGTTTGATCAACAACAGTTCAGCGATACTTTAAATGAGGGGATAGAAGGAATGAAAGGGATGACAAGCCTAAGCGGCAGCGATGAAAAGCGAAAGCCTTGCCTGTACCGAATTGTTTATGAAGGTGCGGAAATAGAAAATGGTACGGAAACAGAAGATCGACAAGAAATCAAGAAGATGTTGAAAGAACTGCATGGAAAACTTGACACATTAATAGAAGAAATTAAAAAAGAAACAAACGCTGAATCCAAACAGATTCTTAAGTCGTTAGGTTGTGCTTTTATCGATTCAATCCGTTACCTGTTTAAATCCAAGCACTACGAGCATGAACAAGAGATGCGGGTTGTGGAGTATATCGGCAGCGATAAAGACATAAAAGAAGACGAGGGCCTTGGTGCACCGAAGCTGTATGTTGAACCGTATGAAAATACGGAGTTCTGTTTTAGTGAGGTGGTACTGGGCACTAAAACCGAAAACGCTGTTGCTTGGGGGGTTGGGGTCAGTAAAAAGAAACCCAGCGTTACGGTCAAGAAGTCTATTTTGCCTTATCGCTGATGCTGGCGGCGGGGGAGATCGCTGGTGGCGCGATGGCTTGCGCCCAAGCGGGTTTGCGGTGCTCGAAGAAGGCCGCCAGCCCCTCGCGTGCACTGTCGGTCTCCCAGGTGTCGGCTAGGTGCTCGATGGTATCTTCAATGAGGGCCTCGGTTATCGGCGGTGCTAGGTCGCTTAGCAGTTGCTTGCAGCGGCTGATCGAATCTGGCGCGGCTTGCAGGTAATCGTTGACGGTGCCGGCGACTGTGGCATCGAGAGCGTTGTCTGGGGTGACGCAGCTAACCAGTTGCAATGCCTTGGCGGTGGTGGCGTCAAAAGCGGCCGCGGACAGCATGAAGTGCCGCGCCGCGGCGCTGCCGATGCGGGCGATAACGTAAGGCGAAATGGTCGCCGGGATCAAGCCAAGCCGGGTTTCGCTGAAAGCAAAGCGCGCGCTGGTGGCGGCGATGACGCTGTCGCACACCGCGATGATGCCGATCCCGCCGCCGTAAGCGGCACCGTGGACTCTGGCGATCAGTGGTTTTGACAAGCGCGCCCAGTCGCGCAGCATATACGCCAGTTTGCGCGCTTCGCTAAGGCGCTGGTCGCGGCTGGCTGTGGCATTTTCACGCATCCAAGCGATATCCGCGCCAGCGCAGAACGATTCGCCAGCGGCGTTGAGGAGCACCAAGCGCACTGCCGCATCGTGCTCCAAGCGCTGCGCCATCTGCGCCAACTGCGCGATCAAAGATGAGGACAGCGCGTTGTGTTGGCGCGGACGGTTGAGGGTTAGCACGGCAACGCCGTGCGCCTCGAGTTGCAGTTGTAAGGCGTTATCACGCATCAAACCACCTCCCCGGCGGCGGTGTCCTCATCATCGCTGCCGGCATTGGCAGGATGGGTCAGCGCCTCCAGTTCGATCAATGTTTGCCCCTGATGCACGGCGGCACCGCGGCTGACCAGCACGTGTTTGACGCTTGCGGCAAAAGGGGCAGTGATCGCGATCTGCATTTTCATGGCCTCCAAGGTCAGTAGCAGCGCGCCACTGTGGACGCGATCGGCTTGCGCCACGCACAGCGCCGCGACGCGCCCGGGCAGTGGTGCGATGATCTCTGATGGAGGCGTCCTGTTTGCGTTGGATGCGGCATCATCGTCAATGCGGTGGTGAAAGCACTCTTGGTAGTCGCTGCCGTGCACCAGCAGCGCGCCGTTGAGTGGGGTGATGCGTGCGCGATGGATGCGCCCGCTGATCTGCAGGCGCAGTTGACCGTCACCCGTCGGCGTCAGCACGAGCACGCTGTAGGTGGTGTCGCAGACGCCGACCGACAGTTCGCCTTCCGCGCTGAAGCATAGCGCGATCTCCTGCTGTTGGTCGGTGCTGGCGCACTTCAGCACAATGTACTGCTGCGCCGTGCCAAAAGCGCGCCAGCCACCGCGGTGCTCCCACGGGCACTCCGGGCGGGGAGTGCCGGCGGTGTTGGCGGTGTCGGCGAATTGCCCCATGGCATACAGGGCGGCGAACACCCAAGCGCTATCGGGGAGCGGCGCTGGGAGGATTAATTGCGGGTGTTGGCGCTCAATAAAATCGATGTCAACCCATCCCTCGCGCAGCCGCGGTTGCGCCAGTAAGCGTTTCAGCCAAGGCAGGTTGGTGGTACAGCCGGCGATCACCAGTTGGGCGAGCGCATTTTGCAGGCGATCCAGCGCTTGTTGACGGTGCTCGCCATGGGCGATCAGTTTGCCGATCAAGGGATCAAAGTGGGAAGTGATGCGATCCCCTTCAACCACCCCGGCGTCAATGCGGATGGCGGGTGAGGGGGGTGGCAGTCGCCAGCGCGCCAGAACCCCTGTGGTTGGCATAAAATCGCGCTGTGCATCCTCGGCGTAGATGCGCGCCTCGATCGCATGGCCACGCAGCACCAGCGCCTCTTGTTGCAGCGGCAGCGGCTCCCCAGCGGCGATGCGCAATTGCCATTCGACCAAGTCGATATCGGTGACCATCTCGGTGACCGGATGCTCGACCTGCAAGCGCGTGTTCATCTCTATAAAATAGAAGCGCTGCGCGTCCCGCCCGGCGTTGCCGTCAACGAGTAGCTCGACGCTGCCGGCACCGCGGTATTGGATCGCTGTCGCCGCTTGTAGCGCGACGCGGCGCATGGCCTCGCGCAAGGATGCACTGAGGTCGGACGCCGGTGCCTCCTCAACAACCTTCTGGCGGCGGCGTTGCAATGAGCAATCGCGCTCAAACAAATGCACTACGTTGCCGTGGTGGTCGGCGAAGATCTGTATTTCGATATGCCGCGCACCGCGGATCAGCTTCTCGATTAACACCGCAGAGTCACCAAACGCCGTTTCCGCCTCACGTTTGACCGCCGCCAACGCTGCGTCAAACTGCCCCGCAGTGTCAACCCGTCGGATGCCTCTACCGCCGCCGCCGGCAGTGGCTTTGAGCAACACCGGGAAACCAATCTCACAAGCACTTGCCAATAACTGCGCAGGGGCCTGCGCGGTGCCATGATACCCCGCGATCAGCGGCACTCCAGCGGCTTGCATCAGTTGTTTGGCGCGGCGCTTGTCCCCCATCTGCGCGATCGCTTCTGGCGGTGCGCCAACGAACGCCCGCCCGGCGGCTTCGCACGCGGTAGCGAAGGTGGCATTTTCTGACAGGAAACCATAACCCGGATGGATTGCTTCGGCGTTGGTGGCAGTGGCGATGGCGAGGATGCGCTCAATATTGAGGTAGCATTGTGCAGGCGCACCCGCACCGATGCCGAAGGCTTCATCCGCGAGCGCTGCTGGTTGAGCATCGCGATCGGCATCAGCATAGATGGCGATGGTACGCATCCCTAAGCGCTTGGCGGTGCGTATGATGCGGCAGGCGATCTCGCCGCGATTGGCGATTAGCAGTGAGCGGAACATGCGGCTGTATTGCGTTGCAGCATCACATGCGGAACAAGCCGAAGCGCGGGGGCTGGTTTTGCGCTGGTTGACGTATTGCCAATGAAAGGGACAGTGCCAATGCGGTACGGCTGCGCTCAGGCGTTAGGATGCCGTCATCCCATAATCGGGCACTGGCGTACAACGCCTGCGTCTGGCGGCGGAACTGCTCTTCAACCGGAGCTTTGAACGCTGCTTCCTGCGCCGTCGACCAAGCCTCACCGCGCGCTTCAATGGCGTCGCGTTTGACGCTCGCCAGAACATGCGCCGCCTGCTCGTTGCCCATCACCGCAATACGGCTGTTAGGCCAGCTCCACAAAAAGCGTGGCGCATAAGCGCGACCGCACATCGCATAATTGCCGGCACCGTATGAGTTACCGATCAGCAGCGTCAGTTTGGGCACATTGGCGGTCGCCACCGCGGTCACCAGTTTGGCACCATCTTTGGCGATCCCGCCGCGTTCGTAGGCTTGCCCGACCATGAAACCGGTGATGTTCTGCAGAAACAGCAACGGAATGCCGCGCTGGCAGCAGAGCTGGATAAAATGCGTCCCCTTCAATGCCGATGCGGAAAACAAAACACCATTGTTGGCGATAATGCCGAGCGCCATGCCGCTGATATGAGCAAAGCCGCACACTAGGGTAGTGCCATACAGCGGTTTGAATTCGTCCAGACGGGAGTCGTCCACTAGGCGGGCGATGACCTCGCGCACTTCATACGGTTGCCGTGGATCGGCAGGGATGATGCCGCCGATCTCCGTCGCTGGATAGCGCGGTGCCAGAGAGGTGCTGATTTGGCGGTGCTGAGGGTGGTGCGGGAGGTGCAGATTGCCGATCAGGCGGCGCGTGATCGCCAGCGCATCGCGCTCATCGTTGGCATAGTGGTCAGCGACACCCGAATGGCGGGTATGCAGATCGGCACCGCCTAGATCCTCCGCCGATACCTGCTCGCCGGTCGCGGCTTTGACCAACGGCGGCCCGCCGAGGAAGATCGTCCCCTGCTGCGCAACGATGACATTCTCTTCGCACATCGCCGGGACGTACGCGCCACCCGCCGTACACCAGCCCAGCACCACCGCAATTTGCGCGATCCCTTGCGCCGACAGTTGCGCTTGGTTATAGAAGATGCGCCCAAAATGCTCGCGGTCGGGGAAGACTTCGTCTTGGTACGCTAGGTTAGCGCCGCCGGAGTCAACCAAATACACGCAAGGGAGGTGGTTTTGCGCCGCGATTTCCTGCGCTCGCAGGTGTTTTTTGACAGTCAGCGGGTAGTAAGTGCCGCCTTTGACGGTGGCGTCATTGCACACGATCATGCACTCGGTGGTGTGGATGCGCCCGATGCCGGTGATCACTCCAGCCGCCGGCAATGCGTCATCGTAGATGCCGTTGGCGGCGAACAACCCCACCTCGAGAAACGGCGAACCCGCATCCAGCAGGCGCGCAATACGCTCGCGCGGTAATAACTTGGCACGGCTCACATGGCGCAAACGGGCGTGCGGAGGGCCGCCGTCCAAGGCCCATTTGGCGACACGCTCAACCGCCGCAGACGCTTCCTGCATTGCTGCTAAGTTGTCCTTAAACTCGGCTGAACTGGGCTGGATGTTGGAGTTTATAATGCCCATGCGAGGTGGGTTCGGCGGTGCGCGAGAGGCTGCCTAGCGTCGCTTTTGCGCGCCATGGCAGGGGGCGCTTGCCAAAGTAGCGCGAGACACTCGATTGAGGAATGGGTGAAGCGCCCTGCGGAGCCCCCTTGTATTGAAAGATTGATGCATCAAGAGCTTGTGTTTTTTGGGAGCTTTGAAAAACCTCAACGGGATGAAGGTTTGCGGGCACTGTTGGCAAGCCAGCCTTGCAAAATGATCTGCGCGGCGATTGAGTGCGTGGAGTGCCTGCCGTCAATGGGTGAGCGCCACTTGCAGGCTTCGTAGGTGCTGAGGCGTTCGTCGTAGAGATGCACTGAACAGCGGTAGCGACCTTCGATCTGGCGTGCGAAACGTTGCGCGCAGGCGCTTATCCATTGTTGGCTGCCATCCATGTTCAGGGGAAGCCCGACGATCACCGCGGTGGGCGACCATTCATCCAGCAAGCGACCGATCGCCTCCCAGTCGACGCCGCTTGGATGATTGCGTATTGTGGTCAGTGGGTTGGCCGTTGCGGTGATCGTTTGCCCTACCGCAACGCCGATGTAGCGGGTGCCAAAATCAAACGCCAACAAGGTGTCGTGGTGAGGCATCGTCAGGCATGTTCCACTAGGCTTGAGAGGTGTTGCGGATAAACCCCTGCACCCTTTTTTTCATTAGGGGCGCAGAGCAGCGTCACTGTGCGGCAAAATTATGCATTGATTACCGACGGTATCGCGATCAGCAGGTGGTTTGTCAGTTCCATTACACTTGTACAGGGCAGAAAACGGTGCGAAGCGGCAACCGCTTGTAAGGGCATCTCGAAAAATTAGCTTCGCCAGCTTTTCGAGATGCATTGCGGGGGTTGTCTATTGGGTAAATGGTTATAAATCAACCGCTTACAGTACAGGTGTTGATGCCACTTTCCCCAAACCTCATCCCGCTTAGGTTTTTCGATGTCCCCGTAAGTTATTGGCGCTGCGCACCGCTGTTGATACGGTTATAGATGGATTGCATCAGCCGATCCGCGATATCGATGTGGAATTGCTGATCCAATTCACGAATGCAGGTCGGACTAGTGACGTTAATCTCAGTCAGGAAAGAGCCAATAATATCAAGTCCGGCGAATACGATCCCTTTGCGGCGCAGCGCCGGACCAACGGCGACGGCGATCTGGCGTTCCGCATCGCTGATCGGTTGCCCCACGCCAATCGCGCCGGCGGCGAGGTTGCCACGCGGATCATCGCCGCTCGGCACGCGCGCTAACACATACTCGATCGGCTCGCCGTCGATCATCAGCAAACGTTTATCGCCATCCACGATCGCCGGCACATAGCGCTGACCCATGACATAGCAGCGCTGCCGCTGGGTTACGGTTTCCAGAATAACATTAACGTTGCCATCGCCCTGATGTAAGCGAAATACCGAACTACCGCCCATCCCGTCTAGCGGTTTGACAACGATGTCGCGGTGCGTCTCGAGAAAATCGCGTAAACGCGCCTGCGAACGGCTGATCAGGGTCGGTGGGCAGCATTCGGCGAACCATGCAGTGAACAGCTTTTCGTTACAGTCACGCAGCCCCTGCGGTTTATTGATGACCAACACGCCGGCGGCTTCAGCGCGCTCCAGCAGATACGTGGCGTAGATAAACTCCATGTTAAAGGGCGGGTCCTTGCGCATCAGGATCACATCCAACGTCGCCAGCGGAGCATTACTTTCGCCACTGAAAGTAAACCATTGATTGGCGTCATTCGCGACGTGTAGGTCGCGCATCTGCGCCCATGCCGTGCCATCGCGCAAATACAGATCGCCCATCTCCATATAGTGTAACGCCCAGCCGCGCCGGCGGGCGGCTAACAGCATCGCCAAGGTGCTGTCTTTGGCGAACGCAATTTTGGCGATCGGGTCCATGATGACCCCAAGGCGGATCGTCATGCGGGTCGCCTGTGTCGGAGGACGGGATGTCCGCCTGAGCGGCCATCCCGTCGAGCTTCTGACTGATACCGAGCAGGCATTGTCATTGAGCGCCCCCCCGGCGTTGAAGCAACGTCTTGAATGCTGCTGTCCATCTGCCGGCGCTCTATAAGGTCGAGAAGTAGAATCTTCATACTCAATCAGCAAAACGCCCCGTTACACCTTTCTCATCAGAAATGGAATTGCGCACCACGGTTGCTGTGCGCAGGCTAGGTGATGCAAAGTCCCGCGCCGTATCAACGTAGCTTCAGGAGTCGCTGCTGCTGGCGCTCCCAATCGCGCTCGTGCTCGGTTTGCCGTTTGTCGTGGTGTTTTTTACCTTTGGCGGTGCTGATCTCCAGTTTGGCTCGCTGTTTGCTCCAGTATAACCGCGTCGCCACCACAGTCATTCCTTGGCGCTCAACGGCGCTGCGAAGTTGGTTGATTTCGCGCTTATGGAGCAATAATTTTCGATCGCGAGTCGGCATTGGCGTGATATGGGTGGAGGCGCTTAGCAAAGGTGTAATATGACAACCGACCAACCAAGCTTCGCCTTCCTTGAAAGCGACATAGCTATCTCGCAGCTGAGCACGGTTATTGCGCAATGCTTTGACTTCCCAGCCCTGCAGCACAAGTCCGGCGTTGATGGAAGCGCGCTCGAGGTAATAATCGTGGCGTGCTTTACGATTAGTGGCGATGGATGCAGGCGTCTTGTGGGCTTTCTTTTTCCCCATGGCGGTTATTGCAACAGTGTGGTTTACTATCTCGGTGGATCGGTTGCCGCAGCTAAACAGTGGCGCTCAATGGTCAATCGAGCTTGGAGCACCTCGAAAAGCTGGCTTGGCTAGTTTTCCGAGGTACCCTTGGGTTTATACCATGCCTCCAAAGCAAACGCATGGTTTATGGGGCTTGTCTATTGGGGAAAGGATTATAAATCAACGACTTCCGCTGTAGGTCGTTGATGCCCCTTCCCCCAAACCTCCATCCCGCTTAGGTTTTTCGATGTCCCCTATGGATTAATGGCATTGTAGGGTATCAAAGGGTTTGCTGGTTGCCGATTTTCTTATAAAGGACTGGGTATGTCGATAGACAATACATCGTGCGCAACATGGCGGACGCTGGACTTATGTTGACTGCTCTGCGGCAACTCACGGGGAGAGCTTGGGCGGGTTTGCTGTTGCTTGCAGGCTTATCCCTCTCGGTAGTCGGTTGCGGCTTTCAGTTGCGTGGCAGTATCCATCCGCTGTTGCCGACCGAAGTGCGACTATTTATTGATGCCGAGCAAGCGCTGCGTAATGCGTTGGCGCTGTATCTTCCTTCAGAGCAATTGCGCAGTAAAGCACAGCAGGCAGCGGCGACGCTGTGGATCGGGGATGAACAGTTCAGTCAGCGGACCTTATCGATCGACCCTAACACCGGCAACGAAAGCGAAATCGAGCTGAATTACAGCGTGTTTTTTATGTTGCAACGCGCCGATGGCACTTTGTGGCTGGCAAAACAGCGCTTGGAGAGTGTGCGTGACATGGTCCTTGCCGCCAATATCGCGAGCCGCAGCGAAGAAGTGGCGCTGCTGCGCAAGGCCATGCGCAGCCAGGTGATGCTGCAGATCGCCAATCAGGTACAGCGCGCTTTGGCGTCATAGCAGTCATGCATTTGACACTCGAACAGTTGCCATGGAAATTGCGCCGCCAATGGCCCTCGGTGTTGCTCGTCAGCGGCGATGAATCTTTTCAGATAGCCGAGTGTTTACGCAACTTTCGCGAACTGGCCAGCGAGCACGGCTTCACCGAGCGCGTCAGTTTAGCGGTTGATCAGCGCTTTTGCTGGAGCACTTTCGTTGATCACACACAAAACCAGTCGCTGTTCGCCAAGCGCAAAATCATCGAACTGCATATGGCAAGCGGTAAACCAGGCAGCGCGGGTAGCCAATCCTTAGTGGCCTATGCCGACAATCCAAACCCCGATGTAGCGCTGCTGATCGTCACCCCCAAGCTCGATCGCGAAACCCTAGCATCCAAGTGGTATAAATGTATCGATGCCGTTGGTTATACGCTGAAGGTATGGCCCATCCCGATCGATCAAATGCCGCAATGGGTAGCACAGCAAGCGCGGCACCATCAGCTTCGATTAACCCCAGATGCGATCGCCTTACTCGCCGAGCGCAGCGAAGGCAATCCGTTCGCCGCCGCTCAGGAAATCATGAAAGCATCGCTGCTTTACGCCGATAGTGGGCCTGAGACTTCAATTGACGCCAAGATGATCGCTATCAGCGCCGGAAACAGCGCGCACTACAGCACCTTTGACTTGATCGATAGCACCCTTGCGGGGAATACTAAGCGCTGTCTGCGGATCCTAGACGGGCTATGCGACGAGGGGGAGTCGCCGTTGGCGGTACTGGGTACGCTGACCTACGCACTGCGCAATATTGCCGAGATTGCCGAGCGAGTTACGGGAGGGCAACCACTTCAGACAGTATTCCGGGGTAAATTGGCAATATGGCAGCGGCGGCGCAGCGAGGTGCAACGAGCGCTATCGCGCCACCCGCCCCATCAATGGACGCAGGCACTGGTCTCCGCCAGTGACATTGACCGCTTGATCAAACACGCACCGCGCCGCGCAGATGCAGGCCTGCGGCTGCGAACCACCGATGAATGGGCGGGTCTGCGGCAGCTCATCGTATCGCTTTGCGGTCACACGCTACCGGGGCCGTTGCCGCAATAGCATCGCCCTTCAGAAGACGGTTGCAGGTGAGTGATCTGATCCAACCCAACCCAA
This sequence comes from Gammaproteobacteria bacterium, assembly GCA_965222535.1. Lineage (GTDB taxonomy): Bacteria > Pseudomonadota > Gammaproteobacteria > HK1 > HK1. The sequence continues at coordinate 2,475,398 of OZ244957.1, forward strand.
GCCAAATAAGATGCTCTCGTAAAAGCTCCAATTGATCCTGTTTTGGCCCTTATTAACGCCCATAATGAATTCGTAAAATGTTGATGTTTATGGATATTATTTTACGTACTGGAACACAAAGAGAGCCGCGGGTGGCTTATTGCGAATCGGTGCATTCTTTGCCGTTATCCGCTAGGATTTTAGCGATCTAGAACAGGGCTTTTGCAATCAGACGATCGATCGAGGGAGGCACGGTCGAGAGCGGCGCTTTGGTGGTTCACGACTTCCAGATAGACGCAGCGGGTGGCACGGTCAATGGCTACTTGACAGGTAACGCCGCCTGCTTTCATCCGCCAGTTGTGGTAAATATTTGATATCAATGTTCATCTACTCGGGTTCGTAATCTTTGAAAGTTTTCTTCTTAGGTGCCATCCTAGGGCGTTCTTGGCGCTCCTTCTCCATCTCCCGCATTGGATTCACCGTGCCGCTAGGCAACGCTGGAGTGCCACACGAGGCGCTTTGTCGTAGAGGAACTCTCGGCTAACGCCCCGTAAGTCATCCAACGATAGCAACAGCGTTTTGCGCACCGCTATCACGCTATGTTCTTGAGCTTCGGTCAGAGAGGTTTGGAGACGCTGCGGGCGATGACTTCGGTCTTCATGCTGTCGCGGCGGTTCCACTTCTGAATAGTGGTTCGAGCCACTAATAACCGCATGCTCATACGGAAGCCCTTCTGTCAATACCAAACAGGTAGCACAAAGATAATTTTGTACGAGAGCTTTATCAACGAGGCGGATTTTAAGCACATTGAGGATAACCCTGATCCTTGGATCATTAATATCCGCATTTCCAAGATGGGAGGTATTTTGCGCTCTCTTGCTACTGCTGAAAAAGCGAAACGGGCGGCATCCCCATCATCATCGGCGCACAAGTGGGCGAAACCAGTATCCTGACTAAAGCCGCTTTACCCGTAGCTAACGCCTACCGCGACATTCTCGTCGCTCAGGAAGGTGCCTTTGGCGCTTATCTGCTGGAGCGCGACATTGTTGTACCATCATTGATGTTTGGTAAGGGTGGGATCCTGTCCATTGATCAAAACTGGGGCAACACCAAAAGCACCTGAAATCCGACAGGCGATACATAACACATCAGAGACCCTCGAAAACTAGAGTTTGAGGGAAGGGACACGCTCACCTGTAACGTAATTCGTTGATTTATAACCCTTTCCTCAATAGACAAGCCCTCTTGTCGCATCAGAGTGGCACTCGCGGGTTGAATCCAGGCCCTGCATTGCGCAACGATATCGACAAAGTTGAGAGCGCGGTTGTGCTATACTTCAGGGTGCGGAAATTAACAATGTCGCCGCGCTGCGGATAGCCCGCAGCGGACGGTGATCGGCTATTCAAAGACACGACATTTTACTGAATCCAGCGACGAGAAATTGGCGGCAACGCTTGCCGGCATCAGAGATGACTGGTATTGGCTTAGTGCGGATACCTCAATCCATGTATCACTGTATCGCGATATATCCTGCAATGATGATCGTTGCCGAACGGTCGGTACAACGCTCAGCAGACGAATTCCATCAGATAACTATTGCAAATGCGCAGCAGCCGGTTAACCGCGAGGCTGCTGACGCCACGGTCAGGTAAGCCTGCTCTAAGGCACCAATCGAGCCTTCAATAAGTCAGCTTGAGGGCTTCATGACCAGCGCTTTTGTGCTGCACCAGAGATTTTGGCGGGATATGTCCAGAAAACGAATAAATTCACCATGATAGATAGCACCGAACTCATCACGAGGTTGTTAGCCGGGATGCGGTTAGCGCCATCGCTCAGGAGTGAATTTATGAACCAAAACAGCCTTACTGCGATTGCTTCGCTGCGATGGATGCGCGTGTCATTCACGAGGATAAATGTAAATGAAACGCATATTAATCAACGCCCTCCAACCCGAAGAGTTGCGGGTCGCGATAGTTCACGGACAGCATTTATACGATTTAGACATTCAGCTTGGCTCCCATAATCAACGCAAATCGAGCATCTACAAAGGGCAGATTAACCGCATTGAACCCAGCCTTGAAGCGGCATTTGTCGATTATGGTGCCGAACGACATGGGTTTCTCCCGTTCAGAGAAATCGCTCCCCATTGTTTTACCAACGAACGTTCTAACCACGATAAGCCATTATCGATAAAAGACGCCATTAAAGAAGGGCAGGAGTTTGAGGTCCAGATCGAGAAGGAAGCGCGCGGCACTAAAGGCGCAACCCTAACTACCTTTCTGAGCTTGGCCGGTCGGTACATGGTGCTGATGCCGAACAATCCGAGCGCTGGCGGCGTATCGCGGCGGGTGGATGGGAAACACCGCACGGAGCTGCGCGAGTCGTTGAGTAAGCTGGATATCCCCGATAGCATGGGGGTGATTATCCGTACCGCCGGCGTCGATCGCTCGGTAGAAGAACTGCAAACCGACTTGGACTATCTATTGCGGCTCTGGGAAGCGACAAGGCAAGCCGCTGCGCAACGCAAAGCACCGTTCCTGATCTACCAGGAAAGCAATGTCATCATTCGCACAATACGCGATTATTTCTCTCCCGACATTGCCGAGGTTGTCGTTGATAAAGACAGTGTATATCGCCAAGTGTACGATTTTGTCTCGCAGGTAATGCCGGAATACACCTCGCGAGTGACGTGTTACGCAGGCCGTACGGCGCTATTTAGCCACTATCAGATAGAGAGCCAGATCGAGTCGGTATTCTCGCATACGGTAATGCTGCCGTCGGGCAGCTCGCTGGTCATCGACACTAAAGAAGCATTGGTGGCGATCGATATCAATTCTGCGCGTGCGACGCGTGGTGGCTCTATTGAAGAGACGGCGCTGAATACCAATCTAGAAGCCGCCGACGAGATTGCTAGGCAGTTGCGCCTGCGTGATCTGGGTGGTCTTATTGTGATTGATTTCATCGACATGGGGCAGCCGCGTCACCGCTTTGAAGTCGAGGAGCGGCTGCGCAATGCCCTGCAGCCCGATCGCGCACGCATCCAGATCGGGCGGATATCCCGTTTTGGCTTGCTCGAAATGTCACGCCAGCGACTGCGCCCATCGTTGGGCGACTCCAGTCTGTCGGTTTGCCGCACCTGCCAAGGGCAAGGCTACGTGCGCGGCTTGGTGTCACTGGCGCTTGCCATCCTGCGCCAGATCGACGACGCCGCGCTCAAAGGCCATACCAAATACATCATCGCCCGCTTGCCAAGGAAAGTCGCGACTTTCCTATTGAATGAGAAGCGCTCTCGCATTATCGATATTGAGCGCGCCACCAGCACCCAGATCATGGTGATTCCTGATACACAGATGGACTATCCAAATTACGAGATCAAGCGTGTCCGCGAAGACGATCAAGAGCACGTAGCGACACACAAACTCAGTTATGCGATCCAAACTGATCTGGAGCAGGCAGCAGAGAGCGTCTTCGAGGAGCCGCCACAGGCCGAGAAACCGATGGTGCAGGCGATGCAATCACCTGCGGAGGCAAAAGAGACCAGTGCAGCCCGGCAACATAACCCGCAAAGCACTATAGCCAGCAGCGTATGGGGGCGTATCTTGGCTATTTTCAGCCTTGATAAAGCAAAGCAGCCGCTGCCGGTTGTGCAGCAACAACGTGCCACCACAGACGCAGCCAAAACGCATAAAGAGGCTGATAATGTCAGCGTGAGGGGTGCTGCCGCCCAACAGCCACCGCGCAAGCGCACTGCCACTAGCCGCAACTCGCGGTCGGGCAGCGCCAACGGACGTCAACAACGACGACCGCAGCCGGCAACCGCTGATAGCTCTACAACACTCGCCAGCGCCACTGCTGTCCCTAGCGCGTCAGAGCAGAGCAAAGAAAGTCCTGTCGCACCAGAGCAAAGCAAAGAAAGTCCTGTCGCGCCAGAGCAAAGCAAAGAAAGTCCTGTCGCACCAGAGCAGAGCAAAGAAAGTCCTGTCGCGCTAGAGCAGAGCAAAGAAAGTCCTGTCGCGCCGGTAGCGGTAGCACCGGCACCGCTGGAAACCAGCATCATTGATGCTGGCATCGCCAAAGAGCCAACAGCAGAAGCCTCTCTTCCCGCCGCTACCCCGCGTCATTACCGCAGCCACGCTACCAATCGGCGTGAGGGTTATCGCAGTCGACCCCCAGGCCGTTCCCATCATCGATCGGCGCTGCACAACGTCGGGAATGAACCTGTAGCTAAAGTAAGCAGCACCAATACGGGTGAATCCACCCCGCCACCGCCAAAACTTGATGCGCCTGCGTCTGCGGCAGTGGCAGCACCTGACAGTGCTGACGAGCAGCAAACGGTGATATTGCCAACTCCGCCGCCATTAACCAGCGCTACTGACAGCGCTACTAAAGCGCTCTCTGTGCCTGACGCGGTGCTCCCACAACGGCGATCGTATGGTTACCGGCGGCGCCGCAGAAGCTTGCCTGGTTATCCACAAACGGGTACTGCCGTACGCGCTCAGGATGCTGTGGCGAAAACGCCGACTGCAGAGATCGATAATTAGCCGGGGCTTCAGTTCACTGTTGTCGCCGCATCGGCGATGGAGAGAGTGATAGCACATCATTTCGGCGGCGCAAGCGTTGCCGCTCGCCGCCTCGATTGCTGTGGAATATCCTTTCCGATTACGCAAAAGTCCGATAATTGTTTGAATTCTTTGGTAATGGAGAACGCTTGATGGCCCGTTATCAGATCATATATTGGCAACACATCCCGTCAATGGTGGAAGCCCGAGGTGAAGACGGGGTGCACAAAGTGGAGTTGAGCTTACGCTTCCAGCAGTTGATCGACTTAGTGGCGATGAAGCAAGGCCTTGCTGGTACCGATGCTTACCTCCAACAATGGCAAAAAAGCCGCCGCAAAAATCTGCCTGGCGGTGCCATTGAAGTAGCGCAAAAGGTAAGCCAACAATTGGAACAACAATTTGAATCGGTGCGCGCAACCGCGTTGCAACAAACGCAGCAAACAACACCTGAACAACCGCCGCCGGGCGTTTCATAGGTGTTTTTTCTCCCCTTGTTAGGAGGCGGGGAATAGCGTCCGTCAGCTTGCTGCCGATAACAATCGCTGCGGCGGCAGATGGATAGCCTTGCCGCCACTCCTTTTCAGCATCCACGCGAGATGCTGCCTGACGCATGCAGCTATCGAGGAAGGTATTATCGAGTCCGTGCATTCTGTTGTTGTTGTTGTTGTTGATGTTGGCGGCCTCCCTTTTTCTTAACGAGTGCTTCCAAGTCTCGCGGTGCCTGAAGATAACGAGCTTTCGATAAATGGTGTAAGATGCCAACAATGCCGCCCGTCTTATACATCTCAGAAGCAGTAGAGAAGCGCCCTGACTTGACCCACGTTGCTCCCTTCGTCTAGTGGCCCAGGATACCGCCCTCTCACGGCGGTGACAGGGGTTCGAGTCCCCTAGGGAGCGTTTTTTTAAGCACTGGCATGCGGTGGCTGTTTGGCGTATCATTCAGATGATCTCACAACCCATCTGAGGGAGCCTGCGCGGCTCATCATGGATGCGGATAGTGAATTTATAAAGTATTGATGATCTCGCAAAATGTCCAATTGAGCCTGTTTTGGCCCTTATTAACGCCGATAATTAATTAGTAACGTGTTGATACTTATGGATATTATTATTTATAGCGGAACACCCTGAGCAATACATGACGGATTACGCGGTCATCGTTATGGCACCTCGAAAAACTAGCTTCGCTAGCTTTCTGAGGTGCCATGAGGGGCTTGTATATTGGTGGAATGGTTATAAATCAACAACTTACGATACAGATGAGCATACTCCTTCCCCCAAACCCCCATCCCGTTGAGGTTTCTCTAGGTTCCCATTAAAAAGTCTCCTGTCGGGTAAACAAAATATCTGACCCTTCTCCAGCGGACAAACTGAAAGCACTGCGTGTTTTCTCGCCGCTGGTCTCATCCAAGCGCTGGCGTTGCGACGACGATAGTCACAACCCCCGCTCGCTGTGGCTGGCGCGACCAAGCCGCTGACGCCCCAGCGCCGTGGAGGCATGTCCATTGTTACGCTTTGTTGGAGTACTGATGGCTGGGTTGGCGATGCTGTTGTTATCGGCGGCAGGTTGGGCGTGGGAGTACCACTTAGGGCAGTCACGCCATCAACAGCAGGCCAACTTCTGCGATAGCAAAAACGGAGCGCTGGAAATTATCCGGGTATTTACCAGCTATGGTGCTAGGACAGGCTATTCGGCGCTCGGTCATGCTACTGATTGCAGCACTCGGATCGAAACCTTTACGCCGCTACGCATCCTCAGTGCTGTCACTATCAGCACCGGTGAACCGAACCAATACACCTTGTACTTGACTGAGGTTGATATTGAAGGCGGTAGTCGATCCTACCTGCTGACCACTCGCGAAGTGCATGAATACACCCAAAACTAACCACCTGCATCCTGCAGTTAGACGGTAAATCAGGGCGCGTCTCATACCCATCATCGCAAGCTGCCCAACGCCTCAAGCGGCTCTATTTTTTGCAGCGGGTGAGCTGCAAAAAACCTACTGTCCAGCGACAGTTGATGCCGCCGCCGCGGTTTTGTTTTTCGTCATATACGGTCAACGAAGGACCTCGCTATGCACATTATCCCTCAAATCCAGATCGCCAATAATCAAGTGGTTACCCTGCAACCCAATGCCGCTGTCGATGTCCTCGATGACATTGCTCCAATACAAGCAGTGCAAAAAATTGCCGCTCAAGGTGCCGAACAGATCCAGATCATTGATGTTGACGCCGCCCGCCTGCGCAAGCGCAATAACGCCGCTCTGCTGCGGCAGCTGATCAATGTTTCCGCGGTACCAGTACAGATTGCCGGCGGCATTCGTACGATCACAGCTATCGCCGAATGGCTGGAACAGGGCGCTGACAGTGTTGTTCTTGGCACCGTGGCGATTCAGGACCCAACGCTGGTATCCGAAGCCGCGAATCGCTACCCGGGCGCTATCTTCGTCAACATCGCCACCAAGGGTGGGTTAGTCATGATCGATGGTTGGTGTACCCAAACTGCGTTTCGTCCGCAGGATATCGTCTATGATTTGCAATTAAGCGAGGTTGCCGGGATTATCCATACTGATATCGACCGCTTCTATGATCGCTCGGTATCGTTAGCACTGACGATGGAAATAAGCAAAGACTTGGTGATCCCAGTGTACTCAAGCGGCACCGTACACGACCTTGAAGATATATCGACGCTGCAATTCCTGCCAAATCTGCATGGTGCCCTGATAAGCCGTCCGCTGTTTGACGGCAGCTTTGAACTCAAGGACGCACTGGCGCTGATCGCCAAAAACAAGATCGAACGGCAACAAAAACCCGATGCCAGTGAGTCGGCACCAAGTGCCATGCAAAGTATCCAGCGTGGCATCAAGCTCTACCTGTCCGGCTATAATCTGTTACCTGTGGTACGCTGGTGGAACCGCCAACTGCGCCAAGCGATAACACAAGACAACCACTATGTGGAAGTATTGATCCCGCAGGAGGATTTAGACGCAGCAGCACCACACAGCGACTCAAGAGCCGATGTGCAGCGACTTGCTTATCAACAAGCGATGGATGCTGCCGATGCGTTGTTGGTGCTGCTGGATGGGATTGAGAACGAGGCTTGGACTGGTTTTGAATGCGGCTATGCGCGCGCCAACGGGAAGTATCTGATTGGGGTGATGTCGAAGCAGCCCAATCCGCTGAACGAGCGCTTTGCGATGCTGTGCGATGAAGTCGTGATCCACGAGTCAAGCGATGACCTACAAGCGACGCTGGAGACAATCGCGCGCGAAGTAAATTCTCGGTTGCTACAACATCAAATTGGCTGACCCCAAGACAACAACACCAACCGCTTCATGGCATTGAGGGCGGTCTCAACCGCCTATGTGCACGTTAATTGAGCGCTGCGCAAGGCGACTGCAATCCTCAGGCCAACCAGCACAGTGCTCACAATCAACATTCGATACAAGGTCCAACCACACTTACGATGAATCATAGCACGCCTCCCGAGGTGGCCCTCCTCGCCTCAGGGCACTCAAGCCCTCAATCAACCGCCACCGCTGACGCCAGTGGTCTGATGGCGGTGCTGACGCAGGTCAGCTTCGCCTCGTTGGATCTAGAGCCGGTGTTGCAGCAAGCACTCGAGGCGGCTGACTTCAAATACTGTACCCCGGTGCAGATGAAAGCGCTGCCGCATGCTTTGGCGGCGCTCGATATTGAAGCGCGCGCAGAGACCGGCACCGGCAAAACCTTGGTTTTCTTGCTCGCTGCGATGAATCGGCTGCTGCGCATACCGGCGGTGTCGGAGGGGAACGCCTCGAGCAGCGTTCCAAGGGCTTTGATCATTGCTCCGACACGCGAACTGGCGGTGCAGATCCACCGCGATGCGTTGCTGCTCAGCAAGCACACCAATTTACGCCTCGCCTTGGCTTTCGGTGGCATTGACTACCACAAACAGCGCGCCACCATCGCTGCTGGAGTGGATATTCTGATCGGCACTCCAGGACGGTTGATTGATTACCTGAAGCAAGGCGTATATACCCTGAAGCATATCCAAGTGGCGGTGATCGATGAAGCTGATCGCCTGTTTGATCTCGGCTTCGTGCGCAGCCTGCGTTATTTGCTGCGCCGCATGCCGCCTGCGACGCAGCGCTTGAACATGCTGTTTTCGGCGACTCTGTCGCACCGGGTATCGGAATTGGCCTATGAGCATATGAACGCCCCGATCAGTATCAGCACCACTTCCGCAGACTGCAACGTCGGTGCCGAAAGCATCCAGCACTCGCTTTTTCACGTCGCTACCGAGGGCAAGCTGCCACTGTTGCTGCGCTTGTTGGAGTGGATTGGCCCGGAGCCGCGCGTGATTGTTTTTTTTAACGTGAAATTTGAGTTGGAGCGCATCGATCGCCAACTGAGAGCGAAAGGGCATGCGGTAGGGACTCTGAGTGGCAATGTTCCCCAAGTGAAGCGCATGGCACGGCTTGAGCGCTTCAGACAGGCGCAGTTGTCGTTACTGCTCGCTACCGATGTGGCCGCCAGAGGGTTGCACATAGCCGACGTCAGCTACGTTATTAACTACGATTTGCCGCAAGATGCGGAGAGTTATATTCATCGCACTGGACGCACCGGGCGCATCGGCGCAGCAGGCTATGCGATCAGCTTGTGCTGTGAGAGATGGTGCTATTCGCTACAAGAAATCGAGCAACTGATCGGGCGGCGCATCCCGGTGATCGTGCCAACCGATGAATTTCAGCAGATCCGCTCAATACGTGGAACCTAGAAAAACCGTCAATGGGATGGGGTTTGGGGAAAGGGCACCGAACACCTGTAACTTAAATCGTGTTCACTTGGATGCAGTTATTTCACCAGATAAATTCTCTAGCCACGTGCCTGCTACCCGAAGGTCAGTATCCTCAGAATTTATCTCCAGAATCTTACACTGCGCTGGCAGGTGCTTGAGAACATTTTCTATGGATTGGCTGAGTGCCCTAACAAATCCTATACTGATCCCGCTTTCGGTTTTCCGACCTCTGCTCAGGATACGTTGCAATTCAACCTCGGGGCTGCACCGACACCAGATCACGATCCTTGGATACCCTAATTCTTTCCTTATTTCAGCGTAGATGTCCTTGAAGATATCCGCCCGCTTCCCTGAGAGCCCAATATCACAATAGGCTAGATCTAGATCAAAAGAATGATCCAGCAGGCTGTTCCCGGGATCATTCAGCGACAGTTTTGCGAAGTGGTAGTGTTGCAAAAGGAAGCTGACCTCGGTTTCAAAAACAAACTGCCCTGGGTTTGAATAGAATGCCGACCAATAGGGGTTAATTGAATGATCCTCATAAACTGCAGAGCCCCCTGTAGATAGTGTCTTTACCAAGGTTGTTTTCCCCGAGGCAATACCACCGATAATTTCTATGAGATCAGGGGCTATCTTCATGTTGGGTTAATCCTTGGTTTTTTTCTGATCTTCCACCAAAACAGGATCGGTGCTGTCGGGTTGTATAGCCGGATCATTAGCATTTGTTTCAACTACAGTCGTATTTGAATCATGGCTATTGGGTTTGGCTTCCAATAATTTCTTTTGTGTTTCGTGATGTGTTTTTTGTACTTGGTTAAGCAACTGTTGCGTTTCTTTGTATAAATCAATCGCGGAGGTATGTACGCCATGTACGAATGTAACCATTGCTATAATAAATACGGCTATTGCTATAAGGGTTCCGACATTAATCCATCTTGCCCATTTCTCGGCATTCTTCGCAGATTCTTTGGCTTTCTCCACCGATTCCTTAGCATCCTTTGCAGATGCTACCGCACAATCGAGTTCTCCCTTAAATGCGCTTACGACTCCAGAGCTGTAAATACAGGCTTTTTTAAAGTATTCATCAGCATCGCGTTGTTCTGTGTAATGGTCTGGCTTCAATTGTTCAGGTCTTTCGCACCCATCTCTTTCCCAATACTCCAATCTGCTGAACTTCGTGAATTCCACCATAATTAATCCTTCTCCGCCAGTAAATCTATAGTTGTTTCCGGTAAGGTTGTGGAGAGGGATCAGTAGGCGACCAGAAAACCCAGGTTGAACCATAGGGCCTGTACCCAGTAAGATCCCTTTGTGAATATATTGAATGGAAAGATTAAACCGTGCTCCAATATACTCAGGTAACCGAAACTCTTCCTTAAGCAAGATATAGGTAATGGAGTTCTTTGGAATCAGTATTTCTCTCCCTTTATCGATATATATTTTTTCGCGTTTTTCTGTATGTCCCATACCGGCTGCTTTCCAATAATGAAGTTCTCCTAAGAACTTCATTTGGTAACATCCCGCCTTCAATTGTGATGGATGGTATGTCGATACCAAACACCCCTCTCTAGCGTATTTATCGATGTGGACAGTGTTTAATAGTGCAGGCTCAATTTTAGGAAATGGGTCCCGGCGGTAAACTCTTTTCTTATCCCATGGTGGGTTGTCATTCGTATCCGACAATTCAGGTGCCCCCAGCTAATCTGGTATCCTAAGCAGCAACTGTATTTACCCAGCCGTAGCTCGGTCGTTTGATCATGGCTCCAGAGACAGGCCCGGTCCCGACGACATCAATGGACGTGGAAAGCATCCCCTCTATTGCAAGGACCGCCTGCAGGGCAGGTTCGGATAAGGTATTTTGCCCGTGGATGCGGTAGTCAAAATAATCCACGTGGTTGAGCACTGTGAGGGTCGGGAGGTTGTGTCGGATGGCTGACTGTACGATCCGACTGTCGAACCGGGCAATCCGTCTGATCCTGCCGGTGACACTGGTATATTCGGTCAATGGACTGGCAGAGCCGCTAAGCCGGGTGACGTCATCCCAGGTGGTTTCGTTGGGTAAATCGCCGGAGTTGCCGCCGACCCGTATCGGGAAAGCCCGCAATACCAATACAATGCAATCAACCGCCAACGGGCTTATGCCGACCTCTGACAGCACCCCGGCAGCGGTGGTATCGCGGCTGGTTGTGTGGGGATACCCCCCGGAATGCAGGAGAGAGAGTCCAAACCCCTGGGTGCCTTCAAGGATGATCCGTTGTTGCGTGGCCAATGCAGCCGCGATAATGTTGCAAAGGTCGTCTCTGACAAACTCCTTTAGGCTGCTGGTCGCTGCAAACTGCAAGCCAGGTTCCCTCATCGCCCGCCGTGCCACGGCAACCCCAACGCCTTGTACGGTAGAGCCGATCCGTCCCCCCAGACCTTGTTCGCGTTCGGCGTCCTTCATTGCCTGATCAACCACAACCGCATCCGGGTGTATCAGCAGCCGATCGGGCCCGATACCCAATGCCGATATCTCTTCTTGAAGAACTTCCTCGTCAATGTAGAATCCCGCAGGGATAACCCCGATGACACTCTCCAGAAGACAAGGGGTGGGGATCTGGCGTAATAGCAGCGGCCCCGCCCCTAGATCAACGGTGTGTCCAGAATTCGCACCACCGACGCGAATCGCCATACTGGCACCCTGTTGGTGCGCCAGCCAGTGGGCGACTTTGCCCTTTCCTTCCGAGCCGTATTGCCCGCCAACGACGATGCTAACGGTCATATCTCACCTGTGAATGCAAGAAATGATTCATATAGCTCAGGCTTTGAATCATTGTTATGGATGGTGGTTTTTGCCAACGAAGCTAATCTGTTGATGCTCTCTTCATCCTCGTAATCATCGGCAATCTCGAATCCATTGAGTTGACAGTTTTCGCGTGCTACATAGCGATCTGCTCGCAAGTGTTTATCCGCTGCCAGATGGATATGAAACGCTTTCTCAGCCCAAACCTCATATAAAAACGCATGGTCTTCAGGGTATCTTAAACCATCAACGACGATCCTAGTTTTACCCGATACGCGTTGCGCCAAGCTGTTCTGAAGCCATCTTTGACCGTCCCGTCGGTGATGGATCTCAAGGCCGAATCTATGCAATTGAGCGCGATCGACCGCTCTGCCCAAGCGTTCCAGTTCTGCCGCAAGCACCTCGCTGAACCGAACATAGCTAAACCCTCTGGTTTCAAGCCAACGCCCCACCGTGGTTTTACCTGATGCCAACCGCCCGCTCAGACCGATAACCATCTCTACATTGCCCCAATCACCATTGGGTTCAGTCGTCGGAACAATCAGGTAATCTTCATCAACGCTGCCTAATGGTTCCCATAATCCTGCTACCAAGAACTGCCCTACCAGTGCTGATGTAATCGCGTCCAGTTCATCATGCGAGAGTGGGTTGTTCGGGAGCTTGAAGCCATAGCGATCCAAGCCTCGGGCTAGGTGACCGATGCTGGTACCCTTTCTCGGGATACCCAATATATCTTGTGCAGCCCCTGGGTAGCTTTCGATTACAGCTACACCCTGTTGCCTGAATAGCTTGGCGAGTCGGCTGCCGCGCTCGGTCAGTTTCTGCATACTGGGGATCAATGCCGGATAAACGTTGATCCCCCTTCTTTTCAACATCCTTTCGGCGTGTCGGGTGATGCCGAATGTATACCTTCCCGGATCATCGTCAAATTCAGTTTCTCGACCCTTGGGCAAGGAAAGTGGTGAGTCAATCGAAACTACTACCGGGGCACAGGATAATGTTCGCTTTATGATCTCGTTGTCCGTAGACAACAGTTGCGTGGATACGGTGCTACCACGCACGTATGCCCAGCCCGACTTGCGTGATTCACTTCCAGTTAAATCTATCCCTACAATAGGCAGGTCGTACACGGCCGGGGTGCGGATGGCGAGTTGATCGAGGTTGATCTTTGGTCCGACGATACCGATATATGGCTTAATCTTGACACTTGTTTGCGGCACTGTCGTAACTACAGTACCCCTTCTTGGCTCTGATGTCTTGAGCTGGGTGCGCGGGAAAGCGGGCGCTGGCATGTTTTCCGGTAGCATAACCAGCCTCGGAAGCACATATTCAAAAATCGCTTTCATCCCCTCAATGTCAGCATGATTATATAGAACCAGCTTCCGCAGAGCGGTTAAATCCCCTTCTTTATAGTCAAACCACAGTTCAACAGCCTCGGCACCAGATACCGATCTTATAGCGCTATTCCGGTTTACCCCAATCTGGTTCTCGATCTTCTTCTGACCCCCTTTTAAACCTGCCCTACGTGCGGTATACACCAGATCGATATGCGGTGAGGGAGAAAAATCAATGGCATAGTGTTTGGATAGAAACGGCAGATCGAAGCGCGCACCATTAAAAGTCACGAGCATAGGGCGGGTATTAATCACCTCTTGTAGCGGATCTATATTATCCGGCTTCACTAACCCAAAGTATTCACTACCGTATGACCAACCAACCAATGTTACCGTATCATAGTATTGGCTTAGCCCGGTGGTTTCAATATCGAGGAACAAACAATGCTTGGGAAAAGACGCAGCAACCACCACCCAATATTGAGGGGGGAGGTGACTGGTGAAAAATGTGATGTCGCTTTTTTTATAGGCAACCTCTGAGGCTACAATGGCGTTACGAATTTTCGACTCTCTTCTCCCGAATAGTTCCAGTTGTTCTGGAAGATATGCCGTAAGTTGAGACCAGTCATCAACCCCCAAACGCCAGAGCTCTCGTTCTTTCTTTGCACTCACACCTGGCAAGTGAAGATATATCGATCGCAGGTGTTTCATTGATGATCTCGCAAAAAATCCAACTGATCTTGTTCTGGCTATTATTTGCGCCGACAATGAATTTGTAGAGTGTTGATATTCATAGGATATTATCTTTCGTGCCGTAACACAAAGACAGACGTGGAGGGCTTCTTGCGAGATCATCTTTCATTAATTGTTTAACCCAATCCGTAACTACCTACCCTCAAGAGACAGGCAGTGAGAAGCCTAAGAGCAGGTTTCGGCACGGGTTACGTTACAGGTGATCGTATCCCCATCCCCCCTCTTGTTGATGGTTTTTCGAGGTCACCATAAGGAACCGCAATGAGCCACCTGCCGTATGGCGCTGGCTGTCAGGCAGCAGCAAACAGGGCGCGGCTTTGATCTCCTGCGGTGCTCTTGCGGATCCGCAGCGGGAGAGCCGCCCGTACTCTCATGTCACCCGCCCCGAAAGCTGCGAAATATCGGCAATCTCCGAGAATAAACGCTGGATGTGGCTGATCAGCGCGATGCGGTTGGCACGAATACGGGCGTCTTCATCGATGACTTTTACGTTGTCAAAGAAGGTGTCGACACTTTCGCGCAAGGTGGCGAGCTGAAGCAAAGCGCCTTGGTAGTCACCGCCGCTAAGCAATGCTTTTGTATTTGCGGTGATGCGGTTGAGGTGATCGTGCAACTGGCTCTCGGCGGTGCTTTTGAATAGCGCTGGGTTGGTCGTCATTGCTGCGTCAGGCGGCGCTGGTGGTTGTTGGCGCAGAATGTTGATGATGCGCTTGTTCGCTGCCACTAAGGGCTTGGCGGCAGGTAATTGGCAAAAATTCTCGATCGCTCGCAGGCGATGGATAAAGTCATTCGGGCAGCGGGCATTTTTGGCGGCATACGCCGCTGCGAATATCTCTGCTGGGATGTGCATCTGATCGATAACATAGGCGCGTAAGCGCTCGGTCATAAAATCCATCAGCAGCGTCTGCTGCTTGGCAGCGCTCTGTTCGTCGCTGGCAACTTTCGCGATCGCCGCTTCAAGCAGGATTAGCAGATCCAGATCGCAGTCGGCTTCAATGAGAATGCGCAGTACACCGATGGCAGCGCGCCGCAGGGCGAAGGGGTCCTTGGTAGCGTGCGGAGCCAAGCCGATACTGAAAATACCGGCCAACGTATCCAGTTTATCCGCCAGCGCCAGCGCCTGACCGAGTACGCTGGTTGGGATTTTATCGCCCGCAAAGCGTGGTCGATAAGTCTCGGCGATAGCGCTGGCGACGGTGTCGTGTTCGCCGCTCAAGCGTGCGTATTCGCCACCGATGATGCCTTGCAGTTCAGGAAATTCGCCCACCGTGCGCGTCGCTAGGTCGCATTTGCACAGCAAGCCGGCACGCTCGGCAAGTGCCACGGTGTTGGCATCGGCATGCATTTGGCACGCAATCGTAGCGGCGAGTGCGCTGATGCGTCTGGCTTTATCGCCGACGCTCCCGAGTTGTTGTTGAAAGACGATGCGATCGAGCATGGGCAGATAGTGCGCCAACGGCTTTGCGGTGTCGCTGCGATAAAAAAACGCCGCGTCCTCAAGGCGCGGGCGCACCACGCGCTCGTTGCCGTGGCGTACGGCCAGCGGATCGCGGCTTTCGATGTTGCTGATCGCAATGAAGTGTGGCAGCAGTTCGCCGCCGGCGGTTTCCAGCGGAAAATAACGCTGATGGGTGATCAGTGTGGTGGCGATGACGGCCTTTGGTAGTTTAAGAAAGCGGCGCTCGAAATCGCCTGTGACAGCCACTGGCCATTCGCATAAAGCGGCGTTGTCGGCTATCAGTTGCGCTGCAAGAGGGGGCTTTGCGCCGAGCACCAGCGCTGCTTGCCGCACCTGTTCGCGGATGCGCTGCCGGCGCGCATCTGGTGCCGCGATCACATACGCCGCCGCGAGCCGCGCCGGGTATTCTGATGGATGCCCGAGGATTATTGCGGCGGGAGCGTGAAAGCGGTGCCCAAAGGTTGTGGCACCGCTGCGAACGCCTAGGACAGTGGTCTCAATCGGTTCGTCGCCAAACAGCAGTACGACCCAATGCACGGGACGCGCAAACTCAAACGTCGATCGTCCCCAGCGCATCCGTTTGTAGCCGCAAAGCTTACCCAAGGCTTGGTTTATCAGGCGTGGCAGCAGCGTTTGCGTGCGCTCTCCAGGCTGCAGATGGCGATAACACAGGCGTGCATCGGCTCCATCCCCGCGGCGTTCAAGCTGCTCTGAGGCAACCCCGAGGGACTCAGCAAAACGCCGCCCGGCGGTGGTCAACTCGCCGTGCGCGTCAACGGCTACCCGCAGCGTTGGCCCGCGGCGCTCGTAATGCTGATCGGGTTGCGCTAGTGGAACCGCCAACAGGCGCAGCGCGATGCGCCGCGGGGTGGCATAGACGTAACGCCCGCCCGTTGCTGGGATGCGCGCTTGTTGTAACGCCGCCTCAACAGCGTTGGCCAGGTCCTCCGCCAGCGCCTCAAGATGACTCGCCGGGAGCTCCTCAGCGCCGATCTCGAGCAACAGCTCTTGGTGAGAGTCGGCAGCGCGATCGTGGATGAGCGCGGAATTGGCGACCGTGGCAGGCATGTTGTGGTGAGCGCCCCGAGGGGTGTGTTCAGCGAAGGAAGGGCGGCGACAGACTTAACATACCAAAGGGAGCCTCGAAAAATGGCAACGGGATGGGGGTTTCGGGGAATGGATATGATTACTTGTAGCGTAAGCTATTGAAACCCTTCTTCTAATAGATAAGCCCCAAAGATGCAATCAGGCCGCTTGCCCAAGAGGAAAGCCAAGGCGCTTGCGTGACTCATAATAGGCTCTGGCGGTGGCACGTGCGAGGGTGCGCACGCGCAAGATATAGCGTTGGCGTTCAGTCGCTGAGATGGCGTTGCGCGCATCCAGCAGATTGAAGGTATGCGATGCCTTGAGGACTTGCTCGTAGGCCGGTAGCGGCAGATCAACGGCAACCAACGCATTGCATTCACGCTCACAGCCCTCAAACTGAAGCTGCAACAACGCAACATCGGCGTATTCGAAATTGTAAGCCGACATCTCGGCCTCGTTCTGGTGGTGTAATTGACCGTACAGGAGCGCTTTGCCGGATCTCTTGCTCCAGATCAAATCGTAAACGTTATCAACGTCTTGCAGGTACATCGCGATACGCTCTAGGCCATACGTGATCTCGCCGCTGACGGGGCGGCATTCAAGCCCGCCGACTTGCTGAAAGTAGGTGAACTGCGACACCTCCATGCCGTTTAGCCACACTTCCCAGCCAAGTCCCCAGGCCCCCAGAGTCGGCGATTCCCAGTTATCTTCAACAAAGCGTATATCGTGCACCAGAGCATCGATCCCAAGCGCTTCCAAGGACTCCAGATAGAGCGCTTGGATATTCATCGGCGAGGGCTTGAGCAGCACTTGGTACTGGTAGTAATGTTGCAGGCGATTGGGGTTTTCGCCGTAGCGACCATCGCCCGGGCGGCGTGACGGTTGCACATACGCTACAGCCCAAGGTTCAGGCCCGATCGCACGCAGGTAGGTTGCCGGGTGGTTAGTGCCAGCACCGACCTCCATATCAAATGGCGGTACGCGCAAGCAACCCTGCGCCGACCAGAAATCATCCAGCAAGCGGATCAACCCTTGGAAACTGATTGTGCCGGCGTTGCTCATGCGAGCTCATGCGAACTCATGCGGATGGATGACGGTGGTTCAACAAAGCGAGAAGCAATGCTGTAACGCAAGGCGAGCGGTTGTCGGGCCACGCAGCGCGCAGGTTTATGAATGGGTACGGGTACCCGGGTTGGGTGCAGATTCAAGTGCCAGCTTTGGTACAGACCCTGGTCTATGTGCTGACTCGGGTATGGGTTTTGGGACACTTAAAATCGATCTTTGAGGTGCCGGATGTAAGCGAACACATCCACCGCAGCAGAGCCGTGCATCCCCACCGCCGCCGCTAAAGCCGCGGTATCGGCACGCAAAAACGGGTTGGTGCGCTTTTCAATGCCTAAGGCAGTGGGGATTGTCGGCTGCGCACGTGCGCGCAGCGCATCAATCTGATGGCAGCGGGCGATCAGCTCGGCATTATCAGGCTCTACCGCCAGAGCAAAGCGGGCGTTAGCCTGGGTGTACTCGTGAGCGCAATAGATCTGCGTTGTGTCAGGCCAGTTGCGGATGGTGCGTAATGAAGCCCACATCTGCTGCGGGGTGCCCTCGAACAAACGCCCGCAACCGAGTGCAAACAGCGTATCGCCGACGAACGCCGCCTTGTCGCTTGGGAAATGATAGACGATGTGACCACGAGTATGACCTGGGGTGGCGTGAATGTGGGCGACATGCCCGCCAAAATCGAAGTGCTCGCCATCGGCAAGCGCGATGTCAATGCCCGGGATGCGGTGAGCATCCGCCTGCGGGCCGACGATCGTACAGCCATGCCGCTGCTTCAACTGTTGATTGCCGCCGACGTGATCGCCGTGGTGATGGGTGTTGAGGATATGCGTTAGGCACCAGCCATGGCGCTTCAATGCGGCTTCAATCGGGCCCACCTCGGGTGTATCAACCACTGCGGTGAGCTCAGCGGCGGCAGCATGCAGCAGGAACCCGTAGTTGTCCTGTAAGCACGGGAAGGTTTCGATTTGCAGCGGTTCAGTCATTTTGGAGTGACCCATGGGAGCTTAGCAAGAAACTGAAACCGCGTACGCCGGCACCTCAAGCGGTACGGTGTATGCACATCGCTCAATGCCATCTTCCTCAATGCGGTCCAATTGATATCGATTTTTCTCGATTATTTTACGGATTAAATTAATGTCAGGTATATCTTCGGCTTTTGAAATTGTTTTATCCTCGCCAAATACATAAAGTTGCATTTTTTTTGCCATCCAAACATCAGTAGAGCTATTGTTGCCTGAGGTAGAATTATATGGAGGTAATTCAGTTCGGGTACTAATCCATTTCGCTAAGCGACCAAAAGCATCTATGGCTTTTTCATTATCAGCCGCGCCATTTAGTGAAAGCCAGGCGCGCCCTTCACCTAAATTCCCTATGGGGCGACAATGAGGATTAATGCGACTCAATTTTCTCCACGGAGCGATGATTTCGCTTTCAATCCTTTCCTTTGAAGGCGGCGTACTGCGTGCTCGCAGCCTGCGAGCATGTGCCAGTGCGTATTGAACGCGGACGCTACCGCGAAAACGCTCCGCTGCGGTCTCTAAGAGTTTGACGGCTTGGTCCAGATCTTTTTGTGCTATATTAAGTAAGCCCACCTCGCTCGCCACGCGAGCGTTTTTATCCACGTAGAGCTTGAGCCGCTGAAGGAGCTTTCCTGCCTTCGCTTGGATTGTTCTGGTATCAGGCAAATCTTGAGAACAGTTGAGATTGAGTTGCCAACGGCGAAGGAGATAAGCATCCGCTAAGAGAATATCAATATCTTGAGAGCTCAAATCAATGCTTTCACCCTCTTCCTCAAATTTTTCCGTAATGTTCGCCGGCTTTGGCAAAGATAAAGGTGTGCTCACAGCATCTCTGTCGGAAGTAAACTCAGGCACGTCTTTTTCTGCCTGAATAGGAGATTTATAAACTCCCGCCAAACCATTTCGTGCAACGGCATCATCAGGGAATCGCTCTATGGTTTCTTGGTATTCCGCCTCCGCGTCATCCACTTGCCCTTGGGCTTTCAACACCTCCTTGGCTTCATCCACTCGCTCTTGGGCTTTCAGCACCTCCGCGTCATCCACTCGCTCTTGGGCTTTCAGCACCTCCGCGTCATCCACTCGCTCTTGGGCTTTCAACACCTCCGCCAAACCAGTTCGTGCAAAGGCATCATTGGGGAATCGCTCTATGGTTTTTCGGTATACCGCTTCGGCTTCATTCAATCGCCCTTTGGCTTTCAACACCTCCGCCAAACCATTTCGTGCAACGGCATCATTGGGGAATCGCTCTATGGTTTTTCGGTATACCGCTTCGGCTTCATCCAATCGCCCTTGGGCTTTCAACACCTCCGCAAAACCATTTCGTGCAAAGGCATCATTGGGGAATCGCTCTATTGTTTCTCGGTATTCCGCTTCGGCTTCACCAAATCGCCCTTGGGCTTTCAACACCTCCGCCAAACCAGTTCGTGCAACGGCATTATTGGGGAATCGCTCTATGGTTTCTCGGTATACCGCTTCGGCTTCACCAAATCGCTCTTGGGCTTTATCCAATCGCTCTTGGGCTTCATCCAATCGCCCTTCGGTTTCATCCAATCGCCCTTGGGCTTTCAACACCTCCGCCAAACCAGTTCGTGCAACGGCATCATTGGGGAATCGCCTTATGGCTTGTATAGATAATAAAAAAGACTGTTCATAATTCCCAAGGTTTAATAATGCTTTAGCACTGATATTCCATGGATAAGCATTCCAAGGATCAAAATTACGGGCAAGCTCCGCCCATTGATAGGATAAACCCGGACGGTACTTGCTAACCTTGCTGGCAAAATTACATGCCGTTTTGGTTATAAATTGTGTATCACCGCATTTTTCAGCGTATTTTTTCTGTTCTTCTAAAAGTTCTTTAGCTTCACGAATAGCATCCAGGTTGTCATCATTCAATCGGCGAGCGATAGCTTTTGCACGCTCAGCCCACTGTGGGTCGGGGTAAGTCAACCGCCAGGTTGGATTTTTATGGCTTTCCGATTTTTTCTTGATCGTGTCATCTGGTAGATCTGCGATTTTCCCAATCCAATCTCGCAACTTACGAATTTCTTTCCGTTCGACAGCCTCTATCCAAAAACTTTTCCATTTCCCAGGAAAAGGATAGGCTGCCATTGTCATTCTAGCAATTCGCAGAAACTCTTTTTCGGCAAACTCTTTTGCTAACCAGCCATCTTTTTGATAGTCCCAAAATGCGACCGCAAGTTTTGCCAGTCCTGCGGCGACTTCCTCTGGGACGGCACCTGCTTTTGATGAATCTTCGGGCGGTAGCCCCCGCAAGCCATAAATACCGCATACACCGCGATACCACGGCTCGTTTGGCGGCAGTGAGCAAAGGTGCCACCATTGCTTAATAAGCTCCCGGTCTCGTTGATAACGGGCTATCGCCCTCCAGGCATTTGCCATCGGGTCGCGCGCCCTGCCTTCATGTAACGCATTCAGAAAATCCGGATCAGCTATAACCCGTTGTCGCAAACACTGTGCCGATTTATCTAAGTCCTCACGCATGGCGATTATATCGGCCGCTTGCCGCCAAGCAACCGATGTTAAGGAGGAATTCTGGTTGGCTTCTTTCAGTGCCGGATTTCCCCATGATCCTTCAACCCAGGCGGCGAGTGCTTTATCAACTTCGACGACAAAACCGCTATCTTTTGCGCCGATGCCAGACAACCAATCCAGCAGTAGCATGAAAGGTTCCTCGGCGGACAACGTTCCCATATCGGCGCGACCGACCAGCAACTCCGAAATCGCTTTTTGGGGCGCATCCTCAAAATGCCGAAGCCACGTTGGCACCCGTGCGCCTTCAAAAATATCGTCAAGCGTCATCATTCACCCTGCCATAAATCGACATCGGTTTGGACGGCATAGTCACTGCGTTTAGTGTGCTTTTGCACCGCCAATAGATGCAACCCCCTTGCTTCACGCAGGAGTTTATCTACATCAGCGATGCCTTTATCAATGCTTCCGACACGCCACAAGTGAGACGGTGAAAAACAAATACCGGGATGCAAAACTTCCCGTCGCAACGGCGGCGTGTTAGCGGCTAAGTCAACGGTATATCCGGTTAATCCCCCTTGCGGTGCTGGACAAAAAGCAGCGGAGAAATTGCCGTCAAGCACGGTCGGCGGCACGAGAGGGTGGGTATTATTGCTGCCTTTCAATTTTGGCACATCGGCCACCGGATATTTGAAGATGAACACATCAATTGAGGAGAGCCCTCTCGTAGCGGGGTTCAAATGCAACAATCCCAGTCGGTCACGCAGTATATTCGCCCAATCATCTTCTTGCCATTCTGGGAAATTTTTGAAATCTTCCCAAAAACCGGAAAACACCGGTCTTAGTTCAATTTTTGACGACCACTCTTCAAGAATATCGGCCAGTTTCTTATATTCATCGCTATCGGTTGCTTTGCCGTTGGCAATAAAAGATTCTCCCAATTTCTTTATTGTGCCAGTGGATGCGCCAGACTTGCTTCCAATAAAAACAACTTCTTCCACCCGCAGTAAATGAAGATTTTTATCGGCACGAAGAAACGGCGAACCTGGAACTATTTCCTGAAAAGTTTCTGGACACAAATCCATATCTTTTGTATCCAGGTTTTTGGGCGGCCCTGTTGCATTTCCCGGACGGAATACGCAATTATGAAGATATTCCTGATGATCTATCTTCCAGTCGCCGAAACCCTTATGCGCCGTCATTTTTCCGGCGTAATTAGCGCACCTCCGGTTGTTGATTCCTTCATCCAGCAAAAAATTGCGTGCTACAAATGCCTTACCAGGGGATGGATCCCTGCTGACACTTTCCAAAAAATCGCGCAGCGCGCTATCCCTGGTTGAAAATAAGCCCTTATGTGGCATAGGTTAGCGGCTCTGGACGGGAGCAACAATTGCCCGTGTTTGAATTGTTGTATTGATTATAAGGAAGATTGGCTATAAGGAGAGAGCTTTGGAAAAGCTCGCCTCCCGCAATCCGGCAACCTCGATCAGGGTTGCGGTTGATGCCGATCATTGGAGAATTCACGCATGTATTCGGCCAAGATGGCGACGCTGGCTTTGGGCATCGCGTTATAGATACTCGCACGGCAACCACCGACACTGCGATGCCCTTTGAGGTTGGTGATGTTGCGCTCCGCCGCCCCAGTAAGAAATGCCTGCTCCAATTCGGCGCTGGGTAGGTGGAATACGACGTTCATCTGTGAGCGACTGGCGCGTTCCACCGGCGAATGATAATAGCCGCCGCTGTTATCGATCACCTGATACAGCATCTGCGATTTTTCAGCGGCGTTGCGCTGCATCACTGGCAACCCGCCTTGGGCTTTCATCCACTTCATTACCTTACCAAACATGTAGATCGCAAATACCGGTGGGGTGTTCATTAACGAACCTTGGGCGTCATGCATATCGTAGCGCAGGTAGCTGCCAATATTGCGCGCCGTGGTGTCTAAGATCGATTTGCGGATAAACACCACCCCAAGCCCCGCCGGGCCGAGGTTCTTCTGCGAGCCGCCGTACACTATATCTATCTTTTCCCACGGCAGTGGGCGTGTCATATAGTCGGATGACATATCCGCGACCAATGGTACGCCGACCTCAGGCAAGGAAGCAAACTGTACCCCGTCAATCGTTTCATTGGAGGTAATATGCAGGTAACGGGTGTTGTCTTCGATCCGGATCTCAGCAGTGGATGGCATCCGCGAGTAACCGCAGTCGGCACCATCCCAAGCGGTGTACACCGCGGCGTGCTGGGCGGCATCAGCCAAAGACAATCTGGCCCAGGAGCCTGAGTTGACATAAGCGCCTTTTTGCCCTTGGTGGAGTAAGTTCATCGGCACCATAGAAAACTGTAACGTCGCTCCGCCTTGCAGCAGTAACACGGCAAAATCATCTGGCACCTCAAATACTTCCCGCGCGCCAGCAATAGCGCTGTTGGCTACCTCGACAAAATGCGTGCCGCGGTGACTCATTTCAAACAACGACATGCCAGTGTCTTGGTAGTCGACGAACTCTTGCTGCGCTTCCTTCAGCACCTCAAGCGGCAAAATGCAGGGGCCGGCGCTGAAATTATGGGCTCGATTTGACATAACGGTCAGATTCCTCAGGGGCGAATAATAAAAAAAGGGGTAGGAGGTCGGCAGTGGTTAGGCTTCATTGTAAGCTAGGCGGTGAAGCTGAACCGAGCGACAAGGCACCACCCTTGATCTTCAGCCAGTTCAATCACGCAAGCTGCAACAACCGATCAACTAGCGAACGATAGCAAAGGCCGAACTATAGCAAAAGCACCTGTGACACGCTACAAGAATTGCAGAGGGGGTTAGCACACGAGTGTAAGGCAGGTCAAGCGCCCGGTACGCTATTGGATAGCGGGGATCCAAGGGTTGGTGTCTAAGTATCGTGGCAAACCAGCGAATAACGTGATTGATGTGGGTGCGCGACCAAGCGCTTGATTCGCGTGCGAATGCGCTATACGGCGCTTCGAAAAGCCAGCTTCGACAGTTTTCCGAGGTGTCCTGCGGGGCTTGTCTATTGGGGAAGGGTTATAAATCCATAACAGAATCGGGGCTTACGCTACAGGTGATCGTGCCCCTTCCCCCAAACCTCTATTCCGTTTGGCCCATTCAAGGTTTTTCGAGGTTCCTTGAGGAACATGGCCTTTGGTTTCTGGTAGAGAGCGTCGCATCAATGGATGGTAGCCGAGGGGCTCATATCAAAGTGGACTGTACGCCATGGAAGCGCTCCGGCTCAGGGTTTAGGACATGGATTACCCGATGAAGTAGCTTAGCGTTGCTCTAGGCGGCACCAAAAGCCGCTTCATCGCCTTTTCTTGCTGCCCGTGCGCCTTTTTGCTTCACAACTACCATAAACTACTTTTGACAGTTCTCTCTCAACCACACTTCCCTACTTGAGACCACTGTCATGGGGTGTTTGCGCTTCAAAGTAACTCATCTAAAAACCATTATATATCAACATCTTAGCATTAACTGGGGCTACCTGATAGCGGATTAGCCCGGCTGCCGATTACTTCTTGAGGCGGTGATATGGGTGCGCTTGGCGTGCTGAGGGCGCTTTAAAGCGACATCGCGATGCGGAAGCCAACCCTTGGGTTGCGGCTGTCGATGCTGAACCTGAAGCGACTGGCGCAGCGCAGGAAAATCGGATCATTGCTCCACGAACCGCCGCGCACCGCACGCCGACTGCACTCACCATCCAAGCGTGGTGCGCCATCTCGCGGCGCGCCACGGTAGTTGCGGTTCCAGCAATCTTGCACCCACTCCCATATATTCCCGTGCACATCATAAAGGCCAAACCCATTGCAGCCGAAACGACCTGACACCGTGGTTTGCTCGCGGTAAATCCCAGTGGTGCTACCACCATAGGTATCGTTGCCGTTGAAGTTAGCCTGCGAGGTGGTGATCGTGTCGCCAAAGTAAAATGGCGTACTGCTGCCGGCGCGCGCCACGTATTCCCATTCCGCTTCGCTGAGTATGCGATACGTTCTGCCGCTCTTCTCGTTGAGCCACTGGAGATACAATTGGGCATCATTCCAGCTCACATTGACCACCGGTCGTTTGCCGCGCCCCCAGCCTTGATCGTTGGGATCATAGCCGTTACAACCGCCGTCATCGACACAGGTATCCCATTCGTCAAACGTAACCGCATACACGCCAACGGCAAACGTGTAGCGGATGCGCACTTGGTGCACCGGCCCTTCACCATCATTGCGATCCTCTTCCGTTTCCGGTGAGCCCATTTCAAACTCGCCAGGTGGCACGACGACCATCAATGGCATATGGCGTCCATCGCGGAACGTATCCCCTGGTTTGGTGGGCAGCGCACGCACGGCCACCGGTGCTGACAGCGGTGCGGCAGCCTCGAGTGCTGTGGCGGCAGCTTCGGCAGCTTCGGCAGCTTTGGCGGCTTTGGTGGCTTTGGTGGCTTTGGCACCCGCGTGCGGCGCGGCGCGTGCGGCAGCGACGGGCTGCTGCAGCGCTGCGGGAGCAGTGGTGGGCGCTTGCGGCAACGGGGCTGGCGGTGGCGTTGCCGCAAGCGCCGCGGGTACTGGTGTTAGCACCGCTTGGGATATCACTGCGGATGGCTGTTGTCCCATCATATCCTCACGCCCTAACTCCAAGGTTTCCAGCAATTTCTTCTTGGTCTGTTCAAGACGCTGCTTGGTACGAGCTTCATTCTCGGTGGCGGTGCGGTATTCTTCCTCTGCATCACGCAGCGTCTTGGCCGATTCTTCCCACTCCCTTTCAGCTTTATCAAGTTCCTCTTGGGCATGTTTGCGGCGTCGCTCGTATTCGCGGACTTTCTCCTTGCGGATGCGCTCGTACTCTTTCTCATGCTCTTTCTTGAGCGGTGAAGCGATATCATTCAGGATTTTTTCTTTCAGGTCCTCTGGCGTCGTGAAGTAGTCCACGGTATGTCGATTCTTGAGAACTTCCTTGAGTTGTGCCAGTTTTTGTCCTTTATCGCCCATATCCACGTTTTTGAACGAAATTGGATGATCTTCATCCCACAAATAAACCAGCACGGGCAACCCGAGACGCTGAGCTTCATCGTATTCATGGTGAATGAATGACTTCTCTTCACCTTCCGGCAGCGTACCGTAGCGCATCGCAAAAATGCCGACAAAAATGCGACATTCTTCCATGTCAGTCAAACAGGCATCAAGCGAAGAGACTTCCCCCATGCCATGGACATCGACATTCATCGCTTCCAATGCTTCGCGTATTACTTTTCTGTGTTCGATTAAATCAGTGTAGGTCGCAGCGACAAACACTGGTATTTGGGGAGTGCTGTTATCGACTTCCATCTGCTTTTACCCTCCTCAGGGATTCCACCACTAAGCTCCTGAGAGCTAAGTCAATCGAAAATTTGTGTCGCAAACGCCCAGCGGGCTTTATCTTAGAAATTCTAATGGATACTGAAAATGCTGATAGCTACGGCGCTCAGAGCAATGAGCAACAGTGCTCCGAGTACTCACGGCGAGCCGTGCTGCTGTGATATTCATCGCCTGCTACCAACAGGGCATCAGCATTCAGCGCACCGAGATAAATGCCGTGTGTGGTTCACCAGTTTGGTGCTCTCCAGCCTTTCGATGAAAGAAGTGCAACCGGTTCAGCGAATACTTTATCGTACTCAATCAGCGAAAAAAAACAAGCCTAGCTTAACATGCAACCCAACCAAGAAAAGCGATTGTAATAAAACCAATAGGTTAGGATCAACAGACGGTTCCCAGTTTAAGGCTCATGGCGACACTGTTTATGGCGATCAATTGCGTTAACTCATATCTTGTGGATCGACATCAATTGACCACCTGACACGCTTGGTGCCCGGCAAAGCCTCCAACTGCGCAATCCATCTTTGTAGGAATCGCTGCATTATAATCCGATTTGATGCTTGTAGCAGCATTTGTACGCGATAGCGTCCAGCACGGCGCACCATCGGTGCTGGGACGGGAGACGATACCGCTACTTCATTGCGCAAATTATGGGCGCAATCGGCTGCACGTTGCACAAATTGCAGCGCCTCTTCATAGCCACGTGCTTCAGCGCGCAGTAGGCTGAGATAGGAAAACGGTGCCATATTGGCCGCTTTGCGTTCGGTCAGTAACTGATCACTGAAAGCTCTGTAGCCATCACGTATCAGGGTATGCAGCAGCGGGTGGTCAGGGTGCCGTGTCTGGATTAGGACCGTACCCACCGTGCCTTCGCGTCCAGCGCGTCCAGCGACTTGGGTCAATAATTGCCCCATGCGCTCTGGAGCACGCAAATCGACGCCGTAAAATCCACTGTCGGCGTCAACGATGCCAACCAATGTGACACGCGCAAAATGGTGCCCCTTGGCGATCATCTGGGTGCCCACCAAGATATCGATGTCGCCTTCATGCACGCGCTGCAAAATCTGCTCAAGGCTGCCTCGCCGCTGGGTGCTATCGCTGTCTATGCGCGCAACGCGCGCTTGCGGCAGCAGTTTTTGCAGTGCCGCGACACAACGCTGAACGCCGATCCCCAACGCCAGCAAATGATCATCGCCGCAAGCCGGGCAGGTGTCAACAGCGGCGGTTATCGCGGCACAATGGTGACAACGCAATTGGTTGGTTTCACGATGCCAAGTCATGCGCGCATCGCAATGGCGACATTCGCTGATCCAGCCGCATTCGTAACAGGTCAACAGCGGTGCATAGCCGCGCCGGTTGACGAACAATAAAGCTTGCTTGCCGCTTTCTAGGCATTCTTTGATGGCTTGCGCTAAAGGTTGCGACAAGCCGTCGGTCAGGCGTCGACTGCGAATATCGATGATCGTCAGCGCTGGTGACATCGCATCACCGGCGCGTTTTGGTAAGCGGATCAGTCCATAGCGCTTACGGTACACATTATGCAGCGTTTCGAGCGATGGGGTCGCAGATCCAAGCACGATCGGAATACGTCTGCGTTGAGCGCGCACAATTGCCAGATCCCGCGCCGAATAGCGAAACCCCTCCTGCTGCTTAAAAGACGGATCATGCTCTTCGTCAACGATGATCAGCCCTAATTCAGCAACCGGTACGAAAACTGCTGAGCGGGTGCCAATGATTACCTTAGCGGTACCGCTGCGGGCGCTCAACCAAGCGTTGGCGCGCTCTTTGTCGCTGAGAGCAGAATGCAACATAACGACTTCGCAGTCTAGGCTTTGGCAAAAACGCGCTTTTATATGCAGCGTCAGCGCGATCTCTGGAATAAGCACCAAAACCTGGCTTCCTTGCGCCACCACCTTGCGGATCAAAGCCAGATAGACTTCGGTTTTACCGCTGCCGGTGACCCCTTCCAGCAGATAACAACCACGGGTGGTCGCTTGCAGTGTATCCACCGCGACTTGCTGATCCGCATTCAGTGCGATCGGTGATCGTGGCGGTGATCGTGGCGGTGGGCCAGCGACGTTGTCGTGTGCTTTCGATACCCAGCCCTTGGCGATCAATTTTTTCACCATTGCGCGTACTTGAGCGCGCTCGCCGTTTAGCCCCGTGTCAGCCAATCCCCGCGACTGTTCGGCGATGCGCTGCAGCAGCGCGTGCTGCTTTGGTGCCCGCTTCAGTTGCGCCGGCGTAACGGCGGCCCCAGCTGCGGTCAGGTGATAACGCCATGACCCAAAAGGGGGCGCGGTCGCCGCTGCACCGCTGCGCAAGGCGCTTGGCAGGGCACCGATCACCACTTCGCCAATCGGGTGATGGAAATAGTCGCTCGCCCATTCCAGCAAGCTGAGGCACTCAGCTGTCAGCAGCGGTTCGCTGTCAAGCACCGCAAGCAGTGGGCGTAGACGATCCCGACTGACTTCACTATGATCGCAAACCGCCAATGCAATGCCAACGCGCACGCGCTCGCCGAACGGTGCCTTGACGCGCGCGCCAATCTGCGGCGCATCCATCTCAGCTGGCAGTAGGTAATCAAAGACGGCGCGCAACGGGATCGCAATGGCAACCTTGACGATCATCGCAACGGTACCCGCCATCCGCTGCGCCTAGGTACATTCAAAACAATTGTTCCAACCCTTCGGTGGTTTCACTTTTGGGGTTTTTAACAGCACTAGCGTTATTGGCTGACGCTTTTGGCGCATTGGTGGTCCTGAAGATCTCAAAGATCGTGTTCTTGGTATGGGTGCTCGCCAGTTCGCCAGTCGTCGGGTCAATGCGCACGGTAACCACCCCCTCTGGTCGTGCCATGATCTCTTCACGTTTACCGCGTAAGGCTTCGCGCATCAGGTTGATCCAGATAGGCAGAGCAGCGCGCCCTCCAGTTTCGTACTGCCCGAGGGATGCGAATTGATCAAAACCAACCCAGGCGATAGCCACTAGGCGTCGGTTAAAACCACTGAACCACGCATCGCGCTGATCGTTTGTGGTGCCGGTTTTCCCTGCCAGATCGTTACGCTGGAGCACCTTTGCCTTTCTTCCAGTGCCGCGTTTGATGACGTCACGCAGCATTGAATTGACGATCCATGCATTGGCCGCATCCAGCACCCGCGTGGCGATGCGTATATCGCCAATGCGGCGCTGCTGACCGTTTACCGTAACCGTTGCCTGGTTTTCAATCTGGTCGTTCCCGCCGGCGGTGTCGGGGAGTTGTTTTTTGAACGCGTCGTTGAGGAGTTTGGCGCACGAGGGACACACCACCACGGGCTCGACGGTGTACACTTTATCGTTGTCGAGGCTTGTTATCTTGTGTATGAAGTACGGCGCTACGCGGTAACCGCCGTTCGCCAGTACGGCATAACCAGAAGCCAGTTCCAGCGGGCTGATTTCGCCGCTGCCAAGAGCCAGTGACAGGTTTTTAGGCAATCGCTTAACATCAAAGCCGAACTGTTTGAGGTGTTTAATGGCATAGGGAAGGCCAAGGTCTCGCAGGATGCGAATCGACACCAGATTACGCGATCGGTAGAGTGCCTCGCGCAGGCGCGTTGGGCCGAAAAATTTACCGCTGTAATTCTCTGGCCGCCACGCATCGGGTAGTGACGGAGCATCGATCACAATCGGCGCGTCGTTGATCAGCGTCGCCGCGCTATACCCCTTCTTGATGGCGGCCGAATAAATAAACGGCTTGAAGCTCGATCCCGGTTGACGCCGCGCCTGCGTTACGCGGTTGAATTTGCTGCGATAGAAATCGAAACCACCTACTAAGGCGGCGATCGAGCCATCGTCAGCGCTCAGCGCCACCAGCGCCCCCTCGACGGCTGGAATCTGTGTCAGCACCCAGCCGTCTTCGGTGAGCTGAACGTAAATCATATCACCGGCGCTTAGCACCTCGTGGGCTGATTGCGGGGGTTCCCCAGTGTGATCCTTGTCGATATAAGGGCGTGCCCACTTCATCGCCGCGAACGGCAAATCAACGGTGCCTGTGTTTTTCACATAGACGCTCGCAAAGTGATCGTCAACCTCGGTTACGATACCCGGTCGTAGGCCGCCCAAAGTCGGCTGTCGCTGTAATAGTTGTTTTATCCTGCGCTCGTTGGATGCTTCCACTAGGGTGCGTACTGCGCCGCGATAACCGTGTCGCTGATCGTATGCCTGTAATGCCTTGCGTACGGCGGCGTTGGCCACCGTCTGCATGCGGCTGTCGATGGTGGTATACACCTTGAGCCCGACAGTATAGATCTGCTTGCCATAAGCCTGCTCGATGCGGGTGCGCACCATTTCCGCTACGTAAGGTGCTTCAATCTGGATAATCTGACGGTGTATGGACGCCGTTAGCCGCGCCTTGCGTGCTTTTTCGTAGTTCTTGTCATCGATATAGCCAAGCTCAAACATGCGCCGCAGAACGTAATTACGCCGGCTTCTTGAGCGCGACGGGTTGATCACTGGATTGTAGCGCGAAGGGGCTTTGGGCAGCCCGGCGATCATCGCCAGTTGCGGCAGATCCAACTCATGCAACGCTTTGCCATAATAGACTTTGGCGGCGGCGCCAAACCCGTATGCACGATGACCGAGAAACACCTTGTTAATATAAAGGTGCAGGATATCGTTTTTTTGCAGCCGATTCTCGATCTTCAGCGCCAGCAGAATTTCATTGAGCTTGCGCTGATAGGTTTTTTCCCGACCTAAAAAGAAGTTACGCGCGACCTGCATGGTGATCGTACTACCGCCGGGACCCTTCTCCCCAGTGCGGATCAGGTAGATTATGGCTCGCGCCAACCCTTTCCAATCAACCCCCGGGTGCTCATAGAAGCGCTCGTCCTCGGCGGCTAGGATAGCCTGCACCAACTGTTTTGGGGCTTTGTCCAGAGATACTGGTACGCGCCGTTTTTCGCCAAACTCGGCGACCAGCTTGCGGTCAAGGGTATATACCTGCAGCGGCACTTGAAACTGTATGTTCTGCAAGATATCAACCGACGGTAGGCGCAGCAACAGATACCCTACCCAGAACGTGGTAACGCCAATGCTGGCGGCAACCGCAATCCCAGCGCCAATCAGTGCTCTGCGCGCCCACATCCTGAAACGTGTTGAGCGCTGCGCTGACGCCGCCATTGACGCCGCGTCTGTTTTGGGTTGCCTCGGCAGCCACGCGGCGCAGCGGCGCTGGATTGCATCCCAGCATTGGCGCATGCGTAACCCGACATTGCCTGACCGGATCACCGAGGTGGCATGCTTTGCGGTACACCACCATTTTCGCACGCGCAACCCGACAATGCTGCTGCAACGCCGCAGCGTCGCGCCCAGCCGCTTGCCGGCGACCTGCAGGCTTGCTATCAACTGTGAGAGTTTCATTACGACAAGACGCGGCGAGAGGTTCGCCATCACCCCATCGGGATCGATAGAGCTTTTGGCGTGATCATCATTGGGGCTGAAGTGGCTAAGTCCCGGGTGTTACATTGGAGGAAAGGTATATTAATCCATAGCCGATGGGGGGGCTTACAAAATTGCTCATAGCAACCCTTCCCCCAAACCTTCATCTGTAGGCCTAAGTAGGCATCGAGCCAAACCGCTGCAGGGTTGCGCGGCGGTTGCGCTCGCTGCGGCGGTAGCCGATGCGCGTCAGGACCTGCGATGCAATCTCCTCGATCGACAACTTGGAGGTATTCAGGTACTCGATCTGCGTGTGCCGGTACAGGGCCTCGGCATCGTGGATTTCTCTGCTGCATTGCGGCAGCGAGGAGTAAGGCGAATCAGGCCGTCTGGCGCTGCGGATCTCGTGCAGGCGCTGTGCGTCAATGGTGAGAGCGAACAATTTGCGGCGATTGTCAGCCAGCGCCTGCGGCAGCGTGATGCTGAGTAGATCAGAGTCGGTCAGCGGGTAATTGGCGACTTTGACGCCAAACTGAATCGCTAAATAGACCGATACCGGCGTTTTACCGGTGCGCGAGACACCGATCAGGACCAACTCAGCATCCGCGTAGTGATGGGGACTGATCCCGTCATCGTGGGCGATGGTAAAATCAACAGCATTGATGCGGTTCTCATAATTCTTAGGATCTGTCAATACCGCATGAAAATGCCCCAACGCATGGCTAGATGGCAGTCCCAGTTCGTGTTCCAACTGCTTGATGAAATCGTGCATCAGATCCAGCACCAACGCATTGGCGTGGCGTAGCTGGTCGCGCAACCGACCGTTACCGAAGGTGCAGAACACTAACGGCCTGGTTGCATTGCATGTGCCTGTGGCGTTGATTTCCTGCACCAGTTGTTGAATTTTTTCCTCGCTGTCAACGAACGGGATCGTCAATGGCTCATAGTCCAGACCATCAAATTGCGACAGCAATGCCTGACCCAAGGTCGCAGCGGTGATCCCGGTGCTGTCGGAGACGTAGTAAACGATGCGTTTCATCTCGCTGTGCTCTGGAAACCTCGAAAAACTGAGTTTTTCGAGGTCACCTAAAGAGACTCTGAATGAATCCAAGATGATCTCGCAAAAGATCCGATTGGCCCTGTTCTGGGCATTATTAACGTCGATAATGAATTCATAAAGTGTTGATATTTATGGATATTATTCTTCGCACCAAAACCCCAAGACAGCCACGGATGACTTATTGCGAAACTATCATCCAGATTATAATAACACTTCTTGAATCTAGGAAGCTGTCGCTTATGCTATATTCAGCGTTATTAACATGTACGCGATGATTGGGGGATTCCTCGTGACGGCAGCCGTACTCGCAACGCTACGCTGCACATTTGCCCCGCGCCGCAGGAAAGCTGATCGTCGTATCAGACGGGGTGAGGAACGGGGTGTAAGCCGTTGCACTAGGAGTCACTATGACGGCAGTTGCGCATTTTGAGATCGCCTTCACGCGGTTTCTCGATGAAGCAGGTCAGCTCATCGGCGTTCCGCCAACGTCGCTTTCAGAGCCGAAGTCTCTCCTTCCGCTTTATCAACTGATGGGACTCATGCGCGCTTTCGACGCCAAAGCGATCGCGCTGCAGCGCACTGGTCAACTCGGCACCTACGCGTCTTCTCTCGGTCAGGAGGCGATCGGCGCGGGCGTTGGAACGGCGATGCGCGCCGAAGATGTGCTGGCGTCAACATACCGCGAGCAGGTCGCTCAGTTCGCCCGCGGTGTTGCGCTGTCGGAGTTGTTGGTGTATTGGGGCGGCGACGAACGAGGCAGCGATTTCCAGACGCCGCGGGACGATTTTCCGATCTGCATAACGCTTGGCGCGCAGGCCTGCCATGCGGTGGGTGCAGCGTGTGCCTTCAAGTTGCGCAAGGAGCCGAGAGTGGCGGTGTGTATGCTTGGGGATGGTGCTACCTCGCGCGGTGATTTCTACGAATCGGCGAATCTGGCAGGGATCTGGAAGCTGCCGGTGGTATTCGTGGTAAGCAACAACCAGTGGGCGATCTCGCTGCCGCGCGCCGCTCAGAGTGCTGCCGAGACGCTCGCTCAGAAGGCAATTGCGGCTGGATTCGAGGGACTTCAGGTGGACGGCAATGACGTGATTGCGGTGCGCTGGGCAGTCGAGCGAGCGCTCGACAAGGCGCGTGCTGGAGCAGGACCGACGCTGATCGAGGCTATCACCTACCGTCTGCACGATCACACCACCGCCGATAGCGCGAGCCGCTATCGCAGTGACGCAGAGGTGCAGGCGATGTGGCAACGCGATCCAATGAACCGAACGCGAGCGTATTTAGCCGCCAACGGCGCGTGGACGGATGACAATGAGCAGCGTTTTTTGGAGACTTGCGCGCACGCGGTCGAGGCGGCGGTGACCGCCTATCAGGCGTTACCACCCGCAGGCCCTGAGGCGATGTTCGACTTTCTGTATGAGGAACTGCCCGCGCAGCTCGTCGCCCAGCGCAACGCGGCTATCGCGCAAGGCCGGGAACATGGCTTTAGTGACGCTGGTTGAAGCGGTCAACCTAGCGCTTGCGCGCGCCATGCTTGAGGATCAAAGCGTGGTCGTATTCGGTGAGGACGTGGGTCTCAACGGCGGCGTCTTTCGGGCGACGCTGGGGCTTCAGGAACGTTTCGGGGCAGAGCGAGTGATGGACACGCCGATCTCTGAAGCGCTCATCGGAGGAATGGCGGTCGGCATGGCTGCGCAAGGACTCAAGCCGGTGGCGGAAATCCAGTTCATGGGATTCATCTACCCGGCCATCGACCATCTCCTCAATCACGCTTCCCGCATGCGTACCCGTACGCGCGGAAGGCTTAGCTGCGCGATGGTGTTGCGTGCGCCGCATGGCGGTGGCATCCACGCTCCCGAGCATCACTCAGAGAGCACCGAGACGCTTCTCATCCACATCCCCGGCTTGCGCGTCGTGATTCCGTCCTCGCCGGCGCGCGCTTACGGCTTGTTGCTGGCGGCCATCCGCGATCCCGATCCAGTGATATTCCTCGAGCCGACGCGCATTTACCGTCTCGCCCGACAGGACGTGGTGGACGATGGCACTGCCCTGCCGCTCGACGTGTGTTTCATCCTGCGCGAAGGTACAGACGTTACGCTGGTCGCATGGGGGGCGATGGTAACCGAGACGATGGAGGCGGCGACAGCACTTGCCGTGGAGGGCGTTAGCGCCGAGGTCATCGACGCCGCTACCCTCAAGCCGCTGGATATGGAGACGATTCTCGCATCGGTAGAGAAGACCGGGCGCTGCGTCATCGTCCACGAAGCGGCGCGTACGCTCGGACTCGGTGCCGAGATCGGTGCGGTGCTCGCTGAGCAGGGTTTGTTCTTTTTGAAGGCACCGGTCAAACGCGTAACGGGCTACGATACCGTCATGCCGCTTGCGCGCATGGAGGGCCAGTACCTGCCAGGAGCGCCGCGCATACTGCAAGCGGTACGGCAGCTTCTTGAGTTCTCGTAAAAAGGCGCGGCGGCGCTGCATACCCCTTCCCTGAAGGGAAGAGAACCCCTGCAGGGCTTGTCTATTAGGGGAGAGAGCAAGGGCATTGGTGCTGACTTGGCACCGTACATTTTGCTTCGTTGGATGCTCTGGAAGGGCTGCGTTCGCAACTGGGGAACCAGAGCATAATAAGAGTAGCCCTTTCCAGCATCTTCAAGTGGTAGGAGTGTACATATATATGAATCAATCGAAAGCTGCGGTGAAGCACTTCAGGCTCCCCGACTTGGGTGAAGGCTTGCAAGAAGTGGAGATCGTCGAGTGGCGCGTGACTCAGGATGACACAGTTGACGCCGATCAGGCGCTGCTATTGGTGGAAACCGCCAAGGCGATCGTTGAAGTGCCATCGCCGCGCGCCGGTAAAATTACGCAGTGCATCGGCAAAGTGGGTGACATCGTGGCGGTGGGTAGCGTGCTCGTCGAGTTCAGCGACGGAGACGCAGGCGAAGCCGCCGCCGCGGTACCTAATCGCGACGCGGGTACTGTCGTCGGCACGGTAGAATCGAGCGATGCGCTCATCCAAGAGCAGGCGAGCACCGTCGGGCGTATGCCCCTAGGCATGAAAGCAACGCCAGCTGTGCGTGCGCTTGCCAAACGTCTGGATGTTGATCTCGCGGTGGTGACGCCGAGCGGGCCGGATGGACTGATCACGATGACGGATGTACAGCGCGTGGGGCGGATTTTCGCACAGCTCGGCGCACTCGAGCCGCTGCGCGGGGTGCGCCGAGCAATGGCGCGCAACATGACGCTCGCCCGTGACGAAGTGGTTCCAGTTACGGTTTACGAGGACGCGGATGTGGACACGTGGCGCGCCGCTAATATTCCCTTGCGCTTGATCCATGCGATCATCGCCGGCTGCCGTGCTGAGCCGGCGTTGAACGCATGGTACGATACCCACTCAGTGGGGCGGCGGTTGCTTAAAAAGATTGATCTGGGGATTGCAGTTGACACCGAAGATGGCCTGTTCGTACCCTTGTTGCACGATGTGGGAAACCGCTCTGCCGGCGATCTGAATCAGGGGCTGCAACGGCTCAAAGCGAATGTAAGAGCAAGAACCACTCCGCCAGAGGAGATGCGCGGTGCGACGTTCACCCTGTCGAATTTCGGTGCCATCTTCGGACGCTATGCCAACCCGATCGTCCAGCCGCCGACGGTTGGCATCCTAGGGGCGGGCGCGATTCGCGCGGAAGTGCGTGCGCACCAAGGCGCGCCGCAGGTGCGGCGTGTCATGCCATTGTCACTTACCTTCGATCACCGTGCGGTAACGGGCGGTGAAGCGGCACGCTTCCTCAAAGCCGTTGTGGAGGATCTGCAGCAAGCCGAGTGATCGGTTGCGCCTTGCCTGTTGCCGGCACTGGCAAGGTGCCCTGCGCTGAGTGCGCTGGGTGGCGTCGACGAATGGACTTTGATGCCATGCGCCGCCTGCGCCAAGCGCCCGTCACCCGACCGACGGGCACATCCCATGACACCGTAACCCCTGATGGGCTTCAGCGCGTTTATCCCACCTGAGCTGAGCATCCTAGCGACTGTTTTGCTGGTGCTGTTGAGCTTTCTGTGCTCAGCACTGACCGCCGCCGTCGGCATTGGTGGAGGGATCGTATTTCTGGTCGCCCTAGCGTCTTTTCTGCCTCCATTGGTGGTGCTGCCGATACACGGCATGGTGCAGTTTGGTTCCAACGGCGGGCGAGCGGGGCTGATGCGCCAGCACATTGATTGGCCTATTTCAGGGTATTTTCTGCTGGGTTCGGTTGTTGGCGTTATCGTCGCAGGGCGAATTTTTGTCGCGCTGCCGGTCGATGTGTTGCGCGCAATCCTCGGGCTGTTTGTGCTGTATTCGGTGTGGACGCCAAAACTGCGCCCCGCCAACATACCCCTGCCGGGGTTCCTCGGTGTCGGTGCCGTCACCAGCTTTGCCAGCCTGTTTGTCGGCGGCACTGGCCCGCTGGTGGCGGCATTTCTCTCGCCTGAGCACTTGGGGCGCAAAAGGCTGGTCGGCACTCATGCTCTTTGCATGACGTTGCAGCATGGATTGAAAAGCGTCATATTCGGTTTTCTGGGTTTTCAGTTCCTGCCATGGCTGGCGCTGCTGCTGGTTCTGATCGCCAGCGGCTTTCTTGGCACCCTTTGCGGTCGGTATATTTTCTATCGGCTGCCGCAAAAGTTGTTTAATCGGCTGTTCCAAGCACTGGTGACGGTGCTCGGCGTACGGTTGCTGTTACTCGCGTTTATCGAATGATCAGCACGGCGATGGCAGGGGCATTGCAAAACGAGCATTGCAGACGCACTGTCGATGGCGGCGGGGGCACCCTCATGGCGCGCTAGAGTATTTATGGGGACATCGAAAACCAAGGCGGGATGGGGGTTTGGGGAAAGGGACATGATCATCTGTAACGTAAGCTATTGATTTATAATAATTCTACCAATAGACAAGCCCCGCAGGGCACCTCGAAAAGCTAGTTTCGCGCAGTTTTTCGAGGTGCCCTTATCTATGCCGACCATGGAAGGGATATAATGCGCCGGATGCTTACGATTTGCGGACAAACTGGATCGCACCCATGAGATTTGGCATTCCCGTACCAAAGCGAAGCGCCATAGGCACCAATCCGGGATGCGCAAGGCGCATTTCGGTCGGTTCGTCTGAAGGGGCACTGACTGCAGGACTGATCAGGCTTTCTGCGCGTACCGCGTCACTTAAAAAAGCGGTGTGGCGAGAGAGGTAAAAAGCAGCCGATGAAAACTGCGGATTTGATTGTACAAGGGCGCTGGGTAGTTCCGGTCGAGCCGTTAGGTGCGGTGCTGGAGCATCATGCGATCGTTGTCGTTGAGGGACGAATTGCAGCGATCATGCCGCAAGACACGGTTGGCAGGCATTATCGCAGCGCCGCGCTGCGTGATTTGAGGGGGCATGTTCTGCTGCCTGGTCTGGTCAATGCGCACACCCATGCGGCGATGAATCTGCTACGTGGTTTCGCTGATGATCAGCCCTTGCAACGTTGGTTGCAGGAGTATATCTGGCCCGCCGAGGCCAAGTGGGTCAGCGCCGAATTCGTGCGCGATGGGACAAAGCTTGCAATCGCCGAGATGCTGCTTGGCGGCACTACCTGCTTTCAGGATATGTATATGTTCCCAGATGTTGTCGCGGACGTTGCCCACGCTGCCGGCATACGAGCGGTTATTGGCTTGATCCTGCTCGATTTCGCTACGCCGTGGGCGGTGGATGCTGAGGACTACCTGAACAAAGCCCTAGAGGTTCACGATAAGCTGAAGCAAGAGCCCTTGCTGCGCCCCGCTTTTGCGCCGCATGCGCCTTATACGGTATCGGATGCGTCACTGCAGCGGATGCGCATCTTGGCCGATGAATTGGAACTGCCGGTTCATATTCATCTGCATGAGACGGCTGACGAGGTGCAGGACTCAGTCGCGCAGCACCAGATGCGTCCCATTGAACGCTTACAGCGCCTGGGACTCTTCGGCCCGAGCCTGTGCGCGGTGCACATGACGCAATTATTGCCCGCCGAGATTGAGCAGTTGGCGGCGCATAACGTGAGCGTTGTCCATTGTCCTGAGTCAAACCTGAAGTTGGCGAGCGGTCTGTGTCCAGTGAAGCAACTGCTAAATGCCGGGGTCAATGTTGCGATCGGTACTGACGGTGCGGCCAGCAATAACGATCTGGACATGTTCGGCGAGATGCGTACGGCAGCGTTGCTGGCCAAGATAGTCGCTGCTGATGCGTCAGCGTTCAGTGCTGCCGAGGTACTGCGTGCAGCCACCTTGAGCGGCGCTGAAGCGCTCGGCCTTACGACCGAGATCGGCTCATTGGTGGTGGGTAAAAGCGCCGATTTCATTGCCGTTAACCTCGATACGCTGCAAACCCTGCCGGTATTCGATCCGATCGCCCAACTGGTGTTCAGCGCCGGGCGCGAACAGGTCAGCGATGTCTGGATCGGCGGTCGTGAAGTGGTGCGCGAACGCCAGCTGCAGACGTTGGATGCAGCGGCATTAATGGCGGACGCCGCCAAGTGGCGTGAGCGCCTGATGAGGAAATCCTAATGAGCGGTGTCGTGCTTTGCGAAACGCCGCCGCCCGCCTCGCCCCGGGAGGCAGCGGATGATTGACGATAGCAACATCGACATTGCCGAGGTTGCGCGCTTTGATCGTTCAGCCGGTGAATGGTGGGACGTCGATGGCGGCTTTCGTGCGTTGCATGATCTGAACCCACTGCGCGTTGACTACATTGAGCGCTATGCGCCGCTTGCGCATAGCCGTGTCGTCGATGTCGGTTGTGGTGGCGGTTTGTTGAGCGAGGCGATGGCGGCTCGCAAAGCGCAGGTTGTGGCGATCGACACCAGTGTTGAGACCATCGCCGCGGCGCGGCGTCATGCGCAGCAAATGGGTTACAGCATCGACTATCGGTGCGCCACCGCTGCATCCCTTGGGGCTGCTTGTAGCGCTCACTTTGATCGCGTGGTGTGTCTTGAATTGCTCGAGCATGTCCCTGATCCGGCGCGTTTGATCGACGCTTGCGCCGCTTTACTGGTGCCTCATGGCAAGGCATTTTTCTCGACCATCAACCGCACTTTGGCGGCGTGGCTGTTGGCGATCGTCGGTGCCGAATACCTGTCCTCGATCGTGCCGCGGGGCACCCATCGTTACGATCGTTTCATCCGTCCGTCCGAATTGGCGCAGTGGGCGCGCGCAGCGGGTTTGCAGCTGCAAGACATGCGTGGCATCGCTTATAATCCGCTGACGCGCAAGGCTCACTTCAGCGCGAATGTGGCGGTCAATTACATCGTTTGTCTGCAGCGCAACTGAATGATTCAAAGATTAAAGCATAAAGCGGCGATCCTGTTTGATTTGGACGGCACTTTCGCGGATACCAGCGAGGATATCTTCAGCGCTTTGGCTGAGGCGCTGCTGACCAATGGCTATGCAGCGCCAGCGCAGGCGTGGGCGGCGCTGCGCCCGGCAATCTCCCGTGGCAGCTACCAGTTACTGCGCGATGCGCTGCCGCAAGACACCGATGAAGCTTTGGTGAAACATTGCCAGCAGCGGTTTCTGGAGATTTACGCCGCCAACTGCAGTGATCCTGAATATCATCGCCGTACGCGCGTGTTTGCGGGCATTGAGGGATTGCTGCAAAAAATTGCAGAGGCTGCCATCCCCTGGGGGATTGTGACGAACAAACGCAGCCATTTCACATTGCCGCTGCTGACCGCGATGGGGTTGGCAAAAGCACCGGCGATCATTGTCAGCGGCGACACCTTGGCGTATGCAAAACCGCATCCTGCGCCACTGCTATATGCTTGTCGGCAGTTGCAAGTTGAAAATCAGGGTTCGGTGTATGTCGGTGATGCAAAAACCGATGTCATCGCCGCTCATGCCGCCGGCTTATACGCCGTGGTTGCAGCGTGGGGTTATATCGAAAACGATGCCGATATTACCCAATGGGGTGCCGACGCCATCGCCACCCAGCCAGCGCAATTGTTGCCTTGGCTTGCGCGTATTTCGCCCGCTGCCGGCGTTACTTCAGCGTAGTGCATCGGCAGTGCACGTTGGGGTGCAGTATCTAGGATTGACCATCGGCGATCTTTAGCTACAGGGCATCGCGCGGAATACGGATGGGATGGCAAACGTTGATGCGCTCGCAATATACCCTAAACTACTTTGCGGCAGCGCTTCCCCGCGCTCTGACGTGACACGCCGCCTAATCGCTATCGGAAGGTATATTTTTTGGATCGATGCCTAATGAACGCAGCTTGCGGTATAAATAGGTGCGTTCTATGCCGATGCGCTCGGCAGTACGACTGATCTTGCCGTCGTTTGCGCGCAGCTGGCGGGCCAGATAAATGCGCTCAAACTGTTCACGGGCTTCTTTCAGGGGCAGATCGTATTCAGTGACGGTGTCTTTATTTGAGGCGGGATCGGTGTTTCTGCTGCTATGCAGCGGCGTCCCGATGGCGGCGTCTATTTCCTGCACATCGATCACTTGTCCAGAGCCTAAAATCAACAAGCGCTGCAGCACGTTGATCAATTCGCGTACATTGCCGGGCCAGGAGTAATTGCGCAATCGATGCTGGGCGCTGCCTGTTAGCCGACGGTACGGGAGCGATTCCCGTTTGGTGAGCACCGAGACATAATGCTCAAACAGCGCGAATATGTCTTCTTTGTGCTCACGCAGCGGAGGGATCTGGATAGGTAGCACATTCAGGTAGTAGTATAGTTCGCCGCGCAGTCGCCCCGACTGCGTTGCGGCGCTCAGATCGTAGCGGCTTGAACCGACGATGCGACCGCTGAACAGCACGGCCTCAGCGCCATTACTGCGCAGAAACGACTTGTGTTGCAATACCCCCACCAGACGCGCTTGCAAGTCGGTGTCTAAATCGCAGATCTCATCGACAAACAAGGTCCCGCCATTGGCTTGCTCAATCGCTCCATAGTGTACTGCCCCGGGGTTCTCGGAGCCGAACAAATCAGTGGCTTTGGCGCTGACCGCCGGGATGCGTACGAACGGCCCATCGGCATAGTGGCTGTGTTTGTGCATATAGCGTGCAAACACTTCTTTGCCGGTACCAGATTCACCGATGAACAGCGCTGGGGCGTCATGGTTAGCGATGCGCCGCACGTATTCACACAAATTCTGGATGGTTTTGCTGCGCCCGATTAATTCGCCAATGCTATAGATCGATTGTTGCAGGTTGAGGTTGTCATAGCGCAATTTAGTCGATTCAAGCGCATTGCGTACGATAACCAATAATTTATGCATTGATAGCGGCTTTTCTAGGAAGTCATAAGCCCCCAGTCGGGTTGCTTCAACGGCGGTCTCCAAGGTGCCGTGCCCAGACATCATGATCACTGGACTGGGTGGCGCTTTAGCTTGGCTCCATTCCTTCAACAACAGGATACCGTCGCTATCGGGCAGCCAAATATCAAGCAAGATCAGATCGGGCTTGCGTTGACGTCTGGCATCCTCAGCGGCTTTGGCATCATGTGTGGTGGTAACCTGATAGCCTTCGTCTTCTAGGATCTCCTGCAGTTGAACGCAGATCTCCGGCTCATCATCAACAACCAATATATATGCGTTGGTGCGGGGCATCGGAATTTCGCATTGAGCAGGTGGTGCAAGGTTGTCGCGAGCGGCGGCTGTCATCCTCAGCGCTGCCTATCTTCTGGTCGGCTCAGCCTAAAAGCCACCGGGTGTTTGAGACGCATCAAAGTGCATTGTACTCAGCTCCTCGGAGGTGCGCCTACTGCGTGCGTTCAATGATCCTATTGGCTTGAGATCGTCGGGCCTTGAAGAGGCGGGGCGAAATTGTGAGCGTTACGCATTATATCAAAGAAATGCTGTCCTGTGGGTTGGCGCGTTAGCAGTGTTGCAGAAGCGAGCGGTATATCCTTTGGAGGCACCCTGCGAGGCTTATTTATTGTGGGAAGGTTTATAAATCAATGACTTACGCTACATGTGATCATGTTCTTTCCTTCACTCTCCCCATCCCGTTGGGGTTTTCCGATGTCCCCGTGGGTCTCTCTTGCCAAGAATAGAAGATAGCGACGAGCGAGCACATAGCACATAACGAGGCGATACAGAATAGGGCATCTCGACGAACTAGCTTTGCTGGCTTTCGAGATGCCCTCATGGGGTTATATTTTGGAAGGGTATATTAATCAATGACTTACAGAATTTATCATATTCCAAAACTCTCATCTCATTTCAGGGTTTTCGAAGTTCCCTTATAATAAGCGACATGATATAGGATGCTCTGCCTTCCCATCGGGATGAATAATTTTTGGGAAGAGGATAGATAAGGTTCCCAAAATAATAATGTAAGCCATTCTCGCCTCCCAATAGACAACCTTTGAAAGTCACCTTGAAACCTAAGCAGCCCTCGAAGAATCCGCTTTGCTGGGTTTTTTTGAGGCACCTTCCAGAGATTCCACAGGAGAAAACGGTGATGCTACGTGCAATGTATGGATTGATCGGCATCGTAATGCTGTTTTTACAGACTTCGGCAGTCGCTGCAACAGCAAGCTTTACTGAGATTCGGG
This sequence comes from Gammaproteobacteria bacterium, assembly GCA_965222535.1. Classification (GTDB taxonomy): domain Bacteria; phylum Pseudomonadota; class Gammaproteobacteria; order HK1; family HK1. Next base: position 2,519,055 of record OZ244957.1, read on the forward strand.
ATGAGTTTAACCAAATAAGTGGAATATTGCTGCCTCAGCCGCAGCATTTTTCCACCGCTGCCGATGTTGTTGAACTCGATTATTCTGATTTTACTATCTTGCGAATACAGCAACAGCAGAGCTATTTTTTCATCCTCAATAAAAACGATGTCCCTCTTCGACTATTGGCGGAGGACCCATCTAACCGAGCTTTGGATGGAGTTGATCTTCGTGATGCACTGCTGATCGTTGCCTCGAATAAAGGGAAAATTGATTTGCTCAACCTTCCTCAAACAATTTTAAGAAAAATTCAACAGCTTCATATCCACTTAGATGATACGTTGGAAATTAACTCTGGCATCTATCTCGCTGCACAATTAAACGCCAAGAAAAATTCTGCTGTTGAAGATTTATTTTATAGCCAATTATTATCAAAGCAGCAATATCCAAATATTTCTGGTTATTTTTCAATTTTCCGTTTAGGTGATATTATCAAGCAAAAACAAAATAAATTGAATAGGCAAAATGACATCCCGCTGGATCTGAAGGGCTCTTTGGGTATTTTGCACCCGAGTCTTTTCGATCTGGATTATGTACATTTTCTACAACCCGCAACATTCCGCATAACCAAAGAAAATGGCCATGAAACTGTTATTGCTACAGTACCGGCCACTATGTATGTTTATACTCAAACAGTAAAGTACGATCTTGATTTTTCTCTGGAGGATAATAATGATCGTTTAACTACTCGCATCTCTGGCCGCTCCAGTGATTCTATCCAAGTATCAGATTGGCAAATTGAACTCTCTGCATTAACTGTAAAAGAAGAATTAACACAAAAGAAACAAGAGTTAGTGTTATCGGGTATAGCTAATCTTGCTGGTCAGAACATTGATGTTAAAATTAACCATGATCACGGTGGCTATAATGATGCTGTTTATGAATTGAATATGCAAAAAGTTCCATTACATTATTTTCTAAACGGCAAAATTAAAGATAAATTAGGATCAATTGAAACTGAACATATTATTATCAAACAAACACAACTAATTGCTCATATTGTATATAATAATAAAAAAATTGTCATGCACATCGTTCGCGATCAATTGAATAATGAAACAATTTTGTTTGAGAATCCTGAAATATCCATAGGGAAAACATTTCATGCAGGATCTTCATTGTTGGATGAACTCAAATTAACTTCATCAATAGTTATTTATCACGAAGGAAACCAGCAAAAAATCATTGATTTAAACAAAATTGGCTTTGATCAAGAGATGGTAGATAAAATTAAGACTCTTTCCGGCAGACAGAATTCATTAAATTTGTCTTCCGGATTTACTCTGTTTGGAGTCATTCACGGCTCTCTCCCCGATACAGACACTCGTCTGCAGAGTCTTGGGTTAGGCGATGATGGGCGCTTGATCAGTGGAACGATCAACAAAGCGGCAATGTATGAATTGATCACCGACACCACTTCCGATCGAAGTGACTTGGCGTATAATCTAGCGGCAGATTTACCCGATTTTTCCATGCAAGGATTACCGAACGGCAATGCTTTTCAGCACTCTCGTTTGGTTTTGTCCAGAGATGCCAATACCGCTACCGTCAGTATCGACACAACTCTTGCATTGTTGCTTAATGGGGAGCATTTGCAGTTAAACGGTCAAATTAATTTGGGTCGAGCAGATGCTCAGAATACGAGTAACAATACAGCCACTGGAGGATTGCTGTTTGAAGGGAAGCTGATCGGTTCGAGTTGGCCGGCGGCGCTGGGGATCCATTGGATGCAGCTGAAAAATGTTCGAGGCCATTATAGAGAAAGTTCCGTATCGCCATCGGATCAGAAGGATGCGCAGCAAGGATTGCATATTCTGGCTGAGATTAATCTCGAAGGGCATAACACAATGCCGCTTAACCTTCGATTCACTCAAATACAAGATTCATTCCGTAATGCAATAGCAGAATTCGGCGGTGAGAACGTCACTATCGATTTATCTTATTTTCCTCATCTTGCCCATATCACTTCAGTCAGTCAGTTAATGATCCGCAATTTACAACTCAGTGTTTCTGGCAGAGGAGACGATAGAATTTTAGCTTATTCAGCAATAGTCAATAATCCAGAACAAGTTATTCAACATCCAGGCTTGAAATTGTCTGGCCAGACATTATTAAAAGTGCTTGAAAAACCTGATCACCATTGGGATATAATAATAGACGGTGCAGCGACATTAAATAACAAACAAGTTCAATATCATGCAGAGCTTGATACGCTCCATCCTGATATTGATGATCATTTCTTAGTATCATTATCGACACCGGCCAATGAGCAAAAACACCTTTCGTTAGCAGATATTCTCGGTTCTAATAATAAACCACTACAAGCAGTTTATCCAAACTCTGTAACTGTTAAAAATGGATATATTGAGGCAGATATATTGGCTGCAAAAGACGAAATTATCAAGGTTGTTTCATTTAATGTAAATGATAATAAAGTTATTGCTATTATTCCATCGAATGCATTTTCTCTTGATTCGACTGCTGAAGAAAATGACTGGATCAGGAATGGTGTATCTTTTAATCAATTTATTGGATTCTTGAGCGATCAGGAGTTAACTATTGAGTACTCCGAACTTCCGCAGAAAATAACTTCCTTATTGGATAATAAAATCAATAAAAATATTAGCTTACAAAAAAATACTACTAACGTTATAGGATCTATTCAAGTTAATAACAATTCCACCGCTTTGCAAACATTGCAAACGATTGGGATTACAAATGAAATAATCCACTTGTCTGGCCAAATGGATCTCCAGATGTTTTTGCATGCGGCAAGATTTCCAAGCATAAACATTACAGATACGATCCGAGAAACAGTCAAACTGGAAGGAAGCATACCAGCTCCTATCATTCCTGGTTTTGATACTAAAACATGGTTATTTGAAGAGGTTATGTTAAAAATCGGTTCATCTGATCAAATTTCTGGTAATTTCTCTCTGATAATAGGAAACGAGACGCTACACGGGAACGGCTATTTCTCATTAAATAGTATAACCCAAGATCAATCAGTAAATTTTAACGGTAAAATGCTCAGCGGGTGGCAGTTTCCTCAAAAAAACCCAGTGATCCATTTTGACGATTTTGAGGTTATGGCAACCATTGAAGAAAACAATCATAAAATCAATTTTCACAGTAACGTTCTGTTAGACGGTGATAAACATTCTATGCTAGGCAAAGCTGAAATTAATAATAAAAAAATTGATCGAGTTCGTTTTTATTTTGCAGATTCAAACACGACGATGCCATTAGAAAGAATAAAGTTATTTCAAGGATTGAACCATGATAATAAAATTTCAATTAATAAAGTTGGCATCGATATCAATTTCAATGATCCGTTGTTAAAAATATCGGGTCAGATAAAAAAGGCACAGATAACAGATTTTCCAGGTCTCAGTATCCGTGAAGGAGACCTCTCTATGATAGTCTATGGTCATGGGGCTAGTTCCTCAAACCAGTGGTCAGGTGAGATCTCAAACGGAACCTTGGTATTGCCTGGAACCTCAACCATTGCTTCGTTTAAAGCATCTGTATCATCCAATGACAATCGGGCTGGCGCTGACTCAATGCCCAGTTTTAGTATTCATTTGGAAGGTGATCATAAAATTGCTGATCTACTGAATAGCTCGATCCATTTTTCCGGTTTTGAGGAAACTCCATTATCTTCAGTCGATATAATCAACGACAGTGCTATGGTAACTTTTGACCATGATGGAAGCGAGCTAGAGGCAAGAATATTTTATCCTAAGAAAGCCATACCGGTAGTGTCTTTTGATATGGGCAGTTTCCCAATAAAAAAAGTAATTCCTGATTCTGAAATTTTTGATGGAGCTGAAATTAACAAGACCTGGGTTATTGTAGCCCCAGATGAGATGAAAAATGCAAATATTAAAATTGATGTTAATCAAGGATTTTCAAAATTGATTACAGAGAAGGTAGCATCCATTGATTATGAAGATATTAAATTGATCAGCGGCGCTAATTTATTTGCTGTTTTGGAAACCAAACATTCCAAATTAAATAATATATTTAATTCTTTAGGCATTTCAGATAATCTTGATTTAGTGGGGAGTTTTGATCCATCGCTATTATTTAGTAATCCTGATGAAACAACACCCTATGTAGATCTGAAAGCGATTATTAAAGTTATCAGCATACCTGGAATACCTTCAGGAAGTAAAATAAAAAATTCTTATTTTCGAATTAATGGAGATAAAAATCGGTCAGAATCTGGAAAGTATATAGGGATACACAGCGAACTGGATTTAAAAGTTAATCGTGAATTGCTTTCTTTTGCGGGTGATTTTGATTTTTCTGGTGATCGAGCTGAACAAAAAATTCAATTCATCGGAGAATTGAAAAATAGTTGGCGACCGATTAACTGGATGCAATTCGATGATATTCAGATAAAGGCATCATTTGATCACAATCAGGAGAACACGGATGCAAAAATTACTCTAACCGGAGATGGATATATTAAAACAAAAATGTTCAATCTAGAGATTGATTTAGTAGTAGTTGAGAATCAATTAAATAAAATGAACTTTAATATAAAAGGAAATAATCTTGCTATTGCAGATATTGAACCATTGGAATCAATCCCGCGCGCAGACAAAATCCAACTATCTGAGATTTATTTTGAACTTGATCCACAATCTAAAGAAACTCATTTTAAAGCAGATCTCTCCTCCAGTGATCTGATCGATTTCCCAGGATCTAGCATAAACGGAGGAACGTTTTATGCAGATAAAACAGCGGATGGTTGGGATGTCGGCATTAAGGACGGAAAAATCACTATTCACGATAATCCACTTAGCTACTCGGCTGAAGTCAATGAAGCTGAGATTGATGGCAAATCAGTAGTTGATTTTATTTTCTCCCTCAATGGAGAATTAAGTCTTCAGCAACTCCTCGGCCCGAGCGTTAACATATCTTCTGACTTACAAGATGTTGCATTGGAGTCGATAGAAATCACTCGGCACAGTGCAGATATAGCATTTAAATTTAAGAAAACAAATTTTGAAGCAAATATCTATAAACCAGAAAATAAAAAACCACATATTTCGTTAACTGTTGATGATTTCAGTCTTGACGAATTAATTCCTAATGCTGAAATTTTATCTGGTGTTGATATTGAAAAAGCAGCACTGGTAATTATCTTTGATAAAAGCGTGGAAGAAAACAGTATTGATTTTGATCAAGTTCCTGAACACGTAAAGGAACAAATAAAAAGTATAGATGGGAATATAAGCTCATTAAAACCAGGTATAAATATTTTTGCTGCTATTGATATAAAATCAGATAGTCAGTTGGAGAAGTTTTTTGATACAGTTGGTATTAGTAGTAAATCGGGAAGCCATCATCTTGAAATGGAAGGAAGTTTTGACCCTAACCTAATGTTTAATAAAGAAAATAACACTGGATCTAAATTAAAACAATTTCTTAAAACTGTCGATTTATATGCAAATATCGACGATGTGGAACTAAAAGGACTACCATCTGGCAGTGAATTTACGAATACCAATTTTCATATATCTGGTTCTGGTGGAAGCGATATACACGGTCAACAAAGAGAAGGATTTTTTGTTGGGATTGCTTCTGATTTAGATTTGGTTATTGGTGGTGATGAGCATAAATTCAAAGGAAGGTTTGATTTTATTGAGAAAAATCATGAAACTGAAATTGAGTTTTCTGGTTTCACGGAGATCAACTGGCATGCGCCACTGGGACTCAGTTGGATCACATTAAAATCACTTGGTATTTCTGCTACGATTGATAAGAAGAAATATGATGATCAAGATGAAACAGATTTTAATCTTGATATTTCAGCTAAATCAAAATTAGGAGAAAAGGAAATAGATATTGACGTTGTTATTAATCAAAGTAGTTTTAAAAACACAAAAAACAACGCATTAAGCAACCATCAAAATGATCGCAAAGGCCATTTTGAAGTCTACTTAGATGTAAAAACAGATATCACCGCAGCGGATATTCCAATATTAAAAAATATCCCTAATGCATCTGGTTTTGGATTGACCGAAGTTATTTTCGCCCGCGATGGCATTGTCGCAAAAACGGTATTGAACAATGTTGAAGTGGATGCGGCTGCGATACAGGTTCCAGTTGCCGGTAGCAGAGGCAACTCAGGCGAAGAAAATGAAGAAGATGAAAGTGACTCACAAGGACGGGGTAAAGCCTGGTTATTTATAGTAGAACAACAAGATGGCAGTTTGTTTGAGTTCATTCCTGGTCTGGGAGATGTTCCGCTACTCAAGCAGATACACATGAAAGAAGTTTTCTTCGCCATTGCAACAAAAAATATACGCATTAATTCAGTTGAGGATTTGCCGATATTTGCACACGATATATTCAAACCGATTCTGGATGTGCAGTCCTCTGGCTTTCATTTGGTTGAAGGGATTGGCATCGGAGCGGTGTTCAATCCATTGGAAGGAAACAGTGATTTTGCTAATGTTCTGGGGCAGGTCGGAATTTCTGGAGAATCGATGATCGTTGGAGAAATAGGGGGCATATTCGGTGGTCAGCCAAGCCTCGATTTATTGGCTGATTTGCCTTCATTAAGACCTTCCACCATTAAGGGCATGGAGTTTTTCAATTGGGTGGATGGCATTATTCCGCGTTTCCTCGTTCATTTAGACACGGAAGGTTTAGAGGTTCAATTAGATATAGATATGGTGGTCACGATAAAGAATGATAAGCTGTCATTCGATGGAGGAATTGATTTTGACCTTAAAGAAGATGAAATTGGTCTAGAGATTTTTGGTGATTTCCGCGGCGTTAATGGAGGAAGTGATCCGGGGTGGCATAATCCATTGGGCTTAAATGGCTTAACCATCGAACAATTAACATTGGATTGTGGATTTGAGGAAGGTGCGCTCGAGTTTGGCTTAGCTGGCGCTATTGATCTGAATGATCATTTATATAAAGTAGGGGCTGATTTTTCAATAGAGTTTGAAAGTGTTATTCCTTCTATACAGGGGATAGGATTCAATTTACAACAAGATGTTGTTGGCCCACAAGAATTACTTGATATACTTGCATTGCTATCTGGTGAGCAATTAAAAATTAATGCCGATCAGCTTCCTTTCTTACAATTGCACGATGCATTGATTACTTTTGCTACTCCTGGGATGAGTAATCCAAATTTGGGAATAGTAGGGCCGGGCGCGGCTGTATCCGGCAAGCTAACTTTTTTGGGCCAAGAATTAGGAAATTTAACAGGCAGCATCTATCCCAGCAGTGGAATTAAGTTAAAAGGGAAAATCAATCCATTTAATTTTGCGATATTGGAATTAAAGGAAAATCATATAGATTTTGCTCTAGTTTGGGACCAGTTACCGCATCTGAATATGAAAAGTAGAAGTCGTGTGTTATTTGCTGAGCAAGATATTAGTATAGATGTAGTTCCTCCAAAGTATGCGAAATTTGATCTGAAAGATTCTCTAGGGCATTTTGGAGAAGCAGAGATCAAAGCAGATATGTATGGTATTGATTTTTCATCAGGACGATTACTCGACCATGCCGATGTATATTTATATGGCGACATACGTCATTCAGATTTCTTTGAATGGCTTGAAAAAACTGCAAAAGTTAAAATTGATAATGTGATGAATACAGTACATAAAGGAATTACCGATGCTGAGAAAAAAGTTAATGAGACACAAGCAAAAGTAAATGAACTGAATACAAGAATTGAAAAGGCAAGAGCGATCGTACGTGCAGAAAGACAGCAAACACTTAATTGGGTTAATGCGGCGGAGACAAATGTCCAACATTTGCAAGATCTGATTAATACTGCTGAATACAATGTTAATCACTGCCCTTGGTATGCTTTTTGGTGTTTTGCTTATTGGGGAGGTGAAATTGTTGGTCTTGAAATTGCCTACGGTGTAGCTGAAGGTGTTTTACAGGGAATTAGGTTGGGAGCAACATTGATCCCTATTGATCTTGATCCAAGGGTTTCTGTATTAATTGTAGCCCATGATTCTGCGACCTTGGTATTGCGCTTAGCAACTCTTTCACTGGAAGGGTTTGATGCACTCGACCGAGTGGCGAAGAATATCATTGACGGCTTGATAGATGAAAGTTACAAACTATTCGGTGACACAAAGATCAATGATCTTTCCTTCAAGGGAAGTTTGCTCGGGTATGCTAAACACCGTGAACCTTGGTTCAGCAATATCGATATGGAGCTTGGGGGTCAGCCGCTGCAAGAGAAGATATTGTTTAAACCCAGCTTAGATGACAATGATGTGGCTTTTAATATAGAACAAGTTGTACCTATTTCATTACATGCTATTCAGGTCGTATTGCATGCTATTGAGAATAAAATTCCAGTTCAATTTCTGGGTCGTATTCTGGATGAAATTTCAAATGAAATTAATAAAGCAGAAAAAGACATCAAGAGGATATTTTCACAGCATAAATTCGAACTTGGTGCTTTGCAAAAAGAACAGCATGCAATGGAGACTCGATCCAGTGAACAAGTTAAACTAATGCATGGGAAGCTCACCACTACCAGCGACATGCTGTTGATGAACTGGAAATCTAAAATCACAACAATTACTGATCTGCAAAAAGACAGTGATCATTTTCGTCAGAAATTGATCGAAGTCGGACACAGTGGTCATTGTTTAAAGCGATCTAAAAATGGGCTTTCTGTGCAACACGGAGAATGTAGCACCACTGACCCCAATCAAAAGTGGAGCACCTTGGATTGGGGGGCAGGTTATGCTGCAATACAAGTGTTTCAACGCTGTTTGAAACCGATAGTGAGTACCTCGAATGCTAAATATGTCAAGTTAATTCTGGATGCCTGCGATCGAGGCCAAAGGGCACAGCATTGGAAGGTGTTAAGCCATGATAATGATTTTTTCCGGTTTATGAACAAGACCAATGGTCAGTGTTTGCACTTTCAAGATCCCAGTGCAATTCCTGAACAAGTGGAGGGTCAATGGTGGCCTTGTCATGGAGCGGATTCGCAGGTATTCAGGCTTATTAAAGATACAAAGCCAGTGCTCCATACAGCTCAAACGCCGCTCTACGCAGTTAATTCAAGTCGCTGTATTCAAAGCCAGGCTCGGGCCTTAACTTATTCCTCAAGTTCCTCAGAACATCTGAATTACCTACATCTCCCTGCCAAAGCAATCTCCTGTGACAGTCATAAGAAGCCAGTACCCAAGCAGATGCTATTTGATTATGTGGAAGATTTTCGTGGCTATCTGAAGATTTATGATCGATACAGTGGGCAGTGTATTGTGGGCGGATCCGATCACTCTGCTTTTTCATCCCCTTGCAATCAGAGTAATTTTTCATTCTGGAAAAAAGACGAAGGACCAGGAGGATTCCGACTGATCAATAAAGCTACCAAGCAATGTCTGCAACTGGCTCAAAATGGAGCAACTCAACTTGCATCGTGTAATAATCATGCTGATCAGATATTTTCTTATGGATTCCCAAAGCAGAAAATAGAGTGGGAAGAAGTGAAATCTACTAATTTAAGAAATGTTATTTCTGGAGCGCAGAAAAGAGGAAATAAGATAAACATATTTAATGCTGGACTTCGACTACCCAATGGCAGCTATAGTAATGCTGAAATTATCTGTCATGTGGAGCGCGGTAACAGAGATCAAAGAATTGGTAGGTTAATTGATTCAGGTGAATGCTTGTATGCAGCTTATACTAAAGACTACAAGATGATTCAAAACAAAAACTCCCAGCTTTGTTTTAATATCAAAAACTCAAGCCGTGAAAGCTCTGCACAACTTAATCAACAAGATTGTGCTAGTCAGGATAATCAGCTATATTCATTGGATAAAGAAAATAATTCGGATGAACACTATACTGTACATCCTAAGCACAGTGAAAAATGTTTAAGCGTTCAAGACGCTTCAAAAGAAAATGGCTCTCTTATAAAACAATGGGATTGCTTGCATCAAGACAATCAGAGATGGTTAATAAGAAAAGATCAGGCGACTGATAAATATTATCAATTTATCGCAAAACACAGCGGAAAATGTATGAACGCCAAAGGCATGAGTAAAAATCGAGCAGAAGTTATACAGCAGTGGGATTGTATTGATAAAGACAACCAAAGCTATGCCTTTATATATCCTCGAGCATCGAGATTTAAAATACTAAAACAAGCAAGTAGCTCTCAATGGATTAAAGCATCTGGGTATACTGTTCCTATCGATGTGCTAGCGCTAGGATATTACCAAGGTTCGGAACCTATTTATGCTTGTAGGGTATTTAGTGGAAATAAAATATACGTTGGCTGGGCAAAGGATCATAAATGCTATGCAGTTGTGGAAAACAAAAAAGAAGAGCAATTCATCTCATTCACTGAATTTGAATATCTCACCGCTGATTAAGCATGAGATTCCATTCAATCATGGATGTATTTCGAAGAACCTCAACGATTGAGAAAAAATGCTTTTATTACTATTTAGCGCCTCGAAAAATCTCAACGAGATGAAAGGGGAGAGGAGGGGGCAATCACCTGTAACATAATCCAATGATTTTATAGCCCTTCCCTCAATAGACATGTATCCCCTATTGATATATCTTTTATCACAATAGAGAGCAGGCTGCACCTCAAGAAAAATCACTTTACTTGATGGTTTCGCAATAAGCCATCCGCGGCTATCTTTGTGTTCTGGTACGGAAAATAATATCCATGAGTATCAACACTTTACGAATTTATTATCAGCGTTAATAATGGCCAAAACAGAATCAATTGGATCTTTTGCGAGATCATCTTACTTAGTTTTTCTAGATGATCTAACTGACATTTTGTTTTGTTATGTGAGGTAAGCACAATGAAAATGGAAAAACATTGCTATTTCTTCAACGGGAAGCCGTCTTCTATTGTTTCTTTTTTTTATCGATCGTTGAGTTTCCTTAGTGTGCTCTTTCTGCTCTTTCTTTCAGGATGCGCAAATCCACCACGTACACAAACTCCATTATCAGAAAATCAACACAGCACCGGTGTGGGGTCTGAAATCAACTATCTTGAATACAGAAAAACCGATCAACTGCTGATTGATGCAATGACTGCTTTCTTAAATGGAGAGTATGCCGATGCTAATCGCCTCATCAGTCCGATATTGCGAAAGAATCCAGTGGATGCTAATGCTCATTTTATTAATGCATTGTCCTACCATGGGCTTGCACTAAAAGAGAGAGATTATTCTTATCTTAAATTGGCAGATACCGGGTATCAACTTGCACGAAAATTCAATCCTGACAACACTTCTGTGATGTTCTTGCATGGTGCTACAAAATACTTGCAAAGAAATTACCGCGATGCACAAAATTCGTTTGTTTTAACTGCGTTGTATGAACCGCATGATTGGCAACACATGTATGCTTTGGCTGTTTCTTCTTATCAAAATAATGATATTGCAACTGCATTATCTGCCATCAACCAAACTTTGCTCCTCGATCCGCCAGATGATACGACGTACCAGAATGCAGCGATTATAAATGCGATTGCAGGTCGTTTTAATGATGCCGAGACAAATGCCAGAAAATACGCTCGATCCTCATCAGCATTTCCTTTTCAGGTTGACAGTATTAACCGAAAAATCGATGAGTGGCGCAAAAAATATAATCAAAAAGATTTACAACTAGCCGACCTTGATGTCAATGATATTCTGGGAGGAGAAGCACAAGAAGGAGTCAGCGAAGATAACAGCGAAGATACTGATTCTTATGAATCGTATGGGAGCGATGGTACTGACGATAGCCAGCAGCTCAGTCAACAAAAACTAAAACTAAAACGTATGATTTTAGTGGATATGATATTGATCAGCACCAAGGAGCGTAAATTTAAAAGCACCGGGATTAATTTATTTAATGGCCTTAAGCTTCAATATACACAAACCCCTTTTAGTTTTACCAGCAGTGCTGGATCAAAAACAATTACTCGCAGTTTAGGTATCTCAATCCCTCAAATTATCTATAGTCTGAATATTTTTAATCATGAGTTTTCCAATAATCGGGTCTTAGCAAAACCAACTCTGATTGTGACGGAAGGAAAGCAATCAGAATTCTTTTCAGGATCAGTGCTGCACGTTGAGCTTAGCCCTAGCGTTTCTTCCTTCGGTGGAGGCAACGTTCAAGAAATCCAAATAGGATTAAAACTATCGCTTAAAGGAACTATCATTGATGAAAATAACGTAGAGCTTGAAATTCAAATCAGCAGAGCTTCTTTAGATAATCGTTCGGAACGCCCTGATTTCAACAATTTTGCCCAAACCAGCAAAGCAGTTTTGAATACAACTGCGGTTCTTCCTTACGATCAAACTTTACTACTTGGAGGGTTCAGCGATTATTCGTCTGAATCTTTAGAAAATAAAGTACCCATAATTGGCGATATCCCATTGCTGAATACTTTTTTCAATGAATCAACAGATAGCGGAGAACAAGGATCTATATTGATCCTGGTGACTCCACGTAAGCCGGATGTTTCCACTTCCGATTTTGTGACAGCAACGCCTCCAGAGAAAGAGGAATCAGCGGCAGTCCAGACTTTTCAGTCCAGATATCAGATTAAAGCGAATCCTAATTTTGAGGCTATGATGGAAATTACCAAACAGAACTTTCTTAAAGGGGCTCGCCCTTCTGATGTTGATGGAAAGCAGGGCTTCATTGATATTAAAATGCTCGAATCTAGGCTGCGGAAATATATCCGCGAGGAATTTTGAATCGCGATAGAGAGCTGATCACAAATACCCTTCAGGTTTCCCGACTTTGAGATCCTAGTTTTTCAAGACCTCTACTTAGTGTCTTATTGGTTGAAGGGGTTATAAATTAAACAGTGATAATCAACATAGGGCATCTCGAAAAACTGCGCGAAACTAGCTTGTCGAGGTGTCCTGCGGGGCTTGTACTATTGGGGGAAGGGTTATAAATCCATAACCGAACAGGGGCTTACGTTATAGGCGATCATGTCCCTTCCCCCAGACTCCCATCCGGTTGAGTTTTTCGAGGCTCCCAAGAGGAGTAACCTTCCCATGCCATCTTTCGCAAGCACCCCGCAGCCGCCGTATTATGCCGTGATCTTCACCGCCAAGCGCAGTGCTGGTGATAACGGCTATGCGGCGATGCTGGAGCGGCTGCTTGCATCGGTGGTTCGGCAGCCAGGGTTTTTGGGGATGGAATCGGCGCACGCGGCGGTCGGGATCACCGTCTGCTACTGGTCCGACCTTGCTTCCATCCGCTGCTGGAAGGAAAACGCTGAGCACCAGCAGGCACAGCGCCTTGGACGCGAAAAATGGTACGCTGGATTCAGAATCAGGATCGCAAAAGTCGAGCGCGAGTACGGCCTCTGATGTGGCTCCCGCTACCGGAATAGGAGGCAAGGGAAAGCAATTTCGAGTTGCCAATTTTCCCTCAAAGGCGGACAATAAAGCCATTGTGTTCTGGTTCACCGCCGGTTAGTCAGCTCGCGCTAATCACACTGCCGTTTTTTCAGCCTTTCTAAGGAGCACATCATGGCACGCAAGCCACTGAAGCCGTTACTCCTGTTGGCGTTGATCGCCGCCGCTTCCATCGCATCTGCCGAGACGCTGCGTTGGGCGCGCTCCGGCGACTCGCTGACTCTTGATCCTCATGCGCAGAACGAAGGGCCGACGCATACCCTAGCGCATCAGATATACGAGCCGCTGTTGCACCGTGACATGGCCGGTCACATCACCCCGGCGCTCGCCACCAGTTGGGCGGCGCTTGTCGATAACCCGAATGTCTGGCGTTTTAAATTGCGCCGTGGGGTGCGTTTCCACGACGGCGCGTCAATGACCGCGGATGATGTGGTGTATAGCTTCAAACGGGCGATGAAGCCCACCTCAGCGATGAAGGAATTGCTCACTAGCGTCAAAGATATCCGCAAGACAGGCCAATACGCCGTCGATATCGAGACCTACGGCCCGAATCCGCTGCTGGTTAACAACCTGACCAACCTGTTCATCATGGATAGCGGTTGGGCCGAGAAGAATGACAGCTCGGAGCCGCAGGACGTGGCAGCCGGGGCGGCCAACTACGCCTCGCGCAACACCAACGGCACCGGTGCCTACCTGTTGGTCAGCCGTGCCCCCGATCAGCAGACAGTGTTGGAAGCCAACCCAATGTATTGGGGACGCGGCAAGTTCCCGCTACAGGTATCGCGTATCGTCTATACCCCGATCCAATCGGCGGCTACCCGCGTTGCGGCGCTGCTTTCTGGTCAGGTTGATTTTATCCAAGACGTGCCGGTACAGGATCTGGAGCGCGTCAGCAAACAGCGTAGGCTGAAGGTCGCTACCGCGGCGCAAAACCGCGTGATTTTCTTCGGCCTCAACACTGCCGCCGCTGATCTTAAAACCGACAGCATCAGAGGGCGTAACCCGTTTGCTGATTTGCGCGTGCGCCAAGCGATGAATATCGCCATCAACCGCGAGGCGATCAAGCTGGTCGTGATGCGCAATCAGTCAGCGCCGACGAATGTCATCATGCCGCCTTTCGTCAACGGCTGGAGCGAAGCATTGGATCGCGTCCCGCTATACGACCTTGACGGTGCCCATGCGCTGATGCGTGAGGCAGATTATCGCGATGGCTTTTCGATTGTTCTCAATTGCCCGAATGACCGTTATATCAACGATGAGGCGATCTGCCAAGCGGTGGTTGGCATGCTCAGCCAGATTGGCATCCGCGTCAATCTTGATACCAAGCCAAAAGCGCAGCACTTCCCGTTGATCAAGAACAAACTCACCGACTTCTACATGCTCGGTTGGGGGGTGCCTACCTTCGATTCGCACTACATCTTTAACTTCTTGGTGCACACCACGACCGAGAACCGTGGCTCGTGGAACAATACGGGCTACAGCAATCCCGAAATTGATGCGATGATCGTCTCGCTCGAATCGGAAACCGACCTAGCACGCCGCAATGCTACCATCGCCGCTATCTGGCAGCAGGTGCAAGCCGATCAGATCTACTTAGCCATTCACAACCAAGTATTGAATTGGGGCATGAAAAAGCGCATCAACTTCACCGTGCAACCCGAAGATCAACCGCATTTCAAATACCTTTCTTTTAATTGAACACAACGCCAGCTACCCCGCTGGATTGCCGCTTGCGTGGGAGTTAGGCAGGGGAGGTGGGAGGGACGCTTCCCCCTTGCTGGCGCGGGCGTAGGGGGGTGTAAAAAATACGATGACCAAGCAAGAAGCAATGCGTGAGCTAAACATTCGTATAGGAGAAGAGGTATTAAGTAGCAGAAACACCCATTATGCAAATATAAATAATGCAAAAGATGTATGGTGGTTTAATATCCCTTTGGATAGGTTTAGTAATGATTTATATTTAATATTAAATAAAAAAAATGATCTTATTCCACTTAGAATAGAAGCAAATACTTTTGCAGATCCTAGTAGAATTTTCAAGATAGCAAAAGACAAAAGAATGGTAGATTTGGAAATATCGGCTAAACGGGGTTATACCTACATGATTGACATTAAAAGCGGTGGAACACGCTACAATTTTAATCGCCATATTCTTCTTGAATTAACGAAAACCGCAGGGGCATCTCGAAAAACCTTGAATGGGATGGGGGGATGAAGGAAGGGAGACGCTCATCTGTAACGTACCGGAGGTGATGTACAACCCTTCCCTTAATCGATAAACCTCGTTGCGATCAAAAATAATAGCTTTAGACGCTAGAAGGCAACACGATTTTAATAGGGTGGGCTATATCCATGGCAACTAAAAGACGAGATGTCGTCCAAGTTAAAAAATCCTCGATCTAATAGATATGTAAAAATTGATCGTTCCGTAGACAAAATTATTTCACATAAAAAAAGTTCTGGGCCATATAAAAATATTCCTGTCGCCCGCAAAAAGATCGGATCATAAAATGGAATGATTATTTACAGTCCATTGGATGGAGGTGCGCTCACTACCTCGGTAAAAAGAACTCAATATATCAAAAATGAAATTATCGTAGAAGATCTGACTGTGAGATAAATTATGGAGGAAAAATGGAAAATATAATAAGGAAACTTGCAACCGGGAAAGCAATTTTGTTCGTAGGAGCAGGATTTTCATACACCGCAATTAATCTGAATAATAGTAAAGAGTTACCTCTTGCAGAGGAGTTAGCTCACATTATAGGAGAGATGGGTAATTTTAAAGATGGTGGTGATTTAAAGTATGCCGCTGAATACTTTTTAAATGAATGTTGTTCTATCGGTACAGAGCATGCAGATAAAAGTTTGATCCAAAATTTGATAACTTGTTTAAAAGATAATTTCACTGTTAGGAACCCGCATCCAAATCATGAAACAGTCATGAAAATACCCTGGAAGCGAGTATACACAACAAATTATGATGATTTAGTTGAAATATCTGGTAGGAATATTGGGAAGAGAATTGAAACTGTTGATTTAAATGATTCAACCAATATTCTTCCAAGTAATCTGTTGTGTGTTCATATAAATGGTTCAATTAATAAACTTAATCAAGAAACACTCAATTCAAAATTTAAACTAACTCATTCATCTTACTTAACTTCTGATGAATTTCGCAATTCAAATTGGAGCTACATCTTTAAGAAAGATCTTGAAACATGTAGCAGTATAGTCTTTATTGGCTACTCGCTGTACGATATCGAAATAGAGAAGATTTTATATAATAATCCATCTTTTAAAAACAAAGTTATTTTTATCCAGAAAGAAGTTGACGATTCAATAGATACTACTAGAGAAGATTATTCCTTTAATAAATATGGTAAGCTATATCGCATTGGTTTATCAGGATTTTGTTCTTTGATAGAAAGACAGTATAACGAAATATCAAATTATTCTGAAGAGTTTTACACTGAAGCATTTTCTAAATATGAAATATTAGATGCTCCTAAAGAAACTATAAGAGAGAAAGATATTGAATCTTTTTTAAAACATGGAGAACTTTTACAAGAATATATTCAAGAAGGAATGACTTCAAGCCAAGCAGTTCCATTTTTGATAAACAGGGATCAAAATGAAAATATAACTAAACTAATTGAAAATAACAATTTTATATGTATAACAAGTGAATTAGGTATTCCGTGCCGGCACATTGTGTACCCATCCGTAGCCATCCTCTATTCTTAGCGAGAGAGGTATTAGGGCAGTTGGTAAGGGAAGCGGAAGAAAGGAGCCCGTAGGGCGACTGGCGTCCGCTTCCCTTACCTCAAACATTTTCCGAGGCACCGAAACGATGAACCTTCAACTCCACAAAAACGCACGCACCTCACCGGCTATCCGCCGAGAATTACAAGCCCAGCCGGCCTCTATTACCAACAAAGAGCTGGCAGACCTTTATCATCTCAACCGCCACACGGTAGCCAAGTGGCGCAAGCGTCAAGGTACTGCCGAGGCATCCTCCCGCCCGCATACCATTCACGCCAATCTCTCCCCTGCACAAGAGCAAATAACGGTTGCCTTGCGAACCAACCTGCTACTCCCCTTGGACGACCTATTGGCCGTCACACATGAATTCCTCAACACCACGGTCTCGCGTTCGGGCTTGAGCCGTTGTTTGCGCCGACATAACGTTTCTAATCTCAACGTGTTACGTGAGCAGCTTGAACCTTCCGTTGCGACTGCCAAGCCGAAACCCTTCAAGAACTATGAACCCGGGTTTGTCCACGTAGACATCAAATACCTTCCTAAAATGCCTGACGAACCTCGACACAAGTACTTGTTCGCTGCCATTGACCGCTCAACCCGCTGGGTTTATGTCGAAATCCATGACAACAAGTCGGCGCAAACCGCGAATGAGTTTCTTAGCCGTTTGATTGACAAGGCACCTTTTACCATCAATAAAATCCTTACCGACAACGGCAAGGAATTCACCGACCGTTTCTGTGCCACGGGTGAACGGCAGCCCACCGGGCGTCATCCCTTTGATAAAACGTGCCAAGTTCACAATATCGTGCACCGCCTCATCAAACCCCGGCACCCGCAAACCAATGGGATGATTGAACGCTTCAACGGCCGTATCGCTGAAATCCTCAATACCTACCACTTCGACTCCTCTCAAACCCTGTCTCAAACTATCCTTCGCTATGTTAGACTCTACAATCATGCCATTCCCCAGAAATCTTTAGGTCACCTATCCCCTATGAGTGCTATGCAACAGTGGCAACAAAAAACGCCTCATCGGTTCAAAGAACTCGCCTACAACCTCACGGAACCCGACAATTAGGTAATGGTAAAACTTTCTTGTTAAAAGAAACCATTATACAGCTATCGCTAAATGGCTATGTTGTCTATGATCTGACTGATCCAACAGGGAATTATGTTTCTGATATTGAAAAAATCGTGAAGCAAAACGTCAATAGTGTCTTGGTTATAGATACTTATGGGAACTATAGAGAATTAGTTACTTACCTATTATCAATAAATCTTCAGAAAGTTAAAATTATATTATCTGAAAGAACCGCTAACCATCATGGCTATTTTTCTGAATTTGATGGAAAACTAAAAACTAAAGATATAAATATTGATATTTTATCTGATCAAGAAATTGATCAGATAATAAAAATTCTTGAACACACATCTTTATGGGGAAAATATGGAAGCTATTCTTATTCAAGAAAGAAACGACATATAGCGTACAGTTGTGAAAAACAGCTATCTAATATCCTAATAGATATTCTAAAAAACACGCATATCAAAAAGGAAGTTGGAAAGTTATTAGTTAATATATTTAAAGATGAAAACTTGAAACTAAATTTATTAATAATTTGCTTATTAGACACTATGAATATACCAACATCTCTTTCTCTGATATCTGATTTATCCGACAACGATAGCATATTCTCCAAGTTTTTAAATACTAATGAAATTTGCCATTTTTTCACTTTAAATAGATTTCATAGATCAATAAACACAAGATCCTCAATATACTCTCTTTATTTATTAAATGAACATTTTGGACCATCATATATAATAGATAAATGTGTATATTTATTAGTTCATTTGGAAGGTAAATTTAATCAAAATTCACTGGATAGACTTAGAAATCATATCCGAATAAATCTATTTAGATTTAATTTTATTGAAAGAATTTTACCTATGAAACATAAAACTAGTATGTTGGTTAATTACTATGAAAAAATAAAAAATGATTTGCCAAATCATATAAAAAACCCTCAATATTGGCTTCAATATGCAATGGCACATATTGCTTTGAGTAACTACGATGAGGCATATAGATATCTTCAAGCTGCTTATGATAAATCTAAATCTAAACATCACTATGACACTCACAAAATAGATAATCAAAAAGCAAGATTGAACTTAATCGTTGCTTCACAGAATAGTACAGCAATTGAGGAATCAATGAATTTGTTTTTTGAAGCAGATAAGCTACTTAACAAGCAAGAAAATGACGTTTTCAAATTTAAAGTAGTAAATAAATATTTTGAATTTTATGATTCTAAAAAAATACTGTTTAATGAAACGCATCGATCAAGAATGAAAAAAATATGTGAGCTTAAATTAAATGAATTAGCTTCACTTAAAGACTCAAACTATTCTAATTATAAGCAAGAAAGAGTGTATCAAAATTGTGAAAATAATTTAAATACTATTATTGCTGCAATTAAAAACTGAATTAGTGGAGATATACCGCCTCTCTGATACAGTTTCCTACCCGCTTCAAATTCCTTGCCCTTTCTTTATCAAGGGTGCGAAAAAAAGAGGATATGGAGCAGCGCACTCCCATGTTCTTTCATCTGTAAGCTGCAATGAATCGATGTTACTAATCATCTTACGCCGTGCGTGTCAGGCGGTGGGGGTGCTGTTTATCGTCGCCTTCATCGCCTTCATGATATTTCGCTATATAGGTGATCCCGTGGAAAGCCTGCTGGGGCAGGAAGCGACGGTCGCCGATCGTAAGGCGTTGATCGATCGTCTCGGGCTTGAGGATCCGCTTCCGCTACAGTACATGCGCTTTGTCGGCAAGGCGCTGCGCTTTGATTTCGGCATTTCCTATCGCACCGCCGAGCCGGTCGCAGAGCTGATCGCCAAGCGTTTGCCGGCGACCCTTGAACTGGCGTTGGTGTCGGCGCTGCTGGCGCTGGTGTTTGGCATCGGGCTTGGTGTTTACACCGCCATCTTTCGCCATCAGTTCCTTGCGCAGGCGGTCATGGCGCTATCGTTGATCGGCGTCTCGCTGCCGACGTTCCTGATCGGCATACTGCTGATCTGGCTGTTCGCCGTTGAGCTTGGCTGGCTGCCGTCGTTCGGTCGCGGTGAAACCGTACAGGTCGGTTACTGGAGCAGCGGCTTGCTCACGCTGTCAGGCTTGAAATCGATCGTGCTGCCGGCGATCACCCTCGGCTTGTACCAGATGACGCTGATCATGCGTTTGGTGCGCTCGGAAATGCTGGAGGTGTTGCGCCAGGATTTTATCCGCTTCGCCCGCGCCCGCGGCTTATCTGAGCGCACTGTTTATGTCCGCCATGCACTCCCAAATACCTTGGTGCCGGTGGTAACGGTGGCCGGGTTGCAACTCGGCTCAATTGTCGCGTTTGCCATCATCACCGAAACCGTGTTCCAATGGCCGGGCCTTGGCCTGATGTTCGTTAACGCTGTCTATTTCGTCGATATTCCAGTGATGTCGGCGTATTTGCTGTTGGTTGGCACGTTGTTCGTAGGCCTCAATCTGATCGTGGATCTGCTGTATCTGGTGATCGATCCGCGTCTTGAGGACAGCCAGTTACGGCAATCGCGGTGATCCCCTCCCCGTCACTTGCAACTTGGCAGCGCTTGCTTGACAGCGATTTTGTGTACGCCTTCAGGACCTCGCCGACCGCTATTGTGGCGTTTGCTGTGGTCGTGCTGCTTACCTTGGGAGCACTGTTTGCTGGTACCGTCGCCCCTACCAACCCTTTCGCGCCGGCGTCTCTCAACCTGCTAAATGGTCGTACCCCACCGCTGACAGCCAATGCTTTTACTGGCGAAATGTTCCTTCTTGGCACCGATGATCAGGGGCGCGATATGCTGTCGGCGATCATCTACGGTCTGCGGGTATCGCTGTTTGTCGGCGTGATGTCGGTGGCTTTGGCGCTGCTGATCGGCGTTGTCCTTGGCTTGACCGCGGGCTATATCGGCGGCTGGGTGGACACCGTGATCATGCGCATTGCCGATATTCAGGTTACTTTCCCTTCGATCTTGATCGCGATGCTGATCTTCGGTGCCTCGCGCGGCCTGCTGCCGCCTGAGCTGCGCGACGAGCTGGCGATCATGGTGCTGATTGTGTCCATCGGGCTGTCGGAATGGGTGCAGTTTGCGCGTACCGTGCGTAGCACAACAATGGTCGAGAAAGAAAAGGAGTATGTCCAGGCGGCGCGGTTAATCGGTTTGAGAAAAGCGCAGATCATGGTGCGCCATATTCTGCCGAATGTACTCGGCCCGGTGCTGGTGATCGCCACCATCACGCTGGCATTGGCGATCATCGCCGAGGCGACGCTGTCCTTTCTTGGTGTCGGTGCACCGCCAACCGAGCCCAGCCTTGGCACGTTGATCCGCACCGGCCAGGATTTTCTGTTCTCTGGCGAATGGTGGATCCTGCTGTTCCCAGCGTTGACGCTGCTGGCGCTGGCGCTGGCGGTTAATCTACTCGGCGACTGGTTGCGCGATACGGTGAATCCAAAATTGACATGACGCCTAGGGGTTACAGCGGGCCGCCAGCGAAAGCGCAAGACAAAAGCGCCGGCGCGGAGGTGGTCGTGCGTGCGCCAGCAGCGCACGGTGACACGCCGCTGCTGCGGGTGCGCAACGTGTCGGTCAGCATTCCGCACCGCCGCGGTGAGTTATTGCCGCTCAAACAGCTGTCGTTTGACCTGTGGCCGGGCGAGATCCTCGGTTTCGTTGGCGAATCTGGTGCGGGCAAGTCGATCACCGCGGCAGCTATCGTCGGCCTAATCGATCCGCCCGGGCGGATCAGCAGCGGGCGCATCTGGTTGCATGGCGAGCGCATTGATACCAACCCGCAAGCGATCAGAGGCAAGCGTATCGGCATCATCTTCCAGGATCCGCTAAGTAGCCTCAATCCGCTGCGTACCATTGGCGATCAGCTGATCGAGACGATTCGCGCCCATGCTGCGATGTCGCCCGCCGCCGCGCGCACGTACGCATTGCAGCTGCTGCAAGAGGTCGGCATCGCCGTCGATCGTTTCACTGCCTACCCGCATCAGTTTTCTGGGGGCATGCGCCAGCGCATCGTTATCGCGCTGGCGTTGGCACCGCAGCCGGATCTGATCATTGCCGACGAGCCGACCACCGCTTTGGATGCGTCAGTGCAGGCGCAAGTGTTGGAATTGCTGCAGCGCATTTGTCGCCAACGCCGTGCGGCGGTGATCCTGATCACCCACGATATGGGTGTGATCGCCGAGATCACCGAGCGCGTGGCGGTGTTTTATGCCGGCAGGTTGGTTGAGAGCGGTGCCACCGCAGCGGTGCTTAGCGACCCGCGACACCCTTACACGCAAGGACTGATCGCCTCTACCCCATCGATTAGCGAGAGCGATATCGACACCATCATGCCCCAGATCCCTGGTGCCATGCCGCGCCTTGATGACATCCCTTCTGGCTGCGCCTTCCACCCGCGCTGCCCTCATTGCGGCGCACGCTGCCGGCGTGAGAGGCCCGGGTTGATACCAGCGCAAACATCGCGCACAGTTGCCTGCTGGTTGTATGACGCGGAGCAGGGACGCTGATCGCATGGACGTTGGTATGAGCGCCAAAGCGGGTGCGCTAAGCAACCCTGAAGCGGATGGCGCATACATTGTCGTCAAACGCGTGAGTCGCGTGTTTGATGGCTCCGATCCGTTGTTGATGCGTCTATTTCTGAGAGGTCGTAAGCGCTGCCTGATGGCTGTCGATAACGTCAGCTTCGTCATCCAACGCGGTAAAACCTACGCCTTAGTCGGCGAAAGCGGTTGCGGCAAATCGACCCTCGCGAATATGGTCGTTGGGCTGTTGCCGCCGAGCCGCGGCGTTATCCATATTGGCGGTCATGATCTGTTCGATCGCAACATTGCCGAGGCGCTCCATCGGCGCGTACGCCAGTCCATCCAGATGATCTTCCAATCACCTTACGCCAGCCTTAATCCGCGCTGGCAGGTCGGCAGCATCTTGGCCGAGCCGATCAAGGCTTTCGGCCTCATCAACGACCGCCAGCAACGGCGGCGGCGTGTGTTGCAGTTGCTTGAGCAGGTTGGCCTTTCAGCCAGCGACAGCCGGCGCTATCCGCATGAATTCTCTGGCGGTCAGCGGCAACGCATCTCGATCGCACGCGCCCTCGCCTCGCAGCCATCGTTTATCGTTTGCGACGAACCCACCTCAGCGCTTGACGTCTCGATTCAGGCACAGGTTCTGAACTTGCTCAAACAACTGCAACGCGAACTCGGCCTGACATACCTCTTCATCAGCCATGATCTCGCCGTGGTGCGCGTCATGGCGCATCGCATCGGCGTCCTCCAACACGGTCACTTGGTTGAAGAGCAAGACGCGCGACAGTTGTTTCAGACGCCGCAATCGGATCACACCAAAATGCTGCTCGCCGCCGCCCCAAAACATTATCCTAGGGCTACCCCCGAGGCAAAAGCGTTAACCACCACGCAACCGCCGGGCGTTAGCCGTGTGTGCTAAGCTAAGCTGCCGCCGGCGTGAGCCCCTATACATGCGATGGATGCGGATGCGTCGCCGGGGAGCCTGCCGATAAGGCTGATAGGATTTCGCACAGGCGAGAAAAATGCCCCTTCCCGCAATCATTTCGTGGTGCCGCTCGCAGGGTCAGCGAACGGCGCGCCGTAGGCGCTCCTGATTAAAAACAAAACGTTCCCACCCCATGGACATTCCAGAAGCGGTAACGCCAGCAGCAGAAGCAACGTATGCCTGAGACCGCACCAGTGACATTCGCATTGGCGATCACCGGTGCTTCGGGTGCGCCTTATGCTCTGCGCCTGCTGGCGATCCTACTGCAACAGCGCTACCGCGTACAGTTGATGATCTCGGGCCCGGGGCGCATGGTGCTGGCTACTGAGGCGGGGATCAATCTACCGGCTAAGCCCAAGGCGGCAAAGGCTACGCTGGTGTCGCATTTCGAGTGCGATGCGGCGCTGTTGCAGGTGTACGCCAACGACGATTGGTTCGCCCCATTGGCCAGCGGCTCCAGCGCGCCGCGGGCGATGGTGATCTGTCCTTGCACCAGCGGTACGCTGGGGGCGATCGCTAACGGTCATAGCCGCAGCTTGATTGAGCGCAGTGCTGAGGTCGTGCTGAAAGAGCGACGTCAACTGATCGTCGTCTTGCGCGAAACGCCGTATTCAATCATTACCATAGAGAATATGTTGCGCTTGGCGCGCGCCGGCGCGCTGATCTTGCCATCTAATCCAGGGTTTTACCACCAGCCGCGGACGCTCGCCGATGTTGTCGATTTTGTCGTGGCGCGGATTCTCGACCATCTTGGGGTTGCGTTTGAGTTATTGCCGCGTTGGGGCCGGGAAGCGGCACCAACAGGTACAACGCCGAATGGGGAAACGGATTCTTCGGCTGCGCGCGATCCTTAGCCGCATCAGCGAAGGGCGTTTCAGGGGGCTTTTCAAAGGTCACTTAATGTGTCAGCCGCAAAGCTAGTAAAACCGGCGATGTCAGAAAGTCCATAACACGGGGCTTGATTTACACCCACTGCGCCATCATGTATCGCGGCATGGCGACACAGTATCGGAGCTGCAACCTATGAGAATGGATAAGCTGACCAAACGTTTCCACCTTGCTTTCAGTGATGCCGGGAGCTTGGCTGTCGGACGCGGACACCAGTTCATTGAACCGCTGCATCTGCTGATCGCGTTGCTGGATCAGTCTCAGTCGACGGTGCGCGGGCTTTTAGCGCAGGCCGGGGTGAATGTCAACGCACTGCGCTCGCAGCTTGGTGAAGCGCTTGCCCGGTTGCCGCGAGTGGAGGGCGTTGCCGGCGATATTCAGATCTCCAACGATCTGGCGCGGCATCTGAATCAGGTCGATAAATTGGCACAGCAGCGCAAAGATCAGTACCTATCGAGCGATCTCTACCTGTTGGCGATCTTGGATGTCGGGGGGGCTGTCGCCAAGCTGTTGCAAGCCAACGGTGCCGAGCGCAGCCACCTTGCACAGTGTATTGATGCGGTGCGCGATGGCGAAGCGGTCAGCGCTCCAGATGCTGAGGAACGGCGTGAAGCGTTGGCGCGCTATACCGTCGACATGACGCAGGACGCTGAGCAGGGCAAGCTCGATCCGGTGATCGGGCGCGATGAAGAAATTCGCCGCACGATCCAAGTATTGCAGCGGCGCACGAAAAACAATCCGGTGTTGATCGGTGAATCCGGGGTTGGCAAAACCGCTATCGTTGAGGGGCTGGCGCAGCGCATTATCAACGCTCAAGTCCCTGCCGGATTGAAGAACAAACGGTTGCTGTCGCTGGACATGGGAGCGATGATCGCTGGTGCTAAACTGCGTGGTGAGTTTGAGGAGCGCATGAAAGCGGTGTTGCACGAGATCAGCAAACAGCAGGGCGATGTGATCCTGTTCGTGGATGAGCTACATACCATGGTTGGTGCCGGCAAAGCCGATGGGGCAATGGATGCGGGCAACATGTTGAAACCGGCGTTGGCGCGTGGCGAACTGCACTGCATCGGTGCCACGACCCTTGACGATCATAAAAAGTACATTGAAAAAGACGCCGCTCTGGAGCGTCGCTTCCAGAAAATATTGGTCGATGAGCCGAGTGTTGAAAGCACGATCGCCATCCTGCGCGGCCTGAAAGAGCGCTACGAGACGCATCACGGCGTCAATATCACCGATCCGGCGATCGTCAGTGCCGCTACGTTGTCGCACCGCTACATCACCGATCGCCAGTTGCCGGATAAAGCGATCGATTTGATCGACGAGGCGGCGAGCCGCCTGCGCATGGAGATCGATTCCAAGCCGGAGCGCATGGACCGTCTTGAGCAACGCGTTATCCAGCTCAAGATCGAGCGTGAGGCGCTGAAGAAAGAGGACGACCAGGCCTCGCGTGAGCGCATGGCTGACATTGAGCAGCGCATCTGCGAACTGGAGCCGGAATACGCCGATCTGGACGAGATATGGAAAGCCGAAAAAGCCGCAGTGCAAGGGACTCAGCAACTGAAGGAAGAGCTGGAACAGGCCCGCATTGAATTCGATACCGCGCAACGCGCCAACGACTTGCAGCGCATGTCGGAGCTGCGCTACGGTCGCATACCGGCCCTAGAGCAGCGCTTGAAACAGGCCACCGGCGTTGATATGCAGCACATGAAGCTGCTGCGCAATTCGGTAACCGACAACGAGATCGCCGAGATCGTGAGCCGTTGGACAGGGATCCCGGTGCAGCGTATGCTTGAGGGGGAACGCGACAAGCTGCTGCGCATGGAGCATATCCTGCGCCAGCGCGTGGTTGGTCAGGATGAGGCGGTTGCGGCGATCGCCAATGCGATCCGCCGCGCACGCACCGGTTTGGCGGACCCGCGCCGACCTAACGGCTCGTTCCTGTTCCTCGGACCGACTGGAGTCGGCAAAACCGAACTCACCCGCACGCTGGCCGAGTTCCTCTTCAATACCGACGAGGCGATGGTGCGTATCGACATGTCGGAGTTTATGGAGAAGCACTCGGTGGCGCGGTTGATCGGCGCGCCGCCCGGGTATGTCGGCTACGAAGAGGGCGGCTATCTAACCGAAGCCGTGCGGCGGCGACCGTATTCGGTGGTGCTGCTGGACGAGATCGAGAAAGCTCATAAAGACGTCTTCAATGTCCTGCTGCAAGTGCTGGAAGATGGACGCCTGACGGATGGACATGGGCGCACTGTGGATTTTCGCAACACGGTCGTCATCATGACCTCTAACGTAGGTTCGCAGATCATCCAGGAACTGTCTGCCAACGACACTTACGAGCGCATGAAAGCTGCAGTGATGGATATCACAGCGCGCGAATTCCGCCCTGAATTTATCAACCGCATCGATGAGGTGGTGGTCTTCCACTCCCTCGCGCAATCCCATATTCGTGCGATCACCGCGATCCAATTGCATGCGCTGCAACAACGCTTGCAACAGCAGGGAATCCGTATTGAATTCAGCGTTGCTGCCCATGCTCGCTTGGGCGAGTTGGGTTTCGATGCGCGCTACGGTGCACGCCCCTTGAAGCGTACGATTCAGCACTATGTGGAAAACCCGTTGGCGGTGCGCCTGCTAGGTGGCGAATTCAGTCCCGATAGTCGCATCGCCGTTGATGTTGGCGCTGACGCCAACGCCCTAGAGTTCGTGGCGATCAGCAGTGAAGCGGACTGAACGCCACGAATACGGCGGCGCAAAGCGGCGCAGGTAAGCGGCTTATACTCATGCTACTTGGAGATACAGGAAGGGGTACCTCGAAACACTGAGCTATAGTCAAATCTGGTGTATGGGAAGATTGCATCAAGCGGCGGTCTGATTAAATTTTGTCACTTCAATACCATCCTTGAATGTCACTCCAGTGATGACCGCAGGCAGTGCCTCAAAGCCTCTCAAACGGTTCCATTTTTTCTCGGCACACTGGCCTAATTTGAATATCATGTGAAGCATTCCCTCACGAGAGAGGCAGCCTTTTGAGCGCCGCGTCCGATGTCGAATAGTGCCGAAACTCGATTCAATAGGGTTGGTGGTGCGGATGCTTTGCCAGTGTGGTGCGGGGAAATCATAGAAGGTTAGTAACGCGTGGCGGTCATTTCTCAAGCAGGCGGTTGCCTTTGGGTACTTTGCTTCGTAGGTTTTGAGAAACAGGTCAAACCCCTTCTCTGCTTCCTTTTTGGTGGCTGCCTGCCAGATTTCGTGTAGCGCTTGTTTGGCTTTTGGCTGACCTGATTTGGGGAAGCGGTTCAACACGTTGACCGTCTTGTGTACCCAGCAGCGCTGCTGGCGTGTCGTTGGGAATACCTCCTCAAGGGCTGCCCAGAACCCCATAGCACCATCACCAATCCCTAATTCCGGGGCATCCAATCCGCGCGCTTTCCGCTTCAACAACACCTCCCGCCAGCTTTGCGTTGATTCTCTTACCCCATCCTCAATGGCCAGAAAGTGCTTCTGACCGCGCTCATTCACACCGATAACTACCAGTGCACACAGTTTCGCATTCTCGGCTCGAAGGCCACTGTAAATGCCATCAGCCCAAATATAAACCCAGCGCGCATCATCCAATCTCTGTTGCATCCAGCACCGGTACTCATCAGCCCAACGCTGCTTCAAGCGCGACACCGTGGTGGCTGACAAGCCCGCTGCATCCGGGCCCACCAGTACTTTCAGTGCTTCACTCATGTCACCCGTTGAGATGCCTTTTAGATACAGCCACGGCAGCGCCGCTTCCAGAGAGCGGGTTTTGCGAACATACGGTGGTACCAGCAGTGAGTGGAAAACCACTGACTCTCCAGTCCGTGAGCGTACCTTCGGCACTCTCACAGAAACCGCGCCAACCCCGGTTTGAAGGGTGCGCTCCGGGAGGTAACCGTTACGCACCACCGCGGCCTTGCCATCCTGTGTACGGCAATGCTCAAACTGCCGCAGCAACTCGTGCAGCTCGGCGTCCACGGCTTGGTGAACCAACTGCTTCGCTCCCTGCAGCAGCAGTTCACTCAATGGGTCAAAGGGTTCCTCTACACCTCTTGGGGCAATTGCGTTATGCTTACTCATAGTGGCTTCTCTCCTTAAGATTGATGGGTTTGTTCACAACTTCCAATCAATCAGAGTCGCCGCTCTTTTTCAACCCCTCATACACCACTTTCGGTTATAGCTCAGCTCTTGAATCTGAAGCGTTATTTAATCCTGAAAAACAAGCGGCGCTTAGCTTTCAGGAGAATAAGGAGGGTAAATACGTTTATATTGGGGGAAGCCTGCTATTGGCAATGCGCCGATGTATCGGAGAAGAAGAACCCTCCAGCGGTAATTTCATGGTGCCGCTGACCGCTCTATGCCGCTCAGCGAACGAAGCGCCGTTAGGCGCACCAAATAAAAAATAAAAAAACACAGGCGTGTTTAGCACACCTAAACGCGGTACTCTAAGGCATTGGTTGATACCCCTTTCTCAAGCCCCCTAACGCAGATGGATTTTCTCACCGAGGGCGAAAAATAAGCGATGAGCGAGCGTTATTATTCATTACTTGACCGCATTTTGCATGGTTTTGATGTCGGATTGCGAGCGGTTTCGGGTAACGTAGCGAGTGATACAGGTTATCCTGCTGCGGGCATTGAGGAGGCCGTGCTCGATAGCCGGCAGCGGCGTCATGTTGCCGCGCTGATGCGCGTTGACCATGCGGGGGAGGTAGCCGCGCAGGGATTATACGAAGGTCAGGCTGTCAGTGCCGGCGAGCGCGAAATGCAATGCGCGATGGTAAATGCAGCAGAGGAGGAGGCTGCCCACCTCGCGTGGTGCCGCCAGCGCTTGGTCGAGCTGGATGCCAGCCCCAGTGCGCTGGATGCGCTGTGGTATGGCGGTGCGTTTGTGATGGGCGTTACGGCAGGGCTTGGAGGGCGGAATTACAGCCTCGGTTTTACAGCAGAGTCGGAAAAGCAAGTGGTGCAACATTTGCAGCGACATTTGCAGCAGCTACCAGAAAATGACCAACGCAGCCGTGCCATCCTCGAGCAGATGATGGCGGATGAAGCGCAACACAGGCATCGCGCTGTTGCCAGCGGCGGTGGCATTTTGCCGTTGCCGTTGCGCGTATTGATGCGCCTGATGGCGAAGGTGATGACGACGACTGCGTATCGACTCTGAAGACGCCAGCGGCGGCGTAAGGTTTATCCTCTCCCCTGACGGTGAGGGTGCATCGCCGCGTTAGCGGATGAACGCTTCAGGCACTATGGCGGAAATGCACAATATCGCCTTCCAGCACCCGGTAGTCACGGCCTTCAAGGCGCCATTTGCCGGCCGCTTTGGCGCCTTGCTCGCCACCGCAAGCGATAAAATCGTCGTAAGCGATGATTTCGGCGCGAATAAAATGCTTGGCGAAGTCGTTGTGTATGCTACCTGCGGCGTCACACGCATTAGCGCCATCAGTGGTTGTCCAAGCGCGCACTTCCTGCGCTCCAGCGGTGAAGAAGGTCAGCAGTTTGAGCAGCGCATACCCGCTTTGGGTCAGGCGCTCAAGCCCCGATTGATGCAGCCCGAGCGCTTCAAGAAATTCGCTCCGCTCATCCGCCATGAGGGTGGCGATCTCGGCTTCTAGTACGGCTGAAATCACCACCACCGCGGCGTTTTGTTGGGCCGCCAAGGCACGCAGCGCGGCAACCTGCGGGTTATCATCTTCTGGCGCTTCATCGACATTAGCCGCAAAAAGCACCGGTTTCAGTGTCAGTGGTTGCAGCGTTTGCAGTTGCTGGCGTTGCTCCGCTGTCAGTGCAAGCGAGCGCAGCGGCTCTCCAGCGGAAAGGCAGGCATAGGCGCGCTCGTACAGCAGTTGTCGGGGTTTGGCGTCACGATCAGAAGATTTCACGTGGCGGGCGTTTTTTTTGAGCGCACGCTCAAGCTGTTCCAGATCGGCCAGCAGCAGCTCGGTATCGATGATCGCAACATCGTCAACAGCAGCAACCCGACCATTGACGTGCACTATATCGTCATTGTCAAAGCAGCGTACCACGTGCACGATCGCCTGCGTCTCGCGGATATTGGCTAAGAAGCGGTTTCCCAGCCCCTCGCCCTTGGAGGCACCCGCCACTAAGCCGGCGATATCGACGAAAGTCATCGTCGTCGGTACGATGCGTTGCGGTTGCACCAGCGCGGCGATTTTGTCTAAGCGCAGATCCGCGACTGCCACCTTCCCGATGCTCGGATCGATAGTGCAAAAAGGGTAGTTTTCGGTTGCTACCCGGGAGCAGGTGAGGGCGTTATACAGGGTCGATTTGCCGACATTCGGCAAGCCGACAATGCCGCACCTAAAACCCATGAGGGGCAAAACACCAAGAGCTGCCCGAAAGCGATCGGACGTTTTTGTGAAGCGGGATATTCATCGCTCCTTCCTCGTTCGTTGTGGTAGTTGACCTACCCCCGCCGTTATTACCGGGCACTCCTGCGGCAGGCAGGGCTCTGGCATAGTGGAGGTTGGGGCTCTGGGATATTAATATTTTTAATCCTTTGATGCTAGGCGTTGCCTAGCATCAAAGGAGAATAAGGAGGGTAACGACGTTTGTATTGGGGGAAGCCTGCTATTGGCAATGCGCCGATGTATCGGAGAAGAAGAACCCTCTAGCGATAATTTCATGGTGCCGCTGACCGGTCTATGCCGGTCAGCGAACGATGCGCCGTTAGGCGCACCAAATAAAAAATAAAAAAACACAGGCGTGTTTAACACACCTTAACGCGGTACTCCCTTCCCCCAAACCCCTAACCCCAGCATCCCCTGCGCCCTCGCCTTAACGCCGTGCAGGGCCGAGGGCTTCGGGTAAGGCTCTGGCATCGTGGAGGGCGGGGGGTCAATCGTCGCTTGTGGACTCTCCCCGATCAATCGCCGCCATGCGCTTTGCTGCCTCGCGCTTTGCGGCTTTAATTTCTGCCGCCGTCAAATACAGATGCCACTTAAATGTGCGTAAACTTTCCGCCGCGATTTCGTCACCATTCGCTTTGGCGATGGAATACCAGATATACGCCTCGCGCTCATTTGCAATAACGCCTTCACCGTTAGCGTAGGCAAACCCTAAAATAGCTTGCGCTTTCGCAAGTCCTTGTGCGGCGGCTTTGCGGAACCAGCGCAGCGCTTCCTCGACATCTTGGGCAACGCCTTCGCCGGTAACGTAGGCACCCCCTAACTTATATTGCGCGTCCGCAAGTCCTTGTTCGGCGGCTTTGCGGTACCAGCGCAGCGCTTCCTCGTCATCTTGGGCAATGCCTTCGCCGTTAGCGTAGGCATTCCCTAAACCAAATTGTGCGTCCGCATCGCCTTGTTCGGCGGCTTTGCGCCGCCAGCGCAACGCTTCCTCGGCATCTTGGGCAACGCCTTCGCCGAAATAATAGGCAGCCCCTAAATTATTTTGCGCTTTTGCATGTCCTTGTTCTGCGGCTTTGCGATACCAGCGCAGCGCTGCATTGATATCTTGGGCAATGCCTTCGCCGGAATAATAGGCATTCCCTAAATTAAATTGCGCGTCCGCAAGTCCTTGTTCGGCGGCTTTGCGATACCAGCGCAGCGCTTCCTCGGCATCTTTGGCAACGCCTTCGCCGAAATAATAGGCTTCCCCTAAAAGATATTGCGCTCCCGCATGTCCTTGTTCGGCGGCTTTGCGATACCAACGCGCTGCTTCCTCGGCATCTTTGGCAACGCCTTCGCCGAAATAATAGGCAACCCCTAAAATAGTTTGCGCTCCCGCATGTCCTTGTTCGGTGGCTTTGCGATACCAGCGCACTGCTTCCTTGGCATCTTGGGCAATGCCTTCGCCATTAGCGTAGGCAACCCCTACATTAAATTGCGCGTCCGCATGTTTTGCCGATAGCGTAGGCATTCCCTAAACCAAATTGCGCGTCCGCATGGCCTTGTTCGGCGGCTTTGCGAAACCAACGCAGCGCTTCCTCGACATCTTGGGCAACGCCTTTGCCGATAGCGTAGGCATTCCCTAAACGATATTGCGCGTCTGCATGGCCTTGTGCGGCGGCTTTGCGAAACCAGCGCGCGGCTTCCTCGGCATCTTTGGCAACGCCTTTGCCGAAATAATAGGCATTCCCTAAACCGAATTGCGCTCCCGCATGTCCTTGTTCGGCGGCTTTGCGAACCCAGCGCAGCGCTTCTTCGGCATCTTGGGCAACGCCTTCGCCGATAGCGTAGGCAAGCCCTAAATTAAATTGCGCTCTCGCAAGTCCTTGTTCGGCAGCTTTGCGAAACCAGCGCAGCGCTTCCTTGGCATCTTGGGCAACGCCTTTGCCGAAATAATAGGCAGCCCCTAAAAGATATTGCGCGACCGCATGTCCTTGTGTGGCGGCTTTGCGATACCAGCGCAGCGCTGCATTGATATCTTGGGCAATGCCTTTGCCGTTAGCGTAGGCATTCCCTAAACCAAATTGCGCGACCACATCGCCTTGTTCGGCTGCTTTGCGAAACCAACGCAGCGCTTCCTCGACATCTTGGGCAACGCCTTCGCCGTTAGCGTAGGCATTCCCTAAACCGAATTGCGCTCCCGCATGTCCTTGTTCGGCAGCTTTGCGAAACCAGCGCAGCGCTTCCTTGGCATCTTGGGCAACGCCTTTGCCGAAATAATAGGCAGCCCCTAAAAGATATTGCGCGACCGCATGTCCTTGTGTGGCGGCTTTGCGATACCAGCGCAGCGCTGCATTGATATCTTGGGCAATGCCTTTGCCGTTAGCGTAGGCATTCCCTAAACCAAATTGCGCGACCACATCGCCTTGTTCGGCGGCTTTGCGATACCAGCGCACCGCAGCACGCATATCTTTAGCAACGCCTTCGCTGTTAGCGTAGGCACGCCCTAGCTCATATTGCGCCGCTGCAAGTCCTTGTTCGGCGGCTTTGCGATACCAGCGCACCGCAGCACGCATATCTTTGGCAACGCCTTTGCCGATAGCGTATGCAACCCCTAAATTATTTTGCGCGTCCGCATGGCCTTGTTCGGCGGCTTTGCGCCACCAGCGCAGCGCTTCCTCGGCATCTTGGGCAACGCCTTTGCCGTTGGCGTAGGCAAACCCTAAATTGTTTTGCGCCTCCGCAAGTCCTTGTGCGGCGGCTTTGCGATACCAGCGCGCTGCTTCCCCGGTATCTTGGGCAACGCCTTTACCGTCAGCGTAGGCATTGCCTAAATTAAATTGCGCCCACGCATCGCCTTGTGCAGCGGATTTGCGCCACCAACGCACCGCAGCGCGCATATCTTGGGCAACGCCTTTGCCGTTAGCGTAGGCATTCCCTAAACCAAATTGCGCGTCCGCATGGCCTTGTTCGGCTGCTTTGCGAAACCAACGCAGCGCTTCCTCGACATCTTGGGCAACGCCTTTGCCGTTAGCGTAGGCATTCCCTAAACCGAATTGCGCTCCCGCATGTCCTTGTTCGGCGGCTTTGCGAACCCAGTGCAGCGATTCACCTACATCTTTGGCAACGCCTTCGCCGAAATAATAGGCAGCCCCTAAATTAAATTGCGCATCTGCATCGCCGCTTGCAGCTAGGCTGCGGGTACATTCCAAACTATCCTCCACTTTGCAGGGGTGATTATCCGCCGCTGCATTGGTTATCAGCAACAGCGATAACACCCCTATCAGGGATCGCAATATCATTGTTTCTCCTCCAGTTGACAGCTATCCATGCTTCGGGCGGTGCTCTGGCATGGCTTCGGGCGAGGGCTCTGGGATCTTTTTAATATTTTTAATCCTTTGATGCTAGGCAACGCCTAGCATCAAAGGAGTCTAAGGAGAATAAGGAGGGTAAAGACGTTGGTATTGGGGGAAGCCTGCTATTGGCAATGCGCCGATGTATCGGAGAAGAAGAACCCTCCAGCGGTAATTTCATGGTGCCGCTGACCGGTCTATGCCGGTCAGCGAACGATGCGCCGTTAGGCGCTCCTTATTAAAAAATAAAAAAACACAGTCCCTCCTAACCTACCTGAACGCTGTACTCCCTTCCCCCAAACCCCTAACCCCAGTACAGCTTTCGCTTTCGGCTTAGCGTCGTGCAGGGCCTCGGGTTTCGGGTAAGGCTCTGGGATAGTGGAGGGCGGGACTCTGGAATTGAGGGCAATGCGCTGGTGTTCTGGAGAAGATCCTTAAAAATTCAAACGCTCCCTTCCCCCAAATCCCCATCCCGCTGAGGCTTTTCGAAACTTCCTTGGTGCAAGTAAGTCATGGCGATTTCCAGTTCGCCGCTGATGATCGTTGGCCAGTGATAAAGCGTACGCTCAATGGTTTGTTCAATAGCTAGTTGCTGTTCGCCATCAGGCGGCGTCAATACGTACGGGATAACCCGATCTTTGCTCCCGGGATGACCAATGCCGATGCGAACGCGGCTGAAGGCGTTACACTTGAGCACGGCGATAGTATCGCGCAGCCCATTGTGACCGCCGTGGCCGCCGCCGCGCTTGAGCTTTACACTGCCCGCGGGTAGATCGATATCGTCATGCACGATCAGCAACTCGTCTGGCGCAACAGCAAAGTACTGGGCGATCGCAGCGATCGCCAGACCGCTGCGATTCATGCCGGTGGTGGGCTTAAACAAGCGCATCCCAGCGCCTTGCGGGAGTGGGATGCGGCACTGCTCGCCGTGGCAGCGGGCGATAGCGGTAAAACGCTGCTGGTGCTGCGCCGCCAGCGCATCCAGCAACCACTGCCCGGCATTATGGCGCGTCCTTGCATATTGCGCTCCCGGGTTCCCGAGACCGACAACACACCTGAAAGTTGCTCCCATCTAAGCTATATGGCGGCGTTCAATGCTTGCCATGCTTGCCATCAGCGGAAAACGCACGTCTTTGAGAGTCTTTGAGGGGCTTCAGGCGGTGTCTTCTTCTTCAGGTTCAACAGTTTGTTTTTGGGCATACTGTACCCTGACCACGGGTTGATCGTTTTCCGTACTGTCTTGCAGAGCCGTTAGCTGCACCTTTGGCGGCAGAGTTAGTTCCGATAAGTGCAGCACTTCGCCAATATTTAGGTTGCTGATATCGACTTCAATATGCTCAGGCAGGTCGCGTGTCATGCAGGCGATCTCAACATCCAGCAACAGGTAGTCGATAAACCCGCCCGTTTTCGCGCCAACGCAAGCATCTTCGCCTTTGAACAACAAGGGAACGTTCATGCGCAATTCATCTTTGGCGCTTACTCGCAGAAAATCCATGTGGATTATTTGCGAGCTTATGGGGTCGCGCTGCACGGCTTTGACGACTACAGATGCAGGTGCTGATTGATCGGCAATAGAGAGTTTTAGCACATGAGAGAAGAAGGCCGGGTTATTGGTGCGGTGGCGGATCTGATTGGCGTTGACCACAATGTGTTGTGGTTCTTGGTGACCGCCATACACGATCGCCGGGAATTCACCTTGGTAGCGCAGGCGGCGCGAAGCACGGGTGCCAACGCTTTGGCGCGGCTCAGCCGTGATTTCAAATTGGTCCATCTCGGGGCTCCAGAAAAGATCGCTGAAAAATAGTGCAACAGCAGCGGTAAGGGGAACGCGATCACAAGGTCGAGCGGCATTCAGAGGCTTTTTTGCTGACTCTTTTAAGACCTTGGTTACAGGGCGCTTATGATACCATAAGCAGGTTAAAGTCTGCGCGGTAAACGGCGGCGGCGCGTTATCGCAGCCGGATGTCTGGCGAGTGTTCACGGCGCTTAAAAAAGCCGTTGTGCTTTAAATCACAAGCACGTGATCGAGCCTCTTACGCAATATCGGACATGCTGGCGAACGTTAAATTACTGGATCACGGGAAGGCACTGGCGCTGACTTGGAAGGATGGACGTCAAGCCCGCTTTCATGCCCTGTGGCTGCGTTACAATGCAACCGATACGTTAACGCGTTCAGCCCAAAATGGCCAACGCCTGATCTCGTTGCTTTCGATCCCGCAAAGCATTGTGATCGATCGCGCATCGATCAGCGGCAATGACAATACGCAACTGCACCTGCGCTTCCAGCCGGGCTGCGCTGAGATTGCGTTTTCAGCCGCATGGCTGCGCCAGCACGCCTATGATCGCCCGCGGTCGCATCAACAGCAAGCCTGGTGCCCGCCAACGGTTGAGCGCTGGGACAGTGCTTTGGATCTTCGCAGTACGCGCCAATCCTATCAGCAGTTGCGCCGCTCGCCAGAGTGCTTAGCCCGCTGGCTGCATGGGGTGCGGCACCTCTGCGGATTACTTCGCCTGCCTGTCGCCGGCCTCGGTGGATTCGCTGCGCTTGCAGGGGCGCGATGAGCGCTGCCGAAGCCGCCGCTTTCGAGCGCCAACCGCACCTTTCGAGCGCCAACCGCACCTTTCGCTGTGCCTCAACGTGCGCCGCTGGGACGATGCGGCGAAGGTCGCAGGGCGTGCAACGCCTGATTTTGCGGAATACTTCGAGGGTGCAGCGCGTGGCCTATGGCTAGGCTCCATAGGGTCGTCAGTAGGATGCCGCAGGTGTTGAGCAGCGAAGAAAGCGTCACCATCGTAGATGATCGCAACCGCGTCATTGGCGCCGCGCCACGCTGGCGTATGCGCCGTGAGCGGTTGCCCCATCGCGCCACGTTTATTTTTGTTTTCGCCACGGATGGAAGGTTGCTGATCCAGCGCCGCAGCGCTGACAAAGACCTTTATCCTAGCTACTACGACCTCGCCGCTGGAGGGGTTGTGGCGGCCGGAGAAGACTATGCCCGCTGCGCCTGCCGTGAGGCCGAAGAAGAGCTCGGCATCAGCGATCACCCGCTCGAAGAGCAACGCGAGTTTTATTACGAAGACGCTGACAGCCGCTGCTTCGGGCGCATCTACCATTGCCGCCACGATGGGCCTTTCCGTTTACAAACCGCAGAGATCAGCGAAGCGTTCTTCGTCGCAAAAGCGCAGCTTAATCGCTGGTCGCCGCTTAGCCCCGATACCCGCTACGCTTTCGCACGGCTGCTGCCAAGCGGCGCTCTGGCATAGTGGAGGGCGGGGCTCTGGCAGCGGAGCTATAACCGAAAAATGACCTTTCCAGCAGCTATTTCATGGTGCCGTTAGGCGCTCCTTATTAAAATTAAAAACAATCCAGCGAACGGTGCGCCTTCGCTGCGAGCTATGCGGAGCTACGTTTACAGATTGGTGCTATGTTGGCATCGACCAGTAGATTCTTGTGTTCTTCTCTTTGGTATATACGAGGTATTTTTACGTCTTTGGGGTAGAAGGTTTTATCCTTCAGGAATTTAATCAATGCACCGTCTTTGGTGCAAACGAGGCAGCATTTAGAAACAATCACGATGGCGATGATATGAGGGTCGTTGCATTTTCCATGTAGTGGCGTGTCCTCTAGCTTTTGCTGTTCGGCATTTACGTCAGTGTCTCCCACCTTGCAGATTTTTCCTGACCTACTCATTTCAGCCAATATCGTTTGGTATTTTGGCATTTTTTTAGCTCTTCTTTGTATTTTGTTCCTCCATAAACGATCTTCCCTTTGCCCTCGTTGATCCAGTTAAATACTGGACAGAGCTCAGGTTCACGTTTGAGTACGGAAGGTAAAGCGTTAGCATCAATAATAATGCACATATCATAGCTCCAGCAAATCCATGGTTTCATGGATGAAGAACTCCCGATAGGCTTCGGGCTGATCATCAGGAAGCTCACCATTTTCGTCGATCGCAATCGTATAGATACGGTTCCCAGAAGCGTCTCGGTGAAAAAACAGGATCTGGCTTTTGGGTTTAGATTCACTCTTTTTACGATAATTCATCCGCAATCGGTCAATGATGTAATCGCTGTGGGTCTCAATAAAAAACGTCTTGTTTTCAGTAACCGCCAGTTCAAAGAGCGCATCGCCAAGGGCAGCCTGTGCTTTGGGGTGTAAATGCACTTCCGGTTGTTGGATTGCATACCAGGTGCCGAGAGGTCTTGCAAACAGCTCTACGATTACCGGAAGTGATTGGGAGACCCCATACCCTACGAAGTTAATGTTGATAGGGTTTTTGTTCAATACAACATCCAACTCAAAAGGGGCGGTACCGCCACGGCCGTATGGTTTGATGGAGATCGATTCGAACAGGCCGCTGTTTTTTCCGAATGTTTCGATAAACGATCGAAAATTATTGACCTCCCCCTTTTTTTCGAACAAGCGCTTGATCAGGTACGGGGTGTGCTTGCCTTCAGCGGAAAAATTTGGTCCGGATTCGTCGTAAATCGATTGAGGCTTGGTTCTTACCGGTGCCAGCCAAGCCGTATTTTCAAATAATATTTGGAGGGGTGTATCAAAAATATGTGTACGTTTTTCTTTATCAGAATTCATGGTTTTAATGAAGTTTGTAAGAAAGAACAAGGGGACATTTAATAAACCTTTCGGAGCAACCGAGTAGTCCTTACCGCCTTTATCTGTTTTATACGCTGTAACCCATGTTGAAAAGATCTGGCGAATGAAGCTTTCGCAGTCATCTGTTTCCGTTACTTTGCGTTGTTTGTATTTGATCTGGTTTGGGCCTATTTTGATCCGAAATTCCGTACCGCCTTGGTACGATATGTACATTGCAGGTTGTGGCAATCCTTGTTTCTCAGTGAAGGTGAGCAGGAATGCTTCGATAGCAGTATCTTCACTGTCTTCGGCTGGTGCCCCATCATCAATCCATCCGATGCTGAAGTAGCTCCGATCCTCGGCATTGATACTGACAATATCTTCAAACTGGCCGAGTTTTATCTCATCGGTATTGAAGTTATTACGGAACCAAAAAGTCTCGGTGGTGAGTAGCTTCAGCAAGCTGAGCAATGAAGTTTTGCCGGTGCTGTTTTCTCCGACCAGAAAGCTGATGTCACAGAGAGGGATATAGGTATCGGAAATCCCCCGGAAATTGTCTATATACAGATGTTTCATGGTGTGCTCCATAACTCCGGTCTGGAGGGCGGTGACCAACGGGCGGCATAGACCTTGTTTTTGACAGGCGGGTTACGGGAAGCGTGCCCGCTTTTCAAGCTCAGCGATTGGCAGTGTGTCGCGTACGTAGCTCTTGCTGGCGTCTTCAAACGGCTGGAAGTCCCAGCTTATCTCTTGCTGACGCATGACCTTGCGGATCAGTTTGCGCCGCCGCTGGCTCTCAAGCACTGCATTTTTAAGCGCCGCGATATCGTAGTTGGTTTTAATTTCGCGCAGCCAATCACTGGCGTAGTCGGGAGACTGTGCATCAGTCGCTAGGTTGTAGCGCTCCAGTGGATCGGCGGCGAGATCGTAACACTGCAGCGGGTCGCATTCGGCGTAGATCAGCTTGTTGGTCGCGCGTCGGATCATGAATAGCGGGGTGTCTGTGCCCTCGGCGTAGTATTCGCCAATGGCCTCGTCGTGCCCGCTGTTGCCGCTAAGATGCGGTAGCAGCGAACGCCCTTCGAGCGCTGTTACATAGCTGCCGGATTTGCCGTTGCGTGCTATTTCGACCAGCGTCGGCAGCAGATCGACGAGTGATACCGCATGCGGTATGCGGCGATGGGTGAACAGCGCCGGCGCGTGCACGATCAGCGGTACGCGCGCCGAGTTTTCAAAAAACGACATCTTGAACCACATACCGCGCTCGCCAAGCATGTCGCCGTGATCCGAGGTCAGCATGATGATCGTATTGTCGGCGAATCCGGCATCGCTGATGGTGTTGACCAACTGTGCTACTTTATCGTCAATGTCAGCGATGGAGCCGTAGTAAGCACGGCGGGCGGCGCGGATAGTGCTCTCGTCAAGCGCAATGTTGTCGGCGCTGTAGGTGCGGCGCAGCCGCGCCGAATGGGGATCCTCGGCGACCTCGCCATACGCCAGCCGTGGCGCATCAATGTCCATGCCGTTGTATCGATCCCAGTGCTGCTGGCGGCATAAGTAAGGATCATGCGGCTGGATCATCGATACCGTCAGCATGAAAGGGCGTGGATTGCCCTGCCGCGCCTGATCGAACAGGAAGCGCTGTGCTTTGAAAATCGCATCGTCGTCGTAGTCGAGGTACATCGAGCGCGTGCATACGCCAGCCTTGGTTACGACTTCCATTGTGTGATACCAGTCCAGCCGCTGTGGATGGCGATCCCATTCGGGATGCCAGGCGAAATCCGCCGAGTAGACATCGGTGGTCAAACGCTCGCCGAAGCCGTGCAATTGATCAGGGCCAACGAAATGCATCTTACCGCTTAGACAGGAGTGATAGCCCTCAACGGCTAAGTAATGCGCAAACGTTGGGATTTCGGAGGAGAATTCGGTGGCATTGTCCCAAGCGGCGATTTTCGACGGCAGCCGACCGCTCATCATCACCATCCGCGCCGGCGCACACAGCGGCGAATTGGTGTATGCGGCATCGAATACCACCC
Source organism: Gammaproteobacteria bacterium (assembly GCA_965222535.1). Classification (GTDB taxonomy): domain Bacteria; phylum Pseudomonadota; class Gammaproteobacteria; order HK1; family HK1. Next base: position 2,560,110 of record OZ244957.1, read on the forward strand.
CATTAGCGGCTAGGCGATCGATCGCCGGCGTTTGCACTATCGGGTGACCGTAGCAGGGCAGAAACTGTGGTGCCAGCTGATCTGCCATGATCAGCACAATATTGGGCTTGGCGGGGTGTTTCATGTTCGTTGGTTCACTCCAAGGCAAAAGGGGTGGAGGATATTTGGGGTGCCTCGAAAAGCGGGCGAAACTCGCTTTTCAAGTCCTCCTTTTTGGGATTGCGCTATCACATACAGTGCCTCAACCGCAACAACTGATAGACAGTGGCTGTCAATCGTTTTAAAGTGCTGTTGGGTACCTCGAAAAACCTAGGGTTGGGGGAGAGGATATGGTTACCTGCAACGTAAGCCCCCATTCTGTTCTAGGTTCCACCCGACGCGCCACCGCTCTTAGCGGTGAGCGTCGATATTTTAGCGGAGACGTCACATGGCCACTATTCTGTCATCATCCGAGCATGATGCCATACACCGTCAGACAGCAGTGGCGCACGGGTTGCCTAATCAAGTATATACCTGCCCACAAACGGCGATTGTGGAGCGGGATTCACTGTTGGCCGGTACTTGGACCTGCATTGCGTTTGCGAGCGATATAAAACCATCGCAGGCATTGCCGATCCGCTTGATGGGGCTGCCGTTGGTTATAGTACGCGATAATGCTGGCGCAATCCGTGTATTCCACAACGTATGCCGCCATCGCGGTCACTTATTGGTGACGGCACCCGGCCAGTTGCAAGGTTCAATTCGCTGCCCTTATCACAGTTGGACTTACGGCTTTGATGGTCGCTTGCGGGGTACGCCGCATATCGGTGGCACCGGCGTCCACGATACAGCCGGCATCGATCGCGAACAGCGTGGCTTATTCGCGATCCGCACCGCGGTGTGGCTGGGGATGGTATTTATCAACCTGTCGGGGGACGCCCCTCCCTTCTCGGAGCATATCGCGCCCTTGGAAAATCGCTGGCATCCCCTTGTCGGCGATAGCGGCTTCGAGTTGCTGCAAGCGGCCACCACTGATGGCCCTAAGCTCACCCTTGAAGTGACCGCAAACTGGAAATTGGCAGTGGAAAATTACTGCGAGAGCTACCATTTGCCATGGATCCACCCCACCTTGAACAGCTATTCGCGCATTGAAGACCATTATCCCATCTGCGCCGGCGACATGGGCGCTGGTCAAGGCACCACCGTTTTTGATTTCAATTCGCGCGCCGGTACGGCGTTTCCGCTGCTTCCCGACTGGCCTGCCGATCAGCGCCAAGTGGCTGAGTATATTGCGCTGTTCCCCAATGTGCTGCTCGGTGTGCACGTTGACCATTTTTATTCGATATTACTGCTGCCGCTGTCCCACGATCGGACGCGGGAGACCGTTGAGTACTATTTCGTCGGTGATGCGGCGGCGGCGGCAAGCTATAGCGCCGCACGTAATACCCTGACCGCGGGCTGGCGTGATATCTTTACTGAGGATATCGGCGTCGTTGAAGGGATGCAGTGCGGGCGCCAGTCACCCGCGTTTGACGGTGGTTATTTCTCATCGGTCCACGACTCGGCAACGCATCACTTCCATCGCTGGGTCGCTGACCGACTGAGGGATGCCCGCTCGCTGCCAGCGCAGGACACGCCCGCAACGCTGGCGTAAGCGGCACCGTTCAGCACGGCAAGGCACTTAGTAGGGAGCCTCAAGAACCAGCTTCGCTAGCTTTCCGAGGTACCCTGCGAGGCTTATCTATTGGGGAAGGGTTATAAATCCATAACCGAATGAGGGCTTACACGCTACAGCTGAGCGTGCCCCTTCTCCCAAATCCCCATCCCATTCAAAGTTTTCCAAGGCTCCCGAGGTTTGCTCCTGCCTATCCCGCCAGCGCATTGAGGGCACTGATAAGCTGATCAAGGTCTTCGCGATCAGTAAAGTACCCTGGCGAGACACGCACCGTCCCCTGCTGGGCCAGGGTTTGCTGATCCTCATGTACCCAAGGCGCACAGTGCAAACCGGCGCGTACGCAGAGGTGATGATCTGCGTCAAGGATCTCGCTGACATCAGTCGCCGGCATTCCGTTCACATTGAAACTCAAAGTTGACACCCGCGGTCGGTTCGAGCGCGGGCCATAAACGGTGATCCGATCCATCGCCCGCAATGCATTATCAACATATCGGATATTAGAAAGTTCGACGTGCTCAATGTGCGCCAGCGCCGCAAGGCAGCGTTGCCGGTGATCGGCAGCGTGCTGAGCGCCAAGCGCGGCGAACCATTGCTGCGCTGCATACAGACCGGCGATGCCGGGAAGCGGAACCGTACCGCATTCGAGATGCGAGGGGTAGCTGTCCGGTTGATAAGGCGACAGCGAATCAACACCGGTGCCGCCCACTCGCAGCGGTCGTATATCAACGTGCTCAGCAACGATCATGCCGCCGACACCCATCGGCCCCAGTAGCCCTTTGTGACCAGTGAACGTCAGCACATCGATCGGCAGCGCCTCCATATCGATAGCCACGACCCCAGCGGTTTGTGCGCTGTCAACCACCAGTAATGCATCGCTGGTCGCAACGCTGGCGGCGATGGCGGCCAGATCCTGCATGCTGCCAAGCACATTAGAGGCGTGGTTGATAACCACCAGACGCGTTTTGGGCGTTATGGCGCTGCGAATATCCTTTGGATCGATATAGCCTTCTGAGTCAGAGCGTACCTGCGTAACACTGACATTGGATTCGCGCTCTAAGCGGTTAACCACGCGAATCACGGAATTATGTTCCAAGCGGGTGGTGACAATATGATCGCCAGTGTTCACCAGCCCCAGGATCGCCATATTCAGCGAATCGGTGGCGTTTAATGTGAATACGACGCGGTTAAAATCCCCGTTAAAACCAAAAAACTGCGCCAGTAAGCGGCGTGTTTGGCTGATCATCTGATCCGCTTCTGCGCTTAATTGATGACCGCCGCGCCCAGGGTTCACGCCGTGGCTGCGGGAAAAACTATCCATAAATGTATAGACCGACTCTGGTTTTGGCCAAGTCGTCGCGGCGTTATCAAGATAGTAATGCTCTTTCATAGTGCAGATCTCGGGGAACCTAGAAAAATCTCAACGGGAGGGGGAAGGGATTGTTTTATTCTTAGAGGATCGCCTGCGGCGCGCCGTTCGCTGACCTATCGATCCAGTCAATGGCACCACGGAATGATTGTTGGAAGGGCACTCCCCCAATAGACGGCACTTCGAAAAGCTAGCGCTGCTGGTTTTTTGAGGTGCCCATAAGCAACTTTCGGCGGCTTGCGGGCGCAGCGTGTCGCCACTTTGGCGCTCGGCAGTCCGCCGTGGATGTATTACCCCCCGATATATGACATTTCTATCTTAGGTGCCGTGGAATTTGTGCCGGCGGTTGCGCTTTCCGCACGTTGCAGTGAATAGCGATCGTTTCGCTCACCCCAGATGGCGCTTATTCTACGCCTCAACTCGGCATCACTTGTGCCATCGCGCAACCATTGCTTGAGATTATGGCCGGAGCGGGCGAACAGACATAGGTACAGCTTGCCATCAGCCGATAAACGCGCCCTAGTGCAAGTGGAGCAAAACGGCTGGGTGACCGAGCTGATCACACCGATCTCTCCCTGTCCGTCGCGATAGCGCCAGCGCCTTGCGACCTCGCCAGTGTAATTTGCGCCGATGGGTGCCAGTGGATATACCGCATCAATTGCGGCGACAATGTCAGCAGCGGCAACGACTTCGTCAAGGTGCCAGCGGTTGGTGTTGCCAACATCCATGTATTCGATAAAACGTACGATATGGGGCGTACCGCGAAAACGCTCGGCCAGTGCCACAATGTCGCCGTCGTTGACGTTGCGTTTGACCACCATATTGATCTTGATCGGCGCTAAACCGGCTTTTTCGGCGTTGTCTATTGCTGAGAGTACTTTTTCAGAAGAAAAACCAACATCGTTGATTTTTTTAAATATGTGTTCGTCGATGGCATCTAGGCTTACCGTCATGCGCTGCAAGCCGGCAGCCTTAAGCTTATGCGCATGGTCGAGCGTCAGTAACGAGCCGTTGGTCGTCAGGCTGAGATCTTCAACTCCGTCGATCGCGCTCAGCAGGGCGATCAAGGCGGCTATATTCTGGCGTAATAACGGCTCGCCACCGGTCAGCCGGATTTTGCACACTCCTAAACCGGCGAAGATGCGCACCAGACGTTCTATTTCCTCAAAACTCAGCAGTTCACGGCGTGGCATGAAGCGGTAGTCAGCGCCAAACCGCTGCTTTGGCATGCAGTAGGTGCAGCGGAAATTACAGCGATCGGTTACCGACAGGCGCAGATCGTGCAACGGGCGGCGAAAGCGGTCGCGCAGCGAGGCAGTAGGCGGCATAGCTGTGTTCATCTGGGAACTTCGAAAAACCTTGAATGGGATGGAGGGATGAGGGTTTGGGGGAAGGGGTTGTTTTATTTTTAATGAGGAGCGTCTGCAGAGGCGTATGGGTGGCGTGGCAGCTTAGCTCAGATCTGCTGTGCAGGCACTTCAAGCTCCAGTCCCTCCAAGCTGTCGGTCACCATAATCTGGCAGGTCAGGCGGCTGTTTGGCTTTGGCTGCCAAGCAAACTCCAGTAACCCGCTCTCGTCGTCCAAGGCGGCGGGCAGCTTGTCGAACCACGTCTCGGCAACGTAGCAATGGCAGGTGGAGCAGGCGCAACTGCCGCCACACTCTGCAATGATCCCCGGAACCGCGGCGGCAACCGCGCCCTCCATGAGCGTCAAGCCACTTTTAATCGCTACCTGCTGGCGACTGCCATCGGCTTGGATAAAGGTAATCGTCGGCATTAGTCAAGCATCTCCTTCATGGGGCGCTGGCGATCCACCAGCCGCTGCACCGGGATGCGCGCTTGGTTACGCACCAACTGGCGGCACACCATAAATTCGCGCGGATTGTTCAGCGCATCGGCGGCTATCAGCTTGCCGTCGCACAGGTACAGCAGGCAGAAATCAGCCTCCCCCATATCCCCGCGTACCACCATCTGATCATACCCTTGCGATAACCCGGCGATCTGCAGTCTGAGGTCGAATTGATCCGACCAGAACCACGGCATTTCATCGTAGATGGCGACTGTGCCGATGAGATTCTGAGCCGCTACCTGCGCCTGCCCCGCGGCGTTTTGCACCGATTCTAAGCGCAACTGGCGGTTGAACAGGCGGCTCGGATGGCGCGTACAATCACCGGCGGCGAAAATCGCCGGATCCTCGGTGCGGCAGTGTTCATCGACAATGATCCCGTCATCACAACGCAGCCCGGCCTGGCGCGCTAGGTTGTCGTTGGGGATTACGCCAACGCCGATGATAACCAAGTTGCACTCGATAGCGCCAATGTTGGTGTCGATCGCCTGTACGCGGCGCTCACCGATGAACCCGCTCGCCGCGGTTTGCAGCCTGATATGCACCCCGCGCATACGATGCGCTTTGTGATAATACGCTGACAGATCGGGTGAAGTTACCCGCCCCAGCAAGCGCTCGGCAGCCTCCAGTAGTGTCACATCATGTCCCAGCGTGGTCAGCACCGAGGCCGCCTCAAGCCCAATGTAACCGCCGCCGAGCACCGCTATTTTCTGCTTTGATGCGCTCAACTCGGCGCGGATACGATCCACGTCAGCGACCGTGCGCAGATAAAAGATGCCCTCCAGTTGGTCATTTGCTAAGTGCAGGCGGCGTACGCGCGCGCCGGTTGTTAGCACTAGGCGGTGGTAGTCAATGCGCCGTCCATCACTGAGATCGAGGTAGCGATCAGCGCGATGGAGCGCAGTCACCGTGCTGCTGCTGATGACGTCAACCTGCTGATCCTGGTAAAAAGACGCCGGGCGCATCAGCAGGCGTTCAGCCGACATCTCGCCAGCAAGGTATTTTTTTGATAGCGGTGGGCGGTGGTACGGCAACTGCGGCTCTTCGCCAATCAGCATCAGGCGACCGGTATAGCCGCCTTGACGCAAGGACACGACGGTCTGGCACCCAGCGTGACCGGCACCAACTACGACGATCGCTTCACTCATGCAGTGACTCCAGGTGTTTGCCTTTGATGGGCGTCAGGACAGGAGGCCTCGCGAAACGGGGCCACTGCGGTCGATGATGCTTTTCAAGGCTCATGAACAGGTCTTTTTTATTGGAGCTGAAGTATCCGAGGTGCCCTGCGGGGCTTGTCTATTGGGGGAAGGGATATCAATCAACGACTTATGTTACAGGCGTTCATGTCCCTTCCCTCAACCCCCCATCCCCCATCTCGTTGATGGTTTTTCGAGGTTCCCTATGATAATTTATACCAATATTTCATTTATTTTACCAGCAGGCACATGCCTAGGTAACATTGAATGGTAGCCAAACATTTCAAAATCCTCTTGATAAATTTGATTAATGGTTTTTATTGTATCAGAGGTTAATTCCGGATCATCTATTTTTCCTTCAGTTCTGCATTCTCTTATATTGAGATCAAAATCTATTCTAGAGGCAAATTCTTTTATTTGCGTTATGTCATCTATTTTGATGATCTTTACCTTTTCAAAAGCAGGTTTTTTATTTTCTTTATGAGATTCTATAATAAGATGGTTTAGGTTATGTATATTAGTTATTGGTTTTAATTTAAATGGATACATTATCCAATGCTGTGGTACTAAGTGAAGATCGAAACTGTATATTTTAGATAATATAGAAATAAAATGAGTAAAAGAAGTATTGATAACTTTTTCTTTAATTGTGGTTTTAGAATCGATTCGTTCATCAACACCTAAATAAGGAAAAAAATGCCCATAGCTACTTGGAACTTCTCTATTACCTAAGCTTAAAAATTTTTCTTTATAAAAGGAAATGATTTTCTTATAAGGATTTCTGACTAAAAGATAATGCTCTAAAAAAGATATATTATTTTCTTTCAGAAAAAATGAACTTATATTTTTTAATGGAATGAACGATTTACAAATATTTTTTGAAAAATATGTAAGCGAAGAATACATTACTTTTAAATTCGTGCTAACGAGAACTTGTTTATCTTTGCAGTAAAAGTGAGTCATAAGGCACCTCAAGAAACGGGGCCACCGAGGTGGCATCTGGGGTACGGCAAGCTGCGGTCGATGATGCTTTTCAAGGCTCATGAACAGGTCTTTTTTATTGGAGCTGAAGTATCCGAGGTGCCCTGCGGGGCTTGTCTATTGGGGGAAGGGATATCAATCAACGACTTATGTTACAGGCGTTCATGTCCCTTCCCTCAACCCCCCATCCCTCATCTCGTTGATGGTTTTTCGAGGTTCCCTATCCACTATGTTGTTTCAGCAGCGTGCGAGATTGCTACGTAGCGCGGATCCCATAGCGTACTGCCGCGTAACCGTTCAAGGTCAGACGGGCGATCGATATCATGGTGCGCCGGCAGCTCGGCATACGTTATTCCCAAGACTTGCAGCCGTTGGCGGGTTTGCGCCATCACCCGTTCACTGCCCCAGTCTATGCCGTCAAACAGCGCAGGGCAATCGTCGCGCACGCCGATCAGCACGTAGCCGCCATCCACTGCAGGCGCGACCACCGTAGCCACGCCATGCTGCAAGCGGCGGTGTGCGTCTTGCAATGTAGCGGCGCTGATCCCTGGGCAATCAGCGCCGATCAGCAGCGCCGAGGCGCTGCCGCCAGCGGGAGGCAACATGCTGCAAAGCGCGGCCTGCATGCGCTGCCCCAGTGTCTCTCCGTGCTGTTGCGCCAAAGCAATGCCGTATTGCGCCACCAGCGCAGCGAAACTTGGGTGGTTGAGATCGGGCGTTGCAAACAACGTGACTTTACCGATATTGGCAGCGATCGCGCTTTGTACCACGGCTTCAGTCATGCGCTGCTGTAACGCCGCCGCTGCCGGTGCGCCGAGGGCCGGGATCAGGCGTTTTTTTGCATGACCGGGGATTGGCGCACGGGCAAACACCAAGACCGCGCAATCGCTTTGCGCGTTTTCGCCCGCCTCGTCTACGTTGCGGTTGGTCGGCATCGGCAGTGAACCCGCTTAGCTGGCGGTGTCTGGTGCTGTCATTGCAGTGCTATGGGGTGCCTCGAAAAACCAAGCAAAGCGGATTCTTAGAGGCACCCTGTAGAGCTTATCTATGGGAAGGAATGCTGATAAATCCATAACAGAATAGGGGTTTACGGTACAGGTGAGCGTGCCTCTTCTTCCAAACCTTTATCCGCTTTGGCCCCTTCAAGGTTTTTCGATGTTCCTTATGAGGGTATTGGCATGAAGGGGCACCTAGCGCAGCGGCAGCACACCAAGCGGCTGCGGGCAGCGTTACCGGTGTACGCGGTACCACTGCGCTAGGCGTTGTGGCGATACCCCGCAGGCATACGCCAAGCGTAGCCACCACATTAGTAGCACGGTTTTTAAAATGCCATGCTCAAGCCAGCGGCGCGCCGATGTCGTGACCGTCGAGCGAAGGCACACCGGGCGCTGCAAACGGCGCAGGCGTTGGCACATTGCCACGTCCTCCATCAGTGCGATCGCGGGAAACCCACCAACCCGCTCGAAGATGTCGCGCGTCATGAAGATCGCCTGATCGCCAGTGGCGATAGCAGTGCAGCGCGAACGCAGGTTGATCGCTGCTTCAATCAGTCTGAAGATCAGCGCTGGCGCATCCAAGCGCACATCAAAGCGTCCCCACTGCGCGCCGCAAGTTCCCAGAGCGCAGCGGATGTGTTCAAGCGCATCGCATGGCAAGGTGGTGTCGGCATGGAGAAAACACAGCCACGCGCCACGCGCCGCCCGTGCGCCGGCGTTCAGTTGGTGCGCCCGACCACGGCGCGATGCGATCACGGCATCGACCAACCCAGCGGCAATGCTGGCAGTGCCGTCATCACTGCCGCCGTCAACCACGATGATCTCTACCTGTTGGCTGCGGCAACCCGCCAAGCGACTGAGAATGCTGCTGATGCCGGCGGCTTCGTTCAGGGTGGGGATGATGATGCTTAGTTCAGTGATCCGCTGCAACTGCTGCCACTTCCAGCGGTACAACCGTAGCAATGATTGCGCACTATCACCGGTCGCCCCTCAAGCGAGACGCCAACCAACTCCGACAGATGCTTGTGGCGTGAAGAGCCGTTCAGGCGCAGCGGCAAATCGAGCATTTGATTGAAGTCGCAATCATACACATAGCCTTGCCAGTCAACGCTGATCAAATTCCTGCACATCACCCTCTCAAGGTTGGCGTCATCGTGTGCATCGTATAGCAATGTTAGGTATTCGGAGATTTTTTTCTTCGACACCAAGATGCTGCCGAAGCGTCCTATCGGCATGTTGGTCAGCGCCATTAAGCGATTGAAGCGCACGCCGTAATGCTGGTACAAATGCTTCTTATAGTCGGCTTCCAACGCGACCTGATCGGGTGGCAGCGTGGTGCCTTGGGGGTTGTACATCAGCTCTAGGGAGAGACCGCTGTCTTCAATCCCATATCCCAGCGCATTGAGTTGCTTCAAGCTGATGATAGAGGCTGCAAAAACGCCGTTGCCGCGCTGTGAATTAACATTGTCTTCCAGATAGCACGGCAGCGATGCGACCACATTGACGCGCTGGGCGGCTAAAAATTCCGCCAAGTCGGTGTAGCCGGGCTCCTGCAAAATGGTCAGGTTACAACGATCAATAACCTTTATATTGCGCTTGCGTGCGGCGACCACCAAACGGCGAAAATGTTGGTTCATTTCAGGCGCGCCGCCGGTCAGATCCAGCGTGTTCACCGTTGACGCATCAAGGTAGCGCAGCACCACATCAATGGTGTCGCTGCTCATTTCCTCGGTACGGTTAGGTCCTGCGGCAACATGGCAATGCACGCAGCTCTGATTGCAGCGATACCCCAGATTGATCTGTAGTATTTCGAGCTTCTGGCGGCGCGGCACCGGGAAAGTCGATGGCTCAAGGTACGGCAGGACGTTATGCATAGAGTAATCCTCTGATACGCACACCCAAGATGCGTACTGCGCATGGGGTTTTACCGCCCCTTGGCAAAGCCCAATCGCTGTTCATTTCAGCAGTGGACGCCTCTATGGCGGAATCTGGTTATTGCTGGCGCGCTGCAGCGCGAAAATGTTACGCCTTGGCAGGGGTTGGAATCATCTCAAGAGGGGAATGGTGGCAGTACGTGTATTGGTTTTGCAGAGTCAGAATCAGAATCCCAATCCCAATCCCAATCCCAATCAGCCCTGTCCCCGCCCTAGTCAGTATTTAGCCTAGATTCATCACTTCCTAGCGTATCGTACTTTTTATCAGCGGCAGCTGGATCGCTGCATGGTACGCCTCAAAGTGTTGGTTTCAAGTATTGTTCACGATCGCTGCGCAGTGCCTTAATTAATGCCATCATATCTGGTGGCAGTGGGCTTGTAAAGGATAGCCAGCCCCCGCTGAACGGATGCGCAAAGCCCAACGCAGCGGCGTGTAGCGCTTGGCGGTTGAATGCTTTCAGGCGCTGCTGCAAAATCGGATGCAGGCCGCTTGGCGGCGCAAAACGGTGCTTATTGTAAACCATATCGCCGACCACTGGGTGCCCAATGTGCGCTAGGTGAACGCGGATCTGGTGGGTGCGTCCACTGCCAAGTCGTACGGCTACCGATGAATGCAGGCGAAAATGCTCACAGTTCTGGATATAGGTGAGCGCCGTGCGACCACTGCTGATCACCGCCATTTGCGTACGTTGTCGCGGATGGCGACCGACAGGGGCGTCGATCGTGCGCTCGGCGGCGACCAGACCATGCGCCAGCGCCTGATACTGGCGTTCAATGCGGCGCTGCTGCAGGGCCTCGGACAATGCCGTACAGGCGCGCAGCGAGGTGGCGACGATCAGTAGGCCGGAGGTGTCCTTGTCAAGGCGATGGACGATGCCATAGCGTGGCAGGGTGGCCAGCGCAGGCCGATAAGCGAGTAGGTGGTTGATTAGGGTACCGCTGGGATTACCGGCACCGGGATGCACTACCAGTGCCGCCGGTTTATCGACGACCAGCAGGTCGGCGTCCTCGTAGCGCAGTTCCAGCTTGCCTGGCTCAGCCCGCCAACGCTCATCGCGGCGCGGCGTGATCGTCAGCCGCACCCATTCATCACCGGCGATTTTACACGATGCCTTGACGCGGCTATCGTTGATCGTTACTGCGCCTTGGCGCAGCCAGCGCTGTAGCGCCGCTCTGGAAAAGCTCGGGAACAGCCCCGCCAGCACCCGATCGACACGGCTTCCAGCCTCGGTTCTGGGTATGCGTGCGCTATACACGGTTGGCTGTGCACAGCGTACTGGGTGCTCGCTGTCGGTGCCAGTGTTCATCATAAACCACGCATCCTGCGGGGCGCTTTATTGCCGTTGGCGGTCACACCTTGTGGGCTGCGGCTATAAGGCACCTCCTGTTGCAAGATAGCATACACCGCATCCGGCACTAGGAAACGGATACAGCCTCGGTTCGCACTCACTGCGCGAATGTGGGTAGCGGAAATGTCGAGCAGTGGGATTTTGACGACAATGATGCGACCGTGCTCGGTGTGCCCAAGATCGGCTGCAGCGGTGCCGCGTGCGCTCAGCAGCGCCGCCACGGGCCCCTGCGTTGGCAGTGCTGCGTGGGGTCTGAGGGCGATCGCGATGTGCGCTAAGTCGAGCAACTGCTGGTAGCGATACCATTGATCGAAGGATGCGAACGCATCGGTACCGAGGATCAGGTACAGTGGTCGATCGCGGTACTGCGAACGCAAGGTTTGCAGTGTCGCAAAAGTGCGCGTCTCATCTGCGCCTTGGCGCTCAAGCCGGCTGACCTCCACGCCGGGAAGGGTCGCAACGGCGGCTTCGACCATCCGCAGGCGCAGCGCGATAGAGGCTATCGGTGGTTCGCGCAATCGCGGGCGCGCGGCGGGGATCAGCAATACCTGCGTCAGCGCCAGCGCTTGGCGCATTTCTAACGCGAGGCGCAAATGCCCGTTGTGGATCGGGTCGAAAGTACCGCCGAGGACGCCGATGCCGCCAGTGCCACTGCGGTCATTGCCGCCGGCGGCGTTCAACGGGTTTGTCCGTTGCCGATGATAATAAACTTGCGCGTGGTTAAGCCCTCAAGCCCGACCGGGCCGCGCACATGCAGTTTGTCGGTGCTGATGCCGATCTCGGCACCCAAGCCGTATTCAAAACCATCGGCGAAGCAGGTTGGGGCGTTGAGCATTACCGACGCAGAATCGACCTCACGCAGGAAACGTTGCGCGGCACCGAGGTCCTCGGTAACAATCGCCTCGGTATGACCCGAACAGTACGTCGCGATATGCGCGATAGCATGATCCAAATCGGCGACGATACGCACTGCTAGGATCGGCGCAAGGTACTCGGTGAGCCAATCATCCTCGGTGGCGTGCGCGGCGTCAGCAACGATCGCCACGGTCGCCTCACAGCCGCGCAATGCGACGCCGTGCGCACGCAGTTCGGCGGCGATCGGCGGCAACAGCGTGGGTGCAATAGCGCAGTGCAGCAACAAGGTCTCCATCGCGCCGCAAATGCCGTAGCGATACGTTTTGGCATTGACGGCGATTGCCACGGCTTTGTCGGCATCGGCTGCGGCATCGATATAAACATGGCAGTTGCCGGCAAAATGCTTGATCACCGGCACCTTGGCTTCAGCACTGATGCGCCGCGTCAGGCGCTCGCCGCCGCGTGGGATGATCACATCGACATACTCGGTCATCGTGATCAAGGCTCCCACCGCCGCTCTATCGGTGGTGCTTACCAACTGCACCGCCGCTGCGGGAAGGCCGGTGCTCGCCAGTCCAGCGTGGATTTGCCGACCAATCGCCTGATTGCTGTGCACTGCCTCCGAGCCGCCGCGCAGAATCACTGCGTTGCCTGATTTAAGGCACAATGCGGCAGCGTCAGCGGTTACATTCGGGCGCGCTTCATAGATGATGCCGATTACGCCTAAGGGCACCCTCATGCGCCCAACCTGCAAGCCAGAGGGCTGTTGCGCCAACTGCTCAATGGTGCCGATTGGATCCGGCAAAGACGCTATCTGGCGCAACCCCGCGACCATGCCGTCAATGCGTGCGACGGACAATTGCAGGCGATCAAGCAGCGCGCTGGCGAGATTTTTTTGCTGCCCCTCGGCGAGGTCAATGGCGTTCGCCTGTTGGATATCGTCGCGGTGCTGATCGATGGCGTCAGCAATCGCCAGCAGTGCGGCGTTTTTCTGTCTTGTATCAGCACGGCTAAGGGTGCTGGCAGCGGCTTTGGCGCAACGGCCAAGATCGCGCATGTACGCCGTTGTACTATCGGGTTCGGCAGCAGCAGTTGTGATCATAGGTCAGCAGCCATGATGCAGGGGTTGGTGGGTGGAGGTGCAAATGAATCGAGGGGTACCAAAGCGCTGGCGTCTCGTTGAGGCAAAGCTATTGTACTTGAGAACCGCGAAAAATCTCAACGGGATGGGGACAGGCAAGGCTCTGGGATGTGGTGGAGGGCGGGGGCTCTGGGATCTTTTAATATTTTTAATCCTTTGATGCTAGGCGTTGCCTAGCATCAAAGGAGAATAAGGAGGGTAAAGCCGTTTGTATTGGGGGAAGGGTTAGGGCGTGTTTAGCACCCCTAAACGCGGTACTCCCTTCCCCCAAGCCCCTAACCCCAGTACCTCCTGCGCTTTCGGCTTAGCGCCGTGCAGGGCCGAGGGTTTTGGGCGGGGCTCTGGGATCTTTTAATATTTTTAATCCTTTGATGCTAGGCGTTGCCTAGCATCAAAGGAGAATAAGGAGGGTGAAGACGTTTGTATTGGGGGAAGGGTTAGGGCGTGTTTAGCACCCCTAAACGCGGTACTCCCTTCCCCCAAACCCCTAACCCCAGGATCTCCTGCGCTTTCGCCTCGACGCCGTGCAGGGCCGAGGGTTTTGGGCGGGGCTCTGGGATCTTTTAATATTTTTAATCCTTTGATGCTAGGCGTTGCCTAGCATCAAAGGAGAATAAGGAGGGTAACGACGTTTGTATTGGGGGAAGGGTGAGGGCGTGTTTAGCACCCCTAAACGCGGTACTCCCTTCCCCCAAGCCCCTAACCCCAGTACAGCCTTCGCTTTCGCCTCGACGCCGTGCAGGGCCGAGGGTTTTGGGCGGGGCTCTGGGATGGGGGAAGGCGGGGCTCAATTGCTTGTGAACTCTCCCCGATCAATCGCCGCCATGCGCTTTGCTGCCTCACGCTTTGCGGCTTTAATTTCTGCTGCCGTCAAATGCAGATGCCATTTATTTGTGCGTAAACTTTCCGCCGCGATTTCGACCCCCTTCGCTTTGGCGATGGAATACCAGATATACGCCTCACGCTCATCAGCAATAACGCCTTCGCCACTCCAATAGGCAACCCCTAAATTATATTGCGCCGTCGCATTGCCTTGTTCGACGGCTTTGCGATACCAGCGCGCCGCTTCCTCGGCATCTTGGGCAACACCTTCGCCGTTAGCGTAGGCATTCCCTACATTAAATTGCGCTTCTGCATCGCCTTGTTCGGCGGCTTTGCGCCACCAGCGAAGCGCTTCCTCGGCATCTTTGGCAACGCCTTCGCCGGAATAATAGGCGTTGCCTAAATTATATTGCGCTTTTGCATGGCCTTGTGCGGCGGCTTTGCGAAACCAACGCACCTCTTCCTTGGCATCTTTGGCAACGCCTTCGCCGGAATAATAGGCATTCCCTAAATTAAATTGCGCTTGCGCAAGTCCTTGTTCGGCGGCTTTGCGGAACCAGCGCACTGCTTCCTCGGCATCTTGGGCAACGCCTTCGCCGTTATAATAGGCGTTCCCTAAACTAAACTGCGCGCTCGCATGGCCTTGTGCGGCGGCTTTGCGAAACCAGCGCAGCGCTGCACGCACATCCTTGGCAGCACCTTCGCCGCTATCGTAGGCAACCCCTAAACCAAATTGCGCGTCCGCATGGTCTTGTTCGGCGGCTTTGCGCCACCAGCGCAGCGCTTCCTCGGCATCTTTGGCAACGCCTTCGCCGTTAGCGTAGGTATGGCCTAAACCATATTGCGCCGCCGCAAGTCCTTGCGCGGCGGCTTTGCGATACCAACGCACTGCTTCCTCGGCGTCTTTGGCAACGCCTTTGCCGTTAGCGTAGAGAACCCCTATATTATGTTGCGCGTCCGCATTGCCTTGTTCGGCGGCTTTGCGCCACCAGCGCAGCGCTTCCTCGGCATCTTGGGCAACGCCTTCGCCGTTATAATAGGCGTTCCCTAAACTAAACTGCGCGCTCGCATGGCCTTGTTCGACGGCTTTGCGATACCAGCGCGCTGCTTCCTCGGCATCTTTGGCAACGCCTTCGCCGAAATAATAGGCGTTCCCTAAATTAAATTGCGCGCTCGCATCGCCTTGGGCAACGCCTTCGCCGCTATCGTAGACAACCCCTAAACCAAATTGCGCCTCCGCAACCTCTTGTTCGGCGGCTTTGCGATACCAGCGCGCTGCTTCCTCGGCATCTTTGGCAACGCCTTCGCCGAAATAATAGGCGTTCCCTAAATTAAATTGCGCGCTCGCATCGCCTTGGGCAACGCCTTCGCCGCTATCGTAGACAACCCCTAAACCAAATTGCGCCTCCGCAACCTCTTGTTCGGCGGCTTTGCGAACCCAACGCGCTGCTTCCTCGGCATCTTTGGCAACGCCTTCGCCGTTAGCGTAGGCAATCCCTAAATTATATTGCGCCGCCGCAACCCCTTGTTCCGCGGCTTTGCGAAACCAACGCGCTGCTTCCTCGGCATCTTGGGCAACGCCTTCGCCGTTAGCGTAGGCAAGCCCTAAATTATATTGCGCTTGCGCATCGTCTTGTTCGGCGGCTTTGCGCCACCAACGCGCCGCTTCCTCGGCATCTTGGGCAATGCCTTCGCCGTTAGCGTAGGCAAGCCCTAAATTAAACTGCGCGTCCGCAACCCCTTGTTCGGCGGCTTTGCGAAACCAACGCGCTGCTTCCTCGGCATCTTGGGCAACGCCTTCGCCGTTAGCGTAGGCAAGCCCTAAATTATATTGCGCTTGCGCATCGTCTTGTTCGGCGGCTTTGCGCCACCAACGCGCTGCTTCCTCGGCATCTTGGGCAATGCCTTCGCCGTTAGCGTAGGCAATCCCTAAATTATATTGCGCCGCCGCAACCCCTTGTTCGGCGGCTTTGCGAAACCAACGCGCTGCTTCCTCGGCATCTTGGGCAATGCCTTCGCCGTTATAATAAGCGCTCCCTAAATTAAATTGCGCGCTTGCAAGTCCTTGTTCGGCGGCTTTGCGATACCAGCGCGCCGCTTCTTTGGCATCTTTGGCAACGCCTTCGCCGTAAGCGTGGGCATTCCCTAATTTATATTGCGCCGCCGCAAGTCCTTGTTCGGCGGCTTTGCGATACCAGCGCGCCGCTTCTTTGGCATCTTGGGCAACGCCGTTGCCGAAATAATAGGCGCTCCCTAAACCAAATTGCGCGTCCGCAAGTCCTTGTTCGGCGGCTTTGCGATACCAACGCGCTGCCTCTAAATTAAATTGCGCCTTCGCAACCCCTTGCACGGCGGCTTTGCGATACCAATGCAGCGCTTCCTCGGCGTCTTGGGCAACGCCTTCGCCGTTAGCGTAGGCAAGCCCTAAATTAAATTGCGCGTCCGCATCGCCTTGTTCGGCGGCTTTGCGCCACCATCGCGCCGCTTCCTCGGCGTCTTGGGCAACGCCTTCGCCGTTATAATAGGCGTTCCCTAAATTAAACTGCGCCGCCGCAACCCCTTGTTCGGCGGCTTTGCGAAACCAGCGCGCTGCTTCCTCGGCATCTTTGGCAATGCCTTCGCCGTTATAATAGGCACTCCCTAAATTAAATTGCGCCGCCGCAAGTCCTTGTTCGGCGGCTTTGCGAACCCAGCGTACTGCTTCCTCGGTATCTTGAGCAACGCCTTTGCCGTTATAATAGGCAGCCCCTAAATTATATTGCGCGCTCGCATCGCCGCTTGCAGCTAGGCTGCGGGTGCATTCCAGACTATCCGCCACTTTGCAGGGCTGATCATCGCTCGGTACGGTTGGCGTTGATGCACAGCTTATCCGTAACAGCGATAACGCCCCTTTCAAGGCTCGCAACAGCATTGTTTCTCCTCACGGCTGACAGCTACCCAAGCCTTGCCCCACCATCCCAGAAACCCCGCCCGAAGCCCTTCCAGAGCTCGCCCTCCACTATGCCAGTTCCTTGCCCGAAGCCCTCGGCCCTGCACGGCGTCGAGGCGAAGGCGCAGGAGATTCTGGGGATAGGGGTTTGGGGGAAGGGAGTATAGCGTTTAGGGGTGCTAAACACGCCTTAACCCTTCCCTCAATACAAACTGTCTTTACCCTCCTTAGACTCCTTTGATGCTAGGTGTTGCCTAGCATCAAAGGATTAAGAATATTAAAAGATCCCAGAAACCCCGCCCGAAGCCCTTCCAGAGCCCCGCCCTCCACTATGCCAGAGCCTTGCCCGAAGCCCTCGGCCCTGCACGGCGTCGAGGCGAAGGCGCAGGAGATTCTGGGGATAGGGGTTTGGGGGAAGGGAGTATAGCGTTTAGGGGTGCTAAACACGCCTTAACCCTTTCCCCAATACAAACGTCTTTACCCTCCTTAGACTCCTTTGATGCTAGGCAACGCCTAGCATCAAAGGATTAAGAATATTAAAAGATCCCAGAGCCTTGCTCGAAGCCCTTCCAGAGCCTTGCCCCCCGTCATCCCAGAGCCTTACCTATCGCACCCATCAGTCTATGATGTGGTGCACCGGGGCCTTCTCCAACTGCCATTCCTCAGAATCCTCATCGTAGCTCGATAGCGTGAAGCAGTGCCAGTTGCTGTCATCCAGCTGTGGATGATCGGCACGGTAGTAATACCCTGGCCAGCGCGTTTCCTCCCTGAACATGGTGTGCTGCGCCACGCACTCTGAGGTCAGGACGCGGTGGTGCAATTCCCACGCCCGTTGCAGTTGGTGCAGGCTGTCAGCTCCGATATGGGGCAGGTCTTCTTTCAGCATGTTCAGCAACTCTAACCCGCGGGTCAGCATCGGTTTGTTGGTCAGGTAGTTGGTTCTCGTGCCACCAACGTACTCATCCATGATCTTCTCGAGGCGTTGCAGTCCATGAAGCGGCAGCAGGTAGCTCGGTGAAACGCTTCCAGCGACAATCTCGTTGCGACCGACTTTGTAGTTCTCCAGCGGTTGGTAGATGGTTTTTTGGAGGGCTTCGTACTCCGCCTCGCTGATCTGAGGCTGATCGCTACCTAGATCCTGAATATAGCGGACGGCCGACTTCCCGGCGATGCGACCTTCTGTGAAGGATCCGGATGAGAACTTGTGCGCCGTGCCGCCGATGGCGTCGCCGGCACCGAAGAGCCCCTCAACGGTCATCATGCGGTTGTATCCCCACTGGTAGTCCGATGGCGCATAGTCCTCCGGGCCGCTCGCCCAAGCCCCTGAACATGTGGCGTGGGAACCCATGACGTAAGGCTCAGACATGATCAGCTCAGGGTTGGTTTCCTTGGGATCGATGTTCTGCGACGCCCAGACAACCGCTTGCCCGATCGTCATGCCGAGGAAATTCTCCCAGCCAACGGTCTCTTTCTTCGGATCGGCGAAGGCCTTCTTGGTTACCATCCGGATCGGGCCGCGGCCGGCCATGGTCTCCTGTAAGAAAGCATGGTTCCGTAGGCAGGTAGGCACAGGCTGTTTATCGACATAATCCCCGACCAATTGCTTGATCGAGTCGTACCAGTAGGCCTCGTAATTCTCCCCATAGGCGTTTTCAGTGGTGGTCTTGAGGTGCAGGAAGTAGGCACCGACTGGGCCATAGCCATCCTTGAAGCGGGTGAGTACGATGCGGTTCTCCATCTGCGTCATTTTGGCACCGACGCGGATCGGTAACGCATAAGCGGAGGCGCTGCTCCACGGCGCGTACCAAGTGCGCCCCATGCCCTCGCCGACCGAGTGGGGTTTGAAGATATGCGATGCGCCGCCAGCAGCGACGATCACCGTCTTCGCGCGAAATACGTAGAAATCCCCGCTGCGGACGTTAAAACCAACCGCTCCAGCGACTCGATTGGGGCGGCTTTGGTCCATCAGCAGGTGGGTCACCATGATCCGGTTATAAATTTTGGTGGCGGCCTTGCGGGCGGCCTCGGCGATGATCGGTTTGTAGCTCTCGCCATGGATCATGATCTGCCATTTGCCCTCGCGCTGGTACCTGCCAGTTTCCTCGTTCCGTATAATCGGCAGGCCCCACTCTTCGAATTTGTGCACGGTGGAGTCAACGTGCCGGGCGATATCGTAGCCCAGATCCTCGCGCACCAGCCCCATGAGGTCGTTGCGCGCATAACGAACATGATCTTCGGGCTGATTCTCGCCCCACTGCATGCCCATGTAGCAGTTGATGGCGTACAGCCCTTGTGCGACAGCACCGCTGCGCTCAATGTTCGCCTTCTCGACCACGACAACCTTCAGGTCGCGCCCCCAGTACCTGGATTCATACGCGGCCCCGCAGCCGCCAAAGCCGCCGCCGATAACGAGGACATCGGCATCCACAAACACCGTTTTTCTGGATGTGAACAGACCCATTACTTTAACCTTTGTTGGACTTCCTGCGGAGATAACGTGGGCAACGCCGCGATGTGGAGCGCCTCTGGTTCATGCGCAAGCTCTTGAGATTTCAGGGCGTCCGGACTTGGTACAGCGTAATCGGACGGTGATTTGATCGATCCCCAGGGTGTGGTTCTGATGGGGGAAACAAAGTTTTTCTCGCGCCCGTCGCGGAATTTAATCTTCCACGAGATGGTTCCCTTCTTTTCTTCTCTGAGGACGCGGACGCTGTGCCCTAAGGGAGCGAAATCGGCATAGCCGCGGACATCGATCGCATTTTGCGGACATGCTTTGACGCAGGAGTAGCATTCCCAGCAAAAATTGGGCTCGATGTTATAAGCGCGGCGATAAGTGGTGTCGATGTGCATGATGTCGGACGGGCATATATCCACGCAATGCCCGCAGCCATCGCAACTCGTCATATAAACAAAGGTTGGCATAAGATATCATAATCTCCTGTGTCTATGGCTGATCGGTCAGCGGATTAGTAGTTTCGCGGTACTCGGTGAGGGCTGGCGAACATTTCAGGGCGGTCGGCTGGATCCGGCAGGTTGCTCGCCCCTTTGGCGTGCTCGATTCTTTTTTGCAGGGCGGCGGCGGGCTTGAAGAACATGTGCGAGAACTTGGACCAGGGAACCGAGCCGAACAGCACCGTCGTAGCGAGGATGTAAGCAGCGAACACAGACAGCCATGGGGCACCGCTGTTCGCCTGTAAAAAGGCCCATATAAGGCCCAGTGTCACGCTCACCAGCAGCGACAGGATGAACAGGTCGGCGCACACTAGGCGGAACGGCGAATGGCCTTCGGCGACGACATCTACGCGGATGAAAAACCAGAACCAGTAACCGCCAACGAGGATCATCAGGGCACCGATGTACCACAGCGTCGGCAAGATGGCGGGTGGCGGGGTGGCGGGGGTCGGGTATGAGAACACCATGATGACGGTGCTAAGGATATACATCAGGAAGCCGTACATTGTCAGCAGGTGGGCGATTCTGCGCTTCAGGTTGCAGAATTCACCGGATGCCAGACCCTCTACTGCAATCGTCTGGATCGTCAGGGACAGCAGTGCCATGCCGCTGACCGTGCGCTTCGCTTTAGCTCCTGTATTGCGCCAGTTGGCCAGAAAGTACTTGGCGCTCTTCTTGTGGAAGATGTCAAACAGCGTACCGCCCGCGACCATGAGCATCATGACGATCAGGTACGCTTGGATGGCGGGAGGGGGTATGAACGCCGAAATCTCGGCGAAGGGATTGCTGATGAACATGATTTTTCCTGTGTCAGCCAGTTACTGTAACGCAAAGATCGATGGCATCGATCCCGTAAAAGCCTCATCCGCGCCGACCCGCGGAGCGCTAAGGCCACAGGTCATGAAGAAGGAAAACCGGACGAGGGGTGAAAATTCCCGATGAGGGCGACTGATCATACCACCAGAATCGTTCAGTACCAACGGAAAGCTTTGTGTTTGCCCGCCACATCCGCAGGTGGGGTATTGACAAGTTTTAGCGCGGGTATTTATTAATGGAGAGCTTGTTTCAGAACATTCATACGAGTCGCGTGAGGCCAGACGGCTACGATACGACGGCTGCGATCAGTGACCAAAGAAGGGCGTCCAGAACCAAAGCGTGAGGTGCTTGTGTGGTCTTCATTACTAAATCAAAATGGCTTGTTTTTTGTCCAATCAAAGCTGCCGCTATCACGCTCATCCACAGCCTGCCTCCAGCCTACTTTCTCAACACGGGTTTTGAAGGCCATACCTTCAGGTGTAATGGCGCGAGATCCCATCAAACAGCGTTGACAATTTTTGCATCTGCATCAGGCCAGTCGCCTCCATCGCCTGATTAATGACCATTTTTTGCATGGCAAGCTGATTGACAGGCACGCTTGCCATGCGTTTCGCCAGCGTGTCCACCTCTTCATCAAGCCTGACTTCAGGAACTGATTTCAGGATCAATCCCATCTCTTCCGCCTCACGCCCGGTAATACAATCACCCGTAAAGAGCATGCGCTTTGCTTTTTCAGGACCAAGGCGTTATACCTACATCGCTGTTGTAGGCGTGCCCCATACCCGTGCAGGCATATAGCCAATCTCAGCATCTTCAGCCATGATGGTTATATCTGCGCAAAGGGCAATGTCTGAGCCGCCGGCAACCGCATAACCATGAACCTTGCAAATCACAGGCTTCATTGCCCGCCATAAAGACATGAAATGCTGGGTATTACGCCACATGAACTGATAATCCTGAAGCGGATTCCATGGCATATCTTGAACCACTTTGTTCGCGGTGTTGCCCTCGGCATAATGGGCTAGGTCATAGCCTGCACAAAAAGCCTTGCCTTCCCCTGACAGCACCATGACATGAATATCTGGATCGCTGTCTGCGCGTTTTACTGCCTCTTCAATAGCAGGCGGCATGTCATCATCAATTGCGTTCATACGCTCCGGGTGATTGAGTTTTATTCTGGCAATCCGTCCTTCTTTTTGATATAAAATACTCGACATCTCATTTTTCTTTATTGACTTTCTAATCCACTGACAGCCTTGGTTACCTGTTTAGTATCGACAGCGGCGACCAATCAGGTAATCGTAAGTTTCCATGAGTCAATGAGGGGGCTGTCATCCAGTGCGCAAAAGGTGGGTGCATCATAGGCAATCAACAGCCCGAAAGCTATCGAAGCCTAGCAGCCGAGATGGGGTTGCTGTACGCCTTAATTCGCTGCTGCGTTTGACGCTCTGGTATAGCGGCTGCGGGCGGTGTCTCTGGGAGGGGGACTTCGTTGGATGCTCTGGAAAGGCGGCGTTCACAGTGTGGGAACGAGAGCATATCGGGTATCGGATGTTAACCGCCAGATACCCGACACATAGGCAATCAACAGCCTGAAAGCCACTATCGCCCATGCGTCCTCTCCATGCCAGTTTGCCGATGTATGATTTGCCAGAATTGCGTACCGCTACTGACGAGTGGTGGCGCGGGATCGCGCAGCATTTGCACGCCGCAGGGGTTTCGCGGGTACCGCGCCGGCTGGATCGCGGGCTGACCCCGGAGGAGAGTTGGCAAACGCCGCGGCTGCTGTTGTCACAAACCTGCGGTTATCCGTTGCTGACCCGATTTTACAACCATTTGCAGGTGCTGATGACGCCGCTTTATGCGGCGTCTGGGTGTGAGGGGATTGCGTATTCGAGCGCGGTGGTGGTGCGTGCTGACGACAGCGCGCTGACGATCGCTGATTTGCGCCACCGCGTCTGCGCGATTAATAGCCATGCCCTCCCACTCGGGTTGCAATGCGCTGCGCTTGTTGATAGCGCCTCTGGCCGGTCGCTCGGCATTCTTTGCTCGCGTGCTGATCACCAGCGCGCATGTCAACAGCCTGCATGCGGTGTCCCGTGGGCAAGCCGACGTCTGCGCCATTGATGCCGTAACTTGGGCGCTGGTGCAGCGCCATCGACCACGGCTGACAGCGGCGCTGCGGGTGATCGCCTGGACCCCGCGTGCGCCGGCATTGCCCTATGTGACGCGCAAAACGTGTCCTGCGGCAGAGCGGCAGCGACTGCTTGACGCGCTGGCGGCGGCGGTGCAAGATCCTGCCTTAGCTGCCACCCGCGCGGTGCTGCTGCTGGAGTGCCTGCAACCAACGCAAATGGCTGATTACCAGCCCCTGTTAGCGATGGCGCGCCGCGCCGCGAGCTACGGGTATGCGCAACTGCGTTGAGCGATCAGGCAATGCTGTATACCGCTACGCCAGCCGCAACTGAACGTCTGACGGGACCTCAAACGAAAGCCGAGCAGGTTGACTATGTCAGCGATTGAAGTGCTGTTTTTATCTAAAGAGGACCTGGACGCGCTACAGCTTGGCGATCAAGCGATCCTCGATGCTGTCGAGATGGGTTTGCGTGCGCACGGCGAGCAGCAGGTGCTGCTGCCACCCAAGGATCATATTGCGCTCGATTACCCTCATAAGCTGTTTAATATACTGAAGGGTTATGTGGCACCGATAGAAGCGGTAGGGGTTAAGGTGCTCGGTGATTTTCACGCTAACTATGCCCAAGGATTGCCGTCAGAACTGGCGACACTGCTGCTGATGCGACCGCAGAGCGGCGCGCCTTATGCGCTGATCAATGCCACCAGCATCACCTGGATGCGCACTGGCGCGGTGACTGCCCTGGGTGCCAAGTACTTGGCACGTAAGGACGCCAAGGTGTTGGGGCATATCGGTGCGCGTGGCACTTCCTGGTACAACGTTGTGTTTCTTGACCGTCTGTTTGATTTTGAAGAGATCCGCGTTACCAGCGCCAGAGCCGCCTCGCGTGAGCGTTTCGCTGAGCGCCTGACGGCGCGCTTGGGGAAACCGATCCAAGTGATGGATAACGCCGCCGACACGGTGCGCGATGCGGACATCATCATTGACGCCTCGCGTCTGGTTGAACCACAGGTGTTGGTCACCGATGCAGCACTCAAGCCGGGCGCGCATCTGCAAGCCTATGGAGCGGTGCTGTCAGTGGAGCGGACATTGCCGTTGACGGTCGATAAATTCGTTGTCGATGATTGGCACCAGTGCAAACAGTCGGCATACGGTCAGTTCGCCAGCCTTATCCAGGATCAGACCATCACCGATGCCCATTGCTACGGGGAAATCGGGGAAATTGTCGCTGGCTATAAACCCGGGAGGGAATCCGACCGAGAGCGCAATCTGTTCTGGCACAAGGGGTTTGCCATCAGCGACATCGTCATTGGCGATCTGGCCTATCGGCAGGCGCAGCAAAAAGGCATCGGTACTTGGCTTACGTACTACCATGAACCACGCGATGAATAAACCGCTCGCCGTGCCGCTGCGGGCGATGCCGTGGCAGCGGTGCTCGCTGTCGCTGTTTTGGCTGCTGCCAGTGGTGCTGCTTGCAAGCGTCGCTCTGTGTCATGCTGCAGAGCCGATTTGGTTGCTGCAAAATGGCGATCTCAGTGCTTGGGAGGAAAAATCGTTTGCCGGCGAGACGCGCTACGAGGCGGCGCTCGTGGATGGGCGCACCGCGATCCGTGCCGTGAGCGAAGCAAGCGCCTCTGGGTGGCATATCAAACGCCGCATTGACCTGCGCAAGACGCCCCTATTGGACTGGTATTGGAGAGTGGATACGCCACTTACGCATTCCGCCGAGCGCACCAAAGAGGGCGATGATTTTGCCGCTCGCGTCTATGTGATCGTGTCCCATCCGCTGTTCCCCTGGAAATCCAAGGCGGTGAATTATGTCTGGTCAAGTCAGCAACCGATAGGCAGCCACTGGGCGAATCCGTTTGTCTCCGCGGCGCGGCATATCGCGTTGCGTTCAAGCACCAGTCCCATCGGTCAGTGGGTGCATGAACGGCGCAATGTACGCGCCGACCTGAAGGCGCTGTTCGACAGCGATGTCGTTTATGTCGATGCCGTCGCCATCATGACCGATACCGATAATACCAAAGCCCGCGCCGTCGCTTACTATGCGGATATTAGCTCCAGCGCGGAGTAAGCGAGCAGCTTAAAAATTAAGCACATCAGCGAACGGCGCGCCGCAAGGCGCTCCCAATTAAAAATAAAACAATCCCCCCCTATCCCCGTTCAAGGTTTTCCGAGGCCCCCCTCCGTGACACCGTCTGCCACCTCTGATGTTTCACATTATTCTTTATCAACCGCAAATTCCGCCTAATACCGGCAACGTCGTGCGGCTTTGCGCCAATAGCGGGACAGCGCTGCATCTGATCCGACCGCTGGGCTTTGATGTCAGCGACAAAGCGTATCGTCGCGCTGGACTCGATTACCATGAGATGGCATCGGTAACGCTGCACGATGACTTGGCGGGCTGCTTGCGGCAAATCGGTCAACCACGGTTGTATGCCATCACCAAATTCGGCGAAAGGAGGTACTCTGAGGTTGCTTTCCAGCCTGGCAATGCGTTGCTTTATGGTTCTGAGGTGTCAGGCTTGCCGCATCACGTACTTGCCCTCATTGAGCCTGCGCAGCGGTTGTATATCCCGATGCTGACGCATAATCGCAGCTTGAATCTCGGCAACTCGGTCGCGCTGACGCTGTATGAGGCCTGGCGGCAACAGGGTTTTTGCGGCAGCACGGCAGGCGGCTCTGCCGCGGCTCAGGTCAGGCCCGCAGCGTGCGCTACCCCCAGCGACAGCCACTGATCGCGCCAACGATGCACGCGCCGACCACACAGCCCGCTTCGCGCTGGATCATCGAGCAATCCGCGCGGTGGCCAGACGGGGGGATGGTGCTTGACTTGGCCGCTGGTTATGGGCGGCACACCATCGCCCTAGCGCAGCGCTTCAACGTACTGGCGGTTGATATCAACCCCGCAGCGCTGGCGGCGATCCCCGCACACCGCAACATCACCCGTCTCGTCCATGATCTTGAAGATGGCTCGCCGTGGGGTTTCGCCGCGCCATGCTTTGATGGCGTGGTGGTCGCCGACTACCTTCATCGGCCAAGGTTGGCGGATGCCTTCGGCTGCGTAAAAAACAGCGGCTTTATCGCTTATGAAACCTTTGCTGTCGGCAATCAGGCCTATGGCAAACCGAGCAACCCAGACTACCTGCTCGCGGAGCGCGAACTGATGGCGGCGATGCCTGCTGACTTTAAGCTGATCGATTATTTTCACGGCGCAACCAATCGCCCGGCGGTGATTCAGCACCTGTCAGCGCAACGCCAGCCGTGGGGGATCCGCGCCGGGCAGCAGGGCGTATAACCTTTTTGATGGCTGTTTTTTTGCGTAACCATTGCTCATGAAACAACCCTTCACGATTCGCCCGGCAACACCTGATGATGTCAGCGCGATCGTTGGCATGGTGCGCGAGCTGGCGCGCTACGAAGATCTGCTCGATCAATGCGTAGCGACCGACGCACAATTTCACAACGCCCTTTTTGGTGACTCGCCGTTTGCCGAGGCGTTGCTTGTAAATCTTGCTGCTGCCCCTATCGCGTTCGCCCTGTTTTTCCATAACTTCTCAACGTTTACCGGAAAACCCGGCCTGTACCTTGAGGATCTGTACGTCAAGCCCGCATACCGTGGTCAGGGGGTTGGTAAAGCGTTATTGATCCGCCTTGCGAAAATCGCGGTGGAACGCGACTGCGGGCGCTTTGAGTGGGCGGTGCTCAACTGGAACCAGCCGGCCATCCGCACCTATGATCACATCAATGCGGTATCTCTTGACGGCTGGACGACGCGTCGCTTGCAAGGCGCTGCGCTGTCCGCTCTAGCGCGCAGCACGCCAGCCAAAGACGCTGAGCCGCGCTGAGAATCCCGGTGATGCATCGCTTGACGGCGCTTCGCGCTGACCGCCCTGTTGCAGGCCCTTTGATGCAAGCCGCAAAATCGACTCACCGCAGTATTCGCTTCGCGCTGGTGTGGGGCTTGGCAGTGCTGTTGTGTTTAGCGCCGCTTGCCGCCGCCAGCGATGATCCGTTCGCTGCGCAACGCGTATTGTTTGTGCGAGCCGAAAAAGCACTATCACAGCAGTACTACGAACGCTTCAAGCACCTCGCCAACAGGCTGAAGGACTATCCGCTCCACCCTTACCTCGTGTTTGCTGATCTCAAGCAGCGCCTTGATGCAGCGACCCACAGTGAGATCGAAGGCTTTCTTGAACGCTACGCCGATACCCCGCTGGTGCCGCGCTTGCGTGAGTTATGGCTGCTGCGCCTTGGGAAACGCAAGCGTTGGCGCCAATTCCTGCAACATTACCGCACAGGAATCAACAACAAACGCCTGCAATGCCTGCACCTGCAAGGCGTGCTTGACCAAGGCATGGACACGGCATTCACCAGTACCGTCGAGACGCTGTGGCACAGCGGTCGCTCTCAACCTAAGGAATGTGATCCAGCGTTCAAGACGTGGTATGAACGTGGCGGCCTGACTAGCGAAAAAGTCTGGCAGCGCTATGCGCTGGCGATGAATGCGCGCAATCTGCGCCTTGCGCGCTACCTGCTGCGCTTCATGCGCGGTGCCGATCGTGAACTGGCCAAACACTGGCGGCGTTTATATTATCGCCCACAGCAGATCGCCGATTTTAAGTTAGGGCCAGATAAACGAGCGCAACGACAGCAGATAGCAATCCAAGTATTGCAGCGGTTAGCAGACCTCAACCCTGAAGCGGCAGCCAAACTGATGCAACAGCGGATCACGCGTCGCCTGCCACAGGCTGAGCGCGAGCTGTTGTACCAACAGTTGGCGCTTGCGTTCGCTTATCGCCACCGCGTTGAGGCGCTATGGTGGGCAAGCAAGGTCACTACCCGACCCATTGACGAACACTTCGCCAACTGGCGCATCGCCGCCGCTTTATGGCAGCGGCGTTGGCCCCAGGCGCTCGGCTGGATCAACCAGCTTCCAGAGGCGCTGAAAGGCAGCGAGCGCTGGCGTTATTGGCGCGCCTATCTGCTGGCGCAATCAGGTGCTGCCGAACATGCGGATGTTTTATATGAGGAGTTGGCGAAGACGCGCAGCTACTACGGCTTCCTCGCCGCCGATCAGTTGCGCCGTAATTATCGTTTCCAACACCAAGAAACCCAAGTCAGCGATCGCATCCTGCAGGCCTTCGCCAAACAGCCGGCGGCGATCCGCGTGCGCGAATTGCTTTACCATAACCATCAATTGGATGCGCGCCGTGAATGGCGCTCACTGACGCACGGTGCCGATCACCAGATGCTGGCCGCGGCGGCAGTGAGCGCCAAGCAGTGGGGCTGGCATGATATCGCCATCGCGACCATCGCCAAAACCGGGCAGTTCAATGATATTGAGCTCCGCTTCCCGCTGACCTACCGTCAGTTGGTCACCCACGAAGCCCGTCGCTATGGGGTGAGCGAGGCGCTTATCCTAGCCACGATGCGCCAAGAAAGTGCATTTCGCAGCGATGCGCTGTCGTCAGCAAAAGCCATCGGGCTGATGCAGATCATGCCGCGCACCGGCCGCTATATCGCCAAGAAGCTGGGACTCCGCTGGCGGGGTAGGCGGGTGCTGCTGCGTCCGCAAACCAACCTGCGCTACGGTGCCTTTTACCTCAACTACCTGCGCGCCCGCGCCGCGGGTAATGAGGTCATTGCGAGCGCTGCCTATAACGCCGGACTGCGGCAGGTGAAACGCTGGCTGCCACCAAGCGGCGAGGTGTCGCCGACGATATGGATCGAGAATATTCCGTACAGCGAAACCCGCAAATATGTCCGTAACATCCTTGAATTCGCCGTAGTCTATGAGAAGCGCTTAGGGCGACCTTATAAGCGCTTGTCCGAGCGCCTGAAACCGATCCCCTCAACCATTGACTAACGGCGGCTCCCGCCGCAGGAAGCGAAGGGAGGGATCGTTTTATTTTAGGAGTGCCTGTGGTGCGCCGTTCGCTGCCCCCTCGATCCGCCAAGCGGCACCCTGAAATGATTGCTGGAAGGGGTATTCCCCCAATAGACAAGCCTCGCCGGTGCCCTCGA
Source organism: Gammaproteobacteria bacterium (assembly GCA_965222535.1). GTDB lineage: Bacteria > Pseudomonadota > Gammaproteobacteria > HK1 > HK1. The sequence continues at coordinate 2,589,110 of OZ244957.1, forward strand.
AAAGTTAGCGAAGCTGGTTTTTCGAGGTGGCCTTAAGCTTTTTTTCGAGGTAGTTGATACTGGCGCCGCCTTTGATGAACACCGGGTCGTTGCACAGATCGACATGGAGCGGGATATTGGTGCGAATGCCTTCAATGACGATCTCGCTAAGTGCGGTGCGCATGCGCATCAACGCTGATCCGCGATTGTTGTTGTGGGCGATCAGCTTGCCAACCATCGAATCATAATACGGTGGCACCGTGTAGCCAGTGTAGAGATGGGAGTCAAGACGAATGCCCGGACCGCCGGGTGCATGCATCAATGTAACGCGACCTGGGGAGGGCATGAAGGTTTGCGCGTCTTCGGCGTTGATGCGGCATTCGATCGCATGCCCCTTCAGGGTGATCTGATCTTGGGTGAACGACAGTGCTTGGCCGTCGGCGATCAGAATCTGCTCTCTGACGATATCAATGCCGGTCACCATTTCGGTGACGGGGTGTTCAACCTGTACGCGGGTATTCATCTCGATAAAATAAAACTGTCCGTCCCTGTACAGGAATTCAAAGGTTCCCGCGCCTTCATAGCCGATATCGATGCAGGCATTGACGCAACGGTCGCCAATTCGGGCGCGGGTCGCTGCATCAATGCCGGGGGCTGGCGCTTCTTCCAGCACTTTCTGGTGTCGCCGCTGCAGCGAACAATCGCGTTCGCCAAGATGCACCGCATGGCCGTGGCGATCGGCCAACACCTGGATCTCAATGTGCCGCGGATCCTCCAGATATTTCTCCAGATAGATGGTATCGTTACCGAAAGCGCTGTGTGCTTCGCTGCGCGTCATGTCAACCGCGGGCAATAATTCCACTTGCGAGCGCACCACTCGCATCCCGCGACCGCCGCCGCCGCCGCTGGCTTTAATGATCACCGGGTAGCCGATATCGTGGGCCGCACGCAGTGTTTTCTGGGACTCATCCGGTTCGACCTTAATGCTCGGCAGACAGGGTACGCCGATCGATCGCATTTTAGCGATTGCCGCCAGTTTATCGCCCATCAACTGGATCGTCTCCGGCTTTGGTCCAATAAACACAAACTGGCTTTGCTGCACCAATTCAGCAAACGCCGCGTTCTCGGATAAGAAACCATAGCCTGGATGTATCGCCGCGGCGTCGGTGACTTCAGCGGCACTGATAACGGCCGGGATATTCAGATAGCTGTTGAGCGCTGGCGCGGTGCCAATGCACACCGTTTCATCGGCGAGCCGCACATGCATCAAATCGCAATCGGCAGTGGAGTGTATCGCTACCGTGTGGATCCCCAGTTCGCGGCAGGCGCGCTGAATGCGCAGCGCGATTTCGCCGCGATTAGCGATCAGGACTTTTTCAAACACGGTGGGGGAAACCCAGAAAAATGGTCAATGGGATGGGAGTTGGGGGAAGGGATAGGATCACCTGTGATGTAAGTCGTTGATTTATAATCATGCTACTTGAAGTTACTTGATTGAGCACGCTCCCATGCTTCGGGCAGTGCTCTGGAATCTAAAGCGTATTTTTAATCCTGAAAAACAAGCGCAGCTTGGTTTTCAGGAGATTAAGGAGGGTAAAGACGTTCTTATTTGGGGAAAGGGGGACTATTGGATCGACCGTAATAATTCTACGGTACCCCCCTTCTCCCCAACCCTCTATCCCCGACATAACCGCAGTTCTTAATTAACGCCTACTGTTAGGCTTCGAGAAACGCTCTGGAAAAGGGCTTCGGGCAATGCTCTGGAATGAGAGCATGTAAAAACAGCCCTTTCCTGCATCTTCAAGTAGCATGGGTAGATAACCTTTTCCGAAGTGTCCGATTATTGATTGCGGTCGATGATCATCAACGGCTGGCCGAATTCCACCGGCTGCCCGCTTTCAACCAGCACCTTACGCACCACACCGCTCACATCGGCATCGATCTGGTTCATGATCTTCATGGCTTCTATGATGCACAAGGTGTCGCCCAAGTTAACCGTTTGCCCATGTCCGACAAACGGATGCGCAGTAGGTGATGGCGCGCCGTAAAAAACCCCTACCATCGGTGCCGTTACGGTATACCCTGTATCGGCTGCGGCGACCGTAAGGGGAGAGCCCTCGCTCGCTGGCGGCTTCAGTGTTAGGTCGGGTGGGCGATTGTCAGCCGGGGATGCGGCAGCAGAGGCCTCGCTCGCTGGCAGCACCTGGTACACCGGCTGGGGCCTGTGCTGCACGACGCGAATGCGCTGTTCGCCTTCCTGAATCTCGATTTCATCGACCTTCGAGCTTTCAAGCAGTTCGATAAGTTCTTTGATGCGTTGCAGGTCCATTGGATTTATCGCGGGGAACCTCGAATAACCAAAGCGGGATGGGGGTTTGGGGGAAGGGGCATCAACACCTGTAGCGTAAGTCGTTGATTTATAACCACTTCCACAATAGACAAGCCCCGCATTGAATCAGTTAGCCCGCAGGTTCAGAGCGCCTTTGCCTGCTCGCGCAGGACAAACTTCTGAATTTTCCCGGTTGATGTTTTGGGTAGTGGGCTGAATACCACGTGGCGCGGTACTTTGTAATGCGCGATGCGCTCGCGGCACCAGCTTTGGATGTGCTCTGCATTGAGATCGCTTTCGGCATCAACTGGCGTTACAAAAGCACACACCGATTCCCCCCAGTAAGGATCCGGTTTGGCGACCACCGCCGCCTCCATGACTAGGGGATGCTGATACAGACAGCCCTCAACTTCAAGGCTGGATATATTCTCCCCACCAGAAATAATAATATCCTTGGAGCGATCTTTGATCTCAATGTAACCGTCGGCGTGCTGTACTGCCAGATCGCCGGTATGGAACCAACCGCCTTTGAACGCCTCTTGGGTGGCCTTTTCGTTCTTCAGATAGCCTTTCATGACCGTATTGCCGCGTAGCATTAGTTCACCGAGCGTCTGGCCATCCCAAGGTATCGGTGCCAGTGTTTCGCTATCAGCGATCATCAGGCTTTCTTGGGTCGGGTAGATCACTCCTTGCCTTGCGATACGCTGCGCCTGCTGCTGCGCATCGAGCACGTTCCAGTCTTCCTGCCAAGCGCAAACGGTGGCCGGGCCATAGGTTTCAGTCAAACCGTATAGGTGTACGATGTTGAACCCCATCGCGCTCATCGCGTTGATCACGGCGCTCGGTGGTGCCGCGCCGCCAGTTGCTACCATCACGCGATGGTCAAAACGCCGCCGCTGCTGCTCGGGGGCGTGGATCAGCATATTTAGCACCACTGGGGCACCGCACAGATGGGAGATGCGCTGTTCGCTGATCAGGGAGAAGACATGCTGTGGGTCAACCTGACGCAGGCATATATGGGTCGCCGCGGCGGCGGTGACGCCCCAAGTGTAGGTCCAGCCATTGCAGTGGAACATCGGCAGCGTCCACAGATAGCGGCTGTTGGCATTTATGTCAAACGCCAGCAATTGCCCAAGCGCATTCAGGTAAGCGCCGCGGTGATGGGTCACAACGCCCTTTGGGTTGCCGGTGGTGCCGGACGTATAGCTGAGCCCGATTGCCTGCCATTCATCGCTCGGCAAGGTGTAGGCGAAATCCGCATCGCCTTCGGCGAGAAACGCATTGTATTCCTTTTCGCCTAGGCGTTCGCCACCGCTTTGATCGAGAGGATCATCGATGTCGATCACCAGCGGCGGTTGCGGTAGGTCGGCCAATGCGGCTTTGAGCGTCGCCGAGAATTGACAGTCGGTGAGCAACACCTGGGTCTCGGCGTGTTGCAAAATGAAGCGCAGCGTGTTGGCGTCTAGGCGGTAGTTGATGGTATTTAGCACTGCCCCCAGCATCGGTACCGCGAAATGTGCTTCCAGCATTTGCGGTATGTTGGGTGCCAAGATCGATACCGTGTCATGGAGTCCTACTCCGCGCCGCGCCAAGGCGCTCGCCAGTTGACGCGAGCGGCGGTAAAAGGCGCGATAGCTGTAATGCCGAGCACCATGGATGATCGCCGTTTTGTCTGGATACACAGCCGCTGAACGTTGGAGAAAGCTGATTGGCGTCAATGGCACGTAGTTCGCCTTGACCTTGTCTAGGTGTTGTTCGTATGCCTTCATGGCCTTCTTTTTGTATGCGTCATGCGGCGCGTGTGTGGTGCAACGCTTGATCGATATCCCACAGGATGTCATCGATCGCTTCAATCCCAACCGAGATGCGGATCATGTCCGAGGTAACGCCGGCAGCGCGCTGCTCAGCTTCTGATAGCTGGCGATGAGTGGTCGATGCGGGATGGACAATCAGCGTCCGAGCATCCCCTACATTTGCCAAGTGGCTCATAAACTCGGCTGCCTCGATGAAACACTGACCGCCCGCGCAACCGCCTTTGATGCCGAAGGTAAGTATTGCACCGGCACCTTTGGGCAGGTATTGCTGCGCCCTAGCGTAATAACGGCTGCTCTTCAGACCCGGGTAGTTCACCCAACACACATCGGGGTGCGCCTCGAGGAACTGCGCGACGGCGAGCGCATTCTGGCAATGGCGTTGCATCCGCACATGCAAGGTTTCTAACCCTTGCAAAAATAAAAACGCATTAAACGGACTGAGGCTCGGACCCAGCGTACGCAACGTTTCGCAACGTGCGCGCATGGTGAAGCCGAAATCGCCAAAGGTTTCATAGAAGCGCACCCCGTGGTAGCCCGCCGAGGGTTCGGTCATCCCCGGGAAATTGCCATTGTCCCACGGGAAACGTCCTGATTCCACCAACACGCCGCCGATCGAGGTGCCGTGTCCACCGATAAACTTGGTCGCCGAGTGGCTCACTAAATCGGCGCCAAAATCCATCGCGCGGCACAAATAAGGGGTGGCGAAGGTGTTGTCCAGCATCAACGGCAGCTTGGCGGCATGCGCTACGTCAGCGACGGCGCTGATATCGAGCACATCGATCAGCGGGTTACCAATCGTCTCGGCGTACAGCACGCGCGTATTCGGTTGTATTGCGGCGGCGAAGTTGGCAGGTTCGTCGGGGTCAACGAACGTCGTCTCAATCCCAAGTTTACGAAAATTGACCGCCAGTTGAGAATAGCTGCCGCCGTAGAGGCGGCTCGATGAGACGATATGATCGCCGGCTTGCAGCAAGGTCAGAAAAGCAACCATCTGGGCCGCCATACCGGAAGCTACGGCGACCGCCGCGCGACCGTTCTCCAACGCCGCCATGCGCTCCTCAAACATCGCGGTGGTCGGGTTGGTCAGGCGCGTATAGATATTACCGAAGGTTTGTAAATTAAACAGACTCGCGGCGTGATCGGTGCTGTCGAACACATACGCGGCGGTTTGATAGATCGGCGGTGCACGCGAGCCGGTCGCTGCATCGGGTTGTTGCCCGGCGTGCAGGCACAAGGTCTCGAGTTGGTATTGGTGATCGGTCATGGCACTAGCAATGGGACGCTACGCGCCCCATTAGCGGACGGATGGGAGCAGCCGTCCGATGCCACCACCAGCGCATCAGGCGAGCGCCATAGCGCTGCCGCCGTGCGCGATCTTCGATAGCTTCGATAATGCGCTAACTGACAGCGGGATCATGAACAGTCGGGTTGCAGGACAGGTTGCAAAGTGGTGCGGAAACGTCAACGCGTCGTTAGGGTAGCGGCGGTAATAAACTGCGCAAAGCGTTCGCACCAGACGACGATCGCTGGGTATTGCTGGGGGTTCACCGCCGCATCCACGCTGACGCGGAAGTTCTCGAAGGTATCTAGGCTCGCGACCCGTTTTGAGCGATCCTTGATGGCCAAGAAAGCGGCCTCGGTATCGACATATTCGGGCGTCAGGTAGAGTTTGTAATCCGGCCCTGGGGCAAGACGACCTTCCAGCGTGTAATAGACCTTGTTTGCTTCCATAGACTCGACCAAGGTGCCTTCGCCCCAATGGAACGCATCGCTGCCGGGCAAGTCGCGGCGGAAAACGCCGCTGCGCACCGCATTTTCCTTGGCTGCCGAGATCTCAACTGCTGAAGCCCCCTCCCCAGCGACGAGGATCGGCAACAGGTAGATCCCGAGGGCGAAGCCGGCAACCACCCCCAGAAAACCGCCAAGAACAAAGCCTGCAACAGCCCCTTTGGTGACTTTCATAGTGTGCTTCCTCCATTGCTGACTAGCGCCAATCGTTGCCGGTAATCCTTTATTCGCACTTGGAATAGCCGCAATTTAAACACACATCGCAGCCCTCTGAGCGGATCATGTTATAGGTGCTGCATTTTACGCAATACCGTGCATTGGCGAGCGCCGCTTCAGTCGACGCTGTTTCTTTCGCCGCGGCTGAGGGCCTGCGTTCGCCGTATTCAACCTTCCCCTGGTGCTGGATGTTTTTTATATGGTGTTCGATCACATCGCCGATCTCAGCGACCAGTGATGGTTTGCGATGGCCTCCTGGCTTGTAATACCCGCCGTGGGGATCAAACACCGAGCGCAGTTCCTCGACCATAAAGCTGAACTCTCCGCCCTTGCGAAACACCGCCGAGATGATCAGAGTCAGCGCCACAACCCACTGGAATTGCTCCATGTTCTTGGAATTGATAAAAATTTCAAACGGCCTGCGCTGCTTGTGGGGAGTGCCTTCGTTGAGCACGATATCATTGATCGTAACGTACAACGCATGTTCGCAGATCGGCGGTTTGATTTTATACGTTGAGCCTTGCAGCGTTGTTGGTCGCCGCAACCTCTCGTGCATGTGGATGATGTTGTCTTTTGGCGCGAGGCGGGCAGCCTCCTTTTTTTCAACATCTTGGTGCTTCACGTCTTCAACGCTCCAGCCGGTGATGGTTTGATCTATTTTAGTAACCATGAGTACGCCTTTTTATAGTTTTCCATAGTAGCCTTCTTTCAGTGCATCGAACAAATTAGCCGCCGTATGGACCTCGCCTTCATACGCTATCTCTTCATTGCCGCGTGCCTTGACGACACTGCCGTCAGCGAGTTCAAAGCAATACACGGTGTTGTCAAGGTCGGCTTTGTTGACCAACACCCCTTGAAAGACTTGTGGGTTAAAGCGAAACGTTGTGCAGCCCTTGAGACCCTTCTTATAGGCATCGTAGTAAATCCCCTTAAAATCAGCGTAAGGGAAGTCAGTCGGAATATTCGCCGTTTTTGATATGGATGAATCGACCCACTGCTGCGCCGCCGCTTGGATAGCGACATGCTGTTGCGGCGTCGTCTGCTCGGCACTGACAAAGTAATCCGGCAAGGGCTGCTTGCTGGCGTCGGTCAGCGTCTCGCCGCCATCCACCAGCGCACGGTAGGCTAACAACTCATACGAGTACACTTCCAACTGCTCTTTGGTCTTGCGCCCCTTCGATATCACATTGCGCAGGTAATAATGTGAAAACGACGGCTCAATGCCGTTGCTGGCGTTGTTGGCCAGCGACAACGAAATCGTTCCGGTAGGCGCGATCGAGGTATGGTGGGTGAAGCGCGAACCGTGTTTTTCGATCGCCTTGACTAACGCTTTATCGACCTTGGCAACACGCTGCATGTAGCGGCTGTAGCGCGCCAGCAACACCCGACCGGGTACGCGATCGCCCAGCTTGTACCCATCAGCGCACATTTCTGGGCGGCTCGCAAGCATCGCCTCAGTCACCTCAAATTCCTGCGACAAGACAGGCGCTGGACCTTTTTCTTTAGCCAACTGAACGCCTACTTCCCAGCCGGTCAGCGCCATAACGCGCGTTACTTCCTCGGTGAACTGGAGGGATCCCTCAGAGCCATAAGGGATGCGCAGCATTGTCAGCGCAGAGCCCAATCCCAGATACCCCATGCCGTGCCGTCGCTTGGTCTCCAACTCGTGCTTTTGCTTGGCCAGCGGCAAGCCATCAATACCGATGACATTGTCCAGCATGCGCGTGAAGGTCGTGACCGTATCACGATAGCTGCGCCAGTCAAAACTTGCCGAATCGGTAAATGGATTGAGCACGTATTGGGTCAGATTAATCGAGCCAAGAAGGCATGCGCCATACGGCGGCAGCGGCTGCTCGCCGCAGGGGTTGGTTGCCCGGATGGTTTCGCAGAACCAGTTATTATTCTGCTCATTGACGGCGTCGATCAGGATAAACCCGGGTTCAGCAAAGTCGTAGGTGGATTGCATAATGGCGTCCCAGATCTGTTGCGCTGGAACCCGTGAATGCACCCGACAAGCGACCTGGGCGTGCTCGTTTTTGATATAGCCGTCATCGTTTGAGCGCTTGCGCCATACTACCTCATCGCACGCTGTCAGTCGCGCTAGGTCGCTTTCACTCAGTTCGTCCTGCTTAATCGGGAAGATCAGCGGCCAATCGCGCCCTTGCTCGACTGCTTCCATGAACTCCGTGGTGATCAGCAACGACAGATTGAATTGCCGCAACCGGCCATCCTCGCGCTTGACGCGAATGAAATCGAGGATATCTGGATGGTCAACGTCAAATGTGCCCATTTGAGCGCCGCGCCGTCCTCCTGCCGATGACACCGTGGAGCACATGCGATCGTAGATATCCATGAACGACAAGGGGCCCGAGGTGTGAGCACCGGCACCCGCTACGTAAGAATCTTTCGGCCGCAAAGTAGAGAAATCGTAGCCTATGCCACAGCCGGCCTTCAGTGTCAAACCAGCCTCATGCAGCTTGGTTAAAATCCCGTCCATCGAATCAGGAATGGTGCCTGAGACGGTACAATTAATCATTGATGCGGCAGGCTTCAGGGTACCGGCACCGGCGTTTGAGACGATGCGGCCGGCGGGGATCGCGCCCTTGCGCAGAGCGGTCAGGAAGCGCTCATACCAAAGTTCGCGCTTGTCTTTTGGTTCCCTGTCCGCTAACGCTTTGGCGACCCGCTTATAGGTGTCATCGATCGTTTGATCGACCGCTGTTCCGTCCTTTTTTCTAAGGCGGTACTTTTCATTCCACATCTTCTCGGCAGCGGGTTGCAGTGGTACTTTCGGTGATAACGCCGGCAGGATACTGATAATCGAAGAGGGGGCTTTTGATGACATATGCTAACCGTTTTGTCAAGCAGAGAGGTGCAAATGGCTCTTTCTGTAGAGTCATTGCAGCCTCAGTGCAGAGCGTCATTTGAGCAGAAAAAAGAGGGGCTTGCTGCGAGGGCGCTATCATGCGCCCTGAAGGGTGCATGATAGCGCCCTGTGGCTATTAGTGGTATATAACTTTTCTGATGGGGGGGGGTAGCGGGAATGAAAATGATTATAAATCAGCAACTTACGTTACAGGCAGTCGCTTCCCTTCCCTCAAGCCTCTGTCCTAGCACAGCCTTGGTTTTTTGACATAGCCTGTGCATTTTGCTTCGTTGGATGCTCTGAAAGAACTTGGGCGGGGTTTCTGGGATCTTTAATATTTTTAATCCTGAGACCATCAAAGGGAATAAGGAGGGTAAAGACGTTGGTATTGGGTGAAGCCTGCTATTGGCAATGCGCCGATGTATCGGAGAAGATGAACCCTCCAGCGGTAATTTCATGGTGCCGCTGACCGCTCTATGCCGGCCAGCGAACGAAGCGCCGTTAGGCGCACCAAATAAAAAATAAAAAAACATAGGCGTGTTTAGCACCCCTAAACGCGGTACTCCCTTCCCCCAAGCCCCTAACCCCAGTACCTCCTGCGCCCTCGCCTCGACGCCGTGCTGGCCTCGGGCTTCGGGTAAGGCTCTGGGGATGTGGCTTCGGGCGGGTACTCTGGTATAGTGGCAACTCTATCTGTCGCTGCTCTTTTTCACCCTTCCCCCCATACACTACTTTCAGCTATAGCGCATTGCGAGAGCACCATGCTTGCTTTTGACAAAGACCAGCAGCAGTTACTGGATCCCCTCGAGCGCTTGCGGGGAAAGCTGATGCTCGATTGCCCGATCGAGGTGTTGGAGCAATACGAGGCAGCATACAAGCGCACCTTGTCAGCATTGTTCGCACAGCCGATGAGCGCGGCGCTGGCGGCGGCAATAGCGAATTTTCAGAAGCAAATAAATTGGCTGTTGAAGTACAAATCGTATGCGATAAAGGCCTCTAATCCTTTGGGGTATTCGATATTTCTGCAAAACCCTGGAGAAGGCTTCAGCTTTCAGCAGCATACTCAGCACAAGCTGGAGGTCTTCCATATTCTTGAAGTGCTCGCCGGTGGCTTTGTGTTTATTTGTGATTTTGCCAAGTGGCGCGAGGTGTATCAGCCACAGGCCTTTGCCGCTTGGTTAGCCGGTGCTGCGGATGCGCGCTATGAGCGTTATAGATACCGTCCGTTGCCGGGTGACGTATTCATCATCGATCAACTAAATACGGTGCATACCGTGCTCGGTTGTGTTTTGGAAGAATACGCAACGGTTTCGACCGACATGGTTGACCGGCTATACGATCAGAATAAGCACAAGGTTATCCCGCCACAGTTTTGTCGCGAATACGCTCTGCAAAAGATCCAAGCGATCCAGCCGCCGGCGAAAAATCGACTGATCTATCAGCAGCATGATACTTGGATCGATGAAGAGCTGGAGGGAAAACCGATCAAGGGTGGGACGATTACCCAACTGGCGTCCTTGCCGCAGTTGACAGCCGCCCGAATGACGCTCAAAAGCCACGCTGGCACGGATTTTTTCCCAACCCGAAATCGTGCGCTGTCGGTCTTTGTAACCGCTGGCAGAGGCGAGATCAGACTCGCAGATGCAGATGCAGAGGCGCGCTCAACCGCTCCCGAGCCACCGTGCCACCGTGTTGAGCTGTCGCGTGGCGACAATGTGTTGTTGGCACCGGGGATCCACTTCGCCATCCAGAATACCGCCGAGCTCTGCCTCGAGGTGTCGCTACACAGTATTGCGGCAGATACCGCGTTTGCTAAGCAAGCGTGATGCTCGTCTAGCCGCCAAGCGAGTGTCCCGCGCGGGATTATACTCCAATACGAGGGGCGATAAGGGATCGCGGCAGGGAAGGGAAGGGTGTTCCCCATCGCTGCCGTCTCAACCACGGTTGCGTTGGCGCATTTCGAGGATCAGAGCGGTGCGGCGCTCGTGCAGTTGCTGCTCAAGGCCGACCGGGTAGACGTGGGGGTTGACGAAGCGTCGGATCGCTGGATGCAGGCGCTGCAGTTGTTGTTGTGCATAATCGCGTATGGCGCTGACAGCAGGGGAGGTATAGGTCGGTTCCCCGTGGCGGAAGATGGGCTGCAGCAATGGCGTGGTATCGATCCCGCGAGGTAGGGTGTGGCGTTTGGTGTGATCCAGCGGATCGACCATCGTCAGCGTACGGTGCGCCGCTGGGGGGCGGTTTTCATCGAAGATGAGATCGGCGAGCATCGTGCCGTTGTCCCCGCAGCGCCATACTTGCAGCAGACCGGGGATGGTGTTTTTGATCGCCTGCTCGGAGATTTTGATGCGATCTTCAAATTCTCCGCGGGGATTGCGGATCGCGCTCAGCTTATAGACTCCGCCGAGTGAGGGTTGATCGTATGCAGTTATCAAGCGATTCCCTACGCCCCAGACATCGATGCGAGCCCCCTGACGTTTCAGGCTTTCGATAACGATCTCGTCGAGGTCATTGCCGGCGATGATTTTGGTGTCGCTGAAGCCAGCCGCATCCAGCATTTGGCGCGCTTTGATGCTTAGGTAGGCCAGATCACCAGAATCGAGGCGGATGCCGCTCAGTTGGAGGTTGCGTTGGCGCATCTTGGCAGCGATGTGGATGGCATTGCGCACCCCTTCGATCGAATCGTAGGTATCAACCAGAAACACGCAGTTGCTGGGGAAAGCGTCGGCATAGGCTGAAAACGCCTCGCGTTCGCTGGCGAAACTCATGACCCACGAATGGGCATGGGTGCCGCGCAGCGGAATACCGTACAGTTTGCCGGCGAGGACATTGCTGGTGCTGCTGCAACCGCCGACATGCGCCGCTCGGCTGGCGGTAACGCCGCCGTTGATCCCATGCGCACGGCGTAAGCCGAATTCCATCACCGCATCACCGCTGGCTGCTTGAACGACGCGCGCCGCCTTGGTGGCGATCAAGGTCTGGAAATTGATGAGGTTCAGCAACGCCGTCTCTAACAACTGGCATTGCATGATCGGGCCGCGCACGCGCAGGATCGGTTGGTGAGGGAATATGATGCTGCCTTCAATCACGGCGTCAACATCACAGCACAGGCGCACGTGCTTCAGGACGCGCAGAAAATCGGCACGGAACAGCGGACTCTGATCGGGGTTGCGCAGGCTCGCGAGATAATCTAGGTCGTCTTCATGGTATTGGAAATGGCTGATATAGTCGATGACCGAAGCCAGTCCACAGGCGATCGCATAGCCGCCGCCAAAGGGATTGCTGCGAAACGACAGGTGAAATACCGCTTCGCGCTCAGACAGCCCCGAGACCCAATACCCGGCGGCCATTGTTAACTGGTATAGATCCGTCAACAATGTCAGCGAATGAGGAGAACTGGCGTTCAGTGTTTCTGAAGGGGTATTTGGCATTTTAAGTTAATGGAACCTCGAAAAAATCTGAAATAGGATGGGAGCTTGGGGAATGGGTGCTATGAGATATTTCGTAAGCCATTGATTAATAAACCATTCCCTTCCCTTCTCCTAATATAACACCGGGCACCTTGAAAAACCTTGAAAGGGATGGGGGTTTGAGGGAAGTGATATGAACACCGGTAACGTAAGCCGTTGATTTATAACCCTTTCCACAATAGTCAAGCCCCAGAGGTAAAAACCGTGTACCGGCACAGAGTGGCTTTGGTGACTTTGGCGGTGCAGGCAGCCCATCTGGACTTAAAGACAAGCCCGGGGCGGGTGCTAAAGTCCGGCGCACAGGTAGCCGCCGTCAACCGTGATGGTTGATCCGGTCATGTATTGCGATGCATCGGAGGCCAGCAGCAGCAACGCGCCATCGAGGTCGGCAGGGACGCCGAGGCGCTGCTGCGGGATGCGCTGGATCTTTTTCTGTCCAGCAGCGGTGTTAAAGAAGGTGTCGTTGATGGCGGTGTGGATATAGCCCGGGGCGATGCCATTGACGCGAATGCGGTGGCGCGCAAATTCCAGCGCCTGGTAGCGCGTCAGCTGCAACAGTCCAGCTTTGGCCGCGCCATAGCTGGACAAGCCGCTTGCCGTCGCGAACGACAGAATCGACAGGATATTGATGATGCTGCCGCTGATGCCGGCGGCGACCATGCATTGCGCGGCAGCGGTGGCGACACGCCAAGCGCCGTTGAGGTTGGTGTCGATGACCTGCTGCCAGCGCGCTTCGGTCAGCTGCAATGCCGCTTCGCTATCGGCGATGCCGGCATTGTTGAGCACCACATTGACCACTCCCAATTGCTGTTCAATGCGCAAAAAAGCGCTGCGCACGCTGTCACCATCGGTCACATCCATGGCGACCGGGAGCACTTCAGCGCCCGTCTCACGCAACTGCTGCGCCAATTGTACAAGCGCCTGCTCGCGCCGTGCCGCCACCGCCAGCCGCGCATGGCGGGCCGCCAGAAGTTCGGCGAAATGCCAGCCAAGGCCGCTGGAAGCGCCGGTTATCAGTACCGTTTTTCCACGTACCGAGAACAATTCCTCGGAGTGCAGATCAGCGCTCATGGGAATCTCGAAAAACTGGGGGTTGATGGGAAGGGATTGTTTTAATTTTAATCAGGTGCGCCACGCGGTGCAAAATGCCCGCTACCAAGTCAGAACCAATCGCCCCGCGGCCCTCTCCCAGAGGGAGAGGGGAGTTCCCACGCACCGTTTGGCAATGCGTTCAATCAAGCATCTTGAAGGATTACAGGCATATGCGTCAGATAGGGGGACACTGCTTGCCACGTTGTTAGCGCCGCGCATTATCCGCAACTGGTACGTCGATAGCAAACCTCAAGCTGCGCTGATAGCAAATCTCAAGCTACAATAACACACCTTGAAGCATAGCCGCCCGCTCAATCCGTGGTGAACCGTAGGCGCAGGTGCAAAACCTGAGCACTTTGCCGGCGCGCTCATTTTCTGCCCCCCCTCGAAAAGCTAGTGAGGTTGGCTTTCGAGGGGGGGGCCTGCATACGTATTCCGTTATGCCTAAAGCCAAACGTTCCCGCAAGCTGAAGCGTGCCGCCGACGCCGTCCCATCGCGCACGGCCCGGCGTGTGCGCCAACCACGGCGTCTAACGGGCACCTCGCCGTTACACTTCATCGGCCTGCTGTATGCGCGCCGCGGATGGCAGGGAGCCGCGCTGGTGCTGCTGGTCGTGGGCGGCTATCTGCCGGTGCTGTCGGCCGGTTTTATCTGGGATGATGCGCTGATTCTCCACTCCGAGGTGTTGCGTCACCCGGACGGGTTATGGTCGATTTGGTTTGATCCTAGGCAAATCGCACACGAAGTGCATTATTGGCCGGTGGTTTATAGCAGTTTTTGGCTGGAGAATTTGCTATGGGGGCATAATCCCGTTGGCTATCATGTGGTCAACCTGCTGCTACACACGATCAATGTGCTGCTGGTATGGTGGTTGATGCGACGCTTAGCGGTCGCTGGCGCGTGGTTGGTTGCCGGCGTATTTGCGTTGCATCCGCTGCATGTCGAGTCGGTGGCTTGGGTTATTGAGCGCAAAGACCTGCTATCGGGCCTGTTTTTCCTCGCTGCGGCGGCAGTTTATGTTGGTGATTACGGGCGTCGCACGCGCGGCGCTTACTTGCTGACAGCGACGTGTTTGGTATTGGGGATGCTGAGCAAGTCGATCGTGGTCACGCTGCCGTTGTCGTTGTGGCTGCTGCACTGGTGGAAGCAGGGGCGGGTGAGCGTGGCGCAAAGCCTGCGGCTGGTGCCGCTGTTATTGCTGGCGCTTGCCATCGCGGGTGCTGATATGTACTATTTTTACAGCACGGGCAGCGTCATTGGGCTTGATTATACGTGGCTTGAGCGGCTGCTGATCGCCGCCCGTGCGGTGCTGTTCTATCTGGATAAAATTATCTGGCCGACGCAACTTGCGATCGTCTACCCGTATTGGGATCCCTCGCTCGACAACCCAGTCAACTGGCTGTGCGCCGCCGCTATCTTGCTGCTCATCGGGGCGTTGTGGGTGTCGCGGCGGCGCATCGGCAGAGGGCCGATGTGTGGGCTGCTGTTCTTCATCATCACGCTGTCGCCGGTGCTCGGTTTTATTGAGCACAGTTTTATGGCTTTTTCTTTGGTCGCTGACCGCTTTCAGTACCTAGCCGGCATCGGCGTGATAGCCCCGCTGGTAGCGGGCGCGTGGTTATATCTGCCAAAGTGCTGTGGCGCTTGGGTGCATTTTGCGTGGTGGTCAGCGTGGCAGCAGCGCATTGGTGCTGTGCTGAGCGTTAGCGTACTACTGATCTTGGCGAGCATAACCTGGCAGCAAAGCACGCTCTATCGACACGATGGGCGCTTCTTCCAGCACATCATAGACCATAACCCAAGCGCCCGTGATGCGCACAAGAACCTCGGCGGCTGGCTGAGTCAACAGGGACGCAAAGCGGAAGCCTTGACCGCTTACCGGATCGCCGCTGAACAGCAACCACAATCGGCAGTCGATCAGCATAACCTTGGGGTTGCGCTGTTTCGCATGAGGAAGCCCTTGGAGGCATTGTCGCAATTCCAACTGGCGCTGGAACTGGATGAGGATTTTTCTGCGTCGCGCACCAATCGCGATTTCCTCCTCCAGCAGCTCCAGAGCGCGCCTCTTCCTCCCTCTTTCCCCAAACCCTCATCCCCAGCAAGGCCTTCGCTTTAACCTGACAACCTGAAGCCGTGCGGTTTGCTGCGTTTGATGTTGGGCCTCGGCCTGTGCTTGCGATAGGATTGCGCCGCCGCAGCGCTGTTTGTCCACCGCCCCAGCCAGCACCTGCCGTCGGTTGGGGGAAACCCCGCGACCGCAGTGCCGCCATGCCGCTAGGTGTGCAGCGTGGTACCGCTTAGCTTATCGTGCGGCTCTTTCCAAGCGCCGCCAAATAGCCGATAATCCGCTGCGATAGAGAATACGGTGTCAGCCGGCTCGGTTGTTAGCGTTGTGCACAGCGGGGGCGGCGACACGAGTTGCGGGTGTGGATTTCCAAGGAGAGAGCTAATGTCATACTGTCGCTGGTTGATGGTGCCGTTGGTGCTGATCATCGGGACCCCGGCAGCGCTTGGCTTTTGTGGTTTTTACGTTGGTCGCGCCGATACCGATTTGTTTAACGATGCCTCCAAGATCGTGATCGCACGCCACCAGGGGCGAACGGTGATCACGATGGTTAGTGATTATCACGGTGAGCTGAGCGATTTTGCCTTGGTGGTGCCGGTGCCGACGGTATTGGCGCGCAGGCAGATCCATGTCACCAATAATGCGCTTGTCGATCATCTTGATGCGTACACGGCACCGCGGCTGGTTGAATACTATGATGACGATCCCTGCGTACTGCACTTGCGCCGTTTGCAAGTCGGGAGCTTGGCGGCTGACGCGCAACGCACGGCACCGCAGGATGCGGCGGCGCGGGCGGCAGGCGTGGTGATCGAAGCGCAATACACGGTTGGCGAATACGACATCCTGATCCTTTCGGCGCAGCAAAGCGATGGTTTGCAGCGCTGGTTGGTCGATAACGGGTATCATATGCCGCAAAGCGCCAATCCAGTGCTCGAACGCTATATCCAACAGGGGATGAAGTTTTTTGTCGCGCGCGTCAATTTACAGCAACAGGTGCCGCGCGGTGGCTATCTGCGCCCACTGCAAATCGCGTTCGAGAGTGAGCATTTTATGTTGCCGATTCGTCTGGGGATGGTCAACGCACGTGGCGCGCAGGAGATGTTCGTTTTCATTCTGAGCAAAAATGGGCGTGTCGAAACCACCAATTACCGCACCGTCAAAATTCCTTCGGAGGCGGCGTTGCCGTTGTTTGTAAGCGCGGAGTTTGAGGCTTTCTATCAGGCGATGTTCGATACTGCGGTGAGGCGCGAGAAGCACAACGCGGTATTCATGGAATACGCTTGGGATATGTCTTGGTGCGACCCGTGCGCTGCCGATCCGCTGTCGTCCGCGCAGTTGCGCGAGCTGGGAGTGCATTGGATTGAGGCACCGCTTGATCAGCGTCGAGGGCAGCCGCCGCGCGGCGTGCAGCCACCACCGCAGGATGTATTCGTAACGCGCCTGCATGTGCGTTACAGCAGCGAGCATTTCCCACACGATCTGCAATTTCGCGAAACCCATGATCGCAGCAATTTTCAGGGACGTTATATTCTGCGCCACCCCTTCCGTGGCGATCCGAATGCGTGCAAAACGGCCCCTCGTTACTACGCCGGGCTGCCGCAACGTTTCGCCAGCGAAGCGCGCAACCTAGCGCAGTTGAGCGGCTGGGACATCAACACCATCCGTGCCAAGATGGAGAAAAACGGACAATCCGCAACACTACCGCCTCCTTTAACGTGGTGGGAGAGATTGTGGTCCGAGTGATTTCCTAGCTTCAGATTTTTGCTTTGTCAGACTCTCAAGTTTTGCCTCGTGGTGATACATTCCACCGCGCATGATAGTGTTGGAGGCTGGTTTCTTGCTGTTTTTGATTAGCGGGATGGCTTCCCGTCCCGGCCTGCGTTGCCGCATAACAGATTGAGCATTTATACTCATGCTACTTGAAGAGGCAGGAAGGGGCTATTCCTATTGATGCTCTCGTTCCCAGAGCCCCGCCCGCGGTCATTCCAGAGCCTTACTACCGCCCTCGGCCATGCACGGCGCTAAGTCGAAAGCAAAGGCGGTACTGGGGTTAGGGGTTTGGGGGAAGGGAGTACCGCGTTTTTTGGGGTCGATGCGCCTTCACCCTTTCCCCAATATAAACGTCTTTTGGCAATATTCTCCTGACTGCGAGGCAACGCTTGGCATGTCAGGATTAAAAAACGTTAAGATTCCAGAGAGTGTTCATCATCAGATAGATTAAGGCGTAAAAACGCAAAATCAGAAACAGTAACTTATTGATTTTTATTGTTTCCTTATGATGCAGAATCAGGTAAAGCTATCTATGCGTTAACACTCTCAGATTCCAGAGCACTAAACGGAGCTGTTCTTCCAGAGGCATCAAGCGCAGCCGCTATGCCAGAGCGTAGGGGTGCACAAAACGGCCTTCCTCACCCTCCTTGAGAGGGAACCCACGCGAAGCAGGGGAGCGTGTTCGATCAGCATCTTGATTGATTATCAGTATATACCGGTATCATCACGCAAGAGCTATCCGTAATCACCCCAGCATCACGCCTGGATCCCTAGCGCAAAACTTTCAAAAAAGGACTTTCCGATGACAGAGACGATCACCAGAGCGGTTGTTGAGGATGCCATACGCAGCTATATTGAGCCGCATCTTGCGACGGATCTGGTGACTGCCAAGACGTTGAAGCAAGTGACCATAGCGGGCGGCGCAGTCAGCCTGAAGCTGCAGCTGGGTTTTCCTGCGCGTGGCTGTGTTGACGCTATCAAAGCAGCCGTGGCGACCCGCGTTGGGGCGCTTGATGGCGTGGTCAGCGTCGATGTCGAGATCGATTCAACGGTGCATGCGCATGCGGTACAGGCTAACCTGCAAGCGTTGCAGAACGTCAAAAACGTGATCGCCGTGGCATCGGGCAAAGGCGGCGTCGGAAAATCTACAGTCGCAGTGAATTTAGCGCTGGCGCTGATCGCCGAAGGCGGCAAGGCCGGCCTGTTGGATGCCGATATCTATGGTCCTAGCCAACCACGTATGTTGGGTGCCAGCGGGCGACCGGATTCGACAGATGGAAAATCCTTAGAGCCGGTAGTCAGCTACGGCGTGCAGTCGATGTCGATCGGCTATCTGATTGACGAAGAGACACCGATGATTTGGCGTGGCCCGATGGTCACTCAGGCGCTTGAGCAACTGCTAAGCGATACCAATTGGCGGGATCTGGATTATTTGCTGATCGATCTGCCACCAGGCACCGGTGACACTCAGCTGACACTGGCGCAGAAAATACCGGTAAGCGGTGCCGTTATTGTGACCACTCCGCAAGACATCGCGCTGTTGGATGCACGCAAAGGGCTGAAGATGTTCAACAAAGTCAAAGTGCCGGTGCTGGGCATCATTGAAAACATGAGCACCCACATCTGTAGCCAGTGCGGCCACCAGGAATCCATTTTCGGTAGCGGTGGCGGCGAACGCATGGCCGCCGATTGTCAAGTGCCGCTGCTGGGTAAGATCCCGCTGGACAGCGCCATCTGTGCTGATGTGGACACGGGCAAACCAACCGTCATCAATACCCCCAACGGTGCCATTGCGCAAAGCTACCGCCAGATCGCCCGCCACACCGCCGCTCGCTTGTCGCAGCATGCGCGTAACTATTCCAAAGCCTTTCCCAAGATTGTGATTTCAAATAACTAAGGGGACTTCGAAAAACGGGGGGTGGGGGAATGGACACGCTTGCCTGTATCGTAAGCCGTTGATTTATAATCCTTACCTCAATAGACAAGCCACGCAAGTCCCTCAAAGCAGCGCAACCAACGTTCAGGCGCGCAGCAGTGACTGCACACGTGCGCTGGCGGCAGCGGCGTTAGCAGGATCCCCCATCGCCTCAAGCACTTCGGCATAGCGCTGCCAGGCCCAGATATTGTTTGGCCTCAACTGCCGGCGCTCGGATAACAAAGCGCACGCCAGCGGGTGGTTGTGGTCGCGCACCGCAGCATCGATCAGCAAGCGGTTGAACATATCGCGTTGGGTGTTTGAGCCGCCGATGACGGTGATACGCTCACGCAACGGCAGCAATCCAGTGACAACCGTGCGATAGTCGCCGGCATACCATGCCGCGGTGGCGGCACCCAAGGACTGCGACAGACCATCGGCTGAATTGATCGCGGCGCTGGTCGAATCGATCGCGGCGCTGGCTGGCGAGACGCTGCAATCGGCGGCGCGATCCCCATCTGCGGTTGCGCATGCAGTCGGTGCTGCAGCATTCGCTGCAGCGATGATGCAGCGGTAGTGCGTATCGGCAAATGGCAAGCGCTGATCGGTCAGTCGTGGGCGGCAGCAGTGGGCTAATTCGTCAAAGCGATCGCCGATCGCGATGCCGCGTTCCTGCAAGCGCCACAACAGTGAGGCGGCGTTGGAAAGATCCAAATAATCATCCGTTTTATCGGCGCGGATGTGATCGTCATATAGCGCAAGCACTGCTTCATATTGGCCCAGATCAAGGTGGTGCAATGCTAGGTGCCACCACAGATGGTAAGCAAAATTGTTGCAGCTTTCAAAGTGCTGCTGCTGTTGCCGCAGCCAGTGGATGCCAGCGCGCCGCCGATCTTGCATCTCCATCACATGAGCGACCGCATGGATCGCCCATGGATCAGGGTCGCTATCCACCGCTTGGCGGCCGATGCGTTCGGCTTCAAAACCAGCACCGCATTCCTCAAGGGCGAACGCCAGCATCCCCAAGACCCTAGGGTACCCCGGCACGCCCGCATCCCAAGCATGCATCACGCGCGCCACCGAATCGCGCATACGGAGTGCATTGCCGCTGTAAAAGTGCAGAAAATGAGCCACTCGCAGGGCCAGCAGGTCACGCGGACAGGCGATCAGGATGCACTCCAGAATCGCTGCCGCCGCATTCATATCGCCATCCACCCAGGCCGCCAGTGCCTGACAGTGCCAGCGCTCGCGCGCGGTCAAATGCCCGCTCTTGCCAGCCGCTTCAAGTGATTGCCTGGCTTTGCTATCAAGCAGCGGGTTCATAAACATCAGCAGGAAATAACCCCGTACGCAATGCGCCAGCGAAAACTCAGGGTCAGCGGCTAAGGCGCGCTTCAAATACTTCCCAGTGTCGCGGTCAAAACGTAAATAGGCATCAACGGTGGCGTCCAGGTGGGCTACCGCGGTGCTGTTGTGGCTGGATAATGCCAATTCTCGACAGTCGTTCAGCATTGCTTTAGTGGTCCTCGGGTGTCAGTGACGGCTCCCAGCGGCTCCCCGCTGCGGGGCTAGGAAGAGAAATGTAGGTACCGCCTCGCGCTTGTCAGAGACCCAAGGCGTAATGTCTCCATTGTCCATGAATGCCCCTTGTTTCTTATTCAGGGGAGGGGTGAGGGCTATAACTGGAACTGCAGTATGAGGGGGTTCGAAAAAGAGCGGCTTTCTCGGATTGATTGGAAGTTGAAAACAAACCCATCACTATAAAGGGGTACCTTGAAAACCCTTCTATTCGGGGCGATTTCATGGTATAAAAGATTAGCTATCCCTGTTGAGTGAGAGATGACCATGACAAAACGCACTGCAATCAAGAATGACCTATTCGCCAGTCACTATCGACGAGACAAGATTGACGGATAGGGGGATCCGCTGGCGCAGTTGGAGTCTCATATTGATTTTACGGCATGAGCGGAAAGAGTGGAACAAATAGCTCTGCGTCCAGACGGTTTTCAAGGGGGTGCCCGGCCTATCCGTTGGAAACGCGGGTGCGTGTAGGGGTTATCAAACGGCTATACAAGATGGTCTCGCAATACGTCTCCCGCAGCTCTCTTTGTGTTCTGATAAGGAAAATAATATCCATGAATATCAATACGTTAAGAATTAATTATCGGCTTCAATAAGAACCAAAACAGGATCAATTAGACATTTTGCGAGATCATCATACAACGTGTCGGATGAACAAGTGGAGTACCCAATATTGGATCGGATGAGTCTTTAGCATTTCTGCGGATGGGGCACCGGCCAAACGTTGCCAGAAAGCTTTGGATGCCACTTGGACGAAAAAACACGGGAACCGCTACCACGGTTATAAAATCAGTATTAATGCGGACAAAGGCTACACAATCATACGCCATGTGGTAACCGACACGGCACCCGCTCATGACAGTTGTTACTTTGATGCGGTACTGGATGCGGGCAACAATACCAGCCGGACGGTTTATGCTGATAAGGGATATAACTACCCGAAACCCGACATAGAGCAGATTCCGCTTGGTGTGTTGCCGCTTCTAATCCCCTATATTTTGATGATTCTGATACTGGTTTTCCTGTCGGACGGGGTTACATTCCTGCCCGACCTAGTTTATGGCAAAAGGAGCGACTGAGATGGTGACTTCTGATGACAAAATAGTATCGTTCACAGGTTACTCGGATCGTCTTTCGCTGCGCCCAGGGGAGACGCTATCGTTCAAAATATCGTCAACGCTTGCAACCGCTTACACGGCTTGGCTGACACGCTCGATATGCGCCGATCCTAACCCGGAGGGAATGGGGATTGTCGAGGAGGCGGTGACCAATAACGTATTTCCCCTGCAATCATTCCCTTCACGTTTCCAGCCGTTTCACCCCGGGTCTTATGCGCTCACCGAAGCCCCGCTAAGCCTGTCTTTAGAGGATGGTGTTGGAATTGCCGCCACAATCCTCCCGACTCTGGCTAAGAAAACTCCTCAAACGGTGTTGAGCATTGCAAGCCTAACGCTGTTTCTGGATGAGTCTGGGTGTGTCGCGGTAATGCTGGACGAGGTGGTGCTATCCACCTTGACACCACTGAATTTGCGTCATTGGTACCGACTTGAGGCTTCCTATGATCCTCACACGCAATGCCTAGTTGTCAGGCAAATAGCAGTCGCCAACCCGAGGGATCGCGTCGAGAGGTCTTTGAGTGGCGTGGCTATTTCTGGTCGTCGTGTCGCCGGTAGAGTGTCAATCGCAGCGCGCTGGGATAAGGATCAAGCCTGCGATCATTTTAATGGAAAAATTGAAAGCCCCGGCCTTTACAAGGGAAGCGAAATAATCGCTGAAAATAAGGTTGCGCTGTGGGATTTTGCAATAAACACCCCGTCAACGACTGTATTCGATACCACCGGCCACTATGATGCGGCACTGATAAACTTTCCCGCACGGGCAATGACTGGATCGCAATGGAATGCCAAAGAAATGTGTTGGCGCCATGCCCCAGAGCATTACGGTGCCATTCATTTTCACGACGACGATATCTACGATGTCAACTGGGAAACGGATTTCATTTTTACCGTTCCCGAGGATCTGCCCTCGGGCGTGTATGTGATGCACATCAAGTCTGAAGAGCACCAAGATGCGATGCCGTTTTACGTCTGTGCACCCAAGGGCAAACCGAGAGCAAAGCTGTGTGTGCTGATCCCGACTTTCACCTACGCCGTATATGGCAACCATGCGCGCATTGACTACGAGGCATCGTGGCGCAAACGTATCACAGACTGGGGCGCCTATCCCAATAACCCGGCCGAGTACCCGCGCTACGGGCTTTCGACCTACAACCGCCACTCCGACGGCTCCGGAATCTGCCATGCCTCGCACCTGAGACCGTTGTTCAATTTAAGGCCCGGATACCTGACTTTTGGCAGTGGCAAGGGATCCGGTTTGCGCCATTTTCAGGCCGATAGCCATTTGATCAGTTGGCTGCATGCAAAAAATATCGACTATGACGTTATTACCGATCAAGAGCTTCACGAGGAGGGGCTCTCGGCATTGCAGCACTACGAGGTATTGATGACCACCAGTCATCCTGAATATCACACAGTTGAAACCCTAGACGCACTGCAATCGTACCGAGACACCGGTGGACACCTCCTGTATCTCGGCGGGAATGGGTTTTACTGGCGCGTTGCATTACACAGCCAAGCTGAAGGAATACTCGAAATTCGTCGCGGCGAGGCCGGAATTCGTTCCTGGGCTGCTGAACCGGGAGAGTATTACAATGCCTTCGATGGTACCTATGGCGGCCTATGGCGGCGCAGCGGCAGACCCCCTCAAATGCTGGTAGGCGTCGGTTTTTCCGCGCAAGGAAAGTTCAATAGCTCCTACTATCAACGAACCTGTTACGAACCGCATTATCAGTGGATTTTCGAAGGGGTTGCCGACGATATTCTGGGCAACTTCGGTTTCAGCGGTGGCGGTGCTGCCGGATTCGAACTCGATCGCATCGATCAGCGTCTGGGCACACCCAAGAACGCGGTTTTGCTTGCTAGGTCAGAAAACCACAGTGATGATTTTGTTCTGGTCCCAGAAGAGCAGTTGACGCATTTAACGAATTTACCAGGCGAGCCCACTAAAAGCCTGCTGCATGCCGATATGATCTACTTTGACGTAGCGGGTGGCGGCAGTGTTTTTGCGACGGGTTCAATAACCTTTTGCGGCAGTCTGCCATGGAATAATTTTGACAACAATATCTCCAGAATCCTTGAAAATGTTGTTGCTCAAAAGTTACGAGGGGCTTCACTGCATAGCTAAGCCATCAAACTTCGATTAAGCACTCGGTGGCGAGGCGAGCGCGACGCTATCTCATTGTGCGCTGCGCCTCAGTCAAGAAATTGGTCCTGCTTATTGAAGATGGCGATCAATAACGCCACGCGGATCCACATGCCGTTGCGCTCCTGACGCCAGTACATGGCTCTCGGATCGCTGTCAATATCAACTGAGAGTTCAGGGCCGCGCGGCAGCGGGTGCATGATTACGCTGTCCTTGCGTAACAACGACAGGTGCTCTTTGCGTAACGCAAAGCGGTGGTAGTCAAATGGCTCATCAACGCCAGGAGCGGCGTGTTCACTCTGCAATCGGGTGATGTAGATCGCATCCAACAAATGGATCACGCTGTGCAGATCATCGGTCAGATGGCAAGTGACGCCCGCCGCTCTGAGTTCGCGAATATTCTTCGCATCCATCTGAAGCGAATCGGGGGCAATAAAGTACAGCGTTACGTTGCGGTAAAGGCGCGTCAGATAGGCCAGCGATCGCACTGTGCGACCGCGCGCCAAGTCCCCCATGAAGCCGATCGTTTTGCCATCGATCCCGGTATTTTCAGCGAAGCTGCGCGAAAGCGTATAGATATCCAGTAGCGCTTGGGTGGGGTGTTGATCTTTGCCGCTGCCGGCGTTGATGATCGGTAGCGGTCGTTTTATCTGGTCCATCATGTCAGCCGCTTGGCGCGCCAACCCCTTGCCCCAAGTGCGCATGATGATCAGATCGACATAGGAGCTGAAGGTGCGGATACTGTCCTTATAGCTCTCGCCTTTGACCTCTGACGAAGTCGCCGGGTCGCGGATCTCGCTGGCGCGGATGCCCAGCAGATGACAGGCGTTGAAGAACGACAGGAAGGTGCGCGTCGATGGCTGAGTGAAGTACAGCATCGCCCGCTTTTGCGGTAACAGGGTTTGCAGCGAACGCGCGCCTAGCGACGTTTTGGCGAGTTGGCGTGTACGCGTCGCCAGATCGCACAACAGATCCAACTGTGGGCGCGAGAACTGGCGCGGGTCAATGATGTGGAAAATGCGCTCAGCGCCAGCCATCATGCGATACCTCGGAGGGATGCGACCTGTCCCCCGCTGCGGGCTGTTTCAGCAGCGGAGGAACCGCCCTTATGGGAAGCTGTGTAGGAGGGCGCATTGCAGCCGGTGAGAAGCAACGTGGTTGCTGCGGTTGTTTTTATCAACCAGGCGATGGGTGGGACCTTATTTGTGGCGATGGTGGTCACCGAAATACAGCACATGGCGGTCCATTTCTCGCACTTTGACAGGGTTGAGTTTCAGCGTTGCAGATTTGAGCAAAGTGTGGTTTTTTTGCTGTTTGGTCCATTCTTCGGCAGAACCCAAGGTGGTCAGCGTGATGGATGCGCCCTTAGTCAGATAATGCTCAGGGATAACCACATGCGGCTTGATGCGATTAACGATTGCACTGGCTTGGGCATAGCTCAGGATGTGCTGCGATGAATCAACGGGAAGAACCAGCACGTCAACGTTTTGTAACGCCTGCCAGACATGCTCATTTGGGTTCTCTCGATTGTCGCCCCAAATCACAATACGCATCCCGCCGGTCTCCAACAAATAGATATTGTTGTCAAGGTGGTGATAGTTGTCGGGCGGGCATTGTGGTTGCCCGAATTCCGGCATCGCGTCGGTCCACTTGTACCAGCCTGGCGCATTGCATTGGTGCTTGTCCGCCAGTCCGGTAATTTTGACATCGGCGAAGCGATAGGTACCCGTCATTCGGTCAAGGATCATTTGCCCATTCGGTCGTTCGGTCGCGTCATGGTCAAAGTGGGCATGCGTAGACAGGATCGCATCCACCTCAATTTCTGGGAACTCCTCCGGGAACCACACCCCCCAGTAGCCGCTGGGATCGTTTCGCCACGGGTCAAACAGCAGCGTGATACCGCTTGGCGACGTCATTTTGAAAGCGGCATGCCCATAGAAATCGACCGTTACCTCCCCCTCCTTAACCGGGTCGCCGCGGCCTTCCTGCTGCGCTTTAATCAAGTGATTGTTGTTTTTTACCTGCGTCCATGCCGTTGGTCCCGCTTGAACTGTGCTGGCAACTGCTAAGGCGACGGCAAGGGTTGCGCATAGTTTGAAATGAGACATTCAATCCTCCTGTGTGAGTTAGCAAGTGATGCAGCAAAAACGCCGCGTCTTGCAGTTGCCGTGGCGTGCGGCAATCAGTTCAATACTCATTTTATAGCATACCTGAAGCATGGAAAGAATAAACACTTTATTGGTGGCAGCGCAAGCCAGATGCTGCCAAGACAAGCCCCGCAGGGCATCTCGAAAAGCTGGAGTAAGCCAGTTTTTCGAGATGCCATTAAGATTAAAAACAGAGGCTCTGGAAGGGCTTTGGCGAGGGCTCTGGGATGTTTTATGTTTTTAATCCACAAAATGCCGAGCTTTGCTCGGTATTTTGAGGAGTCTAGGGAGGGTAAAGAGGTTTGTATTGGGGGAAGCCTGCTACTGGCAATGCGCCGATGTATCGGAGAAGAAGAACCCTCCAGCGGTAATTTCATGGTGCCGCTGAGCGGTCTATGCCGGTCAGCGAACGATGCGCCGTTAGGCGCTCCTTATTAAAAAATTAAAGAACACAGGCGTGTTTAACCCCACCTAAACGCGGTACTCCCTTCCCCCAAACCCCTAACCCCAGGATCTCCTGCGCCCTCGCCTCGACGCCGTGCAGGGCCGAGGGCGGGTGAACGCTCTGGCATAGGGGAAGGCGAGGCGCTGGCAGGGCTTCGGGCAGCGTTTGGTTTCAGGAAGCCGCCAAGGTCAGGAAAATCAGTGCTCAGCACTGCTCCCCTGCAGCCTGCTCTTCCTTTTTTACACGGTTCCACAGTGCCTCCAGTTGGGCTTGCGAACGCTCCGCAAGCGGCTGCCCGCGCCCGGCAAGTGCTTCCATGCGGCGAAAACGCGCATCAAATTTGCGGTTGGCTGAGTCGAGCACCTGATTGGGGTCAGCGCCTGCGTGGCGCGCAAGGTTAACGGCGACAAACAGCACATCGCCGATTTCCTCAAGGACGCGCGGTGCGCCTTCTTTGTGCGCTATCGCTTGTTTCAGCTCATCGACTTCTTCGTCAAGTTTGCCGCAGGCGGCGGCGATATCGGGCCAGTCAAAGCCGGCGGCGGCAGCACGTTGTTGCAGTTTCAGTGCCTTCAGCAGCACCGGCAGGTTGGCCGGTACGCCATCCAGTAGGCTGTCCGGCTGAGGATTGCCCCTAGCGACGGACTCTGCCGCTTTGGTGCGTTCCCAAGCGGCGCTAAGCTCACGCATCGAACTCACTTTACGATCGGCAAATACATGCGGATGGCGGCGGATCATCTTGGTCACGATGGCGCTCACCACGTCTGCGAAATTAAAGCGACCGGCTTCTTCGGCGATGCGGGCGTGGAACACCACATGGAATAGCAGATCCCCGAGTTCGTCCATCAGCGCATGGCTGTCATCGCGCATAATCGCATCCTCGACTTCGTACACTTCCTCGATCGTATAGCGCAAAATGCTGCGATGATCCTGCTGCAGATCCCACGGGCAACCGTGCTCCAGATGGCGCAGGCGCGCCATTATGGCAAGCAATTTGTCGATATTCATGGTTTGATTATTGAGCGTGTGATGAAGAGCACCCGCAAGGCAGGCGAAGCTCTTGGTGATCCAAGGTTTTCGCCTATTCCTTGCGTCCTGCCTCGCGTTTCTTAACTCTTTTTGCTGATCAACGCCAAACCGCCCAGGATCAGCGCCATGCCGAGCATACTATCCCATGACAACACTTCATCAAGAAACAGAAAGCCTATCCATACCGCCAGCGGTGGGATCAGAAACGTGACCAGCATCAGGTTGGTGGCACCAGCGCGGTTGAGGATGCGAAAGTAGAGCAGATAAGCGACGGCAGTGCTGAACACGCCGAGGACAACGCAAGCGCCAAGAGGCACTGCCGACAACGCCATCTGCGGTAGTTGATGCGCGCCGCTTTGCAGCACTACCACGGGGATCAACAACAGCGTGCTGCAGGTCAACATACCGGTTGCTGAGACCTCGGGCGGATAGGCGGCCAGCCGCCGTCCCCAAATGGCGGCGAAGGCGTACGACAAGGCAGCGCACAATACCGCCAACTGACCAAGGAGAGAAAACGAGCGCCAGCCAAAACGATTTTCGCCGAGCAGCACCACGATCCCGAGGAAGGCGACCATGACCCCGCTGAAGCGGAACGCTGACAGACGCTCGTCAGTGGTCAGCCAATGCGCCAGAATGCAGCTGAAAATCGGTGCAGTGGCGTTCAGGATCGAGGCCATGCCGCTGTCAATATGGGATTGTCCCCACGCGATCAGGGTGAACGGGATGGCGTTATTGAGCGCCCCCATCACCGCAAAAGTAGCCCATGCCGCCGCCGTGGTCGGCATTCTGAGGCGCATCCCAAGCACCACTAGGTGCAGCAGCAAAGCCCCGATCCCAACCCGCATCAGGGTAATCATCAACGGCGCGAACTCGCGCAGCGCAAGCTCGATCAGATAAAACGAAATGCTCCAGACAAACGCCAAGGAGAGTAATAATACCCATGTGAAGAAGTTCATAAAAATGCTGTCGATTGAAAATTCAAATTCGACGACTTACAATAAAAAATCGAATTTAGCTTCACAAAGGAGGGTTTGCAGATGAATTTACGTACCATGGATGTATCCGCACTGACTGATCTTGAGCGCCAGCTGAGTAGCCAATACGCTGAGTTGATCGCCACCCGCTTGAATCTTGACCTGACGCGCGGTAAGCCAGCGATTGAACAATTGCAGTTGAGCGCCGCTTTGGATGGAGCCATTGAAGGTGATTTTCACTCGGAGAATGGTACTGATACGCGCGGCTATGGCGGGCTTGACGGGATTGCCGAGGCGCGCCGGCTGGCTGGTAATTGGTTAGGGGTGCCGCCTGAGAGCACCATCGTTGGCGGTAACAGCAGCCTCAGTCTGATGTATCTGTTCATGTTGGGTGCGCATCGTTTTGGGCTGAACGGCGCTAACAGCGCCTGGGCGAATGATTTGACAGGGACGCGTTTCCTGTGCCCGGTGCCGGGCTATGATCGCCATTTCTCGATCTGCGAGGATCTTGGCATTGAGATGATCCCGGTGCCAATGACTGGTGCTGGACCGGATATGGATACGGTCGAGCAGCACATCAAAGCCGATCCCGGGATCAAGGGCATGTGGTGTGTCCCCAAGCATTCTAACCCTTCTGGCGAAAGTTACTCCGATGGCACAGTGAGGCGTATTGCAGCGCTGGGCCAGAGTGCTACTCCAGAGTTTCGCGTGATGTGGGATAACGCTTATGCACTGCACGATTTGGATGACAGCGCGGCGCTGCAAAATGTCATGGATTGCGCTCGCGAGCTGGGCACTGAGGACAACGTGGTATTGTTTGGCTCTACCTCGAAAGTGACATTTGCCGGCGCTGGTTTGTCGTTCATCGGCGGCTCAGCCAATAATATCGCGTTTTTCCGCCAGCGAATTGCGGTTATGACGGTTGGTCCAGACAAAGTGAACCAACTGCGCCATACGCGCATGTTGCGCGATATGGATACGGTGCAGGCTTTGATGCGGCGCCATGCAAAGATCCTGAAACCGAAATTCGATTGTGTCCAACTGCACCTCAACCAAAGTTTAGGCAATACTGACATGGGGCACTGGACGATTCCCAGCGGTGGCTATTTTATCAGCTTCTACGCCAAACCAGGTTGCGCTCGCGAAATCGTCAGATTGGCCAACGAAGCCGGTGTCAAGCTCACCCCGGCGGGTGCCGCATACCCCTATGGCAACGACCCTGACGACAGCCATATCCGCTTGGCACCGAGTTTTCCAGCGCGCGCTGAAGTGGATGTAGCGATGGCGGCTTTTGTCATCTGCGTACAACTGGCGACAGTGCGTTCGGTATTGACCCAACATCACTAGGGAACCTCGAAAAATGGCAACGGGATGGGGGTTTGGGGGAGGGATATGATCGCTTGTAACGTAAGTCATTGATTTATACCCCCTCCCTCAATAGCCAAGCCCCACAGGGCACCTTGGGAAACTAGCGAAGCTGATTTTTCGAGCTACCCACTAGCTGCAGGAAGGGTTGTATTTTATTTTAATTAGGGGCACCTACGGCACCGTTCGCTGGCCGGCAAAGACCGGCCTACGGCACCATGCAATAACTGCTGGAAGGTTCTTCTCCTCCAGAACACCAGCGCATTGCCTGAAGCCCCCCTTCCCCAATATAAACGTCTTTATCTACAAAGCTCTCCGCAACAGCCAAGTTGTTGCTTGGCTGTTGCGGATTAAAAAAAGTTTCCAGAGCATCAAACGCCACCGCATGCGATTTATGGGATGCACCAGACCGCCTCCCCCACCCCGCCCCTTCTCCCTTCTCGTCTTCCCCCAAACCGCCATCCCGTTGCCATTTTTCGAGGTTCCCTGATGTGTGCTGGCGTTTGCGCTTACCCTTACCCTCAATTGAATTGCCGGATCAATGTTTAGCAAGGTTCTGATTGCAAACCGCGGTGAGATCGCCTGTCGCGTGATGGCGACTTGTCGCCGTTTAGGGATTGCGACGGTCGCGATCCATTCTGACGTTGACGCCGATAGTTTGCATGTGCGCACGGCTGATGAAGCGGTATGCGTCGGTGCCGCGGCACCGACGCACAGTTATCTGAACAGCGCTCGCATCATTGAGGCCTGTTTGCAGACGAAGGCCGAGGCAGTGCATCCAGGCTATGGCTTTTTGTCGGAGAACGCAGTGTTTGCGCAAGCGCTCAGCGATGCGGGGGTTTGTTTTATCGGCCCGAAAGCGGCGGCAATCACCGCCATGGGAGACAAAATCGGTGCCAAACGCCGCGCTGCGCAGGCCGGAGTGGCGATCCTCCCGGGCTACACGGAAGCACTGCGCGATGCCGAACACGCGCTGGCGGTTGCCGCCGACATTGGCTATCCAGTGATGCTCAAAGCGAGCGCCGGCGGCGGCGGCAAAGGGATGCGCATCGTGCGCGATGCAGCGAGTTGTCGTGAGGATTTCGTACGCGCCCAAAGCGAAGCGCGTACCAGCTTTGGCGACGATCGCATGATGATCGAAAAGTTCATTGCGCAGCCGCGTCATATTGAGGTTCAGGTGCTCGCTGATAGCCACGGTAAAATGCTGTGTCTCGGAGAGCGTGAATGCTCTATCCAACGTCGCCACCAGAAATTGATTGAAGAGTCCCCGTCGCCGTTTCTCGCCGACGCAACGCGCCGGGCGATGAGTGAACAGGCGATGGCGTTGGCGCGCGCCGTCGATTATGTCTCGGCGGGGACGGTAGAGTTTGTGGTTGACCGTGAGCAACGCTTTTATTTCCTCGAAATGAACACCCGCTTACAGGTAGAGCACCCGGTGACCGAGTGCGTAACGCGGCTCGATCTGGTGGAGCTGATGCTGCGTATCGCTGCCGGCGAGCATTTGGCGTTGGAACAGGCCGACATTAAGCACGATGGTTGGGCGATTGAGGGACGCATCTACAGCGAGAGTCCCGAGCGGGGATTCCTGCCGGCGACGGGGAGGATAACGCATTATGTTGAACCGCCGCGGTCGCCAACGTTGCGGCTCGATAGCGGCGTCTATGAAGGCGCCGCGGTATCGATCCATTACGATCCGATGATTGCCAAGCTGATCACCCGCGGCGCTACGCGCCTTGAGGCGATCGAGCACATGCGCGCGGCGCTGGATGCCTACTGCATTCGCGGTCTTGACACCAA
Organism: Gammaproteobacteria bacterium; assembly: GCA_965222535.1. Taxonomy (GTDB): domain Bacteria; phylum Pseudomonadota; class Gammaproteobacteria; order HK1; family HK1. The sequence continues at coordinate 2,621,014 of OZ244957.1, forward strand.
TATTGCTTTTCTGTCTTCCGTGGTGGCGCATTCGCGCTTTCAGTCGGGGGATATCAACACTCAGTTCATCGCCGAGGCATACGGTGACAGCTTCACGGCGCAGCATAAAGCCCCTAGGCAGCCGACTGTGTTCGCCGTCATGGCGGTTGCTATCCATCACCGTTACCAGTTGCGCGAGCAAAGTCAGGACAGCCACGCGCAAAGCGCGGGCAGTCAGTCGCCACCAAGTCAATGGGTGGCGCGTATTGAGGAGCATCATTGGTCATGCAGCGTCAGCGGTGGTTACCGCCAGCAGCGCATTGAGTGCGATGAGAAGACTTGGGTTGTTGACAGCGATTGGCAATACCATCAGCCATTATTCAAGGCGCGCATCAACGACCACCCGTATTGCGTTAAAATCCAACGCGAGAATCTCAACTACCGCTTAGCACATGGCGGCAGCGAGGCTCTGGTATTGGTGCTGAGCCCGCGCCAACATGCGCTGTATGGGTGGATGCCGCCGCAGCGCATGGAAGACAAATGCCGTTTCCTGCTGTCGCCGATGCCGGGTTTATTGAGCGCGGTGATGGTCGCTGCTGGCGATCGCGTCAAAGCGGGGCAGCCGCTGGCAATCATTGATGCGATGAAGATGGAAAACGTGCTGCACGCACCGCAAGACCAAGTGGTTCGCAAAGTGTTGGCGGCGGCAGCGACCCAGGTCGAAGTTGACCAAGCGATCATCGAGTTTGAATAGCAACGCCGGCGCGTGCGCCACCGGGCCTCCTTTGAATAACACCGCAGAGGATTTGATCAGCGGCGTATTGGCGGGGCACCGCCGCGCCTTGGCGCGTGCGATCACGTTAGTCGAGTCAACCCGCAGCGATCACCAACGCACTGCCGAGATCCTGTTAGCCGGGGTCGCGGCGCACACCGGCGGCGCGCATCGGCTGGCGATCTCAGGCCCTCCGGGAGCCGGCAAGTCGCACCTTATCGAAGCGCTCGGTTGCCATGCGATCGCCCATGGGCGGCGTGTCGCGGTGCTGGCGATCGACCCCTCTTCGGCGCGCAGCGGCGGCTCCATCCTCGGTGATAAAACCCGTATGCCACGCTTGACTCAAACCGAGCAGGCGTTTGTTCGACCTTCTCCAGCGCCCTCAAACCACTTTGGAGGTATCGCTAAAGGCACGCGCGAAAGCATTCTTTTGTGCGAGGCCGCTGGTTTTGATACCGTGATCATGGAGACCGTCGGCGTTGGTCAAACAGAAACCGCGGCGGCGGCCATCAGCGATACGCTGGTGTTGGTGCTGGCACCCGCGGGCGGCGACGAGTTGCAGGGCATCAAGCGTGGTATTGTTGAAGTAGCGGACCTGATCGTCATCAACAAAGCCGATGGTGCGTTGCGACCTGCGGCGGAGTTCAGCGCGGCACAATACACCAGCGCGCTGCGCCTGTTTCGCCCACGCGACAGGCAATGGCAGACGCCGGTGGTGTTGGCGTCGGCGCACGAGGATCGCGGCATCGATAGCATCTGGGAGCGTATCGAGGCGCACCGCCAGCACGTTAAAGCACACCGCCGAGGCAGTGTGGCGCACGCCGAGCGGGCGCTTGACTTGCTGTGGGCGGCATTCAGCGAGCGCTTGCGCATGGATATCCAAGGAGACGCGGCGCTGGCTACAATAGAGCAGACCTTAGCGCAGCAAGTGGCGCGTGGGGATCTGCCTCCCGCGCTTGCCGCAGCGCGTTTGCTGGATCGGGTTTTGGCGACATTCGCCGCAGCGCCGCAAGCGCACCCCGATCGCCCAGCGGGTGCCGATTTTGATACAGACGCCTCGAAAAACTAAGCAAAGCGGATCCTTTAAGGTGCCTTACGGGTCTTGTTTATTGGGACAGAGGCATAAATCCATAACAGCATGGGGGCGTTGCAGGTGATCGCATCCCTTCCTCGTCCCCCTCATCCCCTTCAAGGTTTTCGAGGTTCCCATACGGACCTTGATTGGCATACTGGAGAGCCAAGCAAATGATAGGAAGCCTCAGCCATGTGGCGATTGCGGTGCCGGATCTTGCCGCTGCGATCGCTGTTTATCGTGATACTCTGGGGGCTGAGGTATCCGCGCCGCAAGCACTGGCGGAGCACGGGGTCGTGGTGGCGTTTGTCGCATTGGCGAATACCCGCATCGAGTTGCTGCAGCCACTCGGCGAGCAGTCCCCGATCGCGGCTTTCCTTGAGCGTAATCCCGGCGGGGGCATGCACCACCTGTGCTATCAGGTGGATGATATCGCTGCTGTGCGGGACAAGCTGGTAGCGCATGGCGCGCGCCTCTTAGGCGACCGACAACCGCGCCTCGGCGCGCATGGCAAGCCGGTATTGTTTCTCCACCCAAAGGACTTTTGCGGCACCCTGATTGAGCTTGAACAGCTATAGCGCTTTGAGCGGGGTTTCTGGAAAGACTTCGGGCGAGGCTCTGGAATCTGAAGCGTTATTTAATCCTGAAAAACAAGCTACGCTTAGCTTTCAGGAGAATAAAGAGGGTAAAGACGTTTATATTGGGGGAAGCCTGCTATTGGCAATGCGCCGATGTATCGGAGAAGAAGAACCCTCCAGCGGTAATTTTATGGTGCCGCTGACCGGTCTATGCCGCTCAGCGAACGAAGCGCCGTTAGGCGCACCAAATAAAAAATAAAAAAACACAGTCCCTCCTAACCCACCTTAACGCGGTACTCCCTTCCCCCAAGCCCCTAGCCCCAGGATCTCCTGCGCTCTCACCTCAACGCCGTGCAGGGCCGAGGGTTTCGGGCGGTGCTCTGGCAGGGCTCCGGGCAGTTATTTCATGGCGCGCAGGCGCTCCTCATTAAAAATAAAACAATCCTTCAAATTTACAGGATCATCAGGCCATGAGCATAGATCTCGCAACGCTCGCAACCCCCGGGGTACGGCGCTTGCAGCCGTACCAGCCCGGCAAGCCGGCCAGTGAAGTGCAGCGTGAGTTGGGGCTCCAGCAGGTTATCAAGCTGGCTTCCAACGAAAGTCCTTTCGGCCCCAGTCCTCTCGCGCTGGCGCGCGCGCGTGAGGCGCTGACTGATTTGCATCGTTACCCAGATGGCGGCGGCTTTGCGCTCAAGCGCCAGCTTGCCGCATGGCACCGTACAACGCCCGAGCATATTACCTTGGGTAACGGCTCAAATGATGTCTTGGAGTTGATCGCACGGGTGTTTGCAAGTCCTGAACACGAAGTGGTGTATGCGCAGCACAGCTTCATCGTCTATGCCTTGGTCACCAAGGCTATCGGTGCTGGTGCCGTTGAGGTAGCGGCGAACGCCTATGGTCATGATCTGCCCGCGCTGGCGGCAGCGATCAGTCCGCGGTGCCGGTTGGTGTTCATTGCTAATCCGAACAACCCTACCGGCACGTGGAACCAGCGCCACGCCCTGCGGCGCTTTCTGGATGCCGTTCCTTCTCAGGTGATCGCCGTCATTGATGAAGCCTACTGCGACTATGTCACTGATCCTGACTATCCAGATTGTCAGCAATGGTTAGCCGAATACCCGAACCTTATTGTCACCCGCACTTTTTCCAAAGCCTATGGTCTTGCCGCGCTGCGCATCGGTTATGCTCTGTCATCGCCGTTGATCGCCGACCTACTGAACCGTATCCGGCAACCGTTCAATGTTAACAGTGTGGCGCTTGAAGCGGCCTTAGGCGCGCTGGATGACAGCGCCCATATTGCGCGCGTGAGGGCGCTCAACGCTGCTGGGAGGCAACAACTGGAAAGCGGCCTTGCGGCACTTGGCATGGAGTGGCTCCCGAGCGCGGGTAATTTTCTGTGTGTCAGGGCTTTTGCCGGATTTAGCGGACAGCAGTTGTTCGCCGCGTTGCTGAAACGCGGGATCATCGTGCGTACCTTGGATGAATACCAATTACCGCAACATGTACGCATTACGATCGGCAGCGAGGAAGAAAACAACAGCCTGCTGAAGTCCCTCAGCGAGGCAGTGACCGACGCCGCTTTGCGCGATGCGTAACCGCGGCGCAACAGGCGCTCTCCGATGATCGGCAACGCGTGTCATGCTGGCGATGAGCCAGCCCTCCAGATCGACCAGCCTTTTATCCGGATCGAACCCGGGCAGCGCTGCTTACGCGGTGCACTCACGGTGCCCGGGGATAAGTCGATCTCCCATCGCGCGCTCATTTTTGGCGTGTTGGCGAACGGCACCAGCGCGATCGATGGCATGCTCGACAGCGAGGACGTGCAGGCGACGAGCGCTGCGCTGAGAGCGATGGGGGCTTCGATCAGTGCCAGTGAAGACGGGCGGCTGCACATTCAGGGCGGCGGGCTGGGCGCGCTCAGGCAACCCCAAGCGCCCCTTGACTTAGGTAACTCCGGCACCTCGATGCGTTTGCTGGCGGGCGTTGCGGCGGCCCGGCCCTGGTCGATTGTGTTGACCGGCGATGACTCGCTCTCAACCCGCGACATGATGCGCATCGCCGAACCGCTGCGGCGCATGGGCGCTTTGGTGACAACATCCCCGAGCGGTACGCCGCCGCTGCGCATTGAGGGGCGCTACCTGCAGGGCATCGATTACGTGCCGGCGATCGCCAGCGCGCAAATAAAATCCTGCGTGCTGTTGGCCGGCCTGCAGGCCGCTGGAGTCACCCGTATATGCGAGCCAATTCCGACTCGTGACCATACTGAACGTATGCTATCCGCGTTTGGCGCGGCGGTTGAACGGGAGGGTGACTGGATCGGCATCCGTGGCGGTTGTGATCTCAGGGGCGCTCACATCAAGGTTCCGGGTGATATTTCCTCAGCGGCGTTTTTTATCGTCGGGGCGTTGATCGGCCGCGATTGCGATGTAATCGTACGCGATGTCGGCGTCAACCCAAGCCGCAGCGGTGTCATCGACCTGCTGCGCCGCATGGGCGGCGATGTAACGGTGATCGATAAAGGTTGCATCGGTGGTGAGCCGGTCGCCGATATTCGCGCCCGTTCGAGCCGCTTACATGGCATCCGGATCCCTGCCGACGGCGAATCGAGCGAGATCATCGTGCGCGCCATTGACGAATTGCCGATCGTGTTTATCGCGGCTGCCTGTGCCAAAGGCGCAACGGTAGTGCGCGGGGCTGGTGAGTTGCGCAAAAAAGAAAGCGACCGCCTCAACAGTATGAGCGCCGGTTTGCGTGCCATCGGGATCACGGTGCAGACCGTCGCCGATGGCATTGATATTGAAGGAGGGCGACTGCAAGGCGGCAGGATCGACAGTTGCAACGACCACCGCGTTGCGATGAGCTTCGCTATCGCGGCTCTTGCGGCGGAATCAGCGATAGAGATTACAGGTCACCGGACGATCGCCAGCTCTTTCCCCGGCTTTATCCGCTTGGCGCGACAAGCGGGGCTTGTGATCCACAACTTATCCATTCCCCCAACCCGGTGAGGTTTTTAGATGTCCCCTTATTTATTAGGAGAGGGGAGGGGGCACCCATCAATCGTTTATGCCATCCAGTGTTGTAGCCCGTTACCCCAAACCGCCATCCCATTTCAGCTTTTTTCGAGGTTCCCCGATGATGAACGCTATTGCGCCAGTGATAACATTCGATGGCCCCAGCGGCGTCGGTAAGGGCACGGTGGCGTCGTGCGTCGCACGGCGGCTTGGGTTCACACTGCTTGACAGCGGTGCCATTTACCGCGGCATCGCGCTCGCTGCCGCAAGAGCGGGGATCCCAAGCAGCAACACCGCCGGGTTGATCGCGCTGATAGAGCGCACCCACTTGGTGCTGGTACCCGCAAGCGACCATGACGAGCTGCGCTTGTGGTGCGACGGCGAGGATGTAAGCGCTGCCATCCGCAGCCCGCAGTGCAGCCATCAAGCCTCCATCATTGCTGCTATCGGTGCGGTGCGTGAAGCGCTGCTTGGCTACCAGCGGCAATATCAGGCGGCACCAGGGCTGGTAGCTGACGGTCGCGATATGGGAACGGTTGTGTTTCCGCAGGCCGCATTAAAGATATTTCTACAGGCCGATGTTGTGCAACGGGCGCGCCGCCGTTGGCGGCAGTTGCAGTTACAGGACGCTGATGCTGATTTTGACAACACGCTGCAGGACCTGCAACAACGCGACCAGCGTGACCTGCATCGCACGGTCGCCCCGTTACGCCCCGCCGAAACGGCGCTTATCATCGATACAACGCAGCTTACGATTGTGCAAGTGGTGTCAGGGGTGCTGCATCAGGCGGCAAAGCGCGGTATCGGTACTTTGCCGCCTAGCCAACAGGCGAGTGAGTGAGGCGCTCCTAATTAAAATCAAAACGACGTCTCTGGGATGGCTTTGGGCAATGCTCTGGAAAGGCTTTGGGCAATGCTCTGGAAAGGCTTCGGGCGGGCGCTCTGGGATGGCTTCGGGCAATGCTTTGGAAAGGCTTCGGGCGGGTGCTCTGGGATTGGCTTCGGGCAATGCTCTGGAAAGGTGCTGATATATCGGAAAAGAGAGATCCATCCAGCAGTAATTTCATGGTGCTGCTGCCCGCTCTATGCCGGTCAGCGTAACAAGCGCTCCCAATAAAAATTAAAACGATACTCCCTTCCCCCAAACTAGGTTTTTCGAGGTGCCCTGATGCCCATCGCCGATATTTTGCAGCGCATTATCGCACGCAAAACACTTGAAGTGGCTGAGCGTCAGCGCCAGCAACCGCTCGCGGCAGTGGTTGAACAAACTTGCGCCGCGCCTGCGCCGCGCGGCTTCAAAGCGCGGCTTGGCGCTGCTGTGGCATGCGGTCAGGCAGCCGTCATCGCCGAGTTGAAACGCGCATCGCCAAGCCGCGGGGTATTGCGCGAAGACTATGATCCGGCGGCGATCGCCAAGGCTTACCAACGCGGGGGGGCGACCGCGTTGTCGGTATTGACCGATCCGACTTTTTTTCAAGGCGACGATCAACACCTGCGTACGGCGCGCGCCGCTTGCCAGTTGCCGGTGCTGCGCAAAGACTTCCTGATCGACCGCTATCAGGTGTACCAGAGCCGCGCTCTGGGGGCCGATTGCATCCTGCTGATCGTTGCCGCCTTGGATCAGGTGCCGCTTGAGCAGTTGGCGTCGCTGGGACTTTCGTTGCAACTGGACGTGCTGGTTGAAGTACACACGGCGCTTGAATTGCAACGTGCGCTGCGTCTGCCGCCGGACATCATCCTCGGCATCAATAACCGCAACCTGCACACCTTTGACACCACCTTGCAGACGACCTTACGGCTGCTTGAGCAGGTACCGCCAGCGACTCTGGTGGTAACCGAGAGCGGTATTAACAGCGCCGCGGATGTCGCATTGATGCGCGAACATGGAGTCAACGCCTTCCTCGTCGGTGAAGCTTTGATGCGCGCCGACGATCCCGGTGCTGGCATTGCCCGGCTGTTTGGCGCACGGCGTATCAACTGAATGCGGATTGCGATCTTGCACCGTCGCAGCGACTGATGTCTGGCATCTTGTGGGGGCTGCTGGGCAGTGGCTTCATCGGCGTTTCCGATGGCATCGCCCGCAAAACGGCGCAGCACACGACGCTGAGCGTCCTGATCCTCTTCGTGATGGGGCTGTCGACGGTTTTCCTGACCGCTTGGTGCATAGCAACTTGGAACTGGCCGCGTTGGCATCTGTATAGTTGGAGCGTTTCACTGATCTCCGGGGCACTTAGCCTGGCGGCGCTTCTCTTTCTTTATAAAGCCTTGGCACGCGGTCCGGTGTCGGTCGCCTCTCCAGCGGCGGCAACCTTCGCTGTGATTCTGGTAGCGCTGAACGCTTTGGCTGGAGAGCCGTTCACTTGGCAGCAGGGCGTCGCAGGCGTCATCGTGTTTGTCGGGATTGCACTGCTCGCGCGGCGCGCCAAAGGCGCAGGGGTGCATGAAAACTACAGCGCCGCATGGCTGCGCAAAACGGCGCTGCTCGGCCTTGGCACCGGTGTTTGCGTTGCGCTGCGGTTTTTCTTTGCGCAAGAAGCGGTGAGCACACTTGGGCCGCTGCATGCGCTGTATCTGAACCGCGTTGTCGCGCTGGCCTGTGTGCTGCTGTTGATCGGCTGGGAGCGATCGCGGCGTAACGTGCTGAACTGGCCGAAAGGAACCATCCTCGGGCTGGTGATCGTGCAATCCGTGCTCGAAACGCTGGCTCTCGGAGCTTTCCTGTACGGCTCAAGGGGCAGTGGGCGAGTCGGTGCATCGATCGGTTTCTCGGCCTTTTCCGCAGTCTCCACCTTAACCGCCTGGTTGTGGCTCAAAGAGCGGGTCGATCCCCACCGCATCGCGTCGATTGGCCTCATCATCGCCGCGCTCTGGGTAGCCATCCTGTATGCCCCTGAAAATCAGTGAATTGCGCATGGGCACATTTTGGAGATACACAGAAGGGGGAATAGATATAACCAATCCTTACTATATAGCCAGAAGCAAAATGGCACGGCACCAAGGCAGAACCAATGCGATGCTGAGGTTAGAGGTTAGAGGTTAGAGGGAAGATCAGCGGGTTGACCGCATTTCCTGAATAGCTATAATCCATTGGTGATCGTATAAGACGGCTTGCTGGTTGCGGGTTGACCGCATTTCCTGAATAGCTATAATCGTTCAATGCTTTTCGGCTCCGGCGATCCGGTTGCGGGTTGACCGCATTTCCTGAATAGCTATAATCGCATATCACCTTTGCCGTTGTACCAGCACGTTGCGGGTTGACCGCATTTCCTGAATAGCTATAATAAATCTCCTTCTCGGCGACACCGCTTATGTGTTGCGGGTTGACCGCATTTCCTGAATAGCTATAATGCAAGATCGCAGAGTACAACAATTCCCTCTGTTGCGGGTTGACCGCATTTCCTGAATAGCTATAATAGCCAATACTTACCCCTCTTCACTCTGCCGGTTGCGGGTTGACCGCATTTCCTGAATAGCTATAATATAGGCTGCGCCAGCGCTAGGATGCTGAATGTTGCGGGTTGACCGCATTTCCTGAATAGCTATAATCGTAGGATGCTGCGCCAGCGGCTAGGCGCTGTTGCGGGTTGACCGCATTTCCTGAATAGCTATAATTCCTGTTGGGTTGCTGATTAACCTTCAATGGTTGCGGGTTGACCGCATTTCCTGAATAGCTATAATGCGACTGATACTCCAGTCAACGTAGATGTAGTTGCGGGTTGACCGCATTTCCTGAATAGCTATAATGAAGCAATCCTGCAAGGGCGGATCGTTGTAGTTGCGGGTTGACCGCATTTCCTGAATAGCTATAATGGATGTAGAAAGCTTGCAGACATATCACAAGTTGCGGGTTGACCGCATTTCCTGAATAGCTATAATATAGCGCTGCATTCACCAAGCATAGCGCCTGTTGCGGGTTGACCGCATTTCCTGAATAGCTATAATTCCACTTTATGAGCACCCGTCTGGATGGCGGGTTGCGGGTTGACCGCATTTCCTGAATAGCTATAATCAAAATTTTTGATCGCACAGAATGTCTGGGAGTTGCGGGTTGACCGCATTTCCTGAATAGCTATAATGATGCCTGGCAGAGTCAGCGTGTGTTTTCGGTTGCGGGTTGACCGCATTTCCTGAATAGCTATAATACTTCGAAGCCAACTTGTTGATATACTTCAGCAAGTTGGCTTTTTTTGCGCTGAAAAACATACCGTGCACCATCAAAACAGCTTCAACTGCTGCGGTTTTTCCTGCCCTACCGGCTTCCTTCCCCTGAAAGTTTGTATCCTTTCATACTGCTTATCCGTAATCGCCAGTACTTGTACGATGCCGTATGGCGGCAACTGGCTTTTGATGCGCTGAGTCAAGGATTCAAGGGCTTCTTTACCGGATAACAAGCGATAATACACTGAAAACTGCCCCATCGCAAAGCCTTCATCCAGCAAATAGTTCCTGAACTTTGTCGCCGCACGTCTGTCAGAATCTTCAACCACAGGTAAATCGAACATTACAATCACCCACATAAGCCGATAGCCACTGATCCAGGTTTGTTGCTCAACGAGCATGGTGCCTCAGTGAAGAAAAAGACTGCCTGCGGCGTACAGTTGCGGTAGCGCCAAGGAGGCGTCTTTGTGCCGCAAGCAACTGACCAATGAGACGGCTAACTGCTGCAAGCCATTGATCAACGGCGTGCTGCCTTTGTCGGAAAGAAGGTCCATCTGTAAAATCCCCACTAAAACCTGCTTCGTCTCTGGCGTCAGTGTGGCTTCTTTGGTGTGCATTTTTGCCACCTTCCAATCCACCAAAGGGCGGAAGGGTTCCATCAAATCATCGACCAGCGCAAAGCTGTTAACTTGGCTACGGTGATGCAATCCCAAGGCCGGCGTGAGTCCAGCAGCAACCACCGCACGGGCGGTTGCCGCCCGCAGGATAGCATAGCCGTAATTCAGAAAGCTGTTCGCGTCTTCCAAGCGACGCTCCCTTCTGAACGATGATCCCAGCAACGCGGGCCAGTAATGCCGAGCGGCTTGCGCCTCGCGGTTATCAGGGTCGCCGGACCTTACCCGCTTCAGCAGAATACCCAGCTCCGTAATTACCTGCGGATCGGCTTGGACGCGCTCTAGGATATTTTTCTGATTGCTGATTTTGGCTTGCACAATGTGCTGCCAAAGGCGCTTTTGGCGCGGGATGCTGAGATTAATCTGATCCTGCAAGATGCCAGCCTGCCCATAGTGTCCATCCAGCGAGAGGGTCAATCCCAAAGGGTGCCAGTTGCGTCCTGTGGTCACAATCACCGCCTTGCGTTCCAGCAAGGCGGTGATGACGGTCTTCGATAAGCTGACTTGAGCAGCGGAAAGGACGAGGGCCGCTATATCATCCAGCGGTACGCGCCCCAATTCCTGATCGCCTACGCTAATTTTGAGGAAACCACGGAAGATCGACAGGTAGCGTCCGTCTTCGGCGATCTCGACAATCCCGCCGATCATCGCCCTAGCACCGCTGGTTCAGGTAGCGTCCATCCGGGGAGATGAAAATTTGCTTTAACCCTTGAAGCCCAAGTTTATTGATGCCAATATAACGCCGCGGCGCAGCGGTGCTGTTATGGGGTTTGAGATCCAATCTATTATCGGTTGTGCTGAAGCCGGCAACGCGCATCAGGTGCTCACCCCCGCCCTCAACGAAAGACACCATGTCGTCCTTAAACAGGCGCATTTTGAAGCTGGCTGCCGGGTGCGGTTTCTTCTTACTCTTATCCGGCACGCCTTTAGCGCATTCCGCATAGTTCCAGAATTGCCCTTCCCAGTATTGCTTTCCCTTTTCTTGCCACTTCCCATCCTTGCCTTTTGGCCACGCCCAAATATCGCAGCAGACAAACGCATCCGGTGCGTACGCTTTGTGTGGTGCGCTGGCAACTGGGGTAAGCGTCTGGTACTTCACCAGAAGCCGTAGGCGGCGGATGCCGTGTTCTTGACCAAAAGCACCCAGCAGCTTCGGTAACTGTTGTTTGGCATCCTTGGCATCCTTGGCATCCTTGGCTGCAACTGTCCAGCCGTGCGCTGCGAGGTAGTCAAGCAGTTTTTGCCGGATCAGCGGATCGCGAATATCTTCTAGCTCATTCTCGCTCAATGTGGCGATGGGTTTGCGCGTTACCCCGTGGTAGCCTTCCTCACCGGTTTGTTTCAGTTTCCCTGGCGTTGTTTTTCCTTCATCTTTTAGCACCCCATAAGCGGTTTCTTTGAAGTAGCGCCCCTGAATGCCATGATCTGGTTTGTATGAGATGATGATTTCCGCCAGCCGCTGCTTAAACTGGTGGCGTAACGCGGTGGGTAATTGTGGAATAATATAGCGCGCTTGGGCACCCGCCGCGTGCGCGGTTTCCTCCTCACGCGCCGTCAGCGTTGATATTTTTTGCAATAACCACCGATCCGCCAAGGCGACGACAAACGCATCAATCGCATGATGGCGGTGATCATCACGGCTTTTCTTCCCAGATAAGCCCGTGCTCAGACGCCATTTACCGCGAATCATGGCGGTCAGCCTGCCCGGGGCAGGGGCGACGTTAGCGCACAGTACCGCCAGATACTGGTGCGCCGCACGTGAGATATAGGCGTTGTCGGTCAACTGCCGGGCGATGAAATCATGCTCCCCTTCAAAGCGCTCCATCGCATCGCGCGCAAAGCGCCAGCGCTTGGCTTTGGGTAGCTTACTCGCTCGCTCCAAGATCGCCTTCCAGTCGAAACCCGCATTCCGTCCATCTCCGAAGGCTTCATAAGGGCTGTTATTCCCTTTGGCGCGGTTGGCGCCTCTGAAAGCCAAGGTAAGATTCGCCATTGAATCGTCTAGGGTTCTTGAATAGGGCAGCAGGTGTTCGATCTCGACCTCGCCATTTATCAGGTGGTGCGCTGCGATCGTTTGCCCGGTGAACACGCAGCGCCGCGCCATCTCGTCAGAGCCTAACTCTTCCCACAGTTTCAATTTATTCTCGTCTTGCTTGGTTGCCGGCTGTCCTTTAGTGATTTCTTCCCAATGTTTCTTCAGGGCGGCATTGCGTTTGGTGTTTTTCGCAATGTCCTGATTGATCTCGTTACGCTTTTTCGAGCTGAGTTTCAGGTCCCTGGAGAGCTCTACGTTTATCTCGGCAGGCGGCCCTCCAAAGCGCTTGATCAGGCTGTTGACGACAACCCGTAACTGGTTCAGCGCAACGTGGACGGTGGGGTTGCCAATCCGCCCGAAGTGCTTTGCCGGCTGCTGCGATGGATCGGCACTGCTATCGCCGCCCATGACGGACTGGGACAGCACCTCCCCGTAATAGGGCAGGCGCTCGAGTTTCTCATCCGCGGGGTGATGGCTGTGGTGCAGCGGATTGCCGGCCTCATCGGTCAGTTTCCGCACGGCTTCGGCATAGCCCAAGCCGTGGTCGCGTATCAGCGGAAGCAGCTCTTCCATCACTTGGCGCGATAGGGTTTGGGTTATCTTGCTAAGTGGCAGCGCGGCAAAAGCGGTTGCTTGATCTTCAGTTATTGGATAGTGCTCAATCAATTCAGGGATGAGTTTTTCATCTTCTTGCGCGGCATGGAGGCATTCGAAAATATCATCCAACATAGCCGGGGCCATGGTTTCCCACAAGGGCTTTAGCAGCGGGTTGTTCTGCATCATGATCGCGATTTTGTGGATCTCAAGCTGCTTGCGCTGAACACTCTCAAGGTTAAACGTGGATTCTCTTGGGAAAAGCCTTTCTTTAGCGTGTTTAAGGCCTCTGATCGCTTTGAAGGACACGTTTTTCTTGAGCACGCCTTTCTTGCTTTTCTCGAGCGTCAGCAATTTGGCGATGATGGCATCTCGTTGCAAAGGCGAAAGCGGATGCTGGTTTTGCCACTCATCGATCCAGCGCAGGTTTGCTAGGTCTTGGTAGATGCGGAACCATTGCGCAATCGGCGTATCACGGTGCGCTCTTAGAAACTCCGGGCGGAGGGAACAGCGCCCTCTTTCTACGGGTTTCAGCGGATGCTGAAACAAAATGCTGTTATCGCGTAGCTCCCGCCATTCATCATCCAATAGCGCATGGTGCGGTGCTTGGAAATCCTTGATGGCGTCAAACTCTTCCTCATACATTGCGCGGTCAGGGAACCATTCTGTGCCATCGCGGAAACGCAGCGGTTGCCCGTCTGTGATACGCTGATGCAGGAATTGCCCTAGGGTTTTATTACCCATCACTTGGCGCAAAGCTACCATTTGAGAGGCGCGCATTCCTTCCTCATCTTTATCGGCATCCGACTGCTCCTTGCGGTTCGATTTAAAACCGCGGCGGCGCGCCAAATGGAATAAAACGCGCCCCAGTTCATAGCGGGTGAGAGGGCGATCTAAAGCCTCCGCCCGCAAGGTATAAGGGTCGAGAGCCTCACACTGTTGCCGCTCAATTTTATTTTGCGGCATAAGCCCCCTGCGGACTAACCTCTCCATCATGTAGCGCATGCGGTTGTTGCCGTGGTCGCGATTGCGGCGCATCCCGCGCGCAAGGCGACGAGCGACCGCTAGGCTATCGCCAACCCGACCCCCTTGGGCTGGCTCGCGTCCATCGGGGAAGATCCGCACCCCCATAGCGAGCAGCGAAAAACGCTCCAGTGCGGTTGCTTTTGGGGAAAATTTGTCAATTTTGTCAATTTCCAGAACCGACCAACCGATTGAGTTGGTGCCCAAGTCCAAACCAAGTCGATAGCGCATAACCCTCTCCTAAGTGAGTGTCCGCGGATGGCGGACACTTCGTTACATTGAAGGGCACCTAGAAAACCAGTTTCGCTGGCTTTCCGAGGTGTCCTGAAGAAGCCTGCTGGAGGATTTTGGCACCGCTGCGTAAAACGCAACGTTTGTGTCAGCCCCCTCATTGCCGACGGCGTGCGCAACCCGTTACCACGCAGTCTTCGAGTCTTTCTGATGATAATCCCCTAGGGAATTTAATTACCAGCGCATTCTTGCTGGAGGGCGAGAAATAAACGCGCCCACGCTTGACAACCGAGGATTGCAGACTATAATTAAGGGTAGCTATTCAGGAAATGTGGTCATCTCGTTAACAAGGGATGTTTTCCACAAAATTAAAAGGCGGGCTACGGCCCGCCTTTTATCTTTAACACTGATGTATTCCTCCCTTCTGGTGTGGGGCTTGTCTATTGAGAGGCAATGCCCCTTCCAGCAATCATTTCATGGTGCCGCGCAGCGGATCGAGGGTGCAGCGAACGGCGCACCGCAGACGCTCCTAATTAAAAATTTCAACCTCCTTTCCCCCAAATCCCCAGTTTTTCGAGGTTCCCGGTGGTTTGTCTGCCGCCGCTAAGCCGTGACGCAGGCTCCCCAGCATCGCTCAGCCCGCGCCGCTAGATCGGCGCAAGCCTAGCGACTGCCAGCAGCAGCCACTTGCTGCCGGTGTTTTCGAAATTGACCTGCACGCGCGTCTGAGCGCCGTGGCCTTCAAGGTTCAGCACCACCCCATCGCCAAACCGTGCGTGGCGTACCCGCGCCCCCAGCGCGACGCCGGTTGCCGCGGTATTGACCAGCGCCTCGGGGAGGGCCGCCGTTGCCGCCCGCGCCACGGGTGTCGCTGCGCCACGGGTGTCGCCCGCGCCGCCAGTGTCGATTTCGCTGCGCAGGCGGTGCAGGTGCTGCTGGTGGCGTGCCGCGGTTGAGGTGCGCGCCGCATAAGTGCCCAGTGCTTTTCGCCGCGGGCGCAGATGCGCAATGCTGTCCTCGGGAAGTTCCGCCAGAAAACGGGATGGCTGGGGGTGGTGCTCCCGTCCGTGCAGTTGCCGCACTTCGGCGCAGCTGAGGTAGAGCTGCTTCATTGCCCGCGTCATGCCGACATAGCACAGCCGGCGCTCTTCCTCCAGACGTTCCGGCGTTCCGACCGAGCGTTGGTGCGGGAACAAGCCTTCCTCCATGCCGGTTAAAAACACCAGCGGGAACTCCAGCCCCTTGGCCGAGTGCAGGCTCATCAACTGCACCGCGTCTTGCCATTCATCCGCCTGACCGTCGCCGGCTTCAAGTGCGGCATGGGCGAGAAATCCAGAAAGCGTGTCCGTCTCCTCCTGCTCCGAGGTGTCTGGATTGAAGCCGCGGGCGGCGGTGGTAAGCTCTTCTAGGTTCTCGATCCGCTCCTCGCCTCGCTCCCCCTTTTCCTTGCGGTAATGGTCGAGCAAGCGGCTGCCCTCAACCACTACCTCGACTTGCTCGCCGAGCCCCAAATGCGCTGCCTTTTGTGCCAGATCCGCGATCAACTGCAAAAAGCCGCGCAACGCATTGGTGGCGCGCGACGCCAACTGGTTTTCCTTAAGCAGTTGCCTAGCAGCGTCCCATAACGACTCCCCGGAGGTGCGCGCCGCGTCTCTGATGGCGTCGGTGGTTTTAGCACCGATGCCGCGTGGCGGATGGTTCACCACGCGCTCAAACGCAGGATCCGCAGCGCGGTTCGCGACGAGGTGAAGATAGGCCAGCGCATCTTTGACCTCGGCGCGGTCAAAAAAGCGCAGACCGCCGTACACGCGGTAGGGAATGGCGGCGTTAAATAGCCGCTCTTCAAAGGCCCGCGACTGAGCGTTAGAGCGGTAGAGGATGGCCGCCGAGTGCCGTTGATTGCCGTCACTCACCCACTGCTTAATCCGCGCGATGACAAAATCGGCCTCGTCCCAGCTACTGTAGGCATGGTAGATCTGCACCCGCTGCCCGGCACCGCTGGAGGTCCACAGTGATTTACCAAAACGCCCTTGATTATTGGCGATCACTGTGTTGGCGGCGTCGAGAATATGGCCGCTAGAGCGGTAGTTCTGTTCGAGTCGCACCGTCAGAGCGCCGGGGTAATCCTTTTCAAAGTTCAGAATATTTTCCACTTTGGCACCGCGCCAGCCATAGATCGACTGGTCGTCATCCCCTACGGCCATGATGTCACGGTGTACCGCGATAAGCCTGAGCCAGCGATATTGGATGGCGTTGGTATCCTGAAACTCATCCACCAGCAGATGCCTGAAGCGCTCTTGGTAGCGGTGGCGAATGCTCTCGTTGCGTTCGAAAAGCTCGCAGGTACGTAGCAGCAGCTCGGCGAAATCTACCAGTCCTAGGCGCTGGCACAGTGCTTCATAGTGGGTATACAGGCGCTTCAGGGTGCGCAATTGCTGATCCTCGCCGTCGGCGATCCTCTCAGGGCGGCGGCCTTCTTCCTTCTGCGCATTGATATACCGCTGCACTTGGCGCGGCTCCGGGAAGGCCTCATCAAGCTCAAGCTCCTTCAGGACGCGCTTCACAAGCCGCAGCTGATCCGCTGCATCGATAATCTGAAACGCCTGCGGCAGACCGGCCGCTTCAAAGTGGTAGCGCAGCAGGCGATGCGTCAGCCCGTGGAAAGTGCCGATCCACATGCCGCCGACTGGAGTGCCAAGCAGCTCTTCCACCCGAGCGCGCATCTCGCGCGCCGCCTTGTTGGTGAAGGTAACCGCGAGCAGGGAAAAGGGGGAAACCCCATGTTCCTCGATCAGGTAGGCGATGCGGTAGGTCAGCACCCGCGTTTTGCCGCTGCCGGCACCCGCCAGCACCAGCACCGGCCCCGCACGCGCACCCACTGCCTCTCGCTGGGCTTCATTCAAGAATTGAAATATGTTGGAGATATCCATCTATTGCTCCAGTTGCCGGGTTGTTCAAGGATCGCCTCGCGCATCCGGCGAACTGGCACCGCGCCAGCACGCTGCGTGCTGCTCTTATCGGGACCGTTAACCGGCAGAGGTGCTCCTAAAGACCAAGTTTTTTTTAATGTTGTTTCAGTTACTGGGATGCAACGTGTATCATATTCCATGTGGCGTTGTGTGATTTATGCAAAGCTCTCAGACAAACCCTATTCTCATTGGAGATTTTGCGATGACAATAACCCCGAAACCACAATCCGTGAAGACCACGGTAGTCGCGGCAACAATCCTGTGTTGTACGCTGTCACTGTTCGGTAGCGCATGGGCGATTGAAGCTGTCTACAAGGATGCGGATAATATCGCGATCAACGGTTACGACCCAATCGCTTACCACGACCAAGCGCGGCCGGTAGCCGGTAAAGCCGCTCACGCAGTGGCATGGAATGATGCGATCTGGTATTTCACCAACGCTGACAATCGCGCTCGCTTTATGACCAACCCGCCGCGCTGGGCACCGCGTTATGGCGGCTATTGCGCTTGGGCTGTTTCCCACGGTTACGTAGCAAAAACAGATCCTGCTGCGTGGCGTATTGTGGAGGGTCATTTGTACCTGAACTACAGCTTGAACGTACAAGCACGATGGGCGCAGGATATACCTAGGAATATACGCCGCGCCGATGCCCATTGGCCCAAACTGTTAGATAGTCGCCAAAGCAAACCCTAAAGGAACCCCGGAAAAACCTAGCGGGATAGGTTTGGGGGAGGGCGGAGGCGAGGCGCTTGTATGGATTTTTTACCGATCATCGCGTTGTCGCTGGTGCAGGGGGTGACCGAGTTCCTGCCGCTCTCAAGCTCTGCGCATCTTATTCTGGTGCCGCTCGTACTCGGCTGGAGCGACCAAGGGATAGCATTTGATATTGCGGTGCATGGTGGCACTCTGATGGCACTGTTGCTGTATTTTCGCCGCGACTTCAGCACTATGGGTCGCGCCTTTGCAGCCCATATCGGCGGCGGCGTGCTGACCAGCGAAGCGCGCCTCGCGTGGCTGCTGATCCTAGCGACTTTGCCGATCACCGTGGCGGGGTTCGCGCTGCTATGGTTTGACCTTGATCCGCCGCGTTCGGCGGGCTGGATTGCCGCAGCCAACATCGGCTTTGCGCTGTTGTTGCTGTTCGCCGATCGGCGGCGCAGCGCCACCCGCAGTGACTACGTCAGCCTTAGTGTACGCGAAACGCTATGGATCGGCTTCGCTCAGGTCTTGGCGGTGATCCCCGGTGCCTCACGCGCTGGAGTCACTATCACGGCGGGCTTATTAATTGGCCTTGACCGCGTTACCGCTACCCGCTTTTCAATGTTGTTGGCCCTGCCGACCATCGTATTGGCCACTGCAGCGGCAACCCTGAAGTTGATCTATGGTGGTGATTCTACTGCTTTAATAAAGGCCGGCATCGGTGCCCTGCTGGCGGCGCTGATCGCCTATGCGACGATCCATCTTTTCCTCCAACTGCTTGAACGCATCGGCTTATGGCCCTTTGTCGCTTACCGCATCGCTTTGGGGGTATTGATCATCGCCTTGCTGGCGACTTGAGAGCACCTCGGCCTTCAAACCGGTCATGGGGCGGGCCGCCAATCTGGAGAAGCTCCCCCAAAACGTGGCCTTCGGGAGCGGCACTGGTGGATTTTGACTGAGCGACGGTACTGGGGTTGCCACAGCCCTTCGGGCGACCCTGCATTAGTATGGAGCACTACAAGGAGATGACGCTATGAATGAAACTAGCAAGTGCCCGTTTAACCACGCGGCGGGTGACAGTATGTCGAACCAGGATTGGTGGCCAAACCAGTTACGGCTGGATATTCTGCGCCAGCATTCCTCCAGGTCCAATCCGATGGCCGAGGATTTCAGCTACGCGGAAGCATTCAAGAGTCTGGATCTCAGCGCACTGAAGCAGGACCTGCAGGCACTGATGACTGATTCACAGGGTTGGTGGCCGGCGGATTTCGGTCACTACGGCCCTTTGTTCATTCGCATGGCATGGCACAGCGTCGGTACTTACCGAAGCGGCGACGGCCGCGGCGGAGGAGGAACCGGCAACCAACGTTTTGCGCCCCTCAACAGCTGGCCCGACAACGGCAACCTCGACAAGGCACGCCGGCTGCTCTGGCCGATCAAGCAGAAGTACGGTCGAAAAATCTCCTGGGGCGATTTAATAATTCTCACCGGCAACGTCGCCTTGGAATCGATGGGATTCAAAACCTTCGGTTTCGGCGGCGGGCGTGAGGACATCTGGGAGCCGGAAAAAGACATCTATTGGGGTAGCGAAAATACCTGGCTGGATGACAAACGCTATGCCGGCGAGCGCGACCTAGAGAATCCACTCGCAGCGGTGCAGATGGGCCTGATTTACGTGAATCCGGAAGGCCCGAACGGCAACCCGGATCCAATTGCGGCGGCCAGAGATATCCGCGAAACCTTCGCACGCATGGCAATGAACGACGAAGAAACGGTTGCGCTGATTGCCGGCGGTCACACCTTCGGCAAAGCGCACGGCGCTGGCGATGCGGCACTCGTGGGTCCTGAGCCGGAAGCCGCCGGCATTGCCGAGCAGGGCTTTGGCTGGAGCAGCAGCCATGGCACAGGCAAAGGCGGCGATACCATCACCAGTGGCATTGAGGTAACTTGGACAACCACGCCAACACAGTGGAGCACCAACTATTTCTCGAACCTGTTCGAATACGAATGGGAGCTGACCAAGAGCCCGGCCGGTGCGCATCAGTGGATACCGAAGAATGGCGCGGGCACCGATTTAGTACCCGATGCCTGCGATCCGACAAAGCGTCACACGCCGGCGATGCTGACCACCGACCTCTCGCTGCGCTATGATCCGGAATACGAAAGAATTTCGAGGCGCTTTTATGCGAGCCCGGACGAGTTCGCGGACGTATTCGCCCGGGCGTGGTTCAAACTGACCCACCGTGACATGGGGCCTCGCGCACGCTATCTTGGCCCCGAGGTTCCTGCCGAAGAGCTGATCTGGCAAGATCCTATTCCAGCGGTTGATCATAAACTGATCGATGATCAGGACATCGCCAACCTCAAGGGCAAAATTCTAGATTCCGGCCTGTCCATTTCCGATCTGGTTTCGACCGCATGGGCATCGGCTTCCACTTTCCGCGGCTCCGACATGCGCGGTGGTGCAAACGGTGCCCGTATTCGCTTGGCACCGCAAAAGGACTGGCAAGTTAACCGGCCGCACCGGCTGGCAAAAGTGCTGGAGATCCTAGAAGGCGTTCGGCGCGCGTTCGCCAAGCCGGTTTCCTTGGCTGACCTGATCGTGTTGGCGGGTTGCGCTGGCGTTGAGAAAGCGGCCAACGATGCCCGTCACGATGTGACAGTCCCGTTCACGCCGGGACGTATGGACGCCTTGCCGGAGCAAACCGATGTCGAGTCGTTCGCCGCTCTGGAGCCGGTCGCCGATGGATTCCGCAACTACCTCAAGACCCGATACAGCGTATCGGCCGAGAAGCTGCTGATCGACCGGGCGCAATTGCTGACCCTGACCCCGCCCGAGATGACGGTTCTGGTTGGTGGCATGCGCGTCTTGAATACCAACTTCGACCAGTCCCAACACGGGGTCTTCACCGATCGGCCTTTGATGCTGACCAATGACTTCTTCGCCAACTTGCTCGACATGAGCACGAAATGGAAGGCGACCTCGGATGCCGAGGAAATGTTTGAAGGGCGCGATCGCATAACGGGTGAACTTAAGTGGAGCGGCACCCGCGTTGACCTGATCTTCGGTTCAAACTCTGAGCTGCGAGCGCTGGCCGAAGTTTACGCAAGCGAAGATTCGCAGTTGCAATTTGTCCGTGACTTCGTGGCGGCATGGAACAAGGTGATGAACCTGGATCGCTTCGACCGCGCCTGATTGGACACTGAGCGTGGGGCGGCGTTGATGAACCTTGGCTGAGCGTCGGCGCTTAGGTTGCCACAGCCCTTCGGCTAGCATCCGTTGGCGCACGCTCTCTAGCGGAAACCTCAGGCCATGCGCCTCAAGAAACCTCGGAGAATCTTGAATTGAATGGAGGTTTGGGGGGAAGGGGCACACTGCAGAGCGGATGCAATCACGGATCCTCGCCCGGCTGCTTGGTAACTCATGATGTTTGTCTCCCTTGCCATCTTCCCCTCCTTTATGCAAAGGGGACCTTTTAGCTTTGAATAAAGGGGACCTTACTGCTTTGGACTAACAGGGCTGCCAAGAATCTTGACACCGCTGCAGCGGGTATTATATGCTGCTACCAATGGCTGGAGGCAGTAACCGAGCGCCAGCAATACCCCCCCACGGCTTGAGTCCAATAATCCCCTTTTAACGCTACAGCTATCCGAGATCGAGGCGTAACATCATGGCGCAATTCAGGTTGCCGCGAAACTCAACCACCAAACCCGGCTATACCCACCCCAAGCCGAGCGCAGCACAGAACGTGCGCGAGTTAAAAATTTATCGCTGGCGCTCGGATAATCACGAAAACCCGCGCATTGACACCTATTACATTGACACCGACGCCTGCGGGCCGATGATCCTTGATGCGCTGATCACGATCAAAAACACCATCGATCCAACCCTGACTTTCCGTCGCTCATGCCGCGAAGGGATCTGTGGTTCGTGTGCGATGAACATCAACGGCACCAATACCTTGGCGTGCACCAAAGCGATCCATGACAATGCCGGCGTGATAAAAATTTATCCGTTGCCGCATCTATCGGTGGTTAGAGATTTAGTTGCCGATATGAATCACTTCTACGCTCAGTATGCCTCGGTAAAGCCGTGGATCCGCACCCAGACTCCCCCGCCACCGGATCGCGAACGCTTGCAGTCGAAAGAAGACCGTGAGCAGTTGGATGGACTCTATGAATGTATTCTGTGCGCTTGCTGTTCGACCAGCTGCCCCAGTTATTGGTGGAACAGCGAGCGTTATCTGGGCCCTGCAACCCTGCTGCAAGCCCATCGCTGGATAGCCGACAGCCGCGACGAAGCCACCGGCGAGCGCCTAGATCAGCTTGAGGATCCCTTCCGCCTGTACCGCTGCCATACGATCATGAACTGCACTAACACCTGCCCCAAAGGCCTGAACCCAGCCAAGGCGATCGCCGCGATCAAACAACGCATCCTCGCCAGAACTTTGTAACGTGGCCGCATACCTTGACGTGGCGCGCTTGCGCTGGCGCTTACGGCGAGGCACTAAGGAACTGGATATATTCTTTGAAGCGCTGCTGGCACAAGGGCTGGAAGCGCTGCCAGCCGATGAGGTCAACTCCTTGCAGCAGCTTGCTGAATTGCCCGATCCCGAGATCCTCGCGTTGCTGAACGCCTCCTCGCACGCACCGCCACCGTACACTGCCGCCATCAACTGCCTACGCAAGGCGATCAGGCAGGCGCATCCAACGTCCACGGGTTAGCAGCCGCAGCAAAATCAGGCACGGCACAAAAATTCCGCGGCTTGCTGGTTTTTCGAGGTACCATCTATTGGGGGAAGCCTGCTAGATGCTAGGCGTTGCCTAGCACATCAAAGGAGTCTAAGGAGGGTAAAGACGTTTGTCTTGGGGGAAGGGTTAGGGCGTGTTTTACGTACCTAAACGCGGTACTCCCTTCCCCCAAACCCCTAACCCCAGCATCTCCTGCGCCCTCGCCTCAACGCCGTGCAGGGCCGAGGGCTTCGGGTAAGGCTCTGGGATAGTGGAGGGCGAGGCTCTGGGATCTTTAATATTTTTAATCCTTTGATGTGCTAGGCGTTGCCTAGCACATCAAAGGAGTCTAAGGAGGGTAAAGACGTTTGTATTGGGGGAAGGGTTAGGGCGTGTTTAACGTACCTAAACGCGCTACTCCCTTCCCGCCAAACCCCTAACCCCAGCATCTCCTGCGCCCTCGCCTCAACGCCGTGCAGGGCCGAGGGCTTCGGGTAAGGCTCTGGCATAGTGGAGGGCGAGGCTCTGGGATGAGAGCATGACTTTAGCCCTTTCCTGCTTCTTCAAGTAACACCGGTATAAACCAACGGCTCCCCCATCCTCCCATTCGATTGAGGTTTTTCGATGCTCCCTGAAGGGATTTTAAATGCCTGAGATTCGCCTTCCTAGTGGTGCGCTGCATGCCTTTACAGCGCCATTGAATGCATCCGATCTGCTGCGCAGTATCTCGCCTCAACTGGCGGCGAGTGCGGTTGCGGTACGGGTTGATGGCGGCTTGCGTGATCTGGATCGGGAGCTGACAGCCGATGCAGAGGTGGTGACGCGCAATTCCGCTGACGGGATGGAATTATTGCGTCACGATTGCGCGCATGTGCTGGCCCAGGCGGTGAAGGAGCTATGGCCGCAGACCCAAGTCACGATCGGTCCGGCGATCGAGAATGGCTTTTATTACGACTTTGCGCGTGAGCAGCCCTTCACGCTGGATGACTTGCAGGTGATCGAGCAGCGCATGCGCGAGATTGTCGATCGCAATGTGCCGTTTGTACGAGAGGAATGGGATCGCACGCAGGCTGTGGCATTCTTTCGTGACGTGGGGGAGCACTATAAAGCTGAATTGGTCGAGGCTATCCCCGCCGAAGAAAGCATCACCATCTACCGCCAAGGTGAATGGCTGGATCTGTGCCGCGGGCCGCACTTGCCGGCGACCGGCCTGTTGGGCAAAGCATTCAAGTTGTTGCGTGTGTCGGGTGCCTATTGGCGCGGCGACTCAACCAAGCCGATGCTGCAGCGGATCTACGGCACGTGCTGGCCTGATCAAAAACAGTTACGCACTTACCTGCACCAGTTGGAAGAAGCGGAGCGGCGCGATCACCGTCGCTTAGGTCGGGAGATGGATCTGTTTCACCTGCAAGATTTGTCCCCCGGAGCGATATTCTGGCACCCTCGCGGGCAACGTTTATTTACGCGTTTGGAACAATACATTCGCCAGCGCAACGAGAGCGCTGGGTACCAGGAAGTGAACACCCCGCAAGTCATGGATCGCAGCTTGTGGGAAGCCTCGGGGCATTGGGAGACGTTCCGCGAGAATATGTTCACCACCCACACTGAAGACGGTCGCGCCTTTGCACTGAAGCCGATGAACTGCCCGGGACATGTGCAGATTTTCAAGCACGGGGCGGTAAAGAGCTACCGCGACCTACCGCTGCGGATTGCCGAATTCGGCAAGGTGCATCGCTATGAGCCTTCTGGGGCGTTGCACGGATTGGTACGGGTGCGGGCCTTTGTGCAGGACGATGCGCATGTGTTTTGCACCCCCGAGCAGATCACTGACGAAGCCGTCGCGATGTGTCGCCTGATTTTGTCTATCTATCGCGATTTCGATTTTGCCGAGGTGCGCATCAAGTTCTCCGATCGGCCGCAGAAGCGGGTCGGCTCGGATGGGATCTGGAGCCGCGCTGAGGCGGCGTTGATGGCGGCCATTGACAGCACGGATCTGCCCTATCAGCATAACCGCGGCGAAGGCGCGTTTTACGGGCCAAAGCTCGAGTTTGTGCTGCGCGATGCGATCGGCAGGGATTGGCAATGCGGCACCGTGCAGGTGGACTTCAACATGCCCGGACGGTTAGCGGCAAGCTATGTTGACCCCCATGGGGAGCGTCAGACGCCGGTGATGCTGCATCGCGCCATGCTCGGCTCCATAGAGCGTTTCATCGGCATTTTGATCGAGCATCATAGCGGGAAGCTGCCGCTATGGTATGCCCCGTTGCATGTTGTGGTGTGTACCATTACTGACGCTGCCGCAGCGTATGCGTTGACTGTTGCTGCGGCGCTGAAGGCCGCTGGCTTAGCCGTTGAAAGCGACCTGCGGAACGAGAAGATAGCCTATAAAGTGCGCGCCCACAGTGTGGCCAAAGTGCCGCTTATCTTCGCCCTTGGGGAGCGTGAAATGAATACGGAGACGGTGTCGATGCGGCGTCTCGGCAGCAAAGCGCAACAGACAATGCCCCTTAGCGAGGCGGTTGCGATGCTGGCTTCCGAGGCGCGGATGCCTAGCGGGGAGTCGCTTTAGTCGCGTTGCGATTTGAGCCGGTAAAGCGGTGCCGGTCGGCACCGCGTGCGGCTACTAAAATGAGGTGCTCGGCGCACAAGGAGTGAACATGAAACTGGTTACGCCGCCACTGGTAGTCGGAGAGACGGATGCTTTCTCGAAAGATGTATTGGAGCGCAAAAGCTATGGAGAAGCGCTGCGAAATATCGTGACAAGCTCCAGCGAGGCGTTAGTGATTTGCCTTGACGGGCAATGGGGCGAAGGCAAGACGACCTTTGTGAAGATGTGGCAAGGTCTCTTGTTAAAAGAAAAAATTCCCAATATCTACATCGATGCCTTTGCCAATGACTATACGGACGATCCCTTCATATCGGTGGCAAGCGCCATCATAAATTATGCAGAAGCGCATATAACCGAAGAACATAAAGTAAAATCGGATGAACTAAAACAAACAGCAAAAAAAATTGGCAGGCAACTTTTACCCTTGGCTGTGGGAATGGCTATCAGAGCCGCAACACAAGGAATTATCAATGAAAACGCTCTAAAAAAAATAATAAATAGTATAAAAGATTGTTTTTCGAAAAGGAGGGCCGATGTAGTGGGTGATTTAATAGAGGAAAGGATTAACGCTCATGCAGAAGATACGAAGCTGGTTCAATCATTTAAAACCCTTTTATCTGAGTTGCCATCTAAGTTACAGGGAAACGGAAAGCGTCTTGTCATCATTATTGATGAACTGGATAGATGCAAGCCCACTTTTGCAGTAGCAATGATCGAAAAAATAAAACATCTATTTTTAGTCGAAAATGTCGTGTTTTTATTGGTGATGAATAAACCGCAATTAGAAGAATCAATAAAGAGCGTGTACGAGCAGAATCTCGATGCCCATACGTATTTGCAGAAGTTTATAAACGTAGAAATAAAATTGCCCAAGCGCACTGGCGAGCATTCAAGTGATCTAAATAAATATATAAAAAGATTGTTTGAGCTACACGAATTGGAAATATTGAAAAATGACGAAGATACAGTGGTTCCCATGGAAGCGATTGCGAATCATTTTAATTTATCATTGCGCCAATTAGAAAAAGTATTTACCAATCTAGCCGTATTTTGCGCAGTAAGTGCCGGCAGTGTTTTCAGTCATGTTCTTATTACAGTGCTTCTGGCGGTCGTGAAAGTCATTGACCCAAAACTGTTTGATGATCTGCTGCATCAAAGAACCACGTATGAAGAAGTCAGCGAAAAACTGAATCTCTCGCAATTTGATGCAGATAGCAGACGATACAAAAAATTATTTAATAATTTAATAGAGTGGTTGCGCTGTTGTTTGCTGTCTGAAAAAGACTTTAGTGAGTTGGCAGAAGATGACCACATAAGGTGTCTTAGTAAAAATCTATCCCCCCATAATGGCATCAGCAGAGAAGAAGTGATT
The DNA here is from genome assembly GCA_965222535.1 of Gammaproteobacteria bacterium. Taxonomy (GTDB): domain Bacteria; phylum Pseudomonadota; class Gammaproteobacteria; order HK1; family HK1. Next base: position 2,647,524 of record OZ244957.1, read on the forward strand.
CCATTCTTGGCACAAAAAATGAATATGTTTGAGGTGATACGATAACGCGGCGAGGTAGTGGAAATGAACCCTGCTGATCTTGATAGTACGGCTGCGGCAAGCGCGGCTGAGCGCCGTTCCACGGCGTGCGGCGCGGTGCCGCAGTTCGATAGCGAGGCCCTGTTTTGCGCCGCGCATCCTCTGCATCCCGCATCACTTGAGCGCCTGCGCGAAGCCGTCACTCACACCGGCTTCTTGAAATTGCGTGGCACGGCGCCAGCGGCGTTGCAGACGCCCCCGGTGTTGCGTGCCTACGCTGATTTTTTTGCGCTGCCGACAGCGCAAAAAGCGGCGCTCGATATGTCACTCACCGATTCCAATCGTGGCTGGGGGCACGCGGGCAGCGAACAAGTGAACGCAGTTGCCAACGCCGACTACAAAGAGTTCTTTGACAGCGGGGTGGAGCTTCCAGACGGCGATTGGCGTCAGCAAATGACCTACTACTACCCCAATCGCTGGCCCGCGATGCTGCCACAGTTTCGCAGCGTATTACTGGCGTATTATCACAGCGCCTGCCACCTAGCACTGCAAGTGTTGCACCGCGTATTGGAAGTGATTGGCGTGCCAGCGGCGCATTTTAAAGATGCTTTCAGGCACCCGATGGCGTTGCTGCGAGGCAACTATTATCCACCGCGCTCAACAACAATGACGGCGCTGGATTATGGCATCGCGCCTCATACCGACTATGGCTGCCTGACCTTACTTGTCGGTGATGGCAGCCCGGGACTTGAAATTCAAACGCTTGACGGGCAATGGATCGAAGTAACTACAGGGCTAGATGAGATGGTCGTCAACTTTGGCGAAATGCTGACGCTGTGGACCTCAAATCAAGTACGCGCGACGCCCCATCGAGTGATCGGTTTAAATCAGCCGCGCTATTCGGTGGTGTTGTTCTTCAATCCTGACCACGACACCGCCATCACCGCCGATGGTAGCGTGTTGGCCGGCGAATACCTCAGCAGGCGTTATGATCAAACCTACACCCACAGGCAGCATAAGACCGCGCAACAAGCACCGCATTTTGACTTCTAGCTGGGGCGCGGCCTGCCTTGCAGTGTGCCCATGCCATCATTCATCCGCCGCTGCACATCTAACCCACACTGCCGTGTCATGGAATGCAGCGCCGCCGATCGGTGCGATGCGATCAGCACTGGTCAGCGTGTTGATGCCTTGACGCAACGCGAAATTGTGGTTCGGCCAGATGCTCTCGATAATCACTACGCCGGATTGCACGCCATTGAAGTGTTGCGCATGGAGCGTTATCGCGCCACGCTGGTTGCCGACACGCGCGAGAGCGTTGTCGCCAAGCCCGACAGCCGCCGCGTCCGTAGGGTGGATCATCAGCGTTGGACGGCTTTCTCTGCGCTGCGATGTTGCCGCTTCATTGAAGCTGCTGTTGAGGTAGTTGCGCGCCGGAGCGGTGACTAGGCGGAATGGGTGGACACTGTCGGCTTGTTCGATGACTGGCCAGTGATCGGGCAATTGCGGCATCTTGGCGGCAGCGTATTGCGGCCCCATCCAAGGCGGCTGCTGGGGGTTCCAGTCGGCGGCGAAATGAAACCGACCATCGCCGGTGGCGAAGCCGTTGAGGTAGTGCGCGGTGGCAAAATCCGGCTGGCAATCAAACCAGCGCTCGGCTTCAAGCTGCGCCAGCGCCCCCCAGCCGGAAGCCTTCAGCGTGTGATCGATAATTTCCCGAGAGGACATTTTTAAACCGGCGTGTTCGGCTCCTAAGCGCTGCGCCAAGTCGCTGATCAGCTGATGGTTTGAACGGCACTCCCCCGGTGGCTCGATGATCTGTGTGCCCAACAAGATGTGCTGCTGGCCGCCGGCCTGATAGACGTCATCATGCTCAAGGAACATCGTCGCCGGTAGCACAATATCGGCCACCTTGGCGGTATCGGTCATAAACTGCTCGTGGACGCAGACGAACAGATCATCGCGCATAAAGCCACGGCGCACCAGACTCTGCTCAGGGGCGACAGCAAGCGGATTGGTGCTCTGGATCAACAGGGCGGTCACCGGAGGACGGTGCGGCAACAGGTCGCTGCGATCACCGCACAATATCGGGCCAATGCGGCTCTGGTCGAGCAAGCGAATGCCGGGATCGATGCGGTCAAGGCCTTCGATCAGCGTTTTATCCCAATGAAAGATGGCCCCATTGCTGTGGAATGCGCCGCCGCCGCGGTACTGCCAGCAACCGGCGACGACACTCACGCTGAGCGCGGCGTGCATGTTGACCGCGCCATTTCGCTGGCGCGTGAAACCAAACCCCAAGCGGAAGAAAGTGCGCTGCGTGTGGCCAATCTCTCGCGCTAGTTTCTCGATCGCAGCGGCTTCTAAGCCGGTGATCGTCGCCGCCCATGCCGGCGTTTTATCGCGCAGATGCTCTTCCAGTCGCTTGGGGCAGTCACTGTAGCGCGACAGGTACGCACGATCGGCCAACTGGTCGCGGAACAGCACATGCATCAATGCGCACGCGAGGGCACCGTCGCTCCCCGGTCGAATGCAGAAGAAGTCGTCGGCTTGTTTTGCGGTGGCGTTGCGGTAAGTGTCGATCACCACTAAGCGGGCAGCACGATTGCGCTGTGCGCGCAAGGCATGGGTCATGACGTTGACTTGCGTACTGGCGGCGTTGGTGCCCCAGATGATCACCAGATCAGCAAGCGCCATCTCGCGCGGATCGACCCCCGCCAAACGCCCCGTGCCGGCTATAAAACCGCTGTAGGACGCGGTGGAGCAGATCGTCGAGTGTTGACCAGAGTAGCGTTTGACATGGCGCAGACAATTGATGCCATCGCGCATCACCAAACCCATCGTGCCCGCATAGTAATACGGCCAGACGCTTTCGCTGCCGTGTTGCTGCTCGGCTTTAAGCAGCGCCTCAGCGACCTCATCTAGAGCTTGTTCCCAGGTAATGCGCTCAAACTGTTGACTTCCCTTGCTGCCAATCCGGCGCTGCGGATGCAATACACGATCCGGGTGGTGGATGCGCTCCGTGTAGCGACTGACTTTGCTGCAAATGACGCCCGCGGTATAGCTGTTATCGGCGGCACCACGCACTTTGCCGATACGCTGCGCGTCAATGCGCTCCACTTCCAAAGCGCAAGTGGAAGGGCAATCGTGTGGGCAGGCAGTCGCCCTAAAGTCAGCAGAAGTGGACATGGTATGGCGGGGCTGCTCTAGCGGGGGAGGGGGAGGGTATGAGTGATCCTTTGGGATAGCGCATCACGTTTGGCGGTGCGGCTTCAAAGGCAGTTTCACAGGTCGGTGCTGATAGCCAGTGAACGGTGCGCCGAGGGGCGCGGTGCGCACGCCGGGTCGCAGGTGACGGTAAGCGATCCGCTCGGTGCGGCAGTTCGACAACCCCGGCGCTTCAGTGTTGATGATGCGTGACGCAATCGGTGCAAAGTCAGCACGGAAATGAACGCTGCTCTTGACCCCGATGAGGCGCAGTTTTGTCGGATCAATGCCAATATGGGTGAAGACCGCCAGATCCAAGCATTGGCAACGCTTGGTGCTGATGATCACGCGCACCGCTGCATCCCGTGCAAGCACTCTCAGCAGTGCTGCGGGCCCAAGCTCGGCGATGCCGCCACGATTCATAAGGCCAGTGAACGCAAACTGGCCGTCGCTTAGGGCTTCAACGCTAAAGGTGGCGTTGAAGCGCGGCTGCTTCAGCGCACCGCTGCGGTTTCCGAGGGGGCCTGCAATAATCGCTCCAACTCCAGCGGCATGGGCTTTTTGCGCCATAACGGGATCACACAACAGCGCCAGCACGGCGTCGTGTGCACCGCCATCCACCATCGCCTGCAGCAGGCCGGTGGTGTCGGAAGTTGCCCCCGCCCCCGCATTGTCCTGCACGTCCGCCAACACCACCGGTTTGTCAGATTGCGCCGCAAGCGCTATTGCAACCGCGTCTTTCGCCGCTATAAGCGCGCTGTCGAATGACGCCTCGGCGGCGACAAAAGCGCCAAGCAGCCGCTCGACTTCGGCTTCGGCGGCCTTGCGAGAGAAAGCATACGCAACAATCGATGCGCCCGCATGGTAAATGTCGGCGAGCGGGAAACCCATCGCAATATCCGCGGAAATCACCCGCTGTTGGCTTTCAGGCAGCAGGGCATACAACGCAGCACCAACGCCGGTGCCGGTATATTGCGCCGGCAGAGGGATCAGAAAAGGTACCTGGCGGAACGCTTTGTGAAGCGTTTCACCCGCCAGAAGGCGGTTGAGTATAGCAACCCCTCGGGTGCCGGTGTCGGCCATATCAAGATGTGGATAGGTGCGGTAGATCAGCAGACAACTGGCGTGGCGCACCATCGCCGGCGTGATGTTGGCATGCAGATCCAGGCTGACAACGATCGGCATCGCCTCGCCAACCCGCTTTCGGATGCGCGACAAAAGCTCCCCTTCTCCATCGGCAAAACTCTCGACGACCATCGCGCCATGCAGATCAAGGTAGATCCCATCCAGATCGCCCGCCTTGGCGATGCCATCAACGATCATTGCAGCAATCCACTCAAAGGCATCGTCGGTAACATGAGCACAAGGCTCAGCCGAGCACCACAGTAGCGGTGCCAATTCGATGTCAGGTTCCGCTTCAGCGGCATCGATAAAGCCTGCGATGGGAATATTGGCACCCGCCATCTGTTTGACAAGCGCCTCACCGCGTAGCAGGCCAGGCCATGCATCGGGCATCGTAAAATCGGCACGGGTAGCGTTCGTTGCCCCGAATGTATTGGTCTCATGCTGGAAGCCAGCAATCAGTATTTTTTTAATGTGGCTTAGCCCTTTTAAGCACGCTCTGGTGTGTCATGGAACATCCAAAGTTTTTCGAGGTTCCCTACTGGGGCAGCCCTCCCTCCTGCCGCCGCACAGCAAGGCGCTCGAGTACTGCCAGCTTCTCCTCGCGCGTCATGATCAGCCACTCGCGCACCTCGTCTAGGGTGCGATAGCAACCATCGCAAAACAATGCGCCTGCGCTAAAGCGGCACACCTGCACGCACGGCGAGGCTACCGAGTGATCAATGGTAAGGCGGCGTACGCGGCGGCGCGCTCTGATGCGCAAGTGCTGGGAATGCGAAGAATCGCTCATGCCAGTTTTTTATAGCGTACGCGGTGCGGTTGCCGTGCGGCATCGCCAAGACGCCTCTTGCGATCGGCTTCGTACTCGGTGTAATTGCCCTCAAAAAAGAGCATTCTGGCATCGTCCTCGCAGGCTAGGATATGCGTCGCCACGCGATCCAGAAACCAACGGTCGTGTGAAACCACAATGGCCGCCCCTGCAAAAGCCAGCAGCGCTTCTTCGAGTGCACGCAGCGTCTCCACATCGAGGTCGTTGGAGGGTTCATCAAGCAGCAGAACATTCGCCCCTTGCTTCAGAGCCAGCGCGAGGTGCAGGCGGCCACGCTCACCACCAGAGAGGGTTTTGATAAATTTTTGCTGATCCGCCCCTTTAAAGTTAAAGCGACCGCAATAGCTGCGCGACGGCGTTTCGTAGTTGCCAATGCGGATCACATCGAAGCCATCGGAGAGCATCTGGAACACGGTTTTGTCGCCGTCGAGGATGTCTCGCCCCTGATCGACACAGGCGATTGTCACAGTCTCGCCGATCGTGATCGAGCCGCTATCGGGTTTCTCGCGTTCCATTATCATGCGCAGCAGCGTCGATTTACCCGCGCCATTGCCGCCAATCACCCCAACAATCGCGCCAGCGGGCACCATAAGCGACAGATCGTCAATCAGCAGCCGGTCACCAAAGCCCTTGCTGACATGGCTAAAGCGAATCACTTCAGTGCCCAGCCGTGCGCCTGGCGGTATGTAAATCTGATGGGTTTCACTGCGCTTTTGGAACTCCTGCGACTGCAACTCAGCGAAACGTTGTAAGCGCGCCTTTGACTTGGATTGCCGCGCCTTGACGCCTTTTCTCACCCACTCCAGCTCGGCTTGCAGGGTTTTGGCGTGAGCCGATTCGTGTTTGGCTTCTCGCGCAAGGCGCGCCGCCTTGGCTTCTAGCCAGCCCGAGTAGTTGCCTTGATAAGGGATGCCGTGACCGCGATCGAGTTCCAGGATCCAGCCGGCGACATTGTCGAGAAAATAGCGGTCGTGGGTAACTGCTACCACCGTGCCGGGGAAAGCGTGTAGGAAGCGCTCCAGCCAAGCCACCGAATCAGCATCTAGGTGGTTGGTCGGCTCGTCGAGCAGCAGCATATCGGGTGCCGAGATCAGCAGGCGACATAGCGCCACGCGGCGCTTCTCGCCGCCGGAGAGCTGAGATATGCCAGCATCCCAGTGCGGCAGGCGCAACGCATCCGCGGCGACGTCCATCCGTCGCTCCAGGTTGTGCCCATCGCGGGTGTGCAGAATCGCTTCCAGCCGGGCCTGCTCGACGGCAAGCGCGTCGAAATCGGCATCCGCGTCAGCGTAGGCGGCGTACACCGCCTCGAGGCGCGTCTGCACGGTTTTGATTTCGGCAACTGCTTCCTCAACCACTTGGCGTACCGTTTTGCCGTGATCGATCGCTGGCTCCTGTGCTAAATAGCCAACTTTTATGCCGGGCATCGGGCGCGCCTCGCCGTCTATCTCAGTATCAATGCCCGCCATGACCCGCAGCAGCGTCGATTTTCCCGCGCCATTTAGCCCCAAAACCCCGATTTTGGCACCCGGAAAAAAAGACAGGGAAATGTCCTTCAGGATTTCACGTTTGGAAGACGTTACTTTGCTGACGCGGTGCATGGTATAAACATACTGAGCCATGAATTACTCCTAGGTACCTCGAAAAACTTTGGATGGGATGAGAAAGGCGAGATCTGCAATGCGTTTCATAGCTGTCCAACGACCAAGCTCAGCGGCGGTGTAGCGGTCCACTGTATTTGCTTGTTATGCAATTCTTTTAAGAACTCTGGGGCTAAGTCCGCACCGTTTGACCACACTACAGTCTCTAACTCAGGGTCAACTGACACCTTTGCGAATACCTCAACTTTTTAAGTGCTTTGAAGACAGGGACATTAAGGCTATCTTTAAGATCAACTTCACCCGCAGTTCCGTCATCAAATGACACCCAGATTTTGAAGTCCGCCAGATACTGCACAGATTTAATATGTAGCATAGTGTTTAATATATTGAGAGCTTTGCGCAAAACCGATAAGAGACCGGAATAACGACCATAGCTGCATAATATTTGGATAGAAACAGGCTCAAACATACTCATTTATCACCAATGAATTCCTTTTTCGCACCTGCTTGCTTTGCCACACTGCCGTTTTTTTACTTGTGCAAAGCTCTCATTATTACTGGTGTTCAATCAAAATGCTTGATTGGGTACGGTACTTGCTTCGCAAGGGCTCTCAGGTGGGGAGAGTAGGGGGTTTTGCACTCCTTAAAGTCGCTGCTGCATTTGACGCTCTTCACCATCCCAGAGCTTCGCCCTTCACCGTCAAACGCGCGACTCAAGAGGTGCGCAAAACGGTCTCCCTCGCCTATTGAGCATCTTCAAGTAACAACAAGTATATACTCATGGGCACCTCGAAAGCTGGGTTTTCGCAGCTCCCTTAGGGGGCCCCATTCCTCCCACCAAAGTGAGTATTGAACAATGAAACTAATGCGTTACGGAGCGGCCGGCAAGGAACGACCGGGGATCATTGACGCGGCGGGACAGTTGCGCGATTTATCGCAATATGTCGATGATCTAAGCGGGGAGCATTTGTCTGATGCGGCGATGGGTGCGTTGCGTGCACTTGATCCAGCGGCATTGCCTTTGGTTGAAGGCGATCCGCGGTATGGCCCATGTGTTGCCAAGATGGGAAAATTGCTCGGCATTGGTCTCAATTACTCCGATCATGCCGCGGAAACCAAGTCCAGAATCCCCCAACACCCGATCGTTTTCCTGAAGGCCACATCGTCTATTATCGGCCCCAATGACACGGTTGTATTACCGCGCAATGCCAGTAAGGCGGACTGGGAGGTGGAACTCGGAGTGGTCATCGGCAAGCCGTGTAAGTACGTCAGCGAAGCCGATGCGCTCGATTATGTCGCTGGGTATTGCATCGTCAACGATGTTTCAGAGCGCCATTTTCAGACGCAAATCAGCGGTCAGTGGACGAAAGGTAAATCCTGCGACACCTTCGGCCCGCTCGGTCCTTGGCTGGTGACGCGCGATGAGGTAGGCGACCCACAGAATCTGCGCCTCTCTCTGAGCGTCAATGGCGTTGCGATGCAAAGCGGCAATACGGCCAACATGATCTTCACGGTGCGACAGATCATTGCCCATCTGTCGCAGTTGATGACCCTTCATCCTGGCGATACCATCAGCAGCGGGACGCCCGCCGGGGTGGCGATGGGCATGGCTGAGCCGCGCTACCTGCGACCTGAAGATGTCATGGAAGTGTCGATTGAAGGGCTTGGGCGGCAACGTCAAGCGGTCACTGCCGACACCTAGCGAACGCCTCCAGCAAAGGGCGCGGCAAAGGGCGGTGCCCCAAGGCTCGAACGCCTTTGGCTAGTGCCTTCAACTGCTCACCCCCGAGCGGTTACGCTCAGTTAGGCGTCGCAGAGTCTTCGGCTTCGCCATCCTCGCACGATGCAACAAGGGGCGCATAGTGGGCGGCGATATAGTCGTCCACGAGCTGCTCGAATTGTTCGGCAATATGCCCCCCGCGCAGCGTGACGGTCTTTTGTCCATCGACAAACACCGGTGCTGCGGGTGCTTCCCCGGTGCCGGGCAGGCTGATGCCGATGTTGGCGTGTCGGCTCTCGCCAGGCCCATTGACGACGCAACCCATGACGGCCACCGAGAGGGTTTCAACCCCGTGGTAGCGCTTTTTCCAGTGCGGCATCTGGGTGCGCAGATGGGTCTCAATACGCTGCGCCAGTTGCTGAAAAACCTGGCTGGTGGTGCGCCCACACCCCGGGCATGCGATGACCTGCGGGGTGAACGCACGCAACCCCATGGTTTGGAGGATCTCCTGCGCGACGATGACCTCCTGACAGCGGTCACCATCCACTGCCGGCGTCAACGACACGCGGATTGTATCGCCGATCCCTTTTTGTAGCAGGACCGCCATCGCTGCCGTGGAGGCGACGATCCCCTTGGAGCCCATGCCAGCTTCGGTGAGGCCGAGGTGCAGCGCATAATCCCCGGCTGCCGCCAGATCGGTATAGACCGCTATCAGATCCTGTACCCCGCTGACCTTGCACGACAACACTAGGCGATCGCGCCGGAGTCCTGAGCGCTCGGCTTGCTCGGCACTCTCTAATGCCGACGTCACCAGCGCCTGATGGATCACCGCACGCGCTTCCAAGGGTTGCGCACGGCGGGCGTTTTCGTCCATTTTGCGCGCCAACAAGGCTTGGTCGAGGCTGCCCCAGTTGACTCCGATGCGTACCGCTTTGGCGTTGTCAACAGCGATCTTTATCAGCGTTGCGAATTGTCCATCGCGCTTCGCCCCAAAACCCACATTGCCAGGGTTGATGCGGTATTTGGCGAGCGCCGCGGCGCACTGCGGATAATCGTGCAGTAAGCGATGACCGTGGTAGTGAAAATCCCCGATCAGCGGTACCGTGCAGCCTGCATCATCGAGGCGTTGGCGGATATTGCTGACGGCGGCGGCGGCGGCGGGGGTGTTGACTGTAATGCGCACTAATTCCGCGCCGGCGTTGGCGAGTTGGATGATCTGCGCTACGCTGGCGGCGCTATCTTCGGTCGCGGTATTGGTCATTGACTGCACCACAATGGGCGCATCGCCACCGATCGTAACCGCTCCTACGGTTACCGCAACACTGCGCCGGCGGGGAAGATTAAACTCCAAGGTGGCACCTTTTTTAGGGTTGACGGACAGACTTCTAGTAAGAGGCAAAATGCTCAAGGCGGTGCGAGTTTAGCATACTGCGGGCAGGCTGTTTTGGAGCATACAACAGGCTTGCCGCCGATAGGGCACCTTGAAAAACCAGCTTTGCTGGCTTTTCGAGGTAAGCACGAGGCCCTTGTCTATTGGGTGAAGGGTTATAAATCATTGGCTTACGTTACAGGTGAAGGTGCCCCGTCCCCCTATTCCATTCATGGTTTTCTAAGGTTTTTGATAGGGAGTCTGGGGCGGTTGGTAAATGTGACGCAAGGTAACGCTAGAGCGGGCGCTTCAGCGCTTAGGTTCAAAGCCAAGGCGCAACCAATTGGCATCAAAGCCAAGCTGTTCGCAGCCGCAAAAGCGTGCGATGCGATGCAACTCCGCGGTAAGCCGGTGCAGTCGCTGTTTACCGAATTTGACCCCCGGCTCTGGCCACAGCGCACGCACTGTTAGGCTATCGCGGTGATGCTGTCGTCGCATATCGATGCGCCCGATCAGGCGATCCCGTTCGAGCAGCGGGAAAACATAATACCCATAGCGCCGTTGTAGCGCCGGGACAAATACTTCAATGCGGTAGTGAAAGCCGAACAAACGGGCGCAGCGTTTGCGGTCGCGCAGCAGCGGATCGAATGGGCTGAGGACACGAATGCCACCGCTTGGGGGACTCGTGGCATGCGCTTTTTCGCTAATGTCAGGGCGTGCAAACGCACGTTGTAAGCGACCATCGGCAGCTTCGACATCGATCTCGGTAAGCGCGCCAGCGAGCAGATTGCGTTGCCCCCAGTCCTGCGCCTCGGCAAGCGTTGCGGCACCCCAGAACGCCGCGATCTCGCCGGCGGTGGCAAATCCTAGGCGATCCAGAGCGCCAGCGCAGGCCCAATCGAGAGCCTCTGCGCTTGAGCATGACGCGCTGAAATGCTCTTGCGGGATCACTCTTGCGGTCAGATCGAAGACCTTCTGGAAGTCTTCACGGCGGCTGATGGCCAGCTTGCCAGTGCGCCACAGGAATTCCAGCGCGGTTTTTGACGGGTGCCAACTCCACCACCCGCCGCCGCTGGTGCTGCGCCGCCCGCTGCGATCGGTCACGTCACGTGCTCTGACGGGGCCATGGTCGCGCACCCGCTCAAGCAGCACCTCCAGCCGGTCAATAAAATTACCGCGTTGCCAGGCTTGCCATTGGGGCGCAAGTTGTGCTGCGGCGCGCTCAAAGCGCAGCCGCCAATAGAGGAAATAAGCGGTTGGAATGATCGCTGCATCGTGTGTCCAATGCTCAAACAGTTGGCGCGACTCCTCCAGCAGATGCTGCAATTGTTGCGGGCGGTACTGCTTGTGGCGCGCAGCAAGGATCATGTGATGCGCCCGTTCGACGGTGTTAATGCTGTCGATTTGCACAAATCCGAGCTGCTCGATCAATGCCAACAGATCATGAGCGGGGGCTATCAGCGCATGGTGCGCAAGAAACAAGCGCCGTGCTTCGCGGTTCCTAAGGCGATGCACGTTCACGAGAGAATACGGGTTACAATGACAGTGTTGCTGAATTGCGCTGAGCGCGCCACAAAGCCATCAGGCGCAAGGTATAAGGCTCGCGTGCAAGGCGCGTTTTGCTAGATCTGAGCGGCAGCTTGAGATGATCGCTGTTGGCTGATTGCCTCAAGGGAACCTCAAAAATCCCTGAAGTGGGTTGGGGTGGATTCTTTGGAAGGGTTGCGATCAATTTCGTAAGCCATCCATCAGTTATGGATAATATACCCTTTCCCCAATATAACCCTAGGGGACCTCGAAAAACTTTAAAGAGTACCGCGTGAAAGCCGATTCGAATACAGACAGCACCCCCACACCGGGCAATCTGATCGTCATCAGCGGGCCTTCAGGGGTTGGTAAATCGATGCTTGTGGCGGCGCTGGTCAACGCCGATCAAGGTATTGTGGAGTCGGTATCGTATACCACGCGACCCCCCAGAGCGAACGAAATCGATGGTCGCCATTATCATTTTATCGACGATATCAAATTTGAAGCGCTGGTGCGCTCGAATGCTTTTCTTGAACACGCCGCTATCTATGGGTACCGTTATGGCACCGCGCAGGCCACCGTTGACCAACTGTTGCAGAAGGGTAAGGATGTGGTGCTGCAGATCGATTGGCAAGGACGTTGTCAGGTGCGTGAGCGGGGCGCGCCGCATCACAGTATTTTTATTCTGCCGCCGTCCCATGAGGCACTGCACCGCCGCCTCCATGCTCGCGCCCAGGATAGCGCGGCGACGATCAGCACCCGCTTGGACATCGCAAGGAGCGATATTTCGCGCTACGATGAATTTGATTATCTCGTTGTGAACGATGACTTTGCGCAGGCTGTTGCCGATCTGCGCGCCATCGCACGTGCCATTCGCCTGCAGCGTGCGCAACAGGCGATCGCACGGCAAACACTGATCCAGGCACTGCTGAACGCAGGCTGAGTTGGCTGATCCTGCCAGTACAGCCAAGGCATCGGATGGGTGCGGTGGCGGTGGCAACTCTAAAGGTACCTCGGAAAGTTTTGCCTGAGTTGGGGGTAGAGGAAGGGGAAGGGGAAGGGGAAAAGGGGCGCGATCATCTGTAACGTAAGCCCCCATTCTGATAGGGACTTATCAACCCTTTCCTCAATAGACAAGCCCCGCAGGGCCCCTCAGAAAGCTAACCGAAGCTGGTTTTTCGAAGCGTCTTTAAGGCAGAGAGCGGACGATCAGTGCCGTTGCGATCGCGGCAATGCCTTCGTTGCGACCGATATAGCCCATGCCCTCGGTGGTGGTCGCTTTGATGCTGATGCAATCAAGATCGAGCGAAAGGTCGGTCGCGACATTGCGCCGCATCGCGTGGATGTGAGGCGCAAGGCGCGGGGCCTCGGCGATCAGTGTTGTATCGACGTTGTGGATGCAGTAATTGGCGGCCCGCAGGTGCTCGGCAACGGTGCGCAGCAAACGGCGGCTATCCGCGTCAGCAAATTGCTGATCGTCATCGGGAAACCAGTTGCCAATATCCCCCATTGCGGCGGCACCGAGCAGCGCATCACACAGCGCATGGAGCGCCACGTCGCCATCCGAATGAGCGACAAGGCCGTGATCATGGGGAATTTTGACCCCGCCTAAGGTGACAAACCAACCATCGCCGAAGCGGTGGGCATCAAAACCGTGGCCGATACGCAGCATCGTTGTGTCAACCAAAAGAGCTAAGCCAGAAGTAATAAACGAAGCGATCCCAGAGCATCAAACAGAGCACAATGCGCGGTGCCAAGACAGAGCCAAGACCGTGCTGGGGTTGAGGTTTTTCGAGGTACCCAAGTATATACTCATGCTACTTGAAGAGGCAGGAAGGAGCTATTCCTATTGATGCTCTCGTTCCCAGAGCCCCGCCCGCGATCATTCCAGAGCTTTAACTACCGCCCTCGGCCATGCACGGTGCTAAGTCGAAAGCGAAGGCGGTACTGGGCGTTAGGGGTTTGGAGGAAGGGAGTACCGCGTTTTTTTGGGGTCAATGCGGATGCGCCTTCACCCTTTCCCCAATATAAACATCTTTTGGCAATATTCTCCTGACTGCCAGGCAACGCCTAGCATGTCAGGATTAAAAATGTAAGATTCCAGAGCACTAAATGGAGCTGTTCTTCCAGAGACATCAAACGCAGCCGCTATGCCAGAGCGTCAAATAAGGGGTGCACAAAACGGCCTTCCTCATCCCCTGAGAGGGAACCCACGCGAAGCAGGGGAGCGTGTTCGATCAGCATCTTGATTGATATATCAGAATTATACCCATCGCTGCGATTACGCACGCCGCTAGGTTTGTCATCCACCATCAGCGATCGCTGCGGTCGATCACCTGATCGCAGATATAGCCACCAATCGGAATCGCTGAGGTCGCAGCGGGGGAGGGCGCATTGGCCACATGCAGGCTGCGTGGGGTGTCAATGAACAGGAAATCCTCGATCATGCTGCCGTCGCGGGCGAACGCCTGAGCACGTACGCCTGCGGGGTATGGCTGCAGGTCGGATAATCTGATCGAAGGGCAGTATTTTCTCACCAACTGCAAGTAACCCGGCTTCCACAAAGTGTTTTTCAGTTCTATCAGGCCAGGTTTAAAGTTCTTCCCAAGCGCCTTCCAGAAACCACTGAAGCGCACCATCTGAGAGACATCGGCAAGCGCAATGGGCAGCTTGCCGTATCCCTCGCGTTGCAAAATCTGCAGTGCGTTGGGGCCGACGGTGATCGACCCGTCGATCATGCGCGTCAGATGCACTCCAAGGAACGGATAAGCCGGATCCGGGATGGGGTAGATCAAGCGCTTGACGATGCGGTTACAATGGCTCGCTAGGCGGTAGTACATCCCGCGAAACGGAAGGATCTGAAAATCAGGGAGGATCCCCAGCAGGCTTATCATGCGATCGGCCATCAGGCCAGCGCAAGTAATCAGGAAGCGCCCGTGGACGATCGTGCGTGCGCCGCGATGCAGGGTCTCGACGGTGATCCGCTGAGTGCTTTCGGACAATCGGACGACACGCTGCTCTAAGCGCGCCTCGCCACCCAGCGCGATGAACTGTGCAGCCATTTTTTGCGTTACCTGCGGGTAACTGACGATCGCCGTGTCTTTGATCAGCAAGGCCCCCCGACCGACGATATTCGGCTCCTTTGCGCGTAACTTCTGGGAGTCCCATTGGGATACGTCAAGTCCGTTACACCGCGCGCGCTCAAACAGCACCTGCATACGCTCGGTTTCGCTGTCATCAGTAGCCACCAACAGTTTGCCGCATTGGTTATAAGGCACGTCGTTGGCGGCGCAAAAAGCCATCATAGCCACCGATCCAGCGCGGCAGAAGCGCGCCATCAGGCTATCCGGCGTGTAGTACACTCCGGCGTGAATAACACCGCTGTTGTGCCCCGTCTGGTGGTGCGCAAAGGCCGCTTCTTTCTCCAACAGCAACACTCGCCGCTGCGGCAAACGCTGTTGCAGTTGCCATGCTGTTGATACCCCGACGATGCCGCCGCCAACCACGATGTAGTCGTAGATCATCTGAAACAAGGGAGCTGGCTGTTAAAACAGCGTTATAACGTTCGCTTTGAGAACTCTTAAGAACACCTCAAAAAAAACCAGCTTTGCTGGCGCTGCTCTCATGGTGTTATATTGGAGGAAAGTTATATTATCGATAGCTGATGAGGGCTATTGGATCCATATGTAGTGCTGCGGGCTTCACTCAAGGGGCATGTCTATTGGCGGAAGGGTTATCAATCAACGGCTTACGGCACAGATGAGCGTGCCTCTTTCCCCAATTCCCATTTTCCTATCCCATTCAAGGTTTTTCGAGGTACCCTTAAGACACAGCAGCAGCACAGTTACCCCTTGGGGTACGCCACATCCAACGTTTCGTTCGTGTCGATCGGCTGGAGGACGCTAAGCAGGTTACTCTTCAGTAGAATACTGGCGTTTGCAAGTGTAGAATACCTTGCGGGATTAGTTCTGTCCAGAAGAGGCGTAGGTGTTTGCCGGTAAAGCGCGTTGTCCAATGGGTGGCATTGTAAGAGGTATTACTGCATTCCTATTGACGCAATAGCGCTTTAAGCGGTATGAGGTTGCAGTTATGTTTCAAGGACAGCCCCCTGCTATAACTTTACATAATAATCATTATGCGAACAAAGTAAACGCATCATAGTGCCTAGAAAAACACCTCCCCAGCACGTTGGGGATTCTCGAGGTTCCCTACAAGCAATGATGCGCATCCTCACAACTCGTTACAACAGGCCAGTAGCTCAATTGGCAGAGCAGCGGTCTCCAAAACCGCAGGTTGGGGGTTCGATTCCCTCCTGGCCTGCCAGCTTCATGCCTGACGAATTCGGGAAAGGGGCCGGCGGCAACAGAGAGCCTATGAAAACCCTCGCCGACCGGGTTCACCGAGGGTAATTGACATTTATTTGTACCTAGTTGACGCCAAAAATGCGCCAAATGCTCCGAAAAGATCATTGACCCCATAAGCAAAAACACCGACCTCAAGCAGCCGATTCCTCGGGCATTCAAGCAGCATCGGTGAATCATTTGCTTACAGGGCACTTCGAAAAAACCTAGATGGGATGAGGGTTGGGCTGCTATGAGTCATGTTGTGAGCTTCTCCATCAGTGATGGATTAATAAACTCTTTCCCCAATATAACACCCTAGTTGGGGTCCTGGAAAAGCTGGCAAAGCCAATTTTCTAGGTACCCAACATTTTGCCTACCTGCCCTTCGCTTGCACACTTTGACCCTAGCATTCGTTGCCATAGCATTCGTTAATTGTTGGCGCGTCAGGGATTCAGCACAGAAACGCTCGAATTGAGTACCGATGCGTAATTTTTTAATTTTTTTCTGGCTGAGCGTGTTTGCCGTTATTGTTGCTTGTATATTCAGCCTGCCGATTTATAATGTATTTGATTTATCAGAAATAGAAAAACTAAACAAGCAACCGGGGCGAATTACAAAATGGCTGGCGATAATTGCTATCTCAATCGTCCTCACCGTCGCCGTAAGGATGAGAAATGTTGCGAGCAGGGTCGTCTTGGGACTTTTTCCCGCCCCTAAGAATAAAGCGGGCACACTACTAAGCGGCTTTCTCCTCGGCATCGCCATCTTATCGCCGTATGCTGTGCTACTTTATGCGCTGGATATATACGTTGTTGATTTATCTCGTCCTGCTGCTGAGATGCTCATTAAGTCGGTACTATTTATAATTCCGGCATTGATGATTTCGTGTATTGAGGAAATGTACTTTCGAGGGATTCTGTTTTATGATTTAATACAAGATAACAAAGTAGTCGCCGCAGTGGTATTGCCATCCTTATTATATTCTGCTGTACATTTTTTGAATACAAAAGTGCCTTTCTCAACCGATATGGCATGGTGGGAAGCCGGTCTCGATTTAATAGTGCGCACCCCTGATTTGATATGCACAAACCACGACTGTTGGGGTGCTGGCATCACGCTTTTTCTGGTCGGTGTATTCTTAGCGATGTTGCGTCTGTACGGTGCATCGTTGTTCACTTGCATCGGCGTACACAGCGGTTTTATTGTGGTAATTAAAAGCACTAAGAATATTTTTAACTTGAACGGTGATAGCGAATTATCTTGGTTGGTTAAAGGCCCAGATGATTTTATCGGTTTATTATCAATCTGCTGGGCCGGATTAGCGTTGGTGATGTTCTATTTATGGCGTAAGCGCATATCGACAGTTTTTGCTAAGGCCCCTGTTGGTGGGCATAGATCACCCTGAATCCATCATGTCAACCTGCACCTACCGGCTTAAAGAATTAGCTCGTCATGCCAGAGTCGAGGTCTTCGGTGATGCCGAGATAGAAATTAATGGCGTCGGCAGTCTGAGAAATGCACGAAAAGGACAAATAACGTTCCTTGCGAGCAGTGAATACCGCCATTTGCTGGACAGCACGCAGGCCTCGGCGGTTATCATCCAGGCGGCCGATCAGCCCGATCATCGTTTACCAACGTTAATATCGCATAGTCCGCATGCGACCTTTGTTTGTATTTGTGAGTTATTCCCGGTAGCACCAGTAGCAGCACCTGGTATTCACCGAAGGGCCGTCATAGGCAACAACTGCACTTTAGGGAAGAGTATATCCATTGCCGCCGGTGCTGTTATTGGAGACAATGTTGTTATCGGTAATCATTCGATTATCGGCGCGAATTGCACGCTGGAAGCGGGTTGTGTTTTAGGCGATAGCTGCCATATAATTGCTAATGCGGCTCTGGCGTACGGTACAAAGCTGGGTAGCAATGTGATTATCCACCCAGGGGCGGTGATCGGCTCAGACGGGTTTGGCTTTACCCAAGATAATCAAGGGAAGTGGATTAAAATACCGCAACGCGGTTGCGTAATCCTCGGTGATGATGTTGAAATTGGTGCCAATTCAACTATCGACAGAGGGACCTTGGACGATACGGTGTTAGAGAGTGATGTGAAGATTGATAACCAAGTACAGATTGCCCATAATGTCTATATTGGCGAACACACAGCGATTGCCGGTTGCGTTTGCATTGCAGGTAGCACAACCATAGGTAAACGCTGCAAAATAGGTGGGGCGGTCGGTATCAGTGGGCACCTCACGATTGCTGATGATATAGCGATTGCCGCGAAATCCGTGGTTATTAAATCGTTAACTCGAGCGGGGTTTCATGCACCACATAATCCTATCTTTATCAACAGAAACCACACCAGGTTAAGCGATAAAGTTAAGCGTTTGAAAGGATTAATTGATAAAAAATAACACAGGTGGAAGCAAATGTTAGATATCGAGTCAATTATCAATTACATGCCTCACCGCTATCCATTTTTATTAGTTGACAGAGTGCTCCAGATTAATGGTACGAAGCATTTACGGGCATTAAAAAATGTAACGATTAATGAACCGTTCTTCCAAGGGCATTTTCCTTCAAAAAGAATTATGCCCGGTGTTTTGATTATCGAAAGTTTCGCGCAAGCCTGTATTCTATTGCATATTTCTGATCAAAAGATACGAAAAATAAAAGATGAAGGCGGTTTATTTTTATTTTCTGGAATTGAAAAGGCTAAATTCATAAGGCAGGTCGTGCCAGGCGATAGCTTAATACTGGATGTAGAACTTAAACGATTAATTGATATGACAAATAGAAATAAGGTTAATGGGATAATCTATTTAATATTTGACGCTAAAGCTTATGTAGAAGATCAATTGGCGGCATCGGCGACACTGAAATTAGTAGTAAAACCCAACACCAGCACTGCCGAACGCACACCTGCCACCGTCTGACTTGGAATCTCACCCGTGCGCCTTGCCCTTCTTGGCCAAGATTGAAATGAAACCGAAGCGCCCTCCTCCGCTCTTCGGGATCCACCTTTGGCGCGGCGGCAAGCTGCTTAGTGCTTATATGAGGGATCGATCTGATCCAGCAGCCGCAGCAATGCCGGCCACTCGTATTGACCCGGCGGAAAATGTTGGTATTGGCGGCGCGCCAGTTGCCATATTGAAGGTGCCCCTTTGTCAAGCGCCAGTCCAGTAGCATGGGCTTCAAGCGTGACCTTGCAGGCGCGGATCAGGTAATACATGTTCATGAACGCTTCTCCGGCGCTCTCGCCGACCGTCAGAAAGCCATGATTGCGCATAATCAGGCAGGATTTACCGGCAATGTTTTGCGCCAGCGCAGCACGCTCTTCCAGCGTCAGGGAAAGCCCCTCCCAGTCGTGGTAGCCAATATCCCCGTACAGCATTGACGTATCCTGCACTAGGTAGGATACCCCGTCCTTCAGCGCTGTTACGGCAAGCCCTGCGGGCGCATGAGCATGGAACACGACCTTCATCGCCGGGTGTGCCAGATGGATGGCGCTGTGGATTACGAAGCCAGCGGTGTTGACGTTGAGCTGCCCGTGCAGCACTTTGCCGTTTTCATCTACCTTGATGAGGTTAGAGGCATTCACTTCGTTGTACAACAGGCCAAATTTATTCAGCAAAAATTGATGTTTGCTGCCGGGCACGCGCATCGTAATGTGGTTCCAGATCAGATCATCGTAACCAAAATGCGCCGCCAGACGATACAATGCGGCTAACTCGATGCGCGCCTGCCATTCTTCAGGGCCGATCTGACTGGTAGCGTCTTGTGCGGTGAAGCTTGACGCATCCAATTCCTTGCGCTGCAGTACATTGGGTTCGGTTTGTTGTAGCATAGGGTTTCTCCCTTAGAAGTGTAGTGTGTCGTGTTTTTGTTCAAGGGCACCCCAAAAAAACCAGCTTCGCTAGCTTTTCGAGGCCCCCCTCGGGGTGTTTGATTGACATCCGGCGGTGCAGCCAAGCTGGCAAAGCAGTTGACGGTTAATCTGCTTGTCACGGATTTTAGTCTAGCTCAGGGAGCCAAGCATAAACAAAGGAGTTAATTATATGGACTGTGGTTTTGAAACTATTGGCAATGCAACGCTTATTTGCCACGATAAAGGGCCTGTATTAGCAACTGATCCTTGGTTAGTGAAGGCGGCATATTTTGGCAGTTGGTCTCTTTCTCATCAAATACCAGAGCAACAGCTAGAAAACGTAAAGCACTGCGAGTTTATCTGGCTTTCTCATGGGCACCCGGATCACTTATCAATGCCGTCCTTGCGTTTACTAAAGAATAAGAAAATCCTAATACCCAACCACGTAGAGGGTAGGATTGCTACTGATATGATGAATATGGGCTTTAACATAACAATACTAAAAGATAGAGTGTGGACAAGATTATCCAAAAGAATTAGAGTTTTTAATATTGCAGATTACAATCAAGACGCTGTTTTACTGGTCGAGATAGCTAACACTCTTATTATCAATTTAAATGATGCTGGGCCTCGCGGATGGTTAAAAATTATTCAAAATATAGCTAAAAGATATAATTCGAGTTTTTTATTACAATTAAACGGTTATGGTGATGCTGATATGATGAATCATTTTACTGAGGATGGTGAAAGAATTACTCCACCAGCGGCAAAGAAATATTCTGTAGGTGCTTCTATGGCAAGTTGGGCAAGTATAGTAGGAGCCACGTATGCACTGCCTTTCAGCTCCCTGCATCGATATCAGAGAACAGATAGTGTATGGGCTAACGAATATGTGCCATCACTGGATGCTTATTCTGAAGGTTATAATTCTTCCTATAATAAGAATAATTCCCAGTTTTTGCCAGCATTTATACGCTATGATTGTATAAATCATAGGTTTAAAGAAATTAATCCAACTAAAAACCCAACTATAGCATTATCTCCAGAGATTTTTGGAGATAATTGGTCTGAGTGCTTAGAAGTTGGCGATCTAGATAAAATAAAAGCATATTTTCAGCCTATTTCTCATTTAGCAGAGGTTATGGATTTTATTAATGTACGAGTTGGCGGCGAAGATAACATTGTTCAACTACGCTCTCGCAATTTTAACAAAGGCATTATTTTCGAGGTTCCACGTAAATCACTCATGCAATGCGTAGAGCACCATATTTTTGATGATTTATTGATTGGTAATTTTATGAAAACGACTATGGTTGGTAAATGGAAAGATACGCTACTTTATCCTGATTTTAGTCCTTACGTTGCTAAATATGCCGATAATGGATTAGCTCGATCAAAAAAAGAACTTGATGCTTATTTCGGGCAATACCGTAAGCGAGCGCCAATATTATATTTCCATCACCAGGTTATACAGATGCGTAACAGAGTTCTACATAAAACTGCATCAGTGGTTAAAGGACATTTAGACAAAGAGGGGCGATTATATTCTGCTGCAGAAAAGGTTTATCATTTTTTGCGCTAGATGTTCTGTATTCTTGTTATCTGGCAGGTGATTTACTCTTTTATGAAATAATATTTTTGTTGATTATCATGTTCAATTTTTTGCAGCTTTTCCTGTCGAGTTGCAAGAAAATCATCGACCGCCTTATTACATCCTGGCCATGGTGGATCATTATATTCGTCCAGTAAAACTATGCCATCCTTGTGCATTCGAGGATAAAAAAACTCCAGACATTGTTTGTACGACATATATATATCACAATCAAGATGTATGAAAGAGAATGTATTTTTAGAAAGCTGATCTAATGTTTCGCTGAAATAACCCTCGACAAGGTTTACGGTTTTGCAAAGGCGGAATTTAGTGATAAGTTTGGCAACCTCCTCATACGACGTATCACTGAATCCGCCATGACGTTTATCTCTATCTTGAGCACCTCCGAGGTTAATGTCAAACTCTATAGAATCATCAAACCCTTCAAAAGAATCGAGACCAAACACAATCTTATTGCACTTCGCTTTTTAATATATATCCCGAGAGGGATGAGGGTTGAACCTTTGAAAACACCGCTTTCTGCGATATCTCCTTCAATAGCAGAAACTCTGTTCACTAATTCAAATATAATATTAATGTTTGCTGCCCCAAGCGGTGAAAGGGTTTTGTTCGGGGTAACACTAGCAGGGATTTGTATACCGTGGAGGTTGCCAAACCATGCAGGTCAAGTTTTGATAGATTGTACTCGAAATATGGCAAGAAAAATACTCGATACGAGACTGCGCAAGATGTGTTTCATATAAGGAAATCTCCAATGAGGAGTAGATGTATAGTAAAGGGGGCACTCCAAAAAAACCTGCTTCGCTAGCTTGAGGCCACCTCAGGGTGTTTGATTGACATCCCGCGGTGCCACTGTATGGATTCCTCACCCTTCCCCCAATAGACAAGCCCCACGGCGGGCATCCTCGGGGTTGTTTGGGTGCCACCGCGCCCCGCCTTTCTTCTTCGCCAATTCCTCAGCAGTTGAGTTGATCGGCGAGGTCGTTCATGCTCCGGGCCACCCAGTCAAACGTTGCACTTGGCTCCAAATCTGTACTCTGATCGGGGCCGTACTCGGTGGGGCGATAGATAAATGCAGTACGGAATCCGTGCGCGGTGGCAATCACCAAATCGCTATTGTGTGCCGCCACCAGCATACACTGCTCTGGGCTTAGCCCTAGCATCCGTGCCGTACTCAGGTAGGCTTTTCGGGCTGCGGTTTGAAGTGCCGTGCCACCTCTGCGCCCAAAACCGCGTCCCACGGCAATCCGGCACGTTTTGCCATGTTGTACGAGCAAGGCGATATTGCCATTGGAAAGTGTTGCCAGCGTGTAGTTCTTCTGGAGCCGTGTCAGCCCAGAAACCGAATCCGGCCATGGGCGATGCCAGATGCGGTTGAGGTGGTCAACCTGTTCCTCGCTCAAGCCCTTGATACCAAATTGCTCCAACAGGGCATCAAGGCTTTCGCGGTGCAACACATCAAGAATCGTCCACGAGCGTTTCCCAGAGCGTACCTCCTCCATTGCGGGCTGGTAGCGCGCCGCCACGCATTGGCGAACGCTGCCCAATCCACGGACAGCCCCCACTCGCGGTTCAATTGCTCACCCTCGGTGATGATGCTCCCACGCCAGTCCACCACAGTTCCGAAAACGTCAAAAGCAAGGGCGCGTATTTCAACAGCAGATGCCATGGGTATAGGAAGTATAAACGGGAATCTCGAAAAATAGCAACGGGATGGGGGGTTGGGGGAAGGGGCATGATCACCTGTATCGTAAGTCCCCATTTTGTTATAGATTTATAACCCTTCCCCAAATAGACGGTACCTCGAAAAACTGGCGAAGCTGGTTTTTCGAGGTACCCAAACGTTTGCTTTGGTGGTTTAACGCGAAATGCACCTCTGGCTTTGAGGCTTAATCGTGCTCTCTAAGTTCACCCTGCTTTAGCACTGTGCCAATAATATTTTCCATTATTTCCATACTACTATTAGCGCTAACGTCCTCAAAGTAAATAGCACCTGGCCAAGGTGGTATTCGTAACCTGTAGCCATTTTTTTGAATCGCATAGGCGACTGCTTTTATAGATTCCACATATTCAGCCGAAAGAGTTTGAATTTGCTCTTTGGCAATATCCATATCGGCAATAGAATTACGATCAATTTGTGCAGCTCCTATACCAATAAATAGGGGAACATTTCGCTTAATCGCCTGCTCTTGGTATACATGAAGTGGCATCCTATCATCATAAAGACGCATCACATAATTAGCGCAAACGTTTTGTTTTACTGTAAACAATTCTGCAAAACTAAGTTCTCTCGAATGGTCTTGTTTAGATTTTATTTTTCGCCTAGATGAGCGTAAGGGTTTATGAGCTTGCGTGACATAATCACCTCGGTAATTAGCAGCATAAACACGTGAGCCCCAGTTATTCTTATCTTTTAATCGACAAATTGAGCGAATCGCTATATCTTTGCATTTTCCAGGACCAATGAAAAATGGAGAACCTGAAGCATCTGACAACTCCAACCAACCCGTAGGGAATTTGTCAAAGAAATGGTCCGCCCAAGGCATCAATACAATATCAACCAAATGATCGAGAAGTTCATTTATATGATCGGGATCATCACTTAATGCTGTCACCAATTCTGCCTGTCCATAAATATCGGCCGCCAAGCTATAAGGCGCAGTTAAGTGAAGCACTGGCTCTAGACCAGTTAATTCTTGATAACACTCCAGCATATCATCAAACAACCTAGGAATTTCACTGTCCATTACCGGAGCTTTTAAGCCTTGCCAATTATCTTTATTAATTAATGGTATACCTGGATCAGTCCCTGGTGGTGCCCCAACAGGATACATCATTACTGCTCCTAACGCTTCTGCGGTAAATGCATAAACTGGCCACTCCAGATATAACTTAGGTAAACCAACTAACTTACGAATCATTAGAGATACACGAACATAGCGCTTCGCATCTCCTTTATAGGCTTCAGCAGAATTAAGACGGTAAAGCCTCGTCAATACAGCTAATACGAATAAGTTTATTGAAGCAGAGGCTTGAACAGTATGCGGGGATGGTTTTCGTGCAAAGACTTCATCATAATCACCGGCAATGGTTTTATCAAAAATTTCCTTTAATCGTTTTGAAGCCTGCAGGTCGCCTTCTTGCCATTTGTGAAAAAGTCGACAACCAGCAGGAAAATTTAATTCTTCAATCATGCGTTTCTAATCCAATTAGCGCTCTACTAAAGACTCAATCAAAGAACGATAGTAAGAAAAAGATAGATGCGCTTTATCTGGGTCTTTTCCATCTTCATCCCAGTAACGCAACTGTATAGACTGTTCCAAATAATCATTTCTTTCAAACTCTTCGATTTCTTTTGCATTCATTGGTCCACCTTGCAGACTAAGCGTATGTACAGAGGCTTTAGAAAGGCGCTTAAAATACTCCGGCTTGACCGCACAGAGGTAGCGTTTTGCTGCAACGTGTTGACGAATCGGTTCAACAACTGAGCGCGGAAAGTAGTCTTCCAGAAAATTAGCGCCGGCCTCTTCATGAAAATTATTCTTGCCTTTGGTTAAGACAATTTCAGGGATTTCGTTTTTATAATGCCCAATATCATGCAACAGAGCAGCAACAACTTGACTGTCATCAGCACCCGCTTGTTCAGCTTTCTGAGCAGTTTGAAGCATGTGTTGAGCCATGGTAACCTGCTCACCTAAGTATGACTCTGCCCCTCGACGGTTAAAAATATCCTCGATATGATTAACAATGTTGCTCGCAGTAAGCATATTCATTTTTGTTGGCCCTCTAAGACATTAAGCAGACTATAAAGACTGTCTAAGTCAGCATAAGCTCCCTGTAAATGGCGACTTCCTTTTTTCATAAAAGCTGTTCTGGCATGCATTATTCGGGTGTTATCAAATAGCATTAAATCACCTGGTGAGAGTTTAAAAGTGATTTTTAGCTCTTCTCTTTCAATTATCTCACTCCAATGGTGATAGGCTTTGTAAAAGGGCCGGATTTTGTATGCCGGCAATTTTATTGTGTCGATTGAGCGATTGTTATATCTGACTTTGATGATTTCATTGTTGTCATTTAGTTCAATCATAGGAACCCGAGAACGCAAATCAGTTTCGTTATCGGAAAAACGAAAATTGATCCAGGTGCTTGCCAACAAGTCAAAGTTTTCTTTGTTTTCTTGACGCAAGGCAGTAGCGGCTTTGAAGCCATCCACAAACACTGAGTCTCCACCCTCCGTCGAACTCTTCAAGCAATGCAGTAACTGTACCGTTGGCATCGGATCCCGGTAAGGGTTATCGGTATGTGAGCTGAGTTTTATATTTGTATAGGCAAGATTATTAGGGCTAACTTCAGTACGAACCTCGAACAAAGCACCATAATTTGTTTCCCGAGCATAGCCCATTTCATCAATCACCTTCAAAATCTGACCTTCAATACATGAGACATTTTCTAGTATGCAAAACCCCAATTTTTTTACAAAACTCAAAGCATCTAACTTGCCTTTATCATTTTGACACATATAGTTGTAATCTATGCGCGGCAAGTTGTTTGTAAAACTGTCTTTCTGCCATAATTGTTTATGTTTTTCACTTCTATCATCAAAATGCTTATTTAAATTATAGCAATTCTTTCTCAACCAATATTGTGAAAAGACAGAAAAATGATTTTCTGGCTGAAAGTGAACACAAACATTGCCATGCTCATCTTTGTACACTTGTTCGATATGAATATCTTGAGGTATATTGATAACACTAAAAAGGCGCTGCCCATTATCTGCATTGCGTGATTTTGGCATTTGACAATGATCACGCAACCAGAGACTATAAAGACGGCTTTGCTTACCGTCTTGCCAGTCAATCATTAATTCATCATCAGCAATTAAAAGTTTTTTTATTAAATCCATTTTTTGTGATATTCCATTTTACTCTGGATTAAGCTGTTTTTACTTAATGGCACCTTCGGAAAACCAGCTTCGCTAGCTGTTTTAGGTGCCCAGATAGTGCTACCCCCGCAGCGGCGTGTTGTGTTCTTGTTCCAGCAGCTTGACTGCCGTCAAGTGGTTCTGCTCAGCGCCGTATTCAGCGACGGCGCTGGCGTAAAGCGCTTCCACCTGTTCGCACATGGGGAGTTTCACGGCCACCGACTCCGCCAGTTGCAGCGTCAATTGCAAGTCTTTATGCGCCAGTCCAAGGGTGAACCCAGGATCGTAGCTGCCATCTAAGATCGCCGGACCATAGCGATCGGCGACATAACTGCGACCAGTGCTGCTCTGGATGATATCGAGCATTACCTGAGCGCTGACGCCACCTTTGACGGCCAACATCAGCGCTTCGCTCAAAGCCACCGAATGCAGGTAGCACAACACCACTTGGGCGATCTTGGCGACATAGCCAGTACCGTGAGCGCCGAGATACATAACCTTTGATGCGATCGCCTGAAGCAGTTTTGCGTATTTTTCAAATACCCAGCGTTGCCCCCCTACCATCATCACCAACTGCCCCGTGTGTGCGCCCTCAATCCCTCCAGTGACTGGCGCATCAAGGATATGGATGGTTTTTTGCGCTGCTGCTTGCAGCACCTTACGCTGTACTTCAAGCTGGCTGGTTGACAGATCGATCCACACCGCTCCGACGCGCATCGCATCCAGTAACCCCTCGCTAAACGCCAACTGCTGGATTTCCACAGGGCCAGGCAGCGAGGTCATGACCACCTCTGCATCGGCTACCGCCGCTGCGGCAGACGCCGCCCCTACGCCCCCGTGCTCAAGCAGCGCGGCGGCTTTTGCTGCATCCTTGTCGAAGACCGTTACCGGGTAGCCAGCGCGCACGACATTGAGTGCCATCGGCAGCCCCATATTCCCGAGGCCGATAAAACTGATGTTCATCCGCCTAATCGTTGAGGTTGTCGATGCGGTGGGCTTCGCGTGCGTAATGGATGGGCAATGCCTTGCCATAGACTTGCTTCGAGTGCTCTGGTCGATTCATCGTCAACCGGTCGGTGGAATACGATGGCAGCGCAATAATGCGCTGTTGATTGCCGCTGACAGTGGTCACGCGGTGCATTGAAAAGCGGCCTTTGAAGATCTGCATATCGCCTGCTCGCAACTGTAAGCAGTTCACCCCCTTGCGACCGCCACCCAAGATATACTTGATGCCTCCATAATTGTCGTTGCCGGGGCTGCGAAGATTCGGAGCGAATTCAAAAATACCACCGGATTCGGATTCTTGTACGAGGATGCTGACGGTAAATTCGTTACCGTCAAAGTGCCATGGGAAATAGTCACCACAGCGCATCACCGAATAGGGATGATTGGCTATCGGGTCAGCCCAGCAGTAAAGCGGGGAAATGCCAAGGCAGGCGCTGAGAAAATCGATCAACAGGCGGGAGTTAAAAATCTGGCTCAGATCGGAATCGGGATCCAGTACATCGGAGGTGATGTAGCCGCTGCGGCGTTGCTCAAAGCGGCGTTCAGGGTGATCGGGCGGTAGGGCCGGATCATCTTTGGAAAAATACGGGTTATGGCAGTCTTCCATCCAGTGGATCGAATCCAGCTTGCGTGCCGCCTCGGCCTGCATCCGCGATAGCGACTGCGGTTTCACAAAGCCGCGCACAACGGCACAACCGATGGTTTCCAATTCGCTCCGGGTGCGAGCGATCAGGGCCTGTGTAAGGGGCGCGACGGCATCACCAATGGGGTACTTTTGCAGCTCAAAAATATGCCCCATAGGGTTATTTTGAGCTTGCGGAGGGGTGAACGCATCCATGACTCTTCTCGTAGCTTCCTGTCATCCCCCGTTTGAGGGAGACTTTCTCGGAAGCACTGTCGCAACGAAGGTTCCATCGGTTGGGTTCATATACAAGCTCCTAGGGTAATGTTTTGGGAAGCATGGAAGTTCATTCCGAGAATTTTATGGTTGAATACTTTTAAACGAGGGGGCCGCGAAGTAAATAGCCACGTAAAGAAGAAATAAATTTAAGTGCTTTTAAGAGCATCATGGTATCGCCAACATCATCTTTTATTCATGATCAATTATTTTCTAAGAGTATTCATTTTAGCTCTTATAACAATATTTCTTTTATCGAAAATAATACTATATTTATCTCTACCTATACGCCATGTCCATTTCTGGGCAAGAAGAAATTCTTCTGGCATCGATGATCCGTCTTTAGAGGGCATGTAATATGCCATTGATTTGGTTTTTCCTGTGTTTTTAAGCAGGTATAAAGCATTCATATCTATGCTATTAGATTTTGCTTTTTCGCGCAACAGTACCCATAATTCATTTTTAGTATAGCCAATATATTCCTGACCGTTTGTACCTCCCAGACAAGAAAGCATAGTCATGGATACGATGCTAATGAGTAGCACCTTACCCAATATCAGTTTACAGTGCATTACAATCCCTTTGATAATGGGCAGGTTCATTGTAGTGTGCTCCATTGCTGTCTTATATACTTTTACGGGAATTCAAGCACCTTTTGCAAAAAGCTCTTCAGTAAGTCATGTTGAATTCAAGCAAAGTAAATGGGACACTAGTGCTGTCTATACGCTTTAACGTCGGTAACAATATTTTCTGAATCAAAAAAAGCAGTATAACTATATCCTCTTTTATCCCACGCTATCCTACTCCATTCCCATTTTTAAACTTGGTGACTGCAAAATACTCTGGTGCTGAATAGGTATCTGCAGAAGTTGCAGTTGGCCATCTTTTTCCATATTTCCTTTCTCAACTTTCTGCATAGTAAACAGTTTTAAGGGTAATTCCTCTGGGACCTGCCTGCTCGCATATCACATCTCATAATTCACTTGTAGTGTATCCGATATATTTTTTTAACGGTTCTATTTTCCGCATTTGGCAGACAAGAAAACGCAAGTAACATAATGGGGTACTTTTGCAGCTCAAAATATGCCCCATAGGGTTATTTCCGGCTTGCGGAGGGGTGAACGCATCCATGACTATTGCCTCTTTGGTAAGTTACTTGGAAAACAGTGACGCCTAGCAAATACGATCGCGTTTTTTGGCCTTAGAAAACTCAGAAGATGCCGTAATTGATGAGTTATTAAGTGTTATCAATCAATGAGTTATGTCTGTTTTATTAAAGTAATATCTATGCTTTAGGGTATCTCGAAAAACGATGGATGGGGGTGGAGGCGATTGATTGATAACCCTTTCCCCGATAGACAAGTCCCGCAGGCCACTTTGAAGAATCCGCTTCGGGTGCGAGCGATCAAGGCCTTCGTGTCAGCCGCCGTCCCATCGCCAATGGGGTACTTTTGCAGCTCAAAAATATGCTGCATAAATGATTATTTTTCTTTTTTTAATTTGGCTAGTAACTCTTCCATACTGCCATCGCCTTTTCTTTTATTGCAATTGCCACACAATAATTGAAGATTTTCTAAATGGTTTGTTCCACCTCTTTTCTTTGATATGATATGATCCACCTCAAGGTTTCTCTTCTCAAAATGAACGCCACACACGCCACAATATCCACCCTGCTCTCCGTGTAGATAATCTTTATTCTGAATGCTGTTGGGTTTTTCTATTTTCCCAAGTCCGTTCTTTTAGGTATATCTATTCCGTGCCGGCACATTGTGTACCCATCCGTAGCCATCCTCTATTCTTAGCGAGAGAGGTATTAGGGCAGTTGGTAAGGGAAGCGGAAGAAAGGAGCCCGTAGGGCGACTGGCGTCCGCTTCCCTTACCTCAAACATTTTCCGAGGCACCGAAACGATGAACCTTCAACTCCACAAAAACGCACGCACCTCACCGGCTATCCGCCGAGAATTACAAGCCCAGCCGGCCTCTATTACCAACAAAGAGCTGGCAGACCTTTATCATCTCAACCGCCACACGGTAGCCAAGTGGCGCAAGCGTCAAGGTACTGCCGAGGCATCCTCCCGCCCGCATACCATTCACGCCAATCTCTCCCCTGCACAAGAGCAAATAACGGTTGCCTTGCGAACCAACCTGCTACTCCCCTTGGACGACCTATTGGCCGTCACACATGAATTCCTCAACACCACGGTCTCGCGTTCGGGCTTGAGCCGTTGTTTGCGCCGACATAACGTTTCTAATCTCAACGTGTTACGTGAGCAGCTTGAACCTTCCGTTGCGACTGCCAAGCCGAAACCCTTCAAGAACTATGAACCCGGGTTTGTCCACGTAGACATCAAATACCTTCCTAAAATGCCTGACGAACCTCGACACAAGTACTTGTTCGCTGCCATTGACCGCTCAACCCGCTGGGTTTATGTCGAAATCCATGACAACAAGTCGGCGCAAACCGCGAATGAGTTTCTTAGCCGTTTGATTGACAAGGCACCTTTTACCATCAATAAAATCCTTACCGACAACGGCAAGGAATTCACCGACCGTTTCTGTGCCACGGGTGAACGGCAGCCCACCGGGCGTCATCCCTTTGATAAAACGTGCCAAGTTCACAATATCGTGCACCGCCTCATCAAACCCCGGCACCCGCAAACCAATGGGATGATTGAACGCTTCAACGGCCGTATCGCTGAAATCCTCAATACCTACCACTTCGACTCCTCTCAAACCCTGTCTCAAACTATCCTTCGCTATGTTAGACTCTACAATCATGCCATTCCCCAGAAATCTTTAGGTCACCTATCCCCTATGAGTGCTATGCAACAGTGGCAACAAAAAACGCCTCATCGGTTCAAAGAACTCGCCTACAACCTCACGGAACCCGACATATATCCTCTCTATAAATAACTTCGTCAGCAGGGTTCATAAAGTGCATTTCTGTTGTTTTACTTTTTTTTAGAACCTCTCTGTCTGATCGCTGCTTTACTAATTCAAAAGCCTTTTTGCTTATATCAATCCCTGCCCACTGCCGGTTTAGATTCTCGCTTGCTATGCAAGTGGTAGCACAACCACAAAATGGGTCTAAAACAAAATCGCCTTCATTTGAACTTGCTTTAATTACCCTTTCCAAAAGTGATAGCGGTTTTTGGGTTGGGTAGCCTACATATTCGCTGGAGTTTCCTTTTAGTGGTGGTAAACAGATCCAGCTTTCAGGGAATTTCCCAATTTCAGATAATTCCACACAGGCACCTGCGGTGACTTTAGATTTCCTCGCTTTATACCCCGCTCTTGCCGTACTGCTGCGTGCATACGGCTGTCTAATGGCATCGGCATTAGAACAACCAATGATCGCCTTTGCTATACCAAAAAATAATATCATGCACCCTCGATAATTGCCTCTGTTTTGGTGCTGAGGGTCTGCTATAACACCAAACAATTTCATTTCTAAAGTTCTTTTCATCAAAAATGCAATCTAAAAGTAACTTTAAATAATGGGACATTGTAGGGTCGCAATGCAAATAGACACTGCCTGTATCCTTCAGTACCCGTCGTATCTCCATCAAACGCACTGCCATGTACGACAAATAACACCAGTTGTATTTATTGCCAAACTGCTTAACTCCTTCAATCAAACCATACGTTTTCTTATATTTTTTTTTGATTAGATACAGCCATTCTTCCTTCACATCGGCTTCTCTGAAAATATCAACAAAACTTGCCCCCTCGCTTGTTGTGTCGATAGGTGCCATGAAGACTTTATTTTTGTTAAAAGGGGGGTCTAAATAGATTAAATCAACAGAATCGGAATTGATACCCCTTAAAACCTCTAAGTTGTCCTTACAAAATAAAGTCCTGTTTTTTATATTAATGGTCATTTTCAGCAACCGTGCATAACAGCATCACCCCTTCGAGCTTGCCGTCGAACTTGCCGTCAAACTGGATTGCGCTGCTGCACTCTCCTTAAGACTCAGTTTTTTCTCTAGGCGGGCGATCGCGAGCGGCCCCGAACGCACCACTTCAAGCACATCCCGAGCGTCAAACAGGCCGATAAAATGATCCACTTTATCGCTATTGCCGGTAAGCTCAATAACATACGTGGTGGGCGATACATCGATAACATGGCCGCGAAAGATCGAAACTAGGCGCAGTATTTCATCGCGCCGGGCACCAACCGCATGCACCTTGGCTAGGGCGATCTCGCGCTGGATATGGGCGTCCTCGGTCAGACTTGAAAGGCGAATGACCTCGACCAGCTTATGCAGTTGTTTGGTGATCTGCTCGATAATTCTATCCGAGCCGACAGTCACCAAGGTCATCCTAGAGACGCTTTGATCGGCGGTTGGGGCAACACAGAGTGACTCAATGTTATAACCGCGCGCGGAAAACAAACCAGCGACGCGGCTCAAAGCCCCCGGTTCATTCTCCAGCAGCAGCGAAATAATATGGCGCAAAGGATATCCCTTGTAAGCTTTTTAAGTTAATGAGTATGGGGGGCTAGAAGCACAAATAGTTATGAGCTACCTGAAACAAAGCCGTTGGTCGTTCAAAAACGTTAACTATTAAGCCCTTGCTTTATTCTATAGGACAGATACTCTTCATGTACCATAGTCCCTTTTTGAGAGTTACAGCTATTGCACAGTAACTGGATATTATTATCAGCATCTGCTCCTCCTAGACTTCTCGCTACGATATGGTCTATCGTTAAATTTCTAAAAGGAAACCTGACATCGCAATAAACACATTTTCCATCTTGTTCCCCATAGAGAAGGTGTTTTATATCTTTTGATCGCTTTCCATCTCTATCATCAGGTATATCGGTTCTATGAATTACCTGTCGGGTTCCGTGAGGTTGTAGGCGAGTTCTTTGAACCGATGAGGCGTTTTTTGTTGCCACTGTTGCATAGCACTCATAGGGGATAGGTGACCTAAAGATTTCTGGGGAATGGCATGATTGTAGAGTCTAACATAGCGAAGGATAGTTTGAGACAGGGTTTGAGAGGAGTCGAAGTGGTAGGTATTGAGGATTTCAGCGATACGGCCGTTGAAGCGTTCAATCATCCCATTGGTTTGCGGGTGCCGGGGTTTGATGAGGCGGTGCACGATATTGTGAACTTGGCACGTTTTATCAAAGGGATGACGCCCGGTGGGCTGCCGTTCACCCGTGGCACAGAAACGGTCGGTGAATTCCTTGCCGTTGTCGGTAAGGATTTTATTGATGGTAAAAGGTGCCTTGTCAATCAAACGGCTAAGAAACTCATTCGCGGTTTGCGCCGACTTGTTGTCATGGATTTCGACATAAACCCAGCGGGTTGAGCGGTCAATGGCAGCGAACAAGTACTTGTGTCGAGGTTCGTCAGGCATTTTAGGAAGGTATTTGATGTCTACGTGGACAAACCCGGGTTCATAGTTCTTGAAGGGTTTCGGCTTGGCAGTCGCAACGGAAGGTTCAAGCTGCTCACGTAACACGTTGAGATTAGAAACGTTATGTCGGCGCAAACAACGGCTCAAGCCCGAACGCGAGACCGTGGTGTTGAGGAATTCATGTGTGACGGCCAATAGGTCGTCCAAGGGGAGTAGCAGGTTGGTTCGCAAGGCAACCGTTATTTGCTCTTGTGCAGGGGAGAGATTGGCGTGAATGGTATGCGGGCGGGAGGATGCCTCGGCAGTACCTTGACGCTTGCGCCACTTGGCTACCGTGTGGCGGTTGAGATGATAAAGGTCTGCCAGCTCTTTGTTGGTAATAGAGGCCGGCTGGGCTTGTAATTCTCGGCGGATAGCCGGTGAGGTGCGTGCGTTTTTGTGGAGTTGAAGGTTCATCGTTTCGGTGCCTCGGAAAATGTTTGAGGTAAGGGAAGCGGACGCCAGTCGCCCTACGGGCTCCTTTCTTCCGCTTCCCTTACCAACTGCCCTAATACCTCTCTCGCTAAGAATAGAGGATGGCTACGGATGGGTACACAATGTGCCGGCACGGAATAATTACCTTCCAAAATAGTGTTGGATCATCATCATTACCTACAGCGAGTTCACTATGAAGTCGTATATTAACTAACTCCAATGCCTTCTTACTTATATCTATCCCTATCCATTTTCTTCTTAATATCTCTGATGCCACACAAGATGTTGCACATCCACAGAAAGGATCTAGCACCATATCTCCCTCATTACTGCTTGCTTTGATTATCTTCTTTAATAACGCTAATGGCTTTTGAGTAGGGTATCCTACTCTTTCTTTTGCTGATGGAGCTATAGGTTGTATTTGCCACCAATCATCAGGATGTCTGCCTAACTTGTTTAATGTTTGCTCTCCAAAATCTTTACCTTTTCTTCTATTACCTATATAATGTTTAAATC
The DNA here is from genome assembly GCA_965222535.1 of Gammaproteobacteria bacterium. Classification (GTDB taxonomy): domain Bacteria; phylum Pseudomonadota; class Gammaproteobacteria; order HK1; family HK1. Next base: position 2,681,918 of record OZ244957.1, read on the forward strand.
TTTCTTGTGTAGTTAAAGCATATTCTTCTCTAACATCATCAAGGTTAAATACATAATCATTTTGTAATGAATACCTAAATATAATATCATGCCTTCTACCAAAGTCCTTTTTAGGATAGCCTGCACCACGATAGCACCATACAATCTCATTTCTAAAGTTCTTAGCACCAAATATATCATCCAATAGCAACTTCAAATAATGGCTGGCAGTAGGATCGCAATGCAAATATAGACTTCCAGTATCCTTCAATATCCTGTGTAACTCCATAATCCTTACTACCATATAAATCAAATAACTCATCATGGAGTCACCATTTATTTGTCTTACTGATGATAGCAAATCATATAATCCCTGATGTTTATCCGCTATCTCTCCATGCCACGCCTTGTCTATATCTGATAACCCCCAAGTATCTTTAAATTCTGCACCAGCAGCAGCACTTCCTATAGGGGCTGCATAGTTAGCATTGGAGTTAAATGGAGGGTCTAGGTAGATTAAATCTACACTTTGATCTTTCATGCCCCTCAGAATAGGGAGATTATCACCAGTAAATAGTGTCCTGTTCTTTATCATTTTTAACGTTTGTTAGCGCAACGGCGAAAATAACGTATTGTGAAACGAGCACGAATTGTCTTCAAAAACGCCATAAAAATTAAAATCCGTGTCCAACCGTGGTTAACTAAGCCAGTTCGCGCTGCATCGCCGCAGCGGGCAATAGCATATCGGTCTGCCCCTTACCGGCCATCATCATCGGATAAACATTTTCTGCTGGATCGGTAGCAAAATCCATGAATACCAGCCGGTCTTTGAGCGCGAAAGCCTCCTTGAGCGCCCCTTCTACATCTTCAGGCTTCTCGATACGCATCCCCACATGACCAAAGCTGTTGGTCAAAGCAGCAAAATCCGGTAGCGAGTGCAGATAGGATTGCGACTCGCGGCTTTCGTACATGAACTCCTGCCATTGCCGAACCATGCCGAGATAGCCGTTATTCAGATTAATGATCTTGATCGGTAAATCGTATTGCTTAGCCGTTGATAGCTCCTGAATGCACATGATGATGCTGCCCTCGCCGGTAACGCAAGCCACCTCGGCGTCCGGATAAGCAAACTTAATTCCCAGCGCTGCAGGCATCCCGAAGCCCATTGTGCCAAGTCCACCGGAGTTGATCCAGCGCCGCGGTTTGACGAAGGGGTAGTATTGCGCCGCCCACATCTGGTGCTGACCTACATCCGACGTAATAAACGCATCGCCAGCGGTTACCTGGTGCAGTTTTTGGATCACATACTGCGGCTTGATGTGCGTATCGCTCCATTGGTATTGCAAGCAATCAACGCGCTGCCACTGCTTGATCTGCTCCCACCAAATGACCAGCGCCTGCGCATCGGGACGGCGGTTGGATTGCATCAGCAGGCGATTGATCTCGTTTAGCACATTGCCTACCGAACCGACGATCGGGATATGTACTTTGACGGTCTTGGAGATCGAAGACGGATCGATATCAATATGAATGATCTCTGCTTCTGGGCAGAATTTCTGCACATCACCGACCACCCGATCGTCAAAACGGGCACCAATGGCGATCAACACATCGCAATGGTGCATCGCCATATTCGCCTCGTAAGTGCCGTGCATCCCGAGCATGCCGATAAACTGCGGATCATCGCCTGGGAAAGCGCCCAGTCCCATCAACGTATTGGTGACCGGGACGCCTAAGTTGCGCGCAAACTCAGTCAACGCTTCGGCAGCATTACCGAGCACCGCCCCACCACCGCTGTAGATGATCGGACGCTTAGCCTTCAGAATCGACGCTAAGGCACGTTTAATCTGCCCAGGGTGCCCACGGTACACCGGATTATATGAGCGGATACGGCACTCGCTCTGATACTGGTAAGGAATTTTGAGGTTCGGGGCGGTGATATCTTTGGGGATATCGACGACCACCGGCCCCGGTCTTCCTGAGGTCGCGATATGAAATGCACGTCTCAGCGTTTCCGCCAGTTTATAAATATCTTTGACTAAGAAGTTGTGCTTGACGCAAGGACGGGTAATCCCAACGCAATCGACTTCTTGGAACGCATCTGAGCCGATGGCATGGGTCGGCACCTGCCCGGTGATGATCACCATTGGGATCGAATCCATGTAAGCGGTGGCGATGCCGGTCACCGCGTTGGTTGCCCCGGGCCCTGAGGTTACCAGCACTACACCGGGCTTGCCGGTGGCGCGGGCGTACCCGTCGGCCATGTGCGTCGCGCCTTGTTCATGGCGCACCAAAATGTGCTGAATGTCATTTTGCGCGTACAAGGCGTCGTAGATATGCAGCACTGCCCCTCCAGGGTAGCCGAACACATGTTCAACCCCTTCGTCTCTCAGTAACTGCAGAATAATTTCTGATCCGTTGAGTTTCACGTGGGAATCCATTGGCTGATTAGACGGGAATAAGTGATGGCTCATCTTCGCCCCTTATAAGCTATAAAATCAAAACTGAGGCATCTGCCGGCAAAGCACTGACTGAGGAATTATTGATGCAAATGCGGCTATAAAGCAACCACTAATGTGCCGCTTGTCGATCGGCTCAATAAAACGCGCTTTAGGCAGCACCGAACCACCTGATGGTAAGCGCAAAAACCGTCTCGCCCTCTCTCCTCAGTGTTGCTTGAGCCCTGTGCCGCATTATACCCCTTCTCTCCTCAACTTAACCGAAGGGGGGCGCTCGAAAAGCCATCGATCTGGGTTTGTTCCTGTGTCGTTCCTCTATTGGTTCTGTTGTTCCACTGTTGTTCCACAGCACCTGATAGCGCCGTGGGTAGTGTGCTGCATTTTACCCCTAGGAGCGTTGTTCCGAAGTTGTTCCCAACGTTGTTCCCGTGTTGTTCCGATTGCTATTTAGCTATTGTTCCAGCGGTTTCGAAGGATATATACTGCACTGCATTGCTTGCGGAACAACCATGCAGAACAACCGGCAAGCCACTGGAACAACACCGAAGCACGCTATTAAATTATCCCGATCAGCTATGTCACAAGTCGCTAAGCCTTACCGGGCAAGTTTGAGTAAAACCCAAGGGCGGCAAAGTTACGCGATCATCTACCGCCACCCGCTGCGCATGGATCGCAACACTGGAAAACCCGGGTTGCGGGTACGTTCCGGTCTTGGCACCCGAGACGAGAACGAGGCTGAACGCTTGCTGGCGCAGATGAACGCCTTGCTCGGCGATGATGATTATTGGAGCGCCAGTGCTTTGGCAACCGCACGGACGCGCTTTGATGCACGGGTGGTCGATAGCTTTTTCCGCCACCTAGAAGCGCAGCCGATCGACAGCGCTGCTATGCGCGAAGCATTGATCCCCCTGCCCTCTTTTACCGACAGTGATTACCGTTCAGTGCTGCTCATTGGTGCCACGGGCGTTGGCAAAACTGCATTGCTGCGCCAACTGATCGGCATCGACGCGCCGCGCGAGCGGTTCCCGGCAAGCGCAAGGTGCCCCGCCACGATTGCCGATATTGAGGTTGTCGTCGCCGCTGGCGATTACCACTTGGCGGTGACTTTTGTTGCTCGCGATATGCTGCGCGATGCGCTCGAAAGCTGTCTTTGCGCAGCGCTATTGGCGGCTTGCCGCAGTGAGGATAAAGCCACGGTGCGGCGCAAACTGCTGTGCTCCGCCGATCAACGCTGGCGTTTCGATTGCATCCTCGGCAACGCCTGCACCACGCAAGATGACGCCGCTGCGGCTATGAACCAACTAAGTGGCGATCACGTGTGGGACAACCCGCCGACACCTTGGTCGGCACCGTCAGCGCTGGATCCAGTCCGCACGTCCCGGCTGCTTGGCGCTGTTGTCAAACGCATCACGGTGATCGCCGCCGCCAAAAGCACACAACTACTGCAGACGCCTGAGTTGTCGTCTGCGGGACAAATGGCCCAAGAGCAATTGCCGTTCACGCCGCAGTTTGAAGAGGCGCTGTACCGACTGCTCGCCGCCGATCGTGAATATCACGCAATTGCCGATGCGCTGCTTCAAGAGATTGAATTGCGCTTTAGCGGCCTTGACGAAAACGGTGGTTTGCGCCGGGATAGCCAGGGGTACCCCGTGTCGTGGCGTTTCTCGAGCGCCGACCGTGCGTCCTTCATTAGGGAAGCGCAGCGATTTTCCAGCATCCACACTCATTGGTTTGGTTGGCTGTTGACGCCGTTAGTCAATGGTATGCGCATCAAAGGCCCGTTTTTCCCAACTTCTAGCGCCGACCGCAAGCCGCTGGTGATCATGGATGGAGCGGGCTTGAAAGCAACTCCTGGTACCGCAACCGCTGTGCCGTGCGATCGGCTGCGGCGCATTGACAACGCGGATGCAGTCGTCGTCGTCGATAGTGCGACCCAGCCGATGCAGGACGCAACACGCAACGTGCTGCAAGCGCTGGCGCAAAGCGGTAACACTCACAAGTTGCTACTGTGCTTTACAAAGCTTGATCAGCTCAGCGGCGATGATCTGCCGCGCTACCGCGACAAACGCGCCCATATCCGGGCCGTTATTGAGCGTGCAGTGACCGCGATCGGCAACGACCTTGGCTACTTTGCGTGGCGTACACTGCGCCGCCAATGCGCCGCGTGCTTCTTTTTTGCCGGCCTTGACAAGCAGCCCACGCTACGCAACAAGCAGGGCAAACGTAACCGCAAGGCCCTGCGCCTGCTGCTTAGCGCGATCGACCGGCAACGGGCAGGGTCCCCTCTAGGAGAGACTGCGGCGGCACCGGTGTACGATCGGGTACAGTTCAATGGCGCGATCACCACCGCCGCGCTACGCTTCCAACAGCAATGGCGCTGTCGCGTTGGACTGCACGAGGCGCAGCTTCAGACAGCCGAGCATTGGACGCGTATCAAAACTCTCAGCCGTTATCTCGCCAACCAATGGGATGAGCAGTACGACACGCTGATGCCGGCAGCCGATCTGCAGCATCAGTTGATGCGGGAGATTTATCTGCTGATCCAACAGCCGCTGCGCTGGCGGGGGGGCGTTCCGGCGGTGGGCGACCAGCATCTGATCTACGATCGGCTGTTAGCGGGTCTAAGTCGCCAACTGCTGTCTTTCGCCAGCCGTGTTATATGTCGCGATCACGTTGATGCATGGCAGCGGGCTTACCAGCAAGCGTCTGATAACTCAGCCGCGCAGTGTGCGCACACCATCGATCAGGCGATCATTACCAGCGCCGCCGCGACCACCGATCACCCTACGCTAAACCAAAACCCGCCGCTTAACCACGCGCTATTGGCGCTCTTCAGGCAAACCTGCGAGCGCTTCGGCAGCGGCATTGAATAAACCAAAGGCACCCCGAAAAACTAACTTCGCCAGCTCTTCGAAGCACCCTCTTAACTGGTGTTGTTATATTTGGAAAATGGTTATATTAATTCCATAACTTATGGGGGGCTTACGAAATTTCTCATAGCAACCCTCCCCCCAACTCCCATCCCATTTCAAGATTTTCCGAGGTTTCCGAAGGTTACTGCACCGATGGGTGCCGATCGGTGCCAACCGGTACCGATTGGCACTCGACAAGTGCTTGCTGGCAGGCAATAATCGCTGCCGCATGGGCGAAGGGTCGCATCGCAAAACCAGCTTCGCTGGCTTTTCGATGCGACCTGTCATGGTGCTATATTGGGGAAAGCTCCATTAATCAATAGCTTACGAAATTTCTCATAGCACTCCTTCCCCCAAACCCTCATCCTATTTCATGGTTTTTCGAGGTGCCCTCAGATGTTTGGCATCACGGGGCTTGGCAGAGTTTGAATATCGCTTCAATCTTCGATCTGACCTAGCCGCCATGCTCCATCGCCTCACCTATAGTGACCGTTAACTAGGCGTTCTGTTCGATACTTTTTGATCTGCCATTTTGAATAACCGGCGCTACTGGCGCTTTTCACCACCGCTTTACTTCATCGTCATGGAAGGCATAAGCAATGCAAGCACTTAAACACAGGATCAACGCCGAGGGACGCGCCTTAGCTGGCGGCATCCTCAAGGTTGATGGGTTCATCAACCACCGCATTGATGCCGCGCTGATGCGTGATTGTGGCGCTGCGCTCGCCGAGCACTTTCGTGCGCTTCAGCCGCAGCTCATCCTGACGGCTGAAATCTCCGGGATTGGGCCTGGCTTGATGACCGCGGCGACGCTCGGTTGCAGTGTCGTCTATGCGCGCAAGAAGAAACCGCTAACGATGCCCGATCGCTGCTATCGGGCCGCAGCGCCGTCGCATACCAAAGGCGAGCTGACCCCGCTGCTGGTGTCGCCGGAGTTCCTGAAGGCCAATGAACGAGTCCTGATCATCGACGATTTTCTCGCTTCTGGTCAGACCATCCTGGCCCTTGCTGAACTGTGCCGCCAAGCGAAGGCACCGTTGGTAGGTGTTGGCACGCTGGTCGAGAAGACGTTTGAGGGCGGACGGCGCTTGTTAGAGCCGCTGGGGGTGCCGGTGTACAGCTTAGCCCAGATCACCCGTCTCGCTGAAGGCGTCATCAGGATCGCCCCATGATCGTCGTTCTCGACTTCGGTTCGCAATACACCCAACTGATCGCTCGCCGCTTACGGGAGTGCGCGTTTTACAGCGAAGTCCATCCATTTGATTGGCCTGAGCTTGAGGCCGAGCTCCGCGGTGGGAAGGTACGTGGCGTCATCCTTTCTGGCGGCCCGGCATCGGTCTATCAGCACGCCGCGCCCAGTGCCCAGCCCTGCCTGTTTGAGCAGCACGCGCCACTGCTGGGGATCTGCTATGGGCTCCAATTGATCGTCCACCACTGCGGTGGTGAGGTGTGCGCCACAACGCGGCACGAATACGGCCCGGCGCAGCTCACGCTCGGCGGCACCAAAGCGGCGCAGTGGTTGTTTGGCGATACGACGACTTCCGCTGAACAGCAGCGGCAGGTATGGATGTCGCATGCCGATCGCATCGGCAGCCTGCCCGCAGGTTTCGCCGCCATCGCGGCAACCGCTTTGGCACCATTTGCGGCGATTGCTGATCCGGCGCGGCGCATCTTCGGCTTGCAATTTCACCCCGAGGTGTCTCACAGCGAAGGCGGCAGCGCTCTCCTCGCCACTTTTGCCGGGCGCGTCTGCGGGGCCACGGCTGACTGGACGGAGCACACCATTATCCACACGATGAGTGCCAAGGTCGCCGCCCAAGTCGGCGATCGGCGGGCCATTGCCGCAGTCAGCGGCGGCGTTGATTCGAGCGTTGCCGCCGCCCTCGCCTACCGCGCCATCGGTGATCGCCTGCAGGCAGTCTGCATCGATAACGGCCTGTTGCGCGCCGGCGAGCGACAAGCGGTGGAGGCGGCGTTGTCCGACAAGCTCGCCATCCCGCTGAGCGTCATGGATGCCAGCGAGGCATTTTTAGCGGATCTTGTCGGAGTCACCGAGCCAGAGCAAAAGCGCAAGCGCATCGGCGCACGTTTTATCCGCAGCTTTGAGTCCGCCGCGCAGGCGCTCAATTCGCCGCCGTGTCTGGTGCAGGGGACGATTTATCCCGATGTGATTGAATCAAGCGGCAGTTCAAAAAGCACACGCAACATCAAAGCCCATCACAACGTCGGCGGTCTTCCTGAAGACCTTGGCTTTGAACTCGTGGAGCCGCTGCGGATGCTGTTCAAGGATGAGGTGCGCCGCGTTGGTGCGGCGCTTGGGCTGTCTGCCGAATTGCTCTGGCGGCAACCGTTCCCCGGTCCTGGGCTTGCGGTACGCTGTCTCGGAGAAGTCACCCGGGAACGTCTTGCGCGCCTGCGCGCCGCTGATCATATCTTTACCGAGTTGCTCAGTGCCGCCGGTTTACTCAACCAAGCGCCTGAAGCGGCAAGTACCGCCGCCAGCAACAATCCAAGCACCGTCAACGCCGCTGTTGACACAAACGCCGCCGCCAGCGCCCAGGCGTTTGCGGTGCTGCTGCCGGTGCGCTCGGTCGGCGTGATGGGGGATGGCCGCAGTTACGACGAAGTGATCGCGCTGCGTGCGGTGCAAACCAGCGATTTTATGACCGCTAACTGGTCTCAATTGCCGTATCCCCTGCTCGCTGAAGCCGCAACGCGCATCGTCAACGAAGTGCCTGGGGTCAACCGCGTCGTCTATGACATCACCACCAAGCCCCCCGGCACCATTGAATGGGAGTGATTTTCAAGGTTCCTTGGAGAAATTTGGGGTATGACCACAAACGAAAATGGCAGCACGCAAGCGGCCAATTTAGGGTTTGAAGCCGAACTGTTTCTGGCGGCGGATAAGCTGCGCGGCTCCATGGATGCCAGCGAATATAAGCATGTGGTGTTGGGGCTGGTGTTTCTGAAATATATCTCTGATGCCTTCAGCCCGATTTATGACAAACTCAAAGCCGATGAATACGACGATGAGGAAGACCCCGTCAGTATTTGGCAGAGCGTACCTTTTGGGTGCCATGGGAAGCGCGCTGGGGTTATCTGAAAGACAGTGCCAAACAGCCAACTATTGGCAGGCGGCTCGACGATGCGATGCGGGCGATTGAAAAATCCAATGCCAGCCTAAAAGGTGTTCTGCCCACTGGCTATGCACGTGAAGCCCTTAATAAGCAAATATTGGGTGAGCTGATTGACTTGATCAGTACCATCGGCACAAATGAGGAAAACGAGCGTCCCAAAGATATATTGGGGCGGGTGTATGAATATTTCTTAGGCGGTTTTGCCGGCGCGGAGGGCAAACGCGGCGGTGAGTTCTACACGCCGCGTTCGGTGGTACGGGTGCTGACCGAAATGCTGGAGCCTTACAAAGGCCGCGTTTACGATCCCTGCTGTGGGTCGGGCGGTATGTTTGTTCAATCCGAGAAATTCGTTGCCGAACACGGTGGGCGATTGGGCGATATCCGCGTTTATGGACAGGAGATGAACAACACTACCTGGCGGCTGGCAAAAATGAACATGGCTGTGCGCGGTATTGATGCTGATATTAAATGGAATAATGAAGGCAGCTTCCACAAAGACGAGCTGCCAGATTTAAAGGCTAACTTCATCCTTGCCAACCCGCCTTTTAACATCAGTGATTGGGGCGGCGACCGACTGCGTGAAGATGTGCGCTGGAAATATGGCACACCGCCTGCCGGCAATGCCAACTATGCCTGGCTACAGCATATCATCCATCATCTGGCACCCAACGGTACAGCGGGCGTGGTGCTGGCGAATGGCGCTATGTCGTCAAACGCATCGGGTGAGGGCGATATCCGCCGCAAACTTGTTGATGCGGATGTGGTGGATTGCATGGTCGCACTGCCCAGCGCCTTGTTCTATTCAACGCAAATTCCAGCCTGCCTGTGGTTTTTGGCTAAAAACAAAAAAAACGAAGGCTTCCGAGACCGCAAAGGAGAAGTATTGTTTATCGATGCTCGCAAGCTAGGTGTAATGGTTGACCGCACGCGGCGCGAATTGCGCGATGAGGACATCGCCCAAATAGCCGACACCTATCACGCATGGCGCGGTGAGGTGGAAACCATTGAGCGGCGCGGTGCTTATCAAGACAGCGCCGGTTTTTGTTTTTCTGCTACTTTGGAAGACATCAAAACACGTGGCTATGTGTTAACGCCGGGTCGCTTTGTTGGAGTGGAAGAAGAACCGGATGATGGCATCCCGTTTGCCGATAAAATGCAATGTTTGACAGAGAAGCTGGCTAGACAACTGGATAAGTCTGCGGAACTGGATGCTGAAATCAGACAACAGCTAACAAAGCTGGGATTTAGGCTTACCCCATAGGAGAGAAGAAACCCAATGGCAGCTGATCAACCGCACGCTCCCCCCCGCTGGATGTATCGCTTTGAAAATTACAGGCGGGCATTTTCGTTATTGCGCGAAGCAATCGAGACATTGGAGGCGAGAGAACTCACTCAACTGGAAAAGGAAGGGGTGATTCAACGCTTCGAGTATTGCTGGGAGCTCGCCTGGAAAAGTTTGAAAGACTATCTTGAATATAGCGGCGTAGTTTTAGTTCAGGTCACGCCCGCGTCGGTGATACGCTCGGCTTTCGAGGCAAAAATTATTGCGGACGCTGATAGCTGGATGAAGGCCTTAGATGCGCGCAATAAGATGTCCCACGTATATGATTTCGAAAAGTTTGAGCAAGTTATCAAAGATATCCAAGGCGGCTATTTGCGACTTTTCGATGATTTGCAGATGTTTTTAATGGAAGAAATGATGCAGCACCCAATTGCGCTACCACGGAGAAAAGATGATACGTGATCATGGTCTTACGGGTGAAAACAGACGCATAATAGCATCCGTTTTGCGTCCGTATTGCGCGGGGATCAGCAAGGTTGGGTTGTTTGGTTCGCGGGCAACAGGCACGTATCGTGACAATTCGGACGTTGATTTGGTTCTGTATGGTTCGTTACAAGAGGCTGATATCGATAGGATTTACACGTTGTTTCTGGAAAGCATGTTGCCTTATGGGGTAGATGTGAAAGCATACCATTTGATAAGCAATAGACGGCTGAAGGATCATATAGACGAGGTGCTGCTGCCGCTTGATCTAACGCCTGATGGCTTGCTTTGAAAAGGAGAAAGTGATGAATAACGGCGCGCCGTTGACGGCATCCATCAGAGCGGCAATGAGGCGTATACAATGACACTGGATTACAGCCCTCTTGAAAAAGCAATCGCCACCTTATTCGAATCAATGGATGAATATCAGCGCAACAGCACTGATTTTATTCGGGATGCCTGTATTCAACGCTTTGAATATACCTACGATCTATCTCACAAAATACTCAAACGTTATCTGGAGCAGGTTTCGGCGAATCCCTTGGAAATCGACAAGATGAGCTTTCAAAATTTAATTCGTACAGGTGCAGAAAAGGGCGGGTTGCTCAGTAGCTATGATATTTGGGCAGGCTATCGAGAGGCACGGAATAGTACAAGTCACGGTTACGATGAAACCAAGGCCGCCGAAGTTTTTAAACAGTTCCCTGCATTTTTAAACGAAACTAAAACCTTGCTTGCAAACTTAAAGCAGCAGGATCTGTAGATCAGATGACGTCCGCACCCGCACCCGATATATCCCCCGACTGTTTAACAACCGTGCAGGGCATCCTGCGGGTGCATCTGGCACCAGAAGTGTATGTTTGGGTGTTTGGCAGTCGTGCGACTTGGACGGCAAAGGAATATTCAGACCTTGACCTAGCACTTGAGCAACCCTCGGGTGCAAAGATAGCAACGCAGACGCTGCACGATCTCAACACTGCCTTCGAGGAATCCAAGCTACCGTGGAAAGTCGATGTGCTGGACATGAACGCCATCGCGCCAGAATTTAGGGCGGTGGTTGAAGCGGATAAAATGCGGTTGAGGAGATGGACACCCTATAACTTGCGTGACATGTGCACAAAAATTGGCAGTGGCGCAACCCCACTCGGAGGGAAACAAAGCTATCTACTGGAAGGTGAATACTCTTTGATCCATAGTCAGAATATATACAACAATCATTTTTCTTACAATGGCATGGCCCGAATTTCTGAAAAACAGGCCCATCAATTACAAAATGTTGAGATACAAGAAAATGATGTACTGCTAAACATTACTGGGGATAGTGTTGCTAGAGCATCTCAAGTGCCTAAAGATGTACTACCTGCTCGTGTAAACCAATTGGGCGACCAACAGCTCAAGCTGATGGCGCATAAATTACTGGAAAGTGTGCGCTCTAACGCAACGATTGACTGGCACCACAGCGAAATGGCGCGGGCAAAAATGCGCGTAGCTGTGAAACGCATATTGAGGAAACACGGCTATCCACCTGACCTGCAGGCGGCAGCCACACAAACGGTTTTACAGCAGGCGGAAGCCTTTTCCGAGAAATGGGCGGCTTAGGCTATTCCAGCGTGCTCAACCAACGCCATACACGACGGCTACTTATGGCTATGAATTATCCAAAACGAAGCCACCGGTGTTGCATTTTTTCATCTTCTAATCAGCGCAGCGAATGATGCCGATTCCTTACCGTTTGATCGATGTGCGCCCGTTTTCTCCTAAGCTAGGGGCTGAGATCAGAGGCGTTGCGCTGGCGAGCGGCGTATCGGATGCGGTGTTCGCCGAGATCCACCGTGCGTTTTTAGAATACCGGGTGCTATTTTTCAAACAGCAAAGCGAGATCCCACCACCGCTCCACATTGCCTTCGCCAAGCGCTTCGGGTCACTGCATGCCCACCCCGCTGCGCCGACGATGAAAGGGTTTCCAGAAATTTTTGAGATCCACACCCACAAGGATTCAGCGGTTGCCAACGGTGAATTCTGGCATTCGGATGTATCCTGCGATGAGTGCCCGCCGCTCGGTACGATGCTGCAACTGCATATCCTGCCAAGCTGTGGCGGCGACACGCTTTTCAGCGATATGTACCGCGCCTTTGAAACGCTGTCAGCACCGCTGCAAAAGATGCTCGCTGGACTCACGGCAACGCACGCTTCAGCGCATGTGTATCGTGGCCGTTATGCGGATCGCGGGCAGCGCGACGCCGCCATCCACTGTCCTGTGGCGCAGCATCCGGTGGTGCGCACGCATCCCGAAACCGGTCACCGTGCATTGTATGTGAACCGCACCTTCACCACGCACATCAATGAACTGTCGCCGTCAGAAAGCGAGGCATTGTTGTCCCTGCTGCACAGCCATTCCGAATGCGTCGATTTTCAAATCCGCTTCCGCTGGGCGCAACACGATGTTGCGTTTTGGGATAACCGCTGTTGCATGCACTATGCCGTTTGGGATTACTGGCCACAGGAACGCAAAGGCCGGCGCGTCACTATCGCCGGGGAAGCACCGTTTTTTAAAGCCTGAAGTTGGGACCGCAGCGGCAATGGCGCGCCGCTTTGCTGAGAATAGCAGGCGCGCCTCCCCTCGGGGTACGCCCACTTTTTAAGGAGAATCCCCTCCCCCGCCGTCACACCCACAGCGGGTGCTGGCGCTCAAAAACAGTCCCTGCAAAGAATGTCGCTTCCTATCAGAGCCATCTGATGAGAACATCCCCGCCATTTTGGAAACAATTTTCTCGAACAGCATTCCAAAATCACTCCCGCCTGTTTGCCCTTAAGCGTGCTTCACTTGCACGTGCTTGGAGCTGATTTTTGATCTGGGTGTACAGCTTTGCTTCCCCGTTTTCACGATCGCGCAGGTTCACTATCAGTGCATAATTCTCTTCTGTGCTGCATAAAGATTCTCCCCACGGGAAGTCGTTTCGGGTCACAACCACGAAGAGCCGCTTGTTCTTCAAAATAGACTTTCTGTTGAAGCGCTCGAATCTCCAAGTATCGGCCTGCACGGTACCCTTGCTTCTTGCTTTTTTGCCGATGGTAGCCGTTTTTAATTCCGTGATGTTTTCGTATTCATCCTCACGGGTAGCTTTATTGAACATCAAGGTGACATACTCCAGATTAGCCGCTGACACCAAACGAAAATCAATGCGAGTGGCGCGATACTTAATCCGGGTGGAACGCACGGCGGGGGTATAGGCGAGAGCCACGGAAATCTCCCGTGTCCGTTTGCCCCGACTGGTGAACGCATCAGGAACCGGGACTTCGTAAAAGTGATGGCGCTTGTTGGTGATGCGATCGGTCGCCCTCAATGTCACAGCGTCCTCCCTGGAGCGAAGCAGCGCATCGGGATTAATCTGACCATAACCACACACTTTACGGCGCTCATTTTTGTCGCTGAGCAGATCGCTGCTTGGATCTGGTACCGCCGCATGAGCCACCAGCAAAGCACGGATAAAATCGGGATCGGCTTCGGGGTGTTCCACGAGGATCGCAGCTGCTAAGTGGGCGACTTGCGGTGCTGCCATACTGGTTCCGCTGTCAATCGCGAATGGATGGCCTTCAGCAAACTGATGATGAGTAGAGATAACCCCCAAACCGGATCCTTCATCAAGAAGGTGATTAGCACCTGCGCGGGTGTTGATTGCCCAATTCCCTCCGTAAGCCATTAATTCTGGTTTGATAGCGCCATCAACCGATTCCCCATGACAGGTAAAAGGTGAGGGTTGTTCAGGTTTGGCAATGGGGATTTCTGCTGGGTCCAATGGGTAATGCTGGCTGCTGAACGTGCGCTCATGACGCGCCAGACTGCCTACGGTAAGCACATTCAGCGCTGGTGCCGGTTCAATGATCTTCCAGGCATCCTCGAGCAGATAGCGAGGATACTTGTCTCGCCATTCCAGACCATCAGGAGATTCCTCACCGACACTATGATTCCCCACCGCTACAACAAACAGCACCCCCAGCTCTCGGGAAAGGGAATCAAGCGTCAACGATAGTCCTTTCAGATGCCCGCCCATGTAGGGTTTATTGCAATCGCCAATGGAGAGATTGAATACCCTGCACTGATAGTTATCGACAAAATACCGTACCGCTTTCTCAATACGGTTCTCAATAAACGTTGTACTGTATTCGTTGTTGCGATCAAGGATGCGGCCACTGAATAACCGCAAACAAGGGACAAACTGACCAGACTTACGGTTCGATTCAAAGTCCCCGTACAGAGCCAGACCAGCCACATGGGTTCCATGCCCGTGTTCGTCGGATGCTTCTTCATCGGGTAGGAAACTCTGGGAATCACCTACTGCCGGGGCCAACAGGGGATGACCGGTTGCGAGTCCGCTATCCAGTACCACGACACCAGGGGCATTTGCGTCTGGTGCAATAACCGGTGCAAGGTTTTGAATATCCTGAAATAGAAGGGAACGCTTCAACCCAAAGTTTGGAGGCAGGTCAACCGAGCGCACATCCCGGTTCTTCAGTAGCTGCTTGCCTTGATCCTGATTGCACTTGACCCGGCACAGCATCAGGCTTGGTTGCTTGACTCTGTCTACAATACCAATGCCTGCACTCTGGCACCATTTCACGAAGGCAGCCCATAGCTCTTCCTGCTCTCGATGGTTTTCCAGTGGCCACAATTCAATATCCAACAGAAATACGTCCCCATCAGGGAATCCCTGGTTTTTCAGTGCCCAGCCCTTGCGATCATCGGCCGACCAGCTTCCCACATCCTGAAGGGCATAAAACACTTGCTTATTGGTAACTCTCTCTCCCTTTGCCAGAGAAGCTAAACGCGCCTCGAATTGAGCGAGCGCTGCATTGCTGGCGAATCCGATTACGACTGTCTCCTCTTCCTGACTGACAAACTCAATTTCATTTGAGATTTTACGAATATCGTCTGGGTTAAAGCCTTTTTGCACTTCAAATCGAAACAGACGCCGCTCATCAAAACCGCCAACATTGCTATCTGCTTGATCCTTTGCAGATTGGAGCTGTCGTTGCAAATGGCGACCATGACCAGGCTCATCATCAGGCGGATGGCGTGGGAAAGGGGGAGGCGATCGCTTCTCGTTTACCGGCTCTTCGCGTTGGAGCGGCAGGTGAAGGAACGATTCATCCATGCGCTGTTAGCTCCTTATTGACCCTCGCTCTTCTGGCATCTTCGCGGCGGATAGCGGCGTGCAGGTGGCGTTCGCTCAAAAATTCTTTCCCTGCAAGAACCATATCCTTGGCTGCACGGCGCAATACACGTTCCACATCGGCGTGGCTCATGCCGTTGAACAGACCGGCTATCCGTGCATCGTCGATTTCAAACTCGCGGCGCAACCCACGCAACTTGATAGCCAGAAGTCGCCGCAACTGATCGAGATTGGGATATGCAAAAATCAGCACCTCGTCAAACCGCCGCCATACGGCGGA
Source organism: Gammaproteobacteria bacterium (assembly GCA_965222535.1). Lineage (GTDB taxonomy): Bacteria > Pseudomonadota > Gammaproteobacteria > HK1 > HK1. Next base: position 2,697,621 of record OZ244957.1, read on the forward strand.
ATCCAGGATGCGTTCATGGTTAGTCGCAGCAACCAGAAGGCTTTTGCCTTCATAGGCATCCACCATCTGCAGCAAAGCGTTCACGACACGCTTCAACTCACCGTGATCGGCCTGGTCTGCCCGTTCTTTAGCCAATGCGTCGAATTCATCAAACACCACCACCATGGGCATCGCGGAAATGAAATCGAATACTTGCCTCAGGTTTGCAGCGGTTTCGCCCAGATACGATGAGATAACACTGTCAATGCGGACAACCGCCAGCGGTAGCCCTAATTCACAGGCCAGAACCTCAGATGTAAGCGTCTTGCCACATCCAGGTGGGCCACAAAACAGCAGTTTATCCGCTGGGTAAAGGCCATGGCTCTTGAGTACCTCGGCACGATGGTGCTCTTGCAGAAGTTCATCCATCAGTGAACTGTTGGCATCCGAGAGGACGATATCCTCAAGACGCCTGATGGGTTCCTTGATTTGCAACAGCGGTAGATTGCGTTCCTTATCTTTTGGCAGATAGTCGTTATGCAAGGCATAGAGCTTAGTAGGATTGTTATTCCGACCGTAGAGGATCTTTTCAAGATCATCAGCCAGCAGATGATGATGCTTGGCGCGTTCTTCCTGAATTACCTCCGCAGATACTTGCCGGAAAGCGTCATGGTTCCCTTCAGCGCCTGATTTAATCAACTGTCTTAGCAGCTTACCTGATGCCATAATGCACCCTTTATTGTCAATGTGTGTTGCGCGTCATGGGTGCCTTGAACCTCACTGACGGGATGGGCGGTAGGACTAAAGGACAGAATGAACTGTCCCATGATTTACCAAGTTATATCAAAGCATTGCGTTATAAAGTTCGCGTTCATTATGAAGTCTGGGATGAAACAATAAGCCCTTCTGGGTGACCCCTCTGGGTGTTGGCATGCTGGTGCAGCTTGCTGCCATTTTCCCACCGCTGCTATCCCATACCCTCATGCTTTGCGCTGACGTAAAACATCCCCTGCGCCGCGCTATTCTCAACCAGTGCTTTGGATCCCATTGGCGATGCCACGCACAGTGGCCATCAGCACCTTGAACAATGCTTTATCTTGGCGATCACTGGCGCGCCAGCGCGCTAGGCAGTCAATCTGAATCAGGCTAATCGGATCGACGTACGGGTTCCGCAGGCGAATGCTGTGCTGTATCACTGGCTGACGATCGAGCAATTCATCCACATCCTGTATGTTGCAGATCAACTCCCGGGTATGTTCAAACTCGCGCACCAAGCGCTGATAGATGGCCTCCCCGCCCTCTCCCGCCAGCGCGCTATATTGCGCGGCAATCCATAGATCGCTGGTTGCCAGCACGACCTCAGTATCCTCCACTAGGTTGCGCAGGAATATCCACCTGGCGGAAATTTCACGCACGCCGGCAACGCCGAAGCGATCAATCAACTGCTGCAAACCGTTGCCGACCGCGTACCAGCCAGGGAGGTTCAGACGGCTTTGCATCCACGCAAAAACCCAAGGGATCGCACGCAGGTTAGCAACGCCAATGTGCGAGCGTCGCGCCGGTGGGCGCGAACCGATACGCATCCTTTCGATCACATCGATCGGAGTCGCCAAGCGAAAATATGGGATGAAACCGTCGGTGTGTTCGATCAACTGCCGGTAAGCGTCGCGGCTGGCGCTCGCCATCGCCTGCGCCGCCTGCGACCATAACGTCATATCGGCATCTTGTGGGTGCTCGATAATAGCGCGTTCAAACATCGCCCCAGTGGCCATTTCGATGGTGCGCACAGCGATCTCGCCAATACCATATTTGCGCGCAATCGTCTCCCCTTGCTCGGTGACCCGCAAGCGCCCTTGCAGCCCCCCCCGCGGTTCAGCGAGGATGCCGCTGCGCGGTTTGCTACCGCCGCGGCTAATGGTGCCGCCACGACCATGAAACAGCGTCGGCAGTATGGGGCCTTGCGGGTGTTGTTGCATCACCCGCGCCAGTTCAGTCTGAGCGGTATATAAGGCCCACCGCGAAGCGGCGAGGCCGGCGTCTTTATTGCTGTCGGAATAACCGAGCATAATCACCTGCGAATCGCCGCGGGCGCGCAGGTGAGCGCGATATAGTGGTTCATCAAGTAAGCACTGCAACATGTTCGCGGCACCGTCAAGATCTTCAACTGTCTCAAACAACGGCGCGATATCCAGTGGCAGTGGTTGATCAGCGGGCGCAAGATCAGCCAGTCGAGCCAACCACAGCACCATCAGCACATCATCCACAGCATGCGCCATGCTGATGATATAAGGTCCTATCGCCTCAGGACCATAACGCTGGCGCGCGTCGGCGATCGATTGCAACGTCTGCAGACAGCGTTCAAGTGCACCGCCGCGGCGCGGCGGCTGCGCCAACGGTTGACCCGAATTGAGCGCGTCGCGCAGCAACGACAGCCGCTGCGTTGGCACCAAAGAGGAGAAATCCTCGCGCCCCAGGGCCTCTGCTACGGCTTCGCAATGGATCGCGCTATCCTGGCGTATATCCAAGGTTGCCATATGAAAGCCGAATACTTCGACGCGGCGCAGCAGCGCGCTCACGCTGTTGCTGCCGATGCCATGCTGGTAGCGCATCGAATCGCGCATCGTGCGCAGATCCGCTTCAAGCTCACCCGCATTGTCATACCCCCCCGCGCCAGCCGTCAGCGTAGCCGCAAGGCGCCGCTCTATCAGTGCTGAAAATACCCGATAGGGCATGTTGTGGTAGCGTTTGGCCACCACCTCGCCCGGCAGCGTCTGGATCCCCAGTTGCTGCTGAGCGTTGGCTATCCCCTCAGTCAGTGCTGGATCGACAGAGAACAGGGCACCCGATTGGCTGAGCCGCTCAAACAATTGGTTGAGCTCTTTGCGGTAGCACTGGATGATCAGTTGCCGATGGTGTGCCAACGTGGTGAGAATGGTAGTGGCGTCAACATTGGGGTTGCCATCCATGTCACCACCGACCCAAGTGGCAAAGCGCAACAATCGAGACGGGATAGGCAGATTAATGTCAGCGCCATAAACGGTGCTGATTGCGGCTTGTAAATGAGTGTAGATGCTTGGCAGGATCGGATAGATCACCTGCGACAAAAAGAACGACTCATGCTCAACTTCGTTGAACACGCTGGGTTGCGCAAAATCCTCGTCGGTGTACCATGCGATGCCAATTTCCTCCTCGATCGTATCCAACAGCGCTTGTTGCTCTGCCGGGGTCATGATCGAGGCATTTGAGTATTGCAATAAGGCGCGCGTAATCCGCTGCTCAAGAATCAACAACGTGCGGCGTTTGGCCTCCGTGGGATGCGCTGTCAACACCGGCGTGAACTGTGTTTTATCAATCATCGCCGCCACGTCTTCGATGCTGATCGCCGCCTTGCAAAGGGCATGCAAAACAGCATTGTAGCTCCCCGGCTGATCCTGCCCACGCTTGTCATACAACCGCCGCCGGCGTACGCGGTGGACACATTCAGCAATGTTAATAAGGCCGAAATAAGCCGAGAACGCCCGCGCGATCTCACACCCATTGTGCGGCTCCAAAGCACTTAGCTGCTGTTGCAGAGAGCGGCCCGCATGTGAGTCACCGGCATGGCGTTGGCGCGATGTGGTGCGCGCTCTTTCCACTTGATTGAACACGGTGTCGCCGGCAAAACGGCGGATCAGGTTTCCAAGGGTGTTTCCCAGCAGATTGACATCACCCTTGAGTTGGGGATCTGCGTCGTGCATTTTCTCTTGCAGTTGCATCTTCTGTTCAGTCAATGTCATTGTGATACGGGCATTGGGGGGATAAGTCGATTTAGGAGTGGCTGGAGAGCGCTACGAAACCCCTCTTCGCGAGGATATCGAAGCACCATTGAGGCGTGTTTATTAGAGAAATGGCATATACATAATACAGGTGCTTTCGAGAGGTCTGCGAGGCCATTCGCCGACTAAGGGTGTACCAGCGCAATGTACTGTAGGGAACCTCGAATAACCTCAGTGGGATGGGGGTTTGGGGGAAGGGACATGCTCTCCTGTAACGTAAGCCGTTGATTTATAATCATTCCTCCAATAGACAAGCCCCGCAGGGTGTTACTGCTGATGGCATTGCGGGCAACCCGACCTTTGCCCCGCGCCGGGCGTATTGGCTACTTACGCCTGCTGCCGAACCGCCAAGCGCCTTGGTCGTCTAGCTGCCAATAAATACGTGTTCAGGCATGGTGATGCAATCCGATCACGCCGATCACGATCAGCGCGATGAACATCAGCTTCATCGGCGTTACCACTTCTCCAAGAAACAGGAAACCCAGCAGCGCTATCAGAGCAATGCCGACACCGGACCAGATCGCATAGACGATGCTCATATCGATGGTCTTCATCGACAGATTAACCATCACCAAGGCGATGATGAAAAAAACAACGCACAGGATACTCGGGATGAGCTTGGTGAAACCATAGGAGAGCTTCATGCTCAGCGTCCCGACAACCTCAACCACGATCCCAATCCCGAGATAAACCCATCCATTCATTCGCTTCGCCCACCCATGCACTCATGCGTCCATGCCATCATTCAGGCATTCGCGGACACAGGGTTTCGGTGTTGCCATCGACGCCGATAATCTGCCCTGAAATATGCTGTCCATAATGCGACGCAAGGAACACGATCAAGTGCGCAATTTCGCTTGCTTCAACGAAACATCGCATTGAGGTGCTGATAGCATAAAGTTCCCTGACTGTTGCGTGGCTGAGATTTTCCGCCGCCGCATGGGCGGCAACCACCTGTTGCATCCGCTCACCGTTGACGTTGCCCGGTACAATCCCGTTAACGCGGATATTGTAACGCCCCAACTCCATTGCCAAGGTCTTCGTCAACCCGACAGCGCCCCACTTGGCTGCGGCATAAGGGCTGCGATTAGGGAAGCCGAGGACGCCAGCCGCCGAGATCAGATTGATCAACACCCCGTGGCGTTGGCGTTTGAACACTGGTACCGCTTGGCGGCTGAAATAAAACTGGGAATTCAGGCAGACGTTGATGGTGTGCACCCAATCGGCTATCGCGATCGCCTCAATTGGCGCGGTGGGGCCTGCGATACCCGCATTGTTAATCAGAATATCGAGTCCCTCGATCAGCACCTGCTGCATCACCGCAGCCACCGCCGATGGTTCACCTACATCGCAGTGAAAGCAGTGGATGTCAGCGGGTAGCTGCGCTAATGCCTCTTGATCAATATCGGCGGTGAATACCGTGGCACCAGCGGTGCGCAGCGCTAGGCAGGTAGCGCGACCGATGCCAACTGCGCCGGCGCTGACGAACGCGCGTTTGCCGTCTAATCTGAGTTCCATTGCTGCCCTTAATGATCGCTGGTGGTGGTGCGGCGGCGGCTGGCTGCTGTGCCGCGTTAGTTTATGGGTGCCTCGAAAAGCTGGCAAAGCTGTTTTTTCGGGGCACCCTTATAAAGAAGCCCTGAAGCGTGCGATTGTCGCGCTGGGTGTTTGAGCAGACGCACTTAGACGCGTGCAGGCGTTTGGCGACTTTAACCGTCTTTGCACCCAAGCGTCTTTATTTGGGGCGCGTGCTCGGATGATGCTTCGCCAACCACTACGCAACGCTGCTATTATAACGAATATCTGCTGCCCGTACTTGAGCCAATCGACCCACCTCAGCACCGCCCTTGGGTGTTTCATGAGGGAACCTCGAAAAACCCAACGGGACGGCGGTTTGGGGGAAGGGGTATGCTCATCTGTGTCGTAAGCCGTTGATTTATAACCCTTCCCCAATAGACAAACCCCACAGGGTACCTCGAAAAGCTAGCCGATCTGGTTTTTCGAGGTACCCATGATTGAATTTGTCACCGATTAGCGGATAATGGCACCCGATGCAGTGCTAGGCGGACCTACATGTTATTATTTCGACAAGCTGGACGCCAAACTCACAACATGCAAATCCTAAGGGTCAGCGCAGCGTTACTTCTTGCGTTTCCGTGCGTTGCCTTGGAATGTTGCGTATCTAGAGTACTATTTTCGTAACAACCGATACCCATGTTCGGTATTGTCGCTTTTGCACTATGGTTAACCAAGAGGATCACAATCATGAGAAAATTGTTGCTTACCGGTGTTAGCGTCGTCGCGCTTGCCGCAGCCAGTATCAGCACTGGCTTTGCGGCGCAGCAGTTCATTTCGATTGGCACCGGTGGTGTGACGGGGGTTTACTACCCCACTGGCGGGGCTATTTGCCGTTTAGTCAACAAAAACCGTAAGACCCACGGGATCCGTTGCTCAGCTGAATCGACGGGTGGCTCGATCTACAATATCAACACCATCCGCACGGGTGAGTTGGAATTTGGAGTGGCTCAGTCGGACTGGCAATACCACGCTTACCATGGCACTTCAAAGTTTGCTGATCAAGGCAAGTTCAGCAAACTACGTGCGGTGTTCTCAGTGCACCCAGAGCCAGTAACGGTGATCGCAAGAGGTGACTCGGGGATCTACCATATCCTTGATTTGAAGGGCAAGCGCGTTAATATCGGCAATCCTGGATCCGGTACGCGCGGCACTTGGGAAGTGATTGAAGAAGCACTCGGCTGGCAGCGCAGCGATCTGAAGCTCGCGGCGGAAATGAAATCGGCCGAAACCGGTCAAGCCGTGTGCGATGGCAAAATTGACGCGTACTTCTGGCTGGTGGGGCACCCTTCAGCACTGACGCAGGAATCGCTGGCTACCTGCGACGCCCACTTGGTCAATGTCACCGGCCGCACGATCGACAAACTAATTGCCGATAACTCTTATTATCGCAGCGCCACAATTCCTGCCGGTATGTACAACAACCCCTCCGATATCCAAACCTTCGGGGTTGGCGCAACGTTTGTAACCAGCGCTGAGGTGCCCGACCATGTCGTGTACACAGTGGTCAAAGCGGTGTTCGATAACTTCGCCGGTTTCAAGAAGCTCCATCCAGCGTTTGCCAACCTAGTCGAAAAGCAGATGATCAGCGATTCGCTGTCAGCACCGCTGCACCGAGGTGCCATCAAGTACTACAAAGAGCGCGGTTGGATGTAAGTAACGCTCAGCAACTGAACGGGTGGGCGCTGATCAGCGCCCACCCGCAAGGACCGTCTGGCATTTCTTTGAGTGCGCTGCGGTGACTTTCCCAAACTTCACTGAGGCACCTCTCTTACCCTTGGAACAATCAAGAGCATTGATCGCGGCTATGGGGTTGTCGACGAGGCGCTCCTTTCAAAATATTTAAGAAAAATGAGCCCTGCAAAAGAGAACACTCGAGTTACAGCGGCTACGGTGGATGATTTTGTCGCCCGCATTGAGAGCGGTGGGCGCAGTCCCAGCGGCTGGCAAGGAAAGTTGATTCTCACGGTAGCTTTCGTGTGGGCTGTGTTCCAACTGTATGTGGCCTCCAACTTACCGTATTGGCTGACCGAGGTCAGCGGTATCAGCATGGTCGTTACCAACTCTGATGCACGCTTGGTGCATTTGTCGTTCGGGTTATTTCTGGCGTCCCTAGTGTTTCCGCTGTTCAGTGCCAGCGAGCGCGAGCGGATCCCTTGGTACGACTGGTTGTTGGCCCTCGCGGGGGTGGCATCCTGTTTTTATATCATCGTGCAACGCGATGCGATTGCGGTGCGCGCCGGATTGCCGACCAGCGGCGATTTGATCGCCTCATCCGTCGGCATGATCATCCTTGGCATCGCGGTTTACCGCGCGCTGGGGCTACCGCTGCTGATCGTCGCCAGCGTCTTCGTCTGCTACGTGTTTTTTGGTCATGTCGACTGGTTGCCGGAAGCTATCCAGTGGAAGGGGGCCTCCTATGGCAAAGCGATGTGGCACTACTGGATGCAAAACGAGGGCGTCTTCGGGGTTGCCTTGGGGGTATCGTCGTCGCTGATCTTTTTATTCGTGCTGTTTGGCGCAATCCTAGAAAAAGCCGGCGCGGGAAACTATTTCATCAAGTTTGCGTTCGCCGCGCTGGGGCATTTCCGCGGCGGGCCGGCAAAGGCGGCGGTGGTCGCATCGGCGCTCAGCGGGATGTATTCGGGTTCCTCGATCGCCAACACCGTGACCACCGGTACATTCACCATCCCGCTGATGAAAAAGACCGGCTTCTCCGCCGAGAAAGCCGGCGCCGTTGAGGTTGCTTCATCGACCAACGGGCAACTGATGCCGCCGGTGATGGGCGCCGCGGCATTCCTGATTGCAGAATTCACTGGCATCAGCTACACCGAGATTCTCAAGCATGCCCTGCTCCCGGCGGTGGTGTCGTATATTGCACTGATCTACATCGTGCATCTGGAAGCGATGAAGCTCGACCTGCAGGGCCTCCCCAAGCCGCCATCGCGTTTTTCTCTGATGCAAAAAATGATCGGCTTCCTAGGTGGTTTTATCGGCATCGGCGTGCTCGGCCTGCTGGTGTATTACGGCTTGGGGTGGATCAAAGTTGCCGCTCCCGAATTGGCGTTTCCGATCGTGGCTGCCGGCTGCGCGCTGATCTACCTGGTCCTGATCTGGATCGCCGCCCACCAGCCTGACCTCATGATTGACGATCCGAACGCCCCGATCACCGAGTTGCCGCGCACCGGCGAGACGGCGATCACGGGCTTGTTCTATATCCTGCCGATCGTGCTCCTGATCTGGTGCATCGTCATTGAACGTCTGTCCCCCGGCTTGTCAGCACTGTGGGCAAGCATCGCGATGATTATCGTGGCCCTGACGCAACACCCGCTGAAAGCCATCATCCGTGGCAGTGGTAACATCCGACGGCAGTTTGGCATCGGCTGGAAGCAGTGGATTGAGGGCATGATCTCCGGGGCACGCAATATGGTGAGCATTTCGGTCGCCACCGGCGCGGCGGGAATCATCGTCGGCACCATATCGCTGACTGGTGCCCACCAGGTCATCGGCGAATTTATCGAAATTCTGTCCGGCGGGCATCTGATGGTAATGCTGCTGTTAGTCGCGGTGATGAGTCTAATCCTCGGAATGGGGTTGCCGACTACCGCTAACTACATCGTGGTATCGTCATTAATGGCCCCGGTGGTGCTCGCCCTAGGTGCCAAAAGCGGGCTCATCATCCCGCTGATCGCAGTGCATCTGTTCGTGTTTTACTTTGGTATTCTGGCCGACGACACCCCACCGGTGGGGCTTGCTGCACTGGCGGCGGCGGCGATCTCTAAAGGCGATCCGATCCAAACTGGCATCCAGGGGTTCGCCTATGACATCCGCACCGCATTACTGCCGTTCTTGTTCATCTTCAACACCGAATTGCTACTGATCGATGTCAGTTGGCACCAAGCGTTGTTCGTGTTTTTGATTGCGGCGGCTGCGATGATGTTGTTCGCCGCAGCAACGCAGGGATTTATGCTGACGCGCAACAAATGGTGGGAGACGGTAGCCATGCTGTTAGTGGCTTTCACCCTGTTTCGCCCAGGCTATTGGCTGGATAAGTTCGATCCGCCATATGACAGTCACCCACCAGCAGCGCTATACGAAGTCGTCGGTCAGGCGCTTCCCAATGGGGTGCTCACGATGGTTATCAGTGGTCCCGATTTCGATAGCGGTAAGCCCACCAGCACCACCATCTTGGTACCGCTCGGCAATCGCGCCGCAGCGATCAAGCGGATGAACCAGGCAGGGTTAACCATCAGCGTCGAGGATGGGTTGGCGCGCATCGGTGAGCCGCTGCCAGGGAGCGAGTTCTTTGAGCAGATCGGTACATTGTTCGATTACTATGACGATCAACGGCCGGTGCAAGTGAGCGCTGTTCTCCAAAAGGCCGAACGCGTCGCTAAATATGTTTTCTACCTGCCAGCACTGGCGTTGTTGGTGCTGATCATATTTAGCCAGCGACGGCGACTGCGGCGCTAAGGTAGCGAAAAGAAAGGGGCAGCGGAAGCACTGAGGCGCTTGCATCAGAAGCACCTGTGCACGTTTGATACGCTGCTGCCGTCTGTGATTTGTTTCATCCTCCAACTGACAGCCTTACATAACAGCTTCGCACATGGAACACGACAGCGCCAACCCAAGCTTATTAAGCCAAACCTACGGACTCAGCTGCGAAAAGGTGAATGCGCACTATGCTGACTGGGCTTCTACTTACGAGCAAGAGCTGCTGGATAACGGCTATGTGACCCCCGGTCGCTGCGCCGCGGCGTTAGCCGGTTGCGTTGCGGATCGATCGCAGCCGGTACTGGACATTGGTTGTGGCACTGGACTATCAGGGCTTGCATTGCGCAGCGCCGGGTTTGAGGTCGTTGATGGAATCGATTTTTCAGCACCGATGCTGGCGTATGCGGCACAAAAGCCATCTCTTTACCGCCAGTTGATGCAGATCGATTTAAACTACCCGCTGGATATTGCCGTTGGTAGCTACGCCCAGGCTTGCGCGGCCGGAGTTATTTCTCCAGGTCATGCACCACCGGCGACGATTGCGGAGGTATTGCATCGATTGGCTGAAGGCGGATGCTTTGTGTTATCGCTCAACGATCACGCACTGGCTGAGGTGGAATTCCCTAGGGCTGTGGATGCCGTTATCGCCAACGGCAGTGCAGAGCTGCTGGTTGATGAATACGGTGACCACATAACCGGCATTGGTTTGCGATCGAGGGTCTGCGTGTTGCGCAAAGTTTAGATCTGGGATCGCTGTAACGAAAGCTAAACACTCCCTCCTCTCCCCTCCCCTTCCCTTCTTCTCTTGAATAGCAGTTGGAGGGCTTGTCTATTGAGAGAAGGGCTATCAATCAATAACTATCTCCTCCCTTATCTGAAACCAAAAACACCTGCAAAAATGAATGGCGCTGAAAGCTTGGTACGCACCCTGATTGCCTCTGGTGTGGAGGTTTGTTTCACCAACCCCGGTACTTCAGAAATGCACTTTGTTGCAGCACTTGATCGGGTGCCGGGCATGCGCTGTATCTTGGGTTTGTTTGAGGGTGTCGTCACTGGTGCCGCCGATGGGTATGCGCGGATGCACGGGCGTCCGGCGTGTACTCTGTTGCACCTCGGGCCCGGCTTTGCGAACGGCTTTGCGAACCTGCACAATGCCCGCAAAGCGCGCACCCCTGTCGTCAATATTGTCGGCGATCATGCAACCCGCCATTTGGCTTACGATGCGCCGCTGACTGCCGACATAAAAGGCGTTGCGGGTCCGGTTTCCCATTGGCTGCGCAGCGCGATCAATGCCGATCATGTCGCCGTTGATGGCGCTGCTGCAGTCGCTGCCGCATGCTCTCACCCAGGGCGCATCGCGACGCTGATCCTGCCTGCCGACACCGCTTGGGGAGATGCCAGCGCCGTCGCGCCACCGATGGCGGCGACACCTGCGGAAGCAGTAGAAGCAGCAACGATACAAGCGATTGCCGGGGTGTTACGGCGCCGTGTGCCAAGCGCCATCTATCTAGGCGGCAAGGCGTTGTCCGGACGTTCGCTGGAGGTTGCCGGCCGCATTGCGCAAGCCACTGGCGCGCAGTTGTTAGCCCCAACTGCGAATGCACGCCACGAGCGCGGCGGCGGCAGAGTCGCGGTACCGCGAGTGCCGTATCTAGTTGATCGTGCGGCGGCGCTGTTGCGCGGACTCGAAAACCTGATTCTGGTCGGTGTTGAGGCACCGGTCGCCTTCTTTTCTTATCCCAATAAACCCAGCCTGCTCGCGCCGCCGGGCTGCGCTGTGCATGCGCTGGCGACACCGCTCCAAGACAGTCAGCAGGCGCTGCAAGCCTTGGCCGATGAACTGAACGCCAACACCGCTGCCAACGGCATGGTAAGAGCCACTCCGACTACGGATGGATTGCCCACCGCTACAGCAAAACTCAGCATCGCCAACGTCAGTCGCATCATCGCTGAGATGATCCCCGAAGATAGCATTGTTATTGATGAGGCAATCACTGTCGGACGTGATCTGGATCGCTACACCATCGGCGCGAAACCGCATGACTGGCTGCAAATCTGCGGTGGCGCGATTGGCATCGGTCTGCCGTTGGCGATCGGCGCGGCAGTGGCGTGCCCACAACGTAAGGTGATTGGTTTGCAAGCCGACGGCAGCGCGATGTACACCATTCAGGCGCTGTGGACTCAGGCGCGCGAGAATCTGAACATCACCACCGTGGTGTTCGCTAACCGCAAATACGAAATACTGCTGCATGAACTGCACAACGTAGGTGCCACATCCCCAGGGAGACGTGCGCTGGATATGTTGTCGCTGGATCGGCCCTACCTAGATTTTTGCGCCTTGGCTGGCGGCATGGGAGTTGAGTCGGTGCGAGTGAGCAACTGCGGTAGTCTAATGCAGGCACTGCGCCACGGTATAGCCACCAATGCTCCGTATCTAATCGAAGTAATGATGGAAGAGTAAGCAAATACCCAGAAATATAAAGGGGATTTTCTATTGGAAAATGACTCTTCCAACAATCATTTCGTGGTGCCGTTGAGCGGATCGGGAGTCCAGCGAACGGCGCGCCGCAGGTGCTTCTCATTAAAAATAAAACAATCCCTTCCATCAAACCCCCAGTTTTTTGAGGTTCCTAGAGGAAGTTCTGCTATTTCATCCGCGATCAATGAATATCCAAAGAAATAGCTGATAACTTTTATTAAAGAATCAATAAACCATCCTGCAAAATATATTGGTGGCAAAAGAATGAATATTCTGAGAAAAATCCAACATAAAATCTTACTGAATTGTGGTGTTATAAAAGAACACTATGTGGTTTATAAAGCAACTGGCGGGATCACGCATATGCTCAGGGGCTTAGCAGAGTGTATCGATTATGCGGAGAGTAACCATTATTTCTTAATCATAGACTGCAAACTTGCACCAGAGTTTGGTGTGAAATTTGAGGATATATTTTATTTAAAAAACATTTATTATTCTGAAGATTATAATATTTTAAGTAGAAAAATAATAGGAACTCTACCTTCAGAATTTCCACTTGCACGAGCAAAATATATACATCAGGAATTACCTATAATAGCCGCAACACACTATCAAATCATGAGTAATCCAATTTTCACTGCAGAATTAAATGGATTTTCTGAGATTAATAACAATGGAAAAATAGAATGTTATGCAGGGAATGGAAATAAATTATTTAATCATTATCTTCCAATTATGTTAAAGCACCTTCGGGTACAAAAAGGAATAATGCAAAAGATATTAGAAAATAAAATAAGAAAGCCTTATGTTGGTGTTCATTTCAGAAACAACGAAAAGAAAAATTCAATTGATCCTATTTATCAAGAAGTAATAAAAATTTTAACCGAGAATGAATATTTAAATTTAATTTATCTAGCAACCGATGATAAATATTCTATAGAAAAATTCAAAGAATTTCTGATGCAATTTAATCAACAAACGAAGCGTGAAATATCTTTAAAACACCAAACAGGAATGCCATATAATTCAGGAGGTGTTCTTTGTGCAATCCACGAAAAAGTATTAATGGAGAAATGGGGAATGAGCAAATTAGATTTCCAAATCAAGGTTTTAGAAGACATGTATTTATTATACCATAGCACTTTTTTTATTCCTAGCCCTAAGTCTGGATACTCCAGTTTAGTAAACGTTATGAGAAAAGCAGGCGATTGCTTTATTAAATAAGCCATTTAAATCGCTCTGCCGTTGGCTCACGCGGCGACTGCTTTCCTGCAAACGCAAGACGCCCAATTTTATAGGCTGAGAACGGTGTGATGCACCCCCTCTGGACATGTCCAGTCAGGCACAGAGCGGGCATTCAACGTTGGGGCACCTCAAAAAACCAGCTTCACTGGCTTTTCGAGCTATCCTGCGGGTCTTGTCTATTGGGGGAAGGATTATAAATCAATGACTTACGTTACAGGTCATCATGTCCCCTCCCCCAAACCCTCATCCCGTTGAGGTTTTTCGATGTCCCCAGAGGAAGTTCTGCTATTTCATCCGCGATCAATGAATATCCAAAGAAATAGCTGATAACTTTTATTAAAGAATCAATAAACCATCCTGCAAAATATATTGGTGGCGAAGAATGAGTATTCTGATAAAAATCCAACACAAAATCTTACTGAACTGTGGTGTTATAAAAGAACACTATGTGGTTTATAAAGCAACTGGTGGGATCACGCATATGCTCATGGGCTTAGCAGAGTGTATCGATTATGCTGAGAGTAACCATTATTTCTTAATCATAGATTGCAAAACCGCACCAGAGTTTGGTGTGAAATTTAAGGATATGTTTTATTTAAAAAATATTCATTATTCTGAAGATTATAATATTTTAAGTAGAAAAATAATAGGAACTCTACCTTCAGAATTTCCACTTGCACGAGCAAAATATATACATCAGGAATTACCTATAATAGCCGAAACACACTATCAAATCATGAGTAATCCAATATTCATTGCAGAATTAAATAGATTTTCTATAATTAATAACAATGAAAAAATAGAATGTTATGCCGGGAATGGAAATAAATCACTTGATCATTATTTTCCAATTATACTAAAGTACCTTCTGATACAAAAAGAAATAATGCAAAAGATATTAGAAAATAAAATAAGAAAGCCTTATGTTGGTGTTCATTTCATAAACAACAAAAAGAAAAATTCAATTGATCTTATTTATCAAGAAGTAATAAAAATTTTAACCGAGAATGAATATTTAAATTTAATTTATCTAGCAACAGATGATAAATATTCTATAGAAAAATTCAAAGAATTTCTGATGCAATTTAATCAACAAACGAAGCGTGAAATATCTTTAAAACACCAAACAGGAATGCCATATAATTCAGGAGATGTTCTTTACGCAATCCGCGAAAGAGTATTAAAGGAAAAATGGGGAATGAGTAAATTAGATTTACAAATCAAGATTCTAGAAGATATATATTTATTATACCATAGCACTTTTTTTGTTCCAAGCATTGGATCTGGATACTCCGATTTAGTAAACGTTATGAGAAAAGCAGGCGATTGCTTTATTAAATAAAATGTTTGGTGTCTGCTGTATTGACTGAAGGTTTGCCGTATAATTGTTCCATGCCAATTGATGAGGTTGTTTACAACTTCCCATCAATTTAGAGTCGGCGCTCTTCTTCACCCCTTCTCATGCACTAGATTCGCTTATAGCCCTAGACTCTCCTAAGCACCTACATTGAACTTCAGCACAGTGATATTTTGAGATACCCTACAGATTTTTTACGGTTCTATTATGCCTAATATAGTAATGATACATCATGGCCGCTGCGGTAGTACTGTAGTAGCTGATCTATTAAAACAGCATTGTGAAGTTTTTTGGGCTGATGAATTATATACATCAGTTTTTGAAAAATGGTTAAATGAAAAAAATAATAAAAATTTACGTTCAGTAACCTCAAAAACTGAAGATCCAATTGATATTTTAAAAAGCAGTATGAATAAATCACAAAAAAAACATTATGGGTTTGAGATAAAACCTTTTCATTTTCGTTATATTAATGGTACATCTTCAGAATTTTTAAACAAACTGTATTCTTTGAATTTTACTCATTTTATAATTCTTAGGCGAAAAAATATGCTTCGATCTCTAGTATCCAATCAAGTAGCTGAGCATAAAAACTACTACTTTATTGGAAAAGAAAAAACAGCAGAGATAAAAAACATTTACTTTAATATAAAACAATATGGTTCTCTTTCAAGATTCATCTCAGAATATGAGGATCAACTAAAGCAATTTGAGAAACAATTAAAAGAAAAAAATATTCTTAAAATAAATTATGAAAAGCATATTGAACAATCTCCTTACAAAGCTTATTCTCGTATATGTAAATTCATTAATATTAAACCAGAAGAAGCAGATATTGTGTATGCTAAAACAAATCCATTCCCATTGGCAGATATCGTACAAAATATGGATGAAGTCGCAGATGCACTCCACAACACTCCGCATGAATGGATGTTAAAGAAGACTAAATTCTCGCAAATATCCGCAAAAGTCCGTTATGCTATCTTGCGGTTTTTGAAATCAAGGATGATGATCAAATAACTTCAGGCTGTCAACACAACGCAGTATATGCCCCTTTGACCAAAGCTAAAATGTCCCCTTTGCATAGCTGCTCCGTACCAATAGAGGGTCTTCCGTATAATAGTTACCGATTATTGTTGGTTGATTATGAAACTTGCTGATTTGGAAGTCTTTGTCGTTGCCAACGCGCCCCCAGGATGGGGTGGACGTTATTTTATATTTGTTAAGCTGACCACCGCTTGCGGCATTGTCGGTTATGGCGAGGTGTATGCCGGTAGCATCGGCCCGATTGTTATGCGCCACGTTATTCACGACTTATTCAGCCGCTACTTGGAAGGTGAAAATCCCGAGAACATTGAGCTGATGTTCCGCCGCGTTTATTCATCGGGATTCAGCCAACGCCCTGATCCGACGTTGATGGGCGCATTCTCCGGCATGGAGATTGCATGTTGGGATATCATCGGCAAAGCCTTGGAAAAACCGATCTATGCGCTGTTGGGGGGATTGCTGAACGAGCGCTTGCGATCGTATTCGTACCTCTACCCATTGCCACATCACGATCACGCAGCATTCTGGAGCAGCGCGGAGATGGCTGCGGAAGCAGCAGTAAGAATGCAGCAACGTGGCTTTACCGCAGTTAAATTCGACCCTGCGGGGCCCTATACGGTACGCGGCGGGCATCAGCCGGCATTAAGCGATATCGATTTGTCGGTAGCATTTTGTCGTAACATCCAAGCCGCAACCGAACGTCAGGTTGATCTTTTATTCGGTACTCATGGGCAGTTCACTACTGCTGCCGCGATTCGCTTGGGGCGCTGTTTGGAGCCCTTCGACCCATTGTGGTTTGAAGAGCCTTGTCCACCCGATAATGTGCTCGAATTCGCTACCGTCGCCGCCAATTGTCGGGTGCCGATCGCCGCCGGCGAACGACTGACCACTAAAGCTGAATTCGCCACCTTACTGCGCACGGGAGGTGCCGCGATCCTGCAACCGGCGCTGGGACGTGCTGGCGGCATCTTAGAGGGTAAAAAAATTGCCGCTATCGCCGAATCATTTAACGCTCAGATAGCGCCCCACCTATATGCAGGGCCGGTGGAATGGGCAGCCAATATTCAGTTGGCGGCGACGCTCCCGAATCTGCTGTTGGTCGAGACCATAGAAACTGGCGGCAGCGCATTTCAGCGCCAACTGATCGGCAGCACCATTGCTTGGGAGGAGGGCTTTATCATTCCGCCGAGAACCCCTGGTTTGGGTATCCAATTTGACGAAGAGCTGGCGCGCGCTAATCCTTACACGGGCAACAGCTTACATTTGGAAATGCAAGAAACGCCCTGCAGCTACCAACAGCCCAATGCTTTCCTTTGAGGCGCTCCAGATCAACATTTGGGCACCTCAAAAAACCAGATCCGCTAGCTTTTCGAGGTACCTTGCGAGGCTTTTGTCTATCGATGGAAGAGTTATAAATCCATAACAGAATGGGGCTTACGTTACAGGTGAGCATATCCCTTCCCCCAACCCCCCATCTCGTTGAGGTTTTTCGAGGTCACCAATGAAGTCCTCGGATAATAATCCCGCATAAGAGCGGTTATTGAGCCAATCTCTATTTGGCCATGATCTACCAATTGGTCCTTGGAGAAGTTGGACGGTCGCTCCGCTCACCCATCCAGCGGGGAACTCTCACTCATCTTCGTTGCCGATGCTCTGAAATCAGGAACACTGATTCAGCCTAGCGTGCAAATATTCCGCGCTCGATCGTTTCGCGCCAGTATTCACTGGCTCACAGGTCACTGTTTATTCCATTGGATTCTGTCGCATCTGTATCCGGTGCTCAGTGAGTAACATTAATCATTGTATTGGTGAGGTTTTTCGGGGCGCTCAATATGGCAGCTAGAAAATCTTTATCTGTGTTGATGCCTGTCTATAATGCAGAGCCTTACTTGGATGAGAGTATTCAAAGTATTTTGAACCAAACATATTCTGATTTTGAGTTTCTTATTCTCGACGATGCTTCTACTGATAACAGCCTCCAGAAAATACAAAGCTATGCAAAAAAAGACAGCCGGATTCAAATCATAGTAAATAAAGAAAATGTAGGAGAATCTTGTTCTCGTAATATTTTACTAAAAACAACCCAAAAACCATTTATCGCTTGGATGGATGCCGACGATATTAGCTTGCCGCATAGATTAGAAGCACAAATTAAATTTTTAAGAGAAAATCGATCGATAGATGCTGTGAGCTGCCAATTTTCTACTTTTGGAGATAGCTATTACGGGCATAAGAATTTTGTATCAGATTATTCACTTCTAGATCTTGAGATAAAAACAAATTTTTTATTTGGCTATGATTTTCTTTTTGGGTGCTCTTTTATCAGAATGAAGAAAATAAAAAGGCATAATCTTTTTTTTGACGAAGATTCTCATTTATCTACAGGCGCAGATCATAAATATATCTTGGATTGTTTCTTTTTTATGCGATTTGCTAATCTGAGAAAAATGTTATATTACTATCGCCAGCATTCCAGTCAAAATATGAGGATCAATGAAAGTAAAATAGCTATTTCTTATATCAATATAGTAAAAAACAATCTTTCTAATTTTAATATTAACATAGAAGAGAAATTATTGAAAGCAATTATAAAATATGATAATGCAGCATTAGATCTGAAGAAGCTTAGAGAAATTCATGAAATTTTCTATCAAATTATTTCTATTAATAATTTCTATGGTTATCGTGGAATTGATAAAAATATTTTTGCAAAATATATCTATCAAACTATAGTACAGTATTGGAATAAAAAAATTATTAAAGAAAAAGACTTTATTGAAATCCGGCAAGTTGTTCAGAATTCAATAAAAACTTTCCCTGTGATCAAAGATAATATTCTATCCCAGTTGCACCATATCGTGTTTCGCTATTGGAATGAGAACACTATTCCCCAAAAACAAGGATTAGAAACGATACAACGCTCCGCACAAAACATCATAAAAACTTTCCCTGTGATCAAAGACAATATTCTCTCTAACCTGCATCATGTGGTATTTCGCTACTGGAATGAAAATACTCTTCTTCAGAAGAGAGGATTAGAAACGATACAACGCTCCGCACAAAATATCATAAACGCTTTTCCTGAAACTAAAGATAATATTCTCTCTAACCTGCACCATGTGGTATTTCGCTACTGGAATGAAAATACTCTTCTTCAGAAGAGAGGGGTAGAAACGATACAACGCTCCGCACAAAACATCATAAATGCTTTTCCTGAAACTAAAGATAATATTCTCTCTAACCTGCACCATGTGGTATTTCGCTACTGGAATGAAAATACTCTTCTTCAGAAGAGATGGGTAGAAACGATACAACGCTCCGCACAAAACATCATAAATGCTTTTCCTGAAACTAAAGATAATATTCTCTCTAACCTGCACCATGTGGTATTTCGCTACTGGAATGAAAATACTCTTCTTCAGAAGAGAGGGGTAGAAACGATACAACGCTCCGCACAAAACATCATAAATGCTTTTCCTGAAACTAAAGATAATATTCTCTCTAACCTGCACCAGAGAGGGGTAGAAACGATACAACGCTCCGCACAAAACATCATAAATGCTTTTCCTGAAACTAAAGATAATATTCTCTCTAACCTGCACCATGTGGTATTTCGCTACTGGAATGAAAATACTCTTCTTCAGAAGAGAGGGGTAGAAACGATACAACGCTCCGCACAAAACATCATAAATGCTTTTCCTGAAACTAAAGATAATATTCTCTCTAACCTGCACCATGTGGTATTTCGCTACTGGAATGAAAATACTCTTCTTCAGAAGAGAGGGGTAGAAACGATACAACGCTCCGCACAAAACATCATAAATGCTTTTCCTGAAACTAAAGATAATATTCTCTCTAACCTGCACCATGTGGTATTTCGCTACTGGAATGAAAATACTCTTCTTCAGAAGAGAGGGGTAGAAACGATACAACGCTCCGCACAAAACATCATAAACGCTTTTCCTGAAACTAAAGATAATATTACTCCCTATCTGACTAAAGTCATACCCTCAAAAAAAGTCACTGGATTATAATAATAAGGGCACCTAGAAAAACCCCATGATTATAAGGGGGTGCTTCATCTGATATTCAAATCAGGTCAGTATGCTGAGAAGAATCGAGCACCGTCTGAGAAGTTTTGATTCCTTTGCAAAAGTCATCGCTGGAATGACTTTCAAGGATGCATTGAGGTAACATTGTTCGATCAGGTCGCTTCAGATATTTTACTGTCATGGCTGTTTGTTTTCAGGCTTTTGGCTCATATAGGCTTTCAGTTGACTTGCTGATCTATCGTTTGGCCGTAGCTTAAGCAGCTTTTTGATGTGCTTAGTCGCTTGCTCTCTGTTCCCTCTGGCGATGTAAAAAGACGTCATATTTTTTTCCGCATCAGCCAAATGCACTCCGGCTTGATCTATTGATTGGTAATATTGTTCTGGGGTATTAATGCCTAGCCTTAAGTTCATAAATATCAGTATGCTATAATAATTTATATTTTTATCAAATGCTGCATCACCTAAACTTGCGAATTTTTGATAAATTTCTTTAGCTTTCTCTTTATATTCTGGTTTGGTTTTTGACTGTGACAAATAAAATAAAAATAAATGAGTATAGAATCCGAATAATCCATGCCTACCATGCAGTAAGCCAGTTTCAGCTATGCGCATGGCTCTACGATAATTCCCTAAGCCTTTATGTGCATTAAATAATACATTCAATAAGTTATACTCCGTAGACCAGCGCCAAGACTTATTCAGTGCACTCATCATTTCAATACTGTGCCTGTATCGCTTTAGTTTGTTAAGTTCTTTTCCTGCTCTCCATAGAATTGACACCTGTTCTGGATGAAATACAAGCAAATCAGGATCGTAGACGCCTTTCTTTTGTAAAAAAACTTTGTTTATATTTTTATAATCTTTCCACCACTGAATATCTACAAATATGACCAATGATGCTATCGCTATCCCAATAATGAGTACTAAAGGACGTATTAGTGTACTGACTTTATTCAAATAAATAATTTTTATACCTTCCTCTTCAGCGACACGAATAATAATAGCGGCATATACAGATATAATCATGATTGGAGCAACCAACTGCATAGGGAAACTGAATATCCCATTAACCAACGATGAGCATACACCTGAAAAAACACAGATAACCATCAATTTCCATTCATAGTTAGCCTTAATCATTGAATAAAATGCAGAATAAAATGCAGAATAAAATACAGATATAATACAGGACAAATAAAGAATTAATCCAGGCAGTCCTGTTTCTATCCACATTTCCAAATAATCATTATGCGCACGAAATGTCGCCAGACTTTTGAAGTTCTTATATCCGGCTAACATATTTTCAAAAAAACCTCCCAAGCCATAACCAAACACTGGCGCATTCTTTATCATTTCCAAACAGGCCCGCCAGATCATATAGCGAGGACTGATAGTGTTTCCTGATGTTTTTCCTGCAGTCTCAATTATAGAGCCTAATTCGGTTATTATATAATTAGAAAATAGTACAAATTGTCCTTTAGAATTAAAGCTAATCAACACTAAAAGTAAGCATAACTCAAATAAAACCAGTAGTGTGACTTGCTTTCTGGATGCTTTATATCCTGCTATAAGTTGTTGACGAACAGAACTATTAAGCATAAATGCAGTGATCATGATCGTAATACCAAAGCCAACTGCTACCCAAGATCCTCTGGCTGTCGTGTGATAAATTGCAGCCAAAATCAAGACCGTGCTAATACCATAAAATAGTTTTAGTTTTAACGTATTAGATGGCCTTAGCTGAAGATAAATACTGGCTGGAAAAGACAATACCATAAAATGTCCCATCAAATTCTTATTTCCAAAAGTGCCTGCAGGTACTGCAGCTTGAGGTATGCCTGTATAGCCGAGGAAAACTTGTGCCATTACAACCAAAGAAACCGCTACAGCGGATAACATAATACCATTCAGCAGTATCGGAATATGCTGCATTCTTAGTTGCAAGCAGAGATAAAATCCGAATACCCCAGTAAGCCACTGAGTCCATTTAAAAACGTAGAAATCAATTCGGATAGCCCAAAATGCAGTTATTGAAATCCAGAGTATAAAACTAAGAAACACCAATCGTGGCCAACTTAATTCTAATGACTGCCGATTGCTATATTGTTGCCAGCACCATACAACAAAAATAATCGATAGCGTTACTTGCCCCCATATAGCTTTCAGCAACATCGGATTCGCGATATTAGGTTTTGTCCAACATCCAATAACACCAACGCCGAAATAGACAATAAACAGCAACCAACAGAGTCGCTCAGAATCCAGCAGTACCGATGATGAAGTTATCGGCACCGCTTTTTTATTTGCAGCAGATCTTGACAGCAGCATTGCTGCTGTTTTGGTGGTTCTAACAGCGTATCGCTTCTTGTATCCCATGGCTCATAATGTAGCTATTTTGTACTGGATTCGCACCCTTAGTTTGTTGGCTGTGCATCGACAGCAAACGCCAGTGTATACCAAATTTGTTGCATTTGTTGTATTAATAGTTTTCGGCATCGTGGATACATGAGAACGTATTATAGAAAAATACAGATTTTCATCTTATTTCGTATTTTATTGTAAATATATTAATTATTTTAGTGTCCTTGCTTCAGATAGCGCCTGAGCCAAATTGCTTTAGCATGTGGTCTAAGTTCAAGTAACTTCTTGATGTGTTTAGTTGCTTTCTCTCTGTTTTTCATCGACATATAGAAAATAGCCATATTCCTCTCCACAGCAGGTATGTACACTCCTTTTCGCTCTAGTTCCTGATAATATTTTTCTGGAGTATTAATTTTCAGTTTGATGTTCATGAATATTAATATTCTGTAGTAGTTATAATTGCTATCAATTGTTACACCATCTTTATTAGTCAAATTCACAAGTCTTTGATAAAGCTCTATGGTTTTTTCTTTATATGCTGGGTTAGTTTTAGATTCCGATAAATAAAACCTGAAGAGTTTCATATAAAAATCAAATAATTCATGCTTGCCATGTGATAATCCATGCTCAGCTATTTGTGTAGCCTTTCTGTGATTTCCCAAACCTTTATATGCATCAAATAATATACTCAACAAATTATATTCTTTTTTCCAACGCCAATATTGATTCAGTGGAGTCATCATATCAATACTATGTTGGTATCGCTTACGTTTATTAAGTTCCAGACCAATATACCATAAACTTGTTATATTTTCCGGGCTAAAGGCTAACATATCAGGATCATAAACACCTTCTTTTTGATTAAAAACTTTGTTGATATGATTATAGTCTTGCCACCATTGGGTATTTATTAATATCACAGTCGATGCTATCAATACACCAATAATAAGTATTAATGGGCGCAGTATCTTAATTTTATTCAAATAAATAATTCTTACACCTTCCTCTTCTGCAGTACGAATAAGAATAGCAGCATATGCAGATATAATCATAATCGGAGTCGTCAACTGCATAGGGAAACTAAACAAACCATTAACTAAAGATGAACAAATAGCAGAGAAGATACAAATTATCATTAGTTGTCTATCATAATTAGATCGAGTTAGTGAATAAAATGCACAATAAGCTATCGATAATAGGCAAGATAAATAAAAAATCAATCCAATCAATCCTGTTTCTATCCATATTTCCAAATAATCATTATGCGCACGAAATGTAAACAGACTTTTAAAATTTTTATATCCGTTTAACATATTTTCAAAAAATCCTCCCAATCCATAACCAAGAACTGGAGCATCTTTTATCATTTCTAATCCTGCCCGCCAGATCATATAGCGATGACTGATACCATTTCCTGATGTATTCTCTACAGTTTCAACTATAGATCTTAACTCGGTTATTATACGATCAAAAAATAATATAAACTGTCCTTTTGTGTTAAAACTCATTAGCACTATAAACAAACTCAATAAAATTAAGTTTAGCTTTATAAATTGTTTCAGAGAGGTTTTATTGTCGTCTATAAAGCGCTGACGAACAGAACGATTAAGCGTAAAAATAGCGATCATGATCGTAATGCCAAAGCTGACCGCTAACCAAGATCCTCTGGCTGTTGTGTGATAAATGGTCGCCAAAATCAGAATCGTACTAATGCTATAACTTAATCGTACGTTAATTGTATTAGATGGTCTTAACATTAAATAAACACTTGCCGGGAAAGACAATACCATAAAATGCCCTAACATATTTTTATTAAGAAAAGTACCTGCAGGTATTCCAGCCTGCGGTAGAACATCAAAGCCAAATAGGACTTGCGCTATTGCTATTAATGAAATCGCTACAGCTGATAATACAATGCTCTTCAACAGTACCGCTATATGTTGCATTCTTAGTTGTAAGCAAAGATAGAAACCGAATGCCCCTGTAAGCCACATCATCCATTTGAAAACGTAAAAATCGATTCGAATAGCCCAAAAGATAGTTATTGAAATCCAGAGTATAAAACCAAGAAACATCAATCGCGGCCAACTCACTTCCAACGGTCTTCGGTTGCTATATTGTCGCCAACTCCATGCAACAAAAACAATGGATAACGCTACCTGCGCCCATATAGATTTCAACAACATCGGATTAGAGATGCTGGGCCAAGTCCAACATCCAATAATACCAACACCGAAATAAATAATACACAGCAACCAGCACAACTGCGTTGAATCTAACAGTAGCGGCAGCGAAGATATTGACAGTGCTTTTTTATTTGCAGCAGATCTTGACAGCGGTGTTCCGCTTGTTTTAGTGACTCTACTCGCTAATCGCTTCTTATTTTTCATAACTTACGGCCTGTCTATTGTGCGTTGTGTTTTACCTGGACCGTGAAGTGCATCATGTGGCACATTCATGCCATATCTTTTATTTTGCATCTGTTCTGGGCGGCAAATTTTATCGCTTAATGCCATAAATGGCCATCGGAACGAGGTCGCTCTCTCCTATCCCAAGGCTTTACCATTGGTCCACAACGACTGATCATCTAATGTTCTCTCCGCCTGATGACGCCGCCTGTAACAAACGTCCATCCCGTTGGGGTTTTCGAGGTTCCATATAATCATGCGGGATGTGAGCGTTATTCAGAGTTTCCTTAAGTGTTTTAATGGACAATTATCTTTGTTGCGTGTTTTATTGAATCGATAAAGAATTTTGCATTTGATCGAAATCGATTGGTTAAATTGCTACTATTGACTAGAATAGTATTGTGAATGCCAGCGGCATTGGCGGCTTGTATATCTATTTCTTGATCACCAATGGCCCACGAATGTCGTACATCAATGTTGTGCTTGATTTTGGCTTGATCAAACATACCTGGTTTTGGTTTTCTGCACTCACATATCGAATCTGGGCCGTGAGGACAATATAAGACATCAAGTATTCTGATATTATTATCTAAGAATTGTTGCAGCATCCATTGTGTTAATTTATTAAAGTCATTTTCGTTATAGTAGCCCCTAGCGATCCCAGATTGGTTGCTAACAATAATAATTTGGTAATCTAGACTATTAAAATAACGGCATGAATGAAAAATATTATTGATAAACTTAAAATCATCTATTTTATATAAATAATTTATATCTTTATTAATTACCCCGTCTCTATCAAGAAAAACAGCTTTTTTACTATCTATAGGATACATGTCACATCCCGCAGGATTGTATGGATTTTTTGAGAATAAATGCCGGGTTCCGTGAGGTTGCAGGCGAGTTCTTTGAACCGATGAGTGGATTTTTGTTGCCACTGTTGCATAGCGCTCATAGGGGATAGGTGACCTAAAGACTTCTGGGGAATGGCATGATTGTAGAGTCTAACATAGCGAAGGATAGTTTGAGACAGGGTTTGAGAGGAGTCGAAGGGATAGGTATTGAGGATTTCTGCGATACGGCCGTTGAAGCGTTCAATCATGCCATTGGTTTGCGGGTGTCGGGGTTTGATGAGGCGGTGCACGATATTGTGAACTTGGCACGTTTTATCAAAGGGATGACGCCCGGTGGGCTGCCGTTCACCCGTGGCACAGAAACGGTCAGTGAATTCCTTGCCGTTGTCGGTAAGGATTTTATTGATGGTAAAAGGTGCCTTGTCAATCAAACGGCTAAGAAACTCATTCGCGGTTTGCGCCGACTTGTTGTCATGGATCTCGACATAAACCCAGCGGGTTGAGCGGTCAATGGCAGCGAACAAGTACTTGTGTCGAGGCTCGTCAGGCATTTTAGGAAGGTATTTGATGTCGACGTGGACAAACCCGGGTTCATCGTCCTTGAAGGGTTTCGGCTTGGCAGTCGCAACGGAAGGTTCAAGCTGCTCACGTAACACGTTGAGATTAGAAACGTTATGTCGGCGCAAACAACGGCTCACCCCCGAACGCGAGACCGTGGTGTTGAGGAACTCATGTGTGACGGCCAATAGGTCGTCCAAGGGGAGTAGCAGGTTGGTTCGCAAGGCAACCGTTATTTGCTCTTGTGCAGGGGAGAGATTGGCTGTAAAGGGTATGCGGGCGGGAGGATGCCTCGGCAGTACTTTGACGCTTGCGCCACTTGGCTACCGTGTGGCGGTTGAGATGATAAAGGTCTGCCAGCTCTGTGTTGGTAATAGAGGCTGGCTGGGCTTGACGTTCTCGGCGGATAGCCGGTGAGGTGCGTGCGTTTTTGTGGAGTTGAAGGTTCATCGTTTCGGTGCCTCGGAAAATGTTTGATGTAAGGGAAGCGGACGCCAGTCGCCCTACGGGCTCCTTTCTTCCGCTTCCCTTACCAACTGCCTTAATACCTTTCTCGCTAGGAACAGAGGATGGCTACGGAAGGGTACACAATGTGCCGGCACGGAATAACTACCTCGACTAGCGAAGCTGGTTTTTCGTGGCACCATTCAGAACACAAGTATTCACGGCAACAGGCAATAAGTCAGAAAGGGATAACAGCGGCTGTTTGCGAAGATAAACAACGATCGTTTATTGTTCTTTTGATAAGGTCGATTGCATATGGTATACGGTATGCGAACGGTCGGTGGAAGTCAGATCGTCGCTTCCACTTGCGAATCGTGGCTTCGCTGATGCCGTATTGTTGCGCTAGGGCGGTAATCGGTGCTTGGGCTGTTGGCCTATTTCTTTACGGATAGCCACGGGCGGTGGTTTTGGCATTTTTATGCCGTAAGAGGTTCATTGAACGCTCCTTGAAGGCTGGATTCTTCTTCCATCAGGATGCTTCTTGCTATCAGCAAAGGATACCTCCTTGGGTCTATGCAATCATCTAGTACTGAGCGCTAAGGCATAGGCCCCAGGGATTTGTGATCAAAACCGCACAGATCGACGATTAGGCAACTGTGGCATTTGGGTTTCTTGGCGGTGCATGTATAACGCCCGTGCAGAATCAACCAATGGTGTGCGTTGCGATGGAATTCGTGCGGCAACCGATGCAGCAACTGCTTCTCGACGTCAAGCGGGGTTTTACCAACCCCCATCTTGGTGCGATTGGCGACACGGTAGATATGGGTATCGACGGCGATTGTGGGGACGCCAAAAGCGGTATTCAGCACCACGTTGGCAGTTTTTCTGCCAACCCCGGGCAAGCCCGTAAGAGCTTTGCGATCGTGAGGAACTGCGCCGTTGTGCTTGTCCAGCAGCAACCGACAGGTGGCGATGATGTTCTGCGCTTTGGTGTTGTACAACCCAATGCTACGGATATAACCGCGCACCCCTCCTTCGCCTAACGCAAGCATCGCGGTCGGCGTTG
The DNA here is from genome assembly GCA_965222535.1 of Gammaproteobacteria bacterium. GTDB lineage: Bacteria > Pseudomonadota > Gammaproteobacteria > HK1 > HK1. The sequence goes on from OZ244957.1 coordinate 2,725,355, forward strand.
CGGCAACTGCAAACAACCCCCGTGTCGCTTTGTTGACGCTGACATCGGTGGCCTGAGCGCTCAGCATAACGGCCACCAGCAGCTCAAAAGGCGTTTGGTAGCGTAGCTCGGTTGTTGGCGATGGATTTTGTTGTCGCAATCGGCGAAAGGCTTCGCGGCAGTTATTATCGTCCATGTGGCTGAAACGGCGTCAAAGACGTGGGCGCTACCCGCAGGCAGTGCAATTCGCTTGTCATGCAACGGATTGTCGATGCGCCCCGTATGGGGAGGTATTAGGGAACTTACGATTAAGTACTCATGATGCTGAGCCTTCTCGCGCAAAATGGTTATTTTCCCTCAAAGGAGCGTGCTTTTTGTTTGATTATTCAGCGTCACTATGCCGATTTTCCAGCCTGTTTGCCTACTACTCCTGCATTGCAGCACTAACACAGCGCTCGGATTATCTTTCTCATCATAGCATTCACTAAAGGGCATCTTTCATCGCTGGGAACCTCACCATTGCTGCATACAATGAATGCGTAGCATCGTCATCAATGGGTAGGGTCGACGACCGTTACCTGCCTTGGGGCAGTGGCTCAAACCACTACCGCCAGCTTTCTACATGGCATAAGCTTTTGCCATCCGACCCAGAAGCCTCTTTTTGCGGGGCGGATGGTGCTTGTTGTGATATTCAACTGGGAACCTCGAAAAAACTCAATGGGGTGAGGGGTTGGGGAAAGGGGCATGATCGCCCGTAACGTAAGCCGCTGATTTATAATCCTTCCCCCCAATAGACAAGCCCCGCAGGGCACTTCGACAAGCTAGCGAAGCTGGTTTTTCTAGGTGCCCAACTATCGGCAAAACAAAGTTGGTGTTTCATCGTATAAGACTCCTAGAGCGATATACGTCAGACTGCATCATCTCGGGACACTTATCTCGCATCTTTCCAAGGAGTCACTCACTGAGCGGATAAACCATCGCGCCTACCGTAACCCAACAGACTGCTTTGCAACAGGGAGGGCAGTCGCCAATACGGCGAGCACCCGCGCTATAGTAGAATGGGTACTAATGTATTGAAATTGCATTGTGCGATGGCGCAGGCGCGGCATGTGGGGCCTGCGCTCACGTTCTTCTCTAAAGCAAAGTTCTCAAAGTCAGTAACACCTTGCCTGCACGCCGAAGCAGTCCCCTCTTCTTCACATCAGGTGTCGTGCAAAATCAGTGATTGGAGCGATCACCAAGATGATCGCCAGTTGCAACCCGATGATCGCCACCAGCGGTGACAGATCAACACCGTTTATGGGGTTTATGAAGCGTCGCGACAGTGCCAGCAGAGGGTCGCTCAGGACGTATAATAACTCAGTCAGCGAATGATAATGGTGCGGGTTGAGCCACGCCAACAGCGCCCTGATGAGGATCGCAAATAAAAATACATAGAGGGCTAAACGCAACAGTTCAGCGATGGCATAGACGAGGAACCCAAGCACCACCACAGCACCGCCAGCAAGCAACGCTAACACGCTGATCTGGATAAACTGCAACCCCACCAACAACAACAAAGCGGCGCAGTTAATGGTTTTATAACGACCGACGAGGTGCTCAAGTGGTTGCAATAACGGATTGCTTACGCGCACCAGGAACTGCGATCCCGGGTTATAGAAATCAGCTCCTTGCCACTGCAGCAAAAAACGTAGCATGACCAGAAAAATATACACATCAAACACGGTTTCGATGAGAAAAGCAGTAGCGGCGGAAAAATACCCGAGGCCCATCATTCCGCTCCAAACTCATCGCCAAGGGCGATCGCACGTGCACGCGCGGCGCTTATCGCCTGCGATATAAACCCCATAACATCGTTGCCATGCAGTGACTGCAACGCTGCCTCGGTGGCACCTCCGGGTGATGTCACCCGTTCGCGCAATACACTCGGTGACTCGCCGCTCTCAAGCGCCATGCGCGCCGCGCCAAGTGCTGTTTGCAACACCAATCGCCTAGCTGCTGCATCGGACAATCCCAACTGTTTTGCTGCATCCACCATCCATTCCATCAACTGAAAATAATACGCCGGACCGCTGCCAGAAACCGCCGTCACAGTATCCAGATCGGATTCGTCATTGAACCACACGGAAATCCCTATGCTGTTCATGATTTCCTCAGCCTGTCGCCGCTGCCTAGGATTGACCGCTGCATCAGCGTACATCCCAGTAGCGCTCAGCTGGATCAGTGCCGGTGTATTTGGCATGGCACGCACCACGGCACCGTGCGGGAGCGCCAACCAGCGTTTCAAATGCAGCGCCCGGATACCGGCGACTATCGAGACAAATAAGGGCACCCGCGGCGCACTAATAAGCGCGAGTTCCATTGCCACCTGCTTCACGATCTGCGGCTTTACCGCCAGTACGATCACGTCAACCGTTTCCGCACAAGCGCAGTTGTCGTCCATCACCACCACCGAGAAGCGCTCTTTGAGCGCCTCTCTGGTGTTTTTATCCGGGTCAGATACTGTGATCGCCGCAGGGGCATAGCACCCCTCGCGAATCATCCCGCCTATCAAACTGCTGGCCATATTACCGCCGCCGATAAAGCCAACCGAGTATTTTCTCACCAAGGAACCTCAAAAACCTCAACGGGATGGAAGGGGAAGGGGTAGGGAATAAGGGAAGGGGCACCGCTCACTTGCCGCGTAAGCGGTTGATTGGTAATCATTTCCCCAATAGATATGCCCCGCAGGGTACCTCGGAGAATCCGCAAAGCGGGCTTTCGAGGTGCGAATCAGCCTAGTCAGACGGTTATAACCAAGCCTTCCTTTGGGCGGCTTTGGCAGCGCAAACGGCACAGCGCTAGCGCGAGCGTTGACCGAAAATCGCCCTTCCGACACGCACTATCGAGCTATTTTCAGCGATCGCAGCCTCCATATCCATGCTCATGCCCATCGACAGAGTATCCAGAGCATAGCCATTATGATTGAGCCGCTCCCAGAGTTGATACAACTCGCGAAACCACATGCGTTGGCGTTCAAACAACGTTTCAATGGGCGGCAAGGCCATCAGCCCGCGCAACCGCAGCCGCGGCAATGCAGCTACCGCCGCCGCCAACTCGGGCAGTTGTTCAATGCTGACCCCAGATTTGTTTTCCTCGTGCGCCAGATTGACTTGCAAACAAACGTTCAGCGGGGGTTTTGAATCACTGCGCTGTTGCGCTAAACGCTTTGCAATCGATACCCGATCGAGGCTATGCAGCCAATCAAAATGTGCCGCTATTGCAGCCGTCTTATTCGATTGCACAGCACCGATAAAATGCCATTGCAGCTGCGGGTGAATATCTGCCTGGATTTTAGGCAATGCTTCTTGGAGTTGATTTTCGCCAAACGCCAGCTGTCCAGCATCGCAGGCGGCGCGGATCGCTTCAAGCCGCTGAGTCTTGCTGACCGCTAACAGGCTGACGGCATGTGAAGGGCGTCCATAACGCGTCTCGGCAGATCGCATCCGCGCTCGGACAGCACGCAGCGCACGGCGTACTTGAACGGCATCGGGAATAACGGCAGCGGTGGACACCAAGAATCAGCAACAGAAGACAAAGAGAGCGTGACCGGGCTATCCCGCCAAAGCCTCCATTGCGGGTGTATAGCCGTAACCCAGCGCGCTTGCCACTGCAGGATGGGTGACCTTCCCGTGGAAGATATTGAGACCATTGCAAAAGTGCTGATCATCGAGCATCGCTCGGCGGTAGCCTTTATCGGCAAGGGTCAATACATACGGCAAGATCACATTGTTCAGCGCATAGGTTGAGGTGCGTGGCACTGCGCCGGGCATGTTGCTGACGCAGTAATGCACGACATCACTGAATACGTAGTATGGATCGCCATGGGTTGTCGGACGTGCGGTTTCAATGCACCCTCCCTGATCCACCGATACATCAACGACAACCGATCCCGGTCGCATGCGTTTGACCAGCTCAGTGCTAACAATTCTCGGGGTTTTAGCGCCTGGGATCAGCACGCTGCCAATCACGACATCGGCATCCAGCACATGCCGTTCAATTTCCTTTTGGGTCGAGTAGTTTGTATTGAGTGGTCGACCGAACTGACGCCAAAGGGCTCTCAGAGTCTCCACAGAACTATCGATCACCCACGTTGTCGCACCCATTCCGATAGCGATATGAGCTGCATGGGTGCCAACAGTGCCACCTCCGATAATCAGCACTTTTGCCGGTCCTACCCCAGGAACGCCGCCTAACAGGATCCCTTTCCCGTGGTGGGCGCTTTCCAGACAATACGCTGCGGCTTGGAGCGAGAGACGCCCCGCAATCTCCGACATAGGCGCTAACAACGGTAAGCCGCCATTGGCAGAAGTCACTGTTTCGAACGCGACAGCAACCACCCCAGCTTTAATTAAAGCCCGCGCCTGATCACTGTCCGGGGCCAAATGCAGGTAGCAAAACAGCGTTTGGTCTTCACGCATCAATGGCCACTCAATGGCCTGCGGCTCTTTGACTTTGACGATCATGTCCGCCTGCTGATAGACACTGGCCATGTCAGCGGCGATCTCAGCACCCACGGCGCGGTAATCAGCATCGGTGGCACGAATACCGTAACCGGCACCTGTTTGGATGATAACCGAATGCTGTCTTTGCGTCAGCTCGGCTACACTCTCTGGAGTAAGACCGACGCGCAGTTCATGCTCTTTTGATTCCTTGGGGATGCCAACCAGCATTATTTTTCATTGCCCTCTTAGCGCTTTATCAAAAATACATCCCTCTGGAGCTTATGCAGCCCCAGAGGAGATGATCACAGGAAAGGTCAACAACAACCACAATTCAGCTGAACGCCGGCCACCGCTCTATTCTTTGATATCCGATATTAAGACAGTCAAATCATCTTGACGCTTTTGCCACATTGCCTGCACTTCGGCGCGATTCATAATACGCAATGGCGATCCCGTTTGTTGCATCTTTTTCGCCACCCGTTTTTTGTTCCTGAACATTTCAGGTACGCGCTCGACAAGAAAAGCAATAATTTCCGGCGGCGTACCTTTGGGTGCCATGAGACCACGGAAGTTGACGCTGGAATCATCAACATCAATGCCTTGCTCTCTTAGGGTTGGCACATCCGGTAAGTAATCGTGCCTTTGGACATCGGCGACGGCGAGAATTTTAATTCGGTCTTTGCTGCGAAACGCATCCGACAGGTTGTTAATACCGGCCTTTACCTTTGCGCCGATAACGTCCTTCATGGCTCCAGCACCGCCCCTGGGATGCGGCACATAAGTCATGTCCACGCCGCTTGCTTTGACGATCTGCAGGAAAGCGATGTGGTGCCCAACAAACCTGCCTGCACCGTTGACGGTCAACGCCCCAGGGTTGGTTCTAGCATAAGCAACCAAATCGCCAGCGTTGTTGAATGGGCTATCTTGCGGCACGATCAAAACCGCTGGATCGGCTCCCCAGTTGCCGATCGGCTCTAAGTTGTTGATGTTGTATTTCACCTTGTCCGGGTAGGCAATCGACTGAGCGATAAAATGCGGGACGTTGTAGGCGGCCAATCGATAGCCATCGGGCTTGGCCTTGGTTACAAACTCATTCCAACCGACACGACCGCCAGCGCCGGGGCGATTAATAATATAAATCGGTTGTCCCAGATAGTCCTTCTGGGCTGACATCATCGACACAATACGTGCCTGAAAATCGGTTGCTCCGCCAGCGCCATAAGCGACCATTACCCCAATGGGTCGCTCTGGGTAACCATCGGCGTAAGCGATCGGTGCCGTGATCATTCCGCTGAACAGCAGCAGCGCCAGTTTTAAATGCTTTACTAATTTGAAACGCGACATAACACCATCCCTCCATTATAGGAACTACGACACGTAGCATCCTTTTATAGTAAAAGCCCTGCCGGTACCTGAACATGCAGGGAAATAGAAAACATCAAATACAAGACCGCAACAAAGATACTACTGATCCCCATCGTTAGCAACAGACGACGGGGGGTAGAGTATAAAAGCGCTATCAAAAAAAATGCTGACCACGCTGAGGCATAAAATCCCAAGTCCTCGGCCAGCAACACATAAATCCAGATCAGCGCAACCCCGGGGGCGATCTTCTGCAGCAGCGGCAGGGTTAAAACTGGCGCTTTGGCAAAACCATTGAGCGCGAGACGAATAACGTTAATGGCGCAAAATACAACCATCAATACCGCGACCAAGCGGGGAAACACATAAGCCGTCGGTTCTTCCGCAGTGAAGCCGGCATACGCCGCAACCAAAGCCAATGCGAGAACGAGAAAATCCCCGCCAACTGCTGCAGATAATGCCAAAATACGCTGCAGCAACGCCTCATCCCACCTTGTTGGATGCACTGGTTATAGGGGGTCGCGCCCTGATTTCCAAGACTGCGCTACTCACTACCGACAACACGATCAGCGCCATCAGAACAATGTTAATTGTACCGCCGAAGAAGTAAGGCAACGGATCGCCACCGCCAGCCGTCGCTATAGTATAACCATAAACAAAATTCTCTTCAGCTATGGGGCCTAGCACAATACCCAGAACTAAGGGGCCGGTGCTGAAACCATACTTACCCAAAACCCACATGGCAGAGCCTAAAGTCGCCATGATCAGCACGTCTGAGTATGAATTCTGTACACTGTAAGTACCGAATACCGCCAGTACCACGACCCCAGCGGCGAGATAATTATCCGGCAGCAGAATGATGCGTGCGGCCAAACGACACAATAGCAAACCTAGGATTACCATCAGGATTTGCCCCACAAGCAAGGCATCGATAAAAGTCCACACCACTTCAGGGTATTTAGTGAATAAGTCTGGTCCTGGGAAAATACCGTGGATCAGCAGGCCGCCCAGTAGCACCGCAGCGGTCGGACTGCCCGGTATGCTCAAGGTCAGCAACGGCACTAATGAGGGGCCAACCATCGCATTATTAGCCGATTCGGCGGCAATCAACCCTTCCGCTTCGCCTTTGCCGTAGGTCTGCCGCGTAGTACTGAATTTACGCGCCTGATCGTAAGCTACCAGCCCGGCAATCTGACCGCCAGCACCCGGGATCAGACCGATAATCACCCCAACAGCGGAACCGATCCCAAGGACGCGCGGCTTACTGGCTATTTTATGCAGCGCCTCCCATAACGAATGATAAGCCATCTTTTGCATGGACCTGCTGCTGCTCCAGCGTGCCAGCATATCAAGCACTTGTGGGATAGCAAACAGCCCCACCAAAGCCGGGATAATATGAACGCCGCCTGTCAGATGCTCGCTGAATGTAAAACGATCAACCCCTTGTACGCCATCGTAACCGATCGAAGAAATCCACAACCCGATACAGCCGGCGGCAAGCCCTTTAATAATCGACTCAGAGGACAGCGAGGCGATAACCGTGACCCCCAGTATAGCCAACCAGAAAAGATGCGACGGGCCAAATACCAAAGCCCACTCGGCCAACACTGGAGTAAAGTATATCAGTATTAGGATTCCTACTATCCCGCCTATCCCAGAAGCTAAGAAGCTCAATTGCAGCGCCTCGGTGGCACGTCCCTGCTGCGCCATGATGCTACCATCCAAGGTCGTCGCAATATTTGCCGGGGCACCCGGGATATTCAGTAAAATAGCACTGACCGCGCCACCGGCGACCGTCGCTGTGTACACCGAACCCAGCAAAATTAAACCAGCGTCTGGTTCCATGTGGAAAGTAAAAGGCATCAACAACGCCACCGCCATCGTCGGACTCAATCCAGGCAATGCGCCCAATATTAACCCCCCCGCGGTACCTGACACCAGAACCATAAAATTAAATGGCGTAAACACATTGCCCATATAGATCAAAAACTCAGGCATTTATCGATTTCCTGAAATTAACCTCAAGACACCCTCACCCCCATCCCCCATCGCGAATATCCGTGGCGAGGGTCAGGAGAAGGATCTGGAAAGATACGGATTATAACAGTTCGATTTGACCCGCCCGGCGGCAAATAAAGTACACGCCGAAGCGCCCTACCGAGCTTGAAGAGCGAGTGTTGCGGCTGCAACCATCCCTTAGCTGCATCCCCGCAGCCAAGCGGTTTTGCGGCTTCAGCGACAGGCAAAGCCGCAAAACTATGATCGCAAAGCACGCATCCTGCGCCACAATAACACGCCAATCGCTACCCTTTTGGATCAGCCGATAGGCTATACTAGGGCACCTAGAAAAACCAGATAAGCTAGCTTTCCGAGGTGCCATGAGAGGCTTGTCTGTTTTATGAATGATTATAAATCAATGACTTACGTTACAAGCAATCATATCCCTTCTGCCAAAACCCGATCCCATTTTAGGGTTTCGAAGTCCCCGATCCAGTTATTAAATTGGGCGCAAGGTTATCTCTCGCGCCTCGCAGTTGATGCCTGAATGCTCATTTTTCGGAGATTATCGCTCATGTCTATCAATCGTTACAGCGCACGTATCACTCAACCCAAATCCCAAGGCGCATCACAAGCGCAATTATATGCATTGGGTTTCACCGAAACCGACATGGACAAGGCTCAGGTTGGCATCGCTAGTGTTTGGTATGAAGGCAACAATTGCAACATGCATCTGCTGGAGCTGGCCGCTGAGGCCAAACAGGGAGTTGAGGGCAACGACATGAAAGGCCTGCGTTTCAACACCATTGGCGTGTCCGATGGCATGTCTATGGGCACTGAAGGCATGTCCTTCTCCCTGCAATCACGCGATCTTATCGCCGATTCGATCGAGACCGTGATGCGCGGTCAATGGTATGACGGGTTGATCGCCATTCCGGGCTGCGACAAAAACATGCCCGGCTGTCTCATCGCGATGGGGCGCGTCAATCGCCCTGCATTGATGATCTATGGCGGCACGATACGCGCCGGCCACACACGCGCCGGCGAAGTGGTGGACATTGTCAGCGCATTTCAGAGCTACGGTCAATACCTTGCCAAGCAGATTGACGAGCAGCAACGCCAGGACATCGTACGCCACGCTTGCCCCGGTGCCGGTGCCTGTGGTGGCATGTACACCGCAAACACGATGGCAACAGCGATTGAAGCGATGGGCATGGCCCTGCCCTACAGCTCATCCACGCCGGCCACCGATCCGCAAAAACAACAGGAGTGCAGAAAGGCCAGTGCAGCGATACGGGAACTGATGGAGCAGGATTTGCGTCCCTCCGATATTATGACCGTGGCGGCGTTTGAAAACGCAATGACAATGGTGATGGCTCTGGGCGGTTCGACAAACGCCGTGCTGCACTTGATTGCAATGGCGCGTGCGGTAGACATAACACTTGAGCTGGATGACTTCCAGCGGGTCAGCGAGCGCACTCCTCTTATTGCCAATCTGAAACCCAGTGGTCGCTATGTGATGGAGGATCTGCATAAGGTCGGCGGGGTACCGGCGGTGATGAAATATCTGCTGGAGGCCGGCCTATTGCACGGCGATTGCATCACCGTCAGCGGTAAAACCGTAAGCGAAAACCTCGCAACCGCATCACCGCTGGCGAGCGGTCAGTCTGTGATCCATTCCCTTGGCACCCCGATCAAACGCAGCGGTCATATTCGCATCTTACGCGGCAACTTAGCCCCGGGGGGAGCGGTCGCTAAGATCACCGGCAAAGAAGGCCTCTGCTTCCAAGGACGAGCGAATGTTTTTGACAGCGAAGAAGCGATGTTGAGCGCATTGGAGGATCATCAGATTGTCGCCGGTGATGTGGTGGTGATCCGCTACGAAGGACCAAAAGGTGGACCTGGGATGCCCGAGATGTTGACTCCAACCTCGGCGGTGGTAGGGGCCGGATTGGGAGACAAGGTTGCTTTAATTACCGATGGTCGCTTTTCCGGCGGGTCGCATGGCTTCATCATCGGTCATGTAGTCCCCGAAGCGCAGGAAGGCGGCCCCCTTGCTCTGATCGAAACCGGGGATACGATCGCCATTGACGCTGAGCACAACACTCTTTCAGTCAAAGTTAGCGACGAACACATGGCAAAGCGCCGCGCCAACTGGCAACCACCGCCTTACAAGGAAACCCGCGGCGTCTTGTATAAATACATCAAAAGCGTATCCGATGCCTCGCATGGCTGTGTAACCGATGAGTAGCGATCGCCTCAATCAGCACCTTGGCACAACGCACCCTGATCGTTTCTCAACGCAGGCCTTCTGACATGCAGCACGTTACGGTGAACGGTCGGATTTGCCCGCTGAGCTATCGCTATCGCCCCGAGCATCTGGCACGTGATCCTGATCTTGAAGCGGAGACCCTGTATGTGATCGGCGGGTTGTACGGTAACGATTTAGCGCTGGCTGAACTGAACCGCTTAGCCGCCACTGAAGCGGCACCAGTGCAATTTGTATTCAATGGTGATTTCAATTGGTTCAATGCCGAGTCCGAGTGGTTTGCAACGCTCAATGAGCAAGTGCTTGTCCACACCGTCACCAGTGGCAACGTAGAGCGCGAGATCGCAGATCCGGGCGATGGCGCTGGCTGCGGTTGCGCCTACCCAGAGTGGGTTGACGACGATACTGTGATGCGCTCAAACCGCATCTTACAGCGCTTACAGATTGCCGCCCAGCCTTACCCTCAATTGCGCGCATCATTACACGCCCTGCCGTTTACCTTGGTCGCGGCAGTAGGTGAAGCACGGGTGGTCATTGTGCATGGCGATGCAGAGTCATTGGCTGGCTGGGGATTTGCTAGGGAATCATTATCCCTGCCAAAAAATATAGTGCGTATCAAACGCTGGTTCAGACAAGCAAACGCTGATATATTCGCCAGTTCGCATACCTGCGCTCCAGTGTGCCGCTCTCTTTCGGTGCTTGGAAAGCAGCGGGCGCTGATTAATAACGGCACCGCTGGAATGCCGAATTTCGCCCATACCCGCTTTGGCGTGATGTCTCGCATATCAACCCGCCCCTGTGAGCTGAAAGAGCGCATCTATGGAGTGAAGGTCGGCGACGTGCATGTGGATGCAATGGCTGTGCATTATGATCATGACGCATGGTGCCGGCGTTTCTGCTCGGTTTGGCCTCCCAACTCATTGGCTGATCGCAGCTATGGGGATCGCATTCGCTACGGCACGGCATTACCAATAACCACCCTGCAAGCCGAAGCAGCCAATTAAAGAACCTTAGGGTGCCGGCACCGGTTAATAAAAAAACTGTTACACCGACGATGCTTGATATAAGCCGAAAACCAACCCTAGCAGTCCACCCAACACACCGCCCCAGATCACCAGCCAACCGAGGTGTTTTTCGATCATTTGGAGTAGAATATCGCGGACTTTGCTAGGCGTCAGCTCATTTAATCGAGCTTCAAGAAGCTGCTCTATTTTAGCGTGTAGCGCATCGGCAGACTGCGCATCATCCAAGCTGCCGCCGAGTTCTTCCTGGACCAGTTCTTTCAGTACCCGGGTTAGATTCGGTTTCAGTGGGAGTAATGCTTTTCGCCCGCCTGCCAGCACCAGCAGGCGACCTAACGGGGATGCCTCAATCGCATCGCATAAGCGCTCGAAAGCCGCATCGTAATCAATGCGGTCAAACCAGTTGTTATCACTCGCAAGACGGCGTAAGTGTTCAGTGGTAAAGAATTGCTGCAGCAGTAAATCGCGAATCGCTGCTATAAACGCTGCAAAATTGCGCGGGATGACCCCAGAGCCGTACAGTAACGGTACGCGATAAAACAACATGTGAATCGCCAACCAGTTGGTCAGTGCGCCTGAAGCGGCAAATACACCTATACTGAAAATGATCCCGTGATCAGGCGTGTTATAACCAATCGCAACGATCAATAGCGCTATTATGATTGTGAGCTTATTACTGGACATTCTTATCATGCACCGCATTGTCAGTGGTTGAACAAGTCATTGGGCCTGGCACAGTGTCGCTGATAATGTGGACTCCCGGCTGCTGCCGCCGTGAAACAGAGTAACACGTTGGTGACGCACAATACCAAGCAGCGCATCCTCACCGCCGCTATTGCGCTATCGGTTGTAGTATTGGCGGTATTGTTGCTCCCCGTCGGATGGTTTGCGGTGTTGTTGGCAAGCGCGGTATTGGTAGCCTCCTTTGAGTGGATTACAATGATGCGAAGGGGTATCGGCAGCATTGCCTGTGCTGGCTACGTTGGATTGACCGGCGCGATGCTATGGTTACTATGGGATCAGGACTTTGCTGGCTTTGACGCGGTATTACTGCTGGCGCTGGCATGGTGGGTGGGGGCGCTGATCTTGATTGTCCGTTACGAGCGCGGTCATGCTCCGAAGCTGCTGTCAAGCGGCATTACCAGCGTCATCATCGGCTGGTTATTGCTGTTGCCCGGCTGGGTGGCGTTGATCCAGTTGCATCAGAAAACCAAATCTGGGGACTTTGATATATTACTATTATTGGCGGTGGTGTGGCTTGCCGATATCAGCGCATATGCCGTCGGGCGGCTTCTTGGACGCCGCCGGCTGGTCCCGCGCACCAGCCCTAACAAAACACTGGAAGGTCTGTGCGGTGCATTGGTCGCCGTGCTGGCTTTGATTTCTGGGGTTGCCGTGGTGCGTGACTATGCGCTCCTTGAGTGGTTGGCAAGCTGTGCTTTATGGCTGCCTGTCGTGCTGTTTTCGGTGTTAGGCGATTTATCCGTGAGCCTCTGCAAGCGGCAGGTGGGAGTCAAAGACAGCGGTACATTTTTTGCCGGCCATGGCGGCATGCTCGATCGCATTGACAGCCTGTGCGCCGCGCTGCCGCTATACATTATCAGTGTCGGGGTATTCCGCTTATAATGACCACCACAAGGACACACTCCATGCTCTCAAAAGGATTAGCCATTCTCGGTGCCACCGGCTCTATCGGCGACAGTGCTTTGAGCGTCGTCAGCCATAATCCTGATCGTTACCGGATTATCGCGTTGACAGCGAACCGCAATGTGGCGAAGATGACGGAGTTGTGCCTGCGGTGGCAACCGCAACTGGCGGTTATGGCAGATGCGCAGGCTGCCGACCAACTGCAACAGCGATTGGCGCACGCCGCGCCAAGGGTCACAGTCGCCGGCGGCGACGCCATCAGTAGCGCCGCTGCTCACCCGGAGGTTGATTGTGTCGTAGCGGCGATCACCGGCGCAGCCAGCCTAATCCCCATCCTCGCGGCGGCGCAGGCCGCTAAACGCATCCTGTTGGCGAGCAAAGAAGCACTGGTCATGTCGGGTCAATTGTTGATTGACGCCGTCGCTAGGAGCGGTGCCGAGTTACTGCCCATAGACAGTGAACATAACGCGATATTTCAGTGCCTGCCGCTACCGTGCACAACACTGGACGCACCTCATGCAGAGGTGAAACGTATTTTACTAACTGCCTCTGGCGGGCCGTTCAGAAAGCATTCCAGCGATAAGATCAACAACGCCACCCTCGCGGACGCCTGTGCTCATCCGAATTGGACAATGGGAAAGAAAATCTCGATCGACTCGGCAACAATGATGAACAAAGGGTTGGAATTGATAGAGGCCAGTTGGTTGTTTGCCATGCCACCAGAGAAAATCGACATAGTCGTACACCCGCAAAGCATTGTGCATTCGATGGTGGAGTACAAGGATGGGGCGGTACTGGCGCAGCTCAGCCAACCCGATATGCGACTGCCTATTGCACATGCACTGGCATGGCCTGAGCGCATCGAATCGGGCGTCGATTCACTGGATCTGACCGCTATCGGGCGGCTCGACTTTGAAGCCCCAGATCTGGATCGGTTTCCGTGCCTGCGATTGGCAATGAAGGTGGCAAAAAGCGGCGGAAGCGCACCAACCATCCTGAATGCCGCCAATGAGGTGGCGGTGAATGCGTTTATTAACCACCGCCTGCGATTCCCTGAGATCGCCATCGTGAACCAAGCCGTGGTCGAAACGGTAGCCGCTGATCGGGCCGATGATATCGATACCATCTTGATGTTTGACGCCAAAGCGCGGGATACCGCGGAATACGTGATCAGCACGCTTACGGCGGGACGTTGTTGATGCTTATGACGCTGGAATTATTATGGTCTTTGTTCTGGTTCATGGTCGCCATCGGCATATTGGTGTCGGTGCATGAATTTGGTCATTTCTGGGTTGCCCGCCGGGCAGGCGTCCAGGTGATCACGTTCTCCATTGGTTTCGGTCCGGTGCTGTGGCGCTACACCAGCGGCGCTGCTGATGCGACAACCTACCAGATCGCCGCAGTGCCTCTCGGTGGGTATGTCAAAATGCTGGATGAAAGCGAGGCACCGATCGCGCCAGAGCAACGCCACCGCGCCTTCAACCGCCAGCGATTATCCGTCCGCTGCGCGATTGTCAGTGCTGGGCCGGTGTTTAACTTGCTGCTGGCGGTGGTCGCCTACTGGCTGATGTTTATGTGGGGGATCAGCGGCTATCGACCGATTGTCGGCGAAGTACAGCCCGGCTCGATCGCCGCGCAGGCAGGTATTGTTGCCGGAGATCAGATCATCCGCATCGGCGATCGGCGCACCCTCAGTTGGCAAAGCGCGATCCAAGCCTTCGTTGCTGAATCCCTTGACAGCGAAGATCTCGTGATGGAACTGGGCGATGAACAACAGTTATCACGGATCGTCACCATCAGCGCCGGACAGATTGATCTGGACCACATCAGCGACGGACGCTTTTTCAACGTTTTCGGGATAACTCCTGCACGGTTGAAACTTCCCCCGGTGATCGGTGAGGTGCAAGCTGGCAGCCCAGCGGCGCGCGCCGGGCTGCTGCCGGGCGATCGTCTGGAGGCAGCTGATGGTGAAGCCATCAGCGAGTGGGGCAATTGGCGAACCTATATCACACAACACCCTGGGCAAACGTTTATCGTCGGTGTGCGTCGCGGCGGCGAACGGCTGCGGTTGTCACTGACGCCGGCGACGGTTACCGAGGCGGGGGTGGCGCACGGTCGGATCGGTATCAGCGTTGCACCACCAGACGCCGATGCCCAGCAGCGGTACCGCACAACGGAGCGCTATAACCCGCTGGAGGGGCTATGGCTGGCGCTAGATAAGACGCTTGAGGTAACGATCTTGACCTTGCGTCTGCTATGGAAGATGGTCACCTTGGAGCTATCGACACGTAACCTCAGTGGACCGTTCAGTATCGCTCAATATGCTGGTTTTTCGGCTGACGGGGGCGGGAGCCAATTTCTGCGTTTTATTGCGATCATCAGCATCAGTTTGGGGATCTTGAATTTGCTGCCGATCCCCTTATTGGATGGAGGCCATTTGCTGTACTACGGGATCGAAGGGGTGACCGGGCGTCCCGTCTCAGAATCAATCCAATCCATAGGACAACGGTTGGGGATATTGCTGCTTAGCGGCTTGATGGGGCTGGCGCTTTATAACGATGCGGTGCGCCTGTTCAGCTGATTCGCTGCATCCTTTGCTGATGAATCTTCTGAAAGGCACCTCGAAAAACTAAGCAAAGCCAGCTTTCCAAGGCGCTCTCATGCTGTTATGTTTGTGAAAAGGTTTATTAATCAATGGCTTACGAAATTTCTCACAGTAACCCTTCCCCCATCTCCCCATCCCATTTCAGGGTTTTTCGAGGTTCCCTTGGTGCGCTTGTCCCTCGATTAATGCGAGGCTGGCTGTTGCTGGCAGTAATATGCAGCTGCCAGGCACGTGCTTTCGTCGTCGAAGATATCGAAGTCAGGGGATTAAAACGTATCGCGGCCGGCACTGCGTATAACTACCTGCCGATTCGCATCGGTGCCGACCTGCAGCCCGGGGATGCCTCGGACGCTATTCGATCGCTGTATAAAACTGGCTTTTTTCAAGACATTCAAATTAAACACAACGGCAGTACGCTAATCGTTGAATTGGTCGAGAACCCCCTGATTGACCGCATTGAATTCAAGGGTAACAAAGAATTGAGTACCGAGCAGTTGACCGCAGCACTGTCGCAAATCGGCTTCGACAAGGGGCAGGCATTCAATCGCGCATTATTCGAGCGGGTCAACCGCGAGTTACGCGCTGCGTATTTTGTCGCAGGTAAATATGGCGCCGAGATCAACAGTTCGTACACTCCTCTGGAGCGCAATCGCATCGCGGTGATCTTCTCGATCGCCGAAGGGGAGGTGGCGAAGATCGACAGCATCAACATAGTCGGCAACGAACGCTACGCCGACAAGGCTCTGCTTGAAGAATTTGAACTGAGAATCTCGGGCTGGCTCTCTTGGTTTAAGAAAGACGATCGTTACTCCAATCCCAAACTGACCGCGGATATAGAAAAACTGCGCTCGTTCTACCTAGACAAAGGGTTTATCAAGTTCAACGTCGAGTCGGTACAGGTATCGATCACTCCAGATAAACAAAAGGTTTATATCACCATCAATGTCAGCGAAGGCAAGCGTTATCGGGTGCGGGATATAAAACTGCAAGGAGATCTGGTCATTGACGATAAAGCGGAGCTTTTCGAGCGTATCAGCGTGGTTCACGGGGGGTATTTTTCGCGCCTTGATGTCACCGAAACGATAGTCGGGCTTAAACAGCGTCTGTCTGACGCCAGCTACGCGTTCGCCTCGGTGCGCGCCGAACCAATCTTCATTGAAGACAGCGATGAGGTCGATGTTGTATTTCACATCACCCCGGGGAAGAGGGTTTATGTGCGGCGGATCAACTTTAGTGGCAACACCTCCACCCGCGATGAGGTGCTGCGGCGAGAGATGCGCCAACTTGAATCAAACTGGTACTCCGCCAAGGCCATCCGGCGTTCTGAGCAGCGTTTGCGCCGCCTAGGATTTTTCAGGACCGTCAAAATTACGACCCCAACGGTACCGGGCGTTGATAACCAGCTTGACGTCAACGTCGACGTTGTGGAATCATCGTCCGGCAATCTGACGCTGGGAGCATCTTACTCTGGCGAAGATGGCGTTGCGTTCAACACCAACATCAGCCAAGATAACTTCTTTGGCTCTGGTAACAAAGTCGTGTTAACGTATGCCAGAACCGCATCCAAGCAGGATATTGATTTCAACTTTGTTGATCCATACTGGACCCATAGTGGGATCAGTCGTGATTTCCGTTTCCTCTGGCACACCACTCAGGCTGGCGCAGCGGCAGCATCTGACGATTACGATCGTATAGAGCGCGGGATTGAGATAAGTCTAGGAATACCAGTTACTGAATATAACCGAATTAATGCCGGTGTTGAACTGGTGAACACCAATATCCTTACCGGCACAGATGTATCCTCAGAAGTATCTTCATTACTGTCACAGACGGGCAACAGCTTCACCGCCCTGACATTCAACAGCAGCTGGGCTTTTGATAACCGGGATAGCAGATTATTACCGACGCAAGGAGTCCGTGCGAGTCTTTATGGTCGGATGACATTATCTGGAATTGGACTCTCCTACTACAAAGCCGGCGCTAGGTATCGACAATACCGACCGCTGCCGGGTAACCTGATCTTTACCTCCAATCATGAGATCGATTACGGCGATGGATTTGGGAGCACCGCAGATTTGCCGGTGTTCTCGAATTTTTTCTTGGGAGGGATTCGCACCGTGCGCGGCTTCAAGCCGAACTCAATAGGCCCGCTTAATTCAGCTGGCAACCCCTTGGGCGGCAATCTGAAGTTGGTCAATTCGGCGCAAGTTATTCTCCCGCTAAGCAAAAAAAAAGGGCTTGAGAGAGTACGCTTAACCGCTTTTATCGATTCGGGCACCGTGTATGGGTCGCACGAAGACTTTGACTTGGGAAAGATCCGGGTATCCGCCGGGGTTGCTGCCACTTGGCTCGCTCCGATAGGGCCATTATCCATCAGCTATGGAATCCCTTTGGTGAAAAAGTCTGGTGATTCAATACAACGTTTTCAACTACTTATAGGACTGAGCTACTGAGCATGCTAATTCACAGAATAACCGCCTTACCTGTAGTGCTGCTGGCAACCACCCTGTGGTTGCCACCGTCAACCGCTACTGCGCAGATGAAGATAGGGTTTGTCAACGTATCCAGAGTGCTGGAGGTTGCCCCACAGGCTATCGAAGCGCGCAACCGGATTGAAAATGAATTTGCATCCCGCGATCGCAATTTATTGAACCTGCACAATGAAATTCGCGAGCTTGAAGATAAATTGCTGCGTGATGCCGCGATTATGTCAGCCTCCGAGCAACAGCGTCAGAGCGAAGATATACGCCTGCGAAAACGCAACTTGAAACGTTTGGAGGAAGAGTTCCGCGAGGATCTGAACCTTCGGCGTTCGCAGGAGCTGAGTAGCTTACAGCGCAAGGTTTCCGATGTGATCCAGAAGCTTGCCGCTACTGGAAACTATGATATGGTGTTGGTTGATGGCATCGCTTATGTCAGTGCCAAGATTGACATATCGGAGAAAGTAATTGAATATTTGGAAAAAGAGTTCCGCGAGAGCCAACAAAAGCCCCTTGAAGATAGCGGTGCCGCTACAGGCGCAGAGCAGAATTGAGGTTGCAGCGGCGCTCCACAAGCCCAGTGTCCCTTTGGTAGCGCCCAAAAAATCAACCGCAATAAGCGATAAAACCACTCACAGGGCAGGGCCTTGATTTATCGCTTTTCACAAGAGGGTGCTCTGGGCAGCGTTGGGCAATACGTGGTGGGTTTTTGAGAGTTCCTCCTTGGAGAGGCGTGCAGGCACCACCCTGCTCTGCAATGCTTAGTAGCCAAGCCTTCCAAGCCCTGGTAGCTTGATCGCTGGCCTGAAGAGATCAATGCCCACCGTCAAACCGAGCAGATTAAGCTCCAATCCCTCCTGTTTGCCGAGCAAGATCCCAATCACGCCGAACACCGATAGCTGATACCCGCCACCACTTGGGGTAACGGCTGACAGCTTACCGTTGGGCAGGTAATCCTTGCCGATCGCGAGGGCCGGCATAGCGGCTTCCAACTCAGGAACCTGCCGCATTATCGTGGCCACAAAAGTATTGCTGTTTGGCCCCGGCCAAAGAACATATTTATGATTGTAAGGGTAGCTGCGCACCGCACGTTCAATGTTCTCGATCGCCGCGCTGGCGGTCTCGCCATGCAGTTCAGTGACGACCCATGGTTTGTTACCGAACCAATGCCGATCCGGGGCATCTAGGGTGCTGACGATCGCAGAGCCGCCTCCATAACGTACACGCCACCCCATTACTTGGTGTACCGTATAGCGGGCGGCCTCCTCGCGCTTGGTCGCAATCCAAGTATGCACCGCAAGCGCACCGCGCCAGCGAAACGCACGGGCGGCATAAACCTGCACCAGTGCTGCCGGGTGTGCGCTTGGATCAGGTGCAATCCCTGCCGATGACCGATCGGCGGTACGCCAATCGGTGCCAGATTGCCAGTTCATACAGGCTGAGAGCGTCAGCGGGATAATGATCGCAAACATCAGCATCAGTAGCACTATTCGCCTCCATTGGGGTTTTTTACTGATAATTGAATACTCCATTAAGCTATCGCGGGTACTGCTATACATCATGCGACTTGGAGATACAGGAAGAGGGTAGGTACAGCCAATCCTTACTACAGCCAGAAACAATAAACGAAGCTATCCCAGAGCATCCAACACAGCAAAATGCACAGTGCCAAGACAAAGCCAAGGCTGTGCTGTGGATGGGGGCTTGGGGGAAGGGGCATGATCACCTTTAACGTAAGAAATTGATTTATACTCATGCTACTTGAAGATGCTTGATGGGTGAGGGAGACCGTTTTTTGCACCTCGTTGAGTCGCGCTGCGTTTGACGCTCTGGAAAGGGCTTCGGGCGAGGCTCTGGGATGAGAGCATGACAATAGCCCTATTCCTGCATCTTCAAGTAACACCGGTATATAACCATTCCCACAATAGCTAAGCCCCAACAGTCTTTTCCTACAAAGCCTCCTCAACAGCCACGCTGTGCTTGGCTGTTGAGGATAAAATGCTCCTGTGATGATTCAACCATCACATGGTAGCCAGTCTTTCAGGGGACAAGGCGGCGGTGCAAAGCCCCGCTTCAAGCAATGTTCTGGGCAGTTCGCCGGTAGTGATCAATGCGGCAGCGGCGATACCGGCAGCGGCTGAGGTCTGGATGCCATATCCCCCCTGACCGACAAGCCAGAAAAACCCCGGTGCGTCTCTCGCCATGCCGATAACCAGTTGTCTGTCGGCGACAAAGCTGCGCAACCCGGCCCAGCGGTGCGGGACGCGTCGAATGGGCGGCAATGTGGTTTCCCGCGCAATGCGATCAACCAATAAGGCGATATCCCATTCATCCGGCTGTACATCACATGCTGGCATCGGGGTTTCATCCGCCGGCGATACCAGCAACAAACCGGCTTCTGGTTTAAAGTAAAACTGCTCCTCGATATCAGATACCATTGGCCAACTATCAGCCGTCGCATCGGCTGGAAGATCGATTAATATCGCGGTACGCCGCTTAGCTACCAGGCCCAGCGGTGTAACCCCGGCAAGGATCGCGATGGCGTCACCCCAAGCACCTGCGGCATTGACCACAACCTGTGCATCCCAGTATTGGTCGGTGGTTTTCACTCGCCACCCAGTGCGATACCGTTCAAGTGCTGTCACGTTGGCGTTCAACAGCAACTGCGCCCCGTTGCGCCGCGCACCGCGCAAGTACGCTTGGTGCAGAGCACCAACATCAATGCACATCACATCCGGCTCTTCAATCCCGCAATGCACCCGTTCGCGTCTTAGGATCGGGATGCGATCGATGAGCTCTTCAGCGGTCAGCGACCACATGCGGATATGAACGCTAGTGTCGGCAGCGTGGTCAGGATCGTGGCGTTGCAAGTAGGCGGCAATTTGATCGCGCTGATCTTTACGACCGACATGCAAAAGGCCAAGTGGACTCAACAGCGGGGTTGGGCAGAATTCAGCGGGTGGTGATAGCAGCAGATTGCGGCTGACACGCGTCAGTTTACGCACTTGAGGCCCCCCGTAAGCATCTTGCAGCGTCGCTGCTGAACGCCCAGTGGTATGATAACCGGTGCCTGATTCGCGCTCCAACTGGGTAACGCTGCCATGCGATGACAGATAATAAGCGGCGCTGGCACCGGCAATACCACCGCCTATCACCAGAAAATCACACTGTGCAGGCATTGTCTGTCGCACTGATTTTACTCAGGGGAACCTCGAAAAACCTTAACGGGATGGGGGTTTAGCGGAAGGAGTATGCTCATCTGTATCGTAAGCCGTTGATTTATAATCCTTCCCTCAATAAAGCCCGTTGGAGTACCAAAAAGCCAGCTTCGCGCAGTTTTTCGAGCCCCCTAGGGGCATCAAGAAACGGCTGGAAAGGGACGTGGGAGCTTAGTTGAACCCAATACCGATGGTCATTTCTACCCCTATGTCAGACAAATGCGGTATTTTACAGCAACATAGCAAAGATGCTAGACTTCCCGTCGCACGGCGTAAGCGGCTGCGAGAGCGCTTAATAAAAGGCAGCGGCATACCGACTGGAGCGCTATGCCCTCGCCAAATAGCGTGGAGCAGGATCGTCTTGCGCTGCTTGGAATAACCTAGGCAACTCATTACCCAAACTTCTCCAATGCCGTGCTAGGCCTCGATTCTTCAACCTGCATACTTTTTTTGTTACCTTGGAAGGTACACGTTCTCACATCCACTTTCTGTCTTTCCCTAGCATGGTCAAGGCAGCCTTGCAGGGGTATCTTTTGACTATCTGCTAGGAGGACTATAAATGCGAATAATAACTGCCGCATTATTTGGCGCAGTCGCCTTGGTGTCACTCGCCATGGTCAATGCTGCATCAGCCAAAACAGTAATTAAAGTTCAGTCCGTGATACCGGCGAAAGCCGATGAAGTGACCATGCTGAATGACTTCGGTGCCAATGTGAAAGCGCTGACCAACGGCGAGGTTGAGATAAAGGTATTACCCGTGGGTGCCGTCGTTGGCGTCAGAGAAACCCTTGAAGCTGTCGATAAGGGACTGATCGATGGCGGTTTCGCTTGGACAAATTACTGGTCGGGGCTACACCCGGCGGCGATGCTGTTTGGCTCTCCCATCGCCGGCGCTGGGGTTGGCATTGACAATATCGCTTTCATTTCTTGGTATATGTTCGGTGGCGGCAAGCAGCTCTACGATGAACTATGGGATAAGATGGGCATGAATGTAAAAGGGCTGATGCTGCAACCGGTCGGCCCGAAGGCACCCGGTTGGTTCAAAGAGCCGATCAAGAGCATGGATGATTTCCGCAAATACCGCTTCCGTGCCCCGCCCGGGATCCCCGGTCAACCGTATAAAGCCATCGGCGTTGCGGCGCTGGCGATGGGCGGTGGCGATATCCTGCCAGCGCTGGAAAAAGGCACCATTGACGCCGCTGAGTGGTGCTGCCCGAAACCGGACAGTGTGTTCAGCTTCCAGAAAGTACTGAAGCACTATTACCTGCAAGGCTTACATCAAGTGGTGGTGAATGCCGACATGTATATCAATAAAGACGTGTGGGATCGGCTGACGCCGCACCAGCAAAATGCAATGGAAATCGCCGCCGATGCGTCACTGATACGCGCCATAGCTTACCGTATTTATGAGAATGGCAAAGCACTGAAAGATCTGACTGAGAATCACGGCGTCATACTGCACGACACCCCAGCCGATTATTTAACTGAGTATATGAGCGCCGCGCGGGCAATCTTGGAGAAAGAAGCCAAAGGAAATGCATTCTTCAAAAAAGTCTGGGATTCGCAGCGCGCCTTTGCTGGAATTGCGGTACCGTTCTGGGCTGGTGCGCAATCCTCCAACGCCAGCATCGGAATGGCGTTCGCGAACGCTTAGGGGAAATAATCACGCTCCTCACAAAGAAAAGCGCTCGGCAGGCACCCGTTTCCCCGCAGCGGGTAGCTGGCGCAGCCATATTTTACTTCTCTCGGAACTAGCGCTTGAAAAGCGCAAATGATGCATTATGCCAACCACCTCTCCCTATCGCGCTCATCTCGCTGGCAATCATACTGATTATTCCGCCGACGGCGAGCGCATTCATCGCCACGCTGCTTGGCACGTCGATAGCAATAAGGAATGCACTCGCACGAACTGTACTCCAAATGGCACTGCCAACGGTGTGAACAATACAATCCCATTAAAATAAAAGGACCCGTTTCATGCCTAAAGCTAAAACACCTTCACTAACCAAGGCGTACACTAAAAGCCAATTAATAAACACGATCGCTGAGGAAACTGAAGTCTCGCGTAAAGATGTGGCAGTCGTGTTTGATTCACTCGCTGAGATTATCGCCCGGCATCTGAAAAAACGCAGTGTAGGTGCTTTCACTCTGCCCGGTTTGTTGAAAATAACGACACAGCAAAAACCAGCGCAAAAAGCCCGCCGCGGCGTCCCGAATCCTTTCCGCCCCGGTGAGACAATGGACATAGCAAGCAAACCAGCGAGCTCTATCGTCAAAATTCGCCCCCTGAAGATGCTCAAAGACATGGTGAGCTGAACCTCACTCAGGTAACGACTGTGCGCTGCACCACCAACCGTCAATTGCGGCTGTTGGTGGTGCAGCCGCCCCCCCTCCCCCTCTCCTGCTCTGTTACGCTTCCCATCCGCGCCTTGAGAAACCTCGGGTTATGACTATCTGGCAGCAACCCGAGCACTCCATAACGCACCTTGCTGGCCGTCGTGGCAACGCGGCATGGTACCGCGCATTGCGCCGCAGCATGACGCTGATCGGCCTGTTGGCAGCCAGCTTGTCATTGATTATGGGCACTGGTGCTGAAGCGGCCAACGAGGCGCGCCCAAGGGAAGTAGCGGCGAGGATTACGCCAATCCTCAGGGACGCGCTCGAAACCGCTGATCTACTGTTTGGTGCACCGCTCTTTATCAGGATTTTCAAAGAGTCGCGCGAACTTGAATTGTGGCTTTTGAGCGGCGATGGTTTTCGTTTGTTTCGCCGTTACCCTATCTGCGCTTACGCCACTGGGTATGTAGGACCGAAGACAAAACGGCAAGATAAGCAAAGCCCCGAAGGATTCTACTTCATCAGTAAAAAGCGCCTGATCCCTAATGATCGCTTTCATCTGGCGCTCAATATCGGTTACCCCAACCACTACGATCGCGCCAACAAACGCCGCGGCGGGCGTGCCCCGATAACAATTCGCGGCGGCTGTTTTTCGGATGGCAGCTATGCCATGACCGATGCCGCGATCGAAGAGATCTACACCTTGGTTGAGGCTACACTGACTAACGGACACTCGTTGGTGCGAGTGCACATCTTTCCGTTCCCGCTCACCGAGGTCAAATTGCAGCGCTACGACTATTCAAAGTGGTTCCCGTTTTGGCGCAATCTGCAAGACGGCTATATCTTTTTTGAGGAGCAGCGGCAACCGCCCAACATCAAAGTCAGCGGCGGCAAATACACTTTTGAACCCCTCGCCCAATGAGCGAATAGCGCGTACAGCGTATCGCCCTCATGCCGCATACATACCATCATAGCCAAGCAACAGCTTGGTTGTTGCGGATTAAAAAACAAGAGAGGAAAGTATGGATTTAATAGACAAAATTAAAGAAATCTCTTCTAGAATCCCAAAGCAAATTGATCATATAAAAACAGAAGAAGCAACAAAAAATGCATTCATAATGCCTTTCATAAGCGCATTAGGATATGATGTATTTAATCCATTTGAAGTTATTCCAGAATTCACCGCAGATATTGGTGCAAAAAAAGGAGAAAAAGTTGATTATGCAATAAAAAAAGATGATGGAATAATTATCTTAATTGAATGCAAATGGTCTGGAGCAGATTTACATAAAGATTATGCATCACAACTATATCGATATTTCTCTGCAACAGAAGCTAGATTCGCCATTCTTACGAATGGAATAAGCTATGAATTTTATTCTGACATTGATGAACTAAACAAAATGGATTCAAAACCTTTCTTTATATTTAACATTTTAGATTTTGAAGATCACCACATAAATGAACTAAAAAAATTCACTAAGCAAACCTTTTCGCTAGAAGATATCCTAACAACTGCTAGTACCCTAAAATATGCAGGGGCAATTAAAAAAATATTAGAAGAAGAACTGAAAAATCCTTCCGAATCGTTTGTTCGTTTTTTTGCATCTCAAGTATATGATAAGCGATTAACACAGCCAGTAATAGAGCAATTTACAAAAATTGCAAGAGAATCTAGAAGCCAGTTTATAAATGACCGCATAAATGAACGCTTAAAATCTGCATTGTCAGCTAATGAGAAAGTGATTGATTCTAATATAACAAAATCTCTCGAAGATGTAGAAAACACACCTCCAAATGACAAAGCCGGTATTTTAACTACATAAGAAGAAGTGGATGGTTACAACATTGTCAGAGCAATTCTTAGAGAGAACATAAACGTCAATAGAGTCGTAATGAGAGATACAAAAAGTTATTGTGGCATCTTACTTGATGATAATAATAGAAAACCTATCTGCAGGCTCCATTTCAATTATTCACAAAAATATTTAGGTTTATTCACAGATAAAAAAGAAGAACGCGTGAAAATAGAAAACCTTGAGGATATCTTTAAATTTGCAGATCAAATTAAATCTTCCATTAGCGAGTACGAGGCAGAGTTAGCATAACAAATTACTCCAGTCAGCGCGCTTTCAGCGTGCGGCTGAGACAAACGTTATACATTTGAACGCACAGCAGATGTCTAACTAATTTTCATTTTGTGCAATTGGAGAATGACCATGTCTGACAAAATTAAACCAAATGATAATAGAGCTAACCAGCAGAATCCAAATAAAGGAACACCTGGACAGAACCAGCAGCACGCCAAAAATAAAGGCAATCGCGGCAAACAGATGAACCCCAATCAAGGGGGAAAGAAAAAGTAAAGGAGAGCCGATTCACGTACCCTATTTAAGTAAGGGTGCGAATAAGTCCCCAATCCACCTTATTGTTGCCCATTCTACAAGGGCAGCAGCCCGCATTGGGCGACGAGCGAAGCGACCGCGGCTACACAGCGGGCGGTGACGGCGGCAGCCCCTCGCCATGTTGCAGTGACAGCAACAGCCGATGGATGTTATCGTGCGCTGCTTGTTCGTGATGCTGGCGGTAGTAGTCGCTGTTATAGAACCAGGGGCGCGCCATTAAACTGCGCAGAAAGCGGATCTGCCCGGTGCTGAACTCAGCGTCGCTAAGATGGGGGAACTCGTTGCGCACGTTGGTACTGTCACGCAGGAACTCCGGCCAAGGAAGGCAGAAGCTGGACAGGTCAATGTCGACCATCAGGCACTGATCAGGGGTTGTCGGCACACTGGGGTGGACGGTGACCATAATCAGCGCCTGCACCTGCTGCCGCAGGTCTTCGTCAATAACTCCAGTGGAGTGCTCCATGAAGCGATCGGCGCTGCATTGCTCGTTATCCTTGGCACCGATCTGGTAAATCACGTCGTGGTACCAAATCGATAGCTCAAGCGCCTCGGCGCATTCAACCTCTTGCGGTATTTTATCCAGTTGCGCAAGGCAATGCGCGATATGCTCCAAGGTGTGGTAATGGCGCTGCGGCTCGCCATAGTGCCCAGCCAACTGCTCAAACAATAAACCGCCTGCCGCCGCATCGCCGCCACAGCGCGACCACAGGGCCGCAAAGCGTATTTTATCCATTACCTCTCAATATCCCTACAAGGAACCTCGAAAAACCCCAAAACGGGATGGCGTTTGGGGGGAAAGGGTTGTTTTATTTTTAATGATGAGCGCCTACGGCGCGCCATTCGCTGACCTCTCGATCCGCTCAACGGCACCACGGAATGATTGCTGGAAGGCCCTTTGCCCCATAGACAAACATCCGCAGGATGCCTCGAAAAGCAGGCTGTGCTGGTTTTTTGAGGCACCTTATGGTTTTCTTATTCAGAGCCCCCAGCCGCGCTTGCTTAACCAGCGCCTGACTGCGTCTCAAGTTCCGCCTTCACTGCCAGCAATTGGCGGTGGGTGCGCACCAGCTTATCGCTCAACTGGCGCATCACATCCAGCGCCGCCTCGGCATTTTCCGCCAGCAGGCGCAAAAACTTCTCATCGCTGATGCGCAGCGCCACCATCTGACCTTTGGCGCGGATCGCTGCCGAACGCGGTGCCCCAGTCAGCACCCCAAGCTCGCCCACCAACTGGTTCCTGCCGAGCACCGCGCCGCTGATCGGCTTGCCGTCATTGTCCAGAATCTCAGCCTCCCCCTCCGTGATCACATACGCGCAATCGGCCGCATCGCCGGCACAAAACACGATCTCCCCGTCATCAAAGCGCAACGACTGACTGGTGAACGCCAGCAGCTTAAGCCGCGACGGTTCAATCTTGGAAAACATTGGCACCTTGCGCAATAGGTCAACTTCTGTATTCAGATCCATCCGCTTATCCCTCATGGAGTCCGGGAATAGCACCCTAGGCGTAAGCCGTGATAGTTGCTATTTTCCATACTGGGGTGCCCTGCTGGCAATTCACTGCACAGCAGATCGCCCTCAGACGGCAGGATGTGCAGCCACTTCCCCCTGCCCTCTCAATCTTATTGTGATGCCTGAAAATGAGCACGCCTTAATTCGCCTGCAGCAACTGGCGCAGTCTGCTCCCCGCTTGATCGAGCTCATCAAACCGCCCTTGCTCGACAACACGACCTGATTCAATGACCAACACGTGATCAAAGTGCTTGGAAAATTCAGTTCGATGCAGCACCCAAATCAGACTGCGATGGGAAAATTCGGCGATCATCTCGCGTTGAATGTGCTGCTGAGCAGTATTATCCAGCACCGCCGTAGCACGATCGACGATGATTATATCGGGGCGCTTCATGATGCACCGGGCGATGGCGAGCTTCTGGCGCTGCGCGGTGGTCAAACGCCCGCCGGCAACACCAACATGATAGTCTAGGCCAAGCTCGGTGATCGGCTGCGTCAGATCCAACTGCTCGATCACCTGCTGCACCAAAGCGCCAATCACGGTTTCACTGCGCGCTTTGCCGTACACCAGACGCCCGAACAGGATGTTGTCCTGCACCGAAATCGCCGGGTTATAGTTATCGAGGTCAAAGAACGCTATCGGCGGACGTGATCGGTCAACCCGCTCGACCAACAACTGGCGCGCTTTGAGGATGCGCTGTTGTATGCTCTCATCAATAAGCCCCAAGCGATGCCTTTCAATGATCAGCTTGAATGGCAGTGACAGCAGTTTCTTGTGACTTTCAGGGCTGAGATCGGCTGGCCCTCCCCCCTGGCGACTGTCGCTATGCGCCAGCAACGCACGGAACAGCGGCAGATCCTCGGCGCTGATAAAACTGTATTGGATGAACAGATCATCCTCAGGAGACACGTCAGCGAACACATCCACCATGATCGCCGCCACTTCGCGCCCGATACGCAGGAAGTCATCAATCAGATTGGCTTGCGCCAATACCTCCAACACCAGCGGGTTTTCGCCCAGCGATTCCGGATCAAAGGCCGCATCGATCGGCGTACCGAACAACAGATTCTCGGCGACCGACATGTTGGTGTTGTAAGCGTTGCGATCAAAAAGCTCCACTAACTGCGCATATTCCGATTGTTGCAACTGCTGGTGCAGCAAGCCGCGCGCTTCCAGCAAGCGCTGCACCAATAGCGGGCGCTGCTGCGCATCGACGAGCCCCTGCAACCCTAGGCGGTACACATCACCACGCATGCTGCACACGTCCAGCACTTCAATGCTGCGCTGCAACAGGGCCTCGCTACCGCTGACGTTGGCACCGCTGTAATCGATCCAGTCGGCGTTGATGTCATAGGTGATATTGCCAGCGAGGCTGGCGTCATGTTGCGCTCTGTGCCATTCGATCAGCGCTTCCTGATCATACTCAGGTGCCACGGTCGGACGATGTTTCAGCCCGTACAGCAGGTTATCGCGCACGCTGCCGTGGAATATATTCGGCTCGTTATTGACATAGGCGATGCGCCGCCCCAAGATCGTTTCTGGCGCGTTGGCAAAATTGACGCCGCCGATCGTCAGCGTTCCGCGCTGCACGCGCTTGATGCCAGCTAGGATGCGCGCAATGCGATCACTGCCACTATCGGTAACGCCGACAATGGCGATATTCGCTGGCAGCTCAGCGGTAAAGCTGAGGTTCCCTGGAAACGGCGATTTCTGTTCGTCGTCATCGCGCAGATCGACATTGCTGGCGACCAAAGTCCCCGTGACCGCTGTTGCTTCAGCCGGCTCTTCGGTTTGCAGCTGGTGCGAAAGCATGTACGGCACCTGAAACGAGGTCAGCAGCAGATCGTATTTGATCCGCGCATCTTCCATGATTTGATAAAAGTTCAGCAGTTCTTTCCATGGGACGGATAATTTTTCATAGTTGGCCAGCACCACCACCAGCGCGCCAATCGTGATATCGCCCGCGATCACGAGGTAACCGCCGATGGCGTAGAAGAAAAACGGCGTGACTTGAGCGATAAAGTTGTTTAGAAACTTGATCATGAACTTCAGATAATAGATCTTCACCCGCACATCGTAGATAACGCCCATGCGCGCGCCGTATTCAGTCAACTCGTATTGCGAGGTATCGTGGGTATGCACTTCCTGCACGCCGCCGACGACTTCGCTAATGCGTTCGGAAGCCTTGCGCGCCAACCGCACCCGCTGCTTTTTGTAAGCATTGAGTTTGGCCTGTAATTTGGTGATCAACCAGATCTGCACTGGATACAACATGATCGCCAGAGCGCCAAGGATCGGATTCTGAACGAGGATAAATATCAGCAGGGTCAATAACTGCCCGCCTTGGAAAACCGGCAGTTTGATGGAATCGCCGATGAAACCGCCCAGCGGCTCGGTTTCGGCAACGATCATCGACACCACTTCACCCTGCGACAGTTTGCGAAAGCGCGACAGCGGAAAGCGCAGAATGCAGGCGTAAAACTCGTAGCGCAGGCGGCGCAACATGCGCTCGCCGACGATCCCGGCGTACACATTGATGACGTATTTGAAAACGCCGTTAATCAACACTAGGATCAGGAACATGCCGCACAATGCCAGCAAAAACGGCAACTGCTCCAGCTCGACCCCGGGAATCCCGGCACCCGCATCAAACACCTCTCCCAGCAGCGGGATCCCGCTCGGATCAAAAGCAAACAGGTTTTGCGGAAAATCGGTGCCGCCGATCGCTTCATCGATGATCGTCTTTGGCAGATCAAGCGAAAAATAGAAAAACGGGAACGACGCCAAGGTCAGCAGCACCAACAGCAGCTGTTCGCGCAAACTGAAACGCAGAATGAAACGGAATATCGTCGATTCCATCAAGAGCAACCCCATCAGTGGCTGAAGTACGCCGGCAAACCCTGATGATCTGCCGGTCAACAATGGAAGTATAACCAGAAAAGCGCTTTCGAACACCTCAAAAAGAATCAATGGAAGGGAATGTTGGAGAACAAAGGTGGGCTTTTTGCCTAGGCTGATCGGCGCGTTGGCGTTTTTGTCGTACCGCACGGCTTGATAGCGCGCCTTTTACGGGTTACGGTAAGGCGATCGATCTTGGAACGGATGCGGTGCAAACCTATGGCGGTGCTCTGGGATAGTGGCGAGCGGGGCTCTGGAATTTAGGGCAATGACCCTTCCAGCAATCATTTCATGGTGCCGCTAGGCGCTCCTAATTAAAATTAAAAAAATCCATTTCCCCCAAATCCCCAGTTTTTCGAGGTTCCCTACTGAATCTTTCGCTAGAGTCGTTCGCGCTGCTGGCGCTGGTGTGTTTTTTTGCTGGCGTGGTGCGCGGCTTTACCGGGTTTGCGCTGTCGGCGTTGATTATGGCAGCGGCGGTTTCTATTTTGCCGCCGGTGCAGTTGATCCCGACGATGTGGTGGCTTGAACTGACGGCTTCGATCCTGATGCTGCGCAACCGCGGCTGGCGCGAGGCCGACTTTGGCGTTGTCGTCGGCCTGTCGATCGGTTCGGCCCTGGGCGTGCCGATCGGGATGTACCTAACGACCACGCTGCCGCTGGCAAGCTCTAGGGCATTAGCCCTTGGCATGATTCTGGTGCTGGCAGCCACCCAGTTACTGCGCCTGCGGATCGCTTGGCTGGCGACAAAGCCAGGGGTGTATGGCTCAGGCTTGCTGGCTGGCATCGCGACCGGGGTGGCGGGCGTTGGCGGGTTGGTGGTGGCGCTCTATGTCCTTGCCAGCAATGCCAAAGCTGCCCGCATGCGCGCCTCGCTGGTGTTGTTTTTGTTTTTCAGCCAATGCGCCACGCTGATCACCTTATTGGCATACCGCGTGATGGATTTGGCAGCGGTGTCGCGCGGCTTGAGCCTCGCGCTGCCGGTCGCCATCGGGGTGCTCATCGGTAGCCGCTTATTCATCCCCCGCTATGAACCCTACTACCGCCCATTGTGCTTGTCACTGTTGATCCTGCTGGCAGCGTGGGGGCTGCTGGCTAGAATTTAGCGGCGCAGAGGTTCAGGGGAGAAGGGCTTAGGGGAAGGGGGCTTCGGGGCTTAGGGCGGGGCTCTGGGATGGCTTCGGGCGGGGATTCTGGAATCTTTTAATATTTTTAATCCTGAGATGCTAGGCAACGCCTAGCATCTCAGGAGTCTAAGGAGGGTAAAGAACGTTTTTATTGGGGGAAGGGTTAAGGCCCTCCTAACCCACCTAAACGCGGTACTCCCTTTCCCCAACCCCCTAACCCCAGCACAGCCTGCGCCCTCGCCTCAACGCCGTGCAGGGCCGAGGGCGGTAGTAACGCTCTGGCATAGTGGCGGGCAAGGCTCTGGGAACTTTTAATATTTTTAATCCTTTGATGCTAGGCAACGCCTAGCATCAAAGGAGTCTAAGGAGGGTAAAGACGTTTGTATTGGGGGAAGGGTTAAGGCGTGTTTAACCCACCTAAACGCGGTACTCCCTTCCCCCAACCCCCTAACCCCAGCACAGCCTGCGCCCTCGCCTCAACGCCGTGCAGGGCCGAGGGCGGTAGTAACGCTCTGGAATTGGGAGCAATGCCCCGGGATGGCTTCGGGCGGGGATTCTGGAATCTTTTAATATTTTTAATCCTTTGATGCTAGGCAACGCCTAGCATCAAAGGAGTCTAAGGAGGGTAAAGACGTTTGTATTGGGGGAAGGGTTAAGGCGTGTTTAACCCACCTAAACGCGGTACTCCCTTCCCCCAACCCCCTAACCCCAGTACCGCCTGCGCCCTCGCCTCAACGCCGTGCAGGGCCGAGGGCGGTAGTAACGCTCTGGAATAGTGGCGGGCAAGGCTCTGGGAACTTCGGGCGGGGATTCTGGGATCTTTTAATATTTTTAATCCTGAGATGCTAGGCAGCGCCTAGCATCTCAGGAGTCTAAGGAGGGTAAAGACGTTTGTATTGGGGGAAGGGTTAAGGCGTGTTTAACCCACCTAAACGCGGTACTCCCTTCCCCCAACCCCCTAGCACAGCCTGCGCCCTCGCCTCAACGCCGTGCAGGGCCGAGGGCGGTAGTAACGCTCTGGAATTGGGGGCAATGCCCCTTCCAGCAGTTCTTTCAGGATTAACCATAAAAGCGATCCCTTTCCCCCACCCCTCCCATCCCGTTGAGGTTTTTCGAGGTCACCAGATGCTCTTCCGTATAATAGCTACCGCTTATTGCGGGGTCGTGAAGTCTTGTCGAGCTTTTATCCCGCTCTAAGGGAGAATAAGGATGCGTATATATGCCTGTGATCGGACAACCCCCACCGTTCCATCCAAGCTTCCTCACAACTACCCAAACCAATGAGCAGTACAATCATAATATGCTAATAAATAAATACATAAACGAAATAAAAAATATATATCACTCTTCAAAAGTATCTTTTTTATTTAGAGGACAAGAAAATGGATGGTCACTGGACTCATCAGCATTTAGAAGAATTAAAAAATCTGAAGGCTTTAGTAATTCAATAACTGAAACTGATGTTGATACTATCGAATCATTTAAAGATTACAATAAAGATATTATTGAAAAAGCAAAATTAAAAGGCTATCCTAAAGATTTTCAGAAATCTTCTGATTTGCAAATTCTTATTGAGTTACAACACTTCGGGGCAGCTACTTGTCTTGTAGATTTCACCAAAAATTTTCTCACAGCCCTGTGGTTTGCTTGTCAAAACAACTCAAATAAACGTGACGGTGTTGTTTTTGTCGTCAATGTAGAAAATATTAAAAAGATCACCTCATACGATTTATCAAAGCCAATTGATGAATTTCTTTTCAATAATGATTTATGGCTATGGGAGCCTGAAAACATTAATAATAGAACCCTCGCGCAAGATAGTGTATGTGTTTTTGGTGCACCTATTTTAGAAAATCACCTATCTATCCAAAGAATTAAGATTCCTTCTGATGATAAAAGTACTTTATTGTATGAGATGGATACCTTGTTCAATGTTAATTATGATACTATTTATCCTGATTTTTACGGATTTGCACTAAGCCAAGCACACACACAACCCCTACAATCATTACCACCACAACCACCAATAGATTATCGTATAATTTTGTCTCACATGATAAAAGAAGGAAGTTGGGAATACGTCAAGCCTATCCTAATAGATAAACATGAGTTACTAAATAATAGAATAATCATTAAATTAATAGAAAACAAAATAGATATTAAAGAAATATTGGAAAATTATAAATGTAAAGTTAAAACTTGTGATGCGGGAATTGATCCTAATGTTATTGCAGTGCGCATATTAGCTGATATGTTTTTAGATAAAGGCGACGATTTGATGCAATATTTTAATAGATTGGATAAATATTGGGCTCAAAATTGGGATATCCGCCCTGATTATAACGGCGATCTTAATACTGTTGATTTTTTTCTCGCTTCATTATTTGCTGATTCAGGCACTTCGTTATTTGATGATACAAGAAAATGGGATAATGTAGATGAATGGGATAATGATAAATTTGATGTTTTTAAAAAGTTTGTTATTGTTTTTTGTAAACAAGAATCCATTACAAAGAAACTTAAATCTCAGCTAAAAGATGCAATTTTGAAAAGCGGCGTTATTTCAGACATCCAAAAAAGACAGATTGAACCCCTTTTCAGTGAAGCAAACATATAAAACCCACGATGGATAACATTAAAACAAGGAGCATCCCTTGGTTTTAGCACTCGATTGTTGGCCACAAGAAGTGAACGCCATCGCGCGCCGCGTGCGTGCTGCGGGTGGGCGTGCTTTGATCGTCGGCGGCACGGTGCGTGATCGCCTGCTGGGGCAGGCCAACAAGGACCTGGATATTGAGGTGTACGGGCTTGCGCCGCCGACGCTGCAAGCGTTGCTGGCGGATTTTGGCAAGGTTATCGAGGTTGGCCGGGCGTTCGGGGTTTTTCGCGTCAAACACTACGATATCGATTTTTCGCTGCCGCGCAGCGACAGCAAAGTGGGGCGTGGGCATCGCGGGTTTGACGTAGCTCCCGACCCATGGCTGCCGTTCGCGCAAGCCGCGCGGCGGCGCGATGTGACGGTCAACGCGATGGCCATCGATCCGCTGAGCGGCGAGTTGCTGGATGCACACGGCGGCCAGCAGGATCTGCGTGCACGCCGCTTGCGGGCGACGGATGAAGCGACGTTTGCCGAGGATGCGTTGCGCGCCTTGCGCGTCGCTCAGTTCGCGGCGCGCCTTGAGTTCAGCGTCGATGCCTCGTTGATGGCGCTGTGCGCAGGGATGGACTTGGCGGAATTGTCAGCCGAGCGGATCGCCGAGGAATGCGATAAGTTCCTGTTACGTGCCGCGCGCCCCTCGCTGGCGTTGCAGTTTTTGCAAGACACCAAGCTGTTGCGTTTCTTTCCTGAACTGGCGGCGCTGGTCGGCGTGCCGCAGGAGCCTGAGTGGCATCCTGAAGGGGATGTGTGGGTGCATACGTTGATGGTCGTCGATTGCGCCGCTGCCGATCGGCGCCAGGACGCCGATGATCACGCGCTGATGCTGGCGGCGCTGTGCCATGATCTGGGTAAAGCGGTGACCACTGTTGAACAGCGTGGTCGCATCCGCTCCCCCGGCCATGACGTCGCTGGGGTCGCGCTGAGCGAGAAATTTCTGCATCGCCTGAAATACGGTCAAGCATTGCAGCGGCGTGTTGCGGCTTTGGTGCGTTATCATCTTGCCCCGGCGTTGTACGTGCTCAATCAGGCAGGGCCGAAGGGCTATCGGCGGCTGGCGCGCCAGTTGGCGGCAGCCGGCGTATCATTGGAACTGCTGGCGCGCTTGGCGCGCGCCGATCACCTCGGCAGGACGACCGCGGATGGATGCGCCAAGCGCTTTCCCCATGGTGCGGCGTTCATCGCCCAGGCCCAAGCACTGGCGGTTGATCGTGCGCCGCTGCCCGATCGCGTGCGCGGACGCGACCTGATCGCCCGCGGGCTGAAGCCGGGGGCGCATTTTGCGCCGCTGCTGGAGCGCTGCCGCGAGTGGCAGGACGAACACGACGAAAGCGACCCCCAGCGCATCCTCGATGCAGTCATCGGTCAAAACCAGGACGGCTGAGCAGTAACACGGCGCACAACAGCCACGCGCCGCCAATGCCACCTTTGCAATCAGTCAGCGATAAACTAAGATTCCGAGCATGTCAGGAAACACCATCGGGCGTTTGTTCACCGTCACCTCTTACGGCGAGAGCCACGGGCCGGCGATCGGCGGCGTGGTTTGCGGTTGTCCGCCGGGGCTGGCGCTGGCAGAGAGCGATTTTGTCGCGGATATGGCGCGTCGGCGACCGGGCCAAAGCCGCCATACCGCGCAGCGGCGCGAGCCCGACCAAGTGCGCATTCTGTCGGGCGTGTTTGACGGTCAGACGAGCGGTACGCCGATCCACCTGATGATCGAAAATACCGATCAACGCAGCAAAGATTACACGGCGATAGCCGCACAGTTCAGGCCCTCTCACGCCGATTACAGCTACCAGCAAAAGTATGGCGTACGCGACTACCGTGGCGGCGGCAGGGCTTCGGCACGCGAGACAGCAGTGCGCGTGGCGGCCGCCGTGATCGCCAAAAAATACCTTCAGCAACGCCTTGGGGTGTGCATTCGCGGCTACCTTTCGCAGCTCGGAGAGCTAAAAATCCAGGGCTTTGATTGGGACGAGGTTGAACGCAATCCGTTCTTCTGCCCCGATGCAGCACTGGTACCGCGACTTGAGCACTATATGGATCGACTGCGCAAGGACGGGGACTCCATCGG